>NZ_CP147915.1 GCF_039645585.1 Sulfurimonas sp. HSL-1656
GCATTCTGCTTCAAATTGTCTGCTATAATTCACATCATTATTCACATTGTGGAAATTATAGCGAACGGGAGCTGCGATGACGATCGGCGATACGATTCTGGAGATGCTTAAAGAAGAGATCAGCGAAGTTGAATACAACCGCTACGTCAAACAGATGAGCTTCCTTTCCAAGGCATCGCGCAGCGACCTTGCCGTGTTCGAAGTGCCCAACCCCCTCATTGCCAACTGGATCAAGAACCGCTATACAAACAAGATCGCCCACCTGTTCGAGCTCAAAACCGGCACCTCCAGGGAGGTCATCATAAGGGTGAAAAAACCCAAAGGGGCCACCGGCAAAAGCGGCGGCTCGGTTACATCGGCTCCGGTCGAAGCACCGAAACACTCCATGCTCAACCCCGCCTACACCTTTGAGAACTTCGTCGCCGGCAGCTCGAACCAGTTCGCCTATGCCGCGGCCAAGAGCGTCAGTGACCGTCCGGGGCAGGTCTACAACCCCCTCTTTATCTACGGCGGGGTGGGTCTGGGTAAAACCCACCTCATGCAGGCGATCGGCAACGTGGGGCTGCTGCAGGGCAAAACCGTCGTCTACACCTCCGTCGAGCAGTTCGTCAACGACTTTACGCGCCATCTGCGCAACCAGACCATGGACCGCTTCAAGGAGAAATACCGCCAGTGCGATCTGCTCCTGATCGACGACGTCCAGTTCCTCAGCAACAAGATCCAGACCCAGGAGGAGTTTTTTCACACCTTCGAAACCCTGCGCAGCGAAGGCAAACAGATCGTCCTCACCGCCGACAAACCCCCCAAGCGCATCGCGGGCCTCGAAGCGCGGCTGCAGAGCCGGTTCGAATGGGGCCTCGTCGCCGATATCCAGCCCCCGGAACTGGAAACGAAGATCGCCATCATCCGGAAAAAGTGCGACATCAACCGTGTTATCCTCGGAGACGACGTCGTCAACTATATCGCCACCGTCATCGACAACAACACCCGCGAGATCGAGGGGATCCTCTCCAAGCTGCACGCCTACTCCCAGCTGATGCACCAGGAGATCACCCTGGACTTCGCCAAAAACGCCCTGCGCGAACAGCTCCAGGAGAAGAGCGACAATATCTCCATCGACGGCATCATGAAAACCATCGCCAAAGAGCTCAACGTCAAACCCAGCGAGATCCGCTCCAAAAGCCGCAGCCGCAACATCGTCGCCGCCCGCCGCGTCGCCATCTACCTCGCCCGGGAACTGACCCCCATGTCCATGCCGCAGATCGCCCAGTATTTCGGGATGAAAGACCACAGCACCGTCAGCCATACGATGAAAAAGATCCACCAGCTTCTCGAAGAGGATGAGAACTTCAAGGTCAAGATCAACGAGCTGCATAACAAAATCACCGCCATGCCGCCGGAGAGTGTCTAAAAAAGCGGCCAGAACCTATATTTTCTTTGCAAATAAAAAAAGATATAATGTGCCAAGTGAACAAATGTGAAGAAGCTCTCCGGCTTTATTCACATGGGAAGAGCCCCAAAAGTAGGGACGTTTTCTGCTTTTTCACAAAAAAACGGCAGACTACTATCATCTACTAAAAATTTAAATATATAACAGGAGTTTCGATGCAGTTCGAGATCGCCAAATCCGTTTTGGAAAATATCCTGATCCACACCCAGCCGTTTCTGGAGAAAAAAGATCTCTCCCAGATCACCTCCCACCTCTACTTCGAAGCGACTGCATCGAATACCCTGACCGTCAAAGCGACCGACTATGAGATCGGTCTTGTCATCGAAGCCGAAAACATTCATGTCTCCGAACCCGGTATGGCCACCGCCAACGGAAAGAAACTCCTTGATATCGTCCGTATTCTCAGCGACGGCAACGTCAACCTTACGACCAAAGACGGTATGCTCGATATCACCCAGGGCCACTCTGACTTCCAGCTTCCCATGTATAACGCCCAGGAGTTCCCTGCTTTTGCAAGCATCGAGAACAAACCCGGGGTCGAGATCGATTCTGGTCTGCTGATCAACTCCCTGAAAAAGATCACTCCGGCCGCAGACACTAACAACCCGAAATTCGAGCTCAACGGTGCCCTGATCGATATCAAAGCCGATCAGATCAACTTCGTCGCTACCGATACCCGCCGCCTGGCCATCATCAGCCTCTCCCAGAACAACGGCAGCGAACTCTCATTGATCATTCCCAAAAAAGCGATCATAGAGATCCAGAAGCTCTTTACCAGCAATATCGACATCTTCTACGATGCCACCCATCTGCTGATCAAATCCGACCAGTACACCTTCTTTACGAAACTGATCAACGGAAAGTTCCCCGACTACAACCGTATCATCCCCGCATCGACACGCTACAACCTCACCCTCCCCAAAAGCGACATCGTCAACGCCATCAAACAGATCACGACGATCTCCAATGACATGAAACTGACCCTGGAAAGCGGCCGTATCCTTTTTGAAAGTCTCAGCGACGAGAACAACAAGGCCTCGACGGAGATCAATGTCGATACGGGGATCGATTCGACGTTCGTCTTTGCTGTCAACAGCCGTTATATACTCGACTTCCTCGGGCAAATCGATCAGACCCAGTTCACGATCGGCCTGAACGAACCCAACATGCCTTTCATGCTGCAAGAAGAACAGTTCAAAACGATCGTCATGCCGATCGTCATCTGACCCGACCTTCTCTTTTTTTTCCGCAGGCATTGCCTGCTCCTTTACTTCTCAGCCCATAAAATAAATTTATTAGCCCTTTTTGGATAAAATTAAACCCATTTAGCCTACTGGAGCGATCATGGAACAAAATTACGGTGCTGGCAATATTAAAGTCCTCAAAGGACTCGAGGCCGTACGTAAACGTCCGGGGATGTATATCGGTGATACGGGCCATCGCGGTCTGCACCATCTTGTCTACGAAGTCGTCGACAACTCCATCGACGAAGCAATGGCCGGATACTGTGACACCATCACCGTAACGCTCACCAAAGCCGGTACCGCGATCATCGGCGATAACGGGCGCGGGATTCCGACCGATATGCACCCGACCGAGAATATTTCCGCCGCTACCGTCGTTCTGACCGTCCTGCACGCCGGGGGGAAATTCGACAAGGACACCTATAAAGTCTCCGGCGGTCTGCACGGGGTCGGTGTCTCCGTCGTCAACGCGCTCAGTAGCAACCTCCACATGACGATCCACCGCGACGGAAAGATTCATGAACAGGATTTCAAACAGGGGATTCCCCAGGAGATTCTCGAAGTAACGGGCAATACGCGCAAACACGGAACGACAATCGAATTCGCTCCGGACCCGTCCATCTTTACCGAAACGGTTATCTTCGAGTACGACTACCTTGCCAGACGTTTCAGAGAGCTCGCCTATCTCAACCCGAAGATCAAGATCATCTTCAAGGATGAACGCGACGGCAGAAGCGAAACCTACCATTTCGAAGGCGGTATCACCCAGTTCGTTTCCGATCTCAACAAAAAGACCCAGGTCGCCTCACCGTATGAGTACAATGCAAAGATCGAAGATATCGAACTCGATATCGCCCTGATGTACAACGACAGTTACGAAGAGAAGGTCTACAGCTTCGTCAACAACATCCGCACGCCCAACGGGGGAACGCACGAAGCCGGTTTCCGCGCGGCGCTCACACGTGTCATCTCCACCTACAACAGCCAAAACGGGAATGCAAAAGAGAAAGACGTCAAACTCAGCGGCGAAGACACCGGCGAAGGGTTGATTGCCGTCGTCTCCGTCCGGGTGCCCGAACCGCAGTTCGAGGGTCAGACCAAGGGCAAACTGGGGAACACTTATGTCCGCCCGTTGGTCCAAAAGGCTTCTTACGAGCAGCTCTCCAAGTATTTTGAAGAGAATCCCATCGAGGCCAAGGCGATCGTACAGAAAGCGCTGATGGCGGCGAGAGGCCGTGAAGCGGCGAAAAAAGCACGCGACCTGACCCGCCGCAAGGACTCCATGAGCGTCGGTACCCTTCCGGGGAAACTCGCCGACTGCCAGAGCAAAGATGCGACGATCAGCGAACTCTACCTCGTCGAGGGCGACTCCGCGGGCGGTTCGGCGAAGCAGGGGCGTGACCGCGTCTTCCAGGCGATCCTGCCGCTCAAAGGTAAGATCCTCAACGTCGAAAAAGCACGCCTGGACAAGATCCTCAAATCCGACGAGATCACGAATATGATCACGGCGCTGGGCTGCGGAATCGGCGAAGAGTTCGACGAAGAGAAGCTGCGTTACCACAAGATCATCATCATGACCGATGCCGACGTCGACGGTTCGCACATCCAGACGCTGCTGCTGACCTTCTTCTTCCGTTACTTCCCGACCATTGTCGAGAACGGCTACCTCTACCTGGCGCAGCCGCCGCTTTACCGTTACAAGAAAGGCAAAAAAGAGATCTACTTCAAAAACGACCGCGTCATGAACGACTTCCTCATCGAAAACGGCGTCGAGTCGCTGGAGATCGAGGGCATCGGCCATAACGACCTGGTCTCCTATTTCAAGATGGTGGACCACTACAACAGCAGCCTCGAAGCGTTGGAGCGCCGCTACTCCCTTGTCAGCCTGATCCGCCACTTTATCGAGAATCCGGACATCATTGGGCTGGAATCGGAAAAGATGTACGCCGAGGTCGAACGTTTCCTCGCCGAACGCGGCAACAACATCCTCTCCAAACTGGTCTCCGAAGAGGAGATCCACCTCTTCGTCCAGACGGGAGAGGGGATGGAAGAGCTCCGCATCAACGACGAACTCTTCAGTGCTCCGCACTTCAACGAGGCGCAGTTCGTTTTTGACAAGATGAAAGAGTGGGGCATCGACGTCGGCGGCGATCCGCTCGTGATCCTTGAGGAGATCAAGGAGTATGCACGCAAAGGTTCTTACATCCAGCGCTACAAAGGGCTTGGTGAAATGAACCCTGAACAGCTGTGGGAGACGACGATGACACCGGAAAACCGCGTGCTGCTTCGCGTAAACATCGAGGATGCCGAAGCGGCGAGCGATGCTTTCAACCTCTTTATGGGGGATGAAGTCGAGCCGCGCCGGAACTACATCGAAACCCACGCCAAGGACGTCAAACACCTTGACGTATAACCGATGAGTCTGCTCTACCCCGAAGCCAAGGAGCGCGAAAACCGCTTCAAACTAGCCCTGCGGATGGGGCTCCCCGTATTTGCATTGGCGGTGATCACCACGGCGTCGGTGATGTTCCGCTATTTCAATACGATTCCGACCACCTTCATCATCGTTGCTTTCAGTCTGCTCGGTATTATGGTCTACTACCTGTTTTACCTGATCTACCAGGGCTTTAACGAACGGATTACCGACCCCATAACCCACGCCTTCACCCGCGAATACTTCAGTACCATGATGCAGCGCGAACTGAAGCGAAAAGATTACACTTTATTCCTGCTCAGTGTCGTCAATCTTGGGGATATCAACCAGCGATACGGCTTTGCCAACGGGGACAAGATCCTCTACAACCTGGCCAACAGAATTGCCGAATACCTGAACGAGCATAAAATGGTCCGAGTACCGATCGCCCACTTCAAAGGGGGGGATTTTATTGTCGCACTGGAGGGGACGCAGGAGGAGTACGGTTCGATGATGGACTTGCTCTGCGTGAAATTCCAGCACTACAGCCTCGAGGAGATCGAGATCGATATCGTCGGTTCCATGACGGATACGAACCATTCGCGTTCCATTGACAAACTGGTCGACTGGCTTTATGAACTGCAGGGCGAAAATGCGAAGATGCTCAAGGCGGACGAGGAGGAGATCGACCCCGATACGGTGGAGCATCTCGTTCTTGAGGCAGTCAATGCACGCGCCTTCTCCTACGCCTACCAGGCGGTGTACCAAGAGGGCAGGCCGGTACTTTTCGAACAGGCCTTCAAGCTGGTCACAGGCGAGGGGAAACTCGTCCACCAGAAGCGATTTATGCCGGTGATCAACCGCCTGGGGCTGTCGCGCCGATTCGACGAGATCCAGACTGAGGCGGCACTGGCGGAAGTCCCGACGCTTGTCGGGGAGCAGAAGATCGCCGTCAACGTCTCGCCCTCTTCGCTGCGTAACCCGCTCTTCTTGGAGCATGTCATGATGCTGCTCTCCAACAATGAGAGACTCCGCTCCCGCCTCGTATTCGTTATCAGCGAGAGCAACTTCTACCACCAGACGCAGCAGTTCAATACCCGCCTGCAGGCCTTTCGGCGTGCGGGTGTGGACATAGCGCTCGATCGCCTGGGCGGCCTGCATGCTTCCATGCGATATCTGCAGGACCTCGACGTGGATATGATCCGGTATGAGAGTTCGCTCGGCAAAGGGGCGAGCGAACCGAAAGTGCGGGCATTGCTCGAGGGGCTGCAGCAGACGGTCAAAACCCTGGGATACCGCAGCTGGATCCGGATGATCGAAGATGAAAAGTCCTACGACGCTGCCAAGGCGGTCGGGATCGATTTGATCCAGGGGAACTACCTCAGTCCCATAGACACTATCAAGGAGTAACGAATGAAATACGGTGAAGAGATTATTGCAAATTTCGATGTGGAAAAAGATCTGGAGATCTGGCCGAACGAACACAAACGCGACTATGTGATCAAGATGACCCTGCCGGAGTTCAGCTGTCTCTGCCCGCGCAGCGGCTACCCGGATTATGCGACCATCTACCTGGAATATACGCCGGACGAATGGGTCGTCGAACTCAAGGCGATCAAACTCTATATCAACGCGTTCCGCGACCGGCACATCTCCCATGAAAACAGCGCGAACGAGATCTATGAGGTCCTGGAGCGCAAACTTAAACCGAAGTGGATGAAAATCACGGCTGACTACAATCCCCGCGGGAATGTTCACACGGTGATCGAGATCGACAGCAGCCGGATAACAAAATAAATCATATAAATAATATTAATATTATGATGCCATAATATTTAACGATTCTGTGGTAAAATCCGACCCAGTATTCCATGAGGAACCAAGGGAGAAAAATGCAAGAGTCACTGGCGGATTACTTTCAGACGCAGATGGAGCGTCAACTGGCCAAACGCAGCAGTGAAGGCACGGAAGCGATTATGATGGATATGCGGGACGACGGCATCGATTTTTATGCGGTTCTCAAGCAGGATCAACCGCTCTGTTACTTCTGCCGGGGCATCCGGTACTTCAAATCCCCCGAGGGGTCCTTTACGATGCAGGCTGCGGACGGTACGGGGCTTCCCATCGATGAGAATGAATACCGCAGCCGTCTCGATTATGCGCTCTCGTGCATCGGTGCCAGTTCCGAAACCGGCATCGGTGTGCTCGTGAAGAAACATATCAAGCCCCTCTGATGCGCACCCTGACACTGATGCGGCATGCGAAGTCCTCCTGGGAGGACCCTGCCCTCGGTGATCATGAACGCCCCCTTAATCCCCGCGGCAGGAAAGCGGCCAAAACCATGGCGCAGCGTCTTTATGCCGAACACTATACCCCTGATCTCGTTCTGGTCTCATCCGCCCTGCGTACGCAGCAGACGGCCGCGGCCCTGCAGAAAGCCTATGACGGCGGGCTGGTCCTGCAAACCGAACCGTTACTGTACGAGGCAGGTTCCGGGACATATGCCGACGTGATCCGCCGCGTTGATGATGACGTACAGTCGCTGATGATCATCGGGCACAACCCGACGATGGAGTGGATGGCTGAAGCGATGGGGGGCAGGGCCTACCATATGCCGACCGCATCCTACATACGGTTCCGTGTCCCCTGCAGCTGGTCAGAGTTTCGTTTTGAGCGTTTTGAAACGCTGGCGTACGACTATCCCAAATCCGACAAATAATTTTCCAGCCACATCTTTGCACCTGCTTCATCGTTGAATGCTTCTTCGAGCTGGGCGTCATAGGCCGCATCCAGGATCGTCTTGAAACGGGGGGAGGGTTCCAGTCCGGCGGCAATGAGTGCCTCCCCGCCGAGCAGCGGGACCCTTGGGCCTGTCAGTACGTCCAGTCTTTCCGCTTTTTGCAGCAGCCATGTCACGGCATCGCTTGTTTCGGCGGCGGGGTGGCGGCCGCGGTAGCAGGCTTCGGCGACGGCGGCGACGGCATCGATTCGGACCCGTTTCGCCAGGTGCATCACGTCGGCATCCGACGCGGCTTCGGCGTAGAGCCGTTCCGGTTCGCCGTGATACCGGACATACTCAAGCGTGTCCAAAACAAGCCGTTTGTCGTCGGTGAGTGTTGTGAGGAACGCGTTAGGGTCTTGAACGCCGATGCAGAGCGGTGCGAGCATCAGGGCGAGCGGATCCGTGTCGACGCGGTAGCGCACTTCTGCCATCGTATCCAGGGCGCGCAGTACGACTTTCCACAGATCGGTCGCCTGCAGTGTTGCAAGTTCCGGGAAAAAGGGTGTGATGTGCAGCCGGGTCATCGTCTCGAACCCAACCGAGGGGGCCTCCGATTTGAGCAGCAGCTTTTTAAACTCTTCGAAGATGCGCTCTTTGGGGAGTTCGGCCAGCGCCCCCGCGTTCATCATCTTTTGCGACAGTTGCAGGAGCTGCGCATCCGGGACGAGATGAAAACGGGCGCTGAACTGCACCGCACGCAGCAGCCGAAGCGGGTCTTCGACGAAGGTACTTTCATTGACGCAGCGCAGGGTTCTGTTTTCCAGGTCCGTCTCTCCGCGGTAGGGGTCGAGCAGTTGACGGGCGATGGGGTCGTAGCCGATGGCATTGACGGTAAAATCGCGCCGTTTGGCTGCCGTTTTAAAATCAAACGTTTCAAACGTCTTAACGGCGAACCCCGTGTGGCCCGGCCCGGTTTTCGTCTCGGTGCGGGGAAGGGAGAGGTCGAGGTCGTAGCCCCCCAGGTTCAGCTTCAGGACGCCGAAGGATTTGCCGACACTGTTGACGCTGCCGAAGGGTGCGAGCAGCGGGGTCAGGGCCTCCAGGGAGCCGGCGCCGAAACACTCGATGTCGATGTCCTTGCCGGGGAGTCCCAGCAGCGCGTCGCGCACATAACCGCCGACGAGCACGGGACGGACTCCCCCTGCGGAGAGGGCGTCGATAAGCGGGGCGAGGGCGTCGGGGAGTGCGGGCATCGGCTTCATACCGTTATTGTATCAAAGGCTTTTGCTATAATTGCGGAAACCAAAGGGGAGACCCCCTAGTAAAGAGGATACGATGGGAAGAGCGTTCGAGTACCGCCGCGCGGCGAAAGAGAAGCGCTGGGGCACTATGTCCCGGATTTTTCCGAAACTGGCCAAGACGATTACGATGGCGGCCAAAGCGGGGGGAGCTGACCCCGATATGAACCCGCAGCTGCGTCTGGCGATCCAGACTGCCAAAGCGCAGAACATGCCCAAGGACAACATTGAGGCGGCGATCAAGCGTGCGAGCGGGAAGGATGCCGCCGACATCGCCGAGGTCAACTTCGAAGGGAAGGGGCCGCACGGCGCCCTGATCTTCGTCGAGTGTGCGACGGACAACAACAACCGTACCGTCGCCAACGTCCGCAGCTACTTCAACAAAAGCGGCGGCGAACTGCTCAAAACCGGTTCGCTCGAGTTTATGTTCGACCGCAAAGCGGTCTTCGAATTCGACGCGCCCGAAGGGACGGACCTCGAAGAGCTTGAGCTCGAGCTGATCGATGCCGGTCTTGACGAACTGGATGAGAATGAGGGTACGGTCTACGTCTACGGCGACTACACCAGTTTCGGTTCACTCCAGGAGGCCCTGGAGGGGATGGGTATCGAGGTGAAGAAGGCCTCCCTGCAGCGGGTTCCGAACAATCCGCAAAGCTTCACCGAGGAGCAGATGGAAGAGGTCGAAAAGCTCATCGACAAGCTCGAAGAGGACGATGACGTCCAGGCCGTCTACACGAACATCGAATAACTTCCGGCGGGGCAACTGCCTCCCTGCTGTCCACCCACTGCCTTATTTGTAATCATTCTGCCACACTGCCGCGATACGATTTTGGTTATCATAGCTGTTTGAATGCCATTTCCGGTCTGTGAACCGGGAACGTGTTTTGGCGCAATGTCCGGAAGGACTCGGAAGGATTGCGATGAAGAAACATACCAAAATTCTGGCGACCGTCGGCCCGGCCTGCGAGGACGTCGACACCCTGGAGCGGATGATCCGCGCGGGCGTGAACGTCTTCCGTCTCAATTTCAGCCACGGAACCCACGACTACCACGAAGCAAACCTCAAGCGCATCTACGAAGCGGCGGGCCGCTGCGGCCTCATCGTCGGCGTCCTGCAGGATATCAGCGGGCCGAAAGTACGCATCGGCGAGATCGACGGCACCGTGGAACTCTCCCCCGGCGATGTCATCGAGTTTGTGACCGAAGAGACCGTCGGCAGCTTTGTCGAACCGGGTCGCCTGCGCCTCAGCCTCAACCATCCGGAACTGCTCTCCAAAGTCCAGGCAGGGGAGGCGATCTATTTCGCCGACGGCTCTCTGCGCACCACGGTCGTCGAAGCGGGCGAGAGCGTCGTCTGCGAAGTGCAGAACAGCGGGAAGCTCAGCTCCCGAAAGGGTGTTAATTTCCCGAACACCTCTTTGGGACTCGCGGTCCTGACGGAGAAGGACCGCGAGGATATCGCCTGGGGGGTAAAGAACGGCGTCGATTTCATGGCGATCTCGTTCGTGCAGACGGCGAAGGATATGGAAGACGTGCGCGCCGAAGTGGAACGCCATGGCGGAACCCCCCAGCTTATCGCGAAGATCGAGAAGTTTGATGCCGTCGAAAACATCGATGCCATCCTCGAAGCCAGCGACGGGCTGATGGTGGCGCGGGGCGATCTGGGCATCGAAGTGCCTTTCTACAAAGTGCCGACGCTGCAGAAGATGCTTATCCGCAAAGCCAACGAAAAGAGCAAACCCGTCATCACCGCGACGCAGATGCTCCTCTCCATGACCCAGGCCGAACGGGCGACGCGGGCGGAGATCAGCGATGTCGCCAACGCCGTACTCGACGGTACCGACTGCGTGATGCTCTCTGAGGAGAGCGCCGTGGGGGCCTACCCGGTTAAAGCGGTCGAAACGATGACGCAGACGATCCGCGAAACGGAAAAGATCTACCCGTATCATAAGTTCGCGCAGTTCATCTGTTTCGACGAGATGGACGTCATCGACGAATCGGCGGTGCTGCTGTCGCAGAAGATCGATGCCGAGGCCATTATTGCGCTGACGGCCTCGGGCCAGTCGGCAAAAAAACTGGCACGATACCGCCCCGAAAACCCCATACTTGCCGTGATGCACAGTGACCGCGTAGCACGGATGCTGACCCTGGTCTGGGGGGTCGTTCCGGCGTTCCTGACGCGCACGACGAGTGTGGACAAGATGCTGATTGAAGTGATCCAGAGCGGCTTGGCGCGTCAGGTGTTGAGCCGTCACGCCATGTACATTGTCACCGCGGGAGACCCCGTCGGTGTCCCCGGCACGACGAACGCCATCCGTATCCTGCGTGAGAGCGAGATGGAGTATTTCGCTTCGGCGGCGCTCAAAAAGCGCTCCAAAAAGATGCCCGAGGGTGCCGCAACCCTCTTTTGACAAAGGACGACCATTATGAGTGAAACCGCCAACGTTTGCGATATTGTTATTTTCGGAGGGCACGGGGACCTTTCCCTTCGGAAGCTGATCCCGGCCCTTTACCATCTCTGCAGCGACGGTTACGTCGCACCGACGAGCCGCATCATCGCCACGAGCCGCCATGACGTACCGCGCGAAGAACACCTCGCCCTGGTCAAGGAGAAGCTGCAGTTTTTCCTCAAGGATGGCTGCTTTGAAGAGGCTAAATGGGAGACCTTCGCGCAGCAGCTCGAAGTGGTCACCGTCGACCTGGGCGTGGAGGAGAGCTACGGCGCGCTGGCGGCGATGCTCGGCGAATACCCGGACCGGGACCGCGTCAACTACCTTTCGACCGCCCCGACCTTTTTCGGACCCATCTGCAAGTCGCTCAACCACTGGCGGCTGATCACACCGAAAAGCCGCGTGGTCCTGGAGAAGCCGATCGGCCGCGACCTGGCATCGTCACGGGAGATCAACAATGAGGTCGCCCGCTACTTCGAAGAGCAGGCGATCTTCCGTATCGACCACTACCTGGGCAAAGATACGGTGCAGAACATTCTCGCGCTGCGTTTTTCGAACATGCTCTTCATGCCGCTGTGGAACGGCCAGGATATCGACCACGTCCAGATCACGGCGGCCGAGAGCGTCGGTCTGGAGGGGCGGCACAGCTATTACGAGGATTACGGTGCTTTCCGGGACATGATCCAGAACCACCTCATGCAGCTGCTCTGCCTCGTGGCGATGGAACCGCCCTGTTCGCTCGAAGCCGACAGCATCCGTGACGAAAAGGTGAAAGTGCTGCGGTCGCTGCGCCCCTTCGGTTCGGACGATGTCCGGGACAAAACGGTCCGGGGCCGCTATACGGCGGGGGTGATCAACTCCGAAAAAGTCCCCGGGTACCTCGAAGAGGGGGTTTCGCCCGATTCGACGACCGAGACCTTCGCGGCGGTGAGGGTTGAAGTGGACAACTGGCGCTGGCAGGGGGTGCCTTTCTACCTGCGGACCGGCAAACGGATGAGCAAGCGCTATACGGAGATCGTCGTCCAGTTCAAGGAGGTGCCGTACCAGATCTTCGCCAACAAGGGGCGCTGCATCTCCCCGAACCGGCTGGTCATCATGCTCCAGCCCGAGGAGAGCATCAAGCTCAAGATCATGACGAAGATCCCGGGTCTCTCCGAGCAGATGCACCTGCGGGAGATGGCGCTCGATCTGAACATCCCCGAAAACGCCCCCCGTACTCCCGAGGCGTACGAGCGCCTGCTGCTCGACGTCATCCGGAACAACGCCACGCTCTTTATGCGGCGTGATGAGGTTGAAGCCGCGTGGAAATGGGCGGACCCGATCCTCGAAGAGTGGGAAGGGGGCACGGTCGGTCTTAAGAACTACGCCGCCGGCACCGACGGCCCGACCGCGGCCATCGCGATGATCGAGCGAGACGGCAGGAGCTGGTATGAAGAGCACTGAGAACGTTTTTCACATCTACGATTCGCTCCCGACCCTGCACAAGATGCTGGCCTACAAGGTGGCACGGGACCTCGAAGCGGCCATTGCGGCGAAGGGGAGCGCGTCGCTGATGCTCTCGGGCGGCAATACGCCGCGCCCTTTCCTCGTCCAGCTCGCCGCCGAGAATATCGACTGGAGCCGGGTGACCGTGGGGCTCGTGGATGAACGCTGGGTCGACCCGGAGTCGGGGGCGAGCAACGAGAACCTTGTCCGCAGCGAGCTGCTGGCCAACGGGGCCGGTGCGGCGACTTTCGTCGGCATGTACCATTCCGGCGAGACGACGGCGGAGGCGGTATCCGAGGTCGAAGCCGATTACAGGGCCCTTTTCCCCTTCGACGTCGTGGTGTTGGGGATGGGGGGTGACGGCCATACCGCATCGCTCTTTCCCGGGCGGCCCGAACTGCAGACGCTGCTGAACGATACTGTACTCTGCGGGGCCGCCGAGGCGCCGGTGGATCCGAAAGAGCGGATGTCGCTTTCGCTGTATGCGATCGCCTCGGCAGCGCACTGCTACCTGCACATCGAGGGCGGGGCGAAACTGGCCGTCTACGAAGCCGCCCTCGACAGCGACGAAGTCGATACAATGCCGGTGAGGGCTATACTGAACCATCCTGACATCGCCCTGGAAGTCTTTTACGCATAGGAGGAGATGATGCATCCTGTTATCCTTGAAGTGACCGAGCGGATCCGAACACGATCCCTGCCGACCCGCGAACGCTACCTGCAGCGGATCGAGGCGGCGCACCACGCACACCGCGCCAACCGCGAAGTGCTGGGGTGCAGCAACCTCGCCCACGCCATGGCGGCGGAGTCCGACGATGAAAAGAGCAAACTGGCGGGAACGGCGACACCCCATATCGGGATCGTCACCGCCTACAACGACATGCTCTCCGCGCACCAGCCCTATGCCACCTATCCCCCGCTGATCAAGCGGGCTCTCATGGACGTCGGTGCGACAGCACAGGTCGCCGGCGGGGTCCCGGCGATGTGCGACGGGGTGACCCAGTCGCAGCCCGGGATGGAGCTCTCGCTTTTCAGCCGTGACACCATCGCGATGGCGACGGGCATTGCCCTGTCGCACAACGTCTTCGACGGGGCGCTCTACCTCGGTGTCTGCGACAAGATCGTGCCGGGGCTGCTCATCGGGGCGCTGACCTTCGGACACCTGCCCGCCGTTTTCGTCCCCGCAGGGCCGATGCCCTCGGGGATCAGCAACGCCGAAAAGGCGCTGGTACGCCAGGAGTACGCCCAGGGCAAGGTCGGCAAGGACGCCCTGCTGCGGACCGAGGCCGCTTCATACCACAGCAGCGGGACCTGCACCTTCTACGGCACGGCCAACTCGAACCAGATGCTGATGGAGATCATGGGGCTGCACATTCCCGGCAGCGCCTTCGTCAATACGAACACGCCGCTGCGCGACGCGCTGACGTCGGCGGCGGCGCAGCGGGCGGCGGCACTGACCCAGCTGGGAGACGACTACCTGCCCGTCGGGCGGATGATCGACGAGTGCAGTTTCGTCAATGCTATTATCGGCCTGATGGCGACGGGGGGGTCGACGAACCATACTCTCCACCTCATCGCCATGGCCAAGGCGGCAGGGATCGTGCTGACCTGGGACGATTTCGACGCCCTTTCCGCCGTGACCCCTCTGCTTTGCAAGATGTACCCCAACGGCCAGGCGGACGTCAACCACTTCCGCGACGCGGGGGGCATGGGCCTGGTCATCCGCGAACTCCTCGACGCGGGGCTGCTGCACGAGGGGGTCCAGACCGTGATGGGGCCGGGACTGCGCCGCTACACGGAGTCCCCGCTGCTCGACGCGGGGAAACTGGCCTTTGTGTCCGCGCCGGAGGTATCGCGCAACCCCGACGTCGTTTCGACCGTGGAGGAGCCTTTCTCCCACGAAGGGGGGCTGGCGCTGCTGGAGGGGAACCTCGGCCGCAGCGTCATCAAGATCTCGGCGCTCAAGCCGGAACTGATGCATATCGAGGGGGAAGCGCGGGTCTTCGACTCCCAGGAGGCGCTGCAGAGCGCGTTCAGGGCGGGGGAGCTCGAACGCGACTTCATCGCCGTCGTCCGTTTCCAGGGGCCCGGAGCCAACGGCATGCCGGAGCTGCACGGCCTGATGCCGCCGCTGGGCGTGCTGCAGGACAAGGGGTACAAGGTCGCCATCGTCACCGACGGCCGGATGTCGGGAGCATCGGGCAAGGTGCCCTCAGCCATCCACATGACGCCAGAAGCGGCCCACGGCGGCCTGCTGGCCAAGGTGCGCGACGGGGACCGCATGGTGCTCGACGTGCATGAAAAAAAGCTGGAGCTCCTGGTAGACGCGGCGGAGCTGGCCAAGCGTGAGCCCGCCGCGCCGTCGCTCCTGCACAACCGGCACGGCATGGGGCGGGAGCTCTTTGCCCTGATGCGCCAGAACGTCGGCAGCGCCGAAGAGGGTGCGACGATCTTTGATGCGGTCGGAGAGGAGCGGGCATGACAACTCTGGAACTTTTCAAGATCTCGCCGGTCGTTCCGGTCGTCGTACTTGAGCGTGTGGCGGATGCCGTGCCGCTGGCCGAAGCGCTGCTCGAAGGGGGCGTGGGCATTATGGAAGTCACCCTGCGCAGCGACGCGGCGCTTGAATGCATCGAAGCGATCTCCAAAGTGGTACCGGAGATGAACGTCGGGGCGGGCACCGTCATCAACGCCGGCGACCTGCTGCGGGTCCGCGATGCGGGGGGGCGGTTTTCGTTCAGTCCCGGCATCAGCCCGGAGCTGCTGTCGGCGAGTGCGCAGGAGGGGATCACCTTCATCCCCGGCGTTGCGACGGCCAGCGAGCTGATGGCGGCCATCAATGCCGGTATCAGCGGGTGCAAGCTCTTCCCCGCCACCGCCGTGGGCGGCGTCGAGCTGCTCAGGGGGTTCGCGGGGCCTTTCCCGGAAATGCGTTTCTGCCCCACCGGCGGTGTCAGTCTGGCGAATATGAACGACTTCCTCTCCCTCCCCAACGTCTCCTGCGTCGGCGGCAGCTGGATCGTTCCCAAAACGGCAGTAGGCGCAGGTGAGTTCGAAAAGATCACGGCGCTTTGCAAAGAGGCGCTCGGCAGTGTACGGAGCTGACGTTTCGTCTCCATCGTGAAAGATGCGGCGCTTTACCAAGCGCTGTTTTTCCCAGACTTTTCACTGACGAGAGCAGGCAAATTAAATTATTACTAATACCTATACTTTCTTCTTTCTTTTTTTATTAAATTTTTGAATATATCGGCCTTAAGGTGCATCTTGCCTGCCGCCCCGGTGTATCTAACAGTAACAATATTGAAATTGTGAACGAGAGTGATGAAATTTAGCGCAGTTTTAATACGTAGCGAAAATGAATTTTTGTAATAATTATGTGACGAGCCTGAGACGCTGTTGAGTCGGCAGCGCAGTAGACTTACGCATTTTATCATTAAGGAATTATCAGATGTTCATCACGTCAAAAGAGGTTGAAAACGTCATTGGAAAAGAGCTGGCGGACCGCCTGTGCGAATGGCTGCGCACGAGTTCGCCGATCAGTTGCATTATCGAACAGGGTTCTGAAAATACGATACGTTTCAACATAGACGAGGCAATGGATTTTTCCAAGATCAAGATGCACAGCGATGCACTCAAACGCGAGTTTTTCCCGCATATCGCCAAGCTCAAACAGTACAAGGTAAGCACGCCGCTCAGAGCTGACCTCTCCGCGTAATATCCCCGCGTTCTCCTCTCCCCGCCCGGCCCTTCTAGGGTATGATTTCAGTGATGAATGAAATACAGGGCAGGGTCACATCCCTTCTTATCGGTCCCGAAGCAAAGCAGCCGCTTACACGTGTTCCCTCCGTGACTGCCGTTGCCGGCAGGGGATTTGTCGGCGACCGCTACTATTTCGGCTGCGGCAGTTTCAATGCGCCCCAGTTCGACCCGGGTGTGCGGGAAGTGACGCTGATCGCCGCCGAAGCGATCGCCGAGTGCAACGAGAGGCTCGCTACGGCCTTTTCGCCTCCCGACTTCCGGCGCAACATCGTCACGGAGGGGGTTGACCTGGCCCTGCTCAAGCAAAAGCGCTTCCGTATCGGGGAAGTGACGCTGCGGTGGGTGCGGAGCGCGCCGCCCTGCCGCTACCTTTCACGGCTGACAGGCGAGGATATGATGATTGGACTCAAGGGGATAGGCGGTATCCGCGCCGTGATCGAAACGGGCGGGACGATCAGTGAAGGGGATGCTCTTTATGTCCTACCGTGAAAAACTGCGCGCCTTTCCGGACGGGGCGCAAGAGGTGCTTTACGAAGGGAAGCGCTGGCTCATGCGCAAGGAGACGCACCTGGAAGGCAGACTCATCAAGCTCTACGCCGAAGAGCTCGGAGGCAATGACTTCGTGAGCCTGAACTACTATGAGACTGCTTCCGCCCCCCTGCTCAAACCCTGCGAGATGCCCGCGGAGAAGGTGATCGCTTTTATCGAGAAGGCCACGCTGCCGTAAGTGTGGAGCGCCGCCGGCACTCAATGGCGGCGGGGATCAGAAGGTGTACGTTACCTGCATGCTGACGCTGGTCTGGCTGTGTTTCGATCCGATCTCGTAGGGACCGGAGAGATTGGCGGAGGTGAACCGCTCTTCCGTTTCCGGCGCATAGGCGAAGGCGAGGTCGCACGCGAGCGTTTCATTGAGGTTATAGGTCCCCCCGAGGGTGAAGTGCTGTTCCACGGTGGCCGGGAAACCGAGCAGGTTGAACATGTTCAGTGCCGCGCCGCCGTTGCTCATCCAGTCAAGCTCTCTGATCGGGCTTTTCGCGTAGTTGTATCCCGCTCTGAGCTGCCCCAGGTCAGACGTGAACTGGTAGCCGACCATAAAGACGTCCTGATCTTTCCAGCCGAAATCCTTGTACCCTGTGGCGTCGCTCCAGGCAATACGTTTATAGTCGAACGCGGCGGTATGGCCGCCCAGAGTGTAGGAGAGTCCCGCGCCGTATTCGGCCGGCTGCTCCAGCTCGGAAGAGATGCCGGTAACGCCCGCGGACGCAAAGGGGGCCGTTGCATTCGTCAGCTGGTCTTTGTAATCCATCGTGATAGCTGATTTGTAGACGAAGCCCACCTTCGCACCCGTAATGCCGGCTTCGCCCAGGTCGTACGACGCCCCCAGGGTGTACCCCAGCGCGATATCCTGCGCAATGCCCGAGCCCACCGTGGTCCCGTTGTTATAGTTGATATCCAGTGCCCCGTACTGCACAATCGCCGTCGCGCCGATGCTGAAGCCGTGGGTAGTATATGCTACCGGGACGCCGAACTGCATCAGCTGCAGGTTCGTCACCATCTGCATCGTGGTCCCCGAGGTATCTTCGCGGTAATCCGTTCCCATACCCCCGGTACCCCACATCCCGACGCCGAGGTAGAGGTTGTCATTGATCTTGGCCGCGATCGATACTTCCGGAATGACGTTCAGGTCGGCATCGCTCTGGCGGTAACCTGTACCCCCGTCGTATTTGACATCCGGCATGAACACCGTGCCGCCGAAGGAGATCTCCGTGGCCGGGACTTCGGTGATCATCGCGGGGTTGGCCAGCGCCGATTCCGCCCCGTGGCTCATGCCGATACCGATGCCGCCCATGCCGCGTGCTTTTGCACCGAGCCCGATGAGGTGGTCGCCGTTGGTCGCGTATGCTGAGGTTGCCCCAAGGGCCGCTACGGCTGCCAGTGCCAAACGTGCTGATGTTTTCATATGTTCTCCTGAATATAGTTAATAAAAATTCAAAAAAAGAGCGCGTCTACCCGTCACAATTTTTTATTGCATAATAGTTTAATGCCCATGTAAAATGAATAGGTATTTCTGTCAATTATTTGCCTATTACTATAAATAAGGGTTTTTTTGATAGAAAAAACAGTTAATTGAAAATTGATTTAAAAAATAAATATTTAATATATATCAAGGTTGGTCACAGTTAGGTTTCAATGTTGTGGGAGTCGCCCGGAGCGCTCATGCTCCGAAAACGGCATGGAATTGCCGTCAGATCGGTGAGGTGCGAAGGCTAGGCTTCTATCAGCGTTTTGGCCAGTCGCATCGCCGCAATGACGGCGCCTTCGAGGTAGCCCCCCTCCTGCGATTCGGTTTCGGTCCCGCAGAAATGCAGGCACGCCGATACTGCCGTTTCCATCCCGTAACGGGGATGGGCATCGAGGGGTTCGCGGTCGGCGGGGACGGAGGTGTAGGGGTCGCTGCGCCAGTTGTGGTAGCGGAAAACCTCGTAATCGCGTGCCTCCGGTCCGAAGAGGCGGGTGAGCTGATCGATGACGCGCTCAGCCTGTGCATCATCGGCGGAACGGGTATGGTAGAAACCGAAGAGCGCCCCCTTGTTCCGGGTTGAAGCGTCATGTACTTCGGAGAGGGGACCGCGGTGGCTGGTGGCAAACCCGCTCAGTCCCCGTTCCCGCCAGAAGGGTTCGGCATAGGTGACGATGCACTTGGACGAAAAGCCCATCCAGGTCGGGATGGCGAGCATCTTTTCACGCACCGGTGCCGCCAGCGGCGGTTCGAAGGCGATGGTGTCGGCGCAGAGCCGGGGCGGCAGCGTGACGATGCAGTGTGCGGCGCGCAGTGTCTCCCCGTCGGTGTGGACGGCGATGCCTCCGCCGTCCGAGACGATCGTGCGTACCGGGGTCTCCAGCCGGATGTCGACATCGTCCAGGCGTTCGGCCAGGGAGGATGTCAGCATCCCGGCACCCCCTTCGATCCTGTATGAGGGGGCGTTTTGCCCGGTGCGGAAGTACTGCACGCCTTCGGGAGCGTCATAGGCAAAGGCGCCCTGGTCATAGTGGCGGAAGAGGGTGAGGCCCAGGGCATCGATGAGGTGCCGGATGTGGGGCTGGTGGGGCCAGACCCAGGTCGGTCCGAGGTCGAAACGCTCCCCCGCCTCCTCGACGGTAAGGATCCTGCCGCCGATGCGCGGCCGCGCTTCGAGCAGCGTGATGCGGTAGTGCCCCTGCAGCAGATGGGCCAGCAGCAGACCGTTCAGGCCTGCGCCTACAATGATGAGTTCCGGTTTCATGGCCGACAGTATAGTCCTTCCCGGTTGACCCGATACTTTGGCGTATTTTTTCTTTAAATAATTTATGTTTTAATGATCTTTACCGGATGTTTGCACAAAACGTTCCGCGTCGGTGTCAAAGGAAAATAGCATGACAAAAAGCAAGGTGTCTGTGACGTTCGCACTGCCGCTGCTCGCCCTGCTGGGCGGTTGCGGCGGCAGCGGCGGTGCTTCGGGGGTGTCGGCACTGGTGGAGGGGATTGCGGTCTCCGTCGTCGAAAAAAGCAGTGGGACCCTGGATGCCGCGGCGTATTTCGAGGGTGCGGATTCGTACCGTTTCATTGATACGGACGGCGAGGTGCAGACCGTTGTGACGGACGGAGGGGCGGCCTTTGTCTCCCCCGAGCTCAATATGACCGTCGACGGCTCAAATATCCACTACACGGCGGGGAATGTGGAGACGACGACGCACGTTGCATGCGCGCTCGCCGGCGTCAGTGGCAGTAAAACGCTGGAGCTCAATGCCTCATTCGAGATCACGGACACCGCGGACGATGCCGCGACGGCGCTGCAGGCTGTTGACGTGCCGGCCAGTGCGGGGGTGCTGGAACCGGGGGTCACTGTGACGGCGACGGCGATGGACCCTGACGGGATGCACCTGGTCGCGGTGGCGATATTGAGAGACGCCACGGCACTTGAAACGCTTTATGTTTACCCCGACACCAACCTGAGCCGCATCGACGTCAACGAAACCTTTGCAAACCCGGGGGAGGGAAACTACACCGTGACCTTTACCGCGTTGGGCACCGATGGCGGCGAGGGGTACCGCTCCATCGCCACCGCGGCGCGCGCGATCAATGTCAGCCTGCTCAACGACCTGGCGGGGATCCTTGAAGATATCAACAGCACTCTCAGCGCGCTCGGCGGTACGCTCACCGCCGGGGATATCGCCGCCCTGCTTGAAGATGTCAACCAGACCCTGCACGAGGGCAGCGTCAACATCGACGAGGCGGCCGTCACGGTTTTGCTTAATGACATCAACGGCACATTAACCGCCGCCCTCGGATCGCTCGGCGATACGGATCTTACCACCCTGATCGGCGATATCGGCGATACGCTCACGGATATCGGCGGCGGACTGCTGGGCGGGCTCGGCCTGTAGTGGCTGCCCTCCGTTTTTCCTGCCCATCACAACCGAAACGTGCCTGCCAAGCGGCACCTTTTTTGCCTCTCCGAAGCGGTTAACTATTTCAAACGGTGACACATCAACCTTACGGATTCGCGATTCGGGAAAAGGGTTTGGTGCCTTTAAGTCGCCTCTTCCTATACTTGTGGCATCGAAAAAGAGGGTCATACAGTCCCCAAACAACAAGGAAACGATGATGCAGATGGTCGATATGAGTTCCCCGGAGTTCCTCGCGGAGCTCGAAAAAACGAAAAAATTCACCGACAAAGTCAACGCCCAGTTCGGATGGGTCTACAACCCCAATCATGATGTCAACGAGGGGGTCCTGATGGGGCTTGCCCGTCACAAGATGCTCTACGGAAAGCGCTTCTGCCCCTGTTTCATGGTCCTCGAGGATGAGAACGGCAAGCACAAAAGTGCCGATGACCGCATCTGTCCCTGCAAACCCGCCATCGATCACGAAGTCCCCGAAGAGGGCAAGTGCCACTGCGGGATCTTCTGTACCCCCGAATACGCTTCTACCCACGATATGTAAGCCGTCGTCCGCCCTGCGCGGATGACACTGCTGCCGCTTTTTTCACGTTGCCGCCGCGATTTGGCTATGATGTGAAAAAGTTTTGACATGCCCGATCACGCTACCGATAAATATTCCGTTCTCAAAGACCGCTTCGGCCATAACGGCTTCCGTCCGCTGCAGGAGGAGGCCGTCGACACCATCCTTGCCGGCCGCGACCTGCTGATGATCCTGCCCACCGGCGGCGGGAAATCACTCTCCTACCAGTTGCCCGCCCTGCTGATGGAAGGCATGACCGTCGTCATCTCCCCGCTGCTCGCCCTCATGCACGACCAGGTCCAGAGTCTCAAAGCCCAGGGGATGCGCGCGGAGATGCTCTCCTCGATGCAGACGGCGGAGGAGAGCGGCGAGATCGTACGGCGGCTTTATGCCGGGGAGATCGACTTCCTCTACCTCTCCCCCGAACGCCTCAACACCGAGGGGATGCGCACGATCCTCTCAAACATCAGGCTCAACTACTTCGTCATCGACGAAGCGCACTGTATCAGCGAGTGGGGGCATGAATTCCGGGCCGACTACCGTGCCCTCTCGCAGCTGCGGGATTTCTTTCCCGGGATCGCCATCGCCGCCTTTACCGCGACGGCGACGGCGCATGTGCGCGAGGACATCCTGCGCCTGCTGCGTCTGAACGATCCCAACGTCCTGCAGGGGCAGATCTACCGCGATAACCTCCAGATCACCGTCCGCCACCGGATCAAGGACGGGTATGACCAGCTCCGCGATTTCCTCGACGACCACAAAACGGAGAGCGGGATCGTCTACGCCTTCTCCCGCAAAAGCGTCGAGGCCGTCGCGCATTTCCTGCAACAGAAAGGGTATGCGGCTGCGGCCTACCATGCCGGAATGCCGACGGAACAGCGCAATGCCGTTTTTGATGACTTCGTCCACGACCGGGTCCGGATTATCGTCGCGACGATCGCCTTCGGGATGGGAATAGACAAGAGCAACATCCGCTACGTTTTTCACATGAGCCTCCCCAAGACGGTGGAGAACTACTACCAGGAGATCGGCCGGGCCGGGCGTGACGGCGACCACGCCGACGTCGTCATGCTCTTCGGGGCCCAGGACCTGATCCAGCAGAAGCGGTTCGTCGAGATGAACGAGGATGAAACCTACAAGGCGCACCTGATGCAGAAGCTCGGCGCCGTACACCGCTACGCTTCGGCCGAGACCTGCCGCCACCAGCAGCTGGCCGAATATTTCGGCGACCGCATCGCGCCCTGCGGGACGCACTGCGACAACTGCCTGGAGCCCGAGTACGACAAACGCGACATCACGACCGAGGCGCAGATGCTGCTCTCCTGTGTCTACCGTACCGGGCAGCGGTTCGGCAAAAGCTACCTCATTGACGTGCTGCGCGGCTCGCGGGAGCAGAAGCTTCTTGCCAACGGCCATGACGAACTCTCGGTCTACGGGGTGGGCGAAGCCCTGAACAAGAAGCAGTGGCTCGTCGTCATCGACCGGATGCTGGAGATCGGGGCGGTGGACCTGAACGAACACCACGGCCTCTTTCTGACCCAGGCGGGGCTGGCCGTGCTCAAAGGCGAGGAAAAGGTCCTTATCCGCGCCGACCGCCTCAATGTCCGGGCCAAGACTGTCCAAAAAGCCGCGCCGGAGCATTTCGACTACGATACGGAGCTTTTCGAGGCACTGCGGGCACTGCGGTTCGAGATCGCCCAGGAGCACGGGGTGCCGCCCTACGTCGTTTTCGGGGACAAAACCCTCAAGGAGATGGCGGCATCACGGCCGCAGACGAAAGCGCAGATGCTCGAAGTCGGCGGTGTCGGCGAGGTGAAATTCGAGCGCTACGGGGCGCAGTTTTTGCTGCTGCTCCAGAGCTGATTTTGCTTTTTTTACGAATTTCTGCTACTTTAGAGGTGCTTTGCCATACCGATATGGCCGATAAAATGAAGAACGTTATTTAGAAAGAGGACCATGAAACGAATAGTACTCAAGGTCGGAACTGCCGTGCTGACCGAAAACAACAACATCGCAAAGGAGCGGATGCTCAACCTCGTCTCGCTCATTGCCGAGTTGAAGAAAAAATATGATGTCGTTCTGGTCAGTTCCGGTGCCGTTGCGGCGGGCTACTCCGCCCTCAAGCTCGACAAGCGCAAGCAGATCGGCAAAAAAGCGCTGGCGGCGGCGGGGCAGCCCATTTTGATGACCAGTTACAAAAAGAAATTCGATATCTACAATATCGATACGGCACAGATCCTTCTGACCGAGGACGATTTCGACTCCCGCAAACGCACCAAGATGTTCCAGGAGATCATCGACGCGCACCTGGAAAACGACATTCTGCCTATCGTCAACGAGAACGACATCACTTCCACGCCTGACCAGCTTTTCGGCGACAACGACCAGCTCTCCGCCAATGTCGCCTTTGCGATCGGGGCGGAAGAGCTGGTGATTCTCAGCGATATCGAGGGGTATTACGACATGAACCCCAAAGAGCATGCGGATGCACAGCTGCGCAAAAAGGTGACGGTCCTGACCCCCGGCGAGCTGATGGATGAAGCGACCCCCAGCAGCTTCTTCGCGACCGGCGGCATCGTGACCAAACTGAAAGCCGCCGATTTCGTGATGCGGCGCGGGATCGACATGTTCCTGTGCAACGGTTTCGACCTGACCGCGGCCCGCAACTATCTGCTGGACGGTAAACAGACGTCGGGGACCCTCTTTACGACGGAGTGACCCCCGGTGGCGGCGTCAGCAGCACACCGATTTCCGCATCCCCGAACTTCAGACATCTTTTCTCTGTAGCGTAATAGAGTGTGTAGGCGCAGACGAGGCTGTCGAGAAAATCCTCTTCGGCCTTGAGCGCTTTGCCCCTGAGCGTCCCCAGCGGTGTTTTAAGGCCGTTTGGGACTGTTAGGACTTCAAACAGGGCCGTTTGCAGCTTCGCCATCGCCCCCAGACGTGCTTCTTTCGGCACCGAGGCTTTGTAGCGCAGGACCTTGCTGTCGTTGAACAGCGCAAGAATGGTGGCATGGGGATAGACCTCGAAGAGCGTGCCTTCTTCAAAACCGATCCCTTCCGCTTTGAGCCCTTCGTAGAGGGCAAACCCCGCATAACGTCTAAAACGTTTTTCAAACAGCTGCGTGTTGACGGCGTGCACCCCGAGGCCGTAGCGGGCAAAGGTTTTGAGGAATTGCCGCTCGTTGGGGCGGTGCCCCGTGGCGTTGGGGATGATCATCGGGGCGTCGACGCCGACGCGGCAGCCCGGGTAGGCGCGGACGATGTCGAGGATCGCTTCGACGGTATCGGCATAGCAATAAGCGACCAGGCGGGCATCCGCATCGATGACGGCAACGCCGCTGGGGTTGCCCTCCGCCCAGGCGAGATCGATGCCGATGTAGAACGGTGCAGGGGTCAGCGGCATGCCAGCACCGCTTCCATGCCCGTCGTAAAAGCGGGCTTGCCTCCGCGGGCGGGGTGTCGGACCTTGACATGGGGGATCTCCAGCTGCGTCAGCGCCGCTTCCGCGCTGTTGCCGACGGCAACGACGGTGGTGACGGAGGGGAAAAGATCCAGCAGACGCCGCAGGAAGGACACCGCGCTGTCGATCTCCCTGCCTGTCGGTTTGCGGTTGGAATCCGGGTTTCCCGTGACGTGCGGGTGGAAACAGAAGGCGTTCCAGCAGAGCGCGGCGGTATGGTGGCGCTGCAGCACCTCCCAGACGATCCCCGCACTCTGTTCGCGGGTGAAGGGAGGTTTGGCAGTGCGGTAGCCGTGGCGCGCCGTAAAGAGGGCACCCTCCAGCACCCCCTCCGCGACGAGCGCTTCGGAGCTGAAGGGGATGCCCGTCAGGCGGCAGCCGTTGTAGCCGGGGGCTTCGCCGACGAGCAGCACTTCGGGCTGCAGGGCACGCATCTGCTGCAGGTAGCACTGCAGGTTGTGGCGCTGGGTGTTGGTGCGCTTGGCGGCGTAAAAGTTGGTGACGTCCGCACCGACGGCGGCGTCCTGGAGATGTTTGCCGAAGCGTTTTATGTCAGCGTCGATCTTCACGGCTGCGGACATAGTCGATCACTTCATCGGCATTGCCGCGGAAGAGGACGGGCACGGGGCTTTTGGCGATCTGGTAGTCATACATGGGGTCGTAGTAGTCGCGCAGCAGCATCCTGATCCACGGTTTGTGCTGTTCGGTCTCCCCGCTGCTCAACTGCTCGGCAAAGGCACCGGCGAAGAGCTGTTTGATCTGCCGGAAGCGCTCGTCGCCGAGCCGCCGTTTGATGCGGTCGATGCCCGAGTTAGCGTCATCGAACCAGTGGCGCTCCGGCTGTTCGGCGAACATCTGGCGGTACTCCTCCAGGGCGTGGGTGACATACTCGTCGAAGGTGATCTCCACCCGTTCGTCCAGCGTGGCCGTCAGGATGATAAGCCCCCCTTCGAGGAAGTTGTCATAGACCGGCTTGGGGATGTAGACCCGTCCGACGTTGTGGCTTTCGTGTTCGATGACGAGGTGGCGGTGGTGCGCGGCCTCGTGGCGGATCAGGGCATAGGCGAGGCGGTCCTCGAAGTTGATCTGGGAGGGCTGGGGGGTGATGTGCCGCCCGAAGGAGGAGCCGCGGTGGTTCGCGATGCCTTCAAGGTCGACGGCGTTCTCCAGCCGGTGGATCAGCAGGGTCTTGCCCGTCCCGGTCCGGCCGCTGATGATGAGGGTGTCGGCCTCGCCGCTGATACGTTCGCTCTCGGTCATCAGGAAATGGCGGAACGCCTTGTAGCCCCCCTTGAGGCGGGGCAGGGTGACGCCGGCCTCTTCCAGCCACGCCTGGGCGATCTGGGAGCGCTGGCCGCCCCGGAAGCAGTAGAGCCAGGCGTCGGGGTGCGCATTGACAAAGTCGGCCCAGGCTTCGACCCGCTCCTGCTTGTGCGGGCCGACAAGCTGTTTGCCAAGGGACACGGCCGCCGCGTTGCCGGCTTCTTTGTAGCGGATGCCGATAAGGTGGCGCTCCTCGTCGGTCATCAGCGGCAGGTTGACGGCACCGGGGAAGGCCCCCTTTTCAAATTCGACCTGCGCGCGCACGTCGATGAGCGGGCGGTTCTCCAGCACGATGCTGCGGAAGGCGTCGGTGAGGGGAAGGTTCTTGCGCTTTATCGCCTCGATCTCGTCGACTGTACCGATATTAATTTCCTGAGACATTAAATTATCTTTTTGTGGGAAATGGTAAAAGCACCAAAGGTGTGCGGGCCTGCTGCCGAAGCAAACATAGCGTTAGCGTAGGCAGAGGGGCTTTGCTCCTTTGGCGTTTTAAATAAGATGATATCAGACGACATCTATCAGGTGCGTTCCGCGTTCAACGGTCTCGCCGATGCTTTTGAGGGAGAGCCCTTCCGCTTCGGCAAGGGCCAGGAAATCGGCGACGGCTTCCTGGCGCACGGCACAGAGCAGCCCGCCGGAGGTCTGGGCGTCGCAGAGGATATCCTGCTGCTCGGGGGTCATCGGGCCGATCTTGTGGCCGTAGCTCTGGAAGTTGCGGCGGGTGCCGCCCGGGACGCACTCCATGGCGAGATACTCCTTGACTTTCGGCAGCAGCGGCACGTCGTCAAACCGGACGACGGCGCCGATTCCGCTGCCCTCAACCATTTCGGCCAGGTGGCCCAGCAGTCCGAATCCGGTGACATCGGTGACGGCGGTGACGCCCTCCATGTGGGCGATAGCGGCGCCGATGGCGTTGAGCGTCGTCATCGCTTCGACGGCCGGGTCGATGTCGCCTGGTGCGATCTTGCCCTGTTTCTGCGCCGTCGTGAGGATCCCGATGCCGATCGGCTTGGTCAGGAAGAGCTCGCAGCCCGCTTCGGCAGCGTTGTTGCGCTTGAGGTGCTCGTTATCGACGATGCCGGTGACGGCCAGGCCGAAGATGGGTTCGGGGGAGTCGATGCTGTGGCCTCCCGCCAGCGGGATGCCCGCCGCTTCGCAGACAGAACGCCCTCCTTCGATCACCTCGCGGGCAACCTCGTCGGGCAGTTTGGCGATGGGCCAGCCGAAGATGGAGATGGCCATCAGCGGTTTGCCGCCCATGGCGTAGATGTCGCTGATGGCGTTGGTCGCGGCGATGCGCCCGAAGGTGAAGGGGTCGTCGACGATCGGCATGAAGAAGTCCGTCGTGGAGAGGACCGAGGTGCCGTTGCCGAGGTCAAAAGCCGCCGCGTCGTCGTTGCTGGCGTTGCCGACGAGCAGGGCGGGGTAGCTGATGTTTTCGCGCGCACTTTGGAGGATGTTGTCGAGCTGCTTGGGGGAGATCTTGCAGCCGCAGCCGGCGCCGTGGCTGTATTGGGTCAGTCGGATGTCGTTCATGCGCAAGCCTTTCCGCTTTTTCCGAATGATAGTCCCCTTTCGATAAGAATGCACTTTAGAGGTGTCGTGGTATGATGCTGCCAAAGGAGCCGCTATGCCCAAAGAAGTTCAGATCGACATCCCCCATTACGCGACGCTCGCCCTGCGCCACGTCGTCCTCGATTACAACGGGACCCTTGCCCTGGACGGCACGCTGACGGAGGCCGCGGCAGCCCTGCTGGGGCCGCTTTGCGAACGCTTCACCGTCCATGTCATCACCTCCGACACCTTCGGCACGGTCGCCGAAGCGGTCGCGCCCTACGACGTCACGGTCAAGGTGCTGCACAGCAGCGACCATACGGGAGAAAAGGCCGCTTACATCTGGGAACTCGGCGCTTCGCACTGCGCGGCGGTCGGCAACGGCGGCAACGATGCGCAGATGCTCAAAGCCGCCGCGCTGGGCATCGCCCTTGTCGGGGACGAGGGGTGCGCGACGGAGACCCTGATGGCGGGTGATGTCGTCTGCAGGCATATCGAAGATGCCCTGGGGCTGCTGCTCAACGAGAAGCGGCTGATCGCCACCCTGCGCCGCTGACGCGCTACAAACCGTCTTTGGGCAGCTGTTTGACGTAGAGGTCGAGCTGCGGGAAGGGGATCTGGATGCCGTGTTTGTTCAGGGCGTTGTAAATGAGGATGAGGAAGTCCGAACGCAGCGCGCTGGGGCGGTTCTTGTTCGCCCACTCGACCCAGACGATCAGCTCGAAATCGACGCTGCTGCTGTTCATATTGACCATCCACACCTCGGGCTGTTTCTCGGGATCGTGCCGGATGTAGGTCAGGCTGCTCTCTTTCAGTTCTTCAAGCACCGCCTTTTTTACCGCATCGACTTCCGTACCGTAGGCGACGCCGAAGGGGATGTGAATACGCCGGGTTGCATCCTCGAGGGTCCAGTTGATGACGTTGTTCTGGATGAACGAGGAGTTGGGGACGACGATGTCGATGTTGTCGAAGGTCTTGACCGTCGTAGAGCGGATACGCATGTCGGTGACGCGCCCGCGCAGGACGTCGCTGATCTCGATGGTGTCCCCGATGCGGATGGTGCGCTCGAACATCAGGATGATCCCCGCGATAAAGTTGGAGACCACCGTCTGCAGTCCGAAACCGACCCCGATGGAGAGGGCCCCGGCGATGAGGGAGATGGAGGTCATATCGATGCCGAGGCTGCCCATGGCGATGATGACGGCGATAAAGACGATGAGGTAGTAGCCGATGTTCGACGCCAGGCGCATCGACATCTGGCTCATGTCCGGCCAGCGCCGTGCCAGCCGTACGATCCAGCGCTTGTAGAAGGCGCCCAGGAAGAAGCCCGCGATCAGGATCGTCAGCGCCTTGAGGAGGCTGAGGATGCTGATGGGGCGTTCGTTAAAGATGAAGAGCGGGGCGGTCAGGGTGTCGCCGGCGCGCTGCAGCAGCACTTTCGTTTCGTGCAGGGTGTCGCCGACCACGAGGGCCGTGACCCCGAAGTGTGCCTTGGCGAGCGCGCGAAGCTGGGCATTCTGGGCGCGGAAACGGCTGCGGACCTCTCCTGAGAGCCGTGTGGCATCCGCATCCATCGTATCGAGCAGGGCAAAAAACGTGTCGTTCTTCGCCTCGATAAGCATGCAGAGCGCCAGTTTGGCAGCCGATTCCAGTTTGGTCTGCAGCGCCTTGCTGTAATCCCCGCCGGCCTTCTCCAGGGCGGCCGTCAGGCGTTCGCTGCGCGCAGCCTCCTCCAGTTCGGCCCCCTCCAGCGCGATTTCGGCGGCAAGCTTGCGCTGCAGGCTCTTGTCGATGGCGCCATCGGCCGTTTGCATCTCCGTCTGCAGGTCGGCATCGGTGCAGCGGATCTCCTTGAGCCGCTTCGAGAGGGTGCCCGATACGGCTTTGCCGTAGCGTTCGAGGCGGTCGCGTCTGGTTTCGAGATTCTGCTGTTGGACTTTATAGTAGGCGAATTGAAGCTGGTAGGCGCGCAGCCGGAACTTCTCCTCGGTCGTGATCTGCTCGATCGTCTGCTTCAAAAAGGTGAGTTTTGACTGGATGTCACGCAGTTTACGCTCTGCACTCTCCTTTTTGACGGAGGCGAGCGCCGCTGCGGCGAGGGCTTCATACCCCTGTGCCAGCGTCGGGCCGGTTTTTGACAGGAGGGCGTCCGGGTCCTCTTCGGGGGCGGGTGTCTGGGCGGCGGCGCGGCGCAGCCGCTCCAGTTCGGCCCGCTCGGCGTCGGCCTGGGCCTGCGTCAGCGTCCCTGCGCTCTGCGCCGAATCGATCTGCAGGCGCAGCGCCTTGTAGAGGGCGGGTTTGTCGCTGCTCTCGTAGAGGGTGGCGTTGACGTCGGCGGCCTGAAGGGCACCGATCAGCAGGAAAAAGAGGAGAAGGGTTCGCATCGTCAGGCTCCTGTCAGTGGTGTGGTGTGACCCGCCGCCGATGCCACAGCAGCAGTCCGATCGACGTCAGAAGGAAGAGGCTGGCCATCAACAGCACGGCGTACCCCGTTCCCGCAGGGGCGTCCGCAAAGGGAAGCCCGCCCGTGTTCATTCCGAAGAAGCCGACGACGAGGTTCAGCGGCAGGAAGATCGCCGAGATAACGGTCAGCAGGTAGATGAGACGGTTCATCTTCTCGTTGGTACGGGCATTGTGGAAGTTGTAGATGTAGTCGAGCTTGGAGAGCTGGTGCACGGCCGAACGCAGCAGGCGGTCGGTGTGCTCGTGCAGGTCGGCGTAGTGGTCCACGGGGAAGTGCTCCAGCGGTTCGTAATGCTCCGTCACCTCGGCCAGGACGGTGGTGGTGCGCGCCAGGACCCGTTCGACGCGGAGAATGTCCCGCTTCAGCCCCAGCCACTGCGTCATGAAATCGGACTCCGCCCTGTCGGCATAGAGCCGTTCTTCCATGTCCGCGACACGCTCCAGATAGCCGTTAAACCCTTTGAGCAGGCGGTCGATGATCTGGTCGATAATGCGGTGGGGGCCTTCAAAACGGCTCTCCAGGGCTTCGAAATCGTTGTGTTCCCTGTCGAACCGGTAGCTGCCTGCTTCCGTCAGGATAAAGCCGGTCGAGAGGATCTGGACGCCCTCCCCGAGCACCGGCAGTCGTACGATCAGCATGTCATAGTCCGGATTGATGTCGAACAGGGAGGGGTGCTGATCGTTGCGGAGGTCTTCGAGGTGCAGCGGGTTGATGGTGACGTTGATACCGTCCATGGCCGGCTCCTGGGTTGGCATACCGTCATTGTAGCGCAAAGGCGGCTACGTTGCGGGCGCTTCCCCCAGCTTCCCGACCAGTTCGGCGTGGATCGTGCCGTTCGAGGCGACGATAATGCGCTGATCGAGTGTGTAGGGAGTACCGTCGCAGCCGCTGACCGCTCCGCCGGCTTCGAGGACGATCAGGATCCCCGCCGCGACGTCCCACGGCTTGAGGTTGATCTCGTAAAAGCCCGCGAACGTGCCTCTGGCCGTGTAGCAGAGGTCGATGGCCGCCGAACCGAGACGGCGGATATCGCGCGTGCAGGGCAGCAGCCGTTCCATCGTCTGCATGACCCAGTGGTAATCGAGCCCTTTTTCGATCTTGGTGTAGGGGAATCCTGTGGCAATCAGGGATGCAGTCAGCGTGTCGGCGTCGCCGACACGGATCGGTTCACCGTTGAGCGTGGCACCTTTGCCCTTTTCGGCATAGAAGAGCTCCTCGAGGACGGGGTTGTAGACGCAGCCGGCCACGGGCTGTTGATCCTCCCAGATCCCGATGGAGATGGCGCAGAAGGGGATGCCGTGCACAAAATTGGTCGTGCCGTCGATGGGGTCGATGTAGATCGCTTTTTCGGGGAAGGTATGGTCGTCACTGCTCTCCTCGCCGACGAGGGTGTGGTCGGGGAAGGCCTCGGCAAGCTTGGCTTTGAGCAGCTCCTCGACGGCGACGTCGTACTGGGTGACGAGGTCGATGTCGCTCTTGTAGCTGACCTCTTTGGGGGCGTGATACCCCTCAAGAAAGAGGCTCCCCGCTTCCTGGGCGATGGCTTTCAGGCGGTCGTAGCGCGGCATCTATCTGGCGAAGAAGTCCGAGAGGATTGCCTGCGCCTCCTCCTGGATCCTCTGGAGGTGGGTTTCGGAGATGAAGCTCTCGGCGTAGATCTTGTAGATATCCTCCGTGCCCGACGGGCGCATGGCGGCCCAGCCGTTCTCGGTGACGAGTTTCAGCCCGCCCAGGGCGGCACCGTTGCCGGGGGCGTTGCTGAAGCGCTGTACGATCGGCTCGCCTGCGAGGGTCTCGGCGGTGATGTCCTCGGGTGTGATCGCTTTGAGTTTCGCTTTCTGTTCCGGGTCCGCGACGGCGTCGATGCGGGCGTAGTAGGATTTTCCGAACTCCGCCTCGAAGCCCTCGTAGACGGCCCCCGGGTCTTTACCCGTGACGGCGCGGATCTCGGCGGCAAGGAGGTTCATGATGATGCCGTCCTTGTCGGTGCTCCACGGGGTCGAATCCATCCTCAGGAAGCTTGCCCCCGCGCTCTCTTCCCCGCCGAAGGCGAGGTCGCCGCCGTAAAGGCCGTCGACGAACCACTTGAAGCCGACGGGGACTTCATAGAGTTTCGCGCCGAGGCTCTTTGCAATGCGGTCGATCATCGAGCTGGAAACGGCCGTTTTGCCGATGCCCATGTCGGTGTCCTTCCACGCTTTGCCTTCGAGGAAGGGGATGAACTTCAGCACCCCTTTTTTGCGGCGGTGTGTAAAGAGGTACCAGATGGCCACGCTGAGGTAGTGGTTGGGGTTCATGAGCCCGCTGTGGGGCGTGACGATACCGTGGCGGTCGGCGTCGGCGTCGTTGCCGAAGGCGATGTCGTACTTGTCGCGCAGTTTGATCATGGAGGCCATGGCGTAGGGCGACGAACAGTCCATGCGGATTTTGCCGTCGTGGTCGAGGGTCATGAATGCAAAGCTCGGATCGACCTTCTCGTTGACGATCAGGAGGTTCAGGTCGAGCAGCTTGTTGATCTTGCGGTAGACCGGCAGGGCCGTTCCGCCCATCGGGTCAACGCCGATGCGCAGTTTCGCCGTCTTGATGGCGTCGATGTTGACGATCTGCGGCAGGGCCTGGACGTAGGGGGTGATGAAGTCGTAGGTCTCGACGTACTCGCTGGCCATCGCCGTCTCCAGGCTGAGGGCATGTACCGCTTCGAGACGGTGTTCGAGGATCTCGTTGGCCCGTTTCTCGATCACGGCGGTGACGTCGGTGTCCGCGGGACCGCCGTTGGGCGTGTTGTACTTGAAGCCGCCGTCGGTGGGCGGGTTGTGAGACGGGGTGATGACGATACCGTCGGCCTTATCCGCGTGGGTCTTGTTGTATTCGAGGATGGCGAAGGAGAGCACCGGGGTCGGGGTGAAGACATCCTCCGCTTCGGCGATGCGTACCTGCACCTCGTTAGCGGCGCAGACGCGGATGGCGGTCATCTGGGCCGGGTCGGAGAGGGCGTGGGTGTCGCGGCCGATAAAGAGCGGCCCGGTGATGCCCGCGCTTTTTCGGTATTCGCAGACGGCCTGGGTGATGGCGAGGATGTGTTCTTCGTTGAAACTGGACTTGAGGGAGCTTCCACGGTGGCCGGAGGTCCCGAAAGCGACCCGCTGCGTCGCGTCGGACGGGTTGGGTTTGAGCTCATAGTATCGGGCGATCAGATCGGTCAGGTCGATCAACTGGGCATCGGTGGCCTGGGTGCCGGCATCGGGATGGGCCATAGGGTTCTCCTCATTCATGAATGCCTATATTATAGTCCCTTTTTTGTTGTCGGGGGTTATTTTTCCGGTTGATTTTTAAACATCGGCTCCACCGTATCGCGGATGTTATCTTTGTCAAAGTAGAGCGACTGCGACGGGAAGGCGAATGCGAGGCCGTTCGCGTCGAGGATCTCCCAGATCTTGAAGATGATGTCCTGTTTGATCCGCAGCCACTCCTCCCAGTCGACGGTGTTGGTGAAGGTGTAGATGAGGATATCCATCGACGAGGCGGAGAGCTGGTCGAGGTAGACCATGAGGCTCGTTTTGATGCCGAACTTGTCCTCAACGGAGATGAGGCGTTTTTCGCGCTTTTTGAGGCGGTTGTACATCTCGGTGTCATATTCGCCCGGCACGACGGTGTCGGGGTGCTCCAGCAGCATCTGGCGGATTTCGTCGATGGCCCTGGACAGTGCTTCCCTGTCCGAACCGTAGGTGACGCCGACATGCATCTTGATGCGGCGGCCGACCTTGCGGCGGTTGTAGTTCTTGAGCGGGACGTTGGCGAGCTTTTCGTTCGGCACGGTGATGAGGGCGTTGTCGAAGGTACGGATATCGGTGCTGATGAAGCCGATCTCGACGACGGTCCCTTCAACGTCCCCCGCGGCGATCCAGTCACCCTGGGAGAAGGCGTTGTCCGAGAGGATCTTGAGCAGGCCGAAGAAGTTGCTCAGCGTATCCTTGGCCGCCAGGGCGACCGCCAGGCCCCCGATACCCAGCGAGGCGACGAGACCGGTGATGTTGACGCCGATATGCACCAGGAAGAAGAGCAGGGCGGTGATGATGATGACGATCTTGATGATCGAGAGGATAAGGTTGACCAGTTCGCTGCGCATCTGCCGGTTCTTGAGCGCGGTGCGCTGATGCAGGAAGTGGTAGAAGAGGTTGTCGACCAGGCGGATGACGATGTAGCTGAACGTCGCCAGGTAGACAAAGAAGAAGAGGGTGCTCTCCTCTTCGGAGCTGCTCGGGTGTTTGAGGATCTCCAGACCGACCTGCAGGCCGTAGGCGAGGATCATGATAAAGAGCGGCCGCCGGATGCTCGCGATGTTGTTGAGCATCATCTCGTCGGTGAGGTCCTGCTTGCGGGTGATGAGGTGCTGCATCAGCCGGTAGACGCGGTAGTAGAGCAGTGCGGCAACCATCCAGGCGATCAGCAGGCTGGCGGCGAAGAGCGTGAGGCGGCCGACATCGGTGTTGACATAGCGCAGGCCCGTATTGATCTCGGCGGCAACGGCGTTGTCATTGAGGAGCGTGAGCAGGCTGTCGAGCCTGATACGCTGCAACAGCGAGCGGTACTGGAGACTCTGGGGGTGGAGCTGGAGGTAGTCCAGCAGCTCCTTGTAGAAAAGGTAGTGTGCCTGCAGTGCGGCGCCGTTTCGGCGCAGGGCGTCGGCGACCTCCCCCGCTTCCGTTACTTCGGCGGCGGTGCGGACGTCACCCTCAATGCCGGTCGCTTGGAGCTGGTCGATTTCGTCCTGGACCCGTTTGGAGAGCGCTTCCGTATCGAGGGTGGTCCACTCCGCCGCGAGGGAGGCGAAAAAGACAAAGATGCGCTGCTGCAGCTTCAGCGTCGCGACGGCGAGGCGGTCGCGGGTTTCGGCCAGGCTGTTTCCCTGGTCGCGGTTGGCGCGGATTTTCGCCGAGAGCCGGTAGAGCCGGGCGTCCGCTTCGGAGGGGTGGAAAAAGGGGTTAACGGGGTTTTCAACGCTGTAGGGGGCCGCTTTCAGGGCCGAGACCAGGCCTGCGAAGGCGTCGAGTTTTGCATCGACACCGGCGGCTTCGGAATCATTCGCGTCGCTGTTCGGCGCGTAAAGCTCGGCTTCGACGGCAACAACCTGCTGCCAGAACGGTTCGGCCGCGGCGAGCTGCAGACCGAGCAGCATCAGAACCAAAAAATATTTCATACGTATCCCCCTTTTTGGTGACGACAGTATAGCGTCCGGGGGGTAAAGCGGCGGCAGGGCCTAGTCGAGCCCCAGCTCCTTGAGCAGCGGGTCGAACTTGGAGGAGAGGCCGACAAGCGCGTCATAGAGCAGGCCGAACCCTTTGTCTTCGGCGATCCACTCTTCGACGAGTTTGACGCCGTCGCTCTTTTCGGCATCGCTGAGTTCCGGGGAGGCGGTAATATTGTCGCGGATCACTTCAAGGTGTTCGCGGTTTTTATGACTGGACATGATCGTCTCCTGTGAGGGTGGTTTCACTAATCATAGCGAGAATCGCGTTAAAAATCTTCCGTCGTACGGCTGGGGGTGTTTTTGGACGAAACAACGTCCATAGTTTAAAAAAATGAAATGATATTCATTAGAATCATTTATTTTTGTTCAAAAGAATTATTCCCCTGCAACGCCGCACTGCAGGGAGTTCCTCCACTTAACACTTAGGTAACACTATTTTCATAATATTACATATCGTATTTAAGGAGTGTGTATGAAAAAAGGGATTTTGCTAAGCATCCCGGCGGCACTCACGATGCTGATGGGGGCGGAAGAGTACTCCCTGGATGCCGTGAGCGTGACCGCAACAAAATTTGAACGTGAGACCAAAGAGGTACCGCAGAGCGTCTCGGTCGTCGACAACGAGGAGATCGAAGACCGCAACGTGCTCAACGTCAAAGATGCCATCGAAACGATCCCGGGGGTGATCACGATGAGCAAGAACAACGGCTACGACAGCCGGCTCATCATCCGCGGCGCAGGGCTCAAAGCGCGTTACGGCATCCGGGAGATCATGGTCATGCGCGACGGGGTCCCGATGACGGACCCTGACAGCTTTACGCGGATGGACTTCATCGACGTGGACGACATGGAGAGCGTCGAGGTCTTCAAAGGGCCGGGTTCCATCGCGGCAGCCAATGCCAGCGGGGGCGTCGTCTTTATCAAATCCAAATCCGTTTTCGACACCGACAACAACCGTGTCAAGATCGGGTACGGCACCTTTGACACCCTCAATGCCAACATCAAAGGCTCCTTCGCGATCGATGAGAGCAACTATGTCGGCGTCAGCGTCTCCCGCCGCCAGTCCAACAACAGCTGGCGGGAGTGGAACGAATTCGATACGACCCAGGCAAGCCTGAAATACGGTCACCTTTTCGAGGATGATGCATCGCTGCAGATGGAGTTCGCCTATACCGAAGCGAACCTGCAGCTGCCCCAGTCGCTCAGCGCCGACGAGTTCGCCGCCTATAAAGAGACGGGAGAGACGACGAATACCAACGGTGCGTGGCAGCAGAGCGGCCGTTACTCCGACACCTACTTCTTCAACGTGCAGTACGAGAAGAGCTTCGGTGACCTGACTTTCAAACCGCAGGCCTACTTCACGAAGTGGGGCCACTACCACCCGGTCACGGGGATGATCAACGACGCGCCGGACAACTACGTCGTCGGGACGGACCTCGCCTTTGACGCGAAACACACGCTCTTTGACCGCGACGCCTCCCTGGTCTTCGGCCTGACGGCGCGCAGCGATATCCGCGATAACAGCAAGAAGTACACCTACCGCGACTATATCGACGTTCCGGGACCGAGCACGCGCATTATTAAGGTGACCTCGGATGAGAAGGGGGACCTGGCCGGGGTCGAGGACGGTACGAGTACGCTCTACGGTTTCTACGTCCAGGAGTCGTTCTCGCCTGCGGAAAAACTGCTCGTCGACGTGGGGCTGCGCTATGACCACCTCTCGTTTGACATCGACGGCACGGAGTACCTGGCCTACGACTATGCCGACGGCAACTATACGACAGGCGAGGGCGATTACAGCGTCGCCGAGTCCTACGACCTCTTCTCGCCGAAAATCGGTGCGACCTACGCACTGACGGAGACGTTGAACCTCTACGGCCTCGTGGCTTCGGCAAACCAGGCCCCGACGGACAGCGAAGTGCGTGCCAACCTCTCCTACGGCAGCTCGCCGTCGCTCAAATCCTCTACTTCGATCAACTACGAGGTCGGCCTCAAACAGCGCAGCCGCGACTGGAGCATGGACCTCTCGCTCTATTACAACGACGTGCGTGACGAGATCGTCGCGGTCAAAGGGGCGGATAATACGACCTACTACACCAATGCCGGGAAGACGAAGCGTCTGGGGGCGGAGCTGAGCCTCAACTACCTTGTCACCGAAACGACCGATCTCGGTGCGACCGGTTCCTGGTACGATTACAGCTACGACGACTACGTCGACAGCGGGGTGGACTATTCGGGCAACAAGCAGCGCTACATCCCGGACTACCAGTACTCGCTCTTTGCCGCTTACCATGACGGCAGCCTCTCCGCGCGCATCGAGGGGATCAGCTACGGTCCGTTCTACATGGACGACCTCAATACGGAGAAGTATGACGGTTTCACGCTGGTGACGAACCTGAGCCTGGCCTACACGACCGGACATCACCGCTACCAGTTCAACGTCAACAACCTCTTCGATCAGCGCTACGCGACGGAAGTGGACAAAACGACCGGCTACGGTGCGCCGAAGTACTACTATACGCCGGGCATGCCGCAGTTTGCGATGCTGACTTACACCTATTCGTTCTAAAAGGAGGAACAGATGGTCGATCAAATTACGCGGAGCAGGAACGACCTGCTGGGCTGGCCGCTGGTCGCGGCACTGTTTAAAAACAAACGTGTCCTTTTCATCGTACGGACGGTCGCGGCACTGCTTTTCATCTCCGCGATCTGGTTCGGCCTGCGCTATCCGGCACTGGCGGAGAACCCCTATACGTCTGCCGTTTTCTGGTCGCTCTTCTGGCCCTTTTTCATGATCGTCAGCATCGTGCTGGTCGGTCCGGGCTTCTGCGGGGTCTGCCCCCACGGCGTGCTCGGCCGCTTCCTCTCGAAGTTCGGCACGAAAAAAGAGGTACCCGAGTGGATGAAGCACCGCGGTATCGGTCTGGGGATCCTGATCGCAGCCTACTGGGTACCGGCCTACCTTTTCCCGGGCCTGCTCAAGACTCCCTGGGTCGCCGCACTGCTTTTTGCCGGGCTGACGCTGCTGGCGCTCGCCGTCTTCTCCCGCTACAAGAATATGGCCTACTGCACCTACCTCTGCCCGATCGGCAGCGTCACCAAAAGCTACGGCAAACTGGGGATGGTGCGCTTGCAGACCTACCGCGACGCCTGCGATTCGTGTACGACGTTTGACTGTGCGAAGGCCTGCGAGACGGGGCTGCAGCCCTACCTCTTCGATAAGAAGAACTCCATGCGCGACTGTACGCTCTGCATGGACTGCGCCCAATCCTGCGAGGCGGTGTCGCTGCAGCTGGTGAAACCCTCCAAGGGGATGTTCGGCGAGGTCAACGACCGCCACAATATCCACACCTATGTTTATATCCTGCTGCTGGCGATCATTACGATCACGATGCATTTCCACCACGGTCTGGGGCACTCGCCGGTGAAGACACAGACGCCGTGGTATGCGGCGGGGCAGTGGCTTGCATCGTTCCTGCCTGCCGGCGTGGACTGGGTCGGGTTCGCGGCGCTCAGTATGGCGCTGGCCGCCACCGGCGTGCTCGTCTTCGGCGGTTTTGCCGTTGCCGCTGCGCTGGTGAAGAAGCCCTTTAAGAGCTTCCTGCACCGCAACAGCTACGCCCTGGCCCCGATGATGATCATAGGCTCACTTTCGCACGTGGGGTCGTTCTTCTTCATCCACTACGCCTCCGATCTCGCCAACGCCTGGTTCTGGCTGATCGGCAGTGCGGAAACGATGCGGCCGCTGGCCTCCATGCGCGACGGCTGGGTCCACCTCTTTTCGCTCTTCGGCTACGTCGGGGCCATCTGGAGCGCCGTCATTCTCTACAGCCGCCTGGGCATGTACGAGGTCTCTGCGGCCAAACGCCTGGCGGCTTTTGTGGTGTCGGGGGCGATGATCTGGTTCTATATCGGGTTGCTGCTGCTGTCGATGGCCGTCCGGTCACACTGACCCGGCCCACGTTATGATCCGCCGTAGTGCGGAAACCCTATGAGCGCATCTCGTCCGCGTTCAGCTCCTCTTTGAGGGCGGAGACGAAGACCTTGTAGGTATTCCGGTCGAAGAGGTAGGGCTTGGCGGTAAAGAGGGTCTCGAAGAGGATCTTCCACAGCGTTGAGAAGTTGTCGTCGGTGCGGGCGGCACAGAGGCTCTGCTGCATTTGACGCTCCAATTTGGCGAGCCCCCTGGCGTGTTCGGCGTAGGCTTTGAGGATATCGGGGGCGACCCCGACGCTCTCGAACGCGGCGGCCAGGTTGACGATGGCCGCGTCTTTATGGGTAAAGTCCGCCTCTCCCGTCGGCAGGAGGATCCCCGTCTCTATCAGCCGCGCGACGACGCCGGCGTCCAGCCCGAACGCCTCCGCAAATTCCGATTGCGTATAGTGCTCCGCCTCGGCGGGGACGCGGCTGAGGGTATTCATCAGCGGTTCGATCATCGAAAGCGAGCTTGAAAGCGAACGGTTCGGGTTCCCCAGTGCCGCTTTGATCTGCTCGATACTGCTCCCCACCTCCTCTTTCATATACCGGATGTAGCGCAGCCGTTCCACATGTTCGTCGTTGTAGCGGTGGACGTTGGGTTTGAGCTTCCGCGCCTCGGGCAGCAGCCCCTCTTTGATGTAGTAGAGGATGGTCGATTTTGGCACTCCGGTCTTGGCGACGACTTCCGAGATCTTATACTCCACCGTGTTCCTTGTTCAAGAAAGTTTAAGCATTATAGCATAGAATTCAAAACGTAAAGTATAACTTGACGATTTACAAAATAAGGAGGTCTTCATGCCTCGTAAAATACCATGGTGGGCCGGCGGTATCCTGATGAGCCTGCTCTTCTTTTTCACCTTTTCCGAATGGGGAGCGGGGCGGCCGATCGGTGCCTCGACGGGCATGGCCTACCTCTCCGAAGTGCTGTTCGGCCTTGATGCCGACAGCCATGAATATACGGCCCTGATCGAAACGTCGGGCGCTTGGGAGGGGGTGATGCTGATCGGCGTCTTTTTCGGCGGCCTCTTCATGTCGCTCTTCGTAACGAAGACCTTTCACATCAGCTTTATCCCGACACTCTGGAAAGCGCGTAAGAACAGCTCGGTCCCTTCACGGATGGTCTGGAGCTTCATCGCCGGTTTCCTCCTCGTTTTCGGGGCGCGGCTCGCCGGCGGCTGCAACGCGGGGCATATCCTCTCGGGGGGAAGCCAAACCGCCGTCAGCGGGATGATCTTTACCGTCGTTGCCCTGGGTACCGGCATGATCACCGGCCGCTTCTTCTATAAACGCAAAGGGAGCTGTTCATGACGGAAGGTATCGTGCATATGTTCGACGTCGTTGCGGCGCAGGGGCACGGTTCCGTCTGGACGGTGCTCTTCATCGGCTTCTGTTTCGGGGCGATCATCCTCTACAGCCGGCTCGACAAATTCGAGAAGATGGCGGGTTTCATGATCTTCGAGGATACCCTGGCGCCGCGCATGGCGATGATGACGGTTGCGCTGTCCGGGGTCGGTTTTTATGCGCTCGTTCAGGGCGGCTTTGCAGAGTACCAGGTGAAACCGACCCTGCTGGGCGGGCTGCTGGTCGGCGCGGTGCTGTTCGGCATGGGGCTGGTGATCCTCGGCAAATGCCCCTCGGCCTTCTTCGTCTCCGTTTCCGAAGGGCGCGTCGATGCGCTGGTGGGGGTGATCGGCGGGATGGTCGGCGGCGCGGTATTCACCCTCACCTTCCCCTGGATCAATCAGCTCATGGGGCCGGACCTGGGAGCGATCCGGCTCAGCGACGTGCTGGGCGGTTATGAACTGACCATTGTGCTGGTGCTGAGCCTGACGCTCTTCGTCGTCGCCCTGCTGATCCCGACCGTCGACTACCACGACCCGGCCGATGAGAACCCAAAGCGTTAAGTACGACTTAACGCTTTTTCAATTAGAATTGTCGCAAAGGAGAAGAAGATGGCATACATAGCACTACCCGAATTCGAGGATATGTCCCCGGCAATCCAGGAGAAGGCGCGCCCCATCCTGGAGAAGACAGGAAACCTCGGCGAGATTTTCAAACTGCTGGCACTGGACGAAAAGGTCTATTTCGCGACCGATATGATGGTCCAGAAGTTCCTGTTGGAGCCGACGGAGCTCTCCTATGACATCAAAGAGGCGATCGCCCTGCTGATCTCCAAGGAGAACAGCTGCAAGATGTGCGTCGACGTGCACAAGAACATCGCGAAAATGCTGGGACTGAGCGAGGAGCGCATCACCCAGATCCTCGAGGGGATCGACAGCATCACCACCGACGAGAAAGAGAAGGCGCTGCTGCGCTTCTGCGTCCGCGCATCGAAGAAAGACAACTACAAGATGCAACAGGAGGATATCGATGCCCTCAAGGCAGTGGGCTACAGCGACGTGCAGATCATCGAGGCCGTTGCCATCACCGGGTATTTCAACTACATCAATACCCTCTCCAACGTCTTCGGTCTGGGGCAGTGAAACGGTTTCCGGCCCTCATTGCCCTGCTGGGGGTGATGGCATCGGCCCAGGAGTACAAGGCCGTTTTCGACTGCAGCTCTTCCAACCCGCGCTATATCCTTTCGCGTTTCAACCTTATTGAGAAGACCATGCAGATGATCGAGGCCCAGGGCGATACGGTCCGTTTCGCCGTGACGATGCACGGCGGCTGCGCCAAGGTGGCCTCGGAGAGCGCCGATTACCTCGTTCCCGAGGAGGAAGTGCTCTATGTCAAGAAGGCGCAGGAGAGTCTGGAGCGTCTCTCCAAAGCCAAGACGGTGGAGCTGGTTGTCTGCGCCATCGCGCTGGAGGGCAACGGGATCGACCGCGAAGACGTGCTGCCCTACCTGCGCATCTCGGAAAACAGTTATCTCGACACCATTGCGTACCAGAACAGGGGCTACGCCCTGATGCCGCTCAAGTAGCGGCGGTGTTTATTGAGCGTTCGCACAATCCGTTTAAGATGTGATGTGTCATTGCGTTCCCGTGAGAGAGGACGGGAGCATTCCCCGGCGGCGGTAATTGTCTGCCGCGCCGGTGATGAAAAGGAGGGTAAATGATTCGAGTAGTTTCTCTGCTGCTCATGGTTTCCGCACTGGCCTGGGCCGGCTGGAAGCGCAGCGGTGACACGGTCATCGATACGACGGCCAAACTGCAGTGGCAGGACAATGCCATGGCGGCCAAGAAAGATACGGTCTGGAAAGATGCGCGCAGCTACTGCGCGAACCTGGAGCTTGAGGGCTTCAGTGACTGGCGCCTGCCGACACGGGCGGAACTTCAGACGCTGCGCAAGGCTGCCGCCGCGAAGAAGGTGGGGCTGAAAAACACGGTCTCCAACGCCTACTGGACCTCGGAGATCTACCGCAAAATGCCCATCAATGCCTGGGCCGTCTACTGGGGCAACGGCCACATGTTCGATACGGACCGCTGCGACGAAGCGCATGTGCGCTGCGTCCGCCAGCGCTAGAGGCCTCTAGCGGTTCGGACCGCCCATACCGCCCCCGCTGCATTTACCGCCGCCGCACTTCATCCCTTTACCCATTCCCTGACCGGCCGGACGCTGCTGCATCCGGTTCATCTGGTGGTTCCGGAATTCGGTAGCATCGATCGTACCGTCCCCGTTGGCGTCGATGTCCCCGAAAGCGGGTGCATTGGCGGCGTTGCGCATCATCTTGCCGCTTTCGGCCTGCTTCGCCATCCGCGCCTGCTGGGCGTTTTCATACTCGATCTGGGTGATCGCACCGTCGCCGTTTGCGTCAAAATCGTTGAATGAGGACATCATTCTGCCCTGAACGTTGTTCTGCGCTTTGCCCGTTCCCATACCGGCGCCCTGGCCCATGCCGGCCGGACGCTGCTGCATCCGGTTCATCTGGTGGTTTCGGAATTCGGTAGCATCGATATTGCCGTCAGCGTTGGCGTCGATGTCGCCGAAAGCGGGTGCATTGGCGGCGTTGCGCATCATCTTGCCGCTTTCGGCCTGCTTCGTCATCCGTGCTTGCTGGGTGTTTTCGAACTCGGCTTGTGTGATCATGCCGTCGCCGTTCGCGTCAAAATCGTTGAAAGAGGACATCATCCCCTGTGCGGCGAACAGGGTTCCTCCGAGTAGCAGTGTTGCCGCGAGACTCATACGTTTCATCTTATTCTCCTTTGGGGTGCGTTACTTCAATAATAATACTGCATTGTGAGTAAACCGTGAGTCCCCGTCACAGCGGCACGTCGAAAAGGAGCACCTTCGCCTCGCGTACGGCGGTGAGATCATGGACATTGTCATCCATGATCTGCAGTTCGTCCCGGGCACCGAGGCGCAGATCCTCGACCGCGACCTCCCCCTCGATGACAAAGAGCAGCCGGGCGTGACCCGGTGCGACTGTCGGCATTGCCAGGGTGTGGCCCTCCTCGATGTCGCTGACATGGATGGCGGCATCCTGTTTGATGCGGATCGAATTCTCCCGGCCGTCTCCGCTGACGAGCAGGGTCCAGCGGTTGGGGTGATAAAAGGCGTTGAAATCGCGCTGTTCGTACCGGGGTTTCCCCCCCTCTTCACTGGGGTATATCCAGATCTGGAAGAGGGCGGTCTTCTCCGTTTCGGAGGCGAACTCGGAGTGGGCGATGCCTGCACCAGCACTCATGTACTGGATCTCCCCGGCGCGGATGACGCCCGCGTTCCCCGCGGAGTCGCGGTGCTTCAGGGCACCCTTCGTGACGATGGAGACGATCTCCATGTTGCGGTGGGGGTGGGTGCCGAATCCCTGCCCGGCTTCGATGACGTCGTCGTTGATCACCCGCAGGGCCCCGAAGCCCATCCGTGCGGGGTTGTAGTACTCTGCAAACGAGAAGCTGAAGCGGCTGTGCAGCCATCCGTGTTCGGCAACGCCCCTGTCAGAGGCGCGGTGGACAAACATTCTTGACATGATGGTCTCCTTTGAGTCGGTGTCGGCATCAAGCATCAGAGGCGACAAAAACAGCAGCTCCATAAACGTGCGGCGTTGCATGGCATCCTCCAATCGCTATGCGTCGGGATGAAAAGGCAAACGGTCTACTGTGCCTTTTCCAGTTTGCGCAGCAGGCGCGACAGGGTGCTGAGCTCCTCGGTCTCCAGCGCAGAACCATACCACGCCGTCAGATTGCGGACATGGTCCGGGAAGAGAGAGGCGATCAGGCCGCTCCCCGCTTCGGTGATCTCCACCATGCGGATGCGCCGGTCCGTTTTACAGGGGTAGACGCGGATCCACCCCTTGCTTTCAAGGTTTTTGATGACGACGGTGATGTTGCCCGGCGTACTGAGGACCAGTTCGGTGATCTGGCCGACCCGCAGCGTCCCGAGGTGGTAGAGGGCTTCGAGGATGGCGAACTGTGCCATCGTGATGCCGTGCTCGGCGATGGTTGCCGTCTCCTTGGCACGGAGTTTGTTGAAGGCGCGCGACAGTTCGATATGCGTCCGCAGTACGGCGTCTTCGCGCGGTCCGTACGGTTTCGTGCGTTTCATGGTACCTCCTTTTCATCAGCGGTTAAGAGCATTATATTACTAATTAGTAATAATGTCAACGGCAGCCGCTGATCCCCAAAGTATCCCCCTGCGGGGAAAAGGGTTATGGCAGGTCTTTGAGGGTTTCGAAGAGTTCGTAGGGGGTGGTGCCGAGCTGGCCTGCGGCATCGCGCATGGTGCTCTGCGGCGTGGCGTCGACGCCTTCGGCTTCGAGATAGGCAAGCGCCTTTGCAAGGTCGATATGCCCTGCGTCGGCAAGGGAGGCGATGCTCCGGCGTCCCATGCCGCTGAGCGGTGTTGCGCTCTGCTGCGCCCGGGTCTGCGGGAGCATGGCGTCATAGACCTTCTGCGCGGAGACGCCGTTCTCAATGGCGATCTGCTCCAAGGTCTGTTGGCCGTTTTTCACATGGAAACCGGCGTCGCGCAGCCGCATCATTGCCGTCGGCGTGTCGATGCCGCCCTGCGGTGCGAGGGAGGCGACGGTGGCCTCTTCGGCATGGCCGAACGGCGGGGCGCCCACCTGCCGCTCCCAGTAGTCCTTGATCGCCGTATTGAGGTTCACGATGCTCTGCATCGGCGGCAGGTGCAGCATGGTGGCACCGACGAAAAAGAGGTTGAGTACCAGCGCGGCGAGAAACTCTTTTTTCAGCGGTGTGAGCCGGTGCAGATGGTTCTTGAGGTAGCTCACCAGCGGTTTCCAGTTGTAGTAGATGTGCCAGATGCCTGCCGCGAGAAAGAGGAACATCGAGGTGATGTGCAGGTCGGTGTACTGGGTCTTGGTGAGCCCCAGCAGGGTCCAGTCGGTCCAGAAGGCGATCTTGCCTTTGGGGGTCATGAAGAGCATGATCCCCGTGTAGCTCATCACCAGGAACGACAGTCCAAGGGTCAGCGAGACCGTTTTTTTGAGCGAGAACTTTTCTTCCATTCTATCCCCTTTCCCGTGTGGATCAGTGTCGGTGTTTTTCGCTGCCGAACGTCGCCTTCAGACCGGCGATCAGCCGTGTTTTCTCCTCCGGAGAGAGCCGCGCTTCCGGGTGGGTCGGCAGGTAGACGAGCGGCGGCATCTCGTCCTCTTCGACCTCTTCGGCCGCGTCGTCGCCCTCATTCTTCTTCTGTGCGCCCCAGGCGGAGACGTTGAAATGTTCGCGCCCCTCCTCGACGTCGTGGACGACGAGCCAGGAGACCGGGGCAACATGGCTGTACCACGGCCACACCGTTTCGTTGGAGTGGCAGTCGGCACAGGCGCGTTTGAAGAGTACCTGCGTCTGTGGGCTGTCCCACGTCGGTTCGGCGATGACCGGAGGATTAACGTGGTTGTGGCCGAAGGGGATGACCTGGATGGCCGTGGCAAACGCCAGGGCACCGATGAGCAGTTCCGTTTTCATCAACGTTCCTTTTCACACAGTATATTGTAACTCGTTCTTCGCTTCGATCCGCCGGTAGAGGATCGGCAGGATGATCAGGGTGAGCAGGGTCGAGCTGATCAGGCCGGTAATGACGACGATGGCGAGGGGTTTCTGGATCTCGGAGCCGGGACCGGTGGCATAGAGCATCGGTACCAGGCCGAAGGCGGCGATGAGCGCCGTCATCAGGACCGGTCGGAGGCGCCGTTTCGCCCCTTCGATCACGGCATCTTCCAGCGGCATCGTTTTGACCAACTCGTTGAAGTAGCTGACCATGACGACCCCGTTGAGCACGGCGATCCCCAAGAGGGCGATGAAACCGACCGAGGCGGGGACGGAGAGGTAGTGGCCGCTTGCCATCAGCCCCGCGATCCCGCCCGTCAGCGCCAGCGGGATCATCGCAAAGACGGCGGCGGCCTGCCGCAGGGAGCGGAAGGTGAAGAAGAGGATCATAAAGATCACCGCCAGGGCGATGGGCACGACGATGGAGAGGCGCGCCATGGTACGCTGCTGGTTTTTGAACTCCCCGCCGTACTCCAGCCGGTACCCTGCCGGGAGGGAGACTTCCTGTTCGATCTGCGCGGCGATCGCCGCCACAAAGGTGGTAAGGTCGGTCCCGCTGACATTGGTCTGGATGGAGACGAAGCGCTGGGCCCCCTCGTGCTTGATCTCGACGCTCCCCGCCGTGCGCTCGATGTGCGCGATGTTGGAGAAGGCGATGCGCTCGCCCGCCGGGGTCGTGAGGTAGATCGACGAGAGCGGCAGGTCGTTTTGCGCGTAGTCGCCGCGGATGAGGATGGAGAACTGTTTCATCCCCTCGTAGATCTTGCCCGCCTCGGCACCCATCACGGCGATGGCGAGGATCTGCGCCGCCTCGTCGAGGTTGAGGCCGTACTTGGTGAGCTGTTTCTTGTCGAAAACGACCTGCTGGTAGCTCACCCCTTCGTTCTGGCGCATGTAGACGTCTTCGCTCCCCACGGTCGCCCGCAGAAGGTCGGCGATCTTTGTCCCCAGGGTATTGAGGGTCTCGAGATCGTCGCCGAAGAGTTTGACGACGACGTCGCCGCGCGCACCCGTCAGCATCTCGGAGGTGCGCATCTCGATGGGCTGGGTGAAACCGTACTCGATCCCGGTGATCCCTTCAAGCACCGTGCGCATCTGCGCCCGGAGCCAGTCGGGGTCAGGCGTGCGCCACTCGGACTTGGGGTGCAGCACCAAGAAGGTATCGGTGTCGTTGAGCCCCATGGGATCAAGCCCGATCTCGTCCGAGCCGCTGCGGGCGATGATGGACTTGATCTCGGGTACCGCCGCCATGAGCTGCTGCTGGATCTGGGTGCTGAGCATGATCCCCGCCGGGATGTTGATGGCGGGGTCGGACTCGACGCCGATAACGATGTTGCCTTCGTCCATCGTCGGCATGAAGGTCTTGCCGACGCTGCCGAACATGTAGACGGAGAGCGGCACAAGCAGTACCAGCAGGACGTAAATAGGCTTTTCGAACCGGAAGGCGCGCAGGAGCGTCGGGATGTAAAGGTTCTCGAGCTTGCGTACGAGCCAGGTCGGTTCGTCGTGGGCCTTCTTGATGCTCATCCCGGCAATGACGGGGATGAGGTAGAGGGCGAAGAGAATGGAGGAGGCCAGGGAGAAGACGATGCTCAGCGCCACCGGGGCGAAGAGTTTGCCCTCCAGCCCCTGCAGCATGAGCAGCGGCGAGAAGATCGTGATGATGATGACGACACCCGAGACGATCGGCAGGCTTACCTCCTTGGCCGCCAGGTAGATGAGGCGCGTACGCGGTTCGTGCGCGTATTTGGGATGCCCCAGCCAGGCGACGATGTTCTCGACCATGACGACGGCGGAGTCGACGATCATCCCGATGGCGATGGCGATCCCCCCGAGGCTCATCAGGTTGGCGCTGATGCCGAAGAGGTGCATCAGGATGAAGGCGCTCAGAATCGCCATCGGCAGGATGAGCGCGACGGTGAGCGCGGAGATGATGTCGCCGAGCATCAGCAGCAGGATGACGATGATGAGCACGACGGCTTCCAACAGCGCCTTCTGGACCGTGTTGACGGCTTTGCCGACGAGGTCGCTGCGGTCATAGAAGACGTTCAGCTTCGTGCCCTCGGGGAGGTTTTTCTCCAGTTCGGCCAGGCGCGTTTTGACGGCGGCAACGGTCCGGGAGGCGTCGGCGCCTTTGAGGCCCAGTACCAGCCCCTCGACCGCTTCGCCTTTGCCGTCTTTGGTGACGTAGCCGTAGCGGGTGACGGCCCCGACGCTGACGTCGGCGACGTCGCCGACATAGACGGTGCTCCCTTCGCGCTGGGCGAGGACGAGTTCGCGGATGCTTTCGATGCCGGTCTGTTTGCCAAGCACCCGGACGATCATCGCCTCGTCGCCCTGCTCGACCCGCCCGGCGCCGTAGTTGGCGTTGTTGCGTTCGATCACCTCAATGAGCTGGGAGACGGGAATGCCGTAGGCGGAGAGGCGGGCGAAGTCGGGCTTGACGATGAAGCTTTTGACCAGGCCGCCCAGGGCGTTGACGTCGGCGACGCCGGGGACGCTGCGCAGGGCCGGACGGATCGTCCAGTCGAGTAGGGTGCGCTTCTCCATCAGGCTGAGGCTTTCCGATTCGATGGTGAACATCAGGATCTCGCCCAGTGGCGTCGTAATGGGGGCGATCCCCCCGCCGATATTTTCGGGCAGCTCGTTCTTGGCGGCCGTAAAACGCTGGTAGACGCGGTCGCGGGCCCAGTAGAGGTCGGTGCCCTCTTCAAAGTCGATCGTGATGTCGGCCAGGGCGTACTTGGAGATGGAGCGGACCATCGTCTGGTGGGGGATGCCCTGCATCTCCAGCTCGACGGGGATGGTGATCTGCTGCTCCACTTCGCTCGGGGTCATGCCCGGGGCCTTGATGATGATCTTCACCTGGGTCGAGGAGACGTCGGGGAAGGCGTCGATGACGAGTTTCCCGTAGGAGAGCACCCCGTAGATGGCGACGGCGGCGGCCAGCAGGAGGATGATGATGCGCTGCGAGAGCGCGAAACGCAGCAACGCGTCCATCATTCACCCCCGGCGGCAGCGCTGCGCAGGGCCAGGACGGAGGAGGCGGCAACGCGGTCGTCCGCATGCAACGCGCCGGTCACGTAGCAGAACCCTTCACGTCGCGAGAGGACGGTGACGGGGAGGGGTTCGAAGCCGTCGCTGCGTTTGGCGAAGACCACGCTGTGCCCGTCGAGCTCGGTGACCGAAGCGGCCGGGACCTTCCACGCCTTCGCGGCGCGCGAAAGCGCGAGGTTCATACTCGCCCCGCCCCGCTCGCCGCATTCGCCGCCCTCGTGGAGGTCGATGGCGCGGGTCTGCGATACGGGGTCGATCTGCGGCGCCTTGGCGAAGACGGTGAAGCTGCGTGTTCCGGCGCTCAGTTTCTCCCCCAGGGCGAGGGTATCGGCAGTCTCCCACGGCATATCGATCTCGAAGTGGCACTCGGTCGTATCGACGAGCTGGGCCAGGACGGCACCCTCGGCGACGTAAGCACCCTTTTGCACGTTCATTGACGCGATACTGCCCGCGGCCGGGGCGGAAATGGTGAGAACCGGGTCGGGCTTATGCTGCGCGGCAATCCGTTTGAGCTGCGAGGGTGTCAGGCCGTAGGCGAGCAGGACATCGCGCTGGAACGCAGTGGAGGCGTCGAGTTTCTGGCGGCGGTTGCGGCTCTCGGTGAGCTGCTTGGAGGCGACGACTCCCTTGCTTGCCAGCGGTTCGAGGCGTTTGACCTCTTTGTCGTAGTACTCCAGCTCCAGCAGGGTCGCAATGTACTCGGACTGCATATCAAGGAGTTTCGGGCTTTTGAGGGTGAAGAGCGTCTGCCCCCTTTTCACATGGGCAAAGGGCTTGACGGCCACGCGGGTGACGAACCCCTCGGTGTTGGCGCTGACGGTAAAGCGGGACGCGGGGGGGTAGTTATAGGTACCGAGGTAGTTGCCGAGGGGGAGTTCCGTCTGGGCTTTGGGTGCGCTCAGCGCGACCTGCAGGGTGCCGGGATCGATCCGGTCGGCTGCGGCGAGCGGCAGCATAAGGGTGATGAGCAGGGGCATAATGTATTTCATTTTTTATCCTTGGTAGCGGGGGTGATGCCGAGGTCGGCAAAGAGGCCGGCTTCGGCCTTGAGCGCATCGGCGCGGAGCTGGACACCCTGCATCAGCAGGGCGAAGAGCATCTTCTGGCTGTCGATGTATTCGAGGTAGCTCGCCTCGGAGCCCATAAAGCGCTCCTCGAGCAGTACGGTCGTCTCGTAGGCCTCGGGGATCATCTCGTCGTTCAGCCGTTTCAGGTTCTGCTGCCGGGTCTGCTGGGCCGCGGTAAACGCGGCGACCCGTGCGTCGAGCTCGCTGCGAATCGCGCGCAGTTCGGCGCCGGCGGCCAGGGCGTCGCGGTGGGCGGCCTCGCGGTCGTTGGCACGGCGGCTTCCCAGGCCGAGGGGGAGGGAGACGTAGAGGTTGGCGCGCTGGACGTCCATCTCGTCGTCATAGCCTGCCGCGAGCGTGACCTCCTGCAGCCAGCTGTTGCGATAGGAAGCGAGGGCTTTCGCGCTGCCGTGGCGGTTTTCGAGCAGGTGCAGCAGGGGCGCGTCGGCGAGCAGGGTCTCCGAAGGCAGGGCAATGGTATCGGGGAGGTCGTGGCACAGCAGGCTTTCGGCCTCCGTCTGCGCCGTGGCTTGCAGCAGACGGAAGGTCTCTTCGTAGCGGCTGTTGAGATCGTCGATCTGCAGGGTGAGGGTCTCGACGTTCAGCCGGCTGCGCAGCCAGGCGCTGCGGTCGAACTCGCCTCCTTCCATCCCGGTGCGGATCAGCGCTTCCATCTGCACACCGCGGGTTTTGGCGTCCTGGAGCAGCCAGAGCTCCTCCTGGAGGGTACAGGCGTCGATATAGTAGGTATAGACGCGGTTTTGCAGGCGGGCCGTCTGCAGTGCGCTGCTCAGGCCGGTACCGTTGTCCAGCAGGCGCTCGAGCCTGCCGGTCCCGGCGGTGCGGAAGGGCTTTTCAACGCTGACGTGGTACTCCATGGCACTCTTTGACACGGACTTGGCGTCGGTATAGCCCGCCTGCGCGTTAAGGGAGGGGCCGTCGGTCAGCAGTTCGCTGCGCTGCTGCAGTGTATACGATTCCGCGGCATACTGCCCGGCGCGGGCCGCGTCGGAGTGCGCGCTCGCATCGAGAAACGTCTGCAGCGAGACTGGGGCCGCCGAGAGCGACGCGGCGGCACAGAGGGCCAGAATTCGTAAAGGGGTCATTGACATTGCCTTTTATGCGGGTCGGCACAGGTGTGTGCCATCCCATGGGAATTTTTGAATAGGGATGAAAAAATGGTTAGGCTAAAGGGGGCTTGGTAGGGACGGGTGAAATATGGGAGTGGAGCTGCTGCGGCGCCACGTGGCTGCGGAGGGCAACGGGCCGGTCGGAAGAGGGCAGGGGCGCGGCCTCCGGGATGCTCATCAGGGAGTGGATGTGTTCATGGATCTTGGTGGGCAGATCGAGTGCGCCGGTGTCGCTTTGCGCGAGGCAGAGTTCGTACTGGGTGTCGGTATCCACATCCGCCATGACGTAGTCGTGGACCACGAAGAAGGAGAAGGCCGACAGCAGAACCGAGAGCAGGAGCTGGCGCAGTGTTTTCATTGTGCAGGATTCTAGCCAAACAAGCCTGTCCGAAACTGAAGAATCACGCTTAGGCAAAATCTTTAGGCGCCGCCTCCGCCACGGGTATCGGGATACTCCTCGGGCGTTTTGCAGAACGTCCCGCCGAGGACGCAGCACCCTTCCGTCACACCGATGAGTTTCAGCGCGCCGTCGAAGGCCCAGTAGTGGTTGTAGCTGGCCTTGCGGAGGGTAGTAAAGGTCGCGGTAAGGTCGTCGGCCTCCGCCGCCGCTGCGAGGGCGATATTGGCCGTGAGGTCATTGACGTCGGTGACTTCGACCATGCAGCCCGCTTCCAGGGCATCCTGGTCGCTTTGCACACCCTTCGCATAGAGTTCGTCGTAGAGCGACTGCACTGCGGGCTCGGGGAAAATGCCTGCACCGTAGGCCTGGAGCTCCTCAGCGCTGTAGTGCGCCTCCTCCCCGTCGATGTCGGTGACATTGATGTCGTAGGTCTGCAGCAGGCTTTCGATGGCGGCCTGGTGCTGGCTTTCGGACATCATCGCGATATTATAGAACTCCTTGTGCGGCCAGAGCGCATGCAGTGCGAGGTAGAGCTCCTTGGCCATTTTCTCCTCGTTCCACATAAATGCCAGTGTCCCCCTGAGGGTGCTGTTGAGCTCGGAGAGCTGCGGCGTGCCGTCACCCTCACCCTCACCGAGCTGGCGGTTTATCGCATCGGCCTCGTCCTGGGTCATCGTCCGGAGTCCCAGCTCGTTTTTGACAAGGTAGCGCTCGCGTTTGGTGGCGTTGAATTCTGCGGAGGCATACTCCCCGATCCGCGCGGCGATCTGCGCCTGCAGGCTCTGCATCACCTTCAGCGTCAGGGTGGAGGGGTCGCTGACATTGTGCTCGACACAGTATTTGAAGAGCTCGTCGCTGATGGCGGCAATGGCGCTGTCGCCGGAGGGCGTCGCATTGAAGATGCGCGTTTCGCTCAGGTTGAAATCGTTCTGCAGCATCGTCGCGATCTGGGCCTTGTGCGCCAGGGAGGTGACGAGGGTGAGGGCGAGTCCCTGCGGCGTCTGCAGTGTCAGTTCCGGTGCGGCGAGGTCGCCGGCGTCGATCAAGCCGTTGCGGTTGATGTCGATGACACCGCCCCGGCTGGTGACGGGGTAGACCGGGTCGTTGGCAAAACGGTAGCGGCCGCCTGAGAGCTTCGTCGCCTGCTGTCCCGAGGCATCGGTGACGAGCGCGTAGAGCATCGGGCCCCGTTCGGCGGTGACGTCGGTCGCGCTGCTTCCGCCGGTGCTGCCGCAGCCGCCGAGCCAGAGGGCCGCCGCGCCGGCGACAATGGAGTAAAAGAGGGGTTTCATACACAATCCTTGGAAGCTGAAATCGTCGTGCCAGTGTACGCAAAGAGTGTTAGGGGTGTGTTAGACGGCGCATCAGCGCGCTGTCTCCCAGGCGACGAAGGCCCAGTTGAAGGGACGGGGGTGCCGGTTGGATTTGGCGACGACCTTGTCGTAGTAGTGGTACGCCTTTTCCTCCTCGTCGCTGCTGAGGGTGCCGAGGCTCCAGCGCAGGGAGGAGACGAAGGCGTCGGCGCTGCCGCTTTTGATGCTGCCTTGTTCGGTCTCGATGTAGTCGACGCGCGGCAGCAGCCCTTTTTGGTAAAGGATCAGCGGGATATACCAGAAGTCGGGCTTCGGGGTGATCTGCCGGCCGATGAACTCGAGGATCTCCAGGTCGACGTAGCTGCCCCCGGCCTTGTAGGTGAGGTAGCAGGCCTTTGCGGCGTGGTGCGTCATCTTCGAGAGGGCCGTTTCGATGTCGCCGACTTCCAGGCTGCGCGACGCGACGGCGATGTCGGCCTCGGGCAGCGCGCTCCAGTCGTCTTCCCAGCTCAGCCGGTGCGTCTCGATGTTGGTGATCCCTTCGCGTTCGGCGTAGAGGCGCAGCTGTTCGAGCATCTGTTCGGCGTAGTCGACGGCGATCACCTTTTTGACCTTTTTGGCCAGGGCGAGTGCCAGGGTGCCCGGCCCGCAGCCGATGTCGAGCACGACGTCGCCGGGGTCCAGCGCCATCTTGGAGAGGAAGGTATCTACGTAGGGGCTGTTGACCATGCGCGGTGCCATGTCCGCGGCCTTGGCGTTCCATTCGTCGGCGCTTTTGCCTTTGAAATCGGTGGCGAGTTTGTGGGCCTTGTACATGGTGGCAAAATCGATGGGTTCCAGAAACATCATTTTTCTCCTTGGTTGGGGGTGAGGGGGTAAAAGACCGGGGTGCCCGGGTGGCCGTCGATACGGAAATCCTGCACGATGCGCTGCGCCTGCGGCGAGGTCAGAAAGGCCAGGAGGGCCTCGGCACGGGCGTGGCGGGCGGTGCCGATACGCGCTTCGCTGCCGATGGCCGCCAGGTAGGGGCGCATAAGGGCGGGGTCTTCGAAATAGAAGCCGCGGATCTGCGGGTGGTGCTGTTTTTGCATCAAAAAGGGGATGACGCCGAAAAGCGTGTACCCTTCCAGTGCCGCCGTCTCCCGTAAGAAACCGCGTTTGGCGGGGGTGAAACGGAGTTGCTCCGGCGGCATGCGCCACCCCTGTTTCGTGCGCAGCGCGTTGAACACTTCGAAGGTGCCGCCGCTTGCATGGATGAGGAAGGGGGCCTCCGAGGCAGCGAGCTTCGCCAGCGCCTCCTGCAGGGTCCCCGCGCCGGTCAGTCCTGCGGGGTCGCTGCGGTGGCCCAGGAGCATCTGTGCGTTGCGCGTCCAGGGGGCGAGCCGTTCAAAAAGGCCGTCGGCGGCAAGGTCGGTGATGGTGTCGCTGGCATGCATCGTCACCAGGTCGACCGGGTGCTCCCTGCAGTAGGCGTCGAGTTCCGATTTCGGGCCGCTGACGACGACGTCGACAGGGATGCCGTGTGTGGCCTCGAAGGCGGCGGCGACCCGCTGCCACATGCCGCTCATCGTCATTCCGCCGATGACGGCGACGCGCAGCGGTGGCACCGGTTCAGCGCCGAGCAGCGCCGCCGAGAACAGCAGTGTCAGGAAAAGGCGGCGCATCAGAAGCTGTACGTGAGTCTGCCGTAGAACTCCCGCCCCGGTTCCGGATAGCCGTCGTCGTAATAGTTCAGTTTGTCCGCCATGTTTTTGACGCCGACTTCGACCGCGACGGAGGCGATCGGCAGGTAGGTCACCTTCGCGTCGATCGTCTGCACGTCGCCCAGTTTCTCGTAGCTGCTGTCGGCCAGCTGCCCGTATGCGCCGCTCTGGCCGTGGAGGGTGATGAGGCCGCTCAGATTCGGGGCGAAAAAGACGCGGGTGAAGAGGTTGTATTCGCGCGTCGGTACGCCGATGGGCTTGTCGGAAGAGGCGCTGCCGATTTTCAGGAAAGTGGCATTCGCCCCCGCTTCGTAAACGTCGGCGATGTAGGAGAGGGCGAGCTCCGCCCCCGAACGGTAGAAGGTGCCGATGTTCTGGTTCTGCGTGCGGTCGACGCCGTCAAAGGTGTCGTAGTAGACGGCCTGGATGTAATCCTCCGTCACCAGGTAGAAGCCGGCCGCCTCCGCGATCCATGCATCGTTGAAGACCCCCTTGTAGGCGAGTTCGCTGTGGCCCGTCATCTCCGGTTTCAGGTCGCCGTTGGGTACCCCGTAGCCGAGCTTGTAGGAGTAGCGCTCTTTCATCGAGGGGAAATAGGTCTTCTGGGCGACGCTGAGGCGGAGGGTCTGTTTGGGGGCGAGCTCCGCGATAAGGGCCGCCTCCGGGTTCCAGGCCGATTCGTCTTTCTTGTCGTCGATCGTCGGGTCGCTGATGTAGTCGGAGGATTTGACGTCGTAGCCGATGCCCGCGACAAGGGTGAAGCGCTCCGCGAAGCGGTAGCTGTCCTCCAGGCCGAAGGAGAGGGTCGTATCTTCGAACTCCTCCGTCAGGGTGCTGACGTTGGTCACCTTGTCGATGTCGTACCCCTTGTGGTGATCATGCTTGTAGTTCGAAGAGAGGGTGAACCGGTTGCCCGCCGCATCGACGGTGTACTCTGCCCGGAGGCCGTAAGTAGACTCCTTGTAGTTCGATTTCCAGGCGAATTTTTTGTTCATCGTCGTCAGGTTGATGTCGTCGTAGGAGTAGAGCTTGCTTTCGTACTCCGTGTAGTAGGCCGTCGCTTTGAAGAGCCCGCCGAAGAGGGTGTGCTTCCCGACGGCGTAGAGGCTCTGCATATCCCATTTCGGCCAGTCCCAGTACTTTTCACGGCCGTAGACGGGGTCGGTGACAGTAGGCTGCTGCTTGGTCGCGTGCTGGTACATGTAGCCCAGCGCGACTTCGCCGCCGTCCAGGAGGTAGCCGTATTTGGCGCTGACCTGGCGGTCGTCGGAGGCGGAGTTTAGCCGGTCGCCTTCGGGCTGGACCGGGGTCGCGTCGTAGCTTTCGGGCAGACGGGAGTGATCACGGTGCTTGCCCGTCGCGGAGAGCTGCAGGTAGTAGTGCGGTTCGCGGATGCCGATGTTCCCGCCGTACATGGTACCCGTCTGGTCGCCGCTGCTGTCGATCGAGCCCTGGGCAAAGACGGTGCCCTCGAAAGGGCGGCTCGGTTTTTTGGAAACGATATTGACGACCCCGCCCATCGTATTGGCGCCGAAGGCCGTCGAGGAGAAGCCTTTGTAGACGTCAATGTCAGCGATGTTGGTCGTGAGGTAGCGGGTGTAGTCCATATTGCCGTCGTAGGGGACGTAGATGGGCACGCCGTCGTAAAAGACGCCGATGCGGCGCGAATCGAAACCGCGGATGCTGATATCCGTCTCGGCACGGCCGCCCCGGGAGTAGAACGCCACCCCCGTCATACGGGTAAGGGCTTCGGAAACCGTGGTGTCGCCGTAGATGTCGATCTGTTCGGCATCCACACGGTCGCTAAAGATCTCCGAGAGCAGCGGGTCGGCGGTGACGGAGACCTGGCCGAGCTCGAAGCTCTCCGCCTGCAGCGAGGCGGAGAGCACGGCAACGGATAAAAGTGAAGAGATGCGTAGAGGTTTATGCATTGTTACTCCTGAATTGAAATGGATTCGGGTGTCCGCTTGGGACCGCGGTCCGCAGAGGCGAAACCTGTTTCTTCTCTGCGCACGGCGGCCGGATCAAAATGCGATCCGGTACGAGGCGCCGATCACTCGTCCGAGGCTCGGGAAGCCGTAGACGGACTCGTAGTCGTCGTTCGTGAGGTTGCGGGCATAGAGCGTCGCTTTGTGGCGCAACTGCATCGCGCTGAAGTCGTAACCGAGGGAGCAGTCGATGTTCGTATAGCCGCCCGCTTCGCCCGTGCCCGCCTTGTTGACGGCTTCGAAGTTGTCCACATAATAGACCCCGACCGTGCCTTTGAGCCCGGCGTAGGTGTAGGTGACGATACCGTTGAAGGTCGAATCGGGGATACGGTTGTCCAGCGTATCGTCGTTGTTGCGGTTGTAGCTGTAGGAGAGCTGGTACGTCAGGGCGTCCAGTACCCCGGCCAGGGTCACTTCTGCACCGTATTCGTGCCAGTCCTTGCTGCCGTAGAGGTTGACGATGTCCGTCGGGTCGTTGGGGTTGGTCCACTGGGCGGCGACGTAGGGGGCGTCGCGCACATCAAGGAAATAGAGCGACAGCCGCGGTTTGAACCAGGGGGCGGGGGCGGCATCGAAGCCTGCTTCGGCCCCGAGCCGGCTGCTGGCGGAGAGGGACACCCCGTCGACGGTCTCGACCTCCGGCGCGTTCTGGGTGCTGGCGCGCGCGCGGGTATAGAGCGCGAAGCTCGGCGCGGCCTGCCAGCGCGCACCAATCGCCGCCGCGGCGACCGGCTCCATCGCTTCGTCTTCGATCAGGACCTTCTGGCTCCCGACCTGCTCGTACCCCTTGTCGATCCAGGTCTTGTCGACGCGCACGCCGCCGTCCAGGCTGAGACGGCCGCGGTGCCATTCGTCCTGGACGAAGGCGCCCGCCGTCCGCTCCTTTTTCTCCCAGCCGGTATAAAAGTACTCGCCGGTCGGGGTGTGCCACCAGATCCCCTCCACGCCGGTACGAAGGGTATGCTCGCCGAGGCGGTGGGCATGGTCGAGGCGCAGGTCGCTGAAGTTCTCCTCCTGGACTTCAAGGGTGTAGGCGTCGGGGTTGCTCCAGGAGCGCTGCTGCAGCTCCATGCGCAGGTCGCTGCGCGCGTAGGAGAGGGAGGTGACGCCCTGTCCCCAGTCATAGGAAGCTTTGGCGGAGAACTCCCCGATTTTGATCGGGTCGTACTCCCACTTGGCGTCGCTGACGCCCGGGGTGGTGCTGCGCTGCAGCTCCTTGGAGCCGCGGGTTACGAACCCCTGCAGGTCCAGGCTCCACGCGTCGTAGAAGAGGCCCCCTTTGGCATAGAGGGTCGTTTTTTCGAACCCGGTCGTCTCATCGGGCTCCCCGTCGCTCCGGTCGTAGTCGACGAGGAGGTTGAGGTAGCCGTACTCCCCGATGCCTCCGGCCATGGCGGTGACGTGTTCCCGCCCGAAGCTCTCCACCTGCACGGCGGCCAGCCCTTCAAGCGGCGCACCGGGGTTGCGGGTTTCGATCACGAGGTAGCCGGCATCGTCGCCGCCGAGCAGGCCGCCGGTGCCGTTGGGCAGCGGTCCGAGGTTGAGCGTGGCGGAGTCGCGGACGACGCGGATGCGTTCGATCGCTTCCACGGGCAGGACGGCGAGGATGCGGCTCGTGACCGCGGCGGGGATGTAGACCCCGTCGATAATGATGCCCAGCGCGCGGTTGCCGCGCACTTTGACAAAGGCGGGGGCTTTGCGCCCCTGGCGCTGGATAAAGACGGAGCTGGCGTACTGCAGGACGTCGTAGATGTCGGAGGGGTTGAGCGCTTCGATGGTGTCACGGGTGATCACCTCCTCGAGGTCCGCCGCGCTGCGGGGCAGCGACGTGGGCCGGGCGGTTTCAATGCCCTCGGATGCGACGGTAATGGGTGTTTCGTGGACGGTAATGGCGTCGAGCGCCGCTTCGTTTCCGGCATGAAGCGCCGCCGCAGACGCGGTGAGGCCGATCAGCAGGTGCAGAGGGTTTTTGGACATAATGCTCCTTTGGCAATGTAGGGTCGGATTTCATGGTGGAACCGTTCGAGCATGGCGACGTTCGCTTCGACATGCACGGCGGCGGGTTTCAGGGCGATATGGAGGTGGGTCAGTGCGTCTGAGAGGGTGTTGATCTGCTCGATGCACATTTCCGGCGTCCCCAGGATCGCATTGTCGAAAAACGGTTTCCCGTCGAAAAAGGCGGTGCGCTCCCGCAGCAGCGCCTCGTAGTTTTCGGCGTCGAAACCGGGCTGGGGCTGTTCGCGCTGGGCGGCGCGCATGCATTTGACGAAGTGGTCGATGGCGGGAAGCGCCGCCCGCTGAGCCTCGGCGGCGCTGTCGGCGACGCCGAAGACACGCATGACCACCATCTGCGGATCGTGCCCGGCGATACTGCGGTAGAAGTTCTGCGCTTCGACGCAGTCGCGCAGCGACGCTCCCTGGGACATCATCAGCCCGTACCCGCGGGTCGCGGCGTAGTGGATCGTCTCCTCCGAAGCGAAGGTCGCCACGTAAAAGGGGAGCTGTTGCTGCAGCGGTCGCGGCGTCACCGTGCTGTTGCGGATCTGAATGTAGTTGCCCTCGAAATCAACGGCCCTGCGGTGCAGGAGGAGGTCGACCGCTTCGACCGTCTCGAACATAATGCTGCGCAGCTCCTCCTTGCTCCGCAGGAAGTGGCGGGTGTCCGGCGCGAATCCCCCCTTGGCAAAGCCGGCGTCGATGCGGCCGCCGCTGAGGTTGTCGAGCACCGCGATGCTCTCGGCCAGGCGGACGGGGTGGTGGAACGGGGCGAGGAAGCCGGCGGTACCGAGACGGATGCTGCGCGTGCGCGCGACGGCAGAGGCGAGCATGACCGCGGGGTCGGGCAGGACGCTGAAGGCGTTGAAGTGGTGCTCGCCGAACCACGCCTCGTCAAAGCCGAGCCGGTCGGCGGTCTCCACCAGGCGCAGCTGGTCGTGCAGGCTCTGGGCCGTATCGTTGCCGTAGTGTTCGGCGAGGCAGAAGAGTCCTATCTGCATGATGACTCCCTCATTTGGTGATGTGGGCCCAGAAGCCGCTCTCGTCGTTGATGATCTCGAAGGAGGCCGGGTGCAGCGCTTCGAGGATCTCCGGCAGCGCGTTGCGCATGCTCCGTGAGCGGTTCTTGAAACGCTCTTCCCAGTTCGGTTCGCGCTCGAGCATCGTGCTGACGATCTGTTCGCGTAGCGCCGCGTTGCCGAAACCGCCCCCCACGTAGGCGCGGCCGCCCCGGCGCAGTACGCGGAGGATCTCGCCGTAGGCCCGTTTCTGGTCGTCCCAGAAGGGGGAGGAGCCGCGGCTGACGACGAGGTCGACGCTCTCGGAGGGGAGCGGGATATCGTGGATGTCGCCCTGAACAAAGCGGCTGCGCGCCGTGATGGCTTCTTCTTCGGCGTAACCGCGGGCGAGTTCGAGCATCTTTTCGCTCTGGTCGAAGAAGGTGACGTCGCATCCGCTCTGCTGGGCCATGGCCCGCCCCAGGGCACCCGTGCCGCAGCCGGCATCGAGACAGACGCCGCGGGTCATCTGCGTCTGCTGAATGATCTGCGACGCGATGACCGGGTAGATGGGGGCGAACACCTCTCTGACGATGGCGTCGAACCCCAACGGGTCATGGGCGCCTTTGTGCGTTTTTTGCTTCAGTCTGTTCATGGGTTTTTCCTTTGTATCAATATAGATATAACGGTAGTGATGCCGCCGCTTCTTCCGCAGCACCTTTTGCGTGTCAGCGGGCAGGGGCCGCGGTGTCGTAGGCGGGGAAAAAGAGCGCCTCGAAACGCGCTTCTTCCTCCCCTTCAAGCCACTCCGGGTAGAAGTGGTTTATGAGCCACCGGATCCCCATCAGCCGCATGAACGACGGCGGACGGGTGATGTAGTTGAAGGGGAGTGACGGCACGGTGAGGACCCTGCCTTCGCGGACGGCGCGCAGCGCCTGCCAGCGGGGATCTTTCCCGACGGCGTCGGCGAAAACGGGCTCCATCGCGACGATGACGTCCGGGTCGGCGAGCATGACCGTCTCCAGGCTCACTTTTTCCATCCCGTAGTTGGAACTCATCCGGCACTCCAGGGCGTTCTTCGCCCCGGCGTAGGTGAAGGGTTCGAGGTGGAACGAGCCGTCGCATTCGCTGGAGAGCCCGTCGGGGCCCTCGGCGAAGTAGTAGCGCACCGGTTTACGCTCGGCCAGTTTCGGCTGCAGTGCATCGATGAGGGCGAGGGTCTGCTCGGTGTAGGCGACCAGGGCGTCGGCGCGCTGGGTGTTGCCGGTCAGACGCCCCAGCAGTGCGAACTGGGTGAGCAGGTCGCGGATCGACGAATTACGCACGAGAAGGACGGGGATGCCGAGCGCGTCGAACTTGCCGACGATCTTCTCCACCCCCGGCATCCCGCCCCAGACGAGAATGACGTCGGGGCGCGTCAGGGCCAGCACTTCGAAGTTCGGGGTCTGCCCCTGCCCGAAAAACCCCCCGGCGACGGGTCGGCCGTCGGCGGCCCCGGCGTAGGGGCGCTGCGCATCGCTCCACGGGAAGTTGAGCGCCGCGATGAGCGCGGGGTCGAAGGCGAGCACGCTCATCGTCAGCGGCGGCGACGCCGCGTAGATCCTCGTCACCGTCTCGGGGAGATCGACCGTCCGGCCGTAATCGTCCGTGAGGCTCCGTGCCTGTAGCGTGCCTGCGAGGAGGCAGAGGGCCAAAAGAAAAAAGATGCCTGTTCTCATGCGGAGACCCTCCGGAAGTGCGGCAGGCACCAGTTCTTGTCGCGGTGCTCCACGATATCGGCCTCGACACCGTAGACCCGGCGCAGCATCTCGGGGGTGATGACGGCGTCGGGCACGCCTTGGTCGATCATGTGGCCGTCGTGCATGACGGCGACGCGGCTGGAGACAAGCAGGGCGTGGTCGGGGTAGTGTGTCGTTTTGAGGAAGGTCTTCCCCTGCCCCGCCAGGTGTGCGATCATCTCCAGCAGCCGCATCTGGTTGCCGTAATCAAGCCCGGTGACCGGTTCGTCCATGATAAAGGTGGAGACCTCCTGGGCCAGGGCGCGCGCCAGCAGCACCATCTGCTTCTGCCCGCCGCTGAGCTGCCCGAAGGGGCGGGAGGCCAGCGTCTTGATGCCGACGGTCCGCAGCGCCTCCATGGCGACCTCGCGGTCGCGCGCGCCGGGCTGGGCGAAGAAGCCGAGCTTCGCCGCCCGCCCCATCATGACCATCTCCGCGACCGTGTAGTTGAAGGGGACGCTGTGGTACTGGGGAATGTAGGCGATATGCTGCGCGATCTCCCGGTGGGAGTAGCGTGCGAGCGGCGCGCCGTCCAGCCGGATGTCGCCGCTGCCGCGCAGCAGGCCGAGCATCAGGCGGATCAGCGTACTTTTGCCGCAGCCGTTGGGCCCCAGCAGGCTGACGACTTCGCCGGGGTAGAGGGCGAAGTTCATCTTTTTGAGCACCTGGTGCGTCGGGTAGGAGAAGGTGAGGTTTTTGACTTCGATGATCGGTTTCAGTTCCATGCGGCCCTCGCGTGTTTGAGTACGATGATAAAGACGGGGATGCCGATGAGCGAGGTGAGGATCCCGATGGGGATCTCCACGCTCATCGCCAGCCTCGAGACCGAATCGGCCAGGAGCAGAAACGCGGCTCCCGTAATGGCCGACAGCGGCATCAGCAGGGTGTGGGAAGGCCCGAAGGCCATCCGGACGATGTGGGGGATGATGAGGCCGACCCAGCCGATGATCCCCGCCATAACGACGGAGAGCGCACTGGCCAGGGTGGCGAGCACGATGGCGATGAAGCGGATGCGCGTCACGTTGATTCCCAGCGCGCGCGCCTCTTCGTCGCCGAGGCTGAGCAGGTCGAAATAGCGCCCCAGCACGATCAGCCCGCCGATACCCAGCAGCATCGGAACGGCGGCGAGGGCGACCCCGTCCAGGTCCGCCATGCTGAGCGATCCCATCAGCCAGTAGACGATGGCGGGGAGGGTGCTGTAGGGGTCGGCGACGTATTTGACAACGGAGAGCAGGGCCGTGAAGAGCGAACCGCTGATGACCCCGCCGAGCACGAGCATGATCGAGGAGCGTCCGGCGCGGACCATGCCGCCGACCATCACGGCAAAACCGACGGCGACGAAACCGAAGATGAAGGCCAGCGCCTGCACGATCCACCACTGCTCGCTCACGAGCATCCCCAGCGCCGCGCCGAAGGAGGCCCCGGCGAGGACGCCCAGGATCCCCGGAGAGACGAGGGGGTTGACGAACATCGCCTGGAAAGCCGCGCCCGAGGTGGCGAGCGCCGCGCCGATGAGCATCGCCAGCAGGATGCGCGGCAGGCGGATCTGCACGATGATGTTCTCCAGCAGCGCGTACTGCGGCAGGGCCTCGCCGCCGAGGAGCTTGTACTCCAGGAAGCCCGCAAGCGTCCGGGCGTCGACGGGGTACTGGCCCCACATCAGCGTCAGCGTGGCCACGAGCAGAAGCACCATGAGTGCCGCCGAGAGGGAGAGGGCGTAGCGGCGCTGCATCAGAAGTTCACGGTGAGCGAGCCGAACACCTGCATCGGCGCGCCGGTCATGTAGGTCGATGAGGTCCCCGTCGTCGCCAGGACGTTGTCCGCGGAGATGATCGTCGCGACGTACTTCTCGTCGGTCAGGTTCGTACCGCTGAGGCGGAAGACGGCGCTTTTGCTGCCGAGGAAGCCGTTGATGCGGTAGGCGACGTCGAGGTCGAAGAGGGTGTAAGCGTCGACGGTCTGGCTGTTCTGCAGGTCGCCGTAGCGCTTGGAGGTGTAGCGCACGCTCGGGGTGATCATCCAGCCGCCGACGCTGTAGGAGAGCGCCGCCTTGGCCAGGACCTCCGGCGCGTCGGGGACCTGTTTGCCCTCGGTGTCGATCGTCGTCGTCGGCGAGCTTTTGAAGTCCTGCGTAAAGGCGTACTTGTTATAGGAGAGCCCCGCGATGAACTCCAGCGATTCGCTGACCGGGCCCGAGGCGGAGAACTCTGCGCCGTAGCCCATCGCGTCGCCGACGTTGGCGGGATAGTTCACGCCGTATTCGGGGTCGTAGACGTTGGCCTGCTTGTTCTTGACGTAGGAGACGAAAAGCACCGGGTTCAGCGCGATGCCGCCGACCATCGTCTTGTAGCCCAGGTCGATGTTGTCGGAGGTCTCGAGTTCGAGTTTGTTCCACAGCTGCTGCAGGGTCACGTTCTTGGCGACGAAACTGGCCCGGTTCTTGATGTAGGTCGGGAAGAGGTTGACGTCGAAGCCGTAGGTCCGGGCATAGGAGACGTAGAGCGTATTGCGCTCATCGAAGCGGTAGCCGGCGTAGAGCGACGGGATCCACGTATAGAAGGTCTTCGCCTTGACGCTGGCCCACGGATCGAGCGTCCCCTCGGCGATCGCCGTGTCGTAGTTCTGGCTCGTGTTGAGGTCGGTGCCGAAGGTGTAGCTCTCGAGCGAGCCGATCTCGAAGCTCTGGTACTGGAGCCCGACATTGTAGTCGAAGCTGCCGAGGCTGCCGGAGAGCTCCGCGAAGGGGGCCTGGAGGGTGTGGTAGCCGGTTTTGGCCAGGGAGGCGTACCCGTCAAAGACGAGGTCGCCGCCGACAGACTTGTACTTCAGGCGGTCCGTCGGCGGTCCCGGAGGCTGCTGCTTGTGGTACCAGTAGCCCAGCGTCGTCTTGAGGGCCTTGGAGAAGCGGTGGGTGTACTCGGCGACGCCCCCGTAGAGGTCATGGTCGATCCGCCACTGGATGACGCGGTTTTTCGCGGGGTCCGCGTTGACGCTGGAGTTCCAGTACTCCCCTTTGTCCGTTTTGTAGTAGGGTTTTAATGTCACCGTGTCGTTGGCGCTCGGGCGGAACTGCAGGGTTGAGAGGACGGCCGTCGTATCGAAGCTCTGCTTGTTCCAGTCGTAGTAGTCGACGTCGTTGTTCGCCGTCGGCCGGGCGGCGGCGTAATCCTTGTCCCAGAAGCTCTCCAGGTCCCGGGTCTCGGTATAGGAGAGGGCGTAGTAGTTGTGGTGGTCGTCTTTGTTGTAGATGACGTAGGCTTCCGCGCTGAACATCTCCGAGGGGGTATAGGCGATCCCCGCCATGGCGTTGAAGCGTTCGAGGTCCCCGTCGCCCTTGTACTTGTCGTATCCGAGGTGGGAGATCGATCCGAAGAGGCGGACGTCCCCCATCTTCCCGCTGTCGAAGCGTCCAAAGGAGCGCGTAAAGCTGTCCGAACCGAACGACTGCGAGAGGATGGCATTCGTCTGCTGCCGCGGCGCGTTGACGTTCATGTCGACCTTGCCGATCAGGCTGGAGAAACCGATGTTCTTTTCCGGCGGCAGGTACCCTTTGAGCAGGTCGATGGAGGCGACGTTCTCCATGTCGAGCATCTGTTTACCGCCGCCGGGGTTGCTGGAGATCGGCATGCCGTCGATCATGTAGACGCCCCCCGGGCCGGACTGGGATTTGCCGCGGATGCGGATGGGGTCGTGGTAGGAGGGTTCGTTGGAGCCTGCCGTGTCCGCGGGGGTGTAGTTGACCGAGGGGGAGTACTGGATGATCGTAAAGGGGTTCATGTTGGCCTGCGTCCCGAGGGTCGTGATGCTCTTTTTCTCGAAGCGCTGGTCGGACCCGTTGACGTCGCCCAGGTAGAGGGTGTCGTCCAGGGCAGTGTCGGAGACGACGATGTGCTCGATATTGACGGGGCCGGCCCAGAGGGCGGAGGCGGCCATGACGGCGACAAGGGGGTAGGTGTAAGCGGGTTTCAAAGGGAATCTCCTAATAGCGTATTGATCTCGCGGGGACTCAGGTCGACGTTGAGAAAGAGTTTGTAGAACGCGGCGACGCGCATTTTCAGGTCGACATCGTATGCCTCCGGATGGAAGAGGGAAGCGAGCCACTGGATGCCGATGACGCGCATGAACGAGGGCGGACGGTCGACCCAGTTGAACGGCACCGTCGGCACGAGGTAGATCCGCCCCGCTTTGACGGCGCGGAGCTGTTTCCACATCGGGTCCTCCACGAGGTCGCCGTAGACCATGGCGTGCTGGACGATGATCACTTCCGGGTCATAGGCCAGCAGGGTCTCGAAGTTGATCTTCTCCAGCCCGCGCAGGTTGCTCTGGCGGCACTTATGGACGTTCTCGCCGCCGGCGAAGTTCATGGCGACGACGTGGAAGGAGGTGTCGCACTCCGTCGAGAGGCCGTCCAGCCCCTCGGCATAGTAATAGCGTGTCGGTTTGGTGCCGGCCAGCGAGGCGTTGATCTCGTCAATAACCGTGCGGGTGTAATCGGCCAGTTGCCGGCCGCGTTCGCCTGCACCGACGGCGTCGCCGACGCGCTCCATGGCGCCGGGCATCGACGCGATCTGCCTAAAAGGCACCGTCAGCGTCGGGACGCCGAGTTTTTTGATCTGGTCGGTCACGGTCTGCACAAGCATGTCATCCTCCCAGATCAGCACGAGGTCGGGGTGGGCGGCGACGAGGGTCTCGAGGTTGATGCGGCTGCCGCTGCCGTGGAACGACCCGATGACGGGCAGGGCCAGGAAGCGCTTGTCGAGGTAGGCGGGATCGGCGCCGTTGAAGGGGTTCTTGGCTTTGAAGTTGAGGCCGATCATCTTGGCGGGGTCGAGGGCATAGAGCAGGTAGTTCATCGGCGGTGATGAGCCGAAGACCCTGCTGACGGTCGCCTGGTCATCCTTCATATCGCTAAGCGCCTGGGGCACCGAGACGAGCACCGATATGAAGAGGGTAAGCAGAAGTCTGTTCATGGTGGATTCCTAAGAGTGTGAAAGTGAGAAGGTGATCGGGATCGTCAGATGGGTCAGCGATTCGAGAGAGGGAAAATCGCCGCTGAGATCCCATAGCGTTTGCAACGCTTTACGGTCCAGAACGGTACTGCCGCTGCTGCGCAAGACTTCTGCAGTAGCGACCGTACCATCGGAAGCAAGTTTGAACGAGAGCGTCACCACCCCCTCGAGCCGCAGCCTTCTTGCGGCGGCGGGGTAGGTGATGGCGGATTCGATCATGGCACGTATCCGTCCCAGCACCGTTGCGTCCGGCCCGGTTGGGTCAGCTTTTTTGTTGTTGTTTGCAAGCGGTGTAGCGCTTGACGCATTGTCTGGTGTGTGAGGAGAAGTTTCCGCGTGTGAGGCCGGAGCGACGGGCGGGGACGGAAGGGAGGCAAACGCCTCAGATAAAGACGCGTCGTCGGACGCCTTTATCTCAGGGGTTTTGTGTTGGGGAATGGGCAGCGTGACCGGGGCGGGTTTTGCGGTGACCGGCGCCGGTTTCGGTGCTGATTTCACCGCGGATTTCGGGCGTGCAGCCGGTTTGGCCGGGAGGGGTTTTGCTTGCGGGGCGGCGGCCGCTGCCGGCGACGCGGCACGCGGGGTATAGGCGGCCAGGGAGATCGCCACCGTCTGCCGTTCGGCTGCCGGTGCGGGCAGGACGGGGCGCGGCGCGTAGAGGAACGCGCCCAGCAGTGCCCCGTGCATCAGTACGGAGGCGCCCATTGCCAGCAGGCGGTGACGGTGGTCGTTTTCGTGTATCATATTTGATATAACGACAGGCGAAAGCGAATGCATCGTCTACTCCGCCGCCTTGCGCCCTGCGAGGGGTTCATAGGGGTGGCGCGTGATGGGGGTGACCGTGGTGCGGCGGTTAATCATGCGGATGGAGAGGGCTTCGATCCACTCCCAGAACTCCCGGGCGTGTTCGGCGGGCATGGCGCACTCCGCCATCGCCTTGCGGTACATCATGAGCCAGATATCGCGGGCTTTCTCGTCAACGATGAGGTGCAGGTGGCGCATCCGCAGCGCCGGGTGGCCGTGGGCATCGCTGAAGGCTTTCGCACCGCCCAGCGCCTCGATAAAGAAATCGGCGGCTTTTTCGGTGGCGGCGGCGAAGGCGTTGTCGTCAGCGGGGAACATCTCGCCCAGTACCGTCTTGCGCAGTAGAGCGTGGTGGTACCGCACGAGGGCACGGATGTTCGGTTCCCCCCAGGCGCGGTAGAGTGCATCGGAGGGGAAGGTCACCTCGGGATAGATGAAGTCGATCTTCGCATCGACCGTACGCGGGAGGGCACCGGCCCCTTCAAACGGCCGGGTGCCGCACTGGTTAAACCCCTGGATCGGCGTCCCCTCTTCGGTAAAGACGTTCATGTTCTCGCTCCATTATATTTTAAATGATATAACGATATTTCAGCCATAGATGCAGCTGATATTCCATGCAAATCGGTACATTTTGCGTTGTTTTTGGAATGATATAACGAAAATGTCTTGTTTTGTCTTAAACGGTAGGACTTTTGTCATGCGAGGGCGGCAAACCCTCCGGCCGGACAGCCGCATCGTGTCGGTACGCTTTGAAAGTACAAGGAGGCAGGGCATGTGGAGTGCCCCGGAAGCAATGGACTGTCCTGCAGGAAGGTTCTCCCGGGCGCGGGCCCGGAAGTGTGGGTGTCACGCGAAGCTGTTTTTGAAGACGGTGAACATGCCCCAGCCGAAATAGACCAGACACCACACGATCAAAATAGCGAAGGTGGAGTTGGCCAGCCTGGAGACGAGGGCGTCTTTGCTGGCATCGAAGACCCCTTCGGACTTTCCGGCTCTCCACGCCAGCGTCGCGATGAACGCGACGCCGGTGAAGCCGAGGAAGACGAAGGTGAGCAGGAACATGACGACGGAGGGCCAGTCGATGTTCATCGGGTAGTCGTAGACGGAGTAGCCCAGGTCGCCCATGATCTGGAAGCGGATCAGTTCGCGCATGCCGGAGATCAGCAGGGCGACCACGACGAGCCAGAGGGTCGTCAGGTAGCTCCGCTTGACGAAGTGGATCATCACGAGCAGGAGCAGCACGGAGACGACGATGGCAAGGGAGAGCGGGTTGAGCAGCAGCCCCTCCATAAACATCCAGACGACGAAGAGCGCGGCGCTCGCGAGCAGACCGATGGACGCGATGGTCGTGCCGAGGCTGCGGGCAAAGGCGATGTACTCCTTCGTGAAATCGTTGCGTGTGCTCAGGAAATCGCTGTAGTTCTGCAGGAAAATGCCGACGACGGGGGCACTGAGCGAGACCATAAAGAGCAGCCGGACCGGATGCATGTGGAAGCTGAGTCCGGAGGTGTCGACCGTGCCGCCCGGCGCATACCACCCCATCCACTCGTTGGGCTGGATGGACTCGACGGAGAAGACGTGCATCAGTACCCCGGCAAAGACGATAAACGCAAAGCTGACCAGGCCGATCAGCTTGCCGTCGCCCTTTTTATTGGCGTAATAGAACCAGTAGAAGAGCATATAGCCGACGATCAGCGCGTAGATGAACGTGAAGACCCAGATGCCCGATAGCGCGTTGGTCACGTACCAGTTGGGGTCATAGATGACCTGCGTAAAGAGCAGCGGCGCGATGCCGAGCAGGATCGCCAGCGAGATGCTGATCTTTCCGGTCTGGATCATGTGTCCCGTCAGGAGCTTCCAGTCAGCACTTTGCTTCTGTTTGCCGTGGCCGGCGAGCGAAAGCGTGATGCTGCCGATGGCGAGCAGGACGAAAGCGGCGTGCAGCGCCCACGTCAGGACGTAGAGCGCCTGAAAGACGACGGGGTAGAACGGGACCCCCGCGGGGTCGCGGAGGGTATTTAACAGTGTAGCATCCATAGGCATCTCCTTAGTTGATTTGGGTCGCTATCCAGGCGGCCATGGCGTCGAACTCGGCGTCGGGGAGGTCGATTCTGGGCATATAGGGGATGGCCCCCGTCGCCAGCGAGCCCTGCATGAAGGCTTTGATCGTCTCTTTGTCCTGGCCGGCAAACCGAAGCATGAGCGGGCGGAACTTGGCACCCGGCTCCAGTGCGTGGCAGTTGGAACAGGCGAGCTTGGTCAGCAGCTGGCCCGCTTCGAGCCGATTCTCCGGGGTGATCGTGCGCAGCCGGTCGGGGATCCAGGGATTGACCCTCAAAAGCCCTCTGTCGGCGATAACCTCCACTTCACTTTTGATCCCTTTGCCCGGGACGTCCCGGCTGATGATCTGGTTGCTGTAGATATAACGTCCGGCGACGTAGGGTTTGCGCAGGCTCTCACGCAGCTTTTCGCCCGGCCAGAGGCCGACAACGGCGATAACAAAGAGCATGACGATCGCCAGCGAGCGGCGGATATACTGCGGTTTGAAGATCGCGAGGAGGAAATAGAGCGCGAAGGCCAGGATGAGGATGATTCGCGTCGTCAGGATGGACGGGAGGTAGATCCCCAGCAGGATGTCCGCGCTCTCGGGCAGCGTCTTGATGTACCACATAAAGAAGAAGAGCACCAGGAAGCCGCCGAGGAGGCTGACGTAGCCCATTTTGCGGGTCAGCTCGTACGAGACCTCCTTGTTCTTCATTGCGCTGGAGATGATCAGTCCGATGACACCGGCCATCATGATCATGAAGCCGATACGCAGGAACATGTGCGGGAAGGTGTTGACCCCGAAGAAGGCGTCGCTGGCCGATCCCGTCTGGTAGAAGGCGTCGTTGCCCGGCCACATCATGAAGCTGATGATCCCGATGATGAGCATCAGGGTGCCGACGGAGGCCAGTGCGAAGGTGTAGGTCAGCTTCAGGTGTGTTTTGCGGTCGATTTTATCGATGAAGTAGACCAGCGCGAAGACGCCGATGACCTCATAGATGAAGAAGACCCACTCTGTAGCCCAGACCCAGACGAAGTTGTGGATCAGTGCGCTGATTCCCCGCGGGCTGGCCGCCGTGGCCGTATACCAGATCCCCGGACCCGTGATGGAACCGATGACGTAGGAAAAGATCAGCAGGAACATGCCGTACTTCTTCATATAGTCATAGAGGTCGGTGCGGTTCTCCTTGTACGCCTTGTGCGCCAGGAAGGCAAAAAGCAGTGCGGCACCGACGGAGGTGTGCGAAGCCAGAATATGAATGGTTCCGGTGATTCCCATCAACCAGGCAGAGCCGATATCAGGAAAATAGAAAAGTGGAAACATGCCAATGAAATCCATCCGTTTCTCCTCAAACAGATAATCCCGGCAGGGGAAAAAGCCCCTCCGGGATGATTCCATAGGTAGCACTCGGGTGGGCTGGCCGCCCAAAATGCGCCTATTGGAAAAAACAACATTTGATTCGTCATAGGGATATGGCACAATAAAATGTTGTAACACAACACAAACATACCCGTCTGTCATCGCCAAATTGTCGACGGGTATGCTTCTTCATCCGGTTAAAACTGCTTCCTCATTTAAAACAATTCTGAAATATGGGAAACGGAAAATAATAATCAACTGATATTAATTTTGTGTTAAGGGCTGTTCCGAAACGAACGGTAAGGGGATAAGAGGGTGTGCGGGGCGCCGTGCAGCCGGTTCAGGCCCCGATGATGATGTGGTTCTTTGCGACGGTCGCGTAGGCAACCATCGCCGTTTCCAGGGCGTCGCTGGCGTCGAGGTCCGTGACACCGATCAGTTTGGACCCCCCTTCGAGCTGGAGGGTGATCTCCGCGTTTTCGCTGCTGCGCTGCAGGGAAGTGATCTTTCCCTTCAGGATATTGACATCGTCGGAGGCTTCCGGTGCCGTGGCACTGATGGCGACGTCGCTGGATTTGATGATGGCGTAGGCGTCGCACCCCTCTTCCAGGCCCATATTGCGCACCGACGTCGAGGTGATGACGGAATAGAGGGTGTCGCCGCCGGGAAGCTGCAGGCGCAGTTCGGAACGCAGGGCGTGGGGCGTGATGCTTCCGACGCTGCAGGCGATCTGGTTGCGCGCGCTCGTCGTGAGGAAGGTACGCGAGAGGATGCGGGCGAGCCGTTCGGGGTCATCCCCCGCTTCGGCGAAGCGGTTGATGAATTCGCGGTGCAGCTCCGCGAAGCGCTTGTAGGTGGCGATGAGTTCATACGCATGGGCGGTGAGGACCGTCCCGCCGCCGCCGCGCCCGCCGGTGGTCTTTTCGATGATGGGGCGGTCGGCGATGTCGTTCATGGCATTGACCCGCTCCCATGCCGCCTTGTAGCTCATCTTCATCGCCTTCGCCGCGGCGTGGATGGAGCCGGTCTGGGCGATCTTCTCGAGGAGTTCGATGCGACCGTTGCCCAGAAAGTTCCTGCCGTCTTTTCGCAGCCAGAAGCGCCCGTCTATCTGCATGGGATGCCTTTGGTAGAGGTCACAGGGAGGGGAATCGGCGGCATGGGGTTCCTTGGCGAATGATTTGAGGGGCTTATTATAACAGACGCTAACGCGTGGTTTGTTCAGGCGGCAGGGTGCAGGTGAAGGTGACGCGGTTTTCGGCCTGGGTGACGGCGATGGCGATCCGCTCCTCGTCGCAGAGTTTTTTGACGATGTGCAGGCCTATTCCGATGCCGCGTTCGCTCTCCTTGTAGAAACGGTCAAAGAGGTTGCGGGGCGAACGGATGGGTACCGCGGCGGTATTGGTGATGCTGAAGGTGCCCCCCGAGAGCGCCAGCGTCACCTCCCCCTCCTTGATGTTGTATTTGCAGGCGTTGGAGAGCAGGTTGTCGACGATCCGCGTCAGGGCGTCGGGGTTGGCGGTCAGCGTCGTCGGTGCGAGGTCGGCGTGAAAGGCGAGCGCGGGATAGAGGCTTTCGAAAAAGGCCAGCCGCTCCGCCACGAGGGTGTCGAGCCGGAAGGTGTCGCGCTGCTGCGGCAGGCCGCCCTGGTACTCCTGGAGGTTGCGGTAGAGCATGCCGATCAGTTTGGCGCTTTTCTCGATGCGCCGGACGGCTTTGTCCTCACGGCTCAGCATCGAGGTGTTGATGAGAATAGCGCTGACGGGGGTGTTGAGATCGTGGATGATATCTTTGATGAAGCGGTCGGTCAGCTCCAGGGCACTGCGCAGCGGGCGGAGGGTATAGCGGGCGAACCCGAGCGCCATGACGCCGACGACGGCGGAGAGCAGCAGCATGAAAAGGAGGTAGCGGCCCAGCAGCGCCCGGGTCTGCTCCCTGAAGTCCGCTCTGGGGTAGTAGATCTTGAGCAGATAGCGCTGGTTGGCGGGGAGCGGGAAGAGAGCGTAGAGCGTCTGGCCGTCCTCGCGCAGCTCCAGCAGGGGCGCTTCCGTCTGCAAGGGGACGAAATCGAGGGAGAACTTCTCCCCCTCGAAGTTGAAGTTGAAGTTTTTCATCTCCAGGAATAGCTGCTGTTTGAGGCTGCCGACGTCCTCGCGGTAGTTGTGATAGAGCAGGAAACCGATCAGGATCTCGATGGTAACGAAGTAGAGCGCGAGGCTCTTGAAGAAGGATTCTCTTTCAGAGGCTTTCAAGACGGTACCCCACGCCTCGGACGTTGGTGATGTCGATGCCCAGCTGCTGTTTGAGGCGGCTGATGTGGAAGCGCAGCGCCTGGTCGGTGGGCTGTTCCAGCAGCTCCAGCAGTTCGCCCTTGTCGATGGTCTGGCCGACGTTGGTGATAAGCAGGCGGAAGATCGCCGTGCGGATCTCCCCGAGATCGACGCTGCGGTTGTTTTTGTTTACCCGCCCGTCGGCCGGGTTGAAGATGATCTCGCCGTAGCGGAGCTGGCGCTCCAGCTGGTGGGTGCGCGCCCTGATGCGCAGCAGAAGCTCGTCGATGTCGAAGGGCTTTTTGAGGTAATCCTCCGCGCCCGCGGCGAACCCTTTGGTCATCGAGTCGATGTCGCGCAGGGCGGAGATGAAAATGGCCGGGGTGCGGTCCTCGGCGTCGCGCAGGGCACCCAGGAGGTCGAAACCGTTGAGCAGGGGGACGTTGATATCGAAGAGATAGAGGTCGAAGGGGGTGTCAAAAGCCGTGTCGGCGGCGGCCTCCCCGTCGGTGACCCAGACGGTTTCATGGCCGTGCCGCTGCAGCAGGTCCTGCAGGGACTCCCCCAGGACCGGATCGTCTTCGAGCAGCAGAATCCGTGCCATTCTCTCTCCTAGAAACGGGCGAAAATCATGATGCCGGCCGCATGGTCGCTGGCCGAATCGCTCAGCCCCAGGCTGTAATTCACCTTTAACGAGAGTGTATCATAAAGCGGGAAGATCCCCAGCACGGAGACGGAGCTCAGGTCCGGGCTCTCCGGGATATACGACTCCGAATAATCATACGAGAAGCTCAGGCTGCTTGTCGGCGTGGGGTAGAAGGTGACGCCGGCGGAGCCGAAAGCGATGTCCGGGTACTCGGTGGTACTGCTGTCACCCGTAACGGTGTAGCCGTACTGTGCGAAAACGTCCAGCGCCGCAAAACGGTAGAGGCCTACAACGGAGCCGCCCCAGTCGTTCTCGCCGGTTCCCGTCCCTGTCTCGGCGGTGGCGAGCTTGAGGTGCACCCCCGGCGTGACAAAGAGGTTTTCGGTGATGCCGAAGGCGTAGCCGGCGCCGAGGAAGGTGTCGGAGAGACCGCCGTCTTCGCTGTCGGCGACGGTCGGATCCGCCGTCCCGTAATGGTAATAGCTGACGATACCCGTCACATAAAAGTCCCCGATGTAGAGGGCTGCCATCGCATCTGTCGAGAGGGAGTCGACGCTCTCCGTTCCGCCGTATTTCCCGGTGGCATAGCTCATTCCTATCCCTGCCAGAAAGGTGACGGCGGTTCCTTCGTCCGGGGCGCAGCCATCCGCGCCCACCGTCATGTCAAAGGCAGTGCCGGGGCAGCGGTCGAGGGTGTCGGGGACGCCGTCAAGATCGCTGTCGCGCTCCGCGGGGGCCGCGTAGAGGGCTGCAGCGAGCAGCGCCGTGCCGAAGAGTAACCGTTTCATCGTCCCGGTTGTCCCGCACGCGGCTGCATCTGCTGTTGCTGCATCTGTTGCATCTGCTGCTGTGTTTTGAGCTGCTGGCGCATCTGCTGCTGAATGGCCGCCTCGTTGCCGTCGGGTTTCGGTTCGGCCGCGACGGCTGCCCCCTCCATCTGCATTCTGTGCTGCAGGGCTTCCAGCGCTTCGCTTCGCTGCTGCTGGTTGAGCTCGCGCATTTTGAGCTTGAAGGCGTTCATCTTCTCGAACCGCTCCGCTTTGGGCGCGTTGATGACCGCATCGATCATCGCGTCGATCTCTTCGGCTTCGGCGGCGAGCAGGGCCGTACAGAGGGCCAGAATCGTTAGGAAATACCGCATAGCTGCTCCTTTTTGACTGTAGTATCGCACAGAAGTGTGAGCGGCGCGTGAGTCGGCTCAGCGGATCAGCCGCTTGTCGTCGTCACGGCCGTATTCGCACTGGAAGGTCGTATGGGTGATGCCGAAACGGGCTTTCAGCCGCTTTTCCAGGGCTTCGACCGCCGCGGTCGTTTGGGAAAGGGGAAGATCCTCGGTGAAATCCAGGTGGGCTTCGAGGTGGATGGCATGGTCGCTGAGGCGCCAGAGGTGGATGTGGTGGATCCCGGCGATGGCAGGGTCGCCGCAGACGGTATCGGCGACGGCCTGCAGGTCGACCTGGGGCGGGGCGAACTGCATCAGGACTCCCGTGCTCTCTTTGATGAGGCCTGCGGATGCGGCAATGAGGTAGAGGGCGATGATGATGGAGATGAGCGGGTCGACCCAGTAGAGCTCCCACAGGGCGATGGCCACGCCGCCGATGACGACGGCGACGGAGGTCAGCACGTCGCCGAGCAGGTGCAGATAGGCGGCGCGGATATTCATATTGGCACGGGCGTCGGATTCGAGCAGGAAGATGCTGCCGCCGTTGACGACGATACCCAGAAGCCCCATCCAGATCAGCCAGGAGGAGAGGACGGGTTCGGGGTAGATCAGCCGCATGACGGAGGCATAGACGAGGTAGACGCCTATGCCCGCGAGCACCGAGGCGTTGAAGAGCGCGGCCACGATCTCGGCCCGCTTGTAACCGAAGGTACGGCTGCTGTCGGCCGCTTTATGGGAGATACGGTGCGCGAACCAGCTGATCAGCAGGGCCATGACGTCGCTGAAGTTGTGCAGGGCGTCGCTGAGCAGGGCCAGGGAGCCGGCCATGATGCCCCCGGCCACCTGGGCGACGGTGATCAGAATGTTGAGGACGACGGCGACGAGCAGCTTCGCGCCGCTGATGTCGTGCGTGTGGTGGTGGCCGCTCATGGGAGGTTACTCCGCGCTGCCGGGTGCCGCTTTGAAAAGCTTGTTCTGGTAGAGGTCGTTGATGACATGGATAAAGGCCGTCGTATCCCGTTCGAGCTCCGGGTCGTGCGCCGCGGGGGTCAGGTGGTCCTCCGCGGAGAGGTCGAAGGTCAGCGGCGGGGTGTCGGGCTGGACGACGGCGAGCTTGTCGCCGTTGCGCAGGGCATACATGTCATGGAACTGCATCAGGACCATCTCTTTCTCGGGGTCTTCGAAGATCGATTTGCCGAGGACCGGATAAGTAAGGTCGATGCCGACGGCGTCGAGGGCCGTGGCCAGGACGTCGGGCTGGGTGGAGCGCTTGGCGACGCGCTGGGGTTTGATACCGCCGCCGAGGATCATCCCCATGATGCGGTATTTGGGGAGGGGAATAAGATCGTCGCCGTAGGTGCGCACGTTGTGGTCGGCGAGGATCATGAAGACGGTGTCGTCGTAGTACCCTTCGCGCTTGGCGTCGTCGATGAGCTTCCCGATGGCGTAATCGGCGAACTTGATGGCGTTTTCGACGCTGTTCTTCGGTTTGCCGGGGATCAGGTCGATGCGCCCGCCCGGGAATTCGAAGGGGGTGTGGTTGGTCGTACTGAAGAGCACGGAGACGAAGGGTTTGCCCTCGGCGTGCCATTTGGCGAACTCTTCGTTGGCCCGGACGACGAGGTCCTCGTCGCAGACGCCCCAGATCCCGGTAAAGGCGGGGCTGACGAACTTGGGCTGATCGATCAGGACGTCAAAGCCGTTGCCGTAGAACCAGCCGCGCATGTTGTCGAAGTTGCTGGCCCCGCCGTAGATGAAGCTGCTGCGGTAGCCGTAGGGTTTGAGCAGCGAGGCGACGGTAAAGAAGCCCTCCTGGGATTTGTTGCGCTTGACGACGCCCTTGCCGGGGACCGGGAGGAAGCCCGAAACGCTGCCGGAGATCCCCCGCACGCTGCGGGTGCCGTTGCTGTAGAGGTGGTCGAAGAAGAGGGAGTCATTGGCCAGGCGGTCGATGTTCGGTGTGATCCCTTTTTCGCCGCCGAGCGCGCCGACGAACTGTGCACCCAGACTCTCCTGCAGGAAAATGACAAGGTTTTTCGGTTTGGCGGCGGGGAAGTGGGTCTTCTGGGTCCGCAGGAACGGGTCCTCCATATTCCCGACGGGGATACGCAGCTGGCGTGAGACCCGCCCGTAGGCTTCGTCCAGCGGCATTTTGCCGTATTTACTCATGACGACGCCGTGCTTCTTCTGCGAATAGTAGGCGTAGCCGATGCTGTAGAGGCTGTTCTTCGTGATCTCGTTCACGACGTGCGAGTCCGTATAGACCGCGAGGGAGATATTGGCCGCGCGGTGGCTGAAAGAGGAGCGGATACCGATGAAGAGTACGGCGACCAGGGGCAGGAGCATCAGGAGGCGGAAGGGCCATTTGATCTCGAAAACGACTGTGAAGGTGTTGCGGGTCAGGGTCCAGAAGAGGTAGCCCGCCACGGCCATCATAATAGTGGCCACGAGGAGCTTGAGCTTGTAGGTCGCCCAGATGTTGCCGAAGACCTCCTTGGGATAATCGAGGTAGTTCAGAAAGATGTCGTTCGGACGGACGTCGAATTCGGCGAAGAAGGGGAAGGTCGCATTTTCGATGAAGAGTGCTGCCAGCAGAAAGATGAGCAGGTAGACACGGATGAAAGTACGTACCTGGCCGCTGATCATCCGCGGGACGGTGAAGAGCAGGAGGACCGGCAGGGCCAGGATGATGCAGGTGACGATCGTGTCCATCTGCAGGCCGAGGAGGAAGCTGAACCAGTGGTTGACACCCGCATCGGCGATCCGGTCGTAATAGAGCGCAAACAAGAGGGCCCGTCCGCTAAAGAAAATGGCAATGAAAAGCAGGTAAAAGGCGAACAGCTGGCGCAGCGATGCGACGATGGCCTGCCGTTGGGTGAGCGGTGGGTGCATTCTTCTCCCCTTGGGTATGTTACATTTTTAAATATAGAATAATACCCGATTCAGATGAATGCCGGGCGGAGGGGTGCCGCGGCCCCGCCTGAAGGGCGTCTTATGTGGCGGATAAAAACGCCGGGCACGGCAACGGATTGTCCGTCCCTGCGTATAATGCGCTTCATAAAAAGGCCGCTTATGTATGATTCCGTCACCCGCCATGTCAAACTCTCGCTGCTGCTGCTGGCGACGATGGGCGTCATGTCCGGGATCTCCATCGTCGCGGCCCTGCCGCTGATCAGCCACCACTTTGAGGACGTTCCCCACATCGCGTTTCTCTCCAAGCTACTGCTGACCATCCCCTCGCTTGTGATTGCCGCGGTCGCCCCTTTTGCGGGAATGATCGTCGACCGGTTCGGCCGCCTGCGTCCGCTGCTGACGGGCGTCGTACTCTTTATTGTCGGGGGAAGTTCCGGCTTTTACCTGCAGGATTTCGAAGCGGTCCTCGCCGGGCGCGCGCTGCTGGGGCTCTCCGTCGCGCTGATCATGACCGCCTCCACTGCGCTGATCGGCGACTACTTCGATGAAAGGGGGCGGCACCGTTTCATGTCGATGCAGGGGATGGCCGTGGGGCTCGGCGGGATCGTCTTTATCATCTCCGGGGGGTACCTCGCCCAGCTGGGGTGGAACTACCCCTTTGCCATCTACCTGCTGCCGCTGCTTTTCCTGCCGCTGCTCCTGCGGTCGCTCTACGAGCCGAAAAGGCTCCATACGCACAGCGGGGAGGCGGCGGCGGTTTCGCCGAAGCTGCTGCCGGTCTATCTCAGCGCGTTTTTCTCAATGCTGCTGTTTTACATGCTGCCGACCCAGATGCCCTACCTCGTCATCGACGAGCTGCACGGCACCCCCAGCAGCATCGGGCACTTCGTCGCCTTTGCCCTGCTTATCAACGCCCTGACGGCGCGCCAGTACGCGCGGATCCGCGCACGCTTCGATTACGCCCAGATCTTCGTTTTCATCTATCTCTTCTTCGGCACTGGGCTGCTGGTGATGTCGCAGGTGAGTACCCCGCACCAGCTCTTTTTCGCCTCGGCCTTCATGGGGGTGGGGTTCGGGCTCGTGATGGTCAACATCAATGCCTGGCTGCTCTCGCTGGTGCCGCCGCACCGCCGCGGGCGGGCCGTGGGGATGCTGACGATGAGTTTTTTCCTGGGGCAGTTTTTTTCGCCCATCCTCTTCCAGCCCATTGTGGCCTATGCTGGCATCCAGGGGCTTTTCCTGATCATCGCGGGGGTGTCGTTCGCCACGGCGGCGGTGCTTTATGTCAAAACGTTTCTGAAAAGGGGTGGGTGTTCTGCTGCGGGGTGAAGGAAAGGGGAACGGATCATCGTCCCCCGGTGGCATCGGGGGTTAGATGATGTTGCACTGCCCGGTGATTTTGCAGAGCGGACAGAAGTTCATGATACCGGCGATGAGGGGGATCACGCCGAGGTAGAACCAGGGGTTGCCGCTGTAGGCACCGTAGCCGATAAGGGCGGCACCGAGGAGAATACGGAAGGGGCGGCAGAATTTGCGAATCTTGACAACGTTCATAAAGGTCTCCGTTTTTTGCGGAATTATAGCGCAGCGGGTGCGGCCGTAATATTAATTATTTCAATTAGTCATACTGCCTTCAAAGTGCATCCCCCGTTCTTATGTAGGTTTTTTAGAGTTGCTCTGGGATACAATACGGAATTATGAAGATTTTTGAGACGCTCTCCCCCTGGATCAGGACTATCGACGAACCCCTCGACGTCAACCTCGAGATCCCGCATATCGCCTATGCGGAGATCAAGAAGGCCGAGCCGAAGATTCTCGTGTTCACCCACCCCGTTGACAAGGCACTCGGCAAAACCTACGATATGCCTGTCGTGATGAACATCTTTGCCAACGACGCCGTCGTCGAGACGATTTTCGGCGCGACGCCGGACGCCATCGCGGCCAAGGTGCAGAAGGCGCTGAAACTGAAGCCGCCCAAGTCGCTCTCGGACAAACTGGAGACCTTCAAGTTCCTTTTTGACCTGCGCAACGTCTTCCCCAAGCGCCTCAAATCCGCCGGGGCCTGCCAGACCCGGGAGATCGCAGATCTCTCCGAACTGCCGATCCTCAAGACCTGGTCCGACGACGGCGGCAAGTTCATCACGATGGGACAGGTCTATACGCAGAGCCTCGACGGCGAGATCCACAATGTCGGCATGTACCGCCTGCAGGTCTACGACGACAAACGGCTGGGGATGCACTGGCAGATCCACAAGGACTCGAACCACCTCTTCCACCAGTACAAGAAAGCCGGCCGCAAGATGCCCGTCTCCGTCGCCATCGGCGGCGACCCGCTCTACACCTGGTGCGGCACCGCACCGCTGCCCCACGGCATCTTCGAGCTGATGCTCTACGGCTTCGTGCGGAACAAACCCGCCCGCCTGGTGAAGTGCCAGACCAACCCGATCCACGTCCCTGAAGACGCGGACATCGTCATCGAGGGGTGGGTCGACCCGGAGGTGACCGAGATCGAGGGGATGTTCGGCGACCATACCGGCTACTACACCCTCAAAGAGCCCTACCCGGTCCTCGAGGTGAGCCGTATCACCGCGAAAAACGACCCGGTGTTCTACGCGACCGTCGTCGGCAAGCCGCCGCTCGAGGACAAATACATGGGGCTGCCGACGGAGCGGATCTTCTTACCGCTCCTGCAGACGCAGGCGCCGGACCTCAAAGACTACAAGATGCCGGAGAACGGGGTGTTCCACAACCTGATCCTCTGCAAGATCGCCCCGCAGTACCCGGGCCACAGCCTGCAGATCATGCACGCGCTCTGGGGCGTGGGGCAGATGAGCTTCGTCAAGCACGCCCTCTTTGTCGACGAATCGGCCCCGGAGCTGGGGGAATACGAGGCGCTGACAAAGCATATCCTCGACCGCCTCACCCCGGAGGCCGTGACGATCACGACGGGGATCGTCGATGCCCTGGACCACTCGGCGAGCAGGCCCCTCATCGGCGGGAAGCTCGGCATCGACGCGACGGGTGACACCGTGGAACGCACCATCGACCTGCTTGACGACACGGCGCTGCTGAAGAAGGTGAAAACGATCGACAGCGACGTCGTCGCGCTGAAACAGTACATGACGCAGAGCGCAAACCCGGTGACGGTGATCCAGTACGAGAAGAAGCGCCCGGCGCGCGAACTCTTCGAGGCGCTGAAGCCGCTATCAGGACACATCGCGATCGCCGTGTTCGTTGACACGCGCCAGAACGACGTGAACAACCCCTACATGCTCGTGTGGCGGGTGACGAACAACATCGATGCGCAGCGCGATGTCTGGCTGGAGGAGATGATCGGTGTCGACGGGACCAACAAGGACCCGATGGACGGTTTTACACGCGAGTGGCCCGGCGACGTCGTCTGCGACGCAGACGTCTTTGCCGACCTGCGCGCACGGGGCCTGATCGATCTTGACGACGAGACGATCGACCGATACCAGTTGGTGGGAGAGAGCAGATGAAACTGAGTGAGGAGCAGCTGGCGCAGTTTGAGCGCGACGGGTACATCCTGCTGCGCGGCTTTGTGGACAAAGCGCGCTGCGAGGCGATCCTGGCGGCAGCCAAAGAGGAGATCGAGGCGCGCACGCCGCCGATTGAGACGGAAGGGGAGTACACGGGTTCGAACAACTCGACCCTGCGCCGCCTGCGCCAGGTCTATGACCGCCGCGAGATTTTCCGCGAGTGGATGACGGACAAGGAGATCCGCCCGATGCTGGCGCAGGTACTGCACGACACCCCGGTCTTAACCCTGGCACACCACAACTCCATTATGACGAAGATGCCCTCCAAGAGCACGGAGAGCCGCTGGCACCAGGACCGCCGCTACTGGCACTTTGAGAACGACAACCTCGTAAGCGTCTGGCTGGCATTGGGCGAAGAGCGTATGGAGAACGGGGTGCTGGAGTTTATCAACGGCAGCCACAAACTTGAATACCGGCCGGAACAGTTCGATACCGATACCAGTTTTATGACGGGGCTGCCGGAAAACGACGCCCTGATCGCGAAGAAGGTGCATTACGACCTGCACGAAGGCGACGTTATCCTGTTTCATTGCCGGACGCTGCACCACGCCTACGACAACCAGACCGACGAACCCAAGATCGCTTTCGTCTATACGGTCAAGGGCGCTGCTACCAAGCCTATTCCCGGTACCCGCTCCGCCGAGTACCCCGAGGTCGTGCTCGAGGTCTGACCGGTCTCACCCTTCCGCTTCGGAGGCAGCGAACCGTTGCAGCGGTGTTTGAGCGCAAATCGGTGCGACCGCTCGTGGTGGATGCTATCGGGATTGACGGTATTGGGGAAAAAGGGGTGCCGGCGCCGGGGCGCCGCGCCGTCATTTGACGCTGACGACGATCGGTGCGGAAGTTTTATGCGCGCTTGAGATGTGGCACTCGCGTGTCGGGTAGACCGATACGTTGGCGGCGACACGGTAGGTGCCGCTGTTCATGGCAGTGACGTTATAGATCACTTCCGAACCGTTCGGATGGGCGCGCAGACACTCGACCGCAGGCGCATCCGTGACAAATCCGAGGCCGCTGAACGTCACCTGGACACCGTGGGCATCGCTTCCTGAAAGCGGGAAGTTTTTGGCTTTGACGATGACACGCAGGCTGACCGGTTCGCCGACGACGACTTTCTCTTTGTCCGGAACAAGTTCCACCGTGTATTTTTCAAAAGGGCTGTCGGCAACGGGGGCCGCGGCGGCAAGTGTCGGCATCGGTGCCGGTTCAGGCTCGGCGACGGGGGCCGGTTTGGCTTTGGCCACGGCTTTCGGTTTTTCCGGGGCCGGTTTCGGTGCCATCGGCAGCGGGACCGGTTCGACTTCCGGTGCATTGGGCTCGTTGACGATGCCGAGGACTTCCGGCTCTGCTACCTCATTCTGTGCTGCCGGTTCCGCATTTTTGAGACATCCGCTGAAAAGCAGGCTGACGGCCAGAAGGTATGCTGCATGCCGCACATACTTTTGAATCATGTTCTTCCTTTTCTCTATGAAATTGGGCCCGGTCCTCTCACCTCCCGGGCGCTCCGGTAACCTTCGAACTCTGTCCAGATACGTAACTATATACATAATTTAAAGGTTGCCAAAGGTCATTATTATATCACAGCGGCAACAAAATCTTGCAAATTTTTAAAAATATTGAAAGGCTTGGAACGAAAGGTGATAAATAAGTAATACTGATGTGCAGACACGACGTTGCGATAAAGGGGGCTTATAGAGGATTGGGCGGCACAGGGCGGGCAAAGCGCCGCCTCTGCAACCTGATTATTTGACGGTGACCGTCAGAGGGTCCGACATTTTCGATACGCGCGAAGCATTGCAGTCGCGGGTCGGGTAGAAGGCGACGTTCGCAACGACGTCATAGGTGCCGGCATTGGCCGCCGTGACGTTGTAGATGATGTCCGATCCGTTCGGGTGGACCCGGAGACATTCGGATGCCGGCGGGTTGGAAGCAAAGCCCAGCCCGTTGAAGGTGACTTTGACCCCGTGGGCCTCATGGCCGGTCAGCGGGAAGCCGTTGGCCTTGACGTGCACGTAAAGGCTGACGCTCTTTCCGACGGTGAGGGCGGTTTCGTCCATGGCCACTTCAACATCGTAAAGGTCACAGGGTTTCTCCTCGGCCGGTGCTGCCGCTGGAGCCGCTTTAGGGGCTGCTTTCGACGCGGCCGGTTTCGGTGCTGCTTTGGGTTGTACAGCCGGTGCGGCTGCCGGTGCTTCGGCCATAGTCGCTACCGGTGCTTCAGACGGCTGTTCCGCCGGGGCGGGCTGCGGAGCCGGCTCGGCATTCTTCGTGGCGACACAGCCGCCGAATAACATGCTGACGGCCAACAGGCACCCTAACTGCTTCATGCGATGGTTCATACGTTTCCTCCTCCATGGTTCGGTATGGCCCGGGGTGTCGGCCCCGGGAAAGCAGAAACCTTTAATAAGTTCCATTTGTGATAACTATTTTATAGTATTAAAAGTTTCCTAAGTCATTGTATCACAATTAAAACAGTTTATGACAATTATTCAAAAAACATTGCAAAAAGGTGAATGATTGTAACAACGAAAGAATAGGGCGAAAGGTTGAATCGTCAGTGGAAGGCGGTTGCTGATTGGATAAAGAGGCGTTACTACCGTTTCAGCCGGCATCAAGCAGAGTGTTTTGCCGTTAAAACGGAGACGTTAGCCTGCGTGAGCGTCGTCAACGCCGGCGGTCCGGCAATGAAGCTATCCGGACGGGAGGTACCGGAAGCGGCTTAGGCGATCATCGCCAGGATCTCGTCGACACTCGGTACACGGCCCGTCGACTTCACCTCGCCGTCGATGACCAGCCCCGGCGTGCTCATAACCCCGTAGGCCATGATCTTCTGCAGGTCGCTGACCTTTTCTACCTGCAGGAATTTACCGCTCTTGGCGACCGCCTGCTTCACTTTCGCTTCGAGTTCGTTGCACTTGGCACAGCCCGTGCCCAAAATTTCGATTTTCATGGTTCTTCTCCTTTAATGGCTCTGTTTGATCGTATCGTAGAACGGTTCGACCGGGCCGGAAACGACGTAGGCGCCTACGGGGCCGGCCGCGGCGAGGAATCGCGGGTCGAGGTGCGAATTCTCATGATCGTACATGTTCTCCCATACGCCGTGCATAATGTAGCTCCGGGCATCGCCGTCGGCAAACGCGTTTTGAAGGATTTCGGTCGTCACCGCTTTGCGGTAATGGCTGTTTTGCGCCGTTCCGGCCTGGCCGTGGGGATACCGGTCGTCATAGCCCGCATCGTGAACGTCGGGCCGGAAGGTTTGCTGCGCGGTACTCAGAAGGCGCGCGACCTTTTGATTGAAGGCTTCGCGGTTCGCGTCTTTGATCATGACGTGGTTTTCAACGGTGACGTAGCGGTTTTTCACTTCGTCGGACTGGTGTTGCAGGAAGGTCCTGATCTCATCGGGGGTCGTGTAGAGCTTTTGGCGGTCCCCGGCGGCGACGGTTGTGTAGATCCCTTCGTGGTAGTCAAGCTTGATCGGCGTCTTGGTCGGAGGCGTCCCCGGTTTGTAGGCAAAGAGCGAGGGGACGATCTGTTCGGTAAACCACGCCTGCACCTTGGAGGCGACCAGCGCATCGTAAGAGTCGAAACGGATGAAGAGCGTATAGAAAAGGGGGAGCTTCGGGGAGGTGGGACGGCCGTCGCCGTCGGCGTACCCGCGGTCGAGCACCCCTTTGAGGTGGGCGGGGTAGTTGCGCACCATGGTCGATTCCCCCGTCATCTGTTTGAACGAGAAGCTCAAAAAGCCCTGTTTCCCCTTCAGGAAGGAGGCGAGTCCGTCGATGTTGCCGAGCACCCTCTTCTTCTCGGGCATCGGGACGCGAAACTCATAATAGAGCGTCACGGCCCCCTCGGGTTTTTTCTCTGCGGTAGCGGCGTACGACGTTGCGGGGAGGATGGCCGCCCCTGCCATGACCGCACCCATGCCTAAAAAGTTTCGTCTCTCCATAATGATTCCTTACAAGATGATGTTGAACAGATAGCCGACGCCGATGATCCCGACGCCGATGATGCCGAAGAAGGTGGCGATGAGCCTGGTGTGCAGGATCTGCTTGAGGATGATCGCTTCGGGCAGGCTCAGCGCCGTCACGGCCATCATAAACGACAGCGCGGTGCCCAGCAGCATCCCTTTCTCCGTCAGGACCTCCACCAGCGGCATGACGCCGGCGGCCGAGGCATACATCGGGATGCCCATCACTGCCGCGACGGGCACGGCGTACCAGGCGTCGCCGCCGGCGTAGTCGGCGATGAACTCCGCCGGGACAAAGCCGTGGAACCATGCGCCGACGCCGACGCCGGCCATAACCCAGAGGTAGATCTTTCTAAAGATCTCCAGGGTCGCTTTCCAGGCGTCGCCGGCGCGCTGTCTCAGGTTCAGCGACGTCGCCGCCACATGGAGGTCGCCCTGCATCACCGGTACGTCCAGCAGCACGTACCGTTCCGCTTTGGTCCGGCCGATCAGCCAGCCGCCGACGATCGCCACGGCCAGTCCGAAGCCAATGTACAGCGCGGTGATCTTCCAGCCGAAGAGCCCGAAGAGCATGGCGATGGCGATCTCGTTGTTCAGCGGGGCGGAGATGAGAAAGCTGAAGGTGACGCCGACGGGGATGCGCGCCTGCAGAAAGCCCAGGAAGAGGGGAATAGCCGAACAGGTACAGAAGGGGGTGATGATCCCGAAGAGTGCGGCCAGGATGTTGCCCGTGAACTCTTTTTTCCCCGCGAGGTAGGCCCGCACCATCTCGGTGTTCATCCAGGTGCGCAGGAAGGATACGGCGAAGATGATGGTGATCAGCAGGAACCAGATCTTGACCGTATCGTAGAGGAAGAAGTGGAGCGCGTCGGCGAACCGCCCCTGAAGGTGGAGCGTTTCGTAGACGAAGGCGCGGCTGAGGTCATGCCACATCTAGCAGAGCTCCGCTTTGACGATAGGCAGCAGCTCCCGCTCGATCAGGTCGAGGGTTTTGGCGTACTCCGCTTCGGCTTTACCCGAGGGGTCTTCGAAGCCGACGTGGATCGTCTTGACCGCTTTGGGGAACATTGGGCAGGTCTCTTTGGCGTTATCGCAAACGGTGACGACGAGGTCGAAAGCGTTGTTCAGAACCGTTTCGATCACCTTGGAGTGGTACTCCTCTTTCCAATACCCTTTTGATTCAAGCAGGGCCTGCGCGTTGGGGTTGACTTTTCCGCTGGCCTTGACGCCGGAGCTGAACGCTTCGACGCAGTCGCCGAGCTTGGCGTTGATCAGCGCTTCGGCCATAATGGAGCGGCAGCTGTTACCGGTACAGAGGATCAGTACTTTTTTCTTGCTCATAGCTTACATCCTTGGTCAGTTTCGGAGAGTTTTTGCAGTTTCGGCAGGGCGATGCCGAGGTGCCGGATCTCCTCCAGCGCTTCGCTGCGGAAGCGGTCCAGGGGAAAACGGATGGCATAGTAGGCCCAGGTCCCTTTGCGCTCGACCTTCAGGAATCCCGCCTCTTTGAGGATCTTGAGGTGGCGCGAGAGGCGCGACTGGATCATCTCCAGGGAGGATTGCAGGTCGCAGACGCAGAGCGGTCCGTGTTCGTCGAGGAAACGCAGGATCAGCACCCGCGTCTCGTCGTTGAGGGCCGCGACGCTTTTGAGGAAGACGTCCATGCTCAGCAGCAGCCCCCGGCCGTCGACCACTTGCCGTTTTCGGAGAAGGTCGGCTGGCAGCAGCCCACCCCGCCGGTAAAGCTGTCGCCGCCGAACACCTCGATCTGCTCCATCGTATGGTAGTTCTCCCAGATGACCTCCTGGGGGTCCTGCACCCAGTATTTGTTCGATTCGGCGTAGCAGCACTGCGCGCCGCTCTGTTTCTCGCCCGCAATGCCCGCGGCGATCAGACGGGCCTCGGTCTCGGCGACGGCTTCGTCGCTGTCGAACTGCAGTCCCAGGTGGTTGAGCCCGCGCGTGCTTCTGCCTTTTGAGACGGCAAAGTTGACGGCGGGGTCGTCGATGAGCCACTGCAGGTAATCCGCTTTTTCCTTCGTCGGTTCCGTACCGAACAGGGCGGTGTAGAAGGCCCGGCTTTTGTCGAGATCGTCGACGGAGATATGGATATGGAGACGTTTCATGCTGTGTCCTTTTGCCGTTTGGATAGCAGCATTGTAGCCAATCAATTTACAAATATCAAGATATATTGATTTATCGGTCCAAATGTGCTATAGTTCCCGTCATTAAAGAGGCATCCGGTCATGATGCCTCTATTTTACAAGGAGAAAAGCGTGGATATTAAAAGCTTCTTCGCCTACGGTGAAAAGGTGCCCGGCTACGAGGTGGGCATGCTCAATGAAAGGGAGGCGCGCGCGGCGGCGGCGATTCTGTTTGTCGGCGCCTTCCTGGGGCTGACGAACGGGGTGATGCTGGGTACGGCGGTCTTTTCGAAGTACTTCGTGACCTTCTTCGCCGTCGACTTTACGCTGCGTATCATCCAGCCGCGCTATGCGCCCAGTCTGATGCTGGGGCGTTTTTTCGTGCGGAACCAGAAGCCCGAGTACGTCGGGGCTGCGCAGAAGCGTTTCGCCTGGATCCTGGGCTTTCTGCTGGCATGGCCGATGTTCTACTACCTCGTCATCGACTTCCAGCCCAACCCGCTCAAGGTACTGGTGTGTCTCATCTGTATGGCGCTGCTCTTTTTTGAAGCGGCCTTCTCCATCTGCCTGGGGTGCAAGATCTTCGCCTGGATCAAACGCAAAGATCCGAAATACTGCCCGGGCGGCGTCTGCGAGATGAATTATAAAGAGCCCATCCAGACCTTCTCGCCGGCGCAGAAGCTCATCCTCGTCGCCACCGTGCTGGTCATGGGGTACGGCACCTACGCCTATTTCGCCAAGCTGCCCGACCGGACCATCTTTGTCAAAAAGATGAAAATGCTGATGATGAGCCAGGCGGAGCTCGATGCGTTGGAGGCCGCCAAAGATCAGGCGGAAGAGGACGCCTTCTTCAGCGACGACGACGATTTCTGATCCCGCCGGATGATGCTTGAACAGAGCCTGGCCGAACTGGTCGGCCACTACGGTTTTATCGCCCTTGTTGCCTCCTTCGGCGTCGGGGTATTGACTTCGCTGGCGCCCTGTTCCATCATCACGCTGCCGCTGCTCATCGGCAGCGTGCTCGGTCTGTCCGCGGAGATGACCCCGAGGCAGAAACAGCGCTTTACGTTTTTTTACTCCCTGCTCTTCGTCACCGGACTCGTTATCAGTTTTTCCCTGCTCATGCTGACGGTGGCCAAGGCCGGGGCGCTGCTCAGCGTCGCGCCCTTCTGGGCCTACGCGCTCGCTGCCGCGGCGACCTTCCTGGTCGCGGCCTATGCCATGGGGTGGCTGGGGCAGATCGACAAGGCGCTTATTGCCGGCCGGCTGCTGAAGTTCAAGCTGGCGGGCGCGCTGATTATCGGGATGCTCTTCGGCCTGGTCAGCACGCCGTGCGCTTCGGCGCCGCTGGCGGCCATCATCGCCGTGGCGGAACAGAGCGGCTGGGCCTACTCTTATGCCCTGGTGCTGCTCTTTGCGCTGGGGCACGGTCTATTGCTGCTGGCCGCGGGAATCTCCCTCGGTTTCGCCCAGCGGATGGCGTCGAGCCCGCTGTTGGCGAGAATCGCAAACGGGGTTAACGCCCTTTTCATCCTGCTGCTCGCCGCCATCGCGGTCTACCTGGCCTACCAGGCCTATCTTGTCTATTAGTAGGGAGTGATATGTTTCGAATGTTCTTGCTGGGATTCGCGCTGCTGCTCGGCGGCTGCGGCCAGGAAAAAACTGTCCATGAGACGATGCTGAATGTAACACCGTACAAGCTTGTCGCTCCGAAGATCGGCCGCGGCAAACCGGTGCTGCTTGAACTGGGATCGACGTCGTGCCGGAGCTGTGAAGATATGGCGCGCACGCTGTACAGAATCAAAAAAGAGCATCCGCGCAGTGGCATCTACTTTATCGACATCCGGCGCGAACGCCACGTCGCGGTGCAGTACGATGTCCGCATGATGCCGACCCAGGTGATCCTCGACGGCAGCGGGCAGGTCGTCTATAGGCATATCGGACCTGCGGCGGCGAAGGAGCTCACCGAAACGCTCACGCGCTTCGGTGTTCTGCGGTAGTCACTCCTTCGCGAAAAACCAGTAAAACGCGAACATCAGCCCCGGGGTTTTCGCCCTGTTTTCATCAAAAACAAAGGCGTTAGCCTCCGTGAGCGGGACCCACTCCAAGATGATCTCCTCCGTATGGATGCCGCCGCCGTCGTGGACACGCATCGTCTCGTCGATTTCGGCAAAGTAGAGGTGCTGCTGCCCGCCGGAGATACCGACGTTGGTGAAGAAGGAGGTGATCTTCTCGATCTTTTCCGGCGGGACGTCGTAGCCGCACTCCTCGTCGATCTCCTCCTTGGCGATCTGGAGCAGGGGGGCCTTTTTGTCGACGATCCCGGCGCAGAGCTCGTATGTGAACAAGTGTTCAGGGTGGTTCATGTGGACCGGGGGACGGAACTGTTTGACGAGGAGGAAGGCCTCACGTTCGGTATGGTAGAGCAGGACGGCGACGCTGTCGTGGCTCTTGACGGCCTCCCAGCTCAGCTCGCGGCCGTTTTGCGTATAGAGGATGCGGACGGGGCGCACAAACGCCGGCGCTTCCAGGGGGATCGTCTCAAAGCGGGTAATCTTGAATGGCATGTTACAATCATATAAAGCAAAGCTTAAATTGATGCCAGCGTTTCAAAAGCGCTAGACATGTTGGCGTTTGGCTACTACAATGCCCCCATTATTCCAGAGGAGAAGCCATGGTCCCGACACAAGAGGAGCTTGACGCATTCGTCCGCGAACGGTTTTTCTGCCACTTCGGCCACGAGGATGAAACAAAACTCGCGCGCGCCGTGGAGGAGTACCGAGCCGTCAAGGCGTTCCGCGTCAACGAGAATATCCATGAGACCGGTCAGAAGCTCTCGGTTGAGGGGCACTATGTCATGCGCCTCTATGCGATGTTCTATATGGGGCAGGTACTCGACGCGCTCAAAATCGACCGCGAAGACCCCAACGTGATGGAGGACGCCGCCTGCGGCAACATCGGGACGGCGGGGCGCATCGCGAAGATGTATACCGGGGCTATGCCCGAGGATGAGCGCGAACTGATGAGCGGCCGCTGGAACCCCGAACCGCGCATGGCGACCTTCCCCAATAACGCGAAGACACACGAGCCCGTCTTTGTCACGACGCAGCTCGATGCCGTCTGCAGTCACCACTTCATCCGGTTCGGGCAGGACCAGGCGGACACGGGCTCCGTGGTCGTCGTCGGCTACATCCCGCGTGAGAAGCTCGGCGGCATCAGCAAGATCAACCGCTTCGTCAACTGGTGCGCCCGCCGCGGCTGGCTGCAGGAGGACCTGACCCGCTATATCGGCAACAAGATCCTGCAGGTTTTCGAGACGGACTCCGTCTATGTCGGCCTTTTCAACCTCAAACACGGCTGTACGGCCTTCCGGGGGGCGTGTGATATCAACGCCTCTACGTCCACGACCTACGTGACCGGCGCGTTCGAAAAAGACCGCAGCCTGATCCCGTTGAAGTTCCAGTGAGGCGGACGGTATGACATGGATTATCGATAAACAGTTCGATTTTTGTTACGGCCACCGGGTCTGGTCGCAGAGCCTCGAGACGGAGTACAGCCTCGACGACTGCCTGATGTGCCGCCACCTGCACGGCCACCAGGGGCGGATCAAGATCTTCCTCGCCGCGGAGACGCTGCAAAACGGGATGGTGACCGACTTCAAGCATCTCAACTGGTTTAAGCAGTGGCTCGACGCGACCCTGGACCACAAGTTCATCATCGACCGCAACGACCCGCTCTTCCCCGACATGATGTCGCATTACTGCGCGGAGGGCAAAATGGACGACGCCCGTTTCTTCCTGCACGACGAAGGGTACTGGACACCGCGGCTGGAAGTCGTCGACGGCGAGATCGGCGCGATACGCGAAAAATACGAGGGGATGGTCATCGTCGATTTCGTCCCCACCAGCGAACAGCTGACCGCGTGGATGCTTAAGATCGTACAGAAAAAGATGGCGCCGCTGGGCATCAGGGTGAACTCCGTCGAATTCTGGGAGACGCCGAAATCACACTGTGAAATAAAAGCATAGTTGAAAGGTGCACCCGGGGGGTGCGACAAAGAAGGAAAAACACTGTATCCGGGAGTAAAAAGGAGTTTCAAAAACAGGAGGGTTCGTGAAAAAACCGGATACAGCTATAGGCATCATAGCGCTTTGGACGCAATGTTGCCCCTGCTTTTTCCGTTGGATGAAAAAAATTAATATTTTTTCAGGTTTCAGCGCCGTCCCCTGCCGAAGAGAGGGGCTTTTGATGCTTATGCGCCCTTTGTTCCTTCAGCTTCCACGGTTTCTGCCGTTTCAACGTCTGCCGTCGCGGTTTCGCCTGCTGCGCTGACCAGTCCCGCTTTTTTGGCAATACCTGCTACATCATTCAAAGCACCCAGGCCGAGCCCGCCGATGAGGTCATCGAGCAGGGGCGAGTGGGCTTTGTATTTGAGCGCGCTGCTGACAAGCTGGTCGGAGAGGCTTCCGCTGCTGCTTTCCCCCTGAAGGCCGCCGGAGGCTCCGGTCTGAAGTCCGTTGACATCGACGATCTTGATGGAGTCGATATGCTCCATCGGTCTGACGCTTTCGGCGATGATGGCCGGCAGCGACTCGATCAGTTTCGTCTGGATCTGCAGCGTGATCTGATCGAGGCTGAGGATATTGGCCGCTTCGTTGAGTTTGCGGCGTCCCTCTGCCTCGGCCTCAAGGTCGGCCTGTTTCGCCTTGGCGACCGTCGTGATAGCGTCGGCCTCACCCTGGGCGGCGATACGCTTGGCTTCAGCGGTGTCTTCCGCCGCCGTTTTTTCCGCTTCGGCCGCAACTTTGATGCCGACGGCATCCTCTTCCGCTTCCTGTTCGGCCTTGACGATCGCGATGGCTTTGGCGCGGTTCGCTTCGGCGACCTGCTTGACGGTGACGACGTTCTCTTCGGCCCTGACCTGATCGGCGCGCGCTTCGTCTGCCTCGGCCCGGGCTTTGGATTCCGCCTTGGATTTTTCGGAGATCTCGATCTCTTTGGACTGTTCGGCTATCTTGATCGCTTTTTGCTTCTCGATATCGGCCTGCCGGATCAGCTTCTCTTTCTCGATGCGTTTGGATTCGGTGATCTTCTCGTTTTCGATTCGGGTCTGCTCAATGGCCTCTTTGGCCTCGATCTCCGCATTTTCCGCCTGGCGCCGTTTGTCGGCTTCCTCTTTCTTTGTCTGCGCATCAATGTCGGCCTTGCGGACGGCGATTTCGCGCCGCTGGTCCATGGACGCGTACTCCTGCTCGCGTTCAATTTCAAGGCTCAGGCGCTCCGCCTCGAGGTTTTTCTGCTCGATCTGGATGCGGGTGTCCTGCTCGATGTCATTGCGGGCCTTGCGGCGCTCTTCGATCTCTTTGGTCAGCAGCAGCAGACCCTGGGCATCGAAGGCGTTGTCGGGGTTGAAGAAGTTTTTGCTGGTCTGGTCGAGCCCGGTCAGGGAGACGGTTTCCAGTTCAAGCCCGTTCTTGATCAGATCCTCGGCGACGTTGCCCTGGACCTTCTGGACGAAATCGGCACGCTTTTCATGAAGGTCTTTCATGCTCATCTCGGCCGCGACGGAGCGCAGAGCGTCGACGAATTTCCCTTCGATCAGCGATTTGAGCTCGACGGGTTTCATGGTCCGTTCACCGAGGGTCTGGGCCGCACGCGCGATGCTGTCCGCATCGGGTTTGACGCGGACGAAGAACTCCGCCAGCACGTCGACGCGCATCCGGTCGCCGGTGATCAGCGCGTCGTTCTTTTCGCGGCGGACTTCCAGGCGCAGTGTCTGCATATTGACGAGGGTGATCTCGTGGAAGACCGGCAGGACGATCGCACCGCCGTCGCGGATAACTTTCTCACCGCCGAAGCCCGTCCGTACGAAAGCCTGTTCTTTGGTGGCGCGGGTATAGAGGCGCGCCACGATCAGGCCGATCGCGAGCAGTGCGACGAGTGCCACGGAGGGAATGATGACATACATAAGATCAAGGTCGAGGTTCATTAGATAACTCCTTTTTTTTGTTTTTGGGCTACTGTTCGTCTTTGATGGCGAGATAGCCGATACTTGTCTTTTCCGAGAGGATCAGACGGTCCTGCGGGGTGAACTCCACGCCCGTTTCATCCGGCTCGACCATGACATAGTGCGTCTGGCCGAAACGGTCGGTGAATTTGGCTTCCGCAGGGGCTCCCTGCCTGGCGGTACCGAGGGTGATGACGGCGCTCTTGCCGATGAAGTCCTCCGCGCTGATCGCGCTTGTTTCATCTTTGGGCAGGATGCGCGCCATGAGCGCGGTAAACCCGCGCGTAAAAGGCAGGGATGCGAAAAGGGCCGCCGCCACGGCGATCAGCGAGGGGAGGTAGAAGCCGAGCAGGCCGTGGATAAACGCCTGCATGGTCATCCCCGTCAGACCGAATGCCGTCAGAAAACAGACCAGAATGATCAGCACCGGGACCCGCCCGTAGTACATCCATCCGAGCAGTTTGGTGAAAAGCCCCGTACTGGAGGCATCCGGTGGATTGATATCGAAATCGATATCGGGCAGGAGCGATTCGATCACCTCTGAGAGGCCCGCCCCGATGAGCATCCCGACCCCTTCGAGCAGGGCAATGGCGAACATGATGCCTATTGCCACGGTGAAGGGGAATACGCCGCCGGCGAAGAGGAACTCAGTCATGGCGTTTCATGGTCGATTTGAGGGCGGAGAGTCGGGACTGGATACGGCTTTTCCGGTCCAGCTCCGCCAGCTCATCCAGCGCCGCTTCGTCGTCGCTGCGCTGCGGTGTGACCGGTGCGCCCCCGCCCATGATCCTGTTGTAGGCGTTTTCGGCGCGGTCAACGGCTGCCTTCGCCGTGCCGCTGCCGTGCACCTCCTTGGCGGCAGCCTCTTTCTGGGCGAATGCCTCCTCGATCTCCCGCTTGCGTGCCAGCATGGCATCGACATACCCCTGGTACTTTTTGATGTCCGCTTCGCTCAGGCTTCTGGCCTCTTCGAGGACGCCGCGCTGTACCTCGATATCCATCTGTCTGGCGATCCCCGCTTCGGCGAGGTCGTCACGCTCTTCACGCACCGCCGTTTCGATCTGCTGGAGCAGTTCGGCATGGTCGGTCTTTGCTTCGGCGATGCGCTTGGTGATGGCATGCAGTTCGACTTTTTCCTTACCCAGTTCGGTCCGGACTTCGGTGACGGCATTGTCGATCTCCCGGATCGCCTGCTGCTGCATCGCTTTGGGATTGGCGTTTTCCGCCATATCCACCAGGGCATGCATGTTGCCGGCTATGATCCGCGAGACCCGCTGTGTGATTGTGTCTTTCATGATTTCCCACTCCTTGTCGTGTGATACGGACAATAGTAGTGAAAAAGAGTTTTTTTGTCAATAGTATTTATGTACATATTTGACCATTTATGATTAATTAAGAGTAAATATGAAAATATTAGATTATGAAACCAAGGAGCCGAGATGATGTCAGAGAGTGAATGGGAAGCGGCTGTTTCCCGCCATATCAAGGCGGTGATGGTGAAAAAAGGGCTGGATGTTCCGAAGCTGACGGAACTGTTTCTGGCCAAAGGGTATGACTATACGCGTCCTGCCCTGCGCGGAAAGCTTGACCGGGGAAAGTTCTCCCTGGTGTTCTACCTGCAGTTCATGCATGTGGTCGGATTGTCGACTATGGAGCTGGTCAGTCCCGGGGATGCCGAGGAGATGGATATCCGTGTGAAGTGAGGGGTGCCCGCCCGCGTTAGGCGAGCTGGGCGGAGACGCTGCGCAGGACGGCTTCGGCCTTGGCGGGGTCGCCGTTGTACTTGCGGATATGCACGCCGTATTCGGCCATGGCCGCCGCCGTGTTCTTGCAGGCGCGGCCGACGACGATGAAGTCGCAGTCTTCGAGCGCTTCCCCCATCACGAGGTGCGCCTTGGCGTGCGCCTCGTCGTTGTCGTCGTGGGAGCACTGGTGGTGCTCGTCCTCATGATCGTGATCATGGTCGAGGTCGGTGCGGGGGTTGGCCCGCAGCCCTTCGAGTTCGAAGGCGCGGAACATGCCGGCACCCTTCACGGTGTAGACGGCGAAAAAGGGCGTATGTCCGGCATTGCCGAAGAACTGGAGGGTCTCGTCTTTGACGGGGACGGCGACTTTCATAAGGAACTCCTTACACTGTAAAGTTAATTTTCGAAGATTATATCCCAAAATGCTTGACCAGCGGCAAACGGCGGCGATATAATCGCGTATGCTGAAAATTATCGAGTATTTTATCCGTAACAAGCGGCTCAACTACGTGCTGCTGCTTTTCGTACTGGTGATGGGGGTAAACGCCTACATCTCCATTCCCAAAGAGCTTTTCCCTCTGGTAACGCTGGACCAGATCACGATCAGCGGGGGATACGCCGGGAGCAGTGCGGATAATCTCGACAAGATGGCCGTGCGCGATATCGAGGATGCATTGGGAAGCATCGACGGCATCGACAAGATCGAAACCGTCATCAAACCCGGCAGTTTCGCGATCGTCCTGACGCTGCAGGAGGGGGCGGACCAGAACGACGCGCTCAACAAGGCCAAGGATGCCATCGCCAAGAGCCGGCAGTACCTCCCCCCGGATATGGTCGAACCGGTGGCGACGCTGGCAGTGCATAACCGCCCCCTCGTCTCCCTCTCGCTCTCCAGCGATACGCTGAGCCACGGTGAGCTCGTCGAGGCGGCCAAGGAGATCAAGACGCGCTTCGCCCGCTACCCCAACATCAGCGAAGTGGTGATGTACGGGGATTCGGACGAGGAGGTCTCCGTCCGCCTCGACTCGCAGGCCATCGAAGCCCTGGGCCTCAGCCGCAGCGCCGTGACCTCGGCGATCGCCAATCTCTCCTACATCTACCCCATCGGCGATATCGAGCAGAAGGGGGATTTCGTCTTTCTCTCCACCGTCCACGGCAAGCCCGATGCCGCGTCGTGGGAAGCGACGATGCTCGGCGTCGGGGGCAAGTACGTCCGCCTGGGCGACATCGCCCGTGTCGTGATCGAACATCCGCAGGATACGACGATCTCAACGTTTAACGGGCGCCCGAACATTACGCTCAATATTTCCAAAGGGGACAGCGGCAACGCGATCGCGCTCTCCCGGGAGCTCGTGCGCTTTGCCGAATCGCTCCGGGGCGACTACCCCGGCATCTATTTCGATTTCTACCACGACACCTCCAAGCCGGTGCAGAGCCGCCTGGAGACGGTGCTCTCAAACCTCATGTTCGGGCTGATCCTCGTTTTCCTCTCCATGGCGCTGCTGATCAATGTCCGTATCGCGTCCATCGTGGCCATGGGGATACCTTTCTCCTTCGCCATCGGCATCGCCTTCATCTATGTGCTGGGCTACTCCATCAACATCGTCTCCCTGCTGGGGGCGCTCATCGTCATCGGGATCGTCGTCGACGACGCCATCGTCGTCGCGGAGAACATCCAGCGCCACCTCAACGAGGGGATGGAACGGCACGCCGCGGTGATGGCGGGGCTGCGGGAGATGATCCTGCCGGTGACCCTGGCGACGGTGACGACCGTGGTCGCCTTTTTGCCGCTCTTCATGCTCAGCGGGGAGATCTCCAAGTTCATCATCCTCATCCCCATCATGGTCATTATGATCCTGATGGGCTCGCTGATCGAGAGTTTCCTCTTCTTGCCGCTGCATGCGGAAGAGGTGCTCCGGAAGCAGAAGAACATGGTCGACTGGACGCGTATCCAGAACGGCTATGAAACCCTCCTGCACGGGCTGATCCGTTATAAAAAGAGCGTGCTTGCCCTCTTCCTGATCACGGTGCCGCTGCTGACCTTTTTCACAGTCAAGAGCATGCAGTTCCAGTTTTTCCCGGAACATGACGGCTCGTTCCTCTATGTCACCGGAAAGCTTGACATCAATACTCCGATCGAGGAAACGGCCGAAGTCGCCCGGGCGATCGAGCGGCGCATTATCCAGGCCGGGGAACAGTACGCCCTCAAATCGGTCTCGACGGTAACGGGGTCGCGGGTATCCATGGCCGGGGACGCGGAGTCGGGAGAGCATGTTTTCCTGGTAACGATGGAGCTCTTTGACATGGTGCCGGACAACGTCTTCGACCGCTACCTTGCACCGCTGCTGAACTTCTCGTTCAACTACGACGATCCCGAAAAACAGCGGACAAAGCACACTTTTGAACTTGTCGACGATCTCGAGGCGCTGGTTGCGCCGCTGCGGCAGCAGTACGCGTTCGAGGAGCTGGGCGTCCGGGAACAGCGGGCCGGGGTCGTGCGCATCGACGTCCAGGTCAACTTTTCCGGGGCCGACGAAACGAAAACAATCGCGGCGATGCAGCAGGTGCAGGCGGCGCTGGAACAGGTCAAGGGGGTCGTCTCCGTCAGCAACAACCTTGAGCCGGGAATGCGGGAGATCCGGCTGCGCGTCAACGATTACGGTGAGCGGCTGGGCCTGAGCGAAGCGGAGGTCGCCCGGACCCTTGCCGCCTATTTCCTCGATAACCGCAGGGCGATGACCTTCAATGACAACGGGGTCATGGAGATCAAGACCCGGGCCCTGGAAAAGGACCGCTTGAGCACGCTGGAACGGTTCCAGTACCCTCTCTCCGACGGCACCTACGTCAACCTCGGCGATATCGTCGCCTTTGAGAGCCGCCGCGACTTCAACCAGATCGAAAAGCGCGACGGTACGGTGGTGAAAACCGTGTTCGCGAAGGTGAATAAGCGTATGACGACCCCGTCGCAGGTCCTGAAGCAGATCGCCCCGGTGCTCGGCGCGGTGCGCCAGACGGGGGTGAAAGCGGAGCTCTTCGGGGAGCAGGAGCGCAACGAGCAGCTGGCCGCGGATATGAAGCGTGCCGTGGGTGCGGCCCTCTTTTTGATGCTGATCACGCTGCTGTTCATCTTCCCGAAGATCAAGTACGCACTGATCGTCATGTCCGTCATCCCCCTCTCCATCCTCGGGGCGCTGGTGGGCCACAAACTGATGGGGATGAACCTTACCATGCCGGGGGTCATCGGCCTGTTGGGACTTGCCGGCGTCGTCATCAACGACGGGATCATTATGCTCGACTTCCTGCACGGGACCCATGACGCCCGCACGTTCTACGAACGCGCGAAGATGCGTCTGCGGCCGATTCTCATTACCTCCATTACGACGTTCCTCGGCCTCTTTACGCTGATCTTCTATGCGACGGGACAGGCCGTGATCCTGCAGCCGATCGCCGTCTCCATCGGCTTCGGCCTGTTGTGGGGGACGGTGCTGAACCTGCTCTATGTCCCGGCGCTCTATGCCGTCGTCAACGGGATCAGCCCCACGCCGAAAACAGCGCATAAGGCATAGAGACGTGCTACTATTTGACAGGAGAAAACGATGAAATATTTTTTGATGATACTGATGGCCGCCCTGCCGCTCGCGGCGGGAAACTACAAGGCGAAGGTGGAGCCCTATGACGCGCACACGGTGAGCGCCGAGGTTTCGGGACGCATTGTCAAGCTCGACCAGCGCGACGAGCTCAAGACCCTCGACAAGGTCGTGATCGAGATCGACCATGCCCTCGATGACGTGCAGCTCGCCAACGACCGCCGGAAACTGCAGCTGCTGCAGGAGCAGATCGCCGTCAAGCAATCACAGTACGACAGCATCAAGGACCTGGCAAGCCAGAACCGCTTTACGAAAGACCAGTACAAGACGGAGCTGCTGTCACTGAAGATGCAGGCCGAAGACCTCAAAAGCCTCATCGCACAGCTGGAGGACATGATCGCGAAGAAGCGGATCGCGCTGCACAGAGCGTACCTCAAGACCCTTTACGTACGGCAGGGCGAATATGTTGCCCCGGGGACGAAGCTGATGAAGGTCGAAGACCACGGCGGCGGCCGGCTGGTGCTCTATGTCGACGCGGCGGACCGGGCCGTATTGGAAAAAGCAAAGATCACCGTCGAGGGGAGCAGCGGCTGGAAGGTTGAAAAGGCGGCAACGAGCACGGACGAGACCTATGTCTCTTATTACCGTGTCGATCTCGTCAAGCGCGACAGTGTACCGCTCGGGCGCGTCATGACGGTGACGATCACGCCTCAGTAATTCCCGCCTCCGGGCCGGAGGAGGCTTCGAGCAGATCCGGCTGCGGCGCACCCAGGTAGTACCCCTGGGAGAATTGGATCCCCAGGCGCTGCACCGTCTCCAGCACTTTCTGGTTGTGGACGTATTCGGCGATACAGGCGAGCTGCCGTTTCTGGGCGATGTTGACGATCGCCTCGACGATGAGGAGGCTGTTTTCATCGGTATCGAGGTTGCGGATCAGGCTGCCGTCGATCTTGATGTAGTCGATATCGAGGTGCAACAGGTGCTCGAAATTGGAGTAGCCGCTGCCGAAATCATCGATGGCGAAACGGCAGCCGAGCTGTTTCATCGTCTTGATGAACCCGGAGACCTCCTGGTAGTTCTCGATGCCCTCGGATTCGAGGATCTCGAAGGTGATCCGCCGGCCGACGCCGTGTGCCACGATCTGTTCTTCGATGAACTGGACCGTTTTTTCGTCCAGAATGTCGTCGACGGAGAGGTTGATGGAGAAGGCATCGTCCCGGGCGGCGAAATGGCGGCAGCACGATTCGATCATGATCTGGGTCAGCCGGAGATAGAGGCGCGCCTTCTTGGCAACAGGAAGGAAGTGGTTGGGCTGCAGGACGTTGCCGTTTGGCTCCACCAGCCGGATCAGGCATTCATAGCTTTTGAGCTCCCGGGTTTCGCTGTCGAAGACCGGCTGGTAGTAGGAGACGATCCGTTTCTCGTCGATGGCCGATTTGAGCCGCCGGAGCCAGCGCATGTTCTGTTCATACTGGTGTTCGAGGTTGAGACTTTCGTCGTAGATCACATAGGGCTTATGCTGACTGCGGGCCGCTTTGAGGGCGATGTCGGCCTTCTCCATCCCCTTGTCCATGCTCAGGCTGGCCCCGGCAGTGATCCGGATGCTGTGTTCGGCCTCCTCGTAGATGATCACCATGGATTCGACTTCGGTAATGACGGTGGCGATCAGTGTCTCGATGTCGTGCCGCTGCATCGTTTCGTTCTGCAGCAGGGCGTATTCGTCTGCGGAAAGTTTGTAGAGCTGCATCCCCGGCAGAAGCTCTGCCAGCAGGCCCGAGAGCTTGATCAGGACGTGGTCCCCGACGATGTGGCCGTAAAAATCGTTGATCTGCTTGAAGTCGTCGATGTTGATGAGCAGGAGGGTACCCGGTTTGGAGCCGTCGATATCGGTGACAAGCTTGGCGCGGTTTGGCAGGCCCGTGAGGCTGTCGGTATAGAGCTGGCGGCGCAGCTGGGCGGTTTTTTTGTTGACCTCCTCTTCGAGGTGGTGCGCCGTGTCTTCTTGCTGCCTGGCGTACGCGGTGATCCGTTTGTTCATCGCCCGGAGCGCTTCGGAAATGTGCCGGATCTCGTCGTACTTTTCGGAAGCGGGGATAGATAGCGGTTCGCCGGGTTTGAAGCGGTTCGCGGCGGCGGCAATAGCCCTTAGCGGCATGAAACTGCGGTGCAGGAAAAGTGCGAAGAGGATGCTGAGGAAGGCCAGGCCGCCCACCACCGAGATGATGATGATGTTATAGCGGTGGGCCATCTGGTTGAAATGGGCGCTCGAATAGACGAGGTTCAGCATGGCGAAGGGTTCGCCGCTGACGGGGTGCAGCAGCGGTTTGCGGACGCTGAAACACTCTTCGGCGGTGCGGCAGTTTTGATCGTCGTTGCGTACATCGGCCAGGACGGTTTCACCCCGGTTCAGTTTGAGCGCGAGAATATTGGGGTTGGAGGCCAGCTGCCGGACGAGCTCGTTGATGCTGCCGTCGAGGCTGAGGTAAAGGTTGACGGAGAGCAGCGGCGCAACCGTGTCGGCGATCAGCTCGGCCTTCTCTTTTTCGACCGTGTAGAGGGCGTTATGGCTCGCCTGCCTGAAAAAGAGGTAGACGAAGATGAAGATGACCACAAAGGCCAGTACGACGGAGACGACGACTCTATTTTGGAGCGAGGCCGGTTTCTTCTGTTCCATCGACGAACCTTACAATTTGATAGAGTGACTCCGAGAACTCAATGCCGTATCCCGACAGCGCCTCACGGTTGAGGTAAACCCGTGTGGTACGCTCGATACCCAGTGCGAAAAGCAACCCGTGTTTCAGCGATGCCGTATTGTAGGCAAAGGTGACGATCCCGTGTGCCTTTGCGAAGGCGGCCGCTTGGTGCATCTGGGTATCGGAGTGCAGCATCAGCAGGGCGCTCGTCTTGGTCCCCGGGCCTAATTCCCGGTATTGTAGCATAGTCGCTTCAAAGGGGTACCCCTCGATCGTGCCGCGGTAGAGACGCTGCAGTCGGGTGACGAGCTGCGACGCCACGTCGCGGTCTTCCGCCTCGTAGACGACGCCAAAGCGGATGCGGCCGTCGATGAGCAGGCTTTCGGGATGCTTTTTCAGCAGCAGGAGCTTGGGGAAGATCATGGTTTCTGCGTTGAGCTGCAGGGTGTTGTAATGCAGTGCGAACCCGGAGGTGCAGAGCAGAAGCAGCAGCGTCAGCAAACGCATCAAAACTCCTTCGTCAGAGTGAGGAAGAAGGTACGGCCTTCCTGCGGGTAATCGTTGACGTAGGTGTAGGGTTCCGAGGGGTAGACGACCGTGGCGTCGGCGAGGTTTTTTACGCTGCCCGTCAGGGAGAAGCTTGCAGCGGGGTTGTGGTAGCGCAGGGAGAGGTCGGCCGTCAGGTACGGGTCCGTGTCCTCCCTGGGGTCCCCGTCGACCCGGCTTTTCGCCCCGACGTATTTGACGATCGCCGCGGCGCTGATCTCGGGGGTGAACTCATAGAAATAACTCCCTTTGGCAAGGTGCCGGGCGACATTGGCCAGTGCGTTGCCCTCGGCGGAGTGGCCGTTGACGTAGGAGTAGCCTACGTAGAGGCGGTCGCGGGAGGTGACGTTGGTCCGCAGTTCCAGTTCCAGGCCGTAGAGTTCGGTGTCATGGGCATTGCGGAAGATATGCGCCCTGGTGGCCTCGTCGATCTGGTTCTTGTCGATCTGGTTGTTGTTGATGAGGTAGAAGAGATCCGCCTGCAGATAGTTGAGCCCGCCGAATCTTCGGATGGCGGCCAGTTCGAAGGTATCGACGGTCTCCGGTTTGAGGTCGGGGTTGCCGAGGCCCGAGGCCGTATTCATGACAAAGAGCTCCTGCCATGAAGGGTTGCGGTGGGAATGGCTGTAGATGGCTTTGTAGATATGTTCCCGGTCCTGTTGGAAGACGAGCGATACCCGGGGATCGAACTGGGTGTCCGTCAGGAAGGTCTTTTCGATGTTGATGCCGTAGAGAATGCTGACCCTCGGTCCCAGTTCCATCTGGTCCTGAATAGAGGCCATGACCGTATCGCGTTTGGCATCCGGGTCGATAAAGGGGAGGAAGTCGCTGTAGTCGACCATGCCCACGCCGGTATCGCGGTTGGTTGTTTTGGTGACGACGCGGTAGGTCTCTTCGCGGGTGAGGCGGTAGCCCAGCGTGATCTTGTGGGCGTCAAAGCCGCTGTAGGTGAGGTAGCTGCTTTGATAAAAGGCGCGCTGGCTCGCTTTGTGGACCCCGGTAAAGCCGTCGGGGTAGGTCGTTGTCGTCAGCAGCGGGTTGCTGAGGCTCGGGGTCTCGAAGCCCGGAGGCAGCAGCAGGGCATCGCTCTCGAAGGCGTCGTACTTCGCCCCGAGCCGGATATCGGCACTGAGTGCACCTATGTCCGGCTGCCAGCCCACTTCCGCAAGGTAGCTCGGAATGAAGATACGGTCGTCTCTGCGCGGCAGCATTCCGTTGATCCCGTAGGCGCTGCCGTGCTTGAAGGAGGTGCCTCTGGCCTTGAGGTAGAACGCGTCGTAGTCGAGCTTCAGCCCGAGCGCATAGCTTTCCGTCTGCAGAGGCGCTTTGCCCGTCTGCGCCAGCAGGGTATTGTCGATGGTGTAGAAGGGGGTTGTGAAATTCCACGCCCCCGTCGCGGCGGAGTCGGGACCGCTGCTGATGCGTCTGTTGTCGTTGAGTACGTAGCCGTCGAGGTGGAGGTGCAGGTCCCCTTCGGTCAGCGAGGTCGTAAACCCGGCGGCAGCGGAATCGTACGAACCGGCTTTGGCGAAGGCGCGGTTGACTTTGCCGGTAACGGCGAACTCCTCTTCGTAGGTGACGACGTGGATGGTACCGGCGTAGGCGTTCACGCCGTCGGTCATACTCCCGGGACCGCGGATCACTTCGATGCGTTTGATGGTCTCGATCGGCATGTAGAGGTAGCCGGCGAATCCGTCATAGAGGAGATCGTTTGCAACCATGTCGTCGATCAGCAGTTTGACCTGCCCGAAGGCAAAGGGGTTCGAGCCGCGGAAGATCGGGGTTTTGGCGTCAAGGAGGTTGGTGCCGAAATCGACCCCCGGGAGGAGTTCCAGCGCCTCTTTGAGGTTCTGAATCCCCAGCCGTTCGAGCTCTTTGCCCTCAAGGGTCGTAATGATGTAGGGCTGGTAGGGCTCATTCTCTTTCGTGACGGTCGCCACCTCGGTCACGCGGTCGAGGTCGCGGACGATCTGGTCGGTCAGGGAGGCGATCCTGAGCGGGGAGGAGGGCTGTACTTCAGCCGACGCCCCGGCAGCAAGGCAGAGGGCGAGGTAGACGCAGAGAGGGGCGCGCATCAGTCGGCCCTCCGCAGCAGCTCGGGATTTTCGGCTTCGAGCTCCCGTGTGTACATGATGCAGGGGTAGCGCCGTCCGACGTAGTCCTGCTCCTCCCCGATGGGCTTGTAGGGGTACTTGAACATATTCAGCAGTTTGAGAAACGGCTTCTCCAGGCCGCCGTACGTGTACTCGATGCCGAGGGCTTTGCCCTTGAGGTAAACGATCTCTTTAAGTCCCTGGAAGAGGCGTTTTGTCTCCTGGATACCCCGTTTTTCCGCGTTGACGAAGATACGTGAGAGTTCGGCGACTTTGTGGGGTTCGAATGCGGACTGGTCGATGTCGCACCGCATATGGTTCGCCGTCGGGTACCCGATGGGGGAGTTGTGGATGAGCCGGACGCAGGCTGCGACCTCCCCCTGCTCGTCAAAGGCGGCGAAGTGCATGGCGTACGCGTCGTATTCGTCCGTTTCACGGCCGGGTTCGCAGTAATCGAGGCTGTCGACCCCCAGTTTTTCGCAGACGATCTTGTAGCGGAATGCAAACACCTTTTCCAGTTCCTCCTGGGTTGTTGCTTCGACAAAAGTGGTTGTCATTTCCCCTCCCGCTTTCCAAATGATCAGCTGAATAGTATCATAGCATACTGCATGCAAATATGAAAAACATAAAATAACATCAAATTTCTCTCTCAAAACAGTGATATCAGCGGCGATTCCCTGTGCGGACAGCGCTTTTTTTACGCTAAATTGGCTATGCTTGAACGGCAAAAGGCCGCGAAGCCGCCGTCAGGAGTGGTAACGCGATATGCTGGTTATTTTGTCCGTGGTCGGCGCCGCCGGACGCTGCACGATTGAAAAATCCACCGATATAAAAGGCTGACACGATGCGTATTGTCCCGGTTATTTCGCCCGAACAGATCGCCCTTTGCGCTTCGCTGGCGGAGACGATCTGGCGCGAGTTCTATACGCCGATCATCGGGGAGGCACAGGTGGCGTACATGCTTCGCGCTTTCCAATCGGCCGGTGCGATGACTGAACAGATCCAAAACGGCTACCGCTACAGTTTTCTCTACGACGGCGAGACGGCGGTGGGCTACTGCGCCACCGTGCCCGAAGACGATGCGCTCAAAGTGAGCAAACTCTACGTCCTCAAAACGGTCCGGGGCAAAGGCGGCGGGCACCTGATGCTGGAGCACTGCGAAGCGGAAGCGAAGGCGCGCGGCCTCAAACGGCTCGTGCTGACGGTCAACCGCCACAACCCCTCCGTGGCGTTCTACGAGCGTGAGGGGTTTACGAACGCCGGCCCCCTGGTCCAGGAGATCGGGGGCGGCTATGTTATGGATGATTACGTCATGGTGCGGCCGCTCGCCTGAAGCCCGGGCGACGGCAGGCGGAGAGCAATGTGCCCCTATCGCCGATCCCCGCGGAATGTAACGCCCGTTTGGTTACAATTCCCCGCAATAACGGCATGAATGCGAAGGAAAGAGAATGATGAAGAGCGTGATAACGGCAGGCATGGTACTGCTGGCAGTGTTCGGCCTCGGGGCCTGCAGCAAAAAGGCGCCCGAATGCGATGCACAGGGGGTCCGTGCCTATTTGCTGCAGGACGACGGTCTGCTTGAAACCTATATCGACAAAGGGTATGAGCTTTCCAAGATCGTCGACGGGGGGATGGACGGGAACATGCGGCGTTGCACCGCGGTACTGACGACGACGATCACCCTTAAAGCGGATCTGCCCGTCATTATGGACGGGGCCAAAAAAGCGAGCGAGGGCAAAGGGATAACGGAGCAGCTTAACGTCGGCACCTACCTGACAGGCCTCACGCTGCTCGGCCTGGAGAAGCAGGGTGACACGAGCACCGACAAGAGTACGCTGACCTACGCGACGGGCTATACGACCGAAGGAGAGACGGTCGTCACGGTCCTGGAAGTTCGCTGACCGGCCGCACGCGTTCTCTCCTGCATTTGAAAACCGTTTCCCGGGCGGTATGGTAAAGTAGTATCAGTGGTTATATCGCAAGAGGGGGGAGAGAGACCATGTCCCAGCTGATAGAACTGATCTACTGCAGTGCCGCCGCGCACCCTTTCAGCCGGGCGGAGCTGGCGCAGCTGCTCGCCGCCTCGCGGAGCAACAATGAAAAAATCGACGTCTCCGGCATGCTGCTCTATGCGGAGGGGAGCTTCTTCCAGGTGCTGGAGGGGGAGGCGGCGACGGTCGAAGCGCTCTTTGAGACGATCCGGCGCGACCCGCGCCACAACGCGGTCACCCTCATTATACGCGAACCCATCGCCAGGCGTGCGTTCGAGGCGTGGACGATGGGGTATGCCGATATCACCCCCGATGAGGTGAATAGGCTCCTTGGCGCCAGCGACTTCTTTGCCCGGGAGGCCTCCTTTACCGCCCTGGGGCAGGACCGCGCAATGAAACTGCTCGAAGCATTCAAGCAGGGAAGCTGGCGTGCCAGGCTGAGCGACAGCGATGCGGCCCCGGCGGAGGTTGCCCTGCCGACGGAAGATACCTTGGCCTCACAGTCGGCCCCGCTGGAAGGGCTGCCGCCGCACCCCGACTACACTTTTGCCTTCCAGCCCATCATCGATGTCAGAGACGGTACGATCTTCTCCTACGAGGCTCTGTTGCGCGGCGTGAACAACGAAACGGCCGAGAGTGTTCTCAGTCAGGTCGAAGCAAAGAGACTGCACCGCTTTGACGAGGAGAGCCGTATCCTTGCCATTGAAATGGCGGCCCGGCTGGGGCTGCCCGCCCGCTTGAATCTCAATGTTCTTCCCCGGAGCATCGGCATCTCACCGACGGCAGTCGCTTCCGTACGCGAAACGGCCCGGCGGTGCGGTCTGCGCATGGACCAGATTGTTCTGGAGATCCTGGAGTGGGAGATCATTGACGATTTCGAGGCCTTCAAGAGCAAGCTTGATCCCTACCGGGGCTTCGGGATGCACTTTGCCATCGACGACTTCGGCTCCGGCTATGCCGGGCTCAACCTCCTGGCGGAGTTCCAGCCCGACCTGATCAAGCTTGATATGGAGCTGGTGCGCGGCATCGAACACAACGGCCCACGGCAGGCGATTGTGCGCGGCATTATCCGGACCTGTTTCGACCTGGGGATCGATATTATCGCCGAGGGGGTCGAAACGGTAGGGGAATACCGGTGGCTGCACAGCGAGGGGATCGTACTCTACCAGGGGAACCTGCTGGCCGAACCGGCATTTGAAGCGCTACCGACGCGCTTTACAATACCCTGATGCAGCGGGAAAAGTGCGATACGTTTTGAAAATTTTTGGTGTTTCGAAAAAAAAAGAGTGGAAAAATTCGGATGGATGGTGGACCCTACCGGGATCGAACCGGTGACCTCGTCGCTGCCAGCGACGCGCTCTCCCAGCTGAGCTAAGGGCCCGGGAGATTTTTAAGAGGCAAAATTATACTTGCCGCAGACTTAAGGAAGTTTGAAACGACCCCCTCTGATCAGAGGATCGAATACTTTGCCGCCTCGGCGCGAGAGGCGAGGGGGGTCGTCGTGACGGTTTCACCGTTGATGTCGAGGGTGTACTCTTCGTCCGGCGAGGTCTTGCAGTAGGTGAGAATGCTACGAAGCGCGAAATCGCGGTCGCTCTCGCTGGCGTTCTTGCTCAGCAGGACGTGCGGCCCCGGAACGCCTTCGGTCCGGATGTGGATGAACTTCGCGTTGTCGATCTCCTGCAGTTTGACGTTCTCCTCCTGGTCGCGGCCTATTACCATTTTCGCGCCATCGGGCAGACGGAAGTGGCGGCCCCATTTGAGCACCGGGATGTCCGGGACGTCGAACTGTTCGTCGTACTTGATGTAGTCGCGGATCTTGATGGCGAAGTTGGCGTCCGTCAGCAGACAGCCGCCGCCCGGGCTCTCGAAATCGACGAGTCCGAACTGTTCGGCGAGCTCCATCTGGCGTTCGCGGCTGCGGCCGAGGATCCCTTCAAGCTTGTCGCGGTCGACCCACCCCTCCTCTTCGGCGATGGTCGGTGCCAGGCGCTTGGCGCTCATCGGGCGCAAGAGCAGGCCGTCGACGTTGGCTTCGTTGAGGACCTTGATGAGGGCGTCTTTGTTCTGGCTCATCGGGCGCTGGCCGAGGACTTCACCGCTGATGAGGAAACTGGCACCTTCGGCTTCCATGATGCGCTTGGCGACTTCGAACATTTTCGCATGGCAGTCGATGCAGGGGTTGAAGTGCTTGCCGTAGCCGTATTTGGGGTCGAACAGGACGTCCTGGAGGTATTCGCTCTGGATATCGATGATGCGCAGTTCCGCGCCGACCTGGTCACACATGTTCTGCATATGGGCACGGCGGTCCTTGGTGGCCCCGAAACCGGTGTTGATGTTACAGGCGATGACGTCGATCCCCTGGTCGATGATGAGCTTCATGGCAAGCGTAGAGTCGAGCCCGCCGGAGAAAAGCGCGATGGCTTTGCGTTTTGACATTGGTAATTCCTTGGTAAGGCACAGGAGCAGGGTAGCGCCTAGGCGTCTATTCCTACCAGTTCACCTTTTTTGAGTTTCGCAATTTTACCGAGAATCTGACGATTTAAGAAGTATTTCTTATCGCTGGAGATGGCGGGATCGCGCATCACGGCCTGCCGGCGGTGCTCGTAATATTTGCGCAGAAAGATCAGCAGTTCGTTCTTGAGCGTCTCGTCGTCGGGGAAAACGGGGATACTTTCGTCCATGACGATGTGCATAAGTTCCGGCGTATTGCTGTCGCCCTGCAGCGCGGTGGCGAACTCCCGGGCATGGAAACGCAGCATCTGCGGCGAAATGAAGTCCAGCATGGCATCGACGACGCCGGGGCGTTCCAATACCGTCTTGATGAGGGAGAGCTCCCAGAGGTCACGGTGGGCAGCGGGTGCCGCGACGGGGGCCGTGGGCGCGGCCGTACGCACGGTCTGGCCCCCGACGCGCACCAGTCCGGGCGAGATGCCCATGCGCGCGGCGAGGTGGCGTTTGTACTCCTCCTGCATCAGGGGCGAGAGGGTTTTGAGATAGGCCGTCGTCTCCGCGAGGGCCTGTTCTTTGGCGCGGGGATTGGCCAGGTCGTATTGTGCGAGCGTCGTCTCCAGCACGAAGTCGATGAAGGGGCGGGGCTGCCGGAACATGCTTCCCAGCTCCTCGACTCGCCCCTCCTTGACCATGTCCGCCGGGTCGCGCCCCCCTTCAAAGAGGACGACGCCGCCGTCGAAGCCCGCGGCGCTGAGCAGCTTGGAGGCCTTGAGGGCGGCGTTGCGCCCCGCCGCATCGCCGTCGTAGGCCATGATGATACGCGGTTCGCCCTTGCGCAGCAGCGGCAGGTGTTCGCTGGTGAGCGCCGTCCCCAGGGTCGCCACGGCCTGGGTGAAGCCCGCCTGGTGCAGCATGATGACGTCGAGGTACCCTTCGGTGACGATCATCTCCCTGCGCTTATGGATGCTCTCCCTGGCGTGGTTGTAGGCGTAGAGCAGGCGGGACTTGTTGAAGAGTTTCGTCTGCGGCGAGTTGACGTACTTGGCCTGGTGGCCGGTGATGGTCCGGCCGCCGAAGCCGACGATGGCGCCGTTGGGGGCGTGGATGGGGAAGGTGATGCGCTCGATGAAGCGGGCGTATTCTCGCCCTTCGCCGATCCCCGCGACCCCCAATTCGACCGCTTCGGCCATGGAAAACTGGTTCTGCTTGATGAAATTCAGGGTCAGGTGCGAGGCGGGGGCGTAGCCGATGCCGAAGTGCTCGATGCTCGACGCGTAAATGCCGCGTTCCTGCAGATACTGCATCGCCGGCGGCGTTTTATCGAGCAGGCTGCGGTACCAGTCGTTGAGCTTCTCCATCAGCTGGGAGCGCTGCTGACGGGGCTCGCCCTGGGTATAGGCGAGGCTGTAGTTGTACTGCCCGGCGAGCTTCTCGATCGCTTCGGGGTAGGTGAGCTTCTCGTACTCCATGACGAACTTGATGGCGTCCCCGCTCGCCTGGCAGCCGAAACAGTGGTAGAACTGCTTGGAGGGGCTCACCGAGAAGCTGGGGCTCTTTTCGTCGTGAAAGGGGCAGAGCCCCTTGTAGTTGACGCCGGCTTTTTTCAGTTCGACATAGTTACCGATAACATCGACGATGTCGATCCGGGATTTGAGCCCTTCGATGGAGTCCTGCGAAATCATGGTGTCATTTTAGCGCAAAGTCGTCCAGGACAAAGGGTTATGAATCGAATCTAAAAGATAATTATTTTCCTTTAATGGTAAGTGTCGCACAAGACGCATCACCCTATAATGATGGCTGTTTTGACATGAATTGAGGCGTATGCCGGGCGGTTAGAGCCGGCATACACGGCAGGGCGGTATGACACGTCCGGAGCAAAGGAGAAGAAAATGAAACAGTATCAGACTTACAGATGCAGTGTCTGTGGAAACGAAGTGGAAGTACAGTACGTCGGCGGCGGAACGCTGACCTGCTGCGGCCAGGCGATGGCGTGCACGACCGATAACCTCACGGCGGTCAACCTGATGAAAGCGTTCGCCGGCGAATCGATGGCCCGCAACAAATACGACCTCTTCGCCGACATCGCCCGCGACGAGGGGTGGCACGCGATCGAACGCCACTTCCGCGAAGCGGCGCTGAACGAGATGTGGCATGCCCGGGCCGAATACAAGGCCTATCACAAGATGATGGAGGGCCAGGAGGTCGAAGCGACGATGAAGAACCTCGAGACGGGGATGGAGGGGGAACACTACGAACACACGGAGATGTACCCCAACTTCGCCGCCATCGCCGAGGAGGAGGGGCACAAGGCCCTCGCCCGGCTCTTCAACGCCATCGCCAAGGTCGAGGTGGAGCACGAACGCGAATACGCCGCGCTGAAACAGGCGATGATCGACGACGGCTTCTTCCAAAGCGCGGACGAGGAGATCTGGGTCTGCGAGGTATGCGGCCATATCCACCGCGGCAAGAAGCCGCCCAAGGCCTGTCCGCTCTGCGGGGTACCGCAGGAGTATTTCAAGCGTGAACATCTCTACTGAAAAGGCAAAACTTGATGCGTAATCTGATCATATTTTTGGCGCTGGCGGCATCGCTCGCGGCGATGGAACCGGTGGTGACGGGCGAGTGGCTCGTCAAGCATGCAGGGGAGAAAAACCTCGTCATCGTGGATGTTTCCGCGCCGGAAGCCTACGAAGAGGGGCACATCCCGGGTGCGCGCAACGCAAGCATCGAGCTTTGGCGCCGGGGCGTGGGGCAGCATGCAGAGGTACGCAGCGCCGCGGAGCTGCAGGCGCAGATGCGCCGACTGGGGATCGGCAAGGAAACGGAAGTCGTCGTCTACGCCCACCACCTCGACAACAAGGATCTGCTGCGTGCGACCTACGTGCTCTGGGCGATGGAGTATGCCGGGTTCACGAAGACGGCCCTGCTCGATGGCGGCCTCCCCGCCTATACCGCCGCAGGCGGCAAACTCTCTGCCACGGCGACGGCGGACGGAGCGGGCAGTTACACTGTCAAGACCGATGCGGGGATGATCGCGACGCTGGACGAGGTGAAAGCCTCCCAGGGGAAAGTCGCGATGATCGATTCGCGCCCGGCGCACTTCTACTTCGGGGCCGAGAAACAGGGGGTGCTCAAGCGTGCGGGCCACATCAGCGGGGCGCACAGCTACTTCTGGCGCTACAACGTGACACCGCAAAACCGTCTCAAGCCCAAAACAGAGCTCTCCGGTATGCTTGAAAAGGGGCTCGGGCTGGACAAGAACGCGCCGCTCATCGTCTACTGCACCGGCGGGCTGGAGGCGTCGATGAACTACTTCGTCGTCCACCGCGTGCTCGGGTTCAAGCAGGCGAAACTTTACGATGCGTCAATGAAAGAGTGGGGCAACCGCGACGACACGCCGATGCGCGTTTTCGTCTGGGAATAACCGCGCGGTTGCAATCGGGCGCGGGTTATGCTATACTTCGCGTCCAAATTTTAAAGAAAGTAGGTGATGTGAATGCCAGGTATCGTTCTTCGTCAAGATGACAACTTCGATGCTGCGTACCGTCGCTTCAAAAAGCAGACTGACCGTAACCTCGTCGTTACGGAAGCGCGCGCTCGCCGTTTCCATGAAACAGCGACCGAAAAGCTGAAAAAAGAGAAAATTGCTGCACGCAAGAAAATGCTCAAACGTCTGTATATGATGCGCCGTTACGAGTCACGCCTCTAATCCCGAAAGCCTCCGGGCTTTTTGGATACACTCTCATTATGAACCTCCTCCTTATCGACAAACAGGGCCTAGCCACTTATGCCAGAGAAGAAATTCTGCGCGACCAGTTCCACCATCATGTCGATTATGTTTTTACGCTCGAGGATTTCCAAGCCAAGTATGCCGTCGGCCGATACAAGATCGTTATCGTTGATTTCGCCCTCGAAGCCGGTACGGAAGCGCTGAAACTGATTGACAGTCTCGACCCGAAGCAGCGGGTCATCATCCTCAGCGCCATCGACGACTATAGCGAACACAAAGGGTGCGCCTACTGCGTGGAGCACCACAACCGCCGCCGCCTCAAAGAGCCCGTCAGTATCGCGGAACTCGCCAATCTCATCAAGAATTTCGACTACACCGCCTGCGCCCATTACCACGAGTAGGATACCGCTCTTTTTTAGCTCCCTTCGTTACAATTAGGCATCTGATTTTAAGGATCTTCCGATGCTGTTTACCGCGCCGTTAAAAAGCAATTCCATTCGTATCATGCTGCTGGGTTCGGGGGAACTCGGCAAAGAGGTCGCCATCGAGGCGCAGCGCCTGGGCATCGAGGTCATCGCCGTCGACCGTTACGAGGGCGCCCCGGCCCACCTCGTCGCGCACCGCTCCCATGTCGTCAATATGCAGGACACCGACGCGGTGCTGGAGCTGATCCGCTCCGAGATGCCCGACTTTATCCTCCCGGAGATCGAGGCGATCAGCATCGATGCACTCTTCAAGGCCGAAGCGGAAGGCTTCCACGTCATCCCGAACGCCGAGGCGGTCAACAAAACGATGAACCGCAAAAACATCCGCAAGTTCGCCGCGGAGGAGCTGGGGCTCAAAACGGGGCCGTACGAGTTCGTTAAAACCCGCGAGGAGCTTGAAGCGGCGGCGGGCCGCCTCGGCTACCCCTGTGTCGTCAAGCCGGTCATGAGCTCCTCGGGCCACGGCCAGAGCGTCATGAAGAGCGAGGCGGACCTCGACCGCTCCTGGGAGATGGCCAAAGAGGCGCGCGGCGATGCGAGCGAGCTGATCGTCGAGGCCTTCATCGCCTTTGATTACGAGATCACGATGCTCACGGCACGCAACGGCAATGAGACGGTCTTTTGCGAACCCATCGGTCATATCCAGCGCGACGGGGACTACGTCTTCAGCTGGCAACCGATGCAGATGAGCAACGTCGCCAAGGCACGGGCGGAACTGATCGCGAAAGAGATTACGGACGGTCTCGGCGGCCGCGGCCTCTTCGGCGTCGAGCTTTTCATCCAGGGCGACGAGGTCTACTTCAGCGAAGTGAGCCCGCGCCCGCACGACACGGGGATGGTCACCCTCATCACCCAGAGCCAGAGCGAGTTCGCCCTGCACCTGCGCGCCGTACTCGGCCTGCCGCTGGGCTTCACCTTCTACGGCGGCGGTGCGTCGGCGGCGTACAAGGCGACGGCGGAATCCTTCGCCCCGGTCGTCGATATCGACGATGCGCTCTTTGACGCCAACAGTTTCGTACGCGTCTTCGGCAAGCCCGAGTCCCACCCGGGCCGCCGCCTCGCCGTCGCACTGGTCTATGACGAACCCGAAGCGGCACTGGCCAAAGCGCGTACGATCATCGAGAAAGTAAGCGATCACTGATGAAGATCGTTTTGCTCGACACGTTGACCTACGGCGACACGGACCTCGGTGGTTTCAACGCCTTCGGCGAGGTGGACGCTTACGAGACGACGGCGCCGGAAGAGACGGCGGAGCGCATCGCTAACACCGACGTTATCGTCACAAACAAGGTCGTTATCACCGATGAGATGATGGCAGCGACCCCGACGTTGAAACTGATCTGCGTGGCCGCGACGGGAACGAACAACGTCGATATCCCCGCCGCCGAAGCACGCGGTATCGCCGTCAGGAACGTTGCGGGCTACTCTACCGACTCCGTCATCCAGCACACCTTCTCCATGCTCTTTTACCTCCTGGGCCACAGCCGCTATTACGACAGCTACGTCAAGAACGGCGACTGGGCACGCAGCGAGGTTTTCACCCATGTCGGACGTCCTTTTCATGAGATCAAGGGCAAGACCTGGGGCATCATCGGCCTGGGCGAGATCGGCCGGGGCGTCGCCGCCGTCGCAAAGGCCTTCGGGGCGGAGGTGCGCTACTACTCCACCTCGGGGAAAAACGACAACGCCGACTATGAAAAGGTGACCCTGAGCCGCCTGCTCGAGGAGAGCGACATCGTCACCATCCATGCCCCGTTCAACGCTTCGACAAAGGGGCTCATCGGCCACTCCGAGCTGCTCATTATGAAAGACGGGGCCGTCCTGCTCAACCTCGGGCGCGGCGGGATCGTCGACGAGCGGGCCCTGGCGGCCATCATCGATGCTAAACCGATTTATGTCGGCCTCGACGTCCTTGAAAAAGAGCCGATGAGCGCGGGCCACCCGCTGATGGAAATCGAGCACAAAGAGCGCCTCTACATCACCCCGCACATCGCCTGGACCTCCGTCGAGGCGCGCGATGCCCTCATTGCCAAAGTGATCGAAAACATCCGTACTTTCGTCAATGCCTGATGCCTACGGCCCTCTGGGGCTGTTCCTTTCCGCTTTCCTTGCCGCGACCCTGCTGCCGTTCAGTTCCGAAGCCGCCCTTGCAGCCGCCCTTTCGGCCGGAATGGAAAGCGGGGTGGCACTGACGGCGGCTTCCGCCGGAAATATCCTCGCGATCCTCGTCAACTATCTTCTCGGATTCTGGCTCTACGAAAAGACCCATACGAAACTGGAAGCGAGTAAAACGGGGCGCAAAGCGCTCGCTGCGGGGCACCGCTACGGCTATGCGGCCCTGCTGCTGAGCTGGCTGCCGGTCATCGGGGACCCGCTGACCCTGGTGGCGGGCATGGTTCGGCTCAATCTCGTATGGTTTTTACTGCTTGCCGGGGGCCTGCGGATTGTGCGCTACTGGCTGATCGCGCAGGCGTTCTAGCGGCGACGGCGCAGGTGCCACCAGGAGCGGATGTCCGTCTCCGGGGCGTCGAGGGTCAGCGTGATGGCAATATTCTCGGCCGCTTCGACGACAAGGACTGCGACGGCGACATAGAAGGGCCAGGAGAGGTCGAAAACGAGCAGAGCGAAGATGCCGAGACTCATCAGGACCGCCGAAATCTTGGTGATCCACGTGTGGTAGCTGGCAAAGCGCTTGAATTTCATGATGCTGGCGATGGCCGGCAGGACAAAAACGGCGATGGCCAGGAGGATGAAGGGGGCTTCGCGCTCGATACGCTCGGGCCACTGCAGCCACGCGCCGAGCGCCACGGCCATGTAGGTGGCGTAATCGCCGTAGCTGTCGAGCTTTGCCCCGAGCACGCTGGTCTGGCGGAGCAGGCGGGCCAGGAAGCCGTCGAGGGCGTCGGATACCAGCATCAGCGAGAGGATCGTAAAGAAGGGGATCGCACTCTCGGAGAGCCCGGAGAGCACGAGAAACGGGGCGCAGGCCAGGCGGAAAAGGCTGATGAGGTTGGGGATGGTCCATAACGGTGCGTTCATACGGACCATTATATAGTGAAGCGGCTGGAAAATATGATACCATGTGAAAAAGCAAGGAGGCAGTGATGGCAGACGATCAGAACAAAAACACGGAGGAGATGCCGCATTTCATGCAGCGGCAGTACGGCAAATCGGCATCAACGCTGGAGGCGTCGCACGAGGAACTCTCCGATGTACGCAAGCAGATGATCCGCTTCGCCCTCGATTTTCCTATCCGTGACATCCGTACCTATTCCGGCTACAAGGGAGACCTGTTGGTCGAGATCACGACAGGTAACGATGACATCCTCCCGAAACTCAAGGCCCATGCGGAGTCCCTTGGAATGGAAGTGGTGATCAAAGAGCGCTACGATACCCGCATTCACGAGGTCTTCTGCATCGTGCCCGATGAGAATATCTACCGTCTGAAGTAAGCCTACTTCCCGAACAGCCGCGCCAACAGCCCTTTCCCCTGCGCCTTTTCGATCATACGGATATAGCGTGCCGGCGCGGCGGCCCCCAGTTCATAATCCTTCACCATCTTGTCTTTTGCCCCGATGCTGACGCAGAACGGGACGCTGCGGATCTCGTATTTGGCGGCCAGTTTCGGGTTGCGGGTCACATCGACCTTGGCGATGACCGCTTTGCCTTCAAAGTGCTTCTCCAGGGCGGGCAGCTGGGCCAGTACCTGCTGGCAGGGGCCGCAGGTCGGTGAGTAGAAGTCGATAAAAAGCGGCTGCTCCATCTCCGCGACGAATTGCGAATAGGTGGCATCGGTCAATTCAAGCATAGGGTCTCCTTACAGTACTAGATTGTCAACCACGGCACGTAGCGCATGGCGGCGAAGATGATCCCCAGGAAGAGGACGGAGGTGATGAAGACGAGAGCCGTCAACGCCTTGGGGCGGCAGTCGTACAGCGACGCCAGGTTGACGTTGGCGACGGCGAGGGGCATCAGCATCTCCATGAAGAGGATCCCCTTGACCATTTCCGGCAGGTCCGTCAGCGACAAAATGGCGTAGGTGACGGCGGGGACAGCGAGGAATTTCAGTCCGTTGACCCAGCCGATGAGCACGCGGTTGAGCTGGGTGAGCTTCGTGTCATAGAGGTAGATGCCGAACAGCACGAGCTGCATCACCATCGAGGCGTAGGCACCCATTGTCAGCGTCTCTTCGATCGTGCCCGAAGGGCGGTAGCCGCCGAGGTTCAGCGCGATGGCGACGAAGGCGGCCCAGAGCACGGGGAGTTTGACGATATTGAGCAGCGAATCGCGCACGCTGAAGTTGCCGCGCGAGTAGTAGTAGACGCCGAAGGTGTAGACGAAAAAGACGTTGGCGAGGTTGATGATGGTCGTGTAGGGGACGCTCTCCTCTCCGAAGAGCGCGATGCCCAGCGGGATGCCGAGGTTGCCTGTATTGCCGATCAGTGCGGCGACGGTGGCGATGGAACGCTCTTTCACGTCGGTAAAGAGCAGGCGCGAAGCGAACATCGTCACGGCGACGAGGGAGAGGGTGATGCCGATGTAGAGCAGCGGCGTCTGCAGCAGCGTCGTGTCGATAGGACGTTTGAGCAGCCCCCACAATGTCAAGAAGATCTGCAGAAAGTAGACCGAGAGCAGAGTGATGGTGCGTTCGTCGATCTGCGCTTTGAAACTGCGTTTGGCCAGGTAGCCCACGCCGATGAAAAGATAGATGCCCAGTACCGAGACGATGGCGGAATTCATGCCGTGATTGTACTATAATGTGCGTATGAAAAGTCTGCTGTTGCTGTTTGTTTTTTTATCGGCGTTGATGGGTTCGGAGGCGGTAACGACCCGCTACAAGGTGATGCTTTCGCTCTTCGGGAAGGTCGGGGAGGCGAAGATCACTATGGCAGAGCGCGGGGATGAATACCGCATGATCGTCGAGGACTACGCCACGGGGCTGGCGGCGAATATTTCGGGCAACGAACGGGACCGTTTTGTCAGCCGCGGGCATATCAAGGACGGGATGTACATCACCGATACCTTCGAGCTCTACCAGACCAATGACAGAACGACCGAATCCAACGTCTACGTTTTCGATCACGAGGCCGAAACCGTGACCCGTTTCCAGGACAAGAACGAGACGGTGACGGAGACGACGTTTGACGCGATGACCATGCGTCTGGTGGAGAAGCAGACCCAGAAAATCAGGCAAAAAACCGAGGTGCTCGATTTTTACAGCCCCTACGATGCCCTCTCCGTCGTGCTTAACATTCCCGCCCTGCTCAAAGCGGAGTCCCGGGTGGAGATCAAACCCGTCGGGCTGGCCAAGAAGGAACGCAAAATGTATATCGGTCGGCCGGATGCGTCTGTGGTGCCTGAACTGCTGGAGACGTTCCATACGCCGACGATCCGCCGTATCATCCAGCTGGACTCCTATGAACTGGAAGACGAGGACGAATACGGGGTACTGATCGGTTACAACGCCCAGGGCGGGATCGATGAGGTCGTCACCAAGGAGACCTACTTCCTTATCGGCTTCGGCCGGATCGAGAAGATCGGTGCGTCCTCCCGCAGCGTGACAGAAATCTTTGACGAATAGGAAAGCGGTTTTTTTTAAAACGGACGCAACGCTTCCTAGGTTATGATGCGCCCTAAATTGCGGCCTTCAAAGGAGCGGAATGGTTGATGTATTAGTAGTCGGCGGCGGCGGTGCAGGTATGGCAGCGGCACTCTCCGCCAAAGAGGCGGGGGCATCGGTGGCGGTGCTCGGCAAGAGTTACCCTACCCGTTCGCAGACCTGTATGGCGCAGGGCGGCATCAATGCAGCCCTGGGGCACGCAGGTGACGACAGTGTGGAAATGCATATCGCCGATACCCTCAAGTCCGCCCAGGGGCTGGCCGACGAAGCGGCCGTCGCGGCGCTCTGCTCCGAAGGGATCGATGCCCTGCAGTGGCTTGACGCGATCGGGGTGCCGTTCAGCCGCAATGACGATGCGCAGATCGCCCAGCGGCGACTGGGCGGCGCTTCCGCCCCGCGGGCCTGTTACGCCCAGGACTACAGCGGGTTGAAGATCCTCCATACCCTTTACGACCAGTGCAACCGCGCGGGCATCCCCTTTTACAACGAACGTTTCCTGCTCGACATCATCGTCGAAGGGGATCGGGCCTGCGGCGTCAAGGTCCTCGATATCCGCAGCGGTGCCGTCGAAGTGTACATGGCCGGGGCGGTGATCCTCGCGACGGGCGGCTACAGCAAGCTCTACGGCCGCCACTCGACCAATGCCGCCGGCAGCAGCGGCGACGGCCACGCAGCGGCGCTACGGGCCGGTGCGCGGCTCAGTGACATGGAGTTCGTGCAGTTCCACCCGACGGGCCTGGCGGGCTCCTCCATCCTCATCTCCGAGAGCGCCCGGGGGGCCGGCGGCTACCTGCTTAACGGCAAAGGCGAGCGTTTTATCGACGAGTGCCTCCCCCGCGACCGGGTGGCGCGTGCGATTCACGATCAGATCATGGCCGGCGAGAGGGTCACCCTGGATATCCGCCACCTCGGTGAAGCCTTTATCGACGGCGAACTCCCCCAGGAACGCAAGCTCGCGCAGCGCTACGAAGGGGTCGACCCGGTGTACGAGCCGATCCCGATCAAGCCGGTGGCGCATTACACGATGGGGGGCATCGAGGTCGGTGCGGATTCGCAGACGGCCGTGACGGGGCTCTTTGCCGCCGGCGAATGCGCCAATCACCGTGTCCACGGTGCGAACCGTCTCGGCGGGAACTCGCTGCTGGAGCTGATCGTTTTCGGCCGCCAGGCGGGGGCGAATGCGGCTGCCGTGGCAAAAAGCGGCAGCGCAGAGGCGCAGCCTGCAACGGCAGAAGCTCCGGAGCTGGAGGCGTGTTTCAACGACGCCCCCGAGGTCGACTTCTACGCCCGCCGCGACACCCTGGCGACGCTCTTTTACGAGCAGGTCGGCCTGGTGCGTGACGCCGAACGTCTGCGCTCGGCGCTTGACGCGGTCAAAGCGATGCAGACGGAACTGCCGAAGATGGGCGTCGTGGACCGCAACGGCGCCTACAACACCAACCGGACGGATTTCCTGGAGTTCGTCAACCTTCTCACCGTGGCTGAAGCGGTGGCGGAGGGGGCGCTGCGCCGGGAAGAGAGCCGGGGGGCGCACTACCGCAGCGATTTCCCCGAAGCGGACGCCGCCCTGGCCGTGCATTCGCTCAGCTGTATCAAAGAGGAGGGACTGTGTTTCGATTTCCAATGATCTGTTCGGATGATGTCGATAAGGATTTCCTCGACGAAGAGGAGACGGAGTGGGAAGATGCCTGCTGCGAGGACCCCTACTGGGACGAAGACGAGGATGACAACGAAGTGGAGTGGTGCGACTGATGAAAATTGCCGTCAAAAGAGCAGATGAAACCGTCACCTATGCTGTCGATTTCGAGGGAACGCTGCTGGAACTTCTCATCCACATCAAGACGTATGTCGATCCGACCCTGACTTTTGCCTCGGGCTGCCGCTCCAGCGTCTGCGGCAGCTGCGCCGTGCGGGTTAACGGCACCGAGGCTCTCGCCTGCAGCTACAAACCCGCCGACGGCGATCTCGTCGAGCCGCTGCGCAACGCCGAGGTGATCCGGGACCTCGTTGTCAATATGGACCGTCCCCTCTCCTTCAACGCCGGGGCGCAGGCGTGGATCGACCCGGTCAGCGGTGTGATCCGCATGGGACACGCGGAGGAGAAGGCGAACGAGCTGCAAAGCGACTGCATCCTCTGCGGCTCCTGCTACAGCGCCTGCCCCGTCTACGCCGTCAAGCCGGATTTCGAAGGGCCGTTTGCCCTGACGCGCAGCTGGCGTTATGTCAGCGACGCCCGGACGGCGGATGTGCGCGGTAAACTCGAAGCGGTCCAGCAAAACGGTATCTGGGACTGTACGCTCTGCAACGAGTGTGTCCCCGTCTGCCCCCAGGGGATCGCGCCCAAGCAGGACATCAACCTGCTGCGCACCAAGAGCGGCATGGAGGGGTTCATGGACCCGAACATGATGGGCGGCTTCGGCGGCCTGGACTTCGGGGCACCGAGTTTTTAACCTTTTTCCCCGGCTGCAGCCCCTGCGGCCAAACCCCTTAAGCTCATTTTGTTATAATCGGTTTGAATGACAAACAGAGGTGTTATATGGCAGCAAAAGAGCACAGTTTCGATATTTCGGCCAAGATCGACATGCAGGCATTCAAAGATGCCATCATCCAGGCCGAGCGCGAGGTGGCGACCCGCTATGACTTCAAGGGCCTCACCGCCGATATCGACTACAACGAAAAAGCCAAAACATTGACGTTAGTAAGCGCCAGCGACAACAAACTCGATGCGCTGCAGGATATCGTCATCGGCAAACTGCTCAAGCGTGGGTTGACGTCGAACGTCCTGGACAAGCAGGGAGTCGAAGACAGCAGCGGCGGCAACCGCAAGCAGCTGTTCAAAGTGGTCGACTACATCGAGGCCAAGGAGGCGAAGAAGATCGCCGCCGAGATCAAGAACCTCAAGCTCAAAGTGACCGCGCAGATCGAAGGGGATCATATCAGGGTCAAGGGCAAACAGCTCGACGACCTCCAAAAGGTGATCCGTGAGATCCGAGGCATGGAGTGGGACGCCCCGCTCGTCTTTGAAAATATGCGCTGAAAGGAAGAGTGATGTCCAAGATGACGGTCGCGGAGGCGGCAGAACATTTCAATGTCTCCAAAGAGGCGATTCACAACCGGATCCGCCGCGGAACCCTTAACAGCGTCATCGAGAACGGCGTGAAATATGTCGTGCTCGCCGATGCCGCACCGGCAGCGCCGGCGGCGGACAGCCGCTTTCATGATTACATCGAGAAAGAGAACGAGCGTCTCAAGGCGAAGAACGAGCAGCTCGAAGCGGAGGTGAACCGCCTCCGCGACCAGCGCGAGGCGATGCTGATCGCCGAACGTGAAAAGGTCGAGGAGATCTACAAAGAGCGCGACGAACAGCTCAAGAACGTGCTGCAGGTGTTCGCGTCGAAACTGCTGCCCGAACAGGCGGCCGCGGCCGTCGTCGAAGAGGCGGTCTCGGCGGAGATCGTCGAATCGGTCCCCGAACCGCTGTCCGAGGAGGAGTTCGAGGACGGCATCATCGACGAGAGCAGTGATGAGGGTGCTGTGGAGGAAGCGGCAACGGACAGCGCGGACCCCTTCGCAGACGACGACTTTGACGATCTCGTTTCCCTCAAAGACTTCATGAAGTTAAAGGGGTACGGCAAAAAGCAGCGCAAACGGGTCAAAGAGCGTTTTGAATCCCGGGCCGATGAGGATACCCGTATCCTCACACGCGGCGGAAAGCTGCACCTTCGCCCCTACCACTACGACTACAGCGACCTGCTGAAATAATCGCGCCCTACGCGGCGGCGTTTTCCTGCTTTAATCCGAAAGATAATAGCTCACCGTCGAGACGACCCGGACCTTTTTGATATAAGGCGTCGAGCTGTCACGGTCCGTGATGGAGAACTGCCCCTGGCTGGCCGTTTTGATCTTGCCCAGGCGGCTGGCGGAGTCTGTGGCGAACTTCTCGGCGACGACGCGGGCATTTTTCGTCGCCTCTTGGATCATGGAGGGTTTGAGATCGTTGAGTCCGGTAAAGAGGAACTGGGTGCGGTACTCATAGTTCTGGCCCGAAAGTGCGATGCCGTCTTTGCCCAGATCGGCGATCTCCCTCATGCTTTGGCGGACGGCATCGATCTTTTCCGTATAGACCGTGACGACGGTTGCAGCCGTGTAGCGGAATGCGATATTGGCCGTATTGCCGTAGTTCTGAGCCTGACGGTCGACGATGGAAGGCGGCGAGACCGTTATCTCCTCCCCGCTGAAACCGTGTGCCTTCAAAAAGGCGGTGACGGCGGCGCTTTTGCGTTCCACGGTCGCATAGAGGGAGCCCAGGTCGTTCCCGGCTTCGTCGAACTTGATGGGCCAGATCGCCTTGTCCGCCGTGACCTCGCGTTCGGCCAGCCCTTTGACGGTAACGACCCTCTCCATTCCCTTGACGGTCAGTGCGGCGGTGGAGAGCAGGTAGCCGAAAAGCCCGAGCCCGAGAAAGATGAAGAGGCCGAGGATGGCGGCGGTCGATTTTTGCATGATCTCCTCCTTGGGAAACGGTTATGCCCTGAATTTTCCCTGTTTGGTGCGTTCCCCGCTGCGTTTTTCGCGGTTGAGGCGTCGGAAGCAGCTCTGGCAGATGGCGTACTCGGAGTTGAGCGGCAGCGGTTTCGTACACTGGCGGCATCGGGGGACGAACTCGCTCTTTTTCAATGAGGTTTCGATGAAGCGGTTGAGGGTGCCGCGCCATTCGCGGGCCTTCTCCGTATCGACGAAGGCGTCGGTGAAGCGGTAGGCGAGCCAGAGGTAGAGCGAGATCTCCTTGACCCGGTCCTCGGCCTCGAGGAGCTCGTCGGTCGTGAGGGCGTAATCGCCGAGGTTGGCCGGGGGAATATAGGCGATCGGCTTGGCCTGGGCCAGTGAACGCACGTAGCGCTCGTAGGCCGCGACGATATAGGGCGATTTGAGCGTCAGCGGCGCGGCGGCGAGGTGGAACTTCGCCGTCAGGTCGAGCTCGTACCGGTCGACGATGGCGGCCGCTTCGAGCATGGACTCGAGGTTGGCGGCGCGGAAAGGGCCGGTGAACTGCATGTTCTTGACGAAGAAGGTGAGAATTTCTGCGAGCGACTCCTCCTCCAAAATCCCCGAGACAAGCTTGATGTGGTCCAGGTTTGCCATGACGTTGAAGGGGACCGTCACGGGGCGCGCGGGTTTGTGGAACTGTTTGTGGATCATGGAGAGGACGTCGGGGCGGATCGCACCGACATGCCCCTTCTCTTTGATGCCGTAGCGGCCGGCCCGCCCGCTGATCTGGTGGATCTCCGAGGCGGTCAGCGGCCGCTGGTTCTCGCCGTCAAACTTGTCGCCCCGTGAGAAGAGGATCGTCTGGATGGGGAGGTTGAGCCCCATGGCTATGGCGTCGGTGGCGACGAGGACCTCCGTCTCCCCTTCGCGGAACCGGCGCGCCTCCTCCCGCCGCACTTCGGGGGAGAGGTTGCCGTAGACGACGCTGACGCGGAAGTGCTGGGCGAGCTGCTGCTTGAGCCGCAGCACCTCTTTGCGGGAAAAAGCGATGACGGCGGTGGCAGGCTGGATATGGGTGACGGGGGTGGCGTGGGTCATCAGCTCCAGCGGGTTCTTGCGTTCGCAGTGCACGACTTCCAGCGGTTCGCCGAGGTAGTCGGCCAGCTTCTGCACCGCGTCGACGGCATTCTCAGACCCGGTCATAATGACGGTCTTGGCGGGGGCGCCGATAATGGCATTCGCCCAGGCCCATCCCCGGTCCCGGTCGCCGAGCATCTGGACCTCGTCGATGACGCAGACGTCGACATCCGTGTTGAAATCGAGCATCTCGATGGTCGAGCTGATATGCGTCGCCTCCTCGTCGATCAGCTGCTCCTCGCCGGTAATGAGCGAGGCGCCGATGCCGTGTTCGCGCAGGGACTCGTACCCCTCAAGCGCAAGCAGCCGCAGGGGGGCGAGGTAATACCCGGTGTCGGCTTTTTCCAGCGCCTGCATCGCGCGCCAGGTCTTCCCGCTGTTGGTCGGGCCGGTGTAAAAGATGAGCTTGCGGCGCAGTTCGCGGGCGAGGGGGAAGAGGTTTTTAAAATCGCGGATGGTGCGGGCGAGCAGCTCCTGGCGCTGGCGGCGCAGAAGGGCGTCGTGGATGTGGCGCTCCCAGTGAAAGAGGGTCTTGCGCCAGAGCTTGGAGTTGATGGAGAGGTGGTCGCCGAGGTGTTCGGAGAGCTCCGCCTCCAGCCACTGCAGGATCTCGTCGCGGGAGGGGCTCAGCAGTTTGGCGAGTTCGGCGCATTCGCCGGCGAGGGTCTCGAGCTGCGCGCCGAAGGCTTCGCGCTCGTTTTTCAGCGTCGTTTCGAGTTCGCCGGTGACGTCGATCGGCCCGCCCGCCCAGACGGCGGCAAGGACGGGATCGCGCAGCAAGGAGAGATGGGCTTCATGTTCGATCGGGTGAAGGAACCCCTGCGGGATAAAGCTGTCCCGTATGCCCAGAACGATCTCCTCATCGGTCTGCAGCATCGTGCTGAGCGGGGTCTGCCGCTCCAGGATGGCGCGCAGGAGGGTGTCGGGCAGCGGCGGATGGGTAAGGCGCGAATCGGGCGGGGCGCTCTTGAGGGTCTGGACGATCTGCTCCGGCGCCAGGTAGGGGTGGTCCGTGCCGAGGGTGGCGAGAAAGGCGCCCAGTTCGGCCTGCTTCTGCTGTGTCACCTCCGCCTTGGCCGTTGTGATCTCCGCGATCAGTTCCGCTTCGTCGCTGTCGTTCAGGTAGGTGAAGGAGAAGGCCGGGGTTTTCAGGGGATGGATCTTGCGGAACTGCTCCCCGAAAAGGTCGTAATCGAGCAGGGCGTTGAATTCGAAACGGTCGTCAAGGTCAAAGCGCCCTTCGCACGCCTTCTCGATGCGGGCGCGTTTCTGCTCGAAGCGCAGGTGCGCGAGCTTCGCTTCCATCTTTTCGGGCGTGATCTTCTTCGTGCGCACTTCGATGAAGCTGTTATGCAGGGCGCGGGCTTCGGAAGGGGTGACATCCATTGTCTCCAGGATGGCGTCGATCTTTTCGCTGCGCTCGACGGAGGGCTCTTTGGTATTGGGGGAAGGGTAGACCCGCCCCTCGGCGGTAAAAAACGCCGTGATCGCCTGCCGCATTTCGACGTCGGCGTCGCTCCAGAGGCGGCGCAGCGTCCGGACCAGCTCCTCGCGCTCCCAGCTTTCGGGCACGAACCCGAGTGTCTGGACGAGTTCGCCCAGGGTCGCGGTCTCGACGCGTTCGATCCCTTCGTCAAAACCGTCGCCGTCGAAATAGCGGCGGATGGAGGCGTTAAGGCGTGTCAGCTTCTTTTTCTTTTTTGCCATAAGCCATTTTAGCGGTTTCGGGGTAAATCTTGCTGTGCGGCGCTGATACAAAAGCGCGCACCGTCTGCGGGATGGCTGCCGCAAAGAAAAAGGCGTTATAGTTTCGCATGCCATTTGCAAGGAGCACCCGGATGAACGAAGAGATCAAATTCGTCCTCGACAACGAGACGGTCGAAGCGCTTCAGACCTACAGCGCCCTGCTGAACAAAGCGCCCGCCGTCATCATCAAAGAGGCCCTAAAGGGCTACTTCGAAGCGGCTGAACAGAAGCTCGCCGCGCAGCAGACGGACCCGATGACGGACCTTGATTACGACGAATTCTGGGACGGGGTCGATCTGTAGGCGAAGCGTCTATTATGAAACGAACCGGATGGTGTCAGAATAACGTACGGCACTAACGTTTCTTTCAACCCGCCCCTGCTAGAGTAACGCCCATGAGTGAATTTCCCCTGGAATGGACGCAGGAAGAGTACCTGCGCGAAAAGAAACGGCTGGAGGCAGAGGGCGTCAAGGTCCTGCTGATCGATACGATCCTCAACCCCATCGACCATGCCGAAACGGTGACCTATAATCCGCCGATGCTGGAGCAGGAGCCGGAAGGTTCCGTCTTCGTCTTTTACTGCGATACGGGCAAGGCCTCCAAAGAGCGTCTGCCGGAGTTCCGCAAGCGTTTCCCCGGCAAGCACTGCATCTCCCTGCGCGGGGGACGGGGCTACTGGCGCAAATACCTGCAGGTCAAAGACAATGCTGACACGTGAACACGCCGACGCGTTTCTCGCCTGTCTGGACGAGGAGCGCTACTACGACGCCCACGAAGCCCTGGAAGATGTCTGGTTCCCGCTGCGCATGCAGAAGACGCCGGAAGTGTTGTTGCTCAAGGGGCTGATCAATGCCAGTGTCAGTTTCGAACTGCACAAGCGCGGCCGGCCGCATAAAGCGCCCGGACCGTGGGGCGTCTACATGAAGTACCGCGAATATCTGCCGGAGATCGGCGGGCAGAACCCGCTCTATTTCGAGCTTGACGATGCCGTCCATGCGGTCCAAAGGAGTCTTGGTGCCTGAATTTGCCGATGCGATGGCCTTCCGCCACGCCTGCAAGCGCTTTACGGAGCAGAAGATCCCCGAAGGGACCTTTGAACAGATCCTCGAATTCGGCAGGATGTCCCCCTCGTCGTTCGGCATGGAGCCGTGGCGCTTTATCGTCGTCACCGACATGGCCCTGCGAGAGGCGCTGCGCCCGCTCTGCTGGAACCAGCCGCAGATCACCGAGAGCAGCCACCTGCTCATTATCACCGCCGACAACGAGTGCGTCAAACCGGGCACGGCGTACGTACGGGCGATGTTCGCGCGCCGGGGGCTTCCTGAAGAGGCTTACGAGCGTTACCTAGGCGTCTACGCAAACCACATGGGTCCGCAGTTTCACAGCCGCGAAGCGATCGAGGCCTGGACGCACAAGCAGTGCTACCTGGCGGCGGCGAACATGATGACGGGCGCGGCGTCGCTCGGCATCGATAGCTGTCCCATCGAGGGGTTTGAAAAGACGAAGGTTGAGGCGCTGCTGGCACTGGAACCGGCCCGCTCCGCCGCTCTCATCGTCGCTTTGGGCTACCGCCTGAATCCTCAGCCGGAGCACTATCGGCTCGACCTCGACACCATCGTCGAACGCCGCTGACCCCACGCACCCTGCCGATCCGCTTTTAGCCGAATCGGCTATAATATGGCAAAAACGGAATCCCCATGCAGAACCTATTCGATGAAGTAGACTCCCTGGACAGACGCTGTTATAACAGCTACGGACTCAGCGAAGAGCTGCTGATGGAGCATGCCGCCGAAGCGATGGCAGTTGCAGTCAGGGGCCGTTTTGCCGCCGGCAGCCGCGTCGTCATCGTCTGCGGCCCCGGCAACAACGGCGCCGACGGCCTCGCCCTTGCCCGATTGCTGCACGGCACCTACGGGGTGGAGGTCGTGCTGCCGCTGGAGGTGAAGTCGCCGATGGCCAGGGTGCAGTTCGAACGGCTGGAGAAGCTGGGCGTACCCGTGGTCAATGCGATCACCCCCTGCGACGTCCTGGTCGACGCGCTCTTCGGCAGCGGTCTGGGACGGCCGCTTGGGAGCGGGATCATCGGTATGATCAAGCTGATGAACGCCATGAGTGCGTTCAAACTCGCCTGCGACATGCCGACGGGCCTGCGCACGGGAGGCGGTTGCGATACGGCGGTTTTCCGTGCCGATCTGACGGTGACGATGGGGGCGCTCAAGCGCGGCATGTTCAGCGACGGGGCCAAAAATGCGGTGGGCGAGATCACCGTGGCCGAGCTGGGCGTTTCACGTGCGCTGTACGAGCGGGAGAGCAACTGGAAACTGCTGGAGCGCAGTGACCTGCGGCTGCCGCTGCGCGACGAACCGGACGTGCACAAGGGGAGTTTCGGGCATCTCGGCATCGTCTGCGGCGAAAAGAGCGGGGCGGCCGTCATCGCCGGTAAAGCGGCGCTGCGTTTCGGTGCCGGACTGGTGACCCTGCTCTCCAACGAAGAGGTCGCCATCCCCTATGAGCTGATGCAGTCGCACCTCCGCCCCGCAACGGTCAACGCCGTCGCCATCGGGATGGGGCTGGGGCAGGAGTTCGCCGAACAGGAGCTCAGAGAACGGATCGACGATGACATCCCTCTGGTCTGCGATGCGGATATCTTCGCACACCCGATGCTGGGGGAACTCCTGAAACGCAAACGCATCGTCCTCACCCCGCATCCCAAAGAGTTCACCACCCTGCTGAGCCGCACGGGGATCGCCACTACCGATGTGCGCGGTCTGCAGCTGGACCGCTTCGGCTTTGTCGAGGCCTTCTGCCGCGCCTACCCCGACGCGGTGCTGCTGCTCAAAGGTGCCAACGTCATTATCGGGCAGGGGGATCGGTTCTATGTCAACCCGCACGGTACAAACGCTCTGGCCAAAGGGGGAAGCGGTGACGTCCTCTCGGGCCTTGTCGGGGCCCTGCTGGCACAGGGGTATACACCGCTGGACGCTGCCGTCCATGCCTCTCTGGCGCATACCGAAGCCGCCGCGCGTTTTGAAAAACAGCCCTACGCGCTGACGCCGGACGATCTCATCGAAGGGGTCTGCCGCCTATGAAGCCGCGCGTTGTTATTTTGTTCAGCGGGGAGGGGACTAACCTCCAGAAACTGCTGGAAACTCTCCCCTCTCACGGCATTGAGATCGCTGCTGCGATTACGAACCGGCCGCAGGCCCCCGGCATAAAGCGGGCGGAAGCGTTCGGGGTTCCGGTGGAGGTGATCGACCATACGCTTTATGAGAGCCGCGAAGCGTTCGATGCCGTGCTGGTCGAGCGGATAGAACAATACACTCCCCACCTGACGGTGACGGCGGGCTTTATGCGCATTCTGACCCCCGTATTCACCGACCGCGTCCATGCCGTCAACATCCACCCCTCGCTGCTGCCGAAATACAAGGGGGCACGGGCGATCGAACAGGCTTACGAGAGCGGTGACACCGTCTGCGGCGTCAGTGTGCACTGGGTGACGGGGGAGCTCGACGGGGGTACCGTCATTGCGCAGGCCTCGTTTGAACGGACGGAAGAGATGGATGCAGATGCTTTCGAAGCAGCCATTCACGCCCTTGAGTACGAACTGCTTCCCCGGACCATTGCGGAACTGCTGGGCGGCGGGGATGGATTAGAGGCTTCTGTTAGGGCTTTAGCGTAAGATACGTCATAGATTAGCTGTGTTATAACCCGGCATCATTATGGAGAGAGAATATGAGCGATACACTGAAAATCGGAAAATATGAGTTCAACAGCCGCCTGATCGTGGGCAGCGGGAAGTACAAAGATTTCGAAACGACGAAGGAAGCGACACTGGCGTCGGGGTCGGAGCTGATCACTGTTGCCGTGCGCCGTCTGAACATTACAGACCCGAACAAGGAGAACCTGCGCGATACCTTCAAAGGGACAGGCGTACAGTTCCTGCCCAACTCCGCGGGGTGTACGACGGCCGAGGAGGCGATCACGACCTTCCGCCTGACCCGCGAAGCGACGGGCATCGACTTGATCAAGCTCGAGGTCATCGGCGATACGCAAAAGACCCTCTACCCCGACGTCCTCGAGACGATCAAGGCGTGCGAAGTCCTGGCCAAGGACGGCTTTACGATCATGGCCTACACCTCCGATGACCCGATCATGGCCAAGCGCCTCGAAGATGCGGGTGCGCATGCCGTCATGCCGCTGGCGGCGCCCATCGGTTCAGGCCTGGGGATCCAGAACCGCTACAACGTCGTATTCGTCCGCGAAGCGGTCAGCGTTCCGGTCATCGTCGATGCCGGGATCGGCTGCGCGTCCGATGCGGCGGCGGCGATGGAACTGGGGGCGGAAGGGGTCCTTACCAACACGGCGATCGCCCAGGCGAATGACCCGATGACGATGGCGGTGGCGATGAAGCATGCCGTCATGGCGGGCCGCATGAGCTACCTCGCCGGGCGTATCCCGAAACGTCCTTACGCGACGGCGTCATCCCCGATCGACGGGATGATCCAGTTCTAAGGGAACTACAGTCCTCCTCCACGCGTCAGTATATCTTTCTACATCTCTGTTCCCCTTCTTTTTTGCGCATACAAAAAAGAAGCCGAACCGGGAAGAAAAAAGTATGAAGAGGCTGCCGCGCCGTATAACTTCCTAAATGCCTTTTAAATATCACAGCTGTGTTGGGTGTTCCATGGGGGCCAGTCAGCCGTAATGCATTCTGTCTGTCACTATCTTCCCTGTGTGAGGTAGGGCAGGCACTGCCGTGCGATGGAGTGCTCCTCGTCCGTGGGGATAACGTGCAGTTGGCTTTGGCTGCCTTCGGCGTGGAATGCGCCTCCCTCCTCCGTCAGATTCTCATTTTTCATCTTATCGGTCTCGATGCCCAGGATATGCAGCCCTTTGCAGACGGCATGGCGCACGGCGGCACTGTGTTCGCCGATGCCGCCGGTAAAGACGACGGCGTCCACGCGGTCGAGCAGTACGGCGTAGGATCCGATATATTTACGGATGCGGCGGACGAAGAGTTCGAAGGCAAGCAGGGCCTCGGGATCTTCCTCGCGCATCCGGTTTTCGATATCGCGCATGTCGTTGGTGCCGGCAATGCCTTTGAGCCCGCATTCACGGTTGAGGAGGGTGTCGAGCGCTTCCGCACCCATCCCCGTTTCGCGCGACAGGTAGGCGAGCAGGCCGGGGTCGATATCGCCGCTGCGCGTTCCCATGACGAGCCCTTCAAGCGGGGTGAATCCCATCGAGGTATCGATGCTGCGGCCGTTGCGGATGGCGCAGGCGCTGGCCCCGTTGCCCAGGTGCAGGGTGATAAGGTTGACGGCGTCGAGGGATTTGCCCATCCGCGCCGCGCATTCGGCGGCGACGTAAGCGTGGGAGGTACCGTGAAAGCCGTAGCGCCGGACGGAGAGCTCCCTGTAGAAACGCGCCGGCAGGGCGTAGCGGAAGGCGGCGGGGGGCATGGTATGGTGAAATGCCGTGTCGAAGACCGCGATCTGCGGGACATGGGGGGCAAGGGCGCGCATGGCCCTTATCCCCTTCGCGTTGGCCGGGTTGTGCAGGGGGGCCAGCGGGCTGAGGGCTTCGATGGCTTCCAGGACCTTGTCGTCGATGCGCACGGGACCGCTGAACCGTTCGCCGCCGTGCACGACCCGGTGGCCTATACCCTCAAGGGCGTCGAAACTGTCGATGAACCCGTTATCGATCAGCAGGTCGCGGACCGCGGCAAGTGCGGCGTCGTGGTCCGCGACGGGGAGGTCGAGGCGGACGTGCTCCTGGCATCCGTGCAGGATGGCATGGGCATCCTCCCGGCCGATATTTTCCACGAGGCCCGAGACGATCACCTGTTCCGAGCGCATCTCAAACAGTTTGAACTTCACCGACGAACTGCCGGCGTTGATGACGAGGATCTTCACGAGAGGCTCTCCTGCGCCTGGATGGCGGTAATGGCGACGGTGTTGACGATGTCGGCGACGCTGCAGCCGCGGCTGAGATCGTTGACGGGACGGTTCAGCCCCTGCAGCACGGGGCCGACGGCGACGGCGCCCGCGGAGCGCTGGACCGCCTTGTAGGTGTTGTTGCCGGTGTTCAGGTCGGGGAAGATGAAGACGGTCGCCTGCCCCGCCACCGCACTGCCGGGCATCTTCTGCGCCCCGACCTCCGGGTCGATGGCCGCGTCGTACTGGATGGGCCCGTCCACCGCGAGGTCGGGACGTTTTTCACGGACGAGTTTTGTCGCTTCGCGCACTTTCTCGACGTCGCTGCCCACCCCGGAGTTCCCGGTGGAGTAGGAGAGCATCGCCACGCGCGCTTCGATGCCGAAACGCAGGGCCGTTTCCGCCGACGCGATCGCGATCTCGGCCAGCTGCGCCGCATCGGGGTCCGGGTTGACGGCGCAGTCGGCATAGACGAGGACCCGGGTGTCGAAGCACATGAAAAAGCAGCTCGACACCAGGCTCTGCCCCGGGGCCGTTTTGATCGTCTGCAGGGCCGGAAGGATGGTCTCACGGGTCGTATGCGTCGCCCCGCTGACCATCCCGTCGCAGGCTCCCTCCGCCACCATCATCGTGGCAAAGAGGGTGGCGTTGCCCAGGGCGTCATAGGCCGCTTCGAGGCTGACCCCTTTGTGCGCGCGGAGTCTGGCGTAGGCTTTGGCGAGGTGCCGCTTCTGCTGTTCATCGTCCGGGTCGACAATGGTGGCTCCGCGCAGGTCGAGCCCCAGGGCAGCCGCGCGGGCCGCGATCGTCTCGGCTTTCCCCAGCAGTACGATGCCGACGGCCCGCCGCCGCAGCAGGATGTCGGCGGCCCGGAGGATACGGTCGTCGGAGGTTTCGGGCAGGATGATCGTCTTGCGGTCGGCCGCGGCCCGGGCAAAGAGACGGTGCTCGAACATGGCCGGGGTGACGATCCCGGCTGAGGCCGCGGCCAGCTTGGCTTCGATCAGGCCCGCGTCGACATTCTGGTTGAAGACCCCCAATGCAGTGGCGATCTTCTTGGGGGCTGCGGCATCGATGCGGGCGGGGAAGGCGCGGACCATCTGGACGGCTTCGATCGTCTCCTTGGGGAGATACAGCAGCGGGATCTGCATGGCGTCAAGCCCTCTGAGCAGTTCAATGATGCTTTCCGCGGGAGGCGTTTCACCCGTCAGGAGGACGGCACTGACGGCAGGGTAGTTTCCGGCGTAGTTGGCCGCCGTGGCCCCGAGGATGATGTCGGCACGGTCCGAAGGGGTGATGATGAGGTCATTGGGGCGGATATGTGTCAGGAAGTGCTCCAGATGCATGGCGGCGACGCGCGGCTGGTCGATAAGGCGGTGCAGCTGTTCGTCGGTACCGATCAGCACCTCCGCGCCGATACCTTCGGCGAGCTGGAGGACATTGGGACGGTCAAGGGTCGTCACTTCAGGCAGCAGTACAACCGGTTCGGGGATCTCCGGGCAGATGTTCTGGTCCCGGCGGTGGTTTTCGTAGAGCGCGGCGTCGCAGCGGTTTGCAAAGAGCATCATGAGCGAGATGCCCTGTTTTTTGATGGCGTAGCTCCAGAGCCGCAGTGCTTCTTTCAGCCCCGTTTCGTCCATCCCGCGGGCCGGGACGACGCCCACGACGGGCGCCGAAAGGTTTTTGGCGATCTCGACGTTGAGGTCGAAGTCGATCAGCTGAGCGAGCGATTCGTTCACCACGCCCTGGCAGAGGACGAAGTCGTACGCTTCCAGGAGGGCGTCATGCCGTTCGATGATTGTCTCCATCAACCGGTCGGTCTTCCCTTCGGAGAGCAGGGTCTCCGCCTCGGAGACGGTCAGGCCGACGGCACTCTCGTAGGGCTGTTCCAGGGCAAAATGGCTGAGGATGGTCCGGGTATCGGGGTCTTCGCCGGCGGCATCGGGAATCAGCGGGCGGAAAAAGGCGACCCGGCCGTGCAGGCGCAACAGCAGTTCCGTCATGCCGAGCGCCACTAGGATGCTGCCGGCATTTCGGGTTTTGGAGACAATGTAGAGCGAGCGTGCGGTTTCGGCATTCATAGCGGTAATTTACCATAAAACTGTTAGTCCTTCATTACCAGCTGGGGTATAATGTGAGCAGAAACGACAAGGAGACAGTTATGAAACGGTGGATCCGGCGCATTCTGGTCGGCGTAGTCTCGGTTTATCTGCTGGCGGCGCTTTTCGCCGTCCCTTACGTGATACGCACGAAAGTGCCGGAACTGGTAGGGGAAATGACCGGGGGGACGCTGGAGATCGACGGGGCCCAGTTCAACCCTTTCATCCTCGACCTGACGGTGGAGGGCATTCGTTTTGCCGACCCCGAGGGGGCACCGCTGGCGAGCCTGCGGCGCCTGGACGTCAATGTCGATGTACTTCACCTGTTGTGGGGAGAGATCTCCGTCGAATATTTCGGGCTGCGGGGATTGCGGCTCTCCATTGTGCAGGAGCAGGGCGGCGGGTTCAATTTCGACTGGCTGACGCACCTGGGCAGCGCCGACACGGCACAGACGCCCCCGGCGGAGGCGAACGGCACGGCTATGCCCTCCTTGCGCCTGGAGACGTTCGAGCTGGAAGACGGCGGGATCACTTTTACCGACCTCTCCCGCCCCGTGCCGCTGCAGCTGGATTTCTCACCCATCGGCCTTGATCTGCACGATATCGATACGGGGGGCGGCGGCGATAACGAGCTGCACCTCTTCGCCCATACGGAGGGAGGCGGTCTGCTCGACGTCAAGAGCCGCGTGCACACCTTTGAACCCTTTGCCATCTCGGGAACGGTCGATTACGATGCCGGACGGCTCTATGACGCCTGGCACTTCCTGCGCGAGATCAGCGCCCTGGAGGTGGCGGACGGCCGGATGGAGCTGCACTTTACCTATGACGTCAACCTGGCGGAGCTGAATGCGACTACCGTCGACGACCTGCGCTTTGCCCTCAACCGCCTTCGCGTCAAACCCAAGGCGGAAAACGCGGATGTGCTGCGGGTGGCATCGCTGACGGTCGAAGGGGGACCGATCCGGCCGTTCGCGCAGTTCGGCCGCATCGACACGGCGGAGATCGACGGCCTTTATGTCGATCTGAAGCGCCACAAAGACGGCAGCCTCAACTGGGCGCACTATTTCCCCAAGTCGGATGAATCAAACGTTTCCGCCGCACCGGCCGCGGACACAACGGCGACAGCTTCCACCCCGTGGGATCTGCTCATCAACCGCGTGACGCTGCGGCAGATCAGGGGACGTTTCGACGACAGCAGCGTCCGCCCGGCCGTGCACCTTGCGCTGGACGATTTCAACCTGACGGCGCGCCGCGTCAGCGCGCTCCCGGCCACGCCGCTTGCCTACGACGCGGCACTGCAGCTCAACAAAACGATGCGCTGCCGGGCGGAGGGGAGGCTTTCGCATACGCCGCTGGACGCAACCGCCCTGGCATCGTGCGGCGGACTGGATGTGACCTGGTTCAACCCTTACATCGATGCCGCCGCCGATGCCGCGCTGGCACGGCATGACGTGGTGCTGCGCAGCGCCGTACTGGGCGTGGCCGCGGATGTCGCTGCCCGGGAAACGAACGCGTCGGTCGCCGTCACCGTCAACGACGCCAATGCAACGCTGCAGTCGCTGCTGCTGACGCCCAAAGGTTCGAAACGGCAGCTTGTCGCCTTCGATGCACTTGCCGTCACGGGGGTGACCGCGTCGACGGCGGCGAAGCAGGCCGGGGTCGGGCGGATCGTACTTGAGAAGCCGCAGGTGAATCTGCGGCGGGAGCGCGACGGCAGTATCGACGTGGCGCGGCTGGTCAAAGCGAAACCGGCTGCACCGGCCAAACGCGGTACCGCCCAAAAGGCGCAGCAGGCGGAGACGCCCTGGAGTGCCGCCATCGATAAGATCCAGGTCCGCAGCGGTGGCGCTTCCTTCCGCGATGCCGCCATCGCTCGCACGACCACGACGCGCTTACAGCGTTTTGACCTGGACGTGAACGGCGTGACCACGGACCCCTCCCGCGCCATCGGCCTGCAGGGCAGCTTCCGCATCAACGGTGACGGGCGGGTACGTGCGAAAGGGTCGCTTGTGCCGGAACCGCTGAAGGCGACGACCGATTTCAGCGTGTCGGGGCTGCGCCTGAAACCCTTCAGCCCCTACGTGGAAGAGGGGATGTTCATCCGGCTCGCCGACGGGCGTGTCGGCCTGAAGGGGCAGACCCGCTACCGCCCGTCGAAGCGGGCGGCGGACCTGCGGCTGCGCGGCGACTTTACCCTGAACGACCTTCTGGTCAACGATACCCGCGACGGGACGCCGCTCGTTTCGATGAAGACGCTGGAGGCGAAGAAGCTGCTTTTTGAACTCTCTCCCGACCAGTTCTATGTCGATAACGTGACGATGGGCGGCTTCTTCAGCTCGATCCTGATCGATGCGAACAAAACACTGAATCTTGCGACGCTCGTTCGCCCTTCGGAAAAAGCTGCGACGCCGAAACAGGCCGGCAAACCGGCCGAAGCGGCCAAGCAGCCTTTCCCCGTCCGTATCATGAAGTTTACGCTCTATAACGGGGCCGTGCACTTTGCCGATGAGTCGCTTCCACTCCCGTTCGACACGCAGATCCATGATGTTAACGGCGAGGTGCTGGGGATCTCGACGCTGCCCGAAGACACGACCTACCTGCAGCTGGCGGGGGAGATCGACGAGTACGGTGCCGCCAAGGCCGAAGGGAGCCTCAATACGGGCGATCCGAAGGCTTTCACGGACATCGGGGTCAACTTCCGCAACATCGAGCTGAAATCCTACACCCCCTATTCGGGCAAGTTCGTCGGCCGGGCGATCGACAGCGGAAAGCTTTCGGTGACGCTGCGCTACCGGATCGTCAGGGGTGCGATGCAGGGGGACAACGGGATGGTCATCAACAAGATCATGCTTGGCGATACCATCGAAAGCAACGATTCGGTGAGCCTGCCGCTTGATTTTGCCATCGCCCTGCTCGAGGACCGCGACGGCGTCATCGATATCGACATGCCGGTCGAGGGGGATGTGAACAACCCGGAATTCAAATGGGGCAAGGTGGTCTGGAAGGCCTTTGTCAACCTGCTGACCAAGGCGGTCACGGCACCTTTTGACCTGATCGGTTCCATGCTGGGTATCAAAGGCGACGACCTTAAAGAGATCGTTTTCGCAGCAGGATCGCCGGCGGTCGACGCCGTGGCACGGGAACGGCTCGATATGCTGGCCAAGGTGTTGATCAAACGTCCGAAACTCGCCATGACGGTACAGGGGACGTACGACCCGAAAACGGATGACTATGAACTGAAGAAACAGGCGCTGACCCGCGAGGTGCTGGTGCACAGCGGCGAGGATGCCGCGTCGACGGAGGATGCCCTCGTGCCCGGCCTGCTTGAGCCAATCTATGAGGCGCGGTTTGGCAAAGAGGCACTCGAAGCCCTTGAAGAGACGATTGATGAGATGGACCTCGATCGTGCGACGCGAAAACGCCTCTACCGTCAGCGGATGATCGCTGCGCTGATCGAGAGCCAGCCGCTGCCCGACGGGGCACTGGAGGCATTAGCACGTGCCCGTGCGGAAGCGATACGCAGCTATATGATCACCACACACGGCATGGAAACGGGCCGGATCACGGAGCGTGATCCGGAAAGCCTCAGCGGCGAGAAGGGCGAGGTGCCGTCGCACATCGGCCTTGACGCGGCAAAATAGATTATGGTAGAGTCGAAACATGATAAACGGAAGCAGTGACCCGGTTCTGATCCTGGAACATTTTTTGGACAAACTCGTCGAGAAAGAGGGAAGTGACCTCTTTGTCAAAAGCGGCGCCGTCGTGACGGCACGGATCGAGGGGGACCTCACCCCGCTGACGGCCGAGACGCTCAGCGACTCGAAAGTCGAGGCGATCGCCCGCCACATCCTCGGGGCGCAGTACGAGACCTTCGAACAGCAGTTCGAGTACGACACGATGTACGTGCTCAACGCCGAAAGCCGCTTCCGGGTGAACCTCTTCTGGCACCTGGACGGGATCGCGATGGTGTTCCGCCTTGTGCCGCTGGAGATCAAGACGCTCGAGGCGCTCAACCTCCCCGAGCAGCTTCACCGGCTGACAAAACTGGAGCGGGGCCTGGTGCTTGTCACCGGAACGACCGGCAGCGGCAAATCGACGACGCTGGCGTCGCTCATCGAAGAGATCAACCGGGAGCGACGCAAGCACATCATCACGATCGAGGACCCGGTCGAATTCGTCCATATCGACAAGAGAAGCGTGATCGAGCAGCGCAACGTCGGGCTGCATACCAAGGGCTTCAACCAGGCGCTGCGGGCGGCGATGCGGGAGAACCCCGATATCATTATGGTCGGGGAGATGCGTGACATCGAAACGGCGGAAAACGTCCTGCAGGCGGTCAATACCGGCCACCTCGTCTTTTCGACCCTGCATACCCTCGATGCCAAGGAGACGATCGACCGCCTCATCGCGATCTTCCCGCCGTTTGAACAGGAACGGGTCCGCCTGAACCTTGCGAGCAACCTCGAAGCGGTGGTCTCCCAGCGCCTGATCCACGACAAGAACGGCGGGCTCGTCCCGGCCTGCGAGATGCTGTTCCGATCGCCGATGGCATCGCATCTGATCCGTACCAAGCGGGATTTCGAACTCAACGATGTGATGGAAAACGAGCATTCGCACTTTGGTTCGACGACGTTCAACCAGGCCCTTTTCGAACTCTGTCTGAACGACGTCATCTCCGAGGAGGTGGCTTACAGCCAGAGCGGCAGCCCGACCGACCTGCAGCTGATGTTCGCCCAGAGCAGCGAGTACCAGAAAAAGATCGGGAATACGCTCGAGAACATCAAGGATGAAGTGGGTCTGAAGCAGCCGCCGCCGCTCGTGGAACCGGAGTAGGCTTGGAACAGTTCCTAGCACTTTTTACGCCGCAGCCCGGCTACAAAATCCTCGACATCACCGCCCATACGGATGCCCTCACGGAGGCACTGCTGCAGCGGCTGGGCCCGGTGCACGGGCGTCTGGCGCTGGCCGAGTACCCGGGGGAGCATCTGCCGCTGCCGGAGGGGACGGGGGCGACGCTTCAGCGCCAAAGCGTCCCCGATTTTGCCAAACCCTTCCGCGCCCTGCCGCGGGATAACGACATCGTCTTTATCCGCGACGTCCTGCACCGCCACAGCCAGCCCGAACGCATCCTGCGCGCCATCTACACGACCCTGGCCAACGCCGCGGAGGTGATTATCGTCACGGAGGCCGGAGCAGCCGATACCGAGGCACAGCTTGCACTCCTGGAAAAGGCCGATTTCCGTGCCGGCAACGTCATCGATGATGTCGCCGAAGGGGTGACGGTCGTCATGGGGAAAAAGATGCACATGTGGGGGAACGGGCTCTGATGCCGCGTTTTGACGATGCGCTGCACCAAAGCGTGCGCAGCGAAGACGGTTCGAATACCGCCTATTCGGTCGAGTACGGCGAGCACTACCACTCCACGAAGGACGGCGCGCTGACAGAGTCGCTGCAAAAGCATGTCATCCCCGCCTTTTCCTGTTTTGAGACGGCACCGTCGCTGCGCATCCTCGACATCTGTTTCGGGCTGGGGTTCAATACGCTCGCAACGCTTTACTATATGCGGGAGCAGGGGATCGGCAAAAAGATCGAGATCGTCTCCCCCGAGCTGGACGAGACACTCGTGCGTTCACTGGACACCTTTGAATACCCGGAGATCTTCCGTCCCTTTCTGCCGATCATCGCATCCATCAGCCAGACGGGAAGCTATGAAGATGAACGGGTAAAGATCACGGTGCTTTTCGGCGACGCGCGCGAAACGCTGCCGACCCTGACGGAGCCCTTCGACATCGTCTACCAGGATGCGTTCAGCCCGGAGCACAACCCGATCCTCTGGACTTCCGAATATTTTGCCGAGCTGGCGCGCCTGACCCATGATACAAGCGTCATTACGACCTATTCGACGGCCCTTCGGACCCGACTGGCCCTCTATGAGAACGGTTTCAACGTCTACCTGAACAAGGGTGAGGGGTTCCGCGACGCAACGGTGGCATGTAAAAGTGGACAGCCGCGTTTCGAGAAGGTCGATATGGCGCATAAGATCGCCTGCAATCCGGATGTCAAAAGCCTGCGGGATGCCGATCTGGTTTGAATGGTTTGTGTTTAGAAAGATTTTTTGTTTGGGAAAAGTTTGATGATGGTGCGCTCGAGAGGACTTGAACCTCCACGGCCGTTAAGCCACTAGAACCTGAATCTAGCGTGTCTACCAATTCCACCACGAACGCACATTGGTATTTAAAAGAGAGCGTAATTATACGCTATATTCCTTAAAATAAACAAAAATCAAAACACCCTTTTTGCGGCAGTTTTCTCTTTGGACCCGTATACATAAATCATCTGCGTAAAAAATATTCAGAACCGTTTTGGTTATATAGGGCATATGGTTTACAATCTGACTATGAAAATTTTAGTTTTTGCGTTATTGCTGATCGTCTCTATTGTGCACGCCGAGCAGAAGAAGACGCATCTGCAGCTCCCTTACACGAAAGCGATGGCCCTGCTTGAGGGGATCCGGCAGGATGCCATCGTACTGGGAGAGGGGAGTACGGATGTGTATGTCTTCGTCGATCCGCTTTGCCCCCATTCGCGCAAATTTATCAGGATGGTCTCGCAAAATGCGCAGATGCTTTCGAAATACAGGTATTACATCTACCTCTACAGCATCCCGCGCCTGAACTCCGAGCGGACGGTCTCGGCCATTTTTAGCTCTGAACGGCCGGCGGAAACCCTCTTGAAAGTCATGGTCGGGCAGGAACCGCACGAGGCGGATGTGACCGGTCCGACGCAGAAACGGGTCGACGAGATCGCGGCCGTCGCCCGTGAAATGGATGTCTACAAGCGTCCGTATCTTATAGTGGCACTGCGCCCCTAGCGAGGCAATATGTATTATCAAACCCCGGATGTTACCAGGTATGTCGATGTAGTAACCCGCTACAGGGGCTACATTATTGCCGCCTACCTCCTGCTTTTTTTCGCGGTGCTGTCGCTCTATCACCCCAAAGTCCTCTCCTCGGACGCGATGTTCTGGCTGAAGGATTCGGCCGAACTGCACCGGAGCGAAGCGAACCGTTATACCCCCCATCTCCTCTCCAAGCTGACGGTCCATGTCGATGCCTTCGATGAAAAGACCCGGGAGGCGCTCCACAGGCTCAATGAAAGCCTGGAAGGGCTGAAGGGGGTGGATGAGGTCTACTCGCTCTTCAGCAAGGAGCAGAGTGCGATCGGCGGTGCATCCGAGATGGTGGGCGTCGTCAGTACCGGAGAGCTGGATACCTACCGTCTGACGCGGCTGGTCAAGGAGGCGTTCAACGCCTACGGGAACGTCGTCGATCCCGATTTCAGGACGTTCCGTTTCTTTATCAGCGCGCAGGCCCCCGTTGCGATCGACGGCCTGGCGATCCCGGGGACCTACAGTTATTCGGCGACGCCCGAGCGTGTCGACTGGGCGGAACTGCTGCGCTACGGCGGGATACTGCTGCTGACCATCTTCCTCGTCTTCAGAGGACTCTTCAAGAACTATATCGCCGCGGCCAGCGCAACGGTCGTGATCACCCTCAGTACCCTTTTTACCTTCGCGCTGATCTATGTGCTGACGGGAATAGACGCCGTTCATATGACGATGCCTTTCATCACGATCAGTATCGTGCTCGTGGACTTTCTCTTTTTCTATTACCGCTGGCATGTTTCCCAGTACAAGATCGACAAACGCAACGCGCTGATCAAGATGCTCAACCGCAGCTCCGCGCCGGCGCTCTGGACTTCCGTCATTACGACCCTCGGGCTGGGGAGCCTGCTCTTTATCGATTCGGATATTATCCGGCTGCTCTGTCTGGGGGTGATTTTCTCCTCCATCGTCGGCTACGTCATCAACCTGACCTTCCTGCCGGCGCTGCTGAGCTATTTCGAGCTGGAACACGCCCATATCCCCTACGCGAAGATGGGCTATTTTTTCGCGTCGAGCGAGCTGCACTACAACCGGAAGTTTCTCCACCTTTTTTTGGGGGCGACCTTCGGGCTCATGGTGCTGGGCGGTTCGATGATCTACGGCGAAAGCAGCCGCTTTTTCAACCTCAACGTCGTCAATGACCAGATCCAGCTCAAGATCCCCTATGCGCGGATCGATCTCGAACTTATCGGCTCCATCGACCGTTTTACGGAGGCGTTGGAAGAGAAATTCGAAGACAGCCTGGGCGAGGTCGTCTCCCTCGCGTCGATCGTCGAGAACCTCAATGACGCCAACTCCCAGACGGACACGCTCGATGACGAGGCACTGATGCAGGCGCTTTTCTACCTCGATCTTTACGGGATGCGGGAGCGTTACTACGATGAGGACGCGGTTAACATCCGCATCAACCTCTTTGATGTCGACAAACTGGAACTCATCGACTGGCTGTCGCATTACAGCGCCCTGGAGATCTTCTTCGTGGACAAGGAGACGCTGCTCGACAGCGCGAAATTCAACAAGACGCTGCTGCTGTCAACATCGCTGTTTTCGGCCCTGCTCGTTATCGGGTTCATCACAGGGTGGATTTTCCGCTCCGTGCCGATGGTTTTTGTCGGATTCGTCGTCAACGCGGTGCCCATTGCCTGGTTCGGGCTGCTGGTGCGGCTGCTCGACGTGCCACTGAGCCTGGAGATGCTGATTGCCATGACGATTGCCGTCGGGCTTGCGTCGGACGCGACGATCCACTTCGCGTACAAGTATTTCCGGGCACGCTATTTCGGCCGGAGCCAGAAGCATGCGCTGGAGAAGATGTATTTCTATTCGGGCATCCCGGTGATTATCGGCTCTGTGGTGCTGATTGCCGTTTTTGCGGCACTCTATCTCTCAACCGTGGAGTCGCTGCAGCTCATCGGCCTCTACAGTGCCGTGCTCGTTTTTATCTCGCTGCTGACGGACCTGTTCGTGTTGCCGGTGATGCTGCTCTATATCGACCGGTTCGATCGGGGCATATAAGGGAGGTCGCGCTCTTCGGGGCATTTTGATGCAGTATTGCAGGCTACTTTTCCTGTTTGTGGTTTGGGTACGGGTTTGGATTGATTAAGGATCGGGCGGTGCAGAAAACAGCGAAGATCAAAGATGGGCGCAGCCACTGCCTTTTTCGGTCAGCGGTGTAGATGCAATAGTTTCGTATGGAGGCTCACAAGTTGGCTGTGTGCCCGAAAGAAGCCCTTACTCGGAAGGGGCTTCTTGTTGCAGGTAGTATCTATTGATATGATGGACGATATCCTGTGCAATATAGTCGCCGATCGGTGCTTCAATGGCATCAAGCAATATCGGCGTGACATCGTCGTCGTAATTAATAAAGACGATCCCGCCGATGAATGGGATGATCCCCACTTCCAACCATCCTATCTCGGTCCATGTTCTGTCCATCTCCGCATGTCTGATATCAAGATCGATCGGTGTTTGATAGGCGTCGATTTTTGTATTGTTTGCGTCGGTTAAGAGAATGTCGATATCGAATTTTGCTTTGTAGATGTAACCGTTCCATGCAGGGGTCCAGATCAAGAAACCGGGCCAGTTAATCAGAAAGTTCCATCCGGAACCATCGTATTGGTGTGTTACCTCGATTTTGGCGATGACATCTGCCGTCACAGTGCCGTTAAAATTATAAGGGTAAAACACTTCGGCAGAGTAATTGGAGAGAGAGGATACGATGCCGCGGATAATCTGTTCCCCTTCCTTATCGTTTGAGGACGTAACGATTCCAACCTTCGACTTTGCATGCAGCATATCATGATCCGTATGCTTGTAGTCACCTATATTGATTACTTCCAATTTGTGCGAACATCCTGTTGTCAGCAGCAATACTGCCAACAACCCTAATAACATTTTTAACACGAATACTCCTGATGTTTAGATGATGTACCACTTCGGTACGGGTTCATATGGGTGTAATGATTCTGCATAGTCGCGCATCGCGACTGACGCACTATGGACGTTTGATGCAAGTGTCCGGCTGTGCGTGCCGGGAGTGCGGCATTATTTGACGCTCTCCAAAAATGTTTTGTCAGATAAAAAGGCGTCAATCAGCTTTTGCATGGCGACAGGGTAGTTGTCCAAGGCATTTTCGATGGCGATCTGACCAATAAACGAGGAGTCCCATTCATGGTGGATGGAGAGTTCTTTGTTGTAAACGTTTGTCCCATCATTCTCAACCTGGAACTTTGCACTCAAATCAGCCGTACCGATACTGAAACCGGAGATGTCAACATCGTTACGAATCAATGTAGCGGTGATCTTGATCTTGGAGTGTTTGTCATACAGTGCAGCCTGCTGCAAATGTTCTTGCAGTGATTTTTGCAGGTATGTTGTGAAAGAACCCCCGTACGGGGAAACCATATTAGCGGCTCGTAATGACACCTCTTCGTCAGATTCGTCACTGCTTTCACTGCCGTTGACAGACATTTTCTGCAGATTTTGATCTTTCAAATAGTTGATAGAGTTGAAGTCAGGCTGGTACGGGTGCCCCTTGATTGAACAGCCGGAAAACAGAAGGACCGAGAATAGAACAGCGGCTATACTTTTGAAAAAAAACATCGGATTACCTTATTGAAATTTGTCGGATCGCATTAATTTGTACATCAACTTCAGGTATGCATCTTCGGAAGCCCTTTTTCCGGCGAGTGAAAAGTCATCTCTGAACTCTTCAAATTCTGCATTCCCCTCCGAAGATACGGTTTCTTCCCAAATTTTTTTCCCGTTGGTATCTATGGCTTGACAGGTGATGGCCATGGTGAATTGTGTCGGCGGCCAGGTCAACAGACTGTCCGAAGAGGATGTCGTCTTTATGCTTTGTGTAAAAACATATTTGATGTTCTTGGCTGCGATGAACTCTTGATCATCCAGTGCCGGAAGCGAGTAGACTCTGGTAAAGACTTTTGACAAGACGGTATTGAATGCACCTTCCGTATCTTTGTATGGCGTGTACTTGACGTCATCTCCCCCGCCCCCGGGGGTAGTGATCTCGAATGCGCGATCTGCAGGAGAGATGTAATAGCCCACGTTGATGTCAAACTGTTTGCTGACTTCGGCACTCCTGATTTTTTCAAGTTCAGGGGTAACGGTGATTTTGTGCGCACAGCCACTGAAAAACAATAGGACGGACAATGAAAAAAATAAATGAGTGTATTTCATCTAAAGAGCCTTATGAATAAGTTTTTGTTGGGCATCGTTTCACCTTTCAGTCTATGTGGTATTAACAGTATATGCCTCTTTTTGTCGGCAAAATACATTTTGTATAACACATTATCATATTATTAACTATCTTAAAGTTTTTATTTGGATTGGGATCGTATGGCAGATGTTCGGTGAAATGGGAATTTGGAGGATGAGTGCAGACAGAATGTAGTTTTATTTTTTATATAAAGAAGATAAAGAGTAAAGCTGTATAGATGTTGGGGGAGTGGTGCGGACGAGAGGACTTGAACCTCCACACCTTTTGGGCACCAGATCCTAAGTCTGGCGTGTCTACCAATTCCACCACGTCCGCGTGGGAATGTTAAATGTATCTCTTGTTTTCGGAAGAAAACAAAAGCTTTAATGCCATAGCGGCAAGCGTAGAAAATCGGGCTTTGCACGGTTTTCGTTTTCAATAAGTGGTACGCCCTGCAGGATTCGAACCTGCGACCGATGCCTTAGAAGGGCATTGCTCTATCCAGCTGAGCTAAGAGCGCATCTATGATGGGAAACCCCGGTGGTGCGCCCGAAAGGATTCGAACCTTTAACCGTCGGATCCGAAGTCCGATACTCTATCCAGTTGAGCCACGGGCGCTTCCATAGTGAAAAAACGTATGGTGTATCAAAAAAAATCTATCGGGAATGTTGTCAAAACATGGGGTGGGTAATGGGGTTCGAACCCACGACCCCCAGTGCCACAAACTGGTGCTCTAACCGACTGAGCTATACCCACCATGAAGAATGTTGTAGAGGTGGTCGGGGTGAAAGGACTCGAACCTTCGGCCCCTTGGTCCCAAACCAAGTACTCTAACCATACTGAGCTACACCCCGACCTTGTCACCTCACACGGATAATCCGGATAAGTGAGGCGAAATTATAACCGATGTTAAGCCTGTTGTCAATACTTTTTTGCTTAAATAGATCGGTAAACAAAGAAGACAGGACACCCTGATGAAGATAGCACGCTTTAGCCGTATAGGATTCATTCTCGCCGCCGCCGGAAGTGCGGTCGGGCTTGGGAATATCTGGAAATTTCCCTACATTACGGGGGAATACGGCGGCGGCGCCTTCGTCATGGTTTACCTTTTTACGGTCATGCTCATCGGCTTCTCCATCATGATTGCCGAGCTGCTCATAGGGTTTCTCAGCCGCCGGGATGCTTTGACGGCGTTTGAAGAGCTGGCACCGCGCCATAAGGAGGCGTGGAAATGGGGCGGGTTGATGGCCTTTTCCGGGCTGCTCATCATGACCTTCTACTCCGTGGTAATCGGCTGGATCTTCAACTACATCTTCGTCTCGCTCGGCAATCTGCCCTCTTCGCCGGAGGAAGCGGCGGGGCTTTTTAAGACGATGGTGGGCTCGGACATCAAAACCCAGATCTTCTACCATACGCTTGCCTTCGCCATCATCACTGCCATTATCATCCGCGGGATCAAGGGGGGTATCGAGCGGCTGAATCTGGTCCTGATGCCGATGCTCTTTCTCATTGTCGGCGGGATGTTCCTCTACGCGACGACCCAGGCGGGTTTTTCGCAGGCGTGGGACTTTATGTTCAGTGTCGACTGGAGCAAACTTAATTCCGAAGCCTTTGTGACTGCCGTCGGACACGCCTTCTTCACCCTCTCGCTCGGAATGGGCGCGCTGCTGACCTACTCCGCCTCCCTCCCCAAGGAGAGCAGCCTTGTCAAAAGTGCCCTTGTCGTCGTGGCCCTCGATACGGGCATCGCTCTGCTGGCAGGGCTGATGCTCTTCACCTTCCTCTACCAGTACGGTGCGGAACCTTCCGCCGGTCCGGGCCTCGTCTTTATTTCGCTGCCGGCGGTCTTTTACGAGATGGGGACGCTGGGCAACGTCTTCGCGGTGCTCTTTTTTATCTCCCTTGCCTTCGCCGGGCTCACCTCCGCCGTCTCCCTCGTCGAACCGATGGTGCAGCTGGCCATAGACCGTTTCGGCTGGAGCCGTTTCAAGGCCTCGGCGACAATGGGGCTGTTCTTCTACCTTGTCGGCATCGTCGTCATCTACTCGAACAGCAGCGACTACGGTGCGATGCTTACCTGGGGCGGCAAGAATCTCTTCGACTGGGTCGACTATATCACCGCCTCGATCCTGCTTCCGACCGGCGGACTGATCATGGCGATTTTTATCGGCTACGTCATCGAACCCGGCCGCGTCGAAGCGGCGGTGAAGCGGCAGATGGGCTTTGCCTACGGCATCTGGCATTTCAGCCTGCGCTACATCGCCCCGGTGGCGCTTGTCGTCGTCATGCTGAACATGATGGGTATTTTGAAGTTATAGAAGGGGCTTAGTAAAGCGCCGTGAAGCGTTCGGCGGTTTCCCAGTCGAGTTTCGCATCCTTGTGCGCAAGAAAGTGGGCGATGTAGCGGGCGAACATATCCGTTTCGATATTCACTTTCGTACCGCCGATGTAACTGCCGAAGAGGGTCTCGCGCATTGTAATGGGAATGATCGTGAGGCGGAAACTGCTTTCGTAAACGTCATTGACGGTGAGGCTGACGCCGTCAATGGCAATGGAGCCCTTGGGGACGATGTAGGGGATGAACTTCTTGTCGACATCGATGACGACGTCGTAGCTGTTGCCGTTATCGGTGATGCTTTTGACGGTGCCGACGGTGTCCACGTGCCCCTGGACGATATGCCCCTCCAGCCGGTCGCCGAACTGCATGGCCGGTTCGATATGCACGCGCCCTTTGAGGTTTTCGGTGGCGATGATCCCCTGCGTTTCGGGGGAGAGCTCGACGGTGAAACCGTCGCTTTCCAGGGAGACGACGCTGAGGCAGGCGCCGTTGATGGCAACGGAGTCGCCGAGTTTCGGACGGTAGGCGGCCTTGAGGCTCAGGCGCTCTCCGCCATACCTCTTTACCGTCGCCATCTCCCGGATCAACCCTGTGAACATTATGCGTTGCCTCCAAATTTATAATTCCATATTGTACCTAGTCCATGATTGATTTTAATTTCAGGCCAGCCTAAGTGCCTTTTTAATGTTTGGGGAATAGCATTAAAGTTAATATATGTTCAAAAGGACTGTCATGCGTTTATTGATATTGCCATTGTTGGCCGCTACTATGACAATATGGTTTGCAGGTTGTGGTAGTGGGGATTCTACTGAATCGACAAGTCCAGACGGTGCTCCATTGAATGTATTGTCAATGTCGCCTGACGGCAATGCAACGGGTATCGTGCCTGATACGAATATTTCTGTAACCTTCAGTGCTCTAATCAGTGCAGCAACCATCAATGCAACAAGCTTTGAAATTCAAGACGAGAGTAATAGCAGTGTTGTGGGGAACATTGTCGTTAATGGAGCTAAAGCGATATTTGATCCGGTCGGGGACTTGTCATTTGGAACAAAATATACGGGGATACTTACAACACAAGTTACCGATGTACAGGGCAATCCGCTTGCACACACATTCAGGTGGAGTTTCACAACGATAATTGCACCGGTTCTTTTCAAAACAGGTCAGACGAAAAGCTATGATGAAAACGGTATCGAAGTGATTGATAGCTCTCTCAAAGATGATGGTTACTACCAAAAAGGAGATGATCATAATTATTCCCGAGACAACGCCAACGAGATCGTCACTGACCATAGCAGCGGGCTGATGTGGCAGGATGACGCCAATGTTACCAGTGTTTCGAAACCCTGGTTGACCAGTTCAAATGCTCTTTTATGCTCGGATTCCGGTGACGCAACATCGTCATCTTGTCTTGATACCTCCGGGGATACGGCTGCAACTTATTGCGAAAATCTTACCCTAGGTGGGTTTACTGATTGGCGGCTGCCGACACTCAAGGAATTGGAAGGCTTGAGTGATTTTGGCATTTATAATCCAGCTTTGGGCCCGGTGTTTCAACATGTTGTGAGCACAGAAAGTTTTTCCATTTATTGGTCTTCTACATCGTATGTGTATTTTCCAAATTTTGCATTGGGGATAAATTTCTATCATGGGGGTTCGACAAATAATTACAAAGATGCCGACGGATTCATCCGGTGTGTAAGAGTCAAGCAGTAATTTTCTCTCCATATCCCGGCAATTACATTTGTTGAATAGTGTTATGGGTTTATGCGAAGTTATAAATCCCGATCAATAAGGTAGGAAAAATGAAACGAATTCTTTTGATTTTGAGTGTTTTCATAACAGTGTCGCAAGCTGATTTCAGCCGCGATGCAGACGGTATAGTCACCGACAATATTACAGGTTTGCAATGGCAGGATAACGGCAGTGGCGGTACGCGAAATTGGCGTGGTGCCATCGATTACTGTGAGTCACTTGTCCTCGGCAGTTTCAGCGATTGGAGGCTGCCAAATATTAATGAACTGTTTTCAATTGTTGAAAATACACACCACAATCCAGCCATGGACCCTGTTTTTGAAATGTTAACGGGGGGATATTACTGGTCTTCCACGTCCAGCGCTGTTCTCCCTAGTAGTGCTTTGAGCATTTATTTTGATGATGGCGCCATGTGGAGTGTTGATAAGGTTAGTGGGGATGTTTTGAGTCACTACGGCTATACTAGGTGTGTAAGAGGCGGGAAGTGAATTGAGAGCTGAAGAAAAGAATCGTTAAAAAACGATTTTCCCTTCGTCCTGAAGCCCCTTGATGATCTCTTTGGCTTTCTCGTGCCCGTTATAGGCGGCTTTGCGGCACCACTCGAGCGCCTTGTCGTGGTCCTCTTCGACGCCGAGCCCCTGGTCGTAGAGGAGGCCGAGGTTGAACTGCGCCTGCGCGAGTCCCGCCTCTGCGGCGCGGGAGAAGCAGACGTAGGCACGCCCGAAGTCCTGGCGGACGCCGTGGCCCTCCTTGTAGAAGACGCCGAGGTTGTTGAAGGCTTCGCGGTGGCCGCGCTTGGCGGCTTCTTCGTACCAGAAGGCGGCTTCCGAGTAGTTCTGGATGCAGCCCAGTCCCCGTTCGAGCATCATTGCCGTTTCGTACATCGCCTGCGGGACTTCGTGAATGGCGGCTTCAAGGTAGTATTCGTGGGCTTTGAACTGGTCGTGGGCAACGCCGCCGAGGCCGTTTGCATAGAGGATGGCGAGGTTGAAGAGCGCGTAGGGCTGTTTCTGTTCGGCGGCTTTTCCGTACCATTTCAGCGCCGCGGCATCATCGACCGCCGTGCCCTGTCCCTGCTGGTACATGTAGCCTAAAGAGGCCTGCGCATCCGCGTTCCCGGCCTCGGCGAGGTCGCTGTAGAGTGTGAAGGCGGTGGCAAAATCCTGCTCGTTGTAGGCGTTGTGGGCTTCTTGAATCATGAACAAATCCCGGGAATTTTTCCGCGATTGTAGATTAAGGCGGTTTAAGGAGGGGTTAGTCCGGGGCGTTAACGCCGGACTTTACGGTTACCGCGGTTTTTCTCCTTGAGTCGGGTAATAACATCCTTGAGACGCTCTTTTTCCGCGAGCAGTTCGTCGCGGACCAGGTGCTCCTCACCGCCGTCCACTTCCGGGTCATACTCCATCACTTCGGGCTCGTAATCTTTGTAGGGATCGTTTTGGGGTGTTTTATTTTCCTTGCTCATAATTATTATTTTAAAAGGCGGAGGCTTAGATTCGCCAAAAACGAAAAGACTACAATTGTTTTTAACCGAAGGGCGTTTCGTAAAGGGTCGCTGCCGTTCACGTTATGCTCACGTTTTTACACTATACTATCTTCTACAGAGAAAGGAGATCCCATGCGAAGTTTTCTCATCGTAGCGACGGCACTGATGCTCGTGCTCGGCGGTTGTGCCGGACGCCAGGGGGCCGATTACGACGGCCGGACCTACCGGCAGGTGAAGCATTACCTTGTGGGCGTGGTGGTAGAGGAGCGGCCGGTTCGGATCTCCGATGACGGTTCGGGGGCCTTTGTCGGCGCACTGATCGGGGCCATTTTCGGCTCGGCGATCGGCCGCGGGCACGGTCGCGGGATTGCGACGCTGGGCGGCGGACTGGCCGGTGCCTACGTCGGCGGCGCGGCGGGGCAGTCCAATGCCCAGGAGCTGACCGTGCGGCTCGACAGCGGGGAACATATCGTCATCGTCGCCAAGGGCGAGCTCCGCTTCCTCCCCGGCGACCGCGTCAAGATCATCAAGCAGGGCAACATGGTCGAACGGGTCGACCGCCTGCCCAACTACCCCTACTGATCGCGGCGGCACGCCGCCATGATCCGCTCCCACTCCGTATCGAACATCTTGTCGATATAGGCGCGGTGGTGGGGCACCGTACAGCCGGAGCAGTCCTGGTGGACGGCGTCGCCGTAGACACCTTCCTTCCCATCCTTTGAGGCGATCGCGCAGCTGCTGTAGACCGTTTTGCCTTCACGCCATTCCATCCCCGCATCGCTGAAACGGAAATTGGGGCAGGCGCAGAGATAGCAGTTGAGCCCCTCCATATCGTGACACTTTTTCTTTTCCGCGTAGAGCGGGCAGAAGTCCGGCTCGGCCGCCACCATATTCTCAAAATCGAAATAGTCGATGATCTCCGCTTTGCCGAAGCCGCGGGCCAGCAGTTTCTCCATGATCGCCCTGTGTTTCTCGGCATGGGCATCGAACCACTCCATATAGGTCATGCCCCTCTCCTTTTCGCGGGATGGAAGGCCCGGTAGAGATAGTAGATGACCATGATTTCCGCGACCAGCAGCACGTAGTGTACGAGGTAGACCTGTGCCTGGCTTTCATCGATGCCTGCGGCGTACTCCACCGTCTTGTAAAAGAGAAACGAAACAAGCATCCCGGCGAGATAGCCTGCCTGCTTGTAGACATCGAGATAGGTCAGGGCTTTGGCTTTTTCGATCAGGATCGTCTCCGCACGCACCAGGTAGGAACCGAAGGCGAAGGTAAGCTGGTAGCCGGCATAGACGAAGAGTGCGCTCGCATAGCTGTACGAAAAGAGCAGGAAGTAAATCACGAGAAGAAGCATGACGATTTCGACGGCGAGGGAGATGCGCCAGAACCAGGTCCGGTTGAGAATGCGGGTGTAGAAGCGGGCGATGATGAGCATGGCCAGGGCGAGCAGGATACCGCCCAGGGAGTAGACGTAGGGCTGCAGGGGTGCATAGATGATAAAGATGCTTCCCACCGAGATGCCGGTGAAGAGGGCGTTATAAAACTTGTACCAGATGAAGGGCCTCAGGGCGAGATTTCTGGCCTGCATCGGTTACGCTCCGCTCCCGGCCCGTGACGTAATCTGCGCCACGCCCAGCCCCTGCATGGTGCCGTAGGCGACGGTCGCCCCGGCATAGGGTTCTCCTTCGTGAGAAGGGAGGTCTGCGTAGAGGGCCCGCGGGCGGAAGTCGAGCTGACCCAGCAGCGACAGCGTTTCCGCCCGCTCCGTTTCCGCGATCCCGCCTGTTGTGCAGAGGGTGAGCTTGCGCGGGTCCATCGGCAGGCCGTCGCGGCGCACGACCCGGTTGGCGATCAGCAGCGCCGCCGCCATCCTGCTTCCGCCGCCGAGGACGACGGGGAAGCGGCGGCACGCCTCGAGCATGAAGCCCGCGGCGAACATCAGGAAACCGTCCGCCGTGCGGCCGAGCTGTTCGAAGAGCCCCACCCCGGGAAGCGGTTTGAGAAGGGCCGCGGCGTCCGCCGCATCCGGGGAGACGTTTTCGCCGAGGATGACGTAGTCGCCCGCCGGTTTGTAGTAGCGCCCGAACGCGCGCCCCTTTTCAAAAACCGCCTTCGCATCGAAGGCGTTCTCCGGGTCGATGCCGAAGGTTACGGTTTCGTACCTTTCCGGTGCGGACACAAGGCCCAGGTCGAGGATCTTGAGGGCGGCAAAGGGGGTGAGGGCCTCGACTGACAGGGTTAGCGGACCGGGCGTTGGGGTGTCCGGGCCCGCCGCGGCCAGCAGGAGGTCGGCACGCCCCGCAGGCAGCGCACTCTTTTCGCGGTCCTGCAGGGTACGGATCATGCCTAGAACTTCAAGGTGGCGCCGACGAGGGCGGTGGTGGTGAAATTGACGGGGTAGATGGCGTCGTCTGCGACCCAGAGGCCGTTGGGATTGTTGAACATGTTGTTGATTTTAGCAAAAAGCGCATAAGAGGCCGTCTCAAAGTTGAGGACGACGTCCGTGCTGTTGAAGGCGCGCTGCTTCTGCGCGAAGCTGTTGCCGAAGTCGTTCATCGCGTAGGCCTGCGAACGGTAGGTGTGCGAGAGGGTAAAGCTGAGCGCGTCCGTCGGCAGGATCGTGAGGGCCGCTTTGAGGGTGTGGGGGCTGACGCCCGGGAGGTCGTTGCCGCCGAAATCCTCGCCGTTCTGGACCTCTTTGTCGATGACCGCCTGCACGTAGTTGTAGTTGAGGGAGAGGGCGAAGCGTTCGGTCACCTTCCACTGTTCGAAGAGGTCAATGCCGACCTTGTGGGAACGGTCGATATTCGTGTTGACCGAGGCGATGTAAGCGGGGTCGCTGTAGTAGTAGATCTCGTTTTCAAGCGCGGCGTAATAGGCGGAGAGCTTGAACTTGTTCGCCGCCGTCACCGCCGTATAGCCTACCGTAACGGTGTCGGAGGTCATCGGGTCGATAAAGCCGTTGAAGGTGACGATCCCGCTGTAGTCGCGGTTGAAGAAACGGTCGACGTCGGGCGCCTGGTAGGCGTGGGCGTAGCTGACAAAGAGGGAGCGCTCCGGGCTGAGGCGGAAGTTGTAGCCCGCTTCGATACCGTGAAGGGTTTCGGAGCGCGACAGGGAGTTGTTCGCGTCGCTGTAGTCGTAGTGGACGGTTTCATAGCGGTAGCCCGCTTTGAGGGTATGGGCCCCTGTGCGGTACTGTGCCAGCGCGTAGGCCGCCGCATTCTTTTTGGTCGTTTCGCTGGCGATCGCATAGGCCGTCGCACCGCTGTTGCGGTTGCCGTCGAAGAGTGTGCCGCCGAGGGAGAGCTGCAGCCCGCCATATGTATAATCGAGGGCTAACGTCGCAGTCCGGTAGTCGTAGTTGGCGACGCTTCGGTAGAACCAGGCGGGAAGGTCGTACACGGACTTCTTCTTCTCCACGGAGGTGTCGAACGAGACGGAGAGGTCTGCTGTCGGGAAGAGGGTCAGCCCGGTGCTGAAAGCGTCGGTGTCGTACTGCTGGTAGGCCGGGTTGGGAAAGGCGCCCGGCTGGGCGGGATCGTCGTTGAACTCGCTTTGCGTCAGGGTGCTGCCGTAGGCGGCGTCGATACGGCTTGCCTGCGCGCCGAGGCGGAACTCGAAAAGGTCACCCGGCGTCAAGGCCAGATCGAAGGTGCCGTTGGCCAGCTGCTGCTCGTCACGGTTCTGCGCCGTATCGATGTGGCGTGTGCCGGCGGTGTGGTAGGCTTCACCGGAGGCGGAAACCGTCAGAAGGTCGTCGCTGTGGCCGACCCGGAATGCTGCGTCGTAGGTGCCGTAGAGACCGCCGTAGAAACTGACTTCCTTCGTATTGTCGTTTCTGGTGACGATATGGATCGCCCCGGCACTGGCACCGTCGCCGCCGAGGACGATCCCTCCGCCCTTGACGATCTCGAGGCGTTCGATGTCGGCGGGGGCGATGGAGCTGAGCAGCTGCGGGACCATGTCGACGTTGTTGAGCCGGCGGCCGTTAAGGGTGACGACGATGTTCTGGTAGCCGTTCTCGATGCCGTAGCCGTGCAGGTCGAGGCGCTGGGCCATCGGGTTGCCGTAGGAGGGCAGTGCAAAGAGGGAGGTCTGCAGGGTGATGAACTCGTAGAGTGACCGGGCATGGCTCTTTTCGATCTCCTCGGCCGTATAGACCTCGACACTGTCGGCGGCGTTGAGCTCGGTGCTGTGCAGGGGGCTGGAAGTGACGGTCAGCGCTTCGAGGGTGATGCCTTGGGCGTTGAGGGCAGAGCCTGCGAGGGCTGCCGCGGCGAGGGAGAGTGCAATTTTTTTCATAGGGTTCCTTTGGAAATGGATAAGGGGGTCAGGGGGTAGGGCACTGCGGGCGGCGACAGGGTCGAACGGGTATAGCGGAAGGGGTTTCGGGCACGACGTGGGCGGTTATGGCTGCGCAGGTGTCTGCAGGCAAGGCGGTGAAAATGGAGGTTGCAATGGCAGGGGCGGTGCCGGCCGCCGGGAAGCTCCGTCGTGGCGGGTTCCAGTGCCGCCTCGTCCTCTTCGAGACACGCCTCGTCGTCGCTTTCGTCACTGACCATGCCGTGGTGCGCAAGGGTGCGGTTCTCACGGTGCTCCAGGGTGGTGACGGCACTGTAGGCCTGGATGGCGCTGAGCGTAAAGTAGCGTTTTCCGAACCCTCTTGGTGCGCGCATCCGGCCTCCTTGAATGAATAGCGGAAGTATAGCACAGAGGGCGCCCGGAAGGGCCCGGTGTACAGGTTTCTTAGATGATTTAGGATAGTATGACCGAAAAGCATCGGGAGTAGGAAATGGTCATCGAAGAGGATCTCGCGGCGCTGTCCCAGCGCTTTCATCGTCACACGCTCTGCGGCATGCGGCTGCTTTGGCTGATGTCGCTGCCGCTGCTGCTCTGGCTCTTCGCCATGGCGGGGTTTACGGGGCTTGTCAACTTCAAGGTTGAATTGCACAGCGTCATTATGATGGGCGCCATTTTCCTGATCTGGCTCTTTTTCGCCCCGCACAACGCCTACTACGCCGCGTGCAAACTCCGCCGCGGTTTCGGCAGCATCCAGCGGGCATTGGCCGCCTTCATCAACAAGAACCTCCTCGCCGTCGCCGGGGTTGAGAAGGCGGACGCGACCCTGGACGACTTCCTGGCCGAGTCGGCGGGGACGATGCGCAACGAGAACTTCTCCTCCGTGGCCGCCGGGATCTTCCCGACGCTGGGGATCCTGGGGACCTTTATCAGTATCGCTATTTCCATGCCGGACTTCTCGGCCCAGACCTCCGAAGTGCTCGAGCAGGAGATCTCGCGGCTGCTCGGCGGGGTGGGGACGGCCTTCTACGTCTCCATCTACGGTATCTTCCTCTCCATCTGGTGGATCTTTTTCGAAAAGAGCGGCATCAGCCGTTTCGAACGGGACGTGGCGGAACTCCGCGAAGTAACACGCCCCTTCTTCTGGGAGAAAAAGGAGATCGAGCAGACCTATTACCGCAAGAGCCTGGCCCATTTCGAGAAGCTTGATACCCTCTATGACACGATGGCTTCGCGCGATTTTGTGGCGGAGGTGAACCGTACCCTGGAGCAGCGCCTGCATATTTTCGGCCAGATCATCGAGCGGGAGCAGCAGGCGGCGGAAGCGCTCGGGAAGCTGATGGCGCAGAGCGGTTCGCTGTTCGAACGCACGATGCAGGAGCAGACCGCCTCGGCGGAGGCGCTGCAGCGCGTCGGCCTGGGCGTGGAGCGTTTCGCGGCGCAGATGCGCGAAGAAGATGAACGGATGGAGCAGCGCCGGCAGAGCCTCTCAAGGGAGTACCAGCACGGCGTCACCGTCGCGGAGACCCTGGGTGGGGAGATCGCGCGGCTCAGCGAGGCGCTGGCCAACCTCAACGCCGGCAATGTCAAAGAGCTTTACAGCGGGGTGCTTGCCAACATCGAATCGATGAAACAGGAGATCGACCGGGTCGGCGTGCAGTTCGACGAGCATATCCGGGGCTTTGACGCGCAGTTTCTCGAAAAACTGCAGCGCACCCTGAAGCTGATCGATTCGGAGACGGCCCAGATCGTCGAGCAGATCGCCCGGCTGAACAAAAGCGACGGGGAGACGCGTTAAATATGCGGCGGCGGGACAACGGGGGACAGGAGCAGAATTTCTGGATCTCCTATGCCGACCTGATGGCGGGGCTGCTCTTCGTCTTTATCCTGCTGGTGGGGGCGATTGTCGTCAAGACGGTATTGATGCGCTCGGATCTTTTTGCGATCCGCGCGGACCTGCAGGCGCAGAAAACGGCGCTCGGGCTGAGCGAGAAGGCGCTTTCCGAGAAGAAGAAACGGCTGCGGGAGATCCAGGCGCTGCTGGCAGCCTCCCGGGAGGCGAACGCCCACCTGAGCATGGAGCTGGCTTTGCTGCAGAGCGAAGCGGAGGGGCTGCGCATCTCCGTGGACGATATGAACGCGACCCTGCATGAGCGGACAACCGCCCTGGCGCTGACCCGGGAGGAGATGGAGCAGCTCAAAGCCCTGCTGCTGGAGACGGAGACGCAGCGCGCTACCCTGCAAAGCGAGGCGGAGCGGCTCACGTCGGAGCTGGAGACGGCCGAGAAACAGCACACCGAAGATACGAACCTGATCAAGCTGCGCGATGACGAGATGGCGCAGCTGGAGAAGGCGCTGCTGCTCAAAAGCCGTGCCTACCAGAAGGTGGTGGAGGATCTGAACCTCACCCGCATCAAGATCAAGAACCTTACGGGGATCAAGGTCAAGGTTGTACAGCATCTCAAAGAGGAGCTGGGCGACTCCATCAGCATCGATCCCAAGAGCGGTTCGCTGCGTTTTGCGTCGAACGTGCTTTTCAACCAGGGGGAGGCGACGCTCAAACCCGAAGCGAAGCAGGAGTTGAGCCGGGTGCTGGGGCACTACATCGATGCCCTGCTCAGCGACAAGCAGATGCGCCGCTATATCGACCGGATCATTATCGAGGGGCATACGAACTCCGACGGCAGCTACCTTTTCAACCTGGAGCTCTCCCAGCAGCGGGCCTTGGCGGTGATGACCTTCCTTTACACTCAGTACCCGAAGAACCGGCAGCTCTTCAGGCAGTACCTCAGTGCCAGCGGCCGCAGCTTCACCGAGCCGGTGCTGGGCGCGGACGGCAAAGAGGACAAGCAGGCGTCGCGCCGTATCGAGATCAATTTCCGGATCAAGAACGAGGAGGCGGTGCGGGAGCTGATGAACTACCTCAACGCACAGGGGGACGGCGGTGCGTAACGAGGAGCTTCTGGTCCGGCCCGAAAAGCTCGAGGCCCTGCGCAAAGAGCTGACGTTGCAGGCCGAACGCCGCGAACGCGCACGCAAAATCCTCACGCCGACGCGGAAAAAGCCGTGGTGGCGCCGCCTCTTCTTCTAACGCCCCCTGCGCTATAATGCGCCCTATGAAACTCTCCCACCTGCGCCAGATCGCCGAGTACCTTCGGGACTTCAAACATATCAATGCCATCCACCGCGTGAATGACACGACGATCAAGCTCGTCCTGGGGGAGACGAGCCTCTATGCGAACATGCAGAAGGGGCATAGCTACCTGGCGATGTGCCGCCACGACATCCGGCGCAGCAAGGTCTACCAGGCCCCCTTTGACGTCATGCTGGCCAAGCGGTTCAACCGCGCCGTTATTACGGACATTTCGCTTTATAACGACGACAAGATCCTCCGTATCGAAGCGGCGGTCAGTGGGGCATACAAGCACTCCAAAACGATTCTGCAGCTTGAATTTACCGGCAAAACGACCAACGCGATCATCCTCGACGAGGATGAGGTCGTCCTCGAGGCGCTGCGCCATATCGATGCCTCCACCTCCTACCGGGTCGTGCGCGTCGGCCAGCCCCTGCTGCCGCCGCCGCCTCCGGCATTTACGCCGAAAGAGTACCCGCTCGATAACGTGGAAGCCTATCTCTACGAGGTGTGCGACCGGGAGCAGGCAGAGCGGCTGGCGGCGCTGAAGAAACAGAAGGTCGGCCTGCTGCACAAAAAGCTCCGGCGGCTCGAAAAACACCTGGACGCCCTGGAAGATGAAGCGGCACTCGAGGCGGAGGCGGCGCGGTTGCAGCACCTGGGCAACCTCACCCTGGCCAACCTCTACAAGATCAAGCCCTACCAGACGAAACTGATGCTGGACGATTACGACGGCAGCAGTGTCGAAGTGGAGCTGCCCAAGGCCTTCGCCTCGGCCCACCAGGTGAGCGACCACTTCTTCAAGCTGGCGAAGAAGACGAAGCAGAGGGCGGCGCATATGCATATCGAGCGCGAGGGGCTGGAGGGGAAAGCAAGCCATTTCGAGCACTTTATCGCGACGGTCGAAGGGGCGGCGACGGTCGAAGAGATTGCCCGCCTCTTCCCGCCCAAACAGACGGGGCGCACCAAGGAGAAGAGTGACGATGCCGTCGAGACCTTCTGGATCGAGGGGTACAAGGTGCAGCTGGGCAAGAACGAACGGGGCAACATTTTGCTGCTGCAGCGCGCCCGTGCCCGGGACATCTGGCTGCACCTGAAGGGCCGGCCCTCGACCCACGTCATTATCACAACCGACAAGCAGAAGGTGCCGGGCAGCGTCCTCGAGGCGGCGGCAAAGCTCTGCGTCGACTTCTCGGTGATGAGCCCCGGGGTCTTCGAGGTCGACTACACCCCGCGGCGCGAGGTGAAGATCCAGGAGGGGGCGAATGTGCTTTACAACAAGTACGAAACGATCGCTGTCTCCAAACAGGCCGCTGTCCCCGGGCCATAGGGGGTACAGCCTACTTGTTGTATAATCCCTTTAAAAACGGGATGAAAATGGCAGCAACGGAGACGACAAAAAGGGTAGTAACGGGAGCCGCACTGATCGGGGCGGTTGTCCTGCTGGGCTGGATTGACAACTTCATCCTGATGTGGGCGGTCCTCGGCGGCGTCTACCTGCTCGCCTTCTACGAGGCGGCCAACCTCTACGGCCTGCACCATAACGCCTCTTTCGCCTTTGCGGCGATGCTCTGGCTCCTGGCCGCCGTCTACCCTTACGCGGACGACCTCTTCGTGTTGATGGGCGTTGCCTTCGCCGCCTATGCCGCCTACAAACCCCGTACCGACTGGCGTCTCTTCCTCCCCTTTGCGTACCCGACGGCGGGGATGCTCTTCTTCCTGACCCTCTATAAAGACTACGGCCTGGTGGCAATGGCATGGCTGATCGTCGTCGTCGCCGCGGCCGACATCGGGGCCTACGTGGTCGGCAAAAGCATCGGCAAGACGAAGTTCTCCGAAACGAGTCCGAACAAGACGCTCGAAGGCGTCATCGGCGGGGTCGTCATCGCTACCGTTGCCGGGGTTTTCGTGGGGCTGCGCGTCGTGAATCTTGAGGTCGCTATTGCCGTGTCGCTGGCGACGGCGGTCAGTGCCGTGTTCGGCGACCTCTACGAGAGCTACCTCAAGCGCAAGGCCGGCGTCAAAGACAGCGGCAACGTCCTGCCGGGCCACGGCGGGGTACTCGACCGTATCGACGGCTACCTCTTCGGGGCCGTCGTGATGGTGATTTTGCTGCGGGGCCTCGTCTAGCGTGATTATTCTCGGTTCGACCGGCTCCATCGGTGTCAACGCCCTGGCGATTGCCGAGCGCTTTTCGCTCAACGTCGAGGCCCTCGTTGCCGGCAACAGTATCGACCGGCTCAACCGGCAGATCGAGAAGCACCGCCCCAATTGGGTCGTCATCGCGAACGAAGCGGATATCCCCAGGGTCAACCACCCCAACGTCCTGAGCGGCGAGGAGGCGATCCTGCGGGTGATCGAGGAGGCGGATTCCGAGTTCGTCGTCAATGCCCTGGTGGGCTTCCTGGGGCTTCGCCCGACCCTCAAGGCGCTCGAGCGCGGCAAAAAGGTCGCCCTGGCGAACAAAGAGTCCCTGGTAGCGGCGGGGGCCTTTATTGATACCTCCCGCATCCATCCCATCGACAGCGAGCATTTCGGGCTCTGGTACCTTCTCAATGACAGCCGCCCGGTGAAAAAGATGACCATTACCGCCAGCGGCGGGGCGTTCCGGGACTGGCCGCTTGAGAAGCTCTCAACGGCGACGCTGGAAGACGCCCTCAAGCACCCCAACTGGTCCATGGGGCAGAAGATCACCATCGACAGCGCCTCAATGATGAACAAGCTCTTCGAACTGCTCGAAGCGCGCTGGCTCTTCGGGGAGCTCGATTACGACGCCATCATAGAGACCCGTTCGCTCATCCACGCCTTTGTCGACTTCGCCGACGGTTCGACGACGGCGCACATTGCCGGGGCGAACATGCAGCTGCCGATCGCCTACGCCCTGATGGGCAAGGTCGAGGAGCAGATCCTTGAGCCCGTGGACCTGCTGAAAGTCGGCGGCCTGGAGTTCCGCGAGATCACGCAGGAGCGCTACCCGGTCTGGCAGATCAAGGAGGCGCTGCTGCGCGAACCGCAGCGCGGGGCTGTCGTCAATGCCGCCAACGAGGCGGCCATCGCGCAGTTCATTGCCGGGAAGATCGGTTTTCTTGACATCTCCCGCCGGGTCGTCGATGCCTTTGAGCATTTTGACCGGGTTCCGGGGAGCGTCGAGGAGGTCTTTGCCATCGACGAAGAGGTACGCGCCTACGTGGGGGCAATGTCATGAGCAAAAAGGTCCTTCTGCTGCACGGCTGGGGCGGCAGCGACTACCCGCACTGGCAGAGCTGGCTGGCGGGAGAGCTGGCCAAAAATTACGGCACCGTGAGCTTCCCGCTGCTCGACCATCCCCACTTCCCCTCCAAGAACCGCTGGATGCGTCAGGTGAAAGCGTTGCTGGAGGCGTTCAAACCCGACGTCGTCATCTGTCACTCCCTGGCGAACACCCTCTGGTTTCATCTCTGCCATGAGGGGGAGATCGCACCGGTAGAAAACCTCTTTCTCATCGCCCCGCCGCGGCTTGACTGCGAGATCGAGACGATCAAGAGCTTCTTCCCGGTCACGCCGCCTGCAAACCTCTTTGCCGAAAACGTGCAGCTGGTGACGTCGACGACGGACCCCTATATGACGCCGGAGGAGGCGCAGGCCCTGCAGCGCGCACTGAATGTCCCCATGACGGTACTGCAAGACGCCGGCCATATCAACGCCGACAGCGCTTACGGCGAATGGCCATGGATCCTGGAACGAGTCAGGGAGTGTATATAGTGTCGATTTGTAAGAAGCGCAAGGCGCTGTGAGCTTGCTGCTGAAGCAAACCCAGTGTTAACGCAGCCGCCGGGGCTTTGCTCCGGTGGCGTATCAAAAATAAAATGGAAAAGGCCTCTTTTTGATTTTATCAATAGAAAGCAGCTGCGACGACAGTTCTATCGCGATCACCGAGATAGCGACAAAGAAACTCGTCTACCATAAGAAGATCTCCCAGGAGCTGGAGCATGCCGTCTACGGCGGGGTCGTGCCGGAGCTGGCGTCAAGGCTGCACGCCGAGGCGCTGCCGAAGATCCTGGAGGAGTGCAAGGGGTGGTTCGGGCAGCTCAAGGCCGTTGCCGTCACGAACGCACCGGGGCTCTCCGTCACCCTGGTCGAGGGGGTCACGATGGCCAAGGCACTCAGCCTGACGCTGGACATTCCGCTTATCGGCGTCAACCACCTCAAGGGGCATATCTATTCGCTCTTTATCGGGAAAGAGACACGGTTCCCGCTGACGGTGCTGCTCGTCTCCGGTGGGCATACCCAGGTGATCGAGGTGGGGAGCCTGGAGCGGATGGAAACGGTGATGCGGACCATGGACGACAGCTTCGGGGAGAGCTTCGACAAGGTCGCGAAGATGATGGGGCTGGGCTACCCCGGCGGGCCGGTCATCGAGAAGCTGGCCCTGGGGGGTGACCGGGAGCGCTACCCCTTCCCCATCCCGCTGCAGAAGCGGGGGGAGATGGCGTTCAGCTACTCGGGGCTCAAAAACGCCGTCCGTCTGGCCGTCGAGGAGGGCAGCGAAGCGGATTACCCCGACATCGCGGCCTCGTTCGAGCACATCGCGACCGAGCACCTCTTTCGAAAGTTACGAAAATATTTCAAAACCCGGCCGCCCAAACGCTTTGCGATCGTCGGGGGCGCCAGCGCCAACCGCTACCTGCGCGGGCGCATCGAGGAGCTGTTGTCACCTTACGGCGCCGAACTGCTGTTGGCGGAACTGCAGTACTGCTCGGATAATGCGGCGATGATCGGGCGGATCGCCGTCGACCTTTACGAAGCAGGGGCATTCACCTCTATCGCCGAGCTCCATAGCGCACCCAAATCTGATTTTTAAACTCAACTTAAGAGTTCCCAGGTTGGGGTCTATTAAGACAAAAGTTATCCGAATTATGTAAAACTCCTGCATCTCAAAAAAAACAGGAGCCCTAATTATGGCAACTACAATGCTCAAAGGTAACACAGTTAACCTCGCAGGTAACGAAGTAAACGTTGGTGATAAAGCACCGGAAGTTACAGTCGTAAACTCTAACGGTCTGGCAGACAAAGTTGTCGGCGGCGCGTCTGGCAAAAAACAGCTGATCGTTGTTGTCCCGTCCCTCGACACACCGGTTTGTGCTACAGAAACTCGTAACTTCAACAAGCAGGCTGCTGAGCTCGGCGATATCGATCTGACTATCGTTTCCATGGACCTTCCGTTCGCAGGCGGACGCTTCTGTTCTACAGAAGGTATCGAAAACCTGACAGTCGCTTCCGACTTCCGTAACAAAGATTTCGCGAACGCTTACGGTGTTCTGATCGCTGACGGCCCGCTGGCAGGCGTTACTTGCCGTGCTATCTTTGCAGTTGACGCTGACGGTATCGTTACTTACAAAGAGATCGTACCGGAAATCACTGAAGAGCCGAACTACGACTCTGCACTCGCAGCCGTTAAATAATCGCTCTCCCCGCCCCCTCGGGGGCAACCCTTCCCCTTTTTTTCTCCAATCTTTTTTCTTGTTACCCCAATCTGTGATATAGTCCGCCTTCATAATACTGGAGGTTAAAAAATATGAAATTATGGTTTAAAATCGTTGCCTTGACGGCACTCTCCGCCGTGCCGGTCCTGTCCGATATTTTAAGAGTGGAAGCGGGCGGCGGCGCGTGGATGCAGACGCCGAAGGGTACCATCGCCTATGAGACATCGACGGATTCGGGCAGCAGTACGAACCGCGAGGATCAGACCCAGCGCGGGTATGCCTGGCTCTATGTCAAACACCCCGTACCGGTACTGCCGAACCTGCGGCTGGAGTACTGTAACATCAGTACGGACGGTGATGTAACGGTTACACTGGGCTCGCTGATCCCTGTGACGACATCAAGCACCAGCAGCTTCGATACAAACGAATACGACGCCGTCCTCTACTATAATCTTCTGGACAACACGTTCTGGACGACCCTGGATCTCGGCGTGGACATCAAAGCGCTCGATTACCGGTTTGACGTCGCCCCGACGAACGACCTGATCGCGTACGGCGGTTACAGCAAAAGCGGTACCCTGGTCCTGCCGCTTCTCTATGCGAGGGCTCGGTTTGAAATCCCCGGGACGGGGCTTGGCATCGAAGGGCTCGGCAGCTACGTCTCCTATCAGAAGTCGCACGTGTATGACGCCCGCGTCAAGGCCGACTGGACGATGACGTTCGTGCCGGGCATCCAGCCGGGTGTCGAGGCGGGTTACCGGATCCAGAAGATCACGATCAACGTTGACGACAAAGCGATCGACGGCGATATCGACTTCAGCGGCCTCTACGTTGGCGCATTCCTGCGTTTCTGATATACTCTGTTTTTGATAACTTTGTAATAATGGAGTCAATGATGTCTATGAAACTGAAAACGGCGGCGGCACTGGTCGCGGCACTTTTCTCTCTGAACGCGTCGGCGGATTTTGTGCGTGCCGAAGCCGGTATCGGTGCTTTCAATGCTGCCCCGGGCGGGTCCTTTGAAGACAAAAGCGGTTCTCCCAGCTTTGATCTGAAAGATGACCTTGGTATCGATACGGAGAACGACCTCTACGTCTGGGCCTACGTCAAGCACCCGGTACCGGTCATCCCGAATGTCCGCCTGGAGTACCTGAACCTGACCCACAACCCGGACGGGAGCAGCGCGTTCAACGTCAGTGAACTTGACGGGATCCTCTACTACAACATTCTGGACGATACCTTCTTCGTCACCGTCGACATCGGGCTCGACATCAAATACGTGACTTCAGACAGCAAAGGCTTCGATGATTCCGAGACCCTGGCGCTTGCCTATGCCCGCGCACGGGTGGAGCCGCTCGATTCACTTGGCCTGGAGACCCTGGTCAAGGTGACGAACTACCAGGACAACAAAGGGTACGATTTCCGTATCAAGGCGGACTATACGATGACGTCCCTCCCCGTTATCCAGCCGGGTCTGGAGATCGGTTACCGCATCCACAAGGTGCAGTACGCGATCGGTGATTTCATCAACAAGGGTGAATATACCGGCGTCTACGGCGGCCTGATGCTGCGCTTCTAAAGCCAGCGCCGGTCGATAACAATCACTTCCCGCTCCAGCAGGATGCCGGTGGCCTCCTGCACGCGCTGCTGCGCCAGTTCCAGCAGCGCCACGGCTTCCTCAAACGTCCCCCTCCCCAGATTGACCAGAAAATTAGCATGCATGGTGCTGAAGGCCATATCGCCGATGCGGTACCCCTTGAGACCGACGGATTCGATCAGCCTCCCGGCATAATCCCCCGGCGGGTTTTTGAAAGCGCTGCCGGCGCTGGGGTCGGTGGGCTGATTGGCCCGCATCTGTTTGAACAGTTCGATCTTTGAGGGGTCGAACCCCGGTTCGATCTCGAAAGTCGCTTCGAAAACGACCTCGTCGATCCCCGTGGTGCGGTAGCCGTGGGGAACTTTCGCCTTGGCGTGCCAGCCGCTCTTTGTACGCAGGGCGATGAGGCGGTTGAAGATCTCATACTCCTTCAGCCCGGCGTTCATCTTCAGCATGCCGCCGAGGGTGCCCGGAAGGTGGGAGAGGAATTCAAAATGGGCGATGTCATGTTTCTTGCAAAAAGAGACGATCTTGCCGCCGGGGGTTGCGGCCCCGATATGCAGAACACCGTCTACGATGCGGATGAAGTCGTAGGTCTTGGAGAGCTTCATCAGCGGGGGGAGGTCGGTGCCGAAGAGCACGTTGTTGGCGCCCCCGATCAGGTAGGCACCGTCGGGGTAGTCGTCGCCCTCGATCATGTAGACGTCGGCGACGGGCCCGATACGGATGGAACTCAGTTTTGAGAGATCAATCGATTTGTAGGGCATATCAGCTGTGGCGGAAGTCCAGGTACTCGCGGGGGATCGTATACTCTTCGGCCCGGATGGGCGCGTCGTAAAAGCCGTGTTTGAAACCGAGTTCGTAAAGTTTGTCGATCGCCTGGTACTGCAGGGGGCTCAGCTCGACGGAGTCGTCGTTGGCATAGAGCTCCAGGTAGCGGTCCAGCGTCGGGGCGTCGATGCGCACGAGGTTGTTCTCCAGCAGCAGTTCGCAGAGCTCCGATTTGCGTTCGCGGGCGACGCGGACGGCGTCGGTGAGCGTCTGTTCATATGCGATGGCCGACGTCAGCGGCAGGGAGCGCCTGATCGCCATGCCTCCCAGCGGCAGCGGCAGGTCGGGTCCGGCCAGTGCCTGCCAGACGTCCCACAGTTCGCGTTCGACCTCGAGGGTGTCGTCGAAGGTGAGGATGCTTTCATGGATGAGCACGCCGGCGTCGACGGTGCCGTTCTTGACGGCATCCTCGATTTCGAGGAAATTCATGTAGACAATGCGCGCGTCGGGGTAGGCGATGCGGAAGAGCATCGCATTGGTCGTATAGCGGCCGCTGAGGGCAACTTTGAAGCGGCGCTTCAGTTTTTCGCCCTTGCGCTTGATCAGTTTGGGGCCGTACCCCTCGCCGAAGCTGACGGCGGTCCGCAGCAGGGCATATTCGTCTCGGATATGCGGGTAAAGGGCGAAGCTGATGGCGGTGATGTCGTAGGTGCCCGCCAGGGCCTCGACGTTGAGGGTTTCGATATCGAGGGGGATGTTGTCGAAGGCAACGTCGGGCTGCGTTACCCATCCGAATTTGACGGCATAGTACATGAAGATGTCGTCGGCATCCGGGGAATGGGCAATCAGCATTTTTTTCATAAAAGAACCTCGCATATTATTACGCCCATTTTAGCCAATGCGCGCTAAAATGCCGGAACGAATCAGACCTGAAAATATGACAGTTTGAAATAATATTTCTAACAAATTTCATATTGTCATAAAATGATCCAAAACGACTAAAGGGTTGTACGCACATGGACGCAAACAAGCAAAAATCACTCGAACTGGCGCTGAAACAGATTGACAAGGCATTCGGGAAGGGGACGCTGATGCGTCTGGGGGACAAGGAGATCGAGCCGATCAATGCGATCAGTACCGGCTCCATCGGCCTCGACCTGGCCCTGGGCATCAACGGGGTGCCGGAGGGGCGGGTCGTCGAGATCTACGGACCGGAGAGCTCGGGGAAAACGACACTGGCCCTCCAGATCACGGCCGAATCGCAGAAGAGAGGGGGCGTGTGCGCCTTTATCGACGCCGAGCACGCCCTGGACGTCGGCTATGCGAAAAACCTCGGTGTCGACGTCGAGAACCTGCTCGTCTCCCAGCCCGATTACGGTGAGCAGGCACTCGACATCGTCGAGACGATCGCCCGCTCCGGCGCGGTTGACCTGATCGTCGTCGACTCGGTCGCGGCACTGACCCCGAAAGTGGAAATCGAGGGGGAGATGAACGACCAGCAGGTCGGTGTCCAGGCCCGCCTGATGTCCAAGGCGCTGCGAAAGATCACCGGGGTACTGCACAAGATGAACACGACGATCATCTTCATCAACCAGATCCGGATGAAAATCGGTACGATGGGGTACGGTTCACCGGAGACGACGACGGGGGGGAACGCGCTGAAATTCTACGCCTCCGTCCGCATCGACGTCCGTAAAATCGCGACGCTGAAACAGGGCGAGAGCCAGATCGGGAACCGCGTCAAAGCGAAGGTCATCAAGAACAAAGTGGCCCCGCCGTTCCGCCAGGCGGAGTTCGATATCATGTTCGGCGAGGGGATCTCCAAAGAGGGTGAATTGGTGGATTATGGGGTAAAACTTGATATAATTGATAAGAGCGGAGCGTGGTTCAGCTACGAAGATGTCAAACTGGGTCAGGGGCGTGAAAACGTCAAGCAAAAGTTTAAAGAGGAACCGGCGCTCGCCATTGAAATCGAGAACAAAATACGGCACGCTATGGGCATGAGCAATATCATGCAGATGGACGAAAACGAAATGAATGAGGTAGATGAATGATTTATATCGATAATGTAACGGCAATGGAGGTGATGGATTCACGCGGGAATCCGACAGTCAAAGCGACAGTGGAACTGAGCGATGGTACGGTGGCAAGTGCGATCGTCCCTAGCGGTGCCAGTACGGGGAAACGCGAAGCGCTGGAACTGCGCGACGGCGGCGACCGCTACATGGGCAAAGGCGTTCTCACCGCGGTTGAAAACGTCAACACCCAGATTGCCGATGCCATTATCGGTCTGAGCCCGTTCAACCAGGCGATGGTTGATGCCGAGATGAAGGCCTTGGACGGAACGGACAACTACTCCAACCTCGGCGCGAACGCTGTCCTGGGCGTCTCCATGGCTATCGCACGCGCTGCGGCGGACAGCCTGGGCATGCCGCTCTACCGCTACCTCGGTGGTGCCAATGCTATGGTTATGCCGGTCCCGATGCTCAACATCATCAACGGCGGTTCCCACGCCGACAACTCCGTAGACTTCCAGGAGTACATGATCATGCCGGTCGGCTTCGAAGATTTCGCCGAGGCGCTTCGGGCATCCGCAGAGGTCTACCATAACCTCAAGAAGATCCTCAAAGATGCCAACCACAACACGGCGCTCGGCGACGAGGGCGGTTTCGCGCCGGACCTCTCCTCCAACGAGGAGCCGATCCAGGTCATCATGCAGGCCATCGAAAAAGCGGGTTACAAGCCGGGTGAGGATATCGCGATCGCACTCGACGTCGCGAGCTCCGAGCTGGTGGTCGAGGGTGGCTACCGCCTCGAGTCCGAGAACCGTACCGTCACCTCCGAAGAACTGGTCGCCTACTATGAAGACCTCTGCGGCAAATACCCGATCGTTTCCATTGAGGACGGTCTGAGCGAAGACGACTGGGAGGGCTGGAAAGTCCTGACGGCGAAACTCGGCGATAAGGTGCAGCTTGTCGGTGACGACCTCTTCGTGACCAATGCGAACATCCTTGCCCAGGGGATCGAGAAGGGCATCGGCAACGCCATCCTGATCAAGCCGAACCAGATCGGTTCCGTCTCCGAGACGATGCTGACGGTCAGACTGGCGCAGCGTAACGGCTACAAGTGCGTGATGAGCCACCGTTCCGGCGAAAGCGAAGATGCCTTCATCGCCGACTTCGCGGTGGCACTCAACTGCGGCGAGATCAAAACCGGTTCCACGGCACGCGGCGAGCGTACGGCCAAGTACAACCGTCTGCTCGAAATCGAGAACGAACTCGTTTACGGCGAATACCTCGGCGCCGTCCTTTTCAGCTAAATCCGTGCCGCATTCTTGCGGCACTCCCTTGCAATGCAGCCTACTGATACTCCGACCAAAGAAGACGAAATAGGGTATGCTTCGCCCGACATCGTCGAACGTTACCTCGGATTTAAAACTAAACATTTTCTGCTTGCACTGGCCGGTGTCGTCCTCGGTGCTTTTTACCTCAGCAACCTTCTTTTCGGAAACGCGTCACTTGAAGTTCTGCTCCAGTTGGAGAATTATGAAGGCCATTTGGCGAGTGAAATTGCAAGATTGAAGCAAGAAAATGCGACACTGCAGAAAGAGTATTTCGAACTCAAAGAGCTAGAACCATCGGAGTAAATGCGTGAAACGATTTCTGATCCTGCTGACCCTTGCCGCCGCGACGCTGCTGAGCGGCAGAGAAAACCCCTTTATGCCATCTGCCTCTCTGCCGGAACCCGAACCGGTCAAGGCAGTGGAAGCACCGGTAGAGCCGGAACAACCGGTTGCGCCAGCAACGTCCCAGACCGTGAATTTCCAACAGGCGCGCTTTCTCTTCACGGAAGGGAACGTCCGGATCGAAAGCCGCGACAGGCTTGCAAAACACTTTGTCATTCGCGAACCGACACGGATTATTCTGGATTTTGAAGCGAAAACGGATTTTCCGACACGCAAGCGTGCCCTGAACGTTGCACCGTTCAGCGAAATCCGTATGGGAACGCACCCCGGCTATTACCGCGCCGTCATCGAGCTGAAGCGCGCAGCGGATTATACGATCGAACCTTCCAAGTACGGCTATACCCTTCTTCTGAAGTAGTCTGCCGCCCACACCCCGTTTTTCTAACGGGGTACTTCTTCCCTAGATATTGTAGTACGTCGCTTCCTTGTGGTGGACGACAATGGCTGATGTCGACTGCTCCGGATGGATCTGGAAGGTCTCACTCAGTTCGATCCCGAACTCTTCGGGTTTCAGCAGATCAAAGAGCGGGCGGTTGAGCTCCAGGTCGGGGCAGGCGGGGTAGCCGAAACTGTAGCGTGCGCCCTGGTAGCGGTTCATGCGGACATCCGCAAGGGTCGGCCCCTCATCGTCGGCGATGTTGAGATCGAGCCGGATCTGCTTGTGGGCAATCTCCGCCAGGGCCTCGGCCAGTTCGACGCCCAGGCCGTGGACCTGGTAGTACTCGTTGTATTTCCCCGCATCATAGAGCTCTTTTTCATAGGCGCTGAGACGGCTGCCGGCACTGACGCAGGTGAGTGCGAGGACATCGTGTCGGTCGTGGCGGAAGAAGTCGCTGAGTGCGCGGTGGGGCTGTTTGCGCTGGCGCGGGAAGGTAAAGGCGCATTCGGCATCACCGATGATCTGCTCAAGCGGTTCGCGACTGGCATCGGTATCGCGGTGCCACCCCTCCGTTTCCGGGAAAACGAGCAGGGTGTTGTCATCGGAACGGGCCGGCCAGTAGCCGTAGAGCACCGTCGGATCAAAGAGGCCTTCGTCCAGGAAGAGTGCTTTGAGCTTCTCGTAGGCAGGCCATACAAGCTCGTCGAGCTGCTTCTCATAAGCTTCCTTGTCCATACCCTTGGAACTGTACCCCCAGCGCTGTTTGAAGAGGATCTTGTGGTTGATCCACTCGAACGCCATTGCTTTTTGCGCCTCGGTCAGCTTCAGCTCACGCCGCCCCCAGAACGGCGGGGTCGGAATGCGGACTTCTCTTGAGGGCATCTTCAGTTCGGCGAACGGCGGGATGACAACAGCCTCTTTTTTGGTCTGCTCGGCCATCTCCGGTGCCTCGGGGTGAAGGTTGGTGTCCAGGTTCCCCGCTTCGATGCGGCTCATCGCGGTGACGCCGTCAAAGGCGTCTTTGCAGTAGAAGATCGGGCCGTCGTAACTGGGGCGGCAGAAGTCCTCGATAAAGCTGCGCGTGAGCGCCGCACCGCCCAGCAGGATGGGGACGGTGATCCCCGCCGCTTTGAGCGCTTCGAGGTTCTCTTTCATTACCTGGGTCGATTTGACAAGTAAACCGCTCATGCCGATAGCGCTGGCGTTGGACTCCTGCAGCGTCTTGACGAAGTTGTCCAGTTCGACCTTGATCCCGAGGTTGATTACCTTGTAGCCGTTGTTGGTGAGGATGATGTCGACGAGGTTTTTGCCGACGTCGTGGACATCACCTTTGACGGTGCCAAGCACGAGGGTCGTGTCGACGGCTTTGTCGACTTTGGGGAGGTAGGGGTTGAGGTGGTCGACGGCTGCTTTCATCGTCTCAGCGCTCTGCAGGACGAAAGGCAGCTGCATCTGCCCCGAACCGAAGAGCTCACCGACGACTTTCATGGCATCGATCAGGATCTCGTTGACGATCTTTTCCGGGGCGATCTCGCTCCTTGCCGCCTCGACGAGGGGGATCATCCGCTCCTTGTCGCCGTCAAGCAGGAGCTTCGCGATCTTCTCCTCGGTGCCCAGCGCATTGTAGGCTTCATCTTCCGCCGCACTATCGACGGCTTCCTTGTGGCTGAAGTGCTCGATGAAATCAAAGAGCGCCTGCCCGTTAGGTTTACGGTCGAAAAGGAGGTTTTCGCAGGCGGCGAGGTCCTCCTCATTGATCTTGGCCATCGGGATGATGTGTTTGACGTTGATAATGACCGAGGTGAGCCCCGCTTCGATACAGTGGTGCAGGAAAACGGAGTTGAGGTAGGGGCGGGCGTCTTTGTCCAGGCCGAAGGAGATGTTCGAAAGTCCCAGGATCGCCCCGACCTCCGGGTGGCGGGTGCGGAGTTCGCGGATCGCCTCGATGGTCTGGACCGCCGCGTCGCGGTACTCCTCGTCCCCGCTGCCCACGGTGAAGGTGAGGACGTCGAAAACGAGGTCCTCGGGGTTGAGGCCGTGCTTCTCGGTGGCCAGGGTGTAGATACGTTCGGCCACCTCGAGTTTGCGCTCGACCGTTTTGGCCATCCCCTCTTCGTCGATCGTCAGACAGACGAGGGCCGCCCCGTACTTCTTCGCGAGCGAACAGACGGCATCGAATTTCTCGATCCCGTCTTCGAGGTTGACGGAGTTGATGATGGGTTTGCCGCCGATCAGCTTGAGCGCCTCTTCGAGGGCAGGGGTCTGCGTCGAGTCGGGCATCAGCGGCAGCGCGATCTTCTGGGCGTAGAGGCCCATGACCTTGTTCATGTCCTTTGTTTCGTCGCGCCCGGCAAAGCCGACGGAGACGTCGAGGACGTGGGCCCCGGCGCGGACCTGCTGCTGGCCGACGCTGAGCGTGCCTTCGTAATCCTCGGCCAGGAGGAGTTCGCGGAACGCTTTGGAGCCGGTGGCATTGGAGCGTTCACCCACGAGCAGCGGGGCGGGCTCCTGCATCAGCGGGACGCTGTTGAAGAGCGAGGCGAGCGAGGTCGGCTGGGAACCGGAGGGCGCTTTGGGCGTGATGGCATGCACCCGGTCGGCGAGCGCCTTAATGTGCTGGGGCGTCGTTCCGCAGCAGCCGCCGAGGAAACTGACGCCGTCGAATTCGAGGAAAGATTCCTGCCGGTCGGAAAACTCGTCGGGTCCCATCGGGTAGTAGGTGTAGCCGCCGCGGTTCTGCGGGAGCCCCGCGTTGGCGTGGATGGAGATGGGTTTGCCCCAGACGTCGCTCAGCGCTTTGACGTGCTTGGTGTACTGCTCCGGGCCGGTACCGCAGTTGAAGCCCAGCGAGAGGATGTCGAAGGGCTCCATAATGACGGCCAGGGTCTGCGCGTCGGTCCCGATGAGCATGGTGCCGGCCAGCTCGATGGTTCCGGAGACCATGACGGGGAGGTCGGTGCCGCGCGACGCGTTGGCCGCCTGGCAGGCGTGCAGGGCCGCCTTGATCTGCAGCGGGTCCTGGCAGGTCTCGAGCAGGAAAACATCGCAGCCGCCGTCGATGAGCCCCTGGGCGCACTCGGTGTACCCTTCGAGCATCTCGTCGTAGTGGATATGGCCCAGGGAGGGGAGTTTCGTCCCCGGACCGATGGAACCGAGCACATAGCGCGGGTGCTCGGGGGTGCTGAACTGCTCACACACCTCTTTGACGCGCTGGGCCCCGGCCTTGGAGAGTTCGTAGGCGCGGTGTCCGATGCCGTACTCGTCCAATACCCAGGAGAAGGCTCCGAAAGTATTGGTCGTGATCATGTCGGCACCGGCGTTCAGATAAGCGTGGAAGATATCGCGCATGATCTCCGGCGCGGTGACGTTGAGGAGCTCGTTACACCCCTCGTTGCCTTCCCATGCCGCTTCGGGGATCTGGTCATGGCGCTGCTGCAGCTGCGTACCCATGGCGCCGTCGATGATGATCGGCCGCCGTTTGATGGTCTCTAGAATAGCGTTTTTTACGGACATGATCTGCTTTTTTTAGGCTTATTTTAGCGCAGGGGAGCATAAAAGCGGATGAGCTATCGGTGGTGTATTTGTGACATAAAAGAGCGTTTTTTTTTGAAAATCACAAACGTGTATACACTATTCTAAACATTGTCCTGTTAAAATAGTTGGAAAAAAGGTGTTGCATGCGCATCGGTGCGGTTCTCTTTGCGATTCTGCTCTTTTTCCTGCCGCTCTTCGCGCATCAGCATGATGACGACAAAGTGCTGCTGCAGCTGCAGTGGCTACCCCAGTTCCAGTTTGCCGGCTACTTTGTCGCCAAGGAGAAAGGATTCTACTCCGAGGCGGACCTCGACGTCGAGATCCGGCCGATGACGGCGGAGATGGATGTCGAACGCGAAGTGCTGAGCGGCCGGGCACAGTTCGGGACGGGACGGACATCCCTGCTGGTGAAGTACGACAGGGGCGAACCGCTTGTGGCGATGGCGGCGATCTTTCAAAGCTCCCCGATGGTACTGCTCGCACGGGAGGACTCCGGCATCCGAAAGATCGAGGACCTGCGCGGCAAACGGGTCATGATGACCAGCGACGTCCAGACGGCGGCATCGGTCCAGGCCATGCTGCGCAATGCGGGGATGCAGGAAATGGAACTCAACCTGATCCCCCATACGTTCGACCCGTTATCACTCGAGCGGAACGAAACGGATGCGATGGCGGCTTACTCTTCCAATGAACCGTTTGTGCTTTCGAACAGGGGGGTCAAGACCTTCGCAATCGATCCAAAGGTGGCCGGTTTCGATTTTTATAACGACATCCTTTTCACCTCCCAGTCGGAACTGCAGCAGCACCCGGAGCGCGTCAAACGCTTTTACGAGGCGAGTCTGAAGGGGTGGCGCTATGCCTTTGAGCATATCGATGAGACGGCCAGGCTGCTGTTTGAGAAGTACAACGTTCAGCATAAAAGCCTTGAGGCGCTGCGGTTTGAAGGAAAGACCCTCAAATCGTTTGCGCTCAAAGAAGATACGCCCCTGGGGGATCTGAGCCCGGACCGACTGCTGGCGATCTATCAGGCTTACACGCTGTTGGGGTATACGAAGGGCATGCGTACCCTGGATGCGTTTCTCTATCACCCGGAGCGGCTGCTGCTCACGCCGCAAGAGCAGGCGTGGCTGAAAAAGCACCCGGTCATCAATATCGGCGTGGACTCGGAGTGGCCCCCGGTCGAGTTCCTGTCGCGCAAGGGCGCGTACGGGGGGATCTCCTACGGTTTTATCCAGCGTGTCGCGGAAAAACTGGGGGTGCGCATTGAACTGCAGCGCAAGCGGAGCTGGCAGGAGGTCGATACGGCCTTGAAACAGCGGGAGCTTGACGTCGTGACCGCGATGACGGCGACGCCCGAAAGGCATGCATATGCGAACTTCACCCGTCCCTATCTGACACTGCCGATGGTGATCGTCGGCGGGGAATCGTTCCAGTACGTCGGCGGGCTGGCGGCGCTCAAAGGCAAACGCGTCGCCGTCGTGAGGGATTATACGGCCGACTTCTTCTTGAAACGCGATTTCCCGCAGATCAAACGGATCCAGGCCGACTCGCTCTCCGATGTGCTGAAGCTGGTCGCGTTCGGAAAGGCCGATGTCGCGGTGGACGCCCTGGCGGTTGCCAGTTACCTGATCGCGAAAGAGGGGCTCAACAACCTCCGCATCGTGGGGCAGACGCCCTACCGCTACGAGATAGCCATGGGCGTCCGCAGCGACTGGCCGATGCTGCAGACGCTGATCCAGCGCGCGCTCGACAGTATCGGGGAGGAGGAGCGCGAAGCGATCTACCGCGAGTGGGTGCCGACGGTCTACAAACACCAGTTCGACTACGCACTGCTCTGGAAGATCCTGGCCGTGCTCGCCGTCATCGCCCTGCTGTTCGGGTACAAGTATATCCGTCTTGAAGAACTGGTGCGCCGCCGCACCAGCGAACTGACCGAACTCAATGCGACGCTGAACGAGCGGATCGAAGAAGCCGTGGGGGAGAACCGGGACAAAGAGCGGATGATGATCCAGCAGGCGAAAATGGCGACGATAGGGGAGATGATCGAATCCATCGCCCACCAGTGGCGCCAGCCGCTCAACGTCATGGGCATCGGCATCGCCAACCTCGATCTCAAACGGCAGCTCGGCACCGTAGACGAGGAGGAGCTAGACAGGTTGATCAATATCGTCCACCGGCAGGTAGAGTACATGTCCCAGACAATCGACGATTTCCGCAATTTTTTCAAGCGGGACAAACAGCTTGAAACCGTCAGCCTGCGCACGCTTGTCGATGAGGTGCTGGGGCTGGTGACACCGGCACTGGAACAGAAAAAGATCGCTGTTGATGTGGACGTTCCGGAGCGCATCGAGGCGACGCTCTATCCGAATGAGCTCAAACAGGTGATCCTCAACATCGTCAGCAACGCAAAGGATGTCCTGATGCAGCATCCCTTCGGCGTGAAGAAGATCATGATTACGGCGGAGGAGCAGGGGGACGCCGTTGTGCTCTCCATTGCAGACAACGGCGGCGGTGTGCCGGAGGAGATCATGGACAAGATCTTCGACCCCTATTTCACCACCAAGTTCGAATCGCAGGGAACGGGCATTGGGCTCTATATGTCGAAAATCATCGTGGAGAAGAACCTCAAAGGGCGGATTTCGGTGGAAAACAGGAACGGGGGCGCAGAGTTTGTGATCCGGCTGCCCAAAGGGGAAAAGACGCGGTCGGCCTGAGTGCTTCAGCGGATTTAATCGACCATCCAGGACGTCGATACGGTATGGCGGAGGCGCTGCATTTTGTCCCGTTCGGCCGGGGTGAGGTTGGAAGCGGAGCCATCGGTTTTGTGGCTGTAAATCATGGGGTTTCCTTTCAATATGCATAAGGATATGCATTTTCCGTGCATGATACTGCATCCGGGTCAACGCGCTGTTACGGGAAGGTTGCATGTTCTAACCTCCTTGTAATGGAATACCCGCTAAAATAGCGAAAAAATCTGGGTGCACGTTCCTGCAAAAACGGGGCGCCCGCAAGGGTATGGGCTATGAAAGTGACACTCGCGCAGATTCCGTTTCTCGCCAACCGCGTCGCCGTCGAACTGGCGCGCAGCGGACTGGTGACGATGACGCAGGGGATGGACCCTATTGTCGCCGAAGCGAAAAAGATACTCGAAGAGAGCGTAAAGCAGGAGGCGGCCCTCGAAGCGCGCGTCAAGGAGATCGTCAACGATAACGAAGACGAGATCGACTTCTACCAGGCGGATGACCGCCAGCTCTTCTTCATGATCAAGAAGAAGCTCGCACCCGAGTACGGGGTCATCCTCTCTTATGAAGACCGCTTTTCGGACCTGGCGCACAAGATCCTCGACGCGATCTACGAGGAGGACCTGATGAACTACGACGTCAGCGAAAACCGCCTCAAAAACATCATCTACGACGCGATCACCTCCTTTATTGCGGACAACGATGAGATCGAGCGTGCGGTGAACGAGAAGATGAAGTCGTTCCAGAAACAGCTCATCCCGGGCACGGATGAGTACGAACTGCGGTTTGAAAAACTCTACCGCGAAGAGCTGACCCGGAGGGGGCTTGCATGAAAACAGCATGGATCTATCTTGAAAACGGCACCTATTTCGAAGCGATGAGCTTCGGTGCCGAGACGACGGCGGTCGGCGAGATCGTTTTCAATACGTCGATGAGCGGCTACCAGGAGATTGCGACGGACCCCTCCTACGCCGGACAGTTCGTTACGTTCACGATGCCAGAGATCGGCAATGTCGGTGCGAACGCCGAAGATATGGAGAGCACGGCAGCGCACGCGAAGGGGATTATCGTCCGCCAATACCAGCCGCGCTACTCCAACTTCCGCGCCGAGGAGTCCCTCGACGCCCTGCTGAAGCGCCACGGTGTCATGGGGATCTGCGATATCGATACCCGCTACCTTACGAAGATGCTCCGCAGCGAGGGGGCGATGATGATGGTCGCCTCTACCGAGATCAGCGACAAAGATGAGCTGAAAAAGGTGCTCGAGAGCTCTCCGCGCATCGAAGAGGTGAACTACATCGAGCAGGTAAGCACCAAAGAGGCTTACAAGCATACGAACGGCACCTACGATGCGGTCAATTTCCGTTACAACGACGCGCCTGATGTGCAGGCACGCATCGTCGCGATGGACTTCGGCGTCAAACGCAATATCCTGAATGAGCTGACCCAGGCGGGGATCGCCGTCGAGGTCGTACCGAATTCCATCGAAGCCGAGATATTGATCGCGCGCTACGAGGCCAAAGAGATCGACGGCGTGTTCCTCTCCAACGGTCCTGGGGATCCGCTCGTGCTGAAACGGGAGCAGGAGACGATCAAGAAACTGATCGCGCACAAAGTCCCGATGTTCGGGATCTGCCTCGGGCACCAGCTGCTCTCCATCTCCCACGGTTATGACACCTTCAAGCTCCGGTTCGGTCACCACGGCGGCAACCACCCGGTGAAGAACGTCAAAACGGGCATGGTCGAGATCACGGCGCAGAACCACAACTATAACGTGCCTGAAAACATTACCGACATCGCTTCGGTCACGCACACGAACCTCTTTGACGGTACGATCGAGGGGCTGCGCTACAATGACGCCCCGATCTTTTCGGTGCAGCACCACCCCGAAGCGAGCCCGGGCCCGAAAGACAGCGAATACGTCTTCGGCGAATTCCTCACGCTCATGAAGCGCTAATTTAATATTCCGGTAACGTATCTGGGCTATACTCAGATGCAAGAAGATCAGAACAAGGCAAAAAGCACCAAGGGTGCGCGGGCACCATAGAGGCACTTCCTTCGGTCGCCTGCTGCCGAAGCATGCAGCGGAGCGAAATTTCGCAGCGTAGCGAGGACAAACAATCAGAAAGCGTAGGCGAAAGGGCTTTGCTCTTTTGCCGTATGGAGCGACAGTGACATCAATAGAGTGGACGGCTATTATTACCTTTGCCCTCCTGGGCTCCATCGGTCACTGCATCGGGATGTGCGGGGGCTTCATTGTTACCTATACGACCGCAAAGATCAAACCCCGCTTCTCCAAAACCCGGAGCGCTTTTTATCACTTCCTCTATAATATCGGGCGTGTGACGACCTATACGCTCTTCGGTGCGCTCTTTGGCTATTTCGGTTCGTTCTGGGACGTCAGCCCCCTGGCACGATCCATTATGTATGCCGTCGCCGGGGTCATGATGATCCTCATGGGCCTCTCCTTTGCCGGGAAACTGAAGTTTCTCACCTCTATTGAAGTGCCTATCACAAACTACAGCTGGTTCAAGCGGGTCTTCACGGCGCAGCTGACGTCGGCCACGCCGATGAGTTTTTATATCCTGGGCGTGCTCAACGGCCTTTTTCCCTGCGGCCTCGTCTACACGATGCTCGTCACGGCGACGACGACGCAGTCGGCGCTCTACGGTGCCGCCGTCATGGCGATTTTCGGGCTCTTTACGATCCCCACTCTCTTCTCCTTCGCCTACGTGGTAGGGATTTTCTCCCAGACCAAGTTCCGCAGCGTCATGATCCAGCTCGCTGCCGTGACGGTCATCGCTTTCGGCGGCTGGACGCTGATGAAGGCTTACGTTCAGTTCGATAAGTGGTATAATGCCCCGCAGACACAGCTGCAAAACGGCAAGTTACCTTCTTAACATGTCAAAAATAGGTTGAATATCGTTATATAAACTATAACTTGATACGATTTTACCCACGAAGATGAAATTAAACTTAAAAAATTCGTCAAACTGACAATATCTCTCACATTTTAAAAAATTTAAGATTCATTAAATATTTCCACTGTTAATATGATGGGGTCAAATAGTCTCGGAAAGGGAGCATCTGCAAAACCGAAAGTATGCTTGCGGTTTTGCAGGTGCCCGTCCGGGGCCTTTTACGCTTTGAAATCTAAGGAGGCTTGTAATGGAAAATCGTCCATTGGAGTACGACTATACAATTGCCAAATTGTGGATGTTTATGACAATTGTATTGGGTATTGTCGGAATGCTGATCGGTGTCGTCCTGGCATGGGAACTGGCATTTCCGAGTGTGAACCTGGTTTTGGGAGAAGGACTCGCTGAGTATACGAACTTCAGCCGTCTGCGCCCGCTGCACACCGATGCAGTTATCTTCGGGTTTACAGTTAGCGGTATCATGGCGACGTGGTTCTACGTCGGTCAGCGTGTACTGAAGGTGTCTATGGCGGAATCGAAGTTCCTGATGGTAACAGCGAAACTGCAGTTCGCCCTCTATCTTCTCGCCGTCGTAGCGATTGTCGGCTCACTGCTGCTGGGGATCACGACATCGAAAGAGTATGCGGAATTTGAGTGGCCGATCGATATCCTGATCGTCGTTATCTGGGTTCTGTTCGGTATTCAGATCTTCGGTCTCATCGGTATCCGCCGTGAGAAATCTCTGTATATCTCTGTCTGGTACTACATCGCGACGTTCCTCGGTATCGCTATGCTTTACCTCTTCAACAACATGGAAGTTCCGACAGCGCTGGTCTCCGGTGCAGGTGCATGGTATCACTCTGTTTCTATGTATGCCGGTACGAATGACGCCCTCGTTCAGTGGTGGTACGGTCACAACGCCGTTGCATTCGGTTTCACGGTGCCTATCGTTGCGATGATCTACTACTACCTCCCGAAAGAGTCCGGCCAGGCAGTTTACTCTTATAAACTCTCCCTGCTCGCATTCTGGGGTCTGATGTTCGTCTACCTTTGGGCCGGCGGTCACCACCTGCTCTTCTCTACGGTACCTGACTGGATGCAGACAATGGGTTCTGTCTTCTCTGTCGTTCTGATTCTGCCGTCTTGGGGTTCTGCGATCAACATGCTCCTCACGATGAAAGGTGAGTGGAACCAGGTTGCAACCAACCCGCTGATCAAGTTCATGGTTCTTGCGTCTACGTTCTACATGTTCTCTACGCTCGAAGGTCCGATCCAGGCGATCAAATCTGTTAACGCTCTGGCGCACTTCACTGACTGGATCGTCGGTCACGTTCACGACGGTGTTCTCGGCTGGGTTTCCTTCATGATCATTGCAGCACTCCTGCACATGGCACCGCGTGTTTACAAGCGCGAGATCTACTCCAAGTCTCTGATGAACACGCAGTTCTGGATCCAGACACTGGGCGTTGTCCTGTACTTCACCTCCATGTGGATTGCCGGTATTACGCAGGGTATGATGTGGCGTGCACACGATGAATTCGGTAACCTCGCTTACTCCTTCATCGATACCGTTACGGTTCTTCACCCGTACTACACGATCCGTGCTGTTGGTGGTACACTCTACCTCCTCGGTATGTTCATGTGGGCATGGAATATGTACAAAACTGCGACTGCCGGTCGCCGTGTTGAAGAGAGCGAACTGCAAAATGCTTCGCCGATGGCAGCGTAAGAAAGAAGGAGGGGAAAAATGTTTCACTGGTTAGAAAAGCACCCGTTCTTTTTCGCGGTAGCCGTTTTTGTCACGATTGCGTTTGCAGGTCTCATCGAGAACCTGCCGAACTTTGCGGAAGCTTCCCAGCCGACGATCGGTACGAAACCGTACTCGACGCTGGAACTGGCAGGCCGCCATGTTTATATCAAGAACAGCTGTAATGCATGCCACTCTCAGCTGATTCGTCCGTTTAAATCCGAGACTGACCGCTACGGTCACTACTCACTTAGCGGTGAGTATGCGTATGACCGTCCGTTCCTCTGGGGTTCCAAGCGTACCGGTCCGGACCTGATGCGTGTCGGTAACTACCGTACGACAGACTGGCATGAGAACCACATGAAAGATCCTGAAGCGATCGTTCCGGGTTCTATCATGCCGGCCTACCGCTGGATGTTCAAAAACCTGGCGGACATCGATACCGCTTACGCGGAGCAGGTCACGGTCAACAAGGTCTTCAACGTACCTTACAACAAGCCGATCCCGACAGCGGACGGCGGAACGGCAACAGTCAAACTGGCCGGTTCACTTGACGGTGCGAAAGCTGATGCGCTTGCTGAAGCCAAGATGATTGCAGCAGACATGAAAGATCAGGATGTCAAAGATATGGTCGCCAACGGCCAGGTTCCTGAGATTGTTGCGCTGATTGCATATCTGAACAGCCTGAAGTAAGGATGTAGCGCGTGGATGTCAACACCTTTTCGGCGTACGCCTACTTCTTCTTTACGGTGTTCCTGGTGGTAGTGCTCTATAGCTACATCTACCACCTCTACAGCAGCGAGAAGAAGGGCCGTCGCAACTACGAGAAGTATGGTGATATGGCGCTCAATGACGACATTACCGATAATCCGGTAGAAAGCGTCTCGGAAAACGAAGAGACGAAAAAAGAGGAGGCATAAATGAATAAGCTGTATATCTTAGGTGCCCTGTTCATCGTGGTCCTGCTTGGATTCACATGGCAAATGGCCGGCGGCGATCTCGGCGGCAAGGACTATATGGGTGCACTGGCGCTTCTGGGTGCTGCGGCTACTGCGATCATCGCGGTTGTTGTTGTTACCAAGTACGTTCGCCAGATGCAGACAGATACTGCGACGGGTGAGCTTGCAGAAGAGAACTGGGACGGTATCGGTGAGTATAAAAACGAACTGCCGTTCGGTTGGGCAATTATCTTCGCCGGTCTGGTAATCTGGGCCGTTTGGTACTTTATCGCCGGTTACCCGGTCAACGCCTATTCACAGATCGGTGAGTACAACGAAGAAGTCGCGACACACGATGCGGAATTCAATGCGAAGTACGCAGATATGGGCGAGGAAATGAAGGTCGAGATGGGGAACTCTGTCTTTATCGTCCAGTGTGCACCGTGTCACGGTCTTGCGGCAGACGGTATCGACGGCAAAGCCGCGAACCTGAACCAGCGCCTGGAAGTGACAACGGTCAAATACGTGATCGAAAACGGTTCCAACAATCAGCTGCTCGGTACGGAAATGCCGATGCCGGACCGCAACGGTCTGTTCAATGCGAACACCGGCGCGCTGATCACGGACGCGGAGATCGATACGGTTTCCAAGTACGTTGCTAACGGCATGAAAGGCGAAGGTGCCGATATCTTCGCCGGTACCTGTGCGGCGTGCCACGGTGCGGACGGTATGGGTCAGCCTTACGTTGCACCGAGCGTCGCGACGTTCACGCCGGAACTGGTTGTCAATGTTCTGAACCACGGTAAGAAGGGTGCGATCGGTGCAATGCCGGCATTTGCAAACCTGACTGACGTTCAGAAAGAAGCGCTGGGTGCATACGTGACCAGCCTGAGTAAATAAGGAGCGATAGATGGAAAATACGAATAGAGGTGTTTTCGCGCTTGACGGCGTCACCGGTATGCTCATCGCAACGGTCCTGCTCCTTGGTATCTTGGTGTATCTCACGATGATGGCACTGGGAGCTCAGCAGGCCAACGCGGACAAGTTCTACAAAATTGAGAACGAGAAGTCGATCCAGATGATCAACAAAGAGAACGCTGCAAAACGCGTTATGGTTAACTAAGAGGAGGGGAAAATGAAATTTGATATGAACTTTATCATCACGGCGCTGCTCGTTGTCAGCGCGGCAGTTACCCTCTGGGCGGTACTGACGCCGAACCATCTTTTCGTCGGTTAAGGAAACTTAATTGACCTTTCCAAGAGGGCTAGCGGCCCTCATCCTCATCCTGTTTACTTCCCTGAGTCTTCATGCGAAATTTTTATATAAAGACGATGTCGTTCACAACGAGCTGTTTGCCGAGCAGATCGAATCGTACGGTGCGGAGCTTTATGCCAAAACCGGTGTTTCACTCTATCTGGTCATGTTGCGCGACCTGGATACCAACCAGACGATTGCCGACCTGGAGAAATCGCTCGCGGGTGAACTTCAGGAGCCTTTTGTCGTACTGACCTTCGTCGAGCTGCAGAAGAAGGTCGATATTCTCGCCCGGCCGCTCTCTTTATATAAGGATTTTGACAAGCAGCAGGTGCTCAGCCCCAACGCTTCGTTTGCCGCCGCGCTGATCAGCGCCGTCATGTTCGGCCGCAGTTTGGCCGATTACAAGGAGATGCTGAGCCATTACGGCGGCACGATCCTGCCCGTCCTGGCGGAAAAGGCCAAGGGACCGGATATTGTCAAAAAGTACTCCGTCGCCATGTACAACGGCTATGCCGATATCGCGGACCAGATCGCGGCGACCCACAATGTCGAGCTGAGTGCATCGGCAGGAAATGCAGGTAAAATTTTTCTTGATGTTCTGCGTTTGGTCTTTTATGGCATCATTCTCTATGCACTTATAATCTATATAAGAAATAAGCTGGGGAAAAGGAAAAAAACTGATGAGCAGTAATCCCGGAAGAAAGTGGCCATGGATCGTTGTCGGAGGTATCCTGGGTGTCGTGGGTCTGAGCTACTGGACGGTCAAGATCGCACTGGATAACCCGGTGCAGATGAGTGATCTCGATATGCAGGATTACCGTCACTTCGAACACGACGCCAATACGATCATCCGCAACAAGATCGCCTTTGACAAGCAGTATGAGCTTACCTACGTAACGGAAACGTTCAAAGCTGACGGAGCGACGGTGAAATTCAGACTGCTGACCCGCGACGGCGCCCCTGTCGACGACGCAAACATCACGCTTCGCCTGACCCGTCCCGGCACCCACGAGTTCGATATGCCCGTCGGTATCGGCACAGTCGAGAGCGGCATCTACACCTTCGAGACGGTCACCCTCCCCAAAGAGGGGCGCTGGGACATCCTTGCCCAGGTCAATATCGGTGACGATAAGCGTTACCTGAACCTCAAAGCCGATACGCGCTATCCCAACGTCTTCGAATACTGACGCCAAGACATCTTTTCCCCTTTTTCAGAACGGTAGCGTTATACTCCTAGGCAAAAAGGGGCCCCTGTGACGACGGTACTGCCGACTTCCCGCGCCATCCGAGAACAGCAGCTCGGGATGCGCACCCAGAATGCCTTTCTGCAGCGCTTTATGACGATGGGCGAACTGATGGCACGGGCGGTGGTCGTCGAGGGGTTCGGGAACGTCGACCCGGACACCCGGACGCTGACCCTGCTGGAAGCGGCCGATTTCGACGCCTTCTCCGAGCTCAAGATCGAGCGCAACTTCTTTACGTTCACCCGCAACGCTTCTTACCTGTTCCGTTTTTTCGAAGAGCTCTCCGGTGAACTTGTCGATATCGATGCGCTTGACACGGCCGATACCTACGGGGATTTCGCCGAACATATCGCGATTTTGAAGCTGCTGCGCGAGCGCTACCGCACACTCTGTTTTGAGCGCAAGATCCTCGACCGTATTTTCGTCCCGGAGCTCTACCGGCTCAACCGTGCCTGGGTAGAGGGACAGGGTGCCATGGAGGTGGTGGCCGAAGGGTACCTGACGAATTTCGAGCTGAAAGTGCTGCAGGAGATCGCGTCGCTGGTGCCGCTGACGCTGCGTTTCGATGCGACGCCCTATAACGGCAAAATGCAGCAGAAACTTTCCGCGCTCGGGGTGGAAACCGAGGCGGGCTTCCAGTACGTGATCGCGCTCGACCGCCTGCGTATAGAAGAGACAATGCCGCTGCCCAATGACGCGCGTATCCAGGCGATGCCGCTCTCGGAGCGTATTCTGCAGTCGGCCTTTATCAAGCAGAAGGTGTACGAGATGATCGGGGAGGGGATCCCTCCGGAACGGATCGCCGTCGTCCTTCCGGACGAGGGGTTCGTTCCGCTGCTGCGGGGATTCGATGCGGAAGGAAACTTCAACTTCGCGATGGGCGAAGGGCTGCAGGAGAGTCTCTTTGTGCGGCGATGCGAAGCCCTGATGGCCTATGCGGAGCATCCGGGTGTCGAGAATACGATGCGGCTTGAACGGCTCTTCGGCGAGGGGTACCGGACGGTCAGCGGCGTCTACAGCGACGGCTGCGACAATGTACGTTTTACGGAAGTGACGGAGGCTCTGCTGGAGGGGGAAACGGAAGCGGCCGCTGCCGTGGTGCGCGAAGAGCGTTTCTATTTCGAGCGCCTGATCCCGAGGCTGGGGGAGAGCTCGCTGCGCTCCCTGCTGCACCTCTTCGTCAACCGGGTCCGGGGGCGGAGCCTTGACGACGTGCGGGGCGGGAAAATCACCGTGATGGGGGTGCTTGAAACACGGGCCTGTATGTTTGACGGGGTGATCATCGTCGATTTCAACGACGCTTTCGTCCCCCACCGAAGCGACAAAGACCTCTTTATCAACTCCGTGGTCCGCGGACGGGCGGGGCTGCCGACGACGGCGGAGCGCGAGGCGCTGCAGAAGCAGTTCTACTACCAGCTCATCTCCCGCGCCAAACGGGTGGAGATCAGTTACGTCTCCAACGAGACGACCCTGCCGAGCCGTTTCCTCAAGGAGATGGGCATTGAAACGGGGCGGCGCTACGCGGACGATGCCTGGGCCGATATCCTCTTTTCCCGAACGCCGAAGCGTACGTTGCCTGTCGAAGCCATCGAGGCCGATTACGATTTTACCGTGCGCCCGCTCTCGGCAACGGCGCTGAAAAGTTTCCTGGAGTGCCGCCGTCGTTTCTACCACCGTTATGTCGCCGCCGTCGCGCCGCACGAGTTGCCGCGGGAGATGCCGGAGGAGCATGCGATCGGCAACGCGCTGCATAATGCCCTGCGCGACGTCTATGCAGAGCAGGAGGCTTTCAGCGATGCCAAAACGCTTAAGGCCGCCGTCGCCCAGGCCTTGGCTTTTCACAGCGGCAGCACGCCGCTGGAGCGCTTCCTGGAACAGCTGTGGCTCAAAAAGCTGGAGCCGTTTTTCGAACGGGAGATCAACCGCTTTGCCGAGGTGCGTGTCAAGGCGTGCGAAACGAAGCTGACGATGGGGTATGCCGGGCTGACGCTTGAGGGACGGATCGACCGGATCGACCACGGGCCGGAGGGGCTGGAAGTCCTCGATTACAAAAGCGGGAAGTACCCTCTTTACACGGTTAAAAGTGTCGAAAACGCCACGGATTTCCAGCTGGAGTTCTATGCTCTGCTGGCAGCGCAGCTGGGCGAGGTCGACTATGCGGGCTACTACGACCTGAACAGCGGGGAGATCGTCCGTGACCCGCTGCACGGGCGCAAGCGCGAACTGCTCGACGGGCACCTGGAGATGCTCCGCGATACGAAGCGTTTCAGTTTCGACATGACCGAGGAGCTCTCTTCCTGCCGTTTCTGCGACTATGCGCACCTCTGCCAAAGGGAGATGCAGTGAGCGGGTTTGTCCCTTTCCAGGCCCTGATGGCCAGTGCCGGCAGCGGCAAGACCTTCAGCCTCGTCGTACGCTATCTCAGCCTCCTCTTCATGGGGGAGAGCCCCGACGAGATCGTCGCGCTCACCTTTACGAACAAGGCGGCCAATGAGATGCAGGAGCGTCTGATCGAAGCGCTGACGCATCTGCACGAGCGGGATGAACTGGAAGAGATCGCCGCACTCTGCGGCACGGACGAGGCGGCGATCCTGCAGCGGCGGCCGGAAGTCCTGAAGCGCCTCTTGGGCGCGGACACGAAGGTGATGACCATCGACAGCTTCTTCGCGCGGATTCTGCGCAAGTTCGCGCTGCACGCGGGGATCATGCCGAACTTCGGCACCTTCGAGGCACAGCACGAGCTGAAGGTGATGGCGCGTTTTCTGAAACTGTGCGAGATCGAGGGGAAGGAGAGTACCCTGGTGGCGATGGCACAGATCAGCGCGAAACGGGTCAGCGACATCTTCGGGCTGCTAGACGACCTCTATGCGAAGGCGCCGCAGCTGCGCCACTTGCAGTTCGAGGCGGAGGCGATGGCCCCGCACGAGGTGAAGGCGATGGCGCTGCATACACAGCTGGTAAAACTGTTCGAAGGCAAGGCGCTGAGTGACCGGGGGCGCAAGGCGCTGGAAGCGGAGAGCGTCGAGGCGCTGATCGGCAAGACCTGGACGGCCAAAGCCTCCCTGGAATACTGGGATTTCAAAAAGCACTATGAACCGCAGATGGACGTGCTGCTGCAGCAGCTGCAGGAGGCGCTGAAGGGGTATATGCAAGCCAAAGAGCAGACCTTTTTCGCCCACCTGTTCGAGCTGCTCGACCTCTACAAGAGTGCGAAGCTCACCGTGGCCAAAGAGGACAATGAGCTCAGCTTCGACGATATCACGGCCCTGGTCTACTACCTGCTGGGCGAGCGGATCGACAGGGAATTTCTCTATTTCCGTCTCGACAGCCATATCTCCCACCTGCTGCTCGACGAGTTCCAGGATACCTCCGTCCTGCAGTTTGAGATTTTGGAGCCGCTGGTAGAGGAGATGGTCTCGGGCAGCGGGGTGCGCGAACACCACTCCTTCTTCCTGGTCGGGGACGTCAAGCAGTCCATCTACCGGTTCCGCGGCGGCACCAAGGAGCTGTTCGGGGCGGTGACGGAGCGCTACGGGCTCACGGTCGACTCCCTGCGGACGAACTGGCGCAGCAGCGTCAATGTCGTCACCTTCGTCAACGATACCTTCCGCGAACGCATCGGCGGCTACGAGGACCAGCTGACCAAGCCGGGGGCGCGCCCGGGCTACGTGGAGATCGTCGAGGACGAAACGCCGCTGGAGGCAATGACGGCCGTGGTCGAGCGGCTGCTGGCCCTGGGGGCCGCCCCCGGGGAGATCGCCGTATTGACGGCGACGAACAAGGATGGCGGCGCCGTGCAGGAGACGCTGAACGCCCGGGATATCGACGTCGTGACGGAGACGACTTCGCGGCTGACCGCGCAGCGGCGGGTCCGCGCGGTGATCGAGTACCTCAAATACTGCTATTTCGATGCGACGATCTACGCGCGCAACTTCTGCGCCCTGGCCGATATCGAAGCGCAGGCGCTGCCGCGCCCCGTACGCGCCTTCGATGCCCCTGCCGAGGCCGTGCGTGGGCTGGTCACACGTTTCGGGCTCTTTGACGGGGACCTGAACATCATCCGTTTCCTGGAGGTGCTGGAGCGGTTCCGGGATCTGGAGGCCTTTTTGTTCGAATACGAGCGTATCGATGCGAAGGCCGTCACCCAGGAGCGGGAAGGGGTGCGGGTCTTGACGGTCCACAAGTCCAAGGGACTGGAGTACCCCTATGTCATCGTGCTCGATCGTCTTGGACGGAAAAAAGCCGATACGGCTCCGATCCTCTACGCCTACGAAGGGGTGGCGCTGCGCACGCTGTTCCTGCGTCAGAGCAAAAGGGCCGAGTTCGACCCGGCGTACGCCGCGGCGCTGGAGCAGGAGTCTACCCTGGCCGATGACGATGCGCTCAATGCCCTCTATGTCGCCTTTACCCGGGCCCGGGAAAATCTCTATATCGTGCGCAAGCCCAAGGAGTCGATGTTCGAGCGGCTGGCGTTCTCCCCGATGACGCTGGGCGCGGAGGGGATTGCCGCCGCCGCCCCGGCACTGCCGGAAGCGCCGCGCGACATCCCCTATACGCCGCTCTCCCTCGGGCGGCAGACGGAGGTGGTCTCGGCCGAAAAAACGGCCGCTGTTGAAGAGCCCTTTGCCGTGACGTTCGGGCTGGCGATGCATTATGCCCTGGAGATGATGGCCGTCTTCGAACCCGACGCCCTGGAGGCGGCGATGACCGCCGTTACCAACCGCTACGGCGCGCTGCTCGATGCCGAAGTTTTCGAGACGATCCGCCGACGCGTTATCCGCCTGCTGGGCGATGAAACCTTCCGCGGACTCGTCGACGGGGAGATCGCCAGGGAGCAGCCGCTGATGTATGAGGGGGAGCTGCGTTATCTTGACCTGCTGGTACGGCACAAGGAGCGCTGGGTCGTCATTGACTACAAGAGTGCGCGCCGTTTTGAGGCCGAACACCGTGAACAGGTCGGCTTTTACATAAAAGCCGTCCGGGCGATCACGGAGATGCCCGTGGAGGGGTATCTCTGCTATGTGCTGGAAGAGGGGGTAGAGATCGTCAGGGTATGACCCTTATACATAACTTAAATTCAGCAAAAAATAAGTTTAATCGGGTATACTTTCGCACTTTTATATTCACTAAGGGTCGCAAGATGAAATTTACGAAAATTGCATCGCCTGAGCAGATCGAGCGCAACTGGGTGCTGATCGACGCTGAAGGCAAAACATTCGGCCGTCTGATCACGGAAGTCGCGACGCGTCTTCGCGGTAAAGACAAGCCATATTTTACACCGAACGTTGACTGCGGCGACTTCGTCGTCATCATCAACGCTTCCAAAGCGAAGTTCAACGGTGCGGGCAAAGTCGCAAACAAAGAGTACTTCACGCACAGCGGTTACTTCGGTAGCACAAAGAGCGTCAAGATGACCGAGCTTCTCGAGAAGAACCCGGAAAAACTCTACAAGCTGGCTACACGCGGTATGCTTCCGAAAACGAAGCTCGGCCGTGCAATGCTGAAAAAACTCAAAGTCTATGCAGGAGCGGAGCACCCGCACACTGCACAGATCGCTAAGTAAGGATACTGAATCATGGCAAAAACATACGCAACTGGACGCCGCAAGTCTTCCATCGCAAAAGTATGGCTGACGCCGGGTACGGGCAAGATTACCGTAAACGGTCTCTCCCTTGATGCCTGGCTGGGCGGTCTCGAAGCAAAAAAACTGCGTGTCAAGCAGCCGCTGGCAATGACGAAGCAGGACAGCTCTGTCGATATCGTCGCCACAACACTCGGCGGCGGTTTCGGCGGCCAGGCCGACGCGCTTCGCCACGGGATCTCCCGTGCCCTCGTCAAATACGACGAGACTTTCCGTGCGGTTCTCAAACCGGCGGGTATGATGACACGTGACTCACGCGTCGTCGAACGTAAGAAACCGGGTAAACGCAAAGCACGCCGTTCACCGCAGTTCTCCAAGCGTTAACGCTTTTTTCTGCTCCCCCCGGGGCAGATCTTTATATTTCTGTACTTTCCTTCACAAAACATTCAACTTTTTTTATTTTTATTTCTTTAACCGTTTCGTTAGAATCTCCACACTTTTTTTCAAGGTTTGGTATTGAAATATCTAATAAGTGGGATGATGGCCCTCTCAGCCTCACTGCTGGCAGCGGACGACAGCATCGCGGCATGGTTTGCCGACGGCAAGGCTTATGGAAACATCCGCTACTACTACATCGAGACGGACAAAGACAACGGTGCGGGGACGGCCTCTTCGGCACACGCCAATACGATCGGCGGCCAGCTCGGCTACGAGACGGCAGCGCTTTACGGTCTGAAAACGGGCGCGACCTTCATGACGACCAATCCCTTCGCGCTTCCCAATGTCGTGGACACGTCCATTATCGGCAAAGACAACGGTGCGCGCGGCGCTGCGGACCCGACGAAGGGCTTTTCCGTCCTGGGGGAAGCTTACGTTCAGTATACGCGCGGGCCGATGACCCTGTGGTACGGCCGTAAAAAATATGATACGCCGCTGATCCATACGAAAGAAGTCCGGGAACTTCCCTCAACCGTGCAGGGCGGCCTGGCGTCGGCGACGCTGGGCGGTGCGACACTCAGCTTCGGCTACCTCGACCGTTTCAAGCAGCGGACCTCCAATGACTTCGTCAATATCGTCGAACACGCTCTCGGTGCGGATACGGAAACGATAACCGGACACACTGCCGGTTACGTGGCACCGGTCAGCATCGCCTACAGCGGCCACGGCGCCAAGCTCGAAGCCTATAACTACTGCAGCCCCGATTTCATGAATGCACTCTATGCCAGTGCCGGTTACACGCATGCGCTCGGCGAGAGCGGGGCCATGCTGGAAGTCGGCGCGCAGTACATCAACCAGCAGAGTACCGGAAACGCCGCGGACAACCTTGAAAGCAACACCTCGATCACCGGCGGCAAAACGCTCAACAGCAACGCATTCGGCCTCAAAGCTTCCGTTTCCCACCATGAAGGGAGCTTCTTCGCCGCCTACACGAAGGTCCTGCGCAGCAAAGCAGACCATGACTCGCTTGTACTCCCTTGGGACGGGACGCCGCTCTTTACGAACATGATCACCTCCAACGACCTTTTCCAGTCGCTCTACGGCAGCGCGTTCCAGGCCGACAGCGCCTATATCGGCGGTACGCAGGGGATCAAACTCGCCTATGCACAGGGATTCGACTTTACGGGCGTCGCCGGGTTCAAAGCAACCGTGAGCTGGGCGCAGTTCAGCAACGACCGCCCCGGGTTTGACAAGGAGCAGCAGGATATCAACGCCGTGCTGGGTTACAAACGCGGCGCCTTTTCGCTGGTGCTCAAGGGGATCTGGGTCAGCAACAACACCGCGGCCTCGAAAGACGGCGTCGTCAGTCAGCTCGACAGCCTGACCCAGTACCGCGTTATCGCGAATTACACCTTCTAACGTCATCATCTAAAGGAGAACAAATGACACTCAAAACACTGGCACAATCCCTGGTCACGGCGGCACTGCTGGCCACTGCTTCCGCAGCGGCGGAACATGAATCGAAGGCGCACCACGAAGCGCACTGGGACTACGCGGAGAACGGTCCGGCCCACTGGGAGGAGTTCAGCAAGACGTGCGGCATTGGCCACCACCAGTCCCCGATCAATATCGTACCGGGCAAGTCCGTCGCCCTGAACCCGCAGTATGTCCTCCACCTGGAGGAGGATATCCATACGACGGCGGACGTCATCGATAACGGCCACTCCATCAAGGTCACGCCGAAAGCCGGAGGAATGATCGAGCTGCACGGCGAGAAATTCCGCCTGCTGCAGTTCCACTTCCACGGCAAGAGCGAGCACACCGTCGACGGCAAGCGCTACGACATGGTCGCGCACATGGTCCACCAGAACCCGGAAACGAAACAGCTGGCCGTCGTCGCCGTTTTCTTTACCGAGGGCAAAAACAACCCGATGCTCGACAATATCATCGGCAACGTCGGCCGCGAGGCCCGTATCGACCCGCAGGATCTGCTGCCGGCAGATACTGCACACTACTTCCACTACATCGGCTCCCTGACGACACCGCCGTGTTCGGAAAACGTCCAGTGGTACCTGCTGAAAACGCCGGTCGAGGCCTCAAAAGACCAGATCGATGCATTCCGCAAATACTACGTCGATAACGAGCGCCCGGTTCAGGAGCTCTTCGACCGTACGATCGAGGCCAACTAAACTTTATGCACCCCCTCATGGGGAGGCAGCAGCCTTTGTTCTAATCTCCGCTTCTGTACAATGGCGCATGCGCATTTTTTACCTGCTGATCTTGCCGCTGTTCCTGGCAGCTTCGACCCTGCACCTCGCCACGTCGGCAAACCCGGCGCGCCTCAACCCCATCATAGCGACGGATACGGCCAGCAGCGAGGTGGCCGGCTTTATTTTCAACGGCCTGGTGAAGTTCGACAAAGACGGCAAGGAGATCATCGGCGACCTTGCCGAATCCTACCGCTTCGAAGACAACCGCACGGTCGTCTTCAGGCTGCGCCGCAATGTGAAGTGGCAGGACGGGGCACCTTTTACTTCCGAGGATGTCCTTTTTACCTACAAGATCATCAACGACCCCTCGGTCGTCTCGCCCTATACGTCGACCTTCCGGATGGTCGAATCGGTCACGGCACCGGATGAGCACACGGTAAGGGTCGTCTATAAACAGCCCTATTTCAAAGCGCTCGAGACCTGGATGATGGGCATCCTGCCCGCGCACCTGCTCAAAGACGACGACAACATCATGAGCAGCGGGTTCAACCTGAACCCGGTAGGCACCGGGCCGTTCCGGCTGGGAAAGCTGGAGTTCTCCAAACAGATCGAGCTTGTCGCCAATGACGACTATTTCGAGCACCGCCCGAAGATCGACAGGATCTCTTTTCACGTCATCCCGGACCCGACGACACGTTTTCTGATGCTCAAGGCGGGGCAGATCGATCTGGGCGCCCTGGAGGCGATGCAGTACGAGCGCCAGGTCGATGACGCTTTCTTCGAACGCTTCCGCCCCATCGAGATGATCTCGCACACCTATACCTACCTGGGGTTCAACCTCCGGCTCGAGAAGTTCAAGGACCCACGGGTACGCCGGGCGCTCTCCCTGGCCATCGACCGCCAGGCGATGGTGGATATCCTCTTCATGGGGCACGGCCGGGTCTGTACGGGCCCTTTCCTGCCCGGGGGACCGGCGTACAACCCGGAGGTGCCCGTCCCGGAACCGGACCTTGAAGCGGCCAGGGCACTGCTCAAAGCGGCGGGGTACGACGAGGCGCATCCGCTCACCTTCGAGATCGCGACCTCCAACTCCAACTCCATCCGTCCCTACTCGGCGGAGATCATCCAGCACCAGCTCTCCAAGATCGGGGTGAAAGTCACCCTGCGCATCATGGAGTGGCAGGCCTTTTTGAACATGGTGGTCTTCCCCCGGGAGTTCGAAACGGTTCTGCTGGGATGGGCCCTCACCCTCACCCCCGACCCCTACCTGCTGTGGCACTCCGACAACGACAAGCCCGGGGCCTTCAACTTCATCGGCTACCGCAACAAAGAAGTAGATGCCCTGATCGAGCGGATGCAGATGACGGTGGACCGGACGGAGCTCTCGCGGATCTGGCAGGAGATGTTCAAGCGGATCACGGATGACGACCCCTACCTTTTCCTCTACATCCCCGACGACATCACGGTGGTCAATCACAACATCCGCCCGATCGAACCGGCACTGGAGGGGATCTGGCATAATTTCATCGATTGGGAAATGGCGCCGGAGTGACGCCGACGGAGCAGATAATGACCATTCTTTTTGACCTGGACGGGACGCTGATCGACTCGACCGAAGCGATCCTCGAGAGTTTCCACCTTACCTTTGACATGCTGGGCGGCGAGCACCCCACCGATACCGCGATCAAGGCATTGATCGGGCATACGCTCGACGATATGTATCTGCAGGTCGGGATCGCCCCGGAGGCGGTAGAGGCGTATGTGCGGACCTACAAGGAACACTACCGCCGCATCTCGACGCTCAAAACGGTGCTCCTGCCGCAGGCACGCGAAGCGATCGAAGCGGCTTCCGCCGTCGCGCGCTTGGGGATTGTCACGACGAAAACCGGGCTCTATTCCCGGGAGCTGATGGAACATTTCGGGGTGATGGACGCCTTCGAGGTACTGATCGGACGTGAGGACGTCACCCACGCGAAACCCCATCCCGAACCGGTGCTGACGGCCCTGGAACGGATGGGGGCAGACCCGGAGCGCAGCTGGCTCATCGGCGACACCCGTCTCGATGCGGAAGCGGCACGCCGGGCCGGGGTAAGTTGCGTCGGTGTTTTAAGCGGATATGATAACGAGGAGCAATTACGCTCATTAACCCCATTTATAGAAAAAGATGCCCTCGAAGCGGTACGATATATCGTAAACAAGGGGAGAAACGTAACGTTTTAACACCCTTTTTTTCTCTTCAAAAATGAAAAGCTGTATTTAAGAGCAACTGGTTTAGAATACCCGATATCTGAGAATAGTCATAATAAGTTTGAAGTATTGTGCATATACTGTTCTTAAATTTACCCGAGGAGAAACCATGCTCGAAATCAGATGGCACAGCCGTGCGGGACAAGGTGCTGTAACCGGCGCCAAAGGACTGGCGGATGTTGTTTCCACGACCGGAAAGCATGTACAGGCCTTCGCCTTTTATGGCTCAGCAAAACGCGGTGCGGCAATGACTGCCTACAACCGTGTCGACGACCATGAAATTCTTAATCATGAAAAATATATGAATCCCGACTTCGTCTTCGTTATCGACCCGGCATTGGTCTATACGACGGACGTTACAATCAACGACAAGCCGGAGACGGTTTACATCATCACGACCCACATGAGCACGGACGAACTGGTGGCATCCCAGCCGAAGCTCGAGGGGAAAAAAGTGTACACCGTCGACTGTATCAAGATTGCGCAGGAGACGATCGGACGGGCTATCCCGAACACCCCGATGCTCGGTGCTTTCATGAAGATTTCCGGCATGTACGACATCGAGTTTTTCAAAGACAGTATGAAACGCATTCTTGCCAAACTGCCGCCGAAAATCGTCGATGCGAACATGGACGCGATCCAGCGTGCCTACGATGAAGTGAAATAAGGAGAGCAGATGAACAACGGATGGAACGACTTTGAAATCGGCGCAATGCTGCGCTCGTTCGACGGCGCGGTCAACGATATCGCCACGACGCTTCAGGAAGACCGCCCTTATTCCAAATCGAACTCCTTTACCGCGAGTGTCGCGGACTGGCGTATTGAAAAACCGATCTTCAACAAGGACTACTGTATCGACTGTCAGTTCTGCTGGATCTACTGCCCGGATATCTCCATCATTTCCCGGGATAAAAAGATGGTCGGCGTCGACTACGATCACTGCAAAGGCTGCGGTATCTGTGTCGAGGTGTGCCCGACGAACCCGAAATCCCTGCTGATGTTTGCCGAGCAGGAAGATGAAGACAAAGCACTTGCCGGCTGGCCGGAAAAAGAGAAGAAGGAGAACTAATGGCAGATAAAATGGAACTGCGCGACGTCGAGGTCTGGGACGGTAATATGGCCGCCAGCCAGGCGCTGCGCCAGGTGCAGATCGACGTCGTTGCGGCGTACCCGATTACCCCTTCCACCCCGATTGTCGAGAACTACGGGAACTACCTCGCGAACGGCTATGTCGACGGCGAGTTCATCATGGTCGAATCCGAGCATGCGGCGATGTCCGGCTGTATCGGTGCTTCCGCTGCGGGCGGCCGTGTCGCCACGGCGACCTCTTCCCAGGGTTTTGCCCTGATGGTCGAAACGCTTTACCAGGCATCCGGTATGCGTCTGCCGATCGTCCTCAACGTTGTCAACCGTGCCCTGGCTGCACCGCTGAACGTTAACGGGGACCACTCCGATATGTACCTCGGCCGCGACAGCGGCTGGATCCAGCTCGACGCGTACAACCCGCAGCAGGCGTATGACCTCAACTTCATCGCCTTCCGCGTGGCTGAGGACCATGAAGTCCGCCTGCCGTGTATGGTTCACCAGGACGGCTTCCTGACGTCGCACACGGCACAGGGTGTCAAAACCCTCGATGACGATACGGCGTATGGCTTCGTCGGTGACTTCAAGCCGATGAACGACATGCTCGACCTCGACCACCCGGTCACCCACGGGGTACAGACCGAAGAGGACTGGCACTTCGAACACAAAGCGCGCCAGCACAACGACCTGATGACCAAGGTCCTCCCGAAGATCCAGGCGGCGTTCGATGCGTATGAAAAACTGACGGGCCGTAAATACAACATTGTTGAAACGTACAACATGGAAGATGCGGAAGTCGCGGTTGTCTGTATGGGTACATCTGTCGAAACGGCTGTGGAAGTCTCCAACGAGCTGCGCGCAGACGGGAAAAAGGTCGGTGTTATCGGTATCCGCGTTCTGCGCCCGTGGCCGCACGATCAGATCGTCGAAGCCCTCAAGGGCGTCAAGGCGATCGGTGCCCTTGACCGCTCCTCACCGAACGGTACCTTCGGGATGCTGTACAACGAACTGGCCGGTACGGTCATCAACAGCGGTGAAGCGAAAGTCCTGACGAACTACGTCTACGGTCTCGGCGGCCGTGACCTCACCAAAGTCCACCTGCGTGAAATCTACGCGGAACTGCTTGCCAACGCGGAAGCCGGCAAGCCGACGACACCGCTGCAGCAGCTGATCGGGGTCCGCGGGCCGAAGATCAGCTTCCACTAAGGAGAAGAGTTATGAGCGAAATGAAAAAGATTAAAAACCTCAAAGAATTTTCAACGTCCGCGGACCGCTTCGAGGGAGCCAACCTCCTTTGCCCGGGGTGTGCGCACTCCATCATCGTCCGTGAAGTCCTGAATGCGACCAACGACGATCTGATCCTCTCCGCATCTACGGGATGTCTGGAAGTCTGTACGGCGGTCTACCCGTATACGTCTTGGGATGCTTCCTGGATCCACATCGGTTTCGAGAACGGTTCAACGGCCGTTGCCGGTGCCGAGGCGATGTACAAAGCCCTCAAGCGCAAAGGCCGCCTGAAGCAGCCGGACCGCGAACCGAAATTCGTCTCCTTTGCCGGTGACGGTGCCTCTTACGACATCGGTTTCCAGTGGATCTCCGGCTGTTTCGAGCGCGGGCATAACATCATGCACGTCGTTCTCGACAACGAAGTCTACGCCAACACCGGCGGACAGCGCTCCTCTTCCACGCCGATCGGCGGTAGCACGACGACATCCCCTGCGGGCCGCGTCAGCTACGGTGAAAAGCAGCACAAGAAAGATATGCTCTCCATTATGGCAGCGCACGGTGCACCGTATGTCGCACAGGTCGCTCCGAACAAGTGGAAAGACATGGTCAAGAAGATCCAGCACGGTTTCTCCGTTGAAGGTCCGGTCTTCATCAACGCCATGTCCGCCTGTACGACAGAGTGGAAGTTCCTTCCGGAAGATACGATCGCGGTTTCCGACCTGGCGACGGACTCCCTGGTCTTCCCGCTTTACGAGATCATCGACGGACGCAAGCTGAACATCACCTATCGCCCGAAGAACGTCATTCCTGTCAAGGACTACCTCGGTGCACAGGGCCGCTTCAAGCACCTGTTCAAACCGGAGAACAAACACGTTCTCGACGAGTGGCAAGCACGCGTCGACCGCGACTGGGAATACCTCCAGCGCCGCGAAGAGGCCGGTGTCTAAAAGACACGGCTTCGCCCCTCATTAACCCCATCCGTTAAAGCCCCCTTCAATACACAAACGTTACCATTTGAGAAATTTTCATCCGATCAAAAAGGATTAGATATGCCTTTACTCGACAGTTTTACGGTCGACCATACCATCATGCCGGCTCCTGCAGTGCGCAAGGCCAAGGGGATGAAAACGCCCTGCGGTGATGCCATCACGGTCTTTGATCTTCGCTTCTGCAAACCCAACGAGGAGATCATGCCTGAGCGTGGGATCCATACCCTCGAGCACCTTTTTGCCGGATTCATGCGCGACCATCTCAACGGCAACAGCGTAGAGATCATCGATGTCTCCCCTATGGGGTGCCGCACCGGTTTTTACATGAGTGTGATCGGGACACCGGACGAAGTTCGCGTCGCCGATGCCTGGAAAGCGTCGATGAACGATGTGCTCGCCGTGGAACACCAGGAGGATATTCCTGAACTTAACCTCTACCAGTGCGGGACCTGCAAGATGCACTCACTGGACGAAGCCAAGGCGATTGCGTTGGGTGTACTGGAAAAAGGGATCGGTGTCATGGACAATGAAGCCCTGGCACTGGACCTTTCCAAAGTTGAAAAGGCGGTCTGCTGATGAAACTGCTGGTACCGATGGACAGCGAAGACACCCAGGAGGGTGTCCTCGTTCCGATCGCCGAGGTCAAGACCTGGGGGCTGATCGATGTCGAAGAGGGGCAGGTGGTCGAGGTTCGTTTTTTTGCGGACAAAGATGCCGCCCTGGAAGAGTGGCCCGACGCCATTATCGTTACCGGGGATTTCGAACCGGTGATGGAGTTTATCGAACAGCAGATGATGGTGCTCGTGGCACATATGCAGCGTTCCATCGACGACATCGTCGAAGCTTTCCTCTTCAAAGAGCTGCACGAACTGGCGTTTTGACGCCGGTTTTCTTTCAAAAAAGCTGAATCAAGTATCAATATTCCCTTATTTTTCTTAACAAACCAAAAACTGTATAATTACACCCAATTATACATGGCCCACCCGTTCCGCCGTATGTTCAGCGCTGCCGGGAGGGCCCGTCAAAAGGGTTTATATGGCTTTTTCCAAAGAGAAACGCAAGGGCACGTTCAGCGGCATCATCTTTGTCGCGATCGTGGCCGCCGCCGCTACCTACATCGCGGCACTGGCACCGGTAGCGAAGCTGGGGATCTCCCCGCTGGTCGTCGGTATCGTGATCGGTATCTTTTACGCGAATACGCTGCATAACCACTTCCCGGAAGCGTGGGAGAGCGGGATCGTCTTCTCCGGCAAAAAGATCCTCCGTTTCGCCATCGTTTTCTACGGTTTCCGCATCACTTTCCAGCAGATCGCCGAGGTGGGTATGGAAGGGTTCATGGTCTCGCTGATCATGCTGGGCTCGACGTTTATCCTCGGGACCTGGCTGGGGAACAAGATCTTCGGTCTCGACCGTGATACGGCGATGCTGACGGCATCGGGTGCCTCCGTCTGCGGTGCGGCGGCAGTCCTGGCGACGGAACCGGTCCTCAAAGCCGAAGAGCATAAAGCGGCCATCGCCGTCTCCATGGTCGTCTTGTTCGGTACGATCGCCATGTTCCTCTACCCGGCACTCTACAGCGCCGGCGTCTTTGATATGACACCGCGCGAGTTCGGTATCTATGTCGGCGGTACGATCCACGAGGTTGCGCAGGTCGTTGCCGTCGGCGGTGCGTACGGTACCGAGGCGAGCGATGCCGCTGTTATCGTCAAGATGACCCGTGTCATCATGATCGCCCCGATGCTGATCCTGCTGGGGATCTACCTCTCCTACGCCGCGAAGAAAAGCGGCGGCGAGGGCGGCGTCATCAAGCTGGTCATCCCCTGGTTCGCCGTCTACTTCGTGGGAATGGCGGGGGTCAACTCCCTGATCCATGGCTACGTTCACGGCGACGCGAGCGAAGCGGTCGCGGCGATGATTACCACGACGATCGCCTATGTCAACGAGATCGACACCTTCCTGCTCACCATGGCGATGACGGCGCTCGGGATGGGAACACGCTTCGCGAAGTTCAAAGGTCTCGGCCTCAAGCCGATCTACGCTGCCGGTGCTATGTTCGTCTGGCTCGTTGTCGGCGGTTACTTCATCACCAAAGCGGTCGTTGCCCTCATCTGATCGCACAACCGGGCGTGCGCGTCCGCACCCTTCTGCGACGTTCTCATTGCAGACCGTCTCCTTGACATTCTTTCCGCGCTGAGTTATCATCAAACAAAATCCATCTGAAGACAGAGCGATGCGCAAGCTCATGCTTTTCTCGGTTCTGCTGTACACCCTGCTGTCGGCCGTACCGGTCTCGTTGCTTGAAATCAGCGGGGCGATCGGGCCGGCCAGCAGCAGCTATCTTGAAAAGGGGCTTGCCGCAGCGCAGCGACAACAGGCGGCGATCGTGTTGGTGGAGCTGGATACGCCCGGAGGGCTGCTCACCTCAACGCGCGAAATGGTCCAGGCGATTTTGGGAAGTGCCGTACCGGTTGTCGTCTATGTGGCGCCCAAGGGGGCGCACGCAGCGAGTGCCGGTACCTTTTTGGTCTATGCGGCCCATATTGCGGCTATGGCGCCCGGCACGAATCTCGGCGCGGCAACGCCGATCGGCCTGATGCCGGGACAGAAAGAGACGGGTGAGTCCGCGGTTCCGTTGCGCAAAGCCCTGAACGACACGAGGGCGTATATCAAGAGCCTGGCCGAACTGCGTGACCGCAATGCAAGCTGGGGCGAGCGGGCGGTCGAAAATGCTGAAAGCCTTTCAGCGGGGGCCGCGCTGCAAATGGGAGTGATCGACATCCTGGCGACAGACCGGGACGACCTGCTCCGGCAGCTCGATGGACGGCGGGTCGACATGGAGGGGCAGATGGTTGTCCTGCAAACGGCAAACGCGCAGCTCGTGCCGTACGAGGCCGATTGGAAAACGCGTTTTCTTGCCGTCATCACCGACCCGAACATCGCACTGGTGCTCTTGATGCTTGCGCTGTACGGCATTTTTTTCGAACTCCTCAATCCCGGCGGCATCTTCCCCGGCGTCATCGGCGTTATTGCCGGGGTGCTGGCGCTTTATGCCCTCAACCTGCTGCCGTTCAATTATGCCGGGCTGCTGCTGATTCTGCTTGGGATCGCTTTGATGATTGCCGAGATGTTCGTCAGCGGATTCGGCATCCTGGGCATCGGCGGTGCCGCCGCTTTTGCGTTCGGCGCGCTGCTACTTTTCGATGCGGAAACGCTCGGCACGGATATCTCGATCCCGTTGATCATCGCCGTCACCGCAGTCACACTTCTTTTTGTCATGCTCGTTGTCCGGATGCTGCTCACGTCGCGCGGACGCCGTGTGGTTACGGGGCGCGAGGAGATGGTCGGCATGGACGCGGAAGTGCTGGAGACGACGCGTGGCGGCTACTGGGTGCGCTGTCACGGCGAGCGGTGGTATGCCGAGTCTGACGGGCCGCTCGATGTCGGCGCACACGCAACGGTCACCGCCGTTTCGGGGCTGACCCTGCACCTCAATCCACCGAAGGAGAAACCATGATCACCATGACCGCCCTTTATACCGTGATTCTTATCGTCGCCTTGCTGGCCACGGCCATCCGCATTCTGCGCGAATACCAGCGCGGAGTTGTTTTTACGCTGGGACGCTTTAGCGGCGTCAAGGGACCGGGGCTTATTATCTTGATCCCGTTTGTGCAGCAGATGGTCCGTGTGGACCTCCGTACGATTGTATTGGATGTCCCGACGCAGGACGTGATCTCGCACGATAACGTCTCCGTCCATGTCAACGCCGTCGTCTACTTTCGCGTCGTCGACCCGGAAAAGGCGATTATCCAGGTGGAGGATTTCCACGCCGCGACGAGCCAGTTGGCACAGACGACGCTGCGCTCCGTGCTCGGCGGCCACGAACTTGATGAAATGCTGGCCGAACGCGAACGCCTCAACAGCGATATCCAGGAGATCCTTGACAAACAGACGGACGCCTGGGGCATCAAGATCTCCAATGTTGAGATCAAACATATCGATCTCGATGAGAGCATGGTCCGTGCCATTGCCAAGCAGGCCGAGGCCGAGCGCGAACGCCGTGCGAAGGTCATCAACGCCAAAGGGGAGCTCGAGGCGAGCCGGAATTTGCTTGAAGCGGCGAATATCCTCAGCCAGAATCCCCAGGGCATACAGCTTCGTTACCTGCAGACGCTCAGCGATGTTTCCGGCGACAGGACCAATACACTTGTGTTCCCTTTTCCGACGGAATTGAAGCATTTCTTCGGCGGAGCGGGGAGCACGCGTGAGCATGATGCCTAATATGCGTCCGCTCTTCGGATCGGCGACACCATAAGGGAAGATAGCTGAAAGGGGTGACGCCTTTTAAGCGAAGTGTGCCGACGGATACTAGCGGCTTGAAGCGTGTTCCGGTTTGGGGGCATCGAAGAGTGCATTGAGGGTAGAGAGCAGCTGCATCGGGTCAACCTGGATGCCCTGCAGCATGACGGCAAAATGCAGATGGGGGCCGGTCACGCGGCCGGTACTGCCGCTGAGTCCGACCTGCTCGCCCTTGATGACCTGCTCCCCGACCTTGACATCGATGCGGCTGAGGTGGTAGTAGCAGCTGTAAAGTCCCTCCCCGTGATCGATGAGAACGGAGTTTCCCGCATAATAGCGCTCTTTGGCAAGGACGACGACACCGTCATTGACGGCATCGACGGGGGTGCCGGTTGTGGCACGGAAGTCGGTGCCGGAGTGGAAACTTTTGAGGCTGCCGTTGAAGAGCCTTGCCGTGCCGAAGTTACTGGTGACGTTACTTTGCATCGGCATGGCAAAGGGGGCGGACCAGTAGCGTTTCGGCGTGAAGTTCCCGTAGATCTTCATCGCCTCGCTGTACTCCCTGGAAACGCGTTTCTGCTGCTCGGGGTCGGGTTTGACCTTGGAGGGCTGAACCTGGAGGGTTTCGGAGGGATAGCCGCCGTCAACGATGCGCAGCGGGAGCAGGGTGTCCCCTTCCGGCGTCAGCCGGTGCAGCGCTTTTTCGCCGGGGGCGGTCCGGTAGCCGACGGGGATCAATGCAATCTGCTTGGCGGGGTCGGCGGGGTGACGCAGCAGCGGGATCTCTTTGCCTTCGTAAAACAGGCGTGCTTCGCTACCGGCCGGCAGGCTGATCAGCGCCGTCTGGCCGTTGGCGATCTCGGTCGCGTCCGCGCTCAGCAGCATACACAGCAAGAACAGCGCTGAAAGACCAAAGCGCATAGGAACTCCTCTCGGGATAGAACTTTCAACAGTATAGGCCTTTTCGGGTAAAGCGCCCATTTAACGGAGCGGGCGGACGCATATCTAGACAGACGGAGTCACAAAGCGTAAACTATACTTTAGTAATAAGGTATATTTACTTGTGTATTCGTTGTTTTCTCTGTTATCATCGCTCAAATCATTTAGGTCGTCCGGAGATATCGGGCGCTTCAAAGGAGACGTCATGGCTGCTGCTTGCCCCGTGGCATTGGTAAAGATCGATGAAAATCAAGTAAGACTGCAGGCGATGCTGGTCGTACTCAGCGCGGCTGCATTTTTGGGAAGCGGATCGTCCTGGCTGCTGGCGCTGCTGGTATACGATTTCGCGATCCGTGTTTTGGGAAGACCAAATGGGAGCCCGTTCTTTCTGCTAAGCCGGCAGATCATCAAGCGGTTTGCGATGACGGCCAAACCCGTTGATGCGGGACCGAAAAAGTTTGCGGCTAAGATCGGGCTGCTCATTGCGGTCATAGCGATGGTACTGGCCGTTGTCGACTATGGGACGGGTGCCGTATGGCTTATGGGAATGATGGGGCTTTTTGCGCTGCTCGAAGCCGCGTGCGGCTTCTGTGTGGGCTGTAAAGTGTATACGCTGTTTCTGCCGCTGCTGTCGCGGCGTTGAAGGGGGTTACCAGTAGCGGACGCGGCCCGTGTCGACGTGAACGAAGTGCGATTCGGGGTAGTAGCCTACACCGCCGATCTTTTCGCTGACGGCCGCTTTGCGCAGCATGGCGAGTTCCCGGCCCGGCAGGTTGATGTCGATCGCCTTGCCCTGCATATGGAGGCTTTTTTTCGCGACACCGGAGGTATTGTTGTGTAGCATGGCGTTCGTCTTCGGCGAGCGGTAGCCCGAAATGATGTGAAACGCCTCTTGACTGTCGAGTTTCGTACGGACGGCATGCAGAAGGTCGAGCAGTTCACTGTCCATCGCTGCTTCCGTCCCCGTACGATGATCGCGCAGGATCTTGTTGATATCCTCCAGCGCTTCGGGAATGTAGCTCCCCTCCGCCCAGAAAGTGGTACGAAGCGACTCCCCGGTGTGGATGTTATAGAACGAAAGCGTCTTCTCATACTCTTCCGTCTTACTCAAGAGAATGCTCGGAAAAGCTGCGGCAAGGACAGAAGCCCCACCCAGTTTCAAAAATGCTCTACGATCAATTGCTTGGTCAAACGTCATCGATTGAAATCCTCTCTTTTTCTCTATATATAACTATTATACCACACTATGAACAATATAAATATTTCTTTTGGTTATTTTATTTTTATTTGAGGTATTTTATTAGTTTATGGTCACAACGATAAATGTCGTTGTAGAATCTGACGGTGCCGTCATCGTCGACGGCGGCCGTCTGGTAGGTGATGTAGACGGGCAGGGTGTTTTTCAGCCGCAGCCAGCGGTTTTCACCCGTCAGCAGCAGCGTCAGGAGCGATTTGTACGTGACCTCCGGATCATCAAGCGCGAGCAGGTATCGGGCAAGTTCGAACGGTTTTCGTACGCGGATGCAGCCGGAGCTGAAGCTGCCGTTGCTGTTTTTGAACAGGGAGTGCGCCGGGGTGTCATGGATGTAGATGTCATAGGGGTTGCTGAAGAGAAATTTCACATAGCCCAGGGGATTCTCTGCGCCGGGATCTTCACGGAAGACATAGCGTTTTGTATCACGCTCATGCCACTTAGACCAATCCATGGTGAGGGGATCGATCGGCTGTGATTCTGCGGTGTCGGCTGCAGAAAAGAGTTTGATCTTCTTTTTGGCAAGGTAGTGCGGATCGGCGACGAGCTTGGGAATGAGGTCTTCGTTGAGGATCGTCTCCGGCACGCGCCAGTAGGGGTTGAGCACGATGTACTGCATTCTCGAAGCGAAGATGGGGGTTTCGCGGTCACGCCGTCCGACGATGGCCCGCATCTGCAGCTCCTGTATGTCGGCATGGCGTACTTCCAGGGTGAAGCCCGGAACGTTCACGATGATATAGGGGCCGTCGCCGTGCGGGGGCAGCCATTTCCAGCGTTCCATATTCAGGCGGATCTTCGCGATGAGTGCACCGGGTGAAAGCGCCAGTTTCGAAGCGGTGACCGGCCCGACGACACCGTCGACGGAAATGCCGTGCCGTCCCTGGAAGCGTTTCACGGCCTGGAGAAGGCGCTGCTTCTCTGCTTCCGGGTCCGGGTCGGCGGGACCCACAAGATCGCCGGTCAGGAGAAGACGCCGGGAGATATTTTCTTCATCGGCATAGTCGGCGGCACGCGTACTCCATCCCCCTGCTTCGTCGAGCCGGCGGTAGGTGTTCAGCGCCGTGCGCAGCCGCTGATAACCGATGTCCTGCGGGGCGACCGACAGCAGGACCTGTCGGATGTTCTGCCGGACCGCATCGTCGTTCAACAGGTGGGCCGGATCGATAGGGAGGGCATTGTACTCGCTGGTGCAGTTGAGATCGCTGCCGTAGGCGCGACCATAGTGCAGGTCGTGCGCGAGGGCTAAAAAGGCGTCGGTGAGGAGCAGGTCAAGCTCAGTACGCTGCCGGTCGTCCGGGGCCAGGCACGTTTGCAGCAGTGCGCGGACGGTTTCGCCGTGATAGGAGGGTTCGGCGGGGTCCAGCCCCTCCTCCGCGATACCGTCGATCATCTGGCTCAGCGCTTCGGCTCCGGGGAGGCATCCATGCGCATTGCTCCAAAGCGGTGCGTATGCACGCGCGGTATAGAACGCTATCAGGCTTGGCCGGATAGTCGGCACAATCGTGCGCAGCGAGGCATTGTCTTCGACGAAAGCGCGGATCAACAGTGCGGCGGGGTCGGGCGAGGCTGAGGTCGTATTGCCGTCGCCGGAAAGCTGTACAGCTGCTACGCGAAGCGAGTCGTTGTTCTCCTGCAACGCGCCCAAAGCATGCAAACTTCCCTGGAAAAGCAGGAAGAGAGATAAAAACAGTGTGAATTTTCTAATAATGTCTTGTCTCATTTCGGTGGACTGTTAAAGGGTATATACCCATATTATAGCAGTATATGGGCGAAGGGCTTCTGCGGCCTTATGTCCGGCGGCGGTAACTGAGCGCTTCAAGCAGATGCGCGGAGGTAATGGAGGCACTGCCGTCGATATCTGCGATGGTGCGGGCGACCTTCTGAAGCTTCTTGATGGCGCGGAAGGAGAGCGCGAAGCGCTGAACGGCCTGTGTCAGCAGTGCCTGGCCCTCGTCGTCGAGCCGGCAGTAGGTATCGATACTCGCGTCGTCCAGGCGTCCGTTGAGCACCTCCTGGCCGCGTGCGCGCTGCAGGGCATGGACACGCAGCACCGTGTCGTGCATCGCTTCCGAGGTAAGTGAGGGCTTGTCCTCGGCCCGGACGGGCTGCATCTGTACATAGAGGTCGATCCGGTCGAGGAATGGGTCGGAGAGCCTGGAACGGTAACGCCTGATTTCGAGGTCGGTGCAGCGGCACTCCAGGGCCTCGTTAAGCAGGTTACCGCAGGGACAGGGGTTCATGGCGGAAACAAAAAGAAAGTCCGTGGGGTACTCCACCTTGGAGTGAACCCGCGAGATACGGATGCGTTTGTCTTCCAGGGGTTCGCGCAGGGCTTCGAGCACCTGTTTGGAGAAGTGGGGGAGTTCGTCAAAGAAGAGGATGCCGTTATGGGCCAGTCCCACTTCGCCGATCTGCGCCCGGTGGCTTCCCCCGCCGAAGATGGAGGCGGACGTGCCGCTGTGATGCGGCGAGCGGAAAGGGCGCAATGGTGTGAAGTGGGGCTCCCTGCCTTCGAGGACGTCGAGTTTGGCGATGTCGAGGAGTTCACTGTCCGTCAGAGGCGGCAGCACATGGCGGAGCCGCTTGGCGATCATCGACTTTCCGGAACCGGGGCTCCCCTCAAGCAGGAGGTTGTGCATGCCGCATTTTATACTATAGAAATATGTTGATTATATAACCAGATTTACACTTCTTTCACCCTGATTTTCCAGCTATACAAACGTGAAATGTATTAAAATGAGGTTATTATACTGTTGAATATGTTGAAAGACAGATCATGAAAAACATGAATTACCGATTGATAAATGGCAGGGTCTATTTCCACCATCAAAAAGATGGGGTCGATTACAACGATCCATTTATCGCACAGTGGAGCGAGTGGGTATTGCTGAATGATGGGTCGTTAGGTACCGTCAAGCTGCAAGCAGGTCTTATTTTTAAATTCTGGATCTGGGCACTTTACTTTCCTGCAGGCGAAAATGAGTCGTTGCTTCAGTATTTTGCCAGGTACAAGAAAGTCATCACAAACCGGGGATTTGAGATCAAGAAGGAGTTGACCTTGTATATGGGTCAAAAGTCTGATGTGATGGTTTACAAGGCTGGTAAGACAAACAGTGTGGTAAACGATCTTTCTGCCCTTCAATCATTTTTTCGTTTCGTTTATGATCACAAAACGTTGCATGATGATCTACCGGAGATGCCGTACAGTGATTTCTACTTTGATAGGATGGATAGAGAGGCTCAAAATGCGAAGGATCAGCATAGCATAGGACATGCCTATGGCCTTAAGCCAAAAGGTATGATGCGTGAATCTATGCTTGCACGATATACAGCATTGACTGATATGGTCAAAGCCGCAAATAGAAAAACCAAGAAAAAGCACTTCATTGGGCTTTCATCTTCACTGGCCATGCCACTTGATTTTTTTGATCATCTCTTAGTTGTAGCACCACCTGCGGCAAAGCTACTCTACCTTCTTTGTGCCACTTCAGCACGAATTGGACAGGCGTTGCATCTAACCTGGTTTGATGTAGATGTGGATCGCGAACGGGTTTATCTTGTTAACCCTCGATCTCCTAGCAAGCAGCTTCCGGTGGATGCCAATGGCTTCCTCTTTTTACAGCAACCACCTCGCAAAGAACTTTTGAAGTTGCATGGTATCAATCTTGATCTTGGACATCATCAGCTTGTACGGTGGAAAACAGGTGAAATCCCTTCAATTGATGACGATGAGGGACATCTTTTTTTTATCCATCCCGTGTGGAAGGAAATGTTCTTTCATACTTATTTGAAAGTTTTTAACAACACTCCTGCAAAACATAGAAAAAATAACCCATTTGTGTTTCAGACGAGTACGGGCAAGAGGCTATTACCAAGCGAGGCTAAGGGTTGGTTAGATCGAGATATTAATGCCGTGCGGAAACAATTCCCAGCATTTGAAGGGGTTCAGTTAGAGGGTGGATTCCATTTATTTCGGCATATGTTTGCCTCTCTTATGGCTAGTCTTGCCTACTTGGAATTATCTAACGACGAGAGAATGCAGCACATTGATACTGGTGGCGGCAAAACAGAGAATATTATTGAGATCACGAAAGCAATTACACGTCGCAAAATGGGACATGCGGCAGCCAGCGATAGCATAGAAGTTTATTTCAAGGCTGATCATTATATCACCGCATACCATATGAATATTCTTCGGAAACGTGTCGAGGAATACAGGGAGCTTCGTGGGCGCATAGGTGAGGCAATTGATGTCAAAATAGTAGGGAACTAAATCGTACACGATACTTATCTAGGGGTGAAAAGCAATGATTTCGATACGATGTAGATCATAGAACGGATGACCAAATGGTAAATTATCGGGGTTATATATGATGGAAGTAAAGTCAAGTGCGATTACATATAGTGGATATGAATATCAAACGTTACAAGGCGTTTTATTATTAGCTTATTGGCTGAATACCCCTGGTGAATATAAGCGTATTAGTTTTGAAGCAGATTTCGATAATAATGAAGCACCGCAAGGAATTGATGATATTGTATGTGAACGCACTGACGGAAGAGTTGACTACCGCCAGGTAAAGTTTACACCAAATCCATACAAACGTGAAAATTTCTTTAGCTGGGAATGGCTGCTGAAAAGAACTGGAAAAACAGAGCGTTCACGATCAATTCTCAAAAAACTTTCTGACGCAATAACACAAGTAATGCCTGATAAATTAGGTGAAGTCATCCTTGTTACAAATAAAATTCCTGATAGAGACATTGAGTCTTGTTTAAAAAATGGAAAACTAAATTTTGATCTTATCGAATCAGGCATACGTTCTAAAATTGTTGAGCAGTTAGGAAGTGAGGAGATTGCACGAGGCCTTTTTGGGAAGCTGCAAATTCAGCATAGTGATGGTGATTACCATTCGATACTAAGAACTGCTCGAAATGAACTTGAAAGGCATTCTGATGATGATGGTATTTATCGTCTATTAGAGAGAGCAAGATGGTGGGCAAGATATAAAAAACAACCATCAGAGGATGGATGGATATATCTACATAATGTTCGAGATATATTGTCTCTAAAGCGTCCTGAGCCAATTCCAGAGTCTTTTTCCATACCAGACAGTTATTGTCTACCAGATGAGACATTTCATAAATCGCTTCTAACACAAATCATCGGTTCATCTGGCGACATCATTACTCTTGTAGGTCCTCCAGGCAGAGGTAAAAGTACTTACCTGAGTTATTTATGTCAAGAATTAGAAGACAAGGAAATTCCTTCTATACGACATCACTATTTTCTATCTATAAGTGATCAGACCTTTGACCGCTTCAGTCCAAGGATTATTGCGGAATCGTTAATTTCACAGATAATAAGCAATCACCGAGATGTCGGCATCTCATCCTTAAATGCAGAAGACCTTAGAAGTGCATTGGAACAGTGTGCCGCATATTATAAGAGACAAGAGAAGCCATTTGTATTGATTGTTGATGGTTTGGACCATGTATGGCGTGATAATGATGGCAATAAAAAGCCCCTCGATGAATTTTTTAGAATGCTGCTACCAGTACCCGACAATTTGATCCTGTTGATTGGAACACAGCCTGTTGATGAATCAAAGCTTCCTAATACTCTTCTTGAACACTGTCCAAAGGGTACTTGGAAGTGGCTGCCTGCGATGACAGGAAACGCAATATATCAGTATCTTCATTTTCAATTAGATTCCGGTCGCCTTCATATGAATTGCCATGAAGACATGGTCGAAGATGAGATCAAGAAAGCGGCAGAGCAACTGATAACAATTACTTCTGGCTTTCCTCTACATGTGATTTATTCTTGCGAATTTCTTGTTCAAAACGGCAAGCCTTTGTCCTCTTGGAGCCTTGAGCATTTACCAGCCTGTGAAAATAGTGATATAACAAGCTATTATCTAGGTTTGTGGCGACGTCTTACACATAAACAGAAAGACGTTTTACATTTATGTTGTGGATTCCAGTTCATTTGGCCTCGGGAATCATTTACGACAATACTCAATGAATCACTTGAAGATACTCCAAGTCTATATGCTGTTTCATTTCTTCTATTTGAGACAAAATCTGGTGTCCGGCCATTTCATGAAAGCCTCATAGTATTTGTAAGAAATATCGAAGAGCATAATGCAAGAGTTAATACTCTCATTGGAAATGTATGTGATTGGCTAAATAATCAAGCCCCTGAGTATCTCAAACAAAGTTGGTACTGGTTGTGTTTAGCCAAACAAGGCAATTCAATACCCCTCCGGGAAGGAGTTTCACGCGATTGGGTTCTTGATCGTGCATCTGAAGGCTATAGTCTGCAAATGCTTATTCGCCTGTTGGAAAATGCTGAGAATATTGCTTTCAAAGAGTTTCATTATGCTGAAGCATATAGGCATAGAGTATTAAAAACGCGTTTACTTAATGGCCCTGAATTCCAAATATGGGATTATCCAACTTTAGAAATGCTATCTCTATATAACGCATCAGCATCAATAATAGACTTGGAACTCTCTCTATATCGTGATTTCACTCCGAAACGCTTGGCCATCTTATCAATTGCATTGTGGCAGCGTCAAGATTTTAATAAAGCAAAAGATCTGGCAAAAAAAGCAATCGATAAACATAGATCACAAATCAAATTCAGAAGACGCTCTCACAGAGATGAATCGGATGATGAAGCACATGCAATCATCAGGGCTGGTGTTTTGTCGGACGTCCTTAATTATGACTTTGTTTTTGCAGATGATAATTTTGTGCATTGGTCAGAAAGTTACATAAAAGCTTTTAAAGACGCTTGTCTCTCTAAAGGTGATATAGCATTGATGATGAAAGCATTGCAAGTTTTGGGAAAATCTTCGGAAGGTAGAGAATTTGAGTTGGCGGCGATTCGTACAAGTATTCTTGAAGATTCAGATATTTTTTCCTGGCAAGAATTTTTAGAAAATCATTCCCATCCAGCGAGCAAATCGCTTAAGCTGTTGAGAACAAGAAACTTCAAGTCAACAGAGGACAGTTTCGCAGACTTTGAGAATTATAATTGTTGTGCACATTCTGAGATTAGCTATTACGAATGGTTTTTTGAGGCTCTGGCAATTAAATTAAGTGCAGAGGGAGACTTCTCCTGGTTGCCGGCCAACGCAACTAGAGATGATGTAGATATCTCTTTTCATTTAAATACCCTTACTGAACTGGCAAGTAGTGTTTCAGAGCTTCTAATGGCTTTAGAGGAGGTCGATTTCCTTCTAATGAGTGATTATCTGTTAGAAGTTTCATTCCCAAAGGAATCAAGCGCTCGCAGTCGAAGAGAAGAAATTATGTTCAAACGAGATTGGTTGAAAATTTCTGCAGATATCCATCTATTTACAACTCAAAGACAGATCACTTTAGAAGAGCTTCAAGAAGCAATTTCACTAGAAGTATACATGTTAGTTTGGTTGAGACTTTGGTATGTCGAGATTGGACAAACTTTTCTATCTGACGCCGCTGCCACATTGCTTCTTGAAAGTTCAATTCATGAACAAAATGAAGAGCTGCAAAATACTACAGAGCGTGCGAATGACAACTTGGAATTAGCGTGTATTGCTTTACGACATGGCAAACAAGAGTTCATTCCAAACATTATTAAGCTCTGTTGGGACTATACGATTGGTTATGGTGGTCATAAAGACACGACTATATTTAATGTCTTAGATGCAATAGAATGTTTGTCAGATTGCTGTCCATCAGAAGCAATGACTTTACTTGAACGGATTTCACCGATTGTATTTAATATTACTGAATTTACAGATGGTGATGAAACCAAGCACGCCCTAGCAGCGATTTCGGAAATATTAACAAAATTAAGCCCAGTCACATTGGCTTCAAAATATGCTCAGGAAGTCCGATATGGCGAATGGTATGAAGCTGATACTTCTTTGTCAGAAATACTGAAACACACCAGTTTCAACTCTGATATTGTCAGACGATTTTGTCTCACTGGTCTCTCGCATAAATGTCATCAAATACTTGCAACAAAGGTTGAAGAACATGATGAGAATGCTGAGGCAATTGCTGCAGCCATTCAGGAAACTCAGGGAATAGATTTAAAAGTGGAGGATGAAAAAAATGAATCAAATACCGTGGGTGAAAAAATAGAAATTGATCCTGCACTGTACCCTCCTGATCATTTAGTTGAACTTGAAAATGCATTAGCTGGAATGTATTCCACTTATAATTTCTGGCCTCGCTGGTATTCTTATTGGGTTGAACATGGTCGAGAACAGGAACTTCTCCAAATTCTTCCAGATGCCATATCTAATTGCAGGGATAAATTGGATGATAAAAAATATTTGTATGATCTATTGTTTGACAGTAGTAAAAAGTTCAATGGTAAGAAAAAGTCTTTTGAGTTTTTAGTCGCTGCTCAAATTAGTATGGGAGGCTGGTTGAATTGGCATGAAAGACAAGAAAACTCGCGTAAACGGCTAAAAAAAGTCGCTGAAATTTATCCGGATAGGATAGATGAATTTATAGCAGCTACTACAACATCACTAGATGTTTGGTATTCAAAGGCAGATGAACAGATCATTCCAAGCGATAAATTAGTTTATCTCTTGGTTGAGGCTGGCAGAACAGAAGAAGCAATTGGTTTCATCATTGCAATGATAGAAAAGCTAGAAGAAGATACAAGAAATCTAAATTTACCAAGTCCTCATTGGGATTGGCATGCTATCGATGATATTGATGAAGTATTCATCAAATTACTCGTTTCAAGATTAAAATGGCCAGTATCTACTATTAAATTGTGGGTCAGTCAACAGTTGGCGGGACTGTTGGTTGAAATGCCTGAAAAAATAGAAGATGTTTTGCTATCTGCACTGTCCAAGTGTGAACAGGAGTCAGAATGTATTGAAGTATTAGCTGTATTTTTGATAGCAAAAGACTTTGGGTACAAACCAATTAAAGAAATTGGTGAGTTCATTCATACGCGATCAGTGCTCTCAGAAATGTTGATTGAAGATCTTGGACTTTCCGTAAAAGGGTATTTCGCAGCTGATTTTGAACCATTATGGGTGTCTGATCCTGAAAACAATAGTTTTGAGCAAGCTCAAGGGCAGTATGTCCCCCTTGTATACAAACATACATTAGAGGAAGAAGAAAAAAAAACTGATATCCCATTTTCAGAATTTTATGAATCTGAGTGGAATAGAACGTTCAAATATGCTTCGGCTGTAAACAATGAAATTAGCTACTTCTTGAATTCAGATTTTGAAGGCAGTACTGGTTCCTTCTACACTAACAATAGTCATCGAGGGCGTTCAGCCTTCTTAAGAGTCATTGAAATTGGAAGAAAGTTTTTCAGAATGCCGGATCACTATGCTGAAATACTTGCAATACATGCTTTACCCATTGAACCCGCATATATTCATTTACGACCGATCAAACCAAAATGGCTCCCCGAATGGACTTATGGAAACGATGTGACAGAGACAAATCTGACCCAATTCATAAGACAATGTGCTTCTAATCTAAATGATTCTGAACAAGATGCAGTCTTAGGTGCACTGGCGTTTCCAATACAAATTGATAAAGATTCCTGGGTAGATTTAACAGTACTCCGGGGTGTTGTTTTGGGGGGACATTCTCATAAGATTACATTCAACGAAAGGATGAACGGATTCTCTATAGGGGATAGATTAAATCGAATGATTTCATATCATTGTAATGAACTTGAGCTTGATGATGAGACCAAAGTATTGCAACTGTCGGGGACTACTTACCCTTTATCGAGATATGGTTATTGGCATTCTGACATGGAAGTTAGAGGAGTAAATGTTCCACTCACATATGCTAAGAATAGGGAAATTGAAGCTTACTCTTCAAATAGCAAGCTTGTATTTCGTATAGATGGTGATTCTATTGGTGAGTTCGGCTATTGGAACTACAAGTGGGCTCCTGCTTATCCAAAAAATATTGACTCATTGTGCGGTACTTATACGACTTTTTCCATGTCCAGTCTTGAACAGTGGATGCACAAAGACTTATCAGGTTTAGATCAAGTCTTTATGTGTAAAGTGTCTTATATCCGAAGAGATCATTCATATTCAAAATATGAAATTGATGAGCAGACTCTAGTAATTTCAGAAGTACTTGCAAAAGATAAAAATTGACAGTTGCTTAAACTGAATATGAAGGTAGAACGACAACATTATTTCATTATGTCGTAAACGCTACGTCTAAAAGACATCTTTGATTTGCTTAGCAAAACCATTCTGGACGAGCATAAACATAATACCAGAAGATGCGTTCTCCAAGCATTCGGCGTCTGATACAACCTAATATGATCATCGTAAAATTGTACTTTGTTGCCGCTGCATTTATTGCCGCATCAATATCTACTCTTTCCCCCCATTTGACCCCAATCAGGACACCTTCTTTTTGAAATGGCAGTACTGTAAACTGGCATCTATTCTTATCAAAATAGATATATCTGAATTGCGTATCGACCGGTCTCACGTAATACATATCAAACCAGAACACACCCCTTAGCAGCTTACGCTTTGCATCAAACACATCGTCTGTCAGTGCTGGGAGATATTGGGCGTCAAGTTTCATGATTGAAGTATATGACCAACACTAAAGACATCGACTGAAATATGACGTGGTAAAATAAGTCTATGTGTGGACGTATTGGTTTTTTTGACGATACCAATTGGAAGGATGCTCTTCAAGCGAGCCATATTCAATACAGAGACGATATTGGGACGCTTCGGCCCAGCTACAATATAGCTCCGACACAGCTGATGGCAACACTTATGAATACTGGAGTGTACGCATATACTCATTTTGGGTTGATCCCCCACTGGGCCAAGGACGCTAAGTTTCAGCCCATCAATGCCCGAGCCGAAAGTGTAACGCAGAAGTCTACATTCAAAGGGCCTATCCGGTACAAGAGATGCTTGGTTCCCGTAAATGGTTTTTACGAATGGCAGCGAACAGATACGGGGAAGGTGCCATACTGGATAACTTCAAGTGAGTCCAGTCTCATTGCCCTGGCTGGTATCTATGATGAATGGCTTGGTCCAGATGGTATAGTCATAGGAACTGCTGTTATCACCACTGTTCCTAATGACGTTATGAGGCCTATCCATGACCGAATGCCAGTGATTTTGCAGCAAGATGATTGGCGGTTCTGGCTTGATCCAAAAGTGACCGAACCTGATGCACTACAGCCAATGCTCGTGCCGTACGGTCCAGCTCTGATGGTGACTAAGGTGTCTACATATGTTAATTCACCAGAGCACAATGACCCAAAATGTATTAGTCCATCATTGTATAAATGACTTCGTGAAGGTATATTATGAGTATGAAAATAGTGCTAATAGGCATGTATAAAACAATTATAAAACCATTGAAGCAGATTTGGATTGATAGGAGAGATGATTATCGTCCTTACTGCTTTGAATATAATTCTGTTATCTATAGAATATCTTTAAAACAATTGCGAAGAGCTGCAAGAGATAATGAAAAAGTAGTCATTGTTTCAATGAAAACACTTAATCAAGATACGGAAGAATGGGCTTTAAAGGTTGATACTACTGAACTTCAAGAGATATTGTCTAATTTATTGTCAACTGTAGAAAACAATTACCCAGAAGATTGTATTTAGACATTATAGTTGAGCTTTACAGCTGTTTTGTTCTGATACACTCTTAGCATGAAACTATTTATCTTAGCTCTACTTTTCTCCATTACTCTGAACGCATCATCTATCAAAGACAATAACTTTGGTTCCGTTCGGGTCGATGAAATTACTAGCATCTATGACGGTGACACATTTCGAGCCACGATCAAAGCATGGCCGCTGTTAATTGGCGAACGCATCGGGATCCGTATCAACGGGGTAGACACCCCTGAGATGAGAGGCAAATGCCAGGCCGAAAAAGATCTCGCCAGAAAAGCTAAACAACATGCCGTATCTTTACTTCGTAACGCGAAAGTGGTTGAGCTGCGGAACATGAAACGTGGAAAATACTTCCGAATCGTTGCAGACGTATATGCTGATGGAGTAAGTGTAGGTCAAAGCTTGATAAACAATAGTTTGGCAGTTCAATATGATGGGGGCACCAAGACTAAGGATTGGTGTAAATAAATTCCACGTATATCAGTAGTATTGGGAAATGTGTAATGATATTTCCATGTGCTTTATTAGGTAATAGTGCCTTAAATGGGTTCGTTTAAAATGAATAAAGTGCCTTAAATGGGTTCGTTTTTTTCATTTTTTTGCTCTGATTTATTGTCGTAACTGCTCAAAATAGCTCAAAACACTTATTTTTTTACCCTGCCTTATTTGGGTGCAAAAACTCTTCTTTTTTATATATTTTTCCTGCTCATGAAATCGCAAAGAAAGACGTCTAAATTCTCTCTCTTGTCTTTTCAATTAGAAATAACTTTCTGTAAATTTCTCAAGGTGGGACATAGTTGTCGCAACTAGTACAGGTGGGACATAGTTTTCCTCAACCATACGCGAAAACGCAAAAAAATTCCTTTTCTTTAGGCGAAAAGTGTATATTTACTCCATGAGTATGACCCTTTTACTCTTTTTGCGGAAGTTTATTCCCACCTTTCTGTGTTTTACGGACTTTTATTCCCACCTGCAGAAATGAGGTAACAAAAGGCTCTTTAGATAGAAGGGAGATCCAATAGATTCAAAGGACGTAGATGCAAAAAGGCAATGTTTTTCGTAATGGCATTCTTGCTGGCGAGATCTCAAAGGACAGTAGCGGCCTCTATCGCTTCATATACAGTCCTGAATATCTAAATAGAGACGATGCGTTATCCATTTCGGTCAGACTCCCGTTAAGAGAGGAGGCCTATGAATCCGAGTACCTTTTCCCATTCTTCTCGAATATGCTCTGCGAAGGTGTGCTCAAAGAGTTGCAGTGCCAAAAGTTTGGTATTGATGAAAATGACCTCTTTACACGATTGCTGAAAACCACTTCGGGGGACGTCATAGGTGCTGTTACCGTTGAGGAGGTGATTGAGGATGGCTCTTCAAGACACAAATAGATGTTTGCCTAAGAGGGATACGACTTCCGCGTTTTTTATGAGTGATGCAAGTTACAACCATGACACTCAAACTGCGAGTATTGCTGTACTAGAAATCATTCGACAAATACACCATAAAGAGATTATTCAATGTAGTTCTACGGTAGAGGCTGAATGGTGTGCCATTGTGGCTGCCATTGAGATAGCAGCACGTGAAAAATATGATCATGTTGTATGTGCGTATGATTGTTTGGCAATTGATGTAGAAGAACTAAAAGATTTTTTCTCAAGCAGGTTTAGGTCTTTACAGTTTTTGTGGCTCAAGCGAGAATTCCTGGTACCTATCGATCGGATAGCGAGAGACTATCGATATCAAAATGAAGACGCTCAAACAAAGGCCCTTGTTCAAGAAACTGAGTCGATAGAAATGAATGCGCATTACAAACGATTGTCCAAGATGTCAAACACAGGTCGACTGCATGCGTACCTTGCTTGTCCGTTCTTGCCTCCATTCACCAAACAAATAGTCAAAGGGTTACTTGCAAATAAATTTAAGCTCAAAGCACTAAAAGATATGTTGCCCAGCGAAGAGATAGGATGGCTGAATCTGATTTATTTGATGGCAAGGGGTCCTCAAAAGAAACTATTATCGAGTGAGCTCAGAAAAGTACTTACTGTTCCTCAGTATCTTCAGATAGTACGTGCTGTATCAAAGGAAAAGCAATATACTTGGATACGTTTATTGCATGAAGACAAGTAAGTAAAGAAGTGATCATGCACAAAGTTTGTATTCTTAGTTTTAATCTATACATTAGCGCTTCATGCATGCAAAATTGGAGTTTGCTTAGGTACTAATACCATTGTATATGTGCAATTGTCTCTTTGGTGCACTATTAAGAAAAAGGAACAAATATGAAACAACGCCATCCGAGCACCGCCAAACTCCTAGAAAGGGCACTCGCTTATCTTGTAGAGATCGACCATGAGGATGGCGTCACTATAGAGTTGAATGGGAAAACTTACAGCCATATCAATTTTTCTGCGCAACAAGTTATTGACTGTATGCATGAATTAGCACTTCCTGGTGAGGTTCCACTTAATAGCCGTTCTAGTTTCCGAAGAGACAAAAGTGGTGATAAAAATCAGTATATGAGGATGATTGAAAGGGCGGAGAGCAGAAGGATAGCCAGGCAGGCAAAAAAAAATGGGCTGACAATGAGTCCAGCCCAACAGCTTGACATGGCGCAACTGCAAATGGAAAACATAGCATTGAGAAAGGAAAATAATTTACTCAGGGGGAGTGTAGCCGCACTTGAGTCGTTTATTTCTCAGGCTGAACTCAGAGCTGGTGTCGAAGACGCAAAACCTATGATAGGTAGGTCTGAGAATAGCTATAAAGATAGATATGCAGTGATTCTCAAAGAACTTTTATTGAGTTTGTTTAATCAAGGGACATTGATGGTAACACCTGGAAAAGGAAAGATGCCTGCAGCCATCAATCTGGACATGCTTTACGGAACAATGAAACTTTGTAATCTTGTAGATGTTGAGGAGTTGGTAGATATCAATATTGATGAAAAGGGTCAAATTGGTATCAAGGCGAAGAAATGAAGAAAAACAGGAGTTCAAGAGAGATTGATCTGGATATCAGGGCTGCCTGCCAAAAGCTTGTTAAAGCCGATAAAACATACTTTAGATCAGAAAATGCTCTCCTTGAAGCACTGGGTACGGATCAAAAAACATTGACAGAAGCTCGCCGGTTGATTGTTGGCGAATTCGGTATCCAATGGAACCAGAGGCAGAAAAGGAGATCTCCGAAAGAGGTCGACCAGGGGATCCTCGATGTCTGCCAAAAGCTCGTTGAAACGGGAAATACTTACTTTAAATCAGAAGCTTCCCTCCTAAAAGTACTTGCTATCGATAGCCAGACACTTACAGAAGCCCGCCGGTTGATCGTAAAAGGATTCGGCATTCAATGGAACAAGAAAGAAAACTTGAGATCTTCGGAAGAGGTTGATCAGGAGATTCGCGATGTCTGTCAAAGGCTCGTCGAAACGGGGAAAACATACTTTAAATCAGAAAATGTGCTCTTCACGGAGCTTGGCATCAATGGAATATCATTCACGGAAGCCCGTCGGTTAATCGTCACAGGATTCGGCATCCAATGGGATAAGAGAGAGAACGTGAGATCTTCGAAAGAGGTCGACCAGGGGATCCACGATATTTGTCAAAAGCTTGTTGAAGGAGATAAAACATACTTTAGATCAGAAGCTTCCCTCGTAAGAGAGCTTGGTATTGATAGAGCGACATTCACTGAAGTCAGACAGTTGATTGTCAGAGGGTTCGGCATCCAATGGGACAAGAGAGAGGGGAACAGAACTCCAGAAGAGGTCGAGCAGGGGATCCGCGATGTCTGCCAAAGGCTCGTTGAAACGGGAAAAACATACTTTAAATCAGAAGATGCTCTCCTGAAAGCGCTTGGCGTGAATCACAGCGTATTCAGTGAAGCCCGACAGTTGATCGTCATAGGTTTCGGTATCCAATGGGAAAAGAGAGAGGGGAACAGAACCCCAGAAGAGGTCGATCAGGGAATCCGCGATGTTTGCCAAAGACTCGTTCAAGCTGATCAGACACACTTTAAATCAGAACATGCTCTACGGAAAGAGCTAGGTGTGTTTCGTAGTAGATTCAGTGAAGCTCGTCGGTTGATCGTCAAAGGGTTTGGCATTACATGGGATAAAGAGATCATTCTTAGCGAAAATATCACATTAGCACTACAGGCGGCAGAAGAAGATGATATAAAGTTGGAGTCAATTGAGGCCTTAGTTGAATTTAGCAGCGATATACTCAGCAGGACTATTCAATTAGGTAAACTTCAAAAGGACGATAAACGAGCTATATTGGCTCTTACTAATCAGATCAAGGGTTTTGACATTGCCCAGTCCAAGAATATTGTTGAGGAGGCGGCCGCTGAGCTGACATTGCAGGGGAAGTCCGATTTTTGGATTATGGAACTCAAGTTCCAGCTATACTTGAATGGCTACTATCTGAGCGAAGAGACTATCACTAGATCCCTTATATTGCTTGAACATGATGTTGATTCCACGTTTGAAGGTCATATCGACAAGCGACTTAGACTCGCAATACATGCCCGCGAAGAGGGAATCCCTTCGATAAAATACACAAAAAATCTTCCTGCAATCAACACATCTGAGAAAGCTAGCATCTACCTCAAACTCTCGATAAAATCGGAAAAGAGGTTTATGTCGTTGTGGAAAGAGTATGCCCTATTTGCAATCGATAATGACCTCATTGGAAATGTATCTAAGACATACATTCGACTAAACTGGGATGGGAAACTTGAGTCACTTTTAGCTCTTAACGAGTCCTATGCCAGAGCTTTCTTCCTTGATGATGAACATATCGACATGCTTAAAGAGATGAGCTATGAAGGTTTAGCTGCACTTGCACTTTTGGCTAGTCGAAATGCAAAGCAAAGTCTTTCAAAAGTATTTCAGTCGCTCTCATTCAGAGTGAGGGGCTTTTTCCTTTTCCTTAACAGTAAAGGGTATGCGCTGTACCACTCAAAATATATCGTTTCTTTAGGAGAAGATAAGACCAGGAAGGCAATCAAATTGCTTCTTGATTCCAGCCCCGTCTTTCCCCTATATGAAAAAGTGCTTAATGGAGGCTGTGTCAACCCGGACCAGAAAAGCATTATTAAATTCAAGAGAAAGAACGCGCTGCTGAATGCTTATTACCTAGCCTTAGCTACTAATCCAGAGGCTAATTTGCTTTCATTGACGTCAGAGCAAATTGCGGCTTATGTTGAGTCGACAAGGGGATATGCGAAAGTTGCCGGCGTTTTGTGGCACAATCAATTTATCTATGACCTTTTATACGGAAATGGAAATGAAAACGCTATCAGGCCAAAAGAGAAACCAACTCTTGAGGCATGGTTGAAACTTGAGATACAGAGGACCATATCACGATATTCAGATAATGTCTTTACATGGTATGAAGAACTCTTGCAGCAGGTGCTTGGCCTTGCAAACTTTAGGCTTGAAGAAGAGAAGAACACATTTTTGACGGTCAAGAAGTTGCTCTGGGCTTGCCTCTATTTATTGGAGTATCTCAGTTCATTCGATCATAAACTTAGCCGAAAGGAGTTGATGGATGCGTTCAATCCTCTTGAGAGCAAAACGAAACATAGAATGTATGAATGGGCCAAAGCACGAGGAGAGGAATCGAAATACCGCCAAGCTACATCAAGCTTCAAGCTTATCTTTGACCATATTGGTATAGAGGAATATCAGGGCGTTTTTCTTGGGACAATGAAACTTCAAGCGCAGACGAGTGCCCGTAGGCTTGTCAGAAAAGGCATGGAGCTCACCGTTTACCAAACTCTGCAAGAAGTCGCAAGACGCAAACCGCCAATGAGCAGGATATACGTTTTGAAGCGTAACGCTAACGATGAGAAAAGAAGCTTGATCGATCTATCATGGTGGCCGTTTGCTGATAAGAATCTCTCCCCCATTTTACCAGTTTTTGAATGGTTAATATCAAAACTGCCACGGCGTGCTATGCACTTACGGTATGCTGATACGAATGAGTTTTTGCAATATGACGAAACTGGCAATTTCCTTGGTATCTACTTCTCAACCGACAAGAATTTTGCTGATCCAAGTCTTTTTATTCCTGTGATGGTTCTACGGCTCATCTTCACACCTGAAGAGATTGAATTCCTAGAACATTACGTCTCTTACATCAAGGTGGCCTATTCCAATCTTTCCCCTGTTAAATTTGATGGGGGAGACTTTGGCTTGATCCAGCCGCTCTTTCCCCATCATGAACGTAATGATGTTATTGCCAAGCATGTGCTCGATGGATATCACAAAAAGACGATGATGGTGACACAGCTTGAGGTCAATAGACTCGCGAAACAAGGCAAATACGATGATCACTACGATGAAAGTCAGCTCGACCGCATGAGGGAATACCTCAGTACGCTTATCCTCGTACAGACAAGAAACAATCGTAATGACACAATTAAAGTGCCGGAATCTTATGAAGCCATTGGATTGCTTACAGAACAAAATGCAGTTAAAGACTTCACGGATTCACAGGGCATCCACAATTTGCGGCATGCTGGGGCAACAGCTCTTGCGCATATTGGACTTGATCTAACACAGATAAAAGTGATAACAGGGCACAAATCAGATGCCGTACTGCTCACTGTGTATTTGCATGGTGAAACGACATCGTTACGGACTATGGTACAAAATGCATTTTCAACGCTCCGTGATCTTCATGGCACGGCTCGCGATGTAGGTGAAAGGTTTGTGAATCGGATTGCAAAAGCTGCAATTGAAAGTGAAGACCCTGGCTCTATTCTGAATATTCTCAAGGAAAATGGGTTTATGACAGCGCCGAGAAACATCAAAAACAAAGATAGCGATATTTTTGGCTCAGGAAGTAGCTATCGTGCAGATGGGCGTGTTGAAAATGGTCTGGAAATAGCGGCAACTTTTCATCCTGCGACCTGGAAAGTCTCCAATGTCGGTATCTGCCCAGTCGATGGACGCTGTCCGGAAGGAACCAATGGTTGCTGCGGGCTTTGCCCGCTCAATGTATTCCATATCGCCTTCATCGAAGGTTTCATTAACAAGATTCAAGATACCCTGATCGAACTAAAGCTTATCAATAACAAAATCGCCGAATCAAAGGTGACGGGGAATATTGGAGGCCTTGAACAGTTAAAGACCCATCACCAGCATCTAATGTCGGAATTGCTTGGTTGGTACGACGTTATTCAGATGCTTGAGGAGCAGTATAAGACATTGGATCAGACCAAGAACGAAAGTGGTGCACTTCCAGCTAAGACGATAGGTGACAGATTGGTTGCGTTTCGTGTCGCCAGTATAGATGAGGCAATGATGGAGGCCATTGTCACTGGTCGTACTATCCTGGAGGATACGGTTTCGCATGACAATTACATTGCTAGGCTTAGTTACAAGGTATATCTGCAGGCCGGCAAGCACTATGACTCTGAGACGATTGGAAAAATGGAAAAAGAAGGCCTAGAATGGCTGATAGCTAAATATGCCAAGTGTGATATTAAACAAAAAAAGAAGCTTCTTGAGCGATATACTGGTGAGAAGTTGTGTCTCTTTACAAATAACAAATTAGAAGATGGCAAAAGTAAAATTGTGACTGTTTGAGAGGGTTGGCCGGCGCGCTAATTGCACCGGCAAAGTTTATGTCAGTTTTCGTGCACTTCGTGTAAGAAGCAGCCAGCACGGATCGCAATTTGGTCGATAATATCGAAGTCCTGATGGTATTCGTCGATGCCGACAACCCATGCCCTTCCCATTCTCTCGCCATCGGCAAGATCAAGCTCCGTTGCGTTTGCCGGTACGGCAATGTACGCTTGGTTGCCTCTTAATATATTTTCTGCGAATGTTTGTTCGGTAATCGCAGGATACCCATCCTCATCAATGCCAAAATAGAATTGGTCCCAAAGTCGATCAGCATTTTCGCTGATGATCAAGTAGTTTCTTGCTGTCATTCGACGTCCTTTTTGGCAGGTGCATGATTGCATCGGGCCGTCGGCATATGTACGAGGATATTATACCTTACGCAGTTAATGCATAGTTTTGATTAGTAGTGTTGGGGATAGGATTTGTTGATAGATAAATGAAATATTCAACATTGTAATCAACACAATATACAATATGTTGATTTTGTAAAATCACTTATTTATTGGTAAATTATATATTTCAACATTGTTGATAAAGTTCAAATGAGATTCGCACTGATGAGCGCGGCGCGCTTTGCGACCTCCTGACCGCGTATCTCCCTGAAATCATCGGGATAATGCTTTCGGTAGTAGTAACGCACCCCGCCAAGGGTTTGTGCGGGGAAGGGGATGGCTTTCGGCTCCGCCGGGTGTACTTCGGCTCCGGGTTCCGCTTTGAAAAAGGCGATGGCTTCGCGCAGTGTGGCCGCACCGATAAAGGTGATGCCGGGGATATTGGAGAGCTTGTCGAGTGCTTCCAGGGGAACGACGGCTTTTTGCAGCACGCCCCGGTTGGCCAGGGAGAGGATCAGCGGGTAGAGCATGGCGTTTTCCTTGATGCTCCCGTCAAGTCCAAGCTCTCCGAACGCGTACCACTCGGAAAAGTCCTCTTCGGCACTGTCGAGGGCGATCAGGAGGGCCATGGCGAGGTCGAACTGGCTGCCATGTTTCTCGATATCGCTGGGGCTGAGGTTGATGGTGATGCGTTTCGGCGGGAAGGTAAAGTCGTTTGCGAGCAGGGCGCTTTTGACCCGTTCCCGCGCCTCGGAAATGGATGAAGAGGCCAGCCCCACGACGGTGAAGGAGGGAAGACCGCGTGTCAGCGTGGACTCGACAGTGACCGGAAGTGCGTCGATGCCTTCGAGGGTGGCACATTTGAGCTGTTTCATGACATTACTCCCATAGGTCAGGAGGTATAGTAGCACTTGTAAATTTATATGAACATTAAATGTTAATAAACGTTTTGGTCCTCTTCTGCTTTTATTGAACTGTTTTGCAGTGCGTTGATCAAGGATCTGTCATGCGGTATTCCCCTAATAAACCGAATATGGATTGATAGTGTAGTTGTGGAGAGGAAAGATTTTAAAAATTCATATAAAAAAAAACCGTTGAATCTAAAATAAGTATGCTTATTTATTTTTAAGTAATATGGCTCAATAATACATATAAATATGAATATATGTTGTGTTTTGACAGACCCCCGGCAAGGGCATCGGCCACTGGCAATGGGCCGAAAAGCCTTGAGTCTAGGGTTGTCAGGATACGGGAAAAGCATGCAGATTTGGCAAGCGTATAGAAGGAGTCCAAAATGAAGTATACATTGTTGGGAGTGTTCAGCATCCTGATGGCCGCCATGCTGCTGGGCGGCTGCGGCGGCGGTTCCGGCGGCGACAGCAGCGATCCGACATCGGGTAGCGACTGGGACCAGATGGAATGGGACAAAGGCCAGTGGCAGTAGGTAGGAGTAAAAAATGAAAAAGCAAGAAGGAGTTGAGATGAAAACGAAAATGATCACTGTAGCGGCAGCCTTCATGATGACTTCGGGTATGGCGGGTGCGGCCGACTTTGTGACACTGCCGAATACGTTTACGCCGAATACCACGGCGAAAGCATCCGAAGTGAATGCGAATTTTGAAGCGGTTGCGGCCGGGGCCAATACAAACAATGCGTCGATCGCCGAGCTTAATACGACGAAGCAGAACCGGGTCTCATCCTATTGTGCGGCCGGAAGCTCGATCCGTGTGATCAATGCCAACGGAACAGTGACGTGTGAAACGGATGATATCGGTGCGGGGGACATCACCGGTGTCATTGCAGGCGCTGGTCTGACCGGCGGCGGAACGTCAGGCGATGTGACGCTGAAGCGGGCCGGCGGGTATGTGTCCATTCATAATTCGCAGCTTGTTTCCACTAATAGCGCAACGTCGCCAATGTATTATGGATATACGTATGCCTACTTCGGGTTTGGTTCCTCCGCAAGTGCCATGGCCTTCGCCAGCGTCAACCTTCCGCACGGGGCTACGGTCACGAGCCTGACGTGTTCATTTTACAACAACGACCCGTCTTCGGCGAACAATCCGGAAGTAGTACTTGGGAGAATCACACCGGCAGGTTCCGCGGCGAACCTGGCCACTGTTGCTGCCGGAGGGGACAGTGTATCCCTCCAGACTGTGACAGATTCATCCATCTCCTTCTCAGTCGTCGATAACCAAAATTACAGCTATTATCTCTATTATTATCCTCGCGATGGGGATATTTCGGGTTCAAACAAGAGATTTCACAGCTGTCAGATAGGCTATACCTTCTAGGAAGGCAGAGAGATGTTACGCCGCCAAATAACAGGCATTGTTCTGCTGGGCAGCGTGGCTTTGGCCGTTTTTTCTCTGCAGGCAAGGTGGAAAGAGGGGGGTGCTTCACGCCCGGCAGTTGAAGCCTTAGAGAAACCGATCCAAGCGCCGGTCGGGCATGACGATGCCACATCAATGGAAATTCCGCTCCCAATATTCACTTTTTCTGCCGTTATGTGGGAGGAAAACAGCAGCCATCGGGCACTTGTCGGCGTGCGTGGCGGCTCCGGTCGTTGGTGCCGTGTCGGTGACAGGGTCGCCGATGGGTACAGGATTCATGCAATTGAGGCGGATCGGGTGACGCTTGTGAGTGATCAGAGGGCTTATTACGAGCTCGCACCGGGGGAAGGTGCCGAACCCGACCCGGGCAAAGATGAACCGTTGTCCGACGACGTTGGCACGGATCTCCCCGAAGAGGCAGTCGATCTGGGAGAGGGGCAGTACGTCATATATGGGCCTGACGTGTCCGGTGCTACTAATGATGAAGCGGAAAACCTGCAAGGCAGTGAACTCGATCCCGATCAGATCATCGAATACGGCCCGGTTATCTTGGAAGAGATCGAAGCGGAAGCGGCGAAGGATGTCAAGGTGCGGCCCGACCCGGACCAGAAGGTCGTATACGGACCGGACGTGAGCGGGGATACCCCTGAAACGTCAGACGCGCTGTGACACCCGGCAAGGGTGCCGAGGTCAGCTGCCCTTCTTCTCTTTCTGGATCCGCTTGTACTCTTTTTCGAACTTCTTGCGGCGGGTGTAGGTGAGTTTTTCGATGAAGAGCTTGCCGGCGAGGTGGTCCATCTCGTGCTGGACGGCGACGCTGAGCAGGCCGTCGGCCTCGAGCACCTGTTCGTTGCCGTGGCGGTCTTGGTAGCTGACGGTGACCGTCTCGAAGCGCTCGACGTCTTCGTAGAAGCCCGGGACGCTGAGGCACCCCTCCTGGTAGAAGGTCTTGCCGTCACTGAGGACGATCTGCGGGTTGATGATCTCCAGCAGCTGCGCTTTGTCCTGTTCGCCCTGCTCGTCGGGGATGTTGATGACCAGGACCTGGACCGGGTTGGCCACCTGGATGGCCGCCAGGCCGATGCCGTTGGAAGCGATCATCGTTTCGTACATGTCATCCAGGAAGGTATGCAGGGCTTCGTCGAAGTGCTCAACAGGTTTGGAGACCTGTTTGAGACGTTTATCGGGGTAGGTGACGATCGGAAGCTGCATGGGAAGCGTCCGTCGCCTATTTCTTCGCGTTTTTGACGAGGACTTCGTCGATAATGCCGTAGGTTTTAGCTTCTTCGGCACTCATGAAGAAGTCGCGGTCGGTGTCTTTCTCGACCTTTTTGAGGCTCTGGCCGGTGTTCTTGGCGAGAATACCGTTGAGCTCCTTTTTCATGCGCAGGATCTCGTTGGCCTGGATCTCGATATCGGTCGCCTGTCCCTGGGCGCCGCCGAGGGGCTGGTGGATCATGATACGCGCGTGCGGCAGGGCGAAACGTTTGCCCTGGGCGCCGGAACTGAGCAGGAAGGAGCCCATGGAGGCCGCCTGGCCGATACAGATCGTCGCGACGTCGGGACGGATGTAGTTCATCGTATCGAAGATCGCCATCCCGGAGGTGACGACGCCGCCCGGGGAGTTGATGTAGAAGTAGATGTCTTTATCCGGATCCTCCGCTTCGAGGAAGAGCATCTGTGCGACGATGGTCGAAGCGACGGCGTCATTGACCTCGCCGCTGAGCATGATGATGCGGTCCTTCAGAAGGCGGGAGTAGATGTCGTACGAGCGTTCGCCGCGCGCACTTTTTTCAATGACATACGGAATATAGCTCATGGGTTACTCTTCGGCAGTGGCCGTTTTGGCGTTCAGCAGACCGCTGAGTACTTTGTCTTCAACCATAGCCATCTGGATCGCCGGCAGGTAGCCGCTCTCTTGGTAGTGGCTGTAGACTGCCTGCGGGTCCTGACCTGTCTGCATCGCTTCGAAGTAGATCGTCTGCATCACTTCCTGCTCGTTCACGTTGACGCCTTCGGCTTTGGCCAGGGCGTCGATGATGAAGGTCGCCTTGACGGAGCGGGTGGCGTCGTCACGGAAGGTTTCGCGGAGTGCTTTGACCTTCTCCTGGTCCTCGCGCAGCGCAGTGATCTCCTCTTCGCTCATTTCACGCGCTTTGTTGTTCAGCGCCATGTCCATCTCCTGCTCGACGACGAACTCCGGCAGGTCGAAGCTGTACGCAGCGACGAATGCCTCGAGCAGTTCCGGCTTGAGTTGTTCATTGAAGAGTTTGCTGCGCTCTTCGTTTTCAAGCTGCTTCTGGACCTGTTCTTTGACCATATCCATTGTCGGCTCTTCTTCGCCCGGCAGCAGCTGCTTGGCCAGTTTCGCGTCCATGCGGACCTTCTCTTTGGTCTGGATCTTGTGCAGTTTCACTTTGAACTGTGCCGGTTTGCCGGCCAGTTTTTCGCTGCCGTAGCTTTCCGGGAAGGTGACGTCGATCATCTTTTCGTCGCCCGCTTTCATACCGATGATCTGCTCTTCAAAGCCCGGGATGAACTGGCCGCTGCCGATGTTGAGCGGGAACTCTTCGGCTTTGCCGCCCTCGAACGCTTCACCGTCGAGGAAACCTTCGAAGTCGATAACGGCAGTGTCGCCGTCTTCGACCGGACGGTCCTCTTCGATATCAACGAATGGTGCCTGCGCTTTTGCGATCTCCTGGATACGGTCGGTAACCGCTTTGGCAGTGATCTTCGGTGCTTTGACCTCCGGAACGTGTGCCTGGTAGTCGCCGAGGTCGATCTCGGGGCGCATCGCGACTTTGATCGTCATCTCGATGCTGCCGTCCTCTTTCTTGTCGAACTTGGAGAACTGCGGTTCGCCGATCAGGGCATCTGCTGCGACGCTGAGGGCATTGAGGCCTTCGTTGAGGGCTTCGCGGACCGCCTGGCTTTCGGCATCCTGCATGAGGCGTTCGCCGTACTGTTTCTTGACTGCGTTAACGGGGACTTTACCTTTACGGAAACCCGGGATGTTTGCTTGCTTGCTCAGCTCTTTGGCCATGTTGTCGAAATGCTTGTCCAGGTCACTTGCAGTGACGGTCGCGCTGATTTCGGCATTGGCTGCGTTGATTTTGTTGGTGCTCATTTCCATGGTGATCTCTTACCTTTATCTTCTGTTTCTTCCGGCTCAGCCCATGCGGCAATACGGAGAAAAATTGCGCAATTCTACCTTAATTAGATTAACATCACTCTTAGTTTTCGGCAGTACGGGCTTCTTAAGCTTTTTTAAGTATAAAAATTGATTAAGGAAGTTCTAACGACAGATGATCTAATATCTCACCACGCAAAAGAGGACAAATTTTGTCTTTTTTAAAATTGTTATCAAAATACGATTGAATTGAGGAAGAGCGATGCAAGTATATATGGACAACAATGCGACGACCATGGTGGATCCGACGGTTGTCGAAGCAATGCTTCCATTTTTCAGCGAGCAGTACGGAAACCCGAACTCGCTGCATAAATTCGGTACGGCGCCCCACCCGGCGATCTCGAAAGCGATCGACCAGGTTTACACGGCGATCAATGCGTCGGACAATGACGATATCGTCTTTACGTCCTGCGCAACCGAATCGAACAACTGGGTACTGAAATCCGTCTGGATCGACAAGATCCTTCACGGGGAGAAGAACCATATTATTACAACAGAGGTGGAACACCCCTCCGTCCTGTCGACCTGTAAATTCCTGGAGGAGCAGGGTGTCAACGTGACCTACCTGCCGGTGAACGAGCAGGGCGTCATCGATGCGCAGATGCTGCGCAGCTTCATTACGGAGAAGACGGCGCTTGTCTCCGTCATGTGGGCGAACAACGAAACGGGAATGATTTTCCCGATCCAGGAGATCGGCGAGATCTGTAAAGAGAAGGGTGTGCTCTTCCATACCGACGGCGTCCAGGCGGTCGGCAAGATCCCGGTCGATGTCCAGGCGGTCCATGTCGACTTCATGTCGATGTCCGCACACAAGTTTCACGGCCCGAAAGGGATCGGGGCACTCTATATCCGTAACGGACAGGCCCTCTCCCCGCTGCTCAACGGCGGTGAGCACATGGGCGGCCGCCGTTCGGGCACCCTGAACGTCCCCTACATCGTCGGGATGGGCAAGGCGCTGGAAATGGCGACGGCGAATATCGAGGAGAAGATGGCCACCATCAGCGCGAAGCGCGACCGCCTCGAGGATGCGCTGCTCAAGCTGATCCCGGATACCTTTACAGTCGGTGAACGCGACCACCGCACGCCGAACACGATCCTCATCTCCATCCGCGGGGTGGAAGGCGAAGGGATGCTGTGGGACCTCAACAACGCGGCCATCGGTGCCTCCACCGGTTCGGCGTGTGCTTCCGAGGACCTCGAAGCCAACACGGTTATGCTCGCGATCGGCGCGGACCACGAACTGGCCCACACCGGTATCCGCCTGAGCCTGAGCCGCTATACGACGGACGAAGAGGTCGATTACGTGATCGATCACTTCAAATCGGCTGTCGAGCGCCTGCGCTCGATCTCCAGCTCATACGCCAAAGTCAAACCGACACCCGGCGGTGAAGCCACTGCGTGCGAAATGCACTGAGAATTAGAGAGAGAAGGAAAGCATTATGGCAAAGAATGATCTGTTTGGCGCATCCCTGTGGGATGAGTACTCCAACAAGGTAACGACACTGATGAACAACCCCCAGCACCAGGGGGAGATCACGGAAGAGGAAGCGGCGGCACACGGCAACAAGCTGATCGTCGCGGACTTCGGCGCGGAGAGTTGCGGCGACGCCGTACGCCTCTACTGGGAAGTCAACCCGGAGAACGATGTTATCGAGAACTCCAAGTTCAAGAGCTTCGGCTGCGGTACCGCGATCGCCAGCTCCGATATGATGACACAGCTCTGTCTGGGCAAAACGGTCGACGAAGCGGTCAAGATCACCAACATCGACGTCGAAATGGCGCTGCGCGATACGCCGGACGTTCCGGCCGTTCCGCCGCAGAAGATGCACTGTTCGGTCATGGCCTACGACGTTATCAAGAAAGCGGCCGGCCTTTACAAGGGTGTTGACGCGGAGAGCTTCGAAGAGGAGATCATCGTCTGTGAATGTGCACGCGTCAGCCTCTCAACCCTCAAAGAGGTCATCAAGCTCAACGACCTGCACACGATCGAGCAGGTGACCGACTATACGAAAGCGGGCGGTTTCTGTAAGAGCTGTATCAAGCCGGGCGGCCACGAAGCGCGCGAGTACTACCTTGTCGATATCCTTGCCGACGTCCGCCGCGAGATGGACGAAGCGAAGATGAAAGCGGCGGCCGAAGCCGGTCTCGGCGGCGACTTCGAAGCGATGACGCTGGTCCAGAAGATCAAGGCGATCGACGCGGTCGTCGACGACAACATCCGCCAGTTCCTCATCATGGACGGCGGGAACATGGAAGTCATCGACGTCAAAGACGGTGAAGAGTACATTGACGTCTATATCCGCTACCTCGGTGCCTGCTCCGGCTGTGCGAGCTCCAGCACGGGCACGCTCTATGCCATCGAAGCGGCGCTCAAAGAGAAGCTCTCCGACAAGATCCGCGTTCTGCCGATCTGACGACATAACGAGGGGCCGGGCCCCTCTCCCTCTCCTATCATTAACGAATTCCCCCCCTTTTTTATCAGCGGCTGTTGCTTAAATGCCGACTTTTTCTGTACAATGCCGCCTTTCAAACGTTCACAAGGAGATAATAATGTTCAAAAACCTACTGGCACTGATCGGTGCAGTGACACTGGTCGCGGTGATCGGCGGATACGCGATGTTCGGCGGAAAAGTACAGCAGCTTGACGGCGGCGCGCTTCCGGCGTATATGAAGATGTTCGGTAACATCCTGGAAAACGGCGATGCCGCCCGCGCCATGATGAAAGAGTGGAAGATCAGCGATGAGGTCAGCAACGATGACGCGTCGGAACTGATCAAGTCCCTGGCCGAAGAGTACAACATGCGCATTACCGGCGACGTCAAAATGTATACGAAAGAGGATGCGGTTGCAGGCGAAATCAAGCATGCACGTATCTTCTCGCTCTGCAGCCTTCCGATCGCGAAAGTGTTCCTGAACTACTCACGCTGGTACGGCGGATTTATGCCGTGCCGCATCATGCTCGTCGAATACGGCAACGGCGACCGCTTCCTCGTCGCCATGGACATGACGCTGGCGATTCACGGCGGCCACCCGCTCCCGGACGACATGCTTGCGATGGCGCTCTCTGTCAAAAAAGCGATGGAAGAGATTCCGGAACGTGTTGCCAAAGGCGATTTCTAACCCCTTTTTGTTCGGGCCCTCTCCGGCCCGAGCCTCCTCTTTTTTACCCCGGATAGTCTACAATCCGGTATGCATTTCGTTTTATACATCCATCTTCTCTCCGCAACGGCATGGATCGGCGGGTCACTGCTGCTTTTCGCGCTGGGCGTTTTGCTGCGCGACAAAGAGGCCCAGCGGCAGACCTACGAACATCTCGGGCCCATCTACGGCTGGTTCGAGGTGTTCTGGCTGGTGTCGCTCTGGGTGACGGGGACGGTGCTCTACCTCCACCACGGCTTTCACGAGGTTTTCAAGTACGCCTACGACTCGGAGCTGTCGCAGATGATGCACCACAAGGTCTACCTGGTCGCCGTTCTGACGATATTAACGTTTGTTCACCTGGTCATCGCCTTCAAAACGCATATGATCAGCCGGACGAAGTGGCAGCAGCTGCTCTCGCGGGGGAGTTCGCTGGGGATCTTTTTCCTCAACCTGATCATCCTCTGGTATGCGATCGGCGTGCGGAGCATGTTGTAGCAGATGGCGGAAGCGAAAAAGTTCCCGGATCATCCGGCAAAAGCGGTACGTCATGGTTTACCGGATTGACCGTGAAGCCCTCGGGAATCTCCGTATTCTTGAGCAGATCTACCGCGACATGGGCCACGATTACTACTGGAGCGACGACTTCTCCGAGGCGATGTACGTCGCGCTGGCCAATGCCGGCTTTATCAGCGTATCGTTTTCGTACGAGGGCAGGCAGCTTCTGCTGGGGGAGATTCAGAAGGAATACGCGCTCTTGCAGTTCGATGCAATGCATGTCAGCAAGAAGGTGGCGAAGCTGCTGCGCAGAGCGAATTACCGGCTAGCTTTCAACACGGCTTTCGACGATGTCATCCGCGGGATACAGGCAGCGCATACGGAGTGCTGGATGGTCGGGAAGTATGCGGCGCTGCTGCGGCGGCTGAATGCCCGCAGCGGCGATCCCTTCAAACTTATGAGTGTAGAACTGTTCGACGAGGAGACGGGCACCCTCGTTGCCGGCGAGATCGGCTACATTACGGCCAACAACATCTATACCAGCCTCTCGGGGTTCCATAGCCCCGAGCAGCGCTACAACAGCTGGGGGACGCTGCAGCTGGTTCTGCTGGGCAGGCACCTGCAGAATGCCGGTCTGCGCTTTTGGAATATGGGACACCCCCATATGAAATACAAGAGTGACCTGGGCGCCGTGATTGTTCCGCGCCCTGTGTTTTTGAAGCTCTGGTATCCGCGCCGGTTCGGTTCACTCGCCATCTAGAGGACGGGGCGCTCCCCTGACGCGTTGTTTTAGAGGTTTTTGTCGAACCAGTTCGCGACTTCCGAACGGATGGTGTGGCGCAGCTGGATGCCGGCGAGGAAATCGCTGTGCTGGGCCTTGTTGAGCATCGTCACGAGGGCGTTGCGGCGCTTGGAGAGGAAGGGGTGGTCGATCTGGTGCGGGTCGCCCATGACCACGAGGCGGGTCTCGTCGCCCATCCGCGTCCCGATCAGTTTCATCGTCGCGTTGGTCATGTTCTGCGCCTCGTCGATGATGACGAACTTGCGTGAGATCGTCGTCCCGCGCATGTGGGCGATATCCATGACCTCGATATTGTACTTGGCCATAAAGAGCTCCGTCGCATTTTCGCGCTTGGTAGAGTTCGTATTGCCCGTAAACTCCACCTGGGATTCGATGGAGTGCTTGTTCTGGTGTTCGATCGTGTAGTTGATGGCGGAGTAGAGCGGGTACATGAAGTAGCCGAGTTTCTCGTGCTCGTCCCCTTTACGGAAGCCCAGCTCCGCCTGCGGGTCGGAGGCGGTCACGGTGTTGCGCGCGTAGACGATCCCCTCGACGATCCCCTCTTTGACCATCTCCAGTCCCGCCTGCAGTGCCATCAGGGTTTTGCCCGAACCGGTGGAGCCGGCGACGACGGTCAGGTGGTTCTGCGGGTGGGTGAGAATGGTGTAGTAGAACTTCTGCTCCAGGTTGATGGGGCGGATGAGGGTTTCGTCGAAATACTCTCCGAAGCGCTTGTCGAAGTCGCACCACTCCAGGTGGCCGTTGTAGATGACGGCGTAGCGCTGCAGCCCGGTTTCGTAGATCTCGTTGTGCCCTTCGCTCGTCGCCTCCTGGATAAAGCTGAACTGCTCGAAGTTGCGGAAATCGGCCTCCGTCCCCAGTTCGGGCTCTTCGTGGTAAGTGACGGTGTGCGCGAATTCGATGGCGTCGGGACGCTCGACGCTGGCGTTGCGCAGGCTCTGCGCTTCGATCCCCTGCACCTCGGCCGCGATTTTGAACGAGATGTCGTTCGTGACGAGCTTGAGGTGGTAGTCCGCGGCGATCTCCGCGATCTTCGCGTCGTTGAAGCCCTTGGGTTCGGAGTAGGATTTGGCAATCCGGTACTCTTCGCGGTAGATGATCAGCAGTTCGACGTTCGTTTCGCCGCCCGCTTCGGGGTTGAGGTCCGGCGCAAAGGGGAGGGTGAGCCGGTAGTAGCAGTCGCTGTTGTTGGGGGCCGTTTCGCGGGAGCGGCGCAGCGGTTCGGGGAGTTCGTCGAAGCGCAGCGTCTGCCCGACCTCGTAGTCGGCGAGCCGGAAGAACTCCCGGGCACGGAACCCGGCATCCGAACGCATGTCGTCTTTTTTGTTGTTGAGTTCGGCAAGCACCGTGTTGGTGATGGCGACAATGTTCTTGTTGTTTTCGGAAATGCGGAGGATATTGGCCGGATCGTCGAGGATCACCGAGGTGTCGAGGAGGTAGTATTTTTGTGTGGGACTCATGGAAAGAGCATCCTTCGGTCATATGAGTTAAATTGATTATAACCCTGCAAAGCTTAATGCGGAAGGATGTGGGTGGATGAACTTTGGGCAGCGCGCCCTAGGCGCGGTAGTAACGGGTGACCCCGTCCATTGTCCGCCCCATATTGAGCAGTACCATGTCGGCGACGACGAGGGCGGCCATTGCTTCGCAGACGACGGAGCCGCGGATGGCGACGCAGGGGTCGTGGCGTCCCTTGAGGGCGAAGTCGACCTCCTCGCCCTGTGTCGTGGTCGTGTGCTGTTCCTGGAAAATCGACGGGGTGGGTTTGAAATAGACGTTAAGGCGCACGTCGTCCCCGTTGCTGATCCCGCCGAGGATTCCGCCGCTGTGGTTGGATTCGAACCCGCTGTTGCGGATGGGGTCATTGTTCTCGGAACCGTGCAGTCGCGCGCCGAGCAGGCCGTCGCCGATCTCGACGGCCTTGACGGCGTTGATGCCCATCATAGCGTCGGCGAGGACGGCGTCGAGCTTGTAGTAAAGCGGCTCGCCGAGGCCGACGGGCAGGTTTTCGATCCGCACGTGTGCGACCCCGCCGACGGAGTCGTGGTCGTTCTTGGCAAGGAGGATCGCGTCTTTCTGGGCCTGCTCCACGCCGGGATCCAGGGCGTAGATCTCGCTGGTGGCGACATGGTCGAAGTCGAAGGTGCTTGCGGCGATCCCGGCGATCTCGCTGATCCCGCTTTTGACGGTGATGCCCAGCGGGGCGAGCATCAGTTTGGCGATCGCCCCCGCCGCGACGCGGGCCGCCGTTTCACGGGCACTGGAGCGCCCGCCGCCGCGGTAGTCGCGGATGCCGTACTTGTGCCAGTAGGTGAAGTCGGCGTGGCCGGGACGGAAGACATCCTTGATATTGGTGTAGTCTTTCGATTTCTGGTTGGTGTTGTAGATCACCATGGCAATCGGCGTGCCGGTGCTTTTGCCCTCGAAGACCCCGCTGAGGATCTCGACGGCGTCATCCTCTTTGCGCGCGGTCGCGTAGGCGTTCTGCCCGGGTTTGCGGCGGTTGAGCTCCCCCTGGATGAACGCTTCGTCGATTTCAAGGCCGGCGGGGACGCCGTCGACGACGCAGCCGATCGCCTTGCCGTGGGATTCGCCGAAGGTGGTAAAACTGAAACGGATACCGAAACGGTTCATGAAAGCTCCTCTTTGAGTCGGGCGATGGTCTGTTGGGCCGCCTCCTGCTGGGCGGTCTTTTTGCTCTTGCCGGAGGCCTTGGCGTACTCCTTGCCGTCGATGAGGATGGCGATGGTGAACTCTTTTTTATGGTCCGGACCACTGCTGCCCACCAGGCGGTACTCGGGGGTGATGCCGAAGTGCGCCTGGGTCAGCTCCTGCAGCGCCGTCTTGTGGTCTTTGAAGAGGGTATCGAGCGAGATCTCTTTATAGACGCTCTCCAGCAGGGTCGTGGCGATCGTCTTCACCGGGGCGAGGCCCGCTTCGAGGTAAATGGCGCCGATGACCGCTTCAAAGGCGTTGGAAAGCAGGGAGGGCTTGGTGCGTCCGCCGTTGTTCTCCTCGGCGTTGGAGAGGAAGATCGCCTGGCCCAGTTTGATGTGGTCGGCCAGGCGGGCGAACCCCTCTTCGTTGACGAGCGATGCCCGCATCTTGGAGAGTTTGCCCTCGTCGTGCTTGGGGAAGTGCTCGAAAAGGTATTCGCCGACAATGAGGTCGAGGACGGCGTCGCCCAGGAACTCGAGGCGTTCGTTGTTGTAGGGCTGCTTGAAGCTCTTATGCGTCAGGGCCTCGCGCAGCAGCTGCTTGTTGTCGAAGGTGTAGCCGAGCGTCTGCTCGATGCGCGCCATCTGGTCCATACTTATCCTCTTTTCATCTTCTCGGCGACGCCCCGGGCGAGGGTGTCGCAGCGTTCGTTCTCCGGGTGGCCGTCATGGCCCCGGACCCAGGTCGCCTTGATGCGGTGCGGTGCGCTGGCGGCGATATAGTCGCGCCAGAGGTCGGGGTTCTTCACCTTGGCGAAATCGCGTTTGATCCAGTTCTGCAGCCATTCGTTGATCCCCTTGACGACGTAGGAGGAGTCCGAGACGATCTCCACCTCGCAGGGCTCTTTGAGGGCTTTGAGCCCTTCGATGACGCCGCGCAGCTCCATACGGTTGTTGGTGGTATGGGCTTCGCCGCCGCTGAGCTCGCGCTCTTTGTCGCCGTAGCGCAGGATCGTCCCGTAACCGCCGGGACCGGGGTTGCCGAGCGCCGACCCGTCACTGAACAGGGTGATATGCTTCATACTTCGTAAGCCCTTTCCGAGCGTTCCGACGGGGCGAAATCCGCCACGGCTTTGCCCAGCAGCGGTTCGGTGACGACGGAATCGATCGTATGGCAGTTGGGGCAGCGGTGGAACGGGAAAGGGAAGATCTGCTTGCAGTGGCCGCACAGGTATTCAAACTGCAGGGTTGCCCCGCTTTGGCCGCTTTGGCGAAGTTTGATCAAAACATCCAGTTCGAATTCGGAACTGTTCTGAGCAAGATTCACGCTTCCTCTGGCGCTATACAGCTGCCGCAAATAGCCATCAGCCGTAATTATATCCAAATTCAGGTATTCGTCGGGTAAATGCCAGAGGATGTCGGCGATGACGCGGCTGCTCGAGGGGTCGAGCGTTTTCCAGGCCAGGGCCGGGTCGTGGCGGAAAAGGTATTCGAAGGTCAGGTAGGCGAGGGTGCGGTGCTCGCGGTACTGTTCGGCGAGGCGTGCACATTTCGCCGCCGTATCGGTTTTGGTCTCCTGCAGCAGGCTGACGGTCTCCAGGTAGCGGCGGTCGCCGGCGATGTCGTTGCCGAGCTCGTCGAGGGGTTCGAGCACCTGCAGGGCCTTCTCATAGGTCCGGAGCCGCTCGTAGGTGAACAGCAGCAGCTTCAGGGCCTGCGGGGTGCGGGGGAAACGGCCGAGGATCTTCAGTAGGATCGTTTCGCACCGCTCCAGGAAACCGGCCTTGAAGTAGGTCTGTGCGAGGAGCAGCAGCAGTTCGCGCCGGCGGTGGGGTTCGTGCTGCATCTCCAGCAGGCTGCGGTAGATGGCGACGGCCTGCTCGAAATCGCCGTTTTGCACATAGGTCTGGGCGACGAGGAGCCACGAGCGCTGCGAGACGGCGCTGGAGCCGATTTCGCGGTGCAGTTCGGTTTCCGAGGGGGGCTTGGTGAACGAATGGAGGAACCGTTCGAGGTAGCGGTGGTCCTCCTTGCTGCGCAGCCGCCCCCACCAGTAGCTCACAAACGCAATAATAAAGATCAGTGCGACGAAAACGATGATGCCGAAAAGCGGGTCTCGGAATTCGATAAAGAGGCTGTTCACGTCGGCTCCTGTCGCACTGCCTGGGGGGCGCTGGGTAGCAGCCATTATAGCGCTTTTGAACTTTTCGGAGAAAATGAGATAAAAATGTGACGAAAAAAACCGATAAAATATTGACATTACTTCGCCAAAGAGGGTAGAATGACGTTGAAACTGGAGAATGTGAAAGGTTTATACGTCAATGATATTCAGTTATATACGTGCCGACAGCCACTTTCACGGTGTGTACGAACAGCTGAAAGTGATCAGTGCCTATGCAAAGAAACATGATCTGGTGATCGAAGACGAGATGGTGGACCAGCTGTCGCAGAACAGCCGTCTGAGCGAACGCGACGAGGCGGTACGGTTTATGCGCCAGCCCGAGCATATGGGCGGTACGCTGCTGATCTATGACCTTTGGGTGCTTAGCAGCAATATCGAGGATGTCGTGCAGATGCTGAGCTGTCTGCTTAAAAACGGTATCGAAACCCATTTGATCAAACCTTCAATCGTCTTGAATGCGCAAAGTGATATCATCGTCGCAATGGGGTTGGTTGACCAGCTGCGGCAGACGATTCAGTCGGTGGAAAAGAAGGTGATCGGCCGCCCGAGAGGGAGCCGTTCCTCTTCCAAGTTCGACCCCTACCTCGAAGTGATCATCGGTTCGCTTCGCGAGGGGCAGAGCGTCAGCGAGATCGCCAGGGTATTGGATGTGAGCCGGAGTTCCCTGAAAGACTACATCGAGTCGCGGGAGCTCAAAGAGGTGGCGATGGGCAGCAGCTTTTTGGAAAATGTGGACAATGCTGAAGCCAGTATCATCGAAACGATCGAATGTCCGCAAGTCAATGAAAAGGAGTAGACAGTGAGTCAGGCAGAAGTCTCAGGCCAGGCCGGATCGGCCAAGGTCAGTAAGAAAGAGTATTTAAAAGGGTGGGTATCCTACCGCGTAAAACGTTACTGGTTTTTCGTGGGGATGACCATCGTGTCACTGGTCCTGCCGTGGATTACGATCAACGGCAACCATATTTTCCTGCTGAGCTTCGACAAGCTCAAGCTGCACCTGGCGTTTGTCCAGTTCGACATGCAGGAGATGTACCTGATGCCGTTCATCCTGATGATCCTCTTCATCGGGGTCTTCGGGATGACGGTCCTGGGCGGCCGCGTCTTCTGCGGCTGGGTCTGTCCGCAGACGATCTTCCGCGTCATCTACCGTGACCTGATCGAAACGAAGATCCTGAAGCTGCGCAAGCGGATCAAGAACAAACAGCAGGAGCCCGACTGGAGCAAGCCGGAGAACAAGGCGAAACGTCTTGTCGCCATTGCGCTCTGGACGGCGCTCTCCCTGCTGGCAACGGCGAACTTCCTGTGGTACTTCGTCCCGCCGGAGGACTTCTTCCCGTACATGTTGAACGCCGGTGACCACCTGATCCTTGTCGGGATCCTGCTGATCACGACGCTCTTCCTGGTGGTCGATGTTGTCTGGTTCAAAGAGAACTGGTGTGTCTACGTCTGTCCCTACTCCCGTATCCAGTCGGTCCTCTACGACGAAGACACGGTCATGGCGATCTACGATCCGCACCGCGGGGGAGAGATCTACGACGAAGCGAAGCACAAGCAGTACACCAAGCAGAAAGACCTGCAGGCGGTGGAACCGAGTGCAGAGTGTACGACCTGTGAAAGTTGTGTGACCGTCTGTCCGACCCATATCGACATCCGCCAGGGGCTGCAGCTCGAGTGTATCAACTGCCTCGAGTGTGTCGATGCCTGTACGGAGGTCATGGGGGCGCTGGGCAGACCGTCGCTGGTCCGCTGGTCGAGCGAGAAAGAGGTGCTGTTCCAGAAGGGCAAAACGCACTACCTGCGCCCGAAGATTATCGGTTACGCGGTTGTCCTGGTGATCATCATGGTGGTCCTCGGCATGATGGGGAGCAAGAAAGAGCATATGCTGCTCAACATCAACAAAGAGAACCGTCTCTACGCGATCGAGAAAACGCCGGACGGCAAAATCATGGTCGAGAACGACTATATCTTCTTGCTGCAGAATACGCAGGATAAAGACCATAAGTTCTACTTTGACATCGAAGCGCCGAAGGGCATGGAAGGCAAGATCAAAATTCTCAAGCCGACCGAACCGTTTACCGTCCGCCCTGGCGTGAAGAAGAAAAAAGTCGTCCGCCTCTATACGACGGAGGAGCTGGTCAAGGATGAGCGCAAGGATACGGTACTGCCGATCAAGATCCACGCCTATGCCCTCGACGAGAAAGAGAAGATCGCCGTCGACCGCGAATCGACCTTCATCTTCCCGCGCTACGACAAATACCAGGCGGCGGAATAACGTTCCCCACCGCCTCAGAACACGGCAGCGATCGCCGTGTTTTTCCGAACGGGTCTTTCCCGTTCACTTCCTCCCACGGCCGCCCGAACTGCTGAACCCCGGGCGGGTTCCGTCCTATCTTCCATTATTTCGAAACATATGACATATCTTTCTCATGTTAAGCAGGGTGACTGCTGAAGCATTATGAGTGTTTACATAGGGGCTACGGGATAGATGCCGGCAAAGCAATACGGCGCTTTAATCAATGGAAGGTTTTAAAGGGTGTCATGATTGTGGGAGAGGGGGCAGGGCTCCCCTGTAGGATGCCCCGGTTTAAAAGCAGGTTATCCGAAACGGTTCAGATGATGCGGGCCTCTTTTTCGCCCGGCTCGATCTCACCGATGAGGTAGCCGTCAGTTGCGTCAAGGACGGCGTTGACGTCGTCGGGACGGACAACGAGAACCATGCCCACACCCATGTTGAAGGCGCGGAACATCTCGTCGCGGGCAACGTGCTCGCTCATCAGCTCAAAGATTGGCAGTACGCGGACGTCGTCGCCTTTGATCACGGCACGCAGCCCTTCGGGCAGGACGCGCGGCAGGTTCTCGACGAGGCCGCCGCCGGTGATGTGCGCCATCGCCTGGATCTTCGGCTTGAGCTGCTTGAAGGTCTTGACGTAGATGCGCGTCGGAGCGAGCAGGGCGTCAATAAGCGGTTTGCCGTTGAAATCGTCGTCGAATTTCATTCCCATCTTCTCAAACAGGACCTTACGTGCCAGGGAGAAGCCGTTGGAGTGAAGTCCGGAGCTCGGCAGGGCGATCAGCTTGTCGCCGGCGCGGACGTTGGCGGGGGTGTCGAGTTCGCTCTTTTCCGCGACGCCGACGGCAAAACCGGCGAGGTCGTAGTCATCTTCGGAGTACATCCCCGGCATCTCTGCCGTTTCGCCGCCGATCAGGGCGCATTCGGCCTGGCGGCACCCTTCGGCGATCCCGCTGACGACGGCGGTCGCGACGTCGACTTCGAGTTTGCCCGTGGCATAGTAATCCAGGAAGAAGCTCGGGGTGCCGAAGTTGCAGATGAGGTCGTTGACGCACATCGCGACGAGGTCGATGCCGACCGTATCATGCTTGCCGGAGTCGATGGCCAGTTTCAGCTTGGTACCGACCCCGTCCGTCGCCGCGAGGAGGACGGGTTCTTTGTAGCCGGTCGGCATCTCGAAGGCGCCGGCAAAAGAGCCGATCCCGCCCAAAACACCGGGAATACGGGTCGACTTGACCAGGGGTTTGATGTTCTCGACGAAACTGTTCCCGGCGTCGATATCGACACCGGCGTCTTTGTAGCTGATTTGACTCATAGATTGCTCCAGATGATTGTTAATGGAAGTATAGCGAAGGTGGGGTTAGGATAGGGTTTGGCAGGGGGTTTCAGCGCAGATGCGTTATGCTTCGCCTATGCGTTCGGCGCGCCAAAAGCTTGGCCGGGAAGAAGTTGCAAATTTCTTCATTCCGGTTTAAATGTAAGATGCTAAAATCGCGCCACTTTCGGCACAAGGGCGGTTCAAATCAAAGCCCTTAACGCCCCAAGGAATTGAGAAAATGAGAGAGTTTGTCTACCCTGAAATGATGGTACACGTCCCGATGTGTACCCATAAGGCTCCCCAGAATGTTCTGGTGATCAGCAATGCGCCCGAAAGCCTTCAGAAGGAGGTGGCACGCCACGAGGGCGTCGTTGTCGTCCATGCCCCCGCCAGCCTTGAAGCGCTGCGCGAAGTCGCCGACGGCAGTGTCGACGTAGTGATCTGCGAAGCGGATGTCGATGCGGCGGTTGCCGGACACATCAATCGCGTCCTCAGTGAAGATGGAGTCGTTTCCATGCGCCACACCTCGCTTGAGGAAGTCCAGGCCAATACGGTCCTGCTCGGTGTTCTCGGCAACTACTTCAAGGTGATTATGCCTTACCGTCTTGCCAACGAGGAGACCCTGCTGCTGGCCAGCAAGGGCAACCACCCGACGGCGGACATCAACCTCCACCGCGCTGACATGCTCGACGGGCTGGAGTACTACAACACGGATATCCACCCGGCTGCGTTCGCGATGCCGAACTACATCCGCAAAACCTACCTCGGGATCATCCGCAACTAAATGGCCTTCGATTATGCAATCGCACTGACCGGGGGAATCGCGACGGGCAAGAGTACCGTCGCCTCCCTGTTGGCCCTGCACGGACTGCGGGTCATCGACGCCGATGCGATTGCGCACAGACTGCTGGACGAGCAGAGCGGCTGGGTCGCCGAGACCTTCGGCGCACAGTATGTCCAAAACGGCAAAGTCCTGCGCAGCGAACTGGGAAAGGTGATTTTTTCCGACCCCGAGGCCAAAGCGACGCTCGAAGCTTTCCTGCACCCCAAGATCCGTCAGGCAATCGAGGAGGAGAGCGAGCGCCAGGACGCGTTCAAGTTCCCCTACCTGATCGATATCCCGCTCTACTTCGAGACGCAGGCGTATCCCATTGCGGACGCAGTCGTCGTCTATACCCCCAAGGCGACGCAGCTGCAGCGGTTTATGAAACGCAACGGGTTTGACGAAGCCGAGGCACTGCGCCGCATCGAATCCCAGATGGATATCGAGGAGAAGAAGAAGCGCGCGACCTGGGTGATCGACAACAGCGGCAACCTCAAGCACCTCCAGGCTGAGTGCGAAGCTTTTGTCGATATGATCAAAGCAAAATATCAATAACTTTTCAAGCAAGACCCACTACACTTCCATACTGATATCTCTAAAAGGCATATACGATGATGATCGCCAAATACAGCGCCAGCGGTAACGACTTTGTCCTCTTCCACAGCTTTATTGCAAGAGACCGCTCCGAACTGGCACGCACCCTCTGCGACCGCCAGAACGGCGTCGGCGCCGACGGCCTTATCGTCCTCGTGCCGCACGCGGAGCACGATTTCGAGTGGCAGTTCTACAACAGCGACGGCTCGACGGCGGAGATGTGCGGCAACGGCAGCCGCGCCTGCGCGCACTACGCCTACAGCAACGGCCTTGCGCCGGCGAACATGACCTTCCTGACCGAAGCGGGCGTCATCGGCGCCGAGGTGGAAGGCGACATGGTGCAGAGCGACCTGACCCCGCCGAAGATTCTCCGCGAGGACATCGTCGCGGGCGGGAAAAAGTGGTGGCTGCTCGATACGGGCGTGCCCCACCTCGTTACCTTCGATGCCGACATGGAGAACTTCGACCTTGCGGAGGCGCGTACGCTGCGCTTTGAACACAACGCCAACGTCAACATCGCCTCTGTCAACAGCGACGGCTCTATCCGGGTGCGGACCTACGAGCGCGGCGTCGAGGATGAAACGCTCGCCTGCGGGACGGGAATGGCAGCCTGTTTTTACCGTGCCAACCGTGAAGAATTTGTCGGCGACAAGGCGGAGGTCTATCCGAAAAGCGGGGAGACGCTCTATCTCGGGCTGGAAGAGGGGACGATTACCTTCAAAGGGCTCGTGAAGAAGACGTTTGAGACGGTTTTAGACGTTAAATAAAGAGGTTTTGTTCCCCTTCTTTTTTGCTTATCCAAAAAAGAAGCCGAACCGGGAAGAAAAAAGGATAAGAGGCTGTCGCTTTCGGCACATGCCATGCATCACAGGTCCGCTCGACACGCTAATGACCGTTTCTGACTTGACGAAAGAAGCGGAGAGTGACATCCTTCACTTAGCACTTAGCACTTAGCACTTAGCACTTAGCACTTAGCACTTAGCAGCAGCGCTGCCGTTTAGAGGCCTGCGGCCTCCATGCTTTTTGCCTGGGCGTCGGCGATGAGGGGGTCGATGACCTCGTCGAAGAGGCCGCCGGTCATGATCTCGTTCAGACGGTAGAGCGTCAGGTTGATGCGGTGGTCCGAGATGCGGTTCTGCGGGTAGTTGTAGGTACGGATGCGGCCGCTGCGGTCGCCGGTCCCGACCTGCTCCTTGCGCGCGGCGCCCTCCGCCTCCTGGGCTTTCTGCTGCTCAATCTCGAAGAGGCGCGCCTGCAGGACCTTCATCGCTTTCTCTTTATTCTTGTGCTGCGATTTCTGGTCCTGGTTGGTGACGACGATGCCGGTGGGCAGGTGGGTGATACGCACCGCGGAGTCGGTCGTATTGACGGACTGCCCGCCGCAGCCGGAGGAGCGCATGACGTCGATCTTGAGGTCGTTCGGGTCAATTTTGACGTCGACGTCGTCCGCTTCGGGCATGACGGCCACGGTGATCGCCGAGGTGTGGACGCGTCCCTGGGACTCCGTCGCGGGTACCCGCTGTACGCGGTGGGTACCCCCTTCGAACTTCAGACGGCTGTAGACCTTGTCGCCCTTGATCAGGGCGGTGATCTCCTTGTAGCCTCCCATGTCGGAGGGGCTGGAGCTGATCAGTTCGATCTTCCACCCTTTGATCTCGGCGTAGCGGGTATAGGCGGTAAAGAGGTTGCCGACGAAAATCGCGGCTTCGTCCCCGCCGGTGCCGGCGCGCATCTCCAGGATGATGTTGCGCTCGTCGTTGGGGTCCGTCGGCAGCAGGAGGATCTTGATCTCCTCCTCCATCACCGGGACCTGCGGTTCGAGGGTTTTGAGCTCCTCTTTGGCCAGTTCCCCCAGTTCGTCGTCGTAGACAAGCGACTTGTTCTCTTCGATGTCCGCGAGCAGCTGCTTGTAGGCTTTGGCCGTATCGACGATGTCCTGGAGGGCGGATTGCTCTTTGGAAAGCGCGGTCATCCGTTTGATGTCATTGGCGATATTGGGACTGCTCAGCAGTTCGCTCAGTTCGTTGTAACGGTCGATAAAGGGGTTGAGTTTGTCAGAAAGCATGAGTACTCCCAATGCAAAAGCATGAAATGGTCATTGTGTTTTAAAGATGACAGGGGAGGAAAAGCGCGGTTCAACTGCGCGTGGGCCCGCCGCCGACAAGCCTTAAAAGGCAGTGCACGTGAGGCACTGAATGCCGAATCGTAGGCGGACTTAGCGTTAGCGTAGTCAACGGGGCTTTGCTCCGTTGGCGTACGAATTAAAGACCGTTAACGGCTTTTTGCAGGCGGCTGACTTTGCGGGAAGCCGTCTCTTTTTTCAGGATCCCTTTGCTGACGAACTTGTGGATCTGCTGGTTAGCGACGGTCATAGCGGCAGATGCTGCTTCTTTGTTGCCTTCATCGATAGCTGCGCGGACAGCTTTGACGATGTTTTTCAGGCGCGTGCGGTAAAATCTGTTACGTTCCGTACGTTTTTCAGTTTGACGGATACGTTTCATTGATGACTTATGGTTTGCCATAGCCTTTATCCTTCTGGAAAAAAATTTAGGGTAGAATACTACCTTAAAAATAATTAAATTTAAGTTAAACTTTAGTGTATCAAACACTTTGTGTACGACAATAGGGGTAGAAATGAAATTATTCGGGACCGATGGCGTACGTGGTGAAGCGGGAACCTTCCTGACGGCGGAGCTGGCGATGCGTACGGCGATGGCGGCGGGGATCTACTTCAAAAAAAGCTCCAAAACCAAAAAGATCCTGCTGGGCAAAGATACGCGCCGCAGCGGTTATATGATCGAGAACGCCATTGTCAGCGGCCTTACTGCGGTCGGGTACGACGTCGTGCAGATCGGGCCGATGCCCACACCGGCCATCGCTTTTCTGACCGAGAACATGCGCTGCGATGCGGGGATCATGATCTCGGCAAGCCACAACTCTTTCGAAGACAACGGTATCAAGCTCTTTGACGCCCACGGCAACAAATTCTCCGAAGAGGTCGAAGCGCAGATCGAGGCGATCTACCGCGACGATGCACAGATCGCCAAGGCGCAGGTGACGGGACGTGCCATCGGTTCGGCCAAACGGATCGACGACGTCATCGGCCGCTACATCGTGCAGCTCAAAAACTCCTTCCCCAGCGCGCTCAGCCTGCAGGGGATGCGTATCGTGCTCGATACCGCCAACGGCGCGGGCTACAAAGTCGGTCCGACGGTCCTAGAGGAGCTGGGGGCCGAAGTGATCGTCCTGCACCATGAACCCGACGGTTTCAACATCAACGAAGGGTGCGGTGCGCTGCACCCCAAAGATGTCCAGAAGGCGGTGAAGAAGTACCGCGCGGATATCGGCTTCGCCCTCGACGGCGATGCGGACCGCCTGGTCGTGGTGGATGAAAAGGGCGATGTCGTTGACGGGGACCAGCTGCTCGGCGCCCTGGGACTGTTCATGCACAAGTACGGCCTGCTCAAGGGCGACGGGATCGTGGCGACGGTGATGAGCAACCAGGCCCTCGAAGATGCCATGGCCGCCGCGGGGCTTACACTGCACCGCTGCGGCGTCGGCGACAAGTACGTGCTGGAGGCGATGCGCGAACACGGCATCAACTTCGGCGGGGAGCAGAGCGGGCACGTCATCATGCACGACTTCGCCAAGACCGGGGACGGCCTGGTGACGGCGCTGCAGGTGCTGGCGATGGTCCTGATGACCGGGGAGAAAGCGTCCGCGGCGCTGCGCCCCTTCGAGCTCTACCCGCAGAGCCTCGTCAACCTCAATGTCAAAACGAAAAAACCCCTGGAGAGCATTAGCGGCCTCCCTGACGTACTGGCCGGGATCGAAGCCGCCGGCATGCGCCATCTCATCCGCTACAGCGGGACGGAGAACAAGCTGCGTCTGCTGCTCGAGGGGCGTGACCGTGATGCGATGACGGAGCAGATGGCTCGTCTGGGCGATTTCTTCAAACATGCCCTCAATGACTAGGGGGATCATCGCGCTGGTCCTGGCCCTGGCCGGGATCTTCATCATCGACCAGAACATCAAGACGCTTTTCCTGGAGGGCTACCGCTTCTACAGCGACTGCATCGACCTGACCCTCGTCTACAACAAAGGGGTCGCCTTTTCGATGTTCGCTTTCCTGGAAGAGTGGCTCAAGTGGCTGCAGCTGCTGCTGATCGCAGGGGTGCTCATCTATGTGGTACGGCTGCAAAAAACCTGCTACATGCTCCCCGTCGGCATCCTGGTGGGTGCCGGCCTCTCCAACGTCTATGACCGCTTTGTGCACCCGGGAGTAGTGGATTATGTCTACTGGCACTGCGGGTTCGATTTCGCCGTCTTCAACTTTGCCGACGTGATGATCGACGTGGCAGTGGTCTGGCTGCTGCTGCTCAACCTCAAACCCCACTGGTGCCGGAGCGGGCAAGCGCACTGATATTGCAATCGCGCGCGCCCTGTGCTATAATTCCGCCAGCGCTGAAGGCATACAGGTGCCCTCAACGCTCTCCTTTAGACCTGTGCAATGTGCAGGCGAGGCACTGGGTCAGGATGGGAACATAGCAGCCCACCTTTTCTGTGCATGTGCCGCAGGTATCTGGAGGAGAGTTCCTCATTACTTCTTTTTATCCAAACCACCCAAAAAACTGTTTATGAAACGTTATTGATGCTGTGCGATCATAGCTGTTGATGGTATTGAGCCCTTCCCGCTACAATGCTTTCAGACAGATCGAACACAAGGAGTTCATGATGAAAACGTACAAGTTGGCGGCCATGCTGCTCGGAGCGGCCCTGATGACGGGGATCGGAGCGACGTCGGCCTTTGCGAAGTGTGACGGTGAGAAAATGGAAACACCGGCAACCAAATGCAGCGGTGAGAAAAAAGCGAAGATGAACACCAAGTGCAACGGCGAGAAAAAGTCAAACATGAACGCCAAGTGCAACGGTGAGAAAAAAGAAGAGAAGCCCAAAGGCAAATGCGGCCAGGGCAAATGCGGCGGTTGACCCCGCGGCAGTGAGTTTCGTACAGGAAAGGAGCCGCCATGCAATGCCAGCTTTCCAACCTATGTAAAATCGTCGAACCGGCCGTCGAAAAGCTTCAGAGTGTCGCACTGCTTTTCGTACGGCTGATCCTCGCCTACGGTTTCTATGAACCGGCGAAAATGAAGTGGAACGATATCGGCTCCGTGGCCGAATGGTTCGCTTCGATGGGGCTCCCGATGCCCACCCTGCAGGCATACCTGGCGGCAACGACGGAAGCGTCAGGTGTCGTGCTGTTGACACTGGGGCTTTTCACGCGGCTGATTTCCATTCCGCTGATGGGCGTCATGCTCGTTGCCATTACCCTGGTGCATCTGCCCAACGGTTTCCAGTCGGGCAACAACGGGTTTGAAATCCCGCTGTACTACTTCATTATGCTTTTCGTCCTGCTGACGCACGGCGCCGGTAACCTCTCCTTCGACCGGCTGCTGTTCAAACGCAAAGAGGCCTGACCCCTACGGGGCCTCTGGACCTTTCCCTTTTCAATCTTCCCGGTATTTTGAGATCCCGCACGGCTGGTTCGGTGAGGGCGGATGCGCTTCGAGGTATTCGAGGTCCTCGAGGGTCTGTTTGAGGACCTTCTGCTGCTGAAGCAGCGGCAGCATGGCGTTGTCTTTCTGGGTGAGGTTGAGCTTCATATCCATGAGGATGGCCTGTACCTCTTTGTCGAGGTCGGACAGGGCATTTTTTACGTGTTCGATCGGTTTCATGCCGCGATTATAACCAAGCGGCCTTTGCCCGGAAGCCCGGCTTTCAGGCTAATATGCCTGATTCAGTGGACGAGTTCGACGCCGAAGAGCCCGTAGAGCAGACCGCTGGCGATGAGGTAGACCCCGAAAGGCTTGAAGCTGTAGCGCGAGACGACGGCGAGGAAGGTCTTGACCGCAACCCAGCCGACGACAAAGGAGACGACGAAACCGACGGCCAGGGCGCCGAAGTGTTCAAACGAAAGGGCTGAGTACTCCTTGAGGAGCGTATAGCCCGATGCCGCGCCCATCGTCGGGATGGCGAGCAGGAACGAAAACGCCATGGCCGTGTCCCGCGACAGTCCGCTGAGCATCCCGCCGAGGATCGTCATCCCCGAGCGGGAGACCCCGGGTACGAGGGCGAAGACCTGGAAGATGCCGACGGCGAGGGCCTGTTTCATACTGACCCCCTCCAGTGCTTTCACGGCATGGGTTTTGGGCTTGTAGGCGAACTCGACCGCGAGGAAGGCGATCCCGGTAAGGATCATCAGGGCCACGGTGGAGTTGGCGGCGAACATCGCTTCGATCTGTTTGTGAAAGAGCAGGCCGACGACGCCCGTCGGGATGAAGGCGGCGATAAGTTTGACCCAGAGGGCCCTGCTCTGCAGCAGCCGCTCGCGGTAGATCAGCATCACCGAGAAGATCGGGGCGATCTGGATGATGATCTCGAAGGCGGTCAGGAAGGTGTCCTGCTTGAGTCCGAGCATCTGCCCGGCAAGGTAGAGATGCGCAGTGGAAGAGACGGGAAGATACTCGGTGATCCCCTCGACGATCCCGAGGATGATGGCGTCAAAAACGGTCATAAAAACAGGTCCCGGAACAAAGATGCGTCATTGTACCCGCTTGGCGTGAAAAGCAACCTTGAGATGCCCTTAAATGAACATACAGTATAATACGCGGCTTGAAAAAGGCGGTGAAAATCCGCCTTAGCCGCATATGCATATCACTTAAGGAAAAAAAGCATGCTGCTCTTTACCCCCGGTCCTACCCCTGTTCCGGAATCCGTCCGCAAGGCAATGGCGGAGGAGACGATCCATCACCGCACGCCGGAATTCGAAGCGATTTTCGAACGCGCACGCAAGGCGCTCTTCGGCCTGATGAAAACCGATGAGGTCGTGATGCTGGCCTCGACGGGTACCGGCGCAATGGAAGCGGCCGTGACCAACCTCTGCCGTGACACCCTGCTCAACATCAATGCGGGTAAATTCGGCGAGCGTTTCGGTAAGATCGCGCTGGCACACGGGCTGCAGAATGTGGAGCTGACCTACGAGTGGGATACCCCGGCAACGCCCGAGGATGTCCTCGCTGCCCTGCAGGAGAACCCGCGCATTGATGCCATCGCCATTCAGATCAGCGAGAGTGCCGGCGGGCTGCGCCACCCGGTCGAAGCGATCGCCGCCGCGGTTAAGGGCGTCCGCCCCGACGTCATGATCATCGCGGACGGCATTACCGCCGTCGGTGTCGAGGCGATCGACGTGACGAACATCGATGCCCTGCTGGCGGGCAGCCAGAAAGCGCTGATGCTGCCGCCGGGCCTCGCCGTGATCGGACTGAGCAACGCGGCGGTCGAGAAGATCGGCGCAGGCAGAGGATACTACTTCAACCTGGCGACCGAGATCAAGAAACAGCGTACCAATACCACGGCATGGACCGCGGCGACGACGCTGGTCATCGGCCTGGAGGCCGTTTTGGCGGAGATCGACGTCAAGGGGCTTGAAGCGCTTTATGACGAGACGGCCCGCCGCGGTGCCGCGACGCGTACCGCGTTTGAGGCACTCGGCCTGCATATCTACCCCAAAACACCGGCGGCGTCCATGACGACGATTGATGACGTGAATGCCAACGAGATCCGCGCACTGCTGAAAAAAGAGTTCGACGTCAACATGGCCGGCGGCCAGGACCACCTCAAAGGCAAGATCTTCCGTGTCAATCACATGGGCCTGATCAAGCCTTACGAGGCGGCGTGGGTCGTCAATGCCGTCGAGGTCGCCCTCGACAAGCTCGGCCGCCGCAGTTACGACGGGACGGCAAGCCGCATCTTCAACGAGATCTATTTCGGGCTGGCGACATGATTTTTGCCCACGAGATTCCCGAAGGCAGCAAGCTCTATTTCGGTGCCAGCGCCCGCCGCAAACGCGAGATCGAGCAGATCGCCAGCGACGTGCTCTATGCCGACGGCTTCGAAGAGATCGTCGTGCCGCTCTTTTCGCACCACCAGCATGAGAGCATCTCCGACACCAAAGAGCTGATCCGCCTGGGAGACCGTGACAATCACCGCATGAGCCTGCGCGCGGACACGACCATCGATGTCGTGCGCATCATTTCCAAGCGGCTCGGCCGCAACACGGACCACCGCAAATGGTTCTATATCCAGCCGGTCTACCGCTACCCCTCGCACGAGCAGTACCAGGTCGGTGCCGAGGTGATCGGGGAGGCGGACCTCTCCATCGCGATGCGGCGCTGCCTGGAGATCTTCGAGCGGCTGGAGGCACAGCCGCTGCTGCAGATCTCCAACATCAATATCCCGAAGATCCTGAGCCGCCTCCTCGACATCCCGATGGACGATTTCCGCCATATCCGGATCGAGAACTTTCTGGCGCGGGGCATCGACTGGCTGACGAAGCTCGTCTACCTCGAGAAGCCTTCGGAGATCGACGCGGTCCTGCCGCTTGTGCCGGAGGAGCTGCGTATTGAGCTGGTGAAGATGAAAGAGCTCAGCCTGAGCGTGCCGTATAGCAACACGGTCGTCGCACCGCTGTACTATGCGAAGATGCTCTACTACGACGAGCTCTATTTCCGCGTGATCGCGGCCAATGACGTTTACGCCAGAGGCGGACGCTATAAAAACGAAGATGTGACCAGTGTCGGCTTTGCCATCGCTACCGATGTGCTGCTTGAAGCCGGCGTGTAAAGGAAAGAATGTATGAAAAAAGCAGATTTGATCGTCGGTATCCAGTGGGGCGATGAGGGCAAAGGGAAGATCGTCGACCTTCTCGCGCAGAAATACGATGCGGTAGCACGTTACCAGGGCGGGCACAATGCCGGCCATACCATCTGGGTCGACGGGACCAAATATGCCCTGCACCTGATCCCCTCGGGGGTACTCAATCCCGACGCGATCAATATCATCGGCAACGGCGTCGTCGTTTCGCCTGCGGCACTGATCAAGGAGATGAAGCAGTTCGACAAGCTTGAAGGCCGTCTCTTTGTGAGCGAATCGGCCCACATGATCCTCGGCTTCCACGAAGAGATCGATCAGGCCAAAGAGCGTCTGCGCGGCAAAAAGGCGATCGGGACGACCGGCCGCGGGATCGGGCCTGCCTACAGCGAAAAGATCGCACGGGCCGGCTTCCGCCTCGGCGAGCTGCGCGATATCGATGCCCTCGTCGCCCGCGTCCTCGAGTACTTCGAACAAAACGGCGCCATTTACAATGCCATGGGCATTGATTCACCGGATGCGGCGGCACTGAAAGCGGAGCTTCAGGGCTTTGCCGATGTGCTGCTGCCCTACCTGGCCAACACGACGCAGATGGTCTGGGAACTGCTGAAAAAAGATCAGAACGTCCTGCTTGAAGGGGCGCAGGGGACGATGCTCGATATCGACCACGGGACCTACCCGTATGTGACGAGCTCCTCGACCATCGCGGCGGGTGCGTGTATCGGCCTGGGGATCAGCCCGAAAGACATCGGCAAGGTAACGGGGATCGTCAAAGCGTACTGTACCCGTGTCGGCAACGGCCCTTTCCCGACCGAAGATTTCGGTACCGACGGTGACAAACTGCGCGAGCAGGGGCACGAGTTCGGTACGACGACGGGCCGTCCGCGCCGCTGCGGCTGGTTCGATGCCGTGGCGACGAAGTTCGCCAGCCGCATCAACGGCTGTGACGAGCTGGCCATCATGAAACTCGACGTCCTCGACGGTTTCGAGGAAGTGAAGGTCTGCGTCGGGTATGAAGTCGACGGCGAGGTCATCGACTACATGCCGCTGGACCTCGAAGCGGCCACCCCGGTCTACAAAAGCTTCCCCGGCTGGGAGCGGACCGAAGGCGTCCGTGAGTGGGATGCCCTGCCGGAAACGGCCAAGGCCTATCTCAGCGAGATCGAAAAGCTGACCGAGACGAAGATCGGCATGGTTTCGACCTCTCCCGACCGCAACGATACGATTATCTGTTAGGCGGCCGGTTCCACTAACAGTGTCGGTCACTTTTCGATATAATCTATCGTAATGAAGTTGACTATCTGGAACTCTCTCGCATCGAAACTGCTGTTCTCCCTGGCGTTTTTCAGCCTGCTGCTGGTAAGCGGGCTGGCCTATGTCAACACGAAAATCGTCATCAGCGGCTACAAAAAACAGCTCCAGGAACTGGTGGAGCAGAAGATCGATTTCATGCTGCCCCAGCTCTCCGATGCCCTGCACAACGAGGAGTACCTTCTGGCGGAGGAGCAGCTCATCCGCCTGAGCTCCGCGCAGGTGATCAACGGGGTGCGGCTGCTCCGTAACCATGGCCGTCCCCTCGTCGTCGGCAGCTTCGGCTCTCCCCACCGTCTCTTCACACTGGCCCTTCCCGTCACCAATGTCAACGGCGAGATCATCGCCTCGATGGACGTCGCCGTCTCCGACCGGAACTTCCGCGCGATGATGGAGCAGTACTTCCAGTTTCTCGCCGCGATCATCGGCGGATACGTCCTGCTGGTCGTCCTGCTGCTGCGGCTGCTCTACCGGGCATTCATGCCGCTGCGCGAGCTGACCCGGAAACTGGAGGCTTTCGACCCGAGCCACCCGGTGCCGATCGAGCTGAAAAATACCAGCGGCAGCGAAATCGGCATGATCGCCGATGCGGCGAACAAGATGAGCGACAACATTATCCACCACGCCGACTTTATGAACGAGCTGCATAAAGAGATCGAAGAGGGGCGCCAACACCTCAAAGAAGCGCAGCAGATCGCCCGGATGGGGAGCTGGCGGATCGACACGCAGACGCACGACTGCAGCTTCAGTGACCAGATGTATGTGCTGCTGGGGATCCCGATGGACGGCATGCCGCTGACCTGGGATACGCTGCTCAACGTTATCGACCCCTCGCAGCGCCAATCGTTTATCCGCGCCCTTGAAAACACGGCCCAGACCCACACCCCGTTCCGCCTGATGCATAAAATCGTCAACGCCCACGGGGAGGCGATGCACGTGCTGACCGAGGGGAAACTGAGTCTGCGGCGCGACGGCAAGGCGTTTATTTCGGGGATCACGATGGATGTCAGCGAGCAGGCGGAGAGCCAGCAGATGATTGAAAAGCTCGCGTTCTACGATCCGCTCACCAACCTGCCGAACCGCGTCCTGATGCAGGACCGCCTGCAGAAATCGATCAAAGACGCCAACCGCCGGGGCGAAAAGCTGGGCGTCCTCTTCCTCGACCTCGACGGGTTCAAGAACGTCAACGACACCCTGGGACACACTCTGGGCGACCGCCTGCTCAAAGAGGTGGCGGAGCGCCTCAAACGCACCCTGCGCGATTCCGATACGATCTCGCGGATCGGCGGGGACGAGTTTATCGTCCTGCTGCCGCTCATCAACTCGGAGAAAGACATCACCATCGTCGCCAAGAAGATGATCGATGCCCTGCAGGAGCGCTGGGAGTTCGGGGACAAGGCGATCTTTACGACGACGAGTATCGGGGTGGCCATCTACCCGGATCACTCCGAGGACGCCGACACGCTGATCAAGTTCGCCGATACCGCCATGTACAAGGCGAAAGAGGACGGGCGTAACCGTTACCGGTTCTACGACAAAACGATGGGGGAGACGATCCGCAAAAAACTTCAGATCGAGCACGAAATGCGAGAGGCCATCGAGACGATGGAGCAGTTCGAACTCTACTACCAGCCGAAGATCTCCCTGCGGACCGGCGCCATCATCGGTGCGGAGGCGCTCATCCGCTGGAACCATCCGAAGGTCGGTACGGTCTACCCGGACGATTTCATCCCCGTCGCAGAGCATACGGGGATGATCATCAAGATCGGGGAGTGGGTCATGCACGAGGCGGCCCGCCGCATCGAACAGTGGCGTGCCGCAGGCATTGCACCGCTGAAACTGGCCGTCAACCTCTCCGGCCGCCAGTTCGGCAGCCCGCTGCTGCTGCACCAGATCCGTACCGTGCTGCAGCGCTATGACATCGAGCCGAAATACCTGGAGTTCGAGGTCACCGAGAGCGTCTCCATGATCAGTCTCACGGAAAGCCTGAAAGTCCTCCACCAGCTCCGTGATCTCGGGGTCGGCGTGAATATCGACGACTTCGGTACGGGCTACTCCTCCCTGGCCTACCTCAAACAGTTCCCGGTCGATACGCTCAAGATCGACAAGGCGTTTATTATGAATATGCTGGAGGATCAGGATGACCGCACCATCGTCGAATCGATCGTTTCACTGAGCAAGGCGATGGGGCTGAAGATCGTTGCGGAGGGGATCGAGAGTGCCGAGCATGTCCGTCTGCTCAAGAAGCTCGGCGTCGACTACGGCCAGGGCTACTTCTTCAGCCGGCCGGTACCGTTCGGCCAGCTTGACCGCATGTACCGCAACAATCTCGTCAAGATGAAGACGCTGCGCGAACCGGAAAAGAAGCAGGCCGTCTAGAGGCCCGGCAGGCGCGGGATCTTCCCGAGCTTGGTGTGGCGGCAGTACCAGCCCCACCCCTTTTTCATCCAGTGCCCCAGGACCGGCATCGGCATCATAAAGGCTTTTTTGTCGTCGCGGAAGACGAAGCCCGCGCCGGTACCCGTATCCATGACGCAGAGGATGTTGAGGTGCTCCTGGTACCCTTTGCGTTCCGCTTTCCCGGCGTCCCGCGCGGCGATATTGAAGGCGATGTTCTTGGCCATGACCTCGGCCACGTGTCCCTGCTTGGCCCGCCACTCCGGACCCTCCAGCGCCGCGACGTCTCCGGCGGCGTAGACGTTGCTGACTTCGCCGTCGATGATGACTTCGCTGTAGTCATTGATGGCGACGAAGCCGGCTTCGTTGGTCGGGAGGTCGGACGCCTTGATGACGCGGTGTCCGTCCCCGGCGGGAATGAACATCGTGAAGTCTGATTCCAGTTTACTGTCGTCTTCGAAGACGATGCCGTCCTCTTCAAAACGCTTGATCTTTTTGCCGAAGTGTTTGTTCAGGTCGGCCCGCTCGAACATCATGTCCATCATGTTAAGGGCTTTCTCGCCCATCCGCGCGCCCGGTTTGGGCATCGGGGCGAAAAAGGTCAGTTCGAAACGGTCGCGGATCCCCTTTTTCTTCAGGAGTTCGTGGAGGTTGAAAAAGAGCTCGAACCCGGGGCCGCCGCGTACGGCGGAGGTGTCTTTGGGGTTGCCCCCGAAGCCGAAGGCGACTTTGCCGCTTCCTTTGGCGACGAGGGCGTCGATCCGCTCCTTGATCCGCAGGGATTCGCGCGGGTCGCCGCAGATGGAGAGGGTGTTTTCGATCCCCGGGTGCTTCATCTTGTGCGCCCCGAGGGCGACGACGAGGTAATCATAATCGTCGATCACTTTGCCGGAGGCAAGGGTGACGCGGTTCGCCTTTACCTCGATTGATTCGACACCGTCCACGACCAGGGTAAAGCCGTGGGCATCCCGCAGCTCCTCCAGCGACACCTTGACATCGTCAAAGGAGGCCTCGCCCGTCGGGACCCAGATGGAGGTCGGATAGATGTAGAAATAATCCCGGTCGCTGACGAGCGTGACGTCATACCCTCTTTTGCGCAGATGCGCTGCCGTATCGACTCCTGCAAACCCGCCGCCAAGCACCAAAACCTTTTTCATCCTCTACTCCTATAAGCCAGTTTGATAATAATCATAATACAATGACGATAAAACCAAAATAAAATGCTAATTTATTCGTCTTTTTTCATAGCAAAACGGCAATTCTGACTTTTTGCGAAGATTTTACCAAGTGCCGGAGAGGCGATTAACTACGGAGCGTGGGGCACGTTGAAGGAACACTTTGGCATTATTGGGGCAAAAAAGGATGATGATGGCGAAGGAAGTTGCGCTCCTCGGGGGCGGGTGTTTTTGGTGCATCGAGGCGGTGTACCGCCGTGTCAAAGGGGTCAGCAGCGCCGTCAGCGGTTACGCGGGCGGCCAGATGGATAATCCCGATTACCGTTCGGTCTGCAGCGGGACGACGGGCCATGCGGAAGTGGTCGAGGTTACCTTTGATCCCGACGTTATTTCGTTCGGGGAGATTCTCGATATCTTCTGGGTGATCCACGACCCGACGACGCTGAACCGCCAGGGGGCGGACATGGGGACCCAGTACCGCTCGGTGATCTACTATCACGACGATGCGCAGAAAGCGGAAGCCGAAGAGGCCATCGCGGAAGCGCAGGAAAGTTTTTCCGACCCGATCGTGACGGAACTCTCCCCGGCGCCGACCTTCTATCCGGCGGAAGTGTACCACCAGAACTATTTCAATCTTAACCCCGAGCAGGGCTACTGCCAGGCGGTGATCGCGCCGAAGGTACAGAAGTTTATGCGGACGTTCCGGGAGAAGCTCGATGTTTGAGGCCGGTTTTCTGGGGACGCGGGCCCTCTGGTTCATGGATGTCGTTACCCTCTGGTTCGCGGCACTGCCGTTTCTGATGGGCGGGGCGATCTATCTGGCCATGCGCAAACGTGAGCGTGCCCATAAACGCGCACAGACGCTCCTTTTTGCGGTCACGCTGGCCATGGTCGTACTCTTCGAGGTCGGCGTGCGCTTTACCGGCGGGTTCATCGCGTATGCGGAAGAGAGCGTGGTGGAGTTCTCTTCGCTGGCGGCGTTCCTCGCGGTCCACGTACTGATCGCCGTTGCTGCCGTGGCCGGGTGGGCATGGCTGCTGATCGACGCTTTGCGAAGCTACGGCAACAGTACGACCGTGGCCGCTACGCACAAACGCAACGGTATGGTTGTGTTTGCAGGGATGACCGTCACGTCGCTGATGGGCGTGGCGATCTACGGTATGCTCTTTATGCTCTAGCGATGTGTTTCGTCGTTTTCATCGTCGTCGGGGCGTTTGCCCTCTCTCTCTGGACGCACGGGCAGCTGCTTTACGCGGCGGCCGCCGGGACCGTCTCGCTCTTTTTTCTCTTTTTTTCGGTCCGGAAAATCATCAAAAACGGTCCCTGCCTTTTCGGCAAACGCAGAGACTGTTAGCCGTCAGAGCCGTCCCTGCTTGACGAGGGAGAGGACCATCGCCAATGAATAGCCGTCGTTTTCATATCCGTCCTCGATGCAGGATTCGCATTTGTTCCCCATTTCGCACTCGCTGTTATTGACCATCTCGTCCATGCTTTGCCAGCCGTGCTTTTTAATGCACTCGGCGATCGTTTTCATATCCATCGAATTACAGATGCAGATCATACGGTCGGTATCGATCATGCTTGCTCCTTTGCCAGTTGTTTTGCGAGGGTAATGCAGGACGCGACGGTCGGTTCGGGGGCGATATGCACCGTTCTGCCGGGAAGGCTGCTCTGCGTCGTACGGCCGATCGCGACGAGTGTCTGGGCCGGTGTCAGTGAAAAGCGGCTCTGGAAACATGCCAGGGCCGAGGGGGAGGTAAAGATCAGTACGCAGTCGTCGGGAATTGAGACGTCCAGTTTATCGGCCCGGCAGACGGTTTCATAGACCACGGCCTCTTCGACGGCGATCCCCTCCGAACGCAGCCGGGAAGCAAAATCCGATGCGACGGTTTTCGGACGGGCATAGAGCCAGCGCGAACGGGCGAAGCGTTCACGGATAAGGTCATAGAGCATCTCCCCGTACCCCTTGACCGTCTCGGCGACGGTACCGCCGAGCGCTACCGCGCGCTGCTGCGTCCCTTTGCCGACGCAGAGCACCGGCAGCGTTTTCCATTCCGGCGCGATCTTCTCAAGGGCGTCGACGCCGTTTTTCGAGGTAAAGATGATGCCGTCGATGCGCGAGAGATCGACTTTAGGCTGCAGCCATTCCGTTTCGAGGATCGGCAGATGGATAACGTCGGGATCTGTAGAAGGTGTTACGGAGAGAAGATAGATGGGCCGTATTGTCATAGAAGGATTATAACCAACTCCCGGTGGATGACGGGAGAAGGAGACGCTTTGAATGAAGGTAGGGAAAGTATAGTAAAGAAAAGTTACTAAACTGTTAACGCTTTTTACTTTTTGGCGTTTGTTTGGCACGCCGGGCAGACACCCCGCAGCACGATGTCGCTGCTCTGGATGCTGTAGCCGCTGACGGTTTCGGCGTGCGCCCTGATCTGCTCCGTATCGAAGGAAAAATCCTCGATCTTCCCGCATTCACTGCAGTGCAGGTGCAGGTGCGGCTCTTTGCGGATCTCGAAAACACTCTTGCTCTCGGGGACTTTGACCTCTTCGAGGAGCCCGTTTTCCGTCATTATGGCAATATTCTTGTACACCGTCGCCAGCGAAACGTTCGGATACGCTTCTTTTACCTCCTGGTAAAGCATATCGATGTTCAGGTGGCCGAAGGTGTTGAGGCTTTCGACGATCTTGAGCCGCTGCGGGGTCACCTTGAGATGGTGGTTTCGCAGGTTCGTGGCTATGAGTTCTTTATTCATAGTAGCATTAAAGCACCAAAAAGGTAAAAGTCGAAATAATAGTAGAAGGAAGGCGGGGTTTATTATTTTCCATTAAGTAAGAGTAGTTTGTTTATTTAAGGAAAAAAATTATCGTTTACAGGTAGAATTTCCCCATTACATGAAATGAAGAGCCTCTGTTTTATCGCAGAGGATTTTATCAAAGGAGAGAAAATGTTCAAAAAAATTGCGTTGACAGCATGTGTCCTGGTATCCGCCGTATCCGCGGAAACGCTGACCGATCAGGCCAAAGCGATGGGCCTCGCCCCGATCCCGAAAAATACGTCCGAACTCTACAAGCTGATCGATAACCCGAAGAACCCGATGAATGCCCAGAAGGTCGAGCTCGGAAAGCAGCTCTTTTTCGATCCGCGTCTTTCAAAGAGCGAGATCATCAGCTGTAACACCTGCCACAACCTCGCCACCGGCGGTGTGGACGGTGTACCTGCGGCGATCGGACACAACTGGGCGCACAACCCCCACCACCTGAACTCTCCGTCGGTCTACAACGCCGTATTCGCTGAAAAGCAGTTCTGGGACGGACGCAGTCCGGACCTCGAAGACCAGGCGCAGGGACCGATGCAGGCAGCCCCGGAGATGGCGGCCAAACCTGAACATGTCGCCGCCGTCGTCAACTCGATCCCGGCATATGTCGCGGCATTCCGCCACGCCTACAATGACCAGGCGATGGTCCCGACCTTCAAGGACATCGCGGACGTCATCGCCTCCTTCGAACGCACGCTGGTCACGCCGTCACGCTTCGACGAGTACCTGCGCGGCTGCGACAAAGCGCTTTCCAAAGAGGAGAAAGCCGGTCTGCAGACCTTCATTGACAAAGGGTGTGCAAGCTGTCACACAGGCGTCGCGGTCGGCGGCGGGATGCAGCCCTTCCCGCTGATGGGCAAGTTCAAGTATATGGGTGTGGGCGACTTCAAGGGCGATGCGAACGGCATGGTCAAGGTCCCGACACTGCGTAACGTCGAAGAGACGGCGCCTTACTTCCACAACGGTACGGTCTGGAGCCTCAAAGAGGCGATCAAGATCATGGGCGAGACCCAGCTCGGCGTGAAACTGACCGACAAAGAGACGGAGAGCATCGAGACCTTCCTCAAAGCCCTGACGGGTGAGAAACCGGTCGTCGAGTACCCGGTCCTGCCGGCCCGCACGGCCGAAACTCCGCTGCCGGATTCCGGCAAGTAACCCCCTAGCGGCCGGCCAGCGCCAGCCGCACCATCAACTCCCCCTTCTCTTCATAGACATCAAGCTGCGCGTTGAGTGCAAGACGCCGTCTGCGGATAATCCCCTCCATCGTATGAAACACATGAAAATACTCCGGCGTGAACGGGGTCTGGATATAGCGCAGCCGTTTGGCGGCGGCCAGGGTCACGAGGGCGCCGACCGCACTGTAGTAGAGGCTTTTGTTGACGGTGCGCTGCAGCCGGTAGTCGCGCATCAGCATCAGGTTGGTGCGCAGCGCGGAGCGCGCTTCGGGTGAGCGTTGCAGAGCGCTCTCCGCCCGGCGGAGTTCGTCGTCCAGCATGGCCGCTTTTTTGCGCTGCTGTTCCTCGGCCTCTGTCAGGGCCGTCGGGCAGTGCGACGCAATGATGCGAAGGAGCTCCTCGTCGCTGTAGTGATGCCGGTCGGGCGTATAGGTGTAGTTTTGCGACGAGGTGTAGTCATGGTCGAGGGCCCGCAGCAGAGAGACGGTCATGGGGATATAGAGGTATTTGTCCTCTTTCTTCCTGTCGAAGACAATGCCGCTGTGGGAGATGAGCGGTTTTGGGCCGGCGTAGGTTAATTGCATCCTCTCTCCTTGGAGCGCGTTGGCAGTAGTGTACCACTCCTCGGTAACGGTTCGTGCTGCACGGCGCTACTGAAACCCGGGATTGTCGTCGATGACGCTGTGCAGGGTCTCCAGAAAGCGGGAGGGAGGTCTGCCTCCGACAACCTGCTCAATGATCTCGTCTTTTTCGGCATCGAGGAAGGTAAAAACAGGGCTGGCGGTGACCCGGTACTTCTTCGGGAGGCTCTCATGGTCGTTCCAGATATCGGCGGCGATAAAGTGGGCTTCGAGGTAGGCGGCGACGTCCGGGTCCGTGAAGACATCCTCACGCATGAAGCGGCGGACTTTGCACTGGGGTCGGGTCAGGAAGAGCATCAGCGGCTTGTGCGCCCTTTGCGCCGCCGCAACGGCCTCGTCATAACGGGTTAACCACGTGATATCGGCGTGCAGGGTGCCGAAAAAGAGGCATAGGGCAGAAAGCATCAGGCGCATGGAAAAGCTCCTCCGAAAACACCCATTATAGCAAAGGGCGCATCGCCGCGCTGTACAACTTTACGTCAGATGAAGGTGACACCCTCCGGCGCGCTGCCGCTGAAATACGCCATCAGTGCTTGACGGTCGACGGCATGGTCCGTGCCGCGGTAGAGATTGGATTCCAGCAGTGTCAGGGCTGCATCAACCGCTTCGGCACTCCCTTTGAGCGGCAGGAGCAGTTCAAAGAGGGCGCGGTCGCTTTTGGCCGCTCTGATCCGCTTGGCCATCGGCGGGAGCTCTCTATTTCCCGGAAGGCGGTCGCGGCCGCGCAGCATCAGCAGCCAGAGTGAGAGGATGCCGGCGGCGGCCCCGGCGGCGAAGATGCCCAGGGCTTCATAGAGGCCGAATCGTCCGTTCCCGGAAGCGGCCGGTTCCGCTGCCGTTGCAACAGGTATGGCGCTTTCGACATGGGGAGCCGCTTGGACCGCTGCCGCCGGCAACGCTGTCGCACCCTTGACCTTGATGAAATAGGAGTCGGTCTGCAGTCGTGCCGGCCGGGCCGTTTTCGCGTCGAAATAGCGGAACGCCTGCGGGGTGATGGTGAGGTCACGCTCGGGGATGATGGCGATGGTCTGGTCGAAGGTGCCGAAGTACCGGCCGTCTTTGAGCGTGCTTGTCGTTTTCGGGTCGTTGGCGTAGACGATGGCGTGTTCAAAGCGGGGTTCGAATTTGGGAATGTCCTCGACGTTGCCGTTGCCTTCGATATGGATATGGAAGTTGACGGGCTTATTCGCATCTACGGTCGTTTTGTCGACGTCGGAGCGCATCGTGAAACGGCCGTAGACCTCAAGCCCTTCCGGCAGGGGCGAGACATGCAGGGTCGCCGGTTCGGAGTAGACTTTGCGGTACTGCATACGGGCGGAACCGAAAAAGGGGTCGTTGAAGAAGGGATCGTTCATCACCCCGCCGCGCTGGGCCGTGACCCGGGTGCCGATCTGGGCGAAGATGGCGGGGATTTCAAGGTCGCCGCTTTGCTGCGGGAAGAGCAGGTAGCGGTAGGTCTGGGTGATGTACCCCGCGCTGTCGGCGGCACGTTCGGCCTGGGTATTGATGCGCTTGATCCAGAAGTGCTCGAGCGTCGGTTCGCTGATACGGATGTCGTCGATACGCTCCCCGGGAAGGTATTTGAAGACGAGGTCGAGTTCGACCGGTTCGCCGACATAGGCCTTCTCCTTGGAGAGGCGCAGGAGCATCTGCACCGGCGCTCCCTGCGGCGCGGCCTGGGGTGAGACGACCTTGACATGCAGGGGGAGGGTGTGCTCGACCGTGCCGTCAACGGTGACATCAATAGCGGGGATGGCGACATCCTCCGTCGGGGTAAAGACGAGCCGCTGTTCGATGGCGCGGGTCGTACGGCCGTTGATGATAGAGATATTCCTGCTCGTACCGCGGCTCTGGATGGGGTAGCCGGCGATCTCGGACAGCGCCGGGAAGCGGATATCGTCCCCGGTGGCGCTGAGGGTCAGGGTGACCGGGTCGCCGCGGGTAACGGCGGGGTTGTCGACGGTGGCGGTCACCGCCGCAAACAGCGGCAGCCCTACGAGCAACAGTGCCAGGATCTTACCAAGGGGTCGTTTCGTCATCATGGGGCTCTCCTTTGCCGGATAATGGGATCATCAATGTTTTGATGCCGCGCTTGTCGAGCATCTGGTTGTATTTGCGTTCTTCCATATCGCTGATAGGGTCGGCCATGGCGGCCTGCTGGTCCTGCGCATCGGGCGCATTGGGGGTTTCCGGTGCTTCTTCGGGCTGCCTGTCAGCCTCTTGCTGCTGTTCATCCTGCCGGCCATCTTGCTGTTTGGCTTCCTGCTGCGGTTTGTCACGTTCCCCATGCTCTTGTTTTTCCTGATCCTGCTGCTTCTGTTCCTCTTTTTGCTGCCGATCTTCACCTTTGGAGCCGCCGTCCTGGCTCTTTTGGTCCTTGTTTTCTTGATCACCCTGTTGCTTCTGCTTGTTTTGCTGCTGATCATTCTGTTGGGACTGATTCTGGTCGTTCTGATTGTTTTGGTCGTCTTTTTTTTGCTCTTTCTGTTTTTTCAGCAGGTCGAGGTTGTACTGCGTATCGTCGTCCTTGCCCAGCTTCAGCGCCTCTTCGTAGGCCTTGATCGCCTCGTCGGTTTTGCCGAGGTTCGCGAGGCTGTTCCCGAGGTTGTGCAGCGCTTTTTGTCTGAGCTCCGGGGCACGGATCTGCGTAAAGATGTCTGCGGCCTCTTTATACTTCTGCTGTTTATAGAGGGCGTCGCCGTAGTTGAAGCGGGCGGCGTCGTTCTTTTCCCGCAGCGCACCGTACCCTTCGGCTGCCGCGGCGTAATCGCCGCCGTTGTAGGCCGATGCGGCGTTGGAGAGGGTATGGAAATCCGTCACCCCCGCATGGAGCAGCCCTGCGGCGAGGCAGGGCAGAAGGTGTCTAAGCATGGCGTCTCCTTCGCTGCGGCAGGGAGTAGAGTGCCATCAGCAGCAGGAGAACGCCGCCGCCCAGCGGCCAGACGAAGAGCTCCTGCACGTCGCGGATAACGTCGCTCTTTTCCCTGCGCGGGGTGAAGTGGGCTTTCAGCGCATCGGCAAGGGCCTCGATGTCGTTGTGCTTGAGCGAGTAGGGCAGATAGGCCCCGCCGCTTTGCAGGGCGAGGGCCTTGACACTGTCGTTGCGCCGGACGACGACGATATCGCCGTGCTTATCCGTCATGGCCCCCTGTGCGGTCGGGATGACCCCGCCCTTCTCCGTGCCGATGTTATAGAGAAAGACGACGATGTTGTGGGCCCTGGCGTAGGCGATCTCCTCATCGAAATCGCTGCCGTCCCCGCCGTCGGTAAAGAGGAGCAGTGCTTTTTTGTCGCTCCCTTCCAGCAGGGTGTCGGTCTGCTGCAGGGCCTGGAGCAGGTCGGTGCCGCGTAGGCTGATGGAGTCGGTGTTCATGTTTGAGACGAGATAGCGCAGGGTCGCAAAATCCTCGGTCAGCGGCGAGACCATGAAGGCGCGGGCGCTGAACCCGATCACCCCGATGCGGGTACCGTTGACATCGCCGAGCAGGTCGTCGAATTTCCGTTTGGCCAGGGCGAGACGGCTGGGGTAGATGTCGTTGGCGAACATGGAGCGGGAGATGTCGAACCCGACGATGAGGTCGATCGTACTGCGCTGGACCCTGATCTCGCCGTTGTCGACGACCGGCCGGGCGAGGGCGGTGATGAAGAGGGCCGCGGCGGTGAGCAGCAGGGCGCTGCGCAGCCACTGCGGCACGGTGGAGGTGCGCTGCATCAGAAGCTTCAGGACCTCCGGGGCGAAGGTGTTCCGGGCCGCTTTGCGCGGCGTGAACAGTAGCAGCGCCAGCGGGACGAGGACGATCAGTAAGAAAAGCAGGTGCGGCTGTTCAAAGTGCATGGCCTCTCCTTCGCATGACGGCATAAAGCACGAGCAGCAGCAGCGCCGCGCCGAGCGGGTACTGGAAGTAGTAATGCTTCTTGACGTACTTGTCCGCCTTGATCTCGCTCTTCTCCAGGGTGTCGATTTCGTCGTAGATCCACTGAAGCCGTTCGACGCTGCCCGCCTCGTAGAACTTTCCGCCTGTCTCCCGGGCGATTTTCTGGAGTACCTCAGGGTCGTAGTCCCCCCGGCCGCCGACGCCGATGACGTAGACCTTGATGCCGTGCTTGACGGCGCTCTGGATGGCGACGTCGACGGGGACCTGTGAGGTGTTGTCCAGCCCGTCGGTGAGCAAAATGGCGATCTTCTCCTTGGCGTCGGAGCTCTTGAAGAGCTTCGTGCTCATGAAGAGTGCCTCGTAGAGCGCCGTGCGCTGCATGCCGGCGATGCCGACGTCGACCTTGGAGAGCAGCTGTTTCAGGCTCTGCTTGTCGTAGGTCAGCGGCATGGCGACATAGGCGAAGTCGGCAAAAAGGGTGAGGGCGAGCTTGTCGTGTTCGCGTTTGTCGATGAAATCAAGCACGATTTTCTTGACGATGCCGAACTTGTCCATCTGCCGCATGGAGCCGCTGGCGTCGAGGACGAGGGAGAGTTCGTACCCCTTGTCGTCGCTGATGACGACCTCGTTCTGGCGGATCGGCGAGGCGAGAGCGAGGGCGAGCAGAGTGAAGATGAGGAGTTTAATCCCCCGTGTCATCCAGCCGCTGCGGGCGGAGAGGGTACGCAGCAGCGCAGTGTCGGGGAAGAGCATCTGCTGCGTCTTCGCCCGGCAGAGGGTTTCGCAGAGCAAAAAGAGGGCGATCAGCCCCAGCGCCCAGGGGGACTCCAGCGTCCACTCACCCACGGCGCGCCTCCTTGATGAAATCGCGCAGCCTGGCTTCGAGCGCTGTGTCCAGGGCGGGCACGCTCTTTTGGTACTTGTAGGGTTCAAGCTCCGCGAGCAGTGCCCTGAAACTGCTTTCCGTCTCCGGCGTCGCTACAAAGTGCCCCAGCAGGCTGAAATCGTAGACGGCACTTTTCGTGTCGCTGAAATCCAGTGCCTGCAGCCGTTTCAACGCCTCGGCACGTTTGGGGTCGCCCCCTTTGCGGCGCCGTTGGAGCAGCCAGTACCCGAGGAGTGCCAGCAGTAAAAGTGCGGCTGCGACGAGAGCGAGGAGCAGCCAGAGCGAATGGTCGGGCACGGCGACAATCGGCTTGATGTCTTTGAGCGGCAGGGTCTGTTCGGGCATCGCCTACCTCCGGAACAGCGCGGAGAGCTTTACGAAGGGCTCTTCGTCGGTGTAGAGTTTCGTCGCGGTGATGCGGTGGGCTGCGAGGTGCTCGACGAGGGCCTTGTCCCGCACCTCCAGTGCGTCACGGTAGCGTGCGGCGAGGCCGGGGGAGAGCTCCAGGGTCGTGCCCTCCATGCTCTGGGCGTCGAGCAGGCCGATCTCGCCGGCAAGCGCGGGGTTCTCCTCGAAGCGGTCGCGGACGATGACGGCGTAGACTTCGTGGCGGGCGAGCAGCGAGAGGTCGATGCCGCCGCCGTAGAAGTCGCCGATGAGGAAGATGAGCGACCGCTGGCGGACACGGCCGTTGAGGTAGTCGACCAGCGCGGTGAAATCAACGCGCTTGCCCAGCGGGTCGCGGCCCAGCACCTCGGGGATCGTCACATGAAGCGAACCCAGGGCGCGGGTCGGCGGCAGGAAGAACTCCTCCTTGTCACTGAAGACGAGGGTGGAGACCCGGTCGTCGTTCTTGAGCGCCGAGTAGGAGATGAGCGAGAGGGCTTCGGCCATCACCTCCTGCTTGAAACGCTGCGAGCCGAAAAAGATGCTGCCGCTCTCGAGGAAGACACAGACGATGTTGAGTTCGCGCTCCTCGTTGAAGACATTTACGAAGGGGCGCTGCTCCCTTGCGGTCACCTTCCAGTTGAGGGTACGTACGTCATCGCCGATGGTGTACTCTTTGAGCTCGGCGAAGTCCAGGCCGTTGCCCGCGAAAATGCTGGGGTTGCCCCCGGCGTTGCTGCCGAAGATGTTGCGGCGGGTGCGGATCAGGATCTCTTCGCTCTTGTGCGCCAGCACTCTCAGGCCTTAGGGGAGCTTGATCGTCTGCATGATCGTGCCGATAAGATCGTCGGCGGTGACGCCGGCGGCTTCGGCACGGTAGTTCAGTACCATGCGGTGGCGCAGGACGCCCCGGACCGTGTCGGCGACGTCCAGCGGGGTGACGAAGTCGTTGCCGCGGAGGTAGGCGCGGGCTTTGGCGGCCTTGTAGAGGTTGATGGAGGCACGGGGGCTCGCGCCGTACTCGAGGTACTGCGCGATCTCACCGACCCCGTACTTCTCCGGCTCACGGGTGGCGAAGATGATCTTCATCATGTAGCGGGTGACGGCTTCGTCGATATGGACGCTCTGCACCTCGTCGCGCATGGCGAGGATGTCGTCGGCGCCGGCGACCTGCATGATCGTCCCGACGCTCCGGTTGGCGATGCGGTCGACGATCTGCATCTCCTCTTCGAAGCTGTTGTAGTCGACGAGGACCTTGAGCATGAAGCGGTCGAGCTGCGCTTCGGGAAGGCGGTAGGTCCCCTCCTGTTCGACTGGGTTCTGGGTCGCGAGGACGAGGAAGGGGTCGCTCAGTTTGAAGGTCTCGTCCCCGATGGTGATCTGGTGCTCCTGCATCACCTCCAGCAGCGCCGACTGCACCTTTGCCGGGGCGCGGTTGATCTCGTCGGCAAGCAACAGGTGGGTGAAGGCGGGGCCCATCTTGACCTTGAAGGCGCCGTTTCGCTGGTCGTACATTTCGGTTCCGACGATGTCGCTGGGGAGCAGGTCGGGGGTGAACTGTACCCGCTTGAAGCCCAGACCGAGCGCCTTGGCCAGGGAGTTGATGGCCGTCGTCTTCGCCAGTCCCGGCACCCCCTCGACGAGAATGTGCCCGTCGGTGATAAGGCCGATCAGCAGCGCGTCGATCAGCGCCTCCTGCCCGACCATCACCTTGGCGATCTCGGTCTTGATGGCGTGGATTTTCTCGTTCATTCTACCCATCCTCGAAACTTAAGATATGCAATCATATTCGTGGGGGGTAAATCGGGTGTAAATCCACATATAACAATTGGTAAATCGTGGCTGCAGTGTTGCGCGGCGTAGCAGGCCTGTGCCGCCTCTCAGGCGATGAGGCTCCGCTTGCCGCTGTCGGCGAGGCTCAGCCACGCGGGGAGCATCAGGAGGTCGATGAGGACGGCGATCACCAGCGCCGACGCCGTGACGATCCCGAAGTTGACGTTGGGGACAAAGTCGCTCAGCGCGAAGATCATAAAGGCGGCGCTGAGGATGAGGGTGGTAAAGACGATCGCCTTGCCCGCATAGTGGTAGACGTAGGCGAGCGCGGCTTCGAGGCTTTCGCCCTCCCGGCGCGCTTCGCGGTACTTGACGAGGAAGTGGATGGTGTCGTCCACCGCAACGCCGATAATGATGGCCCCGGAGACCGCGACGCCGAGGTCGATGGTGATCCCAAGCCACCCCATGACCCCGACGACGAGGGCGATGGGCAGGACGTTGGGGATGATAAAGAGCGGGATCATGCGCAGGTTGCGGAAGATCAGCAGCATCATCAGCGAGACCGCCGCGATGGCCAGCAGGATCGACTCGACCAGCGTGTCGGTGACGTCGTGCTGCATATGTGCGAACATCGCCGCCTGCCCGTTGACTCTGGCGGGATAGGGCGTCTGTGTCCACCACGCTTCGACCCACCGCATCATCTCCAGGTCCAGGGAGGTGTCGACGATGTCCACCGACGCAGTGACCCGCAGCTGCCGTTCGTCGACGTCCATACGGTCGTTGATCTCCATCCCCTGGGGCAGGGAGAGGGAATAGAGCAGCAGGTACTGGGCGATCAGGTTCCGCTCTGCGGGGATGGTCGGGCTGCCGTTCATGACGTCGTTGAACTTTTCGACGACGTCGACGAGGGAAGTGGTGTGGCGCACCGCGGGGTACTGCGCTTTGAACGCGTCGGTGAAGCGGGCCACCGTCTGCATGAATTCGGGGGACTTGATGCCGTCCTTCTCCCCCGAATCGACGACGACCTCGTAGGCCATCGGACCGGTGAGGTGGCGCTGCACGAAGGTCACCGTCTCCCGGAAGGGGACGTGCTCTTTGAAGTAGCGCACCGTGTTCGAATCGACCTTCACCCAGGCGATCCCGATGCCGATCAGCGTAAAGAGCATGAGGCTGCCGAGAAGGATGCCGCGGTCGTGGCGCATGACGAAACGGGCGCTGCCAAGTGAGAACGCGTCATGGCTTTCGGACTCTTCCTCTTCGCTCTGTGCCACTTTCGGGTTGAGGATCGCCAGCATGGCCGGCACGAAGAGGATCGTCAGCACGAAGGCGAGCAGCGCCGCCGTCGCCGTTGCGATGCCCAGCGTCTTGACGGGAATGACGTCGCTGACCGCCAGGGAGGCGAACCCGACGGCGGTCGTCAAGGAGGTCAGCAGGGTCGGCAGGAGGTTCTTGCGCACGCTGAAGCGGATGGCGTCCCGGTTGGCCATGCCCCGCCGCCGGCCGACGAGGTAGATCCAGAAGAGATGCATGGCGTCGGCGATTCCGATGGCGACGACGAAGACGGGGAGGTTGGCGGTGAAGTTGTTGAGCCGGTAGCCCAGCAGCACCTGGACCGCCAGGACGATGAGGAAGGTGAAGATGACGACGGAGAGGCTCAGCAGCATCCCCGAGGGGCGGCGGAAAATGAACCAGAGCAGCACCATCGCGATCAGCAGAACGAAGGGGGTGAAGACCTTGACGTCATGTTCGCCCAGGTGGATGAAGGCCATGTTGAGAATCGGACCGCCGCCGAGGTGGAAGGTGTAGCCGCTGGCAGACTCCCTGGCCACGATCGCCTCTGCCGCTGCCTTGAGCCGGGCCGAGACCTCCGGATCGTCCCCGGCCTTGGGGGTGAGGCGCGCCGCGATCATCGTCGTTTTCATGTCTGAGCTGACGATCCGCCCCACGATCATCTCCTCGCCCGCGGCGATGCGCGCCTTATCGGCCAGCTGTTCGGGGGAGAGGGCGGCGGGGTCGTCGATGAAGTCCTCCACGATGACGTCGTCGGGATACGCCGGGTCGCTGTGCACATACTGGTAGTTGGTCAGGGAGTCGACCCGGGCGATATCCGTCGTTTGCCAGAGTGCTTCTGTGATCCTCTCGACGACACCCAGCGCTTCGGGGTTGAAAACGCCCTTATCGTCACGGAACATGATGAGCAGGGCATCGTCGTTGCCGAAGACGGAACGGAAGTCGTCATACTGCCTGAGGATGGGGGACTCCTCGCCGAACCAGATGCGGTAGCTCCCCTCGAACTGCAGGTAGCGCAGCTGCGAGGCTAGGGCCAGGGTGATAAGAGGGATCAGCAGCGCGGCCCACCAGCGAAACCGGATGATGCCGTCAACGAATCGGTCGATATTCATAGAGCGTCCTTATGTCAGTTTACGAAAATGCCGAAAGCATTTTTGTGCTTTAGTGCCATAGCGGCAAGCGTAGATGGATGGGACTTTCGAGGAAACATCGCATAGTCGAGCGGTACCCTTGTTTTGTTCCAGACATCGTTCAAAAGTAATACCCGAACTTGGCGGTGATGCTTTGAAAGCGGCCGAGCATATGGAAGGCCGTCATCGTGTTTTTGGAGGGTTCGATGTAGCGGTAGTCGACGTTGAGCTTGAAACTGTCGAAGAGGCGGGTCTCATACTCGGCGTAGTAGCTCTGCTCGTCGTATTCTAAATCCGCGACTACCCCGCCGACGAGCGACGCGCTGTTGACATCGTTCAGGCTGATGCGCAGGCCGAGAAAGAGGTCGTTTTGGAAGACTTCGAAGAGGTCCAGGTCCGTGTACTTGCCCTTTTCCGTCGTCTCGTAGCGGTAGTACTCCGCCAGCAGGCCGAGGTCCGCTTCCCCGTACACCTGCACGACGGTGTGTTCCATCCCGGCGGCAACGTGGTAGTAGTCGGAGATGCGGTCATCGTCGATGACGTCGGCGAAGAGCGCTTCGAGCTTGAAGAGGGTGTCGCCGACGACGAGGGTGTCGTAGGTCATCGCCTTGTTGACGCGGTAGGCGTGTTCGGCCAGGGGAACAGTGTAGGTATAGGTGATGAGATCTATCGGCGTAATGACGGGGTCGCCCGCCAGGAAGTAGCGCTGCGAATCGTAGCCGCGCTGCAGGATCACGGCATAATCAAGGGGGTACTCCGTCTCCGTCGAACCGCCCAGGCGGAGGTAGTAGGTCGGGAGGGTGTCCGACTCGCTGGTCTGCAGCGCCGCGTCATAGCGGACTTCGGGGGGGAAGAAGTAGAAAGCGTAGGGGGCCTTGGCCATCTTCTGCTCCTCTTCGGCGAACTTGACGATGAGGGAGAGCGACCCGGTGTCCGTGTAGTGGGTCAGCGCCGCGTTCCAGACGCCGATCTTGTCCTCCTCGAAGAGGCCGTTTCGCAGGTCCACGGGGTTGAAACCGTCGACAATGTTGCGCACCTCGAGCGCCCCCCAGAAGCGCAGGCTGCGCCCCGCCATCAGCTGGTTGTCACCCAGGTCCAACGTGCCGTAGAATTCGTCGACCCGGAGGAAACTCCGGCCCGTCTGCTCCTCCTTTGCCTGCAGGTCATAATAATCCTGCTGGGCGTTGATCCGCGTCACCGCGCGGAAATCCTCATAGGTGTATTCGGCTTCAAAGGAACCCATCAGGGTGGCAGCATTTTCGTGTTTGCCCGGTTGATGGTTGAGAAAGGCGTCGCCCTGCAGGCTGACATTGCCGCGGATGTCGATGTCCGCCAGGAGCGGAAGGGTCATGAGCAGGGGCAACAGCCGTTTCACTGTTTGAGGACCCGTTGGTGGAAATCTTTGTCCGTCAGACCGGTCCCGATCTTCTCATTTTCCCAGACGAGGATCGTTTGCTTGTCGTTTTGGTGGTTGGTCATGACGATCCTGCCGATGCGCCATACACCGCCTACGTTGCGGTAGTCGCTGAAGCGTGCGGTCTTCAGCAGCGCTTTCTTGCGATCGTAGTAGTCCACCTGTACGATGACGAATGTCTCCGTATCGATCCAGCTGACCTGTTTCGTATAGCCGGAGTCCTTCTCTTTGGGGATGCGGACGGTCTTGTAATAGGATTTCCCCTCGAGCTCTACCGTCTCCGCGTCGCCTTCGTAAGTGTACTTCTCGATGTTGAAGGCGCCGAGGTCCTCGTAGCTGAATTCGCTTCCCATGAAGGAGCCCGACTTGTTGCGCGACGCGATCCGCTTGACCCGCTTGAGGGCGGGGAGGTAGAGCCACTGGTCGTCGTCACGGTCGAAATGTTCGTAGTTGAGGAATTTGGTCCCCTTGACGTCTGCGGGGGTGAGGAACTCCATCAGCGATTTGTCCCCCGCTTTGCCTTCGAGGACCTTCATCAGCATCGTGCGGTCGCGGGTCTGGCCGTTGGCGTTGATCAGCGTCATTTTCATTTCGCTGACGGCATCGTGGAAGCCGCTCAGTGCGGCATCGGTTTTCTGTGCGAGCTCGTAGGCGCTGATCGCCCAGGCATTCAGCGAAAAGAGCAGCAGGAGCGGTAACCATTTTTGCATGGGGGTAGCCTCCGTCATCGGGTGATGTTGACAATGTTAACATAGTGATGTGACACTTGTCAACACCAAAGAGGATTTTGTTATACTTTTGAAATGAATCAGGATGAAAAGCGGCCGTACCACCACGGCAATCTCAAAGAATCGGCCATTGAAACCGCCCTCGAGATGCTCGAGAACGAAGGCCTGGAGGCGATTACCCTGCGGGAACTCTCCTCGCGCATCGGGGCGTCGCGGACGGCGATCTACCGCCACTTCGAGAATAAAGAGGCGCTGATCCGTGAGGTGATCCTGGCCGGTTTCGAGCGTTTTGACGCCTTTTTCATCGATATCTTCGCACGGACGGATGCGGATGTGCTGGCCCGTTTCACGATGATGGGGCGCGCCTACCTTGCCTTTGCCGTCAACAACCCGCAGCTCTACCGGGTGCTTTTCGGCCCGACGGTCCGCCAGGAGCGCGAAGAGGTCTGCGACCTCGAGGATGCGGAGAAGGCGACGGGGTTCCACGCACTGGTGCATCTCATCGAAGTGGGGCAGCACGAAGGGGTGTTTAAAAAGGGCGATCCTTTCCTGTTGGCGGCGACGGTCTGGTCGACGGTGCACGGCCTTGCCTCGCTGATCATCGACGGACACCTGGTGATCAGCGACAACATCGACGCGATCTTTGAGACCGGGAACCGAACGCTGCTCGAGGGGCTGAAATCGTAAAAACAGGATGCATCGGCACCGTTCCGTGCTACACTGTTGCTACGTTCAGGGTTTACAATGTACTCAAACCGAAAGCGGCAAAGGAGAAGCCATGACGCTGATCGATATTTTTACGGACCATATCGTTAACTGCAAAAGCCTCAAGGATTATGTCGAGATCCGCAAAACCATTCACGAACGGGGTGAATTCAATGATCAGACGCTGATCCAGGCCGAAGAGGACCTGCAGCGGCTGCGCAGGGAAAACCCGGAGGTCTACGCGGGGATGTATGAGGTCCTCTATGAGATCATGCGCCGCGACGAGGGACACTATTACGAATACCCCATCAACTTCATCCGCCAGATCCTGCGTATCTACCAGGAGGGGATCCCGGCTGAGAAGGTCCTCGAAGCGTACCGCAAGGAACTCGACCACCACTACCGCGACGCCTGCTAAGCGCGTCGGTCCTCAAAAAAACAGTTCAAAAGATCATCAAAGCCGGAAAAAGCGGCGGGAGACCCCGCCGTACAGGTTAGAAGCGCACTGAAGTGTAGCGTGACGTGCGGGCAGGAACGTTCTGTACTGCGGTACCGACAGCGGTCATTTCCCATCCAAGACCCAGGCTCGGCAGACGGTAGTAGAACAGATTCATGATCACTCCTTTAAGTTGAACAAAACCATTGTAAAAAGCAAACGTAGCATCGGCGTAGCAAAATGAAAAAAAATGTAGATTTTTTTCGCGAGGAAGGAATTGACGGCGTCTGAGCCCGCCCACACGGTCTGCAAAGGGACAAAAACACCCCGAAAAGTATCACAAATGTATCACTTTATTCATGTAATCTTCATCTTCGGCCGTCATAGTGGTTGGATCATTTCACCACAAGGAACCAAGATGAAAGCAACTTCTCTTGCATTATCAACGCTTGCCGCCGGCCTGATCTTCGCCGCCTGCGGCAGCGCAGGCAGCAGCAGCGACAGGGCGACGACAAGTATTACCGGTACCGTTCCGGGCACCCTGATCGAAGCCTTCTGCGAAGACGGCAGCTATTACGCGGTCAACTCCAATGACAACGGCACGAGCGAACACCCCTTCGAGATCGAAGTGCCCCAAGATACCAGCTGCCGCCTGGTGATGACGACCAACGAGAACACGCCGGACGCCTCCGTCGTGACGCTGCTGACGCTTAACGGCAGCACCCTCTTCGAAGTGAACGCGAGCGCGATCGACCTGGGCTATATCGCTCTGCCGATGGAGCGTACCGGCTATGATGACGATAACAACGGTATCTCTGACGATCTCTTCAATATCGTGACCCCTGAAGGTGCCGTGATCTCCGTCGAACTCAGCGACGACCCGATGGACAGCGACCATGACGGTGTTATCGACCTCTACGACGACGATGACGACAACGACGGCATCAAGGATGACGTGGATACGGACGATGACGGCGACGATATTCCCGACAGCGAGGACGAAGACAGCATCAACGACTTCGACCACGACGGTATCAACAACGATGCCGATATCGACGACGACAACGATGAGAGTGTTGACGCCGAAGACAGCGACGACGATAACGACGGTATCGATGATGATGCGGACAGCGACGATGACAATGACGGCATCGACGACAGTGAAGACGCGGACCAGCTCAACGATACAGACCATGACGGCATGACCGATGAATACGACGACGATGACGACAACGACGGTATCAACGATGACGAGGATACGGATGACGACGGTGACGGCATCGAGGACGATGACAACAACGAAAGTGATGGCCAGGAAGTGACCCTCGCCTAACCCTCATCGGCAGCTCTCCGCTGCCGGCTGCTACACACCCTTTTCCTCTGAATCCACCTTTTCTTTCTTCCGAAGATCATCTATATGCATACAATGATAATGCCCGGCGGCACAAAACCTGCCGGCTGTTTTTACAGCAGGGAGCGTCTGAATTTGAGGATGCTCAGCCCGATAAAGAGCACGGCGAAGCCACCGAGTGCCGCAAAAGAGGGCCAGAGGTCGGCGATAAGGGTGTGTTTGATGAGCAGGCCACGGATGATCTCGACAAAATAGGTAAAAGGGATGGCGTAGCAGAGCGGCCGGATGTAGTCGGGGACGGCTTCGAGCGGGAAGATGAGGCCGCTGAGCATCACGGAAGGGATAATGATGAAGATCGCGAGGAACATCGCCTGCTGCTGGGTCTGCGACACGAGTGAGATCAGCACCCCCAGCGCGATCATCACGGCGACATAGATGACGGCGAGCAGGGCGAGGTAGAGGTGCGACGTCGCCTCGGGCAGGTCGAAGAGCAGCCATCCCAGCCCCAGGATAAGGTAGAAGTCGATCAGCGCGATGAGGACGTAGGGGATGATCTTGCCGAAGACGAAGGCGCTTTTGCTGATGGGGGTGACGAGGAGCTGCTCCAGGGTCTGCTTCTCCCGTTCGCGCACGACGGTGATCCCGGTAAGAATAAGCGCGATCTGCATAATGAGCACCCCGATGATCCCCGGCAGGAAGAACCAGGTCTCTTTCTCGTCGGGGTTGAAGAGGACGACGGTATCCATGATGAAGGGTTCCGGCGCGATAACGGTCGGCGGGGCGTTCTCGTCGAGGAAATACATGTCGTTCGTCACTCCCTCGTCGGTGGCGGCGGAGGAGTTGTACTTCATCGCCGTCGTCAGCGAGGGCATCGTGCCGTCGACGTAGAAGGTGATGTGGGGCTGGCGGTTCTCGCTGAGGTCGGCGGAGAAGTTGCCGTCGATAAAGAGGCCGGCCTCGGACCGGCCCGAACGGATCTCCTCGATGATCGCCGCCTTGTCTGCGACCGGGTAGAGCTTGAAATAGCCGTCGCTCCAGAGCCCCGTTTTGATGAGGTTGCTGAAAAAAGAGCGGTCGTTGTCCACGTAGGCCATCGCCACGTTTTTGGGCTCGAGTTTGAGGGCGAGGCCGAAAAGCACGAGGAAGATGACCGGCATGACGACGATGAGGGCGATCAGCCTCGGGTCACGCCGCAGCTGGGTCAGCTCTTTCTTGATCATCGCCCCGACCATCAGTGCCGCTCCTGGGTGAGGGCCATGAAGACGTCCTCGAGGTTGGGTTCGGTTTCTACGATTTCAGCCTGCGGTGCGAAGGGCGCGATGAGTCCCGTAACGGCGTCTCGCTCCACCTCCGGCATCGTCATCAGGCGCAGTTCGCCGCCGAACTGGTTGACGAGGCGGATCCCCGGATGCTTTTCGGCGGCGGCGGTGAGGGCGGGGTCGTAGTCGACCCGCACGGCGAAAACGCGGACTTCCCCCAGTTCGGATTTGATGGACGCGGGTGCCCCTTCGGCGATCATCCGCCCGTGGTCGAGGATGGCGATGCGGTGGCAGCGCTGCGCCTCTTCCATGTAGTGGGTCGTGACAAAGAGGGTTTTCCCCGCGGCTGCCAGCGTATAGAAGTCGTCCCAGAGCTGTTTGCGGGTGACGGGGTCGATACCGGCCGTGGGCTCGTCGAGGAAAAGGACGTCGGGCTCGTGGGCCAGGGCGCAGGCGAGGGCAAGCCGCCGTTTCGTCCCGCCCGAGAGGGTCCCGGCGCGTTTGTCCCGGTAGGTCTCCAGGGCAAAACGCATCAGGAGGGCGTCGAGTCTTTCGCCGTCTTTGACGCCGTACATGCTGGCGTAGAAACGGAGGTTCTCGATGACGCTGAGCTCTTCATACTGCCCGAATGACTGTGCGACGTAGCCGAAGCGGCGTTTGGCCTTTTGCACGGGCTTCCCGTCGATACGGACCGTGCCGCCGTCGGGGGCGATCAGGCCGCAGAGCATCCGCATCGTCGTCGTTTTGCCCGCGGCGTTGGGGCCGAGCAGCCCGTAAATCTCCCCCCTGGGGATACGGAACCCGACATCCTCAACGGCCGGAGTACTGTTGAAACGTTTATACAGATGTTCGGCCTCGATCACGGTCCTGCTCCTTCGGAGGTGCTATCCGGTAGTATACATCACAATCGGCATATGGCAATTTGAACTAAGTTCATTTTTAGAAATAACATTCTAGTATTCAATACGATTTCGATAAAAAGGAACGGAAAGGTCAACCATGATCAAAGCGAAACTGCAGGATGTCAAGCGTTCCCTGATCCTTGAGGCGGCGGCGGAATCCTTCGAGTCGGCGGGGTACGAAGCGCTCAAAATCTCCGATCTGGCCAAAAGCGTCGGGGTCTCCGTGGGAACGATCTACGGGCTGTTCGACTCCAAAGAGGGGCTCTATATGGCCTACGTCAAAGCGCAGATCGGCGGCTATATCGAGGAGCTCCGGGCACGCTGTGTCGAGGTGACGGAGCCTGAAGCACAGCTCGAAGCGGCATTTTGGCTCAAGTTCAGCCATTTCGCCTCCAAGCGCAAGGCCGTCGAGGAGTGCGCGAAAAACAACCCGCTCTTTTTCAGCAATATCCGCCACAGCGAACCGGAGATCCTGGAGCAGGTATACAAGGTGGTCGCCGGGATCGTCCGGCGGATCAACCCGGCACTGGACGAGGATGAGGCCCTGGCGATGTCTTACCACATCGCCGGTCTCAGCGACGGCTATATTAACTACTGGCTGGTGCATGACGGTGATCTTCTCTCACAGTTGCCGGCACTGCAGGCCCAGATGTTGACCATGATCAAAGGATGTTAATGCGACCTATTTTTACTTTACTTTTCGCGGGGACGGCCCTGTTCGGTTTCGATCTGCCGACGCTGATCACCCAGGCGCAGCAGAACGAGCAGGTGCAGGCCTATGCCAAGCGTGCGGAGGCGGCGGCGCACGCACACGACGCGGTGGTTGCGTCGTACCTGCCGCGCATCGACGCGGGGGCGAGCGCCTCGTATATTGACGAACGGGGCAGCATCGACGTGCCCGAAACCTACAAGGCCTACGCCGAGGCGAACTTCGTCATCCTTGACGGCTTCAAGCGCAAGAACCTCCTCGATGAGAAGAACATGCTCACCGAAGCGGGCCGCTTCGACCTCGAAGGGTTCAAAAAGGCGGTCTCGCTGCAGGTTATCCAGCACTATGCTGAACTGCAGAATGTCGCTTCAGACATCGACGCCCTGCAGAAGAACCGCGAGCAGCTCGCCGAGCAGCTGGAGCGGTTCAAACTCTTCAAGAGTGCGGGCATCGCGACGGAAGAGGATGTCGAGCGCCTGAACGCCGCCGTGGCCGATGCGGACTACCAGATCACGGCGCGGCAGTTCGAGAGCGACCGCCTGCGCAGCCAGCTGGAACTGCTCAGCGGCGCGCCGCTGGAGGGGGAGCTGACACCGGGGGCGGTCGTGCTGCCGCAGAAGACCGAAGCGAAACGGCTCGACAGCCTCGAAGCGATGGCCTACCGGGTCCGTGCCATGGGCTATGCGGCCGAGCAGGCCGACAGCGTCTACTACCCGACCATCGCCCTTAATGACACCTATACCTGGTACGACTACGAGAATTTCAACCCGAGTTTCCCGGTCAATTTCGTCGACAAGCAGAACCGCCTGACGGTGCAGCTCACCATGAACCTGATCGACTTCGGCGCCGCGCGGCAGCAGAAGCAGGTGCTCCGGCTCCAGCAGGAGGCGCAGGCGCTCGAGCTGCGCTACGCCGAGAAGTCGGCGGAGGCGGACCGGGCCCTGGCCCTTAAAGCGATCCAGCGTGCCGAAAGCCTGTTGGATGCGGCGAAAAAATCCGAAACGGCTTCAGACCGCACCTTTGCCGTGGTCAAGAAGAAGTACGAGGCGCGGGTTGTTGATTACATCCGCTACCTCGACGCGCTAAGCAAAGCGACGGAGTCACGAGCGCAGTACAACCGCGCACTGAGCGGGCTGAACAGCGCCAATGCCACTTATATCTATAACCTGGGGATGGACCCGAAGGAGTATGTCAAATGAAAAAGATCTTAGTGACGGCCGTCCTCTTTTTGACGGCATTGCATGCCGAGAACATCTATGCGACGTTCGACGTCGAAGCGGAAAAGGCCGCCGAGCTCTCCCTGACCTCCAGCGGCACCATCGAAGGGATCAATATCGATGTCGGTTCCCGGGTCAAAAAGGGCGACATCCTGCTCTGGCTCGATAACGACGATATGAAAGAGGCCGTGGAGCTGGCCAAGGCGCAGCTTGAGCTGGCGCGCGTCGACGCCAAGTTCGCTCAGCGCAATTTTGAGCGCTACGAGAAGGTCAAAAACGTCATCGACGCGGGCGAGTACGACCGCTACGCGTCGGCGTACGAGACGGCCAAGAGCCGCCTGCACGAAGCGGAAGTGAACGTCCGCTACAAGCAGGCCCTGCTGGAGAAGACGATCCTGCGGGCCCCTTTTGACGGGGTCGTCTCGGACAAGCCCGTCGAGGTGGGGGATGTCGTCAGCGGCGCCATGATCAAGGTACTGCTGCGGCTGCAGAGCGCGAAGGCGAACACCCTCAAGCTCAAAGTCGACCAGAAGTACTGGACGAAACTCAAAGCGGGCCAGACCTTCCGCTACCGTGTCGACGGCGAGACGGCGCCGCGCGAAGGGAAGGTGAGCATCGTCTACCCGACGGCCAACAACGCCAACCGGAAGATCATCGTCGAGGTTCCCGCCAAGGGGATCGTCCCGGGGCTCTTCGGCGAGGGTGAGATCGAGGCCGACTGATGTACAAATTCGCCATTAACCGACCCATCACGACGCTGATGTACGTACTGACGCTCGTCGTCTTCGGACTGATGAGCTTCAAAGCCATGCCCGCGGCGCTCTTCCCCAACGTCGACTTTCCGATCGTGACCGTCAAAACGGTCTACCCGGGGGCGGAGCCGACCAGCGTCGAGTCCCAGATCACCGACAAGATCGAAGAGGCGGTCTCGGGGATCAACGGCATCGACACGATCACCTCCACCAGCAGCGACGGAGTCAGCGTCGTCATGGTCAAGTTCCTGCTCGAGCGCAGCATCGACGAGGCGGCGAATGACGTGCGCGACAAGGTCTCCGCCGTCAAGCTCCCGGTGCAGGCGGAGAAACCACTGGTCAGTAAGCTCGACATCGGCGCGGCGCCGGTCATCAACGTCTTCCTGGCGGCGAAGGAGGCAACGCCGACGGCGCTGATGCTCTTTGCTGATGAAAAGGCCAAGCCGGCCATCCAGCGCCTCAGCGGGGTCGGGGCTATCAACATCATCGGCTACCGCGACCGCGAGATCCGCATTTACCCCGACCCCTATGCCCTGAACAAGTACGGCATTACCGTCAAAGAGCTCAACGACATTATCTCCAAGGAGAACGTCAAGATCGGCGGCGGGAAACTGGAGAAGGGGCCCAGCGAGCTGATCATAAAGACCGAGGCCGATGCAGTGAGCATGGAGGAGCTGCTCGCGATCAAGATTAAAGACGAACTCCGCCTGGCCGATCTCGCCCGGGTCGAGGACGGCCTGGCCGATGCGAAGAGCTTCTCTTCCTATGACGGCAAGGCCGGCGTTATGCTGGAGGTACAGAAGATCTCGGGTACCAATACCCTCGACGTGATCAAGCTGGTCAAGGACGCCGTGCCGGGGCTGCAGCAGCTTGCGGGCGACAAGATCGAGGTGAAAACGCTCAACGACACCTCGCCCTTTATCATCCACTCCCTCGAGGACGTCGAGTTCGACCTCGTGTACGGGGCGCTTCTGGCGGCGCTGATCATCTTCGTCTTCCTGCGCAACGTGACGATCACCGTGGTCGCCTTTCTGGCGATCCCGACCTCCATTATCGGCACCTTCGCCCTGATGGACTACATGGGTTTCGACCTGAACAAGCTGACGCTGATCGGGCTGACGTTGGCGATCGGTATTCTCATCGACGACGCCATCGTCGTTATCGAGAACATCTATAAAAAGATGGAAGCGGGTATGGGCAAGTTCGATGCGGCCGTCGAGGGGACCAAGGAGATGGCCTTCGCCATCCTTGCGATCTCCTCGATGCTGCTGGCGGTCTTCATCCCCGTCTCCATGATGAGCGGGATCGTCGGGAAGTTCTTCAACTCCTTCGCGATGACCGTCGCCTTTGCCATCGTCATCTCCTATACGATCGCGATGACCTTCATCCCCTCGCTCAGCGCCCGGGTGCTGCATAAAGGCGAGAGCCGCTTCTACGACAAGACGGAGTTCATCTTCGTCTGGCTCGACCGCGCCTACGCGGCGACCCTGCGCTTCGCCCTGCGGTTCAAGGTGCTGAACATGGTTGCCGTCCTCGTCATCTTTATCGGCTCCCTCTCGCTCTTCCCGAAGATCGGGATGGACTTTGTCCCCAAGGAGGACAAGGCGGAGTTCGAGGTGAAGATCGAGGCGAAGCCGGGGATCTCCCTGGAGGAGATGCTCGTCAAATCCCGCAAGGTCGAGGCGCTGGTCAACGGCGTCGACCAGGTGGAGTACACGACGCTGGGCATCGGCTATAACAGCGCCCAGGAGATCAACAAGGCGCTGCTCTATGTCAAGCTGACGGATAAAACGACACGGAGCGAGAACCAGGAGGAGATCATCCAGGCGCTGCGCGGCAAACTCAAAGGGTTCGACCCGGATCTCTTCATTACCGCGGCGGCCATCCCGAACATCAAGGGCGCCGGGGTCTCCGTGCCCTACCAGATCGTCCTCAAGGGCGACAGTTTCGACTCCCTCACCAAGGCCTCGGACGCGCTCACGGCCTACCTGGCGCAGAAGCAGGGCTTCGTCGACATCGACACGAACCTCGAGGCGGGCAAGCCGGAGCTGCAGATCTCCATTCTACGCGAGAACGCCAACCGCCTTGGCGTCCGTGCCGAGGATATCGCAAAGGCCCTCTCTACGGCCTTCTCCAGTGACCTGCCGATCTCCCAGTATGAGGAGAACGGCAAGCTTTATGACATTACCCTGCGGTTTGATGATGCCCACCGCGAGGACGTGGAGCAGATCAAGAAGATGGAGCTGCGGACCCCGGCGGGCGACCTCGTCTCCCTCGACGGGCTCGTGACCTTTGAGAACGGCAGCGCGATGGCGGCGGTCAACCGTTTCGACCGCGAACGCCAGGTGACGGTCTTCGCCGACCTCTTCGGCCTCGACCTCGGCGGGGCCGTCGGATACACGATGGCCAAGATCGACGAGCTGATGCCCGAGGGCGTCAACTACCGTTTCACCGGCTTCGCCGAAGAGATGGCCAAGACGGGCAAAGCCTTTGTCACGGCAATCGGACTGACGATCATCATGATCTATATCATCCTGGCGATTCTTTACGAGTCGCTGATCCAGCCCGTCATCATTATGATGGCGCTGCCGCTCTCCATTACGGGGGTCCTGATCGCTCTCTTCTTGAGCGGGCAGCAGTTCAGCCTCTTCGTCATGATCGGCTTCTTCCTGCTGATGGGGATGGTCGGCAAGAACGCCGTCCTGCTCGTCGACTTCGCCAACGCTGCCGTCGGCAAGGGGCGGGAGGTCAACGAGGCGCTGCTCGAAGCGGGCGAAAAGCGTCTGCGCCCGATCCTCATGACGACCTTCGCGATGGTCTTCGCGATGCTGCCGCTGGCGTTCGGCAGCGGTTTCGGGAGTGAGACGAAGTCGCCGATGGCCATCGCCGTTATCGGCGGGCTCATCAGCTCGATGATCCTCACCCTGGTCGTCGTGCCCATCATCTACCGCCTCCTCTACCCGCTGGACCGCTGGCTGCGTTCGCACTACGAACGCCGTATCGGGGAGGCGTAAGCCCCTCCGGGAACCGCTGTCCCGTGTCATGCGGGCGTCTCTTTTCGTTTAATGCGCCAGAGTATGTTGTTTTCCTCAATTTATCAGCCCTGTGCCAGCGTTATCATGTGTAATTCTAGGTGTAATGCAAAAAGGACGCGGTGTTCGGTCTGAGCACCCCACCGTCCGTCAGAGGAGGAGACATGAGAATCGCAATCAGCGGGGCAGGCGGGTTTATCGGCAGTCACTTGGTGCGGATGTTCGAAGCGGAGGGGTGGGAGGTTGTCCCGCTCCACACAAAGGACTTTTCGCTCGATGACGCCGTTTTCGTCGAGAAACTTTCCGGGGCGGACGTTATCGCCCACCTTGCCGGTGCCTCGATCAACAGGCGTTGGACGGAAGCGTATAAAAAAGAGCTCTTTGACAGCCGAGTGAAAACGGCGGAGAAGCTCGTGCGTGCCATGGCGATGATGGCAGAAAAACCAAAACTTTTCATCTGTACGTCGGCGGTGGGCATCTATGCATCGACGGGCAAATATGACGAAGAAAACGCCGTCTATGCCGACGATTTTCTGGGGCGGCTGGCGCAGAACTGGGAGGCGGCGGCCATGCAGGCCAAAGCCGTTGGCATCAGGACGATCATCTTCCGTTACGGCATTGTGCTCGGCCACGGCGGCGGCATTCTCAAAGAGATGCTTCTGCCGTTCAGGCTCGGCCTCGGGGGGACGATCGGCGACGGGACACAGTCTTTTACCTGGGTGCACATCGACGATCTGATGCGGGGCTACCTTTTTGCTACCCGGCATCCGGAGATGGAGGGGGTCTACAATCTGATGGCGCCTACGCCGACGACCAATGACGGTCTGACCAAGGCGCTCGGCAGGGTGCTGCATCGCCCGACCTTCATGACCGTACCCCGTTTCCTCCTGAAGCTACGTTTCGGCTCCGAAGGCGGCGAGGCGCTGGCCGGCGGGCAGTACGCGCTGCCCAAACGGCTGCTGGAAGTAGGATTTACGTTCAAATTCAAAACCATCGATGCGGCGCTGGAGAACCTTTTTGGTTCCTGATAGCCCGAGGGGGATATGCACCGGTGAGTCTTGAGCGCCAAAAAATGTGCTAACGCTTTGCTTTGCGCCGGCAACGGCGTTTACATTGGTTAACGCGGCGTTGGTTGCCGATATACAGCTTTGTTCTACAATCGTTTTCAAAGACATCCGAACGGCGAAAAAATTCCTCACCGTTGCCGGGTCACCAAACAAGTATTCAAAAGGATTGCGGGATGAAACCATTGATCAAAGAGAGTGCGACTTCGTTAACAGCGCTGGTTTTCCTCGTTGTCGGTGTGAGCGGCGTGATGCTCTACTTTCACGTCTTCGATGTCCAGGTCAAAGCGCTGCACGAGACGCTGGGGTTGCTCTTCGCCGCCGCGGCGCTTCTGCACGTCTACTTTAACTGGAAGGGGATGAAGCGGTACTTCCCCAAAAAGCTTTTCATGGGATACGCCGCCGTGATCACCGCCGTCTCGATCGCGTTTATCGCCTCTGCCGACAGCGGCCCCAACCCGAAGGTGACCCTGATCGACCGCGCCCTGAATGCACCGCTGGCCATATCGCTCCCGCTGCTGGAGACAAACCGGGAGCAGGCCGTAACGCTGCTGGGCGGCAGGGGGATCATGATCGGCAGTGCGGATTCGCTCGCCGAGATCGCCCGGACCAACAGCGTTTCCCCCTACGAACTGGTCATGATCATCACCGCACAAAAACAGTAAAACAGCTACCCTGTTTGACGAAGATTGTCCCTGCCGGGGCAGGCTTGGTCTATAATAGTAAGTGACACACTTGGAAGGATATCGGTAAAGTGAAAGATCGCACGCGACCTCTATATCGGCTCTGGCCCCTGCCGTTTCTATTTGCCGCTCTGCTCGGCGCCGAGACGCTGCCGCTCTCGGAGCATAAGCAGGAGCTGCTGAAGCTCAAGCGCGAACAGGTCAAGGAGCAGACCGGGACCGGCAAGACAAGCTGGGTCTCTCCGCTGGTGCTGTCGCTCTCTTATACGCGCTCCAGGGATGCCGCGGGCAGCGAGGGCGGGCTGGCGAGCGCCGGGGTGTCGTGGGACCAGGATGTTTTCCGCAGCGGCGGGATCTACTATACCGTCGAACAGGCGGATGCCTCCGGCAAAGCGAACCTGCTGGCCGTCGACCTGGAAGAGGCCGCCTACCTCAAGCAGGCCTATACCCTCAAAGCGCAGGTCGAGCGGGACCGGCTGCAGCTGCAGCAGAGCGAACTGACGCTGGCCAACCGCGACATCGACCTCCTCATCACCCGGGCGAAGTACAAGGTCGGCAGCGCGGACATCAGCGAACTCAACCGCGTCACCATCGACCGCGACAGTGCGCGCAGCGACGTGATCGTCGTCCGCAACTCCCTGCGCAGCGAAGTGTTCGAACTCCAGAAGCTGCTCGGGTCGCGCGGCGTCGACACGGTGGCGCTGCCGGAGTTCCCCCTTGTCCCCCGCGACGTCTATTTGCAAAACAGTCTGGAACTGCTGCAATATACGGCCCAGAGCCGTGCGGACACGGCGGCGTGGAAGGTGACGCGTTCGGCCTACCTGCCGACGCTCTCGGTCAATGCGGGGTACGGCTACAACGACTACCGCGGCGACAGCCTCGATTATCACGGCGACCGCTACAGCTACGGCGCCGTACTGAGCATGCCGCTCGACATCAACGGCAGGGGGACGGTTGAGGCGAGCCGCCTGCAATCGCTTCAGACGCAGACGGCGCAGATCGACCGCAAGATGGAGCTGGAGCAGGAGTACGACATGCGTGCGGCGACCATCGGGGATTATGAAGAGAAGATCGGCGTGGCCGAAGAGATGATCGCCATGTACGACGACCTCTACACCTTCACGCAGAGCCAGGTCAAGGCGGGGTATACCTCCTCCTATGATCTTGAGTCGCTGGGCAATTCGGTGCAGATCCAGAAGCTCGAAAAGCAGATCCAGCACTATAACATCCAGATCGAGCGGATCGCGCTCTACTTTGACACCCGGATATACAAGGAGCAGTAATGGAAGCGATGGAAAAGGTCACGGCGTACAGAAGCCCCCGCTGGAAATGGATCGGACTGGGCATTGTCGTGCTGACCGCGGCGGCCGTCGGCGGCTACTTCTTCCTGCAACCGGCCGAGAACGGCCAGGCCTACCGTTTCGTGACCCAGAGCGCGGAGCGGGGGGAACTCAACATCACCGTTTCGGCGTCTGGGTATCTACAGCCGCTGGAGAGCGTTGACGTCGGTACGGAGGTCTCGGGCACGATCGAGAAGGTGCTTGTCGATTACAACGACCTTGTGAAGAAGGGGCAATTGATGGCGCAGATCGATAAGACGAAGTACCAAAGCGCCGTCGACAAGGCAAATGCGGCGCTGATGTCGGCCAAGGCGACGCTGGAGAACGCGAATGCGGAACTCTACCGCAGCAAGGCGACGCTCAAGCGCGACGAAACGCTGCGGGAAGAGACGAAAGGGGCGCTGCCGTCGCAAAGCGACTGGGATACGGACTACGCAAACTATCTGGCAGCCAAGGCGCAGGTCGACAACGCCAAGGCGCAGGTGGAACAGGCGAAGCACAGCCTCGTCTCTTCGCAGTACGACCTGGAGCGCACGGCCATCTATTCGCCCGTCGACGGCACCGTGCTCACCCGGGAGATCGACCCCGGCCAGACGGTGGCGGCCTCCTACCAGACGCCGACGCTCTTCACGATCGCCAAGGACCTGCGCAAGATGGAGCTGCAGGTGAGCGTTGACGAGGCGGACATCGCCAAGGTGAAGGCGGGGGATACGGCATCGTTTACCGTCGACGCCTATCCCGACACCGTCTTTTCGGGCACGATCCGCATGGTGCGGGTCAATTCGGAGATCGAGGACGGGGTCGTCACCTACATCGCCGTGCTCGACGTCAACAACAGCGACCTGAAGCTGCGCCCGGGGATGAGCGCCGACGCGGACATCACCGTCCGGACCTTCCGCGATGCGCTGATCGTCCCCCGCGCCGCACTGCTCTACCTACCCGTAGCGGCCTCCAAGGAGACGAAGCTGTTCGCGTTCCATGACGATGACCAGAGCGCCTACGATGACAAGCCGCACGTCTGGCGGCTCAACGGGCAGACCCCGGAGAAACTCTACGTCGAGGTGCTCGGCACCAACGGCACCCAGAGCGTCATCGCCGGAGAAGTACTTACACCGGGAGACAGCCTTATCGTCGCCCAGGAGAAACAGCCGTGATCAGCCTGGAACAGATCACCAAGACCTACGGCAGCGGCGAGGCGGCGACGCACGTCCTGCACCCTTTGGATCTGCAGATCGGCCAGGGCGAGTTCGTGGCCATCATGGGGCCCAGCGGCAGCGGCAAGTCGACCCTGCTCAATATCCTCGGCGCCCTCGACGTACCCAGCGGGGGGCGCTACCGGTTCGACGGGACGGACCTGGGACGGCTGACGCATGAACAGCGCGCCCTGTTCCGCCGCTACGTCCTCGGCTTCGTCTTCCAGGGGTTCAACCTGCTCAAACGCACCTCGGCGCTGGAGAACGTGGAGATGCCGCTGATCTACCAGGGCGTTTCCGCCAAAGTGCGCCGGGAGCGCGCGGAGGAGGCCCTGGTGCAGGTCGGGCTCGCCGAACGGATGCATCACGACCCCTCCCAGCTTTCAGGCGGGCAGCAGCAGCGCGTGGCCATCGCCCGTGCCATCGTGACGCAGCCGCAGGTCCTCATTGCCGACGAACCGACGGGGAACCTCGACACCCAGCGCAGCCATGAGATCATGGAGCTTATCCGGGGGTTCAATACCCAGGGGATCACCGTGATCATGGTGACGCACGAAGAGGAGATCGCCGACTACGCGTCGCGCACGATCCTCCTGCGTGACGGCCGCATCGAGAAGGACACGGGCCATGCTGCTTAACGCCTTTTTGCAAGCGATCCGGGAGATCCGGCGCAACCTGATGCGCTCCCTGCTGACGGCCATCGGGATCGTCATCGGGATCGCCTCCGTGATCGCGATGGTCAACATCGGACAGGGGGCGAGCGAGTCGATCACCGCGAGCGTGGGCAGCCTCGGCAGCAACACCCTTCACATCATGCCCGGCCAGGAGAAGGGGCCTCCGGGGATGTCGGGAACGAGCATCCCCTTCGAGATGAAGGACGTCCGCATCCTGCAAAAATCGATCTTCACGCTCGAGGCGGTCTCACCGATGGCCAGCAGTACTGTGAACGTGCTCTACCGCGACCGCAGTTACCAGACGAGTGTGCGCGGCGTCGAAAACGGCTATTTCGATGTCCAGAACTGGAGCCTGGCGGAGGGGGAGCGTTTCGGCGAGAGCGAGCTGCGCGCGGGGCAGAGCGTCTGTATCCTCGGGCAGACGGTGATCGACGAGCTTTTTCCCGGGGGAGAAGACCCCATGGGGAAAAAGATCCGTCTCAAGAGCTTTTCGTGCCGGGTGATCGGGACGCTCGAAGAGAAGGGGGCGAACACCTTCGGGATGGACCAGGATGACCTGATCCTCGTCCCCATCAAGATGTTCCAGCGCCGTATCGGGGGGAACCAGAACATCCCCTCGATCCTGGTGTCGGTCAAGGAGAACTACCCCCTCGACACCGTCAAACAGCAGATCCGCCAGGTGCTGCGCGAAAGCCGCAACATCAAACCGGGCAAAGAGGACAACTTCGCCGTCCGGAGCATGACGGCCCTGCTCGATACCCTGTCGCAGATCACGTCGATGCTGACGGTGATGCTGGGGGCGGTGGCCGCCATCTCCCTCGTCGTCGGCGGCATCGGGATCATGAACATCATGCTCGTTTCGGTGACCGAACGTACCCGCGAGATCGGCATCCGCATGGCCATCGGGGCCATGAGCCAGGATATCCTGATCCAGTTCCTGATCGAGGCGGTCGTTCTCTCGGGGCTCGGCGGCATCTTCGGCGTGCTCACGGGTATCGGGATCACCGTGGGGGTCGCGGAGGCGATGGACCTGACCCTCGTCATTAACCCGGCCGTGACGACGGTGGCCCTGCTCTTCTCCATGCTGATCGGGATCGTTTTCGGGATCATCCCGGCGCGCAAGGCGGCGAACATGAACCCGATCGACGCGCTGCGGTATGAGTGAAAAATCCGCGCCGGCAGAGCCCTCTGTCCGGCATCTGATCACTTTTTAACCGTCCTTCACCCGTCGCTCCCCCTTTTCCCTGAGAATCCGTACGCCCAATGCGCGTTGCCACAGTATACGTTTAAGCATGCTTCGGCATAATTTAAAACATATACTGTTATCGGAGACTACAATGAAGTATAGGTATTTACTTGTTCCGGTCGCCGCAGCCCTCTGTATGACGGGGTGTGCGACCATGGAAAAGCAGGAAGTGCATGAAACGCCGACGGCGGCACCCGCCGTCAGCAAGACGGTTCAGGCCGCCAGGGCGCTCAAAGAGGAGCCCGCGGGGCTGAAGCGCAAAGTCGCTATCGGCCGTTTTACCAACGAGACCCGTTACGGCCAGAGTTTCTTTATCGACGAGAACAGCGACCGTATCGGGAAGCAGGCGATGGATATCCTCTCCTCCAAGCTTTTCGAGACGGGCAAGTTCATCATGCTTGAGCGTGCGGACCTCGAGAAGATCCAGAAAGAGCTGGCGATGGGCGATGCGCCCGCGCTGAAAAACAGCGCGGACTACCTCATTCTCGGCTCCATCACGGAGTTCGGCCGCAACGAGGTGAGCGACGTGGGCTGGTTCAGCCGCGTCAAGAAGCAGGAGGCCTTCGCCAAGGTCCATATCCGCATCGTCGATGTCAGTACGGGGCAGATCATCTACTCCGAAGAGGGGAAAGGGACCGCGTACAGCGAAGCCGGTACGGTCATGGGCGTCGGTGACAAGAGCGCGTATGACTCCCAGCTCAACGACAAGGCGATCGACGCGGCGATCTCGGACCTCGCATCGAACGTTATCGAGAACATGATGGACAAGCCGTGGCGCGGCTACCTGCTGGGATACGAGCAGGGGATGCTGATCACCTCCGGCGGCAAGAGCCAGAACATCAAGGTGGGCGACACGTTCGACGTCATGGCGTCGGGCAAGAAGGTTAAAAACCCGCAGACCAACAGCATCATCACGCTCCCGGGCAAAAAACTGGCGACGATCGAGATCGTCTCGACGGCGGGAGACACCCCGGAGAACGAAGTCTCCTTCGCGTCGATCACAAGCGGGGACCTGGGCGCGCGCCTGAAAACGAAAAATTTCTCGGACCTGTATATCCAGGTCCACAAGGATTAAAGCATGAAAGCATTGACAGCACTGTTGATGGCCGCCGCCCTCTTGATGACCGGCTGCGGCTACAAGTCGGGCGTTGCCACGGGTGAGCAGGCGTCCTACCTCTACTTTACGGGCGACGTCGCGGGGGCAGCCGTCTCCGTCGATGACGGGCAGCCCTTTGCCGTCGAAGCGGGGCGCGATCACCAGTACCGGGTCGCTCCGGGCAAACACAGCGTGAAGGTCTACAAGGGCGATACGCTTGTCGTCGAACGTGAAATCTATGTCGGCGACGGCATCGCCAAAGAGATCGGGGTGCGTCCGTGAAGCTGGGCATGATGATGAAAGCGCTCCTCCCGCTGGCGGCGGTGGCCCTGATGACGGGGTGCGCCACGAAACCGCAGGCACTCTATAACTACGGTACCTACAGCGAAAGCTACTACGCGTACAAACAGGACACCAGTGCGGAGAACCTCCTGGCGATGCAGCAGGCGATCCTGACAGCCATCGAAAACGCCAATGAGAGCGTTTCCAAGCGTGTGGCGCCGGGAATGTACGCGAACCTGGGCTACATCTACTTCAAGCAGGGGGACACCAAGCAGGCCGTCCACTATTTCGAGATGGAAAAGAGCCTCTACCCGGAGTCGGCGCACTTTATGGACCGCGTCATTGAGAAGGTGCGCAAAGCCGAAGCGAAGGGGGCAAAATCATGAAGTACGGAAAAATAGCTGCACTGGCGGCGTCGATTTTCGCCGCGATGATCATGACGGGGTGTGCCGCGCATAACGCGGGCATTAGCAAAGGCGAAGCGTTCCCCCAGATGTATGAGGAGGACCCGCGCTCCATTCTGGTACTGCCGGCGATGAACGAAAGTACCGATGCCGAGGCGAAAGCCTACTACGCCACGACGATCGAAATGCCGATCGCGCAGACGGGCTACTATGTCTTCCCGATGGAGATGGTCAGCGACGTCCTCAAGCAGGAGGGTGTCTATGACACCGAACTGCTTTACAGCATGTCCGCGGACAAGTTCTACGACTACTTCGGCGCGGACGTCGTCATGTACACCCGCATCAAGAAGTGGGACGTCTCCTACATGGTCCTGGCTTCTTCTCTGACGGTGACGATCGAATCGGAAGCGTACTCGACCAAGACCAACGAGAAGCTGTGGGATTACGACGGCAGCGTCACCGTCGACCTCACCAGCAACAGCGGCGGCGGCGGACTGGCCGGACTGCTGGTCCAGGCGATCGGTACGGCGATCAATACCGCCGCGGCCGATTATGTCGAATATGCCCATGTCGCGAATGCACGCCTTTTCTTCGCACTGCCGGCGGGCCCTTACCACCCGGCCCACCGGACGGACCAGGGTGTCGTGATCCGCAAACGCTAGTTCGTTTCCTTCGGGAGCAAAGAGCGCCTGGCGCTCTCTGCCCTTTCCATAACCCCTCCGACGACACTTGATAGAACTTTCCGTACTTCGAATGCCCTATAATTAGGTAAAGATCCGAACATAAAGGGGAGTGATGAAAAAAGTATCGTTGGTACTGGGCAGCGGCGGGGCGCGGGGCTACGTGCATATCGGCGTCATCGAGGCGCTCGAAGCACGCGGCTATGAGATCGTCTCCGTCAGCGGCTGCTCCATGGGGGCGCTGGTCGGCGGGCTCTTCGCCTGCGGCAAGCTGGCCGAGTACAAGGAGTGGGTACTGGGGCTCGAACCCCTTGACGTCGCCTCGCTCCTCGACCTCGCATGGGACAAGCGGGGCATTATGAGCGGGAGCAAAGTCTTCGAGCGTCTGGACGAGCTGATCGGCACGCAGGCAATCGAGGAGCTTCCCATCCGTTTTACGGCCGTCGCTTCGGATCTGAACCGTGGCAAGGAGGTGTGGTTTCAAAGCGGCGATCTCCTGACCGCGATCCGCGCCTCCGTCGCCATCCCTTCCGTCTTCACGCCGGTGGAGCTCGACGGGATGCTCCTCGTCGACGGCGGGGTCCTCAACCCGCTGCCCGTGGCGCCGACGATGCGCGACCGCAGCGACCTCACCATCGCCGTCAATCTCTACGGCCCCGACGCGGAGCAGGAGGAACAGGCCGTCGCCGCGCGCTACGACTCCTTCGCCGAGCGTCTGGCCTCCAAAGCCAAAAATGCCATCAAGGAGCGCCTCCGCCGCCAGGAGCAGGCGCACATCTTCTCCATCCTCGACCAGAGCTTCGATACGATGCAGCGCAGCCTGACCCAGTACCGCATCGGCGGTTACCCGCCCGATATCATGATCACCCTTCCCAAGAATATCTGCAGCACCTTCGACTTCCATAAAGCCGCCATGCTGATCGAGGAGGGGCGCAGGGCGGTGGAGGAACATCCGGCGTTCGGGTGACATTTTTTTAAAAAAACGTTATTTTTTGTACAGATCTCTATGGTATACTTCGGGACTTTCGCTTAGGAGTATAAGGAATGATGAAGCGTGCATGGATGACGGGTGCGCTGCTGGCGGCACAGATCGCGGCGGCATCGCAATACAATTTCGAGGTTTCACCGGTAGTGGGGATCGGTATTCCGGAAGGTAACATACTGCTCGAAAACGAGACGATCATCGGGGGTGAAATCCAGATCAACAATCTCTTTTCCTTCCCGATCAAACCGGAGTTCTCCGCCTATTACGCGACGGATACGGACTACTCCTATGAGCCGCCGGCACCGACGCCGCCTCTCTTTCTCAGCCCTGCCGATATGTCCGCTTCGACGAATATCTGGCGTCTGGGCATGGGCGCAGTCTATGACTACACGGAAGAGGGCCGCTTCCGTCCTTTTGCCAAAATCGGTGCAGGGTACGAGAACATGAGCAACCCGCTCTACGGCAACAAAAACGGTGCCTACGGCGACGTCGGTGCGGGGGTCAAGATCCCGTTTAGCGAGCAGGTGGCGCTGAAACTCGAAGCGATTTATATGCTCAAACCGAACGGCGGACGCTATGACAGCAACCTGTTGGTGCTCGCCGGCCTCTCGTTTGCCTTCGGCGCGCATGAAGCGGCGGCAGCGACGGCTGCGGCGGGCTACCGGACCTATGACAGCGACGGTGACGGCGTCATCGACGATAATGACCAGTGCCCGAATACGCCCAGAGGCGTAGAAGTCGATGCCTACGGCTGTGTACCCGACAGCGACCGTGACGGTGTTGCGAACCCCTATGACAAATGCCCGGAAACCCCTGCGGGATTCAAGGTCGACACTGTAGGATGTGCCGAGACCTTCCAGTTCAGCGTCGAGTTCGCCACGGATTCGGCCGTGGTGACGAGTGCCCATATGGACGAGATCGACGCCTTCGCGGACTACATGAAGGTTAATCCGTATAAAGCCGAGATCGTCGGCCGCGCCGATGACCGCGGGACGAACGCGTACAACGACGTGCTCTCAAAGAAACGTGCCGAAGTCGTTGTCGGCCTGCTGGTTGACAAGGGGATCGCATCCGATCGTCTGAGCGCCGTCGGCAAAGGTGAGACCGATCCGATCGCTACCAATACCACGGCCGAAGGGCGCGCACATAACCGTTCCGTCCGCGCAGAACTGATCCGCTGATTTTCCCGAAGAGACGGCTGTGCCGGCTCTTCACCCTCTCCTTTTTTACCGTCTCTTCATTTAACTGTTTTTTATCGAGCGCGCCGCATGGACAAAGGCCGCAAAGATCTTCCGGCTGTGCCAGCTGTAGGGCATGAACTCGGGGTGCCACTGTATGCCCAGCACGAAGGGCAGCGCCGTATGTTCGATGGCCTGGACGATATTGTTGCCGTCGTGCGCGGCGACGCGGATGCTTTCGCCGGGCCGGTTGACCGCCTGGTGGTGCAGGGCGTTCACGCGCAGGGCCGACTGGCCGATGATGTCGTGCAGGTTCGTGCCGTGTTCCAGCGTCACCGTTTTAAGGGGCAGGGGCGTATGGGGGTGGGCGACGTCGAGGTCGAAGTCGTGAATATGCGGATGCAGCGTCCCGCCGAAATGCAGATTGAGCAGCTGCATGCCGCGGCAGATCCCCATGACGGGGACCCCCCGGCGGATCGCCGTCTCAATGAGGTAGAGCTCCATGGCATCGCGGGCGGGGTCGGTGTGTTCGATGGTAGGATGCGCCTGGGCGCCGTACGTCTCCGGGTCGATATCGCTGCCGCCGGTGATCAGCAGGGCATCGAAGGGTACATCGCGGTAATCGGTTCCGGGGTGCAGGAAGCGGCTTCCCGCGCCGTGGCCCCCCAGCAGGAACCGGGAGAAGTACCAGGCGAGCCGGCTGCCGCGCCGGCCCCCCGTGACGGCTATTGTAACTCTTCGGCCCATTGGCGTATCCTTTTGATCCACTGTTTTTTGCGGAATCGGTAGAAGAATGAGTTCATCATGCGGTAGCGCGCATAGGCGAGGGAGAGCAGTGTCTCCGAATCCTCGGCCAGGCGTTCGACATGGAGCCAGCTGTTCCAGGCATCGGCCGTGTGCCAGCCCGCTTCGTCGACGCGGGAGTTGGGGAGGCGGAAGTGAAAGGCGGGCCGCGGCGAGATCTTTTCGGCCGGCAGGGCCCGGCGGACACGCCCCAGGTCGTTCCAGGCCAGCAGCGGCAACAGGTCGAGGGCCCGGTTGCGTGTCGGGTTGGCTTCCAGGTAGTCATCGATAAAACCCTCCATCGTCGGACGGTAGGCGGGGTGCAGGACCTTGCGGATGTAGTCGGAGGGAAAAGGGTCGATATAAAAGGAGAGGCGCCGCGTCAGGACGGGGCGGATCTCTTCGGCCAGCAGGTCATAGAGGACGAGGTAGGCGCGCAGGTAGGCGAGCAGGGTACCAACGTTCATCTCGGGGATCTCGGGATTGATATGGAAGCCGAAAACGTAGAGGGGGTTGGCCGCCGTCCCGAGTGCCCCGGCATCCCGCAGCGCCTCTTTCAGCGTTTCCACCACTTCCAGTTCGTTCAGCGGCAGGGGCGGCGTCGTCAGCTCAAAAGGCACGAGCGACGCGGAAAAGGAGCCGATGAAGTACTCGATCGCGTCGATCTCGTCCTGCTCCATCGCTTCGTCGAAACCGGCATTGTGCAGCCACTCCTGGAGGCCCGAACGGATGAGGAACTGGAAATCGAGGGTGAGGGTAAAGTCCCCCCACGGCGTCGGGCCGACGACATAGTGCCAGGGGTTGATCTCACGGATCTCCCCCGCCGTGATCTCCGCGACGATCCGGGCACACTGTTCCAGCTCCGGGCCGGAGTACTCCAGTTCAAAACCGACGCGACGCATTTCGCCGTCGCTGCAGCGCACCTTTGGCGGCAGAAGAAAGGGTGTCATGCAATAATTATAACCACACTTTCGGTGTTTGCATGGGGCTTGACATTGCGGGGGCATCGGGCTATCATGAAAAAAACGGTGCGCGGATACGCCATCGAAAACGGGGGTGTAGCATGTGCAAGGACGCGGTTGTTTTTTTCAATAAACCCAAAGGGGTCGACCTGGAGGCGGGGAAGAGTTATATGTACTGTATGTGCGGCCGGGCAAAAGAGGGAGTCTTTTGCGACGGCAGCCACAAAGGGACGGGGTGCATGCCGCTCAAGTTTACGGTAGAGAAGAGCAAGGCCTACCTGCTGTGCCGCTGCAAATCCTCCAAGAACCTCCCTTTTTGCGACGGGACGCACAGTTTCTACGGCGAGGACGACGTCGGCGGTCCGGTGATGGGGGAGTGAAGCTGGTGGTGACCCTGACGGAAACAGCCGTATGATTCTGAACCACGAGGCACGCATTGAAAAGGCCGCGGCGCTGATGGAGGCCTTCGAGGCGCATACCCCTTTCGATCGGGCGGGCGGGCGCTACCTCTGGACGGACGCGTTTGCCGTCTGCAACTACCTCTCCTTGTTCAAGCGTCTCGGAGCGAAGGGGTATCTTGACAAAGCCCGTGCGCTGATCGATGCGGTACACCGCGAGCTGGGGACGTTCCGCGCCGATGACGGGCGTCACGGAACCCTGAGCGGTCTGGGGGAGGCCGACGCGGCGCACTATCCGACGGTGGCGGGACTGCGGATCGGCAAGCCACTGCCGGAGCGGGGTGTCGAGGAGGCGTACGACGAAACGTCGGAGTGGGACCGCGACGGGCAGTATTTCCACTACCTGACCAAATGGATGCACGCCCTGGACCGCATGGCGGCCGTGAGCGGGGAGGTGCGCTACAGCCGCTGGGCCGTCGAGCTGGCCAAAAGCGCGCACCGCGCCTTTACCTATACGATGCCCGACGGCTCGAAGCGTATGTACTGGAAAATGAGTACCGATCTGCGGCGGCCGCTGGTGGCTTCGATGGGACAGCACGACGCCCTCGAAGCGTACGTGACCTATCTGCAGCTCTCGGTGACGGCCCGTGCGCTGGGAGACGATGCGGGACTCGGCGGGGAGCTTGAAGCGACCGGGGCGATGGCCGAAACCATGCCGCTTCTGACGGATGACCCGCTGGGGCTCGGGGGGCTGCTCTTTGATGCGACGCGGGTGACCCAGATGATGGCGGGGCACGACCTGCCGTTGCGCGGCCTGCTGCGCGCGCTGCTTGAAGCGGCGCGGGAAGGTACGGAACGCTTTTTGCAAAGCAGTGCGCTGCGTTACCCTGCGGAGGCGAGGCTGGCCTTCAGGGAACTGGGACTGGGCATCGGTCTGCACGGCGTCTCATTGATGCAGGTACTGAACGACGGGCATTTGAAGAACGGGGTGCTGGCCGAACAGCTCGGCGCGTTGCAGGCCTCCGTGCCGATGGCCGAGGTTCTGGAGCTTTTCTGGCTGCGGGAGGCACACCAGGCGGCTGCGACGTGGCGGGAGCATGCAGATATCAACACGGTCATGCTCGCGACTTCGCTGCTGCCCGATGCCTTTTTGACGATAGGGGGGCCGGAGCATGCGTGACCGGCAGGCACAGGCGGCGCTGATCGCCGAGATGATCGGGTACGGGGCATTGCGCACGCCGCGCATCATCGAGGCCTTCCGTGCCGTCGACCGCAGCGCCTTCGTGCCTGAGCTCTACGGCGGCGACAGCTACGGCGACTACCCGCTTCCCATCGGCGAGGGGCAGACGATCTCCCAGCCGACGACGGTCGCCTTTATGCTGGAACTGTTAAACGCCCAGCCGGGGGAGCGGGTGCTTGACATCGGTTCGGGTTCGGGCTGGACGACGGCACTGCTGGGGTATATCGTCGGCCCGCAGGGGGAAGTCGTCGGGCTGGAGTGCCGAAAAAGCCTGGTGGAAGTGGGCCGCCGGAATATCGCGCCGTTCGGTTTCGGGCAGATCCGGATCGAAGCGGCGGGGGAAGAACTGGGCGTGCCGGGGGAGCAGTTTGACCGGATACTCGTCTCTGCCGCAGCACCGGAGCTCCCCGAGCAGCTCCTGGCGCAGCTCAAACCCGGCGGTATTCTTGTCATCCCGATCGGCGAAAGCCTCTGCCGGTTCACCAAAAACAAAGAGGGCGTCGTGCACGAAGAAGTGTATCCCGGATTTTTGTTCGTCACATTAATGTATAAAAACTAACAGCGTTATTATCTGTATATAATATTAACTATTAGATTTTGTATAGTATTAATTTTGCTTCTGTTACTATCCGAAAAAGAAATAGCTATATAAGGATTTCCAATGTCGGACAAGTTTAAGTTGAAGCCCCTCGATATCGAGGTCCCCGTCGATTCCAAAAAAGAGATTTTATCCGAGACGGATGCCATGGGTAAAATCGTCTACGCCAATGAATATTTTGTTGAACTCTCCGGTTACCCGGAAGAGGAGCTGATGGGTAAACCGCATAACATTGTCCGTCACCCGGATATGCCGAAAACCGTCTTCAAACTGCTCTGGGACGCGCTCAAAGCGGGTAAAGAGTACAAGGCGATCGTCAAAAACCGCCGCAAAGACGGCAAATACTACTGGGTCTACTCGGAGTACAAGCCGCTCTTCAACGAGCACAAGCAGATCCGCGGCTACCGTTCACACCGCTGGCCGGTACCGAAAAAGGTACTTGAAGAAGTTGAGACCCTTTATGCGAAACTGCTCGACCTGGAAGAGACGAAGACGCAGCGCGACGCGGAGATGTTCCTCGAGCTGAAGCTGCACAATGACGGCTTCCACGACTACTCCTCCTATATTGACGATATCTTCCACAAAAAACTGAGCGGCATGTTCGGCTTTTTCGGGAAACTCTTCGGCAAGAAATAAGCCTCTCTTCGCGCACCGGGCTGCGCTATAATGCCCGAATGCACACAATCAATCAAAACGTCGTGCGCCTGGGATGGGTGAGCTACTTCACCGACCTGGCCTCTGCGATGGTCAACCCCATTCTGCCGATTTTCATTGTCACCGTACTGCACGAGGGGATGGACAAGCTGGGCGTCATCGTCGCCGCGGCGACCTTTGTCTCCTATGCACTCCGGATGGTTTCGGGGTACATCGCGGACTACTACGGCGTGGTCAAGCCGCTGGTCGTGGGCGGCTACCTGCTCTCGGCCCTCTCGAAACCGCTGCTGGGGCTGAGCCACGGCTGGGGAAGCATTGCGGTACTGCGGGCGCTGGAGCGTATGGGCAAGGGGGTACGCTCGGCGCCGAAGGACTTGATGATCGCCGCGTACAGCAAACAGAACGCGCACGGCAAAACCTTCGGCTTCCACAAAACGATGGATATCGCGGGGGAGTTCAGCGGGACGCTGCTGCTGTTCGGGCTGTTGTGGTATTTCGGCGACAGCGAGGCGGTGATCCGGACGCTCTTCGCGGTCACGCTCCTGCCCGGCATCATCGGCGGCGTGATCGTCATTTTTCTCGTACGCGACGTCCCCAAACGCGAGCAGTGCACAGAGCGCTTCCGGCTGAGCGCCGCGGACAAAAAGAGCGTCATGCAGCTGCTCTTTTACTTCCTCTTTCTCTTTTTCATCTTCAGCGAGGCCTTTTTCACGATCCAGGCCAAAACCGTCGGTATCGCCACGGCGTTGATCCCGCTGCTCTTTGCTGTATCGACGGGGGTGCAGACCCTGACAAGCTACCTGTTCGGGCTGGGGTCCGACCGCTTCGGGAGCAAAGCGGTAAGCGCCTTCGGCTACGGCTGCGGTATCGCCGCCCAGGCCCTGTTGTGGCTGCAGACGCCCGCGGCGACCTGGGCCGCCTTCGCCTTTCTGGGGCTCTTTACGGTTGCGACGCTCAACGCGAACCGGGCGATGATCGCGGAGCAGGCGGACAACCGCGGTTCGGTCTACGGCATCTTCTATGCCGCCGTCGCGCTCTTCGCCGCGGCGGGGGCGGCGTTCGGCGGCTGGCTCTGGGAGCAGTTCGGTATGCAGACCGCCCTGGATGTGGCCCTGGGCGGAACCCTGGCCGTTAGTGTATTATATGGATTGAGAAAGGGGCTCCGAGGATGAACAAACCGAAATATTCGCTCCGCAAGAACTTCGGCTATGCCATTGAAGGGTTCATGCACGTTTTCCGGCACGAGACGATCTTCAAGATCGAGACGGCGCTCTTTGTTGTGCTGAGCATCGTCGCGTGGAGCATCGACGTCAGCAAGTGCGAACGGCTCTGGCTGCAGTTCTCGCTCTTCCTGCCCATTGTCGCGGAGCTTTTCAACAGTGCCGTCGAGCGGGGGGTGGACCTGAGCACGCGCGACTACCACCGGCTTGCCAAGGCGGCCAAGGACAGCGCCGCGGCGGCCTGCCTCATCAGCGTCGTGATGACGGTGCTGATCTGGGCGGTCGTGCTACTTTAGGGCCGCTTTGATCTGGTCGATGAACTCCTCGATGTCGTCGTAGAGGGCCTGGAGGTCCTCTTCGTGCTCGACCTCGTCGGCCAGGATCTGCGAGACGATGTCGTAGGTGACGATGTCTTTTTCGCGGGTCAGATCGACCAGGTCCGAGTAGACGCTGATGGCGCACTGCTCCCCCTTGATCGCCTGCTCGAGTACCGCCATGACGTCGGGGTTTTCCGGCGCCTCGTAGCCGCAGTTGCTGTGCACCATCCACTCCGCGGGGCTCAGTGCCGGCGTGCCGCCGAGCTGGATGATGCGGTCGGCCACCATCGTTGCGTGGCGCAGTTCGTCCGCCGCATGCTGGTCAAGCTCGGTGATCGCGGCGTCTTTCATGATCCCTTTGACAACCTTGGACTCGATGAAGTACTGGTAGTAGGCCAGCCATTCGTCGCAGTACGCCTTGTTGAGCAGTGTGACCACCGTTTCCGCTTCGATGCCTTTGAGTATGGAAATACCGCGAATTGCCATGACGGACTCCTTTAAGAAATTGTAATAATTCCATCATAAGACGATTCATCTTAAGTCAAGATCAACAAATAATAATTATTGTTTTGTTCAGTTGGGTTTGATCCCCCCGGCGGTTTAGTGCTATGATAGTGGCAGCGAAGCAGCAGGAGGGAGAAATGGCAACGGTTATCTCGTACGGCGCGGCGGAAGTGGTGACGGGGTCATGCCACCTACTCGAACTGGAAAGCGGCAAGCAGATCCTCATTGACTGCGGCATGTTCCAGGGCGGGGAGGAGGAGCGCAACGCCGACGCGTTCGGATTCGACCCGGCGCAGGTCGATTTCCTGCTGCTGACCCATGCGCATCTCGATCACTGCGGCCGGATGCCCAAACTCGTCAAAGAGGGGTTTGCCAAGACGGTCGTGGCGACGCAGGCGACCTTCGACCTGGCAGAAGTCATCCTGCTCGACAGTGCGAAGATTATGCAGGAAGATTTTGAGACCCGCTTTAAAAAGGCGTTGCGGCGCGGCAGCGAAAAGGAGGTGAACCCTCCGCTCTACGGTGAAGATGACGTCAAAGACGCCCTGAGCCTCACCCGTATCCTGCCCGAATACGGCGAACCTTTTACCCTCTGCAAGGGGGTGGAGGTGACCTACCGGGATGCGGGGCACATCCTCGGCTCCGCGTTTATCGAAATCGCCTACCAGGAGGCGGGGGAGACGCGGACCATCGTCTTCTCCGGCGATATCGGGAACGACAACGACATGGTGCTGCCCAACCTTGCCCCCTGCCCCCATGCGGACTACCTCTATACCGAATCGACCTACGGGGACCGCGACCATCAAAACGCCCTGCAGAGCACGGCGGAGTTCAAAAAGGTCATCACCGACACCCTGTACGACTGGGGCAACGTCCTCATCCCCTCGTTTGCCGTCGAGCGGACCCAGGAGATCCTGTTTCTGCTCAAGGAGATGCACGGAAGCGGTGAACTGCCGCACTGCAGGATCTTCGTCGACTCCCCGATGGCCATCAGGGCGACGGAGGTGTATGACCGCTACAGCGACCTGCTCAGCGCCAAGTGCCGCGAGGTGAAGGCGCGCGACGGCAGCGTCTTCGATTTTGAGCTGCTCTCCTATACGCTCGATGTCGGGGAGTCCAAGGCAATCAACCAGATCGACAGCCGCGCCATCATCATCGCCGGCAGCGGGATGTGCACCGGCGGGCGGATCCTGCACCACTTCAAGCACCGCCTCTGGAACCGCAAGAACGCGCTGATCTTCGTCGGATACCAGGCGGCCGGGACGCTGGGGCGGCGGATCGTCGACGGGGAGAAGTGGATCAAGATTTACCGCGAAGATATCCGGATCGAGGCCAAGGTCTATACGATCAACGGCTTCTCGGCCCATGCGGACCAGTCGGGGATCCTCTCCTGGATCGAAGGGATGGACGGCCTGAAAAAGATCTTTCTCATCCACGGGGAGGCGGACAAGGCGCTGCTGTTCAAGCAGGCGATTGCGGAGAAGCTGCACAAAGAGGCGCACATCGTGGAGCAGAACGAGGTGATTTATCTCTAGCTAAAGAGATTCTCGCAAAAACGTCAGACGAAGGAGGGCGTGATGGCATATGTAAAGTGGTTCAGGGAGATAGGGATAGATGATGTCCCCACCGTCGGGGGCAAAAACGCCTCCCTGGGGGAGATGTACCGCCACCTCAGCGCCGCGGGGGTCCTGATCCCCAACGGCTTTGCCGTCACGGCGGAGGCGTACGACGCCGTGCTCGAAGCGAACGGTGCCCTGCAGAAGCTGCATGCCCTGCTCGATGATTTCGACCCCGACGACGTCGCACAGCTGCAGGCGCGCGGAAAAGCGTGCCGGGAGATCGTCTACAACTGCACGCTCCCGAGCGCACTGGAAGCGGAGATCCTGGAGGGGTTCGAGGCGCTCGTAAGCGAATACGGCGATGAAGTCTCCCTGGCGGTGCGCTCCTCCGCGACGGCGGAGGACTCCCCGGAAGCCTCTTTTGCCGGCCAGAACGACACCTATCTCAACATCGCCTCCGCCGAAGCCTTGCTGGACGCCTATAAACGCTGCCTCGCCTCGAACTTCACCGACCGCTCCCTGCACTACAAGTTTGACAGCGGTTTTGACTATTTCGACGTCAGGCTCTGCGTCGTCGTGATGAAGATGGTACGCAGCGATGTCGGCGCGAGCGGGGTGATGTTCAGCATCGATACGGAGACGGGATTCCGCGACGTCGTCTACATTACCGGCACCTACGGGCTGGGGGAGAACGTCGTACAGGGGACGATAGACCCCGACGGTTTCTACGTCCACAAGCCGACGTTTGCCCTGGGGCACCGGGCCGTCCTGAAACGGAGCCTCGGGAAAAAAGAGCTCAAGATGATCTTTTCCGAAGCGCTCAGCAGCGGCAGCATCGCCGTCGAGTATACGAAAAACGTCGAGACGCCGCCCGCCGAGCGGGCACGGTTCTGCATCACCGACGAGGATGTGATGGTGCTGGCCGACTACGCCGTCAAGGTGGAAAAGCACTATTCGGAGAACGTCGGGCATGACAAGCCGATGGACATGGAGTGGGCGAAGGACGGCATCGACGGCCGGCTCTACATGGTGCAGGCGCGCCCGGAGACGGTGGAGTCGCAGAAAAAGGGGTCGATCCTCGAGATCTACCATCTGAGCGAAACGGGGGAGGTCCTGGTGAGCGGCCGCGCCGTCGGGACGAAGATCGGCAGCGGGAAGGTGCACCATATCCGCGACACGGAGCAGCTCGGCGACTTCAAACCCGGGGAGGTATTGCTGGCCGATACGACGACGCCGGACTGGGAGCCGGTGATGAAGATGGCCTCGGCCATCGTGACCAACCGCGGCGGGCGCACCTGCCACGCGGCCATTGTCAGCCGCGAACTCGGCATCCCGGCCATCGTCGGTGCGGAGGATGCGACCGAGAGGCTCGCGGACGGCCGGGAGGTGACGGTTAGCTGTGCCGAGGGGGAGACGGGGAGGGTCTACGACGGCAAACTCTCCTACGATGTCGAACGTACCGATCTCAGCCACCTCCCCAAAACGCGTACGAAGATCATGATGAACCTCGGTAACCCTGATCTCGCCTTTTCGCTTGCACACCTCCCCGTCGACGGGATCGGCCTGGCGCGGATGGAGTTCATCATCAACGAGTCCATCAAAGCGCACCCCATGTCGCTTATCCACCCCGAAAAGACGGACCTGGCTACAAGGGTGCAGATCGAGGCGCTCAGTGCCGCCTACCAGACTCCGGAGGATTTCTTCGTCAAGACGCTCTCGGAGGGGGTGGCGACGATTGCGTCCGCGGTCTACCCCGACCCCTGCGTCGTGCGCATGAGCGACTTCAAGACGAACGAGTATGCCACGCTTGCGGGCGGGAAATTCTTCGAACCGCTGGACGAGGCGAACCCGATGATCGGCTTCCGGGGCGCGGCCCGTTACAGCCACCCTGCCTACGAGGAGGGGTTCGCACTGGAGTGCGCAGCGATGAAGCGGGTCCACGACGAGATGGGCTTTACGAACGTCATCCTGATGATCCCCTTCTGCCGCCGGGTCGAGGAGGGGAGGCGGGTCGTCGAGACGATGGCGCGGCACGGGCTGGTGCGCGGCGAGAACGGGTTGCAGATCTACGTGATGTGCGAGATCCCGAACAACGTCATCTCCATCGACGGTTTCAGCGAGGTCTTTGACGGCTTCAGCATCGGCAGCAACGACCTGACCCAGCTCACCCTCGGGGTCGACCGTGACAGCGAGATCGTCGCGTTTGATTACGAAGAGCGTGACGAAGGGGTGCTGAAGATGATCGAGATGGCCGTCGAGGGTGCCAAACGCAACGGCCGCCACAGCGGCATCTGCGGGCAGGCCCCCTCGGACTACCCGGAGGTCGCGGAGTTCCTGGTGAAACTCGGGATCGACTCCATCAGCCTCAATCCCGACAGCGTGCTGACGACGCTGCCGCGGATCATTGAACTGGAAACGGCGCTGAACGGGGCACCGACGGAACAGTAATACGGTGTTTTAGAAAGGGGTGAAGCGCTGAAGCAGCGCCCCGTAAGGGCGACAGCAGGTTTACTGTGCGAGGATGATGGAGCTGGCTTTGATCAGCGCATAAACGGTGTCGCCTTTGGCAACGCCGAGGTCCTTGGCGGCCTCTTCGGTGATGATGGCCGTCAGCATAGCGTTGCCCATGGCCAGTTTGAGCTCGCAGCTGACAGGGCCTTCGATGATGTCGCTGACCGTCGTTTCGATGACGTTGCGTGTGCTGATCTTGCCCGGTTTCTCTTTGGCGATCATGACGAAGGATGCCTTGATGATCGCATAGACTTCCGATCCGGCAGAGAGCCCCATATCCGTGACGGCTTCTTTGGTGATGATCGCCTTGAGCGGAGTCCCTTCTACATCCATAACGACTTCGCTGTTGACGGCGCCGCCGATGACCTCGGTTACGGTTCCTTTAATCTGATTGCGTGCACTTGTTTTCATTTTTTTTCCTTCGATCTGTTTTTCAAAGGGAAGTCTATCACAAAAAAATGCCTAAAAAATAGCACATTGTGTTAAAAAATAAAAAATGTGATATCACATCAGAGCAGGAGCGTTTCCGACACAACAAGCCCAAAAGCCATCACCCCCAGTGTCAGCAGAAAAAACTGTGCAACGCGCCACCCCAGTTTCAGGCCGCCGATCCAGAAGACGATGCCGAGTTTGACGAGGGAGTTGGTGACGGAGGCGATGACGATGCCGTTCATCGCCGTCGTCATGGCAAGCTTCTGGTCGCGGGTCAGCTCCGAGAGCGAGAGTGTGATGGCGTCGACGTCCGTGATGCCGGAGATAAACGAGACGATATAGACCCCGATATCGCCGAAGCGGTTCTCGGTGAAGGCGATGGCGCCGTAGATGATGCCGAAGAGCAGTCCGAACTTCAGTGCTTCGCTCAGCTGCAGCGGGTTCTTTGTCATGGCCTGGTTCTCGAGGCGGATGTCGGCACTCTGTGAACGGCTGTAGAGGTAGTAGGTAAAGAGCAGCCCGGCCGCCGTTGCCGCGAGATAGGCGGGTGCGAGGGCTTTGGCCAGGGCGGGGGAGATGACGGCCGCTTCGAAGAGGACGCGCAGGTACATGAAGGTACAGGCGATGGCGACCCCGGCGGCGTAGTTGTTGAGCAGCGTCGTCTGGCCGGCGAACATCTTTGACAACGATACGGCCACCCCGGTGGAGGAGATGAGCCCGCCCGCCGCGCCGGTGATGAAGAGGCCGCGTTGGTGCCCCCACAGTTTCACCGCGGCATACCCGACAAAGGAGATGGCGGCGATAATGACGGCCATCAGCCAGGTCTTGTAGGGGTTGAAAAGTTCATAAGGGCCGATCATCGTGTTGGGCAGGACCGGCAGGACGACGAAGCTCATGGCCAGCAGCAGCACGGCGGCACTGATGTCGGTGGAGGAGAGGTGGGACTCGAACTCCCGCAGGCGGGGTTTGATCTCGAGCAGCACGACCATGACGACGGCGATGAAGATGGCGTAGTTCTCCAGCGCGGCGTAGACCATGAGCCCCAGGAAAAAGGTGACGAGGGCGGCGACCTGTGTGGTCATCCCCGTCTGATGGAATCGGGTGACCTTGAGGTAGTAGGAGAGCCCGACGAGCAGCCCCACGACGGCCGTCGCTGCGAAAACGAAGCCCGGGACCGCCTCGCCGAGCCATCCGGCCAGGTAGCCGATGAGGGCCAGCAGGGCGAAGGTACGGCTCCCCGCGAAGCTCTCTTTGCCCCTGGGCAGGTAACTCATGGTGCGCTGCATGCCGATCATGAACCCCAGCAGCAGCGCGATAAGCATCGATTTGAGTACGGCATATTCCATACGATGATTGTACCATGTCGGCCGCGATGCGTGCTACAATGGGGCAACGGAGTTGAAGGGGTACCCATGAAGAAAAACCATGATAAAAAAGCGTTTCGCAAGCTGTTGAAGCGGCATCAGAAGCCGCTGCCGTGGGAGCACCCCAAGCCCGACGAGGATGACCCCAAAGCGCATAAGCGCGTCAAGGCCATCATGGCGCATGAGAATTTTATCCAGGCTGACAGGGACCCGCGGTTTTTGCGCCGTGACGAGGTGCGGGGCGTGCGGCTGGAGGTTGACTACCTCAAGCCCGAACTGCTGCTGCGCGAACACGGCATCGAACATACTATCGTCGTATTCGGCTCTACCCGCATCATGGAGGAGGCAGAGGCCAAACGCCTGATAGACACGCTCGAATCACAGCGGGATACGAAAGACGGCGAGGCGCTCGAAAAAGAGCTGAGTATCGCCCGGCGGCTGCTGGCCAAGAGCCACTATTATGAGACGGCCCGGGCATTCGGGGCGATTGTCGGCCGCAGCGGCAAAGGACCGGAAGATACGAAAATCACCCTGATGACAGGCGGGGGGCCTGGCATCATGGAGGCGGCCAACCGCGGCGCGTTCGATGTCGGCGCCAAATCGGCTGGCCTTAACATCACCCTGCCGCATGAACAGTACCCCAACCCCTACATCACCCCCGAACTCTGCTTCCAGGTGCACTACTTCGCTATCCGTAAACTCCATTTCCTGCGGAGGGCCAAGGCCCTGGTCATCTTCCCCGGAGGCTACGGGACCCTGGACGAATGTTTCGAAGTCCTGACCCTCGTGCAGACGCGAAAAATCGATCCGATGCCCGTCGTCTTCGTCGGCGAAAGCTACTGGCGCGGGATCATCAACTTCGAAATGCTTGTCGAGGAGGGAACGATTGACGAAGAGGACCGGGAGCTTTTCGCCTTTGCCGAGACAGCGGAAGAGGCATGGGAACTGATCGTCAAGTGGCACAAGAAGAGCGGCTCTCCCCTCGTGCACGATCTCAAGGGGTAGCGGATTTCGGCCTTACGCTTGTGTCAGGATAGACGCTCCGCGATATAACGAAGACAGCTGCGTGCATCGTCTGCCACGACTGTATGGGTGAACATCAGGTTGTGCGAGAGGGCAAAGGATTCGATGCTTTTGCCCTCACGGCACTGCAGGGCGTCGGGCGCGAGCTGCTGATGGGCCCTGAGGCGGTCGGGCATGTGGCGGCGGTCGGCCGCGTAGGCGAAAACCGGCTTGCCGAGCGCCTCGGCGAACCCGACTTCGTAGACGGTACCGGAGTCGGGTTCGAATCCCCGGAAGGGGTTGAGGTTTGCCATGACAATGTCGGCGCGGCGGATGAGGTCGATGTTCGCCTGCCGGATCGCTTCGGCGGTCTTGTGCGGATGGTCGAAATCTTCGATGGCGTTGTCCAGAGGGAAGAGGCCCTCGAAACCGTAATCGGCGCAGAGCTGCTTGAGGGCCTCGCCCGCGGCAACAGGATCGGGTTCGAAGACGTCGGGGCCGGCGAGGTAGATCGTTTTCATTGTTTTCCTTCTTGATGAGGTGCTTTGTTCCCCTTCTTTTTTGCTTATCCAAAAAAGAAGCCGAACCGGGAAAAAGAAAGTGCAAAAGGCTGCCGCTTTTGGGACATTCCAAGCATCACAGGTCCGCCCGACCCGCTAATTACCATTTCGGCCTTGACAGAAGAAGCAGATGCTGACACGATTAACTCTTAACTCTTAACTCTTAACTCTTAACTCTTAACTCTTAACTCTTAACTCTTAACTCTTAACTCTTAACTCTTAACTCTTAACTCTTAACATCCTCTCCGCGATCAGCCCCTGCAGCCAGGCCCCCAGCAGGATGTAGAAGCTCAGCACGAGGGTGAACCCGATGCCGAAGTAGCTGATCATCACGGGGAGCCAGGGGAGTTTGATGGCCCGGGCATAGAAGAAGGCGACGATGAGGCCGTCGCGGGCCCCCTGGCTCCGCAGGTCGGCGAGCATGGGATACCAGACATAACCGGGGCCGTGGCTGAGGATCCCGCCGAAGAGGGCGATGAACCAGCCGTGGAGCCGTGAACCTTCGCCGAGGTGTTTCGCGATGCTCTTGGGCTTGAGGAAGGTGTTGAGCAGGGCGGTGAGGAAAAAGACGACGAGCAGGATCGGCAGGATTTTCATCAGGATGCCGAGACTCTCCTCCGCCGCCGCCAGGGTTGTGTCGGGGGCGAACAGGGCGGCCGCGCCGTAGAGCAGGAGGGTGACGGCGAGCAGGATGCAGCCGTTGCATTTCAGTGCGGGGGCCGGTGCTTTTTTCACGAGAGCCCCTGCAGCGTCAAAGCCGTGGCGAAACCGATCAGCATCGCGAAAACGAAGCTGAGCAGGTTGCGGATAACGGTGAAGCGTTTGCCGAAGAGGGAGGCCTCCAGCGGCAGCTGGATGATCCCGAGGGTCACCCACGCCAGGATAAAGGCGGTCACGGCATAGAGCGATATCCCCTCGCCGAGCAGTTCGCCGCCGATAATGTAGCTGATGACGGGCTGGCCGATGGAGATCCCGCCGATGACGGTCCCGATGAAGGTGTCAAGGAGGGGGGTGCCGCTGAAGAGGGTGCGAAGCATCTCCGGGGAGACGAAGGCCTGGAAAAGCCCGACCAGGCCGATGACGGCGAGGAGCATCGGCGTCATGGTCGCAAGGGAGCGCAGGGCTTTGGAAAAGGCCTCTTTGGCGCGGGAGTTCTCTTTCATAACTACGATTGTAGCGAAACCCCTGCGGCAAAAGGGGTCACGACTGCTCTTTTTCGCGGCGGGCAATCTCGTCAACGTTGAGGCGGACGAAGCGGTAGCTGACGTAGATGATCAGCGGCCAGGAGGCGAACCAGATAAGTGAAGAGGTGTAATCCATAACGGGCTCCTTAATAGTTGTGCGCGTCGGGCGCGTTGATCTCGTCTTCGGTGATCTTGACCCGGTCCATCGCACGCCAGGCGTAGGCGATGTAGGCGAGGACGAAGGGCACCATCAGCGAGACGTAGCTCATCACGGTCAGCGTATAGAGGCTGCCCGAGGCATTCTCGATCGTGAGCGAGTGCTGGAGGTCGTGCGTCGAGGGGTAGAAGGCCGTCCCGTTGAAGCCGACGGCGAGCAGCACCGCCATAACGGTCAGCACGATTCCGACCCCGTTGGTCCAGGCGCAGCAGCTCTTGCCGCGGAAGACCGTGTTGAAGACCGAGAGCAGGACCATGACGACCCCGGCGAGGAACATGATGCCCACTACGGGCATCTCGATGAAGTTCCAGAAGTATTTATTCGGCACCATCGATACCGTTTTGGTGGCGGCATCGTAGGCAAAACCGTCTTTGAGGAAGATCCACGCGACGAAGCCGAGGAAGAACGGCAGGAACCAGACGATGTTGCGTTTGATCATCGTGCGGGCCTTGGCCTCGATCGGGGCATGGTCGATGCTCGAGATGAAATACATCCCGGCTGCGATGCGCACAAGGAAGAGCAGTGCGAATCCGAGCAGGTAGTTCATCGGGTTCAGTAGCGCTTCAAGGCCCCGAGCGCCACCCTGCCAGTGGACGAAGTTATTGTCATCGAGGGCGAAATCCGCACCGCTGAAGAAGGTGCTGATGGCGATGCCGAGCAGCACGACGCCGAGGCTGCCGTTGATGTAGAGGAACGCTTCGTAGGTCTTCTGCCCCAGGACGTTGTCGGGCTTTTTGCGGTACTCGTAGCTGACCGCCTGGATGATAAAACAGAAGAGGATGACCATCCAGACCCAGTACGCCCCGCCGAAGCTCGTGGCGTAAAAGAGGGGAAAGGCGGCAAAGAGCGCCCCGCCGAAAAGGACCAGGGTCGTAAAGCCGAGCTCCCATTTGCGCCCCAGGGAGTTGACGAGCATCGTCTTCTCCGTTTCGTTACGGCTCAGCTGATTCAGCACGGTCTGTCCCCCCTGGATAAACATGATATAGACAAAGAGTCCGCCCAGCAGGCTGATGATGATCCACCAGTACTGCTGCAATTGTAAAAAGGTGAGTGCTTCAAACATCAGTGGTCTCCTCCGTCGGGTCCGATTTTGATCTGGCGGAGCATGATCTTGATCTCCGCGACGAGCAGCGCCGTAAAGAGCGCCGCGAACATCCAGAAGGTCGTCTGGACGCTGCTGCTCGAGATGTCCGTCATCGCGATGCCGACGGGCAGCAGGTCTTGCACGGCCCAGGGCTGGCGGCCGACCTCGGCGACGATCCAGCCCGCCTCGGCGGCGATGTAGCCCAGCGGGATCGACCAGATGGCGAGCCAAAGGAGTTTGCGGAAGCGGGTGATCTCGTTGGCCATCGTCAGGTAGAGCAGGGCAAGGAACAGGAGAATGAACCAGCTCCCCAGTCCGACCATGACGTGGAAGCTGTAGAACGTGAGGGCGATCGGCGGGACGATGTCCTCGGGTTTGTCGAGGTAGCCGTAGCCGAAGTCGGCGATGTTCGCTTCGAGCACCGTGCGCGCTTCGGCCGCACCCGCTTCGTCACCCGCTTTCACGGCTGTTTTATACTCCTTGAACGCTGCAACCGCTGTCTTGCCGCGGTCGATCCGCGCCTGCGCCGGTTCGATGCCGTGCTTTTCGTTACCGTAGACGAGGTCGTCGAGACCCGGCACGAAGGCGTCGATATCGTGGTAGCCCAGGAATGAGAGGGCGTAGGGGATCTCGATGTCGCCGTAGAACTCGTGGCGGTCGTCGCCGAGCTCTTTGTCGGGGTTGAGGATACCGAAGGCGATGATGCCCGCGCGGGTCTCGCCTTTGTAGAGCCCTTCCATCGCGGCCAGTTTGACCGGCTGTTTCTGCGCGACGTTGTAGGCGCTCTCATCCCCGCTGAGTGCCAGGAAGAGCGACACAAGCAGGCCGAAGGAGGCGCCGACGACCATGCTGCGCTTGGCAATAAGCGTGTCGCGGTTCTTCAGCAGGTACCAGCCGGAGATCCCGACGACGAAAAGTCCGGCGATGACGTAGCCGCTGCTGATGGTGTGCAGGAACTTGGACATCGCTACCGGGGAGAGGATGACATCCCAGAAGTTGGCCATCTCGTTACGGGCGGTGTCCGGGTTGAAGGCCATGCCGACGGGGTACTGCATCCAGCCGTTGGCGACAAGGATCCAGAGTGCGGAGAGGTTCGAACCGACGGCGACGAGCCAGGTGGAGAGGAGGTGGAACCCCTTGCTCACCTTGTCCCAGCCGAAGAACATGACGGCGAAGAAGGTCGACTCCATGAAGAAGGCGAGGATCCCCTCCACGGCCAGCGGCGCGCCGAAGATGTCGCCGACGAACCAGGAGTAGTTGGCCCAGTTGGTCCCGAACTCGAACTCCATGATCAGCCCCGTCGCGACGCCGACGGCGAAGTTGATGGCGAAGAGCGTCATCCAGAACTTCGTCGCCCGCTTCCACTGCGGGTCGTTGGTGCGGACATAGAGCGTCTCCATGATCGCGACGATAAACGAGAGTCCCAGGGTGAGGGGGACGAACAGGAAGTGGTAGATCGCCGTCAGGGCAAACTGGGCCCGTGCCCAGTCAACGCTTGCGGCCGTTTCATACAGCATTAATTATCCTTTTCAATTTCATTTTTGCCGTGCTTTCGGCATGCCTTGCCTCTTGATGGGGCGCAGGGGGTGTCAAAATCGGGCGTGAATCGTTTGATTACGGTGTGTTCATCAGTTGCCGGCTTACGAACTCCTGCCGTGCTTCGTCACTGTCGAAACGGCTCTGCAGGGTATCGCTGAAAAAGAGGACTTTGATCACACCGAAAAGAATGAGCAGTTTGACAGCCACGACGGTCCAGAGCGTACGGCCCAGCCGCATGGCGTTGAACCCGTCACGGTAAAAACGGTAGAGGGCTGCCAGTTTCATTTTTTTCCTTGTTCAGTGGGTGGAACAGGTCCCTTTGCCGCCGAGGGCGCCGAGGGCGTTTTGCATGAGGCGCTCGACGGAGTCGCGCACCGTCGGCGATTCACGGTCGACATAAACGGAGAGCCCCGCCTGTTCAAACCCTTTGGCCGGGGAGCCGCCGATACCCGAAACGACCAGGGCGTCGGGGTGCAGGGCCATGATATTGGAGACGGCGTTGCCGCAGCCCCCGGCATCGTGGCCCGGGTTGACGATACCTTCGACATCCATTATACGATTATTTTCGACGGTGACGAGGGTGTAGAACTTCGCTTTGCCGAAATGCGCTCCGCGGCGGGAGAGGAATCCCATGTCCTCATCGGTCGGAAATACGATTTTCATGCTGCTTTCTCCTGTAAATAATTTTTGACGGCTTCATCGGCGGTTTCGCCGTGTTTCTCACGGATCTTCTTGACGGTGATACCGGCACGGTCGACCGCCTCTTTCATATGCGTTCCGATCATACGCACGAGCATCATCTCGACACCGGCGAGGTTGGAGAGGCTCTTGCCGTGCCCCTGGATATGTTCCTCGTCTTCGGCGTGGTGATGCCCGTGGTGGCCGCCGTGCTCTTCATGGTCATGGTGGTCGTGACGGTCGTCATGGGCATGTCCGCTCTGCGGCGCTTCGACGATCCGCTCGAAGACGGTGTCGTCGAAAAGGGCGTAGTAGGGGGCCTGCCCCGTCCGTTTGACGATTTTGAGGTTTTCACCCTCTACGGGGATTGCGATTTTCATTTTTCATCCTTTAACGGTGCGTTTTTGGTCGTATCGGAAGCGGCGAGCGCGACGATGCCCCCTTTGAGAACCTGCACGTTCTTGATCCCGATCATCTTGAGGCCCATGGCCGCCATCGTCGCCCGCGTGCCGGAGTAGCAGACGAGGACGATCGGGCGGTCCGTGGGGAGGGTGTCGAGGTTCGGCTTTTCGAACAGATGCTCGACGGGGACATGTCTGCTTCCTGTGCCGCCCAGAGCGACGACGGAGGCTTCCCCTTCGGTCCGGATGTCGAGCAGGAGCATCGGTTTGGCTTCACGCAGCATCTTCATGACGTCGTCGGCCTTGACGAAGAGCGTCGAGTTGGCGCACGCCTTGTGGGTCATGTGGGAGAAGAAGCCGTTGAATTCGGCGGCTTTTGCGGCGTCGTAGGCGAGCGCGGATGCGCTCAGTGCGCTCAGTGCGATCAGGGAGATCACTGTTTTTCTCATGCGGTTTTTCCTTCGTATGGTGTCGGCATCAGCGGCCGGTGTGGGCGTAGTGCGCTTCGATCAGCGCGGTGATGCTTGTGTCGAGCACGTAAACATTGGCATAGCCCATCATCTCGAGGTAGGCCATGACGCGGTTGCCGAACCACCCTTTGACGCAGGCGGTGATAATGGGGGTCGTTTTGTCTTCAGGCAGCAGCTCCAGGGAGGCGGCAAATGCCGGGTAGGGTGCGTAATAGGCATTTTTGATCCCCGCTTCCTGGGCGTTTTCGCCCTCCACCTTCGCCGGCGGCCGGACGTCAAAGAGCACGGCACCGGCATCCATCAGCAGTTCCCGCGCCTTGTGCAGGTCGATATGGCCGAGGTTTTCTTTGGCGACATCGTTGGCGATAATGGACGCCAGACGCTCATTGAAATTCTCATTCATTTTTACTCCTTATGCAAATAATCTGACAGCATTATAATACCTGACGATTAAACCAAAATAAAATTGTAGTTTTATCGTCATTTGAGAGTGGTTTTCAATTCGATAAGGCGATCTTACGGGGTGGAGTGTCAGCCGTAGTAGGCGGAAAAGAGGGTGTGGAGTTCGGGGTAGTGGTGTGCAAAAGCGTCGGGCTGCGTAAAGTACCGTTCGGAAGCGACGGCAAAAAACTCGGCCATGTCCGTGGCCGCGTAGGTACCGAGGAGATGCTGCTTTTCGTTCAGGTGCCCGTGCTCCGTGGCGGCCGTGAGGTGCTTGAACTCCCGCGCCATGTGGTGCTCCCACTGGGGGGCGCTCTCTTTGGGAAGCAACGGAACGCCGTCGGTCAGCCCGTCTTCGAAGTCCAGGAGATGGGCGAATTCGTGAATGACGACGTTGTATTCGGAGGGGTGGTAGGCTTCGGCCTCCACGTCGGGCCAGGCGAAGACGACGGTGTCGTGGGAGGATTGCCCGTCGAGGACAGCGCGCTGTTCTGAGACGATCCCGCCGTAGTCGTGAAACTCGTCGACGACGAAACCGTCGGCGTAGATGATGATACCGCCCAGCGTCGGGTAGTCGTAGGATTCGGGCCGGTGCCGCACCATTAGGCAGGCGTAAAAGGCGATGACGACTTTCATCTCCTCCGTCACCTCGAGCCCGACCCCGCTATAGGGCTTCGTGTGGACAAAGCGCAGGACGGCACGTTCGATCTTCCGGCGGGCTTCATGTTCCAGCTGCGGGTAGTGGACCGTCCGCTCCAGATATCGTCGCCACTGCTCGGGAAAAGGCATGGTGCGCAGGGTTTCAAGGAGCATTTTTTTCCGGCGGCTGCGGTAAAAGGCGATGAAAGCCCAGATCAAAAACAGTAATAAAAAGATGGATAAAAGCGCGAGAGGATACGTCATGGCATGCGCCCGTTCGTTGGAGCAAACGGCCAACACTCCAGGGAGGCCGTCTGATAGTGCAATCTTAACACAGCTTGCTTAGGAGGGTCTGAGGGGTGCAGGGCCTTCAGGGACGGCTTAAGCATCGGCGGGAGAACGCAGGTCGATAAGGCGCGCATCCGGGATCTGCCTTTGGATGATATGGCCGGCGAGGTCGAACCATGCGACCCCGCTGGCGAGGATCTCCGAATCGGCGGTGACGGCGATGCCATCGCACCGTTTCACTTTTGCATCGACCTCGTCGGCCGTGAGCGCCTCCATCGGGACGGAGAGCCTCTGCGCGGTGTCATTGACGAGCGCGGCGACCCTTCCGCTGTTGGAAACGGGGCGGTCGAAGAGCCAAAGCGCCTCGGCGATCCCGGCCGCTTTGAGCGCATGTGCGGCGAGGGAGATGGCCGCCTCGGTCTCGGCCCGCAGGGCGTAAGCGCCGTGGATATTTGCGATGTCGCGGTAGCAGCCGTCCGTCCCGATAAGGATGATGCCGCCGCCCAGTGCCGTTTCGAGGGTGATAAGCAGGTTGAAACCGTCGATGCAGAGTGTTCGGCCCCGGAGCGCCTCGAAGGTCAGGGGGGTGTGCCGCGGTGCGCCGTCACCGGCGGTGTGGACGATGGCAAGCCGTTCGCGCTCGACGAGCTGGAAATGGTTGCCGACCAGCGTCAGGGCGGCCTTGGTGCTGTAGCCGCGCTGCAGCAGCCACGAGAGGTCGCCGACGGCCTGCCGCAGCACGGCAAGCCGTTTCGGATCGAAAAAGAGGGTGTCTTCGGGGGCCAATCCACGATGTTTGCGCATTCAGGGGTACCTCTAGAAACTCTATGCGCATCTCAGAGAGCTTTGGAAGCGTGAGATTTTCTTTGTTTTCGGCGCAGGCCTAGTCTAAGCTAAGTCAAGATGAAAACGGAGGAAAGATCATGCTCCCAAAGCCCTCCCATAGGGCACCGCAGAGAAAAGCCATACTCGGCGTTGCCACTTTTCGGCTTAGCTTAGGCTAGGCCGTCAAAGCGTCGCCTTGATTATGACATTCTCTGCGGTGCTGAGACCGCATAGGGTTTCTAGAGATGCCCCTATATTGTACTATACTATGCGTATGAAACTGACCTTCCTTGGAACGAGCGCGGGGAAACCGACAAAGGAGCGCAACGTTACAGCGCTGGCACTGCAGATGGAGCAGGAGCCCCGGTGGTACCTCTTCGACTGCGGGGAGGGGACCCAGCACCAGCTGCTGCGCACGCGCCCCTCCGTCGGAAAACTGGCCGCGATCTTCATCACCCACATGCACGGCGACCACATCTTCGGGCTACCGGGCCTGCTGGCCTCCAAGCGGATGGACCGGGCCTTCCGGCCGCTGCGCATTTACGGTCCCAGGGGAATCGCCGCATTCATTCACTGCTTTACGGAGACCGACGCCGACTACCTCGGGTACGACCTGCAGATCATCGAGTACACGCCGGGGGAGCAGTTTATCTTTGACCGCTTCCGCGTCACCGTTTTGCCCCTGGTGCACTCCATCGAGAGCCACGCCTTCCTGATCAGGGAGAACGACACCGCCAATCGGCTCGACGAGGCGAAGCTGCGCAGTGAAGGCCTGGAACCCTCCCCGCTCTACGGGGAGCTGAAAAGGGGGCTGACCGTCACCCATGAGGGGCGGGTCTACGAACCGCAGGCGTATATGCTGGAACCGGTGCGGGGACGTTCACTTCTTATCGCCGGGGACAATGCGGAGCCTTCCGTACTGGGCGAGGCGCTGGAGGGGCTCGACCTGCTCGTGCACGAATGCACCTATACCCAGGCGATCTACGACAGCCTCGTCGAAAAACAGCTGCATACGACGGCCCGCGATCTTGGGCGCGCGGCGGGCGCTGCCGGTGTCGGCGCGCTCATCGCGACGCACATCAGCCCCCGGTTCGGCAGGGGCAGCCCCCATGAATTAAGCGAAATAGAACTGGAGGTCCGTTCAGCCTACGACGGCCCCTTGTTCATTGCCGAAGATTTCGACGTGTTCTACCTGGGGCGTGACGGCCGAATCGGAAAAGAGGAATAAAGAATCCGTTGTTTCATGATTTGGTGCACTCAGGGATTGAGTGCCCTGCGACATTTATTGAATTTTTTCGCAATATAACTGCTCAAGAAATACCACCACGATGTTCCTAGTATTCCAAATGTAATGAATGCTGCAGCGTTTGGCGATAGGCCTAAAAAGATGAATAAAAAATAAAATGTTGTTATTGGAAAATCAATAAATGACAATGGTAGCCATGCTAATTGATACTGTGCATCCATACCACTTGCAACGCGGTAAAACATCATAAACAGTAAAAAATTAATGGAGGCAAAAATTGCTCCAATCAGTTGATAGCATCTGATTTTATTCATATTTCCTCACTTTATCACTTATTACTGTAAGAAAAAAAGCCTTATCAGGGGATCGGCGGCGGTGTGCGCTCTTCGCCGATATGGGCGTAGCTTTTGCCGATGCGGGCGATGGGGTCGAAGATGATCGTCATACGCTCTTTGTCAGGGATGCAGGCGTCGTCGACGAATTGCGCCTTGATCTCGACGATAAGCGGGATCGTTTTGCTCTCGCCCAGGTCGACTTCGCTGTGAAAGTCGCAGAAAAAGGCGATGGGGGCACCCTCGATCATCGGCGGGTACCCCGGTACGGGACGCGTATGGGGAATGGCGAACTGCTCGGCTTCGCTGACGTGGGCTTCGAGCTCCTTGGAGGAGAGGCCGGTGAAGTAGCTGAAGGGCGCCACGTTCACGACGCTGCCGCTCTCGGTGACGACCCAGGCGATGGGGCGGGGGATGATGGATTGCGACATCAGTTTGTAGATATCACCGGCATTTGCAGCGTCATAGTTAATGAGCATCGGAGCTTCCTTTGGCGGGTTTTTCGCGCAGAAAGGCGCGGATGGCTTTTTTGAATTGTACTGCATCCTCTTCGTTCCTGCCGTACTGCTGCCGGTGGTAGAGGCGGTCGACGTCGGCCAGAGCGCTGCCGGGGTGGGCCGCGAGGTAGCGCGTGAAAAACGTATGCAGGGTCTCCCCCTCTTCCCGTACGAAGCCGCTGCGCTGCAGTCGTGTGAGCAGCGGGCGCAACAGGCAGAGCAGCCTGTTGCCGCAGCGCGGACGGCGCAGCCAGAGGAAGAGTGCCGCACTGGCCAGCACGAGCAGGGCAAAGGCGGCGGCGAGTTTGGCGGCAAAGAGCGGGTTCGTTTTGATCTTTTCAAGCAGCCGCATCTGCCGGAAGTGGCTGTACTGCAGCACCCAGGTTTCCACCTGGTACTTGACATAGAGCAGGTAGAGGTTCAGGCGGGTGAGGCGGTCGCTGTTGTCCTCGAGGGTACCGGTCTGGCGCAGCAGCTCTGCGCTCTCGTTGTCAATGAAAGAGGCTGTTGCCGTCGTCTCGACACGCTGCCAGCGGCCGCCGGCGTAGACCTCGGCCCAGGCATGGGCGTCACGCTCCTTGACGGCGAGGTAGTTGTTGACACTGTTCTTGCGGTCGGCTTTGTAGCCGGTGACGACGCGGGCGGGAAGGCCCGCGAGCCTTGAGAAGGTGACGAAGGCGCCGGCGAAATGGACGCAGTACCCCTTGCGTTTGTCGAAGAGGAAACTGTCGGCCGTATGGTTGAGGTCGAGGGGCTCCGGGCGCAGACTGTAGGTGAGGTTCTGGTCACGGAAAAAGCGCAACAGGGCGCCGAGGCGCTGTTCCGGGTCGGGGTTGGCTGCCGCGAGCGTATCGGCAGCCTTTGCGCTGCGGGGATGGGCGCTTCGGTTGACGTCGAGTGCATAGTACAACACGGTGCGCTCCGTCCTACCGCCGTAGCGGTAGACCAGGGCCGATCCCGCATCGTAGCGCTGGGGCTCCTCAATGGGCTTCTTCAGCGTCGTTTCGAAGTCGGCGTTGATCGTGGCCCCCTCCGGGGCTTCCAGCGGCAGGTCGAGGAGGTAGAGCCACTGCTTGTGGGTCGGGTAGAGCGACACCTTGTAGGCCGTGACCTGCTGTGCGGAACCGTACATTCCTCTTTGGGCATTCTGTGCCGGAATAAAGGCCCTCCGGACATAGGAGGGAAGGGGCTCCCAGTGATCTTTTTTGTCGCGGTAGAGGACGCTGCCGCGGAAATAGAGCTGCCCGTCGGCAGGAATCGTGCCCTGGAACCCCACTTCCATGACGATGCGTTCGGAGGGTACGAGCAGGGCGGCGCTGTCCATGCGCATCGTGCCGTCGTGGCCGGTGCGGGTGATGTCGTCGCCCCGGAAACCGTAGGAGGCGTGCTCAAAGGAGATGCGGGGGAAGAAGAAAAAGAGCAGCACGACCCAGGGCAGGGAGAGAGCGAAGAGCATTCCCGTGATCCGGAGGCTGAAGAGGGGATCGGCCCCGGTGCGGTGCGCGAGCATCAGCCACAGCAGCACGAAGACCTCGAAAACGACGTAGCCGAGCATCGCGATGGAGTCGAAAAAGAAGAGCGAAAGGGCCAGCAGCAGTACGGGGGAGATGAGCAGGTAGAAGTTGATCGTGCGGGTGAGCCGCTGCAGGCTGACGGCGAGCAGCAGCAGGTAGAGGATCAGTTCGACGAAGAGTTTCAGCCTTGAGAGGCCCGCGAAGTTGAAGGCCCCGTAAATGGAGAAAAAGACCGCAAGCAGGCCGGTCATGGCGACGAGCAGGAGGGTCGCCGTACTCCCCTTTTTCCCGGCGAGCAGGAGCACGAGCACGAGCAATAAGAAAAGCAGCATCGGGGCTTTGAGCAGCAGCAACAGAGGCGTGATGACGGCGAGGTAGGCGAGGTCCAGCAAAAAGAGCTCGCGCGAAGCGCTCCAACTCTGCAGCCTGGAGACGATGCGTCCCGGCTGTTTTGCAGCGGGATCAGTAGAGCGCCAGATAGGTAAGAATCGCATCGATCCCCTCCTTTTTGCTGTCGAGTTCCCTGCGGGGCATGAGGATGCTGAAAGGGAGCCGTGCCGCTTCGCATTCGAGGGTCCAGAGGGTCAGCTGCGACAGGCGGCTTTCGTCGTCCCTGCCGCTGCGCAGGAATTCGAACCGGAGTGTCTCCGTCCGCTGCTCCCGGTCGAAGTGCTTGACGGCGAGTTCCCCCCTGGCGACGGAGGGCCAGTGGATACGCGAAGGGCTCTCCGCACCGCTGTAGCTGCGCAGCCCCTCGAAATCGGTTTCGTCGCCGAAGGGGGATCGGCGCCGCAGCAGGAAGCTGCGCAGGGGTTCGCCTTTGGGTTCGGGGAAGACGATGTGTTCGCAGCTTTTGGCGATCTCGAGGACGAAACGGACCGTCGAGAGGGGAAAGAGGCTCTGCAGCGTGCAGGGGCCGGCTTCAAAGCGGCCGCGCCGTTCCGGGGCGAGCGGCAGCGTAGCGGTCACGGTCGTATGCGGGGGGATCTCCGGCAGGGGTTGGACGCTTCCCGCCCCGTGGAGCTCCACGGCCCAGGCCCCCAGGGCGGAGGTGTTGCGGATCTTGAAGTGGCACTGTGCACTGCGGCGTGCGAAGAGCCGTTCGCAGCCGCTGGGTTCCGCTTCGAGGCAGCCGAGGTTGCGCAGTCCGAGCGGCCCGGCGGCAAAGGCGCTGGCAAAGACGAAAAAGAGGGTGATATAGACGAGGTTGAAGTTGTGCATATAGGCCTCGAGAAAGAGGCCGAACAGCAGGACGACGACAAGGAGGCTGAAACGCGTTGCCCGCTGGCGGACGCGTTTACGCATCCGCCGAAACGTGCGAAAAGAGCTCATGGCGGAGGCGTGAGAGGGTCGTGACGCCCTCTTTGAAGGCGAGGCGGTGGAGACAGACTTCGCCGGCCACGGCCTGGACGTCGTCGGGGAGGGCATAGTCGCGTCCGTGCAGGTGCGCCCAGGCGCGGGTCATCGCGGCCATGGCCAGGGCGCCGCGGGTCGAGAGGCCGTAGACGAAGCGGCCGCTGTCGCGGGTGTAGGCGATGAGCGACTGGAGGTAGTCCAGCAGCATCGGGCTGAGGTGGACGTTCTGCACGGCCTCCATCGTCCCCCTGACCGCCGCGGCGTCGATCAGCGGCACGGCCGCGCCGGCGCGGCTGCCGCCGCCCAGCAGTACTTCGCGTTCCGCTTCCTTGTCGGGGTAGCCGATCCCGAACGAGCAGAGGAAACGGTCCAGCTGGGAGTGGGGCAGGGCGAAGGTGCCGACCTCTTCGTGGGGGTTCTGGGTCGCGATGACGAAGAAGGGCTCTTTGAGATCGTGGCTTTTGCCGTCGATGGTGACGTGGTGCTCTTCCATCGCCTCGAGCAGCGCCGACTGGGTCTTGGGCATTGAGCGGTTGATCTCGTCGGCGAGAAGGAACTGGGTGAAAATTGGTCCCTTTTTCAGGACGAACTTGCCGCTCTCCTGGTCGAAGTAGCTTACCCCGAGGATGTCCGAGGGGAGTAGGTCCCCGGTGAACTGGATGCGCCCGAAATCGAGCCCCATGACGTTCGCGAAGGTTTTGGCAAGGGTCGTCTTCCCGACGCCGGGGATATCCTCGAGCAGGACGTGCCCCCCGGCGAAGAAGGCGGCGAGCGTCAGGGTAATGGCATGGCGTTTGCCCAGCAGGTGGGCTTCGACGGCGTCGACAAGGGGCAGGAATTCCGGGGCGATGGTCTCATTCATGGCCTTATGATAGCATAGGGATTGCTGCGATGCTCAAAAAGTTTGAATGATTTTAAAAATAATATTGATTTATTGTTTGCATTTATTTGTATTATAATTATGAAAGAAAATACATTTAATAAGGGGTTGTAATGATCAGGCGTATTCCCTGGTGGGTCGGCGGTCTGCTGATGGCGCTGCTGCTGATGTTCACTTTTTCCGTTTTCGGGGCGGACCGCCCCATCGGCGCTTCGACTTATGTCCCCTATTTTGCGGGGCTTCTCTTTAACCTTGACCCGGAACAGTACGGCTATCTCAAAGAGATCGACAGTGCCGGTGCCTGGGAGGGCGTGATGCTGCTGGGCGCACTGGTCGGCGGGTTCGTCACCTCGGTCTTTATCACCAAGAGCTTCCGTTTCAGCATCATTCCGACGGCATGGAAAAAGTACAAGAACGGCTCCGTCGTCTCCCGCCTCTCCTGGAGCTTCGCGAGCGGCTTTTTCATGATCATCGGCGCGCGCCTGGCCGGGGGGTGCACCAGCGGGCACTTCCTGAGCGGCATGAGCCAGACGGCGATCAGCGCGATGATCTTCGGCGGCATCGTGATGGCGACCCTGCTCATTACGGGACGTCTCTTCTACAAGAAGGAGGCACAGGATGTTTGAGCGTATCATGGGGATGTTCGAAACGGTTGCGAACGAGGGGCACGGCTCTATCGCGCTCGTCTTTGTCATCGGGATCCTCTTCGGGGGGATCATCCAGTACAGCCGTGTCGACAAGTTCGAGAAGATCGCCGGGTTCGCGATGCTGCGCGATACGGTCGTGCCGAAGATGCTCTTCCTGGCCGTAGGCGTAGCAAGCATCGGGCTATACTTTATGATCGAAGCGGGGTGGGCGCACTACCACATCAAACCGATCCTGCTCGGCGGGCTCATTATCGGCGGGGTGATCTTCGGCGTCTCCATGGCGATCTTCGGCAAATGCCCGGGAACGGGCCCCGTATCCATCGCCGAGGGTCGGATCGACGTCCTCGTCGGGGCCATCGGCGGGCTGCTCGGCGGGCTCGTCTTTACCCTCTTCTATGAGCCGCTCTTCAAGCCCCTCATGGGGCCGGACCTCGGCAAAAGTACCCTTACCGGCGTCGCCGGCGATTTCGGCAGCGTCACCATCCTTGTTTTCGGGATCGCGCTGGTCGCCGTGAGCATCCTGATCCCGCTGCGGCAGGAGTTCGACGAAGCGGACCTCAAGCGGCTCGGTTGAGCCGCGCTCCTCTTTATACCCCTGACGCTTCTTGCGGGAAGCAGAGGCGGAACTGTGTCCCCTTCCCCTCCGCTGAATCGAGCGTCAGCGTGATGCCGTAGGCGTCGCAGATCCGTTTGACGATGGAGAGCCCCACCCCAAACCCCCCGCCTATTTCCGTGGCGCGGGTGAACTGCTCGAAGATCCTGTGCTGCTGCTCGGGCGCAATCCCCATCCCCTCATCCCTGACAATGAGACACCCCGCATTCATCTCCAGATGTACCGTCGCTCCCGGCGGGGAGTACTTGACGGCATTGCCGATGAGGTTGCCCAGCAGCAGCTGCGCTTCCGCCTCGGGAATGGCAAAGTACAGCGGGTGCGTCTGAAGGGAAAGGGTCTGCTGTTTGCTCTCCATCAGCGGCCGGTAGTAGGCCGAGCTTTTTTCCGCCACACCGGCCAGGTCGATGGCGTGGGGGGTCTCAGGTTCGCGCGCGAAATTGAGGTAGGTCAGCGAGCGGTAGATGTCATAGAGCTGCCGTGTACTTGCCGTGATGTTGCGCAGGGTCTTCTCGCTGCAACGTCCGGCGCTCAGGAGCTGTTCGGCCGCCATGGAGAGGGCGGTCACGGGGGTGTTGAGCTCATGGGTGACGTCGCTGACGAACCGCTCGGTCTGGACGACGCGCTGGTGCAAGGGGCGCATAAAGAGTTTGGAAAGGGTCCAGGCGACGGTCGCGGCGAGCAGGGCGATGGCGGCCATCATCGCCAGCACGACCTCGCGCAGCTCTGAGAGCACCCCGAAGAGCGCGTCGGAACTGACGATGACATAGCGGATCTGCAGGTGCTCCTTGGGGGCGTCGGAGACGAGGACCATCCGTCCGGTGTATTCGCGGTAGTCGGGGCCGTCGGGAAGGAGCCCTGCGGGAAGTTCCCCCGAGACAAGCCGACCGTCCGTCCCGATCAGAGCGATGCGGATATCCCTGCCCTGCAGTTCGGGAATCTGCAGGGGGGTGCCATGCATATGGGCCATGATGATCGCCGTGCCGATGCGGTCCGCGATGTGCTCCAGCCGGTAGTGCTCGTTGTTCTCGAAAGCGTGTTTCTGGGCCGTGTAGTACCAAAAACCCGCCAGCAGGATAAAGAGAAAGGACGAGACGATATAGAGTCCCAGGAAAGAGTAGAAGGAGCGCTTTTCGAGTTCATTCATAGCGGTACCCTATGCCGCGCACGGTGGTGATGCGCTCGCTGCCGATCAGCTCGCGCAGGCGGCGTATGTGCGAACGCAGGGTCGCATCGCTGGGAAGCTGGTCGTACTCCCAGAGGTTCTGCACCAGCTCCTCCGTGGAGAGAGTACGCCCCGGGTGGGCGAGGAAGTACTCCAGCATCGCCGCCTCTTTCGGCGCCAGGGATTGACGACCCTGTTCCGTTTCGATGCGTTTGGCATCGGGGTCGTACAGGCAGTCGTCGCCGAGACGGATTTTCTCCCGCTGCTCGATGTTGAAGAGGCGTTTGCTGTTCTCGATACGGAGTCGCAGCTCTTCGAGGGCGAAGGGTTTGCGGATGTAGTCGTGGGCACCGGCATCGAATCCGGCCTTGAGCCGTGCGGTGTCTTCGTAGGCGGTGACGAGGATGGCGGGGGTGGTGACGTTCATTCCGCGCAGGCCCCGCAGCAGGGCGATGCCGTTCCGGCCGGGGACATTGATGTCGAAAATAAAGAGGTCATAGTGCTTTTGCGCAATCAGGGCCGACGCCTCGTCGGAAGTATAGGCCCGGTCCGTCTCGTAATGCTCCGCGAGGTAGTCACCGACGATGTCGGAGAGTACGGGGTCGTCTTCGAGCAGCAGTATGCGCATGGCCCGCCTCCATTGGGAATCACCCAGTTTAATCTTTTCACGGTTAGAAGCGGCTTTTTGCCGTTTCAGTCGTTTTCGGTCAACTCCGCCTTGAGGCGTTCGTAGGTACCGATGTCGATCTCCCCGCGGGCGAGGCGTTCCTCGAGGATCTCCAGGGCCCGGGAGCGGCGGCTGCGGCCGTCGCGTCCGGTTGCCACGTAAAGCACGGCGACGATAATGATGAAAGGCAGCAGCCACCACAGTCCCATCCAGCCCATGCCGAAGGTATGCATCTTCTCTCCTTTGTTGAAAACTACACCATCAGGTCACGGCGTTTCAGCCGCTGCGCGTTGAGCGCGACGATAACGGTGCTTATGGACATCAGCACGGCGCCGAACGCCGGGCCGATGACGATGTCCCAGGGGGCGAGGACCCCGGCCGCGAGGGGGATGGCGACGAGGTTGTACCCGCTCGCCCACCAGAGGTTCTCTTTCATCTTGCCGTAGGTGCGCCGTGAAAGCCGTACGGCATCCACGACGCTGCAGAGGTCGCTTTGCGTGAGGATGATGTCGGCGCTGTCGATGGCGATGTCCGTACCGGCGCCCACCGCGATGCCGATGTCGGCCCCGGTGAGCGAGGGGGCGTCGTTGACCCCGTCGCCGACCATCGCGACGCGTCTGCCCTGCTCCCGGAGTGCGTTGACAAAGGCGAGTTTTTCATCGGGCAACAGCCCCGAACGGTAACGGTCGATGCCCGTCTTCCCGGTGACGGCGGCGGCGACGGCTTCGTTGTCACCGGTCAGCATCCAGGACCGGATACCGAGCAATTTGAGTGCCGCAACGGCATCCGCGGAGGTGTCGCGGATCTTGTCATCGAGCAGGATGACACCGACGGTGCGGCGGTCGACGACGACCCAGACCGTTGTCGAGGCCGTCTGTTCGAACTGGCGCAGCGGCGGAGGGATCTCAAAGCCCTCGCGCTCAAGGAGCTGCGGGCCGCCGATCATGACCGCATGCCCGTCGACCTGGGCCGAGGCCCCGATGCCGGGAATCGCCTTGAAGGCCTCGGCCTGCATCGGGCGGAGGCCCTGGGCGTCGGCATAGGCGGTGACGGCGCGGGCGATGCTGTGCTCGGAGTCGCGTTCCAGCGCGGCCGCATAGGCGAGCATTGTATTGTCATCTTCTGTGGCGGCTGTTCTGGTGACGGCGAGGCGCCCTTCGGTGACGGTGCCCGTTTTGTCAAAGCAGATGGTATCGATGCCGCGGAGGGCTTCGAAGGCCTGCCGGTTGCGGATCAGTATGCCCGATTTCGCCGCGAGCGACGTCGAGATGGCGACGACCAGCGGTACGGCGAGGCCCAGGGCGTGGGGGCAGGCGATAATGAGGACGGTGACGCTGCGCAAAACGGCATCGGCGGGGGAGACGAGCGCCGCCCAGACGGCAAAGGTGGCACTCCCCGCGGCGAGCGCGGCATAAAAGAGCCACCCGGCCGCGCGGTTGGCCAGGTCCTGGGTATGCGAACGGCTCTGCTGGGCCTCTTTGACGAGGGCGATCACCTGCGACAGGTAGCTTTCGCTGCCGGCCTTGTCGATACGGACGCGCAGGGCACCGTCGAGGTTGAGGGCCCCCATGAAGAGCGTCGCTCCGGCGGTCTTGAAGACGGGTTTGGACTCTCCCGTGAGCAGGGCTTCGTTGACGGTGCTCTCCCCCGCTTCGACCGTGCCGTCCGCGGCAATGTTCTCCCCGGGCCGTACGAGGATGAGGTCGCCCGGCTGCAGGGCACTGACGTCGACACTTTCCGAGGTGCCGTCCCGGTTCAGCCGCGTTGCCGTTTTGGGCATCAGCCGTACGAGGTCTTCAAGGGCGTTGGAGGCGCCGAGGATGCTTTTGGCTTCGATGTAGTGGCCGATCAGCATGACGTCGATCAGGGTGGCCAGCTCCCAGAAAAAGGCTTTGCCGCCGGGGAAGAAGAGGGTGGAGACGGAGTAGCCGTAGGCGACGGTGATCGCCATCGATATCAGGGTCATCATTCCCGGCCGGCGCGCTTTGAGCTCGTCCAGCGTCATCGTCAGGAAGGGTTTGCCGCCGTAGAGGTAGATGAAGGTGGAGAGCAGCGCGGTCGCCACATCGCGGTAAGGGAAATCGATGCGGAAACCGGCCCAGCTCTGCAGCATCGGCGAGAAGAGCAGAATGGGGACGGTGACGATCAGCGAAACGATGAAGCGCCGCCGCATCTCCTCCATATGGTGCATATGTCCCATGCCGCCGTGCCCATGCCCCGCATGTTCGGAGTGGTCATGCGCATGTGCATGTTCATGGTGCGTCATATGATCGTGTTCCATGGCGTTCTCCTCACTGCTATCATAGAACGTTTCCGTGCACGCAGTGTGCAGACGTCCCTTCCGTCGTTTATTTCGTCGCGTTGTACTCCAGCGTCAGCTTGCCGGTGTCGGGGTCCCGGACACAGTCGTAAATCGCTTCAACCGTCTGCGCATTCATGACGCACCCCATGCGCGGATCGTCCGTAGACATCTGGGTGAGGACCGCACGCTGTTTCTTCGCCAGCTCCGAGCTGCCGCTGACCATATTGGCCCCGCATTTGCCGGCCCCGCATTTCATGGCCCCGGCCGTCGGGGTGTCGGATGCTTTTTTCTGATCGCTGCAGCCTGCGAAGGCGATGAGCGCTGCGAGCAGCGCGGCGGTATAAAGAGTCTGTTTCATCTGTTTTCCTTTGGTGTGGCGTGGGCAGTGTTGCCCGGTTGTTGGTTCAAGTGGCGCCGCTCGTACATCTCGTAGAGAATCGGGATGATGAGGAGGCTGAGCAGTGCCGAGGTGACGATCCCGCCGAGCATCGGGGCGGCGATACGCTGCATCACCTCACTGCCGACCCCGTGGGTGTACATGATGGGGGCGAGGCCGGCGAGGATGGAGAAGACCGTCATCAGCTTGGGCCGCACCCGTTTGACGGCCCCCTCATTGATCGCCGCCTTCAGGGCCTCGGCATCGAAACGGTCGCCCAGCGCCGCGCGGGAGGCCTCCACGCTGTCGGTGAGGTAGACGATCATGACGATCGCCGTCTCCGCGGCGATCCCCAGCAGGGCGAGAAAACCGACGACGACGGCGATGCTCATGCTAAAGCCGAGCATCCAGACATAGAAAATGCCGCCCAGCAGCGCAAAGGGGAGCGTCAAAAAGACGATCAGGGTCGCGGCGAAGCGGCGCAGCGAGAGGTAGATGAGCAGCAAAATCACCGCCAGCACTGCCGGGATGATCCACTGCATCTTCTCCATGGCCGAGGCGAGGTACTCCGCCTGGCCCGCCCACTCCATGTGGTAGCCCGGCGGCAGCGGGAAGTCCGCGAGGGCCTTCAGCGCCGCTTCTTTGTAGGCGACGGCGCCCACACCCGGGCGCGGCGTGATGTAGACATAGGTGACCGGCGTCGCCATTTCGCTCTTGATGACCGAGGCGCTTTCGCGGTAGCGGACGTCGGCGAAGGTGGTGAGGGGGACGAATCCCAGCGGCGTCTTGATAGGAAGGGCGCGGATATCGTCGAGGTTCCGCCGCTCATCCTCCTCGAGCCGCAGGGCGACCGGGTAGCGTTCGATCCCTTTGTAGAGTGTCGTCACCTTCATGCCGCCGATGGCCGCGCGGGTGGTTTCGAGCAGGGCCGTCTTTGCCAGCCCGTAGCGCTGCAGCGCCGTTTCGTTGATGTCGATGTCGATGTAGTAGCCCGCGGCGGAGCGGTCGGCAAAGACAGACTGGGATTCGGGCAGCGGCATCAGTTTCTGTTCGATATCCCATGCCAGCCGCTGCAGCGTCGCGGCGTTGCTGCCGTAAAGCTTGATGCCCACGGGGGTGCGGATGCCGCTTAGGAGCATATCGATCCGGCCGCGGATGGGGTAGGTCCAGGAGTTGACAAGCCCGGGGACCTGGAGGGCCGCCTCCATATCGTTTCGCAGTTGTTCAAAGGTCATCCCCTCCCGCCACTTCGAGGGGTCTTTGAAGGTGATGATCGTCTCCAGCATCCCCAGGGGTGCGGGATCGGTGGCGGTGTCGGCACGCCCCCCTTTGCCGAAGACCGTTTCCACTTCCGGGAAGCTCTTGAGGATCTTGTCCGTCTTCTGCGTCAGCGCCTTGCTCTGGTCGATGCTGATCCCGAACGGCGTCACCGGCATGTACATGAACGTTTGTTCATTGAGCATCGGCATGAACTCCCACTCGAGCTTCTCGTACAGCGGCGCGATGGCGACGAGCAGCGCGAGGGAGGCGGCCAGGACGACGTAGCGCAGCTTCAGTCCCCACGCCAGCAGGGGCTGGTAGAGCCAGAGGAAGAAGCGGTTGATGGGGTTGGCGGTCTCTTCGCGGATGGGGCCGCGGATAAAGAGGACCATCAGCACCGGCACCAGCGTGACGGCGAGAATCGCGCCCGCGGACATGGCAAAGGTCTTCGTGAAGGCCAGCGGGGTAAACAGCAGCCCCTCCTCGCCCGAGAGCGCGAAAATGGGGAGGAAAGAGACGACGACGAGGGCGAGGGCGAAGAAGATGGGGCGTCCCACCTGCTGTGCCGCCGCCACGACCGTCTCGGCGTGTTCAGACGGTGTGAGCTCGCGGCCCAGCTCCCCGCGTTTTTTGCGCAGCCGCTTATGGGCGTTCTCGATCATGACGATGCTCGCGTCCACGACGGTCCCCAGCGCGATGGCGATCCCGCCGAGGCTCATGATGTTGCTGCCGATGCCGGCCAGTTTCATCAGCCCGAAGGTCGCCCCGATCACGAGCGGCAGCACGAGCAGCACGATGAGCGATGAGCGCAGGTGCAATAAGAAAAGGCCGATGATGATCACGACGATGATGCTCTCCTCGACGAGGGTGTCCGTGAGGGTACCGATCGCTTTGTCGATCAGTCCGGAGCGGTCGTAGGCGGTGACAACGTCGACCCCGTCGATGTGCAGGGCGGCCATTTTCGCCTTGATCCGCTGGATGACGCTGTAGACGTCCTCGCCGTAGCGCACCATCACGATCCCGCCGACGACTTCGCCCTCGCCGTTAAGGTCCGCCATCCCCCGGCGGGCGGCGGGCACGACCTCTACTCTCCCCAGCTGCGCGAGGGTGACGGGGATGCCCTCTTTGACGGTGACGACGAGGTCGCGGATGGCGTCCAGGTCTTCGAGGTAGCCCTTCGCCTGCACCATCCACTCGAAACCGTTCTGGATGACGATGCGCCCGCCGGTATCGTTGTTATTTTGCCGCAGTACCCGCACAACGTCGCCGACGGAGAGACCGTAGCGGATAAGCGCGTCGTTGTTCACGGTGAGCTGGAAGGTCGGCACGAAGCCGCCTACGGTCGCCACGTCGCTGACGCCGTCGACGCCCATCAGGGCGTATTTGAAGTAGTAGTCCTGCAGGGTGCGCAGCTCGGCGAGGCTCTTCGTTTGCGACGTCAGGGCGTACTCATAGACCCAGCCCACCCCCGAGGCGTCCGGCCCCAGGGCGACTTCCATCCCCTCGGGCAGCTTGCTCTGGATGCTTGCCAGCTGCTCCAGGACCCGTGAGCGGGCCCAGTAGAGATCGGTCCCCTCCTTGAAGATGATGTAGACGAGCGCGTTTTCATAGGTGGAGAAGCCGCGTACGGTGCGGATATCGGCGATGGAGAGGAACTGCGACACCAGCGGGTAGGTCCCCTGGTCCTCGACGATCTCGGGGCTCTGCCCCTTCCAGGTGACCTGCACGATTACCTGGGGCGGGGAGAGGTCCGGCAGGGCGTCGAGCGGCGTCGTCATCATCGCCCGGTAGGCGCCGAAGATGAGAAAGAGCGTCGCCATAAGGACGAGAAACCGGTTTTTGACGCTGAAGGCGATAAGGCGTTCGATCATTCCCTACTCCAGTCCGCTGATCTGGGCGTCGGCGTCGAGCATGAAGAGGGCGTCGCCGGCGACTTCATCCCCGGCGTTCAAGCCCGAAACGACCTCGAAGCGATCCTTGTCGAGGGGTTTGACCTCGATCTTGACGGGTTCGAAAACCCCCTTGAAATCCCCGGCGCGGAAGACGTACCATGCGCCGTTTTTGCGCAGCACGGCGGTGCGGGGCAGGGTGAGCAGCGGCAACGCCGCCGCCGCCGCAGTGACCGTGGCGTACATGCCCGGCAGCAGCTCGCCGCGGGGATTGTCGACGGCGAGACGCAGGGTGACCGTGGCCGCCTTGGGGTCGATGTCGGGGTAGAGCGTGAGTTTTTTGGCGGGGTAGGCCCGCTCCACGCCGCTGACGCTGACCGTGAAATCGCTCAGGGAGGCGAGCCGCGGCAGCTCCTGCTGGTAGAGCGCGGCCTCGACCCAGACGCGCTCAAGGTTGACGATCGTAAAAAGCTTCATGCCCGCTTTGAAGGCGGAGCCCTCAACGACGCTCTTTTCAAAAAGCCACCCCGATGCCGGGGCGTGGATCGTGGTGAGGGAGGCGGCTTTCATCCCGGAGCGGACCGCGTCGATCTCGGCGCGGCTGACACCGAGCAGGGTGAGCTTTTCGCGGAGGCTGCGCAGCATCTCCGGGCTGGGGCGCGTCGCGTTGAAACGCAGGGCGGTGAGGTAATCCTCCTTCGCCTGGAGCACTTCGGGCGAGTAGACCTCGGCCAGCGCCTCGCCCTTCTTGACCCGGCGGTAGCGCGTATCGGCGTAGAGTTTCTCAACATAGCCGCCGAACCGCGGCGATACGTCGTACATGCGGGAATCTTCGGCGCGGACAAAGCCGTAGTTGGTCTGCGCCCGCGCGGCGCTGGTCTGCTGTACTTTGACCGTTTTGACGGCGAAGAGCTGTTCGACGCTCGGCCGCTCATCGGCACAAAGCAGCAGGGGCAGCAGGGCTGCGAGGACTAGGATGTGTTTTCTCATTTGATCTCTCCCGTCAATGCTTTGAGGCGCGCGCCGGCGCGGAGGTAGTCGGCTTTCGCGGCGATGCGCTGTTCGTCGAACCGGAGCTTGCGTTCGAGCAGGTCGAAATAGTTGAAGAGGTCGCTGCCGCTGCGCAGTTTCGCGTCGCTGAGATCGACCATGTGTTCCACCTGGGGCAGGCTCTCCTCGGTGATGATGCGGTAGGTGCGGTAGGCCTCGGTCAACGCCGCGTAGGCCGCTTCGATCTCGCTGCGCAGCTGCAGGCGGTAGTCGGCGGCTGCCTCCGCCGATGCCAGCTCCGCTTTCCGCGCCGCTTCGGTGTCGTCGCGCTCCGCGCCGTAGAGCGGCAGCGCCGCACCGACGGTGAGGCTGAGGTAGTCGGGGTGGGCTTCGCGGTAGTAGTAGCCGACCATCACGAAGGGGTCGGCGTTGGCCGAGAGTGCTTTGACCTTTGTCTCCGCCGCCGCGGCCTTCTGGTCGGCTGCTTTGACGCGGTAGATCCGGTTGTTCTCCAGCCGCTGCAGGTAATTTTCCAACGGCGGCGGGGGCGCAACCGCTTCATCGGCCTCGACGGTGTCGAAGGGGGCCTGCACGAGGTAGGCCAGCCGCGCTTTTTGCGCCGTGAGCATCGCCGTGAGCTTTTCCCGGCGCACGGCGATGTCGGAGCGGAGCAGTTCTGCGGACATGATCCCCATGTGGCGGTCGCGCTGGGTGGAGGCGTAGGCCGTGTTAAGGGCGATGTTCTGCTCAGTCAGTTCCAGGTAGTTTTGCAAGACGCCCAGGCGCGCGTTCAGTTCGGCGACGGTGTAGGCGCGCAGCCGGATCCGCTTGGCCAGCTCCGCCTGCGCCGCCTCGAGGGAGGCGAAAAGCACGGCTTTCTGTGCCCGCACCTTCTCCCCCGCCGCGCCGCGCTTCCCGAACCAGGGGAATTTCTGCCGGATACTGACGGAGGTGAACTGCATTGGCTCGAGGGTCCGGTCCATGGGGTCGTCGAACTGGATGTCGTTGATGCCGACAAGCAGCTCCGGATTGGCGAAGAGGGAACTTTTGTCCTCCAGGGCGTCATAGGCGCCGAGGCGCTGTTCGATCATCTTCAGCGAGTGGTGCTGTTCAAGCGAGCGGTCGATCAGGGTGTCGATCCCCTCGGCCCGGAGCGCGGCGGCAGCGAACAGCAGGGCTAAGAGCGGGCGGAACATCGGTCTCCTTTTGAGTGAATAGGGAATGATACTGCGGCTGTGTGTAAGAAGTGTGCAGGTCAACCTTAGCGCCCGGACATAAAAACGGTAAGCTTGGCGGATAAAAGCGGGTTATAAAACGTTTCGTCGGACAATAGCGTTTTCGCATGAAGGAATAGCCATGGAGTTTCTGCTTCTGTTTTGGGGTGCACTGGTCGAGCTGAGCAATGCGATGGCCCCCTACATCGTCTTCGGCCTCCTTTTCGCCGGGATCCTGCACGAACTCGTTCCCGACGCGCTGGTCACGAAGCACCTGGGCAGCGACAACGTGGCTTCCGTCGTCAAGTCGACCCTTTTCGGCATCCCGCTGCCGGTCTGCTCCTGCGGGGTGATCCCGCTGGCGACCTCCATCAAGAAGAGCGGGGCGAGCCACGGGGCGACGCTCAGCTTTCTCATCTCGACGCCCATCACGGGCATAGATTCCATCCTCGCGACCTACGGGATGTTCGGATGGGCCTTTACCCTCTACCGTGTCTTCACCTCCATGCTGATGGCGATGCTCGCCGGGATCCTGACGAACCTGTTCGGTTCGGAGCCGGAGCCCGCGCCTGCCCAAAAAGCTCCGGCCTTCTCGATGGCCGCCCCGCCGAAACAGGCCGCGCCGGTCGGCTTCAGCATGGCCGCTCCCACCAAAGAGGAGGCGAGCTGCTGCAGCTCCGGCTGCGGCTGCGAAACGGAAACGAAAAAACGCTTCTCGATGGGCGGTGCGCTGCGCTACGCCTTCGTGACCCTGCTCGGCGACATCGCCAAGCCGCTCTTCTGGGGGCTCATCGTCGGGGCGCTGATCACCGTGGCGATCCCCGAGGACCTCGGCACGCTCCTGGCCGAGAACAGCTGGCTCTCCTATCTCATCGTCATCGCTGTCGCCGTGCCGATGTACGTCTGCGCGACGGCCTCGCTGCCGATTGCCGCGGGGCTGATGCTCTCTGGGGTGAGCGCCGGGGCGGCCTTCGTCTTCCTCAGCGCGGGCCCCGCGACGAACACCGTCACCATCGGCGTCGTGAAAAAGATGCTGGGAACAAGGGCCCTCGCCATCTACCTGGGCACCATCACCGTCGCCAGCGTCGTTTTCGGGCTCATGCTCGACTGGCTCTTTATCCGGGCCGAGATCGACCCGAAGGCACTGGTGCATCTGCATGAAGAGGCGGGCATCATCGCCGTCGCCTCGTCACTGCTGCTCTGGGGATTGGTGCTCTACTTTATCGCCAAGCCGTGGTTCCGAAAAAAGGAGGCCGCATGCTGTTCGGGGGAGTCCTGCGGCTGCGAATCGTGATGGGATTCAGTGCAGAAAGGCGGGCTTGAACCACTCGATCAGTCCCATGCCGATCTCGACGGCGATAAGGACGATGATGATCCACTCCAGAAACGAACTGTGCTTATGGTTGGTGATATCCATGACCATGATGATATCGTCCTTGATGCTGCCGAGCTTGTAACTGACGACTTCGAAACGGTCGCTGAGTTCCAATGCGGTTGCCAGGCTGTTGTAGAGCGCTTCGGCATCGGCGTTGTCCCATAAAATGTTGGGTTTGTCCAGCAGGTAGAGGTCGATAAGGAGGTCGTGGCGGATAAGCACGAGCTGCTTGGCGAAACGGGCGAGACGGGTCCGTTTGAAGAGCGAATAGCTGTCGGAATCCTCGATCAGGGTCCGGCTCCGTTCGGAGTAGTCGGCCAGCTTCTGTTCATAAACGTCCAGGGCAACGCTCTGGGCGATCACATAGGCGATGATGACCATATTCAGATCCGAGGCGCTTTGAAGGGTGATCGCTTCATTGCTGACGGTAAACGGGGAGGTCAGCGCCGGGTCGAAGCAGATATTGTAGTCCTGGTAGACCATCTGTTTCATGTCATGTTCGGCGGCATCGATCCCGAGTGCCTGAAGCAGGGCAATGCGTTCGGGCGGCGGCATGTTGACCATCGCCAGTACGTTGAACTGCGTGAAGACGACGATAAAGTCATCTTTGCGCAGATAGTAGGTCCCCTCCAGCCGTTTCTGCATCTCCGCCCCGAGGGCGAGCTGGAGCTTCTTGTAGTTCAGGGGCTTGGGAAGGTAGAGGGCGAGCAGTTCGGTCGATTTGGTGTTCACGCTTCTCTCCGATGTCTGTATGGTTAAGCATAGCACGTTTCAAGGGGAAAACCGTATTCCCGTGTAACGGTTTGTGCATTATCTAGGCAGGCCCCGCCTTGACGGATAAATGTTATAAAAGTACAATGTGACTTTTTGTGTCAGGCATCGCCATCACTACCATCTATTAACCCCGGAAGAGAATATGAAGAAAACTCAGATTTTTATACCCCTGCTCACCGTTTTTACCGTTGCCGTCCAGGCGAATGACACCGTATTGCGTATTTTGTGCGCCCCGCAGGACAGCGGTGCGACGATCTATGTCAACGGCAGTGTAAAGGGGGAGTGCTCGGAGAGTCCCCTCGATGTCTTCATCTCCGCCGGTCCGACGACGGTCGAGGCGAAAAGGATGCCCGATCCGGAGCATGAACAGATGTTCACAGAGCGTTTCACCGCCATAGCCGGGGTGGCCAAGCGGGTCAAAGTGGTGCTCTCCGCCCCGCAGCTGACACAGGCAGCCCTGCAGGCCCGGAAGAGGGCAGCCTTCGAAGCGACATTGAAGTCGGCCGAAAACGGCGACATGGCCGCCATGGCCAAAGTGGCCGAGCTCTACGATGCCGGCACCGGGGTTCGCCGTGACGCGGGGCAGGCGCAGCTGTGGCGTGACAAGATCGAAGCGGTCCTGGCTTCGCAGGACCTGAAAGCCGCCGAAAGCGGCGATCTCGATGCCATGGCCAAAATCGCCGAGCGTTACAAGCAGGGCAAAGGTGTGGCACGCGACCAGGCCAAGGCGACGGCATGGATGGATCAATACGAAAAAGGCAAGGAAGCGGAGCGGCAGCGACTGGCGGCAGAGCAGCGCCGGCAGGCGGCCGCCCGCCGCCAGGCTGACAAAGCGGCGGCATTGGAGCGCGCTTCCTATACAAAATATTTTGATCAGGCCGTTGCCGATATGGCACGGGAGCGTGACCCGTTTGCCGGACTCTCATCCGCGACGTTATCTCCTCTGGCCCTTATTTTTGACCTCACCTCCCTGCCGACACGTTGGATGGAGCGGCGCGAGATCCAGAAAAAATACGCGGCACACCCTGCCGCCTGGGCCAAACCGGCCTCCATGCTGGCCCGGGCCTATCATGCCGACCCCGTAGCGTCTGTGGGAACCTTCGCGGCCCGATGAGATGGCTTTCGGCCCTGCTGCTTCTGCTGCTGGGCGGTTGTGCCTTTCGTGATCCGGCACCTGATGCGCCGCTGCACAGTCTCAGCCTCCGGCAATGGGAGACGCTCGCGACCACTTTGCAACAGGTTCCGGACCCCCTGCAGCGTGCCATCCGGGAAGAGGCCCTGCCGCGTCTGGCCATCTCTGCGCGTAGTACACAGACCGATGTCGGCAGTGAGTACAATGCGACGGAGACCCTGTCGGATCTGATCCAGCAGAGCCGTACACCCCTGCTGAGCGCCGACGAGGAATTCCGCCGGCGTCTTGCACTGCTCGAGGCCTCGCCTTCGCCGCAGCACGCCTTTGCCGATGCGCTGGCCGGCTTCCTGCTGGAGCCGGATTACCCCTGCCGCCACCCCGTTTACAGCGCCTATTTCCAGGCGCGGTACGGATTGCCCGTTCCACGTTGTACGGAACCGCTTCCTTTCCTGGTGGTCAGCCGGACAGAGGGCCTTGTTCCTTTCTGGCTTGCACCGGAGCGGCTCTATGCCATTCACCTGCTCTTTGCCGGCGAGGGGAGTGCAATGGCTTCGCGTTTCGGCCACGTCGCCCTGCGCCTGGTCATCTGTCCCGAAGGTGAAACGTCGCCCGAGGCATGCGAGAGCAATCTCTACGGACACCTGGTGCTGGGATACATGGCGCATATCGACGAGTTTGAACTCAATAGCGTCAAGGCCCTCAGCGGCGCCTACAGAGCGCACCTCTTCGCCTTTCCCTTTATGGATGTCTACCGCGGGTATGCCATCGACGAGTTCCGGGAACTCTATTCCCTGCCGCTGACGCTGAGCGGGGCGCAGCTTCAGACCCTGTTGCGGCAGCTTGACGAGATCCACTGGCGCTTTGAGGGTGACTACAGCTTTTTCAGCCGCAACTGTGCCACGCTGCTGCAGATGACCCTGCGTGCCCTGCTGCCCGGTTACACGGAGCAGCCGATCTCGGATGATGCCTATCTGCGGCCCGACACTTTTTTCGAGGCGATGCGGGAGACGTCCCTGGTGGAGGGGGAGCGACTCGCTTCTTTGGCGCAGGCCGAAGAGGGCGGTTACTATTTTTCCAGTACCGAAGGGTACTATGAAGCGGCCCTCAAAGCGGTGCTTGCGGGCATGACAAGCCCCGCTTTCGATGATATCGACACCTACCTTGCACGGCCGCCGGAGGTACGGTTTGAGACCATTGTCGGCGACCGTCGCTACCGTGAACGCCTCGGCCGGGAGCCGCACCTCCTCGAGGCACAGATCCTTTTGGAGGAGCTGGCCCTGCTGCGCGGCGAACGACGGCTGCAGGCCCTGGGCAGCCGCTACCTTAATGATTACGGCGATCAGCTCCAGTCCGCCGAAACCCTGGAGCCGCTTGCCGGCGACGACCGTGCGTTTTTCCGGGCCTGTTTTTTGCAGTCGGTCCGGCTGGTAACGGCAGCGTTCCCGACACGCCGGGCCATCCCGGACCCGCAGAGCACGCTGCCGTCACTCCCCCGTCCGGCCCTCTGCCGCGAAGAGGGGGCCCCGGCCAGACTGAATGCCATCCTCACCGCGATCAACCGGCCGGGAAGTGACCAGTGGCAACAGCTCATATACACTACCCGCCTGCTGGATGAAACCACCGGCAACATCCTCAAACTTCAGGAGATTCCCTATGATACCCCCATCCGTTAAAGCCTCTATCGGCCGTTTTTGGCAACTGCTGCCCCTGCTCGCTCTACTCTTTTCGGTGCCGTCTGTTTCGCCGTTGCACGCAGCCACGGATGCAAGCAAACAGCAGCGTATGCTTCAGATGCTCGATCAGCTTGACCAGCTCGACAAGATGGATTTCGATGACGCGATCAGCGAGGCGGAATCGTGCATCATCGCACGCAACTTCAGATGCGCCAGGAAGCAGCTCGCCAAAGCCGAGAGCTATGCCCGCAGCGCCCAGGACAAAACGGTGCTCGAACACAGCCGGCGGAATCTCAAAGCCGAGATCCGCCAGGAGGAGCGTGAAGAGGCGGAGCGGATCGCGTTGGAAGAGGAGATGGAAGAGCTGCGCAAGGAGCAGAAGCGGGCCGAGCGCGAGTATGCCCGCCGGATGGCGATGGAAGAGGACGATGCTTCAGGCTCAACCGGTATGGATGTCTATAACAAACTGATGGAGTCGGCAATGGAGAGCCGTCGTATGCTCGAAAAGGCTGACCAGGGCACCTATGCCGCTGTACGCAAAACGAATGAAATGATGGAAATGAAGCAGCGCGAGGGTGAGATGGCATCCCGCCAAAAGCGTATGGATGCCGCCCGCCAGGCGCAGCAGCGGGACTATGAACGGCGTCAGCGGGAGCAACGGGCCGCGGAAAAGCAGCGCAAGTATGATCAACTGCAGAAGGATCTGGAACGTAAGCGACAAAAGCTGGCGAATGCCGAAGAAGAGCGTAGTCGCCAAAAACAGGAGAGACGCCTGGCCAGTGCGGGCAGCGCTTCGGCTACAGGTGCTGGGGGCACAGGGGCAAAACAGTATACATGTTACCTGGTCTACAGCGAGACGATGGCAGCGAGCCAGCCGCATCTGAAAAAAGTGGCCGTCATTGACTATGAACATTGTGTTTTTTCGCATCAGACGGGATCGGTAACATGTAAACCCGTAGACTATCCTGCCTACATCTATGCGGACAACCATTTCACACATAGCTGTAACAATCGCAGTGCATTTGACAGTATCGGGGGCGTCTTCGACTCCGTGAAAAATTCGCATAGACAGAGTGCAGGAAAACACAACTACTCCACCAATGAGAAATTGACACGGTATTGATAGGACGGTTGCATTTGCCGGCTTGATTAAATCAAGAAAGATTGATATAGTTTCGGCTGATTCACACCCAAGGATGCTCCCATGCTGACGGCGGCCCTGCTTTTTCTTATTACCCTCCTCTTCGTCATCTGGCAGCCCAAAGGGCTCCAGATCGGGACGACGGCCGTCATCGGCGCCGTCATCGCCGTCATTCTCGGCGTCGTCAGTGTCGATGACGTCTGGACGGTGACGGGAATCGTCTGGGACGCGACGCTCGCCTTTATCGGGATCATCCTCCTCTCCCTCGTGCTCGACGAGATAGGCTTTTTCGAGTGGGCGGCGCTCAAGATGGCAAAGCTTTCCGGGGGCAGCGGCAACAAAATGTTCGTCTACATCCTGTTGTTGGGCGCCTTGGTGGCGGCTTTCTTCGCCAACGACGGGGCGGCGCTCATTCTCACGCCGATCTTGCTGGCGAAGATGAAGCACCTGAAAATGAACCCCGTCGCCGTCTTCGCCTTCCTGATGGCGGGGGGATTTATCGGCGACAGCGCCTCCAACCCGCTGGTGATCTCCAACCTCACGAACATCGTGACCGCGGGCTACTTTGACCTCGGGTTTTGGGAATACGCACAGGCGATGTTCCTGCCGAACCTCTTCAGTATCGCGGCGTCGATCATCGTGCTCTGGCTCTATTTCCGTAAAGATATCCCGCTCAAGGTCGACGTCTCCGAACTCCCCGAACCCGCCAGTGTCATCAAGAACATGACGATGTTCCGGCTCAGCTGGGGCTTTCTCGCCCTGCTGATGGCGGGCTACTTTGTCGGCGACCACTATGAGCTCCCCATCTCCCTCTTCGCCCTGGGCGGGGCGGTCGTTTTCCTCTTTATCGCCGACTACTACAAGGCGGTCAAACCCATCATGACCGTCAAGGCAGCACCGTGGCAGGTCGTCTGGTTCTCCATCGGCCTCTACGTCGTCGTCTACGGGCTGAAAAACGCGGGGCTGACCGACTACCTGGCCGATGCGGTGACGGCGATGGCGGCACAGGGAGAGGCGGTGGCGGTCATCGGGACCGGCTTCCTCTCCGCCGGCCTCAGCGCCGTGATGAATAACATGCCCACCATTATGATCATGGATATCGCCATCGCCGACGCGGGGCAGAACGCCCTGGCATACGCAAACATCCTCGGTGCCAACCTGGGGCCGAAGATGACGCCGATCGGCTCGCTGGCAACCCTGCTCTGGCTGCATGTGCTTGCCAACAAAGGCGTGAAGATAGGGTGGGGAGAGTATATGAAAGTCGGCCTTGTTATTACGCCGCCTGTTTTGCTGGCGGCGCTAGTCGGGTTGCTGGGTTAAAATATTCCATCAAGATTTGATGAGGTTTCCCTGATGATTTATTTTAGTTAGAGGCTTTCATTGGTCTGTTTGATTTCATCTCTGCATTGGATAATAGGAACAGGCTTGAGAACATGTGTTGCGAAACCGATACCAAGGTCATGGACCATATCAATGTAGCTTGTAAGACATGTGATCCTGTTTTTTTCGATTGTGATATCCAACTCATCAGAGGGTGTAATCAGTGTGTACCTTCCTGCCGGGAGACTTTTTGAAATAAAGCTACTATTCCGAAGTGTTCCGATGACTTCTTGCGTGTGTTTGTCTTTAACGTCATAACTTACAACCATACCTGTAAAACGATCCGGTCGATATATGTAAAGAAGGCCGTTATCGTTGACAGGTTCTTTAAATGCTGTGAATACTTCACCTTTGCCTGCACATCCTGAAAAGACAAATAAAGTAGAAAAGCTTAGAAATATAAATAGTAGACCTCTACTCATTATCACCCTTTGTATAGAGAATATTCTGTATATAGCAGAAATTAGTTGATTAATATTATATTAAAACTCTTTAGAACAAATTAATAAAAGTGATATGTGTGTTCATGAGGGGAAAGTTCTCCTCTGATTTTAGGGGAGGGGTTGCTGGCGACCCTCCTGTGTCTGCGCTAGTCCGGTTGTTGTTTTAAAGGTGTTTGTTCCCCTTTTTCTTTGCATGCACAAAGAAAAAGCCGAACCGGGAAAAAGAAAGTGCAAAGGGCTGCCGCTTTCGGGATATTCCATTCTATTGTTATCCGCTCGACACGCTAATTTTCGTTTCGGCCTTGACGGGAGAAGCGGATAGTCGCATGTTACTCTTAACTAGATCGTATCGATGCTCATCAGGGTCATTGTAGCGAGCAGGAAGAGGTTGATTCCCCGGAAAAGGGTACCGGCGCGTTCGGCGGTGAGCTGCCGGAAGGGGATGCGCCCGCCCGCGGCGGCCGTGGCGGCGGCCAGCGCTGCGAGCAGCAGCAGGATGACGGAGCTCCTGATCCCGAAGATCGCCGCGGTGTAGAGGGCGCAGAAGATGGTCATCATCCACCAGACGCAGAGCACGCGGCGGAAGCCGGTTTCGCCGAAGATTTCGACGGCCGTGGGAAAGCCCGCAGCGCGGTAGTCGGCGTCGTGTTTGGCCGCGAGCAGCCAGAAGTGAGGCACCTGCCAGACGAAAAAGAGCAGCCCGAGCGCAAAGAACTCCGGATCGGCGAGGCTCTGCCCCGCGGCGAGCCAGCCGATGGCCGGGGGGATCATCCCCAGCAGCCCCCCCGGCACGACGGCGAAGGCCGAATAGCGTTTGAGGATGGTGTAGACGCCGTTGTACCAGAAAGGGACGAAGAGGAAGAGCAGCAGGCCCGTCGTTTTCAGCGTGGCGGAGATCAGGAGCGTCCCCAGGGCGATCAGTGCCAGCGAGACGGCCAGGGCGGCATCGGGATGGACACGCCCGGAGGGGATGGGCCGCCGTTTCGTGCGTTTCATCTTGCTGTCGCTCTCCCACTCCTGGTACTGGTTCAGCGCCGAAACGCCCAGGGCGAGGAGCAGTACGGCCAGCGTTGAGGGAAGAAGCGGCGCAAGATCTCTGCCGCCGCCCAGGGCGAAGCCGAAAACGGCGGAGAGCGTCACCGCCGCCGAGAGGCGGAATTTGGTCAGTTCCATCAGTGTGCGAATCATTTGAGCTCCTTCATGTAGGTGACGAGCGCTTCGATCTCCTCAGCGGAGAGCATCTTCCCGAAGGGGGGCATAAGCCCCGGCGCAAAGCCTTCGACGATGTCGGCGTTCGGGGTTTCGACGGAGCTGCGCAGGTAGGCTTCGTCGGCGGTCACCTCGCGGTTTTTGCCGTCGGTGACGACCGTCAGCGTGCTGCCGTAGAGGCCTTTGAGCGTCGGACCGAGCTTTTTCGAACCGTCGAGGCTGTGGCAGGCGCCGCACCCCTTCGTATTGAAGAGGGTCGCCCCGTCAGGCGCGGCAGACGCCTCCTTCGGTGCGGCTGGTTCCGGTGTAGGTGTTGCGGCCGGTGCCGTCTCCCCGTGAGGGGCCGTCTCGGGCGCCGCACCGCCGCCGGAACCGTTTTGCTCTTTGATAAAGGTGACGAGCGCCTTCAGCTGCTCGGCGTCGATCTGGCCGGAGAGGTCGGGCATGACGCCGTCGGGGAAGCCCTCGGCCACGTCGGCGCCCGGTGCGCGGATGGCACGTTCGAGGTAGGCGTCGTCGACGACGGTCCGGCGCGTTTTGCCGCCCGTTGTCACGGTGACTTCTTTGCCGAAGAGTCCCGCAAAGGAGGGGCCGACGATGATGGAACCGTCTAGGCTGTGGCAGGAGACACATCCCAGCGTTTTGTAGAGCATCTCCCCTTGACTTTTTGGCGCGGCCGTGTCGTGGGGGCTCAGCTTGTCGCTGGCGTACCACGCATCGAAATCCGCTGCCTGCATGACTTCGACTTTCGAAAGCATTTTCGAATGGCTGAGGCCGCAGTACTCGGCGCATTCGATGTCATACCGTCCCGGCTTCGTGGCGTTGAACCAGATGTGCGTTTTGCGCCCGGGGACGACATCCTCCTTGACCCGGAAGGCGGGGACGAAGAAGCTGTGCAGGACGTCGCCGTCGGGCGCACCCATGATCAGCTTGATGTTTTTGCCGACGGGAACATAGAGCTCGGCGGTCTGCTTGCCGTTGGGATAGGTGAAGGTCCAGGACCAGCGCTTGCCCAGCACGTCGACGGTGAAGGCGTCTCCGGGCATCGTTCGCAGGTCCCGGAAAGAGGTGTAGCCGTAGTAGAAGATGACGAAGAGCAGGATCGTCGGGATGACCGTCCAGGCGATCTCGAGCCCCAGGTGGTCGCGGATGTTGCGTATCTCCCCGGGCTCGACCCGGCTGTGGTGGTAGCGGACGATGAAGAGCACCATCAGGCCTGCCACCAGGATGAACATGGCGATGGAGATGCCTGTTGTGATCCAGAAGGCGCGGTCCACGTCGGCGGCGAAGGTGGAAACGTTTTGATTGAATCCTTCGAGCATGCCGTCTCCTTTTATGAATGGGCTACGTCGATGCCGACGATGATGAAAAAGACCGCGAGGATCATCAGGGCCATGACGACGTACCCTTTGAGATACGCCGTCTCACTGCGCAGGTGCATGTAGTACGCGGCGACCAGGGCGACCTTCAGGACGGCGATGAGCATCTGGGTCCCGACAGTGCCGCCGACGTCAAGGGGAAGGAGTGAGGGCTGCACGAAGGTCAGCAGTGTCAGCAGTAGCAGTCCGCCCAGCACTTTGGTGTAGAGGGCGACGGAGGGGGTAGCGTGTTCCATCTCAGACTCCTATCATGTAAAACAGCGGGAAGAGGACGATCCAGACGAGGTGGACAAAGTCCCAGTAGAGCGTGACATTCTTCATGGCGATGGTATGCTCGGGCCGGATGCCGCCGGAGCGGATCAGCAGCAGCACCCAGCTCATCAGTGCCACCCCGGCGATAACGTGCAGGCCGTGCAGCCCCGTCATCACGAAGTAGAGGCCGAAAAAGAGGATCTCGCCTCTGTCCAGGGCGTCAAGTACCCCCGAACCGGGGTAGATGCCCCGGCTGATTTCCATGTTCCACTCAACGGCTTTGATCCCGAGGAAGATAAGGGCCATCAGGGTGGTAGCTCCCACGAGCAGGACCGCGGCGCGGACCCTGCCACGGCGCAGCATCATCGTGCCGAGCCCCATCGTGTAGGTGCTCACGAGCAGGATCACCGTATTGGTGCCGCCCAGCCAGACGTCGAGGTGGCCGGAGGAGGCGACATAGCTCTCCGTATGGCGGTAGAAGTAGATGGCGAAGAGCAGGAAGAGCGTTCCGAACATCATCGCCTCGGTCATCAAAAAGACCCAGAATCCCAGTTTGGCTCCCCCGTAGTCATCGTGAAAGTCGGCGACGGGATGGGGCTGTCCCTGCGCGTCGTAGGCCATTTCCTGTTGCATCAGCGTATCCTCCGGAAGTTTTCATCGAACTGCACGAGGGGCTCACCCGCATCGTATTCGTAGGGCTCGAAATCCACGTAGGGGATCTTGGCGAAGTTTTCCAGCGGCGGGGGCGAGGGGATGTGCCACTCCAGTGTCGTCGCGTTCCAGGGGTTGGGACCCGCTTCCCGCCCCGAGCGGAGCCCCCGGTAGAAGGTGTAGACGATCATGACCAGTCCGGATGCTATCAGCAGCGCCCCGATGCCCGAGATCTGGTGGTAGACGGTGAAATCGGGCAGATAGTCAAAATAGCGGCGGGGGTTGCCGAGAAAGCCGGCGAGGAACATCGGGAACCAGAGGGTGTTGAAGCCGACGAAGGCGAGCCCGAATGCGATGCGTCCCAGCCCTTCGTCATAGAGCTTCCCGGTGATCTTCGGGTACCAGTAGTGTAGACCCCCGATAAACATGAAGATGACCCCACCGAGAATAGTGTAGTGGAAATGTGCCACGACATAGTAGGTGTCGTGCAGGTGGATATCCGGCCCGATGGCGCCCAGGGTCAGGCCCGTCAGCCCGCCGACGGTGAAGTTGATGATGCTTCCCAGTATCCAGAGCATCGGCGTGGAGAGGATGATGGAGCCTTTGTACATCGTCGCCACCCAGTCGAAGATCTTAACCCCCGTGGGCACCGCGACGAGGAAGGTGAGAAAGGAGAAGATGATCCGGGCCAGGTCGCTCATGCCGGACGTAAACATGTGATGCCCCCACACGAGATAGCCTATCCCGGCGATGGATGCCGAGGAGATGGCGATGGCGTGGTAGCCGAAGATGGTGCGGCGCGTGAACGCGGGCAGCACCTCCGAGACGATGCCGAAGCCGGGGAGGATCATCAGGTAGACTGCGGGGTGGGAGTAGATCCAGAAGAGGTGTTCGAAGAGGACGGGATCGCCCCCTTTCGTCGGGTCGAAGATCCCCACTCCCAGGGTGCGTTCAAGGATCACCAGCAGCAGGGTGATGCCGACGACCGGGGTCGCGAGCACCTGGATCCATGCCGTGGCGTAGAGCCCCCAGATGAAGAGCGGCATCTTGAAGAAATTCATGCCCGGAGCGCGGAGCCGGTGAATGGTGACGACAAAATTGAGGCCGGTCAGAATAGAAGAGAGGCCCAGGATGAAAGCGGCGGTCAGGGTGGAAAGCACATGGGCATCGGTGCGGATGCTGTAGGGGGCGTAGAAGGTCCAGCCCGTATCGGCGAACCCCTGTCCCGTGACCAGCGAGGAGAGGCCGAGGATAACCCCCAGGATGTAGAGCCACCATGACAGAAGGTTCAGACGGGGAAAAGAGACGTCGCGCGCCCCCAGCATCAGCGGCAGCATGAAGTTACCGAGGGTCGCGGGGATCCCGGGGACGATGAACAGGAAGATCATCGTCACGCCGTGGAAGGTGAAGAGTTCGTTGTAGGTCTGCGGTTCGAGGAACTGGGCCCCGGGCGCGAAAAGCTCCGCGCGCATCGTCAGTGCGGCGCCCACGGCCATGAAAAAGAGCGTGAACATCACCGCCATATACATCAGGCCGATGCGCTTGTGGTCGATGCTGAATATCCACTGCAGGACGGGGTTGCGCAGATGCCCGAAGAGGGTATGGGTTTCATGATAGAAGCTAGGCATTTTTGTCCTCCATGGAACGCGTTTTTCTGCCGGAGAGCACCAGGTAGAGGAAGAAACCGGCCAGGATAAGCGTCAGGGCGATGGCTCCGAACTTTTCGGCGGCAAAGACGTAGGTCTTGTTCTTGGGGTCGAAGGCGAAACAGAAGAGCAGCCCCTTGGCGATGGTGGGGCGCACTTTCCCCTCCGAGGCTTCCATCAGGGCCATCTGGATATCGAAGGGGAGCTGCTGGATTCCGTTGAGGTAGCGGGTGATCTTCCCCTCCGGGGAGAGGGCGACGAGCACGGCGGGGTGAACGTACTCCTCCATGCCGTTCGGTCCGACCTGTTTTTCGTATTGGAAGCCCACGGCGTCGGTCACCCTGCGGATGTTGGCGTCGCTGCCGGTCAGAAAGGTCCAGGCGGCGGGGTCGAAGGGGCGGGGCATGGAGGCGAGGAGATTCGCTTTTTTCTTGGCCGCGTCGGCAGGCCCCTCGTCGGGATTGAAACTGAGGGTGATGATCTTATACTCGTTGCCTTCGGCCAGTTTGACCATCGGGAGGTTCTGGGCGAGGTCGTTGAGCTGGGGGGTGCAGAGCCCGGGGCAGCCGTAGTAGTTGAGGGTGAGTATGGCCGGTTTGCCCTGCATGATCTGCGCGAAGGTGGTGCGGTGCCCCTCGTCATCGATAAAGGGGACGTCCATCGGCAGCTGTCCGGCGGGATGCTCTTCCATCCCCAGCGTGGGCGGCGTATCGGCGCAGCTCGCCGCGGCACAGAGCAGCATGCATGCGAACCAGTAGAACGGCAGGGCAATCGGGTAGGTCTTTTTTCGTCGTATGCCGGCGGACATGGGGTGGTCTCCTTGTGAACAACGTCGAAATAGTGGTCGTGATGGGGCCTAACGGTCGTCGGCCCGATAAAACTGTTGTGTTCCCCTCCGGCATTTCCGGGAAGGAAATGCATGTTTTTGTTCCGAAAGTCGGAATGGCAGTATTTGGATTTCTAATACTATGCTAACGAGACAAACCAAAACGATTCTTTGAGATTGCGTCTAGTTCCCGAGTGCCCCGTTTCGTTTTAAACCGAAAAAGGGCTTAGATCGTGCAGTGGTCCTTGTGGATCTCCCTGCTTTTGGGGTAAGGGTCGATGGAGAGCAGGAAAACCGGGAGGAGGAACAGGTCGGTAGCGAGCGAAAGAGTGATGAGTTCGGCGCCGAATTTGCCGATGTCGCGCAGGTTCGGTACGGATGTCATCAGCAGTGACGCAAAGAAGATGACGAGGACGAAGGCACCGATGACGACGGGGACGGCGCCGTAGAAGAAGGTGATCTCCAGGGCGTGTTTGCGGCTGCGGCCGAAGAAGCGCGCGCGGAAATACTTGAAGGCGAAGTGCACCGTCGCGTCCGAGCCGAGCCCGACGGAGATGGACATGGCGATGAGCATCTCGAGGTTGACGGGAGTGTCGAGCATCTCCATGGCCAGTCCGAACCAGGCGATGGGGATGGCATTGGTGATGAAGCCGATGTAGATCATCCGCCCCGACCCGAAGATGATCCCCATGATCAGCCCGATGATGACAAGGGCCGTAAAGAGTGAGGCGGCGAGGACGACGATCTGCTGCTGCTTGGCGCTGCGTACGAGGGTCCGGACATCGCTGAAGTGCAGGGGCAGCGCCCGGTAGCCGCGCAGGTAGGTGAGCAGCGCCGCCGTGTCGACGCCGGGCTCCATGAAAAGGGTGAGTTTGAGTGTCTGTTTTTCGTCGTCGAAGTAGCGCTGGTTGAGATCGTACATGTCGATAAAGAAGAGCGCACGGAGGATCGCCTGGTCGTCCATCGGTTCATCGGGGGCTTCGGCCTGATGGATGAGGTGCAGCAGCGCGGCGACGCTGTCGACCCTGTTGACGCTGGCGAAACGGTGTGTCAGTTCCGAGGCGAAGGTGTCGATCCGCTCCACGGCGGCGGGGTCGATCTCGTCGAAAGGCATGGTGAGCACGAGGGTACGGCCGCTTTGTCCCGGGGAGAGGAGCAGGTCGGAGCGGGTCAGGAAGAGGCTGAGGCCCAGCAGCAAAATGCCGATGGTGGCCAGGTTGAGCAGACGCAGGAGTCTGGGGTTGTACTCCAGTTCCCGGCTGACGAAGTAGTAAACGGGCCGCGTAAAGCGCACCCGGGGGTGACGCACCCGGAAATAGCTGAGGAGGGCGATCAGCAGGGTCGTGTTGAGCAGCAGCGCGATGAGGGAGGCACCGATGATGCTGATGCTGAGCATCCGGACGATCTCGTTCTCGGAGAAGAGCAGCGTTCCCAGCCCTACGGCGGTGATGACCGTGGTCCAGAGCGCCGGGGTGACGGTCCGGTTGAGGGATTTGAGCAGGGCGCGGTGCGCGTCATCGCGGTACTGGGTGACGTGCCACCGGTAGTAGAAATAGAGATAGTCCACAAGGGCGATCGCGATGATGATGAGCCCCAGGGCGAGGTGCAGTTCGTGCAGCCCGGTGATGAGGTAGATGAGTTCAAAGGTAAAGAGCAGGGTGCCCGAGACGACGATGAGCGCGGCGAAGGCGGAGACGTAATTGTGAAAGATAAAGCGGAAAAAGAGGATGACGGCCAGGATGATCAGCCCCAGGTAGAGCAGGGTTTGCCGGTGGCTGAAGGTGTTGTCGGTCTCATCGAGCGTATAGGCGAAAGGGACGGAGAGTTGTGCTTCGGCCAGCAGATTATCCCCGTAGAGGTAGTAGTCGAAAGCGTCGAAGTGCTCCGTGACGTAGCGGCGGTAGGCATCGGGCAGGGCCCGGATAAAGGCGTACGCCTGGGCGGCGCTCAGTTCGGAGAGGGGAAGGGCCTTGATGAGCGACGACCCCTCGGTCGCCTTGTCGTTATAGATGTAGCGGCTGCTGAAGAGCGAATCGACGTGCCGCACCCCCGGGACCTCTGTCAGTTGCGTATGCAGTGCCGCCAGTTTTGCCTTGGTGTCGTCGTCGAACCGGTCGACATAGACCCGAAGGTGCTGCACGTTTTCCGGTACGATCCCCAGCGCCTTCGTCATCGCCAGCTCCTGGGAACCTCCCAGCCAGAACCGTTCGTCGCTGAGGACAAAGCTGAAACGTCCCAGGGCAAGCGTCAGGAGGGCAAGCAGCACGAAAAGCCCGATGACGGCGGCACGGTTGCGGGAGACGAAGGTGACGTAGCGGCTGACTTTGGGGGTCTCTTGATATCTCATGGCTGCTTCTTTTTGTCGAGGATGAGGTAGGGGCGTTTGTCGACGCCGATCTGCTCGGCTGCCGTTTTGATGCGGGTGACTTTGACATGGATTGCCGGCGGGGTGAGGCGGTTGAGTTTGGGCAGGGGCGCGCGTTTGAGCATGTAGTCCAGCATTGCCTCTTTGGGGCGGGGGGCATTGTAGATGGCGTTGATGACGGCCCCGGACTTGAACATGGGGTGGGCGTAGAGAAAAAAGTAGTAGTGGTAGCGCTCCTGCATCTTTTCACTCTCCGTGATCATGCCGACGAAGTCCCGCGAATGGGGGCAGCGCGGATCGATGAAGGCGTAGACGTCCGTCGGCCCTTTCCCCAGTTCGATGGCATCGCCTTTGATGGCGAGCAGAACCGGGAGTACTGAGCCCAGCGGTTTTTTGGCCGTAACCCCGGCGACGAGCGGAGCGGCGAACAGCAGGACCGACAACAGGCTGAGCAACAGTAATTTCATGATGAATGACGATTATAGTATACCTTCTTCCCATTTGCCTGTATAAACAGAACAAATAGGTGGCAGCCGGAGGGGTTTCGTTATCCTAAAGTGCTACAATAATAGGCAATACAAACGGCTGCAGGAGAGCGTATGAACGAAGTTTACAACCTGGCGATCATCGGGGCTGGCCCGGCAGGGATCGCCGCGGCAGTAGAGGGCTACCTTCTGGGGATGCGCGACATCATCATCCTGGAGAAGGGCCAGAGTCACAACGAGACGATCCGCAAGTACTACAAAGACAACAAGCGCGTTGACAAGGACTGGCAGGGACAGAAGGTCGAACTTGACGGCAACATCTATTTTATCGACGGTACGAAAGAGAGCACCCTCGACTTTTTCGATGAGGTGCTGGCGAAGCACTCTGTCAAACTGCAGACGCAGACGGAGGTGCAGAAGATCGTCAGAGCGGATGACGGCATCTTCGACGTGATGGTCCCCGGCGGCAGTATCCGTGCGCGCTATGTCGTCGTTACCATCGGCCGGATGGGCAAGCCGAACAAACCCGACTACAAGATCCCGACTTCGATCCGCAAACAGGTCAACTACACCCTCGACGACGTGACGGAGAACGAGAAGATCCTCGTCGTCGGCGGGGGCGATTCGGCAGTCGAGTACGCTGTCGACCTGGCCGCAAAAAACGATGTAGCCATCTGTTACCGCCGTGCGACGTTCCGCCGTGCCAACCCGACGAATCAGACGGACATCGCCAATGCCATCGCCCACGGCGAGGTGCGCCCTATTCTCAATACGAACATCGAAGGTCTTGAAGATGATGGCGGCAAAGTGAAGGTGATCTTCGAAGATCGCGAGCCGGAGACTTTCGACCGCGTCATATACGCCATCGGCGGGACGACGCCGAGCGCCTTCCTTACCGGTTCGGGTATCGGCATCGAAGAGGGGTGCCCGGTGCACGATGAGAACTACGAGTCCAATGTACCGGGCATTTTCGTCGCCGGGGACATTACCCAGGAGCGCGGCGGCTCCATCGCCCTGGGGCTCAACCACGGATTCTACATCGCGCGGCATATCCTCGACAACGACAAGACGCTGCGGCGTGACGACGACGTCATCAAACGGCTCGATTAAGGGCCTGCAGCCTGAACGGGCACAAGATGATGATAACTACGGCAGAAGGACTCTGAACATATTATCGGACGCTAGCAGATGATGATATGCGGAAAAGAAAGTAGGACTTGAACATTCAAAGCGTCTGTTTTTCATCTGTTGAACGTTCTTCTTCTTGGAGGGATGATGCTTCCGCTGTAAGAGCGGAAACATCTAATATAGACGCCCGGGCTGATTATTTAAAATAGAAGCGGGTGTCGACCAGTTTCGCTTCTGTGGAACCCGATGTTGCTGCTGCATCATAATTGCCCCACAGGAGTTGCTGATTCGGAGTATTGCCGCGTCTGCAGTCAATGCCGCCAGAACCGCCTTCACCCCTGATTTCGAGTACCAGATTTGAAACACCGTCATATTTGAACGGCTTCGTCAGATTGATACCGACCCAGTCCCCCGCTTTTACTGCAGGCGTGTCGATAATGCCTGAAAAGACAAGGGATTTATCGGACACAAGGTTGTCTGCGAAAACAGTACCTAAATCCATGGCGGTCGTATGTGCCATCGTGACATTGTAATCATAGCCCGTATGGGACGGTTGGGCACTATTCGCTCTACACTCGATGCGGTCGATGGTACCTGCAGAACCCAGTTGATACGCACTGTAAAGATGCTGCATAGAACCAACGGTGGCCCAGAATGGGAATGCCTGCCCCTCGTTGCTTGTCGACATCAGTACGCTCATCCCTGCACCGTTGAAACGGAACTTGGCATTGTTGACATAGCCGTCTACCGTGCCCGTAGCGACGTTGTTACCATAAACGCGCTGGCTGCCGCCCAGATCTACCACTTCGACATAATTCAGGTTCCCCTGTCCGGCGGACGTTGTGAAATCGACGACAAGGTTGTCTGTCCCGTTGTAGTTGAAGGTGCCGTTCAGAGGAATCCATACCCATCCACCGGCAGGAATGCCGGCCGGGACATGGACGGTGACATCCTGTGCAACGGTTACGAACTCGTCGGCGTTGTCGGCAAATGTCGCCGAAAGCACATCAGATGATGTATGTCCCATCTTGACGGTCATCGTATAGTTCCCTTCGACGGAGAGCTTGTTCAGCCGCAAGGCATAGCCGGTAACGGGACCGGAACCGTTGATGTCGGCTGCCATGTACATGTTTTGCAAACGGAGATTTGCCGCTGTCGTCAATGGGTAGGCATGGTCAAGCCCTGTGCCGTAGTATTGGGTATTGTCCCCGCCGCTAAAATGGAAACCGGCTTGAAAGAGTTGGTTGAACGAACTGGCGGTTAAGTCTGTAGTTGCTGAGGTCCACATCATTTGATCTATAGCAAGGTTGTTCTCTGCTGAAAAATGGACCGTCCCGTCACATGCGTCATTACGAAGGATGTCTACAACCAGATTGTCAACACCGTTATAAGCGAAAGCACTATCGAGTGGGATGCTGACAAATTCACCTGTCAGGCCGGTGGAAAGGAGAACAGTCCTGTTATCCAGTACCGTCATCAGGCTACCGGCACCATTTTCATAGTGATCACTGAATGTCGATGATGAGGCCAAATCCGTTGAAGTAGTGTGACCGATTTTGATGGTTGTCCCGGGACAAGATACCGCTGCCGCGAGATCCTGGGATAAGCGGAATGAAATCGCATCTATATTCCCGGACCCTTGTAGTTCATCCGCAGTATACATGATTAGATAATGCCGTGGATTTAGATTGAACGGTGATGTCCAATCAGCCACGGAAGTATCAGGGGCGTATGTTTTAATAAACCCACCTGTTGCAAGTGTTGACGATCCGCCACCACCGCCGCCGCCACACGCTGTCATAGCCACAATTGCCGCCGCTGATACGGTTGCTGTCAGCATTTTGCTTACCAAATTCATCGTGTACTCCTTATATGATTTTGGTCGAGTTTTATTACCTAATAACTATTGTACATCTTTCAATAATGAGATAACTTAAATAGAAAATAATAGTATATAGTGATGATATCAAAGTTTTTATATATTAAATATGGTTTTAATAAATTTTAAAAAATGACTTTTTTGAGAGATGTGTCGAAAGATTAAACAATAAAAATTAGAGGTGCAGTGACGCCTTTTTTGCTAAAAGAATGTTGTAGCCGTGCAGGAGAAGCGCTCTCCCGCGGTCAGTAGAAGACCGCCGAAGTATACCCGACCACGTTGCTTGTATCTTTGGTCGCCCAGCTGCTGGTGCGGTAGTCGAGGAGCTTGACGTTGAGGTCGTCGTTCTGGGCGGCAATAAGTACCCCTTCGACCCCGATGGCACCGCAGGCTTCGCATCCGGCATGCATCATGGACGGTTCCCGCTTGTCAATGGCGTTCAGGCAGATATTGTCGAGCCTGTTCGCCTCTTCCTCCGTATAGAAGTGGCTCAGGTCCGTGCTGATGACGACGACGTTCTCCTCGTCTTTGAGCAGGTCGGTGATGATGACGCCGAGCGTGTTCGGGTCGAAGGCGCCGTAGACCATTTCCACGACCTCAAGCTGCGGGGCATAGTGCCTGATAAAGGGCATCTGTACCTCGGTCGAGTGCTCCATGTGCATGGCAGGCTCGAACGCCAGCCCGTATTGCTCCTTCAGCTTTTCGGCATAGGCCCTGTCGATAGTCAGCGCCCCAAGCGGCGTGGCGAACTCGTCGAAGAGGGAGACGCTCATCCCGTGGAAGGCGACCCGGTGCGAAGGACCGATGACGATGGCGCGCTTGGCACTGCTGTGGCGCAGCTGCTCGAAGGCCAGGTGTGCGGTGAAGCCCGAGTACATGTACCCCGCGTGGGGGACGATCAGCGCCCGCGGCGTTTCGGGGACGTCGACGTTCCCCATCTCTTCGAACGCTTTGAAAAATCGTTCAATTTCCGAAGCCTGGGCCGGGTAGAAGGTCCCGGCATGTGCGGTCGTGCGTGCGCTCATCATACACCTCCTTGTTCCAGGGGAGCATCCTCGAAATGCTCCGCCTGGTAGGTGAAGATATCGGGGTGGTGGTTGAGGACGTCCGTCCCCAGGCCGGCCTTGAGGCCGAGGTGGGCGAAGAAGGAATCAAAGTCGGGCAGCTCCTCCCAGACCTGCGGCAGGAAGGTCGCGCTGCGTCCCCCAAGCTGCAGGATGACGCCGTCAACGTTTGGGCGGATTTTGCGCCGCAGGTCGGGAATATCGTCATAGGGGAGGTTTTCCGGAACACTCAGGAGTGAGACCTCCACACTGCAGCGGCGGTATTCACGGTCGGTCAGTGCCGAAAAGCGGGGGTCGCTGAAGGCCGCCGCTTTGGCGTTGGAAATCACATCCTCGTAAAGCGAGGTGTGCGGGACGATGGAACCGATGCAGCCGCGCAGTGATTTTCCCCCGATCTTGAGGGTGACGAAGGTAGCGCGGGGTTCATCCAGTTCCGGGAATTGAGCAAGCAGTTCGGCTTTATCGAAAGGGAAAGGTTCGCCGAACGCCGATGCGATCGCTGCACGTGCAAGCTGCAGCAGGAGGGTCTGAAGCGTCATAGCCGTCTCCTTCATGCCATATCAGATGATTATAGCACAAAATGTTACGTATAGTGACAGGTCAGCCGTGCAGCTCCTCGGCCGGCATCCGGACGATATGGAGCAGTTTGATGGCGATCATGACGACGATGACTTCGAAGAGCGAGGCGAGGATCAGCGCGTAGTAGTGGAGCTTGTCGATGCTGTTGCTGGTATAGGCGAGGGTCGTAATGGCGATAAGGAGCGTCAGCGGCATCGCGTGACTGAGCCCGATGCGCAGGGCGTCGCGCCACCCCATCGCAGGGGCGAAGATCTGTGCCGCGATGAGGCGGATCGCGATCATCACGAAAGTGACCATCAGCGCTTTGGAAATTAACCCCTCCATCATCAGCGCATTAAGGTCGAACGTCGTCCCGATATAGATGAAGAAGAGGGGGACGAGAAAGCCGAAACCGAAACTGCCGAGTTTCTCCGGGAGCTCATGCTTATGCTCGAAAAAGGTCGGGATGAACATCCCGGCGATAAAGGCGGCAAAGGCCAGTTCCAGGTCGAGATAGAGCATGATGGCTACCAGCAGGAAGAGGATACCGATGGAGAGGCGGACGTCCTGTTCGCGGTTGTCCACGTGGGGCATCAGCATCGTCGCCACCTCGGGGTACCACCAGAAAAAGAGCTGCAGCAGCTTGAACAGCAGGGTGATAATGACGATAAAGAGGACGAGCGAACCGATGGTCTTGAACAGCCCGATGCCGTCGCCGTACTCGAGCGCGGCGGAGGAGACGGTCAGGATGGCGATGGAGACGACTTCGCCGATCCCCCCGGCGAGCATCGCCAGCGCGAGCCACTCGGACTTGCCGTACTCCTTGTTGAGCGCGGCGACCAGACCGACGGAGATCAGCGGCAGCAGGACCATGAAAATACGGCCGAGTTCAAAGTACCAGACGGCGATGCCCGAGAGGGTATAGAGTGCCATGAGGTAGAGGGTGATACGCCGCAAAACGGTACGGTCTATCCGCCAGAAGGTGCGCAGGTTGATCTCCATCCCGGCCAGGAACATGAGGAAAAGAAAGCCGACCTCCGCGATGAATTCGAAGAAGTGGCTGCCGTGCAGGAGTCCGGCATAGCCGAAAAAAGCCCCGAGGATGATCTCGATCGGCGTGGTGGGGATCTTGAAAAGTTTGGCGAGGAAAGGGGAGAACATGATGATCAGCGCGAGGGTGATGATCAGCGTGATATCATGATCCATCGTCTACTCCCCGACGCGGTCCGCGACGGCCAGGCCGAGACTGCGCAGCATCTCAAGGTCGGCATTGCGGTCGCGCCCTTCGGTGGTGAGGTAGTTGCCGACGACGATGGAGTTGGCGCCGGCCGCGAAGATCTCGTGCTGCCGCTCCCCGAACATCAGCTCCCGCCCGCCGGCGATCATGATGCGCTCGGCGTCGGGCAACATCTCCCGCGTCAGCGTGATGAGCTCCAGGGCCTCGTCCGCCGTGAGCGGGTTGGGACGCAGGGGCAGCGCGGGATTGTGGTGGTAGAAGTTGATGGGCACGGAGACCGGGTTCAGTTTCTGCAGGGAGGTGAGCATACTGAGACGGTCCTCCTGGGTCTCGCCCAGGCCGAAGATCCCGCCGGAAATCAGTTTGAGACCGACGGCGTTGACATTCTCGCAGGTCTCGAATCGCTCGTCCCAGGGGTGGGTGGTGCAGATCTGCGGGTAGAACTCCCGGGAGGTCTCGAGGTTGTGGTTGTAGGCCTTGATCCCGGATCGTTTGAGGGTCTCGAGCTGGGAGACGGAGGCGGTACCGTTGCAGGCGATCAGGCGCAGTCCCGGAACCTCCGCGTTGACGGCCTCGGCGACTTCGCAGACGAAATCAAGGGTACGGTCGTCGAGGCCTTTATGCGCGGTGACGAGGCAGAAGCCGAGCGCACCGGAGGCTTTGGCCGAGCGCGCCTCTTCGATGATGTCGGGGACGGGCTTTTGCTTGTAGCGGGCGATGTCGGCTTTATAGCGGACGCTTTGGGAGCAGAACTTGCAGTCTTCGCTGCAGGTCCCGCTGTTGATGTTGCTGATAGCGCACAGGAAAACCTTCTCGGTCATTCCGATTCCCTCTCGAAACTGAAGTGCCGGGCGTGGAAAGTCTTATCTTCCAGCGGCCGGCTGTACTGGGTGACGTTGAAGGCGTCATCCGTGATCTCAAGCATAGCACATTCCGAGACCGGTTTGGACCGGGCGCATGCTTCGCCGGGGTTGAGGTAGAGCGTACCGTTTTTAAAATCGCACTCGAAAGTGTGCGTGTGGCCGAAGAGCACGATCTGGGCGTCGGCACTCATATAAAACGGCAGGTGCATCAGTTTGAATTTCGTCTTCGCCAGCTTGAAGTAGTGTGGCTCCTGCACCAGGTTGTAGCGGTTATGCACCGCCGCCAGGTGCGGGTCGTTGTTGCCGTAGACGGCGACGTAGCGTTTCCCGGCTACTTTCAGTTGCTGGAGCATCTCCTCTTTGACGATATCGCCGCAGTGGATCAGGAATTCGGCGCCCTCGGCCAGCAGGTGGTCGATCACCTGCTGGGAATACTCCACCTTTTTATGGGTGTCGGAGAGCAGCCCGATTTTCACGCCTCTTCCTCGATCGGTGTGCGGTGTTTGCACTTGACGCACTCATAGACCTCTTTGCCGCGGTAGGTGCGGCGCGCGAGAACGCCGTCGCACCCCTCCTGGTCGCACTTCTTGTCCGTCGGTTCGAACTTCGAGATGAATTTGCAGGTAGGGTAGTTCTCGCATCCCCAGAACGCCCCGCGGCGCGACTGGCGGAAGAGCAGTTTGCCGCCGCAGTCCGGGCAGGGGACCGTCGCCTCTTTCGGGGCTTCAAGGGGACGGGTGTTCTTGCATTTGGGGTAGGCGCTGCAAGCGAGGAACTTGCCGTTTCGGCCGCTTTTGATCACCATCGGGCTGCCGCACTTGTCGCAGATTTCGTCCGTCGTTTCCGCTTCCGGTGCCTGCTTTGCGGGTGCACCCTCTTCGGCAACCTGCTCGGTGTATTTGCACTTGGGGAAGCCGCTGCAGGCGATGAATTTGCCGTAACGGCCGGAGCGCATCAGCAGTTCCGAACCGCATTCGGGGCAGTTGCGGCCGATCGGCTCCGCCATCTTGAGGCTCTTGATCTCCGTTTTGCCCTTGGTGATCTCCTCCATGAAGGGGAAGTAGAAGTCGACGAGGACGTTCTGCCAGTCATGGTGTTCGTCGGCGATCTTGTCGAGGATCTCTTCCATGTTTGCGGTAAAGTTCGCGTCGACGATCTCCGGGAAGTGCTTCTCCAGGAGTTCGGTGACGGTAAAGGCGACCTCGGTCGGGACGATCTGGCGTTTTTCGATATCGATATAGCTGCGTGCCTGGAGCGTCGAGATCGTCGGGGCGTAGGTCGACGGGCGGCCGATCCCCTCGGCTTCGAGCTTCTTGATCAGGCTCGCTTCGGAGTAGCGTGACGGCGGCTCGGTAAAGTGCTGGGTCGGCGCGATCGACTCGAGGGCGATGCTCTGCCCCTCTTCGAGGGCCGGCAGCAGCTTGTCCTTGTCATCCGTGCCGAGGACTTTGTAAAAGCCGTCGAAGAGGAGCTTGCGGCCCGTCGCCTTGTACTCGGCGCTCTCGCTTTTGAAGGTGATGGACTGCTGTTCGAAGAGCGCATCGGTCATCTGGCAGGCGAGGAAGCGGGTGTAGATGAGGCGGTAGAGCTTCAGTTCGTCGGGTTTGAGGTACTGGGCCGCGACCTGCGGGGTGAAATCGAGCATTGTCGGGCGGATCGCTTCGTGGGCTTCCTGGGCACCCTTGGCTTTTTTGCCGTAGGCTTTGGGGGATTTCGGAAGGTACTTTTCGCCGTAGGTCTTGACGATGGTGTCGCGGGCCGCTTCGACGGCCTCTTTGGCCATATTGAGGGAGTCCGTACGCATATAGGTAATGACCCCGGAGGTACCGCTGGGGGTTTTGACCCCTTCATAGAGGGTCTGCGCCAGCATCATCGTCTTTTTCGGGGAGAAACCGAGCTTGCTCGAGGCCGTCTGCTGCAGGGTCGAGGTCATGAACGGCGGCGGCGTGGAGGTTTTGCGCTGTTTCGTTTCGATCGCGCTGACGCTGAAGGCCTCGCCGCGGATGCGGCCGGTCATCTCCTCGGCCTGGGCCTGGTTCTTGATGGAGAGTTTGTCGAGCTTTTCGCCGTCGTAGCTGTAGAGGCTGGCGTCGATGCCCGGGGTGAAAACCGTATCGATCGTCCAGTACTCTTCGGGTTTGAAGGCCTTGATCTCCCGTTCACGGTCGACGATGATCTTCAGTGTCGAAGACTGGACGCGGCCGCCGGAGAGCCCCTTCTGGATCTTGGAACTCAGCAGCGGGGAGAGCTTGTAACCGACGATACGGTCGAGCAGACGGCGGGTCTGCTGGGCGTTGACGCGGTCCATGTCGATGGCACGGGCCGTCTCCAGGGCGTGCTCGATAGCGGTTTTGGTAATCTCGTGGAAGACGATGCGCGGCAGGGCGGCAGGGTCTTTTTTGATCGCATGGGCAATGTGCCATCCGATCGCTTCTCCTTCGCGGTCCTCATCGGTCGCGATGTAGATTTCATCCGCTTTCTTGGCCAGATCCTGGATCTGTTTGACCGTGGGCGCATTCTCCTTGGAGACGCTGTATTCAGGGGTGAGCGTACGTGCCTCCTCGTCGACCTTGATGCCGAAGCGGCTTTTGGGGAGGTCGCGGATATGCCCCTTGGAAGCGATGACTTCGTACCCTTTTCCGAGGAAGTTCTTTATGGTTCTTGCCTTGGCCGGGGACTCTACGATAATCAGTTTCAATGAGTTTCCTATATATATAGTATTGCGGTTTTGAGTTCGCAAGTGTAGCGAAAAAAGTTTTAACGCTCTGAAACCGGTTTGCCAGATTAAGGCAGAGACAAGTTTTTTCGGACGGCCCTGGGGAGGTGCAGGGTTTTGAAGGCGGCGGTTTTGTATAATGGTCCGAAATCATGAATGGGGGAACCATGGAGCTGACAGAGAACCGCCTTGTAGATGAGGCCCGCCGGGAGCCGGTGAAGAACGCGTTTCGTCTGGGGTGGGAATTCGTAGAACGCAACCGCACGCTGGCACTGACAACCCTGGCCGCTTTTATGCTGCTCTCCCTGCTGGAGCTGATTCCGCTGCTGGGGATGGTTGCTGCCGTGGCGCTCGGCGTTTTTGCCCAGGCGGTACAGATCTATATCGGGCGCACCCTGGTCAATGCCGATACCATCGATACGTTTATCGCGTCAGCGGAACAGACGACGTTCGCAGCGTTCATGACCCGCTACCAGGCGCCCGCTTTCGGGGCCTGGCTGGCCTGGTTCGTGATGGGGATGGGGCTGTTCGTGCTCTGGATTGTGCTGGTGTTTGCGGTGGGAATAGACCCGGCCGTCCTCGAGGAGTCCGCCACGGACGAAGCGGAGCTCATCGCCTTCATGGAAGCGATGGGGATAACGGTGATCCCCATGCTGGTCGTCGGGATGCTGATCGCCTACGTCTACCCCATCGCCCAGGGGCGGGTGATCCTCTCGGACACGTTCGGGGAAGCGTTCAAGGCCGTATTTTCGGTCTTCACGCCCGCGGTGTGGCAGGTCGCGGCCAAGGGGGAGTATTTCCGTTTCGTCTTTTATCTCGGGCTGGCGTTCATGGGGATCGCCGCGCTGCTCATGGTTGTCGTGATGCTGCTGGTTCTGGTCCCTTTCCTGGGACCGGTCGTGATGGTTTTTCTGATGGCCGGGCTCTTCTACCCCGCCATGATGATCCTCGGTATCGCCAACGTTCTGGCGCTGCGGATTGCGGTGGGTGACTAGAAACGGCATCCCCGGTAGGCGTACTTCTCCGTCGCGTCAAGCAGGGCCGCGGCGACCTGTTCCACTTCCGACGATGTGAGCCGATGGTGGCAGGGCAGCTGCAACAGGGCTTTGTAGAAATCCTCCGTCACCGCTAAACGGACACTCTCATCTTTGAACGCAGTTGTTTTGTAGAGCGGTTTACAGCAGACCGCAGCCTCCACTCCTTTTGCACTGATACCGGTAAAAATATCCTCTTTGGGGCAGTAAAGCTGCGGCGTCAGCAGGACGGGGTAGCTGGCGGGTGCATCGTCGGGCGCGCGTTTCATGCGGTCGAAGAGGGTAGAACCTCCCAGCCGTTCATCCAGCAGGGCACTGTTTTCGCGGCGGCGTTCGCAGGCGGTTTCCAGCTGCGCCATCTGTTCCAGTGCCACGGCGGCGGCCAGGAGATCCAGCGTACAGTCGGCGCCGCGCAGGGGGAGGTCGTAGTTCCAGAGGCTGCCCGGCTTCCGGCCGGCGCTCCGGAAGAGGCGTGCATGCGCCGCGGTCGTATCATCGTCGGTGAGCAGAAAACCGGTGGGGCTGACACCTTCGGGCATAAGGGGCGACAGCGACCAGATAGCGGTGCCGCTGAACGGGGCCGGGGCAAGCGAACCGGTGGTGTCTTCGATCAGTGTCACTGCCGGGGGCAGTGCGGGGCATTGGGAGCGGATGCCTTCGAAATGGGTAAAGAGTACAGTCGCCGTTTCGGCGGTGACCGCGTTGTCGATGGCACTGCCCATCAGGACGCCGCCGAGGCTGATATCGCCGTAAACCGTTCGGACGCCGCTGCGCGTAAATGCGCTATGGCGATGCGGCGGGGCCATGGCGTCGGTGATAATCGTACCTGCACCCTGAAGGGCCGCTTCGAGCGCGGAAGCCGGCGTATCGAATGCGACGGCATGCGCGCAGCCGTGATAGGCCGCGACGGCCGCTTCCAGCTGCGGAAGCGCTTTGCCGTTCAGCCCGAACGTCCGTTCGGCGAGGGCGGCGCGTTCCCGTTCGCGCGGGCTAAAAGGAATCAGTGCGGCGGCACTGCTGTGAAGCGTCATTGTTTCGGCGGCTCCATGGCGTCACCCAGACCGGCATAGCGGGTCTCGTCCGCCGGTTCGGGTTCGTCCTCGATCACGTAGTGGCTGTTGTGCCGGGGCATCCGCGGTACCACCGCATGGGTGGTACGCCGCCGAAGCAGGTAGCGTTCGGTGCGGTAGCCGCCGAAGATGATCGCCCCGAGCAGGGCCAGGACGAAACTGCCGATAACCCAGGTCTTGACGAAGGCGTTCCATTCGCCCTGCCAGACGGTTTCGGTCAGGAGGAACAGGTCAAGTTCGCCTGTCACCAGCACCAGCAGACCGAGAAAGAGCACATAGGGGGCGACCAGCAGCATGAGAAAGAGCAAGAAGGGGTTGACGCTGACGGTTCCGCCCTTCATCCGTGATTGTTCCAACTCCGTAGCCGTCATGTCCGCTCCTTGCGTTGTGAGTCTATAATCATAGCATAGCTGGTGATATCCCGGTATTTTAACGTGTCGACGGGAAACGGGAGGCGGGTCTGCACGGGTTACTCCCTTAAGCAAAATCTAATGTAGGAGGAGCTATAATTTCGGCCTCTTAACTGATGGTCCCATAGCTCAGTTGGTAGAGCACCACCTTGACATGGTGGTGGTCACAGGTTCAAGTCCTGTTGGGGCCACCATTCTTCCAAACAAAATTAAATCCCACTCTTTATCCGATCCTTTAACGAAGTTCCATAGGAAAATGCGCTAGAATCACGCCATTATTTCCGGACGTCTTCGGGTGTCCCGTGACAAAATGAATGTTAGGAACAGAGATTGATGGATGCTATTGCACTCAAACACAACGACGATATCATAGACCTGCAAACCGCCGAGGCCCTCGGGATCAGCGGGGAAGCGATCGTACTGGATAACTCGGATGCCGCCCTGGAAGTGCTGCGCCACTCAACGGCACACCTGATGGCACAGGCGATCAACTCGCTCTACACCAATGCCAAGTTTTTCGTAGGTCCCGTTGTCAAAGAAGGGTTCTATTACGATTTCAAAGTCGACGAAGAGATCGGTGAAGCGGACCTGAAGAACATCGAGAAAGAGATGCTCAGACTGGCGAAAAAGAAGTATGACATCGAACGCTACGAGATCTCGATGGAAGAGGCCAAACGCAAATTCGGCAACGACGAACTGAAACTCGATGTCCTGAAGCGGATCCCGGAGACAAAAGTCTCCATCTACAAGCAGGGCGATTTCGAAGACCTCTGCCGCGGGCCGCACCTGCCGAGCATCGGGCATATCCGCCACTTCAAGCTGACGAAGATCGCCGGGGCCTACCGCGGCGGCGACAGCAAGAACGAGATGCTGACCCGGATCTACGGGATTGCGTTTGCAGACAAGGAGAGCCTCAAAGCCTACCTCGACCGTATGGCCGAGGCGGAGAAACGCGACCACCGCAAGATCGGGAACGAGATGAAACTCTTTACGTTCCGCGAAGAGGTCGGTGCGGGCTTCCCGATCTGGCTGCCGGCCGGAGGGCGCCTGCGCTCCCGCCTGGAGGGGCTGCTGTTCAAAGCCCACCGCAAGCGCGGCTACGAGCCGGTCCGCGGGCCGGAGATGCTGCGTTCGGACCTCTGGAAGACCTCCGGGCACTACCAGAATTACGGTGAGAACATGTACTTCACCAACATCGACGAGATCGAGTTCGGCGTCAAGCCGATGAACTGTGTCGGGCATATCAAGGCGTATGAACATGATTTGCACTCCTACCGCGACCTGCCGCTGAAGTACTTCGAATACGGCGTCGTCCACCGCCACGAGATGACGGGGGCGCTGCACGGACTCTTCCGCGTTCGGGAGTTTACGCAGGATGATGCCCACATCTTCTGTACGGCGGAGCAGATCGAGGGGCAGATCATCGAGATCGTCGATTTCATCGACAAGATCATGAAGACCTTCGGGTTCGAGTACCAGATGATGATCTCCACCAAGCCGGAGAAGGCCGTCGGCGACGACGCGATCTGGGAGACGGCGACCAACGCGCTCAAAACCGCGATGGACCGCAACAGCCTCTCCTACGGAATCGACGAGGGGGGCGGTGCCTTCTACGGGCCGAAGATCGACATCAAGATCACCGACGCCATCGGCCGTGAATGGCAGTGCGGCACGGTGCAGCTCGACTTCAACCTGCCGGAGCGTTTCGAGCTCGAATACACCGGCGAGGGCAACAGCAAAGTGCAGCCGGTGATGATCCACCGTGCGATTTTAGGTTCATTTGAGCGATTTATTGGTATATTGACAGAGCATTACGCTGGGGAATTTCCGATGTTCGTCGCACCGACGCAGGTGGCGATCATCCCGATTGCCGAGACACACAACGCTTATGCGAAGGAACTTTCCGATATGCTGATGGATATCGGCGCCGATTCGGAGATCTTCGATAAGAACGAGAGTCTGAACAAACGGATCCGTACAGCGGAAAAAGGACGGGTGCCTATGATCATCGTTATCGGTGACGAAGAGGTAAGCAATAAAAAAGTGGCGGTACGCGACCGCCGCGAACGGACGCAGTACGAACTCGCAGAAGCGGAGTTCATGGGGCTGATCCAAAAGAAAATTAATGAGGTACATTTTTGAGTAAAAAACAAGACCGCGTCATCATGAACGATGACATCCGAGCTCACGAGGTACGCTGTGTTGTAGACGGCGGAGAGGCACTGGGCATCGTCCCGACAGAAGTCGCGATGGACAAGGCGAATGAGCTCGGACTCGATCTTGTTCTGATCTCACCGACGGCGAAACCGCCGGTCGCGAAGATCATGGATTACGGTAAATTCAAGTACCAAGAAGAGAAGAAGAAAAAAGAGGCCAAGAAGAAGCAGGTCAAGATCGAGGTCAAGGAGATCAAGCTCTCCGTCAAGATCGCCGAGAACGACGTCGGCTACAAGGTCAAGCACGCCCGCGAGTTCCTCGAAGAGGGCAAGCACGTCAAATTCCGCGTCTTCCTTCGCGGCCGTGAAATGGCCCACCCCGAAGCGGCAAAGGATGTCCTGCTCAAAGTGTGGCCGATGGTCGAAGATATCGGCGTCATGGACAAAGAACCCCGCCTGGAAGGACGCTACTACAATATGCTCGTCCTGCCGAAAAAAGACGACAAGAAGAAGTAACGCTTTCCCCCGCTGCCGGCACTCGCCGGCACTTTCCAATCAATCTATTCCATTTTAACACTTTATACGCTATAATCGCGTCCTCATTTTATACCCTCGGGTGTAAATGTCGAGATTACAGAAAGGATGCACGATGCCAAAGATGAAATCGGTCAAGGGCGCTGTCAAGCGTTTCAAGGTCAAGAAAAGCGGCAAAGTCAAACGCGGTACAGCGTTTCGCAGCCACATCCTGACAAAACAGGATGCCGGTACACGCCGTAAGCAGAACACGCCGAAGTATCTGACGAATACAGATGCCAAAGCCGTCAAAGCGATGATCGCGTAAGCGGTCCAACAGCCAACTCTCCAGTCCAGACTGGGCAAGTCCGCACAGCGGCACCCGAAACATTGAAAGATATGAACGGGTAAAGAAAGGAAACAGAATATGCCAAGAGTAAAAACAGGTGTCGTCAGACGCCGTCGTCACAAAAAAGTACTGAAACTTGCACGCGGTTTCTACAGCGGTCGCCGCAAACACTTCCGCAAAGCGAAAGAGCAGCTCGAGCGCAGCCTCGTTTATGCTTACCGTGACCGCAAGCAGAAAAAACGCGATTTCCGCAAACTGTGGATCGTTCGTATCAACGCGGCATGCCGCCTCAACGATATGAACTACTCTACGTTCATGAACGGTCTGAAAAAAGCAGGCATCGAGCTTGACCGTAAAATTCTTGCCGATATGGCGATGAACGACGCCGCGGCTTTCTCCGCCGTCGCTGCACAGGCCAAAGCGGCCCTGTAATCTTCCGGGGCCCCGGCCCCGACTCCCTTTTCCCCTTTTAGACAATCTTCTGTACAATTGATGACCTCGACGACGAAGGTGATCCATGGTCCACGAACTCTCTACGCCCCTGGCGACCCATCTTGTAAACAGGCTGCGTGACGAAGCCACCGACGCCGAAAGTTTTCGACGCCTGATCGCCCAACTGACGCTGCTTTTGGCGGATGCTGCGATCGGGACGGACGATCTGAACCCGGTGCGCCTTCAAACCTGGCGGGGGGAGGCGGAGTACCCCCTGGTTGCGGAGTCGGAGCTCCTTTTTGTGACGATACTGCGGGCGGGGCTGCCGATGCTCGAAGCGGCGATGGCGCTCTTCCCGCAGGCGTCGGCCGGTTTTCTGGCAATAAAGCGGGACGAAACGACGCACGAAGCGAAACTCTACTATGACCGTGTCCCCGACTGCCGCGGTAAACATGTCATCCTCGTCGACCCGATGGTCGCCACGGGAGGCTCTCTTGCCGATGCCGTGACGCTGCTGCGCCGAAAAGCGCCGGGTCGGCTCACGTCGCTGCATATCATCGCTTCACCCGAAGGGCTGGACAGGGTAAGCGCCGAGCATCCGGATCTTGCCCTCTATGTTGCCCGGATTGATCCGGGGCTGGACGCGGACAAGTTCATTCAACCGGGGCTTGGTGATGCCGGGGACCGGGCGTTTAATACACTTTAAACATATATAAACGCAGTTTTTAACGATCTCCTTATATTTTCTCGTATAGTATAGGCCTATGGCATACTCTATTAAGGTTGATCGGTGAAATTTGGAGCGTTATGGAGCTGCGCCGTTCCGCTCGTGCTTCTTGCTTCCGGAACGGGAGGGGACGAGCTGTCCGCGCTGTTGGAAGCAGCGAACCGGGACGTGTCGGAGGCGGGTCTGAATCTCGACTATACGACGTCGGTCGTCTCGGTGCTTGAACACGACCAGCTGTTCCGGCTGGGGGTGAATACCCTCTTTGAAGCCCTTTCGATTGTCCCCGGGGTCGAGACGAGTATCAGCCAGTTCGGGGTGAAGAAAGTCATCGTACGCGGCTTTGACAACCCTAACACCTTTACCTTTGACAAAACACGCCTTGAACTCGACGGCGTTCCCATCGAAACCGCTTTTTTGTCGAATACGGCCACTTTCCTGGAACTGCCCGTTGCCGTGATCGAGCGCATCGAAGTGCTGCGCGGACCGGCGTCGGCCTATTACGGAAACGGTGCGTTTAACGGGGTCATCAGTGTGACAACACGGCATACGGAAGGGGACGGCAGCGCAGTGTTCTTCGGCGGGGGGAGCTACGCTTACCGGATGGGGGGCGGACGCCTCGTTGAAGCGCTGGGACCGGAGACGACGCTGCAGGCCGACGTTTATCTGCAGCGTTCCGAGAAATTTCTGTCTGCCGGGGACGACTTCGTTCCGCAATATATCTACGAGCCGGGAACGGGGACGATACCGTTCCTCCGTGCCCCCGAAAGCAACGAACGCCTGAACGATTACAGTATCGGTGCGACGATCGCCCATAATGGGTGGAGTCTGAAAAGCCGTATGAAGAGCCGTGAGAGCGGGAATTACTACGGATGGAACGAGCGCCTGGAGCTTGACACGGACCCCCGCAACATCGAGCGTTATTTTTTCGTCGAGGGCGGTTACGAAGCAACGCTCAGCGGGGCGACGACACTGCACACCACGCTGATGTACAGCTATTATGACCTGGATATCGAGGCACAGGACTATTACAGGGACCCGGACACCGGTGTCATGGTGCCGTACCGTTTCAGTGTCACCGAAAGCGAGGACAAGTTCCGGGTCGAGAGCCGTATGAGCAGTACCGAGGTGGAAGGGCATCATCTGAACGCCGGGGTGCTCTGGCAACGCATACGGGAGCGGAACAATGAGATCAGCGAGGCACTGTCGCCCTACGGGGACCGTCCGGTCGTCGAACCGGGACTGCAGCGTGATAACATCGCGCTCTATCTTCAGGACAATTGGGACCTGGACCGAAGGTTCGGTATCCTGCTCGCCGCGCGGGGGGATTACTATACCAAGGAGAAGCGGTTCTACCCGAGTGCCCAGCTCGGGGCCCTCTATACCCCGAATGACCGGTGGCAGCTGAAGGCCAATTACGGCCATGCATTCCGGATCCCGTCATGGGTGGAGCAGTATTCGGTCGAATACGGCCCCGGGGACGGCACCCGAAGCGGTAATCCGGACCTCAAGGCCGAGACGACGGATACGTTTGAGCTGATCGCCATCTACAAAAAGGATGCCGCGCAGCGTTTCCAGGTCAATACCTATCACGCCCTGCAGCATGATGTCCTCGACATCGATGATAAGCCGGCTGAAGGCGGTTACAGGAACTGGCCGTCACGGACATCGACGGGGGTTGAAGTGGCCTATGACGCCATGCTGCTGGCCCAGGACCATCTGCATCTGAGTCTCTCCTATACAAACACGACGTACCAGACGGCCGGCAGCGGGATCGAGCAGTTGATGCCGACGGCGGCCATCTGGATGGGCAAGGGGTACTTTGTCCACTACCTGAGTCCACTCTTTTCCTTCTCCGTTTTGGCCAAGTATATCGGGGAACACCCCTATAACAGGGAGTTTGAGGCGCGGGCCGGGACGGTGAATATGGACCCGTACCTGATTATGGATACGACGGTGGCCTATGTCAGCCCGCTGCACTGGAGCCTGCTTTTTTCCATCAAAAACCTGCTGGATGAAGACGTGCGTTATCCCAGCTACTACTCACGCCATCCTGACGGCCTTCCGCGGGAAGAGCGTAATTTCCTTGTGGAAGCCGAGTACCGGTTTTGAAACGGTGGGTGTTCCTGGTCCTCGTGCTGCCGCTGGCACTGGCGGCGTACCAGTATGAACCGGTGCTGCTGGAGACCCAGGCCAAACTTGCCCCCCGCCTGCTGATGATGAGTGAGGGAGTGGAAAAGCATTCGGCGGACCTGCTCTCGATCTGTGTCATTTACGAAGCGGGAGAAGGGGAGGTGGCGGACGCGTTTGCGGGGATGGTGCGCTCGGCGTATCCGGACGGCTGGAAAGGCATGAGGATACGGATCGTCAAAAGCCGCTACGAGGCACTGGAGACGCGCTGCGATCGCTGTGAACTTCTTTTTTTGCTCAACGCGGACGAAGAGAAAGTCCGGCGCGCCGTCTCCTATGCAACCGCGCATCAGAAACTGACAATGGCCTATGAGAACCGCTTCCTCGAAGAGGGGGTGCTGATGTCGCTGCATGTGGGCCGGAGTGTCCGCCCCTACCTTAACCTGCAGCAGGCCAAAGAAGCGGGGATCCATTTCAGCAGCGCTCTCAAGCGCATCTCCAAGTTCCTGGACCTGCCGAAGGAGACGCCGTGAAGCCCTCTGTCAGCGTCCGGACCCGTATCCTCGGCACGGTCATCGTCTTCGCCTTTGCCCTTTTCATGCTGGTGCAGTACCAGTACGAGGTCAAGCTCAAAGTGATCCTCAATACGACCGAGCAGAGCAAGTACGAGACGGTGGCCGATACGGTCCTCCCTATCCTGGCGGTCAATACGGCTTTCGAACTCGAACATGAGAACCGCCAGTACATTTCCGAACTGGTGCGCCAAAATCCTGACCTCGTACGTGTTATCCTCACAGCCGACGGCATGGGGATGATTGACATCGGGGAACACATTGCAGAAAATACGACGCTGATCCGCCTGCATAAAATCGTGCCTGACCCGCAGGGCGGGAGTGCGCTGGGCGAAGTGACCTTCATCTTTACCAGCCGGGTTTTGCAGATGACAGAACAGGAGCACCGGACCTTCATCATCAGTTTCGTGCTCGTTGCGGGGCTGCTGTTGCTGCTGCTGATCGTCATCCTGCATTACGCTATGCGGCCGATTTACGTCCTGCTCAACTGGATCCGGGATTTCGACCCCAAAACCGATGACATGAGTACGATGCCGGAGGCGTGCTGCGATGAGGTGCGTATGATCGAGGAGTCGATGCAGCAGATGTTTGAACGTATCCGCCATTACACCGCGGAACTCGATGAACTCAACCGTAACCTGGATGAGAAAGTACGTGAACGTACCGATGCCCTGAGCTGGACCAACGCGCAGTTGCAGGAGGAGATCCGAATTCGGGAAGCGGCGGAGCAGGCGCTGAAGGCGGCCAATGAACGGCTGACGGCGCTGAGCCGTCTGGATGTCCTGACGGGGATCGCCAACCGCCGTTCATTCCAGGAGCATCTGAACGAATCCTGGGCGGTGTGCGTCCGCGAGCAGATCCCCCTCTCGCTCATTATCTGTGATATCGACCACTTCAAACGGGTCAACGATACCTACGGGCATCCTGCCGGTGACGTGGTGATCCGGAGCATTGCGGAGATCCTCGGTACAGAGATCAGGCGTGCATCCGACCTCGTGGCCCGCTACGGCGGCGAAGAGTTCGCCGTGATCCTATTCGATACCGGGTACGCCGATGCACTGGCGCTGGCGAAACGGCTGCAGGAGAAGGTCTGGGCAATGCCACCGCTTCCGCCGCCGGCGGAAGCGGTCAGCGGTATTACGCTCAGTTTCGGGTTTTGTTCGCTGGTGCCCGGGCCGCATGACAGCATCGCCAAATGCATCGCCGCCGCAGACCAGGCGCTCTACAAGGCGAAAAAAGCGGGACGGGACCGCATCGTCTACGGGGAGTGCAGCGAGGAGTAGCGCCTAATCCTCGGTGTGGTGTTTGGAAAGTTTGCGGATAACGGTATCGATCTGGGCGCTGGTCAGGGCATGGGGCGCCTTGACCACGTTGCTGATATAGGCGATCTCCGTCACCGTCACCCCGTAAGGGTCTTTTTTCACGGAATAGGGCTTGCCGTTGCGCTCGGTGATCAGTTCCAGGTTCTTACGGCTGTGGGAGAGGAAAAAGTTGAGAATATACCCCCCGGCGTGCTCTTTCTCGATGGCGATATAGGCCCGGGCGTCGTGCGGGTTGGCGATGCCGGGAAAGCGTTCGTGGAAGGCCTCGGGCTCCATGTAGCCGATGTACATTTTGACGAACAGGTCGTGGTAGCGCTGGACGGTTTTGGAAAAGAGGAACTGGGTGTTGATGACCCCGTTCTTGATCCGGGTTTTATTGAGCACCCAGCCCAGGGTATTGTAGTAGCGGAACGGATGGATTTTCAGATCCTCCGTTCCGACGATCTGCGCCCCGCTGATGCGTTTGAAGGGCTTGCGGCGCGGACGCTTCTCCTGCTGCAGCCACTCGAAAACGCTTGCGGCGCTGTAGGGCTTGGTGACCCAGGCAGTCGCGTAATCGGGCAGGGTGCTCAGCCCCGTGACCCCTTCGTTGAGGATCAGGAGGGCCTTGATGGAGTAGTGCGGGAAGAGGGTCTGCAGCAGCGCCCGTTTCTTCCGCATGCGCTTGCGCAGGTTCGTCACCGAGCCCACCAGGGTCATCTCGACGAAGTAGAGCTCTTTGTCCGTAAAGAACATCGCATCGAATTCACCGATCTCGTTACGCTTGATCCGGTAGACGATCTGCCCCTTCCAGTTGACGGAGAGGGCGTTCGGCTGGGCTTTCGTACGCTCCTTGTGGGGGCCTTTTACGATGAATTTTTTGATGAACTGATGCTGCTTGACGTAGCGCAGGAGCATTTCGTAGGCGTAGTTTTCGAAAACCTCGCCCTCGAAGGAGCGGTAGGCGCTCATAAAGGCGTCGTCGTCGGGTCCGAGCCCTTTTTTGAGCAGGGAGAGGAGGTGCTTGACGTGGTAGTCGTAGTAGAGGAGGTTATCGCCCAGTTCGCTGTCATCGAGGTTGGCGATGGCTTTGCTGATTTTGGGCAATAGAACTCCTTTTTTCGGGCACCTTCGGTTTCTTCGGCACATTATAGAGAAAGTCGGCTGTGAGTTTCCCGAAGCCGTGACGGGGTTTAATTTCAGAGGGTATAATAGAGGCATGAAGAAATTACATAGTGCGATCATTGCAACGGCGGCTCTTTTGGCCGTGCTCTCCGGATGCGGACAGGTCGAGGATACGCAGACCCAGGATAATAACACCATCGACCTGCCGACGACCCCGGCGAACAACTGCCCGGCGGGGTCGTATTCGGAGAACGATTTCGGCTGCTACGACAGCAGCGCTCTTTTCCCGAGTGCAACGGGTGAGACGGTGGTCGAGGATATGTGGAGTGTCTATTCGCAAAGCAATACGAACCGTACGGACGGTGTCGTCTTTTATGACCGTTATCAGTTCGGGTACCAGTTTTCCGCACTGGGGTACGCTTTTCAGCAAAACGCGTCGGATGATTATACGTACTATGGAGAATGGGGGGTCGCCAGCAGCGGGAACCCGCTGAACGTTGGAAACTACAACGGGATACTTCACCAATACACGGCGACGGGCCAGGGGTTCCAGGGGCAGCCGAACTGTTACGAGGTGACCGATGACGGTACCACCCTCAAGCTCTGCCATGAAACGCTGCAGAACGAGGGAGCCACGCTGGGGAGCACGGGCTACTATTACGGTGCCACGGTCAAGTTCGGGAACCTGCTCAATTACAACTTTACCGTTGTCGGTACATGGACGATATCGGGTTATGACGCCAACCCGGCCCCTGAGATGACGGTCTATTTCAGCGACAACGGCACAATCTCGACGGGCAGCGGCGGCGAATGGGGCGTCAGCGCGGACGGGAAAGTGATCGAGATCGCCGGGGTACGCTACCTGGTCTTTCAGTACCTCGACGACCCCGACGTGAACTGTATCGCGACCCTGGAACTTGCAGGCGGAACGGCGACGTCCACACTCTGGAAAATGTGTAAACAGTAAACCCGTACTCCTCCCCGGCCCACGGCCGGTTCATCCCCTTTTTTCTTTCACCTTCACTGCTGAAAATTTACTCTTGTTTCCTGTGCGGAAATAGATTATGATGCTGAATATTTACATGGAGGAATACGGTGGAGTATGATGACGATGATGCTTCATTAAGCAAGGAAAACGTCACACCCTTTGACGATGATGAAGAGGAGAGCGCTCCGCGCAAAAAAGCGCCCCGGAAAGAGCGTTCCGACGAGGAACTGGTCAACCAGAAAAGAGGTTATACGGCTCAGGAGCGCGACATGATCGAAGCGTGGCTGAAGACGCATAGACCGCAGCGGGATGCGCTGGACGACGACGAAGAGGAGTAGTCAAAGTATGCCGGGGGATACGTTCCTTGGCACTGCTGCGAACGTTTTAGCATCGGATGATGATCTGAGGAATATTTTGTCTGAATCGTTTTGGAGGGAATAAAAGGATCAAAAATGGCAGACAGGAAGGGATTCGAACCCTCGAAGCTGTTACACTTACACGCGTTCCAGGCGTGCGCCTTCAACCGCTCGGCCACCTGTCTACATTTTGAAGACCCGCATTATACTCAAACAATTCTCAATTTAGTTTTAAACGAAGCGGCTAAGAAGCGGTATCGGCTTCGAAGTCGCTATAATTCCAGTCATTAAAGGTTGAAAAGAGACCTGATTTCGGAGAAAAAAGACGTGTTGGAATACGATATTATCGTCGTCGGCGGCGGGCATGCAGGCATAGAGGCTTCCCTGGCGGCGGCACGTATGGGTAAAAAAACCCTGCTGGTTTCCATGCTGGCCGAACAGGTGGGTGCGACGTCGTGCAACCCGGCCGTCGGCGGGTTGGCGAAGGGGCACCTGGTCAGAGAACTTGACGCCCTCGGCGGCGAGATGGGACTGCTGACCGACGAAGCGGGGATCCAGTACCGTATTCTCAACGCGGCCAAAGGGCCGGCCGTACGCGGCAGCCGTGCACAGATCGACATGGACAAATACCGTATCGCCGCGCGTAACGTCATTTTGAACACCCCGAACCTCGACCTGCTGCAGGAGACCGTCGAAGGGCTGCTTTATGAAGCGCAGACGGTCACAGGGGTGCGCACGAACCTGCTCAACGAATACCGTGCCAAACGTGTCATCCTCACGACGGGGACCTTCCTCAAAGGGGTCGTACATATCGGCGAGGTGAAACAGACGGCCGGTCGTTTCGGGGAGTTTTCGGCGGAGAACCTCTCCGATTCGCTCCGCGCCCTCGGCCTTAAGGTCGGCCGCCTCAAAACGGGTACCTGCCCCCGCGTCGATTCTAAGACGATCGATTTCTCGGTGATGGAGCAGCAGCCCGGCGACGAACTGCCGAACCCGTTCAGTTTCCGGACAGACCGCAAGAAGTTTGCCGAAGAGAAGCAGCAGCTCCCCTGCTACATCGCCTACACGAACGAAGATACGCACGGCATCATCGAGGGCAACTTCCACCGTGCCCCGCTCTTTACGGGTCAGATTGAGGGGATAGGACCCCGCTACTGCCCCAGCATCGAGGACAAGATCAACCGTTTCCGGGACAAAGACCGTCACCACCTTTTCATCGAGCCGCAGACCGAGGAGAACACGGAGTGCTACATCAACGGGATGAGCACGTCGCTGCCGCCCGATGTACAGCAGGCGATGGTCCACTCGGTGCGGGGGATGGAGAATGCGAAGATCGTCCGCTACGGCTACGCGATCGAGTACGACTACGTCGACCCGACGGAGCTGAAGCACTCGCTGGAAACGAAAAAGGTGCACCACCTTTTCCTGGCCGGCCAGATCAACGGCACGACGGGCTACGAAGAGGCGGCGGCCCAGGGCCTGATGGCCGGGATCAACGCCGCGCTTTCGCTGGACGGGCGGGAGCCGCTGGTTCTGGGCCGTGACGAGGCTTATATCGGCGTTCTGATCGATGACCTGGTGACGAAGGGAACCAAAGAGCCCTACCGTATGTTCACCTCCCGTGCCGAGTACCGCCTGCTGCTGCGCGAAGAGACGGCCGACATCCGCCTGGGCAAATACGGCCACGATGCGGGACTCATCGACGATGCGACTTTCGAACGGTTCGAGACGAAACGCAAGCAGATCGAGGAGGGAGTGGCCCTCGTCAATGCGACGGAGTATACCCCGAACAAGGAGTTCCTTGGCTTTCTGGAAAGCATCGGCGAGGAGCGTGTGACGGACAAAATTACCGCGCAGCAGCTTATCGCGCGCAAGAGCTTCACCCGGGAGAAGATGCTTACCCTCCTGCCGGAGCTTGGCAAGTACGATCCGTATATCCAGGAGCAGATCATGGTCGAGGCGAAGTACGCCCGCTACGTCGAGAAGCAGCTCGACGAGATCGAGAAGATGAAGAAGAATATCAGCATCAAGATCCCCGAAGGATTCGACTTTTCCTCCGTCAAGGGGCTCTCGAACGAGATCGTCGAGAAGCTGAAAACCTTCAACCCGCCGACCCTGCAGGCGGCCTCGCAGATCAGCGGGGTGACGCCGGCGGCGATCGAGATTCTTCATATCTATATCAAGATGGCACAGAAAAAGGCGGCAGGATGAGACTCTTTTATTATGTACACACCGGGCACCGCATCGGCCTGGACCGTTTCCGCCGCGCGGCGACGATCATCCGCGCCCTGGGCGACGTCGATATCACCCTGCTGACCTCCGATTTCCGTATCGCTTCGATGGCCAGAGAACACGGCATCAAACGCGCCGTCGGCGTCGACGTCGTGCGCAATATCCCCCAGATCGCCAACAACGGCGACAAGATCATCTTCGACTCCGCCGAGATCAACCCGGTCATGCTCGACGACATGACCCGTTACTTCTCGACTTTTATCCGTATCAGCGACGATCCGAATGAGCAGAAGCACCCCGGCGAACTGCTCGTCTCACCTTACCTCGAAGGCGAAGGGATTTTCAAAGGCGTTGCCGTGGACGACGAGTGGTTTGAAGCAAAGCCCAAGACGATCAAGCGGGCCTTCTTTTTCGGCGACGACGACTACGAGGAGGACCTGGCGGCGAACGCCCCTGCCTTTGCGGGGCTGGAGCTGGAACTGCTGGAAGGGTTCTACTGGTTCTACGGCTACGGCGGGAAGCTCAAGGAGCGTTTCACGGCGTTGCATGACGAGGAAGCGTACGATGCGGTCGTTGCCGGAAGCGAATGCCTGGTAACATCGTCGCCGCAGGCGGTGCTGGAGCACCTGGCCGCCGGCGGCAAGCCGATCTACCTTCAGCGTGCCGATTACCCGACCGATTTCATCCCGCTTTTCGAATCTCTCACCATTCCTGTTATTCACGGTTTTAATAAGTCTGCATTATCGGCAGCATTAAACGAAGTGCAATCACATACCTATCACGCTTGTCCCAAAAATAGCGAAGAATTAGCAACATTTCTTAAACAAAATCTCAATTTATATTGACTTAATCCTATTTTATATAAGATAGAGCGAAATGTTTTATAAGTGAGGACAAAACTATGGAGCAAAGCCGTAGGGGTTTTATGGGTAAAGTCTTCGGAGCGGTTGCCGGTGTCGGCGCCGTCGGAGCACTTTATGCTATGAAAAAATCGTGGGACCCGCTTCCGAGCGTTAAAGCGGCGGGTTTTACGACAGTCGATCTGAGCGCTGCTGAACCGAACAAACTGATGGTCGAAAAGTGGCGCGGGAAGCCGATCTTTATTCTGAAAAAGACACCGGAGATGGTCGCGAAACAGAGTGCCGAGCAGACGGCGCGTGACATTGTTGTCAACGGGGAGAATTTCCTGATCTGCATCGGCCTGTGTACCCACCTTGGATGTATCCCGGCTTACCGCGAAGCGAAGCAGGACTTCAAATGTGCCTGCCACGGCGGTGAGTTCGACAGCAGTGGTATCGATACCCTTGCACCGCCGCCGAGCCCGATGGTGATCCCGCCTTTCAATGTCAAAGGCAACACGGTCGTACTGGGTGAAGAGGGCGAAACGTATCGCCAAATGAAAGATGCCGGCGTGCTGGCGTAAGTGAGGAGGGGAAATGGCACACTTTACTAAAGCAACCAGCGTACATGACTGGTTGAACCAGCGCCTGGCGATCGATACGCTGCAGCGCGTACTCTCAAAAGAGTATTGGATTCCGAAAAATATCAATTTTCTTTGGGCAATGGGGATGGTTCTGGCGTTTACGTTCGGCATCCTGCTCGTATCAGGAATTTTCCTGCTGATGTACTATCAGCCGCACGTGGACACGGCCTTCGACAGTGTCAACTTCACGATCATGCGCGAAGTGGAGTTCGGCTGGCTCTGGCGTCACGTCCATGCGGTCGCGGCTTCCGTCGTCTTCCTGATCATCTATATCCACATGCTGACGGGGATCTACTACGGTTCGTACAAGAAGGGCCGCGAGATGATCTGGATCTCCGGTATGCTCCTGTTCGTCGCGTTCTCCGCCGAAGCGTTCAGCGGTTACATGCTTCCGTGGGGCCAGATGAGCTACTGGGCGGGTATGGTTATTACCAACCTCTTCAGCCTCGGTTCACTCGAATTCAACGGGCTTGTTGAGTGGATCCGCGGTGACTACGTCCCGGGCCAGGCGTTCCTGGACCGCTTCTTTATGCTGCACGTCTTGCTGATCCCGCTGGCGATCCTGGGCCTGATCGGGCTGCACTTCGGTGCGCTGCGCATCCCGCACGTTAATAACCAGGACGGCGAGGAGTTCGATTTCGACGAGGAAGCAGCCAAGTATAAAGCCGGTAACAAGAAAGAGTCCAAGGTCATCGCCTTCGCGAACGACTTCCTTTCCAAGGATATGTTCGTCGTGAGCATCTACCTGATCTTCTTCTTCTACCTGGTCTTCTGGCACTTCGGTTTCGCGATGGACGCGATCAACTTCGACCCGGCTGACGGCTTGAAGACACCGCCGCACATCTATCCGGAGTGGTACTTCCTCTGGAGCTATGAGATCCTGCGCCCGTTCCCGAAAGATCCGGGCCTTGTCGCCTTCGGTTTTGCCCAGGTGATCTTCTTCCTGCTGCCGTGGCTTGACCGCAGCCCGAACGCCGTGCCGGCAAGCCGCCGCGGCCTCTTCTTCTTCTGGTTCTGGGCGATGGTCATCGACCTGATCATCCTGACCGCGATGGGCAAGCTGCCGCCGCAGGGTATTTACAGCACGATCGGCCTGTTCGCCGCATGGGCATTTATCGGCCTGTGGGTGATCCTGCCGTTCATTACAAGAAATGAAAAACGGGCATAAGGAGAAGTTGATGAAAGAATTTAAAATTTTAGCCGTTGTCATCTTCTTTACCCTGGTGACCTATTGGTTGGTCGAGCCTTTCGCCCACTCGCAGATGCATGCGCATGTTGAGAGCGAAGGCTTCTCCTATGACGATCTTCCGCCGCTCGAGAAAACGGGCGATGCTACCCGCGGCCAGGACCTTGTCATGGGTGCCGGCGGCTGTATCGGCTGTCACAGCATTGAAGCCGCCGGTTTCCCGGCAGCAATGGACGCGGTCACGAACAGTGCCTCTTACGGCGTTAACCCGCCGGACCTGAGCAATGCGGGCGGCATCTATGACGCCAAGTTCCTTGCGGCCCTGATCAAGAACCCGACGCAGGCGCTGATGGTCGAGCACAAGTTCACGCCTGAAAGCGGCAAAATGCACCCGATGATCGCCTTCTACGGTGCCGGCGGGGATATCGACCAGGAGGTCGCCGACATGGTCGCCTACCTGCAGTCCATCGCGCCGAAGCCGGATCAGATTACGCCGGCGCAGGCGTTTGAGACGGCCTGTGGCCGCTGCCACTCCGTCAAGTACGAGAACTGGACGCAGATCGGCGAGAAACCGGTCTTCAAGAAGAAGCGCGACGAGCTGGTCTTCCTGACCCAGCTCGAGGATTACAACGCGAACCTGATGGGTTACATGGGCAAACTCCCGCCGGATCTCTCCATGTATATCCGTTCCCGCGGCGAACACTACCTCTCGACCTTTATCGAGAACCCGCAGAACCTGCTGCACGGTACGGCGATGCCGCGTGTCGGTGTGAGCAAGGATGGGGCCGAGAAGGTGCTTGAGTACCTCGTCGAGGCCGGTGATCCGAAGCATGCCGAACGCGACAGCGTCGGTGTCAAGGTCATGATCTTCCTGCTTGTCTTCGCGGCAGCATCCTACCTCTGGAAAAAAGAGATCTGGAAAGATCTGCACTAAGCCTAGCGGGGCGCGGCGGCCCTGCCGCACCCTTTACTTAACCTATCTCAACCCTTTCCAATCAACTTCCCGCTATAATTTCACTTTTCTAATGGATTGGATACCTTTCCACACATCAAAATACGAGGCTGTTCCGGAGACGACGGGACGCAGGAAAAAGAGTAGGCATTGCTGGTAGACAAATTTGACAGAACCGTTGATTATCTCCGCGTTTCGGTAACGGAGCGCTGCAATTTCCGCTGTCAATACTGCATGCCGGAAAAACCGTTCTCCTGGGTACCCAAAGAGAACCTGCTCAGTTTCGAAGAGCTCTTCGCCTTTATCAAGGTGGCCATTGACGAGGGGGTCAAGAAGATCCGTATCACCGGCGGCGAGCCGCTGCTGCGCGAAGACCTCGATGTCTTTATCAAGATGATCCACGACTACAAGCCCGACGTCGACCTGGCGATGACGACCAACGCCTTCCTGCTCAAAGGGGCCGCGCAGAAACTCTATGATGCCGGGCTGCGCCGCCTCAACGTTTCCGTCGATTCGCTTAAGCCCGACGTAGCTGAAAAGATCGCACAGAAGGACGTGCTCTCCCAGGTCCTCGCCGGGATCGACGAGGCGCTGAAGGTCGGCCTCAAGGTGAAGGTGAACATGGTCCCGATGAAGGGGGTCAACGACGGTGAGATCCTCGATATCCTCGAGTACTGTAAAGAACGCGGTATGGTCGTGCGCTTCATCGAGTACATGGAAAACGTCCATGCGCACTCCGACGTCAAGGGGCTCGACAGCGAAGAGCTGCTCAGCATTATCGGCAGCCGGTACGCGTACGAGGACGAAGGCTTCGACGGCCACTCCCCGTCGCACTACTACAAGCTCGGGGATGGCTACGAATTCGGCATCATCGAACCGCATAAAGATGATTTCTGTAAAAAGTGCAACCGCATCCGCCTGACGGCCGAGGGGCAGCTGATCCCCTGCCTCTATTTCGACGAAGCGATGAGCATCAAGGATGCGGTCAAGCGCGGTGATATCAAAACGGCGGCACTGATCCTCAAAGAGGTTGTCAAGAACAAACCGGAGAAGAACCGCTGGAGCGATCCGGACGGCGAGCACTCCAAGCGCGCTTTTTACGAAACGGGGGGCTGATGCTCTACCTCGTCGAACACTTCTACTCCATCCAGGGCGAAGGGCGCTATACGGGCGTGCCGTCGCTCTTCTTCCGTTTCGGCGGCTGCAATATGCGCTGCGAGGGGTTCGCATGCAGCGAGACCGCTCCGAACGGGGTGACCGTCACGGGCTGTGATACCGTCTACGCCGTCAACAAGCAGCATTTCGGTGAGCAGTGGCTCTGCATCGAGCATGCCGACGAGCTCATTACGATCATGAACGGCTATACCCTGCCGCCGAATGTCGATGTCGTCATGACCGGCGGCGAGCCGCTGATCTACGCCGAGAACGAGGTCTTCACGGCCTTTGTCCGCAACCTCGTGGACCGCGGCCATCGCGTCACCTTCGAGACCAACGGCGCGATGCCCGTCGATTTTGACCGTTTCCCGGTCTACCGCGACTGCGTATTCGCCCTCTCCGTCAAACTTTCCAACAGCGGCGAGCCGTTTGAGAAACGGGTGCGCCCGAACGCCTTCGTTCCCATTGCACAGCAGGCGAAAGAGGCCTACTTCAAGTTCACGATCGACCGGGATTCCATTGGCGAGAACATGGAGCACGAGATCGACGAAATCGTCGCCCATGCGCCGCAGATTCAGGTCTACTGCATGCCCATGGGCGGCAGCCGCGCCGAGATCGAAGCCAACACCGAGGCCGTCATCGGTTTCTGCAAAGCCCGGGGCTACACCTACAGCGACCGCCTTCACATCCGTATCTGGGATGCCAACAAGGGTGTATAGCGTTAAGTGTTAAGCAAGTAGCGCTAAGAGAGAGAAAAGGATGACGTGTCATCCTGCGCTTAACGCTTAACGCTTAACGCTTAACGCTTAACGCGCTTCACGCAGTTTCCCCAATATCAGCTCGAAATGCTGGATCAGGTCGTAATACTCCCGGCGGTAGGAGAGCGGCACGTCGACTTTCTGGATTTTCTGCAGTGCCTGTTCAAGCTTGTTGACAGCCTCCCGCCGCTGCGCCGCGTCATAGCTCCCCATCTCATCCTCAATGGCATTCAGCGTTTTGTACCAGCGATAGATCTTGGAGCGGCTGCGCCAGCTCACGAGCGGCAGGAAGAGTTTCACCAGGGGGATCATCAGGGCGATGACCGGGATAAAGAGCAGCATCAGGCGTTTGATGATCGAGGCGATCCAGAAGGGGAAGAGGCCCTCCAGCCAGCTTTCGCCGTCGCGCAGATAGACCTCCGCATCGGCATTGATGGGGAACTCCAGGCGGGCGGTGCCCGGGAACTCACCTTCTTTGCGGAAGACACCCGCCCCGCCGTGGACCTCCTTTGCCGCGCGCAGTACGAGCCGGATAAGGTCGGGGTGGAGGTCCCCGCGGCTGACCAGTGTCGCCGTCGCGGCGATAAGATGCTTGGTCGTTGCGGGGAGGTTGTGCTCAAGGTCCATGACCCCCTCATAGAGGGTCACGGCATTGAGAAAGGGGTAGCGGACGGTATAGGCGTGAATGCGGGTAAAGTCGAGCAGTTTGATCTGCGGATCGAGCAGCAGCGTCTTCGTCAGCGGGGCGAAGGCGCCGATGATGCTGAAGAGGGCATCGGCGTCGCCGTCGAACAGCGCCTGCGCCCCCGCTTCGCTTCCGAGGGTCAGAAAGGTGCTGTTTTCTGGGGTGACGCCGTTCGCTTCGAGCAGTGTCATCGCAAGGGCTTTCGTCCCGCTCCCCTCGGCACCGACGGCGATACGTTTCCCCTTCAGCTCGCTGAGGTTGTGCAACTCCATCCCTGCGGCGGAGTAGTAGACCCAGATCGGTTCGTTGTAGAGGCTGGCGAGGGAGGTGAAAGGTTCGGTTTTGAACGCATCCGTGCTGCCGCTCTGGACAAACGCGATGTCGGCCTTGTGCTCCTTGAGCAGTCCGAGCGCCTCCACCGAACCGTGCGTGGGGATGATTTCGACCGTCACGTGCTGTTTGGCGAGCAGGGCCTTGTAGCGCAGCGCGCTCTGATAGTAGATGCCGTTCTTCTCACCGGCGGCGATGGTGACGCGGTCGGGGGCCAGCGGCGGGAGGAAACGGCTGCCGACATAGAGCAGCCCCAGGAAGAGGGCGAGGATGGGCAGGACGATCTTGCAGGCATGACACTTCATGACGCTATAATAACGAAAAAAGCGAAGCGGAACGATGACGCGTATTGCAGTGGCCCTCCTTTTGATGTGTTCTCTCCTGTCGGCGGTGGATACGGCCGAAGAGGCGGCGAAAAAGGCGTACCTGGCCAACATCAATGCGCTGATGGTCTTTACGACCAAGGACGGGCTCAACTCCGGGACCTATGAATTCACCCGGGCCAATACGAGTATGTACATCATCCACCTGCCGCTGCGTTACCAATTCGACCCGTTCGCCCCGGACCTGAATGCCTTTATGATCGGCGGGGTGGGGTACAGCGAAACCAGGCTGACCAACGACGTCAACACATCGACGCCGCTCTCGGGCGATATCGCATTGAGTGCTACAAACATGCTGCGCACCTACACGGGCGGGATCGGCGGGGGGCTGCGCTACCGGCCGGGGCTCGGGTTCGAACTGCTCGGCGGGCTCGAAGCGATCTATTCAAGGGTCGGCATCGCCGCGCGGGACAACAACGGTGCGGGGGAGACGGTCGGTGATTTTTTCGAAGAGAGTTACAACGCGAACATCTCCTACCGCGTCTTTTTCGCGCTGGAGTACCGGCAAACCTGGCATCGCTACAAACCGTACGCGACACTGACCTACGACCTCTACGAGACGAAAAGCGCCATCAGCACCAAGCAGCTGAGCAAGTTCACGACACAGACCAGCGTCACCTCCTTTTCCGTCGGCGGAGAAACGGCGCCGCTGGCCGATTACCACGGGATGTACCTGACGCTGGAGGGGTACCTGCGCGGCAGTTACCTGGGCGGCGACATCACAAGCGTGACCCATTTTGACGGGTACGGTACGCTCGGGGGTGTCGCCTACTGGTACGTCACCGAAGCGATGAACTATATCGAGCGCTTCTTTCTCGAAGTGAGCACGATCCAGGCCGACGGGCTGCGCGGCTATAACATCGGGCTGGGGTTTACGCTGGATTATTAGGTCAGTAGGCGATGCCCAGGCCGAAGCGGACCGTGTGGCGGTCGGACGCCAGCGGGGAGTCGCTGTAGTAGTAGTCCACGGTGATGGGCAGCGGGAGTTTGTTGAACCAGAACGTGTCGAGCGTCAGCCCCGCCGAAGCTTCGGACGTGTAGAGATGCGGGGCCGAAGGGTTGAAAGGTTCGAGGTCGTAGTAGGCGTACCCCGCGCGCAGGGCTTCGCGGCGGAGCGATACGGGGAAGGTGAAGAAGTAGGCGGAGAGGTTGAACACCTTGCGCAGCTCCGCATCGGCCTTCAATGCACTTTTCGCATAGGTCGTGTCGCGCAGGGTCGGCATGATGACCGTCGAGGGGTCGTTCTCTTTGAGCTTGTCGGCAAGGCCCGTCGCGAGTTTGACCCCCCGGGCGTCCAGGCCGTTGTCGGCACTGCTCTGGGAGTACTGCCCGCCAAGGGCCAGATAGAACTCATGGCTCAGATCCCTCTCCAGCACAGCCTCTGCACCCCAGGCGGCATCCCCCCGGTCAAAGGCACTATAGGGGGTCAAAGCGTATAAGGCGTTGCGGTACATACTGACACCGTACTGCTCGCTGCGTGCCAGGGGAAGCGCGACGGAGATCGGGGTCCGGGTATCCGCTTCGTAATCCTGGTAGTAGGTGCCGCGCAGCGCCCCGTACGCGTAGCCGCGCTGCCAGAAAGGGAGTTCCGCTTCCGCCGAGAAGCCGAAGTGACGGGGGGCGGGTTCGGTGGCATTGCGCTCGGGGGTATCGATGACCCCGTAGGCGGTCACGGCGAACTGCAGGAGGTACTCGCTGTTGGCGTAACGCATCCCGCCGAGGGTATAGGCGTCGACGTTCCGGGTCACGAAGGCTGAGAGGGCGTTGCGTGTCAGCGGGTCGGCGAAGTTGAGCGACAGGGTATAGAGCAGCCCCGTGTCGCTGTCGCTGCCCAGGGCGACGTCCGTCCCGCTGTAGTGCAGTTCGAGCGGCGAACGGTAGGGATGCTCCAGGCCGATGGCCCCCGCGGTTGTATTCGTCTCGGGAGCGTTCTCTCCTGTATTTTCGAAGAAGAGGGTGACCTCGTAGGGCGTTTCGTCGATCGTCTCGAGGGGTATCTGTTGGTAGGTATAGGCATCGTGTTTCATGACGGCTGCCAGGGCATGGGTATCGTCGATGAGGCGCGCCTCGAAGAGGGTGTCGGCGGGGTGTGCCCGCGTGATTTTGCCGTCATCGTAGCGGAACAGTCCGGAACCGTGCGGCGTGTTGGCAATGAAGTAGATGCGGCCCCGGCTGTCGACGCCGCTGACGTTCCCGTAGTGGCCACGCAGGGAGAAGAGCGGGGTTTTGTTTTTGTAGAGCGTGCGCGTTTTGCCTTCACCCTGCACGAAGTAGTAGAGGTTGTCCTCCCCGTCGATAAAGACCGAGGAGTTGGTACGGGCATAAAAGCTATCGCCGACGAAGAGCTGCGGCTGGTCGAAGGAGGCGGGGACGTCGAAGTAGACGGGGGTACCGTCGCGCAGGTACCCTTCGATGACGCGGCCAGCCGTGCCGTCTATAAGATGGGCGCCTTCCGTATAGAGACCGGCTTCGATGCGCAGCGGTGAGGTGTAGGCGCTGCTCTGGGTCGCATAGCGTCCTTCAGGGGTCCTGACGACCTTCCCGGTGCGGTAGCTGCCGCTTTCCCGGGTGAGCCTGCCGCTTTTCTTGTCGTAGACGATCAGCTCGGGAAAGCTTCTTCCGGTCGCGTTGACGGTGAAGTAGACGGCGTCGTCGTCGCTGTTTATGGGAGTGTAGAACTGGGTGGCGGCAAGGGGGCTGCCCTCGACATCCGTCATATCACGTGCTTCTGCCGCCATTGTGTCGGCCCAGGTGCGAAGGGACGTTTCAAAATCGTAGCCGATGGTGCGCCTGGTCGTGCTATTGGTGAAGAAAGGCCAGAACCACTCATAGGAGTGCTCTTTCCAGTAGGCATTGACATCGGCCATTCCGTAGGTGTTAGCCAGGTCGTACTGGTAAAAGCCCCCGAGGGTGTAGAAGTGCGAGCCGTAGAGGAAGTCGTAATGGGCATTGTAGACCCGCTCGGGGGTGAGGAGGCCTGCTTTTGCCTGCTGCAGGGTCGCGGCTTTGAAGCGGCCGCTGTAGAGCCGCCCGCCGTTGCCGTGCCACGACTCGTTCAGGACGGCATTCCCTTCGAGCAGAAAGCTGCTTTCGACGATATTGGGCAGGGTGAACCAGGGCAGCAGCACGAAGCCGTTGCCGAAAACGGTGTGCAGTGCCCCGGAGACGGGATTGTCTTTGGCGTTCATCTGGTAGTTGTGTGCGGTTTCGTGGAACAGCAGGGTGTTGAGCCAGGAGGTTGCACTGAAATAGTCGATCATCAGCGCCCCGCCGCCGTAGTTGATCTGCCGGTTGTTGGGGTAGGGTGTCGAAAAGCCGTTGGCGATCTGGTTGTGGCTGGAGAGCAGGCCGACGTAGAGCGTTTCGTCCATGGTGTAGCCGTAGAGTTTGTCATACTGCGGCAGCATCGCGTTTTCGACCGCGGCCGCTGTACGGGCGACGGGGAGATTCGCCTCTGTGTAGATCAGCTCGCAGTCGCCGATTTCGGCCGTGAAATAGGGCGTGTCGCAGGGGACGGTACTGCTTTGCAGGAGTGCGGCTTGAAGGCTGACGGTGGTCATGAACAGGAACGATGCCAATCGGATCATACGGAAAAACCTCGGGGGAGTTGCAACATTATAGTGCCTGAAGTGTTACAAAGCAACCGGGTTCAGTCCCGATGGGTATAATAACAGCTATGAAAGATTCCGCAACCTACCAAAAAAAGAAGCGTTTTTTCGAAAGCATGATCACCCTGTACGGGCGCAATGCCGTCGAAGAGGTCCTGGACGATCCGACGGTCGAAATTCATGCCCTTCACCTGGCCGAGTCGAACAAGCAAGAGGGGGTGATCGAGCGGATCACCGCCAAAGCCCGGGCCCGGGGCGTGGAGATCAGGTACCATGCCAAAGCGGCGTTGTCGCGTATCTCCCGGAATGCCAAGCAGGACCAGGGGGTTGCGCTCGATATTATCGCGCCCACCTACCGCAGTGCGGAGACCCTGCTGGAGACGCCGATGGTTCAGGGCCGGCTGCTGGCGCTTGACGGCATCCACAACCCGCAGAACCTCGGGATGATCATCCGTTCGGCAGCGGCGGGGAACATCGACGGTATCCTCCTGCCGAAGCAGGGCAGCGCCAAGCTCTCCCCGCTGGTGATGAAGGCGAGCGCGGGGACGCTCTTCAAGCTGCCGGTCTACTACTGCGAGACGCTTCCGGAGATATTGGGGACACTGCAGATACAGGGGTGGAGCATTTTCGGCCTCTCCTCCCATGCCGATGCGACGCTGCACACCCTTACGGTGCCGGAGAAGACGGTCTTCGTACTGGGCAATGAGAGCGAGGGGGTGAGCGAAGGGGTGGCGGCGCGCTGTAACGCGCAGGTGGCCATTCCGATGCAGCGGGGAGTCGAGTCGCTCAACGTTGCCGTCACGGCGGCGCTGCTGGCCTTTCTGCCGGCCGGGGAGCGCTAGGATGAAGCGGCTGGGGCTTTGGCTGCTCCTGCTCTGCCTGGGGGCGATGGCGGAGAGCCGGTTCGAGACGGGGATGGAGCGTTACCGCCAGGGGGACTACCCCGCGGCGTTTGCGATCTTTACGGCCGCCTACGAAGCGACGGAGGATGAGGATGCCGCCTATATGCTCGCCAGGATGTACGAGAAAGGAGAGGGGGTCGACGCCGACCGCGCCGAGGCGGCCAGGTGGTACCGTCGTTCGGCGCGGCGCTACTTCGAGGCGGCGGCGGACTCCTCCCTGCACCGGGAGAACAAGCGGCTGCTTTCGACCTACCGCGAACTCGACCCCGTCGAGGACAACGAGACCGCCGAGACGATCCGCAAAAGCATCGTTTCCGATTTCGGCCTGAAGACCTTTCACGAGAACTACCTGCTCCCCTTCGGCTACCGTGAAGGGGTTTATGACAGCTATGTGCCCTCGGACCATTACAAGAACATCGAGTCGGAACTGCAGCTGAGTTTCCGTCTGGATTTCCTCCCCGATCTTTTCGGACTGAACGAGACCTATTCGGCGGCCTATACCCAGCGCTCTTTCTGGCAGGTCTACGCGGGTTCTTCGCCTTTCCGGGAGACGAACTACCAGCCCGAAGTCTTCGTCACCTTTCCGACGGCGTCGCATAAAGTGCCGATCAAATCGGTGGCCGTCGGTTTTGCCCACCAGTCCAACGGCCAGGGGAATGTCACCGAGCAGGATTTCGGCGATATCAATGTCAGCGATCCCGTAGCCATCGCGCCTTATCTGCGCAACCGGTCGCGCTCGTGGAACTACGCCTGGATGGAGGCCATCTTCCAGACGGGAAGCCTCTTTACGGAGCTGAAGCTCTGGTACCGTTTCAAAGAGAGCGAAGAGGATGACAACCCGGACCTGACGGATTACCTTGGGTACGGGTCGCTGCGGTTTATTCTGCCGTACGGCAAAAGTATGACGAGCCTGCTGCTGCGGCAGAACTTTGTGACGGGCAAGGGGGCGCAGCAGCTGATCTGGACCTATCCGTTCTCACACCGCGAGAACGTCTTCTGGTGCCTGAAGGCCTTCACCGGTTACGGCGAGAGCCTAATCGACTATAACAACTACGTGACGAAGTTTTCGATCGGGTTCAGTTTTTCGCGCTAGCGGCGCTCAGGAGAACATCATCTCGTAGGGGCGGCGGATCGCTTCGACGACCTCGCCGACGCTCATGTGGCGGCTTTTGCGCAGGAACTCCCGCCCGTCGAGGAAGACGAGCAGGGTCGGGATGGCGAAGACGCTGTAGTGCGAAGCGATCTCCGGGGATTCGGAGATGTCGATACTGACGATCTCGACGGCATCAAAATTAGTGGTGACGGCGTCGACGAGTTTCGGTTTCAGGGCGTGGCAGACGTTGCAGGTCGGGGCACTGAAGTAGAGCATGACCGCCGGCTTCTCGCGGAGGGTGTTTTCGATCTCGGTAAGTGTTTGCATGAGAGAATTTTACCATGCCTTAGCACGGTTTATCTGTGCACGGGCTCTCCGCCGAGGAGAATATAGCGTTAGCGTAGGCAGCCGGGCTTTTGCTCGGAAGCCGTTATGATTTATAGGATGTCGAAGACGGCTTCGCGCTTCCCTTTTTTCTCGAGAATCTCCCGGCAGGCGAGCCCCGGGATCTGCGAGGCGAGCAGATCGTCAATGGTTTCGAAACGGTGCTGTGCGAGGTGGCGCAGCACGATGCCGCGGTACGCCTTTGCCCAGTGGCTCACAACCTTCCCCTCCTTGATGAACTTCATCGTCGTGACCGGCCGGGAGGGTTTGAAGAACTTGTCGTAGTAGCCTGCGCGCAGGTCGAGGATCTCGTCCCCGCCGATCAGGGCGTCGAGCTCGGCGTTAAAAGCATCCTTATAATAGCGTTCGGGCGCGAAGTCGCCGACACTGTTGCCCTGTTTGACCTTATAGGTGGGGATGAGGTCGCCGCCGCGCAGCGGGCCGAAGAGGTTGGAGAAGATAATGAGCCTCGCCTGCAGATAGGTGCTCGCCTCCGCATCGAGGGAGGGGTAGTCGAGGTACTCGTAGGCCACGCCGTCGTAGCGCTCGACGGCGGGCATGGTCGGGGCGCTGTAGAGGTCGGCGATGAAGGGCTGGGCGTCCCCTGCTTTTTTCAGGCCGAAAAGGGCCAGCACCTGGTCAGGGTTGTCACCGCCGACAATGGCATTATAGGCATCGAGGATTGCTTTGCGGGGTGCAAGTCCGAAGAGCAGGGTGCCCGTGTCGAGTCCGCCGATAGTGCCGCCGGTGCGTTTGCCTTCGGAGGGGGAGAAGAGGGTGAAAATCATGCTGAAATCTCTTTTTTGCATATTGTACAAAATTTTTTCAATATAGTCTTGACATCACGGGTAGAATCGACTATAATTCTGGCTCAATTTCAAAACGCCGGCATAGCTCAGCTGGTAGAGCAACTGATTTGTAATCAGTAGGCCCGGGATTCGACTTCTCGTGCCGGCACCATTTTCGAAATTGAATTTTCATTTAGAAACAGTGTTAGACCAGATTTAACAGGCCGTGGTGAGATACTCAAGTGGCCAACGAGGGCAGACTGTAAATCTGCTGGTTTTTACCTTCGGAGGTTCGAATCCTCCTCTCACCACCATTGCGGGAATAGCTCAGTTGGCTAGAGCGTCAGCCTTCCAAGCTGAGGGTCGCGAGTTCGAGTCTCGTTTCCCGCTCCACTGGGAGCTGTAGTATAAGTTGTTTACTACTTCACAACTACATAAATAGTTTTTAGTTTCCCATTATTACTTTATTGCTGTTACATGCCCAGTTAGCTCAGAGGTAGAGCACTTCCTTGGTAAGGAAGAGGTCGGCAGTTCAATTCTGCTACTGGGCTCCACGGAACGTTTGGGTACGTTTCCCTGTAATGCTGGAGTAATAATGGGAGCCTAAAAAGCTATTTTGTACGCTTTATCTGGTATAATTCCGTTTCCATTAATTCTTAAAGTCGGAGGACACAATGGCAAAAGAAAAGTTTGAACGTACGAAACCGCACGTTAACATCGGTACCATCGGTCACGTTGACCACGGTAAAACTACACTGACAGCAGCAATTACAGCGGTACTTGGCGTACATGGCGACAAAGCTGCATTCATGGACTACGATCAGATCGACAACGCACCGGAAGAGCGCGAGCGCGGTATTACGATCGCTACGTCACACGTTGAATATGAGACAGCTAACCGCCACTACGCGCACGTTGACTGTCCGGGCCACGCCGACTACGTCAAGAACATGATTACTGGTGCTGCACAGATGGACGGCGCGATCCTCGTTGTTTCCGCTGCTGACGGCCCGATGCCGCAGACTCGCGAGCACATCCTCCTGTCTCGCCAGGTCGGTGTTCCGTACATCGTTGTTTTCATGAACAAAGAAGACATGGTTGACGACGAAGAGCTCCTCGAGCTGGTTGAAATGGAAATTCGCGAACTGCTTGATCAGTACGAGTTCCCGGGTGACGACACTCCGATCGTTGCTGGTTCAGCACTGAGAGCACTCGAAGAAGCTAAAGAAGGCAAAATCGGCGAATGGGGCGAAAAAATCCTGAAGCTGATGGAAGAAGTTGACGCTTACATTCCTGAGCCGACTCGTGAAACTGACAAAGACTTCCTGATGCCGGTTGAGGACGTATTCTCTATCTCCGGTCGTGGTACAGTTGTTACCGGTCGTGTTGAGCGTGGTCAGGTCTGTGTCGGTGAGACAATCGAAATCGTCGGTATCAAAGACACTCAGACAACTACGGTTACTGGTGTTGAGATGTTCCGTAAAGAGATGGACTGTGGTGTCGCTGGTGACAACTGTGGTGTCCTCCTCCGCGGTATCGCTAAAGAAGCGGTTGAGCGTGGTCAGGTTCTCTGTAAGCCGAAATCCATCACTCCGCACACGAAGTTCGAAGCAGAAGTCTATATCCTCTCCAAAGAGGAAGGTGGACGCCATACTCCGTTCTTCAACGGTTACCGCCCGCAGTTCTACGTCCGTACAACTGACGTAACAGGTGCGATCACTCTGCCGGAAGGTACAGAGATGGTTATGCCGGGTGACAACGTTGCAATCGTCGCAGAACTCATCGCTCCGATCGCGATGGAAGAAGGTACACGCTTCGCGATTCGCGAAGGTGGCCGTACTGTCGGCGCCGGCGTCGTTTCCAAAATCCTTGCGTAATCGGGTTTCCGATTCGCAACACTAGGAAATAACAATGCGTGAAAATATCCACCTCGCTTGTGAGAAGTGCACACGTCGCAACTATCACACAAGCAAAAACAAAAAGACGCACACTGAGAAATTCTCTGTGCGCAAATACTGCAAGTTCTGCCGCGAACATACGGTTCACAAAGAAGCAAAACTGTAAGTTGTTCTCCCGCTCGGGAGAATCATAGGCGAATAGCTCCAATGGTAGAGCGCCGGATTCCAAATCCGATGGTTGGGGGTTCGAGTCCCTCTTCGCCTGCCACATTCCCGATCAATGCAGCCCCGGGGCTTCAGTTATCGCGAATGTCAATGGGTACCTCGAAAAATCTCCGCGTCAGGTTCTTCGAGGTGCGCAAGAGGAATGGAAATGAAATCAACACTTAACAGTTATGTCAGAAACGCCCGCATCGAGCTCTCCAAAGTCATTTTCCCGACTAAGGCGCAGGTGAAACAGGCGTTCATCGCCGTCGTGGTGGTAGTTGCTTTCGTTTCGATCTTTTTGGCACTTGTAGACTTGATCATGTCTTCATCACTGTCAGCGATTTTGGGCTAAGGGAGAACATATGGCACATCAATGGTATTCTATCCAGACCTACGCGGGCAGCGAACGCAGCGTTAAAAACGCGATCCTCAACCTGATCGACGAGCACAACCTCGGCGAGAAGATCAAAGAGGTCGTCGTTCCGACGGAAGACGTCATCGAGGTCAAAGACGGAAAGAAAAAGATCAGCGAACGTTCCCTCTATTCCGGTTACGTTTTCATCAACGTCGATCTGGACACGCCGACGCAGCACCTGATTCAGTCGCTGCCGCGCGTCTCCGGCTTCATCGGTGAGGCTAACCACCCGACACCGCTGAGCGAGAACGACATCAACACGATCCTCGACCGCGTTGAGAACCGTGCGGCGCCGAAACCGAAGGTCTACTTCGAAAACGGCGAGATGGTCCGCATCATCGACGGCCCGTTCGCGAACTTTACGGGTACGGTCGACGAGTACGACCTCGAACACGGTACACTGAAGCTCAACGTATCGATCTTCGGTCGCAGCACCCCGGTGGACATTTCGTACACCCAGGTCGAAAAAATTATTTAATCTTACAAAGGAAAAGGAAGCACAATGGCAAAGAAAGTCATGGGTTATATCAAGTTGCAAATTCAAGCCGGCGCTGCCAACCCGGCACCTCCGGTCGGTCCTGCGCTGGGTCAGCGCGGCGTCAACATCATGGAATTCTGTAAAGCATTCAATGAAAAGACAAAAGACAAGATGGGCTTCAAAGTTCCGACCATCATTACGGTCTACAACGACAGAAGTTTCTCTTTCGTCACAAAACAGCCGCCGGCATCTGCACTGCTGATGAAAGCAGCTGGTATCAAGAAGGGTTCTGACAACCCGCTGAAAAACAAAGTTGCGAAGATCACCAAGGCGCAGCTGATGGAAGTCGTGAAGATGAAAATCGCCGACCTCAACACGGACGACGAAGAGCAGGCAGCAAAAATCCTTGCCGGTTCCGCACGTGCAATGGGCCTTGAAATTACAGAATAACTGTAAGCAACCGAACTATCTTCGACCGCAAAGATACAAAAAAACTGCGGCAGAATAAATTCAGGAGAATAATATGGCTAGCAAACGTTATAAGCAGCTGAACGAAAAAATCGACGCGACTAAACAGTACAGCGTCGTTGAAGCGGCAGCGTTCGTAAAAGAACTGCAGTCTGCCAAGTTTGACGAAACGGTCGAAATCGCGATGAACCTGGGTGTTGACCCGCGCCACGCTGACCAGATGGTCCGCGGTGCCGTTGTGCTTCCTCACGGTACAGGTAAAACAGTTCGCGTCGCCGTTTTCGCCAAAGGCGCCAAAATCGACGAAGCAAAAGCAGCCGGTGCCGACATCGTCGGTACGGATGAGCTCGTTGAAATGATCCAGGCCGGCAACATGCCGTTTGACGTTGTTGTTGCAGCGCCGGACTGTATGGGTGTCGTCGGTAAGATCGGTCGTATCCTAGGGCCAAAAGGCCTGATGCCGAATCCGAAAACCGGTACGGTTACACCGGACGTCGCGACTGCGGTCAAGAACGTCAAAGGCGGCCAGGTCGCTTTCCGTGTTGACAAAAAAGGAAACATCCACGCCGGTATCGGTAAAGCAAGCTTCGATGCTGACAAGATCGCGGAGAACGTCAAAGCGTTCGTCGCGGCGATCAACAAGCACAAGCCGGCTTCCGCTAAAGGCCGCTACATCAAGAACGCTGCGCTCTCTCTGACGATGAGCCCGGCGCTCAAATTTGACGTGGCCGAACTGGCAGACATCAAATAATTCTTTCCCCTTTTGGGGACGGAAGTCTTGCGTTTGACATCACGGATGCCAGACGCAAGATTTTCACAAAACGAAGATCTGAAATCTTTGGACTGAAGAGAGTTGGGGGCAGCCTGTGCTGCTTAATCGGCCTTTCCCCGCCCCGCTTGAAGTTAAAGTCTGGAAAGGAGAACGAATGACAAGAGCTGAAAAAACGGAAGTTGTCAACTATCTTACCGGCGAGTTCGGAAGTGTTGCAGCCGTCGTTATCTGTGACTATAACGGTCTGGGTGTAGCTGATCTTGAAGAGCTGCGCGGTCTGGCTCGCAAAAGCGATGCGAAAGTTCAGGTTGTAAAAAACACCCTGGCGAACATCGCACTGGCGAATGCTGAAATGACCGGCGTCGAACTGAAAGATATGAACATCTTCATCTGGTCCGATGACGTTATCGGCGCGGCAAAAGTTGCAGCGGATTTCGCGAAGAAAAACGATAAACTGAGCATTAAAGCGGGTTACCTCGATAAAGAGCCTGCGGATAAAGCGAAGATCGAAGCTTTCGCAAAACTCCCGGGTCGCAACGAACTGCTTGGCATGCTGGCTGCTACTTGGATGGCACCGCTCACCAACTTTACGATCGGTCTCGATGCGCTTAGAAAAAAGCGCGAAGAAGAGGCTTAATTACTATTACTAACTACCATTAGGAGATAAAAATGGCTGTAACTAAAGAAGACGTACTCGAGTACATCTCTAACCTTTCCGTTCTCGAACTGTCCGAACTTGTTAAAGAGTTCGAAGAAAAATTCGGCGTATCTGCTCAGCCGGTCGCTGTTGCTGGTGTCGCTGCTGATGCCGGTGCTGCTGCTGAAGAGAAAACTGAATTTGACGTTATCCTCAAAGACGCTGGTGCGAAGAAGATCAATGTTATTAAAGTTGTCCGCGGCCTGACTGGTCTCGGCCTCAAAGAAGCGAAAGAAGCAGTTGAAACTGCCGGCTCTGTTATCAAAGAAGGTGTTGATAAAGAGACTGCTGAAGCTGCAAAGAAAGAACTCGAAGAAGCTGGCGCTTCCGTCGAGCTCAAGTAAGTTCTCTTTCCTCGGAAGGCCAGGCCTTCCGAACCTTTTCCGGGCGCTTTTGCCTCCCGTTTTCGAACGGACGGCAAAAGTGCCCTTACGTCGTTTATGGCAGGGACGCCTGCTTGGACACTGCACTTACTGAACTGCTTTCAGTAATTTAACTTCATTCGAGGTAGCCTATATGTTAAACACACTCTACTCCGGAAACCGCTTACGTGTTGACTTCGCTAAAACCCCGCAACAGATCGATGTTCCTAACCTCCTTCAACTGCAACTGAGCTCTTACGAAAACTTCCTGATGATGGATCAGAAGGACCGCGCCGAAAGTGGCCTGGAACGCGTATTCCAGTCTGTCTTCCCGATCCATGATGCCCAGAACCGCATTACGCTTGAGTACATGGGGTCCGAGATCGGTACGCCGAAATACACCGTACGCGAGTGTATGGAACGTGGACTCACCTACTCCGTCTCCCTGCGCATGAAAACGCGCCTGGTCCTCTGGGACCGTGACGAGAACACCAAAGAGAAAAAAGGTGTCAGCGAGATCAAAGAGCAGTCGATCTTTATCCGCGACATCCCGCTGATGACGGACCGTACCTCCTTCGTCATCAACGGTGTCGAACGCGTCGTCGTCAACCAGCTTCACCGTTCGCCGGGCGTTATCTTCAAAGAAGAAGAAGCGACGACGGCCGGCAACAAGCTGATCTACACCGGTCAGATCATCCCGGACCGCGGTTCATGGCTCTATTTCGAGTATGACCCGAAAGATATCCTTTACATGCGCATCAACAAGCGCCGTAAAGTGCCGGTCACAATCATGTTCCGTGCCCTGGGGTACAGCAAGCAGGACATCCTGAAGCTCTTCTACCCGCTCCAGACGATCGAGATCGTGGACAACGCGTTCCTGATGCCGTTCGAGCCGGAGCAGTTCGACGGCCGCCTGGAGTTCGATCTCCGCGACGTAGAGGGCAATGTTCACGTGGCAGCCGGTAAACGTCTCTCCAGCAAAAAAGCGCAGAAGATGATCGAAACCGGCATCACACGTGTCCAGTACCCGGTCGAGGTTCTCTGCGAACGTCACCTCGCCGAGCCGATCATCAACCCTGAAACGGGCGAAGTCCTCTTCGACACGATGACCTCCATCGACGAGATGAAGCTCAAGAAGATCGCGGAAGCGGGCATCGGCTCCTTCGTCATCGCGAACGACCTGGCATCCGGCGTCGACAGCTCCATCATCAACGCCTTCCTGGCGGATGCGGATTCTCTGAAGCTGCTCAAGCAGACGGAAGAGCTTGAAGACGAGAACGATCTCGCGGCGATCCGTATCTACAAGGTTATGCGCCCGGGCGAACCGGTCACCAAGGAGGCGGCGAAAGCCTTCGTCAACCAGCTCTTCTTTGACCCGGAACGCTACGACCTGACCCGCGTCGGCCGTATGAAGATGAACCACAAGCTCGGCCAGGAGATCCCGGAGTACGTCACCGTACTCACCAACGAGGATATCATCAATACGGTCAAGTACGTCATCAAGGTCAAGAACGGCAAGGGCCACATTGACGACCGTGACCACCTCGGTAACCGCCGTATCCGCTCCATCGGTGAGCTGCTCGGCAACGAACTGCACAACGGTCTCATCAAGATGCAGAAGGCGATCAAGGACAAGCTCTCCACGATGAGCGGACCGATGGCCGAACTGATGCCGCACGACCTGATCAACTCCAAGATGATCACTTCGACGATCATGGAGTTCTTCTCCGGCGGCCAGTTGAGCCAGTTTATGGACCAGACGAACCCGCTGTCGGAAGTGACGCACAAACGCCGCCTCTCCGCACTCGGTGAGGGCGGTCTCGTCAAAGAGCGCGCCGGCTTCGAAGTCCGTGACGTTCACCCGACGCACTACGGCCGTATCTGTCCGATCGAGACCCCGGAGGGTCAGAACATCGGTCTTATCAACACTCTCGCTACCTACGCGAAGGTCAACGAACACGGCTTTATCGAAGCGCCGTACAACGTTGTCAAAGACGGCATCGTCCAGTACGGTGACGAGAATGTCGTCTACCTGACGGCAACGCAGGAAGAGGGGATGACCATCGCCGCGGCGTCGAACAAAGTTGATGCAAACGGCCAGTTTGCCGAAGACCTGATCGAGCTGCGCAAAGACGGCGAGATCATTCTCGGTTCACCGAAAGATGCAGAGTACATGGACCTCTCGTCTCACATGGTCGTCGGCGTCGCCGCATCGCTCATTCCGTTCCTGGAACACGATGACGCGAACCGCGCCCTCATGGGATCGAACATGCAGCGCCAGGCCGTACCGCTCCTCAAGCCCTCCGCACCGATGGTCGGTACGGGTGTCGAGAAGCTGGTCGCCCGCGATGCATGGGAGAGCGTTAAAGCGAAACGTGCCGGGATCGTCGAAAAGATCGACGCCCGCCACATCTACGTCATCAGCAAGGATGACGAAGGTGCGGTGATCGACTATTACCCGCTGCAGAAGAACCTGCGTACCAACCAGAATACGACCTTCGGCCAGAAGCCGATCGTCAAGGTCGGTGAGCACGTCGAAGCGGGACAGGTCATCGCCGACGGTCCGAACATGGATCAGGGCGAGCTCGCCCTCGGCCAGAATGCGCTCGTCGCCTTCATGCCGTGGAACGGTTACAACTTCGAGGATGCGATTGTCATCTCCGAGAAACTGATCCGCGAAGATGCGTACACCTCCGTTCACATCTACGAGAAAGAGGCGGAAGCGCGCGAACTGAAGCACGGTGTCGAAGAGATCACCCGTGACATCCCGAACGTCCGGGACGAAGACCTCGCGCACCTGGATGAAAGCGGTATCGTCAAAATCGGTACCTATGTCAGCGGCGGCATGATCCTCGTCGGTAAAGTTTCGCCGAAAGGCGAAGTGAAGCCGACACCGGAAGAGCGCCTCCTGCGTGCCATCTTCGGTGAAAAAGCGGGCCACGTTGTCAACAAGTCGCTCTACTGTCCGCCGAGCATGGAAGGGGTCGTCGTCGACGTCAAAGTCTTCACGAAAAAAGGCTATGACAAAGACCCGCGTACCCTCGAGATGGAAAAGGCGGAGCGCGACGAGCTCGAGCGCGAGCACTACGACCGCCTCCTCATGATCGATAAAGAGGAGATGATGCGTGTCGTCTCCCTGCTGACGAAGTCGCCGCTGGAGAGCGACGTCACGGCGAACGGTACGGCTTACAGCGCCGGCGACCTGATCAAGGCCGAAGACCTTGAGAACGTCAACCGCTTCGCGATGAACAACATCGTCAAAGCGTACAGCGAAGATGTCCAGGCGAAGTACAACAAGACGAAGAACCACTTCCAGAAAGAGAAGAAGAAGTTCCGCGACGAGCACGAAGAGAAGCTGACGATCCTTGAAAAAGACGACATTCTCCCCAACGGCGTCGTCAAATACGTCAAGGTCTACGTCGCGACGAAGCGCAAGCTCAAAGTCGGGGACAAGATGGCGGGTCGTCACGGGAACAAGGGTATCGTCTCCACGATCGTCCCGGAAGTCGATATGCCGTACATGGCCAACGGCCGTTCCGTCGACGTCTGTCTGAACCCGCTGGGGGTTCCGTCGCGTATGAACATCGGGCAGATCCTTGAGATGCACCTGGGCATGGTCGGCCGCGAGCTCGGCTACCAGATCCAGGAGCAGTTCGAGCAGGAGCAGGCGGATCTTATCGCTTCGCTTCGCAAGCAGCTCGGTGAGATCGCGGGTGCTGCACGCCTGATGAAACTCGAAGACGCCGTCGCCAAGATGAGCGACGACGAGATCCTCAAGTATGCCCGCGACTGGAGCAACGGTGTCCGTTTCGCGACACCGATCTTCGAGGGCGTCAACGCCGAAGAGTTCGAGAACCTCTTCGCGATGGCGAAGATGGACAAAGACGGTAAAACCGTCCTGTTCGACGGTAAGACCGGTGAACAGCTCAAAGAGCGTGTCAACGTCGGTTACATGTACGTCATCAAACTGCACCACCTGGTCGACGAGAAGGTCCACGCCCGTTCAACGGGGCCGTACTCTCTCGTTACCCAGCAGCCGGTCGGCGGTAAGGCCCTCTTCGGTGGCCAGCGCTTCGGGGAGATGGAAGTATGGGCTCTCGAGGCCTACGGTGCTTCCGCGGTCCTCAAAGAGATGCTGACGATCAAGTCGGATGACGTTGACGGTCGTGTCGCGGCGTACAAAGCATTGACAAAAGGTGAAAGCGTGCCGGAATCCGGTATTCCTGAAACGCTGTTCGTACTGACAAAAGAGCTGCAATCCCTTGCGCTTGATGTAGAGATTTTTGACGAGGTGGAAGACGATGAGCAAATTAGTGCCGATTGAAGTAACGGAAGAGAATCGCCCGAAGGACATTAAACAGCTGCAGTTCCGCCTGGCGAGCCCGGAGAAGATCCTCTCCTGGAGCCACGGCGAAGTCAAAAAGCCGGAGACGATCAACTACCGTACCCTGAAACCGGAACGCGACGGTCTGTTCTGTGCGAAGATCTTCGGACCGGTCCGCGATTACGAGTGTCTGTGCGGCAAGTACAAGAAGATGCGTTACAAAGGCGTCGTGTGTGAGAAGTGTGGCGTTGAAGTCACCACTTCCAAGGTCCGCCGTACCCGTATGGGTCACATCGACCTGGTCACGCCGGTAGCGCACATCTGGTACGTCAGCTCCCTGCCGAGCCGTATCGGTACGCTCCTGGGTGTCAAAATGAAAGACCTCGAGCGCGTACTCTACTACGAGGCGTACATCGTCAAAAGCGGCGGTGAAGCGTACTACGATGCGGAGCAGAGCGCACCGGTCATCAAGTACGATGTTCTCAACGAAGAGCAGTACCGTACCCTCAACCAGCGCTACAGCGAGAGCGGCTTCGTCGCCCAGATGGGCGGCGAGGTCATCCGTGACCTGCTCGACGACATCGACCTCGTCGAGCTCTTCTCCGTCCTCAAAGAGGAGATGGAGGGGACCCGTTCCGAAGCGAAACGCAAAACGATCGTCAAGCGCCTGAAGGTCATCGAATCCTTCCTGAACTCCGGGAACAACCCGGCGTGGATGATGCTCTCCGTGCTGCCCGTCCTGCCGCCGGACCTGCGTCCGCTGGTCAGCCTGGACGGCGGCAAGTTCGCCGTCTCCGACGTCAACGACCTGTACCGCCGTGTTATCAACCGTAACCAGCGTCTGAAACGTCTGATCGAGCTCGAAGCGCCGGAGATCATCGTGCGCAACGAGAAGCGTATGCTTCAGGAGTCTGTTGACGCCCTCTTCGACAACGGCCGCCGTGCCAACGCCGTCAAGGGTGCGAACAAGCGTCCGCTGAAATCACTCTCCGAGGTCATCAAGGGTAAGCAGGGACGTTTCCGTCAGAACCTTCTCGGTAAGCGTGTCGACTTCTCCGGCCGTTCAGTCATCGTCGTCGGTCCGGACCTCAAGATGGACCAGTGCGGTCTGCCGAAAAAGATGGCCCTCGAACTCTTCAAGCCGCACCTGATCGCGAAGCTCGAAGACAAAGGGTACGCGACAACCGTCAAGGCTGCCAAGAAGATGATCGAGGACAAAACCAACGAGGTTTGGGAGTGTCTCTCCGAGATCGTCGAAGGCTACCCGATCATGCTCAACCGTGCGCCGACGCTGCACAAACTCTCGATCCAGGCCTTCCACCCGCGCCTGATCGAAGGGAAAGCGATCCAGCTGCACCCGCTCGTCTGTGCGGCCTTCAACGCCGACTTCGACGGTGACCAGATGGCGGTCCACGTCCCGCTCTCCGCCGAGGCGATTGCGGAAGCGAAAGTTCTGATGCTCTCATCCATGAACATTCTGCTCCCGGCCTCCGGTAAAGCGATCGCGACACCGTCGCAGGATATGGTCCTCGGGATCTACTACCTCTCCCTGGAGAAAAACGGTGTCGTCGGCTCGAACAAGCTGTTCGCCAACGTCGACGAGATCCGTATCGCCCTGGAGCAGAGCGGGCTTGACCTGCATGCACGTATCCGTACCCGTGTCGACGGCCGTATGATCACGACGACGGTCGGCCGTCTCCTCATCAAGGAGATCCTGCCTTCATTCGTCCCGGTCGACCTCTGGAACCGTGTCATGAAGAAAAAGGCGATCAACGCCCTGGTCGACTACGTTCAGAAGCACGGCGGTATCGCCGTCACGGCCGGTTTCCTCGACCGCCTCAAGAACCTCGGTTTCAAACATGCGACCGCGGCGGGTGTCTCCATCTCCGTTGACGACGTCATCGTCCCGGAAGAGAAACCGGAGCTGATCGCGCAGTCCAAGGCGAAGGTCAAAGAGATCCAGAAGCAGTACGAAGCGGGTCTTCTGACCGAGCAGGAACGCTACAACAAGATCATCGACGTCTGGACCGACGTTAACAATACGCTTGCGGGCGACATGATGCAGATGATCGAGAACGACAAATCGGGCTTCAACTCCATCTACATGATGGCCGACTCCGGGGCGCGGGGTTCTGCGGCCCAGATCCGTCAGCTTGCCGGTATGCGCGGTCTGATGGCGAAGCCGGACGGCTCGATCATCGAAACGCCGATTATCTCGAACTTTAAAGAGGGTCTGAACGTCCTTGAGTACTTCATTTCGACCCACGGTGCCCGTAAAGGTCTGGCGGATACCGCGCTTAAAACGGCGAATGCGGGTTACCTGACCCGTAAACTCGTCGACGTTGCGCAGAACGTGAAGATCGTCGAGGACGACTGTGGTTCCCACGAGGGGATCGAGATCACGGACATCTCCATCGGTAACGAAATGATTGAACCGCTCGAAGACCGTATCTACGGCCGCGTCCTCGCCGAAGACGCGATCGACCCGATCACCAACGAGATCCTCTACCCCGAGGGCGAGCTGATCGACGAGATCAAGGCGAGCAAGATCGTCGAGGCGGGCATCAAGTCCGTGCATATCCGTACGCCGGCGACCTGTAAATCCGAAGGCGGCGTCTGTGCACTCTGTTACGGTAAAAACCTCGGTACCGGCGAACTGGTCCGCAAGGGCGAGGCCGTCGGTATTATCGCTGCACAGTCGATCGGGGAACCGGGTACACAGCTGACACTTCGTACCTTCCACGTCGGTGGTACGGCGTCCAGCACCCGTGAAGAGCGCCAGGTCGTCGCAACGAAGAAAGGTTTCATCCGTTACTACAACCTGAAAACCTATAAGAACCAGGAAGGCAAGAATATCGTCGCCAACCGCCGTAACGCGGGTGTGCTCCTGGTCGAACCGAAGATCAAAGCGCCGTTCGACGGTACCATCGACGTTCAGACGATCCACGACGAGATCCTTGTCAGCGTCAGCAACGGTGAACAGACACAGCGCTATACCCTGCGCAAGACCGAGGTCGCCCGCCCGAACGAACTGGCCGGCGTCAGCGGTAAGATCGAAGGGAAGTTCTACCTGCCGTACGAGAGCGGCGCGAAAGTCGTCGCCCACGAGTCGATCGTCGAGACGATCCGTGACGGTTGGAACGTTCCGAACCGTATCCCGTACGCTTCCGAGCTGCTCGTCGACGACGGTGCACCGGTCACACAGCGTGTCGAAGCGGGTGCGAAAGGTACGGTCAAGTTCTTCCTCCTCAAAGGGGATTACCTTGAGCGCTACGATGCGATTAGCAAGGGCTACGAAGTCACCGAGAAAGGCCTGTTCGCCGTCGTCGTCGACGCCGATGACCGTGAAGCGAACCGCCACTACATCGCCCGCGGCTCCATCGTCGATATCGACGATGATGCCGAGGCGGAAGCGGCAACGGTCATTGCACACGCCGCAACGGCCGAATCGCTCGTCATCGCCGAGTGGGACCCGTACTCAAATCCGATCATCTCCGAAGCGGCCGGTACGGTCAAGTTCGAAGATGTCATCCCGGGCGTCACGGCGTCCGAGCAGTTCGACGAACTGACGGGCAAAACGCGTCTGATGATCAACGAGTACATCTCTCCGGAGTACAAACCGGCGATCGTGCTCGCGACGGAAGCCGGCGAGCTTATCCGTTATTCGCTCGAGCCGAAAACGGCGGTCTTCGCCCAGAACAACGCGACGGTCAACGTCGCCGACATCCTGGCGAAAACACCGAAAGCGCTCCAGAAGTCACGCGACATTACCGGGGGTCTCCCGCGCGTTTCCGAGCTCTTTGAAGCCCGTAAGCCGAAAGACGTCGCCCTCATCGCAGAGGTTGACGGTGTCGTCAGCTTCGGCAAGCCGCTGCGCGGGAAAGAGCGTATCGTCATTACCGGCGAAAACGGTATCATCAAAGAGTACTTTGTCGACAAGAACCAGAACGCCCTGGTCCACCCGGGCGAATTCGTTCACGCCGGCGAGCGTCTCTCCGACGGTATGGTCTCAAGCCACGAGATCCTGCGTATCCTCGGGGTCAAGGCACTGTACAACTACCTGGTCAGCGAAGTCCAGCAGGTTTACCGCCGCCAGGGGGTTAACATTGCGGATAAACACATCGAGGTCATCTTTACCCAGATGATCCGCCAGGTCAAGATCGTCAAGTCCGGCGATACGAAGTTCATCCAGGGCGACCTCGTCTCGAAGAACCGCTTCAAGGAAGAGAACGAGAAGATCCTGCGCCTCGGCGGCGAGCCGGCGATTGCCGAACCGTTCCTGGTCGGTATCACCCGTGCTTCCGTCAGTGCGGACTCCATTATCTCCGCGGCGTCCTTCCAGGATACCACGAAGGTCCTCACCGAAGCGGCCGTCTCTGCGAAGATCGACGACCTGACCGATATGAAAGAGAACGTCATTATCGGTCGTACGATCCCGGCCGGTACCGGTATGTACAAAGAGTACACGATCGACTTCGAATCGTAACGTCACTCCCTGCGGGGGGCTCCCCCGCGCACCACTCCCTTTTCTCTTAAGATAAGCTAAAATTCAACTTAACTTTAGTATTATTTCGCGTTCAATACTCTCTCGTGAGAAGTATCTACTGGAACATTTACATTATGAAAGGATTCAAATGCCTACAATCAACCAGTTGATTCGTAAAGAGCGCAAGGCTGTGATCAAAAAATCTAAGTCTCCCGCACTCGTAAACTGCCCGCAGCGCCGCGGCGTCTGTACGCGTGTTTACACGACGACACCTAAAAAACCGAACTCGGCACTTCGTAAAGTCGCCAAGGTCCGCCTGACATCAGGTTTCGAGGTGATCTCTTATATCGGTGGTGAAGGTCACAACCTGCAAGAGCACTCTATCGTTCTCGTACGCGGCGGTCGTGTCAAAGACCTTCCGGGTGTTAAGTATCACATCGTTCGCGGTGCGCTCGATACTGCCGGTGTTGCTAACCGTACGGTTGCACGTTCTAAATACGGTACGAAACGCCCGAAGAAATAAGAACGTCCAGTTCAGTCAAGCATTGAGTATCGGGGGATTGCCCTGAGAAGATGTGAATACAAAGCGAAAGCTTTGAGTAAATTTTGAAAAAAATTGAAGCCAATAAGGAAATACAATGCGTAGAAGAAGAGCGCCCGTCCGTGAGATCATGCCCGATCCGGTTCACGGCAGCAAAGTTCTGACAAAGTTCATTAACAAAATCATGCTCGACGGTAAGAAAAGCACTGCCGAGAAGATCATGTACAGCGCCCTGGATATTATCAGTGCCCGCGGTGAAAAACCGGGTATCGAAGTATTCAACGAAGCGATCGACAACATCAAGCCGGTTCTGGAAGTCAAAAGCCGCCGCGTCGGTGGGGCAACCTATCAGGTTCCAGTAGAAGTACGCCCTGTCCGCCAACTCTCCCTGGCGATCCGCTGGCTTGTCGATGCTGCCCGTAAACGCAATGAGCGTACGATGGCAGAGCGCCTGGCGAACGAACTGATGGATGCAGCGACTGACAAAGGTTCTGCGTTCAAAAAGAAAGAAGATACCTACAAAATGGCAGAAGCGAACAAAGCGTTCGCACACTACCGCTGGTAATCGTCATGCAACCCTTCCGTGCTACTATCGCGTCTCGCTTTAGGGGCACGGTCCCCTCTAACTACTATATCTAAGGCTTATTACAATGGCAAGATCTCATAAACTCGAAGATGTAAGAAATATCGGTATCGCCGCGCACATCGATGCGGGTAAAACGACGACGACCGAACGTATCCTCTTCTATACCGGTGTTGAGCACAAGATCGGTGAGGTACACGACGGTGCGGCCACCATGGACTGGATGGAGCAGGAGCAGGAGCGCGGTATTACGATTACGTCTGCTGCGACTACGTGTGAATGGGCCGGCAAACAGATCAACATCATCGACACCCCGGGCCACGTCGACTTCACGATTGAAGTGGAGCGTTCCATGCGTGTTCTCGACGGTGCGGTTTCCGTATTCTGTGCGGTCGGTGGTGTCCAGCCGCAGTCCGAGACTGTATGGCGTCAGCGTAACCGCTACGGTGTACCATCTATCGTATTCGTTAACAAGATGGACCGTATCGGTGCAGACTTCTACGAAGTCGAAAACCAGATCCGCAACCGCCTCAAGGGTAACCCGGTTCCGATCCAGCTGCCGATCGGTGCGGAAGACAACTTCGAAGGTGTTGTCGACCTCGTCAAGATGAAAGAGATCGTCTGGGACGCTGACGCTGCAATGGGTTCAGCTTACCACGAGCAGGACATCCGTGACGACATGATGGACAAAGCCGAAGAGTACCGCGAAAAGATGATCGAAGAGATCTCTGCCGTTGACGGTAACGAAGAGCTGATGGAGAAATTCCTCGAGGGTGAAGAGATCAGCAACGACGAGATCATCGCGGCGATCAAACGCGCAACGATCGCGATGCACATTGTTCCGATGACTGCCGGTACGGCGTTCAAGAACAAGGGTGTACAGACGCTGCTCGACGCTGTTGTCGCTTACCTGCCGGCCCCGACGGAAGTCGCGGCGATCCGCGGTACGATGATGGACGACGAAGAGAAAGAGGTCATCGTCGAATCTACGGACAACGGACCGTTCGCGGCACTGGCGTTCAAGATTATGACGGACCCTTTTGTCGGTACCCTGACCTTCATCCGTGTCTACCGCGGTGTTCTTGAGAGCGGTTCCTACGCGATCAATACGACCAAGGACAAGAAAGAGCGTGTCGGCCGTATCATGAAGATGCACGCCATCAAGCGCGAAGAGGTCAAAGAGATCTACGCGGGTGAAATCGGCGCGGTTGTCGGTCTGAAAGATACGACGACGGGTGACACTCTGGCGTCTGATAAAGACAAAGTCGTTCTCGAGCGCATGGACTTCCCGGAGCCGGTTATCTCCGTTGCGGTTGAGCCGAAAACGAAAGCTGACCAGGAAAAAATGGGTATCGCGCTGGGTAAACTGGCTGCGGAAGACCCTTCTTTCCGTGTTCACACCGACGAAGAGTCCGGCCAGACGATTATCTCCGGTATGGGTGAGCTTCACCTGGAGATCATTGTCGACCGTATGAAGCGCGAGTTCAAAGTCGAAGCCGAAGTCGGTGCACCGCAGGTCGCCTACCGCGAATCGATCAAGAGTGAAGTCGAGCAGGAATACAAGTACGCCAAGCAGTCAGGCGGTCGCGGTCAGTTCGGCCACGTCTACCTGCGCATCAAGCCGGGCGAAGCGGGTTCAGGTTACATCTTCCACAACGAGATCAAAGGTGGTGTTATTCCGAAAGAATTCATCCCTGCGGTTCAGAAGGGTTGTGAAGAAGCGATGCAGAACGGTATTCTCGCGGGCTACCCGATCGAAGACGTCGAAGTCGCACTCTACGACGGTTCCTACCACGATGTCGACTCCTCGGAGATGGCGTTCAAACTTGCCGCTTCCATGGGCTTCAAAGAGGGTGCTCGCAAGGCAAACCCTGCGATCCTCGAACCGCTGATGAAAGTCGAAGTCGAGGTTCCGGAAGAGTACATGGGTGACGTTATCGGCGACCTTAACCGCCGCCGTGGTCAGGTTAACAACATGGGCGACCGTGGTGGTAACAAGATCGTTGACGCCTTCGTACCGCTCTCCGAGATGTTCGGTTACTCTACGGACCTGCGTTCTTCTACGCAGGGCCGCGCGACTTACGCGATGGAGTTCGACCACTACGAAGAAGTTCCGCGCAACGTCGCAGAAGAGATCATCAAGAAGCGCAACGGCTAAGCCGCTGCGTCCAGAGCCTACGGGCTCTGTCTCAACCACTCCCGCTCTACCTCCAGATCCCCGAACAGCAATACATCTTTCAAGACGGCATTTTTGACATAATAGGCTTCGTCCGTCTCAATTTCCATTTCGCCGCGCGCACTCCGGAAAATATCCTGGTCGAGCTGAACACTGTAACGGTACGGTGCAGGCCTACGCGTGACGTGGACTTCGCCGCCGTCTGTCCCTGCTGCATGCTGTGTGAGGGAGTCCCCCGATGCAAGGGATTCAAGTTGAGGTCGTGCATTGAAGTACAGCGTCAGAAGGTCATCCTCTGCGGGGTAGGGGAGACGGAGGAACGCACGGCGTTCTGCAGGCCGGCTCTTTGCAACGTAGCGCATGGTATCCGGGTCGAAACGGCGCAGCGTCACGAGCATCTTTTCATGCTGGTAAAGGGTGATACCGTTACGGCCGAAACGGTAGAGCTGCTCGCGGCGGTAATCGTCCATTGTACGCAGGACACGGTAGCGTTCGGGGATAAGACGCCCCTGGGCGTCGATATGCCCCTCGCTCAGAAAGTGTTCGCTGTGATGATGCGCCAGCAGCGCGGCAATCCCTTCGAGCGTCGCGTTTGCTTCGATGCGGTAACGCTGCTGTCCCGTCGTCAGCTTCAAGGTGGTAGTGCCTACATGGCCGATGACCCAGAAAGCGATACTGTAGCGTGCTTCGATCGTCGCGGCCTGGAGGCCGAGTGCGCCGGTGATAAGCAGCGGGAGCAGGGGACGGATGATGTTGCCTAGGAGGGGAGGTCGGTCCACGTGTCGCTCTCCTCTTCGGCGGGGCGGCCCTGCAGTTGCAGCAGCGGAGTGTAGTCACGCTTGTACATCAGGCTCTGGCACCCTTCGACGTAGTAGCCCAGGTAGATCCACGGCAGCCCGCGCTCTTTGGCCAGGCTGATCTGCTGCAGAAGGGAGTATTTCCCCAGGGAACGGTCGGCATATTCGGGATCGTAGTAGAAATAGATCGAGGAGATGCCGCTGGGTAGGATGTCGATGAGATCGACGCCGATCAGGCGTTCACGGTCGAAGTAGAGCACTTCGTAGCCGAAATCGTTGTAACCGTGAACGAAGGAGCTGTAGTAGTTGCGCGGCGTCACGGGCTGCTCGTCCCAGCCGCGTCGGTGGTGCATGTAACGGTGGTAGGCGCTGAAGAGCTCCAGGTGTCTTCGGCTCATTCCGGGACGCCGGATCATGACGGTGAGATCCTCGTTCTTGCGCAGGACCCGTTTTTCGGAGCGGCTGAAACGGTAGGCATTCACGTCGATTTTGATGCTTTCGCAGGCGCTGCAGTTGCTGCAGATGGGGCGGAAGAACATTTCGCCGAAACGGCGCCATCCCCGGCGAATGAGGTGGTCGCAGTAGGCGGGGGAGCAGTGGGAGATGATCTTGTAGTGGGTGGTCTGCTCCTGGCCGGGGAGGTAGGCGCATTTCTCTTCGAGGGCACACTCTTTGAGCAGCCGGTTCGCGCCCTGGGTTTTCATCGCTTCTGCTCGATCAGCTTCGTAGTGGTATTTTCGAGGGTCTCGATGAGGCGGTTCTCCTGTTCGGGGGAGAGCTTGCCGGAGGTGATGGAGTCGAGCATCTTCTCGGCCATCTTCATCTTCATCTCCTGCTCCTGGACCCGGAGCTTGTAGAGCAGCTCGTCCTCGTGGATCTTGAGACGCTCTTTGCGGTTCTTGCCGGTGTAGTAGAAGAGAAACCAGAAGAGCATCAGGAGTGCGGCCGCGATGAGCCAGTAAAGGTAGGTCGTCTGCTCATGCTCTTTTTCAATGGCGATCTTCTTCGTCTGCGCCTCTTCCATCGCCACCTCTTTGGTGATGCCGGCCTTGGCGACGTCGGTCTCGGAGATGAGCTTCTGGACTTCGATGTCGCGGGCTTTGTTGATGAGGGCGATCTCTTTGTCCGCGTCGGCTTTGATCTTGGCGGTTTCGATCTTTTCGGAACGTTCACGCACCTGCTGCGGTGTCGCATAGGGGCCATTGGGGTTCTGTCCCATCAGGTAGGGCTGCTGACGGCTGTTGCTTTCACCGCAGCCCAGGAGCAGCAGCAGCGGAAACAGAGCGAGGATCAGCCCGCGCATGCTAGCCCCTGCTCTGCGCGATCAGTACCCCTTCGAGCATCTTGTCGATGTCGCCGTCGAGGATGGCAGTCACGTTGGAGTAGGCCTCGTTCGAACGGGTGTCCTTGACCTGCTGGTAGGGCTGCATGACATAGGAGCGGATCTGGTGCCCCCAGCCGATCTCGCTCTTCTCGATCCCCGCTTCCTCCGCACGTTTGAGTTCGAGTTCATACTCGTAGAGGCGGGATTTGAGCATCTTCATGGCCGTGGCCTTGTTCTTGTGCTGGCTCCGGTCGTTCTGACACTGCACGACGATATTCGTCGGGATATGGGTGATACGGATGGCCGATTCGGTCTTGTTGACGTGCTGGCCGCCGGCACCGGAGGCACGGTAAGTGTCGATACGGATATCCTTGTCCTCGATGACGATGTCGATGTCATCCTCGATTTCCGGGGAGACGAGTACCGAGGTAAAGGAGGTGTGGCGCTTGGCGTTGGAGTCGAAGGGGCTGATCCGCACGAGGCGGTGGATGCCGTTTTCGACTTTGAGGTAGCCGTAGGCGTTTTCGCCCTTGATGATGATGGAGGCATCCTTGATCCCCGCCTCTTCGCCGCTTTGATAGTCGAGGGTCTCGACGCTGAAGCCGCGGCGTTCCGCCCAGCGGGTATACATCCGCAGCAGAATGGAGGCCCAGTCCTGCGACTCCGTCCCGCCCGCACCCGGGTGGATGGAGACGATGGCGTTGTTGCCGTCGTTGGGACCGCTGAGCAGTACTTCGATTTCCATGGTCCGGACATTCTCTTCCAGGTCTGCCGCTTCGTCGAAGAGGGACTGGACCGTCTCTTCGTCCCCCTCATCCTTGGCCATCTCGTAGAGGTCGGCGGCGTCACCCAGCGCGGCTGCCGCCGTTTCGTACTTGGCGAGTTTTCGTTCAAGCTGCGTCTTCTCTTTCTGCACGACCGCGGCATTGGCGGCATCGTTCCAGAAATCCTGGGAGTTTTCCAGGTCCGCAATCTCATCCAGGCGCGCTTTGATGTCGTCGGGCCGGACGACACCGGTGATGTTTTTCATTTTCGTTTTGAGCGTTTTTAAGAGTTCGCCGTATTCGTAATGGTCCAAAAATGTCTCTCCAGAATAGTAGGGTGGCTCTCATTCCCCTGCATGCACACAGCGCAATAGAAAAATGTCATAATCAAGGCGCCGCTTTGAAGGCCTAGCCAGAGCTAAGCCGAAAAGCGGTAACGCCGAGTAGGGCATTTTTCTGTTGTGCCCTCCGGGAGGGCATTTGAAGTACAACCTTTTCCCCGTTCACTGCTTGACTTGGCGATGACCAGGCCTGCGCAGAGAACAAGAAAAATCTCATCCTTCAAATGCCCTCTGAGTACATGCAGGGGAATGAGAGTCACCCTTCAGTATAATGCCGATTATATTCAATCGAGGCTTAAAACATGGAGATTATCAAGAGCCCCAATGCCCTTAAAGACGCGCTTAAAGCGGCGCAGGGGAGTGTCGGTTTCGTTCCGACGATGGGGGCGCTTCACATCGGTCACAAGACGCTGATCCAGGCGGCCAGGGAGGGGAACGACATCGTCGTCGTCTCCATCTTCGTCAACCCGACGCAGTTCCTGCCCGGCGAGGACCTGGACGCCTACCCGCGCCGCAGGGAAGCGGACGAAAAGATCTGTGCCCTTGCCGGTGTCGATTTTCTCTTTTATCCCGATGTCTCTGATATGTACGGCGAGGACGAAGTGAGCCTTGTCGCCCCGGATGTCCGCGGCTACATCCTTGAGGGTACGTCGCGGCCGGGCCACTTCAGCGGCGTGCTGACGGTCGTGAACAAGCTGCTCAATATCGTCGGCCCCGACCGCGCCTATTTCGGCCGCAAAGATGCCCAGCAGCTGATGCTCATCCAGACGATGGTCAAGAACCTTTTTATGGACGTGGAGATCGTGCCGTGCCATACGGTGCGCGACAGCGACGGGCTGGCGCTCAGTTCGCGCAACGCCTACCTCTCCGCCGATGAGCGCAGCGAAGCGCTGAAGATCTCCCGCGCGCTGACGAAGGCGTCGCATCTGGTTGGCAAGGGGGTCCTGGGCTGCGACCGTCTCTACGCGGAGATGCTGGCCGTTCTGGAGCCGCTGGAAGTCGAACACGTCGCCATCGTCAACCGGGCGTTTATGCCTATAGACACGGTGGAAGTCGGCAATACGATCATTCTTGTCGAGGCGGTTGTCGGGACGACGCGGCTTTTGGATAACGTCTGGATTTGAGGGGTTTTGTTCCCCTTCTTCTTTGTGTGCCCAAAGAAGAAGCCGAACCGGGAAGAAGAAAGGGCAACAAGCTGCCGCTCTCGGGACATGCCACTCCCCGGTGATCCGCTCGACCGCTAAAGACCTTTTCTGACTTGACCAAAGATGCGGAACGTCACATGCTGCACTTAGCACTTAGCACTTAGCACTTAGCACTTAGCATTCGCCCCGGAGGAAGTCCTCTCGGAGGATAGCACTTAGTGTTGCGGCTTCGCCTCTGTTTCCTCTAGCGCCGCCGCCACCGGGTCCGGCACGAGATACCCCTCCCGTACCATCATATCGATCACTTTTTTGTTGACCGCGACGGCGGTCAGCGACGCGAAGTGGTATTTTTTCGGCCTGATCACGGTGACGCCGATCGTGTAGCGGTGCCCCTGCGTGTCGTTGGCGAAGCCGAGGAAAGAGGTGTTGTACTGGTTGACATAGCGTCCCCGCTCGGCGATGTGGGCCGTCCCCGTTTTGCCGCCGATCTCCAGGCCGGGGGTGATGGTCCCGACCCCGGTCCCCTCCCGGACGGTCTTGATGAGGATCTTCTTCATCCGCTCCGCGGTGGAGGGGGTCAGTACCTGCACGGGGTCGTCTGTCTCGAGGGCGATGGTCTCACCCGTCGCGGGGTCGATCAGCTGCTCCGCGACGGTCGGGACCACCGCTTTGCCGCCGTTGTTGAAGACGTTGTAGGCCTTGATGAGCTGCATCAGGTCGACGCGCAGGCCGTAGCCGTAGGAGGTGGTGGCCTTGTAGATCTCGGCGTTCAGCTGCCGTACGCTGGGAAGGACCCCGCGTTTTTCATAGGGGAAATCCATCCCCGTCGGCAGCGTCAGGCCGAAATTGCGGAGCCCTTCGGCGAACTCGTCGCCGTCGAGCTTCTGGGCCAGCTGCGCGATCCCGATGTTCGAGGAGTGGACGATGACGTTCTCCGCGCTGATCCAGTTGAATTTGTGCTCGTCGGTGATCACTTTGCGGCCCATCTTGAAACGGCCGCCGTGCCCGTTGACGATGTCGAAGGGGTTGACCTTGCCGTGCTCGAGCAGGATGGAGAAGACGAGGGGTTTGAGGACCGAACCCGGTTCGAAGCTGTATTCGAGCGCCCCCGTATTGAGGGCGCTGTAGTCGCTCTTTTTGATCTGGGTCGGCTGGAAGCGGTTGGAGCTGGCCAGGGAGAGGACCTTCCCGTCGTCGCTGCGCATGATCACCACCATGATCTCTTCGGCCCCCAGGAACGCCTGCATGGCGTCGGCGATGCGTTCGACCCTGATCTGCAGGGTGACGGGAATCGTGAGCTGGAGGTCGTAGCCGTCGAGCGGCGGGGTAAAGAGGCTCTCCTTGGTGAGGCGCTTGTAGTTGTTGGCGTCGCGGGGGGCGTAGGTGTAGCCGTTGCGGCGCGCCTGCAGCGAGTCGTCGAACTGCTTTTCCAGCCCCTTGATACCGCGGTTGCGGGTATAGCCGTCCTCTTCGAACTTGCGGGGGTAGCCGATGAGCGGGGTGAGCAGATCGCCGTAGGGGTAGACGCGGGCCTCGCCGCTTTCGACGACGTTCAGCCCGTGCAGGATCGTATCGCCCGAGGGGGTTTCATACTCGACGAAGACCCCGAGGCGCCGCAGCTCGAAGGCGAGGCTTTTGAGGTACTGGGCCCGCTTGGGGGAGATGTCGTAACTGAGCACCACGATCCCCTGGCGCTTGGCGAGTTTCTGGCGGATCTTCTTCGCCGGGATACCGCTGTAGATGGAGAAGAGCTGCACGAAGAGCTCTTTTTTCCCGGGGTCGATGTTGCGGGTATTGACGGTGGCCTTGTAGAGTTTGCGTGTCGTGGCGATGTGGAAGCCGTCGGCGCTGACGATGCTGCCGCGCATGGCTTTGGTGGTGGCGGAGGTGTAGAGGCGCGGGGTGTGGCGTTCGCCCAGGGCTTTGCTTGCCATGACGAGGGCGAAGACGGCAAACGCGAAGGTGATCAGCAAAAAGAGGATGACGATCTTTTTCTTTTTGTTCAGTTCAACGTTGACCATCGTGCTGCTTCCGCCCTGCATGTTTCGGTAGTCGGACTATAGCGTTTTGTGCTTGAAAGGGGGGTTAGTGTATAGTGTGCCCATGATATTTCGCACCCTTATGCTGCTGGGCCTTTTTTTATCGCGAATAGTCTCTGCCGAGACCCTGGAAAGCGGCCGGGTATACGCGGGACCGCAGAAACTGGGTGTTCCGAGCCTGGGGGCGTCGCTGATGCTCCCCGCACGGTGGAATGCACAGCTCTCGGGTGAACGGGGCCCCCTGATCCTGCAGTCGCCGGACGGCAGCGGCCGCATCCTCGCCGAAGCCAATGTCAGCGTGCTCGGCTCTCCCCTGCAGATGCTGCCTGAACGGATGACCTATTACGGGCTAAAGCTCTTCTCACCGTCACAGCCGTCGGCCCTGCGGACGTCGCTGCTCTACCGGCTCTACCGGGTCGAGGGCCCCGGCCCTTTCACGCGGGCACTGGTCTACGTCGTGCTGGGGCCGCAGGGGCGCGCGATCGTGCTGTACGGCTTCTTTACCCCGGAAGGGTATGACGGGATGCGTCAGACAATGATCTCGCTCGGGGACAGCATCGGCTTCACCCCCCTGCGTGCCCTGCCGTCGCACATGGAGGGGATCTACCAGCGCATCACCGGTGGGCACTTTGTCTTCTACCAGAACAACGGCGCGTTTACCGAGAAGCGCGAAGTGTGGCTCTGCCGCAGCGGTAAAGCGGTGCTGCGGGGGGTCTACACCGTGGCGAACGAAACGTCCCGCCATACCCTGCTGCGCCGGGGAGAGTGGCATCTGGAAGCGGAACACCTGCAGCTGAACTTCGGAGACGGGAGTTCGGAACGCTACACCGTACGCCTGGATAACAATACGCTCTACTTCGGCGATGCCCAGACCTTCCGCCTGCCGAACCACACCTGCGACTAGGCAGACCCCGGCGTGCCCGAACGCTTGAGGCAGCGCTGCTTCAGAGGAGGGCATAAGCCGACGGCGGCTAAAATACATCCCAAAAAGCCGGAGTGTGCATGCCCGATAGAACCCTGTTCGTCACCGCCTCGACGCTGATCGCGATCAGCGTCGTGATGATCTACTCCCTCTCGGAGTATACGGTCGTGCTTTTCGATTACGCCCCGATGCACTTCGCCCTGCGCCAGATGGCGTTCGGCCTCTTCTCCATCCTCCTCATGTGGGCCATCGCCCAGCTTGATCCCGACGTCTGGCTCGGCCGGCTCGGCTTCCTGCTTTTTCTGGGCGGGCTCGTTCTGATGATGGGGATGCCCTTTATGCCTTCGTCGCTGGTGACGGAAGTCGGCGGGGCGAAACGGTGGATCCGCTTTGCCGGGGTTTCGCTGGCCCCCGTGGAGCTCTTCAAGATCGGGTTCGTCTACTTTCTTGCCTGGAGTTTTTCGCGCAAGATCCGCCACCACAGTGAACTCGGCATCAGGGGGGAGTTCCGGCAGTTTATCCCCTATGCCGCCTTTTTCATCCTCGTCATGGTCCTGATCGCCGTGATGCAGAAGGACCTGGGCCAGGTGATGGTCCTGGCGATGTCGCTGCTCTTTATGCTGATGCTTGCCGGCAGCAGTTTCCGCTTTTTCCTGGTGCTGATGGCCCTGGCAGTGGGGGCCTTCGTCGTCTTTATCTTTACGGCCCAGCACCGGGTCGCGCGGATCATCTCCTGGTGGTCGCTGGCGCAGGACTCCATCCTCTCGCTGATGCCCGAATTCATCGCCTCGCACCTGCGGGTGCAATCCCACGACGAACCCTACCAGATCAGCCACTCGCTTAACGCGATCCACAACGGCGGGATCATCGGCACGGGGCTCGGCAGCGGGACGTTCAAACTGGGTTTCCTCAGCGAAGTACACACTGACTTCATTCTGGCGGGAATCGCCGAAGAGTTTGGATTTATCGGCGTGGTCGTCGTGACGGGGCTTTTCGCCTGGATGCTCAAGCGCATCTTTACCATTGCAAACCGCATCGGCAATGCCCGCTATTCGCTCTTTTGCGTCGGGGTGGGGCTGCTGCTGGCCTTTGCTTTCCTGCTCAACGCCTTCGGCATCAGCGGCATCACCCCCATCAAGGGGATCTCGGTACCTTTCCTCAGCTACGGGGGTTCGGCGATGATCGCGTCGGCCGTCGGGGTGGGGATGGTCCTGATGATCTCGAAAAAGGCACAGTATTGAAATTCGTATTGACAGGCGGCGGGACCGGCGGGCACCTTGCCATCGCCAAGGCTCTGCTGGACGCCATCACCGCTGCGGGTGACGAGGCGATCTTTATCGGTTCGACCACGGGGCAGGACCGGATGTGGTTCGGGGAGGAGTCGGCATTCGTCCAGACCCACTTCCTCGGGACGACGGGGGTCGTCAACCGCCGCGGCGCGGCGAAACTGGCCGCACTGTGGCGGGTGGCACGGGCCGGGGCGGAAGCGCGGCGGATCCTGAAACGCTACCGGCCCGATGCCGTGATCAGCGTCGGGGGCTTCTCGGCGGCCCCGGCCTCGTTTGCGGCCCTCTCCCTGGGGATTCCCTTTTTTATCCACGAACAAAATGCCGTCACCGGAAGGCTCAACCGTCTTCTGCGCCGTTACGCGCGCCGCTTTTTCAGCTCCTACGACCCTGATAGCCCTGTCAGGAGTTATCCGGTTAACCGGGTGCTGTTCGAGACGGCGCGGGAGCGGGACACGGTGCAGACGGTGATCTTCCTGGGCGGCTCGCAGGGGGCGAAAGCGATCAACGATTTCGCCCTGGCCGTCGCCCCGGAACTCGCCCGGCGTGGGATCGCCGTTATCCACCAGTGCGGTGAACGCGATTATGAACGGGTGCGCTCCGCTTATGCGCAGAGCGGCATCGAGGCGGAGCTCTACGGGTTTACGAAGGAGCTTCCCGCCCTGCTGGCACGCAGCGACCTCGCCGTCAGCCGGGCCGGGGCGAGCACGCTCTGGGAGCTGGCGGCCAACGGGTTGCCGGCACTCTACGTTCCCTACCCCTACGCGGCGGGGGACCACCAGTATTACAATGCGGCTTTCCTGGCGGAGCGGGGGCTCTCCTGGGTCGTCCGCGAGGAGGCGCTCCTTCCCGAGACGCTGGCGGGGATACTCGACGATGGTATTGCCGCGGCCAGCCGCGGGTTGCGTACGCTGGAGCGCGAAGATGCGGCGGCACGGATCATGGACGCAGTCCGGGAGGCGTGCTGATGCTGGCGGAACTGACGCAGTGGCTCGTCGAGACGGTCCTGGGACTGGGGTACGCGGGGATCTTCGCCCTGATGGCGGTAGAGAGCTCCTTCGTTCCCTTCCCGAGCGAGGTCGTCCTCGTGCCGGCGGGCTATCTGATCGCCCAGGGGGAGATGCAACCGCTGCTTGTCATGCTCATGGCGCTGCTGGGTTCGCTGACCGGGGCGCTCATCAACTACTACCTGGCGCTGCTGCTCGGACTGCCGCTGCTGCGCCGCTACGGCCGCTACTTCTTCATCTCCGAAAAGAGCCTGGAGCGGCTCGATGCGTTTTTCGAGGCGCACGGGCCGATTTCGACCTTTTCGGGACGCCTGCTGCCGGGAATAAGACAGCTCATCTCCATCCCCGCCGGGCTGGCGCGGATGCCCCTCGCGCCCTTCCTGGGCTATACGGCGCTGGGGGCGGGGCTGTGGAGCCTCATCCTGGTGATGGCGGGCTACCTGATCGGGGAGAACGAGGCGCTGTTGCGCAGCTACCTGCGAGAAATCACCCTGGCGGTTTTCGCCGGGGTGGTCCTGCTCGTCGCCTTCTATGTCTACCGGCGGCGACGGCCGCGCGAAACCCCCGATGAGGTTTGAGTAACTCTTTAGGAAAACTTATGTATCATGGAGGGTTAAATGCGGCGCCAGGAGACCCCATGAAAGAGATGATCGAGTCGATCCACAGGCAGTTTGATGCCCTCATCGCCAAAATCGATCCGCTGTCGGCAGAGATGCTGCAGGACCGTGATTATGCCGTGCAGCTTGCCGACTGCGTTACCCGCTCCTATGTGATGCTCAACGACGGCATGAACAGCGAACCCGAAGTCTGCTGCGCCTGCGCGATCGAACGCGATACCCTGCGCGAGGCGATGGAGTGGCTCGAGGTGATCGCACAGACGGGCGAAGTGGACGAGGAGACGGAGCACTTCTATTTCGAGTTCATCGCCACCCTCGGGACCATCCGCCGCCACATCGCGACTGCGCTTTCCCGCCTTTAGCTTTCTGCGCTGCATGACCGCTTCCCGGTCGTTAGAGGTACGCTTAATCCCCGCTTTGCTATAATCGCGCATATTTTACGCGGTGAGCTGCCGCACAAAGTGATGAGAGTATGGATGTACGCGAAGCCTATCTGAAGTTTTTTGAATCCAAGGGGCACACACCGGTGGCGAGCGCGCCGCTCGTGCCCGACGATGCCACGCTGCTGTTCAACAATGCGGGGATGGTCCCGTTCAAAACGATCTTTACCGGCGAGGTGCCGGTACCCGAAAACCCCCGTGCCACGTCGTGCCAGACCTGTGTCCGCGCCGGCGGGAAGCACAACGACCTGGAAAACGTCGGCCACACGGCCCGCCACCACACTTTCTTCGAGATGCTGGGCAACTTCAGCTTCGGCGACTATTTCAAAGAGGAAGCGATCGCCTACGCGTGGGAGTTCGTCACCGAGGTGCTCGCACTGCCGGTGGAGAAACTCTGGGTCACGGTACACGAAAGCGACGACGAGGCCGAGGCGATCTGGAAGAAACACATTGCGGCCGACCGCATCATCCGCCTGGGGGACAAAGACAACTTCTGGCAGATGGGCGACACGGGCCCCTGCGGTCCCTGTTCCGAGATCTTTATCGACCAGGGTGCGGAGCACTTCAACGGCCCCGAGGACTACATGGGCGGCGACGGCGACCGTTTCTTGGAGATCTGGAACCTCGTCTTCATGCAGTATGAACGCAACGCGAAGGGCGAACTTAACCCGCTGCCCAAGCCCTCCATCGATACGGGCATGGGGCTCGAGCGCGTCGTCGCCGTTAAAGAAGGGAAGTTCAGCAACTACGACTCCTCCCTCTTCATGCCGATCATCAACAAGGTCGAAGCGCTCATCGGCAAGCCGTATGACTACGCCGGCGGTGCGAGCTACCGCGTCATCGCCGACCATATCCGTACCGTCACCTTCCTGCTCTCACAGGGGACAAACTTCTCCAATGAGGGGCGCGGCTACGTCCTGCGCCGCATCCTCCGCCGCGCGGTGCGCCACGGCTACCTGCTGGGCTTCAGCAAACCCTTTATGCACGAGATCGTCGATACGGTCGTAGAGCTGATGGGGCACCAGTACCCCTACCTGGCGGAGAAAGCACCCGTCGTCAAGGAGCAGATCATGCTCGAGGAGGAGCGCTTCTTCAAAACGATCGAGGACGGGATCGCCCTCTTCAGCGAAGAGCTCAAGAATACAAAGGATGTCTTCAGCGGCGAGACCGCCTTCAAACTCTACGACACCTTCGGCTTCCCGCTTGACCTCACCGAGGACATGCTGCGCGAAAAAGGGCTCGGCCTCGATACGGCGACCTTCGAACGCCTGATGACCGAACAGCGCGCACGCGCCAAAGCGGCCTGGAAAGGCAGCGGTGACGCCCACGTTGAAGGGGACTTCAAAGCACTCCTGGAACAGTTCGGCGAGAACGCTTTCGTCGGCTACGGGGCCATGAAGGCAACGTCGAAGGTCCTGGCGCTGCTGAGCGACGGTTTCGGCCGCGAGGAGAGTCTGCATGCGCGCCACGAAGGGTGGGTGCTGCTCGATGAGACGCCTTTCTATGCCGAAAGCGGCGGACAGACGGGCGATACCGGCCTGCTTGAAGGGGTCGCAGAGGTCCTGGAGACGAAGAAGTTCTTCGGCCTCAACCTCTCCAAGATCCGTGCCACGGCGACGATCAACGTCGGAGACAGCGTCACCGCGGTCGTCGACGAAGCGCGCCGGGAGATCGAACGCCACCACTCGGCGACGCACCTGCTGCACGCCGCCCTTTACGAAGAGCTGGGCGAACATATTTCCCAGGCGGGCTCCCTCGTCGAAGCCGACCGTCTGCGCTTCGACTTCTCCCACCCCAAGGCGATGACCGCCGCGGAGATCGCGGCCGTCGAAGAGCGCGTGAACCTCGTCGTACAGCGCGGCCTCTCGAATGCGACGGAGGAGATGGATATTGAAGCGGCTAAGCAGAGCGGCGCGAAAGCACAGTTCGGCGAGAAGTACGGCGACCGTGTCCGCGTTGTCCGTTTCGGCGACGCCTCCATCGAATTCTGCGGCGGGACCCATGTCGGCAGCACGAGCGAGATCGGGATGTTTGTCATTACCAAAGAGAGCGGTGTCAGTGCCGGCGTCCGCCGGATCGAGGCAGTCTGTTCCAAAGCGGCGTATGACTACTTCAAGCAGCAGCGCCACCTGATCGGCGAAGCGGAAGCCGCGGTCAAGAACCGCGACGTGCTTGCCGGTGTCGAACGCCTCAAAGAGCAGATCACTGCGCTCAAAGTGGAACTCCAAGACGCCCAGAACGCCGCAAAGGAGTCCCTGGCCGCCGAAACGATCAACGGTGTCAGCGTCTTCGTCGAAGAGATCAAGAGCGGCGACGTCAAAGGGCGTATCGACGAGCTCAAGAACATGAACGAGAGTGTCGCAGCTATGCTGTTCCAGGTCAAAGGTGACAAGGTGATGATCGCCGCCGGTATCAAGAACGCATCGGCGAAAGCCGGCGACTGGATCAAAGCCATTGCACCGATTCTCGGCGGCGGCGGGGGCGGACGTCCGGACTTCGCCCAGGCCGGCGGCAAAGATGCCTCCAAATTGCCCGAGGCGCTTGAAGCCTCCAAAGCTTACATTACGGAGGCGTTGTCATGAAAGAGGCCATGGTTACCTTCTTCTGGGAGTACAGCACCCTGATCGTCTTCCTGCACGTGCTCAGCGCCGTCGTCTGGGTCGGCGGGATGATCGCCATGCGTTTTGCAGCGCACCACTCTTTCATGGAGCTGGAGCCGCCGCTGCGCCTGGCGCGTACCGCACAGGCGTTAAAGCGCCTCTTCGCTATTGTCAGTCCCTTCGTCGTCATCCTGATCATCACGGCCGTCCTGATGGCAGTAGGCTGGGGCTTCCGGGCCGCGTCGGTGGATGCGAACGGCAACGTCATTGACGAAGCGGCGTTTGCGACCTACCAGCTCGTGCATGTCAAAGAGGCGATCTGGCTCATTATGGCCCTCAACCTCGGTGCCATGATCCTCCGCCGTAACAAGGCGCAGAAAAAGATCGATGCCGGCGATTTCGCCGCGGCCAAAGGGCTGCTGGGGCTGATCGGAAAATACATGGTCCCGCTGAACATCATCCTCGGCGTCATCGCCATTTACCTGGGAGTCACGCTGCGCTACTCGCACGCGTAAGGTCATGGCCGCACCCCTCCGCCTCGCCTCCGCCTCGCAAAGCCGGGCCCTGCTGTTAGCGCAGGCCGGGATCGATTTTATCCAGACCCCGGTGGATTACGACGAGGAGAAGATCGTCGCCTCTTCGCCGAAAAACTTCGTCTACCAGGCGACGGTGGGCAAGTACGAGGAGGGGATGCGGACCTTCGGCATGGAGGAACACCCGCTCCTCGTCGCCGACTCCGTCGTCACCTCGCAGGGGCAGATCCTCCGCAAGGCGCGCTGCCTTGACGACGCGCGCAATATCCTGATGACGCAGAGCGGGAACGTCACCTCCATCATCACCTGCATGATCTACCACTCCCCCCGCCTGAAGCTTATTGACATCTCTGCGACAGACTACCTCTTCGCCCCTTTCGACCCCGAGGACCTGGAGCGCTACCTTGACTCCGGGGAGTGGCGGGGCAAAGCCGGGGGCTGCATGGTCGAAGGCTTCTGCAAACCCTATATCCGCAGCGTTCGCGGAAACGAAAGCACGGCGATGGGGCTCAACGTCGAGGCCCTAAAACCATTCCTGGAGGGCTTATGAAACGACTTGCTGCCGCATTGATGCTGATACTGATGATCGCCGGCTGTGCCAAAACCCCCGTGACGGGGCGTTCCCAGCTGATCCTGATCTCCAACGAACAGGAGGTCTCGCTGGGGCTCAGCGAGTCCGAAAAGCTCAAACAGAGTGCCAAGCTCTCAACGGACAAAGCCCTGACGGAACGTATCCGCCGTATCGGGCAACGGATCGCCGCGGTAAGCGGCAGGGACGATTTCCAGTGGGAGTTCAACGTCATCGAATCCGACACCCTCAACGCCTTCTGTCTCCCCGGCGGGAAGGTCTACTTCTACACGGGCCTCATCAAACTGACGGCGAACGACGACCAGATCGCAACGGTAATGGGGCATGAGATCGCCCATGCCCTCGCGCGCCACGGCGCGGAGCGGATGTCGATGCAGATGGTCAGCAATACAGGCGGCCAGCTGCTCGGCGCGGCCATCGGGGTGCCCGCGGAGTACCAGGGGCTTTACAGCCAGGCCTACGGGCTCTCTACGCAGCTGGGGGTGCTGCTGCCCTATAGTCGGAAACATGAATCCGAGGCGGACCAGATCGGCATCTACCTGATGTGGAAAGCGGGCTTCGATCCGAACCAGGCGGTGGCGTTCTGGCAGAAGATGAAAGAGGCCTCCGGAGGCAAGAAAGCGCCGGAGTTTCTCTCGACCCACCCGTCGGACCAATCGCGTATCGATGCGATCAGGGCTTTTGTGAAGAGCCTCCCGGAACAGCGATGAACTATTACGACAAAGAGCTGGCCGCACTCCGGCACGCCGGCCGTTTCAGAACGCGCCGCGTGTTCGGTGCGGAGACGGTCGACCTCGCCTCAAACGACTACCTGGGGCTGGCGGAGAAACCGAAGCTCTTTGACGCCGCCGTTGCGCGGCTTCGCGGGGAGAGGGTGCACGCCCCCAAGGCTTCGATGCTCGTCAACGGCTACCACGCGATCCACCGGGAGTTCGAAGATGCACTCTGTGAGGCCAACGGGTTTGAAGCGGGGATCGTCATGGGCAGCGGGTTCAACGCGAACCTTGCGATGATCGAGGCCCTGGTGCGCCGCGGCGATGAGCTCTTTATAGATGCGAAGTACCATGCCAGCGGGGTGCTGGCCGCCAAACTCGTCGAGGGGAAGGTGACCTATTTCGGGCACAACGACACCCGGGAGCTGGAGGAGAAACTGGCCGCTTCCGATGCCCGCCGCCGCATCATCGCCGTCGAGGGCATCTACTCGATGGACGGGGACCTGATGGCACGCGAGATCTTCGACATCGCCGAGCGGCACGACGCCCTGCTGATCGTGGATGAGGCGCACAGCAGCGGGGTCGTCGGGTCGAGGCTGCTCGGGGTTTTCGATCTCTACGGCATCACGCCGAAGCCCAACCACCTCAAGATGGGAACGCTGGGGAAGGCTTACGGCAGTTTCGGCGCCTACGTGCTCGCCTCACGCCACATCACGGATTATCTGCTCAACCGGGCCAAACCCGTCATCTATGCAACGGCGCCCTCCCTCTTCGACACGGCCCTGGCCCATGCGTCGCTGCGCCATATCCTGGAACATGCCGGGGAACTGCATGCCCAGGTCGAAACGCGCCGTGCGATGATGAACACCGTGCTCGGGATCAATGCCGACGGCCTTATCGCGGCCGTTCCCGTCGGCGACAACCGGAAGGTGATGGCGGTCCAGGCGGCGCTGCTGGAAGAGGGGATACTCGTAGGTGCCATCCGCCAGCCGACGGTGGAGCGGGCGATCGTCCGGCTCATCGGACGTCTTGGGGTCGACGAGGCACAGCTGCGGCGCGGTTGCGAGATTGTCGCCGCTTGGGTAAAATAGGCGCGATGATTCAGGTCAAACGTTTACGGATCGATTTTGACGGCAGTACGCTGGTGGACATTGCCTTCGGCATTGAGAGTGCGCTGGCCCTGGTGGGGCAGAGCGGCAGCGGGAAAAGCCTGACGCTTAAGGCATTGCTGGGGATGCTCCCGTCTGCGATGACGCCGACGATCGAGCTGGAAGCCCCCTTTGAGCTTCGCCGCGGCGAGACCGTCGCTTTTGTGCCCCAGAACCCCTTTACGGCCCTCTCCCCTCTGACACGGGTGGGGCGCCATTTTGACGGGGTGACCCGGGGGGAGGCGGAAACGCTGATGGCCCGGGTGGGGCTGGATGCGGCCCTGCTGGACCGGTTCCCGCCGGAGCTCTCCGGCGGCCAGCTGCAGCGCGCCGTGATCGCCATTGCCCTGTCGCATGCACCCAAACTGCTGCTGCTCGACGAGCCGACAACGGCCCTTGACCCTGAGACGCGGCGTGTCATCATCGCACTGCTGCGGGAGCTGCAGACACAGATGGGCTTCAGCATGCTCTTCGTTACCCACGACATCGTCTCGGCCCGCGCGCTCTGCAACGAGGTATGCGTCATCCGCGAGGGGGCTGTCGTGGAACAGGGTGCGATGGCACAGGTGATGGCGTCGCCCCAACATGCGTATACGCGTACACTGATCGAATCAAGTTTCGCCGGAAGGGAGTTTAGAACGTGAAAAAAATGCTGCTGTGGGGAGGCCTGGCCGGTGTGGTCGCCCTGTTCCTTTTCGTCGGTTACTTCGTGGCGCAGTACGGGCATGAGACCCGCAAACTGGTCCGCTACAATCCGCCGCTGACCACCTATATCTTTGACCGCAACGGCGAGAAGATCGCCAATATCTTCGACAAGGAGAACCGCGCGTTCGCAACGTTCGACGAGATTCCGCCGCAGGTGATCGAAGCGCTCCTTGCCATCGAGGATACGACCTTCTTCGAGCACCGCGGTGTCAATGTCGATGCCATTTTCCGTGCGATCATCAAGGATATCAAAGCCGGAAAACTGGTGGAAGGGGCCAGTACGATCACCCAGCAGCTCGTCAAAAACACCCTCCTGACACGGGAGAAGAAGTTTTCGCGCAAGCTCAAGGAGTTGATCTTCTCGCTGAAACTCGAAACGGAGCTGAGCAAAGAGGAGATCCTGGAGCGCTACCTCAACGCCATCTACCTCGGGCACGGCTACTACGGCATCAAAACGGCGGCGATGGGCTATTTCCACAAACCGCTGAACCGCCTGACGCTCAAAGAGACCGCCGTGCTCGTCGGCCTGCCGAAGGCCCCCTCTTTTTATGCGCCGACCCGCAACTACGAACTCTCCCTGGGACGGGCGAACCGCGTCATTGCGCGTATGCATGACTTGGGATGGGTGGATGACGAAACGTACAACACGGCGATGCAGGAGCGTCCGGAAGTGTTTGACGAAACCCTGACGCAGAATCAGGCGCCTTATGTCACGGACGAGGTCCTGCGGCGTGCGGAGGTACTCTACCCCGATATCCGGACGGGAGGGTACACGATCAATACGACCGTGGATCTGCGGCTGCAGGGGGCGGGGCAGTCGGCCCTCTCATACGCTTACGAGGGGATCATCAACCGCGCACTGGAGCGCGACAAGGACGCCAACGCGAGCCAGTTCGAACAGCTCAACGGCGCACTGGTCAGTATCGACCCGGTCACGGGCGAAATCCTCGCGCTGGTGGGCGGGGTGGATTACACCAAGAGCGCCTTCAACCGGGCAACGCAGGCCCGCCGCCAGCCGGGGTCGGCCTTCAAACCCTTCATCTACCAGGTGGCGCTTGACCTGGGGTACTCGCCGGCGACGGAGCTCGTCGATATCGCACGTACCTACGACTATGAGACGGAGGGGAGCGAGAAGAAGTGGCAACCCAAGAACTATGAACGCGACTACAAAGGGCTGATCACCCTGCGCGAAGCACTGGTGCATTCGCGCAACCTCGCAACCATCAACCTGGTGACGGATATCGGGCTGTCGCGTATCTACCGCGAGCTCTCACGCTATCAGTTCGCCGGCCTGCCGAAGGACCTCTCACTGGCCCTGGGCAGTATCACCCTCTCACCGGTCGAACTGGCCGGGGCCTACAGCTCCTTTGCCGCGGGCGGGGTCCAGAGTGAACCCTTCCTCATCACGAGCATCGACAAACACGGCTCACACTACGATGCGCTGCCGAAGCGGCGCGAGATTACGAGTCCGGCCCAGGCGTTCCTGATGACGACGATCCTGCGTGACGTCGTACTGCGGGGCACGGGGCGTGCTTCGGCCGTGGGCGGCATCGAGACCGCCGGGAAGACGGGAACGACGAACAACTCCATCGATGCCTGGTTCGCCGGCTATTCGCCGAGCGTCGAGACTATCGTCTGGTTCGGGAACGACGACAATACGCCGCTGCCGAAAAAAGAGACGGGGGGCCGTGCGGCGGCCCCGGCATTCCGGAAATACTATACCCAGCTCCTGCACCTCTTCCCGCAGGTTCAACGCAAATTCGAGATGCCCGAGGGGGTGACGAAGGTTGAACGCAACGGTGCCGAGGAGTTCTTTACCAAGGCCTCCCCGCCGCCGGTGGAGAAGATGCCTTCCGAAGCCGAGGACGGTCTGCTCTTCTAAACGCCTGTGCTACAATGGCCCCAAGGAGTCCCTATGAAAAAGATCACCCTTGGCATTATGGCGACGGCGCTCCTGCTCCAGGCGGGGGTTTTTGATCGCGGGTCGAAGAGTGTGGCAGTGACGGTGGGCAGTGGCAGCGGCTTTGACAATACCTATACGATCGTGGGCATCAGTGCGAACTATTTTGCCATGAACGGTCTCGCTGTCGGCGTGGGCTACCGCGGCTGGTTCGGCGGGACACCCGCGATGAACGAGGTCGACCTCCCTGTCACCTATTTCCTCCCGCTTAGCGCTACGCTTCGACCTTATGCCGGTGGCTTTTACCGGCACACTTTCATCAGCGGCGACTATGACGATTACGAAACCCTCGGCGCACGGGCCGGGATCGCCTACGCCGAAGGACGCGTTTACCTGTCGGCAGGATGGGCCGAGGAGTGGTACAGCCGCAGTAACGGCGATACGGTAAGACGCGGTTACCCGGAACTTACCGCCGCCATCAGTTTCTAGACTTTACGGCTACGAGGAAAGTAGCGGGTAGAGGGAAAGAATAGACTGTTGAGTGGGAAAAACTGTGTTGACGATGTCAATAGCTATATGGGGTTTAATGGACATAACGCCACTGTCGGAAACAGCGGTGTGCTTTTGTCCTCGCATTGCTGCGGAATTCCACTGCGCTACATGTGCCATAGCGGCTGAGCGTAGCGAGACGGGGCTTTGCATTTGATGCATGATGATGACGCTGCCGAAAGCAGCGTTGTACTTTTGTCCTCGCATTGCTTCGGAATTCCGCTGTGCTACATGCGCCACAGCGGCCAGCGTAGTGATACGGGGTTTTACTCCGTATCACGTGTATTAGGAATGATACGCCCGGTTCAGGGCGCTGAACATCGCCATAACGCCGGCGATGGTAATGTCGTTGTCGCGTCCGACACCGAAGAAGGAGCCGAAATCCTCCGTCTCGATCTCGATGTAGGCGACGGCCTTGGCCGAGGACTGCTCCCCGCAGGAGTGCTCGGCATAGGAGCGCAGTACGAAGGCGTGCGGGAACTTCTCGGCCAGCGCCTTCCGACAGGCGTCAATAGGCCCGTTGCCCTGTCCCGTGCTCGTAATCTCTTCGCCCTCATAGCGGTAGGTCAGCTTGACGGTGACGATCCCGCTTTTCGACGTCTCCGAGTTGACAGCCATATCGATGAACTCGATGTATTGCGGTACCTCGAAATAGGTCTTTTCGAAGATCCCCAGGATCTCCTCTGCCGTCAGTTCGCGCCCTTCGACATCCGTGACGCCCTGAACGATGCGCCCGATCTCCGGGTGCATCTTCTTGGGAACCTGGTAGCCGAATTTATCCTCGAGGATATAGGCGACACCCCCTTTGCCCGACTGCGAATTGATACGGATGATGCTCTCATACGTCCGGCCGACGTCGGCCGGGTCGATCGGCAGGTAGGGGACCTCCCAGAATGGCTCGCTTTTCGCACGCTGGTAGGCCAGTCCTTTGTTGATGGCATCCTGGTGGGAGCCGGAAAAGGCCGTATAGACCAGTTCGCCCACGTAGGGGTGGCGGACATGGGTCTCGATGTCGGTACAGCGCTCGACGACATCGACGACGGTGTTGACGTCGCCGAAATCGAGCCCGGGGTCGACGCCCTGGGTATACATGTTCAGCGCCAGCGTGATAATGTCGACGTTCCCGGTCCGTTCGCCGTTGCTGAGCAGGGTCCCCTCCACGCGGTCCGCTCCCGCCAGCAGCGCCAGCTCGGTCGCCGCGACTGAGGTGCCGCGGTCGTTGTGCGTATGCGTCGAGATGAGGATGTGCTCCCGGTTGTCCAGGTGGCGGCTCATCCACTCGATCTGGTCGGCATAGATGTTCGGCGTCGCCATCTCCACCGTCGCCGGCAGGTTGATGATCACCGGGCGCTCGGCGCTGATGCCCCAGCGTGCCGTTACGGCGTTACAGATCTGTGCGGCAAACTCCATCTCGGTCCCGGTAAAGCTCTCCGGCGAATATTCCAGGGTGATCTCGCCTTCAAACGACGCCGCACGGCTCTTGACCATATCGACGCCTTCGAGCGCCAGTGCGGTGATGTCGTCCTGCTCTTTTTTGAAGACGATCTTGCGCTGTGCCGTCGACGTCGAGTTGTACAGGTGCACGATCGCCTTCTTGACGCCCTGGAGCGCCTCGAAGGTTTTGTCGATCAGGTGCTCACGCGCCTGGACCAGGACCTGGATGGTCACGTCGTCCGGGATCAGGCCTCTCTCGACCAGGGTGCGCAGAAAGTCGAATTCGACCTTGGACGCAGAGGGGAAGCCCACCTCGATGTGCTTGAAACCGAGTTTGAGCAGGAGGTCGAAGAGTTCAAGTTTCTGATCCAGATTCATCGGAGTCACCAGCGCCTGGTTGCCGTCGCGCAAGTCGACGCTGCACCAGAGCGGTGCTTTGTCGATGGTGTTGTCCGGCCACTGGCGTTGTGGCAAATCAATCTTGGGGTACGGGCGGTATTTACCGCTGTGAGCATTTTTCATATGCTCCTCCTTGAACTAAAATAGTCGATCTCCTGCTAGAAATCGTGCGCAATTATAGCAAAACTGTCACCGGGTACGGTTTTGGGGTGCCGGACGGGGGCGTCTGTTCAGTCCGCTAAAAGTTTCAGCGGGTCAGGGGAGGGGGAGTTCGAGGCGGAAAAGGGCCCCTCGGGCTGCGTTTTCAACGGTAAGAGAACCCTGCATCTTCTGGGCGATCTGGGTGCTCATATAGAGGCCTATTCCGGTTCCTTTGTCGTCGCGTTTGGTCGTGAAGTTGGGCTTGAAGATTTCGTCGAGCAGCTCCGGGTCGATCCCGCCGGCGCTGTCCTCCACCTCGATGTAGATATGCGCCCCTTTTTTGTAAAAGCGGATGAGGATCTCGCGCGCCTGGCTCTCGCGTTCGATAAAGGCGTCTTTGGCGTTGGCAAGGAGGTTGAGCAGCAGGTGTTTGAACTCGTTTTCGATCCCGGAGACGATGACTTCGCGCCCCTCTTCGACGGTGACGGCGATGTTATTACGCAGCATCTCGTCGTGGACCAGCAGCAGGACCGATTGGGTACAGCGTTTGAGGCCGAAGGGGCCGCTCTCCTTGTCCGGGCGGAAGAAGGTGCGGAACTCGCTCAGCGTCGAGACCATGTGGGTGATCTGTTCCTGGATGTCCTCGACGAACTTTTCGATGTACTCCAGCGTGACGTCCCCGGCCTCGAAATCCATCTTCAGCAGGTCGCCGTACATGGAGAGCGCGTTGAGGGGCTGTTTCCACTGGTGTGCGACGGCATCCATCATCTCGCCCATGGCCGCCATCTTCGCCTGGTTCTGCAGGACCTTTTCACGTTCCAACCGCTTGTTGATCTCTTCGATGACCCGTGATTCCAGCATCTGTTCGCGCGCAGACCCTTCGGTCGTATAGCTTTCGATCAGGAGCTCGATCTTTTCGCGCAATCCGTTGTCACACTGTTTTGACAGGGTTAGGATATCGTCGATTAGTGTCTGGGTCTTTGGCGGTTTCACTCGTTCCTGTCTCTGATTCGAAAATGTTCTGAATATATGTTTTATTTATAGCGAAAGAAGGATAAAGCGGGGCTGATTTTAGCGGAAAAAAACAAGAGGAGTTTACCCCCGTAACGGGGGTAGGAATTAGCACATGTAAGTGGTTTTGAATTCGTAGGCAGTCGGGCGACCTTCGTCCGGCCATACGTCACGTTCAAACTTGTAGTGCTGGTATGCTTCGACGAACTCTTCCGTGAAGACCGGCTTGAGGAAGTCGTTGTCTGCGATGAGACCTTCCAGCGCTTCGCGAAGGGTATGCGGCATTTGCGGGATACCTTTTGCACGGATCTCGTCGAGGGTGAGTTCGAAGAGGTCTTCGTCCATCGGACCGACCGGAACGTCAGCGTTTTTGATACCGTCGAGGCCGGCCATCATCATGACAGCGAAAGCGAGGTACGGACACGCTGTGGAGTCCGGGAAGCGCATTTCGATACGTGTCGCTTTTTCACCCGCACCGTACGGGATACGGCAGGAAGCGGAGCGGTTCTGGCTGGAGAACGTCAGGATGCTCGGTGCTTCGAAGCCCGGGATAAGACGCTTGTAGGAGTTGGTAGATGCGTTGGTGAACGCCGCAACCGCTTTAGCGTGTTTGAAGATACCGCCGATGTAGTTGAGCGCCATCTCGGAGAGGTTACCGTAGTTACCCTCTTTGTAGAAGAGGTTTTTACCGTCTTTCCACAGGGACTGGTGCGTGTGCATACCGTTACCGTTGTCACCGAAGAGCGGCTTCGGCATGAACGTTGCTGTTTTGCCGTTGAGGTGTGCGACCATTTTGACGACGTATTTGTACTTCTGGACGTTGTCCGCTGCACCGATGATGTCAGAGAAGACGATACCGATCTCGCCCTGGCCCTGTGCGACTTCGTGGTGACCCAGAACGACTTCAAGACCGACCTGCTCGAGGACCATCATCATTTCGGCACGGAGGTCGACCATGGAGTCTGTCGGCGCTACCGGGAAGTAACCGCCTTTTGTGCCCGGGCGGTGACCTGTGTTGTAGGTCTCTTCGAAACGGGTGTTGGAGTTCCACTCACCTTCTTCGGTATCGATGCGGTAGCCCGCTTCATTGATGGAGTCGACAAAATGGACTTCGTCGAAGATGAAGAATTCGTTTTCAGGACCGAAATAAGCTGCATCGGCGATACCGAGCTCTTCAGCGTGTTTGAGTGCTTTTTTCGCGATGGAACGCGGGCATTTTTCGTAGAGTTCGCCTTTGTAGATATCGAAAACGTCACAGAAGACGATAATGGTCGGGTCCGCTGTGAACGGGTCGAGGAAAGCCGTCGGGACGTCTGCTTTCAGGAGCATGTCAGAACGGTTGATCGGCTGCCATGCTTCGATGGAAGAGCCGTCGAACGGGAATCCGTTTGTCAGGTTGCCTTCATTGACGGCGCTCATGCGGTATGTGAGGTGGTGCCATGCGCCTTTGATGTCTGTGAAACGGAGGTCGACAAACTGGACGTCGTTCTCTTCACAGTATTTAAAGAACTCGTCAATGCTGTTAACGAATTTTCCCATTGATTTCTCCTGTGGTGATAATTTGCGGTAAGTATATCTCAATGTCCTTTACGCTTGAGATAATAGCATGGACAAATTTTAGGCAATTTGTCGCTTTTTGTAGGGAAATGGGGAGGTGGGAGCGTGTTACAGCACAGTACTGTAGGCTTTCCTGTTACGGAAGTATACACATTCGGTATACCCGGCCTCCCGGGCAAGGGCCTCTGCCTCATCTCTGAACAGGCCGATCTGCCCCGGCGCATGCGCATCGGAACCGAAGGTGACGGGAATGCCCCGTTCATAGGCGGCCCTGAGCAGTTCGGGGGAGGGGTAGGCTTCGGCGACGGGCTTGCGGTAGCCCGCGACGTTGATCTCCATCGTCATCCCCGCCGCGGCAATGGCATCGAGTGCCGGACCCGCGATGGAGACGATGTCGCGTTCGGGCATGAATTTGAAGACCTTGATGAGGTCGAGGTGGCCGACGATGTCGAAGTGGCCGCTACGTGCCATGGCTTCGACCTGCCCGAAATAGCGTTCCCAGATGACGTCGATGTTTTCGTGCTCGTACTGGCCGATGAACTCGGGGTTGTCGAAGCCCCAATCGTCGAGGAAGTGTACGGAACCGATAAGGTAGTCGACGTCGGCACCCAGCACCCTTTCGTCCATATGCCCCTCAAGGTAGTCGACTTCGTAGCCGAAAAGGATGTCAATGCTGCCCTCGTACTTCGTCCGCGCGTCCATGACCATGGCGTGGTAGTGCTCCATTTCCTCGAACTTCATGCGGTACTTTGGGTCGAACTCCATCGGGGCGTGGTCGGAAAAGCCGAAAACGTCGATACCCGCCGCGACGGCTGCGGCGACGTATTCGTCTACCGAGCCTTCGGCATGGTTGCAGAGTGTCGTATGGTTGTGCAGGTCGATTTTCATAGCTTTAATCCCATATTAGGGCACCTCTAAAAGCCCTGTACGGTCTCAGCGCTGCAGAGAAAAGTCATAATCAAGGCGACGTTTTGAAGGCCTGGCCGTAGCCAAGTCGAAAAGCGGCAACGCCGAGTATGGCTTTTCTCTGCAGCGCCCTGCGGGAGGGCTTTTGAAGCACGACCTTTCCTCTGTGTTCGTTTTGACTTAGCTACGGCTAGGCCTGCACCGAAAACATAGAAAATCTCACGCTTCAAAAACCCTCTGAGATCCGTACAGGGTTTTTAGAAGTGCCCATTAGTTATGCCATTATAGGATGCGTATCAAGAAGGTCGGGTAAAATACGCAAAAAGATTCAAAGAAAAAGAATGCATAAAGTTGAACTACTCTCCCCGGCGGGCAACCTGGAGAAACTCAAGATCGCTATCGACTTCGGGGCCGACGCCGTCTACGGCGGGGTCAGCCACTTCTCGCTGCGGATCCGTTCGGGCAAAGAATTTACGATGGAGAGCTTCAAAGAGGGGATCGACTATGCCCATCAAAGGGGCAAAAAGGTCTACGCGACCATCAACGGCTTCCCCTTCAACTCCCAGCTGAACCTGCTGGAGAAGCACATCCTTGCGATGGCGGAGCTGGAACCCGACGCCTTTATCGTGGCGACCCCGGGCGTCCTGCAGCTGGCGCACAAACTCGCGCCGCAGATCCCGCTGCACCTCTCGACCCAGGCCAACGTCATGAACGTGCTCGACGCGAAGGTCTACTACGAGATGGGGGCGCGCCGCATCATTGCCGCCCGGGAGATCTCGCTCAGGGATCTCAAGCAGATCAAAACGGAGCTGCCGGACCTTGAACTCGAGGTCTTCGTCCACGGCTCGATGTGTTTCGCCTACAGCGGCCGCTGCCTTATCTCGACCGTGCAGAGCGGCCGTGTCCCCAACCGCGGCAGCTGCGCCAACGACTGCCGCTTTCCCTATGAGCTCTACGCGGCGAACCCGGAGACGGGGACGCTGTTCCGGCTGGAGGAGGACCCGGGCATCGGGACCTATATCATGAACTCGAAGGATCTCAACCTCGCCTCGCACATCAAGGAGATCATCGATGCCGGGGCGGTCGACTCGCTCAAGATCGAGGGGCGGACGAAGGCAAGCTACTATGCCGCCATCACCGCCAAGGCGTACCGCATGGCCATTGATGACTACTATGCTGGCCTGGAACCGAGCGAACGCTACCAGGAGGAGCTGAACACGATGCAGAACCGCGGTTTTACCGACGCCTACCTCGTCAACCGCCCCTTCGAGAAACACGACACCCAGAGCCTCGATTTCACGATGCAGATGGGGACCCACCAGGTGAGCGGCATGGTCACCGAAGACGGCGAACATTTCCTCTGCAAGTACACGACCCGTCCCGGGGACGAGGCGGAGATCGTTGCGCCTTCCGACGCCGTTCTCTCCCCCTATACGAACGAGTACGGTTCGATCTACGAGCGCGACGGCCGCTGGTATGTCCGTTTTGACAAGCTCGTCGCGGAAAACGGCCGGGAGTGGGAAGCGGTGCACAGCGGCAACGTCAACCCCATTGCCCTGCCGGGCAGACTGCCCCAATACTGCTTCCTGCGTATCCCCGCCGACGGGATCGACCAGTCGCCGCCCGTATAGCGGCGCCGCTAACGCCCGCCGTGAATTCGCTATAATTCCGCATCCAAAATACAAGGGCATGAAATGAAATTCGTTTCTATCATTATCGGATCCAAGAGTGACTATGACGTCATGAAGTCGTGCGCGGATACGCTGGAAACTTTCGGCGTGCAGTATGAGCTGATCATCTCTTCGGCGCACCGTTCGCCGGAACGTACCAAAGAGTACATCCGCGAAGCGGAAGAGAAGGGGGCCCAGGTCTTCATCGCCGCAGCGGGCATGGCGGCGCACCTTGCGGGCGTCCTGGCGTCCAAAACGGTCAAACCGATCATCGGCGTACCGATGAGTGCCTCGGCGCTGAGCGGCATCGACGCGCTCCTCTCTACCGTCCAGATGCCGGCAGGCATGCCGGTCGCGACCGTGGCCATCGGCAAAGCGGGTGCGATCAACTCGGCCTATCTCGCGATGCAGATCATGGCCCTTGAGAACGAGGACCTGCGCATCAAGCTCCAGGAAGACCGTGTCGCCAAGGCGAAAAAAGTCGAGATGGACTCCCTCGAGATCGAGACGAAGCTGTAAATGAAAATCGAAAATGCCTGCGTTGAGTGTATCATCGGTCAAAGTCTGCGCGTAGCGGACGCGATCGGTGCCGACGCGGCACTTCGCAAGAAGATCAACGATGACGTTTTGGCAATGTCGAAGGATTTCGATTTTGCCAAGTCGCCGCCGGAAGTCGCCCGGGAAGTCTACGAGCACCTGGCCGTGCTCGCCGGGAAAAAAGACCTCTACGATGAGGTCAAGCGCCACTCCTCCGAAAAAGCGAAAACCTTCATTCCGTTCCTGCGCGGACAGATCGCCAAGGCCGAAGATCCCTTCCTGACGGCGGTCAAAGTCGCCGTCGCGGGGAACGTCATCGACCTGGCCGCGGAGGTGAGCTTCGACCTCGATACGGAAATCGACAAGCTCTTCCATACCCACTTTGCCCACGACGACGTGGATGCATTGCGCGAGCGCCTTGCCGGGGCGAAGACGCTGCTCTATATCGGCGATAACGCCGGCGAGCATCTTTTTGACGCCCTGGCCATCGAGGCCGTTGCCGCGCTCTACCCGCAGCTCGCGATCACCTACATGACCCGCGGCAAGCCGATCATCAACGACGTCACCTTCGACGAGGCGATGGCGGACGGGTTGGCGGAGGTCGCGACCCTCGTCGACAGCGGCGTCGACACCCCGGGCTTCGTCTACGAGCGCGCGTCGGAGGAGGCGCAGCGCCTTTTCGATGAGAGCGACGTGGTGCTCACCAAGGGGATGGGCAACTACGAATGCCTCTCCCCCTCACCGCGCGGCGACCTCGTCTACCTGCTCAAGGTCAAATGCAACGTCGTCTCGCGTTCCATCGGCGCGGAGATCGGCAGCATTATCTGCAAACTCGTCTGACCTCTTGCCCGTTTTTAGGGCCTCTGCGTCCGATTATGGTATGGTTTCATTATGAAAGGACTGCCATGACGGGTGAAATGATGATCAAGTATATAGTACTCTGCGACGCCGATCTGGAGATCAGCGTGACGTTGGCGGATCTGCTCCAGAACGAAGCGGTGGCACGGGCTATCAAAAATGCCTACGCCAAGGGCAAAAGGGATATCGAGGCCGTGGTCATGGAACCCGGTGCACTGACGATCAAAAATAAAAAAGCACTACAGACCGTCACCATCCCCAAAGAGAGTTTCATGGATGCACTGACCCTCGCCGAAGAGGATGCGAAAGCCAAAAAACTGCTCAAGAAGGGGTGCGACCGTATCGAGATCGTCGATATCGAAACCATCTGAGACGGGGTCGATCCCGTTTTTGTGCTATGATGGGGGAAGCATTGCGCTTCTTCGCATGCTCAACCTTCAAGATTAAGTCTCCTGACTAACTGCCCCGTATTATTCTTCTATTTAATAAAAATCATTATCATTTTATATAAAAATCCTTTTTCGGAAAGCGCTGTATGAACGTCACAAAGATTGTGCTTGAGAATATCAGGCGAATTGTCAGGGAAGACCGCCGCAACATCTTCTACCTGGTCTACTACTCCGCCATCGAAGCGGTGCTGGTTCTCTCGATCCCGCTTGCCTCCTCCTTTGTCATCAACAGTGTTCTGGCGCATGCCGCAATCTCGCTCGTGATGCTGGGCTTTGTCGTGATCGTTATGTTTGTCCTGGTGACGATGCTGCAGGTGATCAAGGAGTACATTATCGAGAACTTCCAGCAGCGGGTGTTTCTGAAAACGGGTATCCAGGTTGCCACGATGGCGGTGTCATACCGGGGAAGCGACGCCGTGCAGGAACACGGAAAGTACATGAACTACTTTTTCGACATCGCGGCCATTCAGAAGTTCTTTCCCATCCTGCTCCTGGACGGGGTCGGTCTGGCGGCCAAGATTGTCGTCAGCCTTGTCCTGCTGCTGGCGTTCGACCCGGTCCTGTTCGGCGTCGGCCTCTTTTTCTTTTCCGCCTATTTCCTGCTGCTGCTTCTGCTCGGGCGCAGCGGCATCGACCGGGCCGTGAAGCGCTCGGACGCGAAACACGGCGTCATCTACTACCTGCAGCATATCCATGAGCAGCCCGGAACGCCGAAAGAGGTGCTCGGCACCTTCGACCGCCTGCTGCTGCATTACGCCTCCGCGCGCCAGAAGCTCTTCCGGGTGACCATAAGGCAGCTGGCGCTGACCTTTTTCACCGAGGGGTTTATCTTCAGCACCTTCCTCATCGCCGGGGGCTACCTGGTCATCAACGGCTCGCTGCCGCTCGGGGAGTTCATCGCGGCCGAGATCGTCGTCGTCTCCATCACCTCGGCGCTCAAGGGCGTTGTCAAGCAGATCGACTACATCTACGATACGGTCGAGGGGTTCTACAAAGTGCATAAACTCTCCGCAAAGCTTCAGGAGAACGGTCATGACTGATCTGCAGTTCCGTTCGCTCGACAGCACCGAAATGAACCCGGTGGTGCGCCGCATCTGGCTCTTTACCATCATCATCGTCCTTATTCTCGTCGCCTTCCTCTTTCTGCCGTGGCAGCAGACCGTCAAGGGGAAAGGCACCCTGATCGCCTATGATCCGAGCGAACGGGTCCAGCCGGTCTCCGCGACGATAGACGGTTTCATCGAAGCGTTCCACGTTGAGGAGAACCAGCGCGTGGCAGAGGGGGAGCGGCTCTTTACGATGGTCGACCTGGATACGGAGTACGCGGCGCGGGTCAAGGAGATGGAACGGCGCCTGCGCGAACAGCTGGAGAATACCCGGCGGGAGATCGAAGCCGTGCAGGCCAACCGCGACAACGCGCGCAAACAGCGCAGCGTCGGTATCGCGCTCTTTGAGCAGCGGCGCATTCAGGCCGAAGAGAAGCTCTCCAGCCTGAAGCTCAAACGGGTCGCCCTGCAAAAAAGCGCCGAGACGGAGGCGGCGAATTACGAGCGGATCAAGCGCCTCTACGAAGAGGCGATCGAATCGCGCCGCAATTACGAACGCGCGGATGCGGCGTGGACCCGGGCGCAAACGGAGCTCGAAAAGCTCGATGTCGATCTTCGCGTGCAGGCGCGGAGCCTGGAGATCATCGCGCAGGAGAAGGTGCAGTTCGTCCACGAAGCCGACAACCGCATCCGCCGGCTGGAAAATGACGTGCTCGCCGCACAGAGCCGTTCCAGCGGGCTGGAGCGGGAGCTGCAGCGCCAGTTGACGGAGATCGCGCGTTACGCCTCATCGGAGGTGCGCGCGGAAAAAGCGGGGGAGGTGATCCGGGTCCTGACCAACGACAAGAACAAGTTTGTCCGCCGGGGGGACGCCGTCTTGCAGTTTGCGCCGGAGGTGACCGAACGCACCGTGCTGCTGAAGGTATCGGACTTCAACATGCCGCTGATCCGCGAAGGGCTGAAAGTGCGCATGATGTTCTACGGCTGGCCCGCACTGCAGATTTCCGGCTGGCCGCAGATCCGCTTCGGCACCTTCGGGGGCGTCATCAAAAAGGTGGACCCGGTTTCGTACGAGAAGGGCTTCTACTACGCCTACGTCGTCGAGGACCCCGAGGAGCCGTGGCCTTCGGAGACGATCCTTCGCCGGGGCACGCAGGCGACCGTTTGGGTGGCGCTCGACACGGTGCCGGTCTGGTACCAGCTGTGGCGCCTGATGAACGCCTTCCCGCCGAAGATGGTGATCCCGCAGGAGGAGGGGGCATGAGACTACAACATGCCGTCCCCCTGCTGATGGCCCTTCTGCTGCCGGGAAGCGTCGGGGCGAAGGAGCTGCTGACCCCTGCCGTCATCGAAACCTATCTGAATGAAAAGAACCCTTACATCTATACGGCCGTCGGGCAGCAGTACGTGTCCCAGGCCCGTGCGGAGGCCGCGGAGGGGGCGTTTGATACCCGTGTTGGCGTCAAGTACGACAACAAGCGGTACCCGGCGAGCGAAGGGGAACTGGCGGACGTTTACGTTGAAAAAGCGACCGAGAGCGGCGTCGAATTCCTGGCGGGTTACCGCAGGGCGGAAGGGGTCCAGGAGTACAACAACATCAAGACCGGTGACGACGGCGAAGTGCGCCTGGGGGTGAAAGTACCGGTGTTCGCGGTCGCAAAGGGGATGAACGAGCGCCGCTACCAGCTGGAATCGGCCGCGATCGACGCTGCCCGTTCTACCTACGATGCGAAGGAGAACCTCAGACATCTCCGTTTCGACGTCTATGCCGCCTATTACACGCTGCTCTACCGCCGGTCGGTCGCGTCGCTGGAGTCCGTGCTGCTGGAGAAGGCACGCGAGCGCGAAGGGTTTGTCCGCAGCAAGGTCGGCGTCGGCGAGCTGCCGGAGATCGCACTGCTCGAGGTACAGCGGCAGATCCTCAACCGGGAACAGCGCCGGCTTGAAGCGTTGAATGGTTACAGGGTGGCCCTGGGGAGCCTTGCGCGTTTTCTCGGCCTCCCTCCCGATGCGCTCGAGGCACGCTATACGCTGCCCATCCTGCCCGAAGAGAAGGCGGAAGAGCTCCGTTTCGAGAAGGCGCTGCAAACGGCCTGGGACCAGCGCCCCGACCTCAGAAGCCTGCAGTACGATAAGCGCCGGTTCGGCCTGCAGGAGGAGTACAACGACCTTTCGAAGTATCCGAGTCTGAATGTGGCGCTGTACGGCGTGCACGATTTTGTCTACGATAACGGCGTCAAAGTGTCGCTGGAGATGAGTTTCCCGGTCGAACGTCGTACTTATGCCGGCCGCAAGAAAGCGATCGAAAAAGGGGAGAGGGCCGTGGACGAGGCACTGCAGCGCAAGCGGATCGAGATCGAAACAGCCCTTTCAAACCGTTTTACGACGCGGCGCATGCTCCGTGAGAACCTGAAAAGTGCTGCCGAGGAAGTGTCGATGGCGGAAAAACTGGAAGCGGCCGAGGTGAAAAAGTACCGCCTGGGTGCCGGCGACCTGGTTATGATCAACCAGCGCGAACTCACGACCCTGGAAGTCCGGCAGAAGGAGCTCACCTACCGGCTTAGGCTGCTGCTGCAGGCGCTGGAGATCGAGCGGGAGCTGGGGAGTGATTCGCTGTTGGCGGCGATGCCGGTTTCAGGCGAGAATATGACAGTACGGACGGAAGGAGCGGGGCAATGAAAAAATATATCCTCTTTGACAATGACGGGGTGCTCGTCGAGACGGAGGCGTGGTACTTCCGGGCCAACGTCGAAATCCTCAAAACGATGGGCATCACCCTGGAAGAGGCGCGTTACCGCGAGATCATGATCAACGGCCAGAGCGCTTTTCTGCTGGCGGAGGAGGCGGGGTACGACTCCGAAACGGTCGAAGCGGCCCGCAGCAGACGCAACGAGCTCTACCAGCACTACCTGCAGACCGAGGAGATCGCCATCCCAGGGGTTCATGAGGTCCTGGAGACCCTCAAGGAGCGTTACCGGATGGGAATAGTCACCTCGGCGCGTCGGGAGGATTTTGAACTGATCCATGCCGGCAGAGGGATCACGGACCCCATGGAGTTTGTGCTCTGCAGCGGTGAATATGCCCGCGCGAAACCCCACCCCGATCCCTATCTGAAAGGGCTGGAACTGTTCGGCGGGGAGAAGCATGAGGCGGTCATCGTCGAGGATTCGCAGCGGGGACTGCGTTCGGCGGTGAGCGCGGGGATTGAGTGCGTCATCGTTGATAACGTCTTTACGGCGCAGCACGACTTCTCAGACGCGACCCACCGTATTGACAGCATCGAGGGCCTGCTCGCCCTGCTGGAGTGACTACCTTGCCGCTTTTCGGCGTTTGTACTCTCTGCTTGTGGCATCGACCCTTTCAAGGATCGAAGCGGGAACAGGCGGGGTCATCGGTGAAACGAGCCGGATGGCGACCCAGCCGGCTATAAAGCCCGGCAGCAGCTCGTAGAGCTCAAACAGACCCCCCTCAAGCTGTTTCCAGACGATGACCGTGAGAGCACCTGTCACCATCCCGGCGATTGCACCCCCTTTGGTGATGTCACGGCGGTAGAGGGAGAGAATGATCAGCGGTCCGAAGGCCGCACCGAAGCCGGCCCAGGCGTAGGCAACGAGGGAAAGGACGCTGGAGTTTTTGTCCGTCGAGAGGTACCAGGCGATCAGTGCGATTATTATGACCGTGGCCCGGCCGATCCAGACCAGCTCTCTGTTCGTCGCGTTTTTGCGCAGGACGGCGTGGTAGATGTCGCGTGTCAGGACCGACGAGGAGACCAGCAGCTGTGAATCGATCGTACTCATGATGGCGGCGAGGATGGCGGCGAGAAGGAAGCCGGCGATCCAGGGGTTGAAGAGCAGCTGCGAGAGGGTGATGAAGATCTTTTCGGGATCGGTGAGGTCTGTTCCCGACGAGACGACATAGGCGAGGCCGAAGAAACCGACGGCCAGCGAGCCGAGAATGGAGAGGCCCATCCACCCCATGCCGATCGCCTTGGCGTGGTGCATCTCGTCCTCGCTGCGGATCGACATGAAGCGTACGAGGATGTGGGGCTGCCCGAAATAGCCCAGCCCCCAGGCCATCAGGGAGAGGATCCCGATGACGCCGGTGCCGTGGACGATGTCGAGGTGGGACGGGTCGATCGACTCGATCAGCTCCAGGGCGGCGGAGAGGCCGCCCAGGTGGGTGATGACGACGGCGGGCGTGACGATGAGGGCGAGCATCATCAAGATCCCCTGGATGAAGTCGGTCCAGCTGACGGCGTTGTAGCCGCCGAGGAAGGTGTAGGAGACGATGATGAAACTGCCGACGGCGAGCGCGACGGCGTAGTCGAGGTGGAAGGTTGCTTCAAAGAGCTTTGCCCCGCCGACGAGGCCCGAGGAGGTGTAGAGGGTATAGAAGAGCAGGATCACGAGGGCCGTGATGACGCGCAGATGGCCCTTGGCATCGCCGAAACGGTTGGCGAAGTAGTCGGGAATCGTGATCGCATCGTCAAGGCGGTGGGTCATGATGCGCAGCGGCCGGGCGACGTAGTGCCAGTTCAGGTAGGCACCGATGAGCAGACCGACGGCGATCCAGCTGCCGGCGATCCCGTCGCTGTACATCATGCCCGGGAGCCCGAGCAGGAGCCAGCCGCTCATATCCGAGGCCCCCGCGCTCAGCGCCGTGACGCCGGGACCGAGACCCCGCCCGCCGAGAACATAGTCGCCGAGGTCCTCGGTTTTAAAGTAGAAATAGAGGCCGATGGCCACCATCACAAGCATGTAAAGGCCGAACGAGATCAGTACGGGTGTCTGCATTTATACCTCCTCATCCGGGTGCAGGCCGGCAATGCCGAGGTTGCCGTAGCGGTGATAGCTGTTGGAGATGCTCTGTTCGATGAAGTAGTGCATCAGTTCGATCCGTCCGTGGGCGACGAAGGGCTCCCTGGCGATGTAGACGGCCCGGTCGGTCACGGCGTTGAAGAGGGCCGGGGAGACGTTCTCGGGGCGGAGGAAGCGGACCCGTTCGTAATGGGGGATCCGGTCGATCAATACCGCCTCGCTGTCGCGGGTGATGGTGTCGTGCTCCCCGAGCAGGCTCGCCTGCTTCGATTCGAGCCAGAGGAACTCCGCCTGCTTAGAGTGTTCGGGCAGGGAGATGTGCAGCCGTGCACCGACCATCCTGACGGCCATGATCGTGGCAAGCGACTCCTCGAGGCTGTCCCCCTCTTCGAGGCGCAGCAGGACGCTCGCGACCGGCAGGTAGCGGATGACATTGGACTCGCCGCGGATATGGGCGTAGTCATGGGGTTTCATAAACTCGGTCTCATACCAGTGTGCGAAGTGGCAGAGGTGGCGCAGGCCCCTTTCGCACTCGTCGTGAAAGACCGTGTCGCGCTGGAGCATCACCCGCATCCGGTCGGTGAAGGGGGTGGAACAGGACTCGTAGAGGTTGGTCTCACGGTAGGTGATCTGCATGAACTGGCTGACGTAGTTGAAGCCGCCCGCTTTCCTGCCACTGCCGATGGCTGATTTGCGCATGCCGCCGAAGGGCTGGCGCAGCACTATGGCCCCCGTCGTGCCGCGGTTGATATAGAGGTTCCCCGCGAGCAGCGCCGTTTTCCACTGCTCCTGTTCGCGGCGGTCGAGGGACTCCAGTCCGGAGGTGAGGCCGTAGCCGGTGGCGTTGACGATCGCGATGGCCTCTTCGAGGTCTTCGGCGCGCATGACGCTGAGCACCGGGCCGAAAAGCTCGTTCATATGGCAAAAATCCCCCGGCGCGGTCCCCCAGCGGATGGAAGGCTTCAGCATATAGGGGTTGCCTTGGTCGGCGTAGTCCGGTGCAAGCAGCCACTCCTCGCCCTCGTCCAGGGTCTCGATGGCATGTTCAAGTTTGCCCGCCGGACGGTCGACAAGGGTGCCGACGCGGTTGCTGAAATCCCAGACGGAGCCGGTCTGCATTGACTCCGCCGCCTCTTTGAGCTGCCGTTTGTACTCCGCGTCGTCGTAGAGCTCTTTTTCCAGCACGAGCAGCGAGGTCGCCGAGCACTTCTGCCCGGAGTTGTGAAAGGCCGAGGCCATGACGTGGCCGATCGCCTGGTCCCTGTCCGCCATCGCCGTGACGATGGTAGCGTCCTTGCCCCCCGTTTCCGCACTCAGGTGGATGCCGGGACGGGCCTTGATGATGCGGTATGCCGTCTCTTCGCCGCCGGTGAAGATGGTAAAGTCGATCGCCTCGCTGGGGATCATATGTTTCCCGACCTCCGAACCGCGTCCCGGGATGAACTGCAGGGTGTTCATACTGACCCCCGCCTCCCAGAAGCATTGGCAGAGGCGGTAGGCGGTGAGGATGGAGGCTTCGGCGGGTTTCAGGATCACCGTGTTGCCCGCCGCGAGGGCTGCGGCGATCCCCCCGGTCGGGATGGCGACGGGAAAGTTCCAGGGGCTGATAACGAGACCGACCCCTTTGCCCCTGGCCTCGACACCCGTCAGTCCGTCCAGCTTGGTGACGCTGTAGGGGTAGAAGTTGACGAAATCGATCGCTTCGCTCACTTCGACGTCGGTCTCGGTAAAGACTTTACCGACTTCGGCGGCTGCTACGCCGATGAGGTCGCCCCGGGCGAGCCGGATCTTGTGGGCGACCTCCATCATGATCTTCTGGCGCGCGTGCGGTGTCAGTGCCCGCCAGCCGTCGGGGTCGGCCTTGGCCGTAGCGATGGCACTTTTCATATCTTCCGGGGTCGCTTCGACATAGGCGCCCGCACGTTTGCCTTCATAGTACTGGGACTTGTCTATGACCGTGACCGTTTCGTCGCGCTGCACGACCTTTCCGCCGACGACGGGGTAGGCGCTGAAGCCGCCGCGCTCGCCGATATGCTGCCACTTGTCGCGGATCGCCTCCGCCCAGGCGCGGTTGGCGGGAAGGATAAAGTCCGTATCGGGTTCGTTCTCGAAATGGTAGACGGCGGGATCGATGTCGCTTTTTTCGATCGGACGGGTGCGGTCCTGGGTGCGGTTGGGGGCTTCGGAGAGCGAGGGGATGAGGGCGACGGCATCGTCGAAGGTCTTGACGAGCAGCTCCCACTCCGGGGTATCCACCCGCAGGCCGAAACTGTGGCGCAGGAAGTTCTGTTCGGCGGTATTCTCATCGAAGCGCCGCACCAGGTAGGCGATGGCGTTTGTAAAGGTCTCTTTGGTCGCCGTCGGGGCGTAGAGGATGACACTGCGCCCCTCGGCTTTGAGAAGTCGGTAGGCCGCTTCGCTCATCCCCTCGAGCATCTCGGCAGTGACGTATGGCTCCACACCGCGCGCTTTGGCGAGCAGCATGGCCAGTGCATGGTCGAAGAGGTTGTGCGAGGCAACGCCGGTGTGCACGTAGGGGGCGACGGCGGGGTCGAGCAGGTAATCCATCGCCTTTTTGTAGTTGGCGTCCGATTCCGCCTTGTGCGCATAGGTGACGTTGGGCCAGCCGCGCAAGGAGGCCTCGGTCAGTTCCATCTCCTGGTTGGCCCCCTTGACGATGCGGATCTTGATCGGCGCGCCTCCGGCATCGACGCGGACTTTGGCCCAGTCGGCCAGTTCCCGGATGTAGGTGAGGGCGTCGGGGAGGTAGGCCTGGACGACGATGCCGGCGTGCAGCTGCGCGAACTCCTCCCGGGAGAGGACCTTTTTGAAGGCGTCGATGGTGATACGGACGTCGCGGTACTCCTCCATATCGAGGTTGACGAACTTGGGCTGTGCCTTTCCCTCACTGTCGCGGCAGGGGTTGGCGACGGCCGCCCGGTAGACCCGCTCCAGCCGGGAGGAGACATGCGCGACGTTGTTGTCGTGGGCCAGGGGAAGGATCTGCGAGAACATGTTGGAGATCTTGAGCGAGAGGTAGTCGATATCGGGGTTCTCGAGCAGCGCGATATATTTTTCGACCCGGCGTTCCGCCTCGGCCTCGCTGTGGACGACCTCGCCGATGACGTTGATGTTGACCCGGGTCCCCTCTGCGCGGCGCGCTTTCATGTGCTTGGAAAGGACAGGATCTTCGCCCTGGATGACAATGCTGCTGATGTCGTTGCGCAGGTAGTTGATGAACATGGGGACCGAGAGGGAGCTGACGTAGATGCCGACGTCGCGGAAGAGCCAGATAAGGATCTGCTCGAAGTGGCTGAAGAAATCCGTACTTTTGTATTTTTCGAAGATGTATTCGAGCTGGTCGGCGACCCGGTCGGGGTCTTTGGAACGGAAGCTCTGGTCGAGCAGCTCGATGAGAAAGATCTTGTTGATGGGGTTTTTCAGCATGCGCTGCATCATCGTATGCAGTCTCTGCTCCTCCTTCCCGATATGGTGCGAGATCTCCTCCTGCCAACGGCGTGCAACGGTTTTGGTCTCTTCGAACAGTTCGGGAGGTATGGGCATAGGAAGCTCCTTCATGCTGGTGTGGATTGGTCCCGCATGGATGAAAGGGCGGGGGGCAAAACAGTACCCTGGCACTGTGTGGGTACGCTCTGGCGGCTGACAGGCCCTACGATAACATATTAGGTTTAGTGCAAGCTAAAATTTTCCGGAAGCCGGAGTTGGAATGGGGTTGAGAATAGCGAAAACGTGTTTGAATTTTCTGCGGGTTTGTTCTGGAAATAATGTAAAGGAAATGTTGTTTCGTGGTGGCCTGTCGCGGAATCGAACCACGGACACAGGGATTTTCAATCCCTTGCTCTACCGACTGAGCTAACAGGCCATTCGTTAAGGAGGCCGAAATTATAGCAATGGCATATTGAAGCCTAGCTTAAATTGGCGACGGCTTCTTTAAAAGTGTTTCCGCGTACGGCGTAGGAGGGAAACTGGTCCAGGCTGGCGCAGGCCGGGGAGAGCAGGGCAACACTTTCCAGGGTATGCACATCGGCGATCCGTTTGACGGCTTCGGTCAGGACCCCGCAGCTCTCAAAGGGGATGCCGAAACGTTCGGAGAGGGCATCAAGCTTCGCCTGGTTGCTGCCGATGGTGTAGAGGGTGACGTCGACGTCGGCGAGGGCTTCGAAGAGCGGCATCATGTCGACCCCCTTGTCATCCCCGCCGACGATGAGGTGGATGGGGCGGTCGGCGTAGCGGCGGACGGCGGCCAGGGCCGCATCGATGTTGGTGGCCTTGGTGTCGTTGACCCAGAGGCGCTTCTGTGCATCGCTGAACTCCTCCTGGCGGTGCGGGTCGAGGACGAAGGCGTTCATCTTCTCATAATCGATGCGGTCGAAGAGGAGCCGGTCGACAGCCATGGCCAGAAGGGCGTCGAGGAGGAAGGGGCCTTTGAAGCGGATACGTTCCGTGTCGAAACCGAAAAAGGCGGCGAGATCCTGGGCATCGTCGTAGGGGATGACGAAGGCGTCCGTCGGCATATCGGCATAGGCGCGCGGCAGCAGGACGGTCTCGCCCTCGCGCATCTGTGCCAGGGGTTTCAGTTTGTCGTCGATGTAGGCCTGTTCGCTGCCGTGCCAGCTCACGTGGTCCGGGGTGATCGGCAGCACGACGTAGAGGTCCGGTTTCGCCTCATGGGTATAGTGCAGGGTAAACGAGCTCGTCTCCAGGACCCAAAGCGGTGCCTTGGTATTCAGCGCGGCCAGCGGGGTGCCGATGTTGCCGCCGGAAAGCGCTCCCTTGTCGGCGAGCAGGTGGGTGAGCATCTGCGTGGTGGTCGTTTTGCCGTTGGTGCCGGTGATCCAGACGGTAAAAGGTTTCGCTTCCGGCGTAAAAGGGGGACGCGACAGCGGCGAGAGGAAGAGGTCGTACTCGCTGACGAGATGGGCCGCTTTTTGGATCAGCGGATGCTCGGGCGGGATCCCGGGTGATGGGATCTCAAGGTCGGAGTAGCGCGGGTCGAACTCCGCCGTGGGACGCACCCGGTTGCCGTCGTCGTCGGTAAAAGGTTTGTGGACGTTGTCGTCATAGAAGGTAAAGGGACCGAAGGCCTTGGCAATGGCGCGGGTCGTGATGCCGTAGCCGAAAAGGGAGGTGCGTTTGTGCTGCATCGGGGGGCCTTAACGGATTTTCAGCGTGATCAGTGCGGCCAGGTTCGAGAGCATGGCGATGATCCAGAAGCGGACGATGATCTTGTTCTCCGCCCAGTTCTTCATCTCGAAGTGGTGGTGGATGGGGGCCATCAGGAAGACCCGCTTTTTGCGCAGTTTGAAGCTGCCGACCTGGATGATGACGGAGACCGTCTCGATGACGAAGATGAGCCCGATGAGCAGGAGCAGGAACTCGCTTTTGGCAACAATGCCGAGGTAGCCGATGAAGGCGCCGATGGCTAAAGAACCGCTGTCACCCATGAAGACTTCGGCGGGGTGGGAGTTGAACCACAAAAAGCCGATCAGCGCACCGATCAGTGCCGCAGCGACGACGGAGGCTTCCCCGGCAGGGAAGTTCGGCATCAGCAGGTAGGCGGAGAGGCCCGCGTGCCCGATGACATAGACGAAAACGCCCAGGGTCATCAGGGCAAAGACGGAGGGGACCGTCGCCAGGCCGTCGAGGCCGTCCGTGAGGTTGACGGCGTTGGAGGACGCGACCATGACGAGGACCCAGAAGAGCAGGGCGAAGAGGTGCATGTCAAAGAGCGGATGCTTGTAAAAGGGGACGTAGAGTTCCGTATCGAGCCCCGCCGCGAAACGCAGGAAAAGGGCCCCGGCAAGGGCGGCGCCGATCTGGAACATCAGTTTGGCGCGCGCCGTAAGGCCGGCGAGGTTGTGCTGCTTGTCGATCTTGGCGTAGTCGTCCTTGAATCCGATCAGCATAAAGAGTGCGAGCACGAGCATCCCGCCCAGGGCGAAAAAGTTGTCGTACCGTACGGTGATGGCCGACGCAATCAGGGTCGATACGATGAAGACGACGCCCCCCATCGTCGGGGTCTTTGCCTTTTCGCGGTGGCGGTCGGGCGCGTAGTCGTTTATGGGCTGGACGCTGGAGGTCTTCTGGGCCCAGCGGATGAACACGGGCATCAGGAAAAGGGTCATGCAGAGCGCCAGGAAAAAGGCGACGCCGGCACGGACGGTAATGTATTGCAGCAGGTTGATATCCAGAAGTTCGTAAAACCAGTAAAGCATTATCTGTCCATAAAGAGTTTTCACTAGGTTGTAGTGATAAAGTGAGTAAAAAGTGCTATTTTAATATAATTGCCGTCATTATATGTTTAAGGGCATCTTAGCAATCCCGACAGGTTGCACGATAGCCTTCAAAGGATTTTTTATGGGACAAAAGACAGTACTCGTGATCACGGACGGTGTCGGCTACAGCCAACGGACGGAAGCGAACGCTTTTTACCATGCCAAAAAGCCGACCTATGAGAAACTGTTCGCGGAGGTTCCCCACGCACTGATCGATACCTTCGGCCTGAGCGTCGGCCTGCCCGAGGGGCAGATGGGGAACTCCGAAGTAGGTCATATGACCATCGGGAGCGGCCGGGTGCTCTACCAGGACCTCGTCAAGATCTCCCTCGCCGTGGCCGAAGGGACGCTGGCAGGCAACCCGGCATTGACGGCGCTGCTGGAGCGTTCCGACACGCTGCACCTCGTCGGCCTCTTCAGTGACGGCGGGGTCCATTCGCACCTTGATCATACGATCGCGCTGGCAAAGATCGGCGAAGCGGCGGGCAAGAAGGTGTGGCTCCACCTCATTACCGACGGTCGCGACGTCTCGCCGACGTCCGCACCCCACTACCTGGAGAAGCTGCAGGAGGCCCTGAGCCCGAACGTCCGGATCGCGACCATCGGCGGCCGCTTCTATACGATGGACCGGGACAACCGCTGGGAACGCGTCCAGAGCGGCTACGACGCGATCGTGACCGCGCAGCCTGCCAGTGACCTCTCACCTTCAGCCTATGTCGAAGCCTCCTACGCGAGGAAAGAGACGGACGAGTTTATCGTCCCGGCAGCCTTCAACGGTTACGGGGGGATGAAAGCGGGCGACGCCGTGCTCGTCACCAATTTCCGCAGCGACCGCGTCCGCGAGATCACGACGGCGCTGGCCTCGCCGGAATTCGCCGAGTTCGACCGCCCTTTCGCCGTGGCAAACATCGCGACGATGACGGAGTATGACAAAAGCTTCAGCTACCCGGTCCTCTTCCGGAAAGAGACGCCGAAAAACACCCTGGCGGAAGTGATCAGCAGCCGGGGACTTCGCCAGCTCCATACGGCGGAGACGGAGAAGTACGCCCACGTCACCTTCTTCCTCAACGGCGGCATCGACGAGCCCTATACGAATGAAGCGCGGGTGCTCGTGCCGAGCCCGAAGGTCAAGACCTACGACCTGCAGCCGGAGATGAGCGCTCCCGCGGTCGGTGACGCTGTTTTGAGCGCGATGGACGAAGGGTACGACTTCATTGTCGTCAACTTCGCCAACGGCGACATGGTCGGCCATACGGGTGTTTACGACGCCGCGATCAAGGCCGTCGAAGCCGTCGACCGTGAACTCGGCCGCATCGTGGAGAAGGCGAAAGTGAAGGATTACGCGATGGTCCTCACCTCCGACCACGGCAACTGCGAGGAGATGTGGGACGAGCAGGGCAATGTGCTCACCAACCACACCGTCGGCAAGGTCTGGGCCTTCGTCATGGCCGAAGGGGTTGAAAAAGTCCACCCCGGCGGTCTCAACAACATCGCCCCGACGGTCCTCGAACTGATGGGCGTGGACAAACCGGCCGAGATGGACGACAGCCTCTTATAGTTTGGGTACGGCATCCGAGCAAAAGCCAGGATGCCTACGCTAACGCTGTGTTCTCCTTGGCGGAGAGCCCATACCCCAAGGGTATTTCCTGCGGGGCACGCGCAGTAAACCGCGCTTATGCATTACGGCAGAGTTCCCGTAGATGTAAGTAAATTATTCAAAAGGAGTGAGATGAAATTCAGTGGTAAAAACGTATTGGTAACGGGATCAAGCCGGGGGATCGGCGCGGAGATCGCGAAAGTACTGGCCGGGTACGGCCTGAAGGTCTGGGTCAACTACCGCAGCGGCGCTGAGGCGGCTGAAGCGGTCAAGGCGGCGATCATCGCCGCGGGCGGCGAAGCGGAGACCATCGGTTTCGACGTCGCGGATGAAGCGGCTTTTGTCGATGCGATCAAGACGATCGTCGACACCGACGGCGAGCTGGGCTACCTGGTCAACAACGCCGGGATCACGAACGACAAGCTGGCCCTGCGCATGAAAACGGAGGAGTTCCTCGCCGTGATCAACGCCAACCTCACTTCCGCCTTTATCGGCTGCCGTGAAGCGATGAAAGTGATGCGAAAGAAGAAGCAGGGCGCCGTTGTCAATATCGCCTCCATCGTCGGTGAAACGGGCAACGCGGGGCAGACGAACTATGCGGCGTCCAAGGGCGGCCTGATCGCGATGACGAAGAGTTTCGCCATCGAAGCGGCCACGAGCGGTATCCGTTACAACACGGTCACGCCGGGCTTTATCGCCACCGATATGACCGACGAACTCAGCGACGATATCAAGTCCAACTTTACCTCCAAAATCCCGATGGGACGCTTCGGCGAAGCACGCGAAGTCGCGGAAGCGACGGCCTTCCTGCTCTCCGACTCCGCCTCCTATATTACGGGCGAAACCCTCAAAGTCAACGGCGGGATGAACATGGCCTAAGGCCGGAGGGGGGACCCCCCTTCAGCGCTTTTTTTTATATTCCGTATGCTATACTTCCGGAATTTCAAATTGGAAAGAGGAGCTATAATGGCACTTTTGGATGACATCAAAGAAGTCGTAGTTGAACAACTGAGCGTAAACCCGGACGAAGTAAAGCCGGATGCGAAATTCGTTGAAGATCTCGGAGCGGACAGCCTCGACGTCGTTGAACTGGTCATGGCACTCGAAGAAAAATTCGATATTGAAATCCCGGACGATGAAGCTGAAAAAATTCAGACGGTTCAGGATGTCGTAAACTACGTCGAAAACAAGGCGTAAGTTTCCTTTGCGGGTTTCCCGCAAAATGGTTTTGTATTGCCGTCCTCGGACGGGTATATAAAGCTATACACATATTTTTCAGGAGTTGATGTGAGAAGAGTTGTCGTAACGGGTATGGGCATGATCAATGCTGTCGGTCACAATAAAGAAGAGTCGTTCAAAGCGATGTGCGACGGCGTGAGCGGCATTGACAGAATTACCCTTTTCGATGCCGAAGCCGAAGGACAGGGTGTCCTGATTGCCGGTGAGGTCAAAGACTTCGACCCTGCGACCGTCATGGCCGCCAAAGAGGTCAAAAAAGCGGACCGTTTCATCCACCTCGGCCTTAAAGCGGCCCAGGAAGCGATGGAAGATGCGGCGTTCAACGAGATCGAGATCGAGTACGAGCGCTTCGGTGTCGCTGCGGCATCCGGTATCGGCGGTCTTCCGGCGATCGAGAAGAACTCTATCGTCCTTGAAACCCGCGGGCCGCGCCGCATCTCCCCTTTCTTCATCCCGAGCGCCCTGGTTAACATGCTCGGCGGTTTCGTCTCCATCGAGCACGGTCTGAAAGGCCCCAATGTCGCGGCGGTTACTGCCTGTGCGGCGGGAACACACTCCATCAGCGAAGCGGCGAAGACGATCATCTGCAACGGTGCGGACCGTATGCTCGTCGTCGCGGCAGAGTCTGCGGTGACCGGTGTCGGTATCGGCGGTTTTGCCTCCATGAAAGCGCTCTCCACACGCAATGACGACCCGAAAACGGCTTCCCGTCCCTTTGACGCGGAGCGCGACGGTTTCGTTATGGGTGAAGGGGCGGCAGCCCTCGTCCTCGAAGAGTATGATGCGGCCGTTGCGCGCGGTGCGAAGATCTACGGCGAGCTGATCGGTTTCGGCGAGAGCGGCGACGCGAGCCACATTACGAGCCCGAGCATGGACGGCCCGCTTCGCGCAATGAAAGCGGCGATGACGATGGCCGGCAACCCGAAAGTCGACTACGTCAATGCCCACGGTACGTCCACGCCGACGAACGATAAGAACGAAACGGCAGCGCTCAAAGAGCTCTTCGGCGGCAAAGAGAACTGCCCGCCGGTGACATCTACCAAGGGCCAGACGGGGCACTGCCTCGGCGCGGCCGGCGGTATCGAAGCGGTCGTCTGTCTGATGGCGATGCAAGAAGGCATCATCCCGCCGACGATCAACCACGTCAACCCGGACGAGAACTGCGACCTGGACATCGTCCCGAACGCGTCACGCAAGGCGGAACTGAACATTGTCATGAGCAACTCCTTCGGTTTCGGCGGCACCAACGGCGTCGTTATCTTCAAGAAGCTCTAAGGTCCGGCATTGGCTACCTACCTCGACTTTGAGCAGAAGATCCAGCAGATCCAGGAAGAGATCGTCAGCGCAGAGGTGCGTCACGACCTCCATGCCGCCGAGATCCTGAAAAAAGATCTGGAGAAAGAGGTCAGTAAAACCTACAAGAACCTCTCCCCCTACCAGGAGCTGCAGCTGGCGCGCCACCCGGACCGTCCGTACGCGCTCGACTACATCAACCTGCTGCTCGAAGACAAGTACGAACTGCATGGCGACCGCCACTTCCGCGACGATGCGGCGATCCTCTGCTACATGGGTTACATCGACGGTCAGCGCGTGATGGTTATCGGGGAACAGAAGGGTCGCGGAACGAAGAACAAGCTCAAGCGCAACTTCGGGATGCCGCATCCCGAGGGGTACCGCAAGGCGCTGCGCTGCGCCCAGCTGGCGGACAAGTTCAACATCCCCGTCGTCATGCTCATCGACACCCCGGGCGCCTACCCGGGACTCGGTGCCGAAGAGCGCAACCAGAGCGAAGCGATCTCCCGCAACCTGCTGGAGCTCTCCAAACTGGAGACGATCACCATCTCCATCGTTATCGGCGAGGGGGGCAGCGGCGGTGCGCTGGCTATCGGCGTGGCCGATCGTCTGGCGATGATGCGCTACTCCGTTTTCAGCGTTATCTCCCCGGAAGGGTGCTCTGCCATTCTCTGGAACGATCCGTCCAAAGCGGAAGCGGCGACGAAGGCGCTCAAGATCACCAGTAGCGACCTTAAAGAGCTCGACCTGATCGACGACGTCATCGACGAGCCGCTCATCGGAGCGCACCGCGATAAGTCCGGTGCGGCGGATGCGATGAAAAACTACATTCTCGAGCGTATCAATGAACTCTCGAACTACAGCGGATCTGAACGCCGCCATAAGCGCTATGACCGTCTGACGGGTATGGGCGCTTACTCCGAAAACTAATCCAGCTAACTTTTTTTTCTTGGGGCGGCCTAGCTGCTCCGACCTCTCTTTATTTTCTTAAACTGTTTTGTTCCCCTTCTTTTTCGCTTATCCAAAAAAGAAGCCGAACCGGGAAGAAAAAAGGATAAAAGGCTGCGCCCTGGAAGAAATACTCTCGGAGTGCGCTTTCGGGACATACCATGCCCCGGTGATCCTGCTGACACGCTAATAATCGTTTTGGACTTGACAGATGAAGCGGATTGTCATACGTTTCACTTAGCACTTAGCACTTAGCACTTAGCACTTAGCACTTAGCACTTAGCACTTAGCACTTAGCACTCTGGTTACGCTTCGGGGGGTGTCTGTTCCGGGGGCTGGGGCGGGAATTTCGGGCGTTTGAGGCGTTTGGCCTTTTTGGAGAAGGTGATGAGCTCTTCGACGGTCTGGATCTCCGTGGGGATGCATCTGAGGGTGCGCTTGAAGAGTTTGGCCGTCGTCATCGCATCGGAGAGGGCGCGGTGGTGGGTTGCCTCTTTATAGAGTTCGAGCTGTTCATTCAGAAAGGCGAGGCCGTAGCGGTAGGAGCTGATGGTACGCTCGGCCAGATCAATGGTGCAGAGACTGCGGTTGAGCAGGGGAGCCATCCCGACGCGCTCCATCATCTTGGAGGTGAACTGGAAGTCGAATTTGACGTCGTGGCCGACGAAGATGTCATTGCCCAGGAAGATTTTGAACGCTTCGAGTACCTCTTTCATGGTCGGGGCATTCTGGGTGTCCTCTTCGGCAATACCGGTGATCTCGGTGATGTGCCCCGAGATATGGTCGCAGCGTACCAGGCTTTCAAACCGGTCAATGATGTGGAGATTCTGTACCTTGACGGCGCCGATCTCGATGATCTGGTGCTTGTCGGGTTTGGAACCGTTGGTCTCGATGTCGACGATGCAGAAGGTCGCCGCGGAGAGGAGCTGGTCGCAGCTTTGGGGGTAGTAGCGTGTACCGTCACGGCTGACAAGTTCGAGCCCCTGTGCTTTCATAAGTTCGACGGCCAGATCGACGGATTCGCCGGTGAGATGCTCTATCTGGTAGGCAGTAAGACCCTCGCAGAGCTTCTGGGGGAGTTGGGAGGCTTCGATCATGCCTTGGCCTTTGCAATAAACAGGCCAACCTTCTCGGGGTCTTTTTTTCCCTTGGACGCTTCGACACCGCTGCTGACGTCGAGGGCATAAAATCCGTAAGGGAGGCACTCTTCGACGTTTTCCGGTGAGAGGCCGCCGGCCAGGATGATCTTCGAGCAGTCGACACCCTTGAACCACTCGAGGTTGAGCCGCTTGCCCATGCCGCCGTACGCCTCGCAATAGGCGTCTACGAGGCGGTACTCGTCGGCGTACGCTTTGACGTCTTCAGGGTTCTGGGCCCGGATGACGCGAACATAGGGGCACTCCAGGGCGTCAAAAAGGCTTTCGGGCGCGTCGAAATGGATCTGGGCGAGGGTGATGCCGCTCCTCTTCGCCGCTGCGTTGATAGCCTGGGCCTCCTCGTTGACGAAGAGACCGACCTTCTCGACAAAGGGAGGGAGTGCTTTGATGATCTCCGCGGCCGCTTCGGGGGAGATATGGCGCGGCGAGGGGGGATAGAAAACGAAACCAAGCGCGTCGGCCCCGGCTTCGATCGCACTCATCGCGTCTTCATAGGAGGTGATGCCGCAGATCTTGACGCGCACGGAAGGCTCAGACTTTCAGGCTGTTAATGGCCGCTTTGAGGCCGTCTGCGTGTTTGAAAACATAGCTGCCGGCGACACAGACGTCGACGCCCGCTTCGGCGAGCGCGGCGATATTTGCGTCGTTGACCCCGCCGTCAACCTCGATGAGGCAGTCGGGGTTGAGACGGTCGCGCAGGTCACGCAGGCGGCGTACCTTCTCGTACACGTCAATGAACTTCTGGCCCCCGAAACCGGGGTTGACGCTCATGACGAGGACCATGTCGATATAGGGCAGCAGGTACTCGAGGCTTTCGGCCGGCGTGTGCGGGTTGAGCACGATGGCCGGTTTGATGCCGAGGCTGCGGATGTACTGCGCCAGGCGGTGCGGGTGTTTCTCCTCTTCGATATGAAAGGAGATGTACGCCGGTTTCAGCGGGGCGAAGAGGTCGACGAAGAAGGTGTTGTTCTCGACCATCAGGTGGATGTCGAGGGGTTTGGTGGCCGCCTCGGCGACCGCGGAGACGACAACGGGTCCGATGGTGAGGTTCGGAACGAAATGGCCGTCCATGACGTCGACGTGTACCAGGTCGCACCCGGCGTCGCAGATCGCGCTGACGTCGCGTGCAAGGTTGCCGAAATCGGCGGAGAGAATACTGGGGGCTACAAGCATTGCGCTACCCTTTCTTTTTTGTGGCATTTTATCCAAATAGTGCGTGCATTGCGATAAAATGTCGGTACACCCCGTGCTACAGTGGCTATTTAAGGAACTCTTTTGATTTGAGAGGATATAATGCGCCACTAAATTTACGCAAGGAGCCTTCATATGGCAAGAAAATGTGCTATTAGCGGTAAGGGCCCAATGAGCGGAAACAACGTTTCTCACGCGAAAAATCGCACGAAAAGACGTTTCATGCCTAATCTTCGCACCGTCCGCGTCCAGATGGAAGACGGTACGACTAAGAAGATTAAGATCTCTGCTTCTGAGCTTCGTACTATGAAGAAAAAGCAGGCGTAACCCCTTACGCCTAAAATAGAGCGCCGTTTGAATCTAATCGAAAAGATTCGGGCCTTTCTTCACTGGGAGACCCCTCCCAAACCCCAATACGATCTACTTCCCGATATTTACAGCCACCTCAAACCGTTTAGACTGCCGCTGATTTTTACGGCAATCATCATGTTCCTCGGCACCATCGGCTACATGGTTATCGACGACTTTTCGCTCATCGACGCCATCTACCAGACGGGGATCACCTTTACGACGGTCGGCTTCGGGGAGATCGCCCCCATCTCCGATGCGGGAAGGCTCTTTACGATCACGCTGATCATTACCGGGTTCGCCGTCTTCTCGATGGCGGTCGGTATTCTGGTCAACGAGATCAACCGCGGCAACATCTACAAAACCATAAAGGAGCGGGACATGCTCTACAAGATCGCGCGCTTGAAAAAGCATTTTGTCATCTGCTACCACAACGATTACACCATCGAAGTCACGAAGGAGCTGCGCCGTTCGCACATCCCCTTCGTCGTGATCGATCCCCGCGAGGAGATCGAGGCGTGGGCGAAACAGCACAAGTACCCTTATTTCCTCCGCGAAGAGCCCCACACGGAGGTGGCGATGCTCAAGGCGCACCTGAGCTCCGCGAGCGGGATGATCACCCTCTCGCCGCTCATCGCGGACAACATCGCCATCATCGCCTCCGTGCGCCTCTTCGAGAAGGAGCACCAGCTGCCGCGGCCGTACAACCTGATCAGCTCGGCCGAGACGATGAGTGACGTCGAGAAGCTGAAAAAACTCGGGGCGGATACCGTCGTATCCCCGACGAAGCTGACGGCGCAGCGCATCACCTCCATGGCGGCGCGCCCCGATATGGAGAACCTCCTCGAGGAGTTCCTCTACCGCAGCGACACCCCGCTGGACATGGAGGAGATTTTCGTGCCCAAGTACAGCTGGATGGTGCTCAACCGCCTCAAGGAGACCCATCTCCGTGAGATCGCGAACGTCTCCGTCGTCGGGGTGACGCGCAAAGACGGCAAGTTCGTCGCCATGCCCAAAGGCGACGACCTCGTCACCAGCGAGTCGAAACTGCTGGTCGTCGGGACCGAGAAGGGGATCAAAATGACCAAAGAGCTGGTGAAACAGCGTAAAAAACCGCAGGAGTTGCGTTATGTTTGAGATGAAAAAAGTCGGCGGCGGCGTCTGCGCGCCGGAGGGGTTCTTTGCGGGGGCGGCGAGTGCCGGCCTGCGCCCGAACGGGGCGGACGACGTCGCCTTTATCTATGCCGACACCCCCTGTGAGATGGCGGCGGTCTTCACGACCAACAAGATGACGGCCGCACCGATCCGCCACTACCGGGCGAAAGGCAGCTTCAAGAGCAACTTCGTCCTGATGAACGCCAAAAACGCCAACGCAATGACGGGCCCTGCGGGGATCAGCGATATCGACGAGGTCCTGGGCGAGCTGCAGGCGCATTACGGCGTCCTTCAGAACCCGGTCATGAGTTCCACGGGGGTCATCGGTGTCCGCATGCCCAAAGCCAAGATTACGGCGGCGGCAAAGACCTTCGATCTCTCTACCAAGGACAGCCTGGCGGCCGCGAAAGCGATCATGACGACGGACACCTTCTACAAGATGGTGTCGACGGAGGTCGTCCTGGAGGGCGGCAAACGTTTCCGCCTCGGGGCGATTGCCAAGGGTGCGGGCATGATCAACCCGGCGATGGCGACGATGCTCTGTTTTGTCACCACCGACGCCGATGCCGGCGCCGCGGAGCTGCAGGAGTGCCTCGAAGCGGTCATTCCGACGACCTTCAACGCGGCCAGCGTCGACGGCGATACGTCGACGAACGATACGGTAATGCTCTTTTCCAACCGCAAAAGCGGCGCGTTTGATGCCGAGGCGTTCAAGACGGCCCTGCACGAGATGCTGCTCGAACTGGCGCAGATGATGGTCAGCGACGGGGAGGGGGCGACGAAGATGGTCACCTTCCACGTGACGGGCGCCGCCAGCGACGCCGAGGCGGAGACGGCCGCAAAGGCACTCTCCAACTCGCTGCTGATGAAAACGGCCATCTTCGGCGAGGACCCCAACTGGGGCCGGGTCGCATCGACGATCGGTGCCAGCGGCGTTACGTGTGACGAGGCGACGCTCACGGTCAGTTTCGACGAGGTCTGCGTCTACGACAGGGGGACGATCCTCTTTGATGCCGACTCCGAAAAGCTGGCGGCGGCGGTGATGAAACGCGAACGCTTTACGATCAGCTGTGACCTGGGAGTGGGCGAGGGGGCGTTTGACGCCTACGGCTGCGACCTCGGTCACGAGTACGTGAAGATCAACGCCGACTACAGAACGTAGCGGCGATTTGAAGGAGAATACGGCGGCCCGTGCGGCCGTCGTTAGAAGCGGTAGCCTACCTTGAGAAGGGTCCGCAGATTGTCGAGGCTGTATTTCTTCGTACCGCCGAAATCGTTTTCGGTGGTCCATGTACGGCGGATATCCACACCCGCCAGGAAACTTCCCATATAGTATTTCAGACCCGCGCCGGCCTGCAGCGTAAAGAGCCAGTCATTCTGGGTATCGGTGGATGTCGTCGGGAACAGTCCGCCTGTACTCGTGGTCACGGGGTATTCGGTATACATTGCACCGATTCCCGGTCCGACGCCGAGGACGAGGTTCTTGGTGAAATGGATGAAATAGTAGGGGTTCATTTCGATCGCAGTGATCGTCACGTCATCTTTATCGTAACGGCTCAGGCTCAGTTGCTGGCGAAGCAGGTTGTCGCCGGGCAGGGTGAATACGGGGCAGTCGAGGGAGACTTCGACACCGTAGTTATAGTCATCTTTGACAGAACCGTTGTCAAAATCCATCGTCCCGCCGACGGCGGCGACTTCGATATTCGCTTTCCAGTCCGGGGTGTTAAAGACGGGCAGCCAGACGAACTTGTCCGCGGCGGTAGCCGCCGATGCCGACAGGATCGCGGCGCCTGCCAGGGCGCTGAGCAGTTGGGTCGTTTTCTTCATTTTTACTCCTCTCTTGAAGAAAGATGGTGTGCACGATAGGCAAACTTTTTTCATTTATCATACAGACAATCACATTTTATTCACATTTTTCTGAAAAATAAAAAAAAGTTATTTAATGCCTCCCGCGAAATCGCGGGTTTCAGCGCGGGGGAAGGTCGAGGTGGGGGAGGTGCCAGCCGCGGTAGTGCGCGACGAGGCGGAGCACGGTGGCAAAGAGGGCGACGGCGAGAATGGCCGTGTCGTTCAGCCAGCCGACGGCATCGAGCAGGATCAGCAAGACGGCGACGATGACGGCGATCGTGCCGTAGAAGTCGCTGGTGAGGATGGCTGGGACGGTATTGACGAGGACGTCACGGGTCACCCCGCCGCCGATGGCGGTGAGGAAGCTGACGATGATGATGCCGAAAAAGTTGAACTCCGCCGCAATCCCCAGCAGGGCGCCGGTGATGCTGAAGGCGACGAGGCCGACGGTATCGCTGATGATAAAGAGCCATTTGCGTTCCAGCGCGTCCCGGCGGTAGAGGCGGAGGGCGAGGGCCAGTAGAACACTGGCGATGACAGTTACTGCCGGGTAGTAGTGGGTAAAGGCGAAGGGGGTGCGGTCAAGCATGAGGTCACGGATGACCCCGCCGCCGAGCGCCGTCAGGGAGGCGACGATGATGAGCCCCAGCAGGTCGAGCCGGTGACGGACGCCGGCAAGGAAACCGCTCAGGGCAAAGGCGACGATGCCGATGATGTCGGCGAGGATGAAAAAGTCCATGGCTTTGGCGTCTTAGGCACCAGCGATGCGGAAATCCTCTTTGAACGCGACATAGCGTTCTGCCGAGGCGTAAAGCTCTTTGACCTCTTCATCGGACAGTTCCCGGACGACTTTGGCCGGGGAGCCCATGATGAGGGAACGGGGCGGGAAGACTTTGTTCTTCGTGACCAGCGCCCCGGCACCGACGATGGACTCCTTGCCGATGACGGCGCCGTCGAGGATGGTCGCGCTCATGCCGATCAGGCAGGCATCCTCGATCGTACAGCCGTGGAGCATGACGCGGTGGCCGATGGTGACGTCGCTGCCGATGACGGTCGGGTGGCCGTCGCTCATGTCGGGCTTTTTATAGTGGGTGACGTGGATCATGGAGAGATCCTGGATATTGGTCCGGTCGCCGATGACGATGCGGTGGACGTCCCCGCGTACGACGCAGCCGAACCAGACGGCGCAGGATTCACCCATGGTGACATTCCCGATGACGTCGGCGCTCTTCGCGATCCAGGAATCGTCACCGATCTGGGGTTCCCATTGCTTGAAAGGGTAGGTCATTGCTGCTCCTTGCGGCGGCCTCAGCTCTCTTTGAAGAGGCGGGAGGCCAGTTTGTTGATGTAGGTCGTGTCGCGTTTTTTCGACGACTTGTAGAGTTTGGTCGTATGCTGTTCGAGCAGGAGCTGGGAGTTGACCGGGTTTTCACCGGACTCGACCCGGTGGTAGCTTCCGTCGCTCTGCAGTTCATGGGAAAGGACGTTGTCCGTGAGCTGGAGGGTAAGCAGCTGCAGGAGCTTCTCTTTGGACTCTTCGTCCTCGATGCCCGTCATCAGTTCGATACGGCGCACGAGGTTCCGCGGCATCCAGTCGGCACTCGAGATGTACATCTGCGGATGGCCGTGTTTAAAGTAGAAGACACGGGCATGTTCGAGGTACTTTCCGATCAGGGAGGTGACCCGGATATTTTCGCTCACCCCTTCAATGCCCGGGACGAGGCAGCAGATCCCGCGGACGATCAGGTCGACCTTGACCCCGGCCTGCGACGCTTTGTAGAGGGCACGGATGACGTCCTCGTCGACGAGGGAGTTGACTTTGACGATGATGCGCCCCTCCGTCCCCATGCGGGTCTCGTTCTGGATCAGCGAGAGGATCTTCGGCTTCGTCTGTGTCGGGGACATGTAGAGCTTGTTGAGTTTCCCTTTCTTGCTGAAGCCCGTCAGGAAGTGGAAGAAGCGGGTCATGTCGTTGGTGATCGCCTCGTTGGAGGTCATGTAGCTGACGTCCGTATAGATCTTCGCCGTACCGGGGTTGTAGTTCCCCGTGCCCAGGTGGGCGTACTGTTTGAGCTTGTCGCCGACCTTGCGGGTGACGAGGGCGGCCTTGGCGTGGACCTTGAAGCCGGGGATGCCGTAGATGACGTGCGCGCCCGCGCTCTCCAGCGCCTTGGCCCAGATGAGATTGTTCTCCTCGTCGAAACGCGCCTTGAGTTCGACCATGGTCGTGACCTGCTTGCCCGATTCGGCCGCCTGCATCAGGGCGTTGACGATGGGGGAGTTCGTCCCGCTGCGGTAGAGCGTCATCCGGATGGAGACGACGTCGGGATCCTTGGCCGCCGCCTGGATGAACTTGACGATGGGCTCGAAACTCTCATAGGGGTGATAGAGCAGGACGTCCTGTTTGTCGAGGACGGAGTAGATGCTGTCCTCTGAATCCAGCGGGGGGAGGTTCCGCGGTTTGTACGGTGCCGCGACGAGGTGCGCAAAATCCTTGTTGCCGACGATCTGCCAAAGGCTGGCGAGGTTCAGCACGATCTTGAAGCGGTAGAGGTCGTCTTTATAGACGTTGGTATGGCGGTTGAAGAAGTCAATCAGTTCATCATCGGCGTCGACCCCGATCTCGAGACGGACAAGCTCCCCTTTTTTGCGGAGTTTGAGTCCCTCTTCGAGCATCTCCATGAAGTCGTCGGCCTCCTCCTCTTCGATGGTGATGTCGGCGTTGCGCGTGACGCGGAAAGGGGTGTACTGCAGCAGGGTATAGCCCGGGAAGAGCTCATCGATGTGCTGTGCGACGATGCTGCCGATGGGCACGTAGATGCCGGTGCCGATCTGCACGAAGCGGGGCAGGACCCGCGGGATGCGCACCAGGCCATAGCGCTGGACGTTCGCATCGTCGTTGTCCTGGAGTTTGACGATGAGGCCGAAGCTGAGGTTGTTCAGGTGCGGAAAGGGGTGGGTACCGTCGACGGCGATCGGAACGATTACAGGATAGATGTGTTCATGGAAGTAGCGGTTGACCTCCCCCTTCTCCTGGTTGTTCAGCTCCGAATAGCGTTTGAGGAAGATTCCCTCGTCTTTCAGGCCGGACATGATCTCGATAAAGGTATGTTCGACGACCTGCAGCTCCCGGTGGAGGTACTTGCGGATTTCGCGCAGCTGCTGCAGCGGGGTGAGACGGTCGGGGCCCGAGAGGATGATCCCGGAGGTGAAGAGCTTCTTGAGCCCCGCAACGCGGATCATGTAGAATTCGTCGAGGTTGGTGCCGTAGATGGCAAGGAACTTCAGGCGCTCGAGCAGCGGCTGTTTTTTGTCCTGGGCTTGCTGCAGTACACGGGTGTTGAACTGGAGCCAGGAGAGTTCACGGTTGAAATAGAATTTTGGGTCTTTCAGATTGGTCATAAGCAGCTCGGGAAAAATATTGGAATGGGTTATATTATAGCGAAGAATTGTTATCGAAGCGGTTACGGAACGCGCGCCGCGGGGGCGGGGCGGGTGATGAGGTAGGCGCCGAGCAGGATCGGGAGGGTTCCGAGCAACTGCCGCAGGGTCGGGACCTCCCCCAGGGTCGGGTAGGCAAAGATCAGGGTAAAGAGCGGCATGAAGGCGATCATGGCGCTGAGCTTGGTGATGCCGATACGGTGCAGGGCTTCGATCCAGAGGATCTTGGCCAGGACGTAGACGAGCAGGGCGACGGCGGTAATGGCCGGGACGACGTCAAGCAACGCCCCCGTCGATGGGAAACCTTCAAAGAACAGCGCGGCGCCGAAGAGCACCGGCAGGGCCGCCAGGTTACGGAAGGTGAGGATGGCCAGCGCGCTGACCCTCTGGCGGGCACGCTTCTGGTAGAGGTTCGCCAGCGGTGCCGTCGCGGCGGCAAGGAGGATGAGCAGGTCGCCCGGGTTGAAGGCGAAGGTCGCGGGAAAGAGAATGACGACCGCGCCCGAACCCATCATAAAGGCGGCGAAGGTATGCAGGGCATCGAGCTTTTCCCGCCCCGGCAGGTTGAAATAGAGGTAGGAGAAAAAGAGCTGAAGCGTCAGGATGACGGCCATGTTCCCTGCCGTGGTATAACGCAGCCCGATAAAAACGAGGGTGAAGAGCAGGGTGATATAAAAGGAGGTCCACAGCAGGTCGGGAAGGGCCTCCCTGTCGGCAAGCCCGCCGAACCCCTCCCGCACGTAGAGCAGGAGCAGCAGCACGGCGGTGGCGATAATAAGGATGAAGCCGTAAGTGTTCAGCGGACCGATGGACTGGACGGCGACGAGGGCGAGAATGGGGAACCAGCTCTCCAGCAGCGAGAGCACGACGGCGTAGAGCTCGCCCTGACGCTGCGGGGTCACCGGTGCAGTCGCTTCAGGGCATCGCTGTGGGTCTCTATAAAGTGCGTAAAAGAGACTTTGATGTCGAAATGCTGCATGTTCTCATACCCACGGCGTGCAAAATTTTGCCGTAGTGTAGCATTTTCAAGAAGGGCTTCCAAGGCATCAACCCAGGCATCGTCGTCATTGCCCCTGACGACCATGCCCCCGGGCCCGCCGCCGTGGTTGACGATGCTTTGCGGACCGCCCACGTCCGACACGAGGCAGCAGACCCGGCTTGCCTGGGCCTCCATCACGACCTGGCCGAGCGTATCGGTGACGGAGGGGAAGACGAAAAGATCGCTCGAAGCGTAGAGTGCGGAGAGGTCGTCGCCGATAACGGGCCCGGCGAAGGTAACGTCATCGAGGGCGAGGTTGGCACGCTTGTGGCGCAGAAAGCCTTCGCCTACGAGCAGCAGCTCGGCCGTACTGTTCGGGTTGCAGGCCTTGTAGCGCTGCCAGACATCCAGCAGGAAGGGGACATTCTTCTCTTTGGAGATGCGCCCGACATAGAGCACTTTCGGGCCGTCCCCCGTTACGCCGTATTTCGCGAAGACGGTCGTGTTTTTATGGGAGGGGTGGAAACGGGTACGGTTTGTGCCCGGGGGAAGCAGTGCGCTGCGTGCACGGTCTATACCGATTTCCCGTTCCATGATGTCGAGGTATTCGGCCGAACGGGTGAAGACCCGCCAGAACGGAAGGTAGAAGCGCTGCATGGCCCGGTCGGCGGCCCGCTTGGCCCAGGCCATCCCGGTATTGTCGCGGATATAGGCGGGAAAGTCCGTGTGGTAGGTGCCGAGCACGGGCAGCTTGTGCTTGGCGGCCAGTTTCTTGGCGATGATGCCGACCGGCCCCGGGGTGGAGATATGCAAGATGTCCGGACGCAGCTCCCTCAGGACCCTTTCGAGTGCATTGGCAGAGGGGTAGGCGAGGTCCAGTTCACGGTAGAAGGGCATCGGGACCCTCCAGCGGGGCGGCAGGTTGTGGACGTTGGGAAGATCGGGACAGTATTTGGCGGTTGAGGCGACAATATGGAGGTCGATACCGTTTGCGAGGGCCTGTTCGCCCATATCCTGGATAAAACGCGAGACGCCGTTAAGATCACCGAGGGTATCGGTAAAAATGCAGATGCGCATAGTTGCTTGCTCCGTGACGATAAGTCGGAAATCGTAACGCGCAGGGGTTTCAAAGCGGTTACAGCCGGTAGAGCCGGCGTTGTCAAAGGAGAAAAAATAGCAATAAAAGCAATAAATATTAATAAATAATGTTAAAGTGTGTGTAAAAATTAAATAAAGTTAAAGAAAACAATTATGCATTGGTAAAATAGTTAGGAAACTGTTAAATTAAATTCTATTTAATAAAAAAGAAAATAATATTTTGCAGAGGACGGCTCAACGGTCTTCGATATTTTTATAGGAGTGTATATATGAAAAAGATGATGATGGGTGTCGCAGCAGCGGCAGGTATCACTTCAGTTGCATCTGCAGCAGAACTGGCAGCTACTGATGCTCAGTTTATGTTCGGTGCGAGCAATGTAGATGCAATCGCAATGACGGGTGCTGAAATGGTCGGTACGCAGGGACAACTGCTCGGTCTGACTATCCTGGACCCGGTTCTGAACATTGTCGGCAGCCTCCCGCTCGTCGGTCCGATCGTATCCGGTCTGCTCGATACTGTTGACGGTCTGCTCTCAGGTCTGCTCGGCGGCGGTCTTCCGCTCGTCGGCGGTCTGCTCGGCGGCGGCCTCCCGCTGCTCGGTTAACACACCCCTCTTACCCTTACCCTCCCTCCGGGGAGGGGTTCTTCTTTCCCTATTTCCAATCAACCTTCTTTTAACGACAACGACACAACTGATTCTGAACCGTGTCACATTTATTTAATTGTGATGTAAAGGAAAAATATTTTTGTTTTTCAATGTTTTAATTGTGATTTCTATACGAAACGCTAAATTATTTAAAAATTGTTGTATTTTTAACAATAGTTTAATGTGATACGGTATAAAGTTTACGTACGAACGTTAATTCAAACGCTTCAGGTATTACATCTAAAGGAGAAAAGATGAAAAAAGTGTTGGCAAGTATTGCAGTTGCAGGTATGATCACAAGCGTTAGCGCTGCAGATTTCGGCACAGCAGATGCACAGTTCATGTTTGGTCAGGACAGTGTCAATGTCGTAACGATGAGTGGTGCGGAAATGGCACAGACTGAAGGTCAGCTCCTCGAAGCACTTGGTGCACTCGGCGCGATCCCGGTCGCAGGTCCGATCCTGACGGATCTGCTCGCTAGCCTTAACCTCGGTGCACTGCTCGGTCTGGTACCGGCTGCACTTGGCGCGGCATTCCCGATCACGGCTGACCTCGATGTCAACGTCGGCGGCCTGCTGAGCATCGATACGGGCAGAGATCCGCTTACTATCGACTCCGGACTCCCGGCACTGGTCGGTGCGGTCGTTTCCTCACTGTAACAAACCCCGGTGTGCAGGTGCCAACCTGCACGCCACCCCTTTTCTGCTTTTACTTTTTAAGTTGAATCCCCCTAAAATCATGATGAAATTACACAAAGGTTATTTATGTTCAACAAAAAAGCATTATTTCGCTTTTTAGGTGCGGCGACACTGCTCTCGACACTGCTGCATGCGGACGGCCAGACACCGCTGAAAGTCGAAGAACTTCTTTCCAAGAAAAATGCGTTCAACGTCGATGTCTCCGTCGCGTATTCCAACATCGACCAAAAAACCGCGATGAGTACGGTGGTCCCGGTATCGACGCTGCTTTCGTTCATCTACATCCCGGCGTATGCGGGGGAGCAGGTGCTTGACCAGGATGTGGTCGTAGCCTCGCTGAACCTCAAATACGGTCTGACCGATTGGCTCGAACTGGTCATGTATGCCAACGGGCACAACACCTCCAGCCGCGTGCAGCTCGGCGACGCGATCGCGAACCAGGCAGATACGGATTTCGACCATGCGGGTATCGGTGCGACGTTCCGCGTCAAGGACGAGGGGGTCTACCCCTCGCTGCTGGTGGGGGTCTCGACCAACGTGATCGGCCGGCTGACTTTTGCCGACCGTGACGTCGACGGCAACGTTATCGGGACGACGAAACAGGACAAGACGTTTGAATCGTTCAACTTCTACGCGCTCTCCTATTACACGGTGGACCCGGTTGTCTTCGTCTTCAAAGCGCAGTACCAGTGGAGTGTGGAAGAGGATTACAAAGGGGATACAAGTGACCGCCCGGACATCCTGGCGATTTCCCCGCAGGTCTATTTTGCGGTCAACCCCTATACCAACCTCAGCTGGGGCGTAACCTACCGCTACCAGACGGAGCAGCGCTTTAACGGCAAAGTGGAAACGATTGCGGAATCTTCCATCGGCTATAACATCGGGGTAAGCTACGAGGTCTCCCGGGGCAACATCATTTCCCTGGATGCCAGCAACAACGAAACGGCCACGTACAGCCAGAACACGATCAACCTTATCTACTCAAAGCGGTTCTGATGAAACGGGCATTGCAGGCACTCTTCCCGGCACTCTGGCTGCTTGCGGCGGCTGATGTGTATGCCGGACAGGCGGAGGGCGAAGTGAAAACCGCCATGCCGATCATCGAGCAGGAGTACACCGTCAGGGTCCCGGTGAAAAGCTGGAGTGAGCTCAAAGAGCAGGATGTCGTACGCCAGCGCTACGATTTCTCGTGCGGTGCGGCGTCGATGGCGACGATCATGAACCATTTTTACGAGCAGAACGTGACCGAGAACGGCATCGTTCAGACGGTCCTGAAAATGAAAGGTGTCGGCAGCGACGCGCATAAACTGGAGAAGAGCGACTTCGCCCTTTCGTTCGCGGACCTCGCCGACTTCGGGCAGACCATCGGGTTCAGGGGCGTGGGTGTCGCGATGGATATCGATGCCCTGCGCAAGCTGCGGATCCCGGTCATCCTCTATGTCAAGATCCGCCGCTTCGAACACTTTACCGTTTTCAAGGGGATCCGCGGCGACTTCGTCTACCTGGCCGACCCCTCATTCGGCAATATGAAAGTGAAGATGGCAAAGTTCCTGGAGATGTTCTACCAGCGTGATGACCTCAAACACCCCGGGCGGGTGCTCGCGTTTATCCCGGTGGACAAAGAGGCCGTCCAGCCGGACAAAACGTTTATGACCGTCCCCGACTCCACCGACTACCTCTACCAGTACATCGAAAACAGGATCGACCACTAGCTCCCTGGTCCGCACGCACCCGCGTGCTTTTTGTTAAAAGAGGAAGTTGATCCCGCCGTAGTAGCGTACGGAGTTGTCATCCGTCGAGAGCTTGGTGTAGCTCGGCGTGTAATACGTGATGTCCTGCCATGTGCGCCACTGGAAATCGACGCCGCCCATCAGCTCCAGCTGCGGCGCGATGCGGAAGATAAGCCCTGCCCCGACCTTGAGACTGACTTCATTGATGCGGTCGTCATCAGGGTAATAGTAGTTGTCAAGCCGCATCGAACCGCTGCCGATTCCCGCCTGGATAAATGGCATCAAGGCCGAGTACGTTTCGAAGGTTTTCATAACATCCAGCCCGAGCTCGTACAGTTCGTCATTACTGTAGTCAAAGAGGGGCTCGTCGAAGAGTTCACCGAGCAGATAGCCCTGCAGGCGCCACCCGTCGTAGAGGACGGCCCCGAATTTAAGGGCGAAACCTTTGCTCCCGATCGATGGTCTTTCATGATAGCCGTTGGCTTCAAAATCGAATTTGTTTTCGCTGCCGAAAAGGTTCAGACCGAAATAGAGATCCGCCCGCTGCGCCCAGGCATTTGCCGAGAGCGCGCCCAAAAGCAGCGGGGTCAACAGGAGGGATTTTCGCATCATAGTTCCTTCTTGAATGGTATTTCATAGCTATTATTATTCATAGTTTACAGTAAACAGCCACGGAAGGACATGAAATAAGGGCGGCGGCGCTACGGTTTTGCTACGTTTTGCCGTTACAATCCACTTTAAAAAGGAGAAGCAATGCAGGCAATCAAATTCCCTTTTCTCGAACACACCGGCGCGACACTGAAGCGCGCGGAGCAGGGCGAAGCGGAGGTAGAGCTGCACGTTCAGCCGTACCATCTGCAGCACCTGGGCTTTGTGCACGGCGGGGTTATCTCGACGCTGATGGACAATACCGGCTGGTACGCCGCCGTCTCCAACCTGGACGAGGGCTACACGGCCGTGACAATGGAGATCAAGATCAACTATCTCAAGCCCGCCTCGGGCAAGCACCTGCTGGCCTCGGCCGCCGTGAAAAGACAGGGGCGAAAGACGGCCTTCGTCACGATCGAGCTGCACGATGAAGGCAAGCTCGTCGCCTTTGCCACGGGCACCTACGCCATCATGGAAGACCCGCAGCACTCCTGAAAATTACATGACGAGGTCCGAGTTGTAGTGGCACATGAAGCATTCGGGGCGCTCGTCCAATACTTCCGCCAGGATCTCGGCAAAATCGGGGAGCACAATACTTCTAAGCCCCGCTTCCTGGGCTTCCACAATCTTGATCAGCTCTTCGGGCCAGTAGACGTAGGTGGTCGTCCGCGCCGTGTTTTTGTAAATATGGATTTTGTCGTCGATGATGTCGTATTCCATACGTCGACTCAGTCCGGCGTGTTCTGCATAGCTTCGATAACGGCGTTTCTGTATGTCTCCGCCTCCGCCATCGTCGTGTAATACCTCGTCCAGACAATTCCCGCGATGATCTTGAAGTAGTAGAGTTTCTCATCCATCTTGTTGCTGTTCGCGACGTAGTTCTCGTTTTCATAGATACCGGTGACCCCCGATATGTTCCTGACGGCAATGACGTTGCCGTAGCTGTCCTCAAGCAGTTGCATTTTTGCTCCTGTGTGTTGGCATTGACACCATTATATATGCAAGCACCTCTCTTGCGGACGGGAAGGTTGCCTACTCTTTAGCGTTATGTTGAAAAGACGGAGAACCGTTTTTAGATCAGAAGTTTCTGGGTGTGGAAGATGAAAGAAGGAAGTGTATATTTAGGAGGGTTTCGAGCGGATGGATTTGAAAAAACAGATCCCCAATGCTGGACACAACTTCTAGGATTGGTCCAACATCGGGGTGGCGGTTATCTACTGCACATCGGTGAGCAGTAGTCGCATCCATCTACGGCCGTGTAGAATACTTTCGCTGCCTCAAGCGCGTTCAGACAGTGTGAAAAGCCTCCAAGGAAAATTCTCTCACTCGGTAACTGTGAGCAACCCTCTTTATGAACTGCGTGTTCACCTGCATTCCCTGCTTCTTTGCTTACATAGTATTTAGCTGCCATATCGTGTCCTTATGCTGTCAGCACAAGTGGAGAGACGTGACATATCAGTCTGTTGATTAGGGTAATCTTGGATTTTCAGTCCTAATTTTAAAGGCACAGACTAAAATATGTTTTGCGTTATAGTCTAAAACCACTTCTACTGGTTTTGATTCTGACCGGAGTGCCATTCCCAGTGGCACTCTAATCACACCTGCAATGCTACTTTTATCTGAGACGGATTGGTACCGTTCAAAATAATCACTCTGGCTTTCAAAATTCAGTGCAATCGTATTTCTACTCGCTATGTCATGAAGTACATCCACATCAATGACTCAAAATACGGGGTGCATAAATTATTCAAGAACGTAATATTTCAGGCGCTTTGTTTTCATTTTGTGACATAACTTTTTACACATTTTGAGCAAGCTTTACAGAGCTTTAATAATGGAGAATATTTATTGTTTGAAAGAGTACGAAATATGCCTGCTTTGGTGCGTTCATATCAAGTATGTTTAGGAAAGCCCGAAATTCAGGCGTTTGAACCAGTGCGTATTATTGAGAAGATCTGAATAATTTGTTGTTTGTATCCTTGACATTGATGCACTTTAAAGTTAGGAGCCCTCATGGAAATAAACGATAATGATCTGTTTTTCTGAAATCGTAAATTTTTTGAAAAGTTTCTAGTTTGGAAGTTTTTGCTTGGATGGTGAGACAGGAGTGATTTGAAAAAATACATCGTATTTGAGTACAGAGGGATTCGAAAAAAAACCACCGCTTTGACATAAAATCGTCTTCATTTTTTACACTGTTCTACCATTACGGTATGCAAACCTTCAAGTCTTTTACCTTGCCGGCTCTTAGCTTTTATGGGCCGTCAGAACTTTTTACAAATGTTGATCAGCTCTACAGATTTTTGAGCATGCAGAATATTCGTTATTTGAGAGAATATAAGAAGAGTCTACCGTGGTATGTAAAGGTATTAAATTGTGGGAGTAAAATAGAGGTAATTGTGTTTGAATGCGAAATTATTTTAGAGCAGTGACAAAGTGATTCATTTTTGCATTATTACTAAAAAATTTATTTCAATATTTTTTGATAAACTGTCTTCAAATGTATTTTGAGGTGTTGTCATGGTATTAAGTAGAGTAGTTATCGGTGTAATGTTGAACAAAAGACTTTTTCGATTGTCTTCAATAGGTGGACTTGTAATCGATGCTCTATTGGATTTGGAAACTAAGAAAGGACACCCTTTTTTTTCAGAGATAGGGTATACAGGTTCCAAGGAAAATGATTACACAATATCTCTTCGTGGACAAGATGGAAGGTATTCCTTAACAATAACTCAAGATCAATTTATATTAAAGAAGACTTCTCTAGATGAAAACCCTGTAAATATTCCGAATGTAATTAGTGATTTTGATGTTTTTTGGAAGGCTGCTAATAAGATTATTTCATTTCCTTCAATCAGAAGAATTGGTTTTGTTGGTGAGCACCAGATAGATTTGGATGAGAAAAAAAGAAATGAGATGATGCAAAAGTTTGTTACTTTTTCCGTACCAGATTACCTTGGTAAGTTTCAACTGACTTTTGAAAATCGTAGGTTAACTACTAGTGGCGATATCGCGGATAAATTGGTTGATGATTTTTGGAATACGATTTATACAATATATCTTAGTGAGCAGGATGAAACACCAACAGAGAATAAACTTAATATCAATATCGACGTACAGCGTTATTACAATCCTGCAAAAACTGATCCTATAAAAGAAATTAATAATATAAAAGCTAAATATATTGAAGACAAAGATCAATTTATTGCGAATTTTGATTTGTCAGGTCTCGGAAAATAATGGCAAGAAAGAAACCGAAAACGAGAAATCCTAGGTTTATTCCTAATGATGTTCATTCTGAGCACGTGCGAGATGCTGATGATGTTTTTTCAACTCAGGGTACGAGAAGGGGAGAAGGTGAAGAGAACTTTACATCTGTACCACGGCCAAGAGTAAAGACTGAGGATAAGAAAAAAAATCTTTATCAATATATATCTAAATACATAAATGAAATTGTAACTGTAGCTGCTTTGATCCCTTTACTTTATTTCTTATTTAGTATCTATCGCGATTTAGAAGATGCAAAAACGGATATTGATACTAACAAAAAGGCAATTAAAACAGATAAGTCTACGATTGTAGAACACGATAGACAAATTGCGTTAATTGAAAGAGATATTATTTATCTTCAGGAAGCGAAAAAACGAATTGAAGATAAGATATCAACATTAGAACATAGTTTGGTTGATATGCGATTGGAGCAGACTAGGTTTGAGTCGCATGAGAAAAATAAACAAGCAAAAAAGTAAATATTATTCTATTTTTTTGTAGATGCTCTTTATCCCAAAAGCTTCGATGAAAATCGTATTCTTGTCAACAACTCTATACACTGCTCCGGTTCCGCTGTCATCATGGACGATCACCGTGTTTCCGTCTACGTCATATTTAACTTTCGCGTAGATCCCCATTGTGATCATGCTGTCTTTTCTGAACTCGATTTTTTGACGTCCCATGAATGGTAATTTGGTTGCAGATACCCAGGTGCCGATTAGTGGATTTGTTGGTTTGAACGCAACAAAGGCCAAGATCAGTGTCGCAACTACCATTGCACCTATGACGTAGTAAGCTTTCTTGGTTGTCTTATCGGTTCTGATGTTGCCTGCAGCGCAGTGAGGGCATGTCTTACTAATGTAGAATTCGTTGCAATTTTGGCAAATAGGCATATCGTTACTTCCAATAGTATGGGTTTTTGTTTTCAGTGTTGTAATTGAAAATAAACTCGTATAATGGGTTAATTTTGACTTCTTTGTATGCTGATTCCACCACTGGAATCTTCTGCATCTTCTGTGTCACTGTAATTATTAATTCTTTCTGGCATTAATACATTTAGTATGCAATCACCTCGGTTCGGGATTACTTGTATTCTGTATGTTCCAACGGATACTTTGATATTGGCACCCCAAGCAAAGGTATTTGGAATTTTTTTGTTGTGTCTATCGTAGACACTTAACATACCGCAGCTGGACGGTGTCAGGCTTACATTCATATAACCTACATTTTTTGCATATACGTTTATGATTTTTTGATTGTCTGACATTTCAATCTTATATGAACCAGTACCATCAAGTGCAAGAAGTGATGATGCCGCGATTAGCAGTGAGAGAAATATTTTCATAGGTCCAACTCCTATTTATAGGAGATAAATTTACCTAACCCTTCCTTGTTTTTTGATATTTTTAATGGAATTGCCATACATTCAGTTCTAGTTCGTTCATTGATTCGTCATGTTGGTATGCAGACCTTCAAGCCTTTTACCTTGCCAGCTCTTAGCTTTTATGGGTCATCAGAACTCTTTACAAATGCGGATCAGCTCCACATATTTTTGAGAGAATATGAGAAGTATTTCCCTTGGTAAATCTATGAAAGATTAAAACTCCCGATTCCCGGTAAAGGAATCGGCAGCCTGCCAAATGCATTCGCGCTACTAAAAAGCAGTACAGGTACCAATGTATCCTGGAACGTTACACGCCTCGGTTAGACCAGTGCACGCAGTGTCACAACAATAAGCGTCCACACAGTTACCAGAAGTACAGTCACTGGTTGAAGTACACAGAGACCCATTGGGAAGTTTAGGAACGTCATCTGCGTTACCGTTACAGTTTTCATCAATTCCATTGCTTAGGATTTCAGTTGCACCGGGGTTGATGGACGGATCCGTGTCATCGCAGTCGTTCAGGATCGCGCAGTAACCGTCCATGTCGGCGTCCGTACAGCTTGTACCGCTGTAGTCGATATTTCCATCTGGGTCGGCACCGTCACTGGTGCCGCCGGGAACGAGCGGTGACGTGGAACTGTCGGGTGCCAGCGGATGCGGGTCGCTGCCGTCTTTGAGGGCATCGTCGTCCGTGTCGGCATCGGCGGGGTCCGTCTCGGAGGCGCCTACGGCACCGTTTGCATCAAGATCTTCGCCGCTGACGCATTCGGAGGCAACCGCGGCAGGGCCGTCGCAAAGGCCGTCGTTGTCGCTGTCGGCGTCGAGGGGGTCGGTGTGTGTGCCGGGATCATTGTCCGGCTGCCAGAGACCGAGGTTCGTACCGCTGTAGGCGATGGCGGCCGCACCGTCGCTGGTGCCGCCCGAGACGGCAGAAGTTGTTCCTATCTCGAGGCCGTCGATCAGGCCGTCATTGTCGCTGTCATTGTCAAGCGGATTGAGTGAATAGGTGACTTCAAGGCCATCCGGGATGCCGTCATCATCGGTGTCGGCGTCGAGCGCGTCAGTATTGGCGCTGAGCTCCTGGCCGTCGTTGAGGCCGTCGTTGTCCGTATCGGGGTCATTCGGGTCAGTGCCGTTTGTGATTTCCGCGGCGTCGGAGACCCCGTCGCTGTCCGCATCGGTAGAAAGCGTACCGCTGCAGACCCCCGTGACTTGGCAGATATCGTCGACGGTCAGAGGGTTTCCGTCGTTACAGGTTGTCCCTGCAGGAAGCGACTGGATGCTGCAGCCTGTGACCGGATCAGCGCTGAGCGCTTCGGGGCTGCAGGATGCAGTAGTGCAGGGGTTGCTGTCATCGCAGAACGTATCATTGGGTGTATTGCTGCATGCCCCGGCGGTACAGACATCCATCGTACAGGCAAAGTTGTCGTCACAGACAGTCGCCCCATCTTCGTCTGTCGCACCGTCGCAGTCGTTGTCCAGGCTGTCGCATCCGTCCAGGACGCTGTTATAGGAGGCATCGTGGGCCAGGTAGACGGCGTCGTTGCAGGGGAGCCATCCGGCAGCGCCGCCGCAGGTTTTCTTCGCACCGCTGCAGACGCCGTCCTGCATTTCACAAAGCTGCGCGATGAGGTCCGGATCGGCACTGTCAATCAGGCCGTCGCCGTCGTTGTCGACGCCGTCACAGACCTCGACTTCGTCGATCATACCGTTACAGTTGTCGTCGATACTGTTCCCAATGATTTCGGTTGCGCCCGGATAGACGTTGGGGTTGGTATCGTTGCAGTCGGTGGTAAAGGGGTACCCGTCCGCATCGGCATCGGCGGGAGCCGCCACGGTGTAGGAGAGTGAGAGTTGACCCAGCGCATTGGCGCCGGTGTCGTTCACATCGATGACGAGGGTTTGGGCGCCTTCCGACCAGAAGGTTTTAGCCGAAAAGGTCAGGCGGTCATTGGCATGGACGTCCGTGCTCCAGGCCCCGCCGTTGCTCTGGGGCGCCATCGTGCCGGAGAGCAGAAGGCTGGTCGTATCCATACTTCGGGTGAAAACGACGGCGACGGTGTCGTTGACCTCGATGTCCGAACTGCTTTCGGGAACGGCGATTGCTGTGAGCGGGACGGTCATGCCTGCGGCCACCATCCCTTCGCCCAGGGCGTGCATCGCTTCTACTGCCCCGACCAGCGTTATCCCCAGCGCCGCTTCGACGTCTGCGGCGAAAGTGGGGGAACTGAAATCCGTCCCCGCGGGCAGAGCGGCGATCAAAGTGCTGTTGAGATCGATAAGCCCGTTGTTGGGGTCGCCGTCCCCGTCAAGCGACTGCAGCAGCCGTGCCAGGTTGACGGCTGCAACGGTATCTGCCGGGAAGAAGCTGTAGGGAACGACCGGGCCGCTTTCAGCCGTGACGGTTCCGATGGAGACGGCGCCGACCGAGAAGGTGACGGTGTCGCCGTCCGGGCAGGTATACCCGCCGCCGGCATCGGTCGTGCCGGCCGTTCCGGAAGAACAGGCATAGGAGAGCCCCTGGACGGGGGCGTCAATAAACTGGCCGGTCACCGTCGGGGTGCTGCTGCCCCCGCCGCCACCGCCACACGCAGTCAATAAGATCAACGCCGTAAAGGCGGGTAAGAGCATTCCCATCCGGATCATCATGCCATCCTTTGTCAGAGCAATAATTTTATTATCGAATGAACCCTCTTAGAAGCGTATAAAAATCATGACAGAAGGGGTGGTATTTGCAGCAAAGACGGCAGCATCGCATAGGGAGAAATAAACGAAGTTTTTTGTTTCAGAGTTTTGAGTCGGATTTGAATGATTTTGTGAAAAAATTAGAAGATGGTGCGACCGGCGAGATTTGAACTCGCACACCAAGTTGGCACTACCCCCTCAAGATAGCGTGTCTACCAATTCCACCACGGTCGCGTTTTAACAGTAAGTTTTAAAAGACCAGAATTATACTGGCGAGAATGTTATAAACAGCTTAAATTTCTTCAGGCTGTCAAAAAAAACGAAGGCCGAAGCCTTCGCGGGTTTTTCGGCTGATTAGCCGAGGTACGGGTTAGCGTACAGAGCGATCAGGGCAATAACGAGTGTATAGATGACCTGAGCTTCGATCATCGCGAGGGCGATGAACATTGTAGTCATGAGCTTACCACCCAGACCCGGGTTGCGAGCAGTACCTGCGATAGTCGCAGCAGCAGTGTGACCCATACCGATAGCGCCACCGAGAGCAGCGAGACCGAGGCCGACGCCTGCAGCGATCATAGAGTAAGCTTTGAGTGTCTGGTTTGCAACGTCAGCGTCAGCTGCGAAAGCAGCGCCAGCGAAAGCAACCATCAGAAAAAGAATCTTTTTCATGGAGTTCTCCAGTAAATTTTTTTGTGTCAAAGTCCGTTCGGCTTGCGTATCCCTACTTGTCACTTTGCGGGCGAATTATAGATATTGCACGCTTAAGAGGCGCTTTGTTGTCTATAAAGTGATAGGGATGATTTTCCCGTAGGGGACTTCCCGCTCTGTTTCCGGGGTGATCCAGACGGTGTCGATGAGGGGCTCCCTGTCCGGGAAACGGCCGTCGCAGTCGGTGAAGTAGAGCAGCAGCGGCGCCATCGGGGCGTGGCGCTCCGTCCACTCGAAGACCGGGCGGAAGTCGGTGCCGCCCCCGCCTTTGAGGTCGAAGACAAGCGGCTCGCCGGGGTAGAACTGGTGATGCGACTGTACTTTTGCATCGCAGACGAGCAGCTCGATACGGTAGTCGGAAAAGGTCTCCAGCAGGGACTCGACCTCGGCGATAAAGCGCCCCAGTAGCGTTTCGTCGACGGAGCCTGAGCTGTCGATGGCGATGACGAGGTCGAGGGTCTCCGACGTGGGCGAGGGGAGGTAGATGTGGCTGTAGAGCAGTTTTTTAGAGGGCGGGAGCATGCGGTAGTCGCTGCGCAGGTGGCGGTTGAGGGCGTGCGCGAGTTCGCTGCGCCAGTCGATGACGCTCTTCGTCGTGGGGATGAAAAAGCGTTCCAGCCCCAGCGGGGTGTCGCCCTGCTGCGCCAGCATCTCGCGGACGGCCTTCTCAAAATGCTCGAAGAGCGACTCGTCCACGCTGTTCTCCACCTCCATCTGAGGCCGTTTTTTGTCCGGGTCGTGGTCCCCTTCGGCGTTTTTCAGCTCGTCGCGCTTGCGCTGGTTGTTCTCGTTGAAGCCGGTATCGTTGCTCTCGTCGTCGCTGTACTCTTCGTTTCTGATCTCGTCTTTGAGCTGGGCGTAAATCGCTTCGGCGTACATCCCTTCGAAGCGGGGGTCGTAGTTGACCTGCGGCGGCAGGGCGAAGTTGTTCTGCACGAGCATGGCGTTGATGGCGTGGTCGGTGGCCAGCTGCCACAGCCAGCTCATCCGCCCGTTCTGGCGCCGTTCATGTACGAGCGCGGCGTGCATGGCCCCGTTGGCCAGCATAAACTCGCATTCCCGGGCGTCGAGGCCTTCGACGTATTCGGGGTTGTACTCCAGGCGGAGGCCGTTGCTGAGAAAGCCCGGGATGTCGTCGCTGGTGTCCAGCTCCAGTCGGCTGGCGAGGGTACCGAAGTAGGGGGAGTTCAGCAGGAGGGTGGCCTTGGCCTTGCCCAGTTTTTCGGCGGCGATGTTTTCAGACATGGGTGAAACCTCGGGAGTTTGTTCCCCTTCTTCTTTGTTTGCCCAAAGAAGAAGCCGAACCGGGAAGAAGAAAGGGCAAATCGGCTGCCGCGCATGAATGGTGTTGATCGGTTGTCAACCTTTTTCTATTACATGCGCGCGCCATGCCATACCTTTTTATTGCAGAAGGAAGGCGAACTTGCCGACCCACTTGCCGTAGGCGTCGAGGTGGTCCATCATGACGCCGTTTTTCTGGAGGTCCTGGACGATGAGGACGGCGAACTCCGGCGGGAGCAGGTGGGTGTAGTCGAGCAGGCGTGCCAGCGTATCGTCTTCGGGGGCTTTGAGCACTTTGGCGACGAGGGCGGAGGCGAGGGTGTAAAGGGCGCTGAGATCCTCCGGGACCTCATGCGACTCCCCGCGCAGGACGGCATCGGTGTCGGGCAGAAGGTGCATCACCTTGGCAAAGGCCGTGAAATCGACGGCGCGCTCCTCCCCGACGGCCCCGGCGATGGCATTCATTGTCAGGGCGGGGTTCATGTTGGCGTTCAGGATGCCGTTGACGAACTCCCAGCTGCGCGGGGTGGGGAAGCTTTTGGTGTCGCTGTCGGGGTCGAAACCGAAGAGGGCCGCGTTGTTGGCGCTGATGTAGCCGATGATGCGCTCGTCGATGCCTCGCGTATAAGCCCAGCGGCGCCAGTCGTCGACGTTGACGTCCATCTCCAGGTGGATGAAGCGGTTGGCCAGCGGCAGCGGCATGCGGTAGACGACGCCCCGGTCGTTCTCGCGGTTGCCCGCCGCGACGATGGCCCATCCCTCGGGCAGTTCGTACTCGCCGACCTTGCGGTCGAGGATGAGCTGGTAGGCCGAGGCCTGGACGGAGGGCGCGGCGGTGTTGAGCTCGTCGAGGAAAAGGATGCCGCTCCCCTCCCGCGGGAGGAACGACGGCGGCGCCCAGACGGCCTGATGCGCCTGGTTCTCGTAGAAGGGGATCCCCTTGAGGTCGGTCGGGTCCATCAGCGAGAGGCGCAGGTCGATAAAACCGATGCCTTTCGCGTCGGCAATCTGTTTGACGACGGAGGATTTGCCTATTCCCGGTGCTCCCCACAAAAAGGTCGGTAGCTTCTGATCGACCAGGGCGTCCAGGGTTTCAATGATCTCTTGACTTCTCAAGGGCACCTCCAATTTCCCTGCGTGAATTTCAGAAAGGATTTGAGGTATGAGATTTTTTTGGAGCGCTTTGCAGGCATAGCGGGAGCTACGTCAAAAAGTGAACCAAGGAAAGATCGTGCCTCAAATGCTTTCCCGCAGGGCGTTGCAGAGAAAACTCTCTTCAGGATTGTACTATGCCTCAGGCATTTGACAAACCTTGGAAGGTAGATTCCGATGAGAACTTTCTCTGTAACGCTGAAAACGCGGAGGGGAGTTGGATGTGCCCTCATAACCATCCTATGTTTTCGCGTTGAATGAACTGCCCGAAGGCGTCGTTGGTTCGTACGGCGCGCTCGAAACGCGCATCGAGCTGCAGCTGCTGCAGGATCGCGACGGGGGTCGCATGGTTGGCCGCCAGGGCAAGCAGGACGTCGCTATCGCCTTTGGCGTAGAGCGCTTCGAGCAGCGTTGCAGGGGCGGAGCCGTTCCCCGCCAGCGCCCTGTTGCAGCAGCCCGTGCCGGCCAGGGCTTCGAGCTGCGCCGTGTTCAGCGACGGGTTGGCGGCGAGCGCCTGCATGACGCTTTCATCCCCGTCGTCCGTGAGTGTATCGGCGATCTGCAGCGCGGGATTGGCCGCCAGGGCACATCGGACGGCGTGATCGCCGCTTGTATAGAGCTGCCGCTGCATGGCCTCTGTCAGCGAGGGATTGGCGGCCAGTGCTGCTGCGTGGTCGATGAGGCCCTTTTCATAGCGCTCGCCGTCGAGGCGGATATGGGCATATCCGACGTCGGCGAGGCTGCCGTCGGCAAAGAGGGTGTCGGCCAGCGCCGGGCCGAGGTCGGGGTTGGCGGCCAGCGCCGTATGGATCTGCGGATCGTTCATGCCGGCGAGCTCCTGCTGCAGGGCGGGGTCAAGCGCCGGGCGTGAAGCCACAAGCGTTCGCAGGGCATCGTCCCCCTGGCGGATGAAGTGTTTGAGGGTCGGTTCGTCCGTGTCGGGGTGCAGGGCAAGCGCTTCGAGCACGGCGCGCATCTGGCGGTCGCCGGAGCTGACGGCTTTGCGGAGGGGCGGCAGGCCGCCGATGACGCGGATGAGCCGGGGGCGGCGGGTCTGCCGGAGCAGGTGCATGAGGCCGAGGGTGGAGTACTGGACGTTGTGGTTGCGTTCGAGGTTCTCGTAATAGCGACCGATCAGCGCCGCCGTGACGTCGCGGTTCTCATCGCTCTCGAAAAAGCCCTCTCCACCCCAGTCGTAAAGCTGCAGCAGTTTCAGGAAAAAATCGTTGTCGATGTAGGGGTTCTGCAAAAATGCGCGGAGCCGGTCGCGGTCGCGCGTGAGCTTGAGGCTCATAATGATCCGGTCGGGTTCGATCTGCGAACAGAGCGTCTTTTCGAAATCGTCGATGGAGAGGGGGACGACCTTGCGGGTATCGTAGAGCCGGTCGAGTGTTTCCTGCTCTATAGGGTTGATCAGCCGGCCCTCGATGACGGCGTCGACACTGTCGTCGTACGCATCGGCCAGGGTGATCTGTGCCGCCTGCAGCAGCCGGTCGAACTCATCGCGCGAAAAGGCGCGCGGGGCACCGAAAAGCAGGATGCGTTTGTGGGTGAATGTTCGCAGTTTCATAACCGTCATTATAACCGTGTATGCTTATCCACATGGGAATGGCAAATGCATTTAAGGTTGACATCTGTCAAAATACACGTAAAAACATAGTTAAATACTATGGATTACAGATAATTTCTCATGGCTTCGTCTATAATAGCACGAAGCAACAATAAAGGATAAGGAATGATAGCGTCAAACATCACTGAACTGATCGGCAACACGCCGCTGATTCGTCTCAACACCCCTTCCGAGCAGACCGGAGCGACGATCCTCGGCAAATGCGAGTTCATGAACCCGACGAGCTCCGTCAAGGACCGGATCGGTTTCAACATGATCAAAACGGCGATGGACGACGGCATCATCAATTCCCAGACGACGATTATCGAGCCGACCAGCGGCAACACGGGGATCGCGCTCGCCTCGATCTGTGCCGCACTGGGGCTGAAACTCATCCTGACGATGCCCGAGTCCATGAGTATCGAGCGCCGCAATATCCTCAAGGCCCTCGGCGCGGAGCTGGTACTGACCCCGGCAATGTCCGGCATGAAGGGGGCCATCGAAAAGGCCGAGGAGCTCAAAGAGAACCTGGGCAACGCCGTTATCTTGCAGCAGTTCCAGAACCCGGCCAACCCGGCGGTGCATATCCGCACGACAGCCGAAGAGATCCTGCGTGACACGGACGGCAAGCTCGATATCTTCGTCGCTGCCGTCGGGACCGGCGGTACGCTGACGGGAACGGGTACGCGCCTCAAAGAGGTGATCCCTTCCATCGAGATCATTGCCGTGGAACCGACGGACTCGGCAGTCCTCTCCGGCGGCAAACCGGGCCCGCACAAGATCCAGGGGATCGGCGCGGGCTTCGTGCCGGAGGTCCTCAATACGGCGATCTACGGCGAGGTTGTCACTGTCAGTAACGACGATGCGATGGCGACGTCGCGGATGCTGGCCAAAGAGGAGGGGCTGTTGGTGGGTATCTCCGCCGGGGCCAACGTCTACGCTGCCATGCAGGTGGCCGCACGCCCGGAGAACAAGGGCAAGACCATCGTCACCATCCTCTGCGACACGGCCGAACGCTACCTCTCGACGGCACTGTTCAGCGAATAGGCCATGCCCTTTCTGGAAACGATCCTGGCCGAAGAGGGGCGTTTCCCCTATCTTGAATGGCACCAGCAGCGTCTGGAACGGACGCTCAAGCGCCACGGCATTTTTTCCCAATACGACCTGGCAAGCCGTCTTGAAGCCCCGGAAACGGGGCGCTGGCGCTGCCGTGTCCAGTACGATGAACAAATGTTCACATATGAACTTCTCCCCTATCCCCCCCGTATCATCACCTCGCTACAGCCGGTGACGGACGAGACGATCACCTACCGCGACAAAACGACCGAACGTGAACGACTTAATCAGCTTTATGACCTGCGGGGTGAGGCGGACGACGTCCTGATCGTCCAGGAAGGCCTTATCACCGATACAACCATCGCCAATGTCGCCTGCCTGATCGGGGAGCAGTGGCTGACCCCGAAACGGCCGCTGCTCGAAGGTACGGCGCGTGCCCGGCTGATCGCCGAAGGGAAGCTCATCTGCGCCGACATCACCCTCGATGCGGCACGGGGCGCGGAGCGGGTGGCCGTGATGAATGCCCTGTCAGGCTTTGTCGAGGTGAGCGGTGGTATACTTCCCCCGATTAATTAACTGGGAGAGATGATGCTCATCAATATTCTCAATGATGAAAAATTTGTCGATTTAATGCAGCGGCATGTCGAGGAGCTGATGCTCTACCTGTTCGAACATGACCAGTCTTTCGGCATTCTTTGCAAGATCGAGCATCTGGGCTTCGAACCGGCGCTGCCCGAGCACATCACCGAGTCCTTCCGGCCGATGACCCTGTTCTATCTCGCGGGCTACACCTTTGACAGTGCGCGCATCGACGGGAACCGCCTCATCTTCGAAGCGGGCTTCGGCGCGGAGAACATCGGCAGTTTCGTGACGGTGCCCCTGCCGAGCATCATGCAGATCATTATCGACGAAACGCCCATTTTCATCAATCATGCCGTGTATAAAAGCGGTGCGGAAGAGGCGGAAGCGGTCGATGACGGCGGGATCGAGAATTCGATGGCGGCATTTTTGTCGAATCCGGAAAACGAGAAGTTTCTGAAGAAGAAGTGATGAGGTTCGTTCCCCTTCTTTTTTGCTTATCCAAAAAAGAAGCCGAACCGGGAAGAAAAAAGGATAAAAGGCTGCCGCTTTCGGGACATACCATGCCCCGGTGATCCTGCTGACACGCTAATAATCGTTTCGGACTTGACAGATGAAGCGGATTGTCATACGTTTCACTTAGCACTTAGCACTTAGCACTTAGCACTTAGCACTTAGCACTTAGCACTTAGCACTTAGCACTTAGCACTTAGCACTTAGCACTTAGCACTTAGCACCCGCCTCGGAGAAAGTCCCCCGGGGGATAGAAGAGTATGAAACGTACTTACATCCGCATGGTAAGCAGGAAGTCGACGACGTTGTTGACGAAGGCGTCGTGCTTGCGGTCTTTTGAGTAGGCGATGTAGAACTTGCGGTGAACGCGGAAGTTGCGCATGCGTGATTCGTACAGTTTGCCCTCGGCGATCTCGTCCTCGATGACGTGGCGGGAGATGACCGATACGATGGGGCGCTCCGCATCCTTGGGAGAGCGCATGATCGTCTCCTTGACCGCCGTCGGCGACTGGACGACCCCGATGACGTTGAACGTCGAACAGTCGATCTCAAGCTCTTCGAAGGCTTCGGAAACGAGCTTGCGGGTGTGGGAGTTCTCGTCGCGGCAGATCCAGTCGAAGGTGAAGAAGTCCTCTTTCTTCAGATACTTCGGCAGCGGCTGGTTGGAGAAGAGGACGAGTTCGTCCTCCATCCATTCGCGGTAGATGATCCCGTCGCGGAAGACCGGGGACTCGATCAGCGCGACATCGATCTTCTTGTCTTCGAGCTCGTCGATGATCTCGTTGGAGAGGCCGACGTGCATGTAGACTTCGTTGTGGATCTTCTCTTTGATGGCACCGAGATAGGTCGGAATGACGTAGTTCCCGATCGCGTAGGAGGCACCCAGGATAAAGGTGAAGTCTTTGTTGATGATCTTGAGCAGCTCTTTCTGGCTCGTGTTGATCGCTTTTTCGAGCTTGATCGCGATGCGGTAAAGGTCTTCGCCCTCTTTGGTCAGCTTGATCCCGTTCTTCTTGCGCTCGACGATGCGGGTGTCAAGATACTCTTCGATAAATTTGATCTGTTGGGTGACGGCGGGTTGGGAGATGCCCAGTTTTGCAGACGCCTTGGAAAAGCTCTTCTCTTTAACGACGGTCAAAAAGGTTTGGAGTTTGGCGAAGTCTTTCAGCATTCAGATATCCTTGGCAATGGGCCGTATTTGTCTTTGTTATAAAGCGTCCGCTTTTGGATAACAGGGCACCATAAAAATAAAACATCAGAATTATAACGTACAATGATAGTCATTTCAATAAGAGAAATTAGTTTTGATTACTTTTTTTATAATTTTCCGCTGAAGTAACATCAAATTGACATCAAACAATGAGAGCTTAAAAATTTATTGATATAATAGATTAACCTAAAAACACGAAAAACGGACGATGGAACATATTTTCAAAAACCTCAACGAGCAGCAGGCCGAAGCGGTCAAAAAGATCGACGGCCCCTTACTGATCCTGGCGGGAGCGGGCAGCGGAAAAACGACGACAATCACCTCGCGCCTTGCCTACCTGCTGGACGTTGTGGGGATCCCCGCGAGCAATACGCTGACGCTGACCTTTACCAACAAAGCGGCCAAGGAGATGCGTGAACGCGCCCTGAAGATGATCGACGCGAACACCTACCCGCCGCTGCTGTGTACATTCCACAAGTTCGGCCTGCTGTTCCTGAAGTTCCATATCCACCGCCTTAGCCGTGAGAACAATTTCGTCGTCATCGACACCGACGACAAGAAGCGGATCCTGAAAAAACTCAACGGCGATCTGCCGCTGCCGCTGGTTGCCAGCGAGATCTCCCGGTATAAAAACTCCCTGATCACGCCGGAAGAGGCCCATGCCCAGGCGGAGCAGAAAAACTACGAGCAGATCGCGAAGGTCTACAAGGAGTACGAGGCCTACCTCGTCGAAAACAACCTCGTGGATTTTGACGACCTTATCTCCCTGACCTACAAACTGCTCGACGAGCATCCGGAACTGGCCGAAGAGACCAGCAAGCGCTACCAGTACATCATGATCGACGAGTACCAGGATACGAACGAGCTGCAGTTCAAGCTGCTGCAGAAGCTCTGCAGCGCCCACAACAACCTCTGTGTCGTCGGGGACGACGACCAGAGCATCTACGGGTGGCGGGGGGCGCACGTGCGCAACATCTTGGAGTTCGACCAGGACTTCGAGGATGCCATGGTCGTCAAACTCGAACACAACTACCGTTCGCGCACGCCTATTCTGACCGTCGCCAACGCGCTGATCGAGCACAACCGCTCCCGCCTGGGCAAGACGCTGCTGCCGACCCGCGGCGACGGGGAAGCGGTGAAGATGCTCTCGTCGAATGACGAGAACGAGGAGGCGGGCAAGATTGCGCTGCAGATCAAAAAGCTGATCAGCGAGGGGGTCCGCCCCAACGAGATCGCCGTGCTCTACCGCATCAACGCGCTCAGCCGCTCCCTCGAAGAGGGGCTCAACCGCGCCGGGATCCCCTACAAGCTCGTCGGCGGGCTGCGCTTTTACGACCGGGCCGAGATCAAGGACCTGATCAGCTACCTGCGCGTCATTACGAACCACCACGACAACTTTTCCATGAAGCGCATCATCAACAAGCCCAAACGCGGGATCGGAAAGGCGTCTATAGACAAGCTGGAGCTGGCGGCGATCGAGCAGGAGCGCTCCCTCTACGATCTGATACGCCTCAGTGCCGCCGCGGAGCTCGAAGGACTGGTGCGCAAGAAGAACGCCACGACCCTCAAGCAGTTCGTCAGCGAACTGGAACAGATGCGCGCCGTCGCGGACGAATCGCTCTACAGCTTCGCCGAGCGCATCGACGAGATCTTCAAGATCAAGGCCTTCTACGAGGCGATGCCCGACGGGACGGAGAGGGTGCAGAACATCGACGAGTTCTTCGGCCTCTTCCGCGATTTCATCAAGCAGAACCCCGAAGCGACCCTGGATGCCTTTTTAAACGAAGTCTCGCTGCAGAGCGAACAGGACCAGGTGGAGGGGGAGAGCATCTACATCATGAGTATCCACGCCTCCAAGGGGCTGGAGTTCGAGCACCTCTTCATCATCGGCCTCGAAGAGGGGTTCCTGCCGCTGATCGGGGACGGGAGCGATCTGGAGGAGGAGCGCCGCCTGGGGTACGTCTCCTTTACGCGCGCCAAGGATTCGCTGACCCTGTCGCATGTCCAGAGCCGCTACTACAAGGGACGCCGTACGGAACTGGAAAAGAGCCGTTTCTTCGGCGAAGCCGGCCTCTGCGAAAGCTCCCTCAAGATCGAGAAGAACACGGCGTTCAAAAAAGGGGACCTCGTCCGTCACAAAATCTTCGGCGCCGGACGCGTGATCGGGGTGAGCAAGGCCGGCCGCGAATTCAAGCTCAATATCAACTTCGGCGGCAACAAGCGGGAGATCCTCGCTTCCTTTGTCGAACGCCTCTGATACGTCCATGAACCGACTCTTTGTCGCTTACAAGCCCACCGGGCTCAGCTCCAACCAGTTCCTGCGCACCCTGAAGCGCAAATACGGGGTGAAAAAAGCGGGCTATTCCGGTACCCTCGATCCTTTTGCCAGGGGGGTGCTCATCATCGCCTTCGGAAAATACACCTCGCTCTTCCGTTTCCTGGACAAGACCCCCAAGCGCTACCGGGCGACGCTCTGGCTCGGGGCGCACTCCGACACCCTCGACATCGAAGGGGTCGAGCAGATCGACGACATCGCGCCGCTGCCGGAGGCAAAGGTCCGGGAGGCCGTCGAATCCCTGAAGGGGGAGCAGGCCTACCCGCCGCCGATCTTCAGTGCAAAGCGGATCAACGGGCGGAGGGCCTACGATCTGGCCCGGGCGGGGATCCCGTTTGAGCTGGAGACGATATATTCGACTGTGTATGATGTCCGTATGCTGCACTACTGCCACCCCTTCGTCACCTTCGAGGCGACGGTTTCCGAGGGGACCTATATCCGATCGCTCGGACGCCTCGTGTATGAGCGGCTGGGCCTCGAGGGGGGATCGCTCAGTATGCTCGAACGGCTCTGCGAAGGTCAGTTCGTCTATGAAGGGGAACGCGCCCTCGATATCCGAAGCTGCCTGCGTCTCCCCCCGGTTGAATACCGGGGCGAATGGCGGAAAATCACCCTGGGGCAGCCGTTGACGCGCGACGAGTTCGCTCCCGTGGAAGACGGGGTCTACCGTGTCGATGACGGGCAGGAGATGGCGGTCTTCGCCTTTGACGGCGAAGGCGTGCATTACGTATTGAACAAGGTGGCATTATGAAGCACTACACGGCACCGGCCAAGGTCAATATTTTTCTCAAGATTACGGGCAGGCGCGGGGAGTACCACGAGATCCTGTCGCGGTTCATGGTGGTAGAGCAGCTGCATGACCTGCTCTATTTCTTCCCGAAGGAGCAGGAGGGGTTCGTCATCGACGGCGATTTCGCCTGTACGACGGAACAGAACACGATCTACAAAGCGTACACCGCCCTGCTCGAAGCGACGGGGTCGGCGGAACTCGAGCGGCTGATGCAGACCCACGGGATCGCCGTCAACAAGCACATTCCGGCCTTTGCGGGGCTGGGAGGAGGCAGTTCGGATGCGGCAACCTATCTGAAGATGTGCAACGAAGTGCTGCACCTAGGCCTGGACGTCAGCGAGCTGGCCGCCATCGGTGCAAAGGTCGGTGCGGATGTCCCCTTTTTCGTCTACGGGTACCCCAGTGCGAACGTCTCCGGGATCGGGGAGATCGTGGAACCTTTTCATGAAACGCCGCTGCATCTCGAGACGCGTACGCCGCCGATCGAGATCAGCACTCCCGCGGTCTACCGCCGTTTCCGGGAGAGCTTCTACAAGGAGCTCTCTGCGGGGGATTATGACTATTTTGCCGCCACCGACTCCAAAACGCTGCTTTCCGAACTGAGCGCCGATGATGCGAACGACCTTTTCGAGCCGGCGCTGTCGCTCTACCCCGAACTCAAAGAGCATTTCCGCCACGGCTGGTTCTTCTCCGGCAGCGGGAGCAGTTTTTTCAAAGTCTCCGAAGGGTAGGCCGTTACACCTCGGGTCTGCAGAACTCGGAGATCGGCAGCATGATGACAAAGCGGGTCTCGCCGGGCAGGCTGGAAACGATGATGGTGCCCAGGAAGAGCTTCTGAATGATCTGACGGCTCATATGCAGTCCGATGCCGCTCCCTTTGAGGCTCCCCTTTGTCGTGAAATAGGGATCGAAGATCTTCGTCTGGATTGCCGGGTCGATGCCGGGGCCGTTGTCGAAAACGCAGATACGAAGATGGCCTCCGCCCGGAGGGTACTCAAACTCAATGTGGATCTGTTTCTTCTCCTGGTCCAGGGATTCAAGGGCGTCCTTGGCGTTGTTGATGAGGTTCAGGAGGACCTGGGAGATTGCGGTTGCGATCTGCAGCCGGTGGATCGTATCGCTGTTCCATGTGATCTCCAGCGCAATAGTATTGGCTTCGAGCGTCGGTGTGATGATACGGTGCAGCTCGTAGACGATCTGATGCAGCGGCAGGAGCTTCGTCGGGGCCTTGTTCTGGAAGAACGAGCGGAAATCCTCGATCGTTTCGGAGAGGTGCAGGGTGTTCTGTTCGATCGTCTCAAAGGCATGGTCGAGTGTCTCGTCATCCAGACGTCCCGTCGCCTTGGCCAGTTTGGCGGAGAGCAGCGTCAGGTTGATCGTGTTGAGTGGCTGGCGCCACTGGTGGGAGATGTTCGAGAGCATCTCCCCCATCAGGGCGAAGCGTTCCTGCTCGAAAAGGAGCATATCCTTTTCCCGGTTCTTCTCGATTTCATCGTGCAGCGCGCTTTTGTAAGTTTCGAGCCGCATGACCAGTTTGATGACGATCGCGAGGATCGGCGGGGTCATGAGCAGTGGCATCAGGATGGAGAAGCCCAGAATGACCGGCGGAAGCGTGCCGGTCAGCAGCGTGTAGAAGATCCCGACACAGAGGACGGAGACGACGGTGGTGGCGAGTGTCACCCCCGCGACGATCTTCAGGGGGCTGTGCATACCGAGTTTGTCGATAAAACGGTTAAGGTGTTTCATGCCGTATTATAGGAAAAGTTCCCTGTCGGCGTCCGCACCAGGCATGGATCTTTCCAAGGAAGAGGGTTCGCCGAAGGGCGGGTTTTCGCTATGATTGCATCACTGATTCAAAGGAATGCAAGTGGGCGAAACGATTGCCAAAAACAAAAAAGCCTTTCACGATTACGAGATCCTCGAGAAATTCGAGGCGGGCATCGTGCTCAAGGGCAGTGAGGTCAAGGGGATCCGTGCCGGCCGCGTCAACCTCAAGGACAGTTTCGTCAAGCTTGTTAGGGGCGAGGCTTTTTTGTTCAACGCCCACATCGGCCGCCTGGAGACGACACACCACTACTACGGCCACGAGGAGCGCGGCAGCCGGAAGCTCTTGCTGCATAAACGGCAGATCGCCAAACTGGCGGACGCCGTGGAGAAAGAGGGACACACGATCGTGCCCCTGCAGATGTACTTCAACAACAAGAACATCATCAAGCTCGAGATCGCCATTGCGCGGGGTAAAAAGCTGCACGACAAACGAGCCGATATGAAAGAGAAGGATATGAAGCGCGACATCGAACGGGCGCTCAAAGACTACTAGCAGCTTTTTGCGGCTCTGCATGAGCCGTCTTCAGTGCCATAGCGGCCAGCGAAAGTCCGCGGGGCTTTGCTCCGGGGACGGCAATGACAGTGGTCGCACGACAAGCGCGCCGATATGAAAGAGAAGGATATGAAGCGCGATATCGAGCGGGCTCTCAAAGACTATTAGCAGCTTTTTGCGGCTCTGCATGAGCCGTGTTTTCCAAGATTATTTGTGTTTTTGTTCCCCTTCTTTTTTGCTTATCCAAAAAAGAAGCCGAACCGGGAAGAAAAAAGGATAAAAGGCTGCCGCTTTCGGGGTATTCCATTCCCTGGCGATCCGTTCGACACGCTAACTATCGTTTATAACCCACAGAAAAAGTCCTGCTACTGATAGTTTGTTGTTTTATCCTGCTGTCCGCATCACTTCTATAAGGGTGATGAGTATGGCGACGACGGCGGAGGCAATGGCGACCCTGTCCGCTCTTTTGATGGCCTTGTAGATGCGTTCGAGTTCGGGGTCGTCGAGGTCGGCGAACTTGTGGGCACGGATGTATTTGACGGCTTCGCGGAAGCGGGGGTCGCCGAACTGGATGTTCCAGCGCGGGCGCCCCATGGCTTCATAGCGTGAGGGGTGGTTGTCGCGCAGGCGGTTCAGAAACGCATTCGTCTCCAGAAGCTGCTTCAGTACGGCGATGATGAAGAGGGCGGTGGCAGTGATGAAAAACAGGTTAAGCGTCATACGGATTCCTTCTGCAGGAAGCGGTTGGTGGTAAAAAATTGGTGGGGAAGTGTGTCGGGTGTGAAGGGCGTCCGCAATTACTTGCGGAGCTCTTTGATACGTGCAGATTTACCGGCACGGTCGCGCAGGTAAAAGAGTTTCGCACGGCGTACACGTCCGCGGCGAAGTACTTTGATCTCGTTGATGCTGTCGCTGTAGATCGGGAAAACACGCTCGATACCGATACCGTTGGCACCGATTTTACGAACTGTGATGGTTTTACCCGTTCCCTGACCGCGCATTGCGATACATACACCCTCGTAGTTCTGAACACGAGTTTTGTCACCCTCTTTAATGGTAACAGCGAGGCGTACGGTATCACCGGCGCGGAATTCTGGGACGTTCTTTTCAGCGACTTGAGCATTTTCGAAATTTTCGATGTATTTATTTCTCATACAATGTCCTTTTTCTATGCCTTTTAAGCTGCTCAGGCCTGAAGAATTTAGTCTTGCATTCTGACAAGGCAAATTTGAGTGCCGCAATTTTACTGTGGTTTCCCTTTAAGAATTCTGATGGCACGCCCTTATCGTCAAAAAGCGGGGGCTTTCCGAACGAGGGGGCTTCCAGCAGGTGGGTCTCAAAGCTTTCCGTCTCCAGTGACTCGCTGTTTCCGAGTACACCTTCGAGATTGCGGGCAATGGCATCGGTCATCACCAGCGAGGGCAGCTCCCCGCCGGTCAGGATATAGTCGCCGATACTGAAGAGTTCGTCCGCAAAGGTCTCGATGACCCTTTCGTCGATGCCTTCGTACCGGCCGCTGACAAATGCAACATGGTTTTTTTTGGCAAGCCGTTTGGCGTCGTTCTGCACAAAGGGTTTGCCGACAGGGGTCGCGAAAACGATATGGACGTCCGGATCGTTTTCGCGGAGCTGTTTGAGTGTGTCGTAGAGCGGCTGTGGCGTCATCACCATTCCGGCGCCTCCGCCGACGGCCGTGTCGTCGACCTTCCCGTGCTTGTTCGTCGTGAAGTCGCGCGGGTTGAGGTAGGCGACGCTGAAAAGCCCCTTCTCCTGCGCACGTTTGAGGATGGAGTCCTGGAAATAGCCCTCGATCAGGTTTGAGAAGAGGGTGACATAGGTAAAGGTCACGACTCCTCCAGGATGGCCATCGCGCCGTGTGCGGTGATCAGGGCCGCATCGGTATCGACGCTTTCGACAAATGGCGGCTGCTTGGGCAGAAGGAACTGCTTGGGCAGCCTTTGCTTCAGCAGCGCGTCGTCGGTTTTGATCTGCAGATAGTCGACCGCGCCGATACGCTCGATCTCCAGCACCTTGCCCAGCGCCACACCGTCTTCCATGACCGTGCACCCGATCAGGTCGAACCAGAAGTGTTCCCCCTCATCGAGGTGGCACATTTCGCGGGTACGTCCGTAGGTCGTGTAGAGCATGGTGTTGGTGTAGCGTTTGGCGTCCTCGGGGGTGTCGACGCCCTCGAGTTTGACCAGTTCGCGCTCCATGTTGACGGTTTCAAATACCAGGGGCGTGCGCTCTTTGGTATAGAAGGTCTCGCCGGGGACGAACTGTTCGGGAAAGTCGGTGAAGAGGTGCAGCTTCATCTCGCCGTGCAGGCCGACGGTGCGGCCCAGCGTGGCGATATGGAGCAGCCGGTCGTTATTCTGCCGCTTCGACATTGATGCGGTAGCTCTTGCCGTCTTTGGCTTTGCAGCCGGAGATGACGGTTTTGATGGCGCCGATCATCTTGCCCTCTTTGCCGATCAGCTTGCCGATGTCGGCACCGTTGGCATAGAGGACAATTTCGGCGATCTCGTCACCTTCGAACATCTCCACGCGGATGTCCTCGGGATGGGAGGCGATGAGACGTGCGTATTCGGCGACGAAATCGGTGACCATAATTATTTGCCGGTGATCTTTTTAACGCGGTCGCTCATTGTCGCGCCGACGCCGATCCAGTAGTTCAGACGCTCTTCGTCGATCTTCTGCTCTTTGGTCATCGGGTTGTACCAGCCGATCAGTTCGATCCAGCCGCCGTCACGGCGCTTGCGGGAGTCAGTAACCGCAACGCGGTAGAAAGGCTGTTTTTTGCGTCCCATACGGGTAAGACGGATTGTTGTCATTGTTCGTTCCTTCGATAAATAATAGGGTGAATGGTTTTCGGGAAGGTCGGAAAAAGAGGGTAGTGCAGCGGAACGATGAAGGAGTCACTCTAACATTGGTACCGCGGCCTCTAACCGTCTTATCGGAGACGTTCCGTGCAAACCGTTCGGGTATGCGATACGCCAATGTCACAGAGGTATTGTTCATAAGCGTAAAACGATGGTGAAATTATAGCGGAAAAATCAGTGAATGTAAAATCTTGCGTGCGGGGAAGAAATATAAGTTCTGCTTTGGGGTCACAGGGGTGCCCCCGGAGGGCCGTGCCTAGCGCGGGAATTTCCCGCCCTGCATCTGGCTCATCATGTTCTGCAGATCCTGCATCCCCTTTTTGCCGGAGAACTTCTTCGCCATCTTGGCGGCATTTTTGAACTGTTTGAGGATGCGGTTGACGTCCATCTGATCCATCCCGGCCCCCTGCGCCAGACGCTGCTTGCGGCTGTTGTTGAGCAGATCGGGGTCTTCGCGCTCTTTGGGGGTCATGGAGCTGACCAGCGCCTTGATCTGCTTGAGCTCCTGGGAGTTCTCCAGGTCGAAGTCCTTGAGCGCCTTGGACATGTCCCCCATCCCGGGGATCATCCCCAGCAGGGATTTCATGGAACCGAGTTTCTTCATGCTCTCCATCTGCTCGAGGAAGTCGTTGAAGTTGAACTGTCCCTTCTTGATCTTCTGGGTCAGCTTCTTCGCCTGTTTCTCATCGATGACGCTTGAAGCTTTCTCCGCAAGCCCCTCGATGTCCCCCAGCCCCATGAGGCGGTTGACGATGCGGTCGGGAAGGAAGACTTCCAGGTCCGCCATCTTTTCGCCGGCCCCGATGAAGCGCAGCGGTACCTGCACCTGCGAAGCGATGCCGAGGGCAACCCCGCCCTTGGCGTCACCGTCGTACTTGCTCAGGATGACCCCGTCGATACCGATCTGCTCTTTGAAGCTCTGGGCGGTACGGACGGCATCCTGCCCCGTCATGGAGTCGGCGACGTAAAAGATTTCGCTCGGCTTGGCGGCATCACGGACCTGCTTGAGCTCGCTCATCAGTTCTTCGTCGATGGCCAGGCGTCCGGCGGTATCGACGAGCACGACGTCGTACAGGCTGTTCTTCGCTTTGGCCATGGCGGCCGTGACGACCTCCACCGGATTCTTGGTCGCCTCGTCTTCATAGAGGTCGACGCCGATCTGGGCCGTGATCTGCCGGAGCTGTTCGACGGCAGCCATACGCTGCAGGTCCGCCGCGACGATCAGGACTTTTTTCTTTTTCTGCTCTTTGAGGTAGGTGGCGAGTTTCCCCGTCGTGGTCGTTTTCCCCGATCCCTGGAGGCCCGTCATCAGGATAACGGTCGGAGGGTTGGCTGCGAACACAAACCCCTGGTGCCCTTCGGTTTTGAGCAGGTCATGGAGGGTGAAACGCATCGCATCGAGGAATTGGTCCTTGCCGATGCCGGCTTTCTTCGTATCCAGTTCGACGCGTTCGATGAGCTCTTTAACGACCTTGTGATGGACATCGGCCTTGAGCAGCGCTTTTTTCAGTTCGGCAAGCGCCTTCTTAAGTGCCTTCTCATCGTCGTGGAATCGAATTTTCTTAATGGCGGATGTAAATGAATCCGTCAAGGTATCAAACACGGGTGCTCCTTGTACTCTGCATCGTAACTATCTATGGCGGGTGCAAAATGATGAAGGCGCATTATAGCAAAACACCCTTTGCAGGATGTTTGGTCTGTTCAGAAGTAAGGCCCATATTAAAGTATAACGGCCGGTGGGGAGAAGCCCCGTATCGGTGCGATGCCTTCATACGGATATCCGATGCCGATAATGGTCAGTGTGATCTTGTCATTCAAAAAAACCGTTAAAAGGCGTTATAAAAAGACCAATATAAGAGAATCTTTTAGAACAAATTTACTCAGCAGAATAAAATACACTAAAAAATAATAATATCACACATATATAAGAAAAAGTTGTAATTCATTTGACTTGAAAAAGGGAAGATTGTGTAAATAGGTAACATGTAGTGCGGGCAATATAACTGTTTCTTCTGTAGTTGTGGGCTAAGAAAGGGTAGACAATGGCATAATTTTCTTACCACGACTCTAACGACGATTTGGCATCAGGTTTCAGTCAAATGCAGGCAACTGAGAAAGGGTAAGAGGTGGCATCGGTGAGGGCTGATTGCTGCTACGTGTTAACTATTAAGATGACCGAGGCGAACCGACCGGCTTCTGTGCGAGCTATTCGGTTTTGGGCGGATTGAACCGATCCGTGCTGTGAAATCTGCATAGACTGCTATTGTGCACGACAGACTTCTAAATTATATAAGGAAAAAACAATGAAACAATCACTAAATGGCGTACGGGGTATTTTGATGTCAAGTGCTGTGGGGGCAGCACTTCTGTTTTCTGGATGTGGTTCCTCATCTTCAACAACAGCGACAACAGGTACCGTAGTCGGTGCAGAACAGGCGACGGCGCTTCTCGGTACGCTTGAGTGTGTCCTCGATACGGCGACCGGCACCCTCACCAATGCTCTGAGCGCAGCAGACCTCAGCCTGCTTACTTCAATCCCGCTTGACCTTGCCGCTGTTGCCAACGCCATGGTTGAACTCGGTCTGACGACATCTGATGTCACTGTCGGTGCAATGCTTGAAACAAGCGTTTCCCTGAGCCAGGTCCTTGACATCATCGGCCTGATCGGCGGTACGCCGGATGTCCTGGCTATCGTTGCTTCCATTAAAGATGCACTGGACCCTGCAACGCTGCTGCAGACACTTCCGCTGGGTGATCTGCTGACAGTTGCACCGAGCCTGCTGACACAGGTGCTGAGTACGGTAACCGATGCGACTGCCGGTGTGGCAGAAACTGCTATCGATGCACTGACATTCCTGGATGACACGGTTATGGGTGTCGGCTACGATGTCGCTGCCTGTATCCCGCAGCTTGAACCTGTCGTCGCAACGCTTGACTGTGCAACAGACAGCGTACTGGGCGGTGCCGAACTGACAGCCGCTAACCTGAAGACCCTTGCCGTCGCCCTGCCGCTGGGTGATCTGCTCGGTGCCGTTCAGAGCGCAACAGGCCTTCTTGACAGCGCGACACTCTCAGACCTTCTTGCTGCACCGCTCAGCGCAGGCGATCTCCTCGGTATTCTCGGCACGCTGGCATCCGGCGATCCGGCTTCTGTCCTGTCTACACTGACAGGTGCGCTTGACCCGAGCCAGCTGACAAACCTGCTGAGCCTCGGCGATCTTATCACCGTACCTCAGGAGCTGCTCGGTACGACACTCGGCAGCCTGCCGGCAACCCTGCTGACAACGACAACGGGTCTGCTCGGTACGGTTGAAGGTCTGCTTGCCCAGGTCGCCGGCGACCTCACATCCTGTCTTGATCCGAACCTGCTGGTCGGTTCCCTGACAAGTCTGCTCGGTGCGCTCCCGCTTGACGGCGGCGCGCTTGCGCTTGACCCTGCAGGGCTTCTGAGCCTGGTCAGCACCGATACGACGATCAATGACATTATCGCCGCGGCAAAAACACTCCCGGTCCTCAGTTCACTCCCGCTTGATGAACTGATGGCGACAAAACTGAGCGTTGCACAGCTGATGGACATCATTAACGCACTGCCGATCCCTGAGCCGGTATCTACGGTACTCACGACAGTACTCGGTGCCGTACCGGATCTGAACCTTCCGGCGCTGTCACTGAACGATATCCTCGCTCTGCCGGGTGAAGTTCTGCCGTTCGGTATCGATCCGATGGATACAAGCGTTAACGGTCTGCTGACGACAGGCGTCAATATGCTGGCACTGCTGGAAGCCGTTGCACACGGCCTGAATGCCGAAGGTGCATCGTTCCTGATCAACGCCGCGGTCGTTATGCCGGTTGTCACGACCATCGACAAGCTTGGCGGTTTTGCCATCCTCGGCGGTCTGATGACGAATGTCCCGTACCTGACGCAGACACTGCCGCTTGGTGACCTGAGCGGTCTGCTTGTAAACGGTAACCCGCTCAGCGCACTCGACCTGGCGAACCTGACAAGCCTGCTCGATACGATCCTCGGCAGCGGCGATCCGACCGGTGTCCTCGAAGCGATCCTCGGAACACTGACTGCAGGCGGTCTCGACGGCCTGCTTGGCAGCCTGCTCGGTACCGTGAGCGACCTGCTCGGCGGAAACCTGCTGGGTGATCTGCTGACGACGCTGACAGGTCTGCTCGGCGGCGACCTTGCCGGTACGATTACGTCACTGCTTGGAAGCCTGACAACAGATCCGACGGCAATCCTGCAGACGCTTCTGAGCCTCCTGAACGCTCAGAACCTGGCACTGCCGCTCTAAGTAGCAACCTCTTACCATCCATCTGCAGCGCGCTGCGCTGCGGAGAAGATGCGCTTTTACCGACTTTCTCTACCCTTTCCGAAATATCGCTTTCACCTCCTTCAATTCTGAAAAAAATGTCCAGTATCACAATATGAAATGTTGTTATAATCGATACTAATTTCTTTGTTTAACTTCAGCTTCGTGTGCTATTATTAATTGAATTTTTCCGCGTATTTTGCGCGGGGAGAACGGCGCGAAGCGGCCTTAACCGAGGGGACGGCTTCACGAATGAAGGAGTATATAATGCAATTGTTCTTGCAAACGAAGAGGGGGTTGGCACTCTTCCTCGGCACGATCATGATGATCATGCTGGCGGGTTGCGGTGCGGACAGTGTTTTTGACAACAATGTCAAAGGCAGTGGTCTTACGGTGGTTGTTAAACCTGCCGATGGGGCAACAAACGTTTTCCTGAATACCGATATTACGGGAACGTTCAACAAAGATATTCAGCAGGCAACGTTGATCGAGGGGACAACGTTCTACCTGCTGGATCCGAATGATAATATGGTTGCGGGTTCGTGGTCTTACCTGAACAAGGTGCTGCGCTTCAAGCCTGATGCCAATCTGACGGCGAACACGACATACCGGTTCGTCACGACAAACGGTATCCGCGGTACGGATTACTCGCGCCTGGGTGGTGATGTCGTCACGACCTTTACGACAGGAACGGGTCTGGGACTGACGGTGACGCTCAATCCGCAGCATGGGGACACGAACGTATCGCTCAACCCTAATATTACGGCGACGTTCAACGAACCGATCGATTTCTCGACCGTGACGAACAACAGCTTCTATCTGCTGGATGCGCTCAGTGCAAAAGTACCGGTGACGAAGATCGAACATACCGACGACAATACGACGGTGATTCTGAAACTCGCTTCGAACCTTGCGCCCTTCAGTACCTATACCACTGTTGTGACAACGGATGTTTCCGCGCCGAACGGCCATACGCTCGCCGCAAACGAGGAAGCGATGTTCGTGACAGGCAACTGGCTGCGCCTGGCGGTTTCAATCATGCCGCAGGACGGTGCGACGAATGTGCCGATCAACACGATGATCACCGCTACCTTCAACAAACCGATGGATCTGTCGACGCTGAATGCGGGCAATATCTACCTGATGGACGAAAACGGTACCCATATCCCGGGCACGCTGCATACCGCGACGGATGCAAACGGCAATACGGTCGTGACCTTCATTCTGGAGCCGGGCACGACACTGGCACCGAACAGCGATTATACGTTTGTCGTTGAAAACGATGTGACCTCACTCGACGGCGAACAGCTGGGCACGGACGAGACGTCGACGTTCACGACCGGCACCCAGACGGAGCTGCAGGTATATATCGTACCGGCTGACGGAGAAACAGGTGTCGCAGTCAGTGACAATATCGTTGCCTACTTCAATGAAGATGTGAATGATACGACGCTTGACGGTACGACCTTCTATCTTGAAAACAATGTAACCGGAGTGATTCCGGGAGCGATCAGCTATGACGGTACAAATTACATTGCCGTCTTCAATCCGGATGCGAACCTCACGGCGTATACGACCTATACGTTCACGGTAACAACCGGTGTCGAAGCCGTCAACGGCGATACACTGGCAAGTGATGCAAGTTCAACGTTTACGACCGGCAATCTGATCCGGGTGATCGATGCGGCTGTCTTCACGATGAACAGCAACGCTGCGACGGTCGACACGAATGAGTCTGATGTCCTTGGCACCCTGACGGGTAACCTGCTTGGGACACAGCTGCAGGTCGATGCTGCCGGCGTTCAGGGGCTTGCTGAAGCGGATGTCCAGTTCGTCGGTTTTGTAGGAGGCCTCGCAAACGAAGTCAACGCTACAACGATCGAAGATCTGGTCAACAGCAATATCACGGTTACGCAGGCACTCCAGGTGCTCGCTGATCAGTACGGCGCGATTCCGGCCGGACCGGCACAGGATGTCATCAACCAGCTTATCGCCGCGATTGACAGCAATGGTACGGACCAGACGATCAGTATCAGTGACCTGCTTCAGTTCCCGGCCAGCATGCTGCCGATGGATGTTACGGATCTGGTTTCCACAGAGGATCTTGCTGCGGCAACGACGGATGGCTTCGCAGTCCTGAGCGGCCTCAACTCTGCGCTGACGCCGGTTGCGGAAACCATTATTGAAGTGCCGCTGGACCTGGCGGGGCTCCTTGGTGCAGACGGCACGCTGCGTGCACAGCTGGTTTCGCCTGCGGCCTATGCCGTGATGGTTCAGGGTGACACGATCAAAGCATCACAGTCACGCATTCAGCTTCACCTGCAAGTCGACGGCGGTCTGTTGACAGGGCTGCTCGGTAGTCTGACGGACCTGCTGAATACACTGTTGCTTGGGCTGGTGACGATTGATGTTCCGGCGCTGGTAGATATCCCGCTCTACATCGTGTTGGCTGAGGCAGAGGGGACGTTGGAAACACTCTCAGTAGATGAGATCGTGATGGCGGTACAGAACGGCCTGGCCAAAATCTATCTCGGTGCGATTCCGGATGATATCTTCTTCTCCGATCAAGTTATCGGTGCAGAGGATTTCGATGCGGTCAGTCTGGTGGATCTGAATCTCACTATCCTGGGGATTCCGACACCGGTCAAAGTCGATGTCAAAGCCTTTGCCAACGGTTCACCGTCTGCTTTCACGCCGATGAACTTCCTGCCGGTCAATGTTGAGCAGACTGACAGTGCATTCGCACCGTTGGGAGATACGACGGATGCCCTGGTGGCTGATCTTGTAGGGAACCTCGAACTGAACGTTACGATTGGCGGATTGACGCTTGGTACTTCAGACCCGCTGCTTGGAACGATCCTTGGCAGCGTCACGGATCTGTTGGCCAATACGATCGTTCCTGCACTCTCTCCGGTATTGAACTCCGTGAGTGATCTGCTCGGTACCTATACCGGTCGTGCGGACGTCACAATGCTCGGACTCATCGAGCATTATATTGTGCAGCCGTAAAGCACAGAGAATGAAACGGGGCTGTGCCCCACGAACGAAGGATTAAAATGAAGAGTTTATATTCAGTTGCAGCGGCGGCGGTACTGTTTGCTTCTGCGGCACACGCCGATTTTCCGGCGAAACGCATTGCATTCCCGGGCTTCTACATCGGGGGCAATGTCGGTTATGCAACCAGCAGGGTCAATGAGACCGATACGGCACAGGAAGCATGCGACGGCGACCCTGCCTGTACGGTGATCAGCTCCTCGATCGACGAGAACGCATTCGGGCTCAAACTGTTCGGAGGCTACCTTTTTAACGACTACTTTGCCGTTGAAGGCGGTTACTTCAACCTCGGCGAGGTGTCGTTCAAGCATGATACGAACACGGGTGAGACCTATAAAGGCAGCGCAAAAATGCAGGGGCTCAATGCCGACGTCGTCGGGCACCTCCCGATCCTCGAGCAGCTGACTGTCTTCGGGCGTCTCGGTGTCATGTACGCCGAAGTCAACAAAGACTACTCCTATTCGGGCGGAACCCTCTATATCAACGGTGTCCCGAAAGACATGAGCCCGGGACAGTGGGGGGCAGGCCTGAAACTCGGTGCCGGTGTACAGTACGACTTTACTCCGCGCCTCGGGGTCCGCGGTGAATGGGAAGGGTACCACATGGAAGAGGACGCTTCAGACTCCGGACTCGATATGAGCTTCTGGTCCGTCGGTATCGTCTACCGCTTCGGCGAGGATCCGAACGCACCGGTCCCGCCGCCGGAACCGGAAAAAGTCATCGTCGTCAAAGAGGTTCCTGTCCCGGCTGAACCTGTCGTCGTTGAAAAAGTCGTTGAGAAAGAGGTCATCAAAGAAGTTCCGGCCGAACCGGTCGTTATCCGGAAACCGGTCGAACGTGTCGTCCTGGCGACGGATGCCCTCTTTGACTTCAACAAAGCGACCGTCAAACCGGAAGGTAAAGCTGCCATCAGAGACCTTGTAGCCAAACTCCAAAAAGACGACAAGCTGACCGTCACGGGCCATACGGACAGCATCGGTTCGGAACTGTACAACCTCAAGCTCTCACAGCGCCGTGCAGACGCGGTCAAAAACGAGCTTGTCGCCAACGGTATCGAAGCCGACCGCATCGAAACGAAGGCCAAAGGTGAAAGCGATCCGGTCGCAACCAATGCGACCGATGAAGGGCGCGCACAGAACCGCCGTGTCGATATCGACATCATTGCCGCACCGAAAGCACCGGAAGAGGAGGTTACCCCTCCGGCCGATGAAGTGACCCTCCCGGCAGGGGAAGCGAAGTAACAGTCACTCTCAGTGTTTGTTTGGACGCTTAGGCGTCCCCTTTATACCGGAAGCCATGTGCTTCCGCCCTCTTTCTGAATCACTCCATATATCTTTTTCCCTTTACATTTGCATGGCATAACAGATTATTCGTCCGAAGGCCTGGTCCGGTATGGCGTTGTATCCCATACATTTTGTACGCTTAAGTGACTGACGGCTCAAGTCTGTCTCCGCATGTTTATAATCCCTTCTGATATTTTTGATAATAATTTGATAAAAACATATTAATAAACGAAAAAAGATATATTATGATCTTTATTAAGTTTAATGTAGATATGCTTCAAAATGTTAATTTTGTGACATAGTCGGGGAAACGCACTGAAGCTGCTGTTCTCTCGACAGGGAAAAGAGTCGGACGCTGCATAAGCGTCGAAACAGCGTAATACGGGAAAAGGGAGTAAAACATGAAGCGATCGGTGTATCGATGGGGGCTGATGGGGATCATCGGCGTAGGAATGATGCTGCTGCTGGCTGCCTGCGGGCGGGACAGCGCATTTGACGGACCGGTCAACGGCGGTGAACTGATAGTGACGATAGATCCGGCGGAGGGGGATGTCAACATCCCGATCAATAAAGTCATAACGGCCAAATTCAACAAAGAGATGAACGTCTCGACGGTGAACGATGCCACATTCTATCTGCTGGACGAAAACGGAACCAAAGTCTCTGCCGACATCAAATTCTACGGAACGGATACCCGTCTCTTTACCTTGACGTCACAGAGCGATCTCGCGAAAGATTCGAATTACACCGTCTATGTCACCCGGGGCGTCAAAGCGAGTGACGGCTACCTGCTCGCCGAAGACAATGTGATCCATTTCACGACGGGGACGTTGAAATACTTGCAGGTAACGGTCCTGCCCAGTGACGGCGATACCAACGTCTCCGTCGGGGCGCACATGTTGGGCAGTTTCAACGAAGCGGTCAATGCGGCGACGCTGACCGCTACCAATATCTTCCTGCGCGACGGCAACGGAAGCCTCGTCGACGGTACGATCGATTATGCCGATATCGGCAGTGATCACCTGATGACCTTTACACCGTCGGCCCCGCTGGATTACAATGCGACGTATACCTTTACGATCAAGCAGCCCGTCACGGCGCTTAGCGGAATCGAGCTGGAGTATGACAGCGTGAACAGCTTTACGACGGGCCCGCTGAAGCTGGTCAAGGCGGCCGTCTTCTCCATGGCGTCGACCCCTGTATCTGTCGATACGAACAACTCCGACCTGCTCGGCGGCGTACTCGGCGGCCTTGTGGGAGCGCAGACATCCGTGGATGTCGCCGGAACAGGTGGACTGGTCGACATCAGTCTCGGCTTCCCGGCGCTGGTATCGGATCTGGGCGGCGAGCTGAATGTGACAACGGTACAGGAGCTGCTCGACAGCAACATTACGCTGGATGCGATGCTGCATGTCATTGCGGAGCAGCTGGGCGGTATTGACGCTATAGAGGCGCAAAGGTTTATCAATGCGCTCATGGCCGACGTGGAAGCTTCTGAGCTCAGCAACGCCCCTATCAGTATCGGCAGCCTGCTGCAGTTCCCGGTCGACACGCTGCCGCTTGATTTGAACGACGTGCTGGCGATGACAGGCGTCTCCTCTGCGCAGTTGAGTGTACAGTCGCTGCTCTCCGGCGTCAACCAAGCGCTGGCCCCTACACTGAGCAATCCGATCGAAATCCCGCTCTACCTGCCGCTGCTGACGGATGAAACCAGCGGACTGAGACTGCAGGTCGTCTCTCCGCCGACGATCGCACTGATGGCCGAAGGCGACACGATCCACTCCGCATCGACACGCCTGCAGCTCAATCTGAAAGTCGGCGGTATTCTCGGGGATCTTCTCGGCGCTCTGAACACGGGGCTGGACGGAGAAGGATCGGTCAGTTCTGATCTGGTCAACCTGCCGCTCTACCTCGAACTCGGCTCGTCGGTCGGAAGTCTGACGACGCTGAACAACAATGAAGTCGCCATGAGTGTCCAGAACGGATTGGCCACACTCGTGATAGGAACGATCCCCGACGATCAGTTCTTTTCGCAGGCACCGCTCTCCCCGGAAGATGTCGGTGCGGCCGATCTTGTCAACCTCCTTGGGCTGGTGAAAGTGAGTGTCAAAGCCTACGCCGCCGGGGTCGCCAATAGCGGTGCGATCAATTTCGTCCCGGTCGATATGCAGCAGATGCAGAGCATTAATGCGCCGACGGGGTCGACGACGGATGCCCTGCTCAATACCCTGATCGGCAACCTGGAGCTCACCATTACGCTGCTGGGCATTCCGCTTGACGTTTCCGGTCTGCTGGGCGACCTGCTCAATCCGCTGCTCTCCATACTGCTGCCGCTGCTCACACCGCTGCTCGACACGGTCACGGGGCTGCTGGGTGCCAGCATCGGCAAGGCGGACGTGACCATGATGAGCCTGGTGTACGGTTATTAATCCAAAGGGAACATTGCGGGGCGTACCCCCGGCAACGGAAGGAAAAAGATGAAAATGAAACGGACGGCGGCGACGGTATTTATGGTGGCGGCAGCCCTTCAAGGAGAGGCGGTCGAACGTATTGCAATGCCCGGACCCTACCTGGGGGCGAACCTGGGGTATGCGACGGGATCGGTCTCACTGTCGACGGCCGAAAAAGAGGTGTGCCAGGGCGACCCTGCCTGTTATGTGACGGACGGGTCGGCGGATGAGGATTCGTTCGGTGCGAAACTCTTCGGCGGGTATCTGTTCAACCAGTACTTTGCCGTCGAAGGGGGATATTTCAACCTTGGCGAGCTCTCGTTCAAGAGTGTCACCAATACGGCGGAGACCTATAAAGGAACCCTGTCGGCACAGGGGATCAACATGGACGTGGTCGGCCACCTCCCGGTTTTTGACGCGCTTTCGCTCTTTGCACGTATCGGCGTGCTGTACGGCGAGATGAGCAAGGATTACAGTTACAGCGGCGGCACGCTGCTGGTCAACGGGGTGCCCAAAGATATGCATGTCACCAAATGGGATGTCGGGTACAAACTCGGTGCCGGCATACAGTTCGATTTCACCCCCGCACTCGGCGTACGCGGCGAATGGGAAGGGTACCACCTCGCCGAGGCCGGTTCCAGTTCGGATTATGACGTCAATCTCTACTCCGTCGGTGTCGTCTACCGCTTCGGGATCCCGGAGCCGGAGCCGGAAAAAGTCGTCGTGGTGAAAGAGGTGCCGGTCCCGGGCGAGGGAACGGTCCTGGAAAAAGAGGTCGTCAAAGAGGTCGAAGTCGTGAAAGAGGTGCCCAAACCGGTGATCATCAAGAAACCGACCGAGCGGGTTGTTCTGGCATCGGACACCCTGTTCGATTTCGACAAGTCAGACGTCAAGCCGCAGGGGGACGCCGCACTCAAACAGCTGGTCCAGCGGCTGCAGAAGAATGACCGCCTGGTGGTCGTCGGGCATACGGACAGCGTCGGGACGGAAGTGTACAATATGAAACTTTCCCAGCGGCGTGCAAACGCCGTCCGCAGCAGGCTGATCGGGCTCGGCATTGCGGCCGGCCAGATCGAAACCCGTGCCATGGGTGAAAGCAGCCCGGTGGCGACAAATGAAACGGATGCGGGGCGTACCGCCAACCGCCGCGTCGAGATCGAAGTCTACGCCGCGCCTAAAAACGAGGAGTAGTCCCCGGGCCGCTGTACGGCGTCCCCGGCAGGGGGCGTGTCAGGCCGAGAAGTGGATGAAGAGCTTCGGCTCGGGCGTTTCGAACGTCATGCCGAGGAGTTCGACTTTCTTCGCGTGCAGCATCACGCGCTGGCTGCGGCGTCCGCCGTACTGCTCGTCGCCGATGATCGGGTGTCCGAACGCGCGCAGGTGGACACGGATCTGGTGGGTCCGCCCGTGGTGGATGATCAGCTTGAGTTTGCTTTTTTTGGCGGAAACTTCCAGCGGGAAGATCTCGGTGACGGCCGGCTTCCCCTTTTTGGAGATTTTGGAGTGGGCTTTGCCGTGGCGTTTTTCCGTCAGAATAGGCTCGTCCATTACGGCCTCTTCGGTGACGACCCCCTCGACCCAGGCGATATACTCCTTGTAGACCTCGTCGTTCTTGAAGGCCTCGATCGCCTTCTCGCGGAACGCCTCGTTCTTGACCAGCATCAGCACCCCGCTCGTTTCCCGGTCGAGACGGTGCAGCAGCCGGGTCCCCTTGAACTGCCGTTCGACTTCGTCGGCGTTGAGGAAGGCGGGCTTGTCGACGACGATGAGGTCGTCATTCTCGAAAATAGGCCGGATGCGCTCGACTTTCTGGACCTTGAACTCCGTCTTGAGCGACAGCTCTCCCCGTGCGATCATCACCTTCTGGTTCCCGACATAGACAAGGCCGCGGTCGATCAGCTCCTTGGCCCTGGCGTTGGAGATCCCCTCCTGGGCCGCCAGCAGTTTATAGGCTTTGTCGGCGGGGCCGCTCGGACGCGACTGGACGTAACGGCTCTCCTGCTCATCGGCATTTTTGGCGTGCTGCGGGGCGGCCTTTTTGCGGCCGGCGTCTTTTTTGGCGAAGGCCTTGGATTTGATCTTGTTCTTGGCTTCGAGTTTTTTGCTTTGGCCGCGGTAGTCGTTCGGGGATTTTTTCATGAGATGCTCTCCTTGTCGAGATAGTCAAAAAAGGGTTGGAGATCGACGCTTCCGTTGATGGCGGCGGGGCGCAGCTGTTCGGCCTGCCGCAGCGTTTCGGTCAGCGCATCGTTCTCGACGACGGCAATGTGATCGACGTAGCGCATCAGTTCGCGCTGGTTGAAAAAGTGGGTCCCCGTAATGGTCCGGCAGCCGAAATGGGCCGGTTCGAGCGGGTTGTGGCCTCCGACGTCCGCTTTGAAGGCCCCGCCGAGGACGGCGATGTCGCTGATGGCGTAGAGATTGTTGAGCTCGCCCATGACGTCCACGAGCACGAAAACATTCTCTTGCAGCGCATCGATCCCGCCGTCCCTGCTCCAGCGGGCGATACGTTCGCCGTCGCACTGCTGGTGCAGCATCTCCCAGACGGCATCAAAACGCTCCGGGTGGCGGGGAACGACCAGCAGGCGGCTGTCGGGATGATCGGCGTAACGGGAACGGAAGGCCTCGAGGATCATCGCCTCCTCCCCCTCGTGGGTGCTGGCAGCCACGATCGTCTCGCCCTCGGGTTTGGCGTACGTCTTTGCCGCGGTGACACGTTGCGCCAGTTTGATGTTGCCGATCACTTCGATATTGGCGGCGCCCAGCTGCTCGAAGCGGGCTTTGTCGTCTTCGCTCTGGCAGAAGACCTTGTCCACCCGTGCAAAGAGGCGGCGGTAGAACCAGCGCAGCTTCTGGTATTTGGGGAAACTGCGCTCGGAGAGCCGGGCATTGAGCAGGATGACGCGGGCGCCTCTGGCGCGGGCGACGGCAAAAAGCAGGTACCAGAATTCCGCTTCGAGCACGACGAGCGCGCGCTGGGGTCTGACCCAGAACGGCATGAAGAGCTCGTAGGGGAGGTAGCGGTGCTGCACACCGTACCCTCCGGCGACGTCCTGGCCGGTCTGCGTGATGGTCGTGATGCGGACGTCATCCGGCGTTAACGGATCGAGCAGCGGCTTCAGCGCGCGCGTTTCGCCGACGGAACAGGCATGGAACCAGATCCCTCCCGGCGCCAACGGCGGGTTGTGCCTGAGAAAAAAGCGTGCCGGGATCGAACGGCGGTATTTCGGACGCAGGCTGAACAGCAACAGCAGGGGCAGTGCGGCAACGTAGAGCAGGGCGCTGAGCAGGAAATAGATGAGTGAAAACGGCTTCATAAGGGTGCCGCGCAATAGGGGGGTGCGAAGCTTACGCTTCGGCAGTCGCTTCCTCTTCGAGGTAGAGGATACGTCCGCAGTGCGGACAGGTTGTGATCTCTTCACCCTTGATGACGTCGGCGTAGACCTTGTCGCTGATGACCATGAAGCAGCCCATACACGCCTGGTTGCGTACCGGGACGGCCGTGGTGTTTTTCGCCCAGCGGCGGATCTTCTGGTAGAAGGAGAGACCCTTCTGGTTCATCTGGGAAACGAGCTCCTGCTTGCGGGCAAAGACCTGCTGGCGTTCGCCGTCGATCTCCGCGAGTTTCGCATCGACATCCGCTTTGACGCTGCCGAGGTTCGCGTCGAGCTCTTCCATCTGGGTTTTGAGTTCATTGACACGCTCGGTCTTGCTTTCGATGATGCGGTCGAGGCGCTCGATCTCTTCGTTGGCGAAGCTGATCTGCTCCTTGGCAATCTCTTCCTCGAGCTGGAGGGATTTCATCTCTTTCTCGGTCTTGATCTCCGCGCTTTTTTTACGGTTCTCTTCGAGTTTCTGGGAGAGTTCGGCCAGGTGGAGCTCGTTTTTCTTGTGCTTGAGCTGCTCGTCCTTGATCTCGTTTTCGAGGCCGTCGATATTGCTCTCAAGGCCCTCTTTTTTCACAAGGGCCGATTCGTATTTGTGGTTCGCCGCCTCGATCTGCGGGTCGAAAGCGTCGATCTCTTTGTCGATCTTGGAGAGGTCGATCAGTTGTTTGAGGTGCTTGTTCACAGAAGATTCCTTTATCCGTGGGAAAGTTTGAAACAGCATTGTTTGCAATGCTGCTACCCGTTGCCGTCGGAGGCTACTACGATCAATAATATGTGAACGGGTTTTTCGATGACGAAATTATAACCGTTAATCCGAAATTTTTCAAATGCGGGGCAAGGACATCGGGGAAAAAGCGTTCGCTTTCAAAGTGGCCGATGTCGATCATGGAGCGTCTGAGGGCATTGGCCTCCATGGCGTCGTGGTACTTGATATCGCCGGTGAGCAGGCAGTCGGCCCGGAGTCCGCGCATCAGGGAGGCACCGGAGCCCGTCACCAGGGCGACGCGGCGGAGACGTTCGTGGCACCGGACGGTTTTGAGCTGCGCGAGCCCGAAACGCTCGGCGACGTCGCGGGCAAAGGCCTCGAACTCCGTGTCGACGTCGAAATAGGCGATGAAACCCTCCTGCTCGATCGCACGCTGCCCGAGGATCTCCTCTGCGACCCAGCGGTTGAGGTGGGTCTGGTCGAAGTTCGTGTGCATTGCGATGTTCGCGATGCTCTTTTTGACCATCGTCTGCAACAGTTTGGCCGGGTACTGCGTGAAATCGAGCGCGTCGAGCCCCCCGAAGATCAGCGGGTGGTGGGTGATGAGGAGTGTGCCTTCTTCCAGGCGCTCCAGCAGCGCCTCGTCGACGTCGATGCTGAGCACTATAGTCGTGATCTCCTGCGCCGGGTCGCCGACGATGAGGCCGGAGTTGTCCCACTTCTCCTGCAGTGCAAAAGGCGAAAGCGCGTCAAGCGCCTCGTAGACGGCCTGTAGGGTCATCAGTTGTATCTCCTTTTCTGGCGTTTGTTGTGCACGAAGATGCCGCGGGTGTTGCTCAGCGGGTCGTCGTCTTTGAACTCGAACGCCCCGGTGGCCCGGATCAGCTCGCCGAGCTTGGTGAAGCCGTAGCTGCGCGGGTCGAAATCGGGCTGTTTATTCGCGACGATCTGCCCGATCATACCCATGTTCGCCCACCCCGAGTAGTCGGCGGCGTCGTCGACGGCGTCGCGCAGCAGGGCGATGAGCTTCTGCTCCTTGGTAACGTCGATCTGCGCTTTGGCGATGCGGTCCTTTCTGAGGTTCTCCGTGTAGACGAACTTGTCGCAGGCGCTGACGAAGGGCTTGGGGGTCTTGCGCTCGCCGAAGCCGTAGACGCTCACACCGCTCTCCCGGATGCGGGAGGCGAGGCGGGTGAAGTCGCTGTCGCTGGAAACGATGCAGAAGCCGTCGAATTTCCCGGTATAGAGCAGGTCCATCGCGTCGATGATCATGGCGCTGTCGGTTGCGTTCTTGCCGGTGGTGTAGCCGAACTGCTGGATGGGCTGGATGCCGTGTTCGAGCAGATGGGGTTTCCACCCTTTGAGCTGCGTCGAGGTCCAGTCGCCGTAGATGCGCTTGACGCTGGCGACGCCGTACTGGGCGATCTCATCGAGGAGGCCCTCGATGATGGAGGGCTGGGAGTTGTCCGCGTCGATAAGGACGGCGAGGTGCTGCTGGTTCACTACAGCCGCTCCAGGGCTTCGGCCGCTTCGGGATAGTCCGGGCGCAGCTCCAGCGCTTTTTCAAACATCATGCGGGCCCCTTCCAAATCGCCTTTTTCGATCAGGAGGCGGCCGTAGTTGTAGTAGGTCTCTTCGAAACTGTCGTCGATGTCGACGGCGCTTTTGTAGTGCTCCTGCGCCTCGTCGAGCCGCCCCAGTTTCCGCAGCACGGCGGCAACGGCGTTGTGGGTCAGGTCGTCACCCGGATCGAGGGTGAGCGAGCGGTTGTATTTCTGCAGGGCCTCTTCGTTCTCCCCCTCTTTATAGAGGATAAAGCCGAGCTTGTTCAGCACCTCCGGGTTGTCGGGGTCCTGTTTTTCCGCCCGTTCCAGGTAGACCCTCGCTTCGGAAAGGTTCCCCTCGCCGTAGGCCGTATCCGCCTTGTCGATCAGGGTGTCGATCTCCTGGGCGCCGGGGTGGACGGGGCGTGCCGGTTCGGGTTCGGGCGGTGTGTCCGTATGGGAAGGGAGTTTCGTCTCCCCGTCTCCGAGGGACTGGACGAATTTATAGATCTGCCACGCGAAAAATGCGGATGCCGCGAAAAGGATAATCTGGAAGAGGGTCAAACCGGAGCCTTTTTGAACACTATTTTAGCACAATGACGCCCGCTTGGCGCCCCGTCGTTCCCCCTTCGGCCCGGTAGGAGAAAAAGCGGTCGGTAGCGCAGGCGGTACAGGCGGCGAGAAGGTCGATATGGCCGGCCGAAAGGCCCGCCGCTTCAAGCTGTTGCACGAGGATGCGGTTGACGTCCAGGTAGCGGCGGCCGTCCCGGAGGGAGAGGGCCGTGCCGCAGCCGGCCGCTTCGACTTCGGCGGCGACCTCCGGCCCGATCTCGTAGCAGCAGCTCCCGATCGAGGGGCCAAGCACCGCTAGCAGGTCGGCGGGGTTGCTGCCGTAGGCGTCGTGCATCGCGGCCACGGTCTTGCCGACGATGTTTTTGAGCGCCCCGGCCCGGCCCGCATGCACGGCGGCAACGGCGCGGCGGCGCGGATCGAACAGCAGCACGGGGGTGCAGTCGGCGACCATCACCATCAGCGGCTGTCCCCCGATGTCGGTCATCAGCGCGTCGCATTCGGGCCGGCTTTCGAAGCCCATCTCCGGGGTGCAGCGCACGATCCGGTCCGAGTGGACCTGGCGCATATGCACGAGCCGTTCAGGCGCGTAGCCGAACTGTTCGGCCAGCAGGGCGTGGTTCGCATCGACGACGACGGCATCGTCCCCGACGTGGTAGGCGAGGTTGAGCGAGGCATACGGGGCGTCGCTGCCGCCCCCCTGCCGTTCGGTAAACCCGTGCAAGAGGCCTTCAGCTTCGGCGAGGAGCTTCGACGTGATCACTCTATTATCCCCGTCCCCGCGGCGTTGGCCACGTGGAAAATAAGGGTGTGGTGGCGTCTGGCGTAGTAGGTCATCAGGAGCCGCTGCAGCGTCGGTTCGATCGACGGGGTGAACCAGGCGTTGTTGCTGATGGCGATCATGTACGCCGGATTGCCGGCAAAAAGGGCGTCGGTCGTCGCTTCGTAGCAGACGGCGTTGCGGAAGAGGGTGCCGCCGAGGAGGAAGTCGGTGGGGTGATCCGCGGCGAGGTAGTCCGACGCCCCGTCGAAGACCACCTCGTTAACCCAGCCGCCCAGCCATTTGGGCAGGGGGATGTACTCGCCGAAGGGGACGAGGACCATCTTCTTGGCGACCTCCATTTTCCCGTTGTGAAAGAAGTAGGTGACGTTGTAATTGTTGCCGTCCTCAAAGAGCAGTGCCCCTGTCACAATGGCGATCTTTTCCGAACGCGCTTTGAGCTCCTCGATCAGCTCGGGCGCCTTGTTCAGGAAAAGCGGGAAAACCGACTCCGGAAGAATGATGAGGTCGTAGCCTTCCTGCGCGGCGTCGTCGATGCGCGCAAAATTTCCCAGGATGGTCGGCATGCGGTTGGAGGGTTCCCATTTAAGCTCCTGGGGGACGGCCGTCGCGGCGAGCTTGATCTTGAGCGGCGGCGGGGAGGGCGGCGTATAGGCGGGGGCGTAGGCGCCGGCAAGCAGCAGCAGGGCACCGAAACGCAGTGGCGTCTTCAGCGTTGCCACGGCGGCGAGCGCGACGAGGATGAGGGCGAACTGCCATTTTTCAAAACCGAGATAGCTGTGCAGGAGCGGCAGCTCCGGGACCATCCAGTTGAAGCCCATGGGGGCGACATAGGTGAGCCCGAAGAGCAGAACGGCACGTATGAACGGATGTTCACTTAGGGCGAGAACGCCGAAATAGAGCAGGTAGACGACCCCGAAAAGCAGGGTCATCAGCGGCATCGCCCAGGGCATGCCGTAGTAGCGGAAGCTGAAGCCGATCCAGTAGAACCAGAAGATGCCGATCAGGAAACCCGCCTGCAGGACGGTGCGGCGCGGTGCTGCGAGCAGCCCGTAATACGCCCCGAGGGCGAGGAGGGTTTCGACGGCGGCAATGTGCGGCAGGGCGAAATAGTCGATATAGATAAAGGCCGAGAACGCAAAGGCGATCGCAAAGGCAAGGGTCAGCGATTGAAAAAACGGCAGCCGTCTCCGCGAGGCTTCCATGACCCGGTCCCCCTCTCTGGCGCGGAACATCATGCCTGCGCCACCGGGAATCTGCCGTAAAGTTCGATCATGCTCCGCAGGGGCTCCCAGGGGGCGTTGTCAAGCTGCTGCGGCGTCACGCGCCAGTGCCAGTTCCCCTCCGCCGTGCCGGGCGTATTCATCCGCGCATCGGAGCCCAGCCCCAACAGGTCCTGCAGCGGCAGCACGGCGAGGTTCGCCGTACTGGCGAGCGCCGTGCGGTTGAGGCTTTCGTGAAACGCCTCCCAGGGGCAGTGGAGGTAGCGCATCGTATGGGCGCGCTCGGCCTCTTCCGGCGGCGCGGCATAGAACCAGCCGTTGGTCGTATCGTTGTCGTGGGTGCCCGTGTAAACGACGCAGTTGCGAATATGGTTGTGGGGCAGGTAGGGATTGCCGGCGTCGCTGCCGAAAGCGAACTGCAGGATCTTCATCCCGGGCAGACCGTAGGCGTCGCGCAGCGCCTCCACCTCGGGGGTGATGATACCGAGGTCTTCGGCGATGATGGGCAGGTCGTGGCCGAGGACGCGGCGGAAGGCGTCGAAAAGTTTGGCGCCCGGCCCGGCGATCCACTCGCCGTTGATTGCCGTCTCCTCGTCGGCCGGGACGGACCAGTAGGCCTCGAAGCCGCGGAAATGGTCGATACGCACCCAGTCGTGAAGTTCCAGGGCCCCCTTCAGGCGGGCAACCCACCACTCATACCCCTCCTGTTCCAGCCGCTCCCAGTCAAAAAGCGGGTTCCCCCAGCGCTGGCCGGTTGCGCTGAAGTAGTCCGGCGGCACACCCGCCACCGCCGTGGGCTGCAGGTCGTCGTCGAGCTCAAAGTACTCGGGGTTCGCCCAGACGTCGGCGCTGTTCATGGCGACGTAAATCGGCAGGTCGCCAATGATCTTCACCCCCTTGGCGTTCGCGTATTCGCGCAGGGACTCCCACTGGTCGTAAAAGCAGAACTGCACGAAACGGTGGTAAGCGGTTTCGTCTTTGAGAATATTCGCGTAGTAGGCCAGGGTTTCGGGTTCGCGCAGGCGGATGTTCTCCGGCCATTCGTTCCAGACGCGTTCGTTGAAGTAGGTTTTCAGCGCCATGAAAAGCGCGTAGTCATCGAGCCAGGCGGCATGGTCGGCACAGAAGGCGTCGAAGGCCGCCGCCGGGCGGAAGCGGGCATGCGCTTTCATCAGCATCTGCGTATGGCGCGCGATGACTGCGTCGAAATCGACGCTGCTCTCCTCTGCCGCGGGGAGCGGGCGTTCGTCCGCGTTCAGAAATCCCGCTCCGACCAGAAGGTCAGGGTCGATCAGCAGGGCGTTGCCGGCAAAGGCGGAGTAGCACTGGTAGGGGGAGTGCCCGAAGCCCGTGGGGCCCAGCGGGAGGATCTGCCAGTAGCCGACCCCGGAAGCATTGAGCCGGTCGACCCATGCCCGGGCCTCGGTGCCGAGGGTACCCATGCCCCAGGGACCGGGCAGGGAGGTGGGGTGGAGCAGGAGTCCGGCGGCGCGGGGCATCATAAGAGGGTCCTTATGGTTTGGAATAAGCGGATTATAGCAGACACGATGGGGGAATCAGACCATAGAGTGAACGTTTGGGCATCATGGTTGAAGGGTACAGGGTTTTTAGAGGTGCCCTTTAGTATAATGGCACGGATTTTGGGGCACGACCCCGCATAATAGAAGGATACACCCAATGGAAATCATCGGACAGTTACTGCCCTTTATCTTTTTGATCGCGATCATGTACTTCATCATCATCCGCCCGCAGCAGCAGCAGGCGAAGAAGCACAAGGAGATGGTTGAAAACCTGAAAAAAGGGGACAAGATCGTCACTTCCGGCGGTCTGATCGCCGAAGTCAAAAAGGTGGAAGAGACATTCTTCTCCGTTACGCTCGCCGACAACGTGACAGTGAAACTGACCAAAGACGCCGTAGCGCGAAAGTTCGAGGATGAAGCTTAACTTCAGAGTAATCGTCTTCGCGGCCGCGATCCTTTTCGGGGTGGTCTTCTCCGTCCCGTCGCTGCTGCAGACCGATAAAGGGACGAAGATCACCCTCGGGCTTGACCTGCAGGGCGGTCTGCACATGCTGCTCGGCGTCAAGACCGAAGAGGCGGTCAACTCCCGTCTCAAGGCGATCGCTTCGGGAATCAACCACTTCAGCGAGCGCGAAGAGGTCCTCATCGACGGCCTTGCCGCCGACGACGAATCGGTCCGTTTTACGCTTCTCGACGGCGACGATGCGCCGGCGATGGATAAGATGCTCGCCGATATCGAAGGGCTCAGCGTCGTGCACGAGGCGGAGAGCTACCGCATCTCCCTCACGCCCGAAGCGGTGCAGAAGACCCAGAAGCAGGCGGTCGACCAGGCCATCGAGACGATCCGTAACCGTCTTGACCAGTTCGGCCTCGCCGAACCGACGGTCGCGCGCCAGGGCGAGGATAAAATCCTCGTCGAACTGCCGGGGATCAAGAGTGCCGAAGAGGAGCAGCGCGCCAGAGAGCTGATCTCCCGCGCGGCGAAGCTCGAGCTGATGGCCGTGGATGAAGAGCGGAAGATGCGCGCCTATACGATGACAGCGGACGAGGCGGCACGCTTCGGCGACGTCATCCTCCCCGATGCGGAAAAGGCGGGCGGGAAGTACCTTGTCCGCGAGATTCCGATTCTCGACGGCTCCATGCTCACCGATGCCCAGGTGGCCTTCAACCAGAACAACCAGCCCGTCATCAACTTCTCGCTCAACTCCGAAGGCGCACAGATCTTCGGCGACTTTACCGGCAAGAACGTCGGCAACCACCTCGCCATCGTCCTCGACGGCCAGGTCTACTCCGCCCCGGTCATCAACGAGCGTATCGGCGGCGGCCACGGCCAGATCAGCGGGAACTACACGGTCGAACAGGCACAGGACCTCGCCATCGCGCTGCGTTCCGGTGCGCTGCTCGCCCCGATTTTCATGCTGGAAAAACGCTCCGTCGGACCGAGCCTCGGGGCCGACAGCATCAAGGCGAGCCTGATCGCGCTTATCGGCGGTTTCGTCCTCGTCTTCATTTTTATGATCGTCTATTACAAGGGGGCGGGGATCGTCGCGAACATCGCGCTGGTGGCGAACCTCTTCCTCATCATCGCGGTGATGGCGATGTTCGGCGCGACGCTGACCTTGCCGGGGATGGCGGGTATCGTCCTGACCGTCGGTATGGCCGTCGACGCCAACGTCATCATCTCCGAACGGATCCGGGAGCTGCTCTACCAGGGGGTCTCCATCCACAAGGCGATCGAAGAGGGGTACGCCAACGCGATGCGCGCCATCCTCGACGCGAACATCACGACCCTGATCGCGGCGATCGTCCTCTACGTTTACGGGACGGGAGCCATCAAGGGCTTCGCGATCACGATCAGCATCGGTATCCTTGCTTCCATGCTGACGGCGATCCTCGGCACGCACGGCATCTATGAGATGCTTGAAACACGTATTGCCAAGAGCAAGAACGTCAGCCTCTGGTTCGGCGTCAGTAAAAAGAAGGCGGCGGCATAATGGAATTTTTCAGACAGACGAAAACCATCAACTTTATGGGCCAGTCCAAGATCGCCATCGCGGTCTCCATCGTGCTGGTCCTGCTCTCCTGGGGCATCCTGGCATCCAAGGGGCTCAACTACGGCATCGACTTCGCCGGCGGTACAATCGTCCAGGTGAAATACGAGGGCGCGGCGCCGATCGACACGGTCCGCGACACGCTGGCTACCAACCCGCTCTACGAGGGGGCGCAGATCACCGAGTTCGGTTCGCCCGAAGAGATCATCATCCGCCTCAAGACTTCCAGCAAAGACGTTCAGTCCGATATGGGCGACGTGACCCGTGAGGCCCTCAAGGGCACCGGCAGTTTCGAAGTCCGCCGGGTCGACATCGTCGGGCCGAAAGTCGGCGGCGAACTGCGCGAAAAAGGGGTCATGGCGATGCTGCTGGCGATCCTGGGGATCCTGATCTACGTCGCAGTCCGCTTCGAGTGGCGCTTTGCCGTCGCTTCCATCGCGGCATTGATCCACGACGTCTCCATCGCGATGGGTGCGATCTCGCTCTTCGCCATCGACGTCAACCTCGACGTCCTGGCGGCGCTGCTGACCCTGCTGGGCTACTCGCTCAACGATACGATCATCGTTTTCGACCGTATCCGCGAAGGGGTGACGGCATCGAAGAGCATCGAGCTCGCCGACGTCATCAACGAGTCGGTTACGAAGACCCTGTCGCGTACGACGCTGACGTCGTTGACGACTTTCTTCGTCGTCCTGACGCTCTTCATGTTCGGCGGGGAGATCATCCACGCCTTCGCCTTTACGCTGCTGGTGGGCATCGTCGTGGGGACCTACTCCTCCATTTTCGTCGCCTCGCCGATTCTGATGTGGTTCGGCTTCAATGTCGGCAACTACCGTACGAAACTGGCCGAAGCGGCCAGACGCCGCGCCGAAAAAGAGAAGATGCGGTCCATGTACGAACAAGGCACGGTGTAAACCGTCTAAAAGGAGCAATCTATGGATTGGGGTAAAGTAATCTACGTCTTTTTTACGCTGATGAGTCTGACGTCGACGGCGGGGTTCCTCTATGAACACGGTCCGGTCTCCCTCTTCGTCGCGGCGAGCCTGAACCTCGTCTCGACGATCCTCAAGATCGGGGTGCGCAACCTGCTCTCGGCCGAACTGCTCGCCAGTTCGCTCGTGGCGGACCTGCACCTGATCCCGGCGTTCATCTACCTCGTTGTCGTCGGCAACATGGACGTCGCGGTCGCCCTGACCATCGGCGCCCTTATTGCTAACGTCTTCTCCATGGGCCTCGTCTATATCGAAAGCTCCAAAACGAGAGAAGAGTACTAATCCGGCGCCCGGCGCCGGTTCCCGAAATACAGTGAGGGGGCTGCGGCCCGCCTCGAGGAGTCACCTTGCAATACAACCCGTCCGATATCGAAACCAAGTGGCAGGCGTTCTGGGATGCCGAGCGCAGCTTTGAACCCTCCGATGATCTCACGAAGCCGAAAAAGTATGTCCTGAGCATGTTCCCCTACCCGTCGGGGCGTATCCACATGGGCCACGTGCGCAACTACACCATCGGTGACGCCTTCGCGCGCTACTACCGCCAGCAGGGCCTGAACGTCCTGCACCCCATCGGATGGGACAGTTTCGGGATGCCGGCGGAAAACGCGGCGATCAAGCACGGGGTACACCCGAAAAAGTGGACCTACGAGAACATCGACTACATGCGCAAAGAGCTCGCCACCCTGGGGCTCTCCTTCTCCAAGGAGCGCGAGTTCGCCACTTCCGACCCGCTCTATACGAAGTTTGAGCAGGGCTTCATCATCGACCTCTTCGAGAAGGGGCTGCTCTACCGCAAGAAAGCCTTCCTCAACTGGTGTCCGCACGACCTCACGGTTCTGGCCAACGAGCAGGTCGTCGACGGCTGCTGCTGGCGCTGTGACACCCCCATCGTCAAGAAAGAGATGCACCAGTACTACCTGCGCATCACCGACTACGCCGACGAGCTGATCGACGACCTCAAACAGCTGGAAAAGGGGTGGCCGAAGCAGGTCCTCTCCATGCAGGAGAACTGGATCGGCCGCAGCAGCGGGCTCGAGTTTACGCTGCACCTCGACGACTACTCCAAGAAACTGCTGCGGGACCAATTCGACGGCTTCGACGTCTATACAACGCGCCCGGACACGATCTACGGCGTCAGCTATACGGCCCTCGCTCCGGAGCATGAACTGGTCACCTATATGATCGAGAACGGCCTGCTCGACCCGGAAGTCGCCGCCGCGATCACGGTCATGAAGAACAGCAGCTCCATCGACCGCCAGAAAGAGAAACACGGCGTGGCGCTGGGCATCAATGTCGTCCACCCGCTCACGGGCAAAGCGGTACCGGTCTGGGTCGCGAACTTCGTCCTCATGGATTACGGCTCCGGCGCGGTCATGGCCGTCCCGGCGCACGACGAGCGCGACTACGACTTCGCGACGAAGTACGGCCTGCCGGTCACGCCGGTCATCGCTCACCCCGACGAGGGGGTCGTCGAAGGCAAGGCGATGACGGAACCGGGCATGCTCTTCAACTCCGGCGACTTCAGCGAGATGATGAGCGACGCGGCGAAAGAGGCGATCATCGCCCGTTTCGAAAACGACGGCATCGGCAAGCGCGTGACGAACTACCGCCTCAAGGACTGGGGGATCAGCCGCCAGCGCTACTGGGGCGCACCGATCCCGCTCATCCACTGCCCGGCCTGCGGGATCGTCCCGGAGAAAAAAGAGAACCTGCCGGTCGAACTCCCCGACGACGTCGAGATCACCGGCGAGGGGAACCCGCTGGAGCACCACCCCACATGGAAACAGTGCAGCTGTCCCAAATGCGGCGGCGCGGCCGAGCGCGAAACGGACACGATGGACACCTTCATCCAGTCCTCGTGGTACTTCCTGCGCTACACGGCGGGACGCGACACCTGGGAAAAGGCGGCCTTCGACAAGGAGGAGCTCGCCTACTGGATGAACGTCGACCACTACATCGGCGGGATCGAGCACGCTATTTTGCACCTGCTCTACAGCCGCTTCTTCACCAAGGCGCTGCGCGACCTCGGCTACGTCGACGTCAAGGAGCCGTTTGAGCGGCTGCTGACCCAGGGGATGGTCCTGAAAGACGGCGCGAAGATGAGCAAGTCCAAGGGCAACACCGTCGACCCGGATGCCCTGATCGAGAAGTACGGCGCCGATACGGCCCGCCTCTTCATCCTCTTTGCCGCACCGCCGACCCAGGAGCTGGAGTGGAACGACAGCGCCGTCGAGGGGGCCTACCGCTTCCTGCGCCGTTTCCACGACCGCAGCGAAAAAGCGGCTGCGGCAGATGCGTTGCCGGCAATCGACCACGCCTCCCTCTCCAAAGAGGAGAAGGCCGCGCGCAAGAAGGTCTATGAAGCGCTGGTGCGCGCCAACGACGTCTTCGGCGAACGCTACACCTTCAACACGATGATCGCCGGGGTCATGGAGGCGATGAACGCCCTGAACGAGCAGGAGAACGAAGCGGTCTGGACGGAAGCGTACTGGGTTCTCACCTCCCTGATGGAACCCATCGTCCCGCACGTCTGCTGGGAGATCAGCGACCGCCTCTTCGGCCGCAAAAACCTCGGCGCACAGGTCGTCAAAGAGGAGGTCTTCGCCCTCGATACGATCACCCTGGGCGTCTCCGTCAACGGCAAGAACCGCGGCCAGGTCGACGTGGCGCCGGATGCGTCCAAAGAGGCGATGATCGAAGCCGCCAAGGCGATCATCCCGCAGTGGCTTGAAGGCAAGACGGTCGTCAAAGAGATCGTCGTGCCGAACAAGCTCGTCAACATCGTCGTCAAGTAAGGAAGAGATCATGGGTGGAATGCAGCGTTTCGGTTCGGTACTGGTCGCCGCGGCGCTGCTGGCGGGCTGCGGCTACAAGCCGACGAGCCGGGCCGTGAAGCCGGTGCTGCAGGAGAGCGTGAGCACAAAGGTCGTCATCTCCATGCAGGACCCGGACAACACCGTCTACATCAAAGACGCCCTCGACCAGGCCGTCGTCAACCGCTTCCGCACCCGCCTGACCGACGAGGCCCACGCCAGCACCCACCTGACCATTTCCCTGCGCAATGTCGTCTTCACCCCGGTGCAGTACGACACCAACGGCTACATCGTCGCCTACCGCGCCATCGTGACTCTCGACGTCGACCGTCAGCGCGGAGAAGAGACGCGCCGTTACAATGCGCGGGGAAGCTACATTTTTACCATCGAACCCAACGCCATCATCTCCGACCTCGTCCGTTTCGAGGCGATCAAGTACGGCTCGGAGAAGGCGCTCGACAGCTTTGTCGCCCAGGTCGCGGGCGAGGGGGCCTCTGCTGAAGTACGCTGACTTTCTCGACGCGAAACCGCTCTACTACGACAAGATCGACCTGGAGCGGATGCCGCGGGCCTGGGAGCAGGTCAAAGCTAGTGTTTCACTGCCGAAGATCATCCACCTCGTCGGCACCAACGGCAAGGGGACGACGGGGCGCTTCCTCGCCTCGGCCCTCCTGCACGCCGGTTACAGTGTCGGCCACTACACCTCCCCGCACATCCTGCGCTTTAACGAACGCCTCTGGCTGAACGGCAGCGATGCCACTGACGCGCAGCTGCAAAGTGCCTTTGAGAAGGTGGTGGGGTGGCTGGACCCGGAGACGGCCGACGCGCTCAGCTACTTCGAATTCACGACCCTGATGGCTGCGGCGCTCTATGAGCCCTGCGACTACATTGTCATGGAAGCGGGCCTCGGCGGCGAGTTCGACGCGACCGCCGTCTTCCCCAAAACGCTCACCCTCGTCACCCCTATCGACCTCGATCACCAGGCTTTCCTGGGCGACACCATCGACGCCATCGCCGCGACGAAACTGCGGGCGATGGGGCCCACGGTGATCCTGGGCCTGCAGCCCCACGAGGTCGTCTACAGCGTAGCCTCGGAGATCGCCGCCGGGCGGGGCGCGACCCTGCTGCGCTGTGAACGGCTGTTAGACCAAGATGCTATAATGGCGCTTCAACAGACGGCCGGGCGTCTGGAACTGCCGGCGTACCTCCGCGACAATCTCCTGCTCGCCGCCGCAGCTATGCACGTGCTCGGCGTCCCCTTTGACGCGGAGAGCTTCAGTGCGCCGCTTTTCGGCCGCCTCTCGCGGATCGCCCCGAACGTCCTGCTCGACGTGGGCCACAACGTCCTCGCCGCCCGTGCCATCGCACGCGAGCTCGGGGCGCAGAAGGTCGTCCTCGTCTACAACAGCTACGGCGACAAGGACTACGCGGCCATCCTCGCCGCGCTCCGCGACAACATCGAGCGCGTCGAGCTGATCGAGGTGCAGAGCGAACGTGCCGCCGCCCGCGATGCGCTCGTCGGGGCGCTCGAAGCGCTGGATATCCCCTACGGCAGTTTCGAAGGGGTGCAGGCACAGAAAATGTACCTGGTCTTCGGCTCGTTCAGCGTGGCGGAGGCCTTTATAAAAATGACGGGATTGAAATGAACTATACAGTGACGGCGCCCCTGCAAACCGCGCCGAAAACCCTCCGCAACGATACGGCACGCTGAGATGCAGGCCAAGCTCTACACCTACCTGAAAAAGGGTAGCCTCCCCGACGTCCTTATCTGCGAAGACGCCGCCGAAGCGCAGCAGCTCCGCGACCTCTGCCGCTTCAAGGAGATCGACGCGGTCGTCCTCCCCGACTTCCGCGCGACCTGGCTCGACGACCTCCGCCCCTTCAGCGAAGAGCTGAGCCAGATGGCCGAGGCGCTGCGCCGTTATTACGAGGCAGATAAAAAGCCCCTCGTCATCGCCCCCTTCAAGAGCCTGCTCTTCCCGCTTCCCAAAACGAACCTCCTGCGCACGAAGCAGATCGCCTTCGGCGATCGCCTCGACCTCGCAGCCCTCAAGACGGAGCTGCTGCACTGGGGTTACAGCTTCGTTGACCTCGTGGAGGTGGAGGGGGAGGTCTCCTTCCGCGGCGACATCATCGACGTCTTCGCCCCCGGTACGGAGTCTCCCTACCGCATCTCCCTCTTCGACGACGAGATCGAGCAGATCAAGGCTTTCGAGGTGGAGACCCAGCGCACCGTCGGCGAGGAGCTGGAGGGCTTCGAGCTGCACAGCGCCCCCTACGCCTTCGACGAAGCGGGCTACGAACGCATCGTCGCGGCGGTAGAAGCCTCAACGAGCGACAGCTTCGTCAAGGACATCGACTCTTTGGGCTTCTGGTACCTCGGTGACGACGCGGAGAACTTCCTGGAGGGCAAAAAGGTTGCCGCCGTCAAACGCCTCGACGCGATGATCGGCGAGGCCTACACCCTCAACACCCCGCAGGTACCGCAGAGCGTTTTCGAATCCGTCGCCGTGCTTCCCGAAGACGACCGGGTCAAGGCCCTCGCGGTCACGGACGTCAAAACCCTGCTGGAGGTCCACCCGAACAAGAAAGTGACGGTAATTGCCAGCAGCGACGCGCAGCTGAAGCAGGCGGGCCTCTTCGACACGAGGGGCATCACCGTCAAACGCTCCGGCGAGATCGTCAACCTTATTACCGACACCGAGCTCATCATCTCGCTGAACAAACCGGTACGCAAAAAGCGGCGCCGCAAGAGCAGCCTCCTGCTCGACGACCTCAAGCCCGGCGACTACGTCGTCCACGAGGACCACGGGGTCGGGATCTTCGAGGCCATCGAACAGGCGGAGATTCTCGGCTCTGTGCGCGACTTCATCGCCATCCGCTACCAGGGCGACGAGCGCGTCCTGCTGCCGGTGGAAAACCTCGACGCCATCGACCGCTACATCGCGGGCGCCGGGGCGCCGCCGGTGCTCGACCGCCTGGGCAAGGGGAGCTTCGGACGCCTCAAGGAGACCGTGCGCAAACGCCTCTTCGAGATCGCCTCGGAGATCGTCAACACCGCCGCCCAGCGCGCGCTCATCAGCGCCCCCGTCATCGAGACCGATCCCAAGCAGCTGCAGGCCTTCCAGTCCCGCGCGGGCTTCGAGTACACCGAGGACCAGGCGCGCTCCATCGCCGAGATCATTGCCGAGATCGGCAGCGGCCTCGTCATGGACCGGCTCCTCAGCGGGGACGTCGGCTTCGGCAAGACCGAGGTAGCGATGAACGCGATGTTCGCCGCGGCCTCCGCGGGGTACCAGTCGGCCGTTATCGTGCCGACGACCCTGCTGAGCTCCCAGCACTTCGCCTCGCTCAAGGCGCGCTTCGCCGAGTATGATTTCCACATCGCCAAGATCGACCGCTTTGTCACCCCGAAGGTGAAGAAAGCCGTCGAGGCGGGGCTGGCCGATGGGACCATCGACATGGTCGTCGGCACCCATGCGCTCTTCGGGACGAAGTTCGCCAAACTGGGCCTCGTCGTCATCGACGAAGAGCACAAGTTCGGGGTGAAGCAGAAAGAGAAGCTCAAGACCCTCTACGAGAAGACGCACTTGCTCACCATGAGCGCCACGCCGATTCCGCGCAGCCTCAACCAGGCGCTCTCTTCCATCAAGACCCTCAGTACCCTCATGACCCCTCCGGGCGAACGGCAGGGGGTACGGACCTTCGTCAAGGCCTACGACGAGAAGCTCGTCAAAGAGGTTATTTTGCGGGAGCTGCGCCGGGGCGGGCAGGTCTTTTACGTCTACAACTCCATCGACCATATGCCGATCAAGCTGGGTGAACTCAAGGCGATCCTGCCGGATCTTCGCATCCTCATGCTGCACTCGCAGGTCGGCGCGGTCGAGACGGAAAAGGAGCTGCTGCGTTTCCAGGAGGGCGAATACGACCTCATGCTGGCGACCTCCATCATCGAGTCGGGCATCCACATGCCGCGGGTCAACACGATGATCATCGACGGGGCCGACCGCTTCGGCATCGCCGACCTGCACCAGCTGCGCGGCCGCGTCGGCCGGGGCCACACGGAGGGGTTCGCCTACTTCATCGTCGAGGACAAGGAGCGCATTACCGAGGAGGCGAAGAAGCGCCTCGTCGCCCTGGAGTCCAACTCCTTCCTCGGCAGCGGCTCGGTGCTCGCCTACCATGACCTCGAAATCCGGGGCGGGGGGAACCTCGTGGGCGATGCGCAGAGCGGGCACATCAAGAACATCGGCTACAGTCTCTACCTGCGGATGCTCGAGGATGCCATCAAGGAGCTGAGCAACAAGAAAGAGACCCCCAAGGCGAAGGTGGACCTCAAGCTCGCCGTCAGCGCCTACATCAGCGACGAGCTCGTCGCCGAGGACCGCCTGCGCCTGGAGCTCTACCGCCGCCTCAGCCTCTGCGAGAGCCCGACGGAGGTCTACGAGATCGAGGAGGAGGTCACGGAGCGCTTCGGACGCCCGGACGGCCCGACCAAGCAGTTCTTCGAGCTGATGGTCATCAAGCTGATGGGGCTGGAGAAGCACATCAAGATGCTCAGCTCCTACGGCCAGAACATTACTATCGAATATCTCAACGGCTCCAAGGAGTACGTCACCGCCGACAGCAAAGACGACGACGACATCATCAAGGCCGTGCTGCACTACCTGCGCACGGCGAAGCCGAAGGTGCTTTAAATTCGTTTTACGATGAACAGGTGACGTGGGAGATGCCGGCGATCTCGAAGAACTCCGTGGGCTTTTTGCTGTAGTACTTCGCCGCTACTGCTTCGGACTGCTCGGCATAGGGGTCTGTCATGACGGCTTGCAGCTCCTTGATAAGCGTATAGTCCCCCTTGGCGGCCTGCTGATAGGCCGGGACGAGGAACCACTCCCGCAGGGTGTACTTGGGATTGACGGCTTTCATCTGCTTGGAAAGCTTTTCGCGGGATTCCGGCGAAGCGGCGTTGATGTCGTCGGGGTTGGTCGCCTGTACGACACCCTTCCACTTCTCCAGCCATTCGCTCCAGCGGTTCAGCAGCGCGGCATCTTTGACCCCGTCACCGTAAAAGCTCTTCGTCAGCGGGGCGATATCTTCGGGCACCGATGAGAGTTCACGGAAGAAGATGGTGTAATCCACCCCGGTTTCGATCATCAGCGTCACCAGTTCATTGAACAGCGGCGCATCCAGCTTGTGCAGCCCCAGCTTTGAGGCCCACATGGGGATCATTTTCCCCTGCATCGCTCTTGCAAATCTGAGCGTCAGCATGTCCAGCTCGTTCACGGCCTTTTCATCCGCAGCCAGCAGCGGCTTCAGCGCGGTGCAGAACATGGCAAAGTTCGTCTCCGCAGCCTGGGGCTGGTTCAGGAAGGAGAAGTGGTCTCCTCCGCCCGTCCACGGCTGGTAGCGCGGGTCGAACATCTCGATGAACCCGAAGGGGCCGTAATCGAGGGTGAAGCCGCCGGCGGCAGTGTTGTCGCTGTTGAAGTTGCCCTGGCAGTAGCCCACGCGTATCCACTCTGCCACCAGCGTGGTGAGGCGGTCGCGGAACGCCGTTGCCAGCAGGAGCACTTTGTCCCGGAGGGGCAGGGCGGCGTCGATAATGTCGCTGTACTCGCGCTCACAGAGGTGCAGGACGATCTGCTCGAGCTCCTTCAACGCCTTGGGGTGCTCGTTTTTACGTGCACGCCGGCCGAAAAGCTCCACCTGGCCCACCCGGATAAACGAGGGGGCGACCCGCGTCGTGATGGCCACGGCCTCCTCGAGCATGACTTCGGGGTTTCGCGAGTAGGAGCCGTTGTTGAACCACGGCCTTGCGACCGTCTCCGTTTTGGAAGTGTAGAGGCTCAGCGAGCGTGAGGTCTTTACGCCCAGGGCGTGCATATGCTCCTGTGCCAGGAACTCGCGGATGCTAGATCGCAGCACGGCGCGGCCGTCGGCTCCGCGGCAGTAGGGGGTTCTGCCGCCGCCTTTGAGCTGCATCTCCCAGCGCCGCCCGTTGATGACCGCTTCGAGGATGGAGACCGCGCGGCCGTCGCCGTAGCCGTTGCCCGTGCGGAAGGGGCACTGCTCGTAGTACTCTGTCCCGTAGATGGAGAGTGCGTACCCCGTCGCCCAGCCCCGGCGGCGCAGCGGCTCCGGGAGCTGCGAGCTGTCGCCGGAGAACATCCGCATAAAATCCTCCGAGGTCGCCAATGCGTCGCTAAAGCCCAGTTCGCGGAAAAAGGTCTCGCTGTGCGCGATGTACACGGGTGTTTCTATGGGCGTAGGGTTCACGGGCACATAATGCCCGCTGAAGACTTGCCGGGGCGCGTGGTCAACGCCGTCCGCTGTCGCCTCGGGGTCGGGGGTCAACGTGTCCATGAGCGAATAATCTGCCAGCACTGCGAGATCGTCAAGGCTCTTTACCGCTGTAGGGGTTTCAAATGCTGCTTTCATACTTGTTTCCTTTAGCCTTTACGACGGGCATGCAAAAATGGTTCGGTTATCTAAAAAGTGAATTCTTGCAGGCTATTCTAAAAAAGGCTATTAATGAGGTTTGGTACAAACGTTCGGTGTTTTTTCTTTAAGGAGCGGGATTGTTGAATTTAGCGGAAGGCATAACATTAGCCATAATCATCTTTTTGCCTAACGTTAATATGGAGCGTTTTGGTCGCCCGGAGAACCAATGAAGAAGTGATGGTTATGCAATTGATGGGACTAGATAGGAAGACTCATCACTATCGAATATCTGAACGGTTCAAAAGAGTACGTTACGTTCGACAGAATATCCTTGCTGTATTGCCTTCACACGGAAAAGCCGAAGGTACTTTGACGATTGAAATGAGAAACTAGAAAAGTGTTGCGGGATTTTGTTTGTACTTCTTTTACTTGTTAGTAGCTTTAACCTTGTACTTCTGTTTCGTACCTGGAAGCACCATTCTCATCTTGTTTCCAGTAAGTTTTGACACGAGTTTGCTTACTGATTGTCATTGCACCAATTATTGTTCCACATATAATTAATAATAGGCCTGGCGCGGTGTTTTGTAATGCAAATTTGTAATTTCCGATTTGTGCTTCAATTTTAGAATGTTCATTTTTAACATTTTTTTCTTTTTTTATGTCTTCTTGTGTAAGTAAGAAACCACCATAAATTAAAATACATGAGATAGCCAGCCCTATAATCGTAACAAGAACTCTTGCGTAGAAAACTTTCCCAGCAAATTTTTCAGCTACTGATTCCTGTTGGTGGTCATTACTCGCGTGATTATTTTCTTCCAATGTTTTTCCTAGTACTAATGTTTAAAATGAGTAATCAAAAAGCTGCTTATGGTTTTTGATTGGTCTTTACTGATTTGTTATTCACATTCCTCAGCAACTATTTTTTTTGCCAATTGGTAAGGCTCACATTTTCTGAGAAATGACTTGCAGAATCCTGAAAACTTCTCTGAAGGATCAGATAAACTTTCTATGATTTCTAGGGCTTCACGTATTTTCCTTTTCCTATTCCTTTGTTTTAGGATAGTTTCTGCTTCATAAAAGTCTTGAATTGCGTCTTCGATGGCTGCACTAAAACCATGAAGGCTTACTAGAATGTCGGCTCTTGGCTTCATTAATCTGATTGAGTTTAGACTACAAACTTTAATTGTCAATTCACCGATGCTTTTGTACTCAGTATTATTTACTGCGATTTTTATGTCTTTATAATCGAATATTGCTTCAGGGTCCATATCGTAGGGATTAACAATGGGATCGGTTAATGTGTCATGATTATCTTTACTTTCATTACATTTTCTACATGCCGGCAAAAAGTTATTCCAGTCGAAAGCTAGAGTTGGATATTTTGACTTTGGGGCGAAATGCTCAACTTCTATATTCCCACTTTCAGATGGCTTTGTCTCACAAAAGGCGCACTTTTGCCGCGAGCTGTTAAATAAGGGCAATTTGATATCTTGATGTCTGTAGTGAATTAGTAACTTAGCTTTTTCCTCCTTTGGGATTTCGGAATAGCTTCCATAAGTGGAAACAGCTCTTTGTAACTGATTTGTCCACTCGTGCTCATTTTCAATAAGCACTGTTGGTTTTGGGTTTCGCTCTAACTTAATCATTGGACATCGCCAGCATTGAAGCATATTTTGCGGTAAGCACAGTTAGTACAGAGTCACTTGGATGAGCAATTTTAGATAGCTCCTCTATTGCGTTTTGCAAACCTTCTAATGATCCTTCTTCTATTTTGTCGAATGCTTCAGAAATTAGTTTTTCATAGTCTTTATTGTCTAAACTTCTAACACCCATGATTTCAGAGAGGATTTGGTCTGTATTCCAACCTGAAAATCTCTTAGGGGTTGGCTTTAAATAGTATTCGCTTTGTTCATAGGTTCTGTCCATAATGATTATTTCATTTTCTTTTGCAGAAGAAAGTAAGTGTGGTGAATGTGTCGTTACAATAAATTGAATATTTGGGAAAATTTTTGATAGGCCATCCCTTAAAGTGAATTGCCATTCTGGGTGGAGATGAAGATCAAGCTCATCTATCAAAACAGTTCCGGTAGCATTAACAGCTAACTTTTTACCTTCTTGTCGCGTGCCCTCAATCCACTCAAAAATATTTGCAACAATTGACAAAACAGCTTGGAAACCTGCAGACAGTTCTTCCATATAACATTCTTCTCCATATATAGAGAATATAGGCTCAAGATCCTTGCCAGTACGAAGATAAGAAAAATTACTATTAAAAGGAGCTAGACTAGGAAGGTTGTGAATCATGTGCTGCCAGTTCTCTTTTTCTTCTGTAGCCCAATCTTTATCAATCATAAAATAGCGATTAACGAACCATTGCTTAATATTTTGAGGCTTTTCACCATATAAAGATTGGGTTCCTGAGGATGTATACTGGTTTACTTGTTGCGCTTGAGTTTGCTCCCGTGTCATACCACTTATCTGTTTATACTTAATACTTCGCTCAGCACCGATAAATAATGGACAAAAATCATTGAGTTGTTCCATATATTGAGAAGGCATCAGTGAGACTCTACCATCCTCTGTTTCTGGTACATTCCATGATTGAAGTCTCTGTTGTCTGTAGCCACTGTTTTTTATAGAGTTTTTTCCAAGACCAATGCGTATTTTTTGATCAGATACTGTTAAGTCTGTCCAAAATTCAGAATCTTCTTGGAACCTAGAATACTGAAATGTCCCATGATGAAAACAATGAGATATGCCCACCAATATAGAAGTTTTTCCACAGCCATTTGGTCCGGCAATAAAATTAAAATTTTTATTAAACTCTACATCTAGTGTTTTAAACTGACGGAAATCTCTTAAGTGTAGCTTTTCAATATAATTCAATGTCAATTTTCACTCCTTATAGCATTAATGCATAATTGTTTTTTATCGCACATTTTATGCAAAACAACCTTTAACAAAAAAAATAGTTAAACCACATAGATGTAATACATTAAACGGACTACGTAAGAAGCGGGTTTAACCCGCAAAGCGATACGAGGATAATTATGAAAAATATGAAAGTAGCAATGATCGGTGACGTTGTCGGGCGTCCGGGGCGGTCGATGATCAAGCAGCACCTGCCGCGGCTCAAGAAGCAGCGGTATCTCAAGCCGGCTATTGCTCCGGCATTATCCTCTCGTTCGCGTCGACCTGCTTCGTTTTTAGCTGTGCTGCACGCGCCTTGTCCACCTCAAAAAGCTTGTAACGGATATCCGGCCCCGGAATGGGGATGAATCCGTAGGGAACGAATGTGACCCCTTCAAATACGGGATAGGTCTCAAAGAAATTCGAACCGTTCACTTCTGCCGTGAAAGCAAGGCTTTCCAGGTGCGTGAAATAGGGGGAGGATGAATCGGAAACGCCGAGTTCGTGCGTTCCCGGCGGGATGGGAAAGGTGATGCGCTCTCCGCCGTGCAGATAAAAGGCATAGGTACCGTCCACCATGATGCTGACACTGTGCACCGAGAGGATGAGGTTCGATGATTTTGGGTAGCAAATAGTCACCGCGGCGCCATCCCTTGTTTCGTCCAGCAGACGCTTGGCCATCGGCGACAGCGTTGGACTGCACCCTTGCAACAACAGAAGCGATATCACGGCGGCAATCACTGTTTTCATACTAAGAGTGAGTATAGCCAGTTTGGATCGATCACGGGTATTTAGCGATCAGTTCCTGCATACGCTCAAGGTTTTTCCCATTGCAAGACTTTTGTATCCGGGTCAATGTGTCTCCGCCGAATTTGTCTTTGAGAGCAGGGTCGGCTCCACTGGACAGAAGTAATTCGACAAGTGCAAAGTTCTTACATTTCGTGGCGGCAATTGTCAGTGCCGTTGAGCCTCTAAGATATTGATAATTCACATCGTAACCGTGTTCCAGGAACATCTTGATGATCGGAATAGATCGGTCTCCATCGGTGACCGCGACATCAAAGGGAGTCATCCTGTGTAAATCCGCGTACATGTCTGCACCGTTGAGCAGTAGTTTTTTTACACTCTGTTCTTTGCGCAGTCGGACGGCATAAAACAGCGGAGTAAAGTTGTTGTTGTTGCGTACCTCAAGAATGGAGGGGTCGCGAAGCAGTTCATCCAATACCTTTTCTTGATCATTGGCAATGACGTAAAAAATGGAAGGCCCGCGTTTGAGGGAACGATCGTAGCGAAAGCCCGCCAACATCTTTTTGCGGGCTTCTTTTTTTCTGATAAGACGTTCTTCGTCATCTAGTTTAGCTTCCAGCGCTTTTTGTTTTTGCAGCAGTATCAGCTCCGGATGGTGCTCCTTGAAGGTTTCATACCATCGTTTATCTTCGTCTTCGAGAAAGAGCTGATGTCCGAATGATTCGAAATATTTTTTGGCAAAGCTGTCATAGAGGGTTTCAACATTGACGCTGTCATCGCACGGGCTGTGGAGGCTCCGCGCTGAAAGTCCCGTAATATCTCTCTCGATCTCGTTGATCAAGTTCGTGTCGACGACATAAAAGCGGCTGCTTGAGTACGCTTCCTGCTCCTGGGCGAGATCAATTTTATCATCCGCGACATAGGCGTTTCGCGCATTTTTGTAGAAGGAGCGACCTTCGCCGGTATTTTCCGGATCGTGCAGTTTTTGGAGACGGTCAATACAGTTCTGGGCGAGTTCCGATTTGATGTCATTGGCGAAAATGTCATATTCGTCTTCGGCTTCAATGTAGCGCGGGACATAGATGTTCAGCGCATCGGCATAGAAGCGGATCCGTGCATCGTCATAGTCGTTAGTGGGGTAGGTCCGTTGATACGATTGATCGTATTGCGCCTGTGCTTGTTGAGCCGCTCGCCACATGACGCTGGCAAAGAGCATGTAGTAGCCTGTGATGATCAGTAAGCCCAGGATGGCGACAGTGCGCAAAAGTCTTCTGAAAATGCGTAGCGGCGGAGCACTGCTCTCAATCGTATCGAGGACGACGGTACGGGCGATCCGGTCATGCAAGGACCGTTTGTCCCGACTCAGAATTATCAGCAGTACCGGCAGGAGCGAGAGGCCAAGAAACAGGAGGATTGACGGGTTGCCGTGCGTAAGCTCAGAGACTTTGAGTGCAGCGGACACGTAAAGGAAATATCCCAGTACGATTGTTTCACGAATGGCCAATGTTCGAAATGTCAGTGGCTCGGAATTATCCCTCTCCAGGGTCAGGCCGAATAGTTTTTTCCCAAGGGTGCCCCGCAGGGGAGAAAGTGGGAGAAATACGCGGTAAAGCCAAAAGAAACCTATGAGGGCGTAGGGAAAGAGTGATACATACGACTTCGGCAGAAGTGGCAGAAAGAGGACGATTACCAGGCTTACCAGAAAGATGTCGGAGAGGAATGCGACAATTCTCGTGAGTGTGGTTGTGATTGAAATATTTTTAAACATAAAAAAATTATATTGTTTTTATTGTAAAAATTCTTTTATCATATCTTTGAAATCATGGAATTGAGATATTTTTCCACCGTTCTCACAAATAGCGGCTTTAACCCGCAAAGCGATACAATGCCGATTATGAAAAATCTCACAGTAGCAATGATCGGTGACGTTGTCGGGCGGCCGGGGCGGTCGATGATCAAGCAGCACCTGCCGCGGCTCAAACGGGAGCACGGCATCGACTTCGTCGTGGCCAACTACGAGAACGCCAGCCACGGCTTCGGACTGACGGCCAAGAACGCCGACGAGCTCTTTGGTGCCGGCATCGACGTCATGACCGGGGGCAACCACAGCTTTGACAAGAAAGAGATCATCCCCCTTTTTGAGAAGCTGCCGCTTTTGCGCCCGCACAACTACCCCGAGGCGATGCCGGGCAAGGGCACGGGCATGTACGAGGTGAACGGCGTCAAGGTCGGGGTGCTCAACGTCATGGGCTACTACGCCATGCCGATGGTCGACAACCCCTTCATCTGCGCGCAGAAGAGCGTCGAGGCGCTGCGGCGCGAGGGGGCCGAAGTCATTCTTGTCGACATGCACGCCGAGGCGACGAGCGAGAAAAGGGCGCTGCTGATGATGCTGCGGGGCCACGTCAGTGCCATCGTCGGCTCCCATACCCACGTGGCGACGGACGACCTGCAGATTGACGGCGGCACGGGTTACGTCACGGACCTGGGCCTCAGCGGCTGCCGCGACAACGTCATCGGGATGGACCCCAAGATCCCGCTGCAGCGTTTCCTGACCGGATTGCCCGGCCACTTCAACGTCCCGGAAAAATGTAAAAAGATTTTGCAGACGGCCGTGTTCGAGCTGGACGAGAAGGGGCGCTGCGTGAGCGCGAAGAAGATCAAGACCTTCGACGACGGGCGCGAGATCGTCACCGACGCCTGGGAAGTTTAGAAGGGCGCTTTAGAGCGCCAGTTTGAGGATCGTTCTGAGAACGTCCTCGGTATAGGTGTCGGCCAGGCCGAACATCTTGGCATTTGCCGCGGCGTTTTCGACGATGGCGTCGATGTCACTCTCTTTGATCGAGAACTGCGACAGCTTGGTCGGCGTGCCGACCTTGTCGAACCACTGCTCCAGCGCTTCTATTCCCTCCATGGCAGTTGATTTTCCGAAAAGATTCTTTGCAAACCGTTCGAACTGCGCTTCGTTCTGCTTATGGTACCACTTCATCCACGCGGGCATGATGACGGAGAGGCCCGCGCCGTGGGCGACGTTGAAGAGCGCCGAGAGGCTGTGCTCGATCATGTGGTTGGGGAAGCTGTACCCGGCGACGCCGAGGGTGGTCGTGCCGTTGAGCGCCTGTGTCGCCGCCCAGGCGAACTCGCCGCGCGCATTGTAGTCGTCCGGGTCCGCGAGCAGCGTCTCCGTGGTGCTCATGACCGTGGAGATGTTCGCCTCGATGTACTTGGCGATGATGTCGGGATGGTACGAGGCGGTAAAGTACCCCTCGATGGAGTGGGCGATGATGTCCGCGGCGGAGTAGACGAGGTACTCCTTGGAGACGGACTTCTGCAGCTCCGGGTTGACGACGGAGACTCTGGGGTAGACGTGGGGCGAGGCGATGGAGAACTTCTGCTGCGTCTTTTCGTTCGTGACGACGGCGTAGGTGTTCATCTCGCTCCCCGTTGCCGCGAGGGTGATGATGTCAAAGACCGGCAGCGCTTTTTCGATGGTGCTTTTGCCGATGAAGAAGTCCCAGACATCCCCGTCGTAGAGGCTGCCCGCCGCGATGGCCTTGGAGCTGTCGAGGACCGAACCGCCGCCGACGCTGAGGATGGCCCCGACGCCTTCGGCTTTGGCCGTCTCGACCCCCTCGTACACCTTCGAGAGCAGCGGGTTGCTGACGATGCCGCCCAGTTCGACGTACTCGATATTGTTCGCTTTCAGGCTCGCGACGACGGTGTCGAAGAGGCCGTCTTTTTTGATGCGGTCGCTGCCGAAGGTGAGCAGGACCTTCTTTACGCCCGCCGCGGCGATGTGGTCGCCGATGGCTTTTTCCTTGTCTCTTCCGAATTCGATCTTGGTGGGGTTATGATAGGTGAAATTTGTCATATTGTTCTCCTGGATTCTTTCGGACTATTATAGGGGGATTTGCGTTTATCCGATTGATGGATTCTATACGGGAGTTGCCTGATACTATAAAGTGACCGGTTTGTGCGTAACGACGGGCTTTTTCGGGGAGGCTTCACGCTTGCTGCCCGCCGGAACGGGCAGGGCGCTCGTAGCGGGTCGGTGCCGCCTAGCGGCTTTTCTCTATCGTGACCGTGCCGGACATAGATTGAATGTGTTCCGCACCCGACAGCGCGTGTCCCAGCTCGTACAGCCCGCCCGCTTTTCCGAACGCCCTGTAGAACATGACGACGTCGCCCCAGGGGGCGTAGTAGGCGAGGGTACCGGCCTTGGCATCCGCCGGGGGCGTGCCCTCAGTCGCCAGCTTCTTCGGGGGGTAGAAGATCTTTTCGTTGCTGCCGTAGTCCTCCACCTCGATGCTCAGGGGAAGCTGGTCGTAGAGTGCCTTGGCGGCCGGGGAGTCGTTGAGTTGAAAAAGGGTGGTGTTTCCGTTTGCGTGGACGCTGATTTGCATGGGGTTGCCTCCGTCGCGGGCGGCCAGGGGCAGGGCGAAGAGCACCATGAGGATCATCATGAAAAGTGCCTTCATGTCTTGCCCTTCCTCCGCTACTGCTGTTTAGCTCTTTTTGAGCACGTCGTGGATGACGGTGTATTTGCCGGCCCATGCACTGATGATGTCCGTCGCCGTCTGGGCACCGTAGCCCGCGGCCGAGGCGAACATGGAGGTGGCACCCGCCGCGCAGCCGGTGACATACTTGCCTTCGCCGATGACGCCGTTACTGTTCTCGATCATCACCATGCCGGGGCGCGGGGCGCGGACGTGGTCGACGACGGGGGCACCGATGCCCTCGACGGCGATGGTCTGCATCCCGTTGGCAAAGACGACGGTGTCGGCTTCGAAGGTCTCGCCCGCTTCGGTCGTGACCGTGAAGGCCCCGGCGCTCCCGGAGACGGAGACGACGGTTCCTTTCTCCAGGACGACGTTCTCATAGGCTTCCGCCCGCGCTGCCAGAGAGGCGAGGAGCTCGGGCCCCTTCGTCCCCTCGGCGACGCCCGGGACGTTGTGGAGCTCCGCCATGTTCAGGTGGGACTTCCCGGCGTCGATGACGAGGATCTGTTTCGTGCTCGCGACCTCCATTTTCGGTCCTGCCGATCCCAGCGTGATGGCGCACGAGAGGCCCGAAACCCCGCCGCCGATGATAATGACGTCATATTTTTGCATCTTCTCTCCTTTGCGTAGAGTCTATTTTAGCAGTCCACCCCGGTAAAGGGGTAGCACGATACCGGCACAGGATTGCCCGATACTACAAATGTGGGTTAGGACATATACGCCCCGCCGCTGACGGAGAGGTAGGCCCCCGTCACCTGGGCGCTCTCCTCTTTGGCGAGGAAGCTGACGGCGTTCGCGACGTCTTCGGGTCTGGAGATCGTCTGCGTCGGCGTCATGGAGCGGATGAACTCCTTGAACGCCTCCGGGGCCCCTTCGGTCGCATCGGTCAGCACCAGGCCCGGTGCGACGATGTTGGAGGTGATGCCGTGCGCACCCAGCTCCTGCGCAAGGTACTTGCTGAAGGTGTCCAGCGCGCCCTTGGCGGAACCGTGGGCGATGAAAGAGGGTGCCGGACTCTCGGAGAGGGTGCTGGAGATAAAGATCAGACGGCCGAACTTCTTCTCCACCATCGAGGCCGCGGCGTACCGGGCACAGAGGTAGGAGGCGCGCATCTCGTCGTTGAGCTTCTGGGAAAATTCCTCCCAGCTCTGCTCCATGAAGGGCTTTTGCGTAAAGTTCATGTTGGCGTTGGAGACGAGGATGTCGACGCCGCCGTGGTCGCGTTTGATGGTGTCGAACATCGCTTTGATGCTCGCTTCGTCCCGGACATCCGCCTGGATGGCATACGCTTCGCCGCCGGCACCGTTGATGGCCGAGGCCAGGTCATTGGCGACCTGGGTGCTGTTGACGTAGTTGATGAACACGCGGTGGCCGTCGCCGGCGAGGGCTTTGGCCGTGGCCGCACCGATGCCTCTGGCACCGCCGGTGATCAGAACATTTTTCTTAGACATTTCAGGTCCTTTCATAATTGGGTTGTTGGGTACTATTGTAGCAGTGGGCCTGTTTCCGTGTAAGAGTAAAAATTCCTATTTATTGTCAATTTTTCTTATTTAAAAAATTAATGAGCTTAAATACTTAATATAAACGCTATATTTTGACTGTCTAATGGACAAAAGCACGTATAATCGTTAAAATGACTCCCTAGCGAAATGATCAGGATTTATTATGGAACTGTTGAGCATGTCCCAGGCGCTGGACCGCTACAGGCAAGTCCACCTCGAAGCCCCCGCATTCGGCATGAACGTCCTCGCGGACGATTTCCGGCCCGCCGACATCGTCATCCTCCAGAGCAACTCCCAGCGCAAGGAGGGGGTGCCCGTACGGTGCGATTTTTACACGATGGTGTTCTGCCTGGCGGGAGGCTCGATCCGTTACGTGAACCAGTTCGAGTACACCATCAACGCGCACTCCCTGCACCTGCTGCCGCCGGGTTCGATTCATTCGTTCAAAGATACCTTTGACACGACGCGGTATTATGTGATCCTCTTTGAGAAGGATTTCCCCGAAGAGCCGTCGCTGCTGGCCTTTCATGACAAACACCTCGAAAGCGTCGACCTGGAACCGGTGCTGTTCGGCAGGGTCAAAGAGATCTTTGAAGAGATCGAGCGCGAGCTCAAAAAGTCCGACATCGACAGCGGCCTTTATGCCAAGCACCTGCTGGACCTGATTTTGCTGATCATGAAACGGGAGAAGCTGAAACTGAAGAGCGATGTGCCCAGGACGCGAAGCGACGTCATCTGCAGCCGCTTCCTCTCTTTGCTCGAAGAGCACTTCAAGACCATGAAGCGTGTCGATGACTATGCATCGTTGCTCGACCTGACGCCGAAGTACCTCAGCGAAACGGTCAAGGCAAACCTGGGGAAGAGCGCGCTGCACTACATCCATAAACGCATCGTCAAGGAGGCCGAGTACCTGCTGGTCTATACCGACAGGACGGTCGGCAGCATCGCCGCGGCGCTCAATTTTCATGACGCCTCCCAGTTCACCAAGTTCTTCAAACAGAAAGTCGGCAAAAGCCCGAAGCAGTACCGTATAGACAATGCCGTGTAGCCTCCGTATATGTTGTGCGGAAACGGGGAGATGATTGCATAAATTTTGGGCGCGTACCGGGCTGCAACCCCTCAGGCCATCGATTACAATAGCGCAAAAAAAGAGGGGCCGTGAAACAGATCTGCATCATCAAAACGGGATCGACGTTCGGGACGACCAGAAGCGCGTACAATGATTTTGAAGACTGGATCGTCGCCAAGCTGGAGCTGCCGCAATCGCGCCCCTTTACGGTGAACGTGCAGGGAGGTGACGCCCTGCCGGACCTGGAACAGTGTGACGGCGTGATCGTCACCGGGTCGCACTCCATGGTTACCGACGATGAGGCCTGGAGCCGTCAGACGGCGGCGTGGCTGGCGGAAGCAGTGGCGCGGGGCATCCCGATGCTTGCGATCTGCTACGGGCACCAGCTCCTGGCCAAGGCCCTGGGCGGCGTCTCGGGCTACCACCGCAGCGGGATGGAGATAGGCACGGTCGCCGTCGAACTGACCGACAGCGCCCGGGACGACCGGCTCTTTTGCGAACTGCCGCAGCGTTTCGACGCCCATACCATCCACTCCCAGACGGTTGTCACCCTGCCCGAAGGCGCCGTGAGGCTTGCGTTCAACGCCCATGATGAGAACCACGCCTTCAGGATGGGGCCGAGTGCCTGGGGTGTGCAGTTCCACCCCGAGTTCGACAGGGCCGTGATGCGCTCCTATATCGATGAGGTGTCCAAATCCGAGCCATTAGGGGAGGAGAAGCGGGCGGCACTGCTGGAAGCGGCGCGGGAAACCGCCGAAGCGACGGCGATCCTGAAGCGGTTCGAGAAGCTCGTCTGCGAAGGGTAAAGCGGCCTTTTTTCAGCCGTCGCCCGCTGTGAGCAGGTCGCGGAGCAGTTGCCGGGCGACGTTGGCTTCGCGCGCTCCTACTTTTGCCTCAAGCACGGTGACGAACGCTCTCATCTGATCGGCACTCAATCCCGCATTCATCGCCGCACCCAGATGGAACCTTAGCTGCCCCTCCGTGCCGGGCATGGCGGCCAGTGCCGAGACGGTGACCAGTTCCCTGCTCCGGTGGTCCAGAACGTCCCGGGCGAAGATGTCCGCAAAGAGGTGCGCTTTGAGGTAGGTGTCCATCACCGGGGTAAAGAGCTGGTAGCCCGCAGCGGGTGGCTCCTCCGTAACGCCCATCAGCTTACGGCGTACCTCTGCGCCGTATGCATTCCTGTCCATACCCTTTGGCAGCGGCGAAGCCGCTTTGCCGACGGTGTCCTTGATCCCCTCGGCCTCGCGGGCCTTCATGACCTCCATAAACGCGTTGATGCCGTTGAGGCTGCGCGGGAATCCGCAGTAGGCGTAGAGCTGGATAAGGATCTCTTTGATCTCGTTGACGCTGAGGCCCGCGTCGAGCCCTTTCTCCAGCGCGGGTTTGAGACGCTCCATATCGCCTGCTGCCGTCAACGCGGCGATGGGGATCATGGCCTGTTCTTTCGCCGTGAGGGCTTCGACTTCTTTAGGTCCACCCATATCTGCCGCGAAACTGCAGGTAACGCTGAAGAGGGAAAACAGAAAAGTGATCATTCCGGTTCGCATGGCTGCTCCTTATTTTCCGGCATATTGCTCATCGGTGACCGGTTCGAGCCACTCGACATTCTTGCCGTTTTTATCGCTACCCGTGATGACCAGGTGCGTCATGGCGATCTTTTCCGATGCCCCGTGCCAATGCTTGACCCCGACAGGGCACCAGACGACATCGCCGACTCTAAGCGTACGGCGTTCCCCCTTCCAGGTCTGCGTGTAGCCGACGCCCGACGTGACGATCATATGCTGACCCGCCGGGTGGGTATGCCAGTGCGTTCTTGCACCCGGCTCAAAGGTGACATAGGCAGCGGACTGCATGTTGTCATCTGTCGCCGGATAGAGAAAATCGATGCGGACCTCTCCCCCGCTGAAGTATTGTTTGAAAGCGGACTTGTTGACGACGAGGGATGGTCTTGTGTCGACGGGGGAGATCCGCTGCGTCGTATTTGCCGACGCCTCTTCGGCCTGAACCGGAGCCGCCATGAGCAGACCGCCTGCCAAAAGCATCAGGGAAAACGTCTGTACCGAAATCATCGCTTATCCTTTCAGGGTGCGGTAGTACGCATCGTCTACAGGCTCCAGCCACTCGTTGCTCGTTTCCGTCCCCGGGATCTCGACGGAGATGTGGCTGAACCAGCTGTCGGCCTTGGCGCCGTGCCAGTGTTTGACTTCCGTCGGGATATAGACGACGGAGCCCTCCTGTAGGCTGACGGCATCTTCCCCCTCTTTCTGGTACCACCCTTCGCCCGCGGTGCAGATCAACAGCTGCCCGCCACCGGTTGCGGCGTGGTGGATGTGCCAGTTGTTGCGGCATCCCGGCTCGAAGGTTACGTTGGCGACGAAGGCGGGGGAGCCTTCGGGGTTGATCGCGAGGTTCAGGAAAGAGTCGCCGATGAAGTATTTCGCATACATCTCATTGGGCACGCCCGTTCCGAACATATTGGCCTTGTCGAATTGCTTTTTATCCGTGTATTTCATAGTGTCTGCTCCTTTACAGCGCGGTTCAACCCGCCGGAAAGCGGATGCCGCTGATCGCTTCGCATCGTGCGAGCAGCACCTCCTGCGCAGGCTCGTCATCGGCTTTTGAGTCATAAGACGCCTCTTTCATATGGAAAAGGTATCGGCCGCTGACGGCGGCATCTCCGCCCGAGGCGAGCCATACCTGGGTCTTCGCCCCCTCCTGCAGGTCGTCCGGCGCGCCTTTGCCGCCCATCTTGGTGGGGACCCACCCGGGGTCGACGGTGTTGGCGTGGATACCCGGCCATCGGCGCGCCACGGCTTTGGCGAGCATCAATACCAGCAGCTTGGAGTCAGAGTAGGTGACACCCGTCTCCGGCGAGAGAGCATGTATGTCTACGCTGCCGTGGGTGTGCATGTTGGAACCGATGTAAACAAGCCGTTTCGGTGGCTCGATCAGCGCCGTCAGGATGTAGGGGGCAAGCACGTTGACCGCAAAGATCGCGGGCTTCGGCGCCTGGTAGACGCCCGCATTGTGGATGACGGCATCGAACCGCCCCAGCGCGTTGACCTCCTCGGCCAGACGTTTGGTCGCTTCCATGTCGTAAAGGTCAGCAATCAGTATAGCTTTGGCTTTCGGAAGCAGCCGCTTCGCATCTTCCGCCCGTTCGGCATTGCGCGCATGCAGGACGACAACGTGTCCCGCTTCGACCAGCATCCGTGCCGCGATCAATCCCAGGCCGTCGGACGACCCGGTGATGAATATTTTTGCCATTTCGCTACCGGATCAAATGGTTGCTGAGTCGATAACGTATCTGTATCTCGCCTCTTTGTTTACAACTTTTTTCCATGCCTCGGTGATCTCTTCGGCTGTAATCATCTCGATTTGCGGATAGATCTTATGTTCAGCACAGTAATCCACCACTTCCTGTGTCTCTTTCATCCCCCCGATAAGCGACGCGTTGAAATTGACCCTGCTTGCTGCCAGGCCGAGATTATTCAAGAGTATCTCAAATCGTTCCGGCATACCTACATAGGTAAAGAAACCTTTTGGTTTGACCGTAGCGACATAGGGAGCTACATCAAACTGATAAGGGATCGTACAGACCATATAATCCAGCTTACCTGCATGTTCATAGAGCTTTTGCGTATCGTCTACGACGATCACCTCTTTGGCGCCGAACCCTTTGATATCTTCCACTTTGTCTGCCGTTGTCGTAAAGGCATAGACCTCCGCCCCTTTGGAAACAGCGATCTTGATCGCCATATGCCCCAGACCGCCGATACCGGCCACGCCGACCTTGTCCCCTTTTTTGAGATCGAACTTCATCAGGGGCGAATAGGTCGTGATCCCTGCGCACAGAAGCGGTGCCGCGACTTTGAAGTCGAGGCTCTCGGGAATGTGCACCACATAGTGATCCCTGACGACGATGCTTTTCGAGTAACCGCCCTGAGAAATGCCTGTCGGCTCTCTTTTGTCGGGATAGCCGTAGGTGAAGAGGGTGTCGGGCTGATACTGCTCTTCGTTTTCGCACGTCGTACAGCCGTCGACCATACAGCCCACACCGGCCCTGTCGCCGACTTTGAACCCGGTGACGTTTTTGCCGACGGCGGCGACGATACCGACGATCTCATGCCCCGGGACCTGCGGGTACTGCTGCGGTCCCCAGTGCCCTTTCATCTGGTGGATGTCCGAGTGGCAGATCGAAGCGTACTTGATGTCGATAAGGACATCGTTGTCTCCGACGGGACGGCGTTCGAACTCCCACGGCTTGAACACACCGCTGGTGTCGAATACCGCATACCCTTTTGTTTTGATGTTTCCGTTCATCGTTTTTCCTTTTTCATCTGCGAAGAGTGTGGCTGGGTCGATAAAAACCAGACCGGCTCCCAGCACTGCCGATTTCTTGATAAAGTCCCTTCTGGACTGATCGTTCGTTTTGTGTTCCATCCGCGGCTCCTTGCATGGGATTGGTTGGCTGCCAAACGCAGCGACTGTATAAGTTTATTGTATAGCAATTTCCTAACCTGGGATAGAACGATCCTTTCTATTGATTGCCTATTTCTCCAAAAGTTGTATAATGGCCCAAATAAGGAGTGACCATGTCCACTGAGCAGCTTGACCGTTACCGCGATGAGATCAAAGACCGGATCGGGGCGGCATTCCGGGGCGAAAACGCCATATCTACCCCTGTCGATGCGCTCTCCTTTTACTACAGCACTACGCCGACGAACATGCTGGCGACCGTCTATGAACCCTCCATCTGTGTCATCGCACAGGGGGCCAAAGAGGTGGGCGTGGACGGAGAGCTTATCCCTTACGATCCCGATATGTACCTGCTAGCCTCCGTCCATATGCCCGCGCAGGTCCGCATCACCGAGGCATCGGAAGATCGCCCCTATATGGGTTTGACCATTACCTTTAGCATGGAGCAGATCTTCGACGTGCTCAAAGAGGTGGGGCGGTCGACAAACCCGTCGAAGGCTCCCAGAAGGGGGCTCTATTTCGGGGAGTTGCAGCCGCGCCTCCTCGACCCGGTTACCCGGCTGGTACGGCTTCTCGACACCCCCGAGGACATCCCGGTCATGGCACCCCTCATTACCAAGGAGATCCTCTATAACATCATGCGCGACGAGGGCGGCGACTTTATCCGGCAGTACGTCATGGACGGGAGTGCGACCCAGCGGGTCGTCAAGGCGATTACGAAGATCAAGGACGAGTTCCGCGAGGCGCTGCAGGTCAGAGAGCTGGCACACCATGTCGGTATGAGCGAGTCCTCCCTCTACGCGAATTTCAAGAAGATTACGGGGATGAGCCCGCTGCAGTTCCAGAAGAGCCTCCGCCTCCAGGAAGCGCGCCAGCTGCTGATGTCGCGGGACGTCGAAGCGGCGGAGGTCGCGTTCGAAGTGGGCTACGAAAGCCCGTCGCAGTTCAGCCGGGAGTACGCCAGGATGTTCGGGCTGCCGCCCAAGGCGGACACCCGTTTATAAAATTCCCCCTTTTTTCGTCCCAAAACGTAAAGTTGAACTTTACAAAAAAGAAAAAATTATAATAACTCTGTGATAGATCTGCGGTAGAATCGTTTAAAATTTCCGTCGGAGTGATATAGAATGTTTCGAATGATGACCGCTGCACTCCTGCTCGGCACGGCGGTGCTGGCCTACAACGCCCAGCCCCCGTTCGCGCAGGACAGACTGATACCGACCACGATCGAACAACAGGGCAAAAAGGTTGACGCCTTCAACCCCTTCAACAAATACAACGTCTTCATCAACTACGAGCTCGGCATGCACTGCGCCGGGTTCGACGAGAGCTACTGCTGCATCATCCCGCCCTACAACAGCATCCAGGCGCAGGGGGTCATCACCGGCAAGGATGGCAAGTCTCCCTATTTCATCCGCAAGGACAACGAGATCCAGCTCTACTACTTCGTGGATGACAACAGCTACTCCGAGGGGAACAAGATGCGCTACTGGGGCGTCAAGAAAGACGTCAACGGCAACGGCCGCACCGACGACAACAACGACAACCTCCCCAACTACGTCTGGAAGCACCTCTACATCTACGAGGACAGCCTGGGGACGATTCCCAAGGGCGCGACCAAGGCGGACCGCAAGTACCTCGGCCTCGACATGCCCATCAAGACCGACCACGGCCCGACGAACAAACCGCTGTACGGCGGCTACCTCGACTTTGCCGACGAGCACGGCGACAACGTCGTCATGACCGAGACGCTCATCCCCGAGCTGCAGGACGTGAAACTCAAGCTCAGCGCCGAGTACACCTGGGACGCCCTGGGGCTGCCGCTGACGGCCTTTACGGACACGGAGCGCAAAGGGACCATCCGCGGCGTCGACGACCGCACCTTCCAGCCCTACCAGGTCTCCAAAGTGCGCGTTCACGACAAGCACGGCAAAGCGATTCTCGATGACGAGAAGAGGGTCTACGAGTTTATGGGCACCAACCCCATCGACATTCCCAACTGCCAGGTCTGCCACTCCCGCCAGGGCGTCGCCGCCGTCAAGTCCCGCGAAGAGGGGGTCTGGCAGAGCGACACCGAGTACGACTACTGGATCGACTACCATCCCGACGTGACCGAGTACATGGCGCGGCTGGCCGAGGGGCTCATCAACATCCTCGCCCTGCACGACAAGCACCACGGCACGGACTTCCTGCGCGACTACAAGACCGACACGCCGAACTTCCGCCTGGGGACCGTCAGCTCCGTCAACTGTACCGACTGCCACGGCGACAACATCTCCGGAAACCTCAAGACGCCGCGTGACGGGGTGACGAGCTACAAGGCTGTCCATGCGAAGCCGCTGGCCGAGGCGGTCCACGGCTTCCACATGAAAGCGGCCCCGGTGCCCGACGGCGCCGACCGCCCGGCGAACTGCCAGGTCTGCCACCCGACCCACGGACAGGACAAGAGCATGAACGATGCCGACATGCTCTTCCGCCTCACGGACGCCTACGGCCGCAACATGGTCAAGAACAAGGACCTCCGCATCGCCGGGGGCGGCTGCTACAACGGCCGCGACGCCCACACGAACCCCGATGTCAAACCGCCGTTCTTCCTCAACAGTGTCGGCCGCTACTACCTTGAAGAGGTCAGCATGAAGGATGAAAAGGGCAAAAAGGTCGAGAAGATGCGCGGGCTCTACTGTACGCACTGCCACAATGCGTTGTCGCGGGAGCTCTACGCCTATGACGCCATCAAGGACCCCAAGTACCAGTCGGGCAAGACCCTGCGCAACCGCGACCTCAAAACGGTCGTCTCAGCACTGGCCGGCGGCAGCATGAAGAAGTTCGCGGCGATGGCCGACCCGAAAGTCGCGGAGACGGAGGCCTACTATACGGAGCATGAGGGCGCGGTGCTCTCCACGGTGAAAGGGACGAAAAAAGACGGCAGTCCTATTCTCGGCGAGTGGGACGACCCGAAAGGCAAAGCGGTCGGTTACGATGCCGTCAGCGGCGGCTCCGACTGGTGGCTGGCGTCGGGCGAACCGCACTGCGCCGACTGTCACGCGGCGCCTTTCGTCGAGGACGAGGGCGGGGACTACTTCCCGATGGACCAGAACAAGAAGTACGCTCTCTACCGCCACTCGAAAGGGCACGGCAAGCTCTCCTGCCAGAGCTGCCACGAGTCGACGCACGGCCTCTACCCGACCCGCTTCGACGGGACGCGCAGCATCGACCAGACGACCCACGACCAGGCCATGCAGTACAGCCCCGACGGCGAATACGCCGGCCCGGTCACCTGCAGCGCCTGCCATACGGTCAACAAAGAGGGCGTCCCGACGTCACTTGCGGGCACGGAGTACGAGCACGACTACTGGGCGTCGGTCACCCTGATGCACTTCATGCGCCAGAAGAACTTCGACATGCTCCTGCCCATCCACGAACTGCTGGAGCGCTACCCCTACAAACGTTCGAAACAGATCGTCGAGGAGAGCTGGAAGTAATCGCCGGGGCTGCGGCCCCCGCTGTTTTTTCCTTTTTCAGGGTGCTTCGGTGATCAGGACTTCTGCTCCCTGCTCTACAAAGTGCCACCGCGTGGTGACGGTCTGCGCCAGAAACGGACGGTCGTGACTGACGAGGAGCAGGGCCCCTTCATAGGCGGTCAGGGCGGCTTCGAGCAGTTCGATCGCTTCGAGGTCCAGGTGGTTGGTGGGTTCGTCCATGATGATAAGCCCCGGCTTCTTCTCCATGCCCAGCGCCAGCATTAGTTTGCGCACCTCGCCCGGACTGGGGATCGTGCTCTGCAGCAGCAGCCCCGGATCGCTTCCCAAGCGGGTGATCAGGCCCATCACTTCTCCCTTGCGCACGGCGTCCAGCCCGGAAACCTCCTGCATCAGTTGTCGTGATGCCGATGCACCGACCTCCTGGGGGATGTAGAGCACCTCGTCGTACCATGTCTGCGTCGCAAGGAGGTGGCGCAGAAAACTGCTTTTGCCGCTCCCGTTTGGGCCGGTGATGCCGATTTTTTCTCCCGCATCGATCCGCAGTCTCGGCACCTTCAGCCGCCGCCGGTCGTTTAGGTCGAGTGTAACGGCTTCGACGGTGACGGGAAAGAGCTTTCGGTAGCGTCCCGCTTCCAGGACAATCCCTTTCTCGAAGACGCGCGCGACCGTCCCCCGTTCCGCTTCGGCCCGCGCGAGGCGGCTCTTATAACGCTCCAGTATCTTCCCGTCGGTCGCATCCTTCCCCGTAAAAACCGCCAGTTCCAGCTTCTTCTTGGTATCGATGTCTTTGGGGTTTACATGCCGCTTGGAGACCCGGGCGTCGGAGCGGTCCGCTTTTTGACGCTGTGCCTGTACCTGGCGCTTGAGTTTTTTGACGGTTTTGCTGTGCCGTTCGTGCTCTTCGCGTTGAAAGGCCGCTTCTTTCGCCCGCTCCGTTTTGGCGACGGAGTAGGGGGTGTGGCGCAGGTCGGGTGCGCCCGCTCCCAGGAAAAGGGTGTGGCGGCACAAACCGTCAAGCAGCTCCCGGTCGTGGCTGATCAGTATCCCGATACCCCGGTAGCGCTGCAGGGCGGTGGTCAGCAGCGTTTTGGAGGCTTCGTCGAGGTGATTGGTCGGTTCGTCCAGGACGAGGAGGGGCGGGTTTTTGTAGAGTGCCGCGGCGATCTGGGCACGTTTGCGCTCCCCGTGGCTGAGCTGTTCCCAGCGCCATTGCCAGGCGGGCTCGATCTTTAAAGCGTCGCGCAGCCGTACCGCGTCACCGTCGAAGGCTTCCATAAAGGCGGCAAACGCCTCCGGTACCCGGTCGGTGCGCTGGTCGCAGTAGATGGCGTCGCGGTTGTGCCTTATGGTCCCGTTCGCAGGATGCAGTCGGCCGCAGATCAGTTGTGCCAGCGTCGTCTTGCCGCTGCCGTTTGGGCCGACGATACCGCTCCAGCCTTCATAAAACTGCAGGGTCAGGTTTTCAAAAAGCGGCTCGTAACTGCCGGGGTATTTGAAAGTGAGGTGTTCTATCTGGAGAGGTCGGGTCATGAATATCCTTGTAATCATCTGATGGACGGATCGATTATCAAGGATGGAAAGCGATGAGTGAAATTATCCTGATAATCGTTTAGTTCAGAATAATGTTCATTGGTACGCTCCTTGTAGACAGTGGTGACATTATATACTACCGGTCTGAGCTTTGTCCAGGCGCAGGCTGCCCGTTCGGTGCAGAGCGGGATGCCGTATAATGCGACCATCAGACATCAAAGGGAGGAGTGATATGCCGGAACTGCCCGATGCAAATGCCCTTTACAGCGCCCTGGAATCATTGAACCTGCTCGAAGGGAAACCGCCGATGTGGTGGCCGGAGTACGGTACTTTTGCCGTCGTTGTCGGGGCGGTTTTGACGCAGAACAGCCAGTGGACGCGGGTGGAGCAGTCGCTTGCCAACCTGGATACGGCGGGGGCGCTCAGCGCCGAAGCGCTTGCAGACGCCGATCCCGGCGAGTTGATGGAGCTGATCCGCCCCAGCGGGCTTTTCAAGAACAAGGCAAAGGTGTTGCAGGCCCTCTCTGCGGCGCTGCTGGAAGCCTACGGCGACTTTGAGACCTTCCGCGATGAGGTCAGCAGGGAGTGGCTGCTGGAGCAGAAGGGGATTGGCCCGGAGACGGCGGACTCCATCCTCTGCTACGCCTGCGGGCGCGACGCGATGGTCGTGGACGCCTACACATCCAGGCTCACGCGGGCCTTCGGCTTCGAGCACGAGAGCTACGACGACCTGCAGGCGTGGTGTGTCGAGGGGCTGGAGGGACGATTTGAGACGCAGGAGCTTCACTCAATCTACGCCCTTTTCCACGGGATGATCGTCGAGTACGTCAAGCGGTACAAGAAGGGGAAAGCGGTGGACGTGGGGGCGTTAGCGCCCCTGCTGTGAACCGCCCTGTGCTTTTTCGATCTGCTGCTGGTGGAGCTGATGCGGGGTAAGCCGGGCCGAGGGGGAGAAGAGCAGGGCGTAGGCGAGCATCAGCATCGGGATGCCGATACCGATAATCCCCGCCAGCCACATCTGCCCTTTGTGCGGCGGCTTCGGCGGCCCCTTCTCCCCGGCGCGGATGAGCAGGTACATCACGGCGATCGCGATCAGCGTGGCGAAGAAGACGGTGACGAAGACGACCATAGCGGCCCTGGTAACGGGATCATCCAACATGCTATAACTTTAGCCCAATCACAAAGCGTTTGTCAAAGGGGGCGAAGCGAACCGGGGCCGGAAATGCGCTATGATAGTGCAAAATCTGCCAAGGTCGGATGCATGGGAAACCGTAAAAGCTACCTCGGACGCTATGAACGTGATGCGCAGGGTCGGTATATCATCGATGTGGCGGCAGAGCGGCCCGAAGCGCTTTACAACTATTTCGACAAGCATGCCGACTACCTGCGCCGGGACCTCGACCAGGAACTGACGGACTACCTGACGTCGTCTGCCAAAGAGCTGCCGGGGACACCGCTGGTCATCCGTTTTACTTTCGCAGAGCAGGAAGCTAAAGAGAAGTACGCCCGCATCCGCAGCAGCATCGGCACGTTTTTCCAGTACATGGCCGAGCTGGAGCGGGAGACGACGGCGGAGATGCTGCGCAAAGCGGGGATGCTTTTTGCCGTCGGCGTGGCCATCATGTTCCTGGCCGTCTGGGTACGGCAGTGGATTGGCGAAAGCCCCTCCGTCGTCGGGGAGGTCTTCGCCGAGGGGCTGACCGTGGCGGCCTGGGTGTCGCTCTGGGAAGGGGTGGCCCTCGTGCTGCTGGAGTGGCGCCCCCACCGCAGACGGGTACGGCGCTACGAACGGCTGGAGGCGGCGGAGGTCCAGTTCCGCAGCAAGGCATAAGTGTGAGACTATTTCAAGGTGTAATCAGGAGGTTTGATGGAGTGGTTTGAACAGGCGGTCGCGGCGGCGGCGGGTTTTATCTGGGGGGCGCCGGTCCTCATACTGCTGGTCGGTACGGGGCTGTTCCTGACCGTCAGGCTGCGGGGGCTCCAGTTCCGTGCGCTGGGCCACGCCTTCAAACTGATCTGGCACCGCAACGACGAGTGCGAGGGGGACATCTCCCACTTCGCCGCGCTGATGACGGCCCTGGCCGCGACAGTAGGCATCGGGAACATCGTCGGGGTGGCGACGGCCATCGCACTGGGGGGTCCCGGCGCCGTCTTCTGGATGTGGGTCATCGGGCTTATCGGGATGGCGACGAAGTATTCCGAAGCGGTCCTGGCGGTAAAGTACCGGGTCAAAGGGAGCAACGGCATGAAGGGCGGGCCGATGTACTACATCTCCGAGGGCGCCGGGCTGCCGTGGCTGGGCGCGGCCTTCGCCGTGTTTACGGCGGTGGCGGCTTTCGGTATCGGCAACATGGTGCAGTCAAACGCCGTGGCATCGGCGCTGCAGGGCCAGTTTGCGCTTCCCACCTGGGTGACCGGGATTGTCCTGACCATTCTTTCGGGGGTCGTCATCCTCGGCGGCATCAAGTCCATCGCCCGCTTTACGAGCGTCCTCGTCCCCTTTATGATCGCCGGGTACGTGCTGGGGGCGCTCGCCATCATCGTGCTGAACCTTGACAAGGTGCCGGGGGCGTTCGGGCTCATCTTTACCCATGCCGTCACGCCGATCGCCGCAGGGGGCGGCTTCGTCGGGGCGACGGTGGCGGCGGCAATAAGGTACGGGGTCGCACGGGGCGTCTTCTCGAACGAATCGGGCCTCGGTTCCGCGCCCATTGCCGCGGCGGCGGCCAAAACGGATTCGCCGACGCGCCAGGCGCTGGTCAGCATGACGCAGACCTTCATCGACACGCTGGTCGTCTGTACGATGACGGCCCTGGTCATCCTGATGGCGCCGCAGTGGCACGAAGGGGTGGCGGCAGGGGAGCTGACGATGGTGAGCTTCACCCACTTCCTGGGCGTTGCCGGGACGGTGATCGTGACGGCGGCGACGGTGCTCTTTGCCTACTCGACGCTGATCGGCTGGGGCTACTACGGCGAAAAGGCGATCGAGTACCTTTTCGGTGAGGGGCACATCCGCTACTACCGCATCGTCTTCGTCCTGATGATCTTTGTCGGGGCGGTACTGAAGCTGGAGCTGGTCTGGAACATCTCCGACCTCTTCAACGGGCTGATGATCATCCCGAACCTGATCGGCCTTCTGCTGCTGCACAAGGTGATCGTGGGCGAGACCGAGCGCTATTTCGGCGGAAGTAAAACGGAGTAGGGTCTCAATGCAGACGCTCTTCTGGATCGGGTTGCTCTTTGGGGTCGGGTACGCTGCCGGTCTGCTCAGTGAACGCTTCCGTCTGCCGAAGGTGACGGGGTACCTGCTGACCGGGCTGCTGCTCAGCCCCTCCGTCAGCGGAATCCTCCCGGTCTCCTTCATGGAGGGGAGCCGCGAGATCGTCCATTTCGCACTGGCGGTAATAGCCTTTATGATCGGCGGCTCGTTGAAGCTTGACAAGATCCGGAAGCTGGAAAAGAGCATCATCGCGATCATGCTGGGGGAGTCGGAACTGGCCTTTCTGACCGTTTGGGCCGGTATGGTTTTCGGCCTGACCTTTCTGCTCCCCGGGAAGGGGGAGGATGTCGTGCTGATCACGGCGCTTTTCCTCGGGGCTATCAGCGCCGCGACGGCCCCGGCCGCCGTGTTGGCGGTGATCCACCAGTTCCGTGCCCGCGGGCCGCTGACGCTCACCATCCTGGGGGTCGTGGCGACGGATGACGCGGTGGCGCTCATTAACTTTTCGGTGGTGCTCGGCATCGCTTCGACCCTGATGGGGTTGACCGACGCACCGCTCTTCGTCTCCCTGATCTCCCCTTTTGTCGGTATCGCCGTTTCGCTGGCCTGCGGTATCGCCGCGGGGTGGCTGCAGGCGCTGCACCTGCGCTATGTCGCCTCTGAGAGCGCCCTGGTGATCTCGTCGGCGGCAGTGTTGCTGCTGCTCTACGGCAGCATGGACACGTTCGGCTTCGACGGCCTGCTCGCCGCCATGGCGTACGGGATGACGCTGGTCAACAGCAGCGCCCGGAGCGATGCGCTCTTCCTGACCATCAGGCACCATTTCGAAGAGATGATCTTCGTGCTCTTTTTCCTCATTTCCGGGGCGACGATGGAGCTGGAGGTGATGGCGCAGGTGTGGCCGGTCGCGCTGCTCTACGTGGGGCTCCGCCTGATGGGGAAGGTTGCGGGGAGCCGGGTCGGTGCGCGCCTGTCGGGGGCACCCGAAGCGGTGCGGATGCACATCGGTCCGGCGCTGATGCCGCAGGCGGGGGTGGCGCTGGGGCTCGCGCTGATCCTTTACCACCACCCCGAGTTCGGCGCCATCGGGACGACGGTGCTCAATACGGTTATTGCCGCCACGGTGGTGAATGAACTGGTCGGCCCGCTGCTGCTGAAGCGGATGCTGGTACGCGCAGGCGAAGTGGAGGAGAAACGATGAAAACAGTGACTGTGGGAATGTTCCTGGAACGCTCTAATGCCCCGTACGGTGCCGTGACGGTACGCAAAGAAGCGACGCTGCGGGAGATCCTGGGCACGATGCTACGGCATGGGGAGGAGCGGGCGGTTTTCGTCGTCGACGACGACGGTGCGCTGGCGGGAGTCGTCTCCCTGGGTGCCCTGGCGCGCCATGTCATGCACGAGGGGATCGCCCCGCAGAACGGCTTTTCGCCCGCCACCGATATCCTCCACTATCTGACGGCGGAGAACGCCGCGGACATCATGGAGACGGAAGTGGTCTGCTGCAGCCTGGAGGAACCGCTGGAGGACGTTCGGCAGAAGATGCTGAGCCGGAAGGTCTACAAAGTCCTCCCGGTGGTGGATGGCTCCTACCGTGTTATCGGGGCGCTGAACCTGATCGCACTGCTGGAAGCCTCCCTGGCGGAGGAGTGAAGCGTCAGGCGGCTGAAGGAGCGAAGCGGATGCAGAAGCGGTGCGTCCCTTCGCGGTAGTCGTAGTCCAAAGTGAAACCGTGGGCCTGCATGACGGTGTCGGTGATGGAGAGACCGAGGCCGAGCCCGCCGGCCGGGTTGGCGCTGGAGAAGGGCTGCATGATTGTGTCCAAAGGCACGTCCAGCGGTGCGCCCTTGTTGGCGATGCAGATCCCCTCGCGGTCGGCGGTGACGGTAACAGGAAGTTCGCTGCTGTATTTCAGCGCGTTGTCGAGGAGGTTGCAAAGCGCGCTGACGAAGAGCGGGGCATCGGCGTCGATGCTGACATCCGGGTCGGCGGTGATACGCAGTGCCTGGCGCCGCTCCGCGGAGAGGTAGAGCTGGTTCACAGCCGTTTCGAGCAGGGCAGCGGCCTTTTGCGGCGTGCGGTCAAGCCCGACGCTCTGGAGCTTTTCGATCTGGGCGACGCCGTTGATCAGGTCGTCCATGCGGCTGAAGAGGCGGTTGAGGTAAGCGGTCTGTTCGTTTTCTTCCATCATCGCCAGGGAGAGTTTGCCCTTGGTCAGCGGGGTTTTCAGCTCATGCATGACGTTGCGCAGAAAGAGCTGGCGTGACGCGCGCAGCTGCCGGAGCTGTTCCAGGGCATCATTGAACTCGTTGGCGATCGCCGCAATCTCGTCACGGCGCGTGCTGGAGGTGTCGATATCGAGGTCGCCGCGGCCGAAACGGCGGATCTGGGTATGCAGATCGCGCAGCGGCAGGAGGCTGCGGCGAAGCAGGACATAGAGGGTGACGAGCCCCGCCAGCAGGAACACGAAGATCAGCTGCAGGCCGCCGAAGTTTTCGGCGGGCCGTTCATCTTTGACAAGGAAGGGATCGCGCCGGAGCGTGGAACGGAAGTAGTAGCTCCCGTCTGCCTCGTAGAGACGCAGCGGCGGTCGCTCCCGGTGTTCCCGCGCGTCATGGTCGTCCGCGTTACGGGGCGGCTGTAGTTCCCTGGCGTTTTTGGGCAGGGCGTCGGGGGTGAGCAGCGCAAACTGCGCCTCCGCGAGCGCGGAAGTGCGTTCGGCACGATCCGTACTGCGGAGGTGGTGCAGCAGACGTGCCAGTTCCATCCCCCGCAGGACCTCCCGGCGTGTTTCCATATGCGACGCGGTGACGTGGAACAGGGCGAATAGCAGCGCCAGTGTGACCAGTGCGAGCAGGAAGAAGAGGTTGAGTTTGAAAAAGATGGAGCTGCGGCGGGGCATGGTCACTCCGTAAACTTGTAGCCGACGCCGCGGACGGAGTGGATGAAGGCGGGGTGTTTGGGGTCCGTCTCGATCTTGCGGCGGATGCGGCCGATGAGCACGTCAATGCTGCGTTCCGTGCTCTCCCAGCCGATGGCGTCGACGTTATTGGCGATGAAGTCGCGGGAGACGACTTCGCCTTTGTGTTTGATGAGGAGGGCAAGGAGTTCATACTCGGCGACGGTGAGCGAGAGGGGTTCGCCCTCTTTGTCGATGCGCATGCGCGCGGTATCGACCGAAAAACGGGAGGATTGACGGGTGACGGTGCCCGCGTAGCGCCGCAGGTGGCTCTGGATGCGGGCGACGAGCTCGCGCGGTTCGTAGGGCTTGGGGAGGTAATCGTCCGCCCCGTATTCAAGGGCGATGACCTTGTCGCTGAGATCGTGCCGGGCGGAGGAGATGATGATGGGGATGTCGCTGCGTTCGCGAAGACGCCGGCACACCTCGAGCCCGTCGATCTGCGGCAGGGTCAGGTCGAGCAGCGCGGCATCGTAGGATTCGATGCCCAGCGAGCTCAGGGCGCTTTCGGGATGGGTGTAGGAGACGACCTCCATCCCATACTGCCCGAGGTAGCGTTCGAGCAGTGTGGTGATCTCGGTGTCATCTTCGATTAACAGGATTTTTGCCATTGCCTAGTCGTATTTTGGTCTCTTCATAGGCATTTTATCACGATCGCACCGTTTATCCATACGCTGTTTCATACGGTCGCTGCGCGCGGCGATGTAGGCTTTCTTCTGGTCGTCGGTGAGGACGGCGAGGATGCGGTCGTTCGTTTTGTCGCGCAGGTCGTCCATCTGGTCCATCAGTTTGAACCGTTCGTTGCGCGCCTCTATGCGGATGGTCTTGAGCTGGGCTTTCTGCGCCGTTGTGAGGTCAAGGGAGTTGAGAAGCATGCGGCTGTCGCCGTGCGGTCCCGCGAAAGCGGCAGTGCCGGCGGCTGCGAGCAGCGCTCCGATGAGAAGTGTCCGTTTCATGGTCTGTCCTTTGAAGGAGATTTTTCAAGAGGAAACATCCTCTTTACGTTTACCATGATAGGACGTCAATGTAAGCGGTGGCGCAACGGGGTGTAAACCGGTGTAAACGGGTAAAGTGTGCTAAGTGCTAAGTGCTAAGTGCTAAGTAGTAGGTAGTAGGTAGTAGGTAGTAGGCGGATCAGGCCCGCATCGATTGCCGTTTTGTCGATGCGCTTCCCTTTGCGGCCTCCCCGTCGCTGTTCTCCTCTGCGGCATAAGTGCGCAGAAAAGGCGGGAGGCGCTTGCCGTGGCCTTTGGCGAAATCCGCGGCCATGGCTCGGCCGACGTGCGCTTTGTCGCACTGTCTGACGTCGACGAGGTAGTCGAAGAGGAGGCGGGCCATCCGCTCCTGGGCGATCTTCCAGGTTGCCGCGGTCTCACCGTAGACCCAGGCGCTGAAATCCCGGAAGCCGTCAAAGACTTTTCCCTCGGGCCAGAGCAGGGCGACGCTGCGCGTAAAGTTGCCGCTGTTGTAGAGGATGTCCCAGTAGCGGGCGAAGCGCTTCATCTGCTGGATCTCCTCGAAGGTGACATGGGCCGTCTTGAGGACGTCGTAAGGCGGGGTGTCGGCGTAGATCATGCCGAAGGGGTCGTCGTGGCGGGCCATCGTCGTGCCGGAGAGCTTTTTGAGGATGCCGATCTGGATCTCCCCGCTGCTCCAGGAGACGAGGGTGTCGAGCCCGCGGGCGAAGCTCTCCAGCGTCTCGCCGGGGAGGCCGACGATAAGGTCGAGGTGGAGGTGGGCGCGGGTATGTTCCTCGAGGAAACGGAGGTTCTCCTCGATTTTCGCGAGGCGCAGGGGGCGGTGGATATTGTCGGCGATCTCGGGGTTGAGGGTCTGGATGCCGACTTCGAGCTGCAGGGCGGCCGGGGCAAACCGCGCGATGCGGCCGCGCAGCGCTTCGGGGAAGTGGTCGGGGATCACTTCGAAGTGCAGGAAATACGGTTCATTCTTGGCAAGGAAGAAGTCGAGGATCCTGTTGGCAAAGGCGAGTTTGAGGTTGAAGGTGCGGTCGATGAACTTGAAGCTGCGCACCCCGCGCTGCCACAGCTTCTCGAACTCCGCGGTCATGACATCGATGTCGAAGTAGCGCATCTTGTCGTCGATGGCCGAGAGGCAGAATTCGCAGAGGTAGGGGCAGCCCCGCGACGTCTCCAGGTAGACGTAGCGGTTTTCGATGTCGTTGCTGTCGTAGTCGTCGTAGGGGAGGGTGATGGCGGAGAGGTCGACCATCGGGGCCTTGATCATCCTTTCGTTCCGTTCTACACCTGCGAGCAGGTCGCGGCAGAGCTCGTAGAAGGCGATCTCCCCTTCGCCGCTGATGATATAGTCGGCGTGTGAGAAATCGACACGGTGGGGGAGGTGCGATGCCTCCGGGCCGCCCAGGACGATGACGGTTCCCGGGGAGACCTTCTTGAGGATGCCGATCAGCTCCGCGACGTCGCCGGCATTCCAGATGTAGGTGCTGACCCCGACGATCTTCGGTGCTTCCGCAAGGATACGCTCGGCGATCTGCTGGATGTTCTCGTTGATGACGAATTCGCGGATGACGCTCTGGGGGCGCAGTTCGCGCAGGTTGGCATAGAGATAGCGCAGCGCGAGGGAGGCGTGGCTGTAGCGAGCGTTGAAGGTGGCGAGAACGATGGTATGCATAACGGCATTGTAGCGCGTCGCAGAGCGCGGAAAGCTGATTCTAACGGGGGCGCGGCTATAATCAAACGAAAAAAAAGGAGATGGTATGCGCGTGATGGGAATGGTCTTCGCAGCCCTGCTGGTCCTCGCTCTGTTCGGCGGCTGTTCGGGCAAACAGGTCAACGACACGACAAACAGTATCGTCAACGACGTCAAACAGTTCGGACACAAGGTGACTGAGCAGCACTAAGCTGCCGGCGACCTATACTTTATTCTGGATCGTGATCTTCGTCGCTTCGAAGAGCTCGGTCGCTTTCTGGATCATCGGTTCGTCGAGAATGGCATTGCCGTCGATCTCCCGGGTGCTCAGGTCCGGCTCGCAGTTCCCCGTGACGCAGCTGCCCGAACCCGTTTCGACCTCTTCGGTCATGGAGGCGCTCTGGGGCGCCTCTTCTACAGCACTGTAGCTCTCCATATAGGCGGGGCGCTCTTCCATCTCTTCTACCGCAGACACGCTGTTCTCTGAACCAAAACCGGTTTCGGGCATCGGAGCTTCGTTTACCGGTCCGGAAACCGGTTCAGGCTTTGGGGCAGCTTCCTCCGCCGGTTTCGAGCAGGGGTTGTGCTTGATCTTCGTCTCGAACCCGAACACCTCCCGTACCAGCTGTTTGATCACCGGGAAACCGTGCTTGAGCTTGGTGCGGCAGTCGTCGTCGGCGCAGCTCTCCCAGGTGAGGGTGTCGTCGCCGTAGGCGATGAAGGTGATCTGTTCGCGGAAACATTTGCCGAGATCCGCGCTGCGGTCATCGATGCGTTCACAGAGCGCTTCGAACTTCGCGAGCGCGGGGTCGGGTGCCGGCGCAACGACAGGTTCCGGTTCGGGAGCAGCTGCTGCTTCCGGTGCGCTTTCGCTTCCTGTGACAGGCGCTGCGCTAGCGGTGGGGGCCGCCGGGGCAGTAGTAGCAGCGGGGATGGCAGGTGCCGCGTGGGCGTAAGCGACGCTGTCGGGGCGGCCGACCTGGGCCTCGAGGGATTCGATCATCTGGTCGATCTCTTTGACCTTCAGCGCCTCGATCATCTTGAAGAAGATCAGCCCCAGGACGAAGCTTCCCTCGGCGTTGATGGCGAAGAGGGACTTCGCTTCGCTGAGGATGCGGAAGAAACGTTCCAGCAGCAGCGGGGAGAAACGGGCGTCGTCATGGTCGTAGAGGCGCTCTTTGAGCCAGGAGGTCAGTTCGTCGACGACCATCTCCGCCTCGTAGGCCTCCAGTTCCCGGAGCGTGTCGACAAGCCGTGCGCGGTCCTTGGAAAAGATGACGCCGAAGAGCGACTCGAAAAACTGCGGGTCGATGAGGCCCAGCATCTCCGTGACGGTGGAGACGTCGACGTGGTGCTTGGAGTAGATGATGGCCTGGTCGAGCAGGGTCAGGGTGTCGCGCAGGCTTCCCGAACCGCTGCGGGCAAGGATCTGCAGGGCGTCGGGTTCGTAGGTGATGTTCTCGAGGTTGAGAATGTGTCGCAGGTGCGCGCTGACGTCCTGGTTCGAGATCTTCTTGAAACGGAAGTGCTGGGTCCGGCTGAGAATAGTCGCGGGCAGTTTCAGCGGGTCGGTCGTCGCGAGGATGAACTTGACGAAGGGCGGGGGCTCTTCCAGGGTCTTGAGCAGGGCGTTGAAGGCCTCCTTGGTGAGCATGTGCACTTCGTCGATGATGAAGATCTTGAACTTCGCGCTGGCCGGCTGGTATTTGGTGTGCTCGATGAGGTCGCGGATATCGTCGATCTTGCGGCTGGAGGCGGCGTCCATCTCGATGATGTCCATATGGCGTCCCTCGTTGGCGGAGACGCAGTGTTCGCACTGTTCGCAGGGGTGCGAGGTCGGCCCGTTTTCACACATCAGCGCCTTGGCGAAGATCCGCGCCGTCGAGGTCTTGCCCGAACCGCGCAGGCCGGAGAAAAGGTAGGCGTGCGAGAGGCGCTTCGAGTCCAGTGCCAGGGAGAGCGTCTGTGCGATCGTCTCCTGCCCGATGAGGTCTTCAAAACGGCGGGGACGGTACTTCAGTGCCAGGACTTGCGAGCGCTCGTTCAAACGGATTCCTTTGTTGCATAATTGGGTTTGAGTTTAACACAGTGTCGATTAGTTCTGGGTGAGTTTTGACATTGGCTACAATGCATTAAACATTTCGGAGGAGTGATGACGCGCAGAGCCTTTTTACAGAAGAAACTTAACGGGCAGCTGGCATTGATGTTCGGCCTGATCATCGCCGGTCTGGTGACGATCGTATGGATACAATCCGTGCCCGTAGCGGTGGGGGTGGTGATCGCTTTTGTCATTGTCAGCCGTACAGGCTATCACCGTTTCAAATGCCCCTGCTGCAAGCAGTCGGTCTACACGGCGATCGTGAAAGAAACGAATCTTTTCCTCTCGAACGTGCCGTCGCACTGTCCCCGATGCGGCTGCGATTACGACGCACCGATGTAAGGGGCTTCAGCGCGCTCCGAGCTCCAGCCAGTTTGCCGCGACCTGCCGCAGCCCGTCGGGGTTTTCCGAGGCGAAGAATTTCATCTCGGTGTTCGCGGCACTCTCTTTGATGCCGTAATGGGCTTCGAGGTACTCCACGATCGCTTCGCCGGAGTGGATCATCAGCGCTTTATCCCCGAAATAGCTGGAGATGGCCCCGGCGATGAGGGGAAAGTGGGTGCAGCCGAGGATGACGGCATCCGGGGCTTTGCAATCGGCGAAGTAGTGGTGCATCGTGCTTTCAAGCACTTCGCCCTCGAAGAGCCCCTCCTCGACGATGGGGACGAAGAGCCCCGTCGCCTTGGCCTCGACGTTGCGGTAGCCGTGGGTGGTCAGCAGCTGCTGGTAGGCCCCCGAGCCGACAGTCGCCTTCGTGCCGAGCACGAGGACCTCCGCGTCGCTGTTTGCCAGGGCGTTCTTCGCGGCGAGGATGCCGGGCTCGACGACGCCGACGACGTCAAAGGGGGCCTGGGCACGCATCTCTTCGAGGGCATAGGCGCTGACGGTGTTGCAGGCGACGATGAGCAGGTCGATGTCGAAGTTTTTGAAAAATTCCACCGCTTCGAGGGCGTAGCGGATAATGGTATTGCGGTCCTTGACCCCGTAGGGGACGCGGGCAGTGTCGCCGTAGTAGACGATCTCGTCGAAGAGGCGGTGCTCCAGCAGGGATTTGACGACGGTCAGGCCGCCGATACCGCTGTCGAAAACACCGACGCGCACAGCGTTAGCCCTCGTTCATCATGGAGAGGAATTCGTCGTTGGACTTCGTCTTCTGCATCTTGGTGTAGAGGAAGCGGAGCGCCTCGACCTCGTCCTCCTGCTTATGCAGCATGGAGCGGAGGATAAAGACCTTCTGCAGGACGTCCGGACCGACGAGGAGCTCCTCTTTGCGGGTACCGGACTTGAGGATGTCGATCGCCGGGAAGATACGGCGGTCGGAGATCTTGCGGCTGAGCACGACCTCGGAGTTACCCGTCCCCTTGAACTCTTCGAAGATGACCTCGTCCATGCGGCTTCCCGTTTCGATCAGGGCCGTCGCGATGATGGTGAGGGAGCCGCCGTTCTCGATGTTACGGGCGGCACCGAAGAAGCGCTTGGGTTTGTGCAGGGCGTTGGCGTCGACACCCCCCGAGAGGACCTTACCGCTGGAAGGTGTAACGGTGTTGTAGGCGCGGGCGAGACGGGTGATGGAATCCAAAAGGATGACGACGTTCTTGCCGATCTCTACGCGGCGCTTGGCGCGCTCGATGACCATCTCGGCGACCTTGACGTGGTTCTTCGCCGGCATGTCGAAGGTGGAGGAGTAGACCTCGCCCTTGACGGAGCGCTCCATGTCGGTGACCTCTTCGGGGCGTTCGTCGACGAGCAGGACCATCAGTTCGACTTCGGGGTGGTTGTGGGTGATGCCGTGAGCAATCTCTTTCATGAGCTCCGTTTTACCCGAACGCGGCGGGGCGACGATGAGGCCGCGCTGCCCTTTACCGATGGGGGAGAAGAGGTCCATCATCCGGCCGGTGAGGTGGGTCGGCTGGTACTCGAGCTTGAGCTGTTCGCTGGCGTAGAGGGGCGTAAGGTTTTCGAAGAGCGGGCGTTTTTTGCTCTCTTCGGGCGGTACGTAGTTGATCGCTTCGATCTTGAGCAGGGCGTAATAGCGCTCCTGGTCCTTCGGTGCACGGACCTGGCCGGTGACGACGTCCCCGTTACGCAGGGCGAAGCGCTTGATCTGGGTGCTGGAGACGTAGGCGTCGTTGAGGGAGTCGCTGAAGCTCTTGTCGACGGAGCGGAGGAAGCCGTAGCCGTCCTGCATGACCTCGAGGATACCGGTAAAGAGGATGAACCCTCCCTGGGCGGTCTGGGCTTTGAGGATTTCGAAGATGATGTCCTGGCGTTTGAGCTCGTTGGGGCTCTCGACGCCGAGCTCTTCGGCCATGGCGACCAGTTCGTCGATCGTCTTCTCTCTCAGGTCCTCTACGGTGTAGCCTTCGACGGGCTTATGGGTCCTGTTTTTATTGTTTCGTGAATTGTTGCTGCGCGAAGTATCGCTCATGAAGGTATTCCTCTATGTCTGCTGAGTGGATTTTTCTAAGTGAAGAAATCGAGGTCGTTAATGTGAAAGATTTCCCGTATTTTATACTATTTGCTTTTTACTTGTCAACAAGTAACGCGCTTTTTACCATCGCGGCGGTACAATGGCATCACTACTAATAGAGAGAGGAAGGAAGAGCTATTGATGAGAGCCTACCTTGAAAACGAGATTTCCGCTTCCATTGAGACCAAACAGAAGATTTTGAACGACGACGCCCTGCTGAACACGATCGAAGCGGCGGCTACGGCCTGTGTCGAGGCGTATCGCCGCGGCAATAAAACCCTGCTTGCGGGCAACGGCGGCAGCGCGGCGGATGCCCAGCATATCGCCGCAGAACTGGTCGGCCGCTACGGCTTCGACCGCCCCTCCATCCCGTCGCTGGCACTGACGACCGACACCTCCAACCTGACGGCGATCGGCAACGACTACGGCTACGACAAGGTCTTTTCCCGCCAGCTCGAAGGGATGGGCGTCGAAGGCGACATCTTCTTCGGCATCTCCACCTCGGGCAACTCCCAGAACATCGTCAACGCGTTCGAGAGCGCCAAGGCGAAGGGGATCACAACCGTCGCCCTTGTCGGCCGCGACGGCGGCAAGATGGGGCAGATGGCCGATATCGCCATCATCGTCCCTTCCAACGCGACACCGCGCATCCAGGAGTCGCATATCCTGATCGGGCACATCATCTGCGACGTGATCGAGAAAGAGCTTTTCGGCGACGGCGTCGGAGCATAGGCAAACAGACGATGCGTATGTCTGAGAATTCACAAAGAGCGCAAGGCGCGAGGGCACGCCGCCGAGGCGAACTCAGCGTTTGCGTAGCTGTCCGGACTTAGTTCGGATGGCGTTTTCATCAATGGGAAAACCCGCCCTTTTCCTCGATCGCGACGGCGTGATCAACGTCGATACGGACTACCTGTACCGCATCGAGGATTTCGAATTCATCGACGGCATTTTCGAGCTCTGTGCCGCCTACCAGGCGCGGGGGTTTTTGATCGTCGTCGTGACCAACCAGTCGGGCATCGCCCGCGGACGCTACAGCGAAGCGGATTTTGACCGTCTGACAGCGTGGATGGTGGGGGAGTTCGGCAAACGCGGTGTCACGATCGCCGGCGTCTATTACTGTCCGCACCATCCGGAGGTGACGGGGGCCTGCACCTGCCGCAAACCCGAACCCGGCATGCTGCTTCAGGCCGCCGAAGAGCTGGGAATCGACCTGTCGCATTCGGTGATGGTCGGCGACAAGGAGCGCGATATCGCCGCGGCCCACCGTGCCGGTGTGCGGGAGACCTACCTCTTTGATGCCGAAGCGCAGACGACCGAAGCATCGCGCATTATCACATCATTAAGGGAGCTGCTATGAAGATCCTCAATACCGGCGGGACGTTCAACAAACGCTATGATCCTGTCCTGGGCTCGCTCGAGGTCCCCTTTGACAACGAAGCGGTCGAGGATGTCGTCGAGAGCTTCGCCTACAGTGTCGAGATTGCCGGGATGCTCTATAAAGATTCGCTGGAGATGACCGATGAGGACCGCGAGCAGCTTATCAACATCATCGACGTCGACGACGAAGAGGTCTACGTCATCGTCCACGGTACCGATACGATGGACCTGACGGCCAAAGCCCTGGCGGAGTGGATGGAGGAGGATGAAGAGGAGCGGGTCATCGTCATTACCGGCGCCATGGTCCCTTTCAGCATCGACAAGACCGAGGCCAGCGTCAACCTGGGGATGGCGCTGGGCTTTGCGGCGACCGAGCCCGCCCCCGGGGTCTATATCTGCATGAGCGGGATCATCGCGCCTTATGACCGCATCCGCAAAAACCGTGGAGAGGGGATTTTCGAGATTGTCTAACGTCAAGTGCGACCACTGCCATCTGCAGTTCGATGAATCGGTGATGATCAAGGAGGGCGACCTCCATTTCTGCTGTAAAGGGTGCCAGGGGATCTACCACCTGCTCAAAGACGAGGGGCTGGAGCGCTTTTACGACAAGCTCGGCGAGGAGACCCTCGTGCCGCCGACGGAGCAGTTCGAGGACAGCGGCAACTTCAACTCACCGGCCTTCTACGACCGCTATGTTACGACGGACAGTGAAGGCTTCAGTGAGGTGTCGCTCATTATCGAGGGGATCCACTGCTCCGCCTGTGTCTGGCTCAATGAGAAGGCCCTGCACAAGATGGAGGGCGTCGTCGAGGCGCACATCAACCATACGAACAACAAGGCGCGCATCGTCTGGGACGACGAGGTGGTCAAACTCTCCCAGATCATCGACATGATCCGCGCCATCGGCTACGACGCTTTCCCGTATGATCCGCAGATCCAGGAAGCGCGGGCGGAGAAGGAGCGCAAGGACTACTATCTCCGCATCGCCGTCGCCGTTTTCGCGATGATGAACATCATGACCATCGCCGTCGCGCAGTACGCCGGCTTCTTTACGGGAATGACGCAGGGGATCAAGAATATCCTCAACGTCGCCGAATGGATTCTTTCGACGCCGGTGCTCTTTTACAGCGGCTGGGTCTTCTTCCGGGGGGCCTACTACGGCATCCGCACCCGCTCGGTCAACATGGACATCCTCGTCGCGACCGGGGCGTCGCTGACCTACCTCTACTCCATCTATATCACCCTCCTGGAGCTTGGGGAGGCGTACTTCGACTCGGTGACGATGATCATCACCTTCGTACTTGTCGGCAAGTTCCTGGAGGTGCTCAGCAAAAAGAGCGCCGCCGATACCCTCGACGTGCTTTCCAAGCATGTACCGGGGGAGGTGACCCTGCTTAAAGACGGCCTCCAGGTGAACGTCGGCGTCAGCGAGGTCGTCGTCGGCGACGTGATCCTGCTCAAGGCGGGGGAGAAGGCGGGCATAGACGGGGAGATCCTTCAAGGCGAGGGGAGTTTCGACGAATCGAGCCTGACGGGGGAGAGCGACCCTATCTACAAGCGGCCAGGCGACAATGTCGTCAGCGGTACGACGAGCATCGATGCCGTCGTACAGTACAAAGCGACGAAGGATTTTGAACACTCGACGCTGTCGAATATCCTGACGATGCTCGAACGCTCCATGGCGAAGAAACCGCGCATTGAACAGCTGGCAAACAGGCTCTCAGAGTACTTCTCCAGCGTCATTCTGCTGCTGGCGTTCGGTACTTTCCTCGTCTGGTGGTTCTGGCCGCACGATTTCAACATCGCCTTTATGGTCGGTATCTCCGTCATCGTCATCGCCTGCCCCTGCGCGCTGGCGCTGGCGACACCGGTGGCGACCCTGGTCGGCCTGGGGCAGGGGGCGAAACGGGGGATCCTCTTCAAAGAGGCTACCCAGCTTGAGACCCTGGCGCAGACCGATACCCTGGTGCTTGACAAAACGGGAACGATTACCGAGGGGCGGCCGCAGGTCGTCGACGTGCAGTGGTACGGCTCGGACAATGAAGGTTACCGTCTGAAGCTTCAGGCGCTGCTGAACGCCTCGAAGCACCCCGTCGCCATCGGCGTCTCCGAGTTTCTCAATGCGGAAACGGCCCCGGCGGCACTGCCGGTGCTTGACGAAGTGCGCCAGATCGCGGCGAAGGGGATGGTCGCGCGCTGTGAGGAGCAGATGCTCAGCGGCGGTAATGCCGCGCTGATGCGTGAACAGGGGATCGCTCCTACTGACGAGAGTGCACATACACTCTTCTATTTTGCCGTCGGCGAGACACTGGTCGCCCGTTTTGAACTGGCGGACAAGCCCCGTCCCGATGCCGCAGAGGCGATCCGTGCGCTGACCCATGCCGGCATTGACGTCATTATGCTGACGGGGGACCATGAACGCTCCGCACGCAAGATCGCGGAAGCCGTCGGGATCGAACACTACCATGCGGAGCTGACCCCCGAGGCAAAGGCGGCGTTGGTTGCACAGATGCAGAGCGAGGGGCATAAGGTCGTCATGGCAGGGGACGGTGTCAACGATATCCTCGCACTGGCCCAGGCCGAGATCGGCATCGCCATGGGCAACGGCAGCGACATCGCCATCGACGTTAGTGACGTGGTCCTGATGAACGATTCGCTCACCTCCCTCGAGGAGGCGTTTCGGATCGGCCGGGCAACCTACGGCCTGGTCAAACAGAACCTCGGCCTTTCGCTCGTGTATAATGCGATCACCGTGCCGCTGGCGATGGCGGGCTACATTATCCCGCTGGTCGCCGCGATATCGATGTCGCTGAGTTCCCTGCTGGTCGTGGGCAACTCGATGCGCATCGCCTACAGCTGGAAGCGTGCGGCGAAACGCCGCTGAAAGGAGAACTATGGACAGTTGGGTAATTATCATGATGCTGGCCGTCTCGGTCTTCCTGGGGACACTGGCGCTGCTGGGGATCATGTGGGCCATCCGGACCGGGCAGTTCGACGACAAAGAGAAGTTCCTCAACCAGGTGCAGTACGACGGGGAGGACGAACTCAATGACGCCGCGAAACAGGCGGAAAAGAAGAAGGCGATGAAAAAGAAAAAAGAGGAGGCTTACCGGCCGGAATAAGCCTCTTATCGCCAGCTTTCACCTCTCTCCCCACAATCTTCTGTATTCTTTCATGATTTTTTCATACCGCATCATTACCATACCTCTCAAACAAAACAGGAGTTCAAACAATGAAAAAAATGGTAATGGCTGCAGCGACGGCGGCGGTAATGGCGACAAGCGGTATGGCGGCAAAGGGAACGGCTTCGACAGTGACGGAGGAGCAGCTCGATACGCTCGTGTTTATCTACCAGGAGGAGAAAGTCGCCCGCGATACGTACATGACACTGGGAAACATGTACACGAACCAGACGGTGTTTGCCAATATCCAGGCGTCGGAGCAGGAGCACATCGATCAGGCACAGGTGCTGTGCGAGCGTTACGGCGCCGATATCTCCGGCATCGACGAAACGGACGTGGGCGTGTTTGAAATCCCGGTGCTCCAGGAGCTCTACGATACGCTGGTCGCGCAGGGGACACAATCCGAGCTGAGTGCACTGATGGTCGGCGAATACATCGAGATCACCGACATCGATGACCTTGAAACGGCCGAAGAGGGGATGCCTTCGGATGTCGTCAACACCTTTGAAAACCTCAAAGCGGGTTCGCTGAACCACCTGGCAGGCTTCCGCGACGCCATCGATGCCTATAACAGCAGCAAGTAGACGTGAGGCTCTTCTTACTCGCAGCAGCCTTCGCCGGCCTGTTGTCCGCCGGTGGGCTGCAGCTTTCCACCCCCGTTGATGCCGTGAGCGCCTATTACCGGGCGATGAACAGTGCCGACCTCACTGCATTGAAACATGTCATGGAGGAAGCTTCCTACGATACGGAGATGCAGATCTACGCCCTCTCCATAGCATTTAAAGATCCCGATTTACGTCAACATTTGAACGGCTATGCCGAACATGAAGCAGACAAGCTCGCCGTGGAACGTGCCGTTGCTGACAAACTCAGACAGCGTCCGAAACGTTCTGTTTCCGGTTTCACCGTACAGAAGCTCGGGAAAGAGCGCTGCAGCGTGAAGTACCGGGAGAATGGAAAGAAACGAACGCTCTACGTACGTAAAATCGGCGAAATATGGAAGATCGACTATATGGCAGGGCGGCCGACGGAGAATACCGTGACGACAGAGCAAAAGAGTGTGGCTTCAATAAAAGACTGATAATAGGGTGTCACTGGGATATGTGAATGTGAGTGGCACGCCCGGAGGGATTCGAACCCCCGACTCCTGGTACCGGAAACCAGTGCTCTATCCAGCTGAGCTACGGACGCATCGTTTGTGAAGCGCGAAATTATAACTTACAATCTTTAAAGCGCGCCATAGATTCAACGGCGCTCTTCCGTTGCTCCCCGGAATGTTCAGACCACCGACTTAAACCGTATCATCTGCCCTTCCACAGTGAGACGGATGGGGCTCTCTTTTTGCTTCTGCCATGCATTCTGCAGGGCGATGAGCAGGGAAAGGTCCGGGCGCTTTTGCGTCACGACGGGTTTGAAGAACTCCGCTTCTTCGAAGACAGGGGCGTGACCGTTCTTGTCGAAGCCCATCGCTTCCAGTCCTCTCGGGTGGGAGAGCCCCAGTGCAACGGCAATGGGATGGAGGCTCTCTTCGTCTTTTAACTCGATGGCGTCGTCGTAGATGCAGTAGGCCTCGACGGGGTTTTGGAGGTAGCATTGGTAAATGGCAGCCAGGTCGATGATGTAGAAGAGATCGTCTGCAACGCGGAGCAGCTGCTCATTGTTATTGCTTTCGGCGCCGAGGATGAGCGGGACGATATCGCTGCCCTGCTGGTGCAGCAGGGCCTTGCCTGTGGCGACCATCCATTCGACAAGGGGCAGGGTCTCCGTGTCGGTACTGCTGCCGATGACGATGACGCTCTCTTTCTCGTTTTGCAGCAGCGAGACGCCTTTGCCCCGGGTTTCGATGACGGGAGGGAGCGGATCAACCCCGAAGGCTTTGAGGTGGTCCAGCATAAAGGCTTTGGCTTTTTCGAACATCGGGATGACTCCGGGCAATTTTTGCGCTATTGTATCCTCATCATCGCCAAAAAGTGATGAACCGGAAGGAATGGCCGATGAGGTGCTGAGGTCAGGAAAGAAAATCGGAGCGGGCCGCCCTCTCGGAAAAGAGCGGCCGGGTGCGAAAGGTTACGGGGCCAGATTGACCTTGAAGACGCCCTGGGCCTCTTCGGAAGCGCTGATGAGTTTCCAGCCGATGATCTCCTTGCTGTCATCCTTGCTTGCATAGACTTTCCACCGGTAGATGGCACCGTCTTGCAGTGCGGGACCATCATAAAGGTAGGTCAATTGCGAACTGGGTGGGTTGACCAGCTTCGTCAGGTTTTCATCAAACCCGCCCCAGATGGTGTTGCCGTCCACGTCGACGAGTTCGAGGACGTAATCACTTGTACTGGGATATGCCTGCCAACTAAAGGTCGGTGTCGTTGTCGCGATCTCGACCGGAACGCCGGTAGTAGCCGTGGCAGGCGAGTTTAGAACTACTGCCCCGGTGACATCAATGTCCGCGTCCGGCGAAGTGACGTTGGCATTGGTGACGTTGACTTCGGGTTCACCGAATTTGATAATCGAATCCGGGTCGACAACATAACCGTCGATGTTGTAAGTCGCGCGGAGGTAATAATCCCCGGGTGCGACACGACTCATAAGATAGTTCGTGTTGCTTGTCATGACATTGGTGCCGGGGATTACAGCATTGGTCTGCGGGTCGGTAAGACTGACATCGACTTCACTATTGGTGATCGAGAGGAACTTCACTGTACCGCTGACACTGTAACCGCTGATCGGCGTCAGACGGATATAGTCGACGATGCTTTCTGTATCGGCTGCAATCGAAACGTTGCTGTCAGAGCTATAGGTTTCATGCCCCAGTGCCCGGATGGTGAGATTATAATCGGATACAGGCAGGTTATACATCATGACGTCACCGGCAAGCGATGTAACAGCCGTATAATGTTCCTGTGTCGCCTGGTCGGTAAGAATGACGAGGGCCCCGAAATCATTGCTGTACTCTACCAGACTGAGGTTTAGCCAGCCGTAGCTCATGCCGTCACTGATCGGCTTGAGGCGGACATCGTATGATGTGGTTGTACTGAGGGGAACGCCGATAACGCCGTCAAGCGGACTGGGATAGAACCCCTGTGCCGCGACGCGGATCTCGTAAACGATATCGACGGGAACGTCGAACGTATAGTTGCCGTTGGCATCGGTAAAAACGGGATCGAGTGCATTCTGGCGTGTTTCGGCATCAAGGATAAGCACTTGCGCCCCTTCGACACTGACGTTTGTCTCGGCGTTGGTCACCATGCCTGAAATGGTGATTGTTTTAGCATCCCCTCCGCCGCCACCGCCGCCACCGCAGGCGGTAATCAACAGTGCGCTGGCAACAAGTATGACGGCCACTGCGCTCCTGCGTAAGAGTGTTGAATGCTTCATATAGCTCTCCTTTGATTGTAGTCACGGCTGGTAGCCGCTTGTCAAATAAGCGTGAAGGTTAACAGATAATTATTTAACGTATCCGGTTCTGATCCGAACTTTTGTAGTCTCTTTTTTTGAACGTTATTTTTCATGAATATCTATACTGCAAATTGTGTAAAGTAGGCATTTGCCTGCTGCAGAGAGTGGAATAGGGAGAGAGGAGACAGCACCCCGATCGCAGGTGCTGTCGATCGTCGCTGATTTTCTGAAACGTTATGAAATAACTTACCTTAGCCAAATCAAGATCGGTATGACACATGACATATGTGTTGGATACTTTGAAAATCGTTTAACAGTAGTAAGAATGTTTGTGTGGATTGTATTCTTGAAAGTAAATGGTGCGCCCGGAGCGATTCGAACGCCCGACCGCTGGTACCGCAAACCAGTGCTCTATCCAGCTGAGCTACGAGCGCACACCAGTTATCCGTTAAGGAGGCTGAAATTATAGCTGTAAAAGCTTAGAGTTTTTTTAAAACTCCTGCTTTTTAGCCAATTCCGTCAAAAAAGACTCCATATCGTATTTACTGCGGTATTCCGGCGTCATGATATGGATGAGAACGTCACCGAGGTCGACGACGATCCATTCGCCGCTTTCATCCACCTGGTTGAAGTGTTCGCCCGGCTTCAGATCCTTCTTGAGGTAGTCGAGGAGGGCGTGGGTATGGCGTTCCCCCAGGGAGGTCGCAATAATGACGTATTCGACAAAGTAGTCGCGTTCGCGAAGGTCGAAGAGTTCGATCGCCTCTGCTTTGTTGCGGTCAAGCACGTCAATAATCTTTTCTAGTCGTTTTTGCACTGAATTTCCTTGTAATAGTTTTCAATCTCTTTCCGGACGCCGTCGGGAATGAGATGGGTCTTCTGTAATGAGCGGAGTTCGGTCGAACTGATGTCGACGTCGACATCGAGCCGCAGGTAGCGTGAGGGTACCTCGCTGCCCTTCCGGCTGGCGACCACCCAGGTCACCATGCGGTCCAAAGCGTCGAATTCATGCCATTTCGTGAGTGCATCGAGGTTGTCGGCCCCGATGACAAGGTAGATGTCCGGATCGACCTCTTTGAAATGGCGGACGGTCTCAACCGACGGTACGGGACGGCCCTGTTCAATTTCGAATGCACTTACCCGCACGCGTTTATTGGACGCAAACATACGCTCCAGCCATTGAAGACGAAGCTCCGGGGGAGCATGGGTGCCGCTTTTGAACGGATTGACATAGGCCGGAACGATATAGAGCGTTTCGATCGGAAGGGTGTCCAGTATCCGTGAAACGACAGCGACGTGTCCGGCATGGGGAGGATCGAAAGAACCGCCGAAAATCGCTATCGCCATGGCCCCGCTTTTTAACGAAATTATATCTAAGCTTGGGTAAAATCACGCACAATCATAACTCTAGTGAAGGACGACACTGCATGGAGCTTCTCAACATCAAAGATCTTGACCTGCAGGACAAAAAAGTATTTATCCGCTGTGATTTCAACGTACCGCTTGATTCGTTCGGAAACATCTCCGACGACCGCCGTATCCGCTCGGCGATTGCGACGATCAACTACTGCCTGGATAAAGACTGTGCCGTGATCCTTGCGTCGCACATGGGACGTCCGAAGGGCGAGGTCGATCCGAAATACTCCCTCGAGCCGGTACGCCTGCGTCTGCAGCAGCTGCTCAAGCGCAGTGTCACCCTGGCCAAAGATGTCGTCGGTGAAGATGCCCTGGCCAAAGCGGCCGCGCTGCCGCGCCATGAAGTCCTTCTGCTGGAAAACCTCCGCTTTGAAAAAGGCGAAACGAAAAATGACGATGTCCTTGCCGAGAAACTGGCGGGCATGGCCGATTTCTATATCAATGACGCTTTCGGCGTGAGCCACCGCGCCCATGCCTCCGTTGAGGCGATTACCAAGCATTTTGACGAGAAGCACAAAGCGGCGGGCTTCCTGCTGCAAAAAGAGATCCGCTTCTTCGGTACGCTGATCAAGCAGCCGGTCCGCCCCTTCGCTGCCATCGTTGGCGGGAGCAAGGTCTCGGGCAAGCTCGAAGCACTGATCAACCTGCTGCCGCGGGTCGACAAGATCATCATCGGAGGGGGGATGGCCTTCACCTTCCTCAAACAGCTCGGCTATGACGTCGGAAACTCCCTGGTGGAAGATGACCTGCTCGATGAGGCGCAGAAGATCATGGACGAAGCGCGCCGCCGCAAGGTGAAGTTCTACCTGCCGGTCGATGTTGTCGCCGCGCAGACCTTCTCCGCGGATGCCACCAGTAAGCTCGTCTCCGCTCAGGAGATCCCGCAGGGGTGGATGGGCCTCGATATCGGGCCGGCGACGGTGCGTCTCTACCGCGAAGTCCTCAACGACGTTCAGACGGTCCTCTGGAACGGTCCGATGGGCGTTTACGAGATGGAACGCTTCGCCCGCGGTTCCAGCAAAATCGCCCACTTTGTTGCCGACTCCTATGCGACGACAGTCGTCGGCGGCGGGGATACGGCGGACCTGGTCCAGCGCATCGGCCTTGACGAAGAGATGACCTTTATCTCCACGGGGGGCGGGGCGTCTCTGGAGCTGCTCGAGGGCAAAGTGCTTCCGGGTGTCAAGCCGCTCCTGATCAAGGCACACGATTGATCATCGCGGCCAACTTCAAGACGAACCATACCCGCGCTGCCACCCAGTCGTACCTGGAGAAGGTTACCGCTTACATCGCCGAAGCCGAGATCACCGATGAGGTGATGGTCTTCCCGCCCGCCACGGCACTATGCGGCAGCAGAGGAGGCGTGACTGTCGGCGCACAAAATGCCTGGGCTACCGAAAACGGGGCATACACCGGCGAGATCGGGACGGAGCAGCTTGACGAGTTCGGGATCAGAACGATCCTGATCGGGCATTCGGAGCGCCGCCATATTCTCGGGGAGTCCCAGACGCTTGTCGCGGAAAAGTTCGCCTATTTCAAAGCGCTCGGGTTCCGCATCGTCTACTGTATCGGCGAACCGCTGGAGGTCCGTGATGCCGGGAACGAGGCCCTGATGGCCTACCTGGCGGAACAGCTCGAGGGGATCGATCTCGCGTATGCGAACCTGGTCATCGCCTATGAACCGGTCTGGGCGATCGGTACGGGCCGTGTCCCCAGTGAAAACGAGATCGAACTGATCCACGGCGCCCTGGCGAAACTGACGGCGGCGCCGCTGCTCTACGGCGGCAGTGTCAAGGTCGGCAATGCTGCGGATATTTTGGCGCTTAAGCATGTGGACGGTGCGCTTGTCGGAAGCGGCGCGCTCGATGCAGATGATTTCTGCCGGATGATCGCTGCGGCGAAACAAATTAATAAACAGGAGGTTTAATATGTTGATGAAGGGTAAAAAGGGTCTGATCGTCGGACTGGCAAATGACAAATCGATTGCGTACGGTATTGCGAAAGCGTGCCACGACCAGGGGGCGGAACTGGCGTTCACCTACCTTAACGATGCGCTCAAAAAACGCGTGGAGCCGATTGCCGAATCCTTCGGTTCGGACAAAGTGTATGAGCTTGACGTCTCCAACCCCGATCATATGGATGCGATCGCGGGACTGATTGAAAAGGACATGGGCAAGATCGACTTTCTCGTCCACTCCGTCGCATTTGCTCCGAAAGAGGCGCTGACGGGCAGCTTCCTGGAAACAACGAAGAGCGCGTTTAACATTGCGATGGAGATCTCCGTCTTCTCCCTGATCGACCTGACGAACAAGCTCCAGCCGGTCCTGGCGGACGACGCTTCGATTCTGACACTGAGCTACCTCGGCGGGCCGAAATACGTCGCCAACTATAATGTAATGGGTGTCGCGAAGGCGGCCCTGGAGTCAACGGTGCGCTACATGGCGGTCGACCTCGGTACGAAAGGGCAGCGCGTCAACGCCATCAGCGCCGGTCCGATCAAGACCCTTGCCGCGGCGGGCATCGGCGACTTCAAACAGATCCTGCGCTGGAACGAACTCAATGCGCCGTTGAAGAAGAACGTTACAATCGAAGAAGTGGGGAATTCGGCAATGTACCTGCTGAGCGACCTGGCTTCCGGCGTCAGCGGGGAGATTCACTACGTCGATGCCGGCTATAACATTATGGGTATGGCGGCCGTCGAGAAGAACGCCGAGGGCAAAACGGTCCTCAGCTGGGACGAAAACAAGTAGGCATTTCCGAAGAGCGTTTGATACGCTCTATACATTAATAAGGGGCAAGCGTTTTCTACAGCGCATGCTCCTCTTCCATTCTATTTTCCTATCGCAGGCATCTTTTCAAGCTTTTCCGAATGCAGTGGTTCGGTCCGGTTTTTCTCTTTGTTATCCAGATAGCGTCCCCATTTATCAAAATAGTATTGCAGCGTGAAACTTTTCTCGGGGTCGGTCTCAGGCTCTGCTGCTGTATCAGTCGTCTCATCGGCTTTGGCAGTTTCAGCGCTCGGTTCGGTCTCAACGGCTGTGTCTTCGGTTACCTTTGACACCTCCGCTTCCTCAACCGGTGCCGCGTCGGAAGATGCGTCTTGTTCAGGAGCCGTCTCAGGCTGTGTATTCTCTTTCCAGTCGGTTGCTTCCCAGTGTTCGTAACTGCGTTGAAGAAAACCTTTTTTGTCAGGGTCAATCTTACCTGTAGGGGTAATGGCATTGAGTTCCGTATTTTGAGAAGGGGAGCTTGTGTCTATGTCAGAAGCACCTGCTGTTATATGGAGGATACAACCTGCCATTATTATGGGCACAAAAAGTTTCATACCTGTTACCTTTGAGTTTTCTTGCATAGTATAGTTATATTAAACATAATCGAAGCTTTGGGAGAATAATAGAGTTTTTTAATATTATCACAAAGCTATCAAGCCCGCTGTACAGGGGGTTTGCGGGGTATGAAAATTTCTTTTGAATTACAGAATTTTTTAAGATTTGTGTGTTAGAATGGACGGCGACGAAACTTAAACATAGGTCAAGCTTAACTTGAAGGAGAATGAATGAAGTTAGTCAAAATGAGCCTGGCAGCAGCAATGCTGATGGGTGTTAGTGCGTTTGCGGTTGACAATGTAAAGATCAGCGGTGACGCTCAGGTAGTTTACGGCACATGGGATGCTGATGGTGTTGGATATGATGCTGTTGCGGTCGATACGGATGGAGCACTTTTCGATAAGGACTCTTCTGCTGCAGACGCTGCGCTGCACCTGAATGTCAGTGCGGACCTGCTTCCGGGTATTTCTGCCGGTGCTTCTTATACGGCGATTTCAAGCCTCGGTCTTGAGAACAACTTCGTTTCCAACGTTTGGGCTTCTTCTCACACAGCGTCTGTACCGAATGGCAATAACTATGCCAATACACCTACGACACAGGCTGTCCTGGGTATTGGCGGTGCAAAAGTTGAAAACTCTAGCTGGTTCAACGAAGCGTGGGCAGCTGTAACACTGGGACACACAACTGCAAAAGTCGGTCGTATGGCTCTTGACACTCCGCTCGCCTTTACGGAAACTTGGTCTGTTGAGCAGAATACGTTCGAAGCGGCTGTCCTCCTGAACCAGGATCTCCCGGATACTACACTGGTTGCTGCGTATGTCGGTAACGGTAACGGTACAGAGTTCTTCGGTGACGGCGGAGCGAACTGGAGCAACGTTTACAGCCTCGGTCTTGCATACACAGGTATTGTCAATGGTGACGGTGCTTTCTCTACTTACGGTACAGACGGTGCATACGCATTCGGTATCGTAAACAACTCGTTCAAACCGCTGACAGTTCAGGCATGGTACTACGATGTAACACGTACGGCACAGGCTTACTGGATCCAGGCTGACCTGAATATGGAAGGCATTATGCTCGGCGGTCAGTATACGGATGTTGATGCGGGCGACCTGACTGGTCTGGATGCGGACAACGCGTTTGCAGTTATGGCCGGTTTCGCAACTGACGCCTTCACAATCAAAGGTTCTTACTCTTCTGTAAGTGATAACGGTGTCGGTGCAGGTTGGAATACTGCAACAAACCTCTTCACAGCACAGTCCAAACTGTATACGGAAGCATGGTGGAACTACGGTTATGTTGCGATGGTTGATGCAACATCTTTCAATATCACGGGTGAAGCTTCTTTGAGCGGTTTCGACCTGGGCGCTTACTATACAAGCGTTTCCAACGACACGATGACAACACATGAAGTCAACGAGCTGACAATCACTGCCGGCACACAGCTTCTGGGTGCACTTGATGCAACTCTGGCTTACATCAACACTGATGCAAAAGACCAGAACAACGGTGACGCATACAACGCTGTTCAGGTTTACCTGACACTGAACTTCTAATTCCGGAAGTTCTTCTTCCGCCTCCGGGCGGAACCCTTTCTTTTCTTTTTTCTTTTCCCGCTATAATTTTTCAACCCAACAAAAAGTACACGCTTTGAACCTACTCTTGCGCAAGGCAGGTTACCTGCTGCTGATGCTGATGCTTATTACGATTATCTCTTTTATGGCCATCCACGCGGCTCCCAACAGTTTCCTCAGCGGGGGGGAACTCAACCCCAATATGTCCGCCGAAGCAATCGAACGTCTCAAAGCCGTTTACGGGCTGGACAAACCGCTCTGGCAGCAGTACACGGATTGGATCGCCAACATGACGCAGCTCGATTTCGGCATCTCCTTCGTCAGCGGGCAGGATGTGACTGCCGAGATCATGAAGCGCCTCCCGATCACCCTGGGGATCAATATTGTCTCTTTACTTTTTGTATTTGCCCTCTCGCTCTGGCTTGGCATCAAAGCGGCGATGCGTTTTGAACAGAAGGCTGACCACGCGATCCGGCAGCTCTCCCTGGTCTCTTTTGCAATGCCCTCGTTCTACCTTGCGCTGTTGATGATCCTGCTCTTCAGTGTCGAACTGCAGTGGCTCCCGATCACGGGCCTGCACAGTATCGGCGGGCCGGAGGAGGGCTTTCCCTACTGGCTTGATATGGCATGGCACCTGATCCTCCCCGTCTTTGTCATGGTCTTCCTGGCCCTGGGATCAATGACGGTATATGTGCGTTCCCTTACGCTGGAGATCCTCAAAAGCGACTACTACTTCTTTGCAAAGGCAAGGAATTTGCCGGAACGGACACTTTTCCGCCGTTACATCCTCCCCAATCTGATGCCCCCCGTCATTACGCTGCTGGGACTATCGCTGCCGGGGCTTATCGGGGGGAGCGTCATCCTGGAACAGATCTTCGGGATCGAGGGGATGGGACAGCTCTTTTACCTGAGTGCGCTAAGCAGGGATTATCCCGTCATTATGGGCATTCTGATGATTACGGCATTCCTGACGCTGCTGGGGAATATGCTGGCGGATATGCTCCTGCTGAAACTGAACCCCTACGCGAAGCGGGGATGAGCGTATTACGTGTTAAGTGTTACGTGCTACGAAATGGGAGTGGTAGTCAAATACAATATTAAGAGGGAAAAAAGGGTGCTCTGTCACCCTTCACTTAGCACTTAGCACTTAGCACTTAGCACTTAGCACTTAGCACTTAGCACTTAGCACTTAGCACGGCGCGAAAACGCGCCTATTCGCCGAACAGCGCTTCGAGGGAGGAGAGGTCCTCTTTTTTCTCTTCGGCCGGCATGCCTTCTTCGGCATTGGCTGAACTTCCGCCCTGTTCGACAAGCTCAATGGCGTAGCCGGTGAGCATGGAGGCGAGACGGATATTGATACCGCTTTTGCCGATCGCTTTTGATTTCTGGTCGCTCGGCAGGGTGACGATCGCTTTTGCTTCGCTCTCTTCATCTTCCGGGTCGCCTTCGATCGTGACGGAGCTGATGATCGCCGGGCTCATGGCGCGGGCGATGAAGAGTTCCGGAACGGAGGTGTACTCGACACAGTCGATGTTCTCGCCCAGCAGTTCGTCGCTGACGGCGTTGATACGGACCCCTTTGACCCCGACGGTCGCACCGACAGGGTCGACCTGCGGGTGGGTCGAGAGCAGGGCGATCTTGGCGCGTTCGCCCGGGATACGCGCACACTTCTCGACGATGACGAGTTTGTCGTTGATCTCGGGAACCTCGAGGCGCAGCAGCTCTTCGAGGAATTTCGGAGAGGTGCGCGAGAGTTCGATGGAGATGCCGTTGATCTTGTCGATGTTGACGCGGCGGACGACGGCGTTGACGACGTCGCCGACCTTGAAGTGCTCACCCTTGATACGGCTTTTCATCGGGAGGACGGCTTTGACCTCTTCCATATCGATATAGGTATTCTGCTTGCCGTCGACGCGGGTAACGCGTCCGGAGACGATGGTACCGATCTTCTCTTTGTACTTGTTGTACAGTTCGTTCTCGACCATGCGCTGGATATGGAACTCGATTTCGCGGAACAGGGTCGCAGCCGCAGTACGGCCGTGGGATTCGATGTCGTGCTCGATCTGGAATTCGTCGCCGACTTCGACGTCCGGATCGACCTCGGCCTTGGCGCGTGTCAGGCCGATATAGGCCGCGGCCTCCTCGCCCTCGAGACGTTCGTCGTCATCTTCGACAACGGTGATGGTCTGGTAGACGCGGATGCTCTTCGTCTCCGGATCGATTTCCGCATCGTAGGCGAACTCCGGGTTGACCAGGCGCTTGGCCGTCTGGATAAATGCCGCTTTGACCGCTTCTTTCACGCTGTCGGGGGAGAGCCCTTTCTCGTGTGCGATCGATTCAATAATGTCCAGAATATTTTCCATAACTATCCCTGTGTGTATTCGCTAGTCGTTCCATAAAAAAATGTGGGGGTGATTGTTTTTTATAGAAGGGTAGTATTATACCCAAAAAAGACTAAAGTTGCTACTAGCCATGCAACTTAATGCATGCTTAATCAAACGCGGGCTATAATCGCGTTACTATTAAAAGCGCTGATATGAGGCGGGAGAAAGGAAGAGTATGGAGCTTAAAATCGCTCGCAGCCACACCGATAAGAAACCGAAGAAAGTTGATGTCGAAAAGATCGAGAGCATGGTTGAAAAAGAGGGGTCAGTAATCCTCTATTTTGACCGTGAAAACTCGCACAAGGACCTGCTGGCACTGCAGGAGCACTTTGAGAATGAAGGCAAAAGCGTCTATATGCGCGAAGTACGTTTCGGACTCGCCGACAACGAATATATGTACGAAGTGCATATCCTCTAAGCCCGCCCGGGCCCCCAAAGCATTCCCGTGAAAAAACTGTTTATCGAAACCCTCGGCTGCGCCATGAACGTCCGCGACAGCGAACATATGATTGCCGAACTGTCACAAAAAGAGGATTACGCCCTCTGTGACAGTGCCGAAGAGGCCGACCTGATCCTGATCAACACCTGCTCCGTCCGCGAAAAGCCGGTCCATAAGCTCTTCTCCGAACTGGGCGCGTTCAACAAAAAGAAAAAGGCAGACGCCAAGATCGGCGTCTGCGGCTGTACCGCGTCGCACCTGGGTGAGGAGATCATCAAAAAAGCGCCCTACGTCAACTTCGTCCTGGGCGCGCGCAACGTCTCCAAGATCACCGATGTGCTGCACCGGGACAAAGCCGTCGAGACGGAAATCGATTATGACGAGTCCCAGTTCGCTTTCAGCGAGTTCCGCAGTTCGCCGTGGAAAGCTTTTATCAACATCTCCATCGGCTGTGACAAGCAGTGCACCTTCTGTATCGTGCCCAAAACGCGCGGTGACGAGATCTCCATTCCGGCGGATCTGATCGTCAGGGAGGCGGAGAAGGCGGCGGCTACCGGCGCCAGAGAGATCTTCCTGCTGGGGCAGAACGTCAACAACTACGGCCGCCGTTTCTCCGGCGAGCATGAAAAGATCAACTTTACGGAGCTGCTGCGCCGTGTCAGCGCCGTCGAGGGGATCGAGCGGATCCGCTTCACCTCGCCGCACCCTTTCCATATGGATGACGAGTTTATCGGCGAGTTTGCTGCCAACCCGAAGATCTGCAAGTCCATTCACGTTCCCCTGCAGAGCGGCTCGACGCCGATTCTCAAGGCGATGAAACGCGGGTATACCAAGGAGTGGTTCCTCAACCGTATCGAAAAGATCCGCTCGATGGTGCCGGACGTCAGTATCAGTACCGACGTCATCGTCGCGTTCCCCGGCGAGAGCGACGCGGATTTCGAGGAGACGATGGACGTCGTTCGGAAGTCCGGCTTTGAACAGATGTTCAGCTTCAAATACTCCCCGCGCCCGCTGACCGAAGCGGCGGAGTACACGGACGTCGTCGATCCGGAAGTCGCCTCGGAGCGCCTTATGCGCCTTCAAAGCATGCATGATGCGATGCTCGACGAAAAGTGCAAAGCGTATCTGGGACGGACGTTCACTGTCTATTTCGAAGAGCTGCGCAGCGACGGTTTCGTGGCCGGGCGCAGCGACAACAACCTCCTGATCAAAGTCAAGGGCAGTGAAGAGCTGCTGGGACAGTTTGCGGATGTTCGCATTACCCAGACCTACCGTATGGGCCAGGTCGGGGAGCTGGTCGGCGCATAAGATGGCAGCAAAAAAGAAGCGACAGTCGTTCAAAAAGGCGCTGCTTCAGAAGCTGGGCCTCTGGCTCCTGCCCCCGATCGGTGCCCTGCTGATCCGCGTGATCTACCATACGTCGAAAAAACGTTTCAACCTCCCGGCGCACGTCCCCGAAGACCCCGTCATTTTCGCTTTCTGGCACGGTGACCTGCTGCTGATGCCTTACCTCTACTACCGTTTCCGCGACACCCCCAATGCCAATGTCCTGATCTCGGACCATTTCGACGGCCGGATCATTGCACGGGTCATGCGTTACTTCCGCCTGGGCACCATTCACGGCTCCTCCAACCGCAACGCCGCCAAAGTACTGATCGCGGCGATGCGGACGCTCAAAGCGGGGGCGGATATCGGGATCACCCCCGACGGCCCCCGCGGGCCGCGCTATGAAGTGGCCGACGGGATCGTCGCCATGGCGCAGAAAACCGGGGCGAAAGTGATCGTTTTCAGCTGTGTGCCGAGCCGCTGCTGGCGACTGAAAAGCTGGGACCGCTTCGTCATTCCCAAACCCTTCGGCCGCTTGACGTTTTTTGCTTCCGAACCGGTGGATCTGAAAGGGCTGGAGATGGAAGCGGCCAAAGAGATGGTAAAATCAAAGCTGATGGAACACGCGCTGGAGTAGAAAGATGACCAAAGCCGACCTCGGCCGATACCGCCTTGACTTTCTCGATTATCTCCTGGATATACGGGGCTATTCGGACCTGACGGTCAAGAGCTACGACGAGGCTCTGCGGGAGGCGCTCCCGAGGGTCGAATGGACGGAGGAGGCCGGTGTCGCGGTGATCGACCTGATGCCCTACCGGCTGATGATCGCTTCTCAAAAACCCAGGACCATCGCCAAAAAACTCAGCGCATGGCGCAGCTATATCGCCTACCTGAAAAAGCAGGGGCTGTCAATCGAACTGCGCTCGGATGAGAGCATCAAAGTCCCCAAGACCCTCCCCAAACCCGTTTCCCACGCCCATATCATGGAAGCACTCGCCGTGGCCGAGCCGACCGAACGGATGGTCGTGACACTCCTGTACACCCTCGGGCTGCGCCTCTCGGAACTCCACGGGCTTCGGCTTGAGCGGATCGGCCGGGAGTGGGTCCGCATCCGGGGGAAGGGCGACAAGGTCCGCGACGTGCCGCTGACAGAGGCGGCTGGCGAGGTAATTGCAATGCACCAAGAAGCGTGTTCCCCGCGGACATTCCTCTGCGAGTGTAACGGCAGGCGTTTAAGCGAAAATAGTTTAAGATACCTCGTCAACAGGGCATTTGCGCGGGTCGGTCTGAAGGTGACCCCGCATCAGCTCCGCCACGCCTATGCGACCGAACTGCTCAATCATGATGCCCGGATCGCCGACGTGAGCGAACTGCTGGGCCATGCGTCGATGGCAACGACGCAGATCTATACGAAGTTGGGCAGCGCCTTGAAAATGAAGCATTACCGGACGGCCCATCCGCTATGCAAGGAGACCGATGGCATTGGCTGATTTTTTCGCCCGTTTTTATGACAAGGTCTTCATCGGCCTGTATGAATACGGCGGCACCATGCAAATCGGTGTCGTGACGCAGACGAGGCGCGGAGAGATACAGGTGCGGCAGCGCGTCTTTTTTTCCGGCCTGGATGAAGAGGCGCTCGGGTTCTTGCAGGAACAGGTCGAACGCACGCCCTATAACTACATCGCCGTACTGACCGACAGTGAACGCTGCGGCGCGCTGCCGACCTGTTCGCTCTCCAAGGCGAAAGAGATGGCGCCGATCGTGGAGCGGAGCCGGACGCTCTGCATCGACGAAGAGTGGATGAACTACTGCGACGAAGAGGTGCTTTACGGGATCCAGGAGCGCTACGCGGACCTGACTCCTGATGCCATCTATACGCCCTTTGCCGTCTTGCATGCCTATTTCGAAGCGACAATGGCGGGTGCCCATGCGCTTTATGTACTGATTACACCGGGAGGGATGAGTCTGGCAGTTGTCAAAGAGAGCCATCTGCGGTTTGCGGAGCAGTACCGCTGCGACGGGAATGGCTCCGCCGCACCGATGGTGGAGAAAATTACGCTGACGCTCGATAACTATTACGGCAAACCGTGCTGTCGCGGGGAATTCGTCGAGGCTGTTTATATCCTCGATGCTACCGGGTCGGGCGAGGAGCTTGCCGCGGCACTGGAAGAGACCCTGCTGGTGGAAGCACAGAACCGGATGGTCGATGCCGCCGCACTCTGTGCCCAAACGTCTATGAAGGAGAACGGCTATGGATTATAGTTTTATTGATCAGGCGGCTAAAAGCCCCTTTTCAGTCGCCGTACGCCGTGTATGGGTCGGCGGGGGCATTCTCGTCGGACTTCTGCTGGCGGCATCGGCGGGACTGCACCTGGTCAACGGGGAACTGCGCACCTCGGTGCAAAAAGAGCGCAACGCGCAGGAGACGATCCAGCTTCAGACGGCACAACTGCGCGAACAGCATACGCAGTTTTCGCAGAAACAGGAGCTGTGGCAGCAGACCGTTGCGACGGATCAGCTCCTGGCCGATCAGCTTTACGACCTGCTCGACCTCATTCCCGACGATGCGGTATTGACACATTTCGCGTATGACGAAGCGGGGATCCTTTTCGAAGGGACAAGCCGCCGTTTCAGCACCCTGAAGGCGGATCTTGAGCGGGCCCTTTCGGGACGCTATCTCCTCGCTTCGGCGACGTTCAAATCCGGAACGTTCAGCCTGCGATTCAGTGTAACGGGGGGGCTGCAGTGATGCTCAGACGCCAGAATACGGGTTTTGAACTGACCCTTTCGCTCTTCGCCGTCATTTTTCTGATCCTTGGGGTGACGGTCTGGCTGCTGATCCCGGAGGCAAAAGCCTATCTGCAGCTGCAGGATGACGTGCAGAGCGCAGTTGAGCGCAGCGACAGGTTGCAGATGGAATACGACCGGCTCTATGAGACGAAAGAGCAGCTGGCGATGGCAGACGCACGGCTCTCGGAGCGTTTTGAAAACGGTATCGATGCCGTGCAGCTGCAGGCGTGGATCACGACGGTTCTGAAAGATGCACCGTTGACGGTGACGGCTTCCGCCCATGGCTTCGAGGTCTCCGCACGGCTGAAAACCCCGCTGGCATTTTATGCGCTGATCGACCGTCTCGATACCGCCCCCTGGGTTCTGAAAGTCGGCCCCTCACTCTCCATGCAGGCAGAAGGGAATGGGGTACAGGTTATTTTCTCGCTTCACCTGCTGCAGCAGCCAGTTTCTCCCGCACCGCAGTAAAATGATCCGGGTGGGCATAAAGATAGGGACGGACGGCCGCCCCGATGCCCAGCACCCGGCATGACTCCCGGAATGATTTGGGCATGCTGCCTTCTGCTATCGGCGTTACAATAGCACAGCGTGGTGTGATGCTCAAGGCATAGCGGCGTCCCAGCACCAGATTGTCTTCGGCCAGTATCCGCTCTTTTTCCCCCTGTCTCAGCAGATACCCCTGCCGCTTCAGCCAGCGGTCGACGGTACGCATCAATGCCGCACGTTCCAACGACCCGGTTAACATCAGGAAGTCCGAATCAATAACGGCTTCAGGCAGCGGCGCCAGGGCCGCGGCATCGCGGCTGAGAAATGCAAACGAGTTTCTGATCCCGCTTTGGAACTGCTCAAGCAGCGGTGCGGCATGCTGCGTACGGAAACGGTTACGCGTGTGGCGCGGGTCGCGGTTGGAAGCGTCTTCAAAGTAGCGGTATCCGTGTGCATCCAGCCAGGCCCGAAGGTCGTTTTTACCGGTGTCAAGCAGGGGACGGACCAGCCGGTAGCCTTCCCGGTCAGTGACAGGGGCCATCCCCAGCAGCTCGGGGAGCCCGGCGCCTTTGCACAGCTGCATCAGCAGCCACTCCAGCCGGTCATCAAGCTGGTGTGCGGTCAGCAGGACGTCATAACCGTGTGCCTCCATCAACGTGTCGAAGAAACCGTACCGGATACGGCGGGCCTCCGCTTCGAAGTTTTCGGAGATCTCGCCGCTGTCATGAACGTGGCACTGTTTGCCGTACTGTGCGGCGAGCGCGCGGGCATGGTCGGCTTCCGCATCGCTCTGTTCACGGGTATGATAGTTGACGTGGGCGATATCGAAAGGGACCTTTTCGTGCAGCAGCAGGTAAAAGAGGGCGGTGGAGTCAATGCCGGCGGAGAACGCCAGCAAATTTTTCCCCTTGGCTAGGAACGGAAGGGTCCGGGGATCAAGCATGGCCCGTAACGGTCGCCGTCAGTGTCTCACCGACAAGCTCCATGATCTTGGCGCGGTAGGGTACGCCGAAAGAGAGCTCTTCGTCGAGGGCGTTGTCGTTGACATAGATCTCGCCGTCGATCTCCGGGGCCCAGCGCAGGTCGCGTGCGCTGAGGAGGTATTCATGTTCGTCGCTTTCGCCGTCGATGACGAGGGTGATTTCACTGCCGACCATCTTCTGCAGGGAAGCGAGTTTCGCCTCTTCGGCAATAGCGCCCAGGATCTCGGCACGCTCTGCAATCGTCTCCGCGTCGACCTTGTCGGTGCGCTCAAAGGCGCTTGTGCCCTCCTCGTCGGAGTAGGCGAAGACGTTGATGCGGTCAAAACCGAAGGTGCGGGCGTAATCGCACATCGCCCGGAAGCTCTCCTCCGTTTCGCCCGGGTGGCCGACGATGAAGCTGGTACGTACGAAACGCTCCGGCAGCTTGCGCATGTAGTCGAGCAGTTTCTCAGTCTGTTCCCGGCCGGCACCGCGTTTCATAATCTTGAGCATGCCGTCGTCGATGTGCTGGATCGGCATATCGAAGTAGTTGTGGAAGGTTTTCGACTTCGCGATCGTCTCCAGCAGTTTCATCGATGTCGTCGTCGGATAGAGGTAGAGGATGCGGGCACTTCTGACCCCTTCGATCAGCTCGACGCGTTTGATGAGCTGGATGAGCCCGTCTTTGAAACCCTGGTCGCGGAGGAAGGAGCTGGAGTCCTGGGAGATGAAACTGAAGTCGTAATACCCCTTCTTTACAAGCCCCTCGACCTCGGCGGCGATGCTCTCCAGCGTCCGGGAGTGGAGCTTACCTTTGAAGGAGGGGATGGCGCAGAACGAACAGCTCTGGTTGCACCCCTCGGAGAGTTTGACATAGGCGTGATAGGTCGAGCCCGTGACGACGCGCTCGGCACCGTCGATCAGGTAGACCTCGTCGCTGAAGCGGCTCTGTTTTGCTGCCAGGAGTTCATCGATCTTGTCATAGTCGCCGACACCGGTGAAGATGTCGACCTCGCTGAGCTCTTTGCTCAGTTCTTCCTTGTAGCGCTCGCTGAGGCAGCCGGCCATGACGAGGACAGAGTCCTCCTTGCGGGAAGCATCGAGGCTCAGGACCGTATTGAGGGACTCTTCCTTGGCCGCGTCGATAAAGCCGCAGGTGTTGACGATGATGACGTCGGCATCTTCGCTCTCCTGGGTCAGTTCGTACGATTGTAGCCGTCCCATCATGACTTCGGTATCCACGAGGTTCTTGGTGCACCCCAACGAGACGATATGCAGTTTTTTTGTACTCATGCTTTGCCTGTGAGAGGGCACAGCGGTTTTCACTCTGCCCTTTATTATAATTACGCAATTATAGCGAAAGGGCACCTCTAAAGACCCTGCACGGTCTCAGCGCTGCAGAGAAAAGTCATAATCAAGGCGACGCTTTGAAAACCTGGCTGTAGCCAAGTCGAAAAGCGGCAACGCCGGGTATGGCTTTTCTCTGCAACGCCCTTGGGGAGGGCTTTTGAAGCATGATCTTTCCTCCATTTTCTTCTGGACTTAGCTACGGCTAGGCCTGCGCAGAAAACAAAGAAAATCTCACGCTTCAAAAATCCTCTGAGATCCGTACAGGGTTTTTAGAGTTGCCCGAAAGGGGACGCGTGGAGTATGATGTAGCCATTCTCGGCGGCGGTGCGGCGGGTCTGATGGCCGCGGCCCGCCTGAACGAACGGGGCGGATTGTCCGTCTGTGTCGTTGAGGGCAACGCCAAACCCGGGGCCAAGATCCGTATCAGCGGCGGCGGAAAGTGCAACCTGACCAATGTCACCGTCTCCGAGCACAACTACCTTGGCGATGCGACACTGGTCCGGAGTGTCTTGAAACGGTTTGACGACAGTGCCCTGCTGAACTGGGTACGCGCGCGGGGCTGTGAGCCGGTTGTCCGCAAAGCGCGTTACTATTTCTGCCCGCGCAGTGCCGAGGAACTCATCGATATCCTGCTCAAATCCGCCGAAGGGGTCCGCTTCTTCCTCGGACACAAAATCGAGACGGTCCGTCAGAAGGAAAATGGCTTCTTCGTCACGACGGATAAAACGACGCTCAAGGCACGCAACGTGATTGTCGCCACGGGCGGGGTCAGTTACGCCTCCGTGGGCGCGACGGACATCGGCCTGAAGATCGCCGAAAGTTTCGGGATCGAGACGGTGCCGTTCCGTCCGGCATTGGCGGGAATGACGCTGCAAAAAGAGCAGTTCTGGATGAAGGATTTGAGCGGGATCAGTTTTCCGGTGACGATACATGTCGGTGAAAAACGTCTCAGGGAGGATATGCTTTTTGCCCACCGCGGTATCAGCGGCCCGGCCGTTCTGTCTGCGTCGCTCTACTGGGAGAAGGGGACAGTCACCATTGATTTCCTCGACGGCCGTTCTGTCGAAGCGGTGTTGAAACGGGGCGGGAACAAAAAAATTGCCACCGCTATTCCGTTGCCGAAACGTTTTATAACAGCATTCCTTGATGCTCTGGGGGTAGAGGATAAGCCCTGCAGTGCAGTGACAGCAGAAGAAAAAGTAATGCTCAAAACATTGAATGCCTATACGTTCGCCCCGGCCGGAACCTTCGGGTTTACGAAAGCGGAGGTGAGCAAGGGCGGCGTCGCCTGCAATGCGCTGCAACCCTATTCGTGCGAAAGCAGGGGTGTACGGGGGCTCTATTTTGTCGGGGAGGTCGTCGACGTGACGGGCGAACTCGGCGGTTACAATTTCCAGTGGGCCTTTGCAAGCGGGCGTTGTGCGGCGGATCACATTGGTGCGGTTTAAAGTTGCGTTAAAATCGCAGTGGGTATAATCAGGGAAACACAGCAGGTGTTATACTGTACTAAAAGGTGTACTATGCTTAAAAAAATTGTGCTGCCGGCGTTGTTGGTTCTGGGAATGAATGCCTACGCTGAAGAAGATGCTGCCAAAGGTCTGATCGGGGTAGAATTCGGATATGTTGACACGAACTATAATACTGAGGGCTTCTCGGGGGATGAAACAAGTGAAGTGGGAACAGGGTCACTCGGCCTGAAACTGGGAGCGGAGAGCCGTAACTACCGTGTCTTCATCGACAGCAGTTTCTGGTATACGGACCAATACAAAAAAGCCGGAAAGATCGGTGCGTCACTGCAGTACCTTATTCCGCTCGGCGATGCGTTCAACATTTTCATGGGTCTGAACGGCGGTGTTATCAACTCTATCGGGGACACCGATGTTGATCCCTACTACGGTGCGGACCTCGGTGTCAACCTGAACCTGAGCGAAAGTTTCGGTATAGAACTGGGTGCACGTTACTGTGACGTTTCAGACTCCAATGCAGACCTCGCGATCACCGATATGGTTCAGGGATACATCTCTGCCATCTTCAAATTCAGCAGCGATTATTAATCCGCTGTCCGGGCAGCGGTGATTCCGCTGCACTGTTTTTATTGCATTTTTCATAAGTGCGACGGTTCTTCTTCATAGACGAAGCGGTCAATTAGTGACTTTCAGAGCCGGTTTTTCCCATTAATATTCAGGAACAAGAGATGATTCGAAAGATCGCCGCGGGCTTTTTGCTTGTTGTCGGCTTGGGCATTATGGCTGAAGCAAACTCGCTGTCGTCGATATTCGGCGTGGAAGCCGGTTATATCGACACGGGTTATAATGTTTCAGGAACGGCGGGGAGTGTCTCAGATAACGTTGCAACAGGGTACGGCGGTATCAAGATCGGCGGGGAAGACGGTCCGGTACGTTTCCTGATCGATGCGGCAGCCTGGCATACCGAGGCGTATCACTATGCCGGGCGTCTCGGTGCTTCGGTGCAGTATGTCTACCGTCCCGCCGGAAGTTTCGGCCTCTTTATCGGTCTGGATGCCGGGGGAGCGAATTCCGTCGGGCGGACGAATGTCAACCTCTACTATGGTGCGGAAGCCGGTGCAGATGTGGCGCTCTCAGGCCCGTGGTGGCTGCAGGCCGGTGCCCGGTACGGTAATGTCGACGAGAGTAGCGACGATCTGTACCTGCGCGAGTTTACACAGTATTTTTTGGCCGTTATCTATAAATTCGGCACGGCGGAATAGACGCCTTTTTTGACCATAGAGTGTAGGAGGGTGCCCGTCATGATCAAAACGCCTTATGTCAGTGTCGACGGCATCGTCGAACTCGTCGATGCCGAAGGCAGTTTAGTCGGTATCGTGCTGATCGAACGCAAAAATCCGCCTCACGGCTGGGCGCTGCCGGGCGGATTCGTCGATATCGGCGAAACGGTCGAGCAGGCAGTGCGGCGGGAGATGAAAGAGGAGATCAGCCTGGATGTCCGGGTGGAACGGCTGCTGGGTATCTATTCCGATCCCTCCCGCGATCCCCGCTTCCATACCGTTTCGGCGGTATTCGTCTGCCGTGCAACCGGATTTCCCGTCGCGGCGGATGATGCAAAAAAACTCCGGGTCGTTACACTCGAAGAAGCGGCGGTAACGCCACTGGTTTTCGACCACCGGCGGATTGTGGATGACTACATCTGTGGGAAGCAGTGTGTGACCTACTGAGCCGCGGACACCGACCCCTCAGAAAGGTGTGGCTATAATTGCGTAATTTTTTTCAAGGCGATAGCGATGTTGACATTTAGTGACCTGCTGCTCAAACTGCAGCAATTTTGGAAGGATCAAGGCTGTAATATCGTACAACCCTACGATATCCCGGCCGGCGCGGGGACCTTTCACCCTGCGACATTCCTCCGTTCGCTTGATTCGACGCCGTGGTCGGTAGCCTATGTCGCCCCCAGCCGCCGTCCGACGGACGGGCGCTACGGTGAGAACCCCAACCGTCTGGGGAGCTACTACCAGTTCCAGGTCCTGATCAAGCCGAGCCCGGACAATATCCAGGAGCTCTACCTCAAAAGCCTGGAGTACCTCGGCCTCAACCTTAAAGAGCACGATATCCGTTTTGTCGAGGATAACTGGGAATCACCGACGCTGGGCGCATGGGGCCTGGGCTGGGAAGTCTGGCTCAACGGGATGGAAGTCACGCAGTTCACCTACTTTCAGCAGGTCGGCGGTGTCGCATGTGACCCGGTTGCGGTCGAAATCACCTACGGTACGGAGCGCCTTGCCATGTACCTCCAGGGCGTCGATACCGTGTTTGATATCGTCTGGAACGAGAATGCATTCGGCAAAACCCTCTACCGCGACATCCACAAAGAGGGGGAGATCGAGTTTTCCAAGTACAACTTCGAAGTGGCGGATACGGCGATGCTCTTCGCCGACTTCGAAGCAAAGGCCGCTGAGTGCAAGCGTGCCCTCGACGCGGAACTCCCCCTGCCGGCCTATGACCTCTGTATGGCGGCCAGCCACACCTTCAATACGCTGGATGCGCGCAAGGCGATCTCCCAGACGGAACGCGCCAACTACATCCTCAAGATCCGTGAACTGGCCAAAGGGTGCGCGGAGCTCTACAAAGCCCAGGAAGCGGAACGGCTGGCACGCGTAAAGGCGTAATCCCTCTTCCATGAAGCTCATCGGCCAGATCGAGAAGATCTTTTACGAGGACGAAGGCTTCTTCGTGGGCGTGCTCGGAACGGGCGAGAAGATCAGCGGCCACTACTTTGAGAGCAGTGTCGCCAGCATCGAAAACGCGGCCGTCACCCTTGAAGGCGAGTATGTCGAACACCCCAAATACGGGCGTACCTTCAAATTCCACACCCTCAACGTCAACCAGCATGAACTTTTCTTTTTTCTCAACCGTGTCGTCAAAGGCTTCCCGAAAAAAGTGACCGCCGAACTGATCGAGCGTTTCGGCGAGGCGGGCTTGATCGACATTCTCGACAACGACATCGAAAAACTGACCGAATTTGCGGGCATAAAGCAGAAACGGCTGGAGCGGATCCAGGGGCGGTGGAAACAATTCCGTTCCATGCGTGAACTGGGAAGCCTGCTGGCCCCCTTTGACGTCACCCCGGCCATGCTGACGACGATCGCCGGTGCAATGAAAGAGGTCCGGGACCCTGTCGCGGCGATCCGGAAGAACCCCTATATCCTGACCAACGTAGAGGGGATCGGTTTCCGGCGTGCCGATGAACTGGCGCTCAAGATGGGGGTCGATACCGGAGATGACCGGAGAGTGGCCTGCGCCATGGAGTATGCGATTGCACAGCGCTGCGAACGCGACGGCAACAGCTGTCTCGGCAAAGAGGAACTTTTCGCGGAACTGGGTACCCTGTTGCAGGAAGGTGCCGTGCCGCAGCGTTACGAAGCGGTATTGGCGGAGCATGTCGCAGAGGAGTCGATCCGTCCGCTGAACAAAGAGCTGCTCTCGCCGGTCCGGCTCTACGAGGCAGAGCGTTTTCTCTATGAAGAGTTCCGGCGCAGGGCGAAACGCGATGATACCCCTTTGACCGAAGATCTTGACGCTTTTTTGGCCGAGGCGGCATTCACCCCCGGGGAGCAGCAGCGCGAAGCGCTCGAGACGCTCAACCGGGGGAAACGGCTCTTCTGTCTGGTCGGTTATGCCGGGACGGGCAAGAGTACGACGGCAAAGCTTTTGCTGGACCTCCTGGCCCTGCGGCACGGACGTGAACAGGTGATCACCTGTGCGCTCAGCGGCATCGCGTCCCAGCGCATCGGGGAGGTGAGCGGGTATGAGAGTGCGACGATCCAGAGCCTGCTGGTACGGTTTGAAGAGCGCGACAGCATGCCCTACAAAGTCGTGCTTATCGATGAAGCCTCTATGATCAATGCACCGCTTTTTGCCCGGCTGCTCAGCAAATGCCACAGGGATGCAACGCTTATCATCGTCGGTGACGACGCACAGCTGCCGCCGATCGGCGCCGGGGACGTGCTCGGCGACATCATCCGTTTCAGACTGATGCCGGTGGTGACCTTGACGAAGATCTACCGCCAAAGCGAGACACAGGCGATACCGGCCATCGCCGATGCGGTGCGCCACAGCGAGATCCCCGCACTTTACGGGGAGTACGAAGACTTCCGCTTCCTGCCGATCGCGTCACACGATTTCTCCGACCGTGAAGCCCATGCCGAGGCACTGTTGGCGGCGCTGGCAGAGCAGGCGGTGAATGCGATTCCGGCATGCCGCGAGCATCTGAAGCAAAAAGAGCTTTATGCCTACCTGACGGCTTTCCAGGTGATCAGCCCGATGAAGGGGGGTACGCTCGGTACCGAGAACCTAAACCGGGTGCTGCAGGGCTATTTTAACCCCTCCCCCCGCCAGACCGTCCAGCGCGGCGAAAGACGTTTTGCGCTGATGGACAAGGTGGTCCATACCAAAAACGACAACCTGCCTTCCTGGAGCCTGCAGGAGTACAAAGCGGAGGCGCCTTCGGAGAAACGCCGAATTTTCAACGGGATGCTGGGGCTGCTTTTCCGGATCGACGAAGAGGCGGAGCAGGTCTATGTCGTCTATCCCCTGGAGGAGATGGTCGCTTGTTACGACTATACGCAACTCACCTCGCACCTGATGCTTGCCTATGCCCTGACGGTACACAAAGTCCAGGGGATGGAGTACCGCAGCATCGCGATGCCGCTGACGTTCAGCCATTATGCCATGCTGGACCGGAAACTGCTTTATACGGCGATCACCCGCGCGAAAGAGCACTGTTTCATCGCCGGCGAGGCTGACGGGTTCGCGCGTGCCTTGCTGCGGGGAGAGACGGTATCGCGTCGTACGGTGTTGCAGTACCTCGCGGCTGCAGAATAATTTTTTTTCATTTTCAGTTAAATTTTATGACAACGGTTATAAACTCGATAAAAAAGATGAGGTGTCTTTGGCCTACAGCGCTCCAAAACCTTTGCATGTCAAATGGAATCGCCTGCTTAACGGCGCACTGCTTGTCGCTGCCGTTTTTTCCGAACAGATCGAACTGCTGTATATTTTTCTTGCGCTGAACATCGTCACGCTGGTCGTCTCCATCCGGTTCGGTCCGGCACGCTGGCTGCTGGCCCTTTTCGAAAAGCATTTGAAAGGGTGGCTGGATGTCCCCGCCGCGTATGAACGTTCCTATGCCATGACCGCGGCAACGGAGCGTTTCGAGATCGGGCTCCGGCTGCTCGCCGGAACGGCGGTGCTGCTGCTTTACCCCTGCTGTCCGCTGGCCGCCTGGCTGATTACGGTCGGGATGGGGATCTTTATGCTGATCAGCGCTTTTTTCGGCTTCTGCCTCTCTTCATTCGGGTTGATCGGATTGCATTATGTCCGAAAGCACTGCTGTGTCCGCTCCTAAAACCGATCGTTTCTTCGACGTGATCGAACCGGCGGTCAACCGCAACTGCCTGCTTGCCCGCAACGGGTTCAAACCCTATGCCCGCTGTGACCATTGCGATCTTACAGCGCAATCGTGCATGGGGATGCAGTCGACCGGCTCGATCTTCGTGATCAGCTTCCTGGCAGCCCTTTTTCTCTTCATCGATGATCCGTTCTGGATCAAGGTCAATATCATTCTCGTTGTCGGCATGCTGTTCTGGCTCGGTTACCGTATCATGCTGCATACCGACATGCTCGCGGACACTAGCGAAAAAAACCGTCAGCTCAGTGAACAGCTGGGGCTCTATAACCTTTCGCTTGAAACCGAAGTGAACCGACGCACCTTCCAACTGCGAAAGATGGCGACACAGGACGGATTGACAGGCCTGATGAACCGCCAGGCGTTCGAACAGGTGTTGACCAAGATGATGCAGCAGACCTCCGAGGAGACACCGGGCCATGTTCTCTGCTTCATCGACCTCGACCAGTTCAAGATCGTCAATGATACCTGCGGGCATGTCGCGGGGGACGAGCTGCTGCGCCAGATCGCAATGCTGCTCAAAGAGGGCATGGGGGAACACGATATCGTCGCCCGTCTGGGCGGTGACGAATTTGCCATCATTTACGCGGATGCGACACCGGAATCGGCGGAGAAGCAGGCGCAACGGCTGCTGCAGCGTATCGGGGCTTTCCGCTTCCTCTGGGAAGGCAAGATGTTCAGAATCGGTGCCAGTATCGGGATGGTCGCCGTTGAAAAGGGGTGCTGCACCCTCTCCGTCCTTCTTGCCCGTGCGGATACGGCATGCTATGCGGCGAAAGAGCAGGGGCGCAACCGGATACATATCGCGACCGAGGATGACAGTGTTATCCGCCTCCGCCACGAGCAGATGCAGTGGATCGGGCGGATCGAACTGGCGCTGGAGGAGGAGCGTTTTGCCCTGTTCGTGCAGCCTATCGTCGCCCTGAGCGATCCCGGGGCCGTCGTGCATTATGAAGTGCTGCTGCGGATGCGCTCGTTTGAAAACAAACTGCTGGCGCCGATGGCCTTTATCCCGGCAGCGGAACGCTTCGGGAAGATGGTAGATATGGACCGCTGGGTGATCGAAACCCTCTTTGCCAGTTTTTACGATGTGCGGCGGCAGCTGCGCAAGAACGTGCGGTTCAATATCAACCTGTCGGGGCTTTCCCTCAATGATGAAACGATGGCCGGATTTATTCAGGAGTGTTTCGAACAGTACGCGGTACCGTATGAAGCGATCACGTTTGAAGTGACAGAAACGGCGGCGATCGGCAACATCAAGAGTGCCAAAGCGTTTATCGAGCATTTCCGGCTGCTCGGCTGCCGGTTCGCCCTGGACGATTTCGGTTGCGGCCTCTCTTCCTTCGCCTATCTGCAGAACCTGCCGGTGGATTACCTCAAAATCGACGGTTCCTTCGTCATGGATATCGACAGCAACGAGGTGAACCTCGCCATGGTCGATGCAATCAACAAGATCGGGCATGTCATGGGGATCAAAACCGTCTGCGAATGTGTCGAGAACGCCTCGGTGATGGAGACGCTGATATCCATCGGCGTCGATTTTGTCCAGGGCTATCACGTCGGCCGGCCGCAGCCTTTGAATGCGCTGCACGGGATCTGATCTATTCGCCGATGCCTTTGAAGCGTTTTTGAACCTCCGGCAGTCTTTGGCGGGGGATCTGCACGAGGAGCGGCGATTTGTCGGGGTCCAGCCAGCGGATGATGGCCGCCAGGGGACCCTGGGCCATGGACGTGCATCCGGCCGTTCCCGCGCCGGGGGCTTTCTCAATATGCAAAAAGATACATGACCCCTGCCCCGCCTCAGCCTTCCCGTTATGCCCGACGACAACCCCGATCCGGTAGAGGGAGTCTTCCCGGTGCATCCATTCAAAGCTCCTGAATGTGACCTCGGGCCGGACTGGCACGATACGGTTATAGGCTGTCGATAGGCTGTCGTCGACGCAGACGAGGTCCGGGGTGGCCTGCCGATATGGCATCTGTGTGGCCTCTACTGCGGCATAGCCGAAGACGGGGCCCAGCGCAAAGACACCGGCCGGTGCCCGGCCGTCGCCTTCGTGCTTGACCGGGTCCGTATCAGGATGGGGAAGATCGAGGATGCCGATTCCCCAGCCCAAACCGTTACGGCCGACATTGACGGGCACCCGCTCGCCGACCGTTTCCCAACCGCCCGGAGTACGCTCATATCGCTGCAGCAGGGCAGTGGAACGGTTCATGTCATCCGCGACGACAAGGAGCAGCTGATCGTGTGCGTGGAGCGTCACACCTATCACATAAGAAAACAGATAAATCATATTTGCAAAACGTAACATCTCGTGGTACACTTACCTCATAGCGATAAAAATGGTGGCTACATCATAACATAGACGGCAGGGACGCAAATGAATCCGAGTGTCAGAAAAGCGACGGAAAGTGATGCCGGTATCGTAGCAGAGGCGATACTCACAAGTTCGAGGGCGGGGAAGAAGATCGGTATTTTCGATCTGATCTTCGAGACGTCGGATAATGCGCTTTTGCTCGAGCACCTCGGTGCCCTGGTACGGACGGCGACCAAAAGCTACTGCCACTACAGCAACTTTCTTTTGGCGGTCTCGGGGAGTGAGGTCGCAGGAACAATCTGCGGTTATGAACCGCGGGTGGCGACGCATGATGTCTTCACGCAGGCACTGGCGGAAATCGGGGTCGACGAAGGCTACCAGGAACGCATCGCTACCTACCTGCTGGTGAAACCGGAAATTGACCGCCAGACCTGGGTCGTAGATTTTATGACCGTGATCGAAGGGCATGAACCGCTGCCCGTTTTCGCTGAATTGATCAAAAAGAGCCTCCTGTCCGCACGGCTGAAAGGGTACCGCAAAGCGCAGACGATGGTGGAGATAGGCTCCTCGGACGCGCAGATCCTCTATGAAAAACTCGGCTTTGAAGTGATCGACGAGAAGCGCAGCGAATTGTATGCCGACCAGTTCGGCCGTGCCGGGATCAAACGACTGCAGATGGCGCTGTGACTTATACCCCCGACGTCCTCTCGCTGCTGCCGCCGGCTGCGGCGATCATCCTGGCGCTGCTGACGCGTCGGGTACTGCTTTCCCTTGCCCTCGGAACACTAACCGGTCTTCTTGTCTATAGCCGATTCGACCCGGTCGCGACTATGACGGAGGCGTGGACGCTTTTTGCGGTACTCTTCAGTACGCCGTGGATCTTGAAAACCCTCGGTTTCGCCGTGCTGGTGGGATCGGTGATGGAACTGGTCCGCCGTTCGGGCGGGATCGACGGGTTTGTTCATCTGCTGCAGGAGCGCTACCGGATGCTGCGTTCGCGCCGGGGGGCACTGCTGCTGGTGTACGCGACGGGACTGGTTATTTTTATCGAGTCTTCGATCACCTCGCTGATTGCCGGGGCCATCGGCAGACCCCTTGCCGGGCGTTTCGGGTTCAGCCGCGAAAAACTGGCCTACGTCTGCGACTCCACGGCCGCTCCGGTCTGTTCCCTGCTCGTGATCAACGGATGGGGGGCACTCCTGCTGGGGTTGATTACGACGCAGATTGGTGCCGGCTACCTTCAAGGGGATGCTGTCAGCATCCTTGTGCACTCGGTCGTCTTCAATTTTTATGCCGTCATCGCGCTGCTGCTGACGTTTGCCGTGATCTGGTTTGAGTGGGATATCGGGCCGATGCGCCGATACAGCGCCCCGCATGTGGCTTATGAGCCGGAGATGAAGCACGGGGATGCTTCTTTGATGATCTTGCCGCTGCTGCTGATGGTTGCAGGCGTTTTTGTTTTTCTGTGGATCACGGGCGGCGGGGACCTGCTTAAGGGAAGCGGGAGCAGTGCGGTCTTTTATACGATGCTGTTGACGCTGGGCGGGATCGCCCTGCAGTACCGTTTGAAGGGGGTGATGTCATGGACGGAGTACGGGGCGGCTGCCCTCGGCGGGGCGCGAGCGCTCTTCCCGATCGCGACAATCCTGCTCTTCGCTTTTGCCATCGGGAAGGTGATTGACCTGGTCGGTACGGGCAGCTACCTTGCAGGCTTCCTGGAAGCGGGGATGGCGCATGTCTGGCTCCCCGCTGCTGTTTTCGTTTTGGCGTCCATCATGGCCTTTGCTACAGGGACGAGCTGGGGAACGTTCAGCGTTATGCTGCCGATTGCCGTTGCCATGGGGGCCGCCGGAGAGAGCTATATGCCGCTGCTCATCGGCGCCGTGATCTCGGGCGGGGTCTTCGGCGACCACTGCTCCCCGATTTCGGATACGACGATCATCTCCTCCCTGGCCGCGGGGTGCGATCATATCGATCATGTACGGACGCAACTGCCCTATGCTTTGCTGGCCGGCGTCGGCGCGCTTGGGATGTTCCTTGCGGCGGGGTACGTGATCGAAACGCCTTAGGAGGAGAGCAGTTCGAACCCTTCCGCTTTTTTGGCGGAGATAAGGTTGAGTGAGCTGAGAAGGGCCTCTTTTTTGCTGCTGAAATAGTGTTTCTTGGAGGTTTTGGAACAGTGCTTCCCGCAGTGGTGAACAAGCAGATAGTCGTTGAACAGCGTGGGGTAGAGTGCGATCTTGTAGTAGGAGAGGGACCGGTCGTTTTTGCGTACAAGAACCATTTTCGCAATCCTGTTCGGTTTTGTTGATTGTAGCGGATTTATACGGAAAATGCAAAAACACGGAAGTCAACGTATTCTTGACCGGCGGAACTGAATAGTTACGGAGCGTCGCCGGCAGGTGCCGCGGAGTGGAATCCCCCGCTGTCGATGTATTTCAGAAGTGTCCCGGGATAGACGGGGGGGATGGTGACGGTGAGCTCGCCCTTCGGTCCGAGGAAGAGCAGCGTCGTTTCTTTCTGTGCGGCAGTCTCGAGCCAGCTTCGCGGTACGCTGATGTAATAGTTGTCGTAATAAACACCGTCGCGGATATAGGAGGTGTAGGCAAAGACGTCGTGCTGCTTGCCCGCGGTATCGACGGCCGTGTTAAAGCCGCCCCATTCAGTCGCTTTGAGACTGAAAAGCAGCAAATAGCGCGGTGGGATGATGTCGGTGATCTCGTCCCTGTCGTCAAGGGTGAGCTGAGCATTGAAGGTGGTGCTGAGTCCGCCTTTCAGCCCCAGGTAGCGGGGGGAGGAGATGCGGCTCGGCAGAACGATGGAGACCAGGTTCTCTTCCGGGTAGGAGACCTCAATATGCTCCAGGAGGTACGCCTCCGTCATAGGGTCGGGCAGGGGCTCGGGTAGCGGCTTTTTGGCACAACCTGTGCCCAGCACAATGATAAGAAGTGGAATTAACCAGATGATTGTTCGCTGCATGGTCGACAATTTTACCATATCCTGATACAATCAACCGTATGAAGAACGCGACGATCCTCCTGCTCGAAGACGATACGGCTCTGCATGAAACCCTGAGCGAATATCTCGATGAGGAGGGGTTTGAAGTGGTCGGCTGTTTCGACGGGGAGGCGGCGGAAGACCAGCTGTATGAACGCAGTTTTGACCTGTTGATCCTGGATGTCAATGTCCCGGGGAAGAACGGCTTCGAGGTGTTGCGGGAGGCACGCGAGCGCGGCGTCGAGACCCCGGCGCTCTTTCTGACGACGCGCGACAGTGCCGCCGATGCGGAGCGGGGGTTTGAGAGCGGGGCGGATGACTATGTCCGCAAGCCTTTTTCGCTCAAAGAATTGCTGCTGCGCGTCCAGAGCATGCTGCGTCGCCGCTTCTCCCACCCCGCCAGTGAGCGGATGGATCTGGGGGGCGGATTGGCGTTTGATCTGCAAAACGCACTCCTCTACGATAACGGCGAGCCGGTCAAACTGGCGGAAAAACCGCGTAAACTCCTCGAACTGCTGCTGCAGCGACGCGGCGATGTCGTGACCCATGAAGTGATCAATGCGCACCTCTGGGGTTTTGAAGAGACTCCAAGCGAAGAGGCGCTTCGCACCTACATCAAAACCCTCAGGAGCGCCGTTGGCAAAGACCGTATCATCAGCCACAAACGTACGGGCTATCAGTTTCGCTGAAAACCGGACGTTCCGTTCTTTCGTCCTGCTCTATACCCTGATGGGGCTGGCCATCCTGGCGCTGCTCGGGCTGCTTTACTTCCGTGCTTCCAAGGCGGAGATGCTCTCATCACACCGCTTGTCGATGCAGCTTGAAGGGGAGAGCTACCTGCCGAATCTGATCAAATGGATGCAGGGGGAGCGTGCGGACTTCCCGGTTGATCCGGCCTACGACACGGCGTTCTACCTTGGTCAAAAACATGTGGGCGGCCGTCTGCCGATGCCGCCGCTGGACTTTTCGCCCGGTATCCATGAAAACCGGGGGATGATTTACCTGGTGATCCCGATGGGCTCGTACGGCCTCAAAGAGGGCAAAACGGTGATGATGACCCGGGATGACGGACTGTGGCTGCAGCTTTACTGGCGCAGTGCAGCCATGTACGGAACGGCACTGTTTGTCCTGCTGCTGCTGACCGGGGTGGGGCTCTCCCGATTGTTCCTGCGACCGATGAAAGAGGCGGTGGCGCTGCTGGACAGTTTTATCAAGGATACGACCCATGAACTCAACACCCCGGTGACGGCGATTCTGACGAACGTGGAGCGCCTAGATACGGCGCTGCTGGATGACAAGCAGCGTAAAAAGATCGCCCGTATCGAGACGGCGGCACGGACGATCGGGTCGATCTATGACGATCTGACGTTCCTGCTGCTGCGGCGCGATGTCCGCATCGAGGACGTTCCGATTGATCTGGCGGCATTTGTGAAAGAGCGGGTGGAGTATTTTCAGACCCGTTTCGACGCCAAGGGGCTGCATCTGGAGATAGAGGTGGAAGCGACGGCAAACGTCGTGATGGACCGGACGCTGGCGGCGCGCCTTATTGACAACCTTCTCTCGAATGCCGTCAAATACAGTGACAGGGATACGTCTGTTCTGGTGGGGATCAGTGCGGAGGGAATGCGGCTTGAGAACACCGGCGTCCCGATCCCGGAAGAAAAACTCTCCCATATATTTGAGCGTTTTGCCCGGGCAGACGAGAGCCGGGGAGGCTTCGGCATCGGGCTGCACCTGGTCGCGCAGATCGCGGCGCGCTACCGTATTCGTATTGCGGTGGAAACGGAGGGGAAACGAACCCGTTTCGTACTCACTTGGCCCCGATAAACTCAGCGATCGCTTTGATCTGAGCATCGTCCAGGGAAGCCGCCTGGCCTTTCATCAGCGCCTTCATGGAAGCACCGTATGTGCCGTCTTTGTAGCCCTTGAGAGCGGTTTCGATCTCTGTAGGCGTCATCGTATTGATGACCTTGCTTTTGCCGAGGGCGTGTTTTTCGCCGTTGGCACCGTGACAGGCCGCACATTTGTTAAAGAGGGCCTGGCCGTCCGCCGCGCTGAGTGCGACGCCGAGGATGGTGATGAGTAACAGTGACTTTTTCATGGTGTGTCTCCTAATGTTTTGATACAGGCAGTATAGAAAACGATTGTGGAGGGATTGTGAAGCCCAAGAACAGGGCAAATAATTTTTCGGCTGATGAAAAAAGACGTAAGAGGACAACGCTTTGAAATAACGGGCTACAGGGGAATCGTATAGCAGGTCGAAACCGAATGGGGGAGCTTAACTTCTCACTTTCAGGATGCTTATGCCTTCAACGACGTATAATTCCACACTTCGTTTTTGTATGCAGCCCGCACACAGTGTCTTTAAGCGAAAGCAAACGGTGGGCCTATTACCATATAAGAACAGCAAAAGAGAGAAGGCAGATAAGATGATGAATGCGGAAGCACTGGAAGCATTAGGCATTAAGAATACCCAAGAGATTTTTTATAACCTTTCCCTGGACGACCTGATCGACCATGAACTCAAAAACGGCGAGTGTCATATGACGAGCAGCGGTGCGACCACGGTCGATACCGGCATCTTCACCGGCCGCAGCCCCAAGGACAAATTCTTTGTCTTTGAAGAGCCTTCCAACAAATATATTGCCTGGGGCGATGTGAATCAGCCCGTCTCCAAAGCAGTGTTTGATGAGGTGTATGCTGTCGCCATCAAAGAGCTTTCCGGTAAGAAGCTCTACGTCAACGACCTCTTCAGCGGTGCCAGCGCCTCCAGCCGCCGCAACATCCGTTTCGTCTCCGAAATCGCATGGCAGTCCCACTTCGTCCGTAACATGTTCATCGTGCCGAAGACGGAGGAGCTTGAAGGTTTCACGCCGGATTTCACGCTGCTCAATGCCTGTAAAGCCGTCAACGAAAAGTGGGAAGAGCATGGTCTCAACTCCGAGGTATTCGTTCTGTTCAATGTCGAGGAGAACATCGCGATCGTCGGCGGTACTTTCTATGGCGGGGAGATGAAAAAAGGGATCTTCTCCATGATGAACTACTGGCTCCCGCTCGAGGGCAAGATGGCCATGCACTGTTCCGCCAACGTCGGCAAGGATGGGGATACGGCACTCTTCTTCGGCCTTTCCGGTACGGGAAAAACAACCCTCTCCACCGACCCGAACCGCGCGCTGATCGGCGACGATGAGCACGGCTGGGATGACGAAGGGGTCTTCAACTTCGAAGGCGGCTGTTACGCCAAGGTTATCGATATCGATCCGAAGAACGAGCCTGAGATCTACGCAGCCATCCGCCGCGGTGCACTGCTGGAGAACGTCGTCTTCGACGAAGAGGGTATCGTTGACTACGGTGACGGCAGCAAAACGGAGAACACCCGTGTCTCCTACCCGATCGAGCACATCGATAACCGTCAGCCGGGCCTGATGGCGGGACATCCGAAAAACATCATCTTCCTTACCGCGGACGCCTTCGGTGTTCTGCCTCCGGTCTCCAAACTCTCCAAAGAGCAGGCGATGTACTACTTCCTCAGCGGTTACACGGCCAAGGTCGCCGGGACCGAACGCGGGATTACCGAGCCGGTCGCAACCTTCTCCGCCTGTTTCGGTGAAGCGTTCCTGCCGCTGCACCCGACGGTCTATGCGAAGCTTCTCGGCGAAAAGATCGACAAGCACGGCGTCAACGTCTACCTGGTCAACACCGGCTGGACGGGCGGGCCTTACGGTATCGGCAAACGTATGAGTATCAAAGATACGCGCGCCTGTATCGACGCGATCCTTGACGGTTCCATCAACGACTGCGAATTCGATACGACGAGAACGTTCCGCCTCAAGGTACCGAAGACACTCGGCGATATCGACCCGAAAGTTCTCAACCCGCGCAACGCCTGGGCAAACAAAGAGGAGTTCGATGCGGCACGCGACCGTCTCGCGGCAATGTTCATCGACAACTTCCACAAATACGAAGAGGCCGGCGGTCACGAATTCGACTACCACGAGGCGGGACCGAAAATCGAGTCCTGATCCCGACGGGCTCGCCCGTTGGCATTCCCTTCTTCTCTTTAGAGTATAATCCCCCAAATCTCTTTTTCGGACTGTTTATGGAAGATATGTTCTCCAACTTGACAACGTACGGCTATATTGCACTTTTCCTCTATTCGCTCGGCGGCGGGTTTGTGGGCCTGATGGCGGCCGGGGTACTCTCCTACATGGGGAAGATGGACCTGGTGACGGCGATGACGGTGGCGATGGTCTCGAACTTCCTGGGCGATACACTGCTGTTTTATATGGCGCGCTACCACAAGAAAGAGGTGCTGAACTATTTTCACAAACACCGCCGTAAGCTGGCCCTGTCGCATATGCTGATGAAGAAACACGGCAGCTGGATCATCTTCATGCAGAAATTCGTCTACGGCATCAAAACCCTGATCCCGCTTGCGATCGGGATCACGAAGTATGATTTCACACGCTTCTCCGTCCTCAACTTTTTCGCGGCAGTGCTGTGGGCCCTGGTCGTGGGGCTGGGGAGTTATTTGGCCGGAAAACCGATCATGGGTGTTTACGAGGTTATTGTCGAACGCCCCTATATCGCACCGCTGATCATCGTCGTACTGGGCGGGCTCATCTGGTTCTACCTCAGCCGGGCGACAAAGAAAAAAGCGTAGCTTTTTGAGCGTTGAGCGTTAAGAACAGAACCAGGATGACTTCTCATCCTACGCTTAACGCTTAACGCTAAAGCTGCCTGATCTTCGCGATCTCGTCGCGGAGCCGGGCCGCCTCTTCGAACTCCAGCTTCTTGGCCGCCTCCTTCATCTTTAGGTTCAGTTCATTGAGAATCTTTTTGCGCTCGGCAGCGGGCATCTTCTCCAGTTTCTTGCGTTTGTTGTAGAGCTCACCCGTCTCTTCGAGCTTGAGGTTTTCGTCGAGTTTGCGTTTGACGGTCGTCGGGGTTATACCGTGGGCTTCGTTGTGCGCCATCTGTTTTTCGCGGCGCTGCTTGTTAATGTCGATGGCGGCCTGCATCGAGCGTGTCATCTTCTTGGCATAGAGGATGACACGTCCGTCGGCGTTGCGCGCGGCGCGCCCGATCGTCTGGACCAGCGAAGTCTCCGAGCGCAGGAAGCCCTCCTTGTCGGCGTCGAGGATGGCGACGAGGCTGACTTCGGGCAGGTCCAGCCCTTCGCGAAGGAGGTTGATCCCGATGAGGACGTCAAACTCCCCCAGACGGAGGCTGCGGATGATCTGGTTGCGTTCGATCGCATCGATATCGGAGTGCATATACTGCACCTTGATGCCGAGGTCGGCCAGATAGGTCGTCAGTGACTCCGCCATCTTCTTGGTCAGGACCGTGACCAGGACCCGGTCGCCTTTTTCCACGGTCTTTTTGATCTCGTCGTGGAGGTCTTCGACCTGGTTGTCCGAGTCCTTGATCGTGACGATGGGATCAAGCAGCCCCGTCGGGCGGATGATCTGTTCGGCCTTGACGGCGCTGAGCTCGAGTTCCGTTTCGGCGGGGGTGGCGGAGACGAAGAGGTAGTGGGGTGCTTTGTTAATGAACTCCTCGTATTTGAGCGGCCGGTTGTCGAGGGCGCTTGGCAGGCGGAAGCCGTATTCGACCAGGACCTCTTTGCGGCTGCGGTCGCCGGCGTACATGCCGCGGAACTGCGGCAGGGAGACGTGCGATTCGTCGACGATGATCATGTACTTGTCGTGGTTTATCGAAAAGTAGTCCAGCAGGGTGTAGGGTGCTTCGCCGGGCTTCTTACCGGTGAGATGGCGCGAATAGTTTTCGACCCCCTTGCACATGCCGACGGTTTCCAGCATCTCCAGGTCGAACTCGGTCCGCTGCTTTAGACGCTGCGCTTCGACGATTTTCTCGTTGGCAAGCAAGTTGTCGAGGCGCTCGCCCAGCTCATCCTCGATCGTCTTGACGGCCCGGGAGAGCCTCTCCTGGCCGACCGTGAACTGGCTGGTGGCGTATACAGTTACCTTCTCCTTCTCTTCGAGCTTCTTGTTGGCGATCACCTCGAAGGTATAGATGGCCTCGATTTCGTCACCGAAGAATTCGACGCGGATCGCTTCATCCTCGAGGTAGGGCGGATAGATGTCGAGGACGTCGCCGCTGACGCGGAGGTGGCCGCTGTCGAAGTAGGTGTCGTTACGGGAGTAGCCCATCTCTACCAGGCGTAACAGAAGCTCCTTCTGTCCGATCTCCTGTCCGACTTCGAGGATCTGCACCATTTTGGCGTACTCCTCCGGGTCCCCCAGACCGTAGTTGGCGGAGACGGAGGCGATGACGATAACATCGTCATAGCTGAGCAGGTTCGCCGTTGCGGAGAGGCGCAGGCGTTCGAGCTCGTCATTGATGGAGCTGTCTTTTTCAATAAAGAGGTCCTGGCGCGGGATGTAGGCTTCGGGCTGGTAGTAGTCGTAGTAGCTGATGAAGTACTCGACGTGGTTGTTGGGAAAGAAAGCCTTGAATTCGCTGTAGAGCTGGGCGGCGAGCGTTTTGTTGTGGGTCATGATGATCGTCGGCAGCTGGGTCTTCTCGATCACTTTGGCCATCGTATAGGTCTTTCCGCTCCCGGTGACCCCCTCGAGGGTCTGGTAACGGTTGCCCTCGAGGACGCTCCCGGCCAGTGTGGCGATTGCCCCCGGCTGGTCCCCCGCCGGCGCATACTCCGTGACGACTTCAAATCTGCCCACCCATCATCCTTTAGTCTTATCTCTTTGTGATAGAATTATAACCAAGAGCGGCAGGGAGCCATTCCTGCCGGAGAATTGAGCGAAACAGGATCAGAGAATAATGGAACAGCAATCACAAAACGTCGTTGACAGACTCGGCGGAAAAGTCGCGCAGGTCATGGCCCAGCTGCACGCCCTCAAAGAGGAGAACGAGGTCCTGAAAAACGACCTGATGAACCAGCAGGCGCAAAACGAAGCCTACCGCGGCCAGATCGAACGTCTCGAGGCGGACAATGCTGCCAAAGAGCGCGAGATCGAAGAGATCGTCAACAAAATCGAGAGCATTCTCGGATAAGCCGGAGTCCCGGCACAGCGTATGAGCAAAAAAGTCTCCCTCACCGTCAACCGCAGCCGCTTCGACATCGACCTCGATGACGCTTTCGCGGATTTCCTGCTGAACCAACTCGAAAAAGATTTCAAACTGGACGGCAACAATGATCTGAAGGTCTTGCTGCAGGCGTATGTCAAGAAGAACTATGAGTTGTTTGAGCAGGATAGAAAAATTGTCAAGTTACTTGAAACGCTTGAAACGTAAAGGCGGGATATAGTTAGTGCATCAAATGTTTCGGGAGTATAGAACTTTCTTTTCTCAAAATCCTTTTCAGTGGTTGGCTTTCTATGACATCAACAATTTTATTGCTGCTGAGGAAGTAATTGGATGAGTAGTATTCATATTTCTGTTGTGACACCCGTTTACGGATGTGCAGCTTCACTTGAGCAGCTCTATGAACGCTTGGTAAAAACACTCACGAAGATTAATGAAACGTTTGAAATCATAATGGTGAATGACGGCAGTCCTGACGATGCATGGGAAAAAATACAAAAGCTTGCAGCAAATGATAACAGAGTAAAGGGAATCAGGCTTTCAAGAAATTTTGGTCAGCACCATGCCATTAGTGCCGGGCTTGATAATGTTTTCGGGGATTGGGTCGTTGTGATGGACTGTGACCTTCAGGATCAGCCGGAAGAAATATTGAAGCTGTACGAGAAAACGGCGGAAGGATATGATATTGTTGTCGGTCAGCGGGAAGAGCGTCAGGACGGTTTTTTAAAACGTATGGGGTCTGCACTCTTTCATAAACTGTTTAATTATCTGACAGACCAAAAGAATGATGCGAGGGTGGCCAACTTTGGAATTTATGCCAATTACGTCATAGAATCGTATAAACAGTTCAAAGAACAGAACCGCTTTTTCCCATTTTTTATCAATTGGATGGGGTACAATCGTGCTGAAATTCCTATAATCCACGCTGAACGCTCTACCGGAAAATCACATTACAGTTTAGAAAAACTGTTTGATTTGGCTATTGATACAATCGTTTCGTATTCGAACAAACCACTCCGTCTGTCTATAAAAATAGGCTTCGTGATTTCTGTCTTTTCAATGCTTTATGCAGTGTGGCTAATAGTGCAATATTTTATGTACGGTATACCGGTTGAAGGCTGGACCAGCGTGATGGTTTCTCTTTTTTTTATGGGCGGATTGATTCTTGCCAATCTCGGTATTCTTGGGCTCTATATCGGAAGAGTATTTGAGGAAACGAAAAAAAGACCTTTTTACATAATTCAGGAAAAAGTCAATTGTTGAAAAAAATCGGCCTGGAACAGTTGGTTTTTTAAAAAAGACCTTTATTTATACTCTTTTGAGAATCAGATGTATTTTTCCGCAATGCAGTATATAAGATGGGATGGTTGTTGTGATACTTACAGCAAATTCAAAGTATATAAAGATTCTAAAGGGGCAAGGTAAAAATACTTTTTTTGGCATGTTCGTCATCATGCTTTTTTTCGCCTATTGTCAACAAACACTGTTAATTGATCAGAATGATGATCTCACTGTGTGGAACCTTTTAGTTGACGGCGAATATAGGACGCTGATTGTCAGTAATCCACTATCCGCTGCCCTGAGCTTTTTGTATCATATTCTGCCAGCTGTCCCCTGGTACAGTCTGACATTAATGCTCCCATTCATATACTCCTACAGATTGTCGTTGGATATTGCCGACCGTTTCCGGACAAAAGCTCTTCGATTTGCTATGCGGAGCTTCCTCTTACTGTTTTTTATTATCTTTTCGATGAACCTTTCCGTCACGATGATAACGGTTTTGCTATTCGTCATAAACCTACAAAATCTTCAGCGGAATGTCCCGCTATTCTGGATTGTTACTGCCGTCGCGTTGCTGCTAAGGACGGATGTCGTATTGGGATTGTCTCCCCTGGCATTTTTGACAATGATGTACCTTTATATGCAGAAGGAATTCGTGTGGATACAAAAAGCACAAGTGTTTGCTTTCTTCCCAATGATTGTCTATTGTATACATATTGCACTGATTTGGATGGACCCTGAGTATGCCCGCTGGCTTTCATTTAATAACGCCAGAGCATATTTTGTTGATTTCCAGGGTATGAAGGGACAAGTGCTCTCGGAGTTGCAGCACTGGGTTATCGGGGTATGGTGGGTTGTGGACGAGGATATATTACCGACGGAACAGATAATCGCTGCTGCGGGAAATATGTGGATGGTCCTGTATGCTCGTCTAATGCATTTTACGTTACCGGCGTTTTTGCAACTATACCTGTTAACGGGTATATTGATGGTGTTTTATTCCAGGCAGAGAACCAAGAATATATTTTTTCTTCTTATGATTACTTCTTATTTGCTCTTACTTGTAAATCTCCGTGATGTCGAACGCGTTGTATTACCTGTGACGTTGTTCGCCATCATATTTTTATTCTATTTTATTGATGAGTCGACTTTGAAAAGCCGTCTAGTTAGTCTGGCTTTTTTAAGCCTGCTAATCCTTTTTCTTATTCCGAAGGCATATCAGGAGTTTAAGGAGAGTCGGCTGGTAAGTGAACGCCAGAAAAACTACTATACCGAACTGGCTGTATTAACGAAAGGAAACCAAAGTCGGATTGCAATCCCAGTCTTTTTCCCGGTGTTTTTTCTGAATTTGAACGAAGTGTTCAAATATCATAGAGTGTTTGACGAAGGAGCATGGCCGCACTGGGGAAGGGCTAATTATTATGTTGCCGGTTGGCTTTCCAGACATCCTTATTTCTATAGAAAGCACAACATTTCCCACGGTGGAATCGATCGCCGGTTTGATTCCTATTATGAATTTATGATGGATGAAAATACGACATTCCTTGGCGGCAATGCCACCAATATCGATATAGAGCAGACGCACAGAAGGTTACTGGATTATTATGACCACCATAAAGCAAATATGGGGTGCAAACACAAGATTGTAGACATGAATAGTACCCTTAACTTTAAACTTGTTAGACTTTCCGTCGAATGCCAGTGAACCGGGAGGACGGAGTGGGATACTTTTATATTTTTGCAACAGTGTTGTTTACCGTCTATGGCCAGTTGATCCTCAAATGGCGTATCGAAAAGTTCGGTGCACTGCCGGAGGGTTTGGCGGAAAAGATATTTTTTCTGCTGAAACTGTTGTTTGACCCGTTTATTTTCAGCGGCTTTCTTGCTGCATTCATTGCATCCCTTTTCTGGATGGCTGCGATGACGAAGTTTGATGTGAGTTTTGCCTATCCCTTTATGAGCGGCGCTTTTGTTCTTGTTTTTCTTTTTTCCGTCTTTTTATTCAATGAGCCGGTCTCCTGGCACAAGGTTGTCGGTCTCATATTGATTGTCGCGGGTATTATTGTGACGAGCCGAAGTGTATGAGCCCTTCTGTATTACCCCGCCGGCTGGAGCGAATTGTTAAGGGCCTCTTTTTCATCGCTATTTTTGCAACGGCATTTTTTCTCGTGTACAACCAGGTGTTCAATAGCGGAAAAGTGAGTCCTGATGGTACGACGGGTTATGAAAGCGATACGCTTGAACACATAGAGATCCTGAAAGACTTTTTTGAAGAAGGGACCGTACTTCCTCATCCAATGTGGCATCTGCTTGTCAAACTCTTTTCTTTCCTGACGGCAATGAGCGTTGAAACTTCAGCTGTCGTCATCTCTGCTCTTCTGGTGACCTTGTGGAGTTTCCTTGTATACCGCGTAGTCGCTTCCATGCTGGGAAGTGTGTATCCATCTGAATTGCTTTTTTTGACCGTGACCTTCGTCATAATCACGATCGGTCCTTTGTGTGTCCCCTTTTATGAAAAGATTATTTATCTAGGGCAGGGCTCTCCCAATGTCTGGCACAACGTGACATTGTGGACAGTGAAACCTTTTGCTCTGGTGGCGGTATGGACAGCGGTCATCGCCTTGCATAAAAGGCAAATGAAATATTATTGTTTCGCGCTTGTGTCCACTTCGCTTTCATTATTGGCCAAGCCGAGTTTTGTCATCATCTTTTTACCGTCGCTGTTGGCGTTGATAGTGAGCAGGCATTACTTTACATATAGGAATAGTCTCTTTTACCTAGTATTGGCCGGCATTGCACTCGTTATCCTTTCCTATCAGTATTCAATAACTTTCGGTGCCCATTCGAAAATTGTAGTCGACTTTCTCGGGGTCTGGTCTATGCAATCGTCCAATGTTGTCGTCTCTATTCTGCTGGCATTGGCCTTCCCGCTTCTGCTCTTACATTTCCACCCCAAAGTTATCGAAAATGATTATATTTTTCTCTCCTGGGTACAGGTACTGCTTGGCATCATGCTGTTTGCGCTCTTTGCCGAAGCGGGTTCGCGTTATACACATGGGAATTTTGGATGGAGCTATATTATTGCACTGGGGTTTTTGTACCTTTTTTCTGTGATAGAGTATGCAAAGGATTTTAAGCAGATCGTTTTCGCCAAACGATGGATCTTACTGCTTTTATTGAGCCTGCAGACATTGATCGGAGTCTATTATTTAGTAAGAGTCCTTCAGGGACAGCACCCGTTGTTCATCGCCATTATGCTGGGTTGATCTTCTGCCGTTAACCGATTTCTATCAGGAGTGGTCACACTCCCAAGTGCCGCCGCCGTTATTCTGCTATAGGTCACACGGGGTTTGAAATCAAATAAAATATGAATAATTGTTATATAAATACATGTAATCATGGAATTTTGATCGAAGATTGGACCCGCCTGTGCAAGGGCGGGAATGAATAATAAAATCGTCATTTTAGATAGGATACACTTTCCTCGTTTTAGCTACAGAGATCATATAAACTACAAAGTGCCTCAATCTCTATTCAAAGGGTGCTCTGCTGCAGATTGAACCGGTTTGGGTGCCACATTTATGATTGAATGTGCCAAGAGATATGAGGGGTGCCACCTATGGTTGCGCAACGATGATTCTTTTTGGCAGACTGCCCAATTGGGGCTATGAAGAAGAGCGTGTGTTAGAGGCGATGACAGTGAAAAAATGCCTGGAAGACAGACAGTTCCAGAAGTGTTTTTAAGGAGAGCTGTGGGTTTCAGAAAGCGTTGGTTGACGCCTTTGTGTACACATGCACTTGTGATGGCGGGGATACTGCTCAATGCGCGCTTCTTGTGGAATACATTCATAAGTATGCAGTCTTGCTTTTATGTTCCTTCTCATACACGCAGAGTAGGACGGGAGGATGCTTTGGCGTTTCCGCCAGCTTCGCGTTGGCAGAAAGCAATCGTTTGCTCCGTATTCCATTCTCCTGCGGAATGACAACTTAAGAAATCGAAAAGGTGATAAAACATGTCCATAACTTCTTTAAGTAAGTTTATTATGAGCCAGAGGCTGCTTTGGCAGTACCTCGGAATAGCACTCCTTATGTTTTACTTGTCGCCACTTGTGCTGTACGGGGAACATTTGCTCTATCTCGTTTTTGACAATTTGGACTCAAATGTTGTTTGGTTCAAGGTCCTGGCGGAAAGTGGAATGCTTTTTGCCGGGAGTGATGCTATCGTTCCCAACATGATGGGAGGTTTGCCGAGAGGGTCTTACGGTAGCGAGTACAATGTGCTTCAATGGCTCTATTACTTTTTCAAGCCTATCAATGCCTATGTGATCAATGAGATTCTTATGCATGTAGTGGCCTATTTCTCGATGTACCTTTTTTTGGATCGTATCGTATTTAGGTCCGAATACTCTGGCCGGTATCCATTTATTGTCTTTGGGGCGCTCTATTATGCGGTGTTGCCTTTCTGGCCGTCCGGTGGTCTCAGCGTTCCGTTGATGCCGTTGGTGGTCTATGCACTTTTGAAGATACGTGCAGCAGAGGGAGAGTGGTGGCATTGGATATTATTGGCGTTGTTGCCACTTTACAGCAGCTTCATATTAGTTTATATGTTTTTCATTATTGCAGCCGCACTCTTGCTCGTCATCGATACCGTACGGACTAGAAGCCTCAATCGGGCGTTTTTCTTTGCCCTTTTTATGATGGGCAGCCTTTTTTTGCTTGTGGAGTATCGTCTGGTTTACATGACGTTTTTCGATACGGGCTTTGTGTCGCACCGCACTGAGTTCGAGATGCTGATAAAAGAGAGCTTGCTGTCGTCATACAGGGCTTCTCATCTTGAATTTCTTAACGGGAACCCCCATGCCAAGGGGCTCCATCTGACGTATATAGTTCCAACCATGCTATTGGCGATGCTCCTCGCTTTTTCACGACGCAAATTCTCCATGTGGGAGTCACTTTTCATTTGGGCCGTTTTCGGTGTGACGTTTGCCGTCGACATCTGGAGTGTTGTCATGACGCAGAAATATACGATGCCCCTGCTGTTGTGCTTTGCCATGGTTGCCTGGTACTTTCAAAAAAAAGCACGTTTATTGCCACTCCTGCTGCTGGTGCAGATCCTACTTTCATACTGGTTTGGCTACTGGTTTTATGAAGGCTTGGATAGTTTAAAAACGTTTGTACCATCTCTCGAGATGCTGAATATGTCGCGGTTTTTCTTTTTTCAGCCTATGATATGGGCGCTGATCGCCGCTGTTGCCCTGAAAATCATTTACCGTCGTCTTGAACTTACAGGTCTTTTCGTGATTTTGTTGTTTGCGCTTCAACTGCATGTAGCCAAAACGCACGCCTATTTCGGGATAGCGGAGCAGGAACACCATATGACATACGAGAACTATTACGCAGAAGAGATGTTCGATGAGATCCGGAAATTCATTGGTAAAGATCAGAAAGAGTACAGGGTGGTGAGTCTGGGGATCGAACCAGCACCTGCACTGTTCAATGGATTTTACACACTGGATGGTTATTCGGTCAACTACCCTCTGGAGTACAAGAAAGAGTTCCGGAAAATCATCGAAAAACATCTTGACCAACACGCAGCAAATCGTCAGATGTATGACGAATGGGGCAGCAAGGTGTATATGTTCGCATGGGGGTGCAATTATATTATCTATGATCACACTGTGAAACTGGACAACCTGGACTTCAATACGACGCAAATGTATAATATGGGGGCACGTTACATTCTGTCGGGGCATGAGATCATCACACCGGAGAAACTCGGGCTGAGTTTTATGAGGAAATTTACAGGTGAACACAGTTACTGGGATATCTATCTTTATGAGATAATCCCCGGTTCTGACAAAAATCAGAAAAAGAACAACTAATTGTTTCAGTGTAAATTAATGTAAAGTTGATGATAATAGACCGTATGACTGCTAGTGTGGTCTAGAATTTTTACCAAAGGAGTGAATCATGAAAAGAAGTGGTTTCACTATGATCGAATTGATCTTCGTTATTGTTATTCTCGGTATTTTGGCAGCGGTTGCCATTCCTAAACTTGCGGCAACTCGGGATGACGCGAAGCTTTCTAAAGAGATTGCAAACGTTAAAACATGTGTAAGCGATCTTGGTGCGGCATATACTGCACAGGGTTCTACGGGTATGACGAACTCAATGGCTCAAGCGCCGGCTTGTGTGGCGACTTCAGCAAGTGCTGACGACTGTTTTGCCGTCGCGATTACAGCTGCTTCAGGTACGGCAACAGTTACATCCAGCGCTACTGCAACACATTGTGGCAATGCGGCTGTACTGGCTTCAAGCTTGATCACGACTCACGCATTCGGCGGTTCTAACGTCTCTTATTAATTTTAAAGAGGGGAGACTTCCCCTCTTTAAATTATTACCCGTGGAAGTATTAAAAAGAGAAGTAGACGTGACTGCTTTTTTTAATGTTTGACAAAAGGTAGTTATGATGAACCGGCGTAATGCATTCACCATGATCGAACTGGTTTTTGTCATAGTAATACTGGGTATTTTATCTGCTATTGCCCTGAGCAAGCTGAGTGCAACAAGGGATGATGCCCGGTTGTCACAAATGGCAAAATCTATCTCTATCTCTATTGGAGAGGTTGTTGCCAATGCAGTTGCTAGAGGGATTGTCCCTTCTTCAGAAGCGGAATGGGTAGATGCATCGAAAAATATAGCAAGTCTACGTGCAAACGGTTTAGCTGTTGTGACGGGTTCGAATGATGTCGAGTTCGCAATAGGTGGCGTGTCGGACTGCCTGGTGTTCCATCTCGCCGCAGTAGCAGGTGTTCAGAGCCTGACGATTGTTAAGCCGGCGAGCTCAGTTGAGCTATGTCAGCGCTTACAGGGTATGTTCGCAAACAGTGCATATCCGTTAAGAGGGGGAAATGTAAATTATGACTAAAAATGCATTTACGATGATAGAACTTATTTTTGTAATTGTGGTATTGGGGATATTGGCGAGTATTGCCATTCCAAAATTTGCGGCTACGCGTGAGGATGCAAAGATTTCCGCTGCGAGGGCAACCGTGGCTGCAGTACGTTCCGGTATCGTCTCTGAAAGACAAAAACGGATGTTGCGGGGTGATACAACCTATATTACAAGTTTGGGTGATAACTTTATCGGTGTACTTTCTTATCCGGCGAAAGACTGGACGAGAAGTAACGAAAGTTACAGTATTGTAATTGGTCCAAATACGTGTACATACACATATGACAATACGACAGGACAGTTTACAGCCTCTAGCCCTACTGGGCTGTGTACAGCTGTTGATTATTGATAGTATTGCTCAAAGAGTTTAAATAAAGGTTATAAAGAATGCGAAAAGAGTGGTCAGCCCTTCGAGTAACTTTTATCCTTTATTTTGCTATTTTAATTATTCCGGTAAACATATTTTTCTTTTATTCATTGGTTGAAAGCAGTAAAGAAGATACGGATGTTGTTCGACAAATTGGTGAGATTGGGTCGACGATACAGCGCCTTGCTCTGCTTGATGCATACGATGAGAATGTGGCACTGGTGAACCGTGTTGACGAAGCCATGGACGAAATCAAACCGTGGTTCTCGCGGCAAGAGCAGATCGAATACAATATCCGCGCACGCACGCCTGCCGAACAGTTTGAAGGGTTGGTTGGCTGCTGGCATCAGTTTAAACGTTCACTGGAAGGTCATGCGGAGCATATGACGACCATGCAACATGCTGCAGCATGTTGGGATAAAAGCCAGTCACTTCTATTCGTCACAGGAAAAATTTCCGATTTAAAGAAAAACACAACGATCAACATGATCTATTTCAGCTTGACATTGAGTATGTTGATGCTGGTGGCCCTTGTGTATTTGGTGCGGGTCTATATCCATTTGCAAGAAAAGAAACATGCGGTATATGATCTTGAGACAAAACTGTTTAACAGACAATACTTTGATGCGGAATTAAAGAAATTTTGTGCTGAATCGCTGCGACACACGCATTCTCTGAGCGTACTCTGTTTCCGTATTGAAAACTTTGCACTGCAAGAAAAGAATAGGGATAAACAGCACCTGTCCACAAAGGTAGGTGGGATTTTTAATGCCAATGTACGTGAAAGCGATACTGCCGCACGCTGTACATTGGACGCTTTTGCATTGATCCTGCCAGAGACTGATCAGGAAGGTGCAGGAATACTTCGATCACGTTTGGAAGAGAAACTTGCTTCAGAAGATTTGAATTTTCAAACGATGTTATTCACGAATGATGAAAAAGAGTGTTCGATATTTGAAGCCGAAATTGAACACTATCTACGAGCTTGATATTAGGCTGATTTTGTCGTATCTATTTATTACAACTGAAGTGATATGCTGACGTGCATTATTATGATGTAGCACTGTTGGGTTCGCCTTTAGGTGCTTTGACCTATCATAGTCGCGACAGGGTCGAACCTGGCTTCAAGGTGACCGTGCCGCTTCGTGAAAATGAACGAGACGGGGTTATTTTAAATGAGTCCCGGCAGCATCGTGATGACACAGCTGCTCTTCTTGGGGTGACGGAACTCTTCTTCAGTACGCAGCAGTTACAGTTTGCCCGTTTTATTTCAGAATACTATTTCGCCTCAATCGGAGAAGCCTTAAGCTTATTCGTTCCGTTTCGCCTGAATGGGATCGATATTGATAGAAAACCTCATTTTCTAGAGGGTGAATTCCTGCTCTCACCGGTACAAGAAAAAGCATTCCATTTTATAACGTCCTATCCGGTTTCCCTCCTTTTCGGCGATACCGGATCAGGAAAAACCGAAATTTACATGAAGTATTTCGAAGAGATGCTTTTACAGGGGAAACGTTCACTATTCCTGATGCCGGAAATATCGTTGACACCGCAGATGCAGAAACGGCTGGAAGCGCATTTCGGGGATGCCGTGGTGATGTGGCATTCGAAGCTGACGAAGAAGCAGAAAGAGAAGGCACTGGAGAAGATACGCAGCGGTGAAGCGGGTATTGTCGCCGGGCCCCGATCGGCACTTTTCCTTCCCATTGAGGATCTGGGTCTGATCGTTGTCGATGAAGAGCACGATGACAGTTACAAGTCCTCATCGCGTCCGAGGTACCATGCCCGTGATATGGCGATCTACTACGGCAAACTCCTCGATATCCCCGTGGTGCTCGGCAGTGCCACCCCTTCACTGAGCTCCTATGTCAAATTTCCCCATTACAGGCTCAAAGGGGGACACTTCCAGAGCGAACGGGTTTTCGAGTTTGAAGCCCATACCGAGGGGATCACGCTGAAGATCGAATCGGCAATCGAGGCGGTCGTGGCCCAGAACGAACAGGCGATGCTCTTTATCCCGACCCGGGCGAACTTCAAGTATCTCATCTGCAGCAGCTGCGGCTATACCTACGAGTGCCCCTTCTGCAGTGTCGGGATGAGCGTGCACCGTTACCGGCGCCAGGTGCGCTGCCACTACTGCGGGTATGCAGAGGCGATCCCCCAGCACTGTCCCGAATGTAAAACGGGCGATCTCGCCAGTTCGCGCCTGGGCACGGCGGAGGCGGTCGAATATTTCCATGAACAGAAGCCCGAGTGGCGTGTAGCGCAGTTCGACCGGGACAAGATCACGACGCAGAAAAAGCTCAAGGAGCTGCTGCACGCCTTCAACGAACACGAGATCGATCTCCTTGTCGGCACCCAGATGCTCTCGAAGGGGCATGATTACCATGCCGTGACTCTGGCGGTCGTCCTGGGACTGGATAACCTACTCAGCCTCAGTGATTACCGTGCGCGGGAACGTGCTCTCTCGCTGCTGCTGCAGATCGCGGGGCGCAGCGGCCGCAAAAAAGCGGCACGTGTCATTGTCCAGACCTTCAATGCCGAGTTCTTTTCCGCCTATATCGACGGCTATGAGCGTTTCTTGGAAGAGGAGAAGCTTTTCCGCGAAGGGATGTACCCGCCCTACAAGAAACTGTGCCGGGTACTCTTTGCCTACAAAAAAAGTGAGACGGCCGAAGCGGCGATGCGGCAGATGGAAACGGGGCTCAGAGCATTTAAGAGTGTTGAGATCGTCGGCGCGGACAAGGCGCCGATTGAAAAGATCGCGGGGAAATACCGCTACCAGATCCTGCTGCGCGCCGATAAAAGTACCGAACTGATCCGCGCGATTAAAGCGACCAAGGTCCCGCTGGCTGAAATCGACATGGACCCCATCGAGTTCGGGTAATATCGTTTCAAAAGCTCAAACTAACGCCCATCTGGCTAAAATCCCTCTATGATTAAGCGCTATCCCACGAAACAGATCTATGTCGGAAACGTCCCCGTCGGCGGGGATGCGCCCATCTCCGTTCAGTCGATGACCTACAGCCGTACCCGCGACGTTGAAGCGACGGTCGAGCAGATCAACCGTCTCCACTTTGCGGGGTGCGACATTGTGCGTGTCGCCGTACCGGATATGGAAGACGCACTGGCGCTCAAAGCGATCAAGGAGCGGATCTCGCTGCCGCTTGTCGCCGATATCCATTTCAACTACAAACTGGCCCTTGTCGCGGCGGAAGTCGTCGACTGTATCCGCATCAACCCGGGCAATATCGGTGAGCAGAGCCGGGTGAAGGATGTCGTCAAAGCCTGCCGGGAGCGCAATATTCCGATCCGTATCGGTGTGAATGCCGGCAGTCTTGAGAAACAGTTTGACGCAAAGTACGGCCAGACGGCAGAGGGGATGGTCGCCTCGGCGGAGTACAACATCAAATTCCTCGAGGACCTCGGTTTTACGGACATCAAGGTCTCTCTCAAGGCCAGCGACGTACAGCGCACTGTCGAGGCTTACCGGATGCTGCGCCCGAAGAATAACTACCCCTTCCACCTGGGCGTCACCGAAGCGGGGACGAAGTTTCACGCGACAGTGAAGAGCGCCATCGGTCTGGGTGCCCTGCTGCTCGACGGGATCGGTGACACGATGCGGGTCTCCATCACCGGCGAGCTCGAAGAGGAGATCAACGTCGGCCGTGCGATTCTCAAGGATTCCGGCGCGGCGGGGGAGGGGCTCAATATCATCTCCTGCCCGACCTGCGGACGGATCGAGGCGGACCTGGTGAGCGCGGTGGACGAGATCGAACGCCGGACCAAGCACATCAAGGCCCCGCTCAATGTCTCCGTCATGGGCTGTGTCGTCAACGCCATCGGCGAAGCGCAGCATGCCGACGTCGCGATTGCCTACGGCAAGGGGAGCGGCCTGGTGATGGTTAAGGGCGAAGTCGTCGCGCGCTTGGAGGAGAAGGATCTTGTGGACAAGTTTGTCGATGAAGTCGAGAAGATGGCGGAGGGGAATGAATAATGGAAGAGAAACTCTACAACCTCGCGTTTGAAAAAGCCGTTCTCAGTTCCATCATCTTCGAGCCTTCCCAGTTCGAGGAACTCGAAGCGATCCTGAAGCCGGATGATTTTTACCTGCCGGCCCACAAGGATATCTACGGCGCTATTGTCTCTCTCACCCGACGTGACGAGCCGATTGACGAGGAGTTCATCCGCAAAGAGCTCAATGCGAAGAAGAAGTTCGACGAGAACGTGATGCTCGAGATCCTCTCGGCCAACCCGATCTCGAATACGGCCGCCTACGTCAGAGAGCTGAAGGACAAATCCCTCAAGCGCCACCTGCTGACCCTGACGACGGAGATCAAGAAAGTTACGCTCGAAGAGGAGCTGCCCAGCAGCGACGTCGTCGACATGGTCGAGAAAAAGCTCTACGAGATCACCCAGGACTCGCAGACGAGCGATTTTAAAGATGCCGAGTCGGTGACGATCGATACGATGCGCTACATCGAAGAGATGAAGGCACGGGGCAACTCCGTGCTCGTCGGCGTCGATACGGGGTTCGCGGAACTGAACAAGATGACGACGGGTTTCGGTAAGGGGGACCTTGTCATCGTCGCGGCGCGTCCGGCGATGGGGAAGACCTCCTTTGCGCTCAATATGGTGCAGAACCTGCTCAAAAAGGGCAAAGGGGTTGCCTTCTTCTCCCTGGAGATGCCGGCAGAGCAGCTGATGCTGCGTCTGCTCTCGGTCGATACCTCCGTACCGCTGCAGAAGCTGCGCGTGGGCGATATGAACGACGAGGAGTGGACACGGCTCGGCCAGGCGGTCGAGCGGATGCAGTCGAGCAAGCTCTTTGTCGATGACCAGGGCTCTGTCAACATCAACCAGCTCCGCTCCCGCCTGCGCAAGCTCAAGGGGCAGCACCCCGAGATCGAGATGGCCGTCATCGACTATCTGCAGATCATGAGCGGGACCGGGTCGCGGGACCGCCACCTGGAGGTCAGTGAGATGTCGCGGGGGCTGAAGATGCTCGCACGTGAACTGGAGATGCCGATCGTCGCGCTCTCCCAGCTCAACCGCGGCCTGGAATCGCGTAACGACAAGCGCCCGATGCTCAGCGATATCCGGGAATCCGGCTCCATCGAGCAGGATGCCGACATCATCCTCTTCGTCTACCGCGACGATGTCTACCTCTACAAGGAGGAGAAAGAGCGCGAAAAGGCCGCGAAGGCCGAAGGCAAGGAGTTTACGCCCACCTACGTCGAGAAAGAGGAGGAAGAGGCCGAGATCATCATCGGCAAGCAGCGTAACGGCCCGACGGGCCATGTCAAGCTGCTCTTCCAGAAGCGGCTGACCCGTTTTATCGACATGCCGACCTACAATGCGACGGAGATCGTGTACGAGAATGTCGATACCTCGAGCGCCCAGATGGATGTCGGCACTGTATCGATGCCGACGATCTGACACGCCGCAACCGCTCCTTTCGCTTCAAAAAGATTTGATAGAATAGCTATACACTAAAATAGTTATTCTATATGAAATTAGAACCGCCGCAACTACTGGCTTCTAGACAGGAAGTCGAAGTATTTCTTGGTCTCGTATTCCTTCTCTTCATCATTTCCCTTTTGGGAGAGTACCGCACGTACCGGCAACTGACCCGTTTTGACGATGCAGTCGTAGCGGCAACCGTTGAGCAGCAGTACATAAAACGCAAGGAGGGAGGGGCCTACCAGGTCTTGAAACTGCGCAGTAAGGCAGGAGCCCCCTTTTTTATCACGGTTCCGACGGCCCTGCGGGACCTGGAGGGATATGAAGTCCGTGTCTGGCTGAAAACGGACCGGTTGGATTTTTGGCACTATCTGGGCGGTTTTTTTGCCTACGGGGCCATCGACGCGGTACTGCCGCAGCGTCAGTGGAAGTTCCGGGCGGGGGAGTGGATTGAAAGCCAGCACACCGAAGTACGGAGCGGCGCACTCTTTGCCGCCCTCTTTACGGCGACACCGCTGCCACCGAATCTGCGCGAATCGCTGGCGCGTTTGGGGATCAGCCACTTGCTGGCGATCAGCGGCTTTCATCTGGGGCTGCTCAGCCTCTTCCTGTTTACGCTGCTGCGTTTCCCCTACCGCTACTTTCAGACACATCTGTTCCCCTGGCGCAATGCCCGCCGTGACCTCTTTTATATCGCTGCCGCCGTACTCTGGGGCTACGCCCTCTTTCTGCATTATCCTCCGTCGGTACTGCGTGCGTTCGCGATGATGCTGATAGGATTTATCCTTTATGACCGCGGCCTCCGGATTCTCTCCTTTCAGACCCTCGGCATTGCGGTCGTTTTGCTGATCGCCTTCTGGCCGCGGCTGCTCTTCTCCACCGGCTTCTGGCTTTCGGTCGCAGGTGTTTTCTATATTTTCCTTTTTCTGCAGCGTTTCGCCGACCGGGGACGGCTCTTCACCTTTGTGGGCATTCATCTCTGGGTCTACGGGATGATGCTGCCGATAGCGCTGGCGCTTTTCGGAACTTATTCGGCGCTTCACCCGCTCTCGGTGCTTTGGACGATGGCGTTCATCCTCTTCTATCCGCTGGCGCTGCTGCTGCACGCCGTCGGACTGGGGGGCGTCCTCGACAGCCTTGTCGTCCGGATTCTGGAGCTTCCGGCGACCCCGGTTCATATTGAAGTGGGAGTGTGGTTCTTGGCTGTCTGGATAGGGCTAAGCCTGCTTGCGCTTCCATTCAAGACGGTCAAAATGCTCCTGCCCCTTCTGGCCGCGGCGGTATTTGTAGGCGCGGTCTATCAGGTAGCATAGTTTGAGGCCGTAGACGAAGATGATCCATGAGGTGTAGATCCAGATAAAGGTAAAGAGGACAATCGAAAAGGAGCCGTAGACGGTCGTATAGGTCTTGTTGTAAAAGATGTAGTAGACGAAGCCGTTCTTGGCCAGTGTCCAGACGGCAGCGATGATAAAGGAGGTGATGAAGGCGGCTTTGGTGTCGACGTTGGTGTTGGGCGAAATCTTGTAGATGATGAAAAAGAGCATCCAGACGATGATGTAGGGGAAGATGCTCACCAGGTTGAACCATGCCGTCGCTCCGTATTCGCCGAGCACGGCGGCGGCCCGGGTCGAGAGGTAGATAGAGAGACCGAAGGCGATCGGGCTGAGTGTCACCAGGGTCCAGTAGGTCGTAACGGACTGCCAGATGGTGCGGCGCTTGGTATGGAAGATCTTGTTGACGATGTATTCGTAGTTTTCGAAAAAGAGCATGGAGGCGACGACGATCATCAAAGAACCGACGACGCTGAGCTTGACGGCGTTGCTGAGAAACTCGTCGATATACTGGGAGATCTGTTCGGACTGCACGGGCAGAAGGTTCTCGATGAGAAAGGCCTTCAGATCCGCGTAATACTCCTGGAAACTCGGCATCGTCACCGCGATGGAGAGAATGATCATCAGCAGCGGGATGACGGTGAAGATCGTGTAGAAACTGAGGCTCGAAGCGTAGTAGGTCAGCTCGGAGTCGAGGAGCTGGTTCCAGTAGTAGCGGGCATGCCGCTTAAAGCGTTTCCAGGAGTAGCGGTGGATGTTCTCTTGCATACGAAGATTGTAGCACAAAGCGCTTTACGGAAGCGGTGCACGGGGAGTGCACCGGGGGAGGCGGTTTAGTCGAGCCCCATCTTGTTCGGGTTGAGGATGTTATTGGGGTCGAAGGCTTTCTTGATCGCTTTGAAGAGATTCATCTCCTCGTCGGTGAAGGCCATGCCCATGTAGGGGGCTTTCGCCAGGCCGATACCGTGTTCGCCGCTCAGCGTCCCGCCCATGTCGATGGTGGCCTGAAAGACCTCCTCGATCGCCTTGTAAGCGATTTTGACCTGTTCGGGGTCCTTGCCGTCGACCATGACGTTGGTGTGGACGTTCCCGTCGCCCGTATGGCCGAAGCAGGGGATGTTGATGTTGTATTTGTCGGCGATGGCGTAGAACTTCTCGAGCAGTCCCGGCAGGGCGGAACGGGGGACGGTGACGTCCTCGTTGAGCTTCTTGCTGCCATAGACGGCGAGGGACTGGCTGGCATTGCGGCGTGCGAACCAGAGGTCGGCCGCTTCGGCCTTGTCTTTGGCGATAACGAAGTCCGAACAGCCGTTCTCGCGGAAAACCTTCTCGATCTGGGCGAGCTGGAAATCGAGGTCCGGCTCGAGGTTACCGTCGACGTCGGTGACCAGGATGGCGCCCGCATCGACGGGCAGGCCCTTGTTAAAGGTCTGTTCGACGGCACGGATGGTGAGGTTGTCGAGGAACTCCATCGCAACCGGGGTGACCCCCGAGGCCATCGTTTTATAGACCGCTTCCATCGCTTCGGTGACGGAGGGGAAAACCCCCATCGCCGTCTTCGTCATTTTCGGTTTGGCGATCAGCTTGAGGGTCACTTCCGTCGTGACGGCGAGGGTCCCCTCGGAGGCGATCAGGATCCCCGCGATGTTGTAGCCCGCGACATCCTTGATGGTCCGTTTGCCCGCCTTGACAACATCACCGTTGGGGAGTACGGCCCTGATGGCCATGACATAGTCCTTGGTGATGCCGTATTTGGCCGCACGCATCCCGCCGGCGTTCTCGGAGACGTTGCCGCCGATGGTGGAGTAGTCCTGGCTGGCCGGGTCCGGCGGGTAGAAGAGGCCGACGGCTTCGACGGCACGCTGCAGGTCCATGTTGATGACCCCCGGCTGCACGACGGCGACCATGTTCTGCATGTCGATCTCGAGGATCTTATTCATGTGCTTTTCAAACGCGAGGACGATACCCCCGTGGCTCGGGAGCGCGCCGCCGGTAAAGCCGCTGCCGGCCCCGCGCGGCACGATGACGATGCCGTGCTCGTTGCAGTAGCGCAGGATATCGCTGACATCCTGCTCGTGGCGCGGGAAGAGGACGGCGTCGGGTTCGAACCGTTCGCGGGTCGCATCGTAGGAGTAAGCGAGGAGGTGCGCTTTGTCGCTGTAGATATTGTCGTCGCCGACGACGGCGGCAAAGTGCTGCAGGTGCTTGGGATCGATCATGGCTGGCCCTTCAGGTCAAATTCGTCTAATAATTGCTTATCGGCGCTTGGATGCGACTGAATAAAGTCGTATAGTTTGCGCGAATGCGGGTTGTTTTCAACGAGCAGTTCAAGGTAGTAGGGTTCATAGGCGTCCAGTCTGCCGCTGCCGCTGCCGAACCAGTTGGCGTCGATCTCCTCGACACGGGTGTAAAAGGGGAGCTGCGGCGCTTCGTAAGCCAGCCCGGCCGCGGTGAGCTGCAGCAGGCTCAGGCTCTGGCAGTCCACGGTGAAGAGGCTGTCGTCGAGGTAGAGAAAGAGCAGCCCGGTCGTCGCGACGGTACAGAAGCCGGAGAGATCCTCTTTGAGCGGGGTCGGGTGCCCGCGGTAGGAGAGGTAGGTCGCCAGGGTGTCGGGGTGCATCCACTCGACGCTTTTCAGCTGCTCCGTCAGCTTCAGGTAGGTGCTGCGCGTCGGAGCGATCAGGATGCCGCGGGTATAGGCAAAGGCGAGGATAACCTCGTCCCCCGCCTTGGGCTGCCACTCGCCTTTGGGCAGGGAGTTCTGCTGCAGGCCGCTGTATTCGGAAAAGGCGACGGTCAGCACTCCTGCCGTCTCGTCATACGCCTGGGCAACGGCACTGGCGATGATCGCGCTGTGTTCCGGCGTGAAGTGGCGGACGACAAAACCGCTGACGCCCGGTTCGACCCGGGCCGTTTTGATCGTACCGGTCTCTGTCCCTGCCGAAACAGTCTCGAGGGTAAGGTGCAGTTCGCCGGCATGGAGAACGCCAAAAAATAACGGGAGAAAAAAGAGCAGTCTGATCACTGAATACCTTGCATGCTAAATGGGAAAAAATTATAGCCTAGCCTTGATAAATGGGCTCTTTATACGCTTTAGAGCTGGGCTTTAGCACGAATCTGCTACCCTTTCACATCCGTTGGATGGAGGTGAGGTTTGGTTCGGGTCTTTTGGCTGCTTTTGGCGCCCCTGGTGCTGTTGGCATCGTCGGTGGAAACCTACAAATGGAGCGAGGGTGAGAGTTACCTGATGTTCCTGGAGCGCCTCCATCTTCCGCAGGCACTTTATTACGATATCGACAGCGACGACCAGAAGCTGACGGAGGAACTCCGCAGCGGCATCCCCTACCAGGTGATGCATGACCGCAACGGCACCATCGAACAGGTGCTCATTCCCGTTTCCGACGAACTGCAGCTGCATCTTTACCGCAAAGACGGGGGCTTCGCCTTTGAAGCAATTCCGGTAATCGCTTCGACCAAGCGCGAGTCGATCTCGCTTTCCATCGAAAACTCCCCCTACTACGATATCCTCAAAGCGACCGGTTCCCGCTCACTGGCGCATGCCTTCGTCGCGGGGTTCAAAAACTCCCTCAACTTCCGCCGCGATCTGCGCAAGGGGGACAAGCTCGTGATGGTCTATACGCAGAAGTACCGTCTCGGAAATCCGTTCGGCATGCCCGAGCTGCTGGTCGGCATGGTCGAAATGCGGGGGAAACGCCACTCGGTCTACCTCAACAGCGACGAACGCTACTATGATGAAAAAGGGCGCCAGGTCGAAGGGTTTCTGCTCTCGCGTCCGGTCCGCAGCGGCCGTGTGAGTTCCGGGTTTACGCTGCGCCGATTCCACCCGATCCTCAAACGCTACCGTGCCCACCTCGGGGTGGATTACGCCGCGCCGAGGGGCACACCTGTCGTGGCTGCCGGCAGCGGAACCGTTATTTTTGCGGGTCGCTCGCGCGGGTACGGCAATCTTATCAAGGTCCGGCATGGGGACGGGTATGTGACGCTGTATGCCCACCTGAAGGCTTTCAGACGCGGTATCCGCAGCGGCAAACCGGTCAAGCAGGGGCAGGTGATCGGCTACGTCGGAAGTACGGGGCTCTCGACGGGTCCGCACCTGCACTTCGGACTGTACAAGAACGGCCGTGCGATCAACCCGGCCCGCGTGGTCCAGGTGACGACAAAACAGCTCGGCGGCAAAGCGCTCAAAGCTTTCAGGGGTGAAATGGCACGCCTGGATGCGCTGGTCGCCGATGTGATGGTGCATCCGCAGGAGGCCGTCAAGGTCGAGACGATCGACAACGCCTGCTACATCGATCCCGAAAGCTGCCGTCCGCTGAAGAAGGGGGAGAACAATGAAACACATCAGTGAGATCAAACACGCGTTCGACCAGTTTCTGCTGGGCAAATCGGAACACCTTCCCCACGCCAGCGAGATTTCGTACCTGCTTAAAAACATCCACCAGGAGAGCCCGGAAGATTTCCGCGGGATGCTGGGCCGGATCCCCCAGGATGTCCGGGGGGAGGTCCTGCTCGAACTGCCCGAAAAGCTCAAAGAGGATGCGATCGAGCACTACTCCAGCGATGAGCTGGCCGAGGCGGTCGAAGGGCTGGATTCGGATGATGCGGCGGAACTGATCGAGGACATCGTCGATTTCGACGAAGACAAGTCCGAAGCCGTTTACGAGCAGCTCGACGAGGAAGACCGCGAAGACATCGACAAGATCCGCAGCTACGAGGATGACCAGGCCGGCGCCTGGATGCAGACGGAGCTCTTCGAGGCGACGCTCGACGAGACGGTACGCATCGCCATCGCACGGCTCAAACACCTGAAAGAGGAGGGGGAGCTGGAAAATGTCCACCAGCTCTACATCGTCAACGACGAACACCGGCTGGTGGCGACCGTCGCCCTGGAAGACATGATCCTGATGGATTTCGAGCAGACCTTCCGTGCGCAGCTGACGACGAAAGCGTTCCGTTCGGTCAAGGCGACCGATGACATTGACGAGGTTGCGACGATCTTCGAACAGTACGACGTTGCGGTGCTGCCGGTCGTCGACCATGAAAGCCGGCTGGTGGGGCGGATCACCTCGGACGACATCTACGACGTCATCGAAGAGCGCGCCACCGAGCAGATCTATAACCTCGCCGGGGTCAACGACGAAGTCGAACAGGAAGAGGGCATCAAGGGGGTCTTCAAGAACCGCGCCAGCTGGCTCTTCGTCAACCTGCTTACGGCCATTCTCGCCTCGGCGGTCATCGGCCTTTTCGATGCGACGATCGCGGCCTACGTTCCGCTGGCGATCCTGATGCCCATCGTCGCGTCGATGGGGGGCAATGCGGGCACCCAGACCCTGACGGTCATGGTGCGCCAGATGGCGCTGGGGGATATCGAGTTCGGCAACGCCAAGTCGGCGCTCTACAAGGAGATCGCCGTCGCGCTGCTCAACGGCCTGCTCTTTGCCCTGATTATGGGGCTGATCGCCTGGGCATGGTTCCAGCTGCCGCTGCTGGGGATCGTCATCGGTATGGCGATGATCATCAACCTCTTTATCGCCGGTTTCTTCGGCGCCTCCATCCCCCTGCTGCTCAAGCGCCTCAACATCGATCCGGCGGTCGGCTCGACCGTTTTGCTGACGACGGCAACGGACGTCTTCGGCTTCTTCAGCTTCCTTGGACTGGCCAAGGTCATTCTGCTCTGATCATTCCTTTCTTCCTATCTGTAGAACGAATGTTTTTGTTCCCCTTCTTCTTTGCACCCCAGGGTATCCTCTCTTGAGGCTGCGCCTCAATTCACCTTGTCTTGTGCAAAGCAGAAGCCAAACCGGGAAGAAGAAAGTACAAAGGGCTGGCGCCTTCGGCAACATCCAACCATTAATTATCCGCTCGATCCGCTAATGACCATTTCGGATTTGACCTTTCAACCGAAGTAAGACACGCTGTTTTTCAGGGAAAAGTTAAAGATACAAGGTGCGGTTTACTTGTGTATGCTCGAGGGAACTGGGCCCGCCGCAGAGGCGGACACAGCGTCAGTGTTTTAGAATTTGTATGAGACGTTGGCGTAGTAGTAGCGGCCCGGCTCGTTCAGCAGCATGACGTCGCCCGTAGGGTCGAGGCTGAGGAGCGTCAGGTCTTTATAGGTGTTGGAAACGGCATAGGTCGCGTTGAAGACATTGTCGACGCCGAGGATCAGACCGAAGTTGCGGTTGATACGGTGATCGACTTTGAGGTTCATGACCGCCCAGGCACCGATGGCCTGTTCGCCGTTTTCCGCATCGTAACGGTCCCATTGGTGCGCGGCGACCCCTTCGATGGTCGCCATACTGTCGTCACGATAGTTCCAGTTGAGGGCCAGGTGACCTTTGAGCGGCGGGATATCGGCGAGGTTGGTGCCGTTCTGGTCTCTGAGCGCACTGTCTTTTTTGCCGTACTGGTATGCCGCACCGAAGTCGACATAGACAGCATCGCTTGCATACCATGTCCCTGCCATTTCGGCACCCCAGATCGTGGCATCCACGTTCTCGAAATTGTTCTGGGTGATCGTCGGCGTCGCGTTGAAATAGATGTAGTTTTTCAGGCGGCTGTAGAAGAGGCGCGTCTTCAGGTTGAAATTGCTGTAGGTGTTCGTCATCCCGAGGTCGGCTTCGTAGTTCGTCGTCTGGTCAAGATCGGGCGTACCGACGATCATGCCGCTTTTCTGGAAGTAGAGCTCGCGGGCATCCGGAACGCGCGAAGCCATACCGATGCCGCCGAAGAAGCCGAGGGTCTCCGTCACGCCGTAGTCGGCAAAGAGGTTGAGGCCGACGGAGGTGTAGTCGTTGTCCTGCAGGGCGGGATTGCCCGAGGTGATGGCCGTATCGTCATAGCGCAGTCCCAGTTTGTAGGCGGCGTTGCGATAGCGTTTTTCCAGTTCGGCGAAAAAGGCGACGTTGCGGGTGTCGGCGTCGTTGATGCTGGGGCCCATATAGGTGCCGTTCATGTCATAAGCGCCGTCCCAGTTGCGGAGGCTGCCGTCGAGTCCGAAGGTAATATCCATCGTATCGGAAACGGCCGTCGTGTTTTTGAGGGTCGCCCCCTGGATCGTGGAGGTGAGGTGGTTGGTCATCGTCCCCATCATCGCGGAGGATTTGCGCCATTCGGTCCACATCGGGTGGTCGACGTAGGAGTAGTAGTAGGTCGCGCTCAGCTCCTTGGACCAGCTTGCCAAATCTGTGGCAGCGTACTGGACGTTGTAGAGGTCGGAGTTGTCGTAGCGGGCGTCCATCCCGGAGTTGGGGTAGAGGACACCGTCACTGCGGTTGCCCGTATAGCCCAGGCGCAGTTCCTGGTTTTCGGCCAGGTTGACAAAGAGTTTCGCCATCACGGAACGTTTCGCGTAGGCGCTGCGGTCGCGTTCGGACGGCAGGTATGCGTTCGGGGCTTTGGCGGTACCCGCGGCGACGGCGTTGTCGATCTGCTCGGCGAAGGTATTGCCGCTGCCGTCCTCGTACTGACCGCTCCATTCGCCCGAGACGCCGATCAGCGCGCGGACCGTATCGTTCCCGCCGGTGAGGGTGCCGGCGACTTTCGAGTAGCCGAAGCTGCCGATGCCCGCGTTGAAGTTGCCGTGAACCCCTTTTTCCGGCTGGACGGTGTCGACGGTCACGAGTCCGCTGAGGGTCCCGGCGTGTTCGACGTCATACGGTCCTTCGACCACGCTGATCGAGGAGATGTTGTTCGTGATGACATGCGAGGTCGGCGGGTCCATGCGGTTGGGGCAGGCGCCGTAGATCTTGCCGCCGTCGACGATGACGTTGATGTTGTCGCGCTTCTGGCCGCGGAGGATGATGTCGTTCGCGATACCGCTGCGGCGTACCAGGGTGATGCTCGGCACCTGTTTGGCCAGTGCCTCGGCGGTGTCGGCGGATTTGATCTCTTCGGTGTTGACGTCGCTGAGCGATGAGCTTTCGACGACGATGCCGCCGAGCGTCGCCACGCCGCTCTCTGTCACGTTGTTTTCCGCAGCGTCATTCGCAAGCAGCGCGGCCGCCGCGAGGGAAACCAGTAGCGTTTTCTTCATTTTTATCCTTCATTCGATTGCATTCAAAACCACAAATACTAGAGAAAAAGTGTTAAGGGGGTGTTAAATTGCCGCGGCGGATCGGCGGGTGCGTTACAATGGCGCTCATGAATGCAAAAACGAAACAGATCATCAAAATTATCCTGCTGCTCGCAGGGTCGGGTTTCTTCCTTTTTCAGGGCTTTTCGCTGCTCTTTACCGAGCAGGAGGTGACGCCGGAGAAGGTCGAAGCCGTTATTGGGGGCAGCGCAGAGTAACGCAGGCGGGGAACTGCATCGTCACGCAGTGCAGCGAACCGTGCTGGCGGATCAGGATGCTGCAGTCGATGCCGATGATCTCCCGGCCGGGGAAGAGCGTTTTGAAAACGGCCAGCGCCTCGTCGTCATGGGGGTCGTTGTAGACCGGGACGAGGACGGCGCCGTTGATGATGAGGAAGTTGGCGTAGGTCGCCGGCAGCCGCTCGTCCTCGAAATAGATCGCATCGGTCATCGGCAGCGGGACGAGGGTGAAGGGTTCGCCGCGGTCGTTACGGAGTTCCCGGAGCTCCTGTTCCATCTTTTGCAGGGCGTCGAAGTGCTCGTCGGCGGCATCCGTGCACCGGACGTAGCAGATGGTGTCGGCGTCGCAGAAGCGGGCGAGGGTGTCGATGTGGCTGTCGGTGTCGTCCCCGGCGAGGTAGCCGGAGGTCAGCCAGAGGGTCCGTTTGACCCCCAGGGTCTCGGCAAGGACGGCCTCGATCTCCGCACGGCCTGTCAACGCGCTGTTGCGGTTGGGGTTCAGGAGACACTCTTCGGTGACGAGCAGCAGCCCCTCCCCGTTGCTTTCGATCCCGCCCCCTTCGAGAATAAAACGGTGTGAAGCGACCGGTGCGCCGTAGTGCTGCGCGATCGCCGCGGTCATCGCACTGTCTTTGGCCGCTTCAAACTTGCCGCCCCAGCCGGTGAAAACAAAGTCCTGGATAAGGCATCCCTCTGTTGTCTCGACGGTAATGCCGCTGCAGTCCCGCGCCCAGGTGTCATCGGTGTCATACTGTACGAAATGCAGGTTCGTCCCCGGAGCGACGTAGCGCTGCACCCGGGCGATGTCGTCACAGACGATCAGGCAGGGCTGGAAACGGGCGACGCCTTCGGCGATACGGGCAAAAGTTTGGCACGCTTCGTCGAGGTAGGGCGCCCAGTCACTGTCGGCGTGGGGAAAGATCAGCTGGACAAAGGATTGGGGTTCAAACTCCGCAGGGAGACGTTTTACGTGATAGGTTTGCATCTTCTCTTCAACATTCAATTTATGACATTATAATGTCGTATGGCTTTTATCACCCTAGACCGCAAAGCGTTCCACCACAACCTTAACATGATCTCGAAACAGCTGCAGAGCCGTGAGAAAATCGCACTCGTCCTCAAGGATAACGCCTACGGGCACGGCTTAAAGCAGGTCGCGCAGATCGCAAGCAAATACGGGATCGGGCGGGCCGTCGTCCGCACGATCGAAGAGGCGGAACAGGTCCGGGACAAATTCAACTATATTCTCGTTCTCGCGGATATGCCGGCGGTGCTGATGCCTGCTTACTGCTTTACCATCAACGCGATGGAGCAGATCAAGAGTTTTCCCCCCGGAAGCCGGGTGGAGCTCAAGGTCGATACGGGAATGCACCGAAACGGCGTCCCGCCGCACCTGCTGCACCACGCCTTTGAAAAGATCAGCAAGAACGGATTGAAACTCGAGGGGGTCTTTACCCACCACCGCAGCGCGGACGAGATGGGGAGCGAATATTTCTGGCAGCGCCACACCTTTGAAAGCGTTAGACGCGAAGCGCTGATGCTGGCCAAACGCTACGGCTTTCCGAGGCTCCGCTTCCACTCCGCGAACTCCGCCGCGACCTTTAGAAGCCATGAAGGGCACGATGACATGGTGCGCGTCGGTATCGCGGCGTACGGCTGCCTGGAGATGCCGCAGGCTCTGCCGCAGCCGGACCTGCTTCCCATCCTCTCGCTCTGGGGCGAAAAGATCTCACAGCGGCGCCTGAACCAGGGCGAACGGGTCGGATACGGCGGGTGCTTCGGCGCCGACCGCCAGATGCAGATCAGCAATTACGATGTCGGGTATGCCGACGGGCTGCTGCGCACGGCATCGAACCGCTATACCGCGCCCGGCGGCGAGATGCTGCTGGGGCGCGTCTCCATGGATAACTGCAGTTTTGCCAGTGATGCGGAGCAGCTGCTCATCTTCGACGATGCCCGCAGCTACGCGGCCGCGGCGGGGACCATCTCGTATGAAGTCCTGGTCGGGCTGAATCCCCGCCTGCCGCGCAAGATCATCGAATAGCGCGATGCCTCACTGTCTAAGCGGTGACTTTGATCACCGCTTCGGCGAATATGACCCCGTCAATTCCTTCATAGGCCATCGCTTCCATCTGCTCCTCATCCTCGATATAGGTCAGGATTTTGGCATCGAAAAGATAGGTTTCGGCGACTTTCTGTACCGAACGCGCCAGGGCCGGGTCGACCAGGATGAAGCGTGCCCCCGCGTTTTCGGCGAAGAGGGCGTCTTTGACGGAGGCGGCTTCGAGGGCAAACGGGATGCCGTTCGCACCGCAGTAGGCGACGAGGTCGAGGTTCGCCGCGCCCCATGCGAAAAGCACGGTGCTGCCCGGCGGCGTCGATGCGATCGCTTCGGGGCCGTCGATGTGGTAGAAGGATTCCGATGCCAGATGGGGGTGACCGAAGATCAGCATCTCAGGCTCCTTCCATGCAGCTTTTCGAACAGTAATATTTCCCCTCTTTGATAAAGGCTTCCTTGACGCTGACGAAGACGCCGCACGCTTCGCACGGTACCATCGTGTCGTCGTCGCTCTTTTTCGCGGCGCTGTCGGACTTCGGCTGCTTCGTTACGGGGGTGCTTTTTTTGAAGAAGATGAAATAGACGGCGGCGATAACACCGAGGATGAGAAGGATTTTCAAGAGCATGCGGTCTCCTTGGGCGGGTTAATGAGAAGGTAGTGCCGCTCATCGGTTTCGATGATACGGTAGGGCAGATCTTCCGGGACTTCATTATAGACGTTCTCGCCTTTGTAAAAGAGGAGCATCGTCTCCGCATCCCGGTAGGGGGCGCTGAGGTTCAGGAGCATCCCGGTGTCGGTGACGGCCCGCGAGGTGATGAGGTCGAAGCGCTGGTCGGGAAGCGCCTCGACGCGGCAGTTTTCCACGGTGACGTTTTCCAGTTTCAGCGTCGCTTTGACGAACTGCAGAAACCCGGCCCGTTTCTGCAGCGGTTCGACGAGCGTCCAGTGTGTCTGGGGCTGTGCCATCGCGAGGATCAGTCCGGGGAACCCGGCTCCCGTGCCGATATCCATCGCCGTCGCAACCGGCGGCAGGAAGGTGACGGGATAGAGGGCGTCATAGAGGTAGTACTCGATCGTCGCGGCGTCTTTGTAGCCGCTGAGGTTGTGGATCTTGTTCCACTGCAGCAGAAGATCGCGGTAGCGCTCCAGGTGGGAGGCGAGATAAGAGGGGGCATCGGGCAGGGTGGCGATCTTCTGGGCGAATGTCATGTTAAATGAGGTGCCCCATCTGCTCTTTTTTGACCTGAAGATAGTTCTCGTTGTGCTCGTTGGGGTCGATGACGATGGGCAGCCGCTCGACGATCTCAACCCCCTCCAGCGCATTGATCTTCTGCGGGTTGTTGGTCAGCAGGCGGATCTTCGTAATGCCGTAGTGGGCCAGGATGAACTGGACCATCTCGTAGGTGCGTTCGTCGGCCGCAAAGCCCAGCTGGTGGTTGGCGGCGACGGTGTCGAACCCTTTATCCTGCAGCGCATAGGCGTTGATCTTGTTGAGCAGGCCGATATTGCGGCCCTCCTGGCGCAGGTAGATGACGATGCCGCCCTCTTTTTCGATCATGTTGAGGGCGAAAGCCAGCTGGTCACCGCAGTCGCATTTGAGACTGCCCAGGGCATCCCCGGTGAGGCACTCGGAGTGGACCCGCACGATCGGGGTCTCGCCGAAGGGTTCCCGCAGGATCGCCAGGTGCTCTTTATAGCCCTGCTTGAAGGCCTGGACTTTGAACTTCCCGAAACGTGACGGGAGGTTGGCAACATCAGAAATTTTTATATTTTGAAGCAAAAACAGTTCTTTAACGATGGAATTGTTACAATGCGATTATAGCAAAATTGTCAAGGGTAAACATGTTCCAACGTTTCCGCCGTAACCGGCTCAACTCTCACCTGCGTGCTTTGGTGCGCGAATACCACGTCCGTGCGGACGATTTCATCTATCCTCTTTTCGTGCGTTCGGGCGAAGGCATCAAGAGCGAAGTGGCGTCGATGCCCGGCGTCTACCAGATGAGTATCGACGAAGCGATCCGGGAGTGCGAGACGCTCAAGGCGCTGGGGATCTACTCCATTATCCTCTTCGGGATCCCCGACGTCAAGGACTCCGTCGGCTCCGATGCCCTGGATGAGAACGGCATCATCGCCACGGCCGTCAAGGCAATCAAACGGGCCCACCCCGAGATATTCGTCGTCACCGACCTCTGCTTCTGCGAGTACACTGACCACGGCCATTGCGGTATCATCGACCATGTACACGAAACCGTCGACAACGATGCGACGCTCGCCATCTCCGGCCAGCAGGCGATCGTCCATGCCCAGGCGGGCGCGGACATGATCGCCCCTTCGGGGATGATGGACGGGATCATCGAGACCCTGCGCACGGCACTCGACGGCAACGGCTACGAGAACCTCCCGGTGATGAGCTATTCGACGAAGTTCGCCAGCGGCTACTACGGCCCGTTCCGTGACGTCGCCGAATCGACACCGTCGTTCGGGGACCGTGCCACCTACCAGATGGACCCGGCCAACCGCCGCGAGGCGATCGCCGAGAGCATCGCCGACGAGATGCAGGGGGCGGACATCCTGATGGTCAAACCGGCCCTGGCCTACCTTGACATTATCCGCGATATCCGCGAAGCGACCTCCCTGCCGCTCGCGGTCTACAACGTCAGCGGCGAATACGCCATGCTCAAGCATGCCGGCAAAGCCGGGCTGATCGATTACGAACGGGTGATGATGGAGACGATGCTGGGCTTCAAACGCGCCGGTGCGGACATCATTATCAGCTACCACGCCAAAGAGGTGGCGGGGCTGCTGTAAGCTTTTTCACACTTTACGCTATAATGGGCGCTTTCATTCCGGGGAGACCCGTTACGCCGTGAGCAGACAATGCGACACTTTTTAACCCTCAGAGATTACACGAAAGAGGAGATCCTCTCCATCATCGACCTCGGACTGCAGATCAAGTCCGAGTGCAAACGCCGCGAGCACAAGCCCTACCTGGACAAGCAGACGCTGGCGATGATCTTCGAGAAGAGTTCGACACGGACCCGCGTCAGTTTTGAGACCGGGATCTACCAGCTCGGCGGACAGGGGCTTTTCCTCTCCAACCGCGACATCCACCTTGGCCGTGGCGAACCGGTCAAAGATACGGCCCGCGTCATCTCCTCTATGTGCGACATGGTGATGATCCGCACCTTTGAGCATAGCATGCTCGAAGAGTTTGCCTCCTACTCAAAAGTCCCCGTCATCAATGGCCTTACCGACAGCTACCACCCGGTGCAGCTTCTGGCGGATTATATGACGATGATCGAACACGGCCAGGCGGAGAACCCTGTTGTCGCCTATGTCGGCGACGGCAACAACATGACCCACTCCTGGCTGATGCTCGCCGCGAAGCTCGGGTTCGAACTGCGGGTCGCGACGCCGAAGGGGTACGAGGTGGATGCTGCGATCCTCGAAGATGCCCTGGCGATGGCCGCGCAGAGCGGTGCCGTCATCAAGGTCGGGAACGATCCGGAAGAGGCTATTGCCGGTGCGACGGTCGTCACCACGGACACCTGGGCCTCCATGGGGCAGGAAGACGAGAAAGAGCAGCGCATTCGCGATTTCGCCGGCTACATCGTCGACGAAGCGAAGATGGCGCTTGCCGGGCAAGATGCGATCTTCCTGCACTGTCTGCCCGCCTACCGCGGACAGGAAGTGAGCGCAGAGGTCCTCGAAGGGCCGCATAGCGTCATCTTTGACGAGGCGGAAAACCGCCTGCATGCGCAAAAAGGATTGATGGTCTGGCTCGATCGGGCACGTTAAAATCTGTTTAATTGACTTTGGTGCTCCTTCACCCTATAATAGTTTTAATCATAATTAAACTGTTAAAAAGGGACCAAGGTCATGAAACGTTTTGCCGCGACTCTCCTGACGTTTGCCGCTATCGGCGCCTCACTGTATGCTACGGAGGCTGCCCCCGAACTGAACTCTCAGTACCACGACTCTAGCAAGTGTAAAGCCTGCCACGCCACCATTGTCAATGAATGGGCCGGTTCCTATCACGCCAAATCACATTATAAACATGACGAGTACCTTCGCCAGTCGATGGAGTACTACGCGCGTAAAACGCGCAAACCGATCAACGCCGTCAAGGTCGAGTGTGCCGCCTGCCATAACCCCCGTGTTGCCGTGACAAAAACGGATATCAACTACCAGATCGACGTTCTGATGGGACTGGATGAAGGGAGCGAGGTCAATGCCGCGGTCAGCGACAGTGCGCTCTCCGAGGGGGTCAACTGCCTCGTCTGCCACAATGTCGACAGCATCAAACACGATCTTCCCGCGGACAAGCGCGGGGTGCACCGAATCCAGTGGAACCCGGTCGGTATCATGAGCGGCCCGATCGAGGACGCGAAGTCTCCGTATCATAAGACGCAGTACCGCGATTTCTTCGGCAAAGACCCCAAGCAGCTCTGTTTCGTCTGCCACGCCAATGACCGTTCAACGGAGAACTTCGTCTTTGCGAACACGCAGAATGAGTACAAAGATACGAAAAAACAGTGTGCCGACTGCCACATGAGCCCGAAAAAAGAGGGATTTGCATCAAACCTCCCGATCGACAACGGCAAACCGAAGAAACGGATGGTCCGCGAGCACGGGTTTGTCGGTGCCCATACGAACTGGCTCTGGCAGGATGCCCTGGGGATTGAAGCGAAAAAGAGCGGGGACAGCTTTATCGTGACGCTCACCAATGAGAACCCGCACAATATCCCGACGGGATTCGGTGCAAGGGAGCTGATCCTCGACGTCATCTACCGCAGCGGCTCGAAAGTGATCGAGACCAAGAGTATTTCGATGACCCAGCACTATACGGATAAACGCGGCAAGCCGACCATTCCACACCTGGCGGCATCCGCGACCGAGGATATGTCCGTACCGGCACGCGGTACCAAAACCTTCAAAGTCCCGATGGTCAAGGGAACAGGGCAGGTGACATTCGAACTCCACTACCGTTTGGTGAATGATGAGATCAGGTCACTGCTGGAGCTCAAACAGCCGCAGTGGAGCGAGAAGAAGTTTATCAACCGTACGACTATTAGGCTCTAAAGCGGGACCGCTGATCCCGCTTAGCGGTTGATGAGTTTGATCATCACCTCGTCGTCCGCCGTATCGGCAGGACGAAAGAAGTGTTTCCCGCAGAACTGATCGTTGATCGTTCTGCACAACCCTTTCGCATAGATCATCGCGGCATCTTTGGTCTCAAACGACATTTCCGAATCAATGTTTCTCGCATCTTTAAAGCAGCCGCACTCTTTTTCCAACTTTACCGTCACCATTGTTCTTTCCTTTTCGTGTGTTTTACAGAGATAAAACTGCGGATGCATCGGCTGTTCTACTGCGATGACAACGAGAAGGAATTCAGGCGTTGTAACCGGAAATATGCGGTGAATGGAAGGGGGTGTGATGAACGGCTTAGCCGTTCATCGCGAGGTTGATTGTCATTTCGTTTTCTGCTGTTTCGGTGACGCGGAAAACGTGTTTCTGGCAGAAGGTTTCGTTCATATCCGCACAGAGTTCCTGGGCATACATGAGGGCATCATCTTTGCTCTCAAAGGTTTTGACCGCTTCATAGTCCGAACGTTTGAAGCAGCCGCACTCTTTTTCCATTTTAACTGTGATCATTTTTCTATCCTCAATAAAATTCAGGAGCAGCATTCTACAGGCGATGGTTTAAGGAGGAGTAAAAATTTGCAGTCAGGTCGCCCGGGGTGGGCGCGGCGTCAGTAAGCGGCGCCGGTGACGCTGCGGACCTTCTCCGTGATCTCGCGGGCGGCTTCACTGGCCTTGGCCGCACCGGCTTTGAGGATATCGCGGACCTCGTCCTGGTGCGCCTCGTAGTAGGCGCGCTTTTCGCGGTAGGGGCGGAAGTGTTCCCAGATGACTTCGGCCAGGTAGAGCTTGAAGTGGCCGTGCCCTTCGCCGCCGCGCTCGTAGCGCTCCTGCAGGGCGAGGCACTCATCCTCGTCGAGGAAGAGTTTGGCGATATTGTAGACGTTGCATCCGCGCCACTCTTTGGGCTCCTCCATCGGGACGGCTTCGGTGACGATCTTTTTGATCGTCTTGAGCTGCGCCTTCTCGTCGCCGAAGATATTGATCGTGTTGCCGTAGCTTTTGCTCATCTTCTGGCCGTCGATGCCCGGGACCGTCGCCACGTTTTCGTCGACGCGGAATTCGGGCAGCTTCAGGATGTCGCCGTAGGCATTGTTGAAACGGATGGCGATATCACGCGCGATCTCGACGTGCTGGATCTGGTCTTTGCCGACGGGAACGACATCGACGTCGTAGAGCAGGATGTCCGCGGCCATCAGCACCGGGTAGGCGAAGAGGCTGTGGTTGGCGGAAATGCCTTTTGCCACCTTGTCTTTGTAGCTGTGGGCACGCTCGAGCAGTCCCATCGGGGTGAAGGAGGAGAGAAACCAGTAGAGCTCGAGGACCTCTTTGACGTCGCTTTGGACCCAGAAGGTCGATTTTTCCGGGTCGATGCCCAGGGCGAGAAAATCGGTGGCGGCCTGCATCGTCAGTTCAGAGAGGCGTGCACCGTCCTGGACCGTCGTCATGGCGTGATAGTTGGCGATAAAGGCAAAAACCTCGTTCTCCGCCTGCGAATCGACCATGGCTTTGATCGAGCCGAAATAGTTGCCGATATGCAGGTCACCGGAGGGTTGGATGCCCGTAAAAACTCTCATTGTTTCTCCTCTTTTAGTCGCGGCATTATAGCGTAAGAGGTTGAAAAGGGGCGCAGCGCCCCTTGGACGGCGGAATAGTTGATATCAATTTAGATATCTTCTGTTATACTTTTTTTATCCCAAAAAAAAAGGATTTTCGATGAATACTCCTATTCGCACAAAAGATATTACTCTGACGGACAACACCCGCGACCACGTTCAAAAAGCCAAAGAACAGTTTATGAAATTCGGACTCGATATTACGACGATCAATGTGCTTCTGAGCAAAGTGAAAAACGGTGTTGAAGCGGAATTTGACATTCATATCGCCCACAACACGCCTGTCGTCATTACACAGCAGGACGACGATCTCGATGCAGCGATCGATATGGCCGTAGAGCGCGCGAACAAAGCGCTCCGCCGTCTGCATGACAAACTCAAATCCCACCGCGGCCCCGGCCTGAAAGATCTCGAGGTCCAGGAAGCCTAAGGGTCATGGAAAAGCGCAAAGTGGTCTGCCCCCACTGCGGGCAGGTCAATGCCGTCCCGGTCAAAGAGACCTATGCCAAGGCCAACTGCGGCCACTGCAGACACTCCCTGCTCGATACGAAACCCATCGCCCTCGATCCAAGCGCCTTCGACAACCAGATCGCCAACAGCGACATTCCGGTCATCGTCGATTTCTGGGCACCGTGGTGCGGCCCCTGCCGCATGATGGCCCCGGCGTTCGAGGAAGCGGCCTCCTCCTTCGTGCTGAAAGCCCGCTTCGCCAAGGTCAATACGGAAGAGCAGCAGGCACTGGCATCGCGCTTTCATATCCAGTCCATCCCGACGCTGATCGCCTTCAAAGGGGGGTGGGAAGTCGACCGGGTTTCCGGCGCCCTCAGCGCCGAGCAGCTCCGGCAGTGGGTCGGACGTTTTCTCTGATATAATGCTGCCCCATGAAACGGGGCATGACATTGAAATTACTTCTTCTACTTCTTTTTACCTTGACACTGGCAGCGGCAGACAATAATGTGACCGGCGATGAGCGTGAATGGTCCGTACGCGTCGGATACGGTTTTTCCGATGAGAGCGACCTGGGGGAGATCATCTCCATGATGGGCGACCAGCACCCGGCGGGGACCTCGGCCGGCGGCGTCGAACTGGGCTACCGCTTTTCGCAGGAGACCTGGGGACTGCCCATTGATTTTTACCTCAAAGGTGGCGTAAACCGCTTCTTCGAGAACGGCCATCAGCCCGATTTTATGGAAATGACCATCTATATCAAGGCCTACTGGAACTTCCGGCCGTGGGAGCGGACGATCCGTCTGGGCTTCGGCGAAGGGGCCTCCTACGCCTGGGGTATCCCCTATGTCGAGAAGCTTGAGGCCCAGGCCGAGGGCGATCACAACTCCCGCTTCCTCAACTACCTCGACGTCTCGCTCGATTTCGACCTGGGGCGTATGGTCGGCTACCGGCCGCTTTACGATACCTATGCCGGGTATGCCCTCAAGCACCGGTCGGGCATCTACGGCGCGATCAACGGCGTCCGCCGCGGCGGATCGAACTACAACCTTTGGTATGTCGAACACAACTTTTAGGAGTCTATAGATGGAATATTACACTTGGATACTCGCCTTTCACGTTATGAGCCTTATCAGCTGGATGGCCGTGCTGTTTTACCTGCCGCGCCTCTTTGTCTACCATACCGAACATGCCGGAAATGCCGGCTTCGTCGAGGTCGTCAAGATCCAGGAATACAAGATCTACCACTATATCGGTGTGCCCGCGATGTGGGCAACGATCCTGAGCGGCGGGGCGATGATCGCACTGAACCCTTCGCTGTTCCAGAGCGGCGGCTGGCTGCATGCGAAACTGACGGCGGCCCTGCTGCTGATCATCTACCACTTTACGCTTGGACGCTACAAGAAGCAGCTGGCCGAGGGAACATGCACCAAAAGCGGGAAGTTCTTCCGCGCCTACAACGAAGTTCCGACCCTGCTGATGATTTTTATCGTCATCATGGTCATTATCAAACCTTTCTAATCCTGCAGGGCCTCCGCCTCGGCGAGGCAGGCAAGTCCGAAAGCCTCCGCATCGGTTGTAGGGTCATATTCCAGGGTCTGAATGCTCCGAAGATGATCACTCTCGAGAATATGCTGCAAACGCTCCGTCAGGGGGGTGAGGTCCGCGATACGGGTATGCGGCGTCAGCAGTGCGAACGAAACGGCTGAGAGCCGAAAGAGTTTTTCTTCCCTGCGGCAGCTGTTTTGCATATCCGTGACCAGCCGTTTCAGGCTCCTTCCGCGGACGGCATCTTTGGCAAAGACCATCACAACGACGGAAAGCGGCGCATGTCCGCGCTGTGTATCCAGCGCATGTACCGTACACTCCTCGATGAAGGCTTTGGCATTGTAGAGCCCGGTCTGGAGGTCTACGGACTGATGCCCCTCCAGATCGACACGGACATACCGGTAGATGAGGTAGAAGAGGTAGAGGATCAGCAGCGTGCCGAAAAGCCCGAGCATAAAGAGGGTGTTGAGCAGGCGTTCGCTTTTTACTTTCATGACATTATTCAGATCGAAGAGTGCATGATTGCTGTGCAGCAAGCAAAGCTCTCCCCCTTCTTTCAGCGTTTCATCCGTCGTACCTGATGTCATTTTGATCGTGTCCCAACATGCTCTCATAGCGCCATAGCTTCTCGCTAGAGTCACTTCGGTCTTGTCTGGGTTCAAGAGGGCGGGATAGAGCGCTTCAGTGGAGAGAAAGGCCTCGTCAATTTCCGACGCTTCCCTGCCATTTTCTACCCCATTGTTGAGATAGAGCTGCATGGAACCATCGATTAATATGAGGCGCTTGAGCAGTACTTCATCATTCTCACGCTTGTCGAGCTGGTAGGAGACGGTGAAGTATGCAAGCGGCAGCAGTAACACGAGCATGACGGTAAAAACTGCCAAAAAACTGGACCAATTTTTCACATACGCTCCTTTTTGATGGATTGTAGTGGAAATAACTAAAAATTATTATGCCATATTTGACTGTTTGTGGGCTGCTTTCACCTTGGAACGCCAGAGAGGTCTCGACGCTTTTTCGTTATAATTGCAAAAAATAAATTGGGATGTTGATGAAAAAACTAGCCATTATCGGCCGTCCGAACGTAGGGAAAAGCTCCTTTTTCAATCGTCTGCTGAAAGAACGGGATGCCATTACGTCGGAGATGGCGGGGACGACGCGCGACGTTAAAAAACGTGTTGCCACGGTCCTTGACCGGGAGGTCGAAGTCCTCGATACCGGCGGGCTCGACGAAGGAAGCGAACTCTTTGACAAGGTACGCGAAAAGTCGATCACTGCCGCGAAAGAGGCGGATATTATCCTGTTCATGGTCGACGGCAAGAACCTGCCGATCGAAGAGGACAAGAAGCTCTTCCACGAACTCGAAGCGATGGGCAAAAGCATGGCCCTCGTCGTCAACAAGATCGATAACGACAAGATGAATGAGAAGGTGTGGGAGTACTACGAGTTCGGAACCCAGACGATCTTCGGTATCTCCGTCTCCCATAACCGCTCCATCAACCCGCTGCTCGAATGGATCGCCAAACAGCTGCCCTACATCCCCAAGGCCGAAGAACTGGCTGCGGCGGAACCGGATATGATGGATGAGTTCGACGACCTGCTCGATGCGTACATGGAGGATGAGGAAGAGAGCTCCATCTACGACGAAAACGACGAAATGAAAGAGAGCGATGAGGATCCGAACCATATCAACGTGGCGATCATCGGCCGGGTCAACGTCGGGAAGAGCTCTATGCTCAACGCCCTGCTGGGGGAAGAGCGTTCCGTCGTCAGCGATGTCGCCGGGACCACCATCGATCCCATCGACGAAACGATCACACGCGATGACAAGACCATCACCTTTATCGATACGGCCGGTATCCGCAAGCGCGGGAAGATCGAGGGGATCGAACGTTATGCGCTCTACCGCACCCGTACGATGCTCGAGCGGGCAAATCTCGCCCTGCTGGTGCTCGATGCTTCCGAGCCGTTCACGGACCTCGATGAGAAGATCGCCGGCCTCATCGATGACAACCGCCTCGCCTGTATGATCGTGCTCAACAAATGGGACAAGGCGCCCAAAGAGGACTACGACAAGATCGTTCAGCAGGTGCGCGACCGTTTCAAGTTCCTGCACTATGCGCCGGTCATTACCGTTTCGGCACTGACGAAGCAGCGCATCCACAAGCTCTACGACATGATCATCCAGATCAACGACAACTACTCGCAGCGCATCACGACCTCGCGCCTCAACGAGGCGCTGGGCTTCGCGATGCGTAAACACCCGATCCCTTCGATGAACGGGCAGATGATCCGCATCTACTACGCCACGCAGTACGCGTCGCGCCCGCCGCAGATCGCGCTGATCATGAACAAGCCCAAGGGCCTGCACTTCACCTACCGCCGTTTCCTCGCCAACCAGCTGCGCGAGGCCTTCAATTTCGAGGGGACCCCGCTGCTCTTCAAAGCGAAGAAGCGGGGCGAAAAGTAGGGCTCAGCCCGCGGCCAGAAGCAGCGGCTCCTCTTCGACCTGCTGCCGGTGGAAATGCAGCAGTTTCCACTCCCCCTCCATCGTCTCCACCACCGCCGTACACGATTCCACCCAGTCGCCGCAGTTGAGGTAGTGTATCCCGTCGATGTCACGGTTCTCCGCTTTGTGGATGTGCCCGCAGATCACCCCGTCGAATTCCCTCCGCTTCGCTTCGGATACGAGTACCTGTTCGTAATCGTCAATGAACATGACCGCTTTTTTGACGCTCTGCTTGGCGAAGTTTGAAAGGGACCAGAACCGTTTGTACCCGATCAGGCTCCGGATACGGTTGATGGGTTTGTTGAGCTTCAGCAGCATTTCATAGCTGATATCGCCGAACTTGGCCAGCCACTTTTTTGTCATCGTGATACTGTCGAAAAAGTCGCCGTGGGTGACGAGGTACTCCCGCCCGTCGGCCGCGGTAAAGTGGTGTTCGTTCGTCACTTCGATATTGTCGCCCAGGGTCAGGGGGAGAAAGGAGCGGACAAATTCGTCGTGGTTGCCGAGCACGTAGACGATCCTGGTTCCCTTGCGGGCACGGCGAAGCAGTTTCTGAATGACGTCGGAGTGCTCCTGCGGCCAGCTCCAGCGGCGGCGCAGCGCCCAGCCGTCAATGATGTCGCCGACAAGAAAGAGGTGCTCGCATTCGAAATCGCGGAAAAATTCGAGCAGGGCGTCGGCCTGGGAGTGGCGGGACCCCAGGTGGATGTCGGAGAGAAAGACGGAACGGTATCGCGTGGCGCTGTTATCCATTTGTGTCACTTTGGTTTGGTTTGTGAAACCATACTCCACCATAATTGCGAAATGGATACAAAGGTATTACTGATCAGCGACACGGTTTACGACGCCAACGGGGTGTCGCGTTTCATTCAGGATATGGCGGCACAGTCGCGCCAGAGGGACGGCCGCTTTTCCGTATTGAGCTCGTCCCCGTTGGGCGGGCAGTCGACCGAGAACAATATCGTCAACATTCGGCCCTTCTGGTATGTCCGGATGCCTTTTTACAAAGAGCAGTACCTCACGATCGTACCGCCTTGGATGCAGATGTACCGCTACGTCAAAGCGGCATCCCCGGACGTCATCCATATCTCGACACCGGGGCCGCTGGGGATCTGTGCCATGCTTATCGCGAAGCGGTGCGGTATCCCCGTGGCGGGGACCTACCATACGGATTTTCCCTCCTATATCCGTAAACAGATGAAGCTGGAACTGGCCGAAGCGGTGACGCGGAGGTTCATGCGTTTCTTTTTTCAGCGCATGCAGCGGGTCTTCTCCAGGTCGCAGCACTACATGACGGTGTTGGAAGATGAACTGAATATGGAAGCGCGGAAATTGCGATTCCTGCCGCCGGGGAGCAACACGGAGCGTTTTTCGCTCCTGCACCGGGATGCATCGGTCTGGCCCCGTTTCGACATCCGCTCCGACAGCCTGAAGATCCTCTACGTCGGGCGGCTCAGCGTCGAGAAGAACTTCCTCTTCGTTGTCGATCTCTTCGAAGCGCTTCAGCAGCGTTGCGACGTGCCGCTCTCCCTGATCGTCGTCGGGGAGGGGACCCTGGCCGAGAGCGTGAGCCGGCGGCGCAACAGCCATATCCATCTGCTGGGCCTGCAGGGCGGCCCGGACCTCTCCGCGCTCTATGCCTCGTCGGACCTGATGCTCTTCGCCTCCGTCACCGAAACGCTGGGGCAGGTCGTGATGGAGGCCCAGGCTTCCGGACTTCCCTGCATCGTCAGCGACCAGGGAGGCGTGACCGATACCGTTGAACACGGTAAAACAGGCTACTGCCTCTCTGTGGCAGATATGTCCGCATGGACGGACGCTGCATTGAAGCTTATTGCCGACAAAGGGCTCCGCGAACGTATGGGCAGTGCGGCACATGGAAGGATGCAGGGGCGTTCGATCGTGCAGACCTATGAGCGCTTTATGCAGGCGCATGATGAGATCGTTAAGAGTTAAGAGTTAAGAGTTAAGAGTTAAGAGTTAAGAGTTAAGAGTTAAGAGTTAAGAGTTAAGAGCGCGCAGTGCTGAGAGCGCAAGGCGCGAGAGCTTTCCGCTGAGGAAAACTCAGCGTTAGCGCAGTCGGAGGGGCTTTTGCTCCTTCGACGTACAGTTGGTATATTAGAGCTCTTCGGAGTGTTTTGCGAGGTATTCGGCAACACCGGCAGTGTCGGCTTTCATACCCTCGTCACCCTTGTTCCAGCCGGCAGGACAGACTTCGCCGTGCTCGTTGGTGAAGAGCATCGTGTCGACCATACGCAGCATCTCGTCGATGTTACGGCCGAGCGGCAGGTCGTTGATGACCGCGTGGCGGACCGTACCGTCAGTGTCGATCAGGAAAGAGCCGCGCAGTGCAACGCCGCCGTCGAGCAGGACGTCGTATGCTTTGGAGATCTCTTTTGTCAGGTCAGCGACGAGCGGATAGCGGACCTGGCCGATACCGCCGTTTTCAACCGGTGTGTTCTTCCACGCGAAGTGGCTGAACTGGGAGTCGACGGAAACGCCGATAACGTTGACGCCGCGATCCTGGAACTCCTGGAGACGGTGGTCAAACGCGATGATCTCTGACGGGCAGACGAAGGTGAAGTCCAGCGGGTAGAAGAAGAGAACAGTCCCTTTTTCGCCGAAGTTTTCGTAAAGGTTGAAGTTGTCGACGATCTGGTTGTCGCCGAGGACGGTTGTAGCGGTAAAGTCCGGTGCTTTTTGTGTAACGAGCATGTGTGAAACTCCTGTTTTTGGTCTAAACGCACGACTGAAACCATGTGGAACGTTTCAGCCGTGCGCTTAATGGTGCACATTCTATTCAAATACTCTTTTAAAAAAAATTATCCTTTAGAAAAGGCGTCGTCGCTTTAACATCACTTCAGCACAGCGCATCTGGTCTCGGTTATGCAAACGTCCCGGCGAAAGGTGCAAAGCAGGGATGGCTGTCATGCCAGGTGTTCCCGGAAGCTTAAAAACGGCACAGGGAAACCCGCAGGCGCGTCTATATAGGGTTTTGGAAGTGCCCTTTGGCTATACTTCCGTGATTTTTAGCTTTTTGCTATCTTTCATCAAACCTGGGCACCTCATAAGCCCCCCGAAATGACGGGGGTTTTTGAGGTGCCTGATTTTACGATAAAGGAAAGATGTGTCTAAAGAGTATATTTTTACTTCCGAATCCGTCACTGAAGGACATCCGGACAAGATGGCCGACCAGATCAGCGATGCGATCCTAGACGATATTATTTCAAAAGATCCCACTTCCCACGTTGCCTGTGAAACCCTGGTTTCCAATGGATTCTGCGTTATCGCCGGCGAATTGAAGACCCATGCGTATACCCCGATGCAGGATATCGTACGCCGTGTCGTCAAAGAGATCGGCTATACAGACTCCACCTACGGGTTCGATCACCGTTCTGCCGCGGTCCTCAACGCGATCGGCGAGCAGTCCCCGGAGATCGACCAGGGTGTCTCCCGCGAAGGCGGCGAGATCGGTGCCGGCGACCAGGGGCTGATGTTCGGGTACGCCTGCCGCGAAACCGACGTGCTGATGCCGCTGCCGATCTACCTCGCGCACCGCATTACGGAGCGTCTGGCCGAAGCGCGCAAAGAGGGGATCATCCCCTACCTGCGTCCCGACGGCAAGGCCCAGGTCAGTGTCCGCTACATCGACGGCAAGCCTGTCAGCGTCGAAACGGTTGTCGTCTCGACCCAGCACCATGAGAACATCCCGCAGGAGCAGATCCACAAGGATGTCATCGAAGAAGTGATCAAGCATGTTATCCCGGCCGATCTGCTCAGCCCGGATATCGTCTACCACATCAACCCGACCGGTTCCTTCGTTGTCGGGGGACCGCAGGGTGATGCCGGTCTGACCGGCCGTAAGATTATCGTCGACACCTACGGCGGTTCCTGTCCGCACGGCGGCGGGGCGTTCAGCGGCAAAGACCCGACCAAGGTCGACCGCTCTGCGGCGTACGCAGCGCGTTACGTGGCAAAGAACCTTGTGGCATCGGGCGCCTGTGAGCGTGCGACGATCCAGGTCGCCTATGCCATCGGTGTCGTCGAACCGATTTCGATCATGGTCGATACCCACGGCACGGCCGTCGTCTCCGAAGAGAAGATCGAGGCGTGCGTCCGCGAGCTTTTCGACCTGACACCCAAGGGCATTATCGAGACCCTCGATCTGCTGCGCCCGATCTACCGTAAAACGGCGGCATACGGCCATTTCGGCCGCGAACTCCCTGAATTTACCTGGGAGAAGACGGACAAAGCCGAAGCAATCCGCTCCTATCTCGGACTGTAAGCCGGGATCGTACGGGAAAAGGCGGTGCCGAAACGGCCGCGTTTCCCCGTCATATACGCCGTTTCACCCCATTTGCCTGTTACCAATCTTCAGCCTCTTTTTTGCCATATCATTTCAGCCCGTTTTTTTAGGAATCATTAAAGTTCTTTCGCTAAACTTTTTTCACATCTACCATAATTGAAGGAGAAAATATGGCAGTTTTGATTAACGACACATGTATCAACTGCGGTGCTTGTATTGATGAATGCCCGGTTGAGGCGATCGTAGACGAGGATGATAACCCGACGGGTGAAGAGATCTACTACGTTTACGGTGACAAGTGTGTCGAATGTGTAGGCCACCACGATGAGCCTGCATGTGCGACAGCCTGCCCGACTGAGGGTTGTATCGTTTGGGACGCCGTCGGTGAAAGCCCTTCCAGCCGTGATGATATCACGGACGATATGCGCAACGACCACGTACCGGTTGTTGAGTAATCGATTCATATAATGTACCCTTGCGCCTTCGGGCGCAACCCTTCTTCTACAATTCTCCCGAAAATTTCCCGTTTCATTAGAATCAGATCTTTTTTTTGCTATAATTCCACCCTATTTTTGACTACTATAGGAGATACCGAATGGAACAAACACTTTCCATCATTAAGCCGGATGCCGTAGCGAAGGGTGTTGTCGGCAAGATTCTTGATCGTTTTGAAAGCAATGGTCTGCGCGTCGCAGCGACAAAGATGCTTCAGCTTTCCCGCAAAGACGCTCAGGATTTCTATGCTGTTCACAAAGAACGCCCTTTCTTTACTGACCTGGTTGAGTTCATGGTCAGCGGACCGGTGGTGGTCAGCGTTCTTGAAGGTGAAAACGCCGTAGCCAAAAATCGTGACCTGATGGGCGCGACAAACCCGCAGGAAGCGGCAGCGGGCACGATCCGCGCTGATTTCGCGGAAAACATCGATGCCAACGCGGTTCACGGCAGCGACTCTCTTGAGAACGCTGAGATCGAAATTCGTTTCTTCTTCGCACAGAGAGAGATCTCCTAACGCAGATGAACATCCCGTTTCGTCGCATTACGGCCGACCCTCATCCCTTCGTTCTGGAGAAGAACGGCATGCGGATCGAGGGGACGCTTCGCAAGTATCGCAGCGGTCTTGTACTGCTCGAAGCGACGATGCAGGGGAGTCTTGACGTAGATTGCTATCTCTGCGGCGATTCCTTTGCTATAATGCCGGATGAAAAAGTCGAATTTCTGATTTCTGACGGTGTTTTTCATGGTCAGGATGAGACATATGATGTTGTCGAGATGCATGGCGATGCCATCGATCTTGACGAAGTGTTCGATTCGGAAATCGCTTCGATCGAAAGCGATTACCATGCCTGCCCCAAATGCAGGTAATCTACAAAGAAAGGAAATAACATGGCAGTACCTAAGAGACGCGTATCTCACACGCGTGCAGCAAAACGCCGCACCCACTACAAAATCAAACTGGCACGTCCGGTCAAAGACAGTGACGGCACCTACAAAATGCCGCACCATGTCAATCCGACAACCGGCGAGTATAAATAATTGAAGGTCAAAATCGCGATTGACGCGATGGGTGGGGACTTCGGTCCCGAGCCTATTGTCAAAGGAACGATTGAGGCCCTGAAGCACTACCGTTTTGAGCCGATCCTTGTCGGAAAGAAAGAGGAGATTTTGCCTTTGATTCCGGGCGGGTTCAAAGACAAGATTTCGATTGTCGAAGCGGAGGACGTCATTGCGATGTCCGACGCGGCGACCGATGCACTCAAGCGCAAAGAGAGCTCCATCTTCAAGGCAGTTGAACTTGTGCGCAACGGCGAGGCGGACGGTGTCGTCTCCGCCGGGCACAGCGGGGCGACGATGTCCGTGGCGACCCTGCGCCTGGGACGTCTCAAGCACGTCCTGCGCCCGGCGCTGGTCACCCTGATGCCGAACAAGAAGAAAAAACGCACCGTGCTCCTGGACGTCGGTGCCAACGTCGACTGCAAGCCTGAGCACCTGGCGCAGTTTGCCGTGATGGGAAGCTGTTACGCACACGATATGTGGGCGATCAACCTTCCGACCGTCGGTCTTCTGGCCAACGGTGAGGAGGAGTCCAAGGGCAATGACGTCACCAAGGGTGCTTTCCAGCGGCTTCGGACGATGGAAGGGTTCGTCGGCAACGTCGAGGGACGCGATATTTTCAACGGTACCGTTGATGTCGTCGTATGCGACGGCTTTATCGGGAACCTCGTCCTCAAGTCTTCAGAGGGTGTCGCCAGCACGATTACCCACCTGATCAAGGACTACATCCGCAAATCCCCCATCGCGATTACGGGGGCACTGCTGATGCGCAAGGTCTTCAAGCTCCTGAAAAAAGAGCTCGATTACGCGGAGGTCGGCGGTGCGCCGCTGATCGGGGTCAAGGGGTGTGCGATCGTCAGCCACGGCAAAAGCAACTCCAAAGCGATTAAAAACGCGATCAAACAGGCGATCGACTTTGTCGACACAGGCGTCAACGTTCATATCGAACGGGCCCTGGATGACGCCGTCAACAAAGGATAATCCATGTACGCAGCTTTTCGTTCCATCGGGGCATACGTCCCCGAACGCATTCTGACCAACGCCGATCTGGAAAAAATGGTCGATACGTCCGACGAGTGGATTACGAAGCGTACCGGTATCAAAGAACGCCATATTGCGGCGGAGAATGAGTTTACCAGCGATATGGGAGCCAAAGCGGCCGCACAGGCGATTGAACGCGCAGGGATTGCCAAAGAGGATATCGACCTCGTGATCTGTGCGACGATTTCGCCGGACTACTTCAATATGCCCTCAACCGCCACGATTATCTCGGCGAAACTGGGACTGCCGCAGGTGATGGCCTTCGATATCTCCGCGGCCTGTACAGGGTTCGTCTATGTCGTGAGCATGGCCAAGGCCTTTATCGAGTCGGGGATGAAGAAGAACGTGCTCGTCATCGGTGCAGAGAAGCTCAGCGCCATCACCGACTACACCGACCGCACCACCTGTATTCTTTTCGGCGACGGTGCCGGCGCGGCCGTTATCAGTGCGACCGAGAACAAAGCTGAAGCGATCCTCGATGTCCATACGGGGGCAGACGGTACTTATGCCGACCTGCTGATGACGCCGAACGGCGGAACGGGTTCGGCCCACGATGCCCTTGATGCCGAAGCGCAGACCGGCTGCTTTATGCAGATGAAGGGGAATGAGACCTTCAAAGTCGCCGTCCGTACCCTGACCAACGATGTCAAGGCGATCCTGGCCGAAAACGGTATGAGTGCCGACGATGTCAAACACTTCGTACCGCACCAGGCGAACTACCGCATCATCAAAGCGGTCGGTGACGCCCTGAACCTGCGCGACGAGCAGGTCGTGCTGACGGTCCATAAATACGGCAATACATCCGGATCATCCATCCCCATCGCGATCAATGACCTTTTTGAGAGCGGTAAGCTTGAAAAAGGCGATATGATGCTGCTCGATGCCTTCGGCGGCGGACTGACATGGGGAAGCGCCCTGGTTCCGTTTGCAGGACCGGCATCCGTGTGATATAATCCCCGGGACATCGGACAGGAAAGAGGCACATGGTTTACGCAGCGATCGGACTTTCACTACTCTTTGTATTTCTGCTCATTGCATTTAACGTCCGTTCGAACCACTGGCGCAACCGCCGCAATCAACAGCGCCGCGAGGTCCCTGACCGCCGTGTGAACAAAGGGCGGCGCAAACGCAACAACCTGGATCACGAGAGCAGCCTCCCCGACCGCCGCCACGGCGGAGACCGCCGCGTCGGACCGGAAACCCGCCGTCACAAAAAGCGCCGTGCGGAAGACCGCCTTGGCCACAGTTGACCTCCCCCTTCTTTTCATAGAGACCCATGACAGCGAAGTCCCGTGGCTGAAGATCTTCGTGCGCCGCGGCGTACGCGAATTCAGCGAATGCACGGCCGAAGAGAAAACGGCGATCTGGGACGCTCTTGACGTGATCGAGCGTGAGATGCTTGACTACTACCGCCCCGAAAAGATCAATATCGCCTCTTTCGGCAATATGCTGCCGCAGGTACACTGGCACATTATGGCCCGTTTCAAAGAGGACAGTTACTTCCCCGAGCCCATGTGGGGGCCGCGGCAGCGCGAAGGGGTACTCGCGCTGCCGCCGATGGAGCTTTTCCTTGAGCGCCTGCGCCGTAAACTCCTCCCCGAACCCTGACTTCATCCCTTTTTTGTTAGAATAGGACGAAAACGAAACAAAGGATAGTTTTGCACCGTTTTCACTCCTATCCGGTCAGACTGGACGGAACGGACCCGAAGGGGACGCGTGAGGCGATCCGTCATGATTTCCTGGCAGCTTTTTCACTTTTCGAATCCCTCTTTGACCTGTTGAAAGACGAGCGTGTCTTTTACCGGTACTCCGAACCGACCCGCCATCCGATGATCTTCTATTTCGGGCATACGGCTACGTTTTATATCAATAAACTCGTGCTCGCGAAAGTGATCGATAAGCGTATCAACCCGGAGTTTGAATCACTCTTCGCGATCGGCGTGGACGAGATGGCCTGGGACGATATGGACAATGCACGCTATAACTGGCCGGCTGTCGATGCGGTCCGGGCGTACCGTGACAGGGTCAAAGCACTGGTCCTAGAACTGATCGATACGCTTCCGCTGCAGTTGCCCATAACGCAGGTGAGCCCCTGGTGGGTCATCCTGATGGGGATCGAACACGAACGCATTCATATCGAAACGTCCAGCGTGCTGCACCGCCAGATGCCGCTGGAGTTGGTCAAACCGTCCACCGCTTTTCGCTATTGCGAGGAGTACGGTGATGCACCGGAAAACGGCATGGTTGCCATCACAGGCGCGACGGTCCATCTGGGCAAAATGAAATCGGACCCTTATTACGGCTGGGATAACGAATACGGAAGTGCAGCGGAAACCGTGGCGGATTTCCGGGCATCCAGGATGCTGGTCAGCCACGGGGAATACCTCGCTTTTGTCGATGCGGGCGGGTATGAAAAAGCGGATTACTGGGACGAAGAGGGCGCGGCCTTCCTCGAACGAAGCGGTGTGAAACATCCCTCCTTCTGGGTACCCAAGGAGGGGGGCGGCTACAGCCTCCGGCTGCTCGACCGGGAGATCGACCTGCCGATGAACTGGCCGGTGGAGGTGAACTGTCTCGAGGCGCAGGCCTTCTGCCGTTTCAAAAGCGCCCAGGAAGGGCGGCACGTCCGCCTGCCGACCGAAGCAGAGTGGGTGCGAATGCTTGAGCTGTCCGACGTGCTGGACGGCGAACGGTTTGACGATGCCAAAGCGAATATCAATTTCAATCACTTCGCTTCCTCCGTCCCCGTCGATACCTTTTTGCAGGGCGGACTGTACGATGTCGCTGGGAACGTCTGGCAGTGGACGTCGACCCCCATTGACGGTTATGAAGGGTTCGAGCCGCATCCGGTCTACGACGATTTTTCCACGCCGACCTTTGACGGTAAGCATAATCTTATCAAAGGCGGATCGTGGGCCTCGACGGGGAACGAGACCCTGCGGCATTCCCGTTACGCCTTCCGACGCCACTTCTACCAGCACGCGGGCTTCCGCTACGTCGAGGCCGACGCCCTGTCCGAAAGCATGCCGGGGAATATCTACGAGACGGACAGCCTGGTGGCGCAGTACTGCGAATTCCAGTACGGGCCGGAATATCTCGGCGTCAGGAACTTTGCGCGCAGCTGCGCGAAGTACGCTATCGCTTTCAGCGCCTCTACCCCCCGGAAACGGGCGCTGGACCTCGGGTGTGCGACGGGACGTGCCGCTTTCGAACTGGCGCGGGTCTTCGACGACGTCACCGGGATCGATTTCTCCGCCCGCTTCATCCAGGTCGCGGCGGCGCTGAAAGAACGGGGCGAAATCGCCTATGAAAGGGTAGAGGAGGGAGATGTTACGACCCGCCAGCTGCACACGCTCGAAGCGTTCGGCCTGCAGGAAGCGGCCCGCAACGTACAGTTCTGGCAGGGGGATGCCTGCAACCTCAAGGCGCATTTCGTCGGCTACGACCTGATTATGGCCACCAACCTGATCGACCGCCTCTACGAACCGGAACGTTTTTTAGGTACGGTGCATGCGCGGCTCAACGAGGGGGGCATTCTCGTGCTGACATCACCGTATACCTGGCTGGAGGAGTATACGCAAAAGCCGAACTGGATAGGCGGTTATTATGACGAGGAGGGGAAGGCGGTCGACGGGCTTACGGGGCTCAAGGCGATCCTCTCAGCGCATTTCGAGCTGCTGGAGAGTTTTGACGTGCCTTTCGTGATCCGCGAGACGGCGCGCAAATACCAGCATACGCTCTCTCAGATGAGCGTCTGGAAAAAGCGTTAATCCAGTAGTTTGGCCGCGACCTCGAACTGGTTGGCCATCATGAGGTGTACTTTCGGGTGCAGGGCCATGATGTCGTCGAAGAGCTGCTTGCTCAGGTCGAAGCCGATCTTGTAGGCATCGTCCGCATCCTTCGCACTGCCGAGGGCTTCGAGCCAGGAGGGCGGGACGTGGATCCCCGGCACATGGGCATCGAGGAACTGGGCCGTGCGCAGTTTCGTAATGGGGAAGAGCCCGAGGACGAGCTGGGCCGACGTGCCGTGTCTGGCATTGGCGTCGGCCATGAGTTCGAGCAGCAGCTTGGCATTGTCGAGGTCGAAGACAGGCTGGGTGATGATGCCCTGCGCCCCGTGTTCGACTTTTTTGGCCATCTTCTTGTAGAGGCTTTTGGGATTGCGGGCGAAGGAGTTGACGACGGCAAGGGGGAGAATCGGCTTCGGGGCGACGGTGAAGGCTTTCCCTTCCAGGTCGGTGCCGGCATTAAAAGCGGCGATGATGTCCAGCAGAAGGGTACTGTCGCTTTCAAACACCCCTTTGGCCTCTTTCTGGTCGGAGTTCTTGGCCGGGTCGCCGGTCAGGGCGAGGATGGCGCGGACGCCGGCCTCATTGGCGCCGAGCAGGTCGCTTTGCAGGGCGATGCGGTTGCGGTCGCGCATGCTCATGGTCGCCAGGACCGGTTTGCCGAAACGCTGCTGCATAAGTGCGGCGGCGAAGAGGGCGTTGTATTTCAGTTTTGCCAGGGGGTTGTCGGTCGTGCTGAACGCATCGACCCGTTCAGGCAGACCGAGGGCTTCGAGCGTGTCGATGACGGGGGCAAAGGAGGCGGAGTGCGACGGTGTCGTCTCGAGACTGACATAACGTCCGTTTTTTAGCTTTGCTTCCAGTGCGTCAAACACGATTTACCCCTGCGGTGCGATATAATGGCGCCATTATAACCAAGGGAGCGTAAAGGAGAGATATGCGGCTATGTGTGTTTGATTTTGACTCGACGTTGATGGACGGAGAGACCATCGATTTTTTTGCCGAGGCGCTGGGAATCGGCGAAGAGGTCGCCGCCATCACGGAGCGGGCCATGAACGGGGAGCTTGACTTCTTCGAGAGCCTTCAGCAGCGCGTCAAGCTGCTCAAAGGGCTGGATGTGGAGACCGTCGAGCGCATCAGCCGCAATCTTCCCTATATGCCGGGTGCCAAAGAGACGATCGCGGCATTGAAAGCCGAGGGGATCACCGTGGTCTGTTTCAGCGGCGGGTTCCGGACGGCGACCTCCTATGCCAAAGAGATCCTCGGCTTTGACGCGGACTTCTCCAATGCGCTGCACGCCAAAGAGGGTAAACTGACCGGTGAAGTCGGCGGGGATATGATGTTCAACTGGTCCAAAGGGGATATGCTTGTACGGCTCCAGGAGCTGCTCAAGGTGACACCGGAAGAGACGATGGTCGTCGGGGACGGTGCCAACGACATAAGTATGTTCGCGCATGCCGGGACACGGGTCGCTTTCTGTGCGAAACCGGTTTTGAAAGAGGCGGCGAACATTATCATCGACACCAAAGATCTTCGCGAGATCCTGGGACGGCTCGTATGAATCTCTGGGAACGCTACAACGAAGAACAGCTGCTGGGTGCCACTCTGGCAGAGCTGACCGGATTGCCGCTGATGCAGTGCGAGGAGAAAACGCTTTTCGAAGTCCTCAAGCGCCACCTGACGCGCAAAGAGCTGCGCAGCTGGGTGATGGCCCGGGGCGGTGCCGATACGGCAGCGATCAGCACGGAGACCGGACTGAATGACGAAGAGATCGGCAAGGCTGTTCATAAAGCCGCCAAAAAGATACGACAGCCCAAACTCCGCAGTGAGTTCCAGCAGCTCCTGGCGAACCTGGAAGCGGAGTATGAATAACGGAGAATGTTAAGATTTCTTTATCTTTCGTTCAGGCTGTCGTGATAGAATTGTGTTACTTTAACGGTGAAGGAGGGATGGCAAGAATGAAAAAATCACTATCGGCCCTGTTGGGCGCGGCACTGCTGCTCGGTACCTTTTCGACGGCGGCGAATGCCGATGTCAAACGGGGGCAGAAAGCCTATTTGAAAAAGTGTAAACGCTGCCACGGCAACGGTACCAAAGGGGCCGCGATGAAGACCCAGAAAGAGTGGGCGGACGCGTTTGCGGATGATGCGGCGCTTTTTAAGGCGTGGCATAAAGATGATGCGAAAGCGATGCAATACATCAACAGCAGCCGCTTCAAAAAAGATGCCCCGAATCTCAAGGACTTCCTCTACGAATACGGTTCCGATTCCGGCAACGTTCCCTCCTGCGGCTGACGCTCAACCGCCGTCCTTTCGGGACGGTTTTTCTCCCTACTCCGACGCTTCGTCACTGTTGATCTCAATCGCACCATACTCCTGTAACAGCTCCACGATCCGTTTGCGCTGATGTTTCTGCGCGATGCGCATGGCACTCATCCCCTGCGGCGAGATACGGTTGACGTCGCAGCCGCATTCGCACAGAAAACGGCAGACGTCAATGTGGTTGTAGTAGACGGCCAGCATCAGGGCGCTCCAGCCGTAGTGGTCGATACGGTCGATGTCCGCATAGTTGCTGATAAGGACTTCGACCGCGGTCTGCCGTCCCATCGATGCGGCGACCATCAGGGCCGTACGCCCGTTCTTGTCGGTATAGTTGACATCGCTTCCGAGCTGCATCAGCAGGCGAAGATGTTTTTTGATCCCCTCATCCTGGCGCCGGGCCACGGTGTGAAAAAGCGGGGTCCACCCCGCGCGGTTCGTGGGAATATCGGTGTGCGCACCGCGGTCAAGCATGACTCGGAGCAGGTGACGGTAGCTGTCGGCGATTTCGGGGTAGGTTTCGATCCCGCGGTGCACCAGCGTGAGCGGGGTGTGCAGACCGTCATGCGTCAGGATATTCGCCCCGTGGCGGATCAGCGCGGCGGCGCCGTCGGGATTGCCGTTGCGCAGGGCGATGGTGAGGGCCGTGGCATGGTTGTCGGTGCGGTGCTCCAGGGTGGGGTAGCGCAGCAGCAGCTTTTCCAGGAGCCGGACGAACTTCGGGTGGGAAGCGGCAATGATGACCGGCGTGATGCCGTGCAGGTCCCCGGCGTCGATGAAGAGCCCCTTGTTGAGCAGGTAGGTGACCAGTTTCGGGTTATTCCCGAAGACGGCGTGGTGCAGCAGGGTCCGGTTCTGCGCATCGCGTCTGGAGAGTTCCATCGGCGTGGCCTCGGCATTGACGATGGCGTAAAGGTTGCCGTTGGATGCCAAGTCAAAGAGGTCCGGTTCCGCCGGCAGGTCGAAAACCGGGCGCACCTCTTCAAGCAGGGAGAGAAGCGTTTTGCTTTTCTGGGCCTTGGCGATCGCTGTCGGGGTGACGCCTTCACTGTTTTCCGTGTGCGGACGGGCACCGTACTGCAGCAGCTGCAATACGATTTCCGGATCGCCGAGCTTGACGGCGACATGCAGGGGGGTCTCAAGCTCGCGGTCCGCGAGGTTGGGGTTGGCACCGTGCATCAGGAGGGATTCGACGATCCGTGTCCGCTGGAGCATGACGGCCATCATCAGGGGCGGACGGTGGCCGAAGGCATGGTAGTCGACATCGAACCCCTCTTCGATCATGGAAAGCAGGGTGGCTTTGTCGTCGCTGCGGATGGCATTGAAAAAAGCCTCGCTTTTGTGTTCGATGATCTCCCCGGCAGTGGGGTCGTAGAGATGCGTTCCCAAAAGCATGGCACTGTGCAGACGCTCCATAAAGGGCATAACGGCTCCTGCAATTGAATGGATTTTGTTCTATCCTATCATAAAAGTGTAAAAGGGGATTGAAGAAATAGGTGAAAAAATGGGCTTAAAGCTCCGAAGCGGGTGCTTCGGAAGTGAAATTACTTGATAATTTCGAACGGGTTGACGACAACTTCCTTACGGGAAATTGTGTACGGGATGATCGCGGCGGAGCGTGCACGCTTGATGGCGATCGTAACCATGTCCTGGTGGCGCTTGCAGTTACCTGTCAGGCGGCGCGGCATGATTTTGTAGCGCTCAGAGAGTGAGTGCTTGAGGCTAGAAGCGTCTTTGTAGTCGATAAAGTCGACTTTCGCTTCACAGTATTTGCAATAACGTTTTTTATATTTGCGTTTTTCTGCCATGGTTTTTTTCCTTGCTGTCTATTATTCTAGAATGGGATTTCGTCTTCGTCGATATCGATTTCCGGAATCGTGTTCTCCGGCATCTGCTGTTTCGGCGGCTGGTAGGCGTTCTGCGGCTGCGGCTGCTTCGGCGGGTTGTAACCCTGCTGCGGTGCATTGTAGCCCTGGGAACTCGGGGCGTTGTAGCCGCCGTTGCCCGTCGGGGCACCGTAGCCTCCCTGCTGTTCCATGTCGCCGCGTCCGTCGAGCATTTTCATCTCTTCGACGTTGACGGAATGTTTCGAGCGTTTCTGCCCGTTCTGATCGGTCCACTGTTCAAGCATCAGTCTGCCTTCGACGAGGACTTTGCTCCCCTTACGAAGGTACTGGTTTGCGATCTCGCCGCTGCGGCCGAAGAAGGTGATATCGATGAACATCGTCTCATCGACCATTTCGCCGCTCTGTTTCTTGAACTTGCGGTTGGTCGCAATGCCGGTTTTGGCGATGGCCATACCGCCTTGCGTGTAGCGCAGCTCAATGTCGCGTGTAAGATTGCCTACCAGGATGACTTTGTTGAACATGTGGAAACTCTCCTACTGCTTAAGAAGCGGCGCTCTCGCTGCTCTCTTCGGTTTTTGCCGGCTGTTTTGTCTTCTCGACCATATCGTTCCATGCTTTGACTTCGCGCTTGGAATCGTATTTGATCGTGACGAAACGGAGGAGTTCCTCGTTGATGCGGAAGCGGCGTTCGATCTCCGCGATCGCAGACGGCTCGATCGTGTAATAGACAACGTGGAAGTAACCACGCGGGCTTTTTTCAATCGGGTAGGCCATTTTGCGCATACCCATCTCGTCGCGTGCTACGATTTGGCCACCGTTTTCAGTGATGACTTCTTCGATCGCAGCGATGCTGTTTTTGATCTCTTCTTCTGTCAGTGTCGGTTTGACGATGACAAGGTTTTCGTAATGTCTCATGTAGAGTATTTCTCCTTATGGTTTCATCCCTTATGGATCTCGGTCACGGGTCATCCCGCGCGATAATATGCAGTGCGTCGCAAAGCACAAAGAGTAAGGAACGCGCAATATTACATAATTACGGCTTAATTTAAGGTGAAATTCAGAAGCAAGATCGTGACTTCTCCGCAGGGAGTTGTGCAGAAGTGCTGAGCGTATGGAGTGCAACGCTATAAAAGCGACTGGACCTTTAAGAAGGCGGCGGCCAGCAGAGCGTTTTTGCTCCCACCGCCGGCCGATTTCATCTGCAGCTCCGTCTCGCCGAGCAGGGCCATCAGGCGGGTGTACTGCGGCTGCTTGAAACGCACGCTCTGCTGTGAACGCTCCTGCTCGATGCGCGGGGGAAGTTTATAGCCGAGGATCTTGGCCGAATCCGCCGCGCCGCTCAGGCGGATGGAGGCGTAGAAGAGGTAGAGCTGGGCGATATGGTTGGAGAGCGCCGTCAGCAGCCTGATCTCGTCTTCGCCGTGTTCGAGCAGGCGGCGCATCAGGGGAACGAAATCCTGTTTCTGCAGCAGCGTGTCGATCAGCTGGTCGACCTTGACTTCGGCGACCCCGTAGACGAGCTCGTCGATCTCTTTGATGCCGATACGGCCCTGCAGCAGGGAGAACTTGTCGAGTTCGTTGATGGTGAGGGCCAGGTCGCCGTTTTGCGATTCGAGCAGGTGGCTGGCGGCGTAGGGATCGAGGTTGATTCCCCTGGAGGCCGCCTCGTTCAGCACGATCTGGCGCGCTTCATTGGGAAAGGGGCGGAAGAGCCGGACGTCGGCGCCGCCCGATTTCGGGCCGAAGGCAGCCGTGGCGCTTTTTTTGAAATCGGTGCCGAAATAGGCGTAGATGAAGAGGTTGCCGGGATTCTTCTGCACCAGTCCGATCAAGGCCGTAAGGTCGTTTTTGGGCAGCTTTTTTTCGCTTTTGATGACGAGGACGTTGCGGCCGCCGAAGAGCGACCCCTGCGAGAGGTGCGCCTTGGCGTTCGCGAACTGGTACTCGTCGAAGTAGACGCTGAGGATGTTCGGGTCCTCGACGTCGGCGAGCTGCTTGGTGTAATGTTCGATCAGGAAATGGCTCTCGCCGTAGAGCATGACGGCGCCGGGAGCCTTGCCCTGGCGGATCAGGTTGTCAAGCTCCTGCCGTTTCATTCACGCTCCTTGGAGAGGGTCGCATGGGACTCCACGGTGCGGACGTAGGTCGTGTGGATCCGCGCGGTGGCAAGGTTGACATTCTCGATGCGTAGTTCGATATCGTCGAAGAGCATGACGGGCTCGTTCGTGACGACTTTGACCTTGGCTCCGCGCAGCGGTCCGGTGATCTCGGCACGCAGTTCCGGGTCGGTCGCGTAGACGCGCGCCGGGAAGACCTCGCCAATGTGTTCATTGGCCCAGCGGGCGAACTTGCGGTCCATGAAACGCACTTCGATGTCGCTCGCCTCGCGCTCTTTGTCGCTGATGGCGAAACAGAGCGCGTCGATGTTGCGCAGGACGTAGGAACCCTCCTCTTTGTCGCCGCGCTGGATCGCCTTGAGCAGCCGGTGGACGATGAGGTCGGAGTAGCGGCGGATGGGGGAGGTGAAGTGGGTGTAACGCTCGAAGCCCAGCCCGAAGTGGCCGACGTTGTCAGGGGCGTAGCGCGCCTGCATCTGGGAACGGATGATGAGGGTATCGACCTCGTGCCCGATCCCGCGTTTCTCGGCCTCATGCTGGATCCCGGTAATGGTCTCCTTGAGGCTCTCTTTCTGTTCGGCGATGATCCCGATACCGGCCAGTTCGGTGTAGAGGCTCTGCAGCTTGGCCGGGCTCGGGGGTTCGTGGATACGGAATACGCCGCGCTCGTACATGGCTGCAGCCGCCTTGTTCGCCAGCAGCATACAATCCTCGATGAGGGCGTGCGAGGGCGTCTCTTCCGAGACGGTCGTCTCCACGATGTTCTGCGCGTCGTCGAGGGCCATCTCCAGCTCCTCGGAACGAAAGTCGAAACCGACCTTGAGGCGCTTTTCGCGCAGGGCCTCGGTCAGCTTACGCAGTTCGAAAAGGTTGGCGATGACGGTGCGTTCGTCGTCGTTTGCCGGTGCCGCTTTGCCGGGGGCCTCGAAAAGCGCATCCACCTCTTCGTAGTTGAAACGGCGCTTGGAGTGGATGATCGTCTCGTAGAGTTCCGTCTCGACGACCTCGAGGCTTTCGGGGTCGAGGACCATTTTGAACGTGTAGGCGAGGCGGTCGACATGGGGCTGCAGGGAGCAAAGGGTCTCGGAGAGTTCGCGCGGCAGCATCGGGATGGAACGGTGGGGCAGGTAGATGGAGAAGCTGCGGTAGATCGCCTCGGCATCGATGGGGCCGAAGGGGGTGACGTAGGCGCTGACGTCCGCGATGGCCACGTAGAGGGTGTGCGACTCGGGCAGGTAGCAGACGGCGTCGTCGAAGTCCTTGGCCGTGACGGGGTCGATGGTGCAGAAGGGGAGGTGGCGCAGATCCTTGCGGCCGGGGAATTTCGAGGCGTCGACCGTTTTGTCGAAACTGGCGGCAAGCTTTTTTACCTCTTCGTCGAAATCATCGTGCTTGTTGTACATGGCGAGAACGATCTTTTCATCGACGAGAGGATCGGCCAGGTTGCCCAGCACCTCCATGATCTCGCCGTTCTGGTTGTTGACCTTGAAAAGGGTGCCCTCTTCGTAGCCGGCGAGGGCTTCGGCACTGAGCGGGACCCCGGCGGGGTAGTCGTTGCGGATATCGAGTACCGATTTGACGCCGTTCTGGACCTTGACGTAGGCGACGCTGAAGGTCTCCGCCCGCCCGACGACGGCGACAATCTTTGCCGAGGGTCTGCCCCGGCGTCCGAGCAGGCGTTTGACGATGACGAGGTCCCCCTCTTTGGCATCGCCGAGGTCATGTTCGTCGATGAAGAGGTCGCGGACATTGGCACCGAGGACCTGCAGGTAGGCACCGCTGCCCGACTGGTTCATGGCGATGGCGCCGGCGCGGTACTGGGAGGGGAGGCGGTAGATGCCCTCTTCGAGCACGACAAGGCCCTCTTGGAGCCATTGCGCGACGAGGTCCTTTTCCGTTTCGGCGACGTCCTGGGCATAGAGTCCGACGGTCAATCTGACAAGGAGTGATTTCATGGCGGCTTTTCGTTTTTTAGCAGATTATAGCGTATAGGAGAACTTATGCTAAAATTTGCGACTACCCGAAACCAATTTATGACAGGAGAAAAACATTGCAGTTTATTGACAGTGAAGCGGTATTGAAACAGCTCGGTTATACGCCGAACGAGGCATTGATGGAGCAGATCGAACGGATCGAAGCGAATACCGTCGGATATGACAAGATCCAGAAACACATCCTTGACCTGCACGAGCAGCTCAAAGTCGATGACAGTTTTGTGGCACTTTCCAACACCAAAGACTGTTTCAAGATCAAGATCGAGGCGCCGAGCGATGAACGCAAAGCCGAAGCCGTGGAGCGCCTGAACCATTTCACCGAAAAATACAAGATCGACCTGGAGCAGGTCCCGGGCAAAGAGACCTACTACATTCTGGGGTACAGCAAGTAGCCCGATGCCAGTGGAGCCGATGATACCTCAGAAATGCAAGGTGAGTAACCTCACGTTGCATCTGAGTAAAATAGCTGAGATAGGAGAGAGGTTGAACTTTGTCAAAAGTTGAACCGATGACCCCCGAAGGGTATGATCTACTCGTCCGGGAGTTCAAATACCTCAAAGAGATCGAAAAACCCCGGGTCAACCATGAAAAACAGGTGGCGGCGGAGCTCGGCGACCGCAGTGAAAACGCGGAGTATCACGCCGCCAAGGAGAAACTCCGGCATATCGACAAGCGTCTTTTCTACCTTAACGGCATGATCGAAAAAGCCCGGGTGATCGACCCCGCCGGACTCGACCACAGCCGGGTGCATTTCGGCGCGACGGTTACCCTCGAACGGGTTGAAGACGGGGAAGAGGAGCGTTACACGATCTGCGGTGTGCTCGAGAGCGAACCCGAGATCGGACTGATCTCCGTACACGCCCCCCTGGCCCGGGCCGTGATGGGCAAGGAGGAGGGCGACGAGTTCCGCGTCCGGCTCCCCGCGGGCCAACGCGTCTACGAGGTGCTCGCCGTCGAGTATATCCCGCTCTTTTCACTGAAAAAGCAGGTCCGCGGCGAAGCGGATTTCCGCTTCGCCTGACCACTTCCCGTCTCCTGTCGGTACCCGTCGCAGGCGACGTCGGGAAATTCAACTCCCCTTTGCTATAATCCTACCCACTATTTACGCGTAAGGAAATGCAGTGAACCAACCACTTGAAAACATCAATGAGGTTTTGGCCCAACACAAACTCTCCCAGCTTGATTATGCCCATATCAAAGAGATTCTCGGGCGTGAACCGAACCTGGTTGAAATCGGTATCTTTTCGGCAATGTGGTCGGAGCACTGCAGTTATAAATCCTCCAAAAAACACCTGAGCGGTTTCCCGACAAAGGCGCCGTGGGTCATCCAGGGACCGGGCGAGAATGCCGGGGTGATCGACATCGGCGACGGCTACGCGGCCGTCTTCAAAATGGAGAGCCACAACCACCCCTCCTTTATCGAACCGTACCAGGGTGCCGCGACAGGCGTCGGCGGGATCATGCGCGACGTCTTTACGATGGGCGCACGCCCGGTCGCAAGCCTCAACGCCCTGCGTTTCGGCAACGTGCACGGCGACGATGAAACGGCACACCATCAGCGCTACCTCGTGCGCGGCGTCGTCGAGGGGATCGGCGGCTACGGCAACTGTATGGGCGTGCCCACGATCGGCGGCGAGATCAGTTTCGATGAGTGCTACAACGGCAATATCCTCGTCAACGCCTTCAACCTCGGCGTTGCGAAGGCCGACGAGATCTTCTACGGCCGTGCGGAGGGGATCGGCAACCCGGTCATCTACGTCGGCTCGAAAACGGGCCGCGACGGTCTCGGCGGGGCGGTCATGAGCTCCGACTCCTTCACCGAGGAGTCCAAGTCGCTGCGCCCGACGGTTCAGGTCGGCGACCCGTTCACGGAGAAGCTGCTGCTCGAAGCGTGCCTCGAGCTCTTCAAGACCGACTACGTCATCGGTATCCAGGATATGGGTGCGGCGGGCCTGACGTCGAGCTCGTTTGAGATGGCGGGCCGTTCCGGTTCGGGGATGATCATGCACCTCGACCGTGTGCCGGCGCGCGAAGAGGGGATGATGCCGTACGAATTCATGCTCTCCGAATCCCAGGAGCGGATGCTGCTCTGTGCGAAAAAGGGAAGTGAACAGGCGATCATCGATATCTTCGAGAAGTGGGACCTCGATGCCGCCGTCGTCGGCGAAGTCACCGCCACGGGCCGGATGGAGCTCTTCTGGCACGGCGAGAAGTGTGCCGACGTCCCGGTTGACCCGGTCTCCGAAGAGGCCCCTATTCTCGACCGCCCGACGGCGCGCCCGGCCTACCTTGACACGATCAAGGGCGTCTCCATTGACGATTTCGAAACCCCGTCCAACCAGGAGGCATTCGAAAAACTGATGGCATCGATGGAGGTCGTCGACAAGGCGTGGGTCTACGAACAGTACGACTCCATGGTCCAGACGAACACCGTCAAAAAAGGGGGGATGCTCGACGCCTCCGTCGTCCGTGTCAAAGAGAACGGCCGTGCATTGGCGATGAGCTCGGACTGTAATGTCCGCTACTGCTACGTTGATCCGAAAAACGGTGCCGCTGCTGCCGTCGTCGAAGCGGGGCGTAACGTCGCGATGAGCGGTGCACGTCCGTTGGCGATTACCGACTGTCTGAACTACGGCAACCCGGAGAACCCGGAAGTGATGTGGCAGTTCGCCGAAGGGTGTCTGGGGATCAAAGAGGCGTGCGCCGAACTCAACACCCCTGTTATCGGCGGGAATGTCTCCCTCTACAACGAAACCAACGGCGTCTCCGTTTTCCCGACCCCGGCGATCGCGACCGTCGGGGTTAACGACGACGAGAACAAGGTCCTGATGTCTTCTTTCCAGAAAGCCGGCAACCTGCTTTACCTCGTCGGCGAGACGAAGAGCGAGTTCGGCGGTTCACTCTATATGAAAGAGATCTGCCACACCGTCGCGGGCGAGATGCCTGCGATCGACTATAAGAAGGAACTGGCACTCTGGGACCTCGTCATCGAGGCGAACAAGCAGGGGCTGCTCTCCTGCGCCAAAGACCTCAGCTCCGGCGGGGCGGCGGTCGCGCTCGGCAAGATGGCGGCGACCAGCGGCCTGGGCTGCGACGTCACGATGACGGTCGCGGATGCGCGTGACATCTTCGCTGAGAGCATGGCCCGCGCCATCATCGAGGTCGCGCCGGAGAGCGCGGCAGCCTTTGAAGCGATGGCGGGCGGCCTTGCCTGCGAGAAGATTGGTACGGTCGGCGGCGACAGCGTGAAGATCAATGATGTTCTTCTTCCGCTGGCGACCCTGGATGACCTCTACTTCAATACCTTCAAGAGGGTCGTCGAACAGGATATCTGACCCCCGCTCCCGGTGTCGTGTACCGCTAGGACACCCTGCATGTCCGGCCGCTTTGGTCCGGATGTGATTCACCTTTGTCATGCTTTTCCGTGATAAAATAAACAGCCTGTCCGTTATAATGGTGCTATGAGCACTCAGAACAAACTTCTCTTATTTTTTATCATGCTGCTGATTCTCTTTTTCAGTGTCAGCGAGACGTGGATGCTCTTCTACGGCCTGAAAAAAACCAAAGAGGAGTGGCACGCCCAAAACGGCATTAATGTCAACACGATCCTTGACCTGCAGAAGCAGGGGGTCGCCGTCGTGGCGCTCGCACTGGCGAACAACCCGACAGTGAAGGCTGCCTACCGCGAGAACAATCCCCAGATGATCATCGATGCCGTGCTGCCTTTTTGGAAGCAGGTACATACGCAGGATATGATTTACGAGATCCACTTCTTCAAGCCGCCCGCGATCTCCTTTGTCAATTTTTCAAATGTCGGTTCTATCGGTACCAATGTCAGTCGCGTCAGACGGGACATGGTCTGGGTGACCTCTTCTTTCAAAGCAAGCAGTCACCTGATGATGTGCAAAACCTATGCAGGGGTCAGGGCGACTTATCCCATCGTTGATGCGAACGGTACGATGCTCGGCGGCCTCTCCCTTGGGAAAAAAGTCGGATGGATTCCTGCGACACTAAAAGACACTTCTTCGAAAGAGGCGTTTCTGGTCTATACGAAAGCGCCGACACAGAACCTCTCGGAGCACTATTACCAGCAGTTCATGGAGGGCAAAGAGGCACTCGGCGACTATATTTTCGCGCAGCGGACCCTGCCCATCAGCAAAGCAGAGTTTTCCGGGATCGACTTTTCCAAACCGCAGCAGTCGTTTGAAACCGGGGGGCGGGAGTATGAGCTTGACCTCTACCCCCTGTATGATTTCAACCATGACGTTATGGCGTATATCGGTGTCCTCAACAGTCTGGATGCCTTCAGTACACGGCTTTGGACGAGGCTGTTGACCAATCTTCTGCTGGTGGGGAGTACGTTCGCCGTGCTTTTCCTTCTTTTCAGAAAGCGTGTCAGGAAAACCTTTGCGCTGATATCCCAGATGAAAACGTTGACACAGCACTTTAAAAACAATCGGTTCGACCCTTTGAAAGGCTATGACCTGGAGAGGCTGGAAGCACAGAAGGGGCAGGACGAGATCCGCGGCCTGCAGCTCGATATCTTGCAGATGGGCCGGGCGCTGCAGTCATACCACGATGAGATGCAGAGCACGGTCGAAGAGAAGACGGCGGCTCTTTCCCGGGCCAACCGTGAACTGGAACACCGGCTTTATTCCGACCATCTGACCGGCCTGCCCAATCGGAATGCCCTGTTCCGGGACGCACCGCACTGGCCTTCCCCCGCCGTGGCGACGATCGATATCAACGGGTTCAAAACGATCAACGATCTCTACGGGGTTGAGCTCGGGAACCGGCTGCTGAAAGAACTGGGGAGTTTCTGTCAGGCATTTTTGGCAGACGAGCCGATCACTGTATACCGTATCAGTGCGGATGAATTCGTATTGGCCGCCGCGGAAGGGTATGAGGAGGCAGCATTTACCGGCCTGGTCGTCCGCTTGATCGCTGCCGCGGAGAAACACCGCTTTATCGTCGAAAACGCGGACCTGGAACTCTATATCGAACTCGTGGCCGGTATTGCCTTCGGACACGGCAAACTGATCGAAAAAGCGGACATGGCACTCGTTTACGCCAAGAAAACACGGCGGGATTACGTGGTCTATACGGATGCGCTGGGCCTTGACCGTGCACATGAGGAGAGTATCGCACTGATGCGGCGCCTGAAACAGGCGGTCGAAGGCGGGCATATCACGGTGGTATATCAGCCAATCGTCGACCGTGAGGGTACGGTGAAGAAGTATGAATCACTGCTGCGCATCCGTGAAGGCGATACGCTTCTGTCGCCCCATTCGTTTCTGGCATTCGCAAAAAAGACGCGCTATTACAAACTGATGACCCGGGCCGTGGTGGACAAGACGTTTGCGTACTTTGCCGGTACATCGATGCAGTTTACGATCAATCTGACGGCACAGGATATTCTCGACAGCGATACCGTGGCTTATCTCTATGGCAAGCTGGAGCAGAGCGGTCTTGCCCGCAACGTCGTTTTTGAGATTGTTGAGTCTGAGAGCCTGCAGGGGATGGACGCATTCGAGACTTTTGTCGAAGCGGTCAAAAACCGCGGAGCCAAAGTGGCTATTGATGATTTTGGATCGGGGTATTCGAACTTCTCCTATCTCTTGAAACTTGCACCGGACTACCTGAAAATAGACGGATCGCTGATCAAAGAGATCCACACCGATGCGAATGCCTACGCCATCGTCCAGACGATTGTCGGCTTTGCCAAAACGCTCGGGATACGGACCATTGCCGAGTATATCCACTCAGAGGCTGTCTTTGACGTGTGCAAGACGCTCGGTATCGATGAGTTCCAGGGGTACTATTTCGGTGCGCCGGAAAAAGAGATCCCGGACGTTGAAACGTAGAATACACCGTTTTGATGAAAAGATGGCGGAGATGATCAGGTCTAAAGGGACGATCTGAAGTCCCGGCCCGGTTTACATGATCCCCGCATCCCGCGGGGCCGAAACGAAGCGGGTTATTTGACCCAGACGACGTCTTTGCCGCGGAACGGGGTACCGTCAAGCAGCGTGCCGGTTACTTCGAGATACTGGACACCGAGCTCAAGACCGCTGACGACCGACTGCGTGTCGAAGTGCATGACAAGATCCATATAACCGTCGGCACCCAGTGTCGTACACTCATCCTTCAGCGGCTCTTCGCTGAACCCGCCGGTATAGACGGTTGCATTGTCCTCGTAGCTGTAATGGACCGGTGAGACGCCATTGACGGTGACGCTACTGACGTTGATGTCGTTGACGTCAAGCATATCCGATCCGAGAATCGCCATGGGAATCACCCCTTTTGACTTGGTCGTGATCGGGTTCGGGCAGCTGCGCGGGTGCACGTCGAAGTCCACCGGTGTTTCAGTAATAATGGTCTCGTAGATACATTTGTCGAAGACTTCTTCCAGGATGGCTGCCTGAAGTGCAGGGTTGCTCAACTCGTTGATATTCCAGGTGTATCCCCCGGTCTCAACGGCAAGGCTGCCCGGATTCATGCCGTAGTCATCATACGTTCTGTTAAAGCCGGGGTTGATAATGCCGTAAAACGTGGCGTTGTGCGCCTGCATGGCGGCGATGGCCACCGGCTTGTTATGCCACGGGATCCAATAGCTCGTGTCCGTGATATCACCGTCGTCGGCATCTTCGTTGGAAAGAAGGATGACACAGGCACCGGCATCATCTCTGAACTTGTTCGTAGGTGTTTCCATGGCACCGGACATACTGCGTGCCACTGCGGCAAAGCCGGGTTCATAACCAGTACCGCCCCCGTTAAGTGTATGGAGTTGGGTGTTGAAGAGGTTGATGTCCGTCGTCAGAGGGGTTAAAACAACCGGATTCGTCGTACTGTCCAGCGGGTTGACCGCCCCGGTATACCCATAGCCGAAAGCGACCAGACCGAGTTGGAAGTCAATACCTTCGTTAACAAGTTTGTCAACAAGGACATGAACGTTGTTTTTAACAACGTTGATATAGGAGTTCATACTGCCCGAGTTGTCGATAACAAAGACGATATCACCTTTTTGCGCTGCAAGCGTGCCGGCCAGAGCCATGGCTGCGAGGGATGAAACAAGTAGCTTTTTCATTGCGTAGATCCTTTGAGAGTGTAATGGACAATTGATCTTTGGCAGCTAGACAATCCCGGTGGACTCACAGCTTTCCGCCCCCCGGTGGAGGGTTGGCTTTTCAGACAACATTAATTCACAAAAAGATAGGTAAACTAACTATCTTTGAAAAGTAATATAAAATAGCAATACTTAATGAAAAATGAAAAAAATGTAACACTGGGAAAAAAGTCGAAAAGGGGTGTTACTTATTGAAAAGATGTTCTGAAGTGAAAATTTCCGTAGCAGTAATATGCGGGTCGGAAGCGTGTCGTGGTACGAGGAGGCTAATGATACTCAGCGCATTTTGAACGCCAGGGTGTAGTCTTCATAATCCAGGTAGGTAAACCGGAAAAAGAAGCCGTCCAGGCGTCTGCAGCACACGGTAAAGATGTTGGTAGACTCTGATTTCATGTAAGAGATCATAGTGCGCTTGCATTACGACCGGGGGACAGATCCGCAACGGTTTGATTACGGCAAGGCAGTGTATGATCGTAAAGGGAATGAAAACGTTAGCGGTGCGTTTGCGCAATACGTCGGAACTCCTCTTTGAGTGCTATGAAGACATCGACGATCTGCGGGTCGAAATGGTTCCCGCGTCCCTCGAGAATGATTGCTTCGGTCTGTTCGAATGAGAAGGCCTCTTTATAGTAGCGCCGGCTGATCAGGGCATCATAGACATCCGCCAGAGCCATCAGCCGCGCTTCGAGGGGGATGGCTTCCCCGGAAAGCCCCTGGGGATAGCCGCTTCCGTTCCACTTCTCATGGTGGGAGTAGGCGATATTGCGGGCGACGCGGAGCATGGCATTGTCATGGTAGCTGTTGATGGCGTTGTCGAGGATCTCTTTGCCGTAAGTCGTATGGAGTTTCATCGTCTCGAACTCTTCGGGCGTCAGGCTACCCGGTTTTTTGAGAATATGGTCGGGAATGCCGACCTTGCCGATATCGTGCAGCGGCGCGGTATGAAAAAGCTGCTCGATGTAACTCTCATTGAGGGTTTCGTGGTAAGCTCCCTTCCGTGCCATCGCCATCGCAAGAAGTTTGACATAGTTTTTGGTGCGGATGATATGGGCCCCTGTCTCGGTATCGCGGGTTTCCGCAACGAGGGCCATGCTGTCGAGGGCAGCCTGGTGGGAGTGGCTGAGCTGCTCGTAAAACTGCTTGCGCTGGGTGTAGCCGATGACCGCGATGGAGAGGGCGGTGATGAGGAAGCTGACGGCCAGCGGGGAGAGGAAATAGCCCGGAGCGATGGAGAGGGAATAGATCAGCGCGGTAACGGCGGCGGCGCTGTAGAGCAGCGTCATACTGCTGAAGAAGATGATGATAGAGAGATAGCGTCTGCGCCGGAACATGATCAGCGCTGCCATAGCACTCAGAAACGAGAGCAGCATGTTCAGCGGCGGGAAGATCCCGGGCTGTGAGATGAGGTCTCCGTTCAGTACGTTCTCGATCAGCGTGGCATGCATATAGATACCGGGCAGTGTTTCCCCGGGGGCCACGGTATAACGGTCATGCAGCCCGACGGCTGTGGCGCCGACCAGCACGAATTTTCCCCGGATCGCTTCGGGATCTACCCGGCCGCGGAGGAGGTCGACGGCGGAGATACGCCGATAGGTGTCTTTGGGATAGAAACGGAGCAGAACGTTGGCATGGGCGTCGGTGTAGAAACGATGGTCGCCGAGCTCGGCCTGGAGGCCGTAGGGGGTGTCACTCAGCTGCATCTGCGGCGGGAACCGCCCTGAGGTGAGCAGCATGGCCGCAGTGAGTGCGGCGATGGGTTCCTGGTCGAAGCGCATTGCCAGCGCCATTCGGCGGAAGACACCGTCGCGGTCTGCATGGGCATTGATAAAACCGGTCGAGTGTGCCTGTGCCTGCAGTTCGGGGATATTGCACAGCAGCCCGACACCGGTGTAAAGGGTGTCGATTTCTGTTACATCGATATGGTAACCGGGTTTTTCAAAACAGACGGAAGCATCACCGTCGCGCTTGTTTTTTAGATAGAGCGGCAGCAGCAGCGGCAGGCTGCCGATCGTGTCCGCCAGCAGGCTGTCGTTATCGTAAAGCTGGTCCGGGAGGCCCTCGATGTGCAGGGAAAGACCGAAATAGTTGCGGTAAAACGCTATCAGCTCCTGCGGCGAGGTCCGGTCATTTTCGGGAAAGATGATGTCCGCTGCAATTGCGGCAGGCTTGTAGGCGCCGATCTGTTCAAGCAGCTTGGCCGTCAGGACCCTCGGCCAGGGCCATTGCCCCAGCGTTTCGAGGCTTTCGTCGTCGATCTCGACGATCACCGTTGCCGGTTCGCCAAGCTGCAGCGGAGAGACGGCCGTAGCGATCCGTTTATAGAGGTCGTAAAGGAGGTTGTCGCTTTGCTGCAGCAGGGCAGTAGGGTAAGCGGCAAGATAAAAGAGCAGCGTCGTGATGGCGACGACGATGTAAAATTTCCGCATAGCGCTACCGGAACGTCATCTCGACACGGCGGTTTTTCGGTTCGTTGGTCTCATCCGGGGTCTGAACCTGGAGAAGGTACTCCCCCAGGCCGTCGGTCTGGCAGCGAAGCATTGCGACATGCTGCTGTTCAAGCATCGTCCTGAGTGCCGAGGCCCGTTTCTCGGAGAGGGAAAGATTGTAAGAAGCGCTTCCCGTCGTGTCGGTGTAGCCTGTGATGGCAACGTGAAGAGGACTCAGCTCCCGGAGCAGCGGAAGGATCATGACGAGATCACGGTGTGATTTCGGGGTGAGGTCGGCACTGTTGTTTTCGAAATAGACGGTGAGGGTCAGCGGCGGAGGGGGGACGGCGGCAAAGGTGTCGGCGTCGTCGGCAGTCAGTGCAACATCCGACACCGTTACAGGAGCAGTTGGAGCCTCTGAACTGCTCTCCAGCGTGGTCCCCTCATAAGGCGTGTCAATGGTGACGCTCCCGCCTTCCGTGGTGACGATAATGGTATTTCTGCTGCTGTTATTGTCCAGCAGGACGACTTCCGTCCCGGAGGGCTCCATCACGAGGGCGGTGACGACAATTACGAGGGAGACAAGGAGAATTTCGACCATAGTTAGTGTACCTTTACGAAAAAGCGGGTGCCCCGTACCCCGATGGTTCCCTCGGGGACTCTGAAGGTGACGGATTCAGGGGAGAGCTTACCGATCTTCCCGGTCTCCACGATGGCGCTTCCTTCATTCAAAGAGAGGTCGAGGCGGTAGTTTTTTTGACTCGGTTCAAAGAGATAGTCGTCAATTTTCAGCAGACTCTTGTGCCCCAGTGCGACCGTGCTGCCGTCATTGAAAACGATGCTCAGCGCCCCCTCTTTCCCGGTATAAAGGATATCGCCGCGGTAGAGTTCCTCGCGGCCCGCCTGTGGGGTGATCACGCTACTTCCCCTGCGGATACCGACCTCGTTTTTCTGACTTTCGAGCACAGCAACGGCTTCGGCGGACCAGAGCTGAAGCGTCAAAAGACAAAGAAGTAGGATGCGTTTCATCGGCTCACCTTGGCAGGGGTGCATTTTTTATAGATTGTATGACAAATTGTGTCTAATTGTCAATCTTGTGTTCTGTGAACAGGAGATATAGAGCGCATCGTGTTTGTTCTGTACTTCGGCGCAGCAGCAGGGCAGATAGGTGGATGACGTTAATGTCTAAAGAGAAAGAGAAGGAGTGAAAGCATGATGCTGGTAATCACCATGGAGGTCAAGGGGATGTAGATACGGGAGTGTTCGTTTTCGATGCGGATGTCGCCGGGGAGTCTACCGAACCAGCCGAAGAGGCCCGGCATGAAATGCAGCAGCAGGCCGACAACGACCAGCAGGGTGCCGGCGATGATCAGCCATTTTGCCGTCATACGTTAACCGCAACCTTGTATGTCGGGTCGGTGACCTCGTAGGTGCAGTGGGGGCCGGCGGCCTTGAGGAGCTTTTTGCAGTCTTCGCTCAGGTGCCGCAGCGTGAGTTGTTTGTTGGCATCCTCGTACTTGCGGGTGATCGTGTCGATCGCTTCGACGCCGGAAGCGTCCATGACCCGCGCGTTTTGGAAGTCGATCACGACGCGCGGGGGGTCCCGGTCGATCGTAAAGGTGTCGAAGAAGCTCGCCGTCGAACCGAAGAAGAGGGGGCCGTCGAGTTCATACACCTTCGTCCCGTCCGCTTCGACCTGGCTTTTGGCGTAGATGCGCGCGTGTTTCCAGGCAAAGACAAGGGCGGAGATGATGACGCCGGAGATGACGGCGATGGCCAGGTCCTCCACGATCGTGATCAATGTGACGGCGACCATGACGAAGGCGTCGGAGCGCGGCATGTGCCGGATATGGCTGAAACTGCTCCATTCGAAGGTGCCGATGCTGACCATGAACATGATGCCGACCAGCACGGCGATCGGGATGACGTTGAGCACGTCGGTGAGCGACGCGACAAGCACCATCAGGCCGACGGCGGCGGTGACGCCGGAGAGTCGTCCGAGGCCGCCGGAGGTGTAGTTGATGATGGACTGGCCGATCATCGCACACCCCGGCATCCCGCCGAAGAGCCCGCAGGTCATGTTCCCGGTCCCGAGCGCGATACACTCCTGGTTGCCGCTGCCGCGGGTGCCGCTCATCTCGTCAAGCACGGCCAGGGTCAGCAGGGATTCGATCAGGCCGACAAGGGCCATAATGACGGCATAGGGCAGGACGACGAGGATCGCACCCGGGTCGAGGATGAAGTCCGGGATATGGAAAGAGGGGAGTTGCCCTTTGAATTCGGAAAGGTTCGCCATATCGCCGACGGTACCGGTCTGCAGGCCGAAAAGGTAGGCGACGAGGGTAAGCGCCACGATGGCGACGAGACCGGCCGGGACCGCTTTGGTGTAGCGCGGCAGCACGAACATGATCAGCATCGTGATGGCGACGAGGGCGTACATGATGACGCCTTCCCCTTCAAAGAACTTGAACTGCGCCGTGGCGATGACGATGGCCAGACCGTTGACGAAGCCGTACATCGCCGGCTGGGGGACGAGGCGGATGAACTTGCCCATTTTAAAGACGCCGAAAAGCACCTGGATGGCTCCCGTCAGCAGGGCGGCGAGGGTGACGTACTGCAGGACGCCCCAGGCCAGCTCTTCCCCGCCGAGCCCCTGTGCACGCAGGAGGCCGGAGACTTCCAGGGTCAGGCCGATGAGGACGACGGCGACGGAGCCGGTCGCCCCGCTGATCATCCCGGGCTTGCCGCCGATCAGCGCCGTGATAAGCCCCAGGATAAAAGCGGTGTAGAGGCCGACGATGGGACTTACTTCGGCGATGAAAGCGAAGGCGATCGCTTCGGGCACGAGAGCAACGGCAACGACGAGCCCGGAGAGGACGTCGTTTTTGATGTTATCGGTACGGTAGTTCTGGAGGTTGAACATCAGGCTCCCTGCAGGCTCTCGAGCTGGTCGAGGATCTTGCGCTGTTTGTTCTGGGCGTCAACGAGGGCCTCGCGGTTGGTGGCGACGACATCTTCCGGCGCGTTGGCGACGAAGCGCTCGTTATTGAGCATGCCGGCCAGTTTGGCGATCTCTTTCTCCAGCTTCGCGTTCTGCTTCTCCAGCCGATCGATGATCGGCGCGAGGTCGATGGAACCGGTCGGGATAAAGACTTCGACCTTCTCCCCGACGTCGCTGACGGCATTGTCCATCTTCTCTGTGACGAAACCGACCTTCTCGACCTTGCCGAGGCGGCAGATGTAGGCATCCATCGCACCGGTGGTCACGGCATCCGTCTTGACGTAGGCCTCTTCGATCTTCTGGTTGCCCATGTCGATAAGGGTCTTCGCACGGCGGACGGTGACGATGGCGTCCATGATGACGTCGAACATCGCCTCGATTTGCATATCGCGTTCGCCCGCGTCCGGATAGCGGCTGATCATGATGGAGTCGCCGTTCTCCAGCGATGTGCCGGAGAGCTCGTGGTAAAGGTACTCGGTCATGAACGGCATGAACGGGTGCAGCAGCTTCATGGAGGCTTTGAAGATGGCGCCCAGTTCCGGTACGCTCTCTTTGCTCACCTTGGAAAGCTCGATGCCCCAGTCACAGAACTCGTTCCACAGGAAGCGGTAGAGGACCGTGGCCGCGTCGTTGAAGCGGTACTCGTCGAGGAATCCGCGGGTCTCAACGACGGCGGCATTGAAGCGGCTCTGCATATAGCGTCCCAGGTCGGTTGTGACCGTGATGTTTTCCAGGTCGTCGAAGGTTTCGACGTTCATTTGGAGGAACTTCGCCGCGTTGTAGAGCTTGTTGGTGAAGTTGCGGCTCAGTTCCAGCTTCTCTTCGCTCAGGCGGATGTCGCGCCCCTGGACGGCGAGGACAGCCAGCGTGAAACGCAGGGCGTCGGCGCTGTATTTTTCGACCATATCGAGCGGGTCGATGACGTTGCCCTTGGACTTGGACATTTTCTGGCCGTTTTCGTCACGTACCAGCGCGTGCAGGTAGATGTGGTCAAAGGGGAGTTTACCCATGAAGGTTTCGCCCATGAGCATCATCCGCGCGACCCAGAAGAAGAGGATGTCGAAGCCGGTGATCAGCAGGCTGTTCGGGTAGAAGTTCTTGAGGTCGTCGCTCTCGAAGAGCTTGTCCATGACCGGATCGCCGTTGCCCCAGCCCAGGGTCGAGAAGGGCCAGAGCGCCGAGGAGAACCAGGTGTCGAGAACGTCGGGGTCCTGAACGATGTTCTTGGAAGAGCAGTGCGGACACGCTTCAGGTTCCTCCTGCTGTGACGCCCACTCATGGCCGCAGTCGTTGCAGTAGAAGACCGGGATGCGGTGGCCCCACCAGAGTTGGCGGGAGATACACCAGTCGCGCAGGTCGTTCATCCAGGCGTTGTAGCTGTTGATCCAGTGCTGCGGGAAGAACTTGACGAGACCGTCGTTGACCTTCTCGATGCTGCCGCGGGCCGTTTCGGCACGAACGAACCACTGTTTGGAGATGTACGGCTCGACGACGTTCTTACAGCGGTAACAGTGGCCGACCTGGTGGACGTGGTCTTCGATCTTCTCGACGAAGCCCTCCTCTTCGAGGCGCTTGACGATGACCTCGCGCGCTTCGAGGCGTTCGAGCCCTTTGAACTCGCCCGCGAAGTCGTTGAGGATCCCTTTTTCGTCGAAAACGGTGATGAATTCGAGGTCATGGCGTTTGCCGACTTCGTAGTCGTTCGGGTCATGCGCCGGGGTGACCTTGACCATTCCGGTCCCGAACTCCATGTCGACGTGCTCGTCGGCAATGATGGGGATCTCGCGATCGATCAGCGGCAGTTTGAGCTTTTTGCCGATGAGATTTTTGTAGCGCTCGTCATCCGGGTGAACCATGACGGCGGTATCGCCGAAGTAGGTTTCCGGGCGGGTCGTGGCGACGACGATGTGACCGCTGCCGTCGGCGTAGGGGTAGCGGACGTGGTAGAAGTGGCCGTTATGCTCTTCATACTCGACTTCGATGTCGGAGAGGGCACCGTCATGGGTACACCAGTTGACCATGTAGTTGCCGCGGACGATCAGCCCTTTGTCGTAGAGATTGACGAAGGCTTCCTTGACCGCGGATTTCAGTCCTTCGTCCATCGTAAAGCGCTCGCGGCTCCATGCCGGGGAGACGCCCATTTTGCGCAGCTGGCCGACCATGATCCCGCCGGACTCTTCCTTCCATGCCCAGACGCGTTCCAGGAACTTCTCGCGTCCGAGGGCTTCTTTGGTGGTTCCCTCGTCGAGCAGCTGTTTCTCGACGACGTTCTGCGTGGCGATCCCCGCGTGGTCCGTGCCGGGCTGCCACAGTGTCTTGTAGCCGTCCATCCGCTTGTAGCGGACGATGATGTCCTGGAGGGTGAAAGTGAGGGAGTGGCCGATGTGCAGGCGCCCGGTGACATTAGGCGGCGGCATCATGATGGCGAAGTTCTTGCCTTCTTTCTGGATGGCTTTGTTCCCGTCGATTTCGAAATAGCCGCGCGCTTCCCAGATAGGGTAGAACGCCGATTCGACGGATGAAGGATCATAGCTTTTTTTTGACATGGATGTCCCCGTATTCTGCGCTTGTTTGGTTCAGATTTTGAAATGAATGAAGGCGCTTAAATTTTAGGCGGATTATAGCGAAACGGAGGTAAAATGCCGGACTCAACAGCGTAAAGCCGTCATCTTGACAGCCGAATTTTCCCGCATCTCACCCGTAAGAGCGAAGTCTACCCGCAAAGGACAGCAGTGCCCCTTTCCCGTCTCAATGAAGAGCAGTATAAAGCAGCAACCGCAGCATTCGGCCACAACCTGATCATCGCCTCTGCCGGTACGGGAAAGACGTCGACCATTGTCGGGCGGATTGCGCATTTGCTGGGGCAGGGTGTGCAGCCCCACGAGATCCTGCTGCTCACCTTTACGAATAAAGCGGCGGCGGAGATGGTCGAACGTGTCGCCTCCTTTTTCGGGACGGAGAAGGCGGGCCAGATCGATGCCGGGACCTTCCATGCCGTCAGCTACCGCTGGCTCAAGAGGCAGCAGGGCAAGGTCGTCCTCAAACAGCAGCGCGAACTGAAAACCCTTTTCCGCAGCGTCTATGAAAAGCGCAGTTTTCACCACCTGGAGGGGGAAAACGAACCCTACGGCGCTAATTACCTCTATGACCTCTACTCCTACTACCAGAATACGGAGATGGACAAGAGTTTCGAGATGTGGATTGCGGAGCGGCAGGAAGAGCATGACCGTTTTGCGATGATCTATGCCGACATCATCGACGAGTTCGAGGAGCTCAAAACCCAGTACGGTTTTTTGAATTTCAACGACCTGCTCCTGCAGATGCGCAAGCTCTGCGAACGGATGGAGCTGGGGTACAAAGAGGTGCTTGTCGACGAGTACCAGGATACCAATGCACTGCAAGGGACGCTCATCGACGCGATGAGTCCACCGTCGCTCTTCTGTGTCGGAGATTATGACCAGTCGATCTACGCCTTCAACGGGGCGGATATCTCCATTATCGGTTCCTTTTCGCAGAAGTACCCTGACGCCGACGTCCATACCCTCTCTAAAAACTACCGCTCTACGGTCCCTATCCTCTCCCTGGCGAACAAGGTGATTGCTAAGAATGAACGCATCTACCCGAAACAACTCGAGGTGACCCGTGATCATACCGCGACGCCGCCGAAGCTGCTGGTCTACGACGAACTCTTCGAACAGTACCACGGCATTGCGGAGATGATCGGCAAGAGTGCCACCGAGCATGAGGAGATCGCCGTCATTTTCCGTAACAACTCCAGCGCGGACGGGATCGAGGCGGCACTGCGGGAAAAGGGGATCGCCTGCCGCCGGCGCGGCGGGGTCAGCTTCTTCGACGCCAAAGAGGTAAAGTTTATTCTCGATATCTACACGCTGCTCGTCAACGAGAGCGACATGATGGCGTTCATCCATGTATTCGAACATGCCAAAGGGGTGGGAAGCGCTCTGGCGAAGGAACTCTACGTGGCGCTGCAGTTCCTTGGCGGCGGTTCCATGCTCCGCGGGTTGTATACGCCCGATCTGAAGATCAGCAATCCTTTCGAGAAACGGAAACTGAACCACCAGCTCGGACTCTTCGATGATTTTCTCGAGCTCGGGCATGCCGGCCGTTTTGCCGAGGTGATCAGTGACAAGAAACTGCTGAAGAACCCCGTGCTGAAGCATCCGAAGCTGACCAAAGACGGGGCGAAAATGCTCTCACAGTTCTATACGCTGCTGCAGGCGATCAAAAACCTTTCGCGCCCCCAGAATGTCGTACAGAAGATAGCCGCTTCCGATCTCTATGCGGCGGTCGCGGAGCAGCTGGCCGTCCGACGTGCCATTCTGCCTGACGGCCAGGTTGACGCGAAGCTTAAAACGGAAGCGCTGGAACGTATCCGCCGCAAACCGGCGGTACTCCAGGAACTGGCAAAGCCCTACAAAGAGCATGAACGTTTCCTCAATGCCATGATTCTTGGTTCCCAGGACCTGACACAGGGCGAAGGGGTGCATCTTCTCAGTATCCATGCTTCCAAAGGCCTGGAATATAAAGAGGTCTATGTCATAGACCTGATGGACGGGCGTTTCCCCAACCGAAAACTGATGGGTAAGGGGGGCAGCCTGGATGAGGAGCGGAGGCTCTTTTATGTGGCGGTGACCCGGGCCAAAGATATCCTCTATCTCAGTTTTGCCAAATACGACAGGATCAAAAAGGCACAGTTCGTGCCGTCGATATTCCTGTACGAAGCCGGAATGCTTAAAGAGGACGAAGAGTACAGAATGCTTGTGAAGAAAGAGGAAGCGAAAGAGGAGAAATAAGAGGACGCTGCGAGAGCGTCTTCTTTCTTAACCACGACCTTGAACGGCGTCGTTGAGTGACCACATTGGCAGGAAGATACCAAGGGCAAGCAGCAAAACCATGGCCGCAATGATAAAGAGCATGATCGGTTCGATCGCTTCGGCCAGACCATCGATAATCTGGTCAAAGCGCATCTTGTAATAGTCTGTGACTTTTTCCAACATTGAGTCAAGTTGACCACCCTGCTCACCGGCGGAGATCATCTGGATGATCATGTTCTCAAACAAACCGGTATCTGCAAGCCCCTCACTGAGCGATGACCCCTTTTCAACAGCCTGACGCACAGTTGACAATTTTTCCTGCAGGGGTAGATTGTCAATCATCGCAATTGACGTTTCGAGTGCGTCGGCAATCGGAATACCCGCTTTGACCAGAGCCGAAAAGACCAGCGTAAAACGGTTAAGCGTCGAGTACATGATCAGGTTCTTGATGAGATAGGTTTTTAGCAGGAGCTGGTGCCACCTGAATCTAAACTCCCGGTTGGTATTGAGCATATATCTGAAAATGATAATGAACACGATCAGAGCGGCTAGCACATAAGGGCCAAAGTTGTTGAAAAGATACTCCAGTTTCAACAGAATAATTGTCGGTAACGGCAGGTCGGCATGAAGCTCTTCAAAAATCTTTTTGAACTGCGGTACGACATAGGAGATCAGAATAGTGAATGCGACAGCCATGGCAATCATGACATTACGCGGGTAGGCCATTGCTTTTTTGAATTTGATAACGTTGCGCCGTATCTCTTCGAGCATATCGGCAAGCTGGTAGAGCGATTCAGCCATATTACCGGTCTGCTCACCGAGCTCGACCATCGCCAGCGTAAGCCCGCCGAGTTGGAAGCGAAAGTTCTCCATTGATTTAGACATGCTGGAACCAGAGTTGATGTCTTCAGCGATTGATGAAAAAATCTCTTCTAGTACAGGGTCGTTGGCTGCACGTGCAATTTCATTCAATGCATCGTGCACTGAGATCCCGGCATTAGTCATAACCGCTAGCTGCCGAATTGCAGCAATCAGGGAGTCTGGCTTAACCTTTTTCTTTTTGACATTGCCAATGACACGCTCTTTAAAGTGCTTAAGCTGGTCTTCCAGCGGTGCCGCACCTTCGGTGACATTGACGACGATCCCCGGATAACGTACTTTCGCAATATACATTGCCTCTTTTTTTCCGTCGGCATAAAAGCCGTGCTGTACCTTTTTACCTTTGGCCAGGACTGTTGCGAGATAGTATTTCATTCTTTTGCCACCCTTAAGACTTCTTCGATGGTTGTTTTACCTTCGACAACCTTTTTCATCCCATTTTGGAACATACTAACAAAACCTTCCTGAATTGCCTGTTTCATCATCTCCTCTTTGGAGGCGCTCCTGGCAATCATACTGCTGAGCGTTTCAGTGATGGGCAGTACCTCACTGATCATCTCCCGGCCCAGATAGCCGCTGCCGTTGCACTCTTTGCATCCTATACCATGGTAGAAGACCGTTTCGGGCGGAAGGTATGCTTTATACTCTTTAAGCAGGCTGGGTGGTACCTCAAGCTCTTTTTTACAGTGAGGACAGATTTTACGCACCAGACGTTGTGCCTGAACGGCAACGACGGCCCCGCTGATAAGGTAGGGTTCAATGCCCATGTCCGCCATACGGGGCAGGGCGCTGATGGCATCATTCGTATGCAGTGTTGAGATGACGAGGTGACCGGTCAAAGCCGCCTTGATCGCAATCTCCAGGGTTTCGTGGTCACGGATTTCACCGATCATGATCTTGTCCGGGTCCTGACGCAAAATGGAGCGTAGTGCTGCGGCAAAGGTCATGCCGACCTGAGGATGCACCTGGACCTGCTGAATGAGATTCATCCGGTATTCGACAGGGTCTTCAACGGTAATGACTTTATCTTCCACATTACGCAGTTCGTTGAGGGCGCCGTAAAGTGTTGTTGTTTTCCCCGAACCGGTCGGTCCGGTAACAAGGAGGATACCGTGGGGTTTTTTGAGTGCCTGGATAAGCTTTTTGTACCCATCGGTATCCATACCGGCATCTTCCAGTCGGATCAGGGCCTTCTCTTTATCCAAAATACGCATAACAATCGACTCGCCGTAGAGAATCGGCAGCGTGGAGAAACGGAAGTCATATTCACGGTCTCCGACCATGGCGGAGAAACGACCGTCCTGCGGCTTGCGCTTTTCGGCGATATCAAGATTAGAGAGGAGTTTGAAGCGCGAGGCCAGCGGCGGATAGATATCCTGGTCAAAGATGAAGATTTCGGCAAGTTTACCGTCTACCCGCGCCCGAACGACGCAGTTATTTTCTGTCGGCTCAATATGGATGTCACTGGCCCGGCTTTTGATACAGGTTTTTAGAATAACGTTGATCAGCTGCAAAATGGAGGAAGCATCTTTTTGTTCCTCCGGGGATCCAATAGTGTTGAGCTCTTTACGGATGTTGTCAACAAGACCTTTGACACTGCTTTTAATGTCGATCTTGAAAAGATAGGACTGTATCTGCTTTCCTGAAGAGATCGCTACTTGTAGTGGCTTGCGTGGAAATACACGCTGAATGGCTTCCTGGGCATCGATATTAAGCGGATCGGCGAATGCCACGGTAATACTCATATCGCTTTCTGCTACCGGCAGGGCATTGGAACGTTGCAGAAGATTCAGGGGAACACGCTCAGCGAGACGGTAATCCATATCGATCGAATCGAGATCGATATACTGGATCTCCAGGACTTCAGCCAGGTATTCGAGGACCGCCCTTTCCGGAAGGAAAGTGTACTGTTTGAGAATTTCCAGGTCATATTTGCCTGCCCGGATCTGTTCGACGACAAAACGTTTGACAAAATTGAGTGAAACGGCACCGACTTTCGTCAGTGTTTCCAGCAGAATCTCCTCTTTGACCCCGACCTTTACAAGGCGGTCAATCTGGGTCTGAGAGATATGCTTTTTTTCCAGAAGATCGTGAGTTATTCTATCCACTTCAGACTGCCTTTAACGGTAAATATGCTGTTTTGTTAATATTGTATCATAATATTCAGTGATGCCCAGATTCAGGGAGCGACCGGTACGCTGAAGGAAAAGTTGATAACTTCGACGCGCATTTTTCGGATCGCTGAAAACATAGGTATCACCGTTCCTGACAAACTTGTTTGCACTGTAGAGATCAAACACCCGCGAGAGAAGATGATCGGATGTGGGAAGGTTGAGACCGGTGATCGGTGCACGCTCCTCCAGGGCATTGAGCAAGAGATTTTTTTGCAGCAGAATCGCTGTAAAATAGGTGGCATTTTTGCGTGCCTCAGGAGAGTTTTTCAACATGACAATAGGCAGTGCAAGCCGGTCGATCCGATCGGCTTCAAGGCATGCAAAAGCATAGAGTGAGACAAACCGTTCATCGTCTTGATGGCGCTGAAGCTCTTTCACCCCTGCATTGCAGGCTTGAATGTACTGACCGTTTTGATAGAGTCTGTAGAGTCCACTGCTGTCGGAAGCGGCAAGTAGCAATGGCATGAGCGCCAAAAGTGAAGCGAAGTGCTTCATTCAAGGGCGCCTTTCTCCATCTGGTCCAGGGCGAGTTTGGCTTTGACGGAGCTGCTCTCCTGGATATAGCTTTTCAGCGTTTTGATCGCCATCTCCTTTTGATCCATTTTATAAAGTGACTTGGCGAAAATAAGCCATGAATCCTCAATCGTACTGTCAAGTTCATTGGTGATCAGCGCATAATTGTATGCCTGCTGGTAGTTGCCGATATTATAATAACGTTTGGCGACAAAGAGACTCAGAACAGGGTTCTTGCTCTTTTTGAAACGGGCAATGACGTCTTGAATGTCTTTCATGTCGTCGTCGCGCAGGATCGTCATGCCACCTGAATCTTCTACATCTTCCACGGACTCTTGGGGTCTTTCGTTACGGCTTTGCATGGCTTTGACAGCCTTCTGAGGCTGGATAGACGGCAAAGACTCTGCTTGAGGGGATGGCGCTTCAATGGTTTGGATTTCTTCTTCCGGTGGTGCTGAAATGACGGGAGCGGGAGCAGGTGCTTGTTTGACGGGCCTTGGCTTTACAGAAGGTGCAACATCCTTGATAACGGGAGCCGGTTGTGTATTAACGTGTGCATAGTAGTCCATCACATCGGATTCCATCTCTTCCATGAACTCCATAGAAGGGGTAAGTTTCATTGTGGGGGCTGCAGTTTGCTCATTCGTCGGAGAAGATGGCGTTGCATTGACTTCAGCAGTAACCACCTGAGACGGCTCGACGTCTTGAAGGGTGGACGGGACGGTCGTTGTTGTTTGAATCGAAGAAGGTTTGACCACATCGGCTGATTTGATTTCTGATGGTAGTTGTGTATCGGGCGTCATGAGCACAATGGTCACGATAATAACTGTGAGTGCAGCAACCCCACTGCCTATCATATAAGGGATCAGGCGCACACGACGATATTTTTTCCAGCGCTGTTCGAGTTCAGGAACGTTAAGCATGGATAAACCCCGTTTCAATACCTGCCATCTCGATCATCTTGCGGTTAATGGACGTATAGTTGATCTGAGTCGGTTGATTCTCTTCATACCATGATGCAATACTGAAAAGGGCGAAGAGCAGTTTGTTCGTATTTCGGTAATTGCCTTCGGTCAGTTCATGGATCCAGCGGACATTCTTGTCATTGAACATATTGGCAACATCAAAACAGTTCGACCGGAGCAGTTTTTTCTGAATGTAGATTTTCAGTTCTGCGGCGGAAGCGTTGAGCAACTCTTGTGCCTCCCAGATGCGTGATTGGAAGTGTTCTTTGGCAATAACATCTTCCTGCTCCGTTTTGTGGAGGGAGATAATAAACTTGATCTGTCGTGTGTCGGAGATGAGACGTATTTTTTCCAACAGAGCTGTCGAATACATCTGTGCTTCATCCAGCAAAATAACCGGCGCTGTTTCAAAGGTATACTGCGCAGCCAGTTCATTAAAACGTGTAAAATGAATTGGTTCGTCTGTAATGTAGTCGAAAACATCCCGTGCCAGCGAGCGGAAAAACGCGTCCTCATCCGTGATCGGAGTCTGGTAGAGAACGATTTTTTGCCGGTCATGCAGCTCTTTATAGATGCGGCTGAGCATCATACTTTTCCCTGTCCCGGGTTTGCCGAACAATAGAATCATTTTGAGGGGTTTTTTAATGGCTTCCATCAGGGATCTGTAGACGATGGCGACGCGATCAAGCTGCACGTATGCATTCGCGTCGACGACATCGAGAAAGACCTCTTTGGAAACGTCAAAGAGGTTGTTATTCTGCATTGGCCTCGTCAGCAGTTGTATTATTGGTGTCGAGTCCTACTTCTTTGTCGGTAAACTTGGTATAGCCAAGATCTGAAAGAGAGATGGTATTGTTCTCTTTCTTGATGATATGTGGCTCGATAACAATGACAAGTTCAGTCGTATCAACAGCTTTTTCTTCATATTTGAAAAGATAGCCAAGTCCCGGGATGTCGCCAAGAAGAGGGACTTTATTAGTATGCATGCTTTCAGACTTGTCAATAAGACCACCGATAACAATGCTGTTGCCGTCTTTGACAGTAACGACGGAGGCAAGCTGGCGACGATCAAGGTCCGGCGGCATAGTACGTTTTTGCTGCTCCGTTTCATCACTGTTCAACTTGATACGTGTTTGGCTGATGGACGGGTTGATTTTCAACGTAATGGTGTTGTCATTTGCGATTTCCGGAGTGATGTCCAGGAGGACGCCTGCAAAAATGGAGTTGACAACGTCATTCTGGGTTGTTTGTGATGTTCCCGAAGAACTACCTGCAAGAATGTTGGATTGCTGGATTTTATAAAATACTCAGTACCGACGGTAATCAATGCAGGTTGGTTGTTCAGAGTAAGGACCTTTGGATTTGAGATCGCATCGACATCCCCCTGTGTCTCGAGGAATTTGACCAATTCGTTTATGGTGTTCCCTCCATACATTCTCAGTAGGGATGCAGGGCCACTATAGCCACCTGCGCCTCCTGTAAGGATCTGACCTGCTGTGTCAAATTCACTGACATTGAGAGCGTCAAGTTTATCAACGGTGAGATTAAGGTTCTGAAGGGCATAGATCTGAGACCAGTCGATACCGTTTGATTTGACATCACTAAGAGTGACAGCCATCATACGCACATCAATGAGTACCTGGTACTGAATCTTTTTCTGAAGCTCTTTAAGATATTTCTCAAGACGCTGCTGTTGGCGTACTGTTGCCGTGACTGTAACAAGACCTGCATTTTTATTGACAATGGGGGCTTCCGCCTGGTAGAAGTCCGTTGGACGGTTGAGGACACGCTGCAGCTCAAGGTCAAGCTCTTCCCAGAATTTGACTTCGTCCAAGGATTCGATTTTGATACCGGACGTATTATTCTGAGTAATCTGTTTTGAACCATAACCAAGATCCTGACCGGCTCCACTGCTGCTCCCGCCACTTGATCTGTTTGAGCCACTAGTGTTGTTAGATGATGCATCTGTCGCTTGAGAACTACTCAGAAGAATGTCAGTACTACCGATACTTTTGCGGGCACTGATGATGTAGTCAATATTGTACGTCTGCGTCTCAATGAAAGAGATTTTGAGAAGATTATTCTCCAGCGTATAGTTCAGGTTGTTGTCGACGAGGAGAATATCCAAAACTTCATTCAGCGTCAGGTTTTTCAGGTTTGTCCGCTGAAGACGTTTGGACATCTTCTTTTCCGCTTCATTATCATTGATGATCAGTGTCAGTTCACACTCATCGCTCAGCTGATCAATGTACTTGGAGATCGTCATCCCTTTCGCACCGCTGATGGAAAAGAGCTCGTAGGTACAGTCTGCTGCCTGCACCGATGAGGCCAACAGCACTGCCGCGGCTACCGAAGTGAGTGACTTGTTGATTTTTTGGAATGGAGTCATGTTTTTCATCGTCTTTCCCTATTTGGCGTTGATTTGGATTTTTGGGTTCTTCTTCTTCAAAGTGAGCGTAAGCTGTTTTTTCTTCTTCTGAAGTAAGACGCTGTCACGTTCAATTTTCACGATAGCATACCCGTAGATGGTGTCATTTTGCTTATACCATTTACCGTCAATCAATGCCGTATGGCTGTTGATGACAGATTCAAGCGTCAAAGGTGGCTTAGGCACATAACGCTGCACATAGGTTGTAGTTCCCTTTTTTGTTTGAGGCGGCTGATTGAGAATCAGCTGTGCTCTGAACGGATCCTTCAGGCCAAATAGGGCAGCTGACGATACCCCTGTTCTTGGGGGTTTGATGGCTGCAATCTCCTGATCGACCCATTGCATGTCAGGTTGGATATCCTGTGCAAATGCGAACAGAGGCAGCATGAGTATTAGTAGTTTCGTTTTCATTAGTAAGTGATCCCCCATACTGATGAGTTGACATCGAGTTCCAGTTTTTCTTTGGCACTCAGGCTGAGACCGTGCAGGTCGATAACCAGATCACTCTGTTCCATGGCGTTGATGAATTTGAGCATGTTGTCGAACTCACCTGACGCAAAGACTTTGATGTCAAGTACGTGACCAAACTTCTCTTTTTCCAGAGCCCTTTTATTGCTCAAGACAGCGAGCTTGACGCTGTATTTCTTGGCATTTTCTGCGATCGAGTCAATATATTTACCCCAGGCTTCTTCATTATAGAAGAGTTCAGAGATCTGACTGATCTTGTAGTTGATATATTCGTTTTTCTCTTTGACAGCCAATGTTTCCGCTTTAATGGCTTCAATTTGGGCTTCAATCTGATGAATTTCGCTTTCTGGATGCATTGCGAGATAATGCTCATCTGCTCTGAGCTTTTGTTCGACGGCAATCCGTTCTGCCTTCACCTGCTGATATTCGCGCTCAGCACTTTCCCAAAATAAGAGGTAGGAGAAAGCTATAAGCGCTACGGCGATCATGCCGTATATCATATAGACCTCACCCTGTTTCTTACTAGAAAAAGACTGGTCTATTGGATAGAGGTATTGTTCAATATTAAATTTCATTTCAGCACCACCTTCAGATCACCGCGATAATAGCTGGTGTTATCATCCAATTCGATTTTTTCGATGTTGTAATGAAAACGCTGTGTCCGGTTCTTTGTCATAAACTCAACCAGGTCGGTGATTTGTTTGTCTTTTTTTGCCATAACACTCAAGTTGAATGCTTTTTCATTTTCATCTTGCGCATATGAGATGTCAGACACACCGACGTCAAATCGGTTCATCTCCCTGGTGAGTTCAGCCATGATTTCAGCTTTCATCGGATAATTAACTTTGACATCATGAATCTTGATCAAAGTGGCTTTCCGCTCTTCAAAAAGTTCGTTTTCTGCATCAAGCAGTTTCTGCGCTTCAGCCTTTCGTGCCAGGTTCAAATTGATGGTCTCTTCCCGTGTCACTTTGATGGCATGCGTTTCTCGGTACTGTTTCTCCAGCAATGCTTTCCGTACGCTTTCGGCATACCCCATCGTCCAGTAGGTGACAGGGTAAGCGAACGCCACGACAAGCGAAAGTGCAGTTACGGCGAAGAGCTTCCCGCTGTGGCGCTGGAAGAACGGCGGCGGCCGATGGTAGATAGAGAAATTGACGTCATAGCGTGCGGCTTTGTCCGTACGGACATACAGCTGCATCAGCTGGTGGATCTGGTCAATGTAACTGTCCGTCGCAAAACCGTAGGAGAAGTCGAACGCCTTGGCTTCAAAACCAAGGTAGGTTTGGCAATATTCGTCAACGCCGGCGATCGAACCGATCTGTGAACCGATGTAGATCTCTTCGATCGTTTCGATTTCATAGGCACGTTTAGCGTAGTTGAGAACGTCGTTGATATGGAGGAAAAGCTCACCGAAGAGTTTGATCAGATACTTCTGATACTCCGGATTTTGTGTCGCAAGGCCTTCCGTTGCCAGCAGCGTCTGGAAATCAACAAGATCGATCTGCTCGCCAAGAAGTTCACAAAAACGCTCATGCATATCGCGGAAAGAGTACTTCAGGCTTTTCGTGTAAACGAATTCTTGCTCGTTGTAGAGCGTGAAGAACGCGTCGTTCTCCTGGAAGTAGATATAGCAATGGGCGCCGTAGCCCTGGACGATTTCATGGGTGTAAAGGGTTTTGAGCAGCAGCGGTACCGGAACGATCTGGTCGACATACTGCAGATCGGCAACCGTCTGTGCAAAGGTTTCATCGATAATAAGCGGATCAACGATGAAGACGTGGAAAGTACGCTCTTTCGCGCTCCCATCTGTCGGAACCTCGATATAGTCGATCGTATATTCGATCGCCATGTCTAGGGCGAGCTCTTCATATGCCTTGGTTTCGATGACAAATGCGAGGTCATCGTCCGGGATATTTTTGCTTACACCGATCTGCGCGGTGATGAAGCTACTCGTGTTGAGATAGGAGATCCCGTACTGTTTTTTACCGTACTGAGGGTTTTTGGTGACGCTTAACTGGTTACCACTCCCCAAGTAGTAGGTATGTTTGTACGGGTTGTTCGAGAGGACCGTATCAAAAACCTGCTCGTTTGAATTGTTCATGTTGCAAATCCCTGTTCTTTTTGGACTGTCCGGCAGCCATATCATGAAGGGTGAATGCCATCTCTAGATGGCCGGGGGCATCCGGTGTTCCGCCCGTTCTTTCACCTTGTTCATTCTATAACAACATAAAACCACATCGACTTATAACATTGAATGTTAATGTTCTTAGGTTTCACACATTTTCATTGTAGCCCAAGTAAACTTAAAAATTTTCTTATAACTGATGAAAAGAGTGCCTGATTATGGATGTTGCAGGGGGATGGAATAATGGGAAGACGAGACGTAATTAGACGCAGAAGCTCAGGTTTGGTACCCGAGATCTTCCAGCATTTTCTTGTCATTCGTCCAATTCGGTTTCACGCTGACGAACAGATCAAGGTAGGCACGGTGGCCGGAAAGGGATTCGATTTTTTGGCGGGCATGCTTGCCGATACGCTTGATCGTAGCGCCGCCTTTACCGATCATAATTCCTTTTTGGCTCTCTTTCTCGACGATGATCGTTGCGCGGATATGGTCGATGTCGTCGGCTTCATCGATCTTGTCAATGACGACATCGGTCCCGTAGGGGATTTCGTCGCTGATATTCTCGAAAATTGATTCGCGGATGAACTCTCGGAAGATGTCCCGCAGCTTCTCATTGGTGAGGTCTTCGGGGTCAAAGAGGTAGGGGGATTCCGGCAGAAACCTCGTGATGACATCTTTGAGTTGCTCGAGACCGGTATGTTTCGTGACAGAAACGGGAATGAGGGCCTCAAAATGTTCCGAAAAAGCGTTATATTCACCAATCCTGGCAAGCAGCTCGCCCTGGGAAATCTGGTCGATTTTGCTCAGCGCTATCAGGTGCTTTTTCCCGCCGGCGAGCTCCAGGAAGCGTTTGTAGTGCTTGACGCTGTCCGCGGCCGGGGCCAGGTAGACAATGAGATCGCAGTCACCGATCGCCTTGAGGGCTTCTTCGAGCATGAACTGGTTGAGTTTGCGCTCTTTTTCATGCAGGCCGGGCGTATCGACGAAGATCAGCTGATCCTCCCCGTGCATGACAATGGCGTTGAGACGTCTGCGCGTGGCATTCGCCTTCTGGCTTACCATGGCGATCTTTTCGCCCAGCAGGGCGTTGAGTAGGGTACTTTTGCCCGCATTCGGGCGTCCGACGAGGGCGATAAAACCGGCTTTGGTCATACAGGGCTCCTTTAGAGGATATAGCGGGAGAGGTCTTCATCCTCGATGACGATGTCCAGTTTGTCATGAACGATCGTTTTGGTGACGGTGTACGTCTGTCCGGCATAGGTTTCGGCGTCGAAGCTGATCTCTTCGAGGACCTTTTCCAAAATGGTGTGCAGGCGTCTGGCACCGATGTCTTCGGTTTTCTCGTTGGCCTGCTGCGCAAGCGCGGCGATGGCACGGATGGCGTCGTCATCAAACTCCAGGGTGACATTTTCAACGGCGAGCAGCGCCTTGTACTGTTTGATCAGAGAATTCTTCGGCTGGGTCAGGATGGCGTAGAGCGCCTTCTCGTCAAGCGACTGCAGTTCGACCCGCAGCGGGAAACGTCCCTGAAGTTCCGGGATGAGATCGCTGGGCTTTGTGAGGTGGAAGGCCCCGGCGGCAATGAAGAGGATGTGGTCGGTCTTGACCGGGCCGTATTTGGTGCCGACGCTGCTTCCTTCGACAATGGGGAGCAGGTCACGCTGTACACCCTCTTTGCTGGGGTCGTTGCGCCCCTGGCTTTTGGAACTGACGGCGATCTTGTCGATCTCGTCGAGGAAAATGATGCCGCCGTCTTCCGCGCGGCGTACGGCTTCGCTGCGGATGGCGTCCATGTCCAGCAGGGCGTCGGTCGCTTCGCTGTCAAGGATACGGATGGCATCGGAGACTTTCATCTCCTTCTTGTTCTCTTTCTTGTTGATCGATGAGAACATTTTGGCAAAAGACTCCTGCATCTTCGCCATCTCCGGCGGCATGCCGGTGTCGTTGAACTCGATGTTCCCTTTTGGCAGTTCGATCTCGATCGTCTTGTCGTTCATCTCGCCGTCAATGACCCTCTGCCGCATCCGTTCGCGGGAGGAGGCATATTCGGCTTTCTTGGTCTCCGAGGAGAGCGGCGGCAACGGCGGCAGCAGTTTGTCGACGATCTTGTCGAGGACGTACTCCTTGATGGCATCCTCGTTTGCCGCTTTCTGCTCCTCTTTGACAAGGGCGATGGAGGTCATGACGAGGTCGCGGACCATCGATTCGACGTCACGGCCGACGAAGCCGACCTCCGTAAATTTGCTTGCTTCGACTTTGATGAAAGGAACGCCCATCATCTTGGCGAGGCGGCGGGAGATCTCGGTTTTCCCGACCCCGGTCGAGCCGATCATCAGGATGTTCTTGGGCATGATCTCGTGCTGCATCTCGCCATCGAGCTGCATCCGGCGGTAACGGGTGCGAAGCGCCAGGGCGATGCTTTTTTTCGCCGCCTGCTGGCCGATAATGTAGGCATCGAGGTAGGAGACGATCTCTTTGGGGGTCATGTTCATGCTTCAGAGGCCTCCAGGGTCAGGATTTTGATCTCGTGGTTGGTGTAGATGCAGAGATCCGCCGCGATATGCAGGCTCTCTTCGACGAGGGCTTCGGGGGCCAGGTCCGCGTGCTTTTTCAGGGCGCGCGCACTGGCGATGGCGTAGTTGCCGCCGCTGCCGATGGAGGCGATCTCTCCGTCTTCGGGCTCAACGACGTCACCGTTGCCGGTGAGGATGAAAATGTGCTCGGTATTGAGGACGATCATCATCGCTTCGAGACGGCGCAGCACCTTATCCTTGCGCCACGCTTTGGAGAAGTCGATGATGGCCTTGACCATATCGCCTTTGCGTGCGGAGAGGAACTCCTCGAACATATCAAAGAGGTTGAAAGCGTCCGCCGTGGAGCCGGCAAAGCCGGCCAGAACCTGGCCGTTGTGCAGTTTGCGGATCTTGGTAGCGTTGTTCTTGAGGACAGTGTGCCCGAAGGTGACCTGCCCGTCGCCGCCGATGACCGCCTTGCCCTCGCTTTTGTAGGCGAGTATCGTCGTTGCGTCGAACATTATTCGCCTACGATGTCGAGATGCAGCAGCGCGTGGATGCCGTGGCCGAGTTTGAGGTCGACCTCGTGCTTCCCGGTCATTTTGATCGCCTTTTTGGCTTCGATATGTTTTTTGTCGATGGTGATGCCGTGCGCATCCTCGAGCGCCTTGGCGATATCGTCCTTGGTGACGGCGCCGAAGAGGTGGCCGGTGTCACCGAGCTTCTTGGCGATGGTGACTTCGAGGGTTTCGAGCTTCGCTTTCATGGCGGTGAGGTCGGCGATCTCCTGGGCTTCATTCGCGGCGGCCTGGCGCTTCGCCTCTTCCCACTCGGCGATGACCTCGTCGGTGGCATGTTTGGCAAACCCTTTACCGATCAGGAAGTTCTTGCCGTAGCCGTCTTTGACCTCTTTGACCTCGCCGGCTTTGCCGAGGCTTTTGACATCTTTGATCAACAGTACTCTCATTGCTTCTCCTTGTGTTTCAGCGTTCGAGTTCGCCGCCGTAGGCGACGATCCCGTAGGTAAGGTTGCCGACGTTTTCATACCCCATGTCGCTGAGGATGCGCTGGCAGTGCGCGCTGCGGCTTCCGACATGGCAGTAGACAATCAGCTTCTCCTGTTTGGAAAGTTTTGCACTCTCCAGGGTGTCGAAGAAACTGCTGGTGGGGATCAGCCGGTCGGCACCTTTGATGTGCCCCATCTGCCACTCCATATGCTCGCGCACGTCGATCAGTTTGAAGTTGACCATCCCGAGTGCGCGTCCTTCGAGCAGGGCGGCGAGCTCGTCACCGTCGAACTGCTCTTTGTGAAGCAGGAGGTTGCACTCGTCGGCACTGAGCCCCCTGGAGTGCTGGTGGACAACCTCTTCGATCTCCTCTTCACTGCGGTGCTGGGCAGCATATTCGGGGGTACAGAAGATCTGGCAGTGGCAGACGCCGTCCTCGGGGATCTCTTTTTCGATGGCCGGTTTGCAGGGGCAGATGCGGTCCTGTTCTTTGTCGCCGGTGACGAAAAAGCAGGGGCAGTAGCGTTTACCGTGCATCAGTTTGTTGCGCGTCAGCCCAAGCTGAATGCCCTCATTGATCTCCGCATCGGGGTTATAGGACCAGCCGAACTGCTCGACGACTTTGTCCGTAAAACGGATCGTCCGCTCGAGCTCGCTCTGGAATTCGTCAGAGTTGATATCGATCTTCGTAATTCCGCCGGCCATACGGTTTTCCTTACTGTTTGCGCGCTTTGCCCGCGATGATGAAGCGCAGGGCGTTGAGCTTGATAAAGCCGTTGGCGTCTTTCTGGTCGTAGACCGCGTCCTCTTCGAAGGTACAGTATTCCGGGTTGAACAGTGACTGTTCGGAGCTGCGTCCGACGACGACGACGTTGCCCTTGTAAAGCTTGAGGCGGACCGTCCCTTCGACGTTCTCCTGGGTCTTGTCGATAGCGGCCTGGAGCATCTCGCGTTCCGGCGCGAACCAGTAGCCGTTGTAGATCAGTTTCGCGTAGCGCGGCATCAGCTCGTCTTTGAGATGCGCCTCTTCGCGGTCGAGGGTGATGGACTCGATGGCGCGGTGCGCTTTGAGCATGATCGTACCGCCCGGCGTTTCGTAACAGCCGCGGCTTTTCATCCCGACGTAGCGGTTCTCGACGATGTCGGCGCGGCCGATACCGTGTTTGCCCGCCAGCTTGTTCAGGGTCTCGAGCATCGTCGCCGGGGAGAGGGATTCGCCGTTCAGGCTGACCGGGTCGCCGTTTTTATAGCCGATCTCGATGTATTCAGGCTCGTTCGGTGCCGCCTCCGGGGAGACGGTCCAGCGCCACATATCCTCTTCGGGTTCAGCGGCGGGATCTTCGAGGATGCCCCCTTCGTAGGAGATGTGCAGGAGGTTGGCATCCATGGAATAGGGGGATTTCTTACCGCTTTTCTCGATCTTGATGCCGTGTTTCTCGGCGTAGGCGAGCAGCTTTTCGCGGGAGTTGAGGTCCCATTCGCGCCACGGGGCGATGATGGTGAGGCTGCTGTTCTGGCCGAGGTAGCCCAGCTCGAAGCGGACCTGGTCGTTCCCTTTGCCGGTCGCGCCGTGGCTGACGCCGTCGGCACCGGTGATCTTGGCGATCTCCGCCTGGCGCTTGGCGATCAGCGGGCGGGCGATGGAAGTCCCGAGGAGGTACTCGCCTTCGTAGATGGCATTGGCACGGAACATCGGGAAGACGTAGTCGCGGACGAACTCTTCGCGCAGGTCATCGATAAAGATGTTTTCGGGTTTGATCCCCAGAGCGAGCGCTTTCTGGCGTGCCGGTTCGACCTCTTCGCCCTGGCCGATATCGGCGGTAAACGTGACGACTTCACAGTTGTATTCATCCTGCAGCCATTTGAGGATGACGCTGGTGTCCAGGCCGCCGGAGTAGGCCAAAACGACTTTTTTGACTTCTTTTTTCATGGATAGGTGTCCTTGAAGGGTAATGGTGACGCGATTTTAGCGCATATTAGATGACGGTGAGGTAAATCGTTTCGGCTCATTCGGGGGACTTGCTATACTGTCGAAAAATATTTGGAGCCGCCTATGCCCAGTTTTGCCATTATCGGCGGGATTCTGCTCAATGTCGGCGCCTTCCTGACCTACCGCGGAAAGATTTTCGAAGCGGTGTGGGCCTACCTGGTGGCGGATCTGTGCTGGATCGCGATGGCGTGGGAACGCAACGACGGCTGGGGGATGCTCTTTATCGCTGTCGGTATCGCATTCGGGCTGCTCGCCTTCCGGCGGATGCACCGGGGCGATATGGAAAAATCACTGAACAAGGATGACCGTGGCTGACACGATGCTTTACGAGGCGCAGGGCCTGAAGTTCGATCTCTCCAAAATCACTCGCCTCTACCCGGCGGCGATCGTCGAGGGGGGCGGGGCCGAGGCTCAGGTCTCCCTGGAATGGGCGGAGCTTAAAAAGGACGAAGTAAAGATCGCGGAATACGTGCTGGTCTTTGACTTCGACCCCCCGGGAGAGGTCCCGGTCCAGCGCAAGCTGCTCCATTTCGAGACGAAGGCGGCCCTGTTCGAGACGATGCAGGCGCTTTCCGATATCTTCGAAAAGGCTTACAAAGGCGCCTAACGTATCACCTGCAGCGGGTCGATATGGTAGTTTTTCTGCGTCACTTCGAACATCAGTTCGTCATTGACGCGGCCGATCACGCTCCCTTTTTTGAGGCGTTTGCCTTTACGCACCGTCGGGGCGATCTGGTCGAGGTGGGCGTAGATGGTATGCAGCCCGTCGGCATGTTCGATAATGACGACGTTCTCAAGCATCGGCGTCTCCTGGGCGAGAATGACCTTGCCGTTGAAGACAGCCTTGACCTTGGCGTCGGGGGTTTTGGGCTGCAGGGAGACCGATTCGTTGAAGATCTTGATCTTGTAGATCGGGTCGGTGTAGGTGCCGTAGCGCTTCAGCACCGTATAGGCATCCAGCGGTGCGATCGTCTTTGAACCCCGGTAGCGGCGGGTCTGGGCCTTATGGTAGCTGCTTCCGACCGAACGCACATCCGGGACCTCTTTTGAGGCGAGCAGCGCTTCGTTGCGCCGCTCCTCCTGGCGCGAGGCCGCTTTTTGCGATTCACTCTCCTGGATGATGTGCAGCTGGGCAAGGGTCTTTTTCAGGGCCGATTTCTGTGCCAGGATCTTTTTGATCTCTTTCTTGTAGCGGCTCTTTTTCGTCTGCAGGTCACCCAGGGCCTTTTCGTTCGCCTTTTTTGCTTTTTGTAGGTTGCGCTTCTCCTGCTCGATCGAGGCGATATCCGTTTTGAGCCTTGCCGTTTTTTCCGTCAGCTGTTTCAGGGCCGCTTCGTTCGCGCGGTAGTCATTCCCCAGTTTTTTGATCTGTGCTTTGGTCTGTTCGTTCAGGGCGGCAAAGACCGCTTCGCCGATGACCGTATCGGGGGAGAGGGTGTTGCTGTCCTCCTGGATCATCGTCAGGGAGATGATGCGGGCCATGAGGTCGGCCAGGTCGTCGCGCAGCTTTTTACGGTTCGCTTCGAGGGTCTCCTGCGTTTCCGCAAGCGTGATCAGCTCTTCTTTGGCGCCGGAGAGGGTGGTGGCTTTGCCCTGCAGTGCCGACTCGAGCGACGCGATCTTCTTCTGCTGGGTGAGGACGGTCCGCTTTTTTTTCAGGATCGCCTTGGCGGTCTTGGCCATTTTGGCATTCACCGAGGCGTAGTTGCGGTCGAAAGAGGTGAGACTCTTGGAGGTCTCGTCGATCTTGTCGTCGATGCTCTTGGCCGCCACGGCGGCACTGAGCAGAAGGCCAAGCAGCAGTGCGAACCGGATCATACCTCTTCTTTGTGTCCCATGACGATCATGGAGGCGAGCAGGATGGAGAGCGAGATGGCCACGCCGGTGAGCAGCGGTACGTCGTGCAGCGGCTGGAAAAGGGTCGGCTGAAGCTGCACGAGGGAGAGCAGCTGTGCCATCCACCCGTAATGGTCGACTAGGAGAAAGACGGTTGTCGCGATGACGGAAGCGATCACGGCGTCGACGATGGCAAGGCGGAAGAGGACGGCCGAGCGGAGCCATACCGGGGCGCCGAAGAGGGCCATGATGTTCATCCGTTCGCGGTGCTGGAACTGCCACAGGCGCATCTCTTTGATGATCAGCAGGGAGGTGACGAGAAGGACGACGGCCGCAAGGACGCTGACGACGTTCTTGAAGAGCTGCAGCAGCCGGTAGACGGTGTCGTGCTGCTGGGCGAAGGTTTCGACACGGGTAATGGCACCGTCGCGCAGCAGTCTGGCACCCAGTGCACGGGCCGCGTCAGGAGTGATGAAGTGGGCCATCCGCAGCCGGTAGAAATGCGGAAGGTTCAGCGTCATCAGGTTGATCTGGGAGTCGCCGGTCTGTTGCTGCAGCTGCTGCAGCATCCGGGTGGGCGAGAGGGGTTCGACGGCACTGATGGCACGGTCGATACTCTGGAAAAAGGCGAGGGAGAGGTTGTTGTCGCTGACGACGACGATACCGTAGTTGTCTCCCAGGCGCTGTTCATAGGCCCCGATGACACGGTCCAGGCTCAAAAAGAGCTGGAGGGTGATGAGGATGGAAAAGAGCGCCGTAATCAGCGAGAAGTGGCTTTTAAGAGACTTCATAGACGTCTCCGTGCTCGATATGGAAGTGCTTGTATTTGATTCCCAGGGTTTCGGGGATGTGGTGGGTGACGACGACGACGGTCGCTTCGAGCTGGGTATTGGCTCCCTCCAGCAGGTTCCAGATCACCTTGGATGAGTACTCGTCGAGGTTCCCCGTCGGTTCATCCGCGAGGATGAGGATGGGGTTGTGGGCGAGGGCGCGGGCCATGGCGACGCGCTGCTGCTCGCCCCCGCTCAGCTCCATGGGGTATTTGCCGCGCTGGTGGGTGAGCTTGACGTGGCCGAGGAGCTTCTCCACCTGCATCTCGCTGATGTCACGGGCGTAGCCGTTGATGAGCAGCGGCAGCATGACATTCTTGTCGATCGTCCACTCTTTGACAAGCTTGTAATCCTGGAAGACGATCCCGACGTGGCGGCGCAGGAAGTTGAGTTTCTTGGCGCTGATATTGTCCATATCGACGCCACCGACCGTGAGTGCGCCCGAGAGCAGCGGCAAAGCGCCGAAGAAGGATTTCAGCAGGGTCGATTTCCCGCTCCCGCTGGCACCCGTGATAAAGACGAAGCTGCCGGAGTCGATGGCAAAGGTCGCCTTGGAGATGATCGTTTCGTGTCTGCCGTAGCCCAGGGAAAGGTTGTCGGCGACGATGATCTTATCCATGCAGGGCCTCGATCAGGAGCTGGTGTGCCCGGGCGTTCGTCCGCGAACGCACCGGCGGTGTCGGGAGGTAGGCGGGGGCGTCGCCGAGGATCAGGTAGAGATGCTCGGGACGGGCATAGGGGCCCATGGAGAGACGGAACATATAGCGGCCGTCGTCGGTACGGTAGAGGCGTTCGAAATGCACGAACCCTTCGTCAAAACGGAGCGTCGTACCGTTCAGGGTCGCGAGGTGCGCCGGGTCGGGGGTGATGGCACCGAAAGCAAAGGGGGCGATCGCCTCCAGCGGCACGGACTCCTCCGCATTGTGCATCAGCACGTCATAGATGTTCTTTTCCATCCGGCGCCAGCGGTCTTCATACTTGCTGCTGACCTCCAGGGCACGGTTCTTGTAGATCTCGATATGGTTCTGGTTCAGGGCCATAAAGGTCTCGAAACTGTAGGCAAAGTAGTTGTCGCTGTCGGTACGCAGCTCCAGTTTTCCCTCCGGTTTCAGTACCCGGATGCTCTCGGCGATGAAAGCTTCCCCGATGACGCGCCGCTGGGGTTTCTTGTCCCAGGGGACCGGGAAATGGACGTAGATCCGCCCGGCGAGGTTGGAAGGGACGAGCTCCAGGAAGAGGCGGGCGTCGTAATCGAGCAGCAGGAGATTGTCCAGCTGCTGGATATTGATCTGCTTGAGCACCTGTTCGATGGAGGGCTTGTGGATCTCGATCCCGATAAAGAGGATCTCCGGGTTTGCCTTGGCCTGGTGCAGCAGGTGTCGGCCGGAACCGAAGCCCACCTCGATGCGGATCTCCCGGTCGGTGGGGAAGTCGCGTTCGAAGTCGTGGATGGTCCACAGCGCACTGTCGTTGCCCAGGTGCATATTCGCTTCGCCGCTGTCGACGTTCGAGGCGAGGACGTCCAGCCCGGCCGCACCGGCATAAGCCTGAAGGGCGCGTTTGACGAAGTGGGTCGCCGAAGGGCGGGTGATCTTGTCCGCCTTGAGCAGGGTTTTGTCCGGCAGGCGTTTGAGCAGGAGGAAAAAGGCCTTCTCCCCGATGGAAGCGGCGATCAGGCTCTCATCGTCGTGCAGGGTGTTCTCCGCCATGTAGTGGAACGTAACCCCGTCCGCGGTCGCGGGGAAGGCCGGAGCCTTGAACGAAGCGATATGGAGGTGGGGCATCGGGTTACTGGCCCTCCAGGACGATGGTCTTTGACGGGGAGGGTTCCGATTTGAGGCCGTTGGCGTCGACGGCGATCACCTTGTAGCTGTACTCCAGCCCCGGGGTGACGTTGACATCGGTGAAGCTGTCGGTCTTGATGTCGCGTATGACGCTCTCTTTGCTGTCAAACCAGCCGCTTCGGGTCGTCTTGAGGAGTTCGAAACCGACGGTACGGGCATCTTTTGCCGTCCAGCGTACCACGACCGCTTTGTTGCGCAGGGCGAGGCCGGTCAACTCCGGCACGGCGGGCGCCGCCATGGTCGTGCCTTCGGCGGGTTCGCTCGGCAGGCTCTCCAATTCATCCTTGTCGACAGCCGCGACCTTGTAGAAATAGTCGGCCCCGTTTTCATCAACCTTGTCCGTAAAAGCGGTTCTGTCGACTTTGGCGCGGTAGCTGTAGTAGCCGTCCTCGCGTTCGGAGCGGTAAACCTTGTAGTAGACGATGTTCTTCTCCGGGGAGGGCTGCCACTGCAGGGCAATCGCATGGATCGCACCCCGGCCGGCAGAGAGCTGTGACGGCGGCAGCGGGAGGGGTTTGGTCGCGACGGTCACGACGCCGGAGGGGAGGCTCTTCTCGCCGCTGAAGGTACGGGCGATGATGCGGTAGCGGTAGACGCTGTCGTCGTCGAGGTCATGGTCGATATACTCGGCATGGAGACGGCCGTCGATACGCGCGATCCAGTGGAAGGATTTCTCCTCCGGATCGAGGCGCTCGATCTCGTACCCCTCGACACGAAGGTCCGGGTGGGGACGCCACAGCAGTTTGGAACTGCGTGCCAGCTCTTTGGTCGCCGTGAAGTAGCTGACCGGTTCCGGGAGGCTCAGTGTCTTGGCGCTGAGGGTGTTGTCGGGCATGGACTCGCGCCCTTTGGCGTCGACGGTCGTAAAGCGGTAACGGTAGGTCGTAGCGGGGCGGAGGCCCGTGTCGACATAGTGCGTGCGGAGGGTGTCATCGACTGCGGCGATGCGGTAGAGTTTGCTGTCCTCACCGTCCGGGGTGTCGCGGTAGATGCGTACACCCTTCACCCGCGGGTCCGTGACCGGCTTCCATTCGAAAGCGATGGCGGCGGTGTCGCTGAGGTAGCCGTTGATGCTGACCTGCGGCAGGGTTCTGTCGATAGCGACAGGTTCGGCGGGTGCCAGGCCTCCGACACAGCCGCTAATCAGCAGTGTCAGTGTCGAAAAGAGTGCCGATGCGATCAGGGGCGAGCGTCTCATCCAGTGTCTCCGTAGCGAAATGCGACTGCAGCCGTTCTTCGAGCGCCGCGGGAAGCGGGGCCGTAAAACGCATCGCCTCCCCCGTCCGCGGATGGGTGAAGTAAAGCGTGTAGGCGTGCAGCAGAATACGCTGGATTTTATCGGGATTGCTCTTAATGCCGTATAAATGGTCGCCGAGGATGTGGCGGCTGAAACTCTCCAGGTGGACGCGGATCTGGTGCGTGCGCCCCGTAAAGAGTTTGCAGGCGATCAGTTCCTCTTTTTCGTCCCTGGAGAGCAGCAGCTTCATAAAAAGGGTCTGCGCGCTCTTGCCGTGGGGGACGACGGCCATCTTGAGGCGGTTGTGCGGGCTGCGCCCGACCGGCTTGTCGACGAGGGTCAGGTCCTCTTTGAGCGGCGGGGTGACGACGGCGAGGTAGTAACGCCCCATGCTTTTGTCCTGGAGCTGTTTGGAGAGGGCGTCGTGGGCCTCGTTCGTTTTGGCGACGATCATCACGCCGCTGGTACCCTTGTCGAGGCGGTGGACGATGCCGTGGCGCTCCTCGCCGCTCAGTGTCGAGAGGCGGATATCGTGGTGCTTGAGCCAGTCGACGAGGGTCGGTTCCTTGACGCTGGGGGCGGGGTGGACGGTGAGGCCGCTGGGTTTGTCGATGATGAGCAGGTCGTCGTCCTCATAGAGGATGGGGACGTCGAAATCGATAGGCTGTGCTGCTTCCGGTTCCATCTGCGGCAGCGTGACCGTGACTTTTTCGCCGGGCTTGAGTTTCACCCCCGGCTTGGCCGCCGCCTTGGCTTCGACGGCGACGAGACCGTTCTTGATGAGGTGGGCGATCTGGTTGCGGGGTTCATTCATCGCCTGCCCCAGAAAGGTGTCAAGGCGTTCGCCTCCGGCGGCTTCGAAAGTCAGGACAGTTGGCTGCATGGGAACCTTTGTTATAATTTGGGCGCTGAGCACTAAGCCTTAAGCATTAAGGCGGAAAGTTGGGTGCCATTTTTTGTTTTCTTAGCGCTTAACGCTTAATGCTTAACGCTTCAAAAGGACGTGCCTTGCGCAGAATAGATAGACGCATTTTAGCACACTTCGATTTTGTCATCCCGGCACTGATCGTGCCCCTTGTGCTGGTGTCGGGGTGGCTGATCGGGGAGATCCACCCCCTGCTGGCGCACAAGCATCTCGTCTACGTCGGCGTGGGGGCGGTCGTCTTCACCTTTTTCTTTTTCCTGCCCGTACGGCGGCTGAGCTGGATGATCCCGATCTTCTACTGGTTCAATATCGGGCTGCTGCTCGCCGTCGAGTTCTTCGGCCATGCGCGCCTGGGGGCGAAACGCTGGATCGAACTCCCCTTTGTCCATTTCACCATGCAGCCATCCGAGCTGATGAAACCGGCGTTCATCCTGATGCTCGCCTACCTCGTCTCGCGCAACCCGCCGCCCTACGGCGGGTACGGTTGGGCCGCGTTTGTCAAGCTCTCCTTTTTCATTCTGCTCCCCTTTTTCCTCATTGCCAAAGAGCCGGACCTGGGGACGGCCACCGTCTTGTTGCTGCTGGGGGTGGGGGTGCTTTTCCTCGTCGGGGTGCGCTGGAAGATCTGGCTGACGCTGGCGGTGGGGTTCATTGTCTCGATGCCGCTCATCTATACCCAGCTGCACGACTACCAGAAGAAGCGGATCACGGACTTTATGAGCGAGAAGCCGAGCTACCACGTCCAGCAGTCCATCATCGCGATCGGTTCGGGTGGGGTCGTCGGCAAGGCGAAAGAGGAGGCGACACAGACCCAGATGAAGTTCCTTCCCATCGCGTCGAGTGACTTCATCTTCGCCTACGTCGTGGAGCGTTTCGGGTTTATCGGGGCGGTGATGCTGATCGGGCTGTATGCCCTCATCATTATCCACCTGCTCGGCATCAGCCTCTACACCCACGACCCCTATATCAAGGTCGTCAGTGCATCGGTCTCGCTGCTGATCTTCGTCTATATGGGCGTCAACATCGCGATGACAATAGGCCTTGCCCCGGTCGTCGGCGTCCCGCTGCCGATGTTCAGTTACGGGGGCAGCAGCTTTGTCAACTTCATGATCCTCTTCGGCATCCTCGAAAACCTGATGGCCTTCCGCTTTATGGAACTCTACCACCGGCGGGGCAAAAAAAGCTTCGTCTAAAGGGCGCGAAAGTATAATTCGCTCCTTCCGATAGAGGATGTGGGTCTTTAGCTCAGTTGGTTAGAGCCCCCCGCTCATAACGGGGTGGTCCAGGGTTCGAGTCCCTGAGGACCCACCACCTGTTTTCGATAGACTTCCCTTTTTCTCAACATGCATTATTTATCAGAACGTCACTGTGCTTCCAACAGTTTTTCAATGGCGCTTTCAAGCGCTTTGGGTTTGGTCGACGGCGCAAAGCGTTCGACGACATTGCCGCTGCGGTCGACGAGAAACTTCGTGAAGTTCCATTTGATCGCCTCGCTGCCCAGTACGCCCGGCTGCGCCTTTTTGAGAAAACGGTAGAGCGGGTGGGCATCGTCGCCGTTGACGTCGATTTTAGAAAACATCGGGAAGGTGACGCCGAAATTGCTCCGGCAGAAGGTCATGATCTCCTTTTCGGTCCCTGGCTCCTGGGAGCCGAACTGGTTGCAGGGGAAACCGAGGACGACGAGGCCCCTGGACTTGTACTTTTCATAGAGCGCTTCGAGCCCTTCGTACTGCGGGGTAAAGCCGCAGCGGCTCGCGACGTTGACGATGAGCATCACCTCGCCGCGGTAGGGGGCCAACGTCGCTGGCGTGCCGTCAATACGTTCCACGTCGATCGCGTAAATATCTGTCATCGTGTTCTCCTTGGCGCAGTTCTGCAGTGAGAGCGTTAAAAGTGCCATCAGCACTATTGTAAAGGTGCGTCGCGTCATCGTCTGCCTCCGTTCGTCGGTCTGAAACCACATTGTAACACTCCTCCTGCCTCGCGGAGCAAACCACATGAAAACGCGGCGGAAAACGCAGGGTGTGGGCGGTGGTTAATTCTTTTGCCGCTGCCGCGGAAATGGGCGAAAAATAGGCGCCGTTTTCCCGAAGTTGAACCGAGAAGAGTATATAATGCAGCGATATTCCTAAGACGCATAAGGAAAACCATGGCGCTCAAAGTCGTAATCTCCCACAAAACCGCTTACCAGTATGACCGTTATGTGTCGCTCTCGCCGCACACCATCCGATTGCGTCCCGCGCCGCACAGCCGGACACCGATCGAGGCCTACTCGCTCAAGATCAAACCGGACAACCATTTCCTTAACTGGCAGCAGGACCCTTTTGGCAACTACCTCGCCCGCGTCGTCTTCCCGGAAAAAACGAAAGAGATGAGCATCGACGTCGAGATCATCGCCGACCTGATCACCATCAATCCCTTCGACTTCTTTGTCGACGAGTATGCGAAAAATTTCCCGTTCAAGTACAAAGCGGGGCTGAAGAAGGAGCTGCTTCCCTACCTGGAGATTACGGACAAGGGCAAAAAGCTCAAAGCGTTCATGGATTCCCTCGACCTGAAAACGGAGCGCTCCATTATCGATTTCCTCGTCTACCTCAACATGGAAATCCACAAGTACCTCGACTATACGATCCGTCTCGACCCCGGCGTACAGACCTGCGAGGTGACCCTGGGCAACAAGCTGGGGAGCTGCCGCGACTACGCCTGGCTCTTCGTGCAGGTGCTGCGCCACCTGGGGCTCGCGGCGCGTTTCGTCTCGGGCTACCTCGTCCAGCTGACCGCCGACGTCAAATCCCTCGACGGCCCGAGCGGCCCCGAAGCGGACTTTACGGACCTGCACGCCTGGACGGAGGTGTACGTCCCGGGCGCGGGGTGGATCGGCCTCGATGCGACCAGCGGCCTCTTCGCCGGGGAGGGGCATATCCCCCTGGCATGTACGCCGCACTACGACAGTGCCCACGCCATCGACGGCGCCACGGACAAGTGCGAAACGGAGTTCGATTACTCCAACACCGTCACGCGGATCTTCGAATCCCCGCGGGTGACCAAACCCTACCGCGACGAGCAGTGGGAAGCGATCTACAACCTCGGGTTCGAGGTCGACCGGGAGCTCGAAGCCAACGACGTGCGCCTCTCGATGGGGGGCGAGCCGACGTTCGTCTCCATTGACGACATGGAGTCCGAGCAGTGGAATACCGAGGCCGACGGCGAACACAAACGCGAACGCGCGGACGTTCTCGCCCACCGCTTGCTGGGGAGCTTCGGCAAGGGCGGCATGCTGCACTACGCCCAGGGGAAATGGTACCCGGGCGAACCGTTGCCGCGCTGGCAGAAATCGGTCATCTGGCGCAAGGACGGCAAACCGATCTGGCGCAACCCGAATCTCTTTGCCGATATGAACGCGACCTACAGCTACACGACCGAGGATGCAAAGCGTTTCTTGGAGCTGCTCTCCCTGACGCTGGGCGTGAGTGACAAGAACATCGTCAATGCCTATGAGGACCCGGTCTACTACGTTCTCAAAGAGGCGGAGCTCCCCGTCGACGTCGATCCGGCGAAGTTCGACCTGGACGATCCGCTCGAGCGCCGCACCCTGGCGCAGCTGCTGCAGCAGGGGCTGGCCAACCCGGTCGGCTTCGTGCTGCCGCTGGGCTACGGCCAGACCCGCTGGATCACCTCCGCATGGGAGTTCCGCCGCGGCAACCTTTTCCTCAGCGCCGGGAACTCGCCGCTGGGGCTGCGGATGCCGCTGGATTCGCTGATGGAAAAACCGCACGTGGAGCTGGCGCAGAACTTCGAGCCCGACCTTTTCGCCCATGCCCCGGCACTGGGGGATTACCTCGACGACGCCCGGGCGCGCTGCGAGGCGGCGACGCCGGAGACGACGGCGGCGAACCGCTACAACGCCTTTGTACGCACCGCGATCAGTACGGAAGTGCGTGACGGTAAGCTCTACATCTTCCTGCCGCCGCTCAACCATACCGAGGCCTTCCTGGACCTCATGGCCTCCATCGAAGCGGTCGCGGCGAAGCTCAACGTCAAAGTCGTTCTCGAAGGGTACGAACCGGCCCACGACAACCGCATCGAGCGTATCAAAGTCACCCCGGACCCGGGTGTTATCGAAGTCAACATCCACCCGGCGAAGAACTGGAGCGAACTGACCGAAACGATGCTGGGGCTTTACGAGGATGCCCGCCAGTCGCGCCTGGGAACGGAAAAGTTCATGGTCGACGGCAAGCACACGGGTACGGGCGGGGGGAACCACGTCACGATCGGGGCGATGACGCCGCACGACAGCCCGCTGCTGCGCCGGCCGGAACTGCTGCGCAGCCTCATCACCTTCTGGCAGCACCACCCGTCGCTCTCCTACCTCTTCTCCGGCGCTTTCATCGGGCCGACGTCCCAGGCGCCGCGCGTCGACGAGGGACGGGCGGAGAACCTCTACGAGCTGGAGATCGCTTTTGCCCAGATCCCCGAAAACGGAGAGGTGCCGTACTGGCTCACCGACCGGCTTTTCCGCCATATGCTGACCGACATTACCGGCAACACCCACCGTTCCGAGTTCTGTATCGACAAGCTCTACTCGCCCGATTCGAGCACCGGCCGCCTGGGGATCCTGGAGCTGCGCGGCTTCGACATGCCTCCGCATTCGCAGATGGCCCTGATGCAGATGCTGCTGGTGCGCACGCTGGTCTCGCTCTTCTGGCGCAAGCCCTACCGCCACAAGCTGGTCCGGTGGGGAACGCAGCTGCACGACAAGTTCCTGCTGGAACACTACGTCAAAGAGGACATCGCGGATATCGTCCGTTTCCTGAACTCCGAGGGGTACCCCTTCGAGCTGGACTGGTTCGACCCCTTCTTCGAGTTCCGCTTCCCGCTCTACGGTATGGCGACGGTGGAGAACGTCCACCTCGAACTGCGCGCGGCCATCGAGCCGTGGCATGTCCTGGGCGAGGAGAGCGGTTCGCAGGGGACGTCGCGCTACGTCGATTCGTCGCTCGAGCGTGTCCAGGTGAAGGTGAACAACTTCGTCCCCGAACGCTACGTGCTCACCTGTAACGGCGTCGCGGTCCCGCTCAGCCCGACGGGCATCGAGGGCGAGTTCGTCGCCGGGGTCAAGTACAAGGCGTGGCAGCCGTGGTCGGCGCTGCACCCGACCATCGGGGTTGATACCCCGCTCAGCTTCGACGTCGTCGACCGCTGGAACCAGCGCTCCATCGGCGGGATGACCTACTATGTCTCCCACCCCGGCGGGCGCAGCTACGACACCTTCCCCGTCAACAGCTACGAGGCGGAATCGCGCCGCATCAACCGTTTCTGGGGCTTCAACCATACGCAGGGAAGCGTTGATGAGGTGCCGACCCATGTCGTCGAACAGACACTGCCTTCAAAAGAGGGAGAGACGACGCGCAAGGTGGCCGAGAAGCATGCCGGCGACAAGATCTTTGTCTTCCAGGAGCTGCCGCGCAGTGCGGAGTACCCGCACACGCTCGACCTCAGACGGAAGTGGACCAGGGTGTAAATGGGCATTTTCGACCGATATTTTTCCGAAAGCTCCTTCGACGAGATGGTCGATGCGCAGCATCAGTGCCGTCCGCACTGGCAGACGATCTGCGACCAGATCGAGGCGGCCGGTATCGAGGGGCTGAAAGCCAAACAGGCCGAAATTGACTGGAGCCTGGAAGAGAACGGCGTTACCTATAACGTCTACGACACGCCCGACGGCGTCAGCAAGCGGCGCTGGACCCTCGATCCCATCCCCTTTGTCGTCACGCAGACGGAGTGGCAGGAGGTTGTGCGGGGGCTGCGCCAGCGTGCGAAGCTCTTCGACCTGGTCCTGCGGGATATCTACGGCGACCAGCACCTGCTGCGGCAGGGGATCCTCCCCGCCGAAGTCGTTTATGCGCACAAGGGGTACGCGCCGGAGATGTTCGGCTTCGGGAACAAAAAGGATTTCGAGCTCTTCTTCTACGCAACCGACATGGCGCGCGGGCCTGATGGCAAGTTCTGGGTCGTCAATGACCGCATCCAGGCCCCGTCGGGGCTGGGCTATGCCGTCGAAAACCGCCTGAGCATGAACATCATCGCCAAGTCGCTCTACCCCGGGGTGCACACCCGACGGCTGGCCGGCTTCATCGACGAGATGAAGGCGATGATCGACCGCCTCAGCGGCGGCGACCGCTCCAAGGCGGCCCTGCTGACGCCCGGGCCGCACAATGAAACCTACTTCGAGCACGCCTACCTCAGCTCTTTGCTGGAGATCAGCCTCGTGCAGGGGGAAGATATGCTGGCCAAGGACGGGGCGCTGTGGCTCAAGAACCTGAGCGGCCTGACACGGATCAACACCCTGCTGCGCCGTGTGGACGACCGCTACTGCGACCCGCTGGAACTCAAAAACGACTCGCACCTCGGGGTCGCGGGGCTCGTCGACGCCGCGCGCCGGGAGAACCTGGCGATGATCAACCCCGTCGGCAGCGGTATCCTCGAGAACCTCGGCTTCAACCCCTTTATGAAAAACATCGCGCAGTTCTTCCTCGACGAGGAGCTGATCCTGCCGCAGATCGCCACCTGGTGGTGCGGGCAGCCGGGCGAGCTCGAGTACGTCCTCGAACACCTCGATTCGCTCATCGTCAAGCACATCGACCGGACCGAAACGGCCCAGGTCTACGTCGGCAGAAAGATGGACGCCCCGGCGCTCGACGCCCTGCGGAAACGCCTGCAGGAGTTCCCGCACCTCTACGTGGCGCAGGAGGAGATCGGCTTTTCCACCGTGCCGTACTTTACCGGGGAGTCCGTCGAACCGCGCAACGCCGTCATCCGCTCCTACGCCTTCAAGCGGGGCAGCAAATACTGGGTGATGAACGGCGGGCTTGTGCGCGTCGCCTCGCAGAAAGACGCCTTCCTGATCTCGTCGCAGAAAGGGGGGACCAGCAAGGACCTCTGGATCGTCGGCGAGGAGGAGGAGCGCGCGCCGAGCAACCCCTTCAAGCAGCTGCCGTGCATCGACGCCTCCATCGACCAGATCCCGACAAGACGCGCGGAGAACCTCTTTTGGCTCGGACGCTACCTCTCAAGGGCGATCGTGACGACGCGCCTGATCCGCTATGCCGTCAAGCGCCTCATCAATGTCTACCGCGACGAGTCGTACGCCTCGGCGGAGTCGCAGCACCAGCTGCTGCGCGCGATCACGCATATGACGATGACCTACCCGGGTTTCCTGAACAAGAAAACCGCCGAAAAGCTGCTGGACAACCCGATGAAAGAGATCATCTCCGTACTCAAAGAGTACAGCCGGATCGGGTCGCTCTCCTTTACGCTGTCGATGCTCTCGGGGGCGAACATCAGCATCAAAAATCTGCTGGGCATCGAGGCGTGGAAGCTCTTTGACAAGCTCCAGTGGGAGTGGCAGACCTTCTGCAGCGCCAATACCCGGATGAACCGCACCATCGTCAACGAGATGGACAAGCTGCATATCAACCTGCTGGCCTACAAGGAGCTCGTCGAGGAGAGCATGTTCCGCGAGCAGGGGCTGGTGCTGTATGATATCGGCTACCGGATCGAGAGCGTCCAGCTGCTCATCTCGAAGGCGCGCTCGCTGCTCTGTCCGCGCCAGGAGAAGGCCACGGAGTATGAACTGCTCGAGGCGCTGCTCAACACCTGCGAAAGCTTCAACGCCTACCGTGCCCATTACCGCAGCGCCCTGCAGCTTGAGAACGTCATCGAGTTCCTGCTGCTCAACCCGCAGTATCCCAAATCGCTGACCTACCAGACCCAGAAGCTGCTCTCGGACCTCAAAGACCTTCCGAAGTCGCGTACCCACCTCACCGAGTACGAGGCGCCGATCTTCCAGGCCTATTCGCGCCTGAAACTTGCGACGGCACAGGCGCTGTTGACCTATGAGGAGTCCGACGGCGTCTACAAGGAGCTCGATACGCTGCTTTCGGATCTCTCCGATCTCTTTATGAAAGCGTCCGACGAGTTCTCCAAAACCTACTTCTCCCATTATGACGAGTGAACCATGATCTACGATATCTTCCACGAAACGGTCTTCCATTATCAGAGCCTGGTGACCTTCAGCCACAACATCGCCCGGCTGAAGCCCAAAGAGGGGCGGGACCAGGAGCTGCTCTCCTTCCGTCTCGACGTGGAGCCGTACGCGTCGGAGATCCACTCTTTTGTCGATATGTTCGGCAATACCAACCACCACCTGCTGCTGCGCGAACCGCACACCTCGCTGACCGTGACCGGGCATTCACGGGTGCGCCGCAGGATCAAGGAGGCGGAGCGGGCGATCGAACGCATCAAGGCCGGGGCGCCCACCTATGAAAAAGCGCTGCAGCGGCTCTCAACTTTTCACGCGCGAGACATCGCTGCCAAGCAGTTCCTTTTCGCCTCCGAACTGATCCCCGTCGAGGTCGGCCCGATACGCGACTATGCCCTGGCGTCGTTCCATCCCAAGCGGAGCCTGTACGAAGCGGGCGAGGAGCTGATGGGGCGCATCTTCGATGACTTCGAGTTCAACCCCGCCTTCAGCGACCTGACGACGCCGGTGGAGACGATTTTCGAGGAGAAAAAAGGGGTCTGCCAGGATTTCGCGCACTTCGCGATCGCCGCGCTGCGCGCCATCGGGTTGCCGGCACGCTACGTCAGCGGCTATATCGAAACCATCCCGCCCGAAGGTACCGAGAAGCTTTTCGGCGCCGACGCATCGCATGCCTGGGTCTCGTTCTACGTACCCGGAAGCGGGTGGCTTGACCTCGACCCGACGAACAACATCATCCCCCTGAAACAGCACATCGTCATGGGGCACGGCCGGGATTACAATGATATTTCGCCGCTCAAAGGGGTCGTGCGCGGCAGCGGGCAGAGCCGTCTCAGCGTCCGTGTGGATGTGCGGCGCGCCGCTTTGGAAGAGGCGGAAGAGACCGCCGCTCCCGCCCAAACGCAGTCACAGTCACAATCACAATCGTCTTCGCCCTCCGACCCGGTCTAATGGATCTTGGCGATGCGGTAGGCCACTGCATTCTCGAAGATCAGCGAATGCATGTAGGTACAGGTGATCATCCCGTCGCAGGGGGCGAGGAAACGGTGGACGACCTCGCCCTCCAGGGCATGCACGATCTTGCCGATCGTCTCATCTTTTGAGACCGTCATCCCCGGTTTCTTTGTCGGGATAAAGATCCCGCTATGGGGGCTCTGGACGACCTCGATGCGTTCGCGCGTCACCACCGTCGAATCGTACCCGTTGAAGGTCTCGTACCGGATGATGCCGCTGTTGTTCAGGAAGTTGATGAGGCTGTCGAGAATGACCCGGGCGGACTCGGGATCGATCAGGGGCTGGTGCGGACAGATGACGGAACACGCCTTGGAGCCCCAGAGCTGCCAGTTGTACTGCAGCGACACTGTTTCGATGGATTCGGGCTCGCGGTGGTGGATGATCCTGAGCCCGAGCCTGCGCGCACTCTCGATATCCTCGTAGCCGGTCTTGTAGAGCTTGACGTAGGGCAGGCAGGTGGCGAGGTCGGAGCGGGTCTCGAGGACGATACCGTAGTCGTAGCCCTGGATCGCTTCAAAGAGCTTGTGCGCGATGCGCTGCGTCGTCTCCCCCAGGCCGTAGCCGGGGAACATCATGTTGATGTCGGTCTTGTCCAGGGGCCAGAAGCGTTCGTTGATATTGAGCGCGTAGTGGTTGACGGAGGGGATGACGAGGATGTCGCCGAGGATCTTCCCGGTACCGAGTTTGTTGCGCAGGAAGTCGACGAGTTTCGACGCGCTGTAGAGCGGCAGGGTCGTCGCCCCCTCCATGGCGCCGACGACGGCGACGCTCGGGGCCTCGGGGTCGCTGCCTTCGAAGAGGTAGCCCTCGACGAGCATCGGCGCGCGGCTGAGGGATTCGAGTTTCAGGATCTCAATTTTTTTCATCGTGCACTCCGAAAATCCGTGCGAGCAGGGAACCCTCGTAGACGACGGGGTATTCGCGCAGGGTGAACAGAACACCGCCGTTGGGGGCGTAGAGGGACTCGCGTACCGTGCCGCTGAGCGGGTCGACGATATCGCCGATCCACTGCCCCGTTTCGATCACTTCGCAGTGGTCGAGGGCCGGGACGAAGAGGCCCGCGGCGGGGGCGTTGATGTAAAAGACGTCTCCGACCTCGGACGAGAACGATTCGCGGACCTTGAACTCCGTCGGGGTCTCGATGATCCCCTCTTGTTGCATCAGGTTCAAGATCCCTCGCAGCAGCTGGCGTCCGTAGGCTTTGGTGAGGCGCATGCCGACGCCCATCTCGACAACGAGGGTCTTCGTGCCGCGGGAGTTCATGGTGTGCGAGAAGGTCGCCTCGAGCACCGTGACCGCATCATGGATCCAGATGAAGTCGCAGTTGAGCTGTTTGGCCAGCGGGAGCGTCGCCTCCGAGAACTCCTTGTTGATGCGGATCTGCGGGATCTCGCGCAAAAAGATGTTGGAGGAGTGGATGTCGATAGCGATATCGCTGCCTTCGACGTCCTCGGCCAGGGCATGGACCAGCTGTGCGGGCAGGAAATCGTTGCGCGCCCCCGGGAAGGCGCGGTTGAGGTCGATCTCGTAGAGGGGGAAGCCCCGGATGATCGTATCGACCCCCAGGGAATTGACGGCCGGGTAGAGGTCCACGGTCCCCCGCAATGCTTCGGGGTGGTCGCGCAGCCACGCGGCCAGAAGGTAGATGACGAGCTGCCCTTCGAGTTCGTCGCCGTGGATGCCGCTGACGATGCTGATGCGCTTGGCATCGGCGTCGGGTTTTTCCGGTGCAAAGCGGGCACGCTGGATGCGCAGCGTTTCCCCCACCGGAAGTTCGGAAGAGAAGATTTCGGTGATATCGGGGGTCATATTCAGTAGACGACCAGGTCGTCGATGAGGGCGTTGATGGCGTCGAGGTTGGCCTCTTCGTCCGTGCGGGAGATGGCCAGCTTGGCCTCGGGCGCAATCTTCTGCGCCGTCTGGAGAATCGTATTGAGGTACTCGATGGGCTCTTCACCGTCTTTGCCGTGGCGCAGGTGAAGGTCGACTTTCTCGATCAGTTTGCCCAGGCGGACAAAGTGGTCGCTTTTGGTACGGATCAGTCCGCGGTTCATGCTGCCCCAGATCTCGTTGATGAGGGAGAGGGCGTCGTCGACGAAACGGTAGTCGACATAGACGGCGCTTTTTGACGCATGGTCGAAGAGCTCGGCGAGGTGGATCGTCTCACCGAAGGCGTCCGTGTCGATGTAGGCCCGGGAGATGATCGCGTTTTCGCGGGCGAAACGCATGATCTCCGCCAGGTTCGAGGGGTGGTCGCCGAAGATGGCGTTGTCAAGGAATTGGGAGGCGTTGACGTACTCAAGATCGATCTCGAGCTTCTCGAAATAACGCTTTCCGGCGTTCACGTCCGTGTCGATGACGCAGTCGAAGATGTGGATGACATCGACGAGAGTGCTCTCGACCCGCTCCAGGTGGCGTCCGAACCAGTAAAGATTGGTGGCGACGTTGGTACTCAGCAGTTGATCCATCTTAGAGCTCCATTACCCAGGTGTCTTTGAAACCGCCGCCCTGCGACGAGTTGACGAGGTAGTTGCCCGCCTCCATCGCGTAGCGTGTCAGTCCGCACTCCCAGACGTTGACCTTCTCGCCCATCACGACATAGGCGCGGAAGTCCGCCTTGCGGGGGCTCAGTTCCCCCTTGATCAGACACTCTTCGTCGTAGAACTCGACGAGCTCCTGGGCGATAAAGCGGCGCGGGTTGGCTTCGATAATCGTCTTGAGGTCCTCGAGCTGGATCTTCGACATGGCGTGCCCGAACATGACGCCGTAGCCGCCGGCCTCCGCGACATCCTTGACGACGAGTTTGTCGATGTTGTCGAAGATGTACTTCTTGTCCTTTTCAAAATAGGGCAGGTAAGTCGGCGCGTTGTGCATGATGGGCTCTTCGCCCAGGTAGTACTTGATCATCTGCGGCACGAAGTAGTATATCCCTTTGTCGTCCGCCACGCCGTTGCCGACGGCATTCATGATCGCCACGTTGCCCGCGAGGTAGGCTTCGATGATGCCGGGCACGCCGATGAGGCTTTCGGGGTTGAAGAACTTGGGGTCGAGAAATTCGTCGTCCAGGCGGCGGTAGACCGCCCCGACGCGGATGCGACGCCCGTCATAGTTCTTGAAGTAGAGGACCTTGTTCTCCACGACCAGTTCGGCGGCACGGACCAGTTCGGCCCCGATCTGGCCGGCGAGGTAGCTGTGCTCATAGTAGGCGGAGTTGTAGCGGCCCGGGGTCAGGACGACGTTGATACCGCCGGTATTGACGTGATCCATCGCATTGCGCAGGTACGATGAGTACTGCTTGATCGGCTCGATCTTGAGCTCCTCGAAGAACTCCGGGTAGATCTTGCGGTAGGTGTCGCGGATGGAGAGGGGGTAGCTCGCACCGCTGGGGACGCGCAGGTTGTCCTCGAGGATGACCCATTCGTCGCTCTGGGTGTCCTTGACAAGGTCGATCCCGTTGATGTGGGTCCGGATCTTCTGCGAGGGGGAGAAACCGACGAACTCCTTGAGGTACCCTTTGGCCTGGTGGATGAAGGTTTCGGGAATGATACCGTCCTTGACGATCTTCGCATCGGTGTAGAGGTCTTCCAGGAAGAGGTTCAGCGCGGTGATACGCTGCTCGAGGCCGCGCTGCATCTTGCCGAACTCCTGTTTGGAAATGATACGGGGGATGACATCAAAGGGCAGTGAACGTTCGATAAAGTTGCCGTCTTTGTAGAGATTGAAATTGACAGCGAACTTGTCCATATAGCGCTGAAACTCTTCGACTTTCTGTCGATCCTGCCGGGAAAAAATTTCCCAGAACTTTTCGTGTAGTTTTCCGGTTTCTTCTATCAATGTATCTCCCTTGAAGCTTTTATGCGAACATCACTCCCTTCCGTGGAACCACGGTGCCAAGGGTGGTGTGGGTATAAAAGATCATATTGCATGTTCTATGAGAAAATGCTTTTATTTTGTGTTTTTGTGATTTTGTTTTTGCGTCAATTCACGGCGGGCTAACCGCCACGGTCCGTCGACTTGATGAACAGGCGTTCTTTCGGGATGACCCGGAGGCCGTTTCCGGCGGCACGAGGGCGATAAACGGCGCGTTCCCCCTGCATCTATGCCACTACCAGGTTGTCGAAGAGGTCGTTGATGGCATCGAGGTTTGCTTCGTCGTCTTTTTCGTCGATGGGCATCTCGGCCTCGGGCGCGATGCGCTGTGCGGTGATGAGGATATTGTGCAGGTAGACGACCGATTCGTCCCCGTTCTTTCCGTGGCGGAGGTGGAGGTCGACCTTTTCGATCAGTTTGCCCAGTCGGATGAACTGGTCGCTCTTGCGCCGCAGCAGACCGCGGGCCATGATTCCCCAGATCTCATTGATGAGGGAGAGTGCATCGCCGATGAAGCGGTAGTCGACCTTGGCGTCGGTTTTGGCCGAGATGTCAAGGAGGTTGAAGAGCCTGATCGCCTCTCCGAAGGCTTCCGCATCGAGGTAGGGGCGGCAGATGATGGCGTTCTCGCGGGCGCTGCTCATAATGCGGGCCAGGTTGGAGGGGTGGTCGCCGAAGACGGCCTGCTGCAGGAAGTCCTGCGCGTTCTTGTACTGCAGTTCGATGCCGAGATCCTCGAAGTAGCGTACGCCTGCTTCTTTATCGGTGTCAATGACACTGTTAAAGAGTTCCAGTACGTCGATCAGGGTCGTTTCGACGCGCTGCAGGTGGCGGCCGAACCAGTAGAGGTTGGTGGCGACGTAGGTGGTGAGCAGCTGGTGCTTATGGCTGTTCTGGGGCCAGGTTTCGACGAATTTGATGCTCGGGTACTGCCGGTAGTCGGCATAGCCGTTGAGGTAGTCGCGCAGCCTTTTGAAAAGCGTCACGGCATTGAAAGTCCAGATATGTTTCGGGTCTCTGTCGACCGGGGGTACGTGTACTGCGTTCATAGTGCGCCTCCTGCTGTGACAGCGGGTTCAGTCCGGCTCAAACTCGGTTTCGAGCGTATATTTTGATCATTATAGAACGGCAAATGAAGGGGAGGGTTAATTATCTGATTAACTTTTGAACAAACTGCTATTTTTTAGCATGGAGTCGCGTAAAATTCACAGAAAAAAACTGTCTAATCACTCGAAAACGTAGGTGAGTTTGAACATCAGCCCGGCGGAGGGTTTGATGCGGTAGCTCTCGAGGGCGTCGGCCGCATGGTCGTAGAGGTGGATCTCCCGCCTGAAAGCGTAGAGCAGGTCGCTGCTGAACTCCCACTGCTCCGCCGCGCTCAGGCGCACCCCGGTGCTCACCTGGTAGTCCTGGGCCTCCAGATAGCCCCGGGGTTCGATGCCGCTGTCGTCTGCAAGCCTTATGACGGCCTGCGAAAAGAGGAAGCCGGCCCGCAGCAAAACGCCGGGGGCGACATGGTACCCGGCAAAGGCGCGCGGGAAACCGACGACGGCGGTAAACCCGTCGTCGGCACGGGCGCGGTAGCTGTAGCCGATGACGGGGAGGGCGAGGGTCGTGATGGGGTGGTAGTTGACGAAGGCCCCTATCTGCAGCGAGTGATCGTTGTCGATCTTGTAGGCGAAAAAACCGAAGATCCCCCCGCCCAGGGCATTGCCGTCGAGCTCGCGTTCGTAGGTGGCGTTCATGTTCACGGAGAAGAGCATGTTCCAGTGCGGGTCCAGGCGCTGAAAAAAGTTGCCGAACACCCTGAACTGGTTCATCTGTTCGATGGGGGCCTTCCCCCGGTAAAACGGGAGGCTCTGTTCATCTTTCCAGCTGAAACGCCACCGCGCATAGTTGATGCCGCCGAAGGCGTTGTTGATCTTGACGTTGTACTTGCCCGTGCTGACCTTGGCGTCGTAGCCGGAAATGCCGCTTTCGGCAAGCCGTACCGCTTCGGCGGAGAGTTTCGGCTGGACCATCTTTTCGAGCAGCGATGGGCGCTCCTGTGCGGCGAGGGATGCGACCATGACAAAGAGCAGGAAGAGCGCCGGCATCTGCATCCTTTCTCAGGGGAGATAGAGGAGGGTATACCAACTTTCTTTAAACTCTGCGAAGCGGCAGGAGCCTATGCCACCCCTTTAGCCGGCCTTTTGTTCCGGCAGGGCGCGGGGCCTCAGCGTTTGCGGGCGTTGATGAAGTAGACGGCGGCGGTGCTGACGGCACCCCCCGCCACGAGCCAGAAGGAGGGGCGTTCGCCCAGCAACAGGAAACTGGCGGCGAGGGCGGTCAGCGGTACGAGGAACATATAGCTTCCGGCCTTGGCCGAGCCGATCTTGCCCGCCGCGACAAAGTAGATGGTCGAGGCCACCGTCTGCCCCATGATGGCCAGAAAGAGCAGCCCTGTCCAGAATTGCCACTCCTGGTCCAGTACCGTGCCCAGCCCCGCGGGCAGTGCCGGAACGAGCGCGATGGGCACGGCGAAAACGGCCAGCCAGAAGTTGAAATGGATGGGCTCCATCTCCGTATGCGACTGCTGCCCAAGCAGGGTGAGCACGGCCCAGACGAGCGCGCTGCCGATAAAGAAGACGTTGCCGCTGTGCAGCAGGTCAGCGTGCCAGACTTCCAGCATCAGCATCCCGCCGATCAGCCCGACGCCAAGGCCGAGCAGCTGCGGCGGGGTGACGCGGGTGCGGAAAACAAGCAGGGCGAGCAGGGCGGTGAGAATGGGGCTGGCCACGGTAATGATGACCCCGCCCGCCCCGGCACTGCCCGTCTGCACGCCCCAGAAGGCAAAGTACATAAAGGCGACGTTGAGCGCGCCTGCCGCGACGGAGAAGCGCAGCGTCCGGCGGTTGAGGCGCAGCGGCTTGCGCCGCCAGTAGAGGACGGGCAGGAAGGAAACCGCCATGATGGCGAAGCGCAGAAAGGTGACCGTCTCGACCGGAACGGTGGTATCGGTCACGACCTTGAGCGCGGGCCAGCCAATGCCCCACAACACCATTGCCAGTACGATCCAACCCGCCATTTTTTCTACCCTGCTGAAAATTTCGGGAATTATACTGCGATAATGGCACGATGTGAGATTTCAATGATTTCTATTTGCGAATTTGCTATCATAGCTATCTGAAAAATGTATGGATTATTATTATTTTTAATTGACAGATGGGTGCTTTTTCCATACTAATAAAAAGAGATGAGGATATATTTTGATTGATAATTTCTTTGAAGGATTTGAGCCTTATAAACCGTTCATTGAGAAAAAGAAAGAGCAAGGTATTGAGCTTGAAAAAATTATTGAAAAAGAATGTCAAACACAAATATATGTGATCGAAAACCTATTGAATAACATTGATCAAATTCTTCAAAGTCATCTTTTTACATTCGAACTTACACATCAACATTATAAACATGAAAGCCATACTGTCATTTTGTCTGCAGTCTACAAGAACTTTTACATCTTATATTCTGCACTTGAATTGCAAAAAAAAGGACTTCACGGTTCAGCAAGAGCTCTATTGAGACAGTCTTTTGAGTTTTTAATTTTAGGCAAATTTTGTGCACTTACTGAGAACAATAAAATTTTTTTGAATTAGCAAGAAGGTAAAACAGTTTATTTTTCAAATGGAGTCCTAAAAAAAATAAAAAAGCCGAATGTAGATGAAATCAATAAATTCTGGTCATTACTATGTGAATATGCGCATTCAACTAGTTCATCACAACAGGTTACTCTGGAGTGGGATTATGAAAAAGAGAATATTTTCCTAACTTTTGTGTTTATCATTGCTTTATTAGAGTGCCAATATCATCTTTTAAACTCAATCTTACTGCCTAAAGCCATTAAATCATTTATATCCTACTACGATAATGATGGTAAGGTGAAAATGAGTAGAGAACAAATTAATAAAATTTTAAAAGCAATTAGACCAATGTATGGTAAGGGAACAAAACAATTAATTAGAGAATATAAAGCCAGTTGGGAGATTAATTTCTAAAAAAACTCAAGAGCCAATCAAAAAGCTTCTTGCTATCACAATTTGGTCGCTAATTGAAAAATGGTTCTCTGTAAGGAGCAATGCATGCAATTCTTTATCGGCCTTTTTCTTTTACTGTTTCTTCCCCTGCAACTCCCCGCTGCAGCCCTTAAAGCGTATGACGCAAACCTCAGCGGATACGCCTACCCGTTCAAAGTCGAGTACTTCACTTTTTCGTCGCAGCAGAAGCGCCTGAAAATGGCCTATATGTTCCTTGAAGGGGAGAAGAGCAGACCCGTCGTTACGCTCCTGCACGGCAAGAACTTCAACGGCGCCTACTGGCAGGAGACGGCGCGTTTTCTGCATAGCAATGGGTACGGGGTGCTGATGCCCGACCAGGTCGGCTTCGGCAAGTCCTCCAAGCCCGCGGATTACCAGTACTCCTTCGGCGCGCTGGCGCACAATACGATGGCACTGATGAGGTCGCTCGGCATCAGCCGAAGCATCATCGTCGGCCACTCCATGGGCGGGATGCTGGCCACCCGCTTCGCGCTGAACTACCCGCACATGAGTGAGAAGCTCATTCTCGTCAACCCCATCGGGCTCGAAAACTACCTGCATTACGTCGAGTACAAGGACGTGGACTTCTTCTATGATATGGAGTTGGGCAAAACACCGGAGAAGATACGCGCCTACCAGCAGAAGAACTATTACGACGGCAAGTGGAACGCGCACTACGAAGCGCTCACACTGCCCTTGTCGGGCTGGTGTGTCGGGCCGGACAGGGAACGCATCGCCTATGTGAGCGCCCTGACGTACGAGATGATTTTTAGCCAGCCCGTCGTCGAGGAGTTCAAAGACCTGCAGGTCCCCGCCGCGCTGATCCTGGGGACCCGGGACCGCACAGGCCCCGGACGCGGCTGGATGAAAACGGGGGTTTCCCATGAACTGGGGCGCTATGACAGGCTGGGCGGGGAGGTTCAAAAGCGTAACGGGAAGATCGAACTGTACGAGCTGCCGGGCCTGGGCCATCTGCCGCAGGTAGAGGATTTCGGGCGCTTCAAAACCGTGCTCGGGCAGGCGCTTTCACACTGATTTCCCGCTATTTCCGGTAATGTTCCAGGACGATCGTAAGATACTGCGTATGGTGCCCGAAGGACGTTTTCGAAGAGAGGGCGGGGGGAAGCGATATCTCTCCCCAGGTGGAGGTGATGAAGAAGCGGGCAAAGGCTTTTGTATCAAACGCCTGCAGTTCACCGTCTGCAATGGCGGCTTCCAGCGCCTGGGAGAGTTTGTCGATGAAATGGTGGTAGGCCTTCGAGAGGACGGCTTCGAAATCGGGGTCCAGCGGGGCCATCTCCACGAGCAGGCGGTGCAGAGGGCAACCGTTGGCGATAAGGATGTCATGCGCTTTCATCTTCGCGAAGACGCGTGCGAAGGTTTGAAAAATGGTTTCGTCCGGCAGGCGGGCAAAGTCGAAGAAGTCGTCCATTTTCGGGACGATGCGCTCCTGGCTCACGGCCAGTACCAGCTCCTTTTTGGAAGCGAAAAAGTGGTACATGCTCCCCTTGGGCACCCCGGCGGCCTTCAGAATAACGGCGGTGCCGGTACCGTGGTAGCCGTGTTTGTAGACTTCAGCAAAGGCGGCGTCCAGCAGCCGCGCTCTTGAGTCCTGGCGCTTCATATCTTAACCCTTGAAATTTTTGCATCATTATATCGGTTTGTCTCCGGGACTCCGGAGCACGGGCTAGAGCGCTTTGGTGAAGATGATGGCCCCGTTCGTGCCGCCGAAACCGTAATTGGTGCTCATGACGGTTTGAAGCTCCTTTTCGCGCGCGGTGTTTGCGACGTAGTCCAGGTCGCAGGCCTCGTCTGTGGTGCGGAGGTTTATGGTCGGGGGCATGATGTTGCGCTCGAGGGCCATAATAGAGACGGCGGCTTCGATGATACCGGTGGCCCCGAGACAGTGGCCGATGCTCCCCTTGATGGAACTGACCGGAGGCACGCTCTCAAAGACGGCTTTGAACGCTTTTGTCTCGTTGGCGTCGCCCAGCGGCGTGCTGGTGCCGTGCGCGTTGATGTAGTCCACTCGCGGGTTGCCGGCCATCTGCAGAGCAGAGCGCATGGCCCGGACGGGGCCGTCCGTGGAGGGGGCGGTGATGTGGCCCGCGTCCGCGCTTTCGCCGAAGCCCGCCAGCCGCGCATAGATCTTCGCCCCGCGCTTCTGGGCGTGTTCCAGGGTTTCGAGCACGAGCGCCGCCGCCCCTTCGCCCATTACGAAGCCGTCGCGCTCCTTGTCGAAGGGCCTGGAGGCCGTTTTCGGGTCGTCGTTGTGTGTCGAGAGCGCCTTCATGGCGCTGAAGCCGCGGATGCCCGTTTCGCAGATGCACGCTTCGGCACCCAGCGCGACCATGACGTCGGCCCCTCCGGCGATGATGGTCTTCGCCGCCTGGTTGATGGCGTGAAGCCCGGCCGTGCAGGCCGTCGTCGAGGAGAGGTTCGGCCCCTTGAGCCCGTAGTAGATGGAGGCGTACCCCGCCAGCATGTTCGTGATGGAGCCGGGGATGAAAAAGGGTGAGATCTTCTTGCCGAAGGCGTTCTTCTCGATATTTTCCTGCATCATCGGCAGGCCGCCTATCCCGGTGGCGGCGCTGACGCCCATCCGGGTTGCATCCCCGTTTTGCGGTTCGAGCGCGGCGTCGGCAAGGGCCTCTTTCAGTGCATGCATCCCCAGGTGGATGAAGCGGTCGCTCTTTTTGATGTCTTTGGGGTCCATGACGCTGCCTGGATCGAAATCCTTCACTTCGCTGGCGATCCTGACGGCATCGCCGGAGGCATCGAAATGGGTGATATGGTCGATGCCGCATACCCCCTCAATCAGCGCTTCAAAAGCGCTCTCAGCACTGTTGCCGACACCGTTGATCATGCCGATCCCCGTAATGACAATAGGGTTCATTTTAACTCCTTTTCCGCAGTGTGCAATAGATGGCTTCATATGTAGCCGCCATATTATAGACTGATCGGTCTAGTAAATTCTAGTGGAGACGTGCTTAAAATAGACTAAACGGTCTAGTTCTGGATGTTATGCTTGCTTCGGGATAAGTAAGAGGATGAGAGTGGTATACGGCGTTAGCCGCTCCACTTCTCCAGCTTCGCCGCGTTGTGGTTGTAGTCGGGCTCTTTCGACTCCGGGTCGAGGAGGTCGTTGGTGAGGTAGTTGATCCGGCGGTCGGTGACGGGGACGAAGAGAGTCTTTTCGCGGATGTTTTCCGTCACTTTCGCCTCGAAGACGAGCGCACCCCTCGCCGTCGTCACCTTGACCTTGTCGCCGTCCGCAATGCCAGCGCTTTGGGCATCTTCGCTGTTGATCTCGATGTAGCTCAGCGGCTTGTGCTTGAGCAGACGCTCGACGAAGGCGGTCTTCGTACCGCTGTGCCACTGGTCGCGGGTCCGCCCGGTGGTGAGCAGGTAAGGGAACTCCAGCGAAGTGTTTTCGCTGCGGCGTTCGTTCTGCACGAAGATCAGGTTCGCCTTACCGTCCGGGGTGAGGAACTCGTTGTCGTCAAAGAGCCCTTCGCCCCAGACGTAGCCGCCGTTTTTGAGGCTGGCGGCATCGACGCCGCTGATGTCCATGTGCCCCTTCGGGCTGAGCGCCGTCATGCGGCGGTACTCGTCCCAGATGGCTTCGGCGTTTTGGTAGTCGAAGGCGCGCACGAAGCCCATGGCCCTCCCGATCATCGTAAAGATCTCCCAGTCGGGTTTGCAGTCGATGCTGCGGCGGGTCAGCCGCTCCTGGCGGGTGATGCTGCGGTCCATGTTGGTCTGCGTCCCTTCCTTTTCGCCCCAGGGGGCCGCCGGCAGGCGCAGGTGGGCGAAGGGTTTCGTTTCGCTGTCGTCGTAGGCGTTGATCTCGACGATGAAGGGGACCTTTTTGAGGGCTGCCTCGACCCGTTTGCGGTTGGGAAGGTGGTAGACGGGGTCGGTGTGGCAGATGATAAGGACGTCCAGTTCGCGCCGTTCGGCCGCTTCGATCATCTCGAAGGCCGTCAGTCCCGGCGCGGGGGCGATGTTCTGCGTGCCCCAGAATTCGCTCACCTTGGCGATGGACTCCTCGTTAAAGTCCAGGTGCACGGCGAGGGTCGTCGCCAGCCCCCCGACCTCGCGGCCCCCCATGGCGTTGGGCTGGCCGGTGAGGGAAAAGGGGCCGTTGCCGGGGCGGTTGATCTTGCCGGTGAGCAGGTGGAGGTTGATGAGTGCGAGGTTCTTGTCGACCCCCTGCGCGCTCTGGTTCAGCCCCATCGTCCAGGCGGAGATGACGTTTTCGCTTTCGTAAAAGAGTTCCATAAAGGCTTCGAACGCCTCTTCTTCCAGCCCGCACCGCTTGAGCAGCTTCTTGGTCGGGATCTTCTTGATCTTTTTGAGGTAGGCGTCAAAGCCGTTGACGTGCGCGTCGAGGAAGGCGTTGTCGGTCTTGCCGTCGTCGACGATGCGCCGCGCGACGAGGCTTAGGAAGTCGATGTCCGTGCCGACGCGGATGGGGAGGTGAAGGTCTGCCTGCTCGGCGGTCTCCGTGCGGCGCGGGTCGATGACGACGGTTTTGAGCCCCTCTTTTTTCGCTTTCTTGATCTTGTTGTTAAAGACGACGTGCGCCTCTGCGGGGTTCGCCCCGATCATGATCAGCAGGTTGCAGTGCTCGATCTCCTCCATCCGCACGGGGACGTAGTCGGCGCCGAAGACTTTCTTGTGGGCGACGACGGCGCTGGCCATACAGGTGCGCGAGTTGGTGTCGACGTTATTGGTCCCCAGGAACCCCTTGCCGAGCTTGTTGGCGACGTAGTAGTCCTCGGTGAGCATCTGGCCCGAGAGGTAGAAGCCGATCCGCTCGGGGGAGGTGGAGCGGATGTTGTGGACGATCGTCTCGATGGCCATCTCCCAGGAGATGTCCGTGAAGTCTTCGTAGGCTTTGCGCAGCTTGGGGCGCAGCAGACGGGTCGGTGTCTCGATGGTATGAAGCTCGCTGGCCCCCTTGGAACAGACGAGCCCCTCGTTGACGGGGTAATCGATGTCGCCGACGAGGCGGCGGGTGTCGTACTCGATGCCGCAGCCCACTCCGCAGTATCCGCAGACGGATTTGATTTTCATAACAAACCTTTCTCTATATATAGGGGTTGATATTTCGTTGTTGCTGACGTATTATGACATACTTTGCTAAGAAAATATTAAGACTATTGTATAAAAAACATACAAATAAATAGTTAAATTCATCCCTATAGCATGCCATAATGGTGCAACCGAAACAGAGTTTCAAAAAAAATAAAGGTTAAAGCAATGAAAAGTGCATCTGGATTGAAAGGTTTGACACTGGCCGGACTTACCCTCGGGCTGGCGGCGACGACGCTGATGGCGGACGTCGAAAAGAAGAAGCTGACCATCGGCTTTATCGCGCTGACGGACTGTGCTCCCATCGTTATCGCTGAGGAGAAGGGCTTCTTTGACAAGTACGGCCTGGACGTCCACGTCGTCAAAGAGGGCGGCGGTTGGCCGGGGATCCAGCAGAAGGTCATCAACGGCGAGTACGACTTCTCGCACGCCCTGGCGGGGATGCCGATCGCGGCGACGCTGGGCATCAACGGTGATGCGAACCTGGTCGCGCTGCTGAGCCTCGATTTCAACGGCAACGGCATCACCTTCGGCAACAACATCATGAAGCAGATGAAAAAGTACGGCATGGATGACAAGAAACGCCCGCTGGGCTCCGAGTCGCTGAAAAAGTACATCGATGCCAAACATCAAAAAGAGGGCGGCAAGTACAAGCCGCTCGACTTCGGTATGGTCCACCCGGTCTCCACGCACAACTACGAACTGCGCTACTGGATGGCGACGTCGGGCATCGACCCGGAAGCCGATGCGACGATCAAGCCTTTCCCGCCGCCGACGATGCCTTCGAACCTCATTGCCGGGAACATCGAAGGGTATTGCGTCGGGGAGCCGTGGAACGAACGCGTCGTTTTGAAAAAGAAGGGTTCCACCCTGGTCACGAACTACGACATCTGGAACAACAACCCCGAGAAGGTGCTGCAGGCACGCGCGGACTTTGTGGAAAAGAACCCGGAGACGACCAAGGCGGTCATGAAGGCGATCATCGAAGCGCAGATGTGGCTCGATGCGAGCTGGGAACACCGCAAAGAGGCGGCGAAGATCCTGAGCAAGCCCAACTACGTCAAGGCGCCTGTCGACGTGCTTGAAAAGTCGATGACGGGGACCTTCCAGTACCTCAAAGGGCAGGAGTCCGAGCCCAACCCGATGTTCAACGTCTTTGCCAACTACTATGCGGCCTACCCCTTCTACAGCCACGGTATGTGGTTCATCACGCAGATGTACCGCTGGGGCCAGCTGGAGCAGCCTGTCGACATGAAAGCCGTCATCGAGAAAACCTACCGCCCCGACCTGTTCGAGATCGCGGCCAAAGAGGTGGGCTATGCGCTGCCGCCGAGCCCGTGGAAAAAAGACGGGGTGGACAAGTACAACATGTTCATGGACGGCAAGGTGTTCGACCCGAATGCGGCGGTGGAGTACATCTACAGCTTCAAAGTCACGCATCCCAAAGTCAGCGAGTCCGAGCTCAAGGCGGTCAACGGCTGGGAGGGAAGTCTGAAAACGGCGCAGCCCGACTATGTCTGCCCGTACGGTCCTGCCGGTTGTGCCGACCCGAAATACGTCACCAAATAAGTCCGGCCGTTTGTGCTGAAAACAGGAAAACATGATGCAAAAAATAATTAAAAAAATCGCACTGCCGCTGATGGTGCTCTTCGCCATTCTGGCGGGGTGGCAGCTGGTGGCCAACAACGTCGAGGAGTTCCCGACCCCTTACTACACCTGGGTCGCGGCCTTCGGGGGCGTCAATGCCGAAGAGATGGAGATCAAAGGGGTCCTTTCCGACCCGTTCTACGTGGAGAACGAGGACGACAAAGGGATCGCCTGGCAGATCACCAACTCCCTCGGTCGCGTTTTCGGCGGCTTTGCGCTGGCGATCCTCGTGGGAATCCCGGTGGGGCTGATTATCGGGATGAGCCAGAGCTTCATGCAGGCGCTCAACCCCTATATCCAGATCCTCAAGCCCGTCTCGCCGCTGGCGTGGCTGCCGCTGTTGCTGATGGTGTTCCAGGACATCAACCTGACGGCGGTCGCGACGATTTTTATTACGTCGATCTGGCCGATTATCATCAACACCTCGCTGGGGGTGCGCAGCGTCGACCAGGATTACCTCAACGTCGCGAAGGTCCTGCAGTTCACGCCGCTGGAGACGATCCGCAAGATCATCCTGCCGGTCGCGGTCCCCTATATCTTTACGGGGATGCGCCTGAGCCTCGGGATCGCCTGGCTCGTCATCGTCGCCGCGGAGATGCTCACCGGCGGGATCGGCATAGGGTTCTGGATCTGGGACGAGTATAACAACCTGAACTACCCGAACATCATTATCGGGATCATCATCGTCGGTGTCGTGGGGTATATCCTCGACGTCATCATGGGCAAGATCGCCGATTTCTTCGACTACCGAAAACGCGCCTGAGGAGGACAGCATGGGTAAATTTCTCTCACTGGAACATGTCGACAAGGTGTTCCCGCTCCCGGGCGGGAAAGAGTACGTAGCGGTCCGGGACGTCGACCTGGAGATTAAAAAGAACGAGATCATTTCGATCATCGGGCACTCCGGGTGCGGCAAGTCGACCCTGCTCAACATGATCGCGGGGCTCGACCTCAACACGGCCGGCGGGATCTTCCTGAACAACAAGGAGATCGGCGGCCCCGGCCCGGAGCGTGCGGTGGTCTTTCAGAACCACTCGCTGCTGCCGTGGCTGACGGTCTACCAGAACATCGAGATGGCCGTCAAAAAGGTAATGCCGGAACTGAACAAGAATGAAGTCGCCGCGCGGGTCATGAAGTTTGTGAACCTGGTCAACCTCGACCACGCCAAGGACAAATACCCCGGCGAGATCAGCGGGGGGATGAAGCAGCGCGTCGGCATCGCACGGGCGCTCTCCATCAAACCCGACGTTTTGCTGATGGACGAGCCCTTCGGGGCGCTCGATTCGCTGACGCGGGCCAACCTGCAGGAGCACCTGATGCGCATTCAGCAGGACGTACAGAACACCGTCATCATCATCACCCACGATGTCGACGAGGCGGTCCTGCTCTCCGACCGGGTCATCATGATGACCAACGGCCCGGAAGCGACGGTAGGCGAGATCCTGGAAGTGAACCTGGAACGCCCCCGCGACCGCGTGGCGCTGCAGAAGGACCCCGAATACGTCCGCTGCCGCGAAGCGATCCTGAGCTTCCTCTACGAGAAGTTCGCCAAGGAAGACGAATAAACACTGCTTTTCAAAGCACTAAGTAGCCGGCGGAATACGTTTCCGCGGCATTAAAAAGTCGCTCGCCCTTCTGGGGAGTCCCGTGGCATCATGCGGGGCTCTCCAGAGGTGCCGCCTCGAGTTTTTAGAAGGATAAATTGAATGAAGAAGTGGATGTTGTCGCTGGCCGCCGTGCCGGTTATTGTGGGAAGTATGGGTGTGGCCGCGTCGGCGGCCGAAGAGATCGTCCTCCTGGACGGAATGAAAATGAGCGGCGAGATCCGCCCGCGCTACGAGATGGCGGACGTCAAAGACAACGGCCTCGATACGGCCAACGCCTTCACGGCCCGGACGCGCCTCGCGGTTGAAGGGACGCTCCTCGGCCTCGAAGGACTCACCGCCAAAGTGGGGATGACTTCGGTCAACAACTTCGGCTACAACGACTACGCACCGCAGGATGCGACCTATGACACGATCCTCGACCCGCAGCAGGCAATCCTGACCGAAGGGTACCTGGCCTACACGGCGGCGGATACGACGCTGCTCGCGGGGCGCTCCTTCGTCAACCTCGACGATCAGCGCTTTGTGGGTACCGTCGGCTGGCGCCAGATGGAGCGTGCCTACGACACGGTGACGGTTGTCAACAAGTCCGTCGAAGGGCTGACGCTGCTGGGATCGTGGGTCTACGGCTACCAGGGGGTCAACAGCAACCCGACGACCGATACGGGCTCGCTGCTCCTACACGCTACGTACTCGGCGGGCAAGGCGTTCTCTGTCACGGGGTTCGGCTATATGCTTGCAGACATTCACGACACCTACGGTCTGCGCGTCTCCGGGGATATCGCCCTGGACGGCGTGACGCTGAACTATGCGGCCTCCTATGCCAAGCAGAGCGACGCCTCGCTGACCTACGCCCTCGATGATGCGCCGGAGATCGATGCTGCCTACTACGACATCGCCCTGGGCGCGAACATCTCCGGCCTCATTGTCGGGGCGGAGTACGAGGTGCTGGGAGACGCCGAAAGCAACAGCACGAAAGGGTTCACGACCCCGCTGGCGACCCTGCATAAGTTCCAGGGGTGGGCCGACGTCTTCCTCGGTCGCACGTCCGGAAGCAACAACGACGGTCTGGCGGACCTGAGCGGTACGCTGGGATATGCCGCGGCGGGCTTCGGGAAAGTGCTGGGCGTCTACCACAAGTTTGACGCCCTCTCCGGCGCAAACAAGGACCTCGGCAGCGAGTTTGACGTGCTCTATGCGAACAAGGTCCCGGGCGTCAAGGACCTCGCGTTCCTGGCCAAGGCGGCTTTCTACTCCAAAGGCGACACGGGCAACGACGTCACCAAGGTCTGGGCCCAGCTCGATTACAAGTTTATGATCAAATAAGCGTTCGTGCGGCCGCTCCGGCCGCCGGCGACGGTCATGTTTTTTGACGCATCTTCACCACCGAAGGCGCATTAAAAAACATACGAAGGATTCATGATGCAAAGAATTACCCTTCCCGTTGTGCTGCACAACCCGAAGATACTGCTGATAGGCGGCGGGCCGGTCGCCCTGCAAAAGGCGCAGGTGATGCGCCGCAACAAGATCGATTTCGACGTCATCGCCGCGCGCTGCAGCGAGGCGATGCGCTCGCTTGTCCCGGAGGCGTGTGAACGTTCCGTGACGGAGGAGGATTGCCGGGAGTACGGCATCATCATCGATGCCACCGGCAACGCCGGGGTGACGGCGATGCTGACGGCGCTCAAGCAGCGGCAGCGTTTCCTGCTCAACGTCGTCGACGTCCCGGAGCAATGCGACTTCTTCTTTGCCGCGCTGATCGAGCAGGGGCCGGTCAAGATTGCGGTGAGCTCCAGCGGGAGCTCGCCGGCAGTAGCCCAGGCCATTCGCGACAAGATCGCCCGGATGCTGCCCGCATCATTGGCCGCACTGGGCCAAAAGGCGATGCGCGAGCGCCTCGCCGGGCAGATCCGCCCCGGGGCGCTCAAAGCCGAGGCGAACCGGCAGCTCGGTCGGGTGCACCTCGTCGGCTGCGGCACGGGGGACGTCGACCTGCTGACGCTCAAGGCGTACCGCCTTATCACGGAAGCCGACGTCGTCTTCGTCGACCACCTCGTCAGCGACGAGATCAAGGCGCTGATACCCAAGGCGACGATGGTCATCCATGTCGGCAAACGCAAGGGACACCACAGCATCAAGCAGGAGAAGATCAATGCACTCCTGATCGAGTATGCGCAGAAGGGGCTGGAGGTCGCCCGGCTCAAGGCGGGGGACCCCTACATCTTCGGGCGCGGGGCGGAAGAGGCCCAGGCATTGGCCGCAGAGGGGATCCGGGTCGAAGTCGTCCCGGGGATCTCCTCGGCCGTCGCCGGACCGCTTGCCGCGGGCATCGCCCCGACGGCGCGGGGGTACGCGGCAAACCTCTCCATCGTCTCTGCGCACCTGGCGGGCAACCGCATCAACACGGAGTGGATCGACCTGCTCAAACTGAAAAACCATACGACCATCGTCCTGATGGGGGTCTCGCGCGCCAACGAGATCGTAGAGAAGGCGCTGGAAGCGGGCGCGGACGCAGCGATGCCCTGCGCCGTCATCTCCAACGCCTCCCGGCGGGACCAGCAGCGTTTCATCACCACGCTTGAAGGGCTGCCGGCGGTGGCCGCAAACGCCCCGCGTCCCGCGATCATCGTCTTCGGCGACGTCGTCAACCTGCACGCGGTGCTGCCGCAGTACATCAACGAAGGGGAGTGCTATGATCAGCGTATTGCAAGCGGCCTCTGAAGCCCGGAACACCAAAACGAACAAGGTCGAGCAGACCAAGGCGCTCAAAACCCCCAAAGAGGCGTTCGAGCAGATCGCCGAGTACGCCAAAGGGGGGTACGGCAGCATCCCCAAAGAGGACCTCGGCTACTTCCTGAAATGCTTCGGCATTTTCGACCGCCCGATGACCCCGGAGCGCTTTATGATGCGGGTGCGCATCCCAGGCGGCCAGATGGATGCCGCCCAGGCGCGCACCGTCGGCGAGATCGCCAAAGCGTTCGGCCAGGACTACATGGACATTTCGACCCGGGCGCAGATCGTGCTGCGCTATCTGAGCATCGAGGCGATGCCGGAGATATTGGATCGCCTTGAAAGGGTGGGGCTGACGACCTTCCATACGGGGGTGGACAACTTCCGCAATATGGTCAACGACCCCCTCGACGGGGTGGCGTTCGACAACATCCTGCCGTCGCAGGGGCTGCTCTTGAGCCTGCAAGAGCTTTTCCTGGGCCACTGGGAATGGATGAGCGCCCTGCCGCGCAAGTTCAATACGGGGGTCTGCGGGTCACTCGCAAACCGCTGCAACATCTTCGGACAGGACTGCGGCTTCGTACTGGCGCAAAAGGATGGTGTCTACGGCTACAACGTCTACCTCGGCGGCCGGGTCGGGGTGATCGCGCGCAATGCCGACATCTTCGTGCGCGACGAGGCGGAGGCCGTGGCGATGTTCCGGGCCCTCATCGAGCTCTACCGTGATTACGGATTCCGCGACAACCGCAACAAGAACCGTCTTCACTTCCTCATCGAGGCGGTGGGGATGGAGGCCCTCGCCGCGGCCATCCGCGAAAAGGCGGGTATCGACTTCGCCACGGCCGGGGAGACGCTGACGCAGCTTGACAACAACGACCCCGACCAGGGGCGGGTCCAGCTCAACAACGGTACCTTCGCCGTCCATGCCGTCATCCCCTCCGGCGTCTTCAGCGGCAGCGACCTTGTCGCCGCGGCGGAGGCGGCGGAGACGTTCGGCGACGGGCGTGTGCGCCTCGACATCGAACAGAGCCTCTACCTTCTCGGGGTGGATGCCGTCCGTTACGAGGCGTTGATGGAGACGCCGTTTTTCGAGACCTACAAGAGCGTCTCCAGCCCCTATTTCAACCACCTGATCGCCTGCGCCGGCGAGCAACACTGTCCCTTCGGCGTCATCCCGAACAAACCAGACGCCATCGAGATGGCCGAGTACCTCAGCCGCGCGGTACCGCTGGAGGGCGGCCGCGTGCGGATGCACTGGTCGGGCTGTGTCAAGGGGTGCGGCCTGCACGGGGTCGGCGACGTCGGTTTCGAGGGGTGCAAGGCCAAAGTGAACGGCGAGACGGAGCACGGGGTGCACATCACCCTCGGGGGCAAACTTACTGCCGAAGGGCAGGAGGGCTACAGCGTCCTGAAGTCCGTGCCGCTGCGCTACGCACGCTACCACGTCGAGTCGCTGATGCGCGAGTACCGGCGCCTGCGCAACGCGGGGGAGAGTTTCGGGCAGTTCCACGACCGGGTGTTGGCCCACTATTCGCCCGCGGCGATCGGTTTCGTTATGCAGCTGCAGGCCTACCTGCGCGACAAAACGAATGCGCTTGAATTCGGGTTTGAAACGGGGGCGAAAAGCGGCCGGAACGAATCGTTCGAGCTCTTCGACTTCGGCTGCCGGCTCTACAAAAAACTGACCGGTGAAACCGCCTACCCGCTGCAGGCGCACTATATGCCAGGAGAGGGGGAGCGGCTCGATATGACAGCGCTCGACGGCCCCGGTATTGACCCCAACCTGGCCCGGATGGTTGTAAAGATGCTCGAGCCCAATGCCAATCTCCGCGCCAAAGCCTTTACCGAAGTCAACGGTTTCGTGGCACTTTTCCAATCCTGAAGCGGGGGAAAACCCCTGCACGGCGTCCCCTCTCACCGGGCGCTTCCATCACAGAGACATTTTTTCAGCACACATACGTCTAGCGGAGCCGCCGACAAATCTCCGTACAAAGCTGGCAGCAAAAATTTTTTGTGAAAAAGCTGTTAAGTTCTATTTTTAATCACTATGCTCCATCATAAACAGTTTTAGTGTTCAGAAAATAATAAGATTTGTGTACAAATTACATACAATTTCCTGCACTGTAGAATGAAATTTAAGCGCTAGAATTTTTCAGGTTGATCGGACCGTGGTAGCGCTTACAGCACTGCTGGACAGAAGGACCACGCCCTTGCCGATGCCGCTCTCCGAACAGGCGAGCGGGGTCGGGAAGCGGCTTCGATCAACAACACGATAAGGAGATATCCAATGGCCTATTTGGCTCCAAGCGAATTTGTAACAAAAATGGTCGATTCGGGAGAATCGAAAGTCTATATGTCCACAAAGGACACCCTCATCCGCGCCTATATGGCGGGGGCTATCCTGGCACTGGCGGCGGTCTTCGCCGTGACGGTCGCAATGAAGACAGGCTCACCGCTGGTCGGCGCGATGCTCTTCCCGGTCGGCTTCATCATGCTCTACCTCATGAGCTTTGACCTGCTCACGGGTGTTTTCGTCCTCGTCCCGCTGGCATGGCTGGACAAACGTCCGGGCGTTTCGATAGCCCAGATCCTGCGTAACTGGGGTCTGGTGGCGCTGGGGAACCTGATGGGCGCCCTGACGGTCGCGTTTATGATGGCCTTTATTTTTACATACGGTTTTGACACGGACGGCGGCGAGATCGCCAAGAAAGTGGCGGGCATCGGTGAAGCGCGTACGCTGGGGTACCAGTCCCACGGTGTTTCCGGCTGGTTTACGGTTTTTGTCCGCGGCATGCTCTGTAACTGGATGGTCTCCATGGGTGTCGTCGGTGCGATGATCTCCACGACGGTCAGCGGCAAGTTCCTGGCGATGTGGATGCCGGTCATGCTCTTCTTCTTCATGGGCTTCGAGCACTCCATCGTCAACATGTTCCTGTTCCCGTTCTCCCTGATCATGGGCGGTAACTTCACGATCACTGACTACATCCTCTGGAACGAGGTTCCGGTTGCACTGGGTAACCTGGTCGGCGGTCTGGCGTTTACGGGTCTGACGCTCTACGCAACACACGTCAGAACAAGCCCGAAACGTGTGCTGGGGTAACCCGGCATAGCGGCCCCGGCCGCATCCATTCAAAAACAAAAAGGAAATATTTTTTATGACAAAACTTGAAATGACTGAAACGATTATGGCGGCGAAAAAAAGCAGCGGTCTGGGCTGGGAGGCGATCTCCGAGAAGGTCGGTCTCGGTTCCGTGTTCCTGACATCGGCGTGCCTCGGCATGAACAGCCTGAAGCCCGAGCCGGCGGAAAAGCTGTGTGAAGTCCTGGGGCTGGATGCCGCGGTCTCCGAAGCGCTGCAGGAGTTCCCCAACAAGAAGTGGGACCAGACCGTTCCGACCGACCCGCTCATCTACCGCCTCTATGAAGTCGTCGGCGTTTACGGCGAAACCATCAAGGAGATTGTCGGCGAGAAATTCGGCGACGGCATCATGAGTGCGATCGACTTCTCCATGGATATCGACAAAGAGGAGAATCCGGCGGGTGACCGTGTCGTGATCACCATGAACGGCAAGTTTTTGCCCTACAAGTCGTGGTAACACGACTTTTTTTGAGCATCGCCGCAGTGGCGGCCGTGTTCAAAAGGAGTCCGACAAAGATGATCAAGCGATGAATACAGCCGTGAAGCTCACCGTCGGAAGCCACACCGACAAAGGGCGCAAGCCCCTGAACCAGGATTTTCACGATCTGCGCATCCCCGACGATACGCTGCTCTGCACCAAGGGGGCGGCCGCGGCGCTGGCCGACGGCATCAGCAGCAGCGAGGTGAGCCAGATCGCCAGCCAGGTTGCCGTCGCCTCCTTTCTGGAGGATTACTTCAGCACCCCGGAGACCTGGTCGGTCGGCCGGGCGGCCCAGCAGGTGCTCAAGGCGACGAACTCCTGGCTCTATGCCCAGACCAGGCGGGGGCCGGAGCGCTTCGACATGGACAAGGGGTACGTATGTACCTTCAGCGCCCTGGTGCTGCGGGGCAGGAGCGTACACCTTTTTCATATCGGCGATGCGCGGATCTACCGGCTGCGCGACGGGGTGCTGGAGCAGCAGACTGAAGACCACCGCCTGCGGATCTCGCAGAACGAGAGCTACCTTAGCCGGGCCATGGGGATGGATTCGCAGCTCATCATCGACCATGCCGTGTTGAGTGCGGAAGCGGGGGATATCTTTTTCCTGATGACCGACGGGGTCTACGAGCATATCCTTGACAAGGATATCCTGCAAACGCTGCAGGCGTGCGGCGACGATTACGACGCTGCGGCGGAGGCGCTGGTCAACCGGGCCTTGGAAAACGGCAGCGGGGACAACCTGACGCTGATGCTCCTGCGCATCGACGCCCTGCCGGAACAGGCGATCGACGAGCGTTACAAGGAGGTGATCGAAAAGCCCTTCGCGCCGCTGCTCGAACCCCGGGCGGATTTTGACGGCTACCGCATCGTGCGCACGCTCAGCAGGACGAGCCGCAGCCATGTCTACCTGGCCGTCGACACGCAGACCGACACGCCAGCGGTGCTTAAGACCCTCGCGACGGAGCTGCAGCACGACCGCACACAGGTGGAGCGGTTCCTGACCGAAGAGTGGATCGCCCGCCGGGTCAGCAATGCCCACCTGCTCAAGGCTTACCCGCAGCAGCGCCCGCGCGCCTACCTCTACACCGTGACCGAGTATGTGGAGGGACAGTCGCTGGCGCAGTGGATGACGGACAACCCCCGTCCCGATCTCGAGACGGTCCGGCGTTTTGCCGAACAGATCGCACGGGGCCTGCTCGCGCTGCACCGCCGCGAGATGGTGCATCAGGACCTGCGCCCGGAGAATATCCTGATCGACGCCACGGGGACGCTCAAGATCATCGACTTCGGGTCGGTGAAAATAGAGGGGATCCAGGAGACGGTACCGGAGCGCGAGGAGGTACAGATGCCCGGCACGGCGCACTACTCGGCGCCGGAGTATTTCCTGGGTGAAGCGGGCACGCCGCGCTCGGACCTCTACTCGCTGGCGGCGATCCTCTACCGGATGCTCTCGGGCAGCTCCCCCTACGGTCTCAACGTGGCGCGGACCAAGCGGCGTTCTGAGCAGAAAAAGCTCAAATACGTGCCGCTCGCGACGGAGGGGAGCGGCGTGCCGGTCTGGTTCGACGAGGCACTGCGCAAGGCGCTCGACCCGGTCCCCGAGCGCCGCTACGAGGATGTCGCCGAGTTCGTCTATGACCTGCGCCATCCTAACCGTGCCTTCTTGAAAAAGGGGAGGCCGCCGCTGATCGAACGCGACCCGGCCCGTTTCTGGCAGGGGGTCTCCCTTCTGCTCGGGTTCGCCCTCGTCATGGTGGCGGCGCAGTGCCTGGGCGGGTGAAGACCCCGGCGTATTTCTGGGGAGCTCCGCACAGGTGGCGCGGCGTTGCTCAGAGGTACACCCTCGCACGAATAACTAAAGGAATAACTATATGAAAAAATGGATGATATCCCTGGCGGCAGCGCCGTTGATGATTGCTGGAATGAATACGGCGGCGGCAGCCGAAGAGAGTATTGCGATTTTGGACGGTATGAAGGTGAGCGGCGAGATCCGCCCGCGCTACGAGATGGCGGATGTGAAGGATAACGGCCTCGATACGGCCAACGCCTTTACGGCCCGGACGCGCCTCGCGGTCGAAGGGACGCTCTTCGGCCTCGAAGGACTCACCGCCAAAGTGGGGATGACTTCGGTCAACAACTTCGGCTACAACGACTACGCACCGCAGGATGCGACCTATGACACGATCCTCGACCCGCAGCAGGCGATCCTGACCGAAGGCTACCTGGCCTACACGGCGGCCGACACGACCCTGCTCGCGGGGCGTTCCTTCGTCAACCTCGACGACCAGCGCTTCGTGGGTACCGTCGGCTGGCGCCAGATGGAGCGTGCCTACGACACGGTGACGGTTGTCAACAAATCCGTCGAAGGGCTGACGCTGCTGGGCGCATGGGTCTACGGCTACCAGGGGGTCAACAGTAACCCGACGACCGATACGGGTTCGGCGCTGCTCAACGTTAACTACAAGGCGGGGGATGCGCTCACCGTCAGTCTGTTTGACTATATGCTGGCCGACATTCACGATACCTACGGCGTGCGCGTCAGCGGCGTCGTGCCGGTCGAGGGGATCAAGTTCGATTACGCGGCCTCCTACGCGATGCAGACGGACGCGACGCTCGATTATGCCCTCGACACCGCGCCGAAGATCGACGCTTCCTATTACGATGTTGCCCTGGGGGCGAATATCTCCGGCCTCATCGCCGGGGCGGAGTATGAAGTCCTCGGCGATGCTTCCGGCAGCAGCACCAAGGGCTTCACGACCCCGCTGGCGACCCTGCACAAGTTCCAGGGGTGGGCGGACGTCTTCCTCGGGCGCACGGCCGGTAGCAACAACGACGGTTTGGCAGACCTGAGCGTCAAACTCGGTTATGCCGCGCCGGGCTTCGGGAAACTCCTGGGGCTTTACCACAAGTTCGATGCGCTCTCCGGCGTAAACAAGGACCTTGGAAGCGAGTTCGACGTGTTGTACGCAAACAGTGTCCCGGGTGTCAAGGACCTCGCCTTCCTGGCGAAGGCGGCCTTCTATTCCAAAGGCGACACGGGCAATGACGTCACCAAAGCGTGGCTCCAGCTCGATTACAAGTTCGCGACGAAATAAACCGACAGGCGCGGTGCCGCCTCCGGCCGCCGCGTCCTAAAGACGACAAAGGAGTTTGACCATGAGTCTGTCCCAGGAAACGATCGAGATCATCAAGGCGACGGCGAAGCCCGTCGCGGAAAACGCGGAAGCGATTACGGAAAGGATGTATGAGATCCTTTTCGAGCACTACCCGGAAACGCAGCTGCTCTTCAAAGACGCGTCGCCGGACCAGCACAAGAAACTGGCCGCAGCCGTCGGGGCCTATGCCGCCAATATCGAAAAGCCGGAGCTCCTCGGAGCGGCTCTCGAGAAGATGGCGCAGTCGCATGTGCGTGCCGGCGTACAGCCTGAACACTACCCCGTCGTCGGGGTATCGCTGCTCACCGCCGTGAAAGAAGTGCTCGGTGAGGCGGCGACGGATGAAGTGCTGAGCGCCTGGAAAGAGGCCTATTTCTTCCTCGGCGATCTTCTGATTGCCCGTGAAACAGCGCTTTACGCCACGGCGTAAAGGCTTACTTCCTTCTTAGGCGGACGAACTTCTCCGCCTCCATCACGACCACCAACCCAAACGAAAACAGCAGCAGTTCCGTCCAGACCTGCAGCGACACCGGTTCCAGCGAGAGCAGTTGCTGCGTCCAGGGAAGCTGCATGGCGGCGATATGCACGGCCTGCGCGGCAATGATCGAGAGCGGCAGCAGCAGGTTCTTGAAATGGCTGACCTTGAAGAGGTAGCGCGTTTCGCTCCGGCTGTTGAACGCGTGCAGGTTCTCAAAGAGGACCATCAGCAGCAGGGTGTCGTTGCGCGCGGACTCCACCGGGACACCCTGTGCGAGCAGCGTATAGAAAACCCCGAAACCGATCAGCCCCATATAGGCGGCGCCGAGGACGATGCGCTGGATCATCAGGGCGTTGAAAATGGGCTCTTTGGGCGGGCGCGGACCGCGCTTGAGCACGTGCGGTTCGGCCGGTTCCAGCCCCAGGGCGACATCCTGGATGCCGTTGGTGACGAGGTTGAGCCAGAGCAGGTGGATGGGCAGTAGCGGCACGGGGGTGGCGAAGGCGAGGGAGAGCAGCACGAGGATGATCTCGGCGAGCCCGGTGGAAATGAGCAGGTGGACGACCTTTCGGATATTGTCATAGGCGCGGCGCCCTTCCTCGACGCCGCCCACGATGGAGGTAAAGGCATCGTCGGTGAGAATCAGGTCGGCGCTCTCCTTGGCCACGTCCGTGCCGCTTTTTCCCATCGCGATGCCGATATGGGCGCTTTTGAGCGCCGGGGCGTCGTTGACACCGTCACCGGTGACGGCGACATAGTGACCCAGCCCCTGGAAGGCGCGGACGATCTGCAGCTTCTGTTCCGGCGAGACGCGGGCGAAGACGCGGATGTCGGCCAGGGAGGCCGGATCGCCCCCGTTCTCATACCAGTGGCTGAGCGCCTCCCCGTCCATGACCTGTTGCATCCCCGCTGCCATGTTGAGCCGCTTGGCGATATGCAGCGCCGTTTCAGGGTGGTCGCCCGTGACCATGACGACCGTGATACCGGCTTCGTGGCAGTGGGCGAGGGCGGTCTCCACGCCGTCGCGCAGGGGGTCGGTGATGGCGGCAAGGCCTGCCCAGATGAAGTGCTTTGATGCCATGGCTTCTTGGAGGTGCGGCGTCGCGGTGTCGGCATAGGCGACCCCGATGAGGCGGTACCCCTCCCGGGCCAGGCTGTTGACCTCAGCGAGGAGTATGTCGCGTTCGGAAGGGTCGATGCTGCAGGCCGCGAGGATGACTTCGGGCGAGCCTTTAACGGCGGCAAAGTAGCCCGTCTCCGTCTCGATCACCGCACCGGAATACTTCTGGGCGGGCTCATAGGGGATGAGATCGGTTTTCGGACGTTCCATCCGCTCCAGTATGGCCGCGTTTTGCCGCTGTGCGTAGAGGGCCAGGGCGACGTCGACCTGGTCGCCGCCGAAGGTTCCCTGGCGGTTGCGGTAGGCTTCGTTGGCGATGACGACTGCTTCGAGTGCCTTTACCGGGTCTGCCGCCCCCTCAAAAGATTCGACGCTGAGCCGGTTCTGGGTCAGCGTCCCCGTCTTGTCGGTGGCAATGAGGGTGCAGGAACCCAGTGCTTCGATGGCCGGGAGTTTGCGGACGATGACGCTGCGCCGGGACATGGCGACCGCCGCCGAGGCGAGGGCGACGGTGATGGCGACGGGAAGCCCTTCGGGAACGGCGGAGACGAAGAGGGCGACCGTGAGGAAAAAGACCTCGAGCAGCGGGGTCCCTCGGAAGAGCGACAGTGCGATGATCAGCAGGGAGATGACGCCGACGGCGGCCGCGATCTTGAGGGAAAAGGCTTCCAGGCGCGCGATGAGGGGGACTTTGACGGCGGATTTCCCGATGAGGAGTTCGGCGATCCGCCCGATCTGCGTATGCAGCCCGACGGCGCTGACAATGCCCCTGGCGCGCCCGCTGGTAATATAGGTCCCGGCGAAGAGCATGTTGCTGCGGTCGCCCAGGGGGAGATCGGGATCATCGAAAATGGCCGTGGCATCCTTGCCGACTTCCAGGGACTCGCCGGTCAGCAGCGACTCGTCGGCGGAGAGGTGATAGGTGTGGATCAGTCTGAGGTCGGCCGGGACCTTGTCCCCGCTCTCGATCACCACGATATCGCCCAGCGCCAGCCCCGCGGCATCGATGAGCTCCTCTTTGCCGTCTCGGAGCACCTTGGCGAGGGTCGTGACGCTGTGCCGCAGGGCATGGGCCTGCCGGTCGGCGCTGTGTTCGAGCACCGTCCCGATGGCGGCGTTGATGATCAGTACGGCGAGGATGAACCAGGCATCAAGATGTTCTCCGATACCGAAACTGATCAAAGCGGCGATAAGCAGGATCAGGATAATGGGATTTTTAAACTGGGAAAAGATTATGCGCAGCAGGGGCGTCGGAGGGGCGACCGGCAGGGTATTGGGGCCGTCGCGCTTCAGGCGTATAGCGGCCTCTGCCGTACTCAGGCCGCTGCTGGTGCAGTCAAAATGCCTGAAGGTCGTGTCGATCCCGAGGGTATGGTGCGCGTCGAATTCCATACACCTATTGTATCAGGAGATCAGGCGAATCGGTACGGCGGCGTTCAGCCCTTGTCGCGGTTGAAAAAGGCAAGGCCGAGGGCGACGACGATCAAGACGCCGAAGGTGACACCCCAGATAAGCAGGTTGATGTCCCCGTCGAGAGGTGGATTGGTCGGATTCATGGTTGCTCGCTTTCATCCCGGGTCAGGTAGACCCAGTAGTCCCGGTAACTGTAGCCCCGGTTCAGGAAATAGAGTTGCAAAACGGCGACGCGGTAGAGCGTCAGCACCATCTTGGCAAAGGGGACGGCGAGGCTGAGCCCCGCGAGCCATCCCTGCGGTTTTTTCCCGCGGGTTTCCAGCATGGTTTCCACACCGATATTCTGCATAAGGTGCCAGCTGAAAAGGAAAGAAAAAATGAAGTTCGCCACCACCCCGAGGAGGGCGACGGCAATGAGGTCCTGTTCGAAAAGACCGAAGAGCACTGTTTAGGCGTTCTCGATGGCGTCTTGGAGGATTTTGGTCGCAGCAGCCTTGTTCTGGTAGTCTTTGACCTTGACCCATTTGCCCGGCTCGAGCGCTTTGTAGGTTTCGAAGAAGTTCTTGATCTTCGCCAGAGTGTGTTTCGGCAGGTCGTCGATGTCCTGGATCTCTTCGAAAGTCGGGTCGATCTTGGAGACCGGCACGGCCAGCAGTTTCTCATCGATACCGCTTTCGTCTTCCATGATCAGTACACCGATCAGGCGGCAGTTCACGACGGAACCGGCCTGCATCGGGTACTCGGTCAGAACGAGAACGTCTGCCGGGTCGCCGTCCTGGGAAAGGGTCTTGTTGACGAAACCGTAGTTGGCCGGATAGTACATTGCAGAGTGCATGACGCGGTCGACGACGACGGCACCGCTCTCTTTTTCAATTTCATACTTGATGTTGGACCCGTAAGGGATCTCGATCACCGCTTTGACTTTGTCCGGGTTTTCTCCGTAACCGATTTTGCTCAAATCCATAGCGTTCTCCAAAAATATTTGGCGTGATTGTAGCAAAGCAGACCTCTAAAATCCCTGTAGGGCTCCAAACCGGATGGCGGCGTATGGTAACAGTCCAGGCTTAGGGGGATCGGATTTTGCGGTTATATCATACGGTTTTTATCTTCTTTTCTATACTATAAGCCGAGTAATTTTGATGAAAGCGCAGGCTTTCAAAACTGTAACAAGGGTAGATCATGGAAGTGAACCTCGTAGCCGAGGGGCTCAAATTCATGATGCTCGGTATGGGCATCGTCTTTTTGTTCCTCACGCTGATGATTTTTTCGATGAATGTGATGTCGAAGATCATTCACCGCTATTTCCCGGAACCGCAGGCGGCAGAGTCGGGAAAGTCCGCTCCGGCAGCGGCGGATAAACTGAAGAAGGTGGCGGCGATTGCCGCGGCCATTCACCACCACAACACTAAGTAAGGATTGGCATGGCGAAAAAATTCATTGACGTGATGGATACGACGTTCCGCGACGGCTTTCAGTCGGTTTTCGGCGGACGGGTACTGCTGGGCGACTTCCTGCCGGCGGTCGAAGCGGCAAAAGAGGCGGGGATCACCCACTTCGAGTTCGGCGGGGGCGCACGCTTCCAGGTGCCTTATTTCTACCTCAACGAGAACGCTTTTGACAATATGGACAAGTTCCGCGAGATCGTCGGTCCCGACGCGAACCTGCAGACGCTGGCGCGCGGCGTCAACACGGTCATGCTCGACACGGGCAGCCGCGAGCTGGTCGACCTGCACGCAAAGATGTTCAAAAAGCACGGGACGACGACGATCCGCAACTTTGATGCTCTCAACGACGTCAACAACCTCATTGACAGTGGCCGCAGCATCGTCAACCACGGCCTGAAGCACGAAGTCGTCGTGACGATGATGGACCTCCCCCCGGGATGCGAAGGGGCGCACACCGTGGATTTCTACGAGAAGATTCTCCGCGACATCCTCGATGCGGAGATCCCGTACGACTCCGTCTGTTTCAAAGACGCGACCGGTACTGCCAACCCCCAGAAAGTCTACGAGACGATCAAGATGGCACGCAGACTGCTGCCGGAAGGGACGCATATCCGCCTGCACACGCAGGAGACTGCCGGTATCAGCGTCGCGCAGAACCTCGCAGCCCTCGAAGCGGGCGCGGACGGTATCGATGCCGCCGCGCACCCGGTCTCCGGCGGTACGAGCCAGCCGGACCTGCTGGTGATGATGCACGCCATCAAAGGCAAGGATTATGACTTCGGCTTCGATTTCGAGAAGATCCTCAAATACGAAGCGACGCTCAAAGAGTGTCTGGCGGACTACTTCATCCCGCCGGAAGCGACCATGGTCGAACCGCTGATCCAGTTCTCCCCGATGCCGGGCGGCGCCCTGACGGCGAACACGCAGATGCTGCGCGACAACAACATGATGGACAAGTTCCACGATGCGATCCTCGCGATGCGCGAAGCCGTGGAAAAAGGCGGTTACGGTACTTCCGTGACGCCGGTATCACAGTTCTATTTCCAGCAGGCGCTCAACAATACCCTGATGGGGCCGTGGAAGAAGATCGCACCGGGTTACGGCCGTATGGTCCTGGGCTACTTCGGCAAAACGCCGGTGGCACCGGATGCCGAGGTCGTCAAGATCGCCGCGGAGCAGCTCGGACTGGAGCCGACCACGGAAAAGGCGATCGATCTCGCCGACAAAGACGAAAAGAAATCCGTCGCCTTCTGGACCAAGCGTCTTGAAGAAGAGGGGATCGAAACCACTGAAGAGAACATCTTCATCGCAGCAGCCTGTGATGAAAAAGGGATCACCTTCCTTAAAGGTGAAGCGGAAGTCAACGTCCGCAAACTTTCCGAAATGCAAAACGAAAAAGAGGAGTGCACAGGTATGGGTTCAGGAAACTACACAGTCGTCGTCGACGGTCAGAAATTCAGCGTTCAGGTCGCCGAGGGCGATGCAAATATCCAGGTGACAGCGGTTCAGGGCGAAGCGGCGGCACCTGCAGCGGCACCGGCCGGTGAAGGCGAAGAGATCAAGGCACTCCTGCCGGGCAACGTCTGGAAAGTCGTTGCCAACCCGGGCCAGAGCGTCGCGGAAGGCGAAAAGATCATGATCCTCGAATCCATGAAAATGGAGATCGATGTCCTTGCACCGCGCGGCGGCGTCATCAAGTCCATCAACGTCAACGTCAACGATAAGGTCGTCGAAGGCCAGGTTGTCGCGGTAATCGGATAAGCGGATGAGAACACTGTTTATCAAACTGCTGCTGGCATTGTCGCTGTTCGGCGCCGTGTCGGCGTCGGCATCCGATGCCCATGGCGCGCATGAGGCGCCGGCCGTGGAGCAGAAAGCATACGAGTCGCAGAGCATCGGCCACCTTCTGGCCAATTTTGCCAAGTCAACCGGTGTCTATGCGATCCTCTTTCCCAATCCGGACGAGATGAGCGCCCTGGGTAAACCGATGAGCGATTTCCACAAAGGGTGGGGGCGCGTCATCATGATCCTGGTGGCCTTTGTCCTCTTCTACCTGGCGATCGCCAAAGGCTTTGAGCCGCTGCTCCTGCTGCCGATCGGCTTCGGGGGCCTGCTCTCGAACATCCCCGTCGCCGACATCGCCGGGCCGCACGGCTTCCTGGGCGTTATCTACCAGGCGGGTCTCGCGAACGAACTCTTCCCGATTATCATCTTTATGGGTGTCGGGGCGATGACCGATTTCGGCCCGCTGCTCTCCAACCCGAAAACGGCGCTGCTCGGCGGTGCCGCGCAGTTCGGGATCTTCGGGACCCTCGTCGGGGCGGTCGCGCTGTCGCAGTACACGGACCTCTTTGACTTTACACTCCAGCAGGCATCCGCCATCTCCATCATCGGCGGTGCGGACGGCCCGACGTCGATCTACATCGCGACGAAACTGGCGCCGGAGCTGCTGGGGGCGATCGCGGTCGCGTCCTACTCCTATATGGCGCTAGTACCGATCATCCAGCCTCCGATCATGAAAGCGCTTACCAACGCCAAAGAGCGCAAGATCAAGATGACGACGCTGCGCCACGTCAGCCGCATGGAGAAACTGATCTTCCCGATCATGGTCCTTGTCCTGGCGATCCTGGTTCTTCCGGATTCCACGCCGCTGATCGGTGCGTTCGCTTTCGGTAACTTCCTCAAAGAGTCCGGCGTTGTCGAGCGTCTCTCTGACACGCTGCAGAACGCCCTGATCAACATCGTCACGATCTTCCTCGGCCTCGGCGTCGGCTCCAAGCTCGCCGCGGACCAGTTCCTCGTCGCCGATACCCTGGCGATCCTGGCCCTGGGCCTGGTCGCTTTCTCCGTCGGTACGGCCGCGGGGGTCATCATGGCGAAAATCATGAACCTCTTCCCGGGGACGAAGATCAACCCGCTTATCGGTTCGGCAGGGGTTTCCGCCGTCCCGATGGCGGCGCGCGTCTCCAACAAAGTCGGTATGGAATACGACCGCAACAACATGCTGCTCATGCATGCGATGGGCCCGAATGTCGCGGGTGTCATCGGTTCCGCCGTCGCCGCGGGTGTCATGATCAGTATCTTCGCGTAAGCGCAGAAACACCTTCGCTTTCCGGGGCTTCCCGGAACAGCTTCTTCTAACCGATCCCCTATTTTTTTACAGTGTCATAATGCAGATCAGCGCCGCATCAGGCAGGCATCGCAGCCGTCGCGGTAGAAGGCTTTTAAGGTCTTGAGGGTTTCGAAACCGAAACGTCTGTAGAGAGCGATCGCCGCGTGGTTGTCGCATCTGACTTCCAGAAGCATGTGGGCAAAGCCGCGCCGTGACAGTCCGGTGAACATCTGTTCCAGCAGCAGTGAGGCGATGCCCCTGCCGCGGTACTCCGGGGCAATGCCGAGAGAGTAGAGCTTCGGTTCGCGCCGCCGTACCAGGGCGAGGATATAGCCGGCGATCTCCCCCGTTTCGCTTTGGGCGACGAGCAGCAGGCTGTGGCGGATATGGTAGTAGAATGCCCGGCGGCTGAGCGGATAGTTCGCCTCGCTGAAGAGCCTCTTCTCCAGGCACTCTAGCGCCGCGGCATCGGCAGCAACGGCAGCCCTGACCGTCATTTCTGGTAGATGGTGTATTTGGGCACCAGCTTGAAGGGGCGGTAGGACATCTTCACCTTCTTGAGGTTCTCGAACCCCATGTCGTCGCCGACGTTGATATAGGTGATGCCGTACTTCTCCTTGAGCAGTTTCGAGAATTCGCGGAAGATATACTGCGCGCACCCCATCACTTCGAAGTCGGTCTTTTCGATGATGACGCAGGCGGTGTCGTTGCTGATGCGCTCCCCTGCCGTAAAGCCCTTGATCTCCCCGTCGATATAGATGACGAGCCCCGTCAGCTGGAGCGCTTCGTAGTGCTTGAGCATCCGCTTGACGGCGTGGCGCTCCTGGTGGATCCCTTCGAGGAAGACTTCCGCCTCCTCCCTCGGCATATATTTCACCCGGTCGGAAACCCACTTGTTGAAGAGCGCCATGATGCCGTCGAAGTGCTTCTCGCTGTCGAGCTCCTCGACATAGGCGTCGGGATAGGAGTTGCGGAAACGGTTGATCTCAGTGCGCTTCGTATGGTAGCTGTTGCCGCGCAGCTCGATAAGCTTGTCGACTTCATAGACGTAATCGACGAGCTTCTTCTCGAGGATGTAGTGTTCGAGCATTTCGAACATGCTCTGCGCTTCGTCTTCGCTCTGGATGAACTCTTCGACGGTCGATGCCTGCACGTAGTCGATACGGGCGTAGTAGGGCGAGGAGTTGTTCGCATTCATGATCTCGAAACACTGTACGATCGCCTTGTCGACGTTCTTCTTCTTCCCGATGGGCGGCAGGAGCATCGTCAGCTCCCCTCCCGTCATGACGAAGAGACAGAAACATTTGTTGATGAGGGCATAGAAGCCGCTGCTGTTCCCCAGCCAGATGTAGTTGGCGGCGAAGGTGTAGTCGCTGATGTCGACGTCGACCTTTCCCAGAAATTTTTCCAGGATAGGTTTGGCTTTGAGGCCGAAGGGTTTAAGTTCCTGCTTGTTGATGACGAGGTTCGCCATGGGGTTGGGGTGTCCTTGAGACGGAAATATTTGGGCGGAATTTTACTCCGCTTTTCGCCGTTTGCGTCAAGGAAATTTTCGGAGCCGCAAACCCGCGCAAACAAGGGCACTTCTCTAACATTGACGCAGTATAATTGCTTTGCAAAAAGGATTGAATATGCTAAAAATGATGATCGGATTCATGAAAGATTACTGGAAGTACCGTGACGCGGTCAAAAAACAGCACCGCTGGATCGTGAAGTACGCCGCGCAGAAAGGGTATGCCATCAACCCCAGCCTGATGATGAGCAAGAACCTCGAAGTGTGGCTGAGCGAGATGGAGGCGACCTTCGGTAAGCGCTACTGCCCCTGTTTCGAGCCTTCGGGGGACGCGAAGCTCGACAAGCAGATGTGCTGCCCCTGCGAGTTCATCGACGACGAGATCGACGAGTACGGTACCTGCCACTGCGCGCTGTTCGGTCGCGGGGACCTCGACAAGGCGGGCTGGAAGGCCTCTTCGCAGCGCCTGATGGGGGAGTACCGCGTGCCGCTGAACATGAAAGAGGGCGTGCTTGACACGCGCGGCATGCCGCTCGACCCGCGCCGCGGCCTGCCCATCCCCGACGCCATGCACCAGATGAAAGCGACGCTCAACGGGTACGGCGGCAAGACGCTGCGCATGATCGTCGAACGCGATCAGGAGGCGAAGAACCTGGAGACCATCGCCGCGTTCAGGGGCTACGGCTTCTCCAAAGCGGAGACGGGAGACGGCATCGCCGTGACCCTGGACCTGGAAGGCGGAAACGCGCAGGGCACATCGGGAAGCTGCGGACAGTAGACCTCTTCTCGCCAGGTACGGAGGGGTTTTTAAAATCTAAAGCGATTTTCCCTATACTGTAGATATTGATATATAATAGTCAAAAAGGGGGATACCATGAAAAAGCTCGCACTCATGCTCGGACTTACCGTATCACTGCTGGCGGTGGACAAATGTGCCGTCTATGCCGTCAAATATGCAGAGGTCCCGCAGATCAAGGTCGTTACGATCAACGGTTCGTCCACCTGCGAAACGGGGACCGTAGTCATCAAGATCTACGACGGGAAAGGGCAGTACCTCCAGACGATCACCGCACCGATCGAAGACAGCGCCTTTTCGACGCAGTTCGAAGGCACGACGGCAAACGGTCTGCGCTTCAAACACTCCGTCATGGACAGCAACGGGACGGTCCTGGACCGCTATTGAGACGTCCAGAGGGAACGGGTTTTGTTCCCCATGATCCACTGTTTCGTTATACCCGAAATGAACTTTTCGAGGTAAAAAGTTTCACGAAGCAGTCCTGGGGTGTCATCATCAGCGACACCAATCCTTCGTCTTTGTCCCTCCGTCATACGGAACGGCCAGGCCGCTCGTAATGAGGCTCTGCCCGATACTCTTCCCATCCGCATAAACATCCGCCACGACGCGGAAATATTTGCCGCGTTTCATGTTGCGGAGTTCAACCACTTTTGCGTTGTGGAGCAGGGCGATCGTATGCTGCTTGGCTTTGCGGGCCATCAGCTTCTCGGCCTGGCACTTCCCTTTCATCTCCGGGGTGTCGATACCGTTGATCCGGATGCCGATGCGTTCGCCGATCAGCTGGGGCCATGCATTGACTGTGGCACGGAAGGTGTCCCCGTCATAAACGCTCGTAACCTCGTCGACTCTCATGGAACCGAAGTTTTTGGTGTTGATCGAAGCCGCGGTAAGGGTGTGGCATGCAAGTAAAATAGTCAGATAGAGTTTCAAGTAGGTTCGTGCTTTATGTCCCAACGTTGGGAGAAATTGATAGTGGTGCTGATGGGGAGACTCGAACTCCCGGCCTCTTGATTACGAATCAAGTGCTCTAGCCAACTGAGCTACATCAGCATTCAGGGGCCGGCATTATACGACGAAATTTTTTATTCCGCAAGGCCCAGAAGGTTGTCTGCGGCAAAGTGCGCCGCGCCGTCGAGGGCGGTTTCGGGATTGAGCGAAACGCGGACGGGCATTGCCGCGAGCAGCGGGGAAAAACGTCCCTTGGCCCGGAAGCTCTCCATGAAATACTGCTGCAGAAACGGGAGGATTTTCGGCGCGATCCCCCCGCCGATATAGACGCCCCCCGTTGCCATCGTTTTAAGTGCAAGGTTCCCCGCTTCGGCACCGTAGATCGCGGCAAAGAGTGCGAGGGTCTCCCGGCAGAGGGGGTCGTTGTGCAGCAGCGCCCCTTCGCTGATCTTCGCGCTGGGGTCTTCGTCCGGTCCGAGGCGGCGCATGAACTCCGGTTCCGGCGCGATAAGCTTCGTTTTCAGAAACTGGTAGAGGGTGTAAACACCGGGTCCGGAGAGGACGCGCTCGGTGCTGGCATGTGCGGGATGGCGTTCCCACAGCCAGGAGAGCAGCTCCTGCTGCAGCGGCGTAGCGGGGGCGAAATCGCAATGGCCCCCTTCGGAGCCGACCGGCTGATAGCCCTGGCCGTCAAAAAAGAGCATGGCTTCGCCCAGCCCGGTCCCGGCGGCGATAACGGCACGGTTGCCCGCCCCGGGTTCGGCGGCGGGGTTGAGGTCCACAAAATCGACGTCGTCAAGGTAGAGCATGCCGTAGGCGGTTGACTCCAGGTCATTGAGCAGCCGGACCCGCGGTGTCTCCAGGCGTGCCTGCAGCTGCCGCGTGTCGATCTCCCAGGGGAGGTTCGTCGTTTTGCAGACGCCGCCGATGACGGGGCCGGCAATGCCGAAACAGGCGGCATCGATCTGCGCGATGGCCGAGGCGTCGAGGAAGTGGTCGACGATCGATGCGAAATCCGCATGTTCGCGGCTGGCATACTGCCGTTTCGTTTCAAGTTCGAGGCCCGCTTCGCGGAGGCGGTAGAGGGCGAGGTTCGTCTTGGTCCCGCCGATGTCACCGGCGAGGATAAGCGGCGAGCGTGTCATTCGAAACCTTCTTGCAGGAGATGACGGAACGCGTCAACGAACGCGGCCTCGGTGTCTTGGGGAGAGCGGTGATAAAACGCTTCCCAAGCCTGTCCGCGCTGTTCGTTGTAATGGGCGTCCCCGTGTTCCGCGGTCCAGGCGAGGCGCACCGCGTGGCCGATAAGCACATCCAGAACGATATCGTTTTCGACCTTTAGTTCGGGATTTTGGCGGAAGAGCCAGGTAAGGCTCTCGATCGCCTCGAGGTTGAGCTGGCGGTACTCCGGGGCCTGGATACCCTGCAGCAGGGCGTCGATGCGCAGTTCGAAGCTGCGCTCTCCGGCGGTGGTATCGAGGGTCTGCTCGCTCCCGACACGGTTGGCGCTGTCGTATTTGTCCCCGATGACGATGCCGTCGCACTGCTGCAGCAGGTACCAGACATCCTTGTAGAAGCGTTCGGCGTGGTGCCCGATCAGCCCGGCATCGTGGCGCCACTGCATCCAGTTCTCCACCTGTGACAGTTCGGTGATCCTCGCCACGGATTTGATGTGCGAAAAGCCCGAAGCGCGGAGGTTTTCCATCTCGTTCATGCGCCGCCGCTCGGTGGCAAAGGTCTGCAGGACCTCCCGCAGGCGGTGCAGGATCTCGTGGGGGGCCAGGGTGAGGAGGGTTTCATAGGCGTCGCCCACCGCCTGGGAGGTCTCGCGGCTGATGCGGCTGACGAGCAGCTGGACGAAGTACCAGGTCCGCACGGTGATGAGCTGATCGAACAGTTCCGGTTCGATGCGGATGAGGTGGCCGAGGTGCAGGATGATCTCCTGGGTCAGGACCGTTTCGGCGGCGCTGCTGCCGCAGTAGGCGTAGATGGTCTCGACGATGCCTGTACTCTCCACCGGGTGGCAGAAAGTCGCTTTTTCGAAGTAGGCTCGCCCGACGGCGAGGCGTTTCTGGCGGATGATGATATCGAGCAGGACGTCTTCGAGGCGTTCGTCATAGCGGTAGAGCAGGTCCGCCAGGCGGCGGACGGCAGCCCAGTCGTGGCGGGCGGATGCGGCTTCGTACTGCTGTTGCGCGATCTCCGTGAGGGGCAGCTCGCCATCGGCGGTCTGCACCGCAAACGCTTCGCCGTGACGGCGCCACAGCTGCTGCAGCGCTTCGACGGCGCGCGGGTCCGGTGCAAGCGCATAGAGCAGCTCTGCCAGGGCCTCATCATCGTGCTGCTCGATCTGCTGGCGTTCGGCAAATCCCAGCTGGTAGGGGACAAAGGTCCCGGTGTCGCTTACGGAGGTGCCGCGCAGGGGGCGGAATGACGGGGCTTCGGGCAGGAAATCCTTGCGCGCACCCATCTGTTCGCGGGAGGCGGTGCCCAGCAGGGTGTGCAGCGGACCCGATTGGACCGCCGTGCCGCAGCAGCTGCCGGATTCGACGGCGCGGAGCAGCTCAAGCACGCTCTCCTGCGTTGCCCCTTCAAGCATGTCGTCACGCACGAGCAGCAGCATCAGAGGCCGTCCGGGCTGGTCCCAGTTTTCGGCCAGGAACTTCAGCGACGAGCGGACATGTTCGACGAGCAGGCGGTTGTCGTAATGGAGATAGAACGCCCGGGGGTCGAAGTGGTAGGGGAGGAAGACGTACGTTTCGTCGCCGACCTGGTAGAGGCGCGAGGTGGCGATAGTGCGCGAAACCTGCTGCGGCCGTCCGGAGAGGTGCAGTTTCCGGTTGGCGCCGACGCTGCTGAAAAGACGGGTGAGTTCCGAAGCGTGCAGGACTTTTGCCGGCGCGGCTTCTTCGAGGGTTTCCGTACGGATACCGAGGGCATGGAGCCGCGCTTTGACGTCAGGACTTTCGGCGACGACGGCGACGAGCGGTGTGGTCGTCCGGGTCGCTCCGACGCGTTCGCGCCGCCGCAGCGGGTCGATGTCGTCGGGGATGAGCAGCCCGTCGTCGAGCAGGGAAGCAAGCAGGTAGAGGCTCTGGGCCCAGACAAGCGGGACGTTCTCATTGGGACGGCGCTCCTGGGAACCGGGGGCGGCTTTTTCCGCTTCGATGGCTGCCTCGGGGACGATGTAGAGCTCGGGCAGCAGCCTCACGCCGTCCACTTCGACAAAGAGCGGTTCGAGTTTCGCTTTCCACTCCTGTGCTGCCGCCGTATCGCCGCGCAGCAGGGCATCGAGCATCAGGTAGGTGAAAAAGAGCGGCCACTCCGATTCGATGTGCTCGAACTGGCGCAGCTCTTCGGCTTCGTAGTGGAGGCGGGAAGTGTCTTCGAGCACGCTCTGGTGCCCGTCGAGCAGGAAGCGTTTACACCCATAGCGGCCGGCAAGCTTCTTGCGGATCTTCTGCGCCGTTTTGCGTGCCAGTTCGGCATCTTCGACGGCATAGGCTGGATAGCCGATGATGCTGAGCAGCGCGGCATCGGTCTCTTTGGAAGTCGATTCGCGCGGCAGCAGGCCGTGCAGGGTGAAGCGGGAGCGCGCGATGTCGCTGGCGACGACGTGGATCACCCCCTCGAGCCCCCGGGAAGTGCCGTAGAGGTTGAAACCGTCGAGGGCTTCCAGGGCGGCCTTGGCCATGCCGACGGAGCTGCAGTTGATCTCGGGGTCGCCGTGGTTGATCTTGTTCCCCCGTTCCCAGATCCCGTAATCGGGGGTGGCGTAGGTGCGGCTGATGTAGTGCACGAGGTTCTGGACGAAGTCGACTTCGTCGTCGGTGTAGACGATCTGCAGCCCCGAGGCGGTCATCTGGGCCAGCATCAGCAGAAACAGCGAGGTGGCGTCGAGCTGCAGATGCCCCCACTCGTTGTCGGCGACGACCGCGAGCCCGCTCTGGGTGCCGTACTTGGCGTGCAGGGCATCGAGGGGGTTCTGGGTGCGTTTGAAACGCTCGACGCGGTCGGACTGGCGCATCATGGCCGTGAGCAGGCCGCGCATCAGTTTGACAACGCTGAGCGAGAGCGAAAGGGAACGGGCATTGGCAGGGTCATGGCGTTTGTAGGCCAGGGAGAGGCCCCAGACGCAGAGGATACTGTAGACGTTATCGCGTACCCAGGCATCGGTATAGTCGCCGTGGGCGTTGACCGCCGTACTGGCGGGCAGGAGCCCCGTGACGGCATCCTGACGCTCGAGGATGATCTTCGAGACGGTGTCATAACGCTCGGAAAGTCGTGCTTCGAATGTCATCATTCCTGTCGTCCCGCTAAGAGATATTATTGGGCTGATGATAGCATAAACGCCCATGGTCGGATGGAAGAGAGCTGACGTTTTTTTGACCATAGGCAGGAGTTTGAAATTCTCCGAAAGGCAGGGAAGAACAGACGAATTATAGAGCTGCGCATAAGCCAAAACGGGATAGAATTGTCCCAAAAAACGGGAGCCCCATGCAGAATAAAACCGCCTGTCCCCTGGACTGTTACGATGCCTGCAGCGTCATTGTCGACACGGGCAAACTCAAAGGGGATAAAGCGCATTCCTACACCAACGGTTACCTTTGTCCCCACCTCAACCATTTCTGGAAACAGGAGCGCATCACCCAGCCGAGGCTGAAGGGCGAAGTCGTGTCGATGGAGACGGCCCTGGCACACCTGGAGACGCTGGTACGCGATGCCCGCGAGGGCAACGGGATCCTGCACTACCGCAGTTCGGGCAACTTCGGCCTGATGCAGGGGGTGACGGACCACTTTTTCGCTTCCGTCGGCGCGGCGCTGACAAAGGGCTCGCTCTGCGACGGGGCCGGGGAAGCGGGCGTGGTCGAGGGGCGCGGCGCGAACCGCGTGCTGCCGCCCGAACAGATCGCCGAGGCCGACGTCGTCATGGTCTGGGGGCGCAACGTTCCCGTGACCAATTCCCATCTGCTCCCCTTCCTCAAAGGCAAGGAGCTGATCGTCGTCGACCCCGTGCGGACCGCCTTTGCCGACAGTGCGGATATCCATATCCAGCTGAAACCCGGCGGGGACCTCTATTTCGCGTTGCTGCTGGCCCGCTTCATCGTCATCGAGGGGATGCATGACGCCGAGTACCTGGCCGAGCATGGCGAGGCGTTCGAAGAGTACTACGAGCTGACCCAGACGGTGCGGATCAAAGCCGCCCTTGATGGCATCGGGCTGGGGCTCGGTGACATCGGCCGCGTGCTGGAGCGGCTGCGGGGCAAAAAGGTGGCCATCCTCGTGGGCACCGGCGTCCAGAAGTATCGTCACGGCGACGAGGTGCTGCGCGCCATCGATGCCATCGGCGTCCTTTTGGGGCTGTTCGGGAAACCGGGCTGCGGCGTCAGTTTCCTGGGCAGTTCGTCCAGCGGCATCCCTTCGCCTTTCACGGCGGCCCGCCGGTTCGAACCCAAGGCCGCGGCGTCCTTTTCCGATTATGACCTCGTCTTCGTCCAGGGGGCGAACCCGGCGGCGCAGATGCCGGATACGGGGCGGGTGGCGGACAGCCTCTCCAAGGCGGGGCACGTCGTCTATTTCGGTTTGTACGAGAACGAGACGTCTGCGATGGCCGAACTGGTCATCCCGGCCAAGACCTTCCTGGAGAAAGCGGACGTGCGCACCGCCTACGGCCACAATGCGCTGCTGGAGATGCCCGTATGCGAATCGGGTGCGACCGGCATCAGCGAATATGCGCTGAGTGCGGCGCTGTGCGCTGCCTTCGACGTGGCTATAGAGCCCGAAGCGGCCTACCTGGAGCATTTCCGCTCCTGCGGGGAGGTAGCCGGGGGGAAGACCCTGGTGCGGGGACGCGATGCCGTGCCGTATGCCGACGGATTCGACACGGATGACGGGCAGTTTTTATTCCTCGAGGAGTATGATTTCGACTTCGATATGCAGGAGGATTATTTCCTCATCTCCCCGAAGAGCCCGCGAAGCCTCAACTCCCAGTTCGAGCGCGAATCGCAGGCCTTTATGCACCCGGGCTGCGGCATCGAGGAGGGGACGCCGGTGCGGCTTGTCTCCGCGCAGGGAAGCGTCGTGCTGCCGCTGGCCCACGACGAACGGCTGCTCGCCGACTGCGTTCTGGTCTACGCCGGGACGCCGGGCGTCAACAATCTGACCTCTTCTGCACTCAGTTATGCAGGGGGGAACGCCTGTTACCAGGCAAACAAAATCAAGGTGGAAGCATGTTAGATACGATCAAATCCATGGACGAACAGTTCGTTCTGCCGACCTATGCACGTCAGGACCTCGCGTTCGAGAGCGGCGAAAATGCGCGCCTCAAAGATACGGAGGGCAAAGAGTACATCGACTTTACCTCCGGCATCGGTGTCGTCAGCGTCGGGCACGGCAACCCGGTCGTGACCAAGGCGATCTGCGAGCAGGTGGGACGCATCACCCACATCTCGAACCTCTACCGCATCGCACCGCAGGCCGACTGTGCCCGCCGCATCGTCGAGCGCAGCGGTTATGACATGAAGTGCTTTTTCGGCAACAGCGGGGCCGAGGCGAACGAGGGGGCCATCAAGATCGCACGCAAGTACGGCGAGGTGGACGGTCAGGTCAAACGCTACAAGATCATCACCCTCGAGCACTCCTTCCACGGCCGGACCATCACCGCGCTCAAGGCGACCGGGCAGGAGGCGATGCACAACTACTTCGGCCCCTTCCCCGACGGCTTCGTCTACGCCAAGTCCATCGACGAGATCGAGGGGCTGATTGACGGCCACACCGTTGCGGTCATGATCGAACTGGTGCAGGGCGAGGGCGGCGTACAGCCGCTCGACCGCGCCAAGGTCCAGGCCCTCGCCGCCATGCTCAAAAAGCGCGACGTGCTGCTGATGGTCGACGAGGTTCAGACGGGGATCTACCGTACCGGCGAGTTCCTCGCCTCGAATCTCTACGGCATCGAGCCCGACGTCATCACCCTGGCCAAGGGGCTCGGCGGCGGCGTCCCGATCGGGGTCGTCATGACGGCGAAGAAGGATATCTTCGCCCCGGGTGACCACGGTTCGACGTTCGGGGGGAACTACCTCTCCACGGCAGCGGCGAATGCCGTCCTCGATGTCCTCGAAGCGTATAAAGAGAGCGGCAAGCTCGACGAAGCTTTCCTGTACTTCGAGACGGAGCTCAAGAAGCTGTTCGAGGAACACCGCGGTCTCTTTACCGATGCGGTCGGTTTCGGCATGATGCGCGGTCTGCGCGCCAAAGACGCCGAGACCCTCGCCCGCGTCATTGCGAATGCCCGCGAAGAAGGGGTCCTCGTCCTCAAAGCCGGACGGAACACGCTGCGGTTCCTGCCGCCGCTTACCATCAGCCGGGAGGAGATGGATGAAGGGTTTGCACGCCTTCGCCGCGCTCTGGCTGCTCTGTAGCGGCCTCTCTGCCGCCGAGCAGAACGCAACGGTCCTGTTCGGCGAGCAGTACCCCTCCGCATCCGAACGGCAGGGCGTCTCCCTCGAAGCCTACCTCTCCGACCTGAAGCGCAAAGCCTTCGGGTACGACTATGCGAAGACCGAAGAGGAGAGCGCGAAGCTGCGTGACAGCTGGATCCAGCCGGCGGTGATCAGCTACACGCTCAACCGCCAGAACCCCTACAACGGGCAGGGCGCACCGGAGACCCAGCAGGAGAGCGCCTCTATTGCCATCGACCAGCCCATCTTCCGCAGCGGCGGGATCTACTACGGCATCAAATACGCCGAGGCGTCGCGCGACGTCGGGATGCTCACCATCGCCCAGCAGGAGCGCACGCTGATCAAGCAGGCGGTCGACCTGCTGATGCAGATCAAACAGTCCGAACTCGGCATCGCCAAACAGAAGCTGCAGGTGGATAACGCCGAGATCAACCTGCTGCAGAAGCGCGAACAGTATATGAGCGGGCAGCTCGATTCGGGTTTCCTGAACAACGCCATCATCGAACGCAACGTCGCCAAACAGGCGCTGCTGGACCTGCAGACGGCGCAGGAACGGCTCGTGAGCGCTTTTGAGAGCATCAGCGACCTCGATTACCACACGGCAAAGATCCCTTTTCTCGCGATGGTGGATGAGGCGCGCTTCATGGACGGCACGATCGACCTTGCCCTGGCAAAGCGTCTGCGCGCCCAGGAACGCTACAACAAAGACGTCACCCTCGCATCGTACCTGCCGAGCATCAGTGTGCAGGGGAGCTACAACTGGCAGAAGCAGGAGTCCTTCTTCTTTACCGGTTCGACCGCCATCAAATCCCAGCCGCCGGAGACGGCCTACTACCGCTACGGCGTGAAGGCCTCGATGCCCATCGACATCAACAGCGTCAACGACTACGAAGCGTCGCGGCTGGCCTACCTCAAGGCAAAAGTGACCATCGACGATACGAAGCGGGCGCTGCGGGCGCTGTATGAGCAGGTCGCCGACAATCTCCGGAACATCGACGCGAAGATCGCCCTGGCCAAAGAGAACGAAGCGCTTTACGCCACCTTGCTGCAAGACACCGAAGCGCAGTACGGGGCGGGGCTGAAAACGCAGTACGACGTCGAGCTGCTGGCCAATTCGAAACAGGTCGAGCAGCTCAGCCAGCGCAGCTACGAGATCGACCGCCAGCGCGAACTGCTGAACCTGTATGAAAAACTGAGTGACCCGGAACAATGAGATTCAGCGACTACATGACGGAGTGGCTTTATGCCGACGACGGCTACTATGCGACCTACCGCCCCATCGGCAAAAGCGGGGACTTCTATACGGCGGTCAGTGCGTCGAAGTTCTTCGGCGGGACCATCGCCAAACACCTGATCGACGTCATCGACGAGGGGTTCTTAAGCCCGAACGCGACCGTCTGCGAGATCGGGGCGCACCACGGCTACCTGCTGGCCGACATCGTGGAGTTCATCTATACCCTGCGCCCGGAACTGCTGCAGACGCTCTCCTTTGCCATCGTCGAACGGTTTGAACACCTGCAGGAGCAGCAGCGGCGCTACTTCGCGGACTCTTTCGGGGAGGCCGTCACACTGCGCCACTACACCGCGCTTTCGCAGATGAACGAGCCGGAGGCGTTCTTCGTCGCCAACGAGATCTTCGACGCTTTTCCCTGCGAACTCTACTACAAGGGCAAAACAGGCCGGGTCGAGAACCACGAGGTCATTTTCGACGTCGACGACGCCTGGGTGAAAGCGAAGGCGGAGCAGTTCCACAAGGACCGGGGCGAGATCGCCGTCGGGTACGAGGCATTCGCGCAGGAGATGGCCGCAGCGGCGCAGCAAAGCGAATTCATCACCTTCGACTACGGGGAGATGCAGGCACGCCCGGACGTCTCGCTGCGCATCTACAAAGAGCACGGGGTCTTCCCCTTCTTTGACGAGGCCCTTGACCGCGCGGAGGCTTTCAAAAAAAGCGACATCACCTACGACGTCACGTTCGCCCACGTCAAGGAGGCCTTCGAAGCCGCCGGGATGCCGATGGCCGAATACGCGACGCAGATGAAAGCTTTGGTAGAGATGGGCATCCTTGAACTGCTGGAGATCTTAAGAGCGAATGCAGACGAAAAAGTCTATAAACAGGAACTCGAAAAGGTCAAAACGCTGATCATGCCCCAGTTCCTCGGGGAGCGTTTTAAAATGATACGATTCAGAAAGGAGAGAGCATAATGGAAATCATCATCAACGGGGAGACACGGACCGTCAAGGAAGATACCCGTCTGGGCAAACTGCTCGACGAGATGGGGCTCCGGGAAAAAGTCATGGCGGCGGCCATCAACATGGAGATCGTCAAGCAGGACCTGTGGGATACGCATGAGCTGCACAACAACGACCGCCTCGAACTGCTGGACTTTGTCGGCGGAGGCTGATTCGGCCCGCTGAAGGGCAGGGAGGCAATCATGGGACAGGCAGCCGGCAGCCGGGAGCTCAATACCCCGGCCCGCATTGCAGGATTTGCATGGCTCGTCGTGATCATGGCGGGCATCAGTGCGGAGTTCCTCCTGCGCATGCCGCTGATCGTACAGGGGGATGCGGCGGCGACGGCCGCAAATATCATGGAAGCGGAGGGGATCTTCCGTCTCAGTCTTGCTGCGGATATCGTCATGCTGCTCTTTGACGTGACGGCCACGGTGGCGCTTTATCTCCTTTTTCGGCAGACAGACCGGCTCCTGGCACTGTTGGCAGCCGCCTTTCGGCTCATAATGGGTGCGGTCCTTGCCGCCAATCTTATCACCTTGGGTTCGGTACCCTTTGTCCTGCAGGGTTCGGACCCCGCTGCGGCCACAACCGTGCAGCTGCTTCTTGACGCCCATGGCAGCGGATACGATATCGGCCTCGTCTTTTTCGGGCTGCACTGTTTTCTTCTGGGCATCCTGATCATGAAATCCGCTTATCTTCCCCGTCTGCTGGGCGCGCTGCTGATGGCGGCTTCGCTTGGGTACCTGATCGACAGTTTTGCCCACCTGCTGCTGCCGCAGGGTACGCCTTTTCTGGCAATGACGGCATCGATCCTGATTGCGCTGGCGCTGCTGGCCGAGCTTTCGATCGCGTTCTGGCTGCTGGTAAGAGGGGTGAAATCGTAGTGCGGGAAAAGGAGGGCGGCGGATGCAGGCATCCGCGCCTCTCAAAGTTTATGGCTGTGCCGGTTCGACGCACTCTTCGTCGCAGAGCGGGCAGTTTGAGGTCGCGGTCGCTCTGACCTCGGTGCCGTTGAGCGGTTCGGTACCGATCCCCACAACGGTATTGCGGTGTGTGTTGTTGATCGCACATTCTGAGACCGTGGCCGTCGGGCGGTAAGTGCCGCTGAAACTTTCGCACTGGGTGCGTCCCTGCGGGTCGTCGGCCGGGTAAAGCGCATCGTAATCGAACATCTCGCCGGACTTGTCGTCGGTGACGTGCACGTTGGTAAGCAGGGTCCCGTTTTGTTCGTTACAGACCCTGCCTTCGTAATCAACGCGGACGACGACTTGGCCCCCGAGCGTTTCGAGCTTCTGTTTACAGGTTTTCGTAATGGAGATCGCCGGGTTGAGGGTGATCTTCTGACAGGTTGACTGCGCTGTTTCCGGTGCCATGGCGTACTCCCCGATATGACCGGTCGCCGTAATCGTGTTGGTCGGCGGGTTGAGGTAGGAGTTGATCGTATAGCTGTAGCTTCTTGACTCGCCCGTTGCCAGATCCGTCATATCGCTGAGGGTCGGATCATCGTTCGGGTCCTCCGGGCTTCCCGCGTCGTCATGGAACTCGATACGGTCGATCGTTCCGAAACCTTCGTTGGTCACGGTGTACTTGAAGGTGTGGTTGATGGTGATATAGTCGGAACGTTCGAGCTCGGAGGAGAGACACTCTTTGGAGATGCTCAGTTTACAGGTATCGAGATTGCCGCTGACGAAGTCTTTGAGCTGGGCGTTGACACGGTGGGATGAGCGTGTCTCCATAAGATAGGAGCTGAAGCAGGGGACCGCATTCTCAAAGATCCAGCTGAGGTTGATCCCCCCTTCGAAGAAACTGTTCTCGGGATAGGTGTGCTCGGGCATGCCGTCGACGAGCGATTTGGGCGTATAGGTATCCCAGGCCTGCGTCGGGCTGCCGTTGGAGGTGGCGAAGTAGTAGTTGTCGCCGCCGCCCTGGCCTTCGAAGATGAGTTTCAGGTTGTCTTTTTGGGTGTCGTCCCATTCGTAGAGTTTGACGTGCGCCTGGGTTCCCCCCTGCACGAACTCCGCGAGCATCAGCACGTCGCCGTTTTTGTGGACGCCTGAAAACGTACCGTCCGGTTTGGGGGCGACACGGTCCTGGAAGAACCAGACACCCATCTGGGCCGATCCGTCGGTGGAGTAGCGGTCGCCCATCAGGTAGACGATCAGCTCGCCGTTGGCGTTGTAGGCTGCGGCGGCGGAGTGGAGGATCTCATCCTTGTCCGGGACCGAACCGTCCGTCCAGCGCCACTGGGTGACATCGCGTATGTCTTTCGAACCTCCGCCGGTAAAGATGCTCATACCGAGCCCGTCCACGATGATCCCACTGTCGCTGAACGCGCTGTCGAGCCCGTTGGCGATATCCTGCCAGTCATCCCCCGGGACGGCCGCTTCGCTGATGATGTTGCCGTCGAGTTCAAACTGCCCCGTGGCGTGGGGTTTTTCCCATGCCAATCCGTTTACGGCAGCGCCGAATAGTAAGCCTGCGGCCAGGAGATTTCTCCAAATCCGCCCATTAGAAGTGATCTGTTTCATTGTCAGAGCCTTTTCTGTTAAGGGGCAGGGACAGCGAGGCGTTTCGGTGTATTTCCCCTTCGCCTATTGGCCTTGAGAGCCAAACCGTTTCAGTTCTTCCATAACTAAATATTATTCCTATCGACCTTAAGAACCGGTAAACACAAAATTAAACTTTGGATAATACCTGCCGGAAGGGGCAGGGAAAAGCGGTATGTTCAGGCAGTATGCGGCGCGTTTACAAGGGCTTTGAGCTCGCTGCCTTCGATGAACTCCGTAGCGATAAGCCGTTGGGCAACGGTCTCGATCAGGACCCAGTGCGTCTCGATCACCTCTTTGGCCCTGGCGGTTCCCTCGGCGATCCAGACGGCAATGCGCGCTTCCAGCGGCGCATCGAAAAGGGTATTACTGACATTTTGCTGCAGCAGTTCGACGCTGATATTCTGCAGCTCGCTGTCCATGCCGTACTGGGCGACGGCGCTGTAGGCGTAGAGGGTGGCCTGCTGCAGGTCGTTGTAGGCCCCCGTTTCGATCCCTTCGCCCTCGCCGAACTGCTTGACCGTGGCCAGCCGTCCTGCCAGCGCGACGGCAATGTTGGCGCGCAGCTCATCGGCACTCATGTTTGTCTGGAGCTTCTCCTGGGTGTAGGAGACGAGCCCGAGGGTCTCGCTGCGGGGGATGACGGTGACCTGTTCGATTTCGACGGTAGGAAGCAGGACCATGGAGGTGACGGCATGCGCGGCCTCGTGGAAGGCGCTGCGCCGCAGATCCTCCTCGAAGTTCTTGAGCCGTTTCTTCTCCAGGCGGCTGCCGTATTTGATGGTATTGATCTGGTCGATGATGATCTGTTCATCCAGCTGCGCCTTCCCCTGCTTGATCGCCTCCAGTGCACAGGCTTTGGCGATACGGCCGAGTTCGTAGCCGTTCATCCCGCTCATATAGCGGGTGATACGTTCGATGTCGATTTTCGCATGGGGTTTGTCCAGCAGCTGCTTGGCGAAAAAGAGGCGGGCCTCCCTGTCAAGTTCGGGCACCTCGACAAACTGGTCGATGCGCCCGGGGTGCATTAGCGCGGCCGGCACCTCCTCTTTGTGCTGCGCTGTCATCACGGTGAAGACAAAGTTGTCCGGGGCGTCGGGAGCCGCGTCGATGGAGGCACCCAGGGTTTCGGTCGGGATCGGGGTGTAATTTCCCTCGATGATCCCCTTGACGTCGACGTTATCGAGGATGATAAGCAGGGGGGCGGCCTGGCGGGCGCGCTGGAAGGCCGCTTCGATCAGCTCCTCGTTGAAAAGGTCGCTTCCCCGCAGGTAGAGGTAGGGGAGGCCGGCTTCCTTGGCGAAGGCTTTGACGAGCAGGGTTTTTCCGACGCCCTCGGGACCGTAGAGCAGCAGCCCCTTCGGAAGCGTGATGTTGAACGTATTGAGCCCCCGCTCATTGTGCAGCAGCGTGACCAGCGCGGTGAGCTGCTGTTTGACCCGGTTCTGGCCGGCGATAGCGTCGAAACCGATGCGGCCGACCGGATGGATGGTGAGGCGGTCGCTCTGCAGCGGCTGCGGGACGTACTCCTGGGCATGCTCTTCGACGGAACGCAGGCGCAGCTCCATCCCCTCTTTGCCGCTGCGGCGTTCCCAGTTCAGGCTGAAACGGCGGTCGTATTTGCCGAAGGATTTCAGGTCCGACTCATCCGCAAAAGTACTCTGCAGCCAGTGGCGCGCATCTTTGGAAACATCAAGGATTATCGACCCCGTCTCCGGCATGCCCGTCTGGGCAAGGTCGAAGAGGTAGGCGGGCAGGCGGTGGGCGATGCGGGTCGTGTTGAGGTAAGGGGAAAAAGAGAGGAGCATCGCCAGGGCGAGTTCGGAGGGGTGCTGCAGTTCAAGCGTGACGGGCTGGGTCGCATTCCAGCGAGCGCTCGCGGTCCGGAGCACCTCTTCGGTAATGGTCTGCAGCGCCGGGAGGTCATGGGGGTAGAGGAGGATAAGGTCCGTCTCGCTCATGACATTGAGCAGTTCCGGGTCGAAAAGCGCCCGGAGGCCGCCGTTGTCATCGGGGATGCCCGTGGTCGCCAGGGTCTCAAAGAGGTGGGCCTGTTCCAGCAGCGGCTGGTCGTAGTAACGCTCGAGGCGGCTCTTTTCGACCCACTCCGGAGCCTTGATCTTAAAGAGGAAGACGAAGAGGGTCTGTCTAAAACGTTCCGGCGCACCGGGCGCACCGTCCGTGACGATGGCGGCGACGGCGCGCTGGATCGCATGGTCGGTCGCGTCGATATCTTCGAAAACGATTGCCCCTTCGGGGTGTGCGGCGACCCACGTTGTAAGGATCCCTTTGGGCCCGAGCAGCCGGTCGAGGTCATCCGAAAAGGCAAACTCGCCCATATGTAGGTGCAGACGCTCCCGCTTGAGCAGCGCCAGGGTCTGCAGCATCAGCAGCTTTTTCCCCGACGCGGGCGGACCGGCGATGACCAGGAGATCGGCCACACCGCCGAAATGGAGGCAGCTTCCCAGCCGCTGAAGCCAGCTGCGCAGCAGTGACGCCGGTTTGTCCTGGCCGATCGGTGCGGGAAAGGTGTCGGGTGTCGTATTCATACGACTATTATAGGGAGTTTTTACCTTCAAGTGCAACGACGGCGATGGCGAAGCCGCCGTCATGGGTGATGGAGAGGGAGGCGTCGGTAATGCCGTACCGTGCGCGGACGCTTTCGGAGAGGGTGAGCCGGGGGGCGCCGCGATCGGTTTTGCTGATGGTGATGTCGTGGAAACCGCACTCGCCGCCGATGCCGCACCCCAGCGCTTTGGCACAGGCCTCCTTGGCGGCCCAGAAGCCTGCGGCGGTATGGGGTTTGCTGACAAGGGTGATCTCCTCGGGGGAGAGAAAGCGCTGCAGTGCCCGGTCACCGTGCCGCTCAATCAGCCCTTCGATCCGCTCGATCTTGACGAGGTCGATGCCGATCATAGCTGTTCGTAGTCGGCGATCTGGTGCTGTTCTGCGAGGTCGCTCAGCGGTACAAAACGCTTCTGTTCGGGGTCATAATAGCGGATGTGCCCCGTCTCGATGTCGTAGTACCAGCCGTGAATGAAGAGTTTCTCCTCTTTGACCAGTTTGTTGACATAGGGGTAGGTGAGGAGGTTCTCGATCTGGGAGAGGATGGAGAACTGCTCGGTGAGGCGCAGCAGTTCTTCGCGGTCGCCTTCCGTTCCCAGGACGGCGACCGCATTCTCTTTTGCCTTCATCCCCAGGGAGAGCCATTTGCGCGTATGGATGAGCCCGGGATCGCTGATCTCTTCGAAGAGCGCCTGACAGGCACCGCAGTGGGTATGCCCGCAGATGATGATCTCGGAGACTTTGAGGACGCTGACGGCGTATTCGATGGCCGTGGCGGTGGCGTGGAAATCTTCGTCGGGCTTGTAGACGGGCACGAAGTTGCCGACGTTGCGCATGACGAAGAGGTCGCCCGGCTTGCTCTGGATCATCAGGTCGGGGATGACGCGCGAATCGGAGCAGCCGATAAAGAGGGCCTTGGGGCTCTGCCCCTCCTTGGCGAGGCGGAGCAGTTCGGCCTCATGCTCTTTGAAGTAGACCTTTTGAAAAAGTTCGTTGCCTTCGGCGTATGTCTGCATGGGAGGGGATCAGAGCTTGCAGCGCTCGATGTTGAGCATCTTCATCAGTTTTTCAAAGATGGCACCTGCTTCGCGGTCGTAGTCGTCGTGGTATTCGATAACGATGAGCTTGCGTCCGTTGACGCTTTCGGTCAGGTAGACGCTGCGGTCCAGTTTATGTTCTTCGTGGATCTGTGCCAGGGCGGCATTGATCTCTTTGTACTGCTCCTCGGTGTCGTAAGCCAGTGTGATTTTGGTGTAACGCTCTTCGCCTTTGTAATCCGCATCAATGCATGGTGCTGCCATAGGAATCCTCTACCGTTTATCTTTGGGTTGATTATACTGAAACTCTTTTGAAGGAAGCGAATCCCGGGGGCGTTTACGGGCCGGGGCGCTCAACGTGCTTCGATTCTGACCGTGAAAGATGCGGCGACGAAGCGTTTTAGGATCGGGGGAAGACGGGGGTGCATGGGCATTTTCTCGAAGTCAGGTTGTGCTTCAAGAAAACCCATAGTGGGTCAGTCGCCGACGGGAAGGTAGGCGTACCCCTCGTTCTGTTTTTCGATCAGGCCGACACCGGCGTTCAGGACGGTCGCGATGCCGGGGTAGACATCCCTGGCGTCGATCTTCTTCTTGGTCATCCCCGCCTGGCACATCAGGAAGGTGACGTCATAGGTTTCTGCCAGCGCGGCGATGCGCTTGGCGAGCTCCGGGGCGGCTTTGAGCAGTTCCGGGTCCTTGGCAAAATCAAAGTGCGCCGGCTCTTTGAGAAAGAACTTGTAGGCGTTCCCGTGGATGACGACGGCGACGTCGAGCTCTTTGAGCTGGTTCTCAAAGTAGGTCTTGTGGGCGACGATCCCTTTGAGGATCTTCTGTTCAAAGGTGTGCATATCGCCGGTGGTCAGGTCGATGACGACTTTGGGGTTCTCCGCAGCAGAGAGCGAGAGTGCGGTCAGCAGGACGAGGAAGAGTTTTTTCATGCGGTCTCCTTGGTGGAGTGCATCATATCGGGGGAAAGTAAAAACTATGTAAAAATCGCGATCTAGTGTCCGGTCCCCGTGGCTGCCTGCGGTTTGTGACGGAACGAACGTAGGAGTAGAAGAATGAATCAAACCAGTTCGGCAGGGAGGGGGCCGAGTATGCAGGCAGCCCCGGGGACCGGACGGAGGGTTACTCCGTCAGGTCGCTCAGGAGGGTTTCGAAATCGTCCTGGGCCTTCATGAGCTCGGCCGTGGCCGCAGCATCCTGGACGCGTGCGCTGCTCATCCAGTTATAGACGCCGGGGAAACCGATGACGATCTTGTCTTCGCCTTTTTTCTTGTACATCATCATCGTACAGGGCGCGAAGGCCGAAGCCTGCGGGCGCGTCTTGGCGACGTTGTAGATCACCTTCAGCTTACAGATGGAGTAGCTGTCATAAAAATCAAACGGGTTGTCGATGCTCTCATCCTCACCGACGACCATCTCGAAATCGAGGGTGTTGGAGAGCACGAAGCCTTTGGGGCTGAGGCCGCCCTGGATTCCCATGGCGAGCTCCTCTTTTGCATCTTCGTACTCATCCTCTTCCACTTCGAGGCTGTAGGTTGAAACCAGGGGCCCCGTTGCCGGGAGCGGGTTCTCGTTCTCGATCGCGACGGTGGCTTTCGGCATCGCTTTTTCCAGAGCTTTCATCGCGGCCGTTTCGATACCTTTCACGATCGGGTCGACACTCTTAAGACCGATGATCTTTGCCATCGCTTCGGCGGTCAGCACGGAGACGTGCAGCTGCTTCTCGCCCTTGTGCTGGTAGATCCCGAAGCCCATCGGCACGAAGATACCCGCGTCGGGGTATTTTACGACGAGCTTACGGGAGAGGTCCGTATGGTACGCCGTCAGCAGGTAAAAGACCTCGAAGTCGCTCTGCTGGAACTGGATGTTGAACGGTTTGTTCATCTCCGTATTGGCGGCGATAGTGAAGCCGTTGGCTGCAAGTGAACGTTCGATCACCTGCGGCAGGTCGCTCTTGGGATCGTTGTCGACGCTGTAAATGCGCAGGTCACCCTGGGCATGCAGCGCGACAACGGCGGTTATCAGGAAAAAAAGCATCTTTTTCATCATGGTGTAATCCTTTAGGGTTTGATGTAGACCCAGCCCTCTTTGACCCGCTCGATCATCTCGACGATGCCGGCGGTGACGACTTCGACGTCGTCGATCAGCTGGTCTTCGGTAATGTTTTTGGTACGCATCGTATTGCCGCAGGCGACAAACGTGACGTCGTACAGCATCAGCGTGCGTACCCGCTCCGCAATCTTGGGATTGTCCTTGAGCAGGGTACGGATCCCGCCGGAATAGGCGACGATCTCCATTTGGACCTTTTCCGGTCCGTAGAACTTCAGCACATTGTTGGCGGAGCTGAGCACATGGTTGATCGCCTCGTCACTCCCTTCGGTCACCGAGAAAACGACCTGGCGGGGGTTATCAAGGGCCGGTTTGGGGTCGGCGAACGCCGTATCGGCACTCAGCCAGGCGGCGAACGCCAGTAAAATGATCAGAAAACGCATGTTACTCCTTTGTGCACGCCGCTTCGGTCAGCGCGGTAAAATCTTCACGGTTCCATGACCCGGGCACCGTCTTGATGACGCGGCCCTCCGGGTTCAGGATGATGAAAGTCGGGCTCATTGGGACCCTTGCCTCGAAGGGAACGTCCCGCTTCGAGAGGTTGATCTTGACCGGCACGAAACACCCCTCCACCCAGCGGCTCATCTCCGCGTCGTCGAAGACGGCACGCTCCATGTCGTGGCAGTAGTGGCAGTCGTCGCGGACCAGGGCGGCGAGGATGTTCCTGCCGCGCTGCGCAGCTTCGGCCGTCCCCGCTGCCCAGCTGCGCCATTCGACGGCGTCGGCGAACAGCGGCAGCAGCAGCCACAGCAGCTTATTCATCGTCCCACTCCAGCATCCGGTAGGCCACTTCGACGTTTTGCGCATGCATCGCGTCATAGAGCGCGACACTGCGGAAAGCGTCGAGGCGGATCGTTTTGGTGGCCTCGGCAATACCGATGCCGTCGTCGATGGCATCGCGGACACGGTCGCGCAGCTGCGTCAGGTAAACATAGGTCATCTGCAGTGCGTCTTTGCCGGTGTTTTTGCCGTGGCCGCCGATGATGTGCTTCAGCGGCATCGCCTGCACCGTCTCCAGCGCGGCGATCCATCCGTGGAGGTCGCCGTCGCGCAGGGAGGGGATACGGTCGTTGAAGACGAGGTCGCCCGCAAAGAGCGTTTCACGTTTGGGCAGATAGACCATGAGGTCCTCTGCCGTGTGGGCCTTCCGGGTGAGCCGGATGATCCGCAGCGTTTCGCCGTCGACATCGAGCGTTTCATTGGCATCGATACTGTGTGAGGGCAGCACGACTTGAGTCCCGGCATAGGCTTCGGGGCTGATGCGTTTCTGCATCCGCGTCGTCTCCTGCGGGTTGACCGCTTTTTGAAAGAGGCCCGGTCCGTAGACGGGAATTCCCGCTGCGGCGAAGTAGCCGTTGCCGAGCCAGTGGTCGTCATGCACGTGGGTGTCGATGACCAGGGCGGTCGGCTGTGCTTTGATTGCCTGCATCTTGGCCGCGGCCTCTTTGGCATAGGCATGGGTCGGGCCGCTGTCGATGACGAGCCAGCGGCGGCCGGTATCGACGTAGCAGCTGTTGACCATGTTGCCGTTGTTAACGGTGTTCATCGCCTCCGGCTTCCCGAAGAAACAGTAAATGCCCCGGTCGACGTTGACCGGTTCGAGGTGGTACTCGAACGCCAGCGCCGATGTGATACTAAGCCACACTGTCCAGAGCATTTTCATCTGTCGATCCTTCTTAGAAGAGGTAGTTCAGCTCGAAGCGGTACTCGTTGTAGGAGTCTTTGTCATACCCCGCTTCGCGATCTTTTGCATCGACCAGGCCGACGCGGACTTTGGCTTCCATACCCGGAATCGCCTTGATCTTTTCGATAAGGTCGATATGGAGGATGTTGCTGTCCGCCTGGACGCCTGCCGCCTGCTTTTCCTCGTCGAAGTCCTGCATCGCATAGCGGACCATCGCGCTCAGACCCGGCACCAGCCCGGCTTTGTCAAAGTTGTAGTTGACCTGTGCGGCAGTCGTCTTGGTATTGGCGTACCAGTTGTACTGCGCCATCGCACGGGTATAGCCGCCCGTCGGGAAACCGCGCCACGGCGCGACGATGTCCGCTTCGTCGGCGACGGCGGAGTAGGCGACCATCATTTTGAGCGGGCCGCTTTCGGCGACGAGGCGCGCCATCCAGAGGCTGGAGTCGAGGCTATCCGGCGTAGCGTAGCCTTTGGTGTCGTCAAAGACGGCCGTGCCGCCCGTCCAGTCGACAAGGGTGCCTTTGAGGGACGCACCACCGACTTTCCCGCCGCCGTCATCCATCTGCTGCATATAGCGTGCACCCGGTGTAACCGTCCAGCCGCCGACAGGGATGGCATAGTTGATCTCACCGGTCAGGGAGCTGACGACGCCCGGCACGCCGCCGTAGGTCAGGTCGAGCTGCAGGTTTTTGATCGACTTGTTCTGAATATCGGCGACGATCAGCGAATGGGTGATGTCCTCTCCCGCCGCGCGGAAGTTGTTGACGCTCAGACCCTTGTGGACCGCGGAGTCGTCGTTGCCGTCCCAGTGCGTTTTGACGCTGGTGTTGGAGTCGTCGTAGGTAAGGACGTCGTGGAAGGTCTCGTGGTCACGCAGCTTCTGCTGGTAGAACCAGGCACCGCGGATCCGTGTCTGCGGGAGCTCTTTGGTCGTGAAAGAGTACCCTTCGAAGGTGTTCGGGATCATCTTCGTGTCGTTGGACTTGGTCAGAAAGCTTTCGAAGATCTGACGGCCGGCGACGAAGGAGGTCTTGGAGATGTCGTACTGGACATAGGCCTGTGCCAGTGTCGCGAAACCGTAGGTGCCGAGGCGGTTGACGTTGTAGCGGCTGGTCGTATCCTTGCCCGCCTTCAGGTAGCCGATGTCCGCTTCGGACATGCGCTCGCCCGGGAACGGTTCGTCGGTATAGTACAGACCCGCGCCGACACTCAGGCCGTAGAGGGATGCGGTCTTGTAGATCAGGTTACCGCCGAGCCCCAGGGCACGGTTGTCTTTGTTCTTGGTCTGGGCCGTGTCGTCGTTCTTCCAGTCCCAGTTGAAGGAGTTGACGCGAAGGCGGCCGTAGACGATCCCTTTGGAGAACATCTCGGTAATGGTGTCCGCCGTGCCGGGAACAACATTGTAGACTTCCATCATATTGCCTTTCAGGGAGCGTTTGACCTTGAATGCTTCACCGTCGTCCGCATACGCGTTGCTTGCCAATGTACAGGCCAGTGCTGCTGCCGCAGCTGCCGAAATGAATTTGATTGATTGAATAGTAGCCATTTTCTCATCCTTTTTTTATGAGTGGCGTGAGATAATGTCCATGGTGAAGAATCACTGTCCATGCGACATTCTCACTGCTTGGCGGCAGGTACCAGCTGCCGCCTTCCTCTGGTTGAAACTCTACACTCCGTGCACGAAGCCCGTGCCGCTTACGAACATCCCCCGCCTTTTGCAGGACAGCCGCAGTCGTAGTCGAGCAGTTTGACGTTGCCCGCATTGCTGACATCGACCGTTTTCTTGCGGCGGATGTAGTCGCGGACGACGTCGTAGACCGGGCGGGTCTTCCCTTTTTGGAGGTTGGAACCCGCATTCTGCAGGTTGCCGCCCCAGGAAGAGACCACGTAGGTCTTCTTCGGATCGAGCGGCTTGCCGCCGATACGCAGGTTGCTGATACGCTTGCCGCGCGGGTTGCCGACGGTGATCTCGTAGGTCACCCCGCCCAGGCGGCTCATGTCGCCGCCCTGCTGATAGAGCGGGTTGGCGTTGAAGACGTTGTCGGCGATATCCTCGAGCAGGGCGGCGATACGCTCGCCTCCCAGTTCGAAGGTATAGACGTTGGGATAGGTGATCCCGCACATCTCGTAGACGTTGTCCATCAAAATGTCGTCGCCCGGCAGGACCGTTGTCCCCCAGCGGTAGCCCGGCGTGAAGGAGATGTCACACTTCATCTCGTCCATGATCGCGTCGTTGATGAGCTGGTCGAAGGTCGAGAAGAAGGTGTCGCGCTTGTAGAGCAGCCCCTTCGTCTTCCCGAGTACTTCGTTCAACTCCTTGTCAAACGGCGCATAGAGCTCCGCGACGAGCTTTTCGCCCGCCGGGTCCGCCGGAATGATGTTCGACGCGACCGGGATAAGCTTGTACTCGTACCCCTTGACCTTGTGGTCACGGATATCGATATCGAGGCGGCCGACATATTTGCCGTGGCTGCCCGCGATGACGATAACCGTACCGTCGATGACAATAGGTTTCGGCGAGGGGTCGTGCGTATGGCCGCTCAGAATGAAGTCGATGCCGTGGACCTTGCGGGCCACCTCCTGGTCGACGCTGAAACCGTCGTGCGACAGCACGACGACACAGTCGACCTTGTGCTCTTCGCGCAGCTCGTCGACATACTCCTGGAGGGTGTCAAGCCGCAGTCCGAAGCTCCACCCCTCGGTAAACTCTTTGGGGTTCGCCGTCGAGGTGAACGGGAAAGACTGGCCGATGATGCCGATCTTTGCGCCGCCGCGCTCTTCGATGGTGTACGGTTCGAAAATAAGCTCTTCGTACTCCTCGGCAAACGGATCATCCCCGATGATGTTCTGGGAGACGAACTTCGCGTCGAGCATCCCGATGAGCTCCTTGACACGCTCTTTGCCGTAGGTGAACTCCCAGTGGCCGACCATGACGTCGACACCGAGGTAGTTCTGCGCCTTGACGATCGCTTCGCCCTCTGTTTTCAGTGCGACGCCGGTACCCTGCCAGGTGTCGCCGGAGTCCAGCAGCAGGACTCTGTCCTTGCCGCGGCGCTTCTCGACCTCGTCGATCAGGGTCTTCATGTGGGCGATACCGCCCATCTTTCCGAATTTTTTCGCCAACGTTTCGAAATCCATGTGGGTATCGAAGTAGGCGTCAAGGGAGCTTGGCTCCAGCCCGTAGTGTTTGGCGAAGGATTCGCCGCACAGGAACCCGGGGGTTCCGACGAGGTTCGGCGCCGAGATCAGCGTCGAAGGCTCGCGCCAGTAGAGCGGCTTGATGTGCGCATGCAGGTCACAGATGTGCAGCAGGGTCACATTGCCCGTCTCTTTGAAATCGTACAGATCGGCAAGCGTGATGTCCGCGGGGCTTTTGCCCCCGACGGTCGTCGCGTAGCTGTTGGAAACCGTCACCAGTCCCAGTGCCGCCGCGATCTGTAGAAAATCTCTTCTCGAAATATCCATAACTGCTGTCCTTTAGCGTTTCAGACCGGGGATGGCGATCGTTTTGTTTTTCGCCTTGGCCAGGTTGGTCACGTAGACCTCCAGCCCCACCATCTCGTCCGAACCGATCGGCAGCACCGCCAGCAGGGCGTTTTGCATACAGCCCTGGAAACGGCGCTGAAGCGTGCGCAGGGAGGACTTCGTCATCCGGTAGGCCGGCCAGGTCGCGCCGGCGGCGTTCTCACCGAGATCCGGCAGCGGCTGCGTGCGCAGGACCGAGCCGATGATGTCGGCCGAGTGGCAGCTGTTGCACGAAAGCCCGCGCCCGCCGCGTGCGGTCATGAAGACCTCTTCGCCGAGTTTGTACGCCGCCTGCATCTGCGGGTTGGCGTTGACGTCGACGCGGACCGGCTCTTCGTTCGCCAGTGACTTGGCGTAGGCCAGCATCGCGAACATCTCTTTGCTGCCGAGCTTGAACGGTTTGTGGCCGTTCTTGGCCATCAGCGCCTGCATCACCTGGTCGACGCCGAGGACGGCGTCGAACTGCTTGATGTAGCGCGGGAATCCCGAGATGTATTCGGGGAGTTTCGCCTCGGAGACGCCCATGAACTTCGCCAGGCCGGCGTCGCCGCCGCAGTTCTCCTCGACGAGTTCGCCGCCCCATTCGACGTCCATCTCCGCGGGGTTGTTCTCCAGCAGTTCGGCATAGAGCGCACGGTCGGCGTCGCTCATGGCGAACTGCTCACCGCCGAATGCCAGCGTGCCCAGAAGCAGGGTGGCTGCAATGATTGATGTAGCTTTCATGGCTCAGCCTTTCGGTTTGAGTTTTTTCGACTGCTCTTGGACTTCGCCGGTGTTGGTCTTGTAGACGACTTTCAGTGTCCCTGCGGCGGGTACTTTGAAGTTGATCGTGAAGACCGGGTTCGTCGAGACGGATTCCCAGACCTGCATCGTCGTGAACGGGGTGTCGTTGTAGAAGAACTTCACCTCCGTGATGTAATCGGCGGGAACGATCTTGCCGCTCTTCTTGTCTTTGCGCATCCCGGTTTCCATCGGGTGCATGACCATGAAGTTGACCTTGACGACGTCGCCGCTCTTAAACTTTTTCGGTTTGATCTTGATCAGTGATTTTCTTTCTGCCATTGTCTATCCTTTAATGTTGTTGCTCGGGTATTGCGCGGCGATCAGCCGCATCCGCCGATCGTGACTTTGACGCTCTGCTTTGCGCTGAGAAACTCGCCGGTGCTGGTTTCGGCGACAACAAGGACGTCCTGGGAGCTGCCGAGTTTGATACGTGTCGCGAACATCGCCGCGCCGTTGGCCGGTGTCAGCATGATGTCGGCACAGCGTACGTTGCTGTTTTTCGTCGCGAAGACGTGGATCGCTTTGACATAGTCGTCGTTGGTCATCGGGGAATCAACCTCGATGGTGACGGGTACCACGGCGCCGTTTTCCGCGATTTCAGGGGCTTTGAGGTGCACTTTCTTCGAAGGTGTCACGGCCTTGCCGCCGGTGATGGCCTTGAGGGCCGTATCGATATCCATCGTGTTGGGCCCTTTGGGCGCTTCCGCTGCGAGCAGGCTCTGCGGGGTGAGGGTTGCTGTTGCTGCCGTGGCCGCTGCGGCCAGTCCGATACGTTGTAAGAAGCTTCTTCTTTGCATAGGGTTCTCCTTTAGTGTTTGATGGAAACGATATACGAGGTGATATCGCAGATTTCACGTTCGGTAAAGAGGCCGGTCGTGAGGTTGATCGTCATATGGGTGTTCGGATTGTCGACGCGTGCATCGGCGATCTTCTGGTAGACGAACTGGTTGTCGCGGGTACCCGTTTCAATGAAAAACGCGTGATAGTTTGTCAGGTCCGGCCCGATATTCCCGGCGCCTTTGGCCCCTTCGATATTGTGGCAGGCGACACAGTTGCCGTACTGCTTCGGCGAGCCGTCAGCATTCTTTTTCGTCAGACCCGCGGGCAGCTTGCCTTTGGCTTTTTCTCCATTGAGATTATGGAAAATATAGGCGCCCCGTGCGATCGCGTCCTTGTCGTCCGTGATACACCCTGCAGGCATCGTGTAGGCCTTGGCCGGCCCGAACAGATCCTTTTGGATGATCGACGCCGCTTCGGGGCGTTCGATGGCATCGGACAGGTTGGACGCGAACGCCACACCCAGACCGATGGTTGTACTGAGTAGCAGCCATCTCTTCATCGTGTTTCTCCTTGCTTGGTTTCGAAAATTGTAACGGTGGAATGTAAAAACAATGTAAAAAAATATAAAGATTTTTGATGCGAGGGGCAAAAAGTTTTATTACCCGTTTAAATAGCGGGTTTTTGGCAGAGTTCCGGCGGGAATACGTAGGTGAATGTGCTTCCCTGTTGCGGCGCGGAGGTGACCTCGAGACCGATGCCGGCCTCCTCCATGATCGCCTTGACGATGTTGAGCCCGATGCCGAAACCGCCCTTGCCGGTCTCTTCGCGGTAGTAGCGCTCAAAGATCTTTTCGGTGTTCTCGATCCCCAGGCCGTAATCCTTGAAGGTGAGTTCGCAGCGGTGGTCGTACTGTTTCAGGGCCACCTCGACGATGCTGTTCTCGTGGGAGTACTTGATGGCGTTGGAGATGTTGTTGTCGATGATGCGCTGCAGCTGGGTCTGGTTGAAGTGCAGGACCACCCCGGGGTCGATTTCGGAGGCGATGGTGATCCCTTTCATGGCGGCGACCTCGTTGAAGTAGAGGATGCGCTCGCGTACGAAGGCGCTGACGTCGATGTCGTCGTACTCGAAAACGATCTGGCGGTTCTTGATGAGGTACTCCATATCGTTGTAGATGTTCGAGAGGGTCTTGGACGCCGCCTTGATGCGTTGCAGATATTTGCTTTGCGGGTGTTTCCGGTTGTAGAGATCGATGTTGATGTTGATGATCGAGAGCGGGGTGTTGATCTCGTGGACGGTATCTTTGATGAAGTTGTCCAGCTTCTGGTTGACGCGTTTGAACGGCAGGGCGAAACGCTGCAGGAAGAGCAGCGAAAGGAAAAAGACGAGGACGACGATGGCGATCAGAATTGCGGCGACCCGTTCGTAGACGGGTGCGTAATTGAGGTGGTTGGCGACGATGAGGTACTCCGCGCCGAAATAGCGCTCCCGGGGGAGGGGAATGATGAGGTAGGCACTATGGCTTTCGTCGATATGGTAGCCGGCGGCGAAGTGCTCCATCGGGAAATCGATCAGGGTGAAGACCGGTTTGAAGTGCAGGTCGTAAAGCCCCGAGACGATCCGCTTGAAACGGGGGTACTCGAAGTAGTTGTCACGGTTTTCGTCATACTCCTCCATGGCGCTGATGATGCGCGAGGCGTGCTGTTTGAGCATCAGTTCGTTCTGGATCCCGTGGATCTGCTTCATGTAGACGGTATAGACGTAGAGCGGGGCGAGCAGGATCACCGTGATCAGTCCCGTGTAAAGCGCGGCGTTCTTGAGGGCGTACTGGCTATCTTTCAATGATGTATCCTACGCCGCGGCGGTTCTTGATGATGTCGGCGGGCAGTTTCTTGCGCAGGTTGTTGATCTGGACGCGGATATTGGCCGGGTCGACGTATTCGCCCCACACCTCGTCCTGGAACATTGCCATGGAGACGGCCTGGTTCGTGTGGCGCAGCAGGACCTCCAGGATGTCATTCTCCGTCTTGCTCAGCGTGATGGGCTCTTCCCTGTAGCTGAGCTGCATCCGTTTCGTGTCATAGAGCAGGTCCGGGGCGAGCTCGATCGCTTCGCTGTGCTTGTAGTAGTAGCTGCGCAGTGCATGTTCGATGCGCAGCTGCAGCTCGGTGAGGTCGAAGGGTTTGCGGATGTAGTCGCAGCAGCCGCGCTTGTACCCCTCTTCGAGGTCCTTGGTCTGGGTGCGGGCGGTGATGAAGATGGCCGGGGTCTCGTTGCCTTCGGCACGCAGGGTTTTGAGCAGTTCGAAGCCGCTGAGGCCGGGGACGTTGACATCAAAGAGGAAGAGGTCGAAGTGGGCCGCGCAGGCGGCGTCAAAAGCGTCGTCGCCGTTGGCGTAGGTCTCGACGGTGAAATCAAGGTCTTCGAGAAACTCCTCGATGCTGACGCGCAGGGCGTATTCGTCTTCCAAGAGCAGGATTTTCATCGTATCTCTCCTTCGATCTTTCGGGCGAGTTTGTAGTGGAGCATCAGCGCGATCAGCTCCTCCTTGGTGTAGGTGGAGAGCACGTCGCGCGCCTCCTCCATGAAGAGCTCCCGGTCCTCTTCGGGCACGGTGTCTTTGAGCGAGAGCAGGGCCTTGTCGTAACCGCTGTGGTAGACCTTGTTGTCGTACTGCTCTTTTTTGACGATGTCGTAGAGGTTGTTGCGTGAAAAGGCGAGCAGGAAGGAGAGGTTCTCCCCGCTGCGGGCGAAATGTTCGATGCTCTGTTTCGGCATGACGAAGACGAAGGCGCCGATGGTCTCGCCGTCGCCGTTGTGCATCGGCTCGAAGAAGATGTATTTGTTTTCCCGGAGCATGACACGCTCTTTACGCAGCTGTTTCATATCCAGGCGCTGCAGGACCTTGAGGTTGACGTTGTTGTAGCGGCGGTTTCCGACAAGGTACCAGGCGACGGAGGGGTTGTTCTGCATCAGCACGGCGGTATTGTAGTAGCTGTCGTCGAGCAGCGCGTAGAGGTCGATGCCGAACTTGTGGAAGAAGTCGGTACTGGCGTCGAAGAACTTTAGCACTTCGACGAAGCCGATGAGCTCCCCCTCTTCGTACATGGGGACCGTCGCTTTGATCCCCAGCCGCCGTCCGACTTCGATGGAAGCGCGCGGTTTTTTATGGAGGATGATCTCTTCGAGATCGCGGCGGTAGGTGTCGAGCGGCATGCCCGAAAAGAGGTTGTCCGCATCCCAGCTGCGGGCGAAGAGCGTTGAATCCGCCGTGATAACCTGGGCGCGTACAAGCTCGGAAGTGTTCTGCTGGACGCTCTGGATCATCCGTTTGAGCAGGGCGAAACCGGCCTCGTCGTCATCCTCTTTGAGGGCGTTGCGCAGGGTGTCGTTCTCGGAGAGGATCAGCGCGAAGCGCAGGGCGTCCTCCCTCTCGTTGCGCAGCTCGGTGCGGAGCGAAAGGCTGAGCTGGTCGCTGACCTCGTCGACGACCTGCCAGGAGACCTCTTTGTTCAGGGAGTAGACGGTCCACGAGAGCAGGGCGAGCATGGCTGCAAAGGGGAAAATGAACCAGAACCGCTTCGGTGTGATGATCGTCAACTTCTTCTCCGTCATAAGGGAGTGATGATAGCCGGATAATATAAATATTGTATAAAGATTTCAAATCTGATGAGAGCTTTTTGAGGAGACGGTTCCGACCTATTTCAAAATGTTGAATTAGGAACACAAAAGACGCAAGGGAGAAGGAAGTTTGAAAAACTGTCTGTAATCGTTAAAGATGGTTTGAGTACAATGGCCGCTACGGTTTCGGGCATATACCAAAAATGACGAGACAAAGGATGGCGGGATGTTCAGAACGATTTTGGTAACGGTGGTGTTGCTCTCGGGACTGCTGGCGCAGGCGGCACCGAGCGTGACGTTGAAGGTGAAACAGCAGGAGCAGCACCTCTACAAGACGGTGTCGAAGACGGTGACGGTCAACGTGTTCGACATCAAGGGGTCGAAGGAGACGATGGACCAGATCGCGGCGGCGGGGGTAAAACTGCCGATGGAAGTCAACCAGACGCAGGCCATGACGAAGATCCTGAAAACGGGCCGCACGGCGAAAGGCGGAAAACTCCCTTTCTCCGGAAGCCTGGAAACGGCGGCCAAGGCCAGCAGCAGCCGCGGTGCCCAGGACTCGCACAAAAAGTTTGAGGTGACCGGTACGCTGGAAGGTACCAGGCCCACCATCGAAACCGTCAAGGGGGAGGGGATCACCGCGGAGCTTGAAGGGCGGGTGAAACAGGCCCTTGCAAATGCCATGGCCACGCCCGTCTACCCGGAAAAACCGCTCAAGGTCGGTGAGCATTTTACGCAGCAGGTGCCGGTCACGCTGCCGATGCAGGGGGCGGCGCCGATCCAGATCGTGCTGACGACCGAATATACCCTGACAAAGATCAACGGTTCCAAAGCCTACTTTGATATCGTGCAGCAGTACGCCCCCGCCCCGAGTACGGACGGTAAGGCGGTCAGACTCAGCGGAGCAGGGAAAGGGAAGATGACCTATGACAGCAAGCTGCTGCAGGTCCTCACACTGAAGACGGATTCTGTGATGGATATGAGCGTCAAAAGCGGCGACAAAGTCTCCATGATCAAAACGAAAACGTCCAGCGATATCACGACGACCGTCACCCCGGTCAAATAGCTTCTCTCTTTTAGCGGCCCGTTGGGCTGCCCTTATGCTGTCTTATCCCTCGTCCCCTTGTTCGTTTGAAGAGCCGGAAGGCCCTTCGATAACGTACCGGTCAGAAATACTATAGCGGTGCAGTAGTACCGAACGCTGCCGTTACTGGATTTTAATATAGGCGAACCCGTCGCGCTGATCGTCAATGACCTTGATGATGCCGCCGGGGGTGATCTCCACGTTGTCGGCGATCTGTGCCGCTTTGACGTTCTTTTTATCCATGGTGTTCTGACAGGCGAAGAAGGTAATGTTGTCGCCGCCGAGCAGTTTGAGGCCGTTAAAGCGTTTGCGCGTCCCTTCGCCCGTCGGCCCTCCTTTCTCCAGGTAGGGTTTGGCCTCGAAGCCGGTCCCTTTGAAGTCCTTCATGAAGTATTGCAGGCAGGGCCCCAGTGCGACGACGTCGATCTGGTACTGGATCAGGTTTTTCTCGTAATATGTCACGGCGTTGTTCAGCGTGTTCAGCATGAGGTGGACCCTCTGGACGTCGGGGAAGTCGCACTGATAGACGATCTTGACGACGTCATCATCGTCATCGGCCCAGACCGTCGGTATGAAAAAGGTGAGTGCCAGTGCCATCACCATCCGTGTCATCGATACTTTTTTCATGTTTTCTCCTTTTAAAATGCCGCGGTGACCTGGATCGCGAGCCGATCGCCCATGTTGTCCAGAACGTCCTGCGCTGCAGCGTTGCCCGGTGCTTTCGCATCGCGGATCATATAGTTGAAATCGATCCGCGTCGGTCCGCGGAAACGATAAGAACATCCCAGGGTGAAGGTCTGGAAATCGCGTTCGCCCTTGGTGTCGTTGGTCAGTCGGTTCATAAAGTCATAGCGGCCGAAGACCTCGAACTGCTTGGGGAGGAGTTCATATTGCAGGTTGAGGTAGCCGCCCGCTGCCTTGTTCTCGGTGCCGACGGCGAACTGCAGTTGCCAATCTTCCTGATAGGGGTCCGGGTCTTTGTCCTTGGCGCCCGTGTAGATCATCCCTTCAGCCCACATGTATTCCGCTTCCGCCCGCAGGCCATTTTGATAGTAGGAAAGGCCGATGCCGTAGCGTTTGCGGTCGTGTTTGACGGGCGTGGTCGTGCCGTTGACGTCGGTAGAGTAGAGCAGCCGCTTACCGGTCTGGCCCCAGACAAAAAACTTAAGGGCTTCGGTATAAAAGCCTCTGCCGGCGCCGAAGTTGTCTTCGAGGGCCAGATAGCCGTAATGGGTTGCCTGGTGGTCTGAAGCAATGTGGGAAATCCCGCTACCGTTACCGTACATATAGGCGTAACTGAGCGTCCACCCCTGGCCGAGTGCAAAGGTGTCAAAAAGCTCGAGTCCCATGTCCCGGAATGCGGCGATCGGGCGTGTAACATCGGTGCTGGTATAGTGCACCGTCGAAGCGCCGCCGGCTGCTTTGCCGGTCTCTGCCGTGCCGACCTTTGACACCTGGCGCTCGAGCAGCTGCTGGTTCGTCATTGTGGTGAATTCGATGTAGGGGGAGACGAAGACGGCCCGAAGTCCTTCTTCGCTGCCCGGGGTTTTAAACATACCGATGCGTGCATTAAGTCCCGGGATGTGGCGGAGGGTCACCGACGCGTCGGTGAAGTAAGTGGCGGTATCATGTCCGGCAAGATTATTGACGGCGTTATTGCCGAATTCCGTCATGAAAAAATAGTTGACTTTATTGTCATTGTCGGCCATACCGCGTGCGGCGAGTCTGGCACGAAACAGGCTGAACCCCTCCTGGTCGGTCAGGTTGGGGTTCAATAAAGAGAACGGTGTCTTGTTCACACCGTTGGGATCGATGAAGACATCGCCGTAATCTTGTTTGTAGTTGGCCTGGATGAAGCCCCAGACGACAGGCATCTTGTTGCGATAGGGCCCGACAACCCCTTTGGGTGCGACGTTGTCGGGCTGTGTACCCTGCAGCATCAGCCAGTTGGCCGCCTCCAGTGACATGGCGCTAAAAAGCATGACTATTATTCCTGCAACTCCCCTGAAAAAGAGGCGCATTAAACCGTTTCCTTGCGTGGGCATTTCCCATCCTTTTGATTTGAATGGCGATGATCATAGACACGGAGTGTAAAATTAATATAAAAATTTCGAATATTTTTGATATTTTTGTGATTAGATTTTATTATGCAGTATGGCCGAAGGCAGGGCGGGTCCTATTTGCAGATAAGAATTGCAGTACAGCATTGTTCGGGCAAGAGTGACGCTCGGTTTTCCCTGCTTTTGTAACGGTTGACTATTGATTTGAGGCCTTCGGCAGTGCTACGCACATCGCCTTCGGTTTGTCCTAGCTGCGCTCCGGAATTCCGCTACGCTGCATCGCTCGCCGAAACGCCAAAACAAGGGTACCACTCGCCTAGCGATGTTTCCTTGAGCAATGGGCGTTTCTTTATGGCGAGCTCACATCCAATCGATCAGTTTGGTGACTTCGTCGACGGCGTAGCATTTCACGCCGTGGCTCTGCTGGGGTTTCTTAGCGACGAGGGCCTTCGCAATGCCGTGCATGGAAAGCTCGCGCAGGCGGGTGTCGAGCTGGAAAACTTCGCGCACGTCCCCCACCAGGGAGACCTCGCCGATGAAGACGGTCTCCTTGGAGACGGTGCGGTCGCGGAAGCTGCTGATGATGGCGGCGAGCACGGCGAGGTCGGCGGCGGTCTCGTTGATCTTGATGCCGCCGGTGATGTTGATGAAGACGTCGTAGGAGTTCAGCGGCAGCTCCAGTTTGCGCTCCAGCAGCGCCAGGAGCATGTTGAGGCGGTTCGTGTCGAAGCCCGTCGCCTGGCGCTTGGGGTTGGAAGCGTGCGATTCGCTGACAAGGGCCTGCACCTCGAGAATGATCGGACGCGACCCCTCCATGATGACGGTAAGCGCCGAACCGCTCTGCGCACGGTTTTTGTCGAAGAAGCGCGACCCGATGTCCTTGGCGCTGACGAGTCCCTCGTTGCGCATTTCGAAGACGCCGATCTCGCTGGTGGGGCCGAAGCGGTTTTTGAAACCGCGCAGGATCCGCAGCTCCTGGGCGCTGTCTCCTTCGAAGTAGAGCACGGTGTCGACCATGTGTTCCAGCACCCGCGGCCCGGCGATGGAGCCCTCTTTGGTGATGTGGCCGATGATGAAGATGGCGATGCGCCGCTCTTTGGCGATGCGCATCAGCTCGAAGGTGATCTGGCGCACCTGGGTGACGGAGCCGGGGGCGGAGGTGACGGCTTCGCTGTAGAGCGTCTGGATGGAGTCGATGATGAGGCATTCGTAGCTGCGGTGGGCCAGTTCGGAGAGCACCTGCTCCAGGCGGATCTCGCTGAGGAGGTAGAGGTTGTCGGCATTGGCGTCGAGGCGGTTGGCCCGCAGTTTGACCTGCCCTTCGCTCTCTTCGCCGGTGACGTAGAGGGTGTTGCGGCCGCCCTTGGCGATGTTCGCGCCGATTTTGAGCAGCAGGGTCGATTTACCGACACCGGGGCTGCCGCCGATGAGTGTCAGTGATCCGGGCACGACCCCGCCGCCGAGGACCATGTCGAGTTCGACATCGTCGGAGCTGAAGCGCTCCACTTCGGTATGGGCGATCTCGTTGATGGGCTGCGCCTTGGCCTTGCCGGTGACGGAAGAAGCGGTCTGTTTCAATATCTCCTGCTGCTGGTCACTGAGCTCTACGAGCGAGTCCCACGCCCCGCAATTGGGGCATTTGCCCATCCATTTGGCCGAGGTGAAGCCGCAGTGCTGGCATTCGAAGAGGGATTTTTTCTTGGCCACGATGCCTCCGTAGATTCGTGATGTTTTGGAAAGCATAGCATACCGCCTGAACAGGCGGTCATACTATGGCGCAGTGACAGATGGGTATTTAGGCTTCCGCCTCAAAAATCGGATCGAGAAAGCCGTCGATGAACTCGAACTTGTTGAAGGGAACGAGGTCATCGGGCTGTTCGCCGACGCCGACGAAGAAGATCGGCAGCCGCAGCGCGTAGGCGATGGAGAAGATCGATCCCCCCTTGGCCGTGCCGTCGAGCTTGGTGATGATGATGCCGTCGACGTCGACCATGTCGTTGAAGGCCTTGGCCTGCGCGATGGCGGAGTTGCCCTGGGTACCGTCGATGATGAGGATCTTGCGGTGCGGGGCGCCGGCATGCGCCTTGTCGCAGATGCGGACGATCTTCTTGAGCTCTTCGGAGAGGTTCGTCTGGGTGTGGAGCCGCCCGGCGGTGTCGATGATGACATGCTCGAAACCGCGTGCCTTGGCAGATTCAATGGCGTCGTAGGCGACGGCGGAGGGGTCATGCCCCTGGCGCGAGGAGACGATGGGCACGCCCAGGCGGTCGGCCCAGCGGGTCAGCTGCTCGATCGCCGCGGCGCGGAAGGTGTCGGAGGCCCCCAGCAGGACCCGCTCCCCCGCGTTCATGTAGTGCTGGGTGAGTTTGGCGATCGTCGTCGTCTTGCCGGCGCCGTTGACCCCGATGATCAGGTCGACGAAGGGCTTTTCATGATCGGGTTTTTCATAGTTCGCCCAGGCGAGGGTCGCCATCAGCTTCGATTCGAGCTGTTCGCGTGTCACGTCGTCGGTGTAGAGTTCTCGCATGATGATCTCGATGAGATCGTATTCGACGTCCGCTTCAAGCAGAATATCCTCGAGTTCATCCTTGGGAATGCGTTTGCGTTTTTTCGGGGCGACGCTTTTCATCGCCTCCGCGGTTTTCTGAAGCCCTTTTTTGAAGAAACCGAGCATGGTCTAGTTTGCCTCCGCCAGCGCTTTCAGGTCGGATTCGAGCATCTCTTCCGGGACGAGGCCGGAGTAGTATTTGACGAACCGTCCGTTTTTGTAGACCACCATGAGCGGGATGGGGAAGTCCTGCCCGACCCCGATGGCGCCGGCGACGGCGCGGGAGAACTTCTGGTTGTCGGGCGAGTTCACGAGGCTGTACTCCACGCCGATATCTTCCGCAAAACGCGCGTAATAGGCGTTGTCGTTCCCCTCTTCGATGGTGACACCGATGATCTTGACCTTGCCTTGCAGTTTTTTCTGCAGGCTGCTGAGGTGCGGCGCCTCGGCGCGGCAGGGCGGACACCAGGTGGCGAAGATGTCGTAGACGATAACCGGTTCGGCAACACCGCTGATGCGGAAATCCGTGCCGGATTTGGTCACTTCGTAGCTCGAGCCGTTGATATCGTTGAGGGTGTAGACGGTCTTGGCGATCAGCGCTTCCGCGTCGCCTTCCTGCGCACCGTTTTTGCTGTCGCTGCAGCCGCCGAGCATCATCAGGGCGACAAGTGCGGTTATCGTAAACTGTTTTACCATCATTTTCATACCTGTTTGTTAAAATGGCCGATATTATAACCCATCTCCGGTAAAGCCCCATTACCCGGGCCGCGGAGGTGGTTTCGAACGAGGTGCCTCATGACGAAAGCCGCATTCCGCGACATCTGCCTGGAAAGGCAGCGGTCGGTCTGGGAACACAACCGGCTCGAGCGGGATAAACGGCTCTGCGATGCCCTCTATGCGGAGGTGCGTGCCACTGGCGGAAAAGATATCCTGCTCTTCTGGCCGCTGGGCAGCGAACCGGATCTGCGGCCGCTGCTGCACCGGTTGCGACGGGAGGGGTGGAACGTCTATCTGCCTTTTATGGTCGGTGCAAGCTTCCGGATGGTACCATTTAGATACCCGATGTACCGTAAAAAATTTGGGATTTACGAACCGGGATACAGTAACAGAAACATTAATAAGATTGATATAGCTGTGGTGCCAGCCGTCGGGGTTGACGCACAGGCACGCCGCATCGGATTCGGCAAGGGGATGTACGACCGTTTCTTTGCCCGATTGAACAGAAAACCAAAAACGATCTTTGTTCAACTCGAAGAGTGTATGACAAACGAGAAAATTTGCGATGATTACGATGTTTCGGCTGATGTGCTGTTGACACCGTCGGCCCGCTACGAAGCAGCGGGGACGATACATGATAAACGAAATACTCTCCGGAGGCGCGATCGCCACGATTAGCGGCGTCGTGGGCTTTTTCATTTCGAAGAAGATTACGAGTGCCCACCTGGATTTTTATACGGAACAGGCGAAAGCCAAAGCAAGAACGATTGAAAAAGAGGCAGAGGCCCTGCTGATCAGCGCGTCTGAAAGGGCGCGCAAGACCGAAGAGCGTGCCGAACACCGCTACGAGGACGCCGTACGGCGTGCCGAACACGACATGGCCGAACGCGAATCGAGCATGTCCCGACGCGAAAAGGACCTGGAGCGTTTTGTCCGCCAGGAGCGCGAAGCGGTCGAACATGAACTGAAAGTGGCCGGCAGCAAGCGGCTGGCCGTCGAGCGGCGCGAGAAAGCGCTGATCCAGCTTCAGAACGATTTCGAGCGCCGCACGGACGAGGCGATCCGTGCCGTCGAGCGCAGTGCGGGGATGACGAAGGAAGAGGCGCGCCAGCTGCTGCTTTCGCAGGTGGAAGCGCGGTCGCGTGACGAAATCGCCCACATCGTGCGCCGCTACGAGACCGAAGCGCGGGAGCAGGCCGAGCGGCATGCCAACTTCCTGCTGGCACAGGCGACGAGCCGCTTTGCGGGCACCTTTGCTTCGGAGCGCCTGATCAGCGTCGTGCACCTGGACGATGACGAGCTCAAGGGACGCATTATCGGCAAAGAGGGGCGCAACATCAAGGCCCTGGAGATGGTGCTGGGTGTCGATATCATCATCGACGAGACGCCCAAAGAGATCGTGGTAAGCAGCTTCAACCTTTTCCGCCGCGCCATCGCGACGCGGACACTGGAGCTGCTGATCGAGGACGGGCGCATCCAGCCTGCAAGGATCGAGGAGATCCACGCCAAGGTGACGGCTGAATACGAGGAGAAGATCCTGCACGAGGGCGAAGAGGTCGTCTTCGAAACCGGCGTCGGCCCGATGCATCCGGAGCTGATGAAGTTGATCGGGCGGCTGCGCTACCGTGCCAGTTACGGGCAGAACGCCCTGGCGCACACCCTCGAAGTCGCCAATATGGCGGGGATCATCGCCGCGGAACTCGGCGGGGACCCAAAGATGGCCAAAAGGGCGGGGCTGCTGCATGACATCGGCAAGGCGCTGACGCATGAGCATGAGGGGAGCCACGTGGACCTCGGCGCCGAGGTGTGCCGCCGGTATGATGAGGATACCATCGTCATCAACGCGATCTTCGCCCACCACGGCCAGCAGGAGATGGACTCCATCGAGTGTGCCGCCGTCTGTGCGGCCGATGCCCTCTCCGCCGCCCGCCCGGGTGCGCGCCGCGAGGTGCTCGAGAGCTTCCTGAAACGGGTGACGGAGATCGAGGAGATCGCGTCGCGCCATCCCGGTGTACGCCAGGCCTACGCCATCAACGCCGGCCGGGAGGTCCGCGTGATCGTCAATGCCGAAGTCGTCAGCGACGACGAAACGGCGCTGCTGGCCAAGGAGATCGCTGACGAGATCGCTCAGAGCGTAAGCTACCCGGGCGAGATCAAGGTAAACGTCATCCGCGAACTGCGCAGCGTGGAGTACGCACGCTGAAACACGGTAACTGTGTCTGTTTCTTAAACGGAAAGTGTTATTAAACAGTGCTAAAATGCCCGCTGTATTTTAAAACCGGTTTTTAGAGAACCGGATGAAGCCAAGGAACGTATCGATGGATAAAGCACAGACGCTTGAACAGCTTAGCGCGGCTAAAAAAGCGCACATCAAATGGGTCAACCGTGCGAAGGCCCTTGTCGGGGGACTCCCGGTGGAAAAGGACGCCATCCCTGTCGACAGTACCGACTGCCAGTTCGGCCAGTGGTTTTACGGCGAGGGTCAGAAGCTGCATGCAATCCCCGGCATGGACCGCCTCAGTACGATCGAAACCCTGCATTTTACGCTGCACGACACCTATCTGAAGATTTTCGAACTCTATTTCGGGGAGATGAACCGCTCGTTTTTCAGCAAACTGTTCAATATGAAGCCCAAGGTTTCCGACAGTGACAAAGCGTTGGCAAAGGAGTATTTCCAGCAGCTCGAAGGGGTATCGAAGGAGCTGCTCGACGAGATCGGCCGGCTGGAGCGGCGGCTCAACGCGATGAGCGCGGAGAGCTTCGAGGAGAAGTAGCCGGAGCCTAGTGCTTGACGGTGACGACGACCGCGCCGCGCAGGTCGTTCATGCGATAGCCCGTCGCTTTGTCCTCGGGGTAGCGTTCACGGATCGCTTTGGCGAGCTCCGGCAGTTTGTCGATATCGCCGTGGCATTTGAGGCAGGCCTCTTTGTTGATCAGCAGCGGTTTGTAGTATTTGTAGACGCCGTCTCCGACGACTTCGACGACCTCGTCGGGCAGAACGACCCCGTTGGCCTGCAGGGTTTCGAGGGATTCGAGGATCGCTTTTTCACTCCCCTGGGGTGCATTCACCGGGTTGCGGTACTTCAGACTGATGCGCTTGACGCTGACGTCGGAGCCCATGGACTGGTCGACGACCTCCGTCAGGGTGTAGGCGTGGTCGCTGCAGAACCCGAAGGCCTCCATCGGGCCGCCGGATTTGAGGTGCTTCTGAAGGTTTCCGCCGAGGCTCTTAAGCAGGGCGGCCGAGGCTTTCTGACCGGTGGCTTTGACGGCGGCGATCTCCTCGGGTTTGCTCTCATAGGGGTTGGCCAGCAGGGCCGCCGCAGCAAAAGTGGTCGTCAATAGTAATCTTTTCATTTTTATCCTCCAAAAGTAATGTAGTGTAATTCTAACGCTTTTTTCAGCAACACCGAACGGCAGGGGCTGTCCGGCTGTTTAGGTGGCGTAGAGCTGTTCGACTTCCATCTCGTTGATGTCCGAATCGTCATAGGGATCGGTGTGGATGAAGGGGTGTACCCGGTCGTTGGGAAAGAGCATCCGCATCATGCTCTCGACCTGGTCGCTGACCTTGTGGGCGTCGAGCAGGGAAGTCGCGTCGTCAAAGACGAGGTGGACGGAGACGAAGATGTCGCTGCCCGCCCGCCGTGTCTGCAGATGGTGGTGGCCGTTGATCCTCTGCAGCCGGTTGAGCATCGTCGTGATGCGGGCCGTCTCCTCTTTGGTGAGGGAGACGTCGAGGAGCATCATCAGCCCCTCTTTGAGAATAGGGAAAGCGGAGTAGATCATGTAGATCGCGATGCCGATCCCCAGCAGCGGGTCGATCAGCTCAAACCCGCTGAAGTGGATGATCCCCAAAGAGAGGAGGATTGCTCCGTTGGTGAAGAGGTCGGTCTTGTAGTGCAACGCGTCGGCACGGATGACGAGGTTGTTGTTCTTTTTCGCGACGTGGTTCAGAAAGAGGACCAGGGCGCCGGTGAGGATGATGGAGAAGAGCATGACCCCCATCGAGGCCTCCATGTATTCGATCGCCCGCGGCGTGATGATCTTGTCGATCGCGCTGTAAAGGATGAAGAGCCCCGAGATGGAGATGATGGTCCCTTCGATAACCGAGGCGACCGCTTCGAGTTTGCCCAGGCCGAAGTTGAAGTTTTCGTCCGGTTTGCGCTCGGACTGGTGGAGGGCAAAAAAGTTGAAGATGGAGACCGAAAGGTCCAGCAGGGAGTCGATCGCGGACGCCAAAACGGCAACCGAACCGCTGATGATCCCGATGGCCAGCTTGAAGAGGACGAGGATACCCGCCGTTGTACTGGAGATTAAAGTCGCTTTTTTCTCGATACGCATGAGGCCGATTTTAGCGAAAGATGGCTAAAATGCGTCTCATAAGGGCCTAGGTCAGCAAGGAGTTTTCATGCAGTTACCCCAGATTTCAATCCCCCTGACACTGCCGTTCGAGGTGCCGGTGATGCTGCACCCGGTCATCATCCATTTCGCACTCGTACTGCCGATTATCGTGTTGCTCCTGGAGCTGGCAAACCTCGGTTTCAAGCGCCGTGCGCTCAGCCTGTCGTCGCTCGGACTGCTGCTGCTGTCGGTACTCTTCTATGTGGCGGCCTATTTCACCGGTAAAGCGGACGGCAGTGAAGCCTTCGAACTGCTCGGCGATGAGGCACGCGAAGCGCTGGGCGCGCACAAGATGCTCGGTACCTACCTCGTCTACGCGCTGCTCATTCCCCTGGCGTTCAAACTGGTGGCGATGCTGCTAGCGCAGAAATGGGCCCGCGGGGCGCTGATCGTGACGCTCATCATGTTCATCAGCTTTATGATCAAGCAAGGCTATGACGGCGGCGAGCTCGTCTACCGTTACGGCGTTAATGTGGCGGCGGTAACGGAGGCGCAGGAAGCCGCCTCCGATGCGCGCGATGAGTTGGCGGATATGAATGAAACGCTCACGGAACAGGCCGCGGAGATCGAAACCCTCAAGGCGCAGATCGCGGCGATGCAGCAGCAGGCCGGCGAGAGCTTCGGGGAGAAGATGGACAAGGCGGTAACCGATGCCGTCTCCAAGGTGAAGAAGATCTTCAGTGACGACAACGCCACCAAAGCGGCGCCGCAGGAGCAGAGCGCGCCGTCAGCCGAGGCGAACGGGACCATTTGAGCGTGACGTCTTCCCCCCTCGATGCCGTCCGCCGCGAACGCGAAGCGTGGATGGGATGGAAAAACATCGCCCCGCTGCGTGAAGCCCTCGCAGCCCTCCCGGAGATCGAAACGGTCTGCAACTACGGGGATACGGTCCGTCTGACGACGGTGGCCGATGTCGATCATACTCAGATCGAAAAGGTCGCGCGTATGCTGATGCCGTGGCGCAAAGGCCCGTTCGAGCTCTTCGGGCTCTTCATCGACACCGAGTGGCAGAGCTTTATGAAATACAACCTGCTCCGTCCCCACTTCAATCTGCAGGGGAAACGGGTTGCGGATATCGGCTGCAACAACGGCTACTACCTTTTTCGGATGCAGGAGGATGCGCCCGCGAAACTGGTTGGGTTTGACCCCTCGGCGCTTTACAAGACCCAGTTCGATTTCATTAACCATTTCGCGAAGACGGAGATCGTCTATGAACTGCTCGGCGTCGAACATCTGCCGCAGTACGAAGAGAAGTTCGATACGATCTTCTGCCTGGGGGTGCTCTACCACCGCAGCGATCCCGTGGCGATGCTCAAACAGCTTTACAAGGGGCTGGAAAACTGCGGCGAAGTTTACCTCGATACCTTTATGATCGACGGGGAGGAGGAGATCTGCCTGAGCCCGGCGGGGGCGTACTCCAAGATTCCCAACATCTACTTCGTCCCCACCATACCCGCGCTGCGTAACTGGTGCCTGCGGGCGGGATTCTCCGGCTTTGAAGTGCTGGAGACCTCCGTGACGACCCCCGAAGAGCAGCGAAAAACCGAGTGGATCGAGGGGCAGAGCCTGGAAGATTTCCTCGACCCCGAAGACCCCTCCAAGACCGTCGAGGGGTATCCCGCCCCCAAGCGGGTCTACGTCCGACTGACAAAGGAGCCCAAAGGATGATGCTCAACACCCACCTGAAAATAGACAAGGGCCTCTGCGGCACCGTCATTGCCCTGAATGAAGGGTATGCGGCGGTTGAACTGGAGACGATACCGGTTATGGCGGCGGACGAGCAGGGGCTGGTGCACGGCGGCTTTATTTTCGGCGCGGCCGACTACGCGGCCATGGCCTGCGTGAATGAACCGCATGTCGTTCTGGCGGGAAGCAGCTGCCGCTTTCTTGCCCCGACGCGCGTCGGGGAAACCCTGCTGTTTAAAGCGCGGTGCATCGAAAGCGACGGCAGAAAATATAAGATCACGGTAAATGCATTTTACGGCGAAACGGAAGTGTTTTCGGGGGATTTTAAAGCCGTGGTCCTGCCCAAACACGTGTTGGGTTGAGCGGTTTCTACACAGTTTTTGTATAAAAAAATCAAAAAAGTTCGATTTCCTCTAAGTTATTTAATTTTTTGATAGTACAATTTTATCACATTGTTTACAAGGAGTAGTAAGTTGAAAAACGTAATCACAGCAGTAGCTGCAATCATGATGACCTTCATGATCAGTGGTTGTTCGACAATGCACATGGGATGGACCGCGGTAACGCAACAGTACAAACTGGACGACAAGGCAATGGATGCCTATGACAACATGTTCACGAAAGTCACTGAGTACGGTGACCCGGCAAGAGCGATGATGCAAGAGTGGCTGGTCAAAGACGATATCGCGAACGACGATGTCGCCGAGACGATCAAATCACTGGCAGAAGAGTACAACATGCGCGTCACGGGCGACATCAAAATGTACACGAAAGACGATGCGGCACCGACCGAAGTTAAGCACGCACGTATCTTCTCCCTGTGTAGTCTTCCGATTGCGAAAGTCTTCCTGAACTATTCACGCTACTACGGCGGTTTCATGCCGTGCCGTATCATGCTGGTTGAATACGGTAACGGTGAGCGCTGGCTGGTCAGCATGGACATGACACTTGCGATCCACGGTGGTTACGAGCTCCCGGCTGATATGCTTAAAATGGCACTCAGCGTCAAAAAAGCAATGGACGAGATCCCGGCACGCGCTGCTATCGGCGACTTCTAAGACCTCTCGCTTCCAACGGGGGCGTGCCGCGGCACGCCGCCACCCTCTACAACCAACTCTCCCTAAGCCGTTTTAGCTATAATCTTTCCTTACAAAAACAACGTTATCGCAAGGGTTTTATGTCGTGCTACACAGCGAGATTGATGGGATTCTCAACAGCAAAGACCGCCTGCTGACCGAGGTCTATTTCGACCTGCAGCGCCGTTTCGAAGAGAAGTACGGCAGCGATACGGTCGTCTTTATGGAGATCGGCACTTTTTACGAAGTCTACGAGGTCAACAATGACGACATGCAGGTGGGCAAGGCCAAGGAGATGGCCGAACTGCTCAATATCCAGCTGACGAAGAAAAACAAGAACATCCCCGAAAACAGCGTCAAGAACCCCTTTCTCGCCGGTGTGCCCTCCGTCTCGTTCGAGCGCTATCTGGGGCGCCTGATCCAGGAACAGCGCTACACGATCATCGTCATCCGCCAGAAGGGGGTGCCGCCGAAGCTCAGCCGCTTCATCGGGCAGATCATCTCCCCGGGCACGAACTTCGACCATACCGTCGATAACGACGACAACTACATCGTCTCCCTCCTGATCGACCGCCACAAAGATATCTACAGCGTCGGCTATGCGGCCATCGACGTGACGACGGGGAAAACCTGGCTCTACGAGACCTACGGCACGAGCGAAGACCCCACCTATGCCCTGGACGAGATTTTCAACCTGCTCAACATCTACCGCACGACGGAGGTGGTATTGACCTTTCTGGAGGGGGTGGAGAACCAGAAAGAGGTGATCCGCTACCTCGAGATCAGCGAGCACTACGCCTACAGCGTCAACCACGAACGCCCGAAGATCGATTACCAGAACGAACTCTTTGAAAACGTCTACCAGATCCAGTCCCTGCTGTCGCCGATCGAACACCTCGACCTGGAGCGCCACCCCTTCGTTTCCGAAGCGCTGGCGACGCTGGTACACTTCGTCATCGAACACGACTACCACATCATCCAGAAGCTCGCCCGCCCGAAGATGATCGACAACACCCGCTACATGTACCTGGGCAACAATGCCCTGGAGCAGCTGGCCGTCATCTCCAAAGACCGCAGCGACATGACGCTGCTCAAACTCGTCGACAAGAGCGTCACCGCGATCGGGAAGCGCCTGCTCAAGGAGCGCCTGCTCAACCCCATCCAGGAGCGCAGCGAGCTGGAGCGCCGCTACGGGCTGATCGACCGGGTAATGCCGCATGTGCGGATGCTCGGGGATGCCCTTCGGGGGGTCTATGACCTCGAGCGCCTGCACCGCCGGATCGCCCTGGCGCGCCTGCACCCCTTCGAGATGAACTATGTCCACGCCTCGCTCGTCGGCATCCGGGAGCTGATGGAGTTCGTCAAACGGCACAAGCTCATCAAGACCCCCTTCAGCGAGCAGGAGGTCGACACCTTTATCCGCGACATCGAGCAGAGCATCGACCTGGAGGTGTCCCGCCGTTTCACCGTCAGCACGGTCGACGACAACTTTCTGCGCCGGGGCGTCGACGTGCAGGTGGACGCACTGGTGGACGAGAATGCCCGGATGCTGCAGCACTTCGCGATCATCATGGACGCGATGGAACGGATGCTCGGCGAACAGGGGGCGGCGGCCGGAAGCGGCGGTTACGTCTCCCTGGGTGTCCTGGACAAAGAGGGGCACTACATCTCCATGAGCCGCACCCGCTGGGCGATGATTGAGAAGGAGTTCGCCTCCGGCAGCGTCGACCTGGGCGGCGAGACGGTCTGTTTCAGCGACTTCAGCGTCAAGCGGCTCACCAACAGCGTCAAAATCACCTCGGAACTGACCGAACAGCTCTCCGACAAAATTATGCGCAACCAGGCCAAGATCATCGCCCTGGTCAAGGAGCGCTTCATCGCCCTGCAGCGCACCTTTGAGCGGCGCTATACGCTTCTGTTCGAGCGCCTTATCGGCTACGTGGCCGACCTCGACGTCGCCGTCGCCTCCGCGCGGGCGGCGCAGCAGTACAACTTTGCCTGCCCGACGATCGTCGACGTCCATGAGGACGAGAACTTCCTGCAGCTCATGGCGCTGCGCCACCCGCTCATCGAGATCCAGGAGCGGCAGGGGATCTACGTGCCCAACGACATTGTCATGGGCAACCGCGCCTACATGGACCTTCCCTATCCCGAAACGGTCATGCTCGATCCCGCCGTGCACGACGGTCATGACGTCAACGGCGTCCTGCTCTACGGCATCAACTCCAGCGGGAAATCCTCGCTGATGAAGAGTGTCGGGCTGGCCGTGCTGATGGCACAGGCCGGTTTCTACGTGCCGGCGTCGTCGATGAAGTTCTCGCTCTTCGAGTCGCTCTTTACACGGATCGTCTCCCGGGATAACCTGCAAAAAGGGCTCTCCACCTTCGCCGTCGAGATGATGGAACTCAAAAACATCTTCAACCGCGCCGGGACACGGTCGCTGATCCTCGGCGACGAGATCTCCCACGGGACGGAGACACTCTCCGGCGTCGCCATCGTCGCGAGCGCGATCATGAAGCTGGCGAAACTGCGCTCCATCTTCCTCTTTGCTACCCACCTGCACCAGCTGGCCAACATGGAAGAGATGCGGCGGCTGGAGAATGTCGTCGACCTGCACCTGAGCGTGGAGTATGATGCGCTCAAAGACAAGCTTGTCTTTAACCGGGTGCTGCAGTCGGGCAGCGGTTCGAGCGTCTACGGTCTGGAGTTCGCCCGCTCGCTGCACATGGATTCGGAGTTCCTGGAGGCGGCGAACCGTATCCGCAAGCGGCTCTCCAACGACTTTGACGAACTGGAGCTGCTGGTGAAAAAACGCACCAGCAAGTACAACAAGGATCTCTACGTCACCACCTGTGTCATCTGCGGGGCGAAGGCGGAGGATGTCCACCACATCGCGCACCAGTCCAGTGCCGATGCCCGCGGGTTTATCGGCCACGTGCCCGTCAACCACCGCCACAATCTTGTCCCCCTCTGCCGTGACCACCACCGGGAGATCCATGAGGGCAAGCTCGTTGTCAAGGGCTTCGTGATGACCTCCAGCGGGCTGGAGCTTGACGTCGAGGAGCAGCTGGCCAGAGTGCAGGTCGTCAAAGAGGAGGTCCCGGAGATCAACACGGTCGACGTACCGGAGAGCGAACCCGAAGCGCCGCGGAAAGCCTCCATCGACATGGATGATTTCTAGCAGGAGGGCAACCGATGTTCAAACCCCATTCGCAGGAGCAGCTCAAAGCCCTCAGGGTGACGGCGGGGGAGCGCTACACGATCGAGTACCGCAACAAAGACTACTTCAACGGCGAAGAGACTGTTGAAAGGGGCACGGGGACGGCCGTGGTCACGGAACAGGGGATCTTTTTCAACGTCGAGGACCCCTACGGGATGGAGAAGCTTATAATGCAGGCACGGGTCATCGCCCGCGGCTGAATCGTAAGGGGCGCTTGAAACGAAGACGTTATAATCCGGTGATTGATTTGCCGGAGAAGGAGACCAGGATGAAAAAAGTATGGATTGTTTTGACCGTCACGTTGCTGATGCTCGGCGGCTGTACCCAGGAGACGCAGAACAAGCTCGGCCACGGGCTGCAGAACTGGACGGGGACGAACGGGGTGCTCGATATCTACAGCGGCGGCAAGCTCGTGATGCGCTTTATCAAGATCGGCAAGATGAGTACGGCAAAGGGGACCGACGACAGTTCCCCGAGACCCTACCGCTACAGCTACGGCGTACTTGACAGCAACTTCAACTATGAGGTGGACAGCGGCGAGAAGAAGCTCTATTTCGAAATCAGCGACTATTCGACCGAATATGTCTTTTATGAGAACCCGAAAGGCTGAGTTTGGACGTCGTTGAACTCTTCAAACACCTGATCGAACGCAAAAGCGAGACGCCGGACGACGGCGGCATCCTTGACTTCGTCGAAGGCTACCTCGACGGCTATACCGCCGTGCGCATCGACGTGGACGAGGTGAAGAACCTCTTTATCTACAAGCGTTTCGGCAGCGGGAAGCATCTCTGCTTCGCCGGGCACGTCGACGTCGTCCCGGCCGGGGAGGGGTGGGAGACCGACCCCTATACGGCCGTCGAAAAAGAGGGCAAGATCTACGGCCGCGGCGCGCAGGATATGAAAGCCGGCGTCTCGGCGTTCCTGCAGGCGGTCAAAGAGACGGAGAGCTTCGGCGGCACCCTCTCCTTGCTGCTCACGTCCGACGAGGAGGGGCCGGCGAAACACGGTACGGTGGAGCTGCTCAGGTGGCTGCAAGCGGAGGGGATGCTCCCCGATGCCTGTATCGTCGCCGAACCGACCTGCGAAGAGCGCTTCGGCGACGCCATCAAGGTCGGCCGCCGCGGCTCCATCAACGGGGTGATTGAAAAGCGGGGCAAACAGGGGCATGCCGCCTACCCCGAAAAGGCGAAGAACCCAATCCACAAAGTCGCCCAGGTGCTGCACCACATGGCAGGGGTCAACCTGGACGAGGGGGACGAATATTTCAGCCCCAGCCAGTTTGTCGTGACCGATATCCGTGCGGGGATGGAGGTGACCAACGTGACGCCGGGCAAGCTGAAGATGATGTTCAATGTCCGCAACTCCACGAAAACCTCGAAGGAGGACATCGAGGCTTTTGTCCACCACTATTTCAAGGAGATGGATTACACCCTGACCCTCGACCAGAGCGCCAAGCCCTTTGTGACCGATGCGAACACCCACATCGTCCGGACGATCGATGCGGCGATCGCATCGGTCACGGGCCTGCGTCCCAAACACTCCACGGCGGGCGGCACCTCAGATGCGCGCTTTATCGCCGAATACGGTATCGACGTCATCGAGTTCGGGGTACGCAACGACACCATCCACGCGCCGAACGAATGCACGACGCCGGAGCAGGTCCGCGGGCTCTGCGACGTCTTCAAGCAGGTGATCGCCACCTACTGAGCCTCCGGTTCCGCGGAGGTCACCCTCGCTTCATCCTCCTGGATATACTCCAGCAGCCTTTTGGCGTTCTGTGAGTAGCACACCAGCTGCTCTTCGTCGACAAAGCGGCTGTTTTTACGCTGCAGTCGCACATAATCCTCATTATGGTAGAAACTGAAGAAGACCCCGCTGTAGAAGAAGTGGCGGCGGTTCAGCATAGTGACGACCTCGTCGATCTCCTCGATGTGGTGCAGGTTGAGATCAGCGTAGACCATTTCACAGTGGTCGGTGTGCATCAGGTCGATCAGCTCATCCAGTGCTTCGGGGTCGGGCAGCCCCTCGATGATGATGAAGCCGACATTGATGTGGGGGTTGAAGTGGTGGGTGAGGACCTGCCGGTTGGGGTTGGCCGGGCGGCTGACGGAGGCTTCGACCTTGGCACAGTGGTAGGCGGCCTCGATCTGCTCCGCATAGCGGCCGGGCAGGAAGCGGTAGCGCTTATGGGTGTCAAAGACGAGAAAACTGATCATCGCCCCGCTGCGCAGGGATGCCTTGATCTGGCGTTCGATCTCCGTCTGTGAAGGGACCTCGCCGAGCACGATCGCCGTTTCGCACATCCCGTGGGAGAGGTTGGCCTTCTGGCTGTAGGGGTGCAGCATCAGGGCCTCGCCGTAGATGGCGTTGAGGTGCATCTGCGCGGCGGTGGCGATGATCGTATCGAACATCCGGTTCATGATTCCCATCTTCTTGAACTCGGGATCGACGGCGGCAATGGCGATCTCGGCGATCTCGGCGTGGCGGGAGAGGACCAGGGCGAAGTGCCCGACGACGCGGACCCCGTAGACGGCGACGATGGAGACGACTTCGCGGTCCTCGTTGAGCTGGCGGATCTTGACGGGATCGTAAAACTGACTCTTGTAATAGGTGTAGTGGTAGTTCTTGTAGATGAGCTGCGCGATCCCCTCGGCGTCGGACGCTTCGAAACGTCGGACATCCAGCCGCTCAAGGATGGTCTGCTTGTCGGGCAGGACGGTGGAGGTCTTCCCGGTACGGATGTCATAGCTGTGCTCGAAGGCCTGGATGACGCTGAAACGTTTTCCCTTGTTCTCGAGCATGGTGAACCAGAAGCGGTCGACAAGATCGTAGATGCGGTAAAACCCCTTTTCGTGCGCCGCCGAACGGTCGACCGCCTCGCTCATGAACGGGGTGAAATCAAACGGAAGCCCGCTGTCCTCGACGTCGATCTGCAGCTGGCGGGGGGTGATGGTGAAACGGACCGTGACGTCCATGTTCTCTATCTTGATGTAGGCATGTTCGACGACGTTTTCCAGCAGCTGGTCGATCGCCTCGGAGAGCTGCTCGGGGCGGTGCAGCGGCAGCAGCTGCCGCAGGTGCTTGCAGGTGTAGCGTAGAAGCGAAAAGTGGGTCCTGCTGGTGAGGCGGATTTCGATGAGGTCACGCATCTTCCATCGCCTCCAGGGCGGCAAGCGCCATGATTTTCATGCCGTAGCGCAGGGCGTCGTCATCGACGTCGAAGCGGGCATTGTGCTGCGGAACGCAGGTCCCCTTGTCCGGGTCGCAGGTCCCCAGGCGGAAAAAGGCGCCCGGGACGATCTCGAGGTAGCGCCCGAAGTCCTCGCCGCCCATGACCGGGTCGGCGAGGTCGATGACGTTCGGTTCACCCAGGACGGTTGCTGCGGCGCGCCGTACGATGTCGACCATGGCGTCGTCGTTCGTGACCTCGGGGGAACCGAAACGGTAGGCAAAGTCATACGTCGCGTGCATGGAGTCGCAGATCCCTTTGATGGAGACCTCCATCATCCCGGGGATGGCGTGGCGCACGTCGTGGTTGACGGTCCGCACCGTCCCGCACACCTTGACGTGGTCGCAGATGACGTTGGGGGCCCTGCCGCCTTCGACGGTCCCCAGCGAGATGACGGCGGGGTGGAGCGGGTCGATCCGGCGCGAGACGATATGGTTGAGGGAGTTCACCGCCATCGACATGACGAGGATGGCGTCCACCCCCTCGTGGGGGCGTGCCCCGTGCGCGCTTTTGCCGAAGATCTCGATCTCGAAGGTGTCGGCGGAGGCGAGCATCACCCCGTACTTGTAACCGATCTGCCCGGTCGGCAGATAGGGGTAGGCGTGCAGGCCGAAGATGGCCTTGACCCCCTCCAGTGCCCCGTGCTCGATCATCTGGGAGCTTCCCCCTTCGGTGATCTCCTCGGCCGGCTGGAAGATGAAACGGAGATTCCGGCGGAGCTCGCCTTCAATGCGTTTGAGGGCCAGGGCGGCTCCGAGCAGGACGGCGGTATGGGCATCGTGCCCGCAGGCGTGCATGATGCCCGGTGCCTGCGAGGCATAGTCGCGTTCGGTGCGCTCCTCGATCGGGAGGGCGTCAATGTCGGCGCGCAGGGCGACAAAGGGGGCATTTTCGTCGACGATGATCTCCGCGATCAGGCCGTAGTGCTCTTCGAAAGAGCGGACCCTTATTCCCTCCGCTTCGAGAATACCTTTGAGCATCAGGGTCGTCTGCGCTTCCGCCCCGGAGAGTTCGGGATGGGCATGCAGTTCATGCCGCAGGGTCACGATCCGCTCCTGGATAGTGTCAATCGTTTCGAACAGCACGGTATGATCTGTTTCCATACATCACCTCACCTATGTGGTTTGATTATAGTGCACTCCGATTGAAAGCAATCTTTGATGCGGCAGTCCTCACTTATGCTAAAATGAACCGACACGAGGGGACTTATGCGGTATGCACTGATACTTATTTTTTTCACGGCACTGTTGACGGCGGCACCGGCGGAGTGGGCCAAGGATTACGACACGGCCAGGCAGATCGCGGCGCAGGAGGGGAAGATCGTCTACCTCCTTATCACCGCGCCCGGCTGCCGCTGGTGCAAACGCTTCAAACGGACGACGCTCAAAGACAAAGCGGTCCGGGAGCGTCTGGCGGCGCTGGCCGTCGGCGTGGAGGTCGAGCGTGACAGCGGCGCTTATCCCGCCAAATTCAAGGCGCCGATGATCCCCATGCACTATTTTTTAAGTGCCGATGAGAGGGTTTTGGTTAAAATGCCGGGCTACTGGAACATAGAGGATTTTATGTCCATACTCGACGATGTGGAAAGGAAACGAAAATAATGCAGTACGTGCAGACAGCAGACGCCCCGGCGGCGATAGGACCCTATTCTCAGGCGGTGAAGGTAAACGGGATGGTCTACACCTCCGGGCAGATCGCACTGACCCCGGCGGGCGAGATGTGTGAAAACGACATTACGGTTCAGACGAAACAGGTGCTTTCAAACCTGACGGCAGTCCTTGAAGCGGCGGGAAGCGGGCTGGACAAAGTGATCAAGACGACGATCTTCCTCGATAACATGGACGATTTCGCGACCGTTAACGCCCTCTATGCCGAAGCCTTCGGCGACCATAAACCGGCACGTTCGACGGTAGCGGTCAAAACACTGCCCAAAAACGCCCTGGTGGAGATTGACGCGATCGCCCTTGCGGATTAAAGCCTTTTTGGCTATAATTCGCCCACTAAAAGAACAGGGACCTCTCTTGAAGACTGAGAGTGTAACCAGAGGATTGCGCTGAAACAGCGGCATGCGTGTCGCTGATGGCTCTCCTCCATCCAGGCGCTAAAAGGCCTGATCGAACTGATTGTCACGTTTTGATGGGTCGGATACACTCTGAGTCTTTAAGTAGAGATTCTTTTCTATACATTACAAGGAAATGCTATGTACGCAATCATCAAAAACGGTGGCAAGCAGTATAAAGTAGAAGAGGGCGATATCCTCCTGCTTGACAAAATGAGCCTTGAGCCGAAAGCAACGCTCGAGATCAAAGAAGTACTCGCGGTCAATGCCGGTGAGCTGAAAGTCGGTGCTCCTTTTGTTGACGGTGCGGTTGTAACTGCAGAAGTCATCAACGAAGGCCGCGACAAGAAAGTCACGATCTACAAAAAGCGCCGTCGTAAGGACAGCAAACTCAAGCGCGGTTTCCGCCGCAGCTTCACACGCGTTCGCATCACGAAGATCGCGGCGTAATCTAGGAGGAGTTCGATATGGCACACAAGAAAGGTCAAGGTAGTACACAGAATAACCGCGATTCCGCGGGACGTAGACTTGGTGTGAAAAAGTACGGCGGCGAAACTGTCAAAGCCGGAAACATCATCGTTCGCCAGCGTGGTACGAAAGTACACCCGGGTCAGAACATCGGCATGGGTAAAGACCACACGCTGTACGCACTGGTTGACGGCATCGTTCAGTTCGAGCGCAAAGACAAGACCCGCAAGCAGGTCTCTATCGTACCGGCTTCCTAAGCTCTCTACCCCTAAATCAGGCGCTGCTTCGGCAGGGCCGCTTTCATCTATTCACCTTTATTTAACAGTATACTTCTAAAACGGATGTCCAAGTCTTCTGTTGAGTGAAGCCCTACAAGGATTTAATGTATGTTTGTCGATCAGATCGAATTGGAATTATCATCGGGAAAAGGCGGCGCAGGCTGTGTGGCGTTCCGCCGCGAGAAATTTGTGACCAACGGCGGTCCGAACGGCGGTGACGGCGGACGGGGCGGGGACGTCTGGTTCCGCGTCGACAACAATACCCATACCCTGGCGCACTACCACGGCAAGCATAAGCTCGTGGCGGAAAACGGCCGCCCGGGGCTTGGCTCCAACATGACGGGCAAGTCGGCACCGAAGCTCTTCGTGATCGTGCCGCCGGGCACCCAGGTGTTCGATGCCGAGAGCGGCGAGCTGCTGATGGACCTTGTCCATGAGGGCCAGGAGCAGCAGCTGCTGCAGGGCGGCAAGGGCGGCCTGGGCAATACCCACTTCAAATCCTCGACGAACCAGCGCCCGACCTATGCGCAGCCGGGCGAACCCGGTGAGACCCGCCGGGTCCGTCTGGAGCTGAAACTGATCGCGGACGTCGGTCTCGTCGGCTTCCCCAATGTCGGGAAATCGACGCTTATTTCGACCGTCTCCAATGCGACGCCGGAGATCGCCAACTACGAATTTACGACTTTGACACCGAAACTGGGACAGGTCCGCGTCAGCGATTTCGAGTCGTTCGTCATGGCGGATATCCCGGGGATCATCGACGGCGCCAGCGAAGGGCGCGGCCTTGGGCTGCAGTTCCTGCGCCATATCGAGCGGACGAAGACGCTGCTTTTCATGATCGACCTGGCATCGTATATGACGATGACCTACCAGTACGAGACGCTGCAGCAGGAGCTGGAGCGGTTCAGCGAACTGCTCGCCACGCGCGCTTTCGCGATCGCGCTGACCCGCGTCGACGCCCTCTCCAAAGAGGAGGCCGAGGAGAAGATCGCCGAGATGATGAAGCTGGTGGGCGTCAAGCCGTCACAGCACAGCCGTTTCGGTTTCGATGACGCCCTGCCGTTTTACGAGCAGGACCTCTCCGACGAGACGCAGCAATTTGACCGCGAGAAACCGTTCTTCATGGCAGCCATCTCCTCCGTTGCCCATGAAAATATCAAACCGCTCAATTTTGCGCTGCATACCCTGATAGGAATGGAGCAAGCTTGAAACGCATCGTCCTCAAGGTCGGCAGCGCCGTCCTGACAGAGAACAACCGCATTGCCCGCGACCGGATGCAGAACCTGGTCAACCTGATCGCCCGCCTCAAAGCACGCTACGAAGTGATCCTCGTTTCCAGCGGCGCCGTCGCGGCGGGCTATACGGAGCTCAAGCTCGATAAAAGCGTCCTGGCGAACAAGCAGGCCCTCGCCTCCATCGGGCAGCCGCTGCTGATGAACCGCTACAAGAAGAAGTTCGAAAAGCACGGCATCCTGCCGGCGCAGGTCCTGGTGACGGCGGCGAACTTCTACACGGAGAGCCAGGCGGAAAAGGCCCGCAATACCATCGATACTCTCATTGGGAACGGGGTGCTGCCGATCATCAACGAGAACGACGCCACCGCCGTCGAAGAGCTGGTCCTGGGCGACAATGACCAGCTTTCCGCCTATACGGCATACCATTTCAACGCCGACCTGCTGGTGATCCTCTCCGATATCAACGCCTATTACGACAAGGACCCGCACTGCCATGACGATGCCTGCGTCCGCCCGCTCGTACACGCTATCAAGGCGGAGGAGCTCTCCAAAGAGGTGACACCGCACAACAGCTTTGCCACGGGGGGCATCGTTACCAAGCTTAAAGCGGCGCATTTCCTCCTTGAACGCGGCCGCAGCATGTTCCTGGCCAGCGGGTTTGACCTAGAGGATGTTGAGAACTTCCTTCTGAATGATAAGCAGAGCGGCGGCACGCTCTTCACACCTGAGAGTGCCGCATGAAAGTGATCTTTATGGGGACGCCGGATTATGCCTCCCGGATACTGGAAACACTGATCGCGCAGAGTGATATCGAGGTCGTCGCGGCCTACACCCAGCCGGACAAACCGGTCGGGCGGAAAAAAGTGATGACGCCGCCGCCGGTAAAAACCGTCGCACTTGAAGCGGGCATCCCGGTCTACCAGCCTGAGCGTCTCCGCGAGGCACAGACCGTTGAGACACTGCGGACGATCCCCTGCGACTATATCGTCGTCGCCGCCTACGGGCAGATTCTGCCCAAAGCCGTGCTCGATCACGCCCCCTGTATGAACCTGCACGCCTCTATTTTGCCGCAGTACCGCGGCGCGAGCCCCATCCAGCAGAGCCTGCTGAACGGCGATAAAGAGACCGGTGTGACGGCGATGTTGATGGAGGAGGGGCTTGATACCGGGCCTATTCTCACAATCGAACGGATAACGATCGGTGATGATGAAACGGTCGGCACTCTTTTTGAACGCCTGACCGACCTCGCTGCCAAGATGACGCCGGAAGTGCTGCGGGCCTATCCGACACTGACGCCGGTAGCGCAGAATGATGCCGAGGCGAGCCTCTGCAAGAAGATCAGCAAGGCTGACGGCGAAGTGATCTTTGACGACGCCGTGACGCTCTACAACAAGTACCGCGCCTTCACCCCCTGGCCGGGGGTCTACCTGGAAAGCGGCCTGAAACTGACGAAGATGACGCTGGCGGAACCAACGGGGACAAACACCCCCGGTCGTATTCTTGCCGTCGAGAAAACGCGGGTGAAAGTAGGCTGCAGCAACGGTGCACTCTGGGTCGAAACGGTTCAGCCGCCCTCCAAAAAGGCGATGGCGGTGAACGATTACCTCAACGGAAAACGGCTCGGTCTTGACGATACGCTGGCTTGAGCAGGTCGATTCGACCCAGCGCTACCTCATTGATGCCCTGAAAGCGGGGGAGACGCCCCCTTTGGCGGTGGTCGCGGATCTCCAGGACGCAGGACGCGGAAGCCGGGGGAACAGCTGGACGGGGTTGGAAGGGAACCTCTTCTTCTCATTTGCCGTGGCGCGCAGCGCACTGCCCCCGGATCTGCAGCTTGAATCCTCCTCCATCTATTTCGCTTTTCTGCTCAAAATGGCCCTTGAAGATGCAGGGTCGGAAGTGTGGCTGAAATGGCCGAACGATTTTTACATCGGCGAACAGAAAATCGGCGGAACGATCACGACAATGCGGCAAAATACCCTGGTGTGCGGCATCGGGCTCAACCTGAAAAATGCCCCCGAGGGTTTCGGCGTCCTTGATATCGATGTTTCACGAGAAATGTTATTAAATGATTATTTTTCAAGGGTGGAAGGATTTCCGAAATGGAAGGAAATCTTCAGACTATACGCGCTAGAATTTGACAAAAGCAGACGGTTCCAAACGCATAATAATCATCATAACTTTTCCTTAGAAAACGCGGTGTTGTGCGACGATGGATCGGTTATGTGTGACGGGCAAAGGATATACAGCCAGCGATGAGTGAAGTAATTGTAATCGCCAATCAAAAAGGCGGGGTAGGCAAGACGACGACTGCAGTAAATCTCGCGGCATCCCTTGCCGTTGAAGGCAAAAAGGTGCTGCTGATCGATGCCGATCCGCAGGCCAACGCCACGACATCGCTGGGATATACCCGTAACGACTACGAGTTCAATATCTACCATGTGCTGATCGGGGCGAAAAAGCTCGGGGACATCATCCTGACGACCGAACTGCCGATGCTGGACCTTGCACCGTCGAACATCGGCCTGGTCGGGGTGGAAAAAGAGTACTACGACTCCAGCCAGAGCAAAGGGCGCGAGCTGATCATGAAAAAAGCGATCGCGCAGGTCAAAGAGCATTATGACTACGTCATCATCGATTCGCCGCCGGCCCTGGGGCCGATGACGATCAATGCCCTGAGCGCATCGAACTCCGTTATCATCCCGATCCAGTGCGAATTTTTCGCCCTGGAAGGTCTGGCGCAGCTGCTCAATACCGTGCGACTGATCCGTAAAACGATCAATCCGTCCCTGGCCATCAAAGGGTTCCTGCCGACGATGTACAGTTCGCAGAACAACCTCTCCAAACAGGTACTGGCGGATCTGCGCCAGCACTTCAAAGAGAAACTCTTTACCGATGAGACGGACGACTGCATCGTGATCCCGCGCAACGTCAAACTGGCGGAGAGCCCGAGTTTCGGGAAACCGGCCGTGTTGTACGACGGACGCTCCAGCGGTTCCGTGGCCTACCAGAACCTTGCCCAGGCGATCCTGGCGTAACGGATGGGTATGGCAAAAACGAAATCCCTCGGACGCGGACTGGGTGAACTCCTCGGTGAAATCGAAGAGGCCTATGACCACGAAATTCCGAAAAATGCCCAGGTCGTAGAAGTTCCCGTCTCTCAAATCCGTCCCAACCCTTTCCAGCCGCGCAAACATTTCGATGAAAAAGCGCTGAGTGAACTGGCCGCTTCTATCAAGACCCACGGCCTGATCCAGCCCATTGTCCTGGTCGAGGACGTCGACGGCTACATCCTCGTCGCCGGCGAGCGCCGCTGGCGTGCGAGCAAGCTGGCGAAGATTAAAACGATCCGTGCGGTCATCGCTTCCCTGGACGAAGCGCAGATGCGCCAGCATGCCCTCATCGAGAATATCCAGCGCGAACAGCTCAATGTCGTCGAACTGGCACAGGCTTACGAAGAGCTGATCAACCTGCACGGTCTCACCCAGGAGGAGCTCTCATCGGTGGTACACAAGAGCCGCAGCCATATTACCAATACTCTCCGTCTTCTGCAGCTCTCCAAGAAAACCCTCTCCTCGTTGATCGACAGTACGATCAGCGCCGGGCATGCCAAGGTCATGGTCGGGCTGACGGATAAAGAGCAGAAGGTGATGGTCGATTCCATCCACGGCCAGAAACTGAGCGTCCGCGAAACCGAGCAGATGGTCAAACGGATGAAGAGCCGCGGCGAAACGGAAACCCTGGAGAAGCCGAAAGCTCCGGAATACGACCTCGGGGCCGTACGGAGCGCACTCTCGGACGGCGGCTTTGCCGTGGCCGCCGGCACGAACAAAATCACCATTACCTTCCGCGATGAGCAGGAGGTTGCCCGTTTTCTGGACATCCTCGGCTGACCGCTGCATTATTTTGTAACCAAAAAATTTCCCCCCTTTGTAATTTTTCTCCTTTTTCGCTTTTTCCCCTCCCAACTTAACAGGGTTTTTAATTTATAAATTGTATAATCACGCAACTTTTAGGAGGTGATATGTTAGATATTAGTCCACTGCTGCTCATCAGTACAGCTGTTGTCTTCCTTATCCTTATCGCCGTTCTAAACGGTATGCTCTACAAACCTCTCTTTGCTTTCATGGAAAAACGCGACCAAGACATTCAGAACGATCTGACAGCTATCGGCTCTAACGACGCCGAAGTCAGCGCTCTGAACGAAACCGCGGACTCCATTATCAGCGAAGCACGTTTGCAAGCGGCTGGGGAACGGGAAAAAGTGATTGCGGATGCAAAAAATGCGGCGGAAGCCGCCATCGGTGCCAAGCGTGCTGAGCTGGCCAAAGCTTATGAAGCCTTTGAGGCGGAACTTGCGACAGAGCGCGAGAACCTCCGGAATGCGCTTTCTGCTGAGGTCCCGGCTTACGTCGAGGCTGTTAACGCCAAGATCAGCAAGATATAAGGAGACATGATGAAAAAACTGTTGGTTATGACCCTGTTCGTTTCAGCATCGCTCTTCGCTTCGTCCGGTGCCGAGCACGGTGCGACAGATATCCTTCCGCGTACGGTCAACTTCCTGATCTTCGCCGGGATCCTGTGGTATTTGCTGGCGAAGCCGGTCAAAGGTTTCTTTACCGGCCGTGCCGGTGAAATCGCCGACCGTCTGAACAGCATTCAGGACAAACTGCGTGCCTCCGAAGCGGAAAAAGTCGCTGCGGAAGCCCGTGTCGAAGAGGCGAAGACCTTTGCGAGCGAACTGGCTGCGACAACGGAAAAAGAGAAAGACGTTCTCAAGAAGCAGATTGAAGCCCAGTCTGCGAACGAGATCGCCGTTCTCGAAAAACAGATGAAAGACAAAGAGAGCCTCGCGGAGCGCCAGATGGTGCGCAGTGTCGTTGAAACCGTCCTTTCAGATGTGACAGCACAGAGCACAGCCTCCCTCGACAAAGAGAAGATGGCTGACATCATTGTGAAGAAGGTGGCGTAATGGAAGCGATGATCGCACAACGTTATGTAAAAGCCCTGACTTCCCTGATGGATGCCGAGGCACTGGCCAATACGAAAACACTGTTTGATGCACTCGCGGAGGCCTTCGGCGAGAAGGCGTTTGCCGATATCATCAATGACCCCAATGTCGCCGACACCGCGAAACAGGAACTCCTGCTCGCGATCGTCGCCGGCGCAAACAGTGATGCTGTCAACAACCTGGTCAAACTCCTGGTTGAGAAGAAGCGCCTGGCGATTATCCCGGCAATTGCCGAGTCACTCCGCCTGACACTGGCAGGGATGAACAGAACTTATGAAGGCAAGGTCTACAGCAACACGGCCGTCGAAGCATCGACACTCGCCGCACTGAGCAGCGACCTTGGTAAAAAGATGGATGCGACGATCACGCTCGCTTTCGTCGCGTCGGATTATGACGGTATCAAAGTCGAAGTGGAGGACCTCGGTGTCGAAGTCAGCCTCTCGAAGAGCCGCATGAACGCTCAACTCGTTGAGCACATCTTAAAAGCAATTTGATCTTGGAAAGGAGATAGCATAGTGGTAGCAAAAGTACAAGCAGATGAAATCAGTTCGATCATCAAAGAACGTATCGAGAACTTTGAACTGAACGTCGATATTAATGAAACAGGGAAGATCGTCTCTTACGGAGACGGTGTTGCTCAGGTCTATGGCCTGTCCAATGCAATGGCCGGTGAAATGGTCGAATTCGAAGACGGGACTCAGGGTCTTGTCCTCAACCTCGAAGAGAGCAGCGTCGGTGTTGTTATCCTCGGTAAAAGCGGTGCACTGCGCGAAGGCATGAGCGTCAAGCGCCTGGGCAAACTGCTGCGCGTACCGGTCGGCGACGCACTGCTCGGTCGCGTTGTCAACGCCCTCGGTGAGCCTATTGACGGCAAAGGCCCGATCGAAGCAACGGAAAACCGTTTCGTCGAAGAGAAAGCACCGGGTATCATGGCACGTAAATCCGTCCATGAACCGATGGCTACCGGTATCAAGTCTATCGACGCCCTCGTGCCGATCGGCCGCGGTCAGCGCGAGCTGATCATCGGTGACCGCCAGACAGGTAAAACAACTGTTGCACTCGACACGATCATCAACCAGAAAGGCAACGGCGTTGTCTGTATCTATGTTGCTGTCGGTCAGAAAGAGTCTACGGTCGCTCAGGTTGTCCGCCGCCTCGAAGAGCACGGTGCCCTCGAGTACACGATCATCGTTTCCGCGACAGCGTCCGAAGCGGCTGCACTGCAGTTCCTCGCGCCGTACACGGGTGTCACGATGGGTGAATACTTCCGTGACAACGCGCGCCACGGTCTGATCGTTTACGATGACCTTTCCAAGCATGCGGTCGCTTACCGTGAAATGTCCCTGATCCTCCGCCGCCCTCCGGGCCGCGAAGCGTTCCCGGGTGACGTTTTCTACCTCCACTCCCGCCTCCTCGAGCGTGCTGCGAAGCTCAACGATGAGAAAGGTGCAGGTTCACTGACGGCACTGCCGATCATTGAAACGCAGGCAGGCGACGTTGCGGCATACATCCCGACAAACGTCATCTCCATTACCGACGGACAGATCTTCCTCGAGACAGACCTGTTCAACTCCGGTATCCGCCCGGCGATCAACGTCGGTCTCTCTGTATCACGCGTCGGTGGTGCAGCACAGATCAAAGCAACCAAGCAGGTTGCCGGTACACTGCGCCTCGACCTGGCACAGTACCGCGAACTCCAGGCGTTCGCCCAGTTCGCTTCCGACCTCGACGAAGTCAGCCGCAAGCAGCTTGAACGCGGTCAGCGCATGGTCGAAGTTCTGAAGCAGCCGCCGTACTCTCCGCTTACTGCAGAGAAGCAGGCGCTTGTGATCTTCGCGGGTAACGAAGGTTACCTCGACGACCTGCCGGCGAGCAGCGTTGTCAAGTTCGAAGCAGAACTGTATCCGTTCGTAGAGGCTTCTTATCCTCAGATTTTCGAGAACATTCGTTCTACATCCAAAATCGACGATGAGACGAGTGCCCTGATGAAAAAAGCGATCGAAGAGTTCAAAGCGTCTTTCGTCGCTGAGTAAGGACCATCATGGCCAACTTAAAAGATATTCAACGGAAGATCAAGAGTGTCTCTAGCACGCAGAAGACGACGCGTGCGATGAAGCTCGTCTCCACGGCGAAACTCCGCCGTGCGGAAGAGCTCGCGAAGCGCTCACGTCTTTTTGCCGAAAAAACGAATGCCATGATCTCTGAACTGGCCAGCCAGATCGAATGTATGAAGATCGGCGGTATCGAAAACCGCGCGTTCTCCGAGATTGAAGCGCCGAAAATGGTCGATATCATTTTCGTCACGGCCGACAAGGGCCTCTGCGGCGGCTTCAACATGCAGACGATCAAAGCGGTTCGCAGACTGATGGCCGAGTTCAAAGACGAGAAGGTGAAAGTTCGCCTTCGCGGTATCGGCAAGAAAGGGATCGAGTTCTTCAGCTACAACCAGGTGGAGATGCTCGACCAGGAGATCGGTCTGAGCTCTGCGCCGGACATGGATCGTGCCGCCGAGTTCATGGATGCATCCATCCAGGACTTCAAAGACGGCAAGATCGACGGTGTCTACGTCGTTTACAACGGCTACAAGAACGTCATCACGCAGGAACTCCATGTCAACCGCATCATGCCGGTCGACACCAATGAGTTTGACTGCCAGGACGTCAGCAAAGGTTCCCTGCTGGAACTGGAAGCCGAAGACAGCGAAAAAATGCTTGACGCACTCTTGACGAAGTATGCACAGTACAACATGTACTACGCACTGATCGACTCAGTCGCAGCGGAGCACTCCGCGCGGATGCAGGCGATGGATGCGGCTACGAACAACGCCAAAGAGATGGTGAAGAAACTGACGGTCCAATACAACAAGGCACGTCAGGAAGCAATTACGACCGAGCTGATCGAAATCATCAGCGGCGTCGAATCGATGAAATAGGAGGAATCGAATGGTTGGAAAAATTATCCAGGTCATGGGACCGGTTGTCGACGTTGAGTTCGACGGAAATCTTCCTGCGATCAATGAAGCGATCGAGGTAAAAGCAAGTGTGGAAGGCAACGAGTACCGTCTGGTTCTCGAAGTCGCTTCCCACCTCGGTGACGGTCGTGTCCGTACGATCGCCATGGACATGACTGAAGGTCTGGTCCGCGGTACAGAAGCTGTCGCGACTGGCGCACCGATCAAAGTACCGGTCGGTGACAAAGTTCTCGGTCGTATCTTCAACGTTATCGGTGAGACGATCGACGACGGCGATCAGGTCACTGACGCTGAAATGTGGTCAATCCACCGCGATCCTCCGCCGCTTGTCGAGCAGAGCACGAAGACTGAGATGTTCGAAACGGGTATCAAAGTCGTCGACCTCCTCGCACCGTACGCGAAGGGTGGTAAAGTCGGTCTGTTCGGTGGTGCCGGTGTCGGTAAAACCGTCATTATCATGGAGCTGATCCACAACGTTGCACACGCACACAGCGGTTACTCCGTCTTCGCCGGTGTCGGTGAGCGTACCCGTGAAGGTAACGACCTCTACCACGAGATGAAAGACTCGAACGTTCTGGACAAAGTTGCCCTCTGCTACGGCCAGATGAGCGAGCCTCCGGGAGCACGTAACCGTATCGCGCTGACGGGTCTGACCATGGCGGAATATTTCCGTGATGAAAAAGGCCTCGACGTTCTGATGTTCATCGACAATATCTTCCGTTTCGCACAGTCCGGTTCCGAGATGTCTGCACTTCTCGGCCGTATCCCGTCTGCCGTCGGTTACCAGCCGACACTGGCACGCGAGATGGGTGCGCTGCAGGATCGTATTACGTCTACGACGAAGGGTTCTATCACTTCCGTCCAGGCGGTTTACGTCCCGGCGGACGACCTGACTGACCCGGCGCCGGCGTCTGTCTTCGCCCACCTCGATGCTACGACGGTTCTGAACCGTAAGATCGCTGAAAAAGGTATCTACCCGGCCGTCGACCCGCTTGACTCTACGTCTCGCCTGCTCGACCCGCAGATCATCGGCGAAGAGCACTACAACGTTGCTCGCGGCGTCCAGAAAACGCTTCAGAAGTACAAAGACCTGCAGGATATCATCGCGATCCTTGGTATGGACGAACTCTCTGAAGATGACAAAGCAACTGTCGAACGTGCACGTAAGATCGAGAAGTTCCTTTCTCAGCCGTTCTTCGTTGCAGAGGTCTTTACAGGTGCACCGGGTAAATACGTTACGCTTGAAGATACTATCAAAGGCTTCAAAGGTATTCTCGAGGGTGAATACGACCATATGCCGGAAAACGCATTCTATATGGTCGGTGACATGAAAGAGGCGATCGAAAAAGCTGAAAAAGCAAAATCGTAATCTTTTTCAGTGCAAAAGGAATAAGTAATGGATACTTTTAAACTGGAAGTGATCACGCCTAACGGTCTCATTTTTGATAATGAAGCCGTTGAAGTCACGCTGCCGGGTGAAGAGGGTGAATTCGGTGTTCTGCCGCGCCACGCTTCACTGACGACGCTGCTCAAAGCCGGCGTTATCGATATCGTCACTACAGACAAGCGCACTGAGTCCATCGTCGTAAACTGGGGCGTTGTCCAGGTGACGGAAGACAAGGTGACGGTACTGGTTGACGGTGCCGTCGCGATCCGCGGCGAAGGCGAAAGCGAAGTCGCCAAAGTGCTCGAAGATGCGAAGAAACTTCTTTCAGACGTTTCCGACTCCAAGATGGCACTGGCTTCGGTCTCAGCCAAGATCGAATCGGCTGCACACAAACTGCTCTAAGCAATTATCATGTTTGAATCGCTCAGCGACTACTATCTCACAAGCAACAGTGTCACCCTCGGGGTACTGGCACTGCTTGCGGTCTATTTCATCGTCATCAACTGGACTTTTTTCTACCGCTTTCTTGCATTGAACCGCTGGGTCGACAAAGAGACGGATTCGCTTGAATCGCTTCTGATGGGTGCACAGGGGATCGCAGCGAACTCCTACCTGAACCACTTCATCAAAAGCAGCAAGCGCCTCTCGAACGAACTGTTTGACCTGGGGCTTTTCGCCGGGACGAAAGAAGCGACCAAGGGGCTGGCTATCCTCTCTGTCGTCGCATCAACGGCACCGTTTATCGGTCTGTTCGGTACAGTCGTGTCGATTCTCGATACGTTCAACAACATCGGAAGTTCCAGCGGAACGATGGCGGTCATCGCCGCCGGTGTCTCCGACGCACTTGTTGCGACGGCGGCCGGTATTTTCGTGGCCATTTTCGCCTATACCTACCATCAGATTGTCAAACGCCGGGCGTATGAACTGACCGGTCTGCTGCAGATGCAGCGTGATGCCCTGATGGCCAAAGCGACGGACGCGGCGTGAGTGTCTTTGACTGGGAAGAGCGGCCTGAGCTGAACATCACCCCTCTGGTGGATGTCATGCTCGTGCTGTTGGCGATCCTCATGGTTATCGCACCGAATATCGTCTACGAAGAGCTTATAAACCTTCCCCAGGGCTCGGCGCAGAAGCAGCTTGAGAAGAAGCCGCAGGTCCATATCGTCATCACGAAAGAGGGCGAGATCCTCGTCAACAAAGAGAAATTCGACCGTCTCGGTTTCATCGACAATTTCTACCGCTTTGCGCAGGAGAACCTCGATGCCAAGTCGACGGTTACGATCAGCGCCGACCGTTCCCTCGACTACGGGATGGTCATGTCGGTACTCGCAGCGGTAAAACAGGCAGGTTTTAGTGAAGTCTCTCTCGCTACCAACGGTTGACAATCCCCGGGACTTCTACCTGGGCGGTCTCTACGCCGTTGTCCTGTTCCTCCTCATTGTATTGCTTTTTTTCCAGCTCCTGCGGGGATTGGACAAAATGCATAGCTATGCGCTGACGAAGAGCTCGACGGTCTCCGTTTCGCTGGTCGACGTGCCGCTCATCACCTCCAAGCAGAACAATACGCCCAAGCCCGTTCCCAAGCAGGAGGCGGCGCCGGAGCCGACACCCGAACCCGAAGAGTCACCGACGCCGGTCGAGGATATCTCGTCGCTCTTTTCGGATATTCAGACCCAGAAGATCGTCCATACCAAGCGCCCCGAACCGCAGCAGAAAATCGATACGAAACGGCTGGCCAACCTCCAGAAACGTATCAAAACGACAAAAAAACGCGATGCAACGGCGACCGCAGAACAGGTGAAGAACCTGAACCTGGTGCGTCCCTCGCAGGAAGCCGGAGGGCAGAGCGCATCGGGCGGTGCGGAAGTCAATGCGTATTACGCTAAAATACAGGCCACTATCTATGAGAACTTCTTCCCGCCGGTCAATTCCGAAGGCTCCGTTTCCCTGATCCGGATCTGGATATCGGCCGGCGGGAAGATGACGCGCTTCAAAGTCCTCCGGGCTTCGGGCGAATCGTTTTTCGACCGGGAGGTCGGGCAGCTTGAAAAGCGGCTGGCGCGTGTCACGTTCGATAGAAACCCAAAAGGAAACGAGGCCGTTCTGGACGTCAGTCTGGTCTCCAAGGAGTAACGATGCGTTTTTTCATTGCGTTGATGATGAGTGTGACGTTGATGTTCGCCGCCGATGCGACCATCGAAGTAGTAAAAGAGGCCGACAGCCTTCCGTCCATTGCGGTCGAGGATGCCTCCGTTGATTTTACCGGTACGCCGGCCAAACGCTTTTACAACCTGCTCTCCAGCGACCTGAATGTCTTGACGCTGTTCAATGTCGATCACCATTATGCCACCACGCATTTCGATAACGCTTCCGTGCTCAACCGGGCCATGGACTATACACTGCGTTTCCGTCTTCGCGACGACGATGCCGCTTTTGTCGCGGACATCCGTCTTTTCCAGGAAGATAAGGTGGTCCTGCAGAAAAGCTACCGTGTTGCCAACACCGCAATGAGTCCGTTCGTCTCCCATGCAATTGCCTATGACATCAACGAATTTTTCGGTCAGGCACCGCTGGACTGGCTCAAGCGCAAGATCATCTTTGCGCGTGTGAAGGGACGCATGGAGAGCGAAATCGTCATTGCCGACTATACGCTCTCTTATCAGCATGTCATGATCAAAGGGGGGTTGAACGTCTTCCCTAAATGGGCGGACGAAGCACACTCGGCGTTCTATTACACATCGCTCAGCGGCAACAAGCCGACCCTGTTCAAAATCGATGTCCGTACCGGTGCGCGTACGGCAATGCTGAGTTCGGACGGGATGCTGGTCTGCTCCGATGTCAGCCGGGACGGGCGTGATCTTCTGCTTACCATGGCGCCGCAAGGGCAGCCGGATATCTATCAGTACGATACGGTGACGAAAACCGCCAAGCGCGTCACGACCTACGGCGGCATCGATGTCAACGGGCAGTTCATGAATGACGGCCGGGTCGTCTTCATCTCCAACCGCCTCGGTTATCCGAATGTCTTCGCCAAACGCCCGGGCGAAGCCAAAATAGAGCAGCTGGTCTTCTACGGCAAGGACAACTCCGCGTGCAGCGCGCATAACGAATACGTGGTCTACAAAGCCCGCGAAACCAGTGATGCGTTCGGGACCAACACGTTCAACCTGCACCTGATCTCGATGAAGACGGACTTCATCCGCCGCCTGACGGCAACGGGCGTCAACGAATTCCCGCGTTTCTCCAACGACGGTGATGCGATCATCTACATCAAGAACTATAAGCAGCAGAGCGCCATCGGCGTCATCCGCCTTGCCCAGAACAAGAACTTCCTGTTCCCGCTGGCCAGCGGAAAAATCCAGTCGCTTGACTGGTAAATTGGTTGCTTAAACCAATTTGCTATATTCTGTTAAGTTTTTTTTGCTAAAATCTTCAGGATTATTTCGAGGACATCCTGCATAAGGCTCTGTTCGGACTCCCCTAAAGGATTGTGATGAAAAAAGTGTTGGTTTACAGCAGTGTAGTTCTGATGTTGTTGGCTGGTTGTAGCTCTAAAACACCGGCGATCGATGAGACGCAGGGTGCGGATAGCAGCCAGATGGAGAGTGCGGCGGATGCCGATACTGTCGTTGTTGATGAAAATGCCGGTGTCAGTGACAGCACGATCGAGCTCGGCGAAGAGACGATGAGTGCCCTGGAGCGCCAGATGCTGTCCATCTATTTTGCGTTCGATAAATTCGACATCAGTATGGAAGCGTCTACGAAACTGCAGACGAATGCTGCACTGATGCAGAACAAAGCGGCTGCCTTCAACATCAAAATCGAAGGTAACTGTGACGAATGGGGTAGTGACGAGTACAACTTCGCACTGGGTCTGAAACGTGCCAAAGCCGCCAAAGACGCGCTGGTCGCCGAAGGCGTCAATGCTGAACGTATCAGCATGGTAAGCTACGGTGAAAGCAATCCTGTCTGTGTCGAAAAGACGCAGGAGTGCTGGGCCAAGAACCGCCGCGACGATTTCAAACTCCTTCCGTAATCGGGACCGATGAAACGTCTTTCCCTCCTTTTGGCGGGCGCGCTGCTCCTTCAGCTGCAGGCGTCCGAACCCTCCGTATTCGGTGCCGGCAACCTTGACAGCGACTCGCCTTACGGGTTGACGGAATCCGAAAAAAAGATTGTCGAGAACCGGCAAAACCTCCAAAACGCCAAACGCAAATCCCAAGAAAACAGTGCCCAGCTTCAAAGCCTGCGCGAACGTATCGACGGGTTGCAGACGATCATTGAAGGTCTGGCGGAAAAAACCCAGGAAAACAGGCTCAAAGTCGGCGAACTGACCTCGGGTCAGGATGTGGCGGCGGACCGTGATGCAAAGGTCGCGGCGTTGGAAGAGGCTGTACATGCCAATGAGGCGAATATCGCTTCGCTCAAGGCGGTACTGGAAAAGATGGCGGCCCAGGTCGATGCCATCAATGCCAATTACGTCTCCAAAGACGAGTTCAATGGGCTTGTCGGGGAGATCAACGCCTTCAAACGCGATCTCGGCAAAACGCTCAAAAGCGTCAGTGCACCTGCGGCGACGGACTCACTGCAGTCGAAATCGAGCAAGGAGCTCGCCGCCGAGGCGAAGGCGAACTACAACAAGCTCTTCTTCAAAGAGGCTATCCCGATGTACGAGGAGCTTATCCGCCGCAGCTACAAGCCGGCGTATGCGCACTTCATGATCGGGGAGATGTGGCACTACCGCAAAGAGTGGTCCAAAGCGCTCTCGTATTACAAAGAGAGTGCCGCGCGTTCTTCGAAAACGTCCTTCATGCCGAAACTGATGCTGCACAGTGCGGAATGTATGATGCATACCGGTGATTCGGCAAACGCGAAAAAGTTTCTCCGGTCTCTGATCGCTAAATACCCTGCCTCAAATGAAGCAGCGGAAGCCGAACGGCTTCTGAATACTTTGTAGGCAGCTATAGCGCTACTTTTTCAGCCGCACTATAGTTAGATCGGGTTAGAATCCCTAAATTTTTGTAAAGGTTATATTATGGCTATCGAAACGAATCAAGTCGTATCCATCCAGTATGAAGTCCAGGCCGACGGCAAAGTCGTTGACTCCAACATCGGCGGTCAGCCGCTCGTGTTCATGTTCGGCAAGGGACAGATCATTCCGGGCCTCGAAGCGGGTATCCAGGATATGGCAGCAGGCGAAAAAGGCGATGTCCTCGTCAAAGCATCCGACGCTTACGGCGACTACAACCCTGAAGCGACTCAGGATGTGCCGAAAGAGCAGTTCGCCGGCATCGATCTTCAAGCAGGCATGACACTCTACGGCCAGGGTGAAGACGGCGGTACCGTTCAGGTCGTCGTTAAAGAGATCAAAGACGAGAGCGTCGTCGTTGACTTCAACCACCCGATGGCGGGCAAAGATCTGATGTTCAGCGTCACGATCAACGAGGTACGCGACGCGACGGCTGATGAGATCGCCAGCGGCGTACCGGCAGAGAACAAGGTCGATGACGGCTGCTGCGGAAGCGGCGGCGGACATAGCTGTGGCTGTCACTGAGTTTCTCGCAGCCTCACACGCTTCGACCGAAGCGCTGCGGACGGCGACGCTGCTCAAAACCCTTCAGGTCAATGCGCTGATCAGCGGACCGAAAGGGACCGGCAAACAGACACTCGCACGGGTAATTCTGCCCGGCGCCGTCGTGCTCGACGCGCGCGACTTTGACAATGTGCTCAATGCGCTTGAAAGCAATGATGAAGTTGTTTTGACGCATATTGAACACTGTCCGAACATTACACTGCTCTTCGAGCGGGTCAAAACGGACAAGGTGCGCATGATCGCGACGGCCTCATCCGAGTACCTCTCCGATGCCATCTGGGAGTTCTTCAGCGTGAAGATAGCGCTGCCGCCGCTTGTCGACCGCCCCGAAGACGTCGAACTGCTGATCAGCCATTTCAATGCCGAAGCGGACCGGATCTTCGACCTGGTGCGCGAAACATCCGCTGCGGGCAAAAAGCCGGATCTGAGCGACAACGCCTACTCCCTGCGCAAGCAGATCTATTTCGAACGCCTGATGGGCGGGGTGAACGAAGCGGAAGTGATGCAGGTGATGGAGCGTTACCTGCAGGCACAGATGGGATCGCATAACGACTACCGTAAATTCCTGCACCTGTACGAGGTCCCGCTGATCCGAACGGGGCTGCGCAAGTTCAAATCGCAGCTGCAGCTGGCGGAGCGCCTGGGGCTGAACCGCAATACCCTGCGCAAGAAGATTGCGGAAAACGAGCAGTTCGGTCTGCTTGAACCATAACACAGGAGGAGAAATGAGTCAGAAAATCGCGATGGTGTTCCCGGGACAGGGGAGCCAGAGTGTCGGTATGGGCAGGGCGTTCTACGAGGCGTCGGATTATGCAAAAGAGATGGTCGAGAAGGCCAGTGACCGCATTGGGGTCGATTTCAAAGCGTTGATGTTCGAGGCGAATGAGAAACTCGATCAGACTGCCTATACCCAGCCGGCGATCCTGCTGGTGTCGATGATGGCTTACAAGCTCTTCCAGGAAGCGCGCCCGACGGCGCCGACACTGCTGCTGGGGCACTCCCTCGGCGAAGTCTCCGCGGTCTGCGCGGCCGGTGCGATCGACTACCTCGACGCCGTCGAACTGGTGCACAAGCGCGGCCAGCTGATGCAGGCTGCCTGCGAAGGCGTCGAAGCGGGGATGATGGTTATCGTCGGCCTTGACGACGCTGCGGTCGAAACGATCTGTACGGATGCCCGCAACAAAGAAAACAAGCAGGTGTGGCCTGCGAACTACAACCAGGACGGCCAGCTGGTCGTGGCGGGTCTCAAGCCGGACCTCCAGAGCCTGGAGACGACGTTCAAAGCGGCGGGGGCAAAGCGTGCCCTGCTGCTGAACATGTCGGTTGCCAGCCACTGCCCGCTGCTCTCCGCCGCGCAGGACCCGCTGCGCGTCGAGCTGGAAAAAGTGCTGCACGATCCGTTTGACGCCCCGATCATCTCCAATGTCACGGCCAAGCCGTACCATACGAAACAGCAGGCGGTGGAGCTGCTCAGCGAACAGCTGATCTACCCGGTCCGCTACAAGCAGTCCGTTGCGGCGATCGCCCCGGACGTGGACCTCGCGATTGAATTCGGCAACGGCAAAGTGCTTGCGGGACTGAACAAACGCATTGCCAAAGAGATGAATACGCTGAACGTCTTCGACATGGATTCGCTCCAGGCTACCCTCGACGCACTCTCATGACCGTCACCCTCGTCCAGAACGCGCCCCGGCTGAACCGTACGAACCTTGAGTCGTGCGAAACGCTGGCGGCTGCCTATGCCGGACGCAACGATGTCATCGTCTTCCCCGAACTGGCCCTCAACGGCTACCTGCTTCAGGACAAGGTCTATGAGGATGCCTGGACGCTCCCCGAACTGGAACCCCTTGCCAAGGCGAGCCTCGCCTGCGACATTGTCGTCGGTGCGGCGCTCAAAGAGAACGGCCGGACCTACAACACCGCGTGCTATTTCAGCGGCGGCGAACTGCGCCATGTTCACCGCAAACTGCACCTGCCCAATTACGGGATGTTCGAGGAAGCACGTTACTTTTTCAAGGGCAACCGTATCGAGGCCTTCGATACGGCGTTCGGCCGAAGCGTCATGCTCGTCTGTGAAGACCTCTGGCGCGCCCAGACGATGGCCGACGTCGCGGCGCTGAAACCGGAGTTCGTCTATGTCATCGCCAACTCCCCGGCACGCGGATTCGAGGAGGAGGGACTGGCAATCGAAGGGCAGTGGGACGCGCTGCTCAAGTCCCTGGCACAGCTCGCCAACGCCTATGTCGTCTTCGTCAACCGTGTCGGTTTCGAAGACGGCCTGGGTTTCTGGGGCGGCAGCCGTGTCATCACGCCCCGCGGCGGCATTGAACGCCGTCTCCCGCTCTTCGACGAGGCCGTCGAGACGGTGACACCCGATCATCGGCTCCACGACGTCGAAAAATGGCTCGCAAAGATCGACTGATCCCTTTCCCTACCGCGACGGCCTTTTCAGACCGCCCTTCACGTTAATCAGATCAATTTTCTATTGTTTCTCTCTCTTGTATGCCACGTGTGTTTACGCTTTGACGTGCTCGGTCAGAAAGCGGTGCAGGGCATTGGCGAAAGCGTGCACATCCTTTGGCCCGAACGGTTTAGGTCCGCCGGTGACGACACCGCTGTCGCGGATCGTCTCCATCAGGTTGCGCATGGCCAGATACTGCTTGATATTGTCCGGCGTGTAGCGCTCCCCGCGGTGGTCAATGGCGTGGGCTTTTTTGGAAAGCACCCGGTCGGCCAGGGGAATGTCCGCCGTGATGACGAGATCGCCGGGAGAGAGCATTTCGACGATCCGGTCATCCGCGGCGTCGGCACCCGCTTCCACGATGACCGTCTCGATCAGGGAGGAATCCCCCAGCCGGACGGGTTTGTTCGAGACCAGTACCAGCGGTACCTGCACCCGTTCGACGGCACGGACGACAATGGGCTTGAGCAGGTTCGGGAAGGCGTCTCCGTCGACGAAGATCGTCACGGCGTGATCCTGGCGCGGAACTTTTTGCCTTTGATCTTGCCGCGGTTCAGCTGCTGCAACGCACTGTCGGCAACGCCCAGTTCGACAGCGACGTAGGCCAGGGTGTCGTGGATGGCGATACTCCCGACCGCCTTGCCGTCGATGTCTCCGGAGGCGCAGAGGGCGCCGAGCAGGTCTCCGGGACGCAGCTTCTGTTTCCGGCCGCCGTCGATCCGCAGCACCGCGAAACGGGGCAGCAGCAGCGCGGGATCGGCCGGTGCGAAACCGGAAGCGTCTTCAGGGGCGAAGGGAGTCTTACCGACGACAGCCAGCCGTTCGGCGGCACTCTGCTGCTTCGGGGTGAAGAGCGTGAGCGCCATCCCGGTACTGCCCGCCCGGGCCGTACGGCCGACGCGGTGGAGGTAGGTTTCGGGTTTTTCGGGCAGGTCGAAATTGATGACTGCGCCCAGCTCCTTGATATCGAGCCCCCTGGCGGCGACATCCGTCGCGATGAGCAGCCGAATCCCGCCGAGGGCGAAACGCGTCAGGACCTCGGTGCGTTCGCCCTGGCGCAGGTCGCCGTGCAGGACGGCCGCATCGTAGCCCTGATCGGCGAGGGTGTCGGCCAGGGCGTCGCAGCCCGCCTTCGTATTGCAGAAAATGACGGCGGATTCGGGGGCGTAGTGCCCGAGCAGACGCAGGAGCGTATCGCTCTTCTCCCCGCTGACCTTGAAGAAGTGCTGTTCGAGCGTCGTATCGGTAGCGACGCTTTCAACCTCCACGGTTACAGGGTTACGCAGCAGCGCGGAAGCGATAGCTGTGATCGTCCCGGGGAAGGTCGCCGAAAAAAGCAGGCTTTGACGGGTGGAGGGAAGATGCGAGGCGATCTGCATGATGGCGTCGTGAAAGCCCAGGTCGAGCATCCTGTCGGCCTCGTCGAGCACCAGGGTATGCACCTTCAAGAGCGAAAGCGTTTTCTTGCCCAGGTGATCGAGGATCCGTCCCGGGGTGCCTACGACGATGTGCGCCCCGTACGCGAGCGAGTCGCGCTGCGGGGCCAGCGGCACCCCGCCGCAGAGCGTCAGTACCTTGATATTCGGCCGGTGGCGCGAAAGGCGGCGCAGCTCCCCGGCCACCTGCTCGGCCAGCTCCCGCGTCGGGCAGAGAATAAGCCCCTGAATATCCTTGACGTCCTCCGCGAGCTTCATGATCATGCCGATCCCGAAGGCCAGGGTTTTGCCGCTGCCGGTCTGTGCATGGACGACGGCGTCCCTGCCTTCGAGCAGGGCAGGGAGGCTCTGCTCCTGCACGGGGGTCATTTGGCGGTAGCCGAGCGCGTCCAGGTTTTCGAGCAGCGGGGCGGGCAGGGGAAGGGTGGTAAATGGCTTGGAGGTCACGGCGGCTCTTTGTGGCAGAATGCTCCGGATACGGGTTCCGAAGAGATGCGCCATTGTAGCGTAATCCGCCCCGGCCCCGATTTAGGCGCTCTCAAGCTCTTTGGCTATAATTGCAACAATTTTACGATGCAGGGATGAATGATGAAAATTGCCATTATGGGGGCCATGGTCGAAGAGGTGGAGCCGTTCCTCGACGCGGGTGAGCACGAGCCGCTGCTCAAATATTTCAAGAAGCACAATGACGTCGAATATGCCGGTAACCTCTACCACGAGGCGCGTTTCAAAGGCCTTGATATCGTGCTGGGCTACAGCAAGATCGGCAAGGTGAACGCGGCACTGACCGCCGCGACAATGCTCGAAAAGTTCGGCTGCGAGATGCTCCTTTTCACCGGGGTCGCGGGCGCGGTGAATCCCGAACTGAAAATCGGCGATCTGATCGCCGCGACGCAGCTGTGTCAGCACGATCTCGATATCACGGCATTCGGTCACCCGCACGGTTATGTGCCCGAAGGCAAGGTCTATGTCGAACCGTCCCGCGAGCTCCTGCGTATGGCCAAGAGCGTTGCCGAGGAGAAGGGGATCGAACTCAAAGGGGGGATCATCGCGACCGGTGATCAGTTCATCGCGGATACGGAGCGTAAGGCGTGGATCGAAAAGACGTTCGAGGCGGACGCCATCGAGATGGAGGGGGCGGCCGTCGCCGTCGTTTGCGATGCGATGCAGGTCCCCTTCTTTGTCCTGCGTGCGATCAGCGATGCCGCTGACATGGATGCAACCTTCGATTTTGACGAGTTTCTGAAACACTCTTCGCAGGTCAGCAGCAGTTTCGTCATGGGGATGCTGGAGAAGATCGCCGCCGCCCATGGTCAGTAAAAAAATCATGCGGCAGCTCGGCCGCACCAACGCCGCGTTCAACCTGGTCGAGGAGGGGGACCGTATCCTTGTCGGCCTCTCGGGCGGGAAAGACTCCCTGACCCTGATTCACGCCATGAAGGAACAGCAGCGCCGCGCCCCTTTCAACTTCGAGTTGGTCGCCGTGACCGTCGCTTACGGCATGGGGGAGGATTTTTCCGCGCTGATTGAACATTGCCGGGAGCACGGCATCGAGCACCATATCCACGATACGAATATCTATGATACGGCCAAAGAGAAGATCCGCAAGAACTCCTCGTACTGCAGTTTCTTTTCCCGGATGCGCCGGGGGTCGCTCTACAGCGCCGCGGAGAAGTTCGGGTGCAACAAGGTCGCCTTGGGGCATCACCTCGATGACGCGGCCGAGAGCTTTTTTATGAACCTGATCTACAACGGGCACCTGCGCTCGCTCGCGCCGAAATACCGCGCGGACAACGGCCTCGTTGTTATCCGTCCGCTGATCCAGATGCGCGAACGCCAGCTTGCGGCCGCCGCGCACGACAACGGCTGGCCGACCATTGGGGACGAGGCGTGCCCCTCCATGCGCTTCGATGTCAAGATGCCCTACGCGCGTGCCGAGATGAAAACGATGCTCTCGGAGATGGAGGGCAAATACCCCGACCTCTTCACGTCGATCAACGCGGCGTTCGGCCACATCTCCGACGACAGCTTTTTCGACCCGGAGCGTTTTTCGCTCTAGCGCCGCCTCCGGGAGCGGTGGCGGCGTACGGAGATGATCCAGAGCCGCTGGACAAGGTAATAGCCCGCAGCGGCAAAAAGGGTTGAGTAGAAGAGGGCGCCCGTATAGAGCGGCGCGACGATGTCGTCGAAATGGTGTTCGAACCACTCCAGGCTCATGGCGACGTGGGGCAGGTCATGCATACCGAGCAGGAAGCCGCCGGTTTTGTACTCGACATAGTAGATGAAGGGCATCGTTGCGGGGTTGGTGATCCAGACCAGGGCGATGGAGAGCGGCAGGTTGAAGCGGAAAAGCGGCTGCAGCAGGACGATGGCGACCATCTGTGCCGGCATCGGGATAAAGGCGACGAAGAGGCCGACGAGAACGCCTTTTGCAACTGCATGCCTGTTCACACTCAAAAAAGCACGCGGGATTTTGTAGCGGGTGATGAGGTCGGCATATTTCTCGTTGAAGCGGCTGCGTTTGAAAAACCGTCGGATCATGCCGTCACCCTGTGTAAAAAGTCGCAGTATTATAACTGCTTTAATGGAATCGCCTATTAAGGAACAGATAAAATTTGTTTAAATGATAGTCGATATAATTTTACCTAATTTTTATAACCGAATGATTTCAAAGGAAGAGAATGTCAAGTCTTAACGTATATCCGGACAAAGAGATGCTGGAAAACTCCGATATGGTCGTCGTCGATATCCGCACCGAAATGGAGTGGATGCAGACGGGTGTCGTTCCGGGATGCAAAACAGTCACCTTTTTCCAGATGGACGGCAGTTACGATGCCGAGGGATTTATGAAGGCGATGGATGCGCTCGGCGGCAAAGAGAAAGAGATCGGTTTTATCTGCCGTACCGGTTCCCGCACGGCGCAGGTCGCCATGTTCATGAAACAGCAGGGCTACAACGTCAAGAACCTCGCCGGCGGCGTCATGAAACTGATGAGCGAGGGCTACGAACTCGCCCCCTACAAGGGCTGATCGCCCTCCCGCGCCGAGACGAACTCGCTGCGCAGCTCCCCGAATAGTCTCAAAATACTCTGCTGATACGCGGTGATGTCGGGGTCATCCTGGCATGCGAGCAGCGGCTCCAGCTGGGAAAGCTCGATCTTCAGCGCGTAGCGCGGCACGGAACGGAGGTCGCGGATGATATCCTCGACCAGTGCATCGATGTCAAGCCCGTTGTTCTTGAGGACCTTCTCCACCATCTCTCGCGTCGTCAGTACCAGCGTATTTGAACGGTCTTCGTCGTTGTAGATCTTCATCCCCGCCTCTTTGACGACATCGAATTCACACTCGTTCGCTTCGTTGTCGGCCGAGATGAGCGCGGCAAAAAGTTTGGCACGGAATTCAAGCGAACTGTGGTGGTAGAGGAAAAGCTCCCTGAAGGCGTTGAACAGGAAGTGTTTGAAGCTGAAGCGGACCGCCATCGTGTCGTCACCCCTTAAGGCATTTGGGATATTATACTGCATGCAATATTTCAGCGCACTTTTCCCCGCCGTTGTGCTTACACTTTTTCTGGGCTGCAGCCGGCCGGATGCCCCGCTGCAGCATACTCTCCCGCAGCCGTGCCGTCTCTATGATATGAAGCAGGCGGCCTGCATCAGCGATGCCGCGCTGGTGTCGCGTCTCGCCCCGTACCAGGTGCTTTTTGTCGGCGACCATCACGCCTCGACTGCCATGCATGAACGTTTTGCCGAACTGCTGACGGCCCTGGCAGGGGAGGGGCGCCATCTCCTGCTGGCCAACGAATGGTTTGTGCACGAGGATGATACGCTGCTGGCGCGCTATGCCGGCGGCAGCTTTGAGGGGAACTTTACCGAAGCGGTCGGCTGGGAAAAGAAGGCGGGCTACCCTTTCGCATCGTACGAACCGATCTACGGGAGCATCAGAAATGCGGATGGAAAGCTCTACGGCATCAATATGACAAAAGCGTTCCAAAAAGCCGTCTCAGACAACAACCTCACCGCCATGAACGACGCGCAGCGTGCCTTCTTCGAACAGCTTGACCTGAACCTCAGCGCACACCGCAGCATGCTCGCACCCTTCTTCGCCCACTGCCATGCAAAACAGACGGGGGAAGACGCGCAACAGTGCCGGGAGCGGATGTACCGGGTGCAGGTGGCGTGGGACAGCTATATGGGGGAGCAGAGCGCTCGCCTGGCCACTACGGCGCTGCAGACCCCGGATGATCTGCTGGTCGTCTTTGCGGGGGCCTTCCACATGGCTTACGGTCTGGGCGTCAATGCCCGTTTCGCACGCCGCAGCGATAGGCCCTATGTCACGATCCTCCCCGTCCCGGAAGGGACGGCGGCGGCCGATGTTGGCGAAGCGGACTACCTGCTGTTTTATACCCCCGAAGCACTCCCGAAGGAGAAAGAATGACGCGCGAAGCGAAGAGTATCTACGGCTGGGCGCTGTATGACTGGGCGAACTCCGCCTATGCGACCACGGTGATGGCGGGATTCTTTCCGCTCTTTTTCAAAGCCTTCTACAGTGCCGAAGCCGATGCGACGGTCTCGACGGCGCAGCTGGGGCTTGCCAATGCGGTGTCGAGCATCATCGTCGTGCTGCTCGCCCCCCTGCTCGGCGCCATTGCCGACGCCGGCGGTATCCGTAAACGTTTTCTGCTCCTCTTTGCCTTCCTGGGCATCCTGATGAGTGCGTCGCTTGCGCTGGTCGGCAAAGGGCAGTGGGAGCTGGCCGCGTTCGTCTATGTGCTTGGCAATATCGGGTTTATGGGGTCGAACATCTTCTACGATGCCTTTCTCCCCTCGGTGACGACGGAGGAGCGTTTCGACAAGGTCTCCGGGCTCGGCTACGCCCTGGGGTATCTCGGCGGCGGCATCCTCTTTGCGGTGAACGTGGCGATGGTGCAGCAGCCGGAGTGGTTCGGCTTCCCCGACGCGTCGGCGGGGGTGAAGGCGTCCTTCGTGACCGTGGCGCTCTGGTGGGCCCTCTTTGCGCTGCCGTTCGTATTCTGGGTCAAAGAGAAACGCAATACCCGTAAAATCGGTACGGTGACGCTCACCGTGCTCGGGTACCGCCGCCTGATGCGCACCTTTCACAAGATAAAGCACCTCAAGGGCCTTTTTCTCTTCCTCGTCGCCTACTGGTTCTACATCGACGGGGTCGATACGATCATCCGGATGGCCGTCGATTACGGCATGGCCATAGGGTTCGAGGCCGGGGACCTGATCAAAGCGCTGCTGCTGGTGCAGTTCGTCGGGTTTCCTGCGACGATCCTCGTCGCAAAACTGGCACAGATGTGGAACACGAAAAAAGCGATCTACCTGACCCTTGGCTTTTATGTGCTTATTGCCGTTCTGGCGGCTTTCATGCACGACGTGAGCTCTTTCTACCTGCTGGCGGCGATGATCGCGCTGGTCCAGGGCGGTATCCAGGCGATGAGCCGCTCGTACTATTCGAAAATGATCCCTGCCGAGTATGCGGCGGAGTTCTTCGGCTTTTACAACTTCCTCGGGAAGTTCGCGACGGTCCTTGGGCCGCTGCTGATCGGCGGGGTTGCCCTGGTGACGCACAGCTCACGGGCGGGGATCGCATCGGTCGCAGTTTTCTTTGTCATCGGGGCACTGCTGCTGATGCTGGTCGATGAAAAGGCGGTGGCCAAGGAGGTCAGGGGCGCGATGCGCTAAGCTGCTTCAGCACCTTGTGGTCGGCCCCGCTCAGGGCCAGCGCGTCGATCTCTTCCCTCCCGAAATAGGTGAGCTCTTCATGATAACCTTCACAGAGCCACACCTCCGCTTCAAGTCTGAAATGTGAATAGACCTGCACGATGCTGTCGAGCGCTGTTCCCTGTTCGGGCGCTGCTGTCTGCTCATGGAACCCCCAAAGCCCGTGCAGAAAACGTCCCGTACGCTGTTTTAACCCGTAGTTTCCGTTGTGCCGGTAGACGACGATATGCCGTTCGCGTACCGGTACGCTTTTGCTTTTTTTCGGTGCGGGGTAATGCAGCGGGTCGCCGGCGGCACCTTTACAGGCGTTCTGAAAGGGGCACTCTTCGCACCTGGTGCTTTTCGGTAGGCACAGCGTGGCCCCGATATCCATCATCGCCTGGTTGAATTCATAGGGGTGCACCGGGTCGAAAAGCTTTTCGGCCAGATTCCAGAGCGTTTTCTCATCAGCTTCCCTGCGGCCGTAGAAACGGTAGAGGATACGTTTGACGTTGGCATCGAGGATGGGAACAGGGATGGCGTAGGCGAAGGCGGCGATGGCATGGGCGGTGCTTTTGCCGATACCCGGCAGAGCGAGCAGTCCGTCGACGCTCTTGGGCATGAACGGTGCCGCCAGCTGTGCCGCCTTGTGAAGGTTCTTTGCACGGGTATAGTAGCCCAGCCCTTCCCACTGTTTCAGTACGTCATCAAGGGGCGCGCTCGCGAGGGACGGGAGGGTCGGAAAGCGTTCGAGAAAAGGGAAGTAGAAGCGTTCCAAGACGGTCTTTACCTGGGTCTGCTGCAGCATGATCTCGCTGATCCAGATACGGTAGGGATCGGCGGTGTTGCGCCAGGGAAGGGTATGGCGGCCGTGGCTTTCATACCACTGTAGCAGACTGGTGTGAAGATCTTCATTCATGGCGGGGATTATAGCAGACGCCCTTCCCCGGTGCAATCGGATGTCCGATAACACGGGTCTTTATTAAATTGATTTTTCTTATATTAAATTAATTTATTCCGCTCTATACTGATTGGGTAGTGAATGGTGTTTTTCTTATAGTTTCGAGTGAAACACAATGAGAAGGCTGTTCAAGGTTATTTGTTTTTTTTTGACTAGAAAAAAGCCTAAACCAGTGCGAAGCGGGGGACAGAAAGCTGCGGATATTCTTAAGATGTCCGCGTTTCCCTAGGCAGGATAATCCATGCAAAAAGTCCTTTTCTTTGCTCTGGCACCCTCCTTTTTGATCCGAGTACTTCGAGGTCTGCCCGTGTAAACGGGTCGGGACCCGGCATCGCTTCGGAAGCGGGGGGCAATGGAAGAGGAGACTCAAAATGAAAACTTCATTTCGAGAAAAATGGGGGCTGGTCAAGCGCATGCTGGGAGCAGGGGCACTGCTCTTTGCTGTCGCGGCGTCAGCCAACATCAGCTATACGCTGGAAGGATGCCGCTCCACGTCTATCCCTGACGGATACGACCTGGGCGCGAACGATTACGTCTGCCCCGACGGGGCCTATACGACCGGTAACCTCAAGGGATGGGCGGAACTCGACCTCGTCCCGCACCGGGTGACGATCGAAAACAAGGGGAGCGATCCCCAGAAATTCACCTTCACCGTAGGGGGTGACTACCTGTATGCCGAAGGCGGCGCGCTACGCGGGTGGGACTATGTGTCCGTTTTGGTGCTGGACGAGGATCTCTCCAACCAGATCTGTAAAGACTGGGCCTTTGCCAATCAGGACCAGCTGGTTGTTCAGGACCTTTATATCACGCCTGACGACCAGGGGGTCGGCGGCGTCTTTACGACGATTTACCGTCAGATTGCGGTTGCCGGCGGCGGTTCGGCCGGCGGCGAGTATGCGGCCAACGGCCTTCCCGGCGGCGCGGTATGTGTCGCGAACTACTTTCAGCGTCTGGCGCTCGGATCCCATCTCTACACGGGATCTTCACTGCAATCCAACCTTTGGAACGAAGTCCTCGATTCGGGCGGTATCGGCCAGAAACGTGTCCAGCTCCCCGATGTCAAGGCAGTTGAAACAAGCAAAGATATGACGGCACGACAGGCGCAGTCCTATGGATGGGCCATCTCCAAAAGCGGTCCGGCGACGGTCGATTTCGGTGACACCTGTGCGCCGAGTGCCGTTACCAGCAAGCCGGTCGATGTCAACGTAACCTGGACGAAACTCCCCTCTACACCGGTGGGAACGATTGGTGTTCACACCGAGATCTACGTCTCCAATAGCTCTTCACGCGCGATTTATGCCAATGTATCCGATGTGGTCTACTACAGTGGGGGCATGACCAGCGTGCAGCCGGTAGCGTGCGAACCCTACCTGATGCCGTCAAACTTCTCCGGGGTCGTCTGCGAACATGATGTCGTCATTCCGGAAGGAGAGAGTACCGGACTGTACGACATTGCGACGATCAGTTTTGACGACCCGTTCCTTCCTGATGTGCCGATCCTGGTGACGCTGGATGCGACCGCGTCCGCTTCGGTCCAGCCGGGTGACCAATTGAATACGACGGCAACCGTCAGAGACCATGAGTGGATCGAAAGTACGAACGGTCTTATCAGTTTCGCGAGCGGCGCGTTCACGCCGGGCGATATCGGTGCCTATGATGCACCGTACGTTTCGGGTACAGAGACGCTCGGCGACGTTAACTGGACTTCTTATACGGTTGAAGACAGCGGTACGCTGGTCTTCCACAAGACCGTCTATATCACCGGTCCGATGATCGCAACCGGTACATTGAGCGACACGGCGACGATCGTGGGCGACGGCGGGTTTACACCGGAGCCGGCGACCCACGAGATCGCGCTTTCCGCCGATGCGACGGTGACGCTGACGATCTATAAAACCGTGCCGGATATCCTCGACGGCAACGACAGTATCGATGTCATCTTTACGGTCTCAAAAGAGGGGATGGATGACATCAACCGGACCCTGACCTTCACGGCCGCCGGGCCGCTGACCCAGTCCACGGAAGTTGCAGGGCTGGAGCCGGGCACCTATTCGGTGACGGAAACGGCTCCGACCGGATTCGAACCGGAAGGCAGTGCCATCAAACCGGTCACGATTACGTTGCCGTCCTGCGGCGAATCCGTCACCTTCAACAACCAGCTTGCCGGCCAGCCGGCGGTCAAGGTCATCAAGGTGACCAAACCGGCCGAGATTGCGGGCGTACCGCAAAAAGGCGACTGGAACATGACCCTTTATAAAGAGACTGCCCCGGATGTCTGGACGGCTGTGAGCTCTCTGCTCACCGATCCGAACAGCGCGACGAACGTGCTTGTACCGGAAGGTGAACTTGAAGAGGGCCATTACAAAGTCGTTGAAATCATGAAAGACGGCTGGTATATGTCCGATCAATCCGGTGACTGCGACTTCACCGTCGACTACCCGGAAGACCTTTATCGTGCAGACTACGAGTGCCAGTTTGAAAATACCAAATATGCCACGGTGATCATCAACAAGTTGACCGTGCCTGCAGGTATGCCGGATTACTTCCACTTTGCCCAGGATATCAACGGTTCGTATGATCTGAACCTGACCCACCTGGGATCACACACCTTCATGGATGTTATACCGGGAACTTATGCGGTCACGGAAGACGACCCGACACCGGAATATGACCTGATCGGTCTGGTCTGTGTCGAACTTGACGGCGTGGAAAACAGTTCGACGTCTTTGAGTCAGCGCAAGGCAACGATCGTTGTCGATCCGGGGGAAACGGTCCAGTGTACCTACACCAACCGAAAACGCGGACAGATCGAGCTGATCAAATATGAGAACGGTACGATGTCCTACACGATGGGATGGTCATTCACCCTTAGCGGCAACGGCGTGAACATCGTCGATACGCCGGATTCGAACGGACTGGTGGACTTCAATGATGTCTGGCTGGTGCCGGGACTTGAATATACGGTATGTGAAACGGGTATCCCGGTTGCCTGGGAAAACCTCTGGTATGTCGAAGGATCTCCGGTACCGTATGATAATCCTGCATCAGGAGAGGCTTCGAATGAAAACCACTGTTACGACTTCAGTGTCGAGGCGAATCAGACGATCCACTTCGTTGTACACAACAACTATACGCCTCCGGGAGGCGAACCGCGTACGATCGGTTACTGGAAGAACTGGACGACCTGTGACGGTCACGGTAACCAGCAGGAAAAAGCCGAAGCAGCAAACCTCCTGGCAGGTCAAACCGAGGTCTGGCTGGTAGACTATGTCCTACCGATCACCCTGGGCGGCTTTGTCGTCGACAACTGTGAGGATGCGGTATCCATCCTGGATAAACGCGATGTCTCCAGCGGCAAGAAACGCGCCGGCGATGCGGCCTACGGCCTGGCGGCGCAGTTGATGGCGGCCAAGGCAAACTATGCCGCGGGTGCGACACAGTGTAGTGCTGCGACCGATGCCATCGATGCCGGGGATGCCCTGTTGTTGTCCATCGGCTTCGACGGTACCGGCGGCTACCTCAAAGGCGGCAAGAACGCCGCGGCCCAGAAAGCGGAAGCGACTTCGATTGCAGGTACGCTTGACGCTTACAACAACGGTGTGCTCTGCCCATAACCGTTCGGCAAAGGCGCTCTGCCTTTGCCCTCCAAACTTTCCTTGTTTTTCGATGACAATCACTCCTTCTTTCTTTGCATTTTTATTTCCCCTGCAGAGAACTGTTTAGCAACTTCTAGTTTTTTTGAAGCCGGTTTTCAGGGAGAACCTGAGATGCCACAGGCTTTATTTTTTTAAAAAATTGTTTCTATTTATACAAAATTAATTATGAGCGTTCTATACTGGCAGCAATGAATGGCCGTTTTTCTCACTGCTTCGAGTGAAACGGAGACGGGAAGGCCGTTCAAGGTTTTTTGATTATTTTGTACTGCAAGAAAAGCCTAACCCGGCGCGAGTCGGGGGCGGAAAGCTACGGATCTTCTCGAAGATGGCCGGGTTGCCAAAAGTAGGGTAACCCGGTCGAATCTATTCCACCACTGTTTTGTTACCCACTTTTTGATTTGAGTACTTCGCTGCCTGCCCGTGTCTTACGGGTTTTGAATTGGAACCGTCTCGCCAGAGCGGTTCTGTGCAACAGGAGACTCTAAAATGAAAGCTTCATTTCGAGAAAAATGGGGGCTGATCAAGCGCATGGTGGGAGCGGGAACACTGCTCTTTGCCGTGACGTCGTCGGCCAACATCAGCTATACGCTGGAAGGATGCCGCTCCACGTCTATCCCCGACGGATACGACCTGGCTGCCAATGATTATGTGTGCCCCGACGGGGCCTATACGACCGGTAACCTGAAGGGGTGGGCGGAGCTTGATCTCGTCCCGCACCGGGTGACGATCGAAAACAAGGGGAGCGATCCTCTGAAGTTCCTCTTTACGGTGGGGGGCGACTACCTGCAAACCGAAGGCGGTGATCTCCGCGGGTGGGACTATGTCTCTGTATTGACCCTCGACCAGGATCTCTCCAACGATATCTGTAAAAACTGGGCTGCGCAGTATCAGGACCAGCTGGTCCAGCAGGATCTGTATGTGACACCTGACAACGAGGGGGCCGGTGGGGTCTTCACCACAATCTACCGCCAGATTTCCGTAGCTGAAGGTACAACAGCGGGCGGTGAATATGCTGCGCTCGGTCTGCCCGGCGGCGCGGTCTGTGTCGCCAACTATTATCAGCGTCTTGCCGTCGGCTCGCACCTCTATCCGGGTTCGTCGCTGCAGTCCAACCTCTGGAACGAGGATCTCGATTCCGGCGGGATCGGCGAAAAACGTGTCCAGCTGCCCGATGTCAAGGCCATTGAGGCGAGCAAAGATATGTCTGCGCGCCAGGATCAGTCGCACGGCTGGTCCATCGCGAAAAGCGGTCCGGCTTCCGTCGATTTCGGGGACACCTGTGCTCCGGAAGCCTTGTTGAGTAAAGGGGTTGACGTCAATGTCACCTGGACGAAACTGCCCTCAACTCCGATCGGGACCGTGGGGATCCACACGAAAATCTATGTGACCAACGTGGCTTCGCGCGAGATTTACGCGAACGTTTCCGATATGATCTACTACAGCGGCGGGATGACGAGCGTGCAGCCGGTAGCGTGCGAACCTTACCTGATGGCGCCGAACTATTCCGGGGTCGTTTGCGAGCATGACATCATTGTTCCTGCCGCAGAGAGCGAGGGGTTGTACGATATCGCTACCATCGGTTTTTCCGATCCGTTCCTGCCGGAAGTACCCATTATTGTTACCCTCGGGGCAACGGCATCCGCCTCGGTTCAGCCGGGAGACATCCTCAATGCCACGGCTACGGTCAAAGACCATGAGTGGATCGAGAGCGACAATGGGCTCATGAGTTTTTCCAGCGGTGACTTTACGCCGGCCGGTATCGGTGCATACGATGCTCCGTATGTGGCCGGCACGCCGACGTTCGGTGATGTCAACTGGACCTCTTTCACGGTTGAGGAGAGCGGTTCGGTGATCTTCCACAAAACCGTCAGTATCGGTGATGCGATGATCACGAGCGGTATGCTCAGCGATACGGCGACGATTGTAGGGGACGGCGGTTATACGCCGGATCCGGCAAGCCATGAGATCGCACTCTACGCCGACGCAACGGTGACACTCACAATCAACAAGTCGATGCCTGACGTTCTCGACGGCGATGACAGTGTTGATGTCGTCTTCACCGTATCCAAAGAGGGAATGGATGATGTCAACAGGACCATCACCTTTACCGCGGCGGGTCCGCTGGTACAGTCCGCGACCGTCTCGGGGCTGGAGCCGGGAACCTATGCCGTCACGGAAACGGCCCCGACCGGTTTTGAACCCGAAGGCAGTTCCACGCAGATGGTAACGATCACGCTGCCCTCCTGCGGCGAATCCGTCACCTTTAACAACCAGTTGGCAGGTCAGCCGGCTGTCAAGGTCGTCAAAGTGACCAAGCCTGCAGAGATTGCCGGCGTGCCGCAAAAAGGCGACTGGAACATGACCCTGTACAAAGAGGGGGCACCGGGCGTCTGGACGGTTGTTACATCGCTGCTCACCGACCCGGACAGCGCGACAAACGTGCTTGTACCGGAAGGTGAACTGGAAGAGGGACACTACAAAGTCGTTGAAACGATGAAAGCGGGCTGGTACCAGTCCAACAGTGTCGGGGATTGTGACTTCACCGTCGACTATCCTGAGGACCTCTACCGTGCAGACTACGAATGTACCTTTGAAAATACCAAATACGGTACGGTCATCATCAACAAGCTGACGGTTCCGGCGGGCATGACGGACTACTTCCACTTTGCCCAGGATATCAACGGTTCGTATGACCTGAACCTGACACATTTGGGGACGCATACCTTTATGGAGGTCATTCCGGGTACCTATGCGGTCACGGAAGACGATTATGCACCTGAGTATGACCTGATCGGTCTGGAATGTGTTGAGACAGACGGCCTGGAAAACAGCGCGACCTCTCTGAGCCAGCGCAAGGCAACCATCGTCGTCGATCCGGGGGAAACCGTCGCGTGTACCTATACCAACCGAAAACGCGGCAAGATCGAACTGATCAAGTATGAAAACGGTTCAACCTCCTATACGATGAACTGGACCTTTACGCTCAGCGGAAACGGCATCAACCTCATTGACAGCCCGGACGCGAACGGACTGGTGGACTTCAACGGGGTCTGGCTGATCCCGGGGGCAGAGTACACGGTGTGTGAGACAGGTATCCCGGCCGTCTGGACAAACATCTGGTCGGTAGACGGCGCGGGCGTCTCCTATTACAACCCCGGTACAGGGGAGGAAACGAACGAAAATCACTGCTTTGACTTTACGGTGGGCGCGAATGAAACGATCCACTTCGAAGTGCAGAACAACTATACACCTCCGGGGGGCGACCCGCGGACGATCGGCTACTGGAAGAACTGGACGACATGTGACGGCCACGGCAACCAGGAAGCCAATGCAATCGCGGCGAATACGCTGGCCGGCGAAACCGTTGTCTGGCTGCTCGATTATGCGATCGACCCGGCGATGAATATTTTCCATGCGCCGGTCATGATCGGTACATACGTTATCGAAACGTGCGAACAGGGCGTCGCCGTGCTGGATAAGCGCGACTTCGACAGCGGGAAAAAACGCGCCGGGGATGCGGCATACGGTCTGGCGGCCCAGCTGTTGGGCGCCAAACTCAACTATGCGGCCGGCGCGACAACATGTGAGGCGGCAAGCGACGCCATTGCTGCCGGGGATGCGCTGTTGGCCTCCATCGGCTCGGACGGCTTCGACGGAACCGGCGGCTACCTCAAAGGCGGCAAGAACGCGGCGGCCCAGAAAGCGGAAGCGACCTCGATAGCGGGAACGCTTGACGCTTACAACAACGGTGAACTCTGTCCGTAACCGTTCGGCAAAGGCTTCCCGCCTTTGCCCCAGTTCTCCTTTATCATCACATTTCAATCACGTTGCTCTTTATCTTCTCTCATTTACTTTCGAAATAGAAAACTGTTTATCAACATTTATTATGATATGACCGCAATTTAAAGGAGAAGTATGAAAAAGGTTACGATTCTCGCGGCTGCCCTGTTGGCGTCGGCACTCTACGCGGCACCGGCTGCCGATCAGCAGGCGGAAGCGGCCAAGGCGCGCCAGGCGGAGATGCTCAAGCAGATCCAGACGGAGCTCGGCCTCAGCGACAAACAGACGCAGCAGTGGGGGGAGATCCACGAACGCTATCTCAAGGCGCATATGAAACTGCGTGTCGAGCAGAACGACGAGATCGAGGCACTGCTCAACGATGAGCAGCAGAAAAAGTTCGAGGCGATGCAGCAGCGTTTCCGCGAACGTCTGAACCAGCGGATGGGCGCGCAGCAGTAAGCGCGTTTCCCGCTCCCGCTATAATGGCGTCATGTTAACGCTTAAGACGCCCGTTTCCGCCACCGTTGAAATCAAACAATCAAAATTCATTGCCCACCTTGTCCCCTACAGCGCGTTCGAGACGACCCTGCAGCATTTGAGAACGGAACACCCCAAGGGGCGCCATTTCGTGACGGCTTTCCGCTACCTGAATGAGCATATGCAGGTCGTCGAGGGGAGCAGCGACGACGGCGAACCGAAAGGGACCTCCGGCAAACCGAGCCTCGCGGTCCTGGCGGGGCATGACCTGATCGATGCCGCCGTGATCATTGTGCGCTATTTCGGCGGCACGAAACTGGGGACGGGGGGACTGGTCCGCGCCTATACACAGGCGGTTTCCGATGTCGTGGCCCTCGCGGAACTGACCGAATATATCCCCCAGGTGGAGGCCGTATTTACCTGCGGTTACAGTGCAGTGTCGCAGGTGGAGTATCTTCTTGGAGAGTGCGGTGTTTCCGATGTCGAAAAGTCCTTCGGTACCGCGGAGGTCCGCTGGAATGTGAGGGCGGGGAGGGAAGTACTGGAGATCTTTTTCGAGCGTGCGGGGCGGCGGCTGGAACGACTCTGCTGAGAGGCCCGGCCTAGGCGAAAAGGCGAAGTCGCAGCTGTTTCTCCGCTTCGATGATGCCAAACAGCGCCAGCCCCAGCCCCAGCATCAGGAGCAGATCCGTCGGCGGCACGGCTTCGGTCCCGAAGATCCCCTGCAGTGCAGGCAGGTAGGTGATGCAAAGCTGCCCCAGCAGGACAACGCCGACGGCGCTCCAGACGATACGGGTACCCCGGACCGCGCTCCAGGAGAGGGCGGTTTCACGGAAGTTCCGGATGAAGAGCAGATGGAAGATTTCCAGTGTGACGAGCGTGTTCATCGCAAGCGTACGCGCCAGGGCATCGGAGTCGCCGCGGGTGACGGCGTAATCGTAGATGCCGAAAACGCCCGCGAGGAAGAGTGCCGCGACGAGGATGATGTGCCACAGCAGTCCTCCGCCGAGCAGCGATTCGTCACGGGGGCGTGGCGGGCGCCGCATCGTATGACGCTCGGTCGGCTCAAATGCGAGGGCGATCCCCAGTGTCACGGCGGTGATCATGTTGACCCAGAGGATCTGGACGGGGGTGATGGGCAGGGCCATCTGCAGCAAGAGGGCGGCAATGATGGTCAGCGCCTCGCCCGCGTTGGTCGGCAGCGTCCAGCTGATGACCTTCTTGATGTTGTCGTAGACCGTCCGCCCTTCGCGGACAGCGGCGACGATCGAGGCGAAATTGTCGTCGGCGAGCACGATCTCCGCCGCCTCCTTTGCCGCCTCGCTGCCGTTTTTCCCCATCGCAATGCCGGCCCCGGCCCGCTTGAGTGCCGGGGCGTCGTTGACGCCGTCGCCCGTCATGGCGACGGTCATACCGTTGGCCTGGAGTGCCATGACCAGCCGCAGTTTGTGTTCGGGGCTGGTGCGCGCAAAGATCCCCGTCCTTGTGACGGCTTTTGTGAGTGCGGCATCGTCGAGGGTATCCAGTTCCGGTCCGGTCAAAACCGCATCGGCATGCTCCAGGCCGAGCGCTTTGCCGATGGCCAGTGCCGTAGTGGCATGGTCGCCGGTGATCATTTTTACCCCGATACCGGCGCGGCGGCATTCGGCCACGGCGTCGACGGCTTCGGGGCGCGGGGGATCGATAAAGCCTGCCAGCCCGAGGAAGATGAGAGCGCCTTCCAGATCGGAACGTTCCAGGACGGTGTGCTCCGTCGGCACGGGTGCGAGTGCAAAGGCCAGCACCCTCTGCCCATGCGATGCAACGGTTTCGGCCTGCTCGAGCCAATAACCCCGATCCAGCGGGGAGGTGCCGTTGTCTTTCTCCCTCTGCCTGTCGCAAAGTCCGAGGAGTGCTTCCGGTGCGCCCTTGACGAAGATAACGCCTCGGTTTTCATGGTCATGGTTGAGGGTTGCCATGAATTTGTGGGCGCTGTCGAAGGGGATGGCGTCGCTTCTGAACCAGCGGCCGCGGGTCTGTGCAAGGTCCCCGCCCACCTTGCCGTAAAAGGCAAGCAGTGCCCCTTCCATCGGGTCGCCCTCGATCTGCCACGCTTCTTCCTTATGCAGCAGTTCCGCGTCGTTGCATACTGCGGCAGCCTCCCCCAGCTCCAGCAGTTCGGGGAAGCTGTCGGGGACAATCTTTTCCCCCGCCGTTTCGATCTCCCCGGCGGGTTCGTAACCGGTGCCGCCGACGGTGAAACGCCTGCCGGCAGTGACGACCGTGGCGACGTTCATCTCGTTGCGCGTGAGCGTGCCGGTTTTGTCGGAGCAGATGACGGAGACGGCCCCCAGTGTCTCGATGGCCGGCAGACGGCGGACGATGGCATTGCGGCGGGCCATCGCCTGGACACCGACGGCCAGGGTGATCGTCAACACCGCAGGCAGCCCTTCGGGAATGGCGGCGACAAAGATGCCAACGACGGCCATGAAAAGTTCGTCGAAAGGATGGTCGAGAAGGCTATGGCCGACGGCGAGGATCAGGGCGGACACGATGAGAATGAAGAGCGTCAGCACCTTGGCGAAACGGGCCATCTGCAGGACCAGCGGCGTATTGAGGGTCTGCACTTCCGAGAGCAGGCTGCTGATACGCCCGATCTCGGTCCGGCCGCCGGTGGCGATAACGACGCCGGTGCCCTGGCCGCGGGTGACCGTCGTGCCGCTGTAGGCCATGCAGATACGGTCGCCGAGCGGGGCAGAGGCGTCGACGCGCTCAGGCCGTTTTTCCACCGGGACCGATTCTCCGGTGAGAATAGCCTCCTGGATCTGGAGGCTGATGGCCTTGAGCAGCCGCAGGTCGGCCGGCACCTTGTCTCCGGCCCCGAGGATGACGATGTCGCCGGGAACCAGCGTTTCGCCTGCGACGGTGCTGCGCCGGCCGCTGCGTACGACGGAGGAGTGCAGCGCGAGCATGTGGCGGATCGCCTCGAGCGCTTTTTCGGCTTTGCCCTCCTGTAAAAAGCCGATCAGGGCGTTGATGAGAACGACGGCGAGGATGACTGCGGTATCGACGAGGTGTCCGAGCAGTGCCGTGATGAAGGCGGCGCCGAGCAGAACGTAGATGAGGATGTTATGAAACTGTGCCAGGAAACGCAGCAGCGGATGGGGTTTCGGCGGTTCGGGTAGCCGGTTGGGGCCGTACGTCTCAAGTCGTGCGGCCGCTTCATCCTCACTGAGGCCGTCGGGTGAGGTTTCCAGCGCTTCCAGTACTTTGTCGGCCTCTTCGGCATGCCAGTTCGGTACGTTTTCCATAGCGTTCCTCCTGAGAGTGCACGGGGATAAACGATTGTAGCAAAAAATGAGAAGAGTGCGGTGAGGTGGGGATGCCGCCCGGACGGCGGTGCGGCGTGTAGATCAGTGCTGGGCCAGAACGGTGTCGAACATCGTGTAGGCTTTGCGCAGCCAGACTTTGGTGCGCTGGCGCTCCATCAGGTTCAGGTGGACCGTGCCGTTCTCTTTGGCGTTGGCGGCGGCCCAGAAGCTGAAAGTGTTTTTGTCGATCTTCTGCATCGTCGGGGCGTGCAGGGCTGGCAGGACGACCTCTTTGAGCGTTCCGTTCGCCGAACTCGTAACGGATGCGATGACATCATCCACTTCGGAGAAGTCGCTGCCGCGCCCCTCGTTCTTGACGACGGCGCAGGTCATGACGACGCTGTACTTGGGCAGGAACTTCTTGAGAAGCTGTACGGAATCCTTGCCGCCGTCGACGAGGTACCAGTAGACGATCTCGATCCCCGTCTCTTCACACATGCCGAGAACGTCGTTCTCCTCGATCCAGCGGTCGAGGAAGCGCTCGGACTGCGCGGGCAGGTCGACCAGGACGTTGGTATCCTGTTCCAGTGCAAGCTCCATGATCTTGTCCGTGCTTTCGAAGCGGTCAAGGTTGATCGCATCGGTGAACTGTTCGTAGAAACGGGTGAGCGATGCGTGGGAACGGTCTGCGTCCAGGCCGACGAACGGAACGTCGTTGTCGATAAAATACTGCGAAAGCAGACGCGCGAAGACGGACTTCCCGACACCGCCTTTTTCCCCGCCGATAAAGTGAATCATACTCATGGGGTCTCTCTCCAATTCAAAAAATATATGCGTGGCATAATATGCGCGTATAGTAGCCATGACGATCTAAAGACGGGCTGTAAAACAGCGGCCGGTGCGGAAAGTTTCTGAAGAATTACAGGATGCTCTTCGTTAGAAAAAAGCCGCCTGAAGCCGTTACATTGAACGGATTGGGCACTTTCAGTAGATTCCGGGGAACAGGCGATAGCGCACACGTCCTGCATAATCAGCGTACCCCGGCAGCTCCGCTTGAAGCGTTCTGTCCTCGAGTGCGGTTCTGACTACGGAAATAACCAGTGCCGCGACGGCAGGGAGAAGAGTCCACAGGGAGTCCAGGGCGATGATGATCCCGGCAAGGGCCAGAAGGTTGCCCGCATAGCCCGGGTGGCGTACGACCCGGTAAGGGCCGCTGTCGCAGACCGTATGCCCCCGGTCTGTCTGGATACGTACCGTCGTGGAGAAAAAACGGTTCTCGACGATGGCCCAGGCGGCGAAGGCATACCCAACCGCGATGATAATGAGACCTAGCATGTTGAGCCATACCGGCATCAGCGGCGTCCACTCGTAGCGGTGGTCGAGCCCTGCGACGATGACAAGGGGAAACGAGAGACTCAGGGCCATCAGCGGTGCAAGAATTTTGTCCCACGATTTCGCACTCTTGGCCTTGTCCATACTGGCCCGCTCTGCGAGAATCCCCGGATGCCGCTTTTCAGCAAAGTAACGCCCGCCGATACCGGCCAGAAACAGCAGCACGGAATAGACCCAGCCCTGCCACCAGCCCAAATCGCCCCCGCAGAGCAGCAGGACCAGCGGGATGATGAGGTAGAGGAGGGTCACGTTAAGCCACAGGCGGGGTCCTGCAGTTCGGATTATAGGTGGGTCAACAGATTTCGAGTGCATTTTTTTGCTCTGAAAGGAGTCTGGATGTCAACGGCTTGTCAATGCCAAAAGGGAGCTTGTGTTGCGATCGAGATGCGTTCATGCCCGCTCCGAGTCTGCTGCAACCACCCGGTTGCGTCCCGCCTGTTTTGCATGGTACATATAGGCGTCTGCGCGTTGCAGCAGCTGTTCGAAGTTCCGGCCTTCATCGGGATACACCGCAACACCGATACTGGCGGACAGCTCGATTTCCTTCAGCTCGTAGTGACAGGGTGCCGCTTCGACTGCTGCGCGTATGGTTTCCGCTACCGTCACTGCCCCTGCAACATCATTGACCTGCAGCAGCAGGCAGAACTCCTCCCCGCCGGTACGAAAGGCCCAGTCGCTTTTACGCACATTTTTGAGAAGCAGGTCCGCGGCGTGCTTTAGAACGGCATCACCTGCATCATGGCCCCAGCGGTCATTGATCTGCTTGAAATGGTCAAGGTCGACGACAATGACGGCCAGAACCTGCGCCTGCCTGTCCGCAATCTTCGAGAGGTGTGCGAAGGCCGGTTCCATCTGCCGCCGGTTCTGCAGGCCCGTCAGTTCATCCGTGGTCGCCATCAGCTGCAGCGCTTCGACACTGCGCTGCCGGTAAAGCTCGTACATGTGCGCTATGACCCAGATAATACTCATGCATATCACGACATCAGTCAGTATCAGAATGTTGTGCCCCTGGCTCAGGTCACCTGCCTTGGAGAGGTACGCCGCCAGTGCCATAGCACTCCCTGCCAACGTGACGGCAAAACCAAGCCTGAGTCCGAGAAGCGCGTATGTGAGTATGGGAAAGATAAACGTCCAGACGAAGACGTTGTTGGGCGTATCAGGATGAAACATGGCCGTTAAAATGATGCCTACGGCGGGAATGACAAACGCAACGGCCAGCCAACGCGAGTAATCCGACCGCCAGACAAAATAGAGCAGTATGGCGGTATAGACGGCAAAGCCGCCTTCCAAAAAGACCATAAGGCCTAGGCCGAAACGCGCTTCGGCGACGGTATGCCAGGTGAGCATGAGGAGCATAAACAGCATCAGACCGACAAGGACGGGCCGTCTGAAATCCATACTTTCGATAGCCTGCAGTTCAAAGGCTTTTGTGGCGGATTTATGCTGCATCTTGCTCTTCTCCTTTGGTTTGAAACTGTGAGGGGTCAGAAACAATTGAACGCTTCCGACTAACGACTAAGGTCTGTGTTTCTCAACCCAACAATCATACTGAGACAAATGACTCAAGGTGCGGTCGTTGTCCACGCTACATTGGCCCTTGCTCTCGTTCCCTTCACGCGTATGAGAATGTTGCCGTTAATATCAGCATCATGCGGATTGAACTCCGCATCATTAATCGTATTGGGGTTGTCGCTCTCTTCCCACACCGTGGAGTACTTGACCCAAACTTCCATCGCGCCGTATGTTTTATCCGAGACGGCAAAATAATATGTCGCGCCGGGTGTCAGTCCCGTTACCTGATAGTAACTATACCCGTCAGAATCATAAGTGTCCCCCTGACCGACCTGTACCGCAAAACTTTTGGTTTGGTTGTCTATCAATACCGGATCGGTCAGATTCCCTTCATTGACAGGAGGATCGATCAGGTTCATGATAAAAGTCCCATCGGTGATATCGACATTCACGCCTAATGTTCCATTTTCATCCGCTGTGCCAACGCGATCATTCGCCCCTTCGACATCGACCCAATTGCCATAACTGTTATAGTTTTCAACCGTCACCTCATAGCGCTTGAATGGTTCAAGTCCCACTACCCTATAATAACCTTCAGTGAATGTCCCAGGCCAGCCTCCATTATAGGGCAGATCTGCATAGTTTAATATTTTAGGTGACTCCGGGCTTCCATCATAGATACCGGTATAATCTTCCACGCTCAACATACTCAAGGTGTATTCCGTAATAGCCGCGCCGAAAACGGGTTCAACAAGTATGAATATCTCCCCGTTTGTATTGGCCGGAACTTCACACTCACTTATACCCTTTCCTTCGTCAAGAACCGGGCATTCATCTCCGGCCTCATAATCACCGAATCCATTGTCATAATAGATTTTCAAGGTTGCCCTCAGATCGGGGCTATCCACTCTTACTTTATAGTGCTGACCCGGATTGAGAGCGTGGACATACAGTGTGTCTCCATCGATAAAAGTATATGTCTCATTTTCATAGGTTGCGTACATATTGCTGCGTGATTGAAACGGGAGCTGTTCGGTAATATCGAGCGGTGCGTCAATCGTGTGCATGTTTTGCTCAATCTGCAACATGTCTATGGTGATTTGCGATCCGGTTTCTCCCCCCTCGATACCGAAATAGACATATCCATTCTCATCTGTACCCCCTATGCAACTATGGGCACTATCGGTCTGTTGCCCTACAATACACTGTGAAATCAGATAGTCATCTGTTGCATAAAGAGAAACATGCGCCGCACCTCCTACGGATCGTGCCAGTACGGTGACATGCTCTGACGGTCTCAGTTTTACCTTATAGTATTTATTTTCCGCACTGGCGTCAGTGACGATCGTTGAGGCGTCCGATAGGACGATGGGAGAGATGCCTCCGTCTGTATTGAGAGGGTCATCCCCTGAAGACGATGACGTGCCTCCTGAACTTCCTCCTCCACATCCTGCCATCAGGAACATTGATAGACTGAGTGCCGCAAGTTTTAATTTCATTTTTGTCCTTTGTTGTTTTGAATTTTTACTGTTAGGGATAACGTCTGAAATGAGCAATCAAAAATTTGTCCGCGGTTTTTTCGACCGGGCCCCTTGTTGGTAACCGGTTGGGATGCGCTTACTCCTTGTGCTATAGTCGCCATTATCAAGGTTGATTTTCATAGAGCATTGCAAGCCATTCAGATGTTTCTTTTATCTGATCTTTATAAAAAGATTTGTTCAGCATTCCTGACGGTTTTGCATACTGGTACTCACGCTTGTACCGTTCCAGCGCTTCTTCCCTGTTCTTGATATATCTCGGTAGAAACATCGCATACATCTGATCGACCGGCAGCATCTTTTGGCATGTCTGCGTGTTCGCACCTTTTTTCCATATATTGGCAATATTATCTTCAAGAGCATTCACATCATTGAGGTCATAGTAGTAAAAATGTTTTCCCATATGATCCTCATTCATCTTCGCTTGCTTGATCAGGGTTTCATTATTGGCATATTTGTTGCGCGCATTTTTCCTAAAACTGCTACCCATCTCTATCCAGTCTGATTCGTTATGCTCTTGTGAAAGAAAATACTCAATACAGTTCAGCGCCAGATCTTTTTTGACATCGGCTTCAAAGATGTCATACATCCCGTTGGCTTCGATAAACTTCCGGCTGTTTAGCTCGAGTTCCCGGTTGTAAAAAATAATTCTTGAATCATTGTAATCATTTGTCGAATAGTGATGGGCAAAAGAAGCATTATAGGAACTATGACTCTGTTGAGCCAGGGTATAAAAGACCGATGTATAGATGATGAGATAGCCTGCCATCACAAGAAAAAGCAGTGTTCCGATTGTTCTTAGGATCTTCTGGCCTGCATAGCCTATGCCCGTCGTTTCTGCTGCAGCATGCTTTATTGCACTATTGTCAACGACGACACTACCCACGATCAGATCGTGTATCATCTGCCTTTTTTGTGTAAAAACCATAATGAGGGGAGGAAGAAAAAAGAGGAATTGGGGTAATTGCTGAATGGTGGGGGAAGGGATGAGTATCATCTGATGTTGAAAACTTCTAATCAGAACATAGAGTACAAAAGGGATGATGCTGATAATCAACCTGTATGAAGCCAATTTAAAAGAGAGGGGCTCCAGATCATTGCCAAGCACCTCTATGCCAAAGATCTTGCCGCCTATAGTGGCTTTCCATCTGACGACCATGACAGTGTTGTAGACCCACCATACGACAGGAAGGATCAATAGACTTTGCATGTCTATCACCCTGGGGAGAATATTCAACACAAGTGAAATGATGAATAAATCTGCGACTGTAGCCAGAAGCCTCGAAAAAAATCCTGCATAAATTATCTCTTTATCCGTAGGTACCATTCAAACATTTCTTTCTAATTTTTTTATTATCTTAGCGCTGAAAAAGAAGATTATCGCTTAATCATATAAAAAAACCATCTTAGTGTTATATGAAATCCAGGGCAATGTGATAGAAAAACAATGTGTTCAGCTAAGGGATTTTTGGCGGAAAGCATTGCTAAACAACGGTATTTTGAAAGTCCTGGGGTGGCTGATGAGCTCTTTGATGTGTACACTGTTATTATTGAAGCGTTGTCATTCCGGGTGTTCACCAGCAGAACTAAACTCTTCGCTATGACTTGATTTCTGAAGTATCTGTTGGTCTTTCTGCTGCATTGAAGACAATGCATTTTTGGGTGATGCGGTCAAGGCATGACCCCCTCGATGTTGAAGGTCTAAAATACCCGTCCTGTGATGAAAAGGCAGATGACGTGCTTTACTTCCCTCTGCTTTCAAATCTCATGAGAGTGTCGCTGAGGTATTTCCGTATCTCTTTTAACGACTCATGCACCTGGACATATTTTTCTCTTATTTCCGGTTCATCAAAATAAAAATCGTCGCGATCGTAGGTCCCGATCTGCTTGAGGTTTTCAAAAGCCATATCGATGTGCTGAATGCGCTGTTCGATGCTTCTGATCAGTATCTTTTGATGATGTTGTGACATTTGATTTCCTTGTTTAGGTTGACTCGTTTAGGCTGTTCGACTGCATATTCGGCATGATAATTCTTCAGCGCTATAGAGTCTATATGCATGATCCGCTCTTTTGCTTTTACGCATCTCTTTTCGTCATAGAACACGTAAAATGAGTAACCGGGAAACCATTATATCAGGCCCTGAAGTTTCAAACTCGCTTTTGCCAGTTTGACGCGCTCCTTGGCATCAGAGGGTTTTTTGATGTCAATATTCAGGGCAAACACGTAAATGTACCCTTTTTTCTCCAGCCATCCCACCAGCCAGCCGACGCCGTTGTCCGGAGCGTTCTGCCAGCCGGTTTTACCGTAGAGCTTCCAGTCTGCCCCCTCTTCGAGGAAGAGGATCCCCCGTACGCTTTTTTGCACCTGTTTCGGAAGCGGCAGCCTGTCCTGAACGAGCGCAGACAGGAATTTTACCTGTTCGAGTGCGCTGATCTTTAGCGGTCCGTCGAGCCAGAACCTGTCAACAACTTTTCCCGTCTCCGCGTTGCCGTAATGGAGTTTGACGAGGCCGGCACGCATACGTTCCAGACCGATGCGCCGTGCAAGTTCCTGGTAGATCGGTACGTTGGAGATGGCGATGGCCCTGCGCAACCCCATATCATGTCCCCACTCCGGAATAAAAGGCTTGGCAGGGCCTTTGTAGGGCAGGGGCTCATCCACGCTTTTGACGACACCCGACGAGAGCCCGATGAGCGTATTGGCAATTTTAAAAGTCGATGCGGGGATATGGCGTGTTTCAGTACGGGTTTGGTTGTATCCAATGTACGCATTCCCAGTCATATCGTAGAGTATGAACGTCCCGTCGACATTCGCATTGTGAAAGAGCCCGGCGATCTTGGCATTTTCTTCCCAGCCGAAACCTAGCGCAGGAAAGAGGAGAAGGGCTGCCATGATGAGCCTGTAACTTTTTCTGCCTACAGGGTTCGTTCGCATTGGACCGCCCGCGGGTTTTTGATTGGTCTCCTCTGATTTGTTATCTTTCATAAACATGCCCCAACTGATTTTCCAGATAATGATGTAAATCACTATTGTAAGTGAGGACCAATTCACCCCCATAGCCAGAATGTTCGGTATACGCTATTACCAGTGCTTTTCTTGTGGAAAGTTTTCCTTCACCAACAAAATGTCTATTTTCTTCTGTGAGGCCATTGATGTTTTTAAAAGAAATGCTGTTTTTCGCTAGCAATTTGTATGCAACGAGTCGATCATCAAGTATATTGATTTTATAAATCACCAAGAAACAACATAAGAGATAGAATAGACCTCCAATCAAAAAGACTATTCCCGCAATCATTTGAACCTGAAACATGGATACACTAATGAGTGACAGTATCGTGGAGACAAGAAAATGTAAAGCTATCTCAAATTGGTAAAATGTTTTCATGTCTAGAGTCTATTCCTTTGCCTGATAACGTTTGAAATGGGCAATCAAAAAGCCGCCCGCGGGATGCATATGGGTGTGCAGGGTCCTGTTATTTTGTACTGGCCGCCGCTTGCTTCGTGCCAGGGATGAGCACTCAAGGACGGATCTTCATGCAGAGGCCTTCTCAAACCTGACCTTGCGCCGGTAGAGGTACCTGCCTATCGCGAAAGCGAAGATGGAAAAGAGCCCCAGCGCCAATGGCCCTCCAAAGTTAAAGCCCCCATCGATCATCGCCCGGTGTGGTTTTTTCGGATCATACAGAACTGTGACATGGTCTCCAATATGCCATGAGGGATGCCGACTGTATGTTGTGCCGTTAAAACGAACTGCACCATGCGCATCAGTATGAAACGATACGACCGGCGCATAAGTCCGTTCGCCTTTGTCAAAAGCACTCTGCTGTGCGACAATCGTTCCGTCTGTTCTGACGGAAACATCGACCAGTGAGTTGATGTCTTGCAGCCAATAGAGTGAAACGACCAGGGTGACCGCGCCGATAACATGCATCCAGATATAGGCATCTTTTGAGGCGGTCTCATCATAGGTGGCATTTTCCCTGATGAGATCATTTGTCTCACGGGATGGGAATATCTTCCATTTTTTACGTTGATAGCTTTCGACGGCATGATTGGAATTGTTTTGCGTCGGTAGCGGATTTAATTTACGTAGAATGACAACACCGGCAGGTATCAGGATAACGGGGACGAGCAACAGGATGACATCAAATGCCGTCGCAAGATAGATAGTGGAAAACAGCAGCCCCATCACACTGATGACCGAGGAGATAATGGGCCTTGCCATCTGCTTGAGACGCGCTTGGCTATGGTCGTTTCCGATAACAAGGACATCGACATCTTGACCGATCATGTACTCGCGCGAGTTTCTGCCCAAAGCAGATTGAAAGGAATATTCCTCGCCGCCGTGATGGTACTTGACGATGGGGTAATAAACATAACCTCGGTTATGTTCTTCACGGTTATAACCGAAAATTTCTCCTTTGATCGTTGCCGCTTTGGCGCGAAACGCATAGGTATCAGTCCAGAGATAAATGCCGATAATCAGCATCGCCAGTCCAATAAGATAAAAAATAATCATGGTTTATCGCTCTGTGAACCGTGTGACATTATCTACTACCTTTTCAATAGGGTGGAATATGTTTTTCCGAATGCGTTGATAGAAAGGTTATGAACGCTACTGGACAGTATGGCGCAGTTTCGATTGGTCTCCAATGATTTGTCAGGCTTTATACTCACTGCGCTCGAGCCCCATATGGATCAGTCCAACCCGCATGCCCGAAGGATTTATGCGTTCTTCGACGGCATACGGCTTGAAGTGCATTCTTGCATATAGCAACAGGGCAGCCGTGTTGTCGTTGAAGACCGAAATCCTTACCTCATGAACATCATACTTATCGAATGCTTGCCGGGTCATGTGTGACACTAAAAGACGCCCAACTCCCTGGCCGCGAAACTCTTTTGCCACAACGACATTGCCGATGAAGGCATAGTGTCCTTGCTCAATGTTGTATAGATTAGCAAAACCAATCACCTTTCCGCCTTCAACAGCGACAGTCAGCTCTTCCCTTGACGCAGCCAAAAACCGGACCTGATCGACTGTGAAGGGGTGTGTTCCTTTTGGGTAGACACGGAACAGTTCATCCAAAGTCGGGACCAACTGGGCAATTGCCCCGAAGTCAAGTGGTGTAGCTTCACGTAGTTCCATGCACGTTTTCCCTCAGCGTAACATTTAAAATGACCAGTCAAAAAGCAACCCGCGGGTTTTTGATTGGTCTCCTGTTTTGTCAGGTTCTATAAAGCAATAGTGACCCTGTGCCGATCATTACACTCCCGGCAACTTCATTCATGTGCTTTTGCGTCCGTTCGTTTTTGAAGAGCTGCCTCGCACGGGATGCCGAATAGGCATAAAACGACATAACCGCACCCAGAATGGAAGAGACGATAAAGGCTATGGAGAAAATATCCAAACTGCTCAATGCATTCAAGTCTACAAATGTGGGTAGAAATCCCAGATAGAACAAGATGACTTTTGGATTGCCGAGCGTTATGGAGAGGCCGCTTAAAAAGCGGTGCTTTTTTGAAGCGGCAATTTCCATTTTTTCCGGATGGGTGCGCCACAATCTAATCCCAAGCCAAATCAGGTACCCCGCACCCAAATACTTGATGATGAGAAACATTGTCTCAAATGTTTCTGCTATGGCTGCAAGACCAAAAATCGCGAACAGAAGAAATATCAAATCACCCGTAACAATCCCTGCGATAACAGGTAACGTATTTCTGAATCCCGAAGCCAAAGCCTTGGATACGGTAATAAACACTCCGGGCCCCGGTGTCACGGCTAAAACAAACATGGCGGCAGATAAACCTGCAATACTGTAAAAAGTCATGGTTCTACTCTAATTTGTGATGCATTTTCTCGATCACCATGGCTGGGTGGTGTGGATACCACTAAAAACGCTAAATCTTTTTCATGTTCATTGCTTAACGTGTGCGCAATACCTGCAGGAATATGAAAGCCTTCATTGGGATGGAGGATGTGTATTTCGCCTGCTACTTCAAGCGTTGCAATGCCGGAAAGAATATAGAAAAATTGCTCCGCCTTCTTATGAAAGTGGCGAGTTTCATAGGAACCTTCGGGCACGCGTTCCTGAATCACGCTTAGGTTTTTAGAAGCGGCAAGGTGCCAACCTTCACAGTTGGTAGCCCATAAATAATGGTCAGCATTTTTCGTAGAAACGATTGGCATTTGATACTCCTATGTCTAACGTTTAAAATGAGCAATCAAAAAGCCGCCCGCGGGTTTTTGATTGGTCTCCTTTGGTTTGTTATATAGTGACATTACGCTTGTCCAGAAATTTCATCATTTCATAATTTACTTCATCGGGATTCCTATGTGTAATCATAAATTGATGTACATTTAGCCAAGTTTTGAGATTAATTGCAGATGCAGTATCCCCTTGAAGCGAATAGTATTGTGAATGAGGTTGCTCGAACATGTCATCCATAATCAAAACACGTGTTGGACTAATTGGAAATGTAATTTCTGTACCTTTTGTATTAAGACCATAATTTCCCATCTCTCCAATAAGTCTATTGGAAATTATCAAAGGATTATCAGAAGTAATAAATTGTTCGGACTCTGAAAAAACTACTGACCAACGTTTTTTCATGAGCATTTCTGCAATTTCAATTGCCGATGATTTTATTGTGTCAACAAAGAATTTTTGTTTGTCATAATCTTTCGGATTTGAATATCTACCCCAATCAGATGAATCAAATTCAAAAACTCCTTCTTTTGTCTTAATGCTGCCAATCATGGGGTTTCCATTTTCATCTTTAGGGAGAGAATCATAAAAGTCAATCATTTGCTTTTGTAAATGATCATATTCATTAAGTCTTTTTGGATGTCGTAGGAGCATCGTAGCTAGAAACAATGAAATACCTTTTCGGAAAGCCTCATTGTTTAAATCAATAAAGCTATTTGCAAAATCCGGCCAAATTTGGCACATTAATGATTCAAGTGAAGCTAGTTCATCTTCCATCTTCCAACATCGTTCGCCATTTTCATCTTTTGGCGAATACAAATAACGCTTTGCAGCAATATCTTTTATATTGACTTTGGTTGGATCACCTTCCTCTTTTGAAAAAATCCAAACTTGTGATTCTTTTTTCTTCCTCGTATCTAAAGTAGCAAACTCTTTTAAATAAAAGCGAGGAACCCAATGCTGTTTTATAGGTTTAGGCTGTTTTTTTGTAGACTCAGACAATTTTCTTCCTCGCTATATAACTATTTATTCATTCCCAAACTGTGTCATATTGCTGGAATATCCTTTGATATTCGGAACCCATAAGTGTCCCAGTATTGGATATTTAATCGCAATATTAAACAAATTGAAATATATATGTTAATACTACGCTTTTTTTCTAAAATTATTTCTGTTTGAACGTCCTCGGTATTTTGATACTCGGACAAAGTGTCTGTCTATCATTGAAAGATGTGCTTATTGGACACTATGTCCTGCGTATTGAAGGATGAATATTATGTCGAAAAAAAAACTTCTTGATTTTGGTCGGGCACAAAAGCGTCGAAACGAGGATGATCTACACCCATGTCGTGAAGGAGCTGAACAAAGAGAGCATCAAAAGCCCGCTGGACTTTTGAGGGAAGGGGAAGGTTACGACGGCAGTACGTCCTGCGAACCGTTCGGGATTTTCTCTGTCGCACTTTTTGCGGCAGTGACGCTTTCGTGGTGCGCTTCGACTTCGACCGTCTTGCGGAACATGGAGTGCGTAAGGACGATGACGTTGAACACCGGGGTGATGTAGGCGGCGAAGGGGACCAGCGAGAGCAGGTAGAGTCCCAGCGTCGTCATCCTCACCTGCCCGCCGTGGAAGGCCATGATGAGCTTGAAGCGCTCCTTCGTCGTCGTTTCCGAGGCGACGTCGAGCAGGTAGAGCTTGTGGAACAGGTAGTAAAAGGGGAGGTTGAAGGCCACGAGGTTCAGCAGCGGGACAAAATAGAAGGGCGTCAGCACCAAAAAGAGCAGGAGCATGATGACGACGTGCTTCAGCGAGGCGAGGAGGATGCCCAGGATGGAGCCGTGGTGCTCCAGCGGCAGGTGGCTGTAGTGGCGCCGGTGTATCTCTTTGACGATGTAGGGGGTAAGAAAGCCGATGATGATCAGCGCGATGAACATGGCAAAGATGAAGGTAATAAAGCCGCCGACGGTAAAGACGATGAAGCTGACCAGCCACGAGGTGACAGTATGCTCCATCAAGAAGCGCAGGATGGCCGAGCCCCCTTCGACCGTCGTTGTTTCGCTCTGCGTCTCCACCACGCCGTTTTGCTGTGTCTGCTGCTGATGCTGCTCTATCTGAAGCGTACTTTCCCGCAGGGAGTCTATGCCGGCGTCGGCAATGCCGAAAAAGAGGGTGTACATGAGCAGGATGGTACCCAGGAAAGGGATCAGGGCAAACTGGAGCATCCGTTTGGAAAAGAAGTCGCGGATGCTGATGGAGAGGAGTGTTTCGTTCACATATGTTCCTTGATCAGTGAGATAATCTCGGCGAAGCTGTTTTCGGGTACCTCTCCCTCATGGAGATAGAGGACGTTGCCGCTTTTGTCCGTGATGATGATATCGGAGTTATCGTCGGCGACCTTCCAGGCGGAGACCCCTTTTTTATGCATATCTTTGACGTAGATCGTATCGGGGAACTTCTCCTGCTTCGCCTTGAGCGATTTGGCGATGGCGAAATTGGGCAGCCAGGTCGCTTCCATGTTGATGACGGCGACGGAGGCGAAACGGCTGCGGTCGAAGTCCTCCGCCTTCAGGGCATCGGAGAAGGGGTTGTTGAGGTCTTTCTCGTCCGGGTCGACGTAGAAGATGACGTGGACCTTCTCTCTGAGCTCGTCGCTGCTCCAAGGAGTGCCGTCGACTTTGCCGCCGTCATCGCCGTTGAGCGAGAGCGGGGGGAGGGGCTCGCCCGTCTGCAGGGCCATGAGGCTAAGCGTGAGCGCGAAAAGGGTCAGGAGGATTTTCATAGGGATCCTTTGCGTGGTTTGGACGATTCTAGCATGGAAAGGCTTGGTTCCCGATCGCCCGGTCAGACCTTGCTCCAGAGCTTCTCGTTGAGCTTCAGCTCCTCGACGATCCCGATGGAGGAACGCAGGGTACGGATGTACCCCATGGCCTGTTCGATGGAGAGCAGGGAGGCAAAGACCGTCGGTTCGAAGAGGTCCTTGTCGTAGTCGACGGCGATCATGATCTTCTCGCCGTTGAAGGAGACGTAGATCTTGCTCTTCGTATCCTGTTTCAGTTTGAGCAGCCGCTGCATCATCGTGTGCGTCAGGATATAGCGCGCTTCGATCTGGTCGGTGCCGTAGACGACGAAGGCTTTCTCGAACGCGGGGTCGTCCATTTTGACGAGCTGGTCCTTGGTGAAGTTGCGCGACTGCAGCATCCCGCCGATGTAGGAGCCGAAAAGGTTCTCGGCGAGGTCGGGAAGAATGAGGGTGCGCCCCTTGAAGTGTTTGTTGAAGTCCGCGACGATGAAGAGCCCCTGGAAGATCGTCGACCAGTGGGTCCTGCCTTTGGAGTCGCGGCTGCGGTGTTCGGCATGAATGTCGGAGAACTGCAGGGAGATACCGTCGATCTGTCCCCGCACGAGGTCGTTGCCACGGAAACGGTCGACACGCTTATCGAAGAGGCGGGAGAACTGGAAGAGCGACTGGGGGATGAAAGCGTCCGGGGCGTAATGGAGCTCTTTCTCGATCGCCTCGATCAGGGGCCGGATAATCTTCTCCTTGAACCCGCTGCGATAACCGCTGACGAGCATCCGGTAGCCGAAGCCGCCGATGGCCGTCGCCCCGACACCGATCCAGATAAACGATTCGTTAAAGCAGTGGCAGCTGTTGTAGATGAAAGCGATGATCAGCAGCGACAGCGCCCCCAGGATGCCGAAGAGGGTCAGGACCTTCTTGCGGACCGCGTGGCGCTCCTGCTCCAGCTCCTGCAGGGAGTCGTAGAGTTCCGTATAGTAATAATCGGTGAGTTCAGAGGCGCTCTTCATCAGGGGTTACTGTTTGAAAAGGGCTCCGACATCGACGTTTTTGCGTTCGTCCTCCGTGATTTCGAAGACCTGTTTGCGGGTATAGTGCATCATATTGGCGAGAATGTTCGTCGGGATCATCTCGATGGCGTTGTTGTAGTCCGTCACGGCCTGGTTGTAGGCGCGGCGGGCCGCGGCGATCTGGGCTTCGATCTCGGAGAGGCTGCGCTGCAGGTGCATGACGTTTTCGTTGGCCTTGAGGTCCGGGTAGTTCTCCACCGCGACCATGATGCTGCCGAGCGCAGAGGTGATCTGCTTGTCCAGGGCGATCTTCTGTTCATCGGAGATCCCCGGTTTCATCGCCTGGGAACGCAGTTCGGTGACCTTCTCCAGAATGCCGCGCTCGTGCTGCATATACTGCTGGACGGAGCTGACAAGGTTCGGGATGAGGTTGTAGCGTTTTTTGAGCACGGCATCGATGCCGGCGAAGATGTTGTCGACCTGGTTCTTTTTGGCAACGAGACTGTTGTACATCAGGACGATGATGACGACGATGACGGCAATGATGATGAGCGCGGTCATGGGGATACTCCGGGGAAATGATTTGGTTTATTGTACTGAAAAAGGGTACGAATCCGTAAACGAGGGGGATAAGTAAAAAGCAACGCAAGGGCCGCTACAATTGAAAAAAGCACAAAGGGGCAGCATGCAGAGCAGACGATATTCGGTCCGTGGCCGGGTGCAGGGGGTGTGGTTCCGCGCGACCATCCAGCAGCATGCCCGCGAAATGGGGTTAAGCGGCTATATCCGCAACTGTTCCGACGGCAGCGTTGAAGCCGCCGTCAGCTGTCCCAATGACGACTGTTTCGACCAGTTCGAACGGCTGCTGTGGGAAGGGTCGCCGCTGAGCGTCGTCGACAATGTCTCCTACGACATCATCGAAGAGATTTTCGAAGGGGATTTCGAGCAGCGCTAGGCGGCGCTCTCTTTGGCGGCGTGCAGCCCCGCCAGGTAGCCGCTGCCCCAGGCAAAATGAAAGTTGAAGCCGCCGCGGTGCCCGGTAATGTCGATGACCTCCCCCGCAAAAAAGAGCCCCTCGACGAGTTGTGACGCCATCGTTTTGGGGTCGATGGCCTCCGTTGCCACGCCGCCGCCGGCGACTTCGGCATGCTGGTAGCCGTGGGTGTCGATGACGGTGAAGGACCACTGCTTGATGATATAGGCCACCTTCTTTGCCGATTTGGCATTAAGGGCGCTGCAGGGCAGATCGATGGCGAGCTTCTGCACCTGCAGCAGCGGCCGTATCAGTTTGCGCGGCAGCAGTCCGCAGAGCAGATCGTAGAGCGTGTCATCGGGAATCGTTTTGGCCATCTGTTCGATCTGGGAGGCGAGCGACTGCACGGTAAATCGCGGAAGCAGGTCGATCTTCACGGTGACGTAGGCGTAGGCCTGCAGGGCCCGCGACGCGGCATGGGAGAGGTCCAGGACGGCAAAACCGGAAACGCCGTAGCGCGTGAATAGCAGATCGCCTTCCTCCTCCTTCACGGTCGCGTTGTCAACGAGCAGCGTCACCCGCGCGGTCGTCTTGGTACCGGCCATCTTCTCCAGCTCCGACGCATCGAGATGCAGCCCGACGAGCGAAGGGAAGGGGGGCACGATGCGGTGGCCGAGCGCTTCGGCCATCGCCATCCCGCTGTCGTTGCCGCCGAGCTGCGGTGCGGCGGGCGAGCCCGTCGCGATGATCAGTCGTTCATAGCGGCGTGTCTCCTCGCCGGTCGCGACGGCAAAAACGTTTCCCTCCGCCGAGACTCCCGTGACATAGGCGCCGTTCTCAAAACGGACCCCCCGGTGCTGCGCGGCACGCAGCAGGACGGCCTGCACGCTGCGCGCCTCCTGGCTCATGGGGTAGCATTTGCCGTCCTCCCTGATCTCCAGCAGCAGGCCGAGACGTTTGCAGAAGCGTTCGAACGCGGTGAAGTTCATCGTCTCCAGCGCAAAAGCGGCGAAAGTAGGGGCTTCCCCTTCGAAATCATCCAGGTCCGAGGTCGTGTTGATAATGTTGCAGTGCCCGTTGCCCGAGGCGAGGATCTTTTTGCCGGGTTCGGCATTCTGCTCGTAAACGGTGACGTCGGCACCCGCTTCCGCTGCCGTGATGGCGGCCATAAGCCCTGCGGCACCGCCGCCGATAATTGCGATCGTACTCATAATGGGATTGTAGTGGCTGTCGGGTTAGTTTCGGGTTAGATTATTGAAAGTAAAGACGTTTTGGAAAGTGATAAAGAAGAGCGCGGTTCATCTGCGCGTGCACCGGAGGAAATACTCTTGGAGTGTGGGCTTTACGCCGAGTAAAACTTGCGCGCCCTGAGCAGGGCGAAGAAGTCCCCGTGGGGGATTAGCGTAGCCAAAGGGGATTTTGCTCCTTTGGCGTATGGTTAAACGGTCTGGATTAGTTCCAGCCGTCTTTGACGATCTGAGTCGATTTGTTGTACGGATACTTCTCGACCAGTTCTTTGACAGAGAGTTTCTGATCGCCGCTTCTCATGAAGTGCGCCAGAGTAACAGATGCCCAGTAGTCGTCAGCATATGCTGTGCCTTCGAGCTGAACCGGAACACCTTTTTTGTTGACGGTGTGACATGCGGAACATGTGACCGGGCCAGCGTATTCGCCATCCGGGCTGTACTGCAGCGCCTGCTCATGCGTCGTGATGTCAACCGTGCGGTTCGGTCCGTCATAGCGTGTCGTATAGAGGCCGTGTGTGGACTCGTGACATGTCTGACAAGCCAGGTCGCCGTGCGCTTTGGAGTAGCGGAACAGAGACAGTTTGTTGTTCTGGTCGATCGGGAAGTACTGACCGCCTTCACTTTCAACAAACGGAGCGATGTGACAGTCTGCACAGTGCGGTTCTGCCGCTGACAGCCACCAGTCGTTACCGCCGGATGCCGCTGCATACGGTACTGCGCCGCCAGTCGGGTGGTTCCACGGTTTCAGGTCAAGACCGTCTTTGGCGACGTTTTTGACGAGGACGGCAGATTCGTGCTCAGAGTAGTACTTCAGGACTTCGTTTTCGCCGGATGTTTTCGGGTCGGCAATCGCTACGAATTTCTTCATGTCGCCGCCTGCAACCGCATTGACGATCTCTTTGAGAGACTTGTTACGGATGGATTTACCTTCGAGGGTCTGAACCGTTTTGAGGTCATCCAGTGCCTGCATTTTCTGCGCGACTTTCGTGTGACAGTTCGTACAGTACAGACCGCGCATTTTGGAAACACGCTCACCGTTCTCATCTTTGTGTGCGACTTCGTTGAGCTGGAACTTACCGTATTCGTTCAGGAAGAACGGCGGTTTGGCATCCGGGTTGGAGTGCGCGTCACGGCGGACATAACAACCACCACCGCTGGTACGGACATCACCCTCAGAGAAACGGCCTTCACCATAGCGGTCAGCAACACGGTACGGGTTCGTATCGTCGTTCATGCTCGGGTTCTGGAAGTGTGTCGGGTGACAGGACTGACATGCTTGTGAGCGGCCAGCGGCATCCGGCATCGGAACCATGGAAAGGTGGAAGCTGTGAATCGCTTCGGTCAGCGTTTTAGCCTTGACAGTCTTGTAGCCTGTCGCACCCGGACGCGGTTCTTCGAGGTTACCGGAGACGTTGTCACCGTGACAGTCGGCACAGTTGACCTCACCGGTCTGACCCAGACGGTTGGAAGACGCTTTGTCGTTATAGTGCTTCAGGAACGTCGTGCCGTGGTGGGCGTCGTGGAGCGAGAGAATGTTGATGGATGCTTCACTGAGGCGTGCCATGTATTCACTCTCATCCGGGTAGGTTTTCCAGTAGGCGTACTCTTTGTCAGACTGCGTCAGACCTTCGTCGCGTGCCATCTGGGCAGCTTTACCCTGGCGGGAGTGACATGCATAACAGTTCGGGATGTCGACCGGGTTCGTACCGAAGTATTCAACGATCTGACCGTTTTCATCCATGATCGGGCGACCGTTCTGGTCGTGTACCTGGACCGCGGACTTCTGGAACGGCTGGAAATCTTTTTCGGTAACGGAACGGATTGTCCCTCTGCGTGTGGAGTCGTTGAACGCCGTCAGCGGCAGACCCAGTGCATCCCAGAGGTGTGATGCCGTCAGAACGAGCGGGATGTTCTGGACCGGCGGAACCAGTGTGTTTGTGAAGACGACGTTGCTACCGTCTTTACCGGAATACTCGAGGTAACCGCCGGCGATGTGCTTGCCGGTCGGACCGGAATCGATAGGTACTTTAATGTCTTTACCGACAAAGAGGCGGTCTTTCGCCGTTGCACCTTTAGGAATCGTACCCTCAAGATCTTTATAGATAAAGAGGTGTTTCCAAACATAGTTGGCCACGTTATCGCCCGGGTCGTCCATACGGCCGTTGCCGTCGACGTCTTTGGCGACAGACCAGTACTTCATCTTGTTGCCTTCACTATAAGAGTTGTCTTTCGTATAGTAATAGAGCTTGACTTTGTCATCCGGTGTCAACAGTTTCGGCAGTGCGCCGTCCGTACCGGATTTTACAGCCTGGGACTGAATTGAGTTATAGGGCGGAATGACACAGCAGTAGCTCATCTCAAAACCGACACAGTGCATACCCAACTCATAGTTGACGAACGCATTGATCTCGTTTTTGGGATTGTAAGCTTTTACTTTCTTTCCACCGATTTTCATTTCAGTCGGCTTGAGCAGAGTCATACTAAACGGCGGGTTCTTGTCATACTCTTTGACAGAAGCCGATGCAGTACTGGACAGTGCAGCCAGGGTGAGCGCCGCTGCCGTCATAACAGAAACGCCACGAAGTTTTCGATTCATCATGTACTCCTCAGTGATAGAAATCCCGTTAGTTTTGCATTTGTTTTTTTAATCTATCTTTAAAGGGAAAAAACTTAAATGGCACTGTGATGAACGTGTGATAAAAATAAGAAAATACTATACTTGCAGCTTATGGTTCCGTTACGAAAAAATAATACGTGATGATAGTGTGATAATTATTGCCTATTTTTAAATAGGTTTTTTTAAAATATATTGAGAAGTTTTGTTAAAAAAAAGTAAAGGTTGGCGCGTCAGCGCCCGGGGAAAAGGAGGGAACCGAGGCGCACCATCGTGGAGCCGCAGGCGATCGCCAGTTCGAAATCGCTGCTCATCCCCATAGAACAGATCTCGGCCCCTTTGAGCCCGTCAAAGATCTTGCGGGTCGTCTCAAAGCTCTGCTTGATATGGTCGTTGTTCTCGGTGTGGGCCCCGATGCTCATCACGCCGCGCAGGTCGATGCGCGGACAGGTTTCCGCGATCTGTGCGTAGATGTCGGATGCTTCTTCGGGCATGACGCCGGACTTCGTCTCCTCTTTGGCGCTGTTGATCTGCAGCAGGCACTCCATCGTTTTGCCTTTGGCCTCGAGACGCTTGTCGAGGGCCTCGGCCAGTTCGAGCGAATGCAGCGACTGCATCAGAAAGGGGTCGAGGTCGATCAGCTGGTTGATCTTATTCTTCTGCAGACTTCCGATGAAGTGCCACTCCAGGGGCAGATCTTCGAGCGTTTCCATCTTCGATTTGAGGTCCTGGACCTTGTTCTCGCCGAAGGCGCGCTGCCCGATCTCGTAGAGGGACTTGACGGCATCGGTGTCGACGTATTTGCTGACGGCGACCACTTTGACGATGTGGTGCTCGCTCACCAGAATACGTGCCCGTTCGATCCGTTCGACGATCTTGTCGATGTAGATTTTATACTCTGTCTGTGTCATTGCATCAACCTGTTGATATCGTTATAGAGCCCGAGGCTCATCAGCCCGAGCAGGATGCCCCAGCCCGCGATGGTGAGCTTGAAGAGGATCGCTTCGCTCGGGGCGCGCCGCATCACCATCTCGTAGAGGTTGAACATGATGTGGCCGCCGTCGAGGGCCGGGATCGGCAGCAGGTTCAGAACGCCGAGGTTGACCGAAATGAGCGCTGCAAAGAAAAAGACGGCCATCCAGCCGCTCTCGCTGGCGTCGGCGGTGATCTTGACGATGGTGACGACGCCGCCGAGTTCCGAGGTCGGTACGGCACCGGTGATGAGTTTCTCCAGGCTGATGAAAATCAGCTTCGAGGCCTCCCAGGTCTCATCGACGGCGTAACCGACGGCGCCGAGCAGACCGAGATCGAGCGCGTGGGTCTCCCCGGCGGAACCGATGCCGACCATCGGGCGGTAGACGGTCTCGCGGAACATGTTCTGGGTCTCGGTCATTTTCGGCGTGACGGCGATGGTCTCGACCATGCCGTCGCGTTCGATACGCAGCGAGATCGTACGTTCGGCCCGCTTGACGACATTGGACATCTCATCCCAGGTGGTGACGGTTTTACCGTCGATGGCCAGGATGCGGTCGCCCGCTTTCAGCCCCGCCGCGGCGGCCGGCGACGCTTCTACGACGCTGCCGATGACCGGGGAGAGGACCTGCGGCCCGCCGAGGGCGATCAGGAAGTAGAGGACGAAGGCCAGGCCGAAATTGGCCGCGGGGCCTGCCAGCAGGATCGCGATGCGCTGCAGGGGCGTTTTGCTGTTGTAGCTGTCGGGGTCGGGACTCGTCTTGGTCGGGTCGCTGTCGTCCTGCCCTTTCATGCGCACGTAGCCGCCCAGCGGGATCGCCGCGATGCGCCATTCGGTGTTGAAAGCGCGGAAGCTGGCGAGTTTCTTGCCGAAGCCGATGCTGAAGACTTCGACATAGACGCCCAGGCGGCGGGCCACGGCGAAGTGGCCGAGTTCATGGAAAAAGATCAGCGCCGAGAGGACGAGGAGGGAGATAAGCCAGCTCATGCCGCGTGGTGCCTTGCATAGGTGCGCGCGAAGCCGACGACGTATTCGGCCCCGGAGTAGACGGTGAGGACGACGGCGATCCAGAGCAGGATGTCACCGCCGGGCCAGTGCATCAGCAGGAATCCGACGGCGAACATCTGCGCGACCGTCTTGACCTTGCCGGCCCAGGAGGCGGCGATGTCGATCCCCTCGGAGATAGAGACGGTCCGAAGCCCGGTGATGAAGAGTTCCCTGACGATAATAATATAGATGGCCCACGGGGAGGCGGCATCGGTCATCATCAGCCCCAGAAAGGCGGCAAGAATAAGCATCTTGTCCGCCAGGGGGTCGAGGATCTTGCCCGTCATGGTGATCTGGTCGAGCTCTCTGGCGATGTAACCGTCAAAGAAGTCCGTGGCGCTGGCGAGGACGAAAAGGAGCGCCGCGACATAGTAGTTCCAGCTGATATCGATCCCTTGGGCCGTAAAGGCCTCCGGGTTCAGGATGATCCAGAACATCAGCGGCGCGATGACGATGCGCGACAGAGCCAGGGAGTTGGGCAGGTTAAACATTATTTAAAGGTCGTCCCGCCGTCGACGACAATGGTCTGGCCGGTGATCCAGCTTGCCTCTTCCGTACAGAGGAAGTAGACGGCGCCGGCGATATCTTCGGGCTGTCCCATACGGCCGATCGCGGAGCGTCTGACCGTCTCGGCCTTGACCTCTTCGTAGTTGGTGAAGGCTTTGAGGGCATCGGTGTCGATTGGGCCGCCGGAGACGGCGTTGACGCGGATGTTCATCTCGCCCAGCTCCACGGCGGCGTAGCGGCTCATCGCCTCGACGGCAGCCTTGTTCGTGCCGTGGCCGGCATAGTTCTCGATGTAGACGAGGTTCCCGGTACTGGACATCGTGACGACGGCACCGCCGCCGACCTTTTCCATGCGCTTCGCCGCTTCCTGGGTTCCCATGACGAAGGCGTTGACCGTCGCAGTGTAGATGTTGTTCAGGCCGCGGGGCTTGAGGCGCATGAACTTGCCGTAGCCGCCGACGACCGGACGGCCGTAGATCATAGCATTGGAGACAAAAAAGTCAATACGGTCGAAATCCTCGTCGATCTTGAGGAAGAGGGGCTTGAACTCGTCGGGTTCGAGGATGTTCAGTGCATAGGCGCGCGCCTTGATACCGTACTCAGCTTCCCAGGAGGCCGCCAGTTCGTTTGCGACGGCTTCGTTGCTGTTATAGGTAAAGGCGATGTTGACGCCGTTAGCGGCAAACTTCTCGGCGATCGCTTTGCCGATCCCCTTGGTTGCCCCGGTGATGACCAGTGTTTTGCCTTTCATCTCTGACATTTAGTTGACTCCTACGATGGTATAGTTTTTCATGACTTCTTCGATGCGCTTCATATTCGCCGCGGACGGCGGAACGAGCGGCAGGCGGTATTCGAGGGTATCGATAAGCCCGGCGATATACATGGCCGCCTTGATCGGAATGGGGTTGGCCTCGCAGAAGAGGACCTGGTTGATCGGCAGCAGCTGCTCGTTGAGCGCGCGCGCCGTGGCGTAATCGCCTGCGAGCGCGCTGCGGACGAGGGCACTTTTCATATCGGGCAGCAGGTTCGCCGTGACCGAGGTGATTCCCGCACCGCCGGCGGCGAGGATGGGGTAGTCGATGGCGTCGTCGCCGCTGAAGACCTTGAGCTCCGGACGGCGCGAAAGCAGGTCGACGGTGCGCTCCAGGCTCCCGGTGGCCTCTTTGATGCCGAAGATGTTCGGCAGGTCGTCAAAGAGACGGATGACGGTGTCGGCGGAGATGTCGGACATGGTGCGTCCCGGGACGTTGTAAAGCATGAACGGCAGTTCCGGAACGGCTTCGGCGATCGCCTTGTAGTGCTGGTACAGCCCCTCCTGGGAGGGTTTGTTGTAGTAAGGCGCGACGGAGAAGATCGCGTCGACGCCGCAGTCGCGGGCACGGATGGCCGTGGTGATGGCTTCGGCGGTGGCGTTGCTGCCGGCACCGGCGAGGACCTTGGTCTGTGTCCCTTTACAGACGTCGACGGCGATCTCCATACAGCGGATATCTTCATCCGCCGTCAGGGTCGCGCTCTCCCCGGTCGTGCCGACGGGACAGACGGCATCGATCCCGTTGTCGATCTGCCGCTGGATCAGCGCCGCGTAGGTCTGTTCGTCGAGTTTGCCGTTTTTGAACGGGGTGATCAGCGCGGTGCTTGAACCGGTGATAATGTTCATTGGTCTGCCTTTCTCAAAATGATGGTCGTGGAGTGCTTGTCGTCAAAATAGGTCTGTGCCGTCTTCTGGATCTGCTCGGCCGTGAGTGCGGCGATGTTCTCCTCGTAGGTCTCCAGCGGTTTCAGGTCGCCGCGGGCGAGGTAGCCGCCGAAGAGGTCGGCGACGGAGCTGGCGCTCTCCAGGGAGAAGATGAAGTCGGCTCTGGTGTTGATCTTGACCTTCTCGAGCTCGGCCTTGGAGACGGGGTGTGCTTTGATCTGGTCGATCTGCTCGTGCAGCGCCGCTTCAACGTCCTCGGCCTTGATGCCCGGGTTACAGGCCGCCAGGAAGATGAAGACGCCCGGGTCGATGTTCTCCATGTTATAGGCGTAGATCTGGTTGACCAGGCGTTTCTTGTCGACGAGCTCGCTGTAAAGGCGGCTGCTCTTGCCGGAGCTGAGCATCTCGGAGATGGCGGAGAGGGCCGGCTGGTCCGGGTGGCGGAAGTCGGGGATGTGGTAGACGATCGCGATCATCTCCACTTCGCTCTCTTTTTCGATGAAAGCGCGCTTGGCGCCGTCCTGTACCGGCTCTTTCGCCAGGACCTTGGGGATCTCGCGGCTGTTCTTGACGGGACCGAAGTGGGTCTTCGCAAGGGCGAAAACCGTTTCGGGCTCGATATCGCCGGTGACGATCAAAATAGCGTTCTGCGGCTGGTAGTAGGTCGCATGGAAGTTGCGGATATCGTCGATGGTCCAGGTCTGGATGTCGTTCATGAAGCCGATTGGCGTCCAGTGGTAGGGGTGGTAGAGATAGGCGTTGTTGAACAGACGGAAATAGAGGTACCCCAGGGGGTTGTTGTCCGTGCGCCAGCGGCGCTCTTCGGCGACGACATCGCGTTCGGGCTGGAACTCCTCGTCTTTGAGGCTCAGGTTGGCCATCAGCTCCGCGAAAAGGGAGATGGATTTTTCCGCATTCCCCGTGGAGCTTTTGATGAAGTAGTGGGTGTAGTCGAAACCGGTGGAGGCGTTGTTGACGCCGCCGACGCTCTTGACCTCTTCGTCGAACTGGCCCGCTTTGAGATGCTCGGACGATTTGAAATTCATGTGTTCGAGCATGTGCGCGATGCCGCTCTTGCCCATCACTTCGTTGCGGCTTCCCACTTTGTAAAAGACATCGGTCGAGATGACGCCGGTGCCGTTGTGCATAGGGATGACGACGACCTGCATCCCGTTTTCCAGTGTCTGCGTTTCATAAGGCGGCAGTGAATTTGCCATAAGCGTTCCTAAGGTGAAAAATAGTGCGATAACCGTTCTGATCATCGTCTGTCGGCTCCGATAGCCTCGGTGATATTGCTGTAACCGTCGCGCTTCAGCAGGTCGACGAGCCCGCGGTTGATCTCACCGATGAGCTCCGGCCCTTTGAAGATCAGGCCTGAATAGACCTGGACGAGGGAGGCACCCGTTTTGATACGGCGGTAGGCCTCTTCGGCGCTGTCGATCCCCCCGACGGAAATGAGCACCGTTTTACCGAAGAGTTCCTTCGCCACGGCTTCGAAGATCGTGAAACTCTTCTCCTTTAAGACTTTGCCGGAGAGCCCGCCGATCGCTTTGGGGTGGGCGACCAGGGAGTAGTCGACGGTCGTGTTGGTCGCGATGATCCCGTCGGCCCCTTTCTCGACGGCCAGGGTCGCCAGCGCCACGGCCTGTTCCGGGGTCATGTCCGGGGCGATCTTGAGCAGGATCGGTTTGTCGGTGAGCGCTTTGGCCTCGGCGAAGAGCTCGGCGATGAAGGTTTCGTTCTGCAGGTCGCGCAGGCCCGGGGTGTTCGGCGAGGAGATGTTGATGACGAGGTAATCTCCCAGGTCGTGCAGGCCGCGGATGAGCTGGGTGTAGTCGCTGATCGCGTCCTGCTCCGGGGTGACTTTGTTCTTGCCGATGTTGACGCCGATGGGGGTCGTGAAGGGGTAGCGCGCTTTCAGACGCTGCTGCACCTTGTACATCCCCTCGTTGTTGAAGCCCATGGCGTTCTGGATCGTCTCTTCCTCGACGTGGCGGAACATCCGCGGTTTCGGGTTGCCCGGCTGCGGCTGGGGCGTGACGGTGCCGATCTCGGTGTAGCCGAACCCGAGCGCCTGGATGCCGCGGATCATCGTCGCATTCTTGTCGAAGCCCGCCCCCAGGCCGACCGGGTTGGGGAAAGTACGCCCGAAGAGCTCCTGGTTCAGGATCGGGTCGGCGACAAAGTGCTTTTCCAGCCAGCGGTTGAAGAGCGAAGGGCAGACGTTGGCCGTGCGTAGCAGGGTTGCCACGACGTGGTGGGCCGTCTCCGGCTGGAGTTTGAAAAGCCACGGTTTGAGGGATTCGTAAGCGATCATCACGTACCTGTTTTTGGCAGGATTATACTTAATAATGATTTACGGTCAGTTAAAACAGGAAGGTTTGCGCCAGGAACAGGAAGATAAAAAAGCCGAAAACGTCGGTCGTCGTCGTCAGGAAAATCGACGAGGCGAGGGCGGGATCGATGCCCAGCCGGTGCAGTCCCAGGGGGATGAGGGTGCCGGCCGTTCCGGCGATGAGCAGGTTGGAAAGCAGGGCCCCCGCGACGATCGCGCTCAGCCGGATGTCGCCGAACCAGAGGTAGACCACGAGCGCGGCGACGACGGCGATGGAAAGTCCGTTGGCCAGGACGATGAGCGCCTCCCGGCGCACGGCGGCGGAGACCCCCTCGTACTCGATCTCCCCCAGGGCGATCTTGCGGATGGTGACGGTCAGCGCCTGCATCCCGGCATTGCCGCCGAGGGCGGCGATAATGGGCAGCAGGGCGGCCAGGGCGATGTAGGAGGCTATTGTCGCGTCAAAGAGGTTGATGACGGCGGAGGCCGCCAGGATGGCGACGAGGTTGAACAGCAGCCAGATCAGCCGCTGGTGCGCCGCGCGGGAGACCGAACTCTCTTCGGCCTCGTCGTCGACCCCGGCCAGACCGTAGGCCTGGTCCGTTTCGATCTGGCGGATCATGTCGTAGATATCGTCGTACACGATCCGCCCGATCAGCTTGCCTTCGCTGTTGACGACGGCGATGATGTTGAGGTCGTACTCCTCGAAAAGCCGGACGACATCCGCAATTGGCGAGGCGGGACGGATGGAGAGGGGGGCTTTGCGGTCGCCGCGCTGCAGGATCTCCCCGATGGTCGTCGTATCGTCGAAGAGGATCAGGTCGGTGAAGTGCAGGGTCCCGAGCAGCAATCCCTCGACATCGGTGACAAAGAGCTTGATGATCGGTGCGGCCGGTTCGTTCTGGCGGAAAAGGCGGATGAGCGTTTTGACGTCGCCGACCGTGTCTGCCGGGTGGGCGGCCAGGAATTCGCGCTCCATGTAGGCACCGGCCTGGTCCTCTTCGTATTGGGAGAGCTCCAGGACCTCCCGCCGCTCCTCATGGGCCATGAGCGAAAGGATACGCTCGGCCAGTGTCGCATCGAGCTGGCGGATATCCTGGATAAGGTCGGTCGCCTCGTCGCTTTCGATCGCTTCGGCGGCCCGGGCAAGCCGGTGCGGGGGGAGGCGTTCGGCGGCGGCGGCAAACGCTTCGGCGGGGAGCTCGAGCAGCACTTCGCCCAGGTGCTGATGGCTGAGTTTGCTCAGATTTGAAAAGAAGAGCCCGATGTCGTAGGCATGCAGTTTGACGAGGCTTTTGGCCATGTCGGTGGGGTTGAACCGTTCGTGCCCCCCGGCCACGGCATGGATGCGGTCGACATGCTTTTTGATCTTCGGCTTCATACGTTAATCGTAGCAAGCGTTCCTGAAAAAGAGGGCGGGTCGTGACGGAAACGCCGAAGATGCCGCTGAAAGAGACCGAAATGTTGCGCATGTAATGCGGCCGTAACGGGGCTGGGGAATAATCAGACGTTCATGACGTAGGAGTCACCATGCCGCACGCATCGAAAGAAAACCTCTTTTTTGCCGCCCTTCTGAGTGCCGCGAGCTTGTGGTTCGTCATCTGGGGGATGGGGTATACCTACCACCACCATACGCTTATTTTTCTGCTCGCGACGCTCTTTATGGTCTTTATGGCGTTCAATATCGGCGGGAACGACGTCGCCAACTCGTTCGGGACCAGCGTCGGTGCCGGCACCCTGTCGATGAAACAGGCGCTGGTCGTCGCGGGGATTTTCGAAGTGAGCGGCGCGATGATCGCCGGGGGAGAGGTGACCGACACGATCCGTAAGGGGATCGTCGACCTGGGCGGGATCGACGTCTCGCCGATGGAGTTCGTCTATATCATGATGTCGGCACTGCTCGCGGCCGCGGGGTGGCTGCTGATCGCGACACGGAAGGGGTGGCCTGTTTCGACGACCCACTCTATCGTCGGCGGGATCGTCGGCAGCTCCATTGCGCTGGGGATCGTCATCGACGGCGCGGAAACGGCGCTTTCGATGGTGCACTGGCACAAGATCGGCCTGATCGCGTCGTCGTGGGTGATCTCGCCGCTGCTCGGCGGTCTGCTGGCCTACCTCCTCTACGGCGCGATCAAAACGTACATCCTCGGCTACAACGAGCGGGCGTCGGAGAGGCTCAGAGCGCTCAAACTGGAGAAGAAGGCGCTGCGCCGGGAGTATGAATCCCAGTACATGGCGATGGCGCCGGAAGCGCGGATGGCGGAAGACCTGAAAGTCGTCGAGGATTCCGAGGCGGAGCACGAGGATGACTTCTCCCCTGCGGAAATCGAATCGATCTATTACAAGAAGATGTATGCGCACCGCAAACGCAAGGAGGAGATCAAGGCGTACCACGCCCTGCAGAACTGGGTCCCGCTGATCGCCGCCTTCGGTTCCATGATCATCACCGGCATGGTCATCTTCAAGGGCCTCAAACACATCGACCTCGATTTCTCCACCCTCAACAAGTACCTGATCATGTTCATGATCGCTGCCCTGGTCTGGATGGCGGTCTTTATCTATGCGAAGACGATCAAGGGAAAGAACCTGGAAAAGTCCACCTTCATGCTTTTCAGCTGGCTGCAGGTTTTTACGGCGTCGGGGTTCGCCTTCAGCCACGGTTCCAATGATATCGCCAATGCCATCGGACCGTTTGCGGCGATTTTGGATGTGCTGCGCACAGGCTCGGTGGCCGGGCAGGCGGCCGTCCCGCCGCTGGCGATGCTGACGGCGGGGATCGCCATGGTGGGCGGGCTCTGGTTCGTCGGGCGCTTCGTCATCCAGACCGTCGGGCACGATCTGACCAACATGCACCCCGCATCGGGCTTTGCCGCCGAACTCTCCGCCAGCGCCGTAATCCTGCTGGCGACGACCTTCGGGATTCCGGTATCGAGTACGCATATCCTCATCGGTGCGGTACTGGGGGTCGGGATGGTCAACCGGCAGACGAACTGGGCGCTGATGAAACCCATCGCGCTGGCATGGATCGTAACGCTGCCGATTGCGGCGTTGTTGTCGGCACTGGTCTTTATGGTTTTGCGGAGTCTGCTGTAACGGTAGAAAGGGTGAAAGAAGCGGGGGGATTGTGCTCCTGTCGGCGCCATCGCGGTCGCGCGGCGTCACTGGAAGCGCTTGTCTCTGGGGCCTGATTACCCGAAAAGTTTTTTCATCGTCGTAAAGAAGATTTTGAAGAGGCCTTTGTTGCCGACCAGGTCGTTGATAAACTCGTCGTAGCTTTTTCCTTTCTCTTCGAGGTAGCCGCGCAGGTATTTTTCGGAGCCTTCCACACCGCTCTCGTTCTCGATCTCGACCAGTTTTTTGTAGATCGGCTCAATGGTTTTGATGACGTTGTCGGGTGCCGCTTTGCGGTAGGCGGTGTAATTGACGATCTCGTTGGTGATCTTGTCCGTTTTCGGTTCGAAGTCGGTAATGACCCAGTAGTGACGGCCGTCTTTGGCACGGTTTTTAACGACGGCTAAAATGTTGTGCTTACTCTTGATACGGTCCCACATCATTTTGAAGATGACTTTCGGCATATCCGGATGACGGATCATATTGTGCGGGTGGCCGATGAGCTCGCTCTCTTTGTAGCCCGAGATTTCGACAAAATAGTCGTTCCCATACTCGATGATCCCCTTGGGATCCGTTTTACTGACAATATATTTTTTCGGGTCCAGATCAATACGATCTTTAACAAAACCTGACATCAAATAACCTTTTTAATAATTTGCACCGTTATTAACGGTTACTGAAAAAGTTTAACGATCGTTAAATAAATTCAACGTTAAGCTAGTATAATTGTTTCTAATTTGAAACAGATGCTAAAGTGAGATGACAAATATGAAAAAAATTGATGCGCTTCAAGTGGTCGCCCAGGCAAAAAAACTGCAGAACGGCGAAATGCAAAAAGTACTGTTGATGGTCAAAAAAATCCCGCTTGACGGGGACGAGATTGCGACGAGTTATCTGGAGTGCGGCGTCGACAAAGCGCTGCGCGACGATGAAGAGGGGCTGAAAAAACTGGTGGGCGCTTCACTCATTGAAGAGATCGAAGAGCTGCATAAGCAGTGGCATGAGGAGTACTACAAGATTTATGAACTCTACCAGAAGGAGAAGGGGCTGGTTTCGAAACTTTTCGGCAGCCAGCCGAAACTGTCCGAACTGGACCAGGAGAAGGTGATGAATTACAGCAACGACCTCAAAGAGCTGACGCGCAAGATCATCTACAAGCTCGAAGCGGCCGAGGGGCGTCTGAAACTGCTGCGGGGGTAAGCGCCGCCGTGTCGGGCCGCTATTCCGTTTTTTCCCAGAAGGTCCCCTGCGGGGTGTCCATCAGCTGAACCCCCAGGGCGCTGATCTCGTTCCGGAGCGCGTCCGAACGTTCAAAGTCCTTCGCCTGCTTGGCTTCGTTGCGCGCCGAGATAAGCCCCTCGATTTTTGCTTTCGTCTCTTCATCGATCCCATGCTGGAAATACGCGTAGGGGTTCAGCGTCCCGAAACCGAGGAGCGATTCGACATAGGCGAGGTCGGCCAGCACTTTGCGTTTGAAGCCTTTGTCTTTCGGATTGGCATCGAGCCCCTCGTTTGCCGCGGCCATCATCTCATCGAGCAGCGCCAGGGCTTTTGAGATATTGAGGTCATCCCCCAGCGCTTCGAGCAGTGCAGCCTGGAACGGCGTCTTCTCCTCGACCGCTTTCATGCCGAAGAGGCGTTTTTTCAGGCGGTAGAGACGGTCGAGCCGTTTTTTCGCGGCCAGCAGGTCTTCTTCGTTGAAATTGAAGTCGCTGCGGTAGTGGGTGCCGAGCAGGAAGAAGCGGAGCACTTCGCCGCTGTAGGCTTTCAGCGCATCCTTGATGAAGAAGCTGTTGCCGAGGCTTTTGCTCATCTTCTCGCCGCCCACGGTGACAAAGCCGTTGTGCATCCAGTAGCGTGCCAGTTCGTGTCCCGTGGCGCAGCGGGTCTGTGCGGCCTCGTTCTCGTGGTGAGGGAAGAGCAGGTCGGCCCCGCCGCCGTGGATGTCGATGGCGTATTCCATGTGGGTGCTGAGGTGTTTTTCGATCATCGCCGAGCACTCCGTATGCCACCCCGGGCGTCCTCTTCCGAAGGGAGAGTCGAAAGCGACGGCGTCGTCCTGTACCCCTTTCCATAGCGCGAAATCCGCCGGATGGCGTTTCTCCCCGTAGCTCTCGACGCGCTGCTGGGTATCGGCCTCGTCCTGGCGCCGGTTGGAGATGCTGAGATACCCGTTGTCGCTCCCCGTATCGAAATAGACGTCGCCGTTGCTCGTCTGGTAGGCGTGGCCGGTGTCGAGCAGTCTCTGGATGAGGTCGAACATCGCCTCGAGGGATTCGGTCGCCTTGGGTTCCAGGGTGGGGCGCTGTACCCCCAGTGCGCTCATATCGCGGTGGTAGGCTTCGGTATAGGTGTCGGTCAGCTCCGTGATGGAGATGCCCGCTTCGCGGGATTTGTTGATGATCTTGTCATCGATATCGGTGATGTTGCGGGCATAGGTGACATCGTAGCCTTCGGCTTCAAGCACGCGGCGAAGCAGGTCGAAGACGAGGGCGCTCTTGGCATGGCCCAGGTGGGCGTCGTCGTAGACGGTCGGGCCGCAGACATAAAGCGATACTTTGCCCGGGATCAGCGGCTCGAAGCGGCGTTTGGTCTTGGTGACACTGTCAAATATATGCATGCATCAGCTCCTTGAATGCGAGGACGGCCAGGGTGAAGAGTGCGACGGCAAACAGCCACCGGAGCCCGTTTTTCGGGCGAATTATAGCAGATACGTGTGCCCGTCCCACGGCCCGCAGCGTGGCCGCGAGGGCGACGGTGCCGCCGAGCGACGAGGCCAGGGCCAGCCCCGCGCCGCCGAGGGGGGCGATAAGCGCCAGGGAGAGCAGCACGTTCGTCCCCAGGCTCCAGGTCGCGATCTTCGCCGCTTCACCCTGCCGGCGCTGGGCGTAGAGCCAGAGCGAAAAGAGCTTGCCCAGACCGAAGGGGATGAGACCGATGAGGTACATCTGCAGGATCAGGGCCGTCGCAGCCGTGTTGTCAGCGGTAAACGCCCCGCGTTCGAAGAGCAGTTGCGTGATTTCTTCGGCCAGGACGATCCCGCCGACGGCCGAGAAGCTGAGCAGGTAGAGGAGGAACCAGAACGCCTTGGCCAGCATGGTGTGCGCCTGCGCCTCGTTGTCGTGTTTGAGGTGGCGGGAGATCCTGGGGAAAAGGGCGATCGATGTGGCGATGGCAAAGAGCGCCAGCGGCAGCTGGAAGACGCGGTTGGCGTAGTAGAGGTAGCTGATCACCCCGGCGCTGAGGAAACTGGCGAGCCAGGTGTCGAGGAACGCGGCAATCTGCGCCGTCGAATTTCCCCAGACCGCGGGGAAGAACTCGCGGGTGAAACGGCGGGTCTCCTCCCTGATCCTGGCGGCTTTGCGGCCGTAGTAGCGGATGCCGCCCCCGATGAGGCGGTGGAGGTTCAGGCCGCGGATGGCCAGCAGGTGCACGAAGAGCTGGGCAAAGCCGCCGAGGACGACCCCGTAGCTCAGATAGAGCACCACGGTCTCATCGCTGCCGTCACGGGCGAGCAGCAGGGCGATGATCAGGGCGATATTGAGCAGGCCGGTCGCAAAAGCCGTGGTGGCAAAGTGGTTTTTGTACTGCAAGAAGGTGCTCAGAAAGGTGACGGCGAAGATCAGCGGCAGGTAGAAGAAGTTGATGGCGACGTAGGGGGCGGCCATCTGCACCGTCTGCGCGTCGAACCCCAGGGCGATCACCTTGGCCGCGAGGGCGGGAAAGAGGTTGACCGCGAGGGTCATCAGCAAAATGATGCCCAGGAAGACAAGGAAGATGTGGACCGAGAAGACCGCTTTGTGCTTCGAACGGGTAAAGGCGGGGAGGAAGGACTGTGTGAAGGCCCCCTCCGCAAAAATACGCCGGAAAAGGTTTGGGAGTTTGAAGGCGATAAAGAAGATGTCGCTGTAGATATTCGCGCCCAGTACCGACGCGGTGAGCAGATCGCGGGCAAAGCCGAGGATGCGCGAAAAGAGGATGCCGAAACTGTTGGTAAAAATGGATTTAAACATCCTGTTCCCCCCGGCAGGTCTGCGGCGCGTATCGTCTGTTCATCATGGTTGGAACTCCCTCTTATAAGCAGGGATTCTAGCACAGGGGAACCCAAAAATATCACCTGGGGAGCGGAAGGATCACATAAATATCACAATAAACAAATTAACACAGAATTAACGCTTTTCTCTTAATATGCGCTTTGATTTTGATATTAGGAGATGTTAGTGAATGTTATTTTAAGAAAGAGTCTGCTTTTGCTGGGGCTGCTGGTCACCCTTGCAGAGGCGGAAGATACCTATTTTACGTCCTATCACTTTATGGGCTCGGGCAACTGTATACGCTGCCACAACGGCATGACGGACAGTTACGGCAACGATATGTCGATCGAGACGGCGTGGTCCTCCACGATGATGGCCAACTCCTCCAAAGACCCGATGTGGCGGGCGAAAGTTCGCAGCGAGATCAACCGCAACCCGCACCTGGAGGGGGTGATCAACGATAAGTGTACACGCTGCCACGCCCCGATGGCGAATGTCGAGGCGCACGGCTCCGGCGATGATGTCGCGATCTTCGGCAACGGCTTTCTGAACCCGAAAAACGCGCACCATGATGAGGCCCTGAACGGGGTGAGCTGTACGCTCTGCCACCAGCTCAAGGACAACGGCAGCCTGGGAACGCTTTCAGGCATGTCCGGCGGTTACGAGGTCGACGACAGCCGCACCATCTACGGGCAGTACGGCGACGTCTTTGCCGGTCCGATGATGAATAACCTCAACTATACGATCCGCCAGAGCGACCACATCAGTGCTTCGAAAATGTGCGCGACCTGCCACAACCTGAAAACGCCCTACGTCGACGAGAACGGCAACGTGCTCAGCACGACGTCCGAGAGCGAGTTCCCGGAGCAGATGCCCTACAGCGAATGGGAACACAGCAGCTACGCCCAGAGCAAAAGCTGCCAGGATTGCCATATGAAGCGGGTCGACGGCGTGCGTATCTCGATGCGCCCGAACTGGGCGAATACGCCGCGCGACGGTTTTGCGCAGCATATGTTCGTCGGCGGCAACGTGCTGCTGCTGGACATTCTGAAAAATAACAAAAGCGCGCTGGAAGTGACGGCGAACAACTTCGACAACACGATCGCCAAGGCGGGCGAAATGCTCAAAAGCGCCGCCGCCATCGAGGTACTCCAGTCGTCACTGCAGCAGGGCACCCTGGACGTGGCGCTCAGGATCAGCAGCACGACGGGGCACAAGCTCCCGACCAGCTTCCCCTCACGCCGTGCGTTTGTACACTTCAAAGTGACGAATGCCGCGGGCAGCGTCGTCTTCGAATCGGGCCGGGTCAACGCCGACGGCAGCATCGAAGGCGCGGACGCGGACGGCGACGCTTCGGCCTACGAGCCGCATTACGACGTCATCACCTCGGCCGACCAGGTCCAGATCTACGAGACGATCATGCAGAACAATCTCGGTGATGTTACCTATACGCTGCTGCGCGGCATGGGGTATAAAAAAGACAACCGCATCCTGCCCGCAGGCTTTAACAAAGCGACCGCCTCTGCGGATATCCGCGTGCACGGCGCGGCGGAAAACGACGCCGATTTCATCGGCGGAAGCGACACGCTCTCCTACCGTGTCAGCGGGTTGCCGGAGGGCAGCTACCGCGTGGAGGCGGAGCTGCTTTACCAGCCGGTCTCCTACGCCTTTGCCCAGGATATGTTCAGCGACAGCTCCGCGGAAGCGTCGGCATTCCGGTCGATGTACGATGCGTCGGCGATGAAAACGGCGCAGATCGCGGCGGCAACGTTTGCGGTAGAGGGGAGCGGGAGCGCGCCGCTTGCGGCCTGCAGCGACGGTATCGACAACGACGGCGACGGCCTGGCGGACCTGGCAGACGCGGGGTGTGCCGACAGTGCGGACGATGACGAGACCGACACGGTCACACCGGTAACGCCCGAACCGCTCCCGGAGTGCAGCGACGGCATCGACAACGACGGCGACGGGAAGGTCGACATGCAGGACCCCAGCTGTTCGGATGCCTCCGACAACGACGAAACCTACCCGCTGAAACGCCGCGGCGGAAAATAGACGCAGCGCACCTTCCGGCGCCCGGAGGCCCTGTTGAGGGCCCTTCCCCTTTTACACAACTTTAACCCCCTTTGCATTACAATAACAACCAAATTGGCTGCAGGAGCGGGGATGATCGTCGGGATTGAAGGCGCGGTAGAACACAAAGAACCAACAGTGGTGCACCTGAACGTTTCGGGCCTGATCTACGAGGTCTTCATTTCGCTTCAGACCTACGGCGCCATCCGCGAATCCAGGGTCAAACTCCACACCTCCCACATTATCCGCGAAGATGCCCAGCTGCTGTTCGGTTTTTTTGAGAAGAGCGAAAAGGTGCTTTTCGAACGGCTCATCAAGATCAACGGCGTCGGCCCCAAGGTCGCGCAGGCGATCTGTTCGACCTTCACGCCGGCGCAGTTCGGGCAGGTGATCGCGGCCAGCGACATCGCCCAGCTCAAGCGCGTGCCCGGGATCGGCCCCAAGAGTGCAGGGCGGATCCTCGTGGAGCTGGCCGGCTTCGACATCGAGCTGACCGCCGGGCACGCGGCCGCCCCGGCCGCCTCCGGCGAAGCGGCACAGGCCCTGGAATCCCTGGGCTTCAAGAAAGAGGAAGTGGCCAAAGCCCTGGCCAAATGCGAAAGCACCGAGACTTCCGCCCTCGTCAAAGAGGCGCTCAAACTACTTCAGAAACTGTAAGGATCACCTTGAAATTAGCGATTGTATTCGGCGGCGCGAGTTACGAGCACGAAATCAGCATCGTCAGCGCCATCACCGTGATGGAGAAACTTTCCGGCTATGAGCTGACGTTCGTGTTCTGCGACCAGGACCACACTTTCTACATGATCGATCGCGGCAACATGAAGGCGAAGTATTTCGCCTCCGGCGACTATAAAAAGGCCCCGGTGCTGACCCTGACCAAAGGGGCGTTCGTCCAGAAGCGGCGCCTGGGTTCCACCGAGCATGCGATGCCGGTGCTGAACCTGATCCACGGCGCGGACGGCGAGGACGGAACGGTCGCGTCGCTGCTGTCGTTCTTCGACATTCCCTTCATCGGTCCGCGCACGGATGCCTCGGTACTGAGCTTCGACAAACGCATGACCAAGTGGTTCGCCGCGGGGCGCGGCGTCAAGACGGTGGCCTACGAGGAGCTGCATACGGCGGGGGCGCGCAAGGTGTCTACGCCGATGCCCTGCATCGTCAAGCCCTCGCGGCTGGGAAGCTCCATCGGGGTCAGCGTCGTCAAGAGCGCAGCGGAACTCGATTATGCCCTCGACGTCGCTTTCGAGTTCGACGACAGCGTTATCGTCGAGCCTTTTATCAACGGGGTCAAAGAGTACAACCTGGCGGGCTACCGCGGTGCGGAGGGGATCGTCTACTCCATCATCGAAGAGCCGCAGAAAAATGAATTCCTCGATTTCGACAAGAAGTACCTCGACTTCGCCCGCAGCGGAGAAGTCGGCAGCGCCGCGATCGACGACGTGCTGGCGGTGAAGCTCAAAATGGCATTCGCCTCCATCTACGAGGGGCTCTTCGAAGGGGCACTGATCCGCTGCGACTTCTTCGTCATCGACGGCGAGGTCTACCTCAACGAGATCAACCCCATCCCGGGTTCGATGGCAAACTACCTTTTCGCGGATTTCCCCGCGGCTATCAATGACCTGCTTTCAAACCTGCCGCGTACGCGCCGTCCGCAGGTCGATTACAAATACATCCACTCCATCAATGCAGCCAAAGGAAAATAGTGGCCCTTAAGACCCTCCAATACGCACAGCACACCTTCTCGATCAGTTACGAGATCATCAACCCCGGGGCAAAGCACACCATCGTTTTCCTGCACGGGTGGGGATCGAACAAAGAGCTGATGAAGCAGGCGTTCGGCCAAACGCTTGACACCTTCCGCCACGTCTATATCGACCTGCCGGGCTTCGGAAACTCGACCGCGCCGATCGCGCTCGACAGCGAGAACTATGCCGACATCATGGAGCTTTTCCTGGCGCAGATCAACGCCAATGACAAAGAGGTGATCGTCGGGCACTCCTTCGGCGGGAAGGTCGCGACCCTGCTGCGCCCCCGGCTGCTGGTGCTGCTCTCCTCCGCGGGGATCGTCTGGCCGAAGCCGCTGAAAGTGCGGGCGAAGATCGCCGCGTTCAAACTGCTCAAGACCCTGGGGCTGGCCCAGCTGCGGTCGCGTTTCGTCGCCGAGGACGCCAAGAGCCTCAACAAGGTAATGTACGAGACGTTCAAACGCGTCGTCAACGAAGATTTCTCCGGTACCTTCCGCCATTTCGGAGGGCGGGCCCTGCTGTGCTGGGGGCGCGAGGATACGGCGACGCCGATGAAGAGCGCGGAAAAGATCAACGGCCTCATCGCCGACAGCCGGCTTGTCGCGATGGAGGGGGACCACTACTTCTTCCTCAAACAGCCTGAAGCGGTGGCGGCCGAGATCGCCGCCGAGATTACGCGGAGCGTGAAGTGACCCCGGCGGCTCTGCAGACACTGGCGGTCGTGACCAACCTCGCGCTGGTGCTGACGCTGGGATGGTATCTCATCCTCAACCTGCAGTGGTACAGCTACAAGCTCGAGCGCGTCGTGCTCAACCACCACAAACGCAGCTGGCACCTTTTTTACTTCGTCACCCCTTTTCTCGCCTATTTCGTTCTGGGCGAATTTTTCCCGCTCTTTTTCCTCCTCTATCTGGGGGCCTTTATCTGGTGGTACGTGCGCCTGGACAAGAAGCTGGTTCTGACCTGGCGGGTCAAACGTTTCCTCATCCTGCTCGCTGCGCTGGCGCTGTTCGGCGATTTCCTCTGCCTTATCAAGAGCTGCGGTACGCTCCCCCTTTTCCTCCCGCTTCTGCTCGCGTGGCTGCTTTCGACGGGGATAGAAAAGTTTCTCTTCCTCGCCTATAAGCGGGAGGCGCAGCGCAAACTGGCCCGGCTGGAAAACCTGACGGTTGTCGCCGTGACGGGGAGCTACGGCAAAACGAGCATGAAGAACTTCATCGCCCAGCTGCTCGGGACGCAGTTCGAGGTTTACATGACGCCGCGCAGCGTCAATACCCTCGGCGGGATCATCAAAGATATCAACGAAGCCCTTCCCGAAACGGCCCGGGTATACGTCTGCGAAGCGGGCGCGCGCCGTCCCGGGGATATCCTCGAGATCGCGCAGCTGGTCGCACCGCACTATGCCGTCGTCGGCAAGGTCGGCCCGCAGCACCTGGAGTATTTCGGCGACCTGGAGACGATCGTGCGCACCAAGCTGGAGCTGATCCAGTCGCCGCGTCTGAAAGCGGCGTTCGTCCACTATGAAGCGACGGAAGAACCGCATGAAAACGTCCGTTTCTTCGGAACGGAGATCGAAAACATCGCCGCCGACCTGGAGGGGACGGCGTTCGACCTCGCCCTTGACGGGGAGCAGTTGCATCTGCACGCCCCGGTGCTCGGGGGCTTCAACGCCATCAATATCGAGGCCGCCGTGCTGATCGCCCGGGCGGTGGGGATGGATGATGCCGCCATCACCCGCGGGGTGGAAGCCCTGAAACCGGTCGAACACCGCCTGCAGCGCATCGATGCCGGCGGAAAGATCATCCTTGACGACGGCTATAACGGCAATATCGACGGGATGAAAGAGGGGATCCGCCTCTGTGCTTTGCACTCCGGGCGCAAGGTGATCGTCACCCCTGGCCTCGTGGAGAGCACGGAAGCCCTCAACCGCGAACTGATCGAAGCGATCAACGGGGTGTTCGACCTCGTGATCGTCACCGGGAAGCTCAATGCGGCGCAGTTCAAGGCGCAGCTGAAGATCGCCGACGCTCTCTACCTTGAAGAGAAGAGTACCCTGACCGCCGTCCTGGCCGAAAAGACCCGTCCAGGCGATATCATCTACTTCGCCAACGACGCCCCGAACTTTATCTAGGGGCCTCCGGTAACCGACGGCAAATTATTTTGTAATATAATACGGGCATTATCAACCGCCCCATAGCCAAAGGAGCCCCCATGCAATTTCTTCTCAAGCTTTTCAAAGCCCTGAACTCCGCCCAAAGCCCCTGGCAGGTGACACTGGCGATCACGCTCGGGATGATCGCGGGACTGACGCCGATCAGCGGCCTGCAGAATGCGGTAATCCTGCTGATTGCCTTCCTGCTCAATATCCACCTGGGGCTCTTCTTCGTCTCGGCAGCGCTTTTCGCCGGTATCGGCTACCTCTTCGACCCCTGGTTCGAACAGCTCGGCTACGCCATTCTCAGCAGCGAAGGGCTGCAGGGACTCTGGACGGGCTTTTACAACAACAGCTTCGTCCGCCTGACGCACTTCAACAATACCCTGGTCATGGGGGCGACAGTCGTCTCCCTGCTGCTGGCCGTACCGCTCTACCTCCTGCTGGGCTTTCTGATCGGGCGTTACCGTACCGTGCTGGCGGCATTCCTGGAACGGCGACCCGTCCTGGGGACCTTCGGTTTCCTCAAAGCGACGACGCACCTGGATCCGACGGTGCGCTGGTGGGGTGCGGGCCTCTACGTCGCCGGAGGGGGGATCGTCACTGCCGTCGCGCTGCTGGTCATCGACCCGCTGCTCAAATGGACGGTGGAAACGGGCGGCAGTTTCGCGCTGCAGCGTGATGTCCGTGTCGGCGCCGTCGATACCGATTTCAGCAAAGGCGCTGTCACGCTTCACCGCCTCGAAGTCGCGGGCAAAAAAGAGGGGGTCGATGCCGTTTCCGCGGACCTGATCAGTTTTGATGCCGATCTGGCGGCACTGCTGATGGACAAAGTACACATCGAGAAGATGATCATCAGCGGCGTCGGCTTCGATACCCCGGCGACACTGAAAAAATCCCCGGCGGAAGCAAAGGCGGCGGCGTCGGAAGAGGGTGCAGAAAGCGCATTCGCCCTCCCGACTTTTGAGTTCCCCGACCCCAAGACCCTCATTGCCAAAGCGGACCTGCAGTCGGTCAAGGTCTACAACGATGCGCAAAAAGAGATCGGCGAGATCAAGGCGCGCTGGGAGAAAGCCTCCAAGGAGGAACTGACCGCTGACAGCCTCTCCGATCTGCAGGCCGATCTGGACAAGCTCAAAACGATGAGCCAGTCAAAAGACCCGCAGTCGATGATCAAACTGGCCCAGGAGGCCAAGGCGTTCAAAGCAAAAGTAGAGGCACGTAAAAAGGCGCTCGCGCAGCTCAAGGCGGATTTCGACAACGACCGCAAACGCATTGCCTCATTGATGCAGCAGGTTAAAGACGCCCCGATGGCAGATTATAACCGCCTCAAATCGACCTATACCCTCGACGGGAACGGGGCGCTCAACGTCATCGGAGGACTCTTCGGCGAGAAGATCAAGGGCTACCTGGCGATGGCGCGCGAGTACTACGCGATGGTCTCTCCCTACCTCGGCAGTGCCGGGGGAGAGAACCCGCCGGAGGAGGCGGTACCGCCGCGGGGCGAAGGGCGCTGGATACGCTACCCGCAGACCGTGCCGAGCCCGGACATGCTGGTGGCCCTGACCCAGATCGACGGCCTCTTCAAAAGCCAGGCCTTCTCCGGCACCGTTAACGACATCTCTGACAACCAGAAGGCGCTGGGGCGCCCGCTGACGTTCAAGGCGACGAGTGACGGCCCGACGGTCAAGGGGCTCGTGCTTTCCGGCGAAGACAACCGCCTGGGCGACACGGTAAAGGACAGTGTCAACTTCAAGGCGATGCAAATTCCGCTGGATGCACTCGATATGAAACCGGTCATGCTGGACAAGAGCAACATGGCCATGACGGGAACGCTCAGCCTCAGCGACGCTTCTGCGCTTACCGGAAACGGCAGCTTCGCCTTCAGCAACGCGGCTATCACGGCCGAGGGGCTCAGCGGCAAAACGGGCGAGATCGTCTCGGGTATTTTGAGCGGAATCTCCGCGTTCAAGCTTGACACGGCCCTGGGCGGGACACTGACGGCACCGACCATCGGCGTCACATCCGACCTGGACCGCCAGATCTCCCAGGGGCTCGGCAAAGCGATGGGCAAAGAGCTTGAAAAGTACCAGGGTGAACTCAAGTCGCTGCTGGGCGGGGACACCGCGGCGCAGCTGGCCGACCTGAAAACGTCGGAGTCCGGTATCGCCGACGTCAACAAGCTTGTCGGCGACCAGAACACGATGCTCGGCAAGCTCGCGGAGGAAGCGGCCAAACTGGCCGGCGGCGGCGCGGTCGGCGACAAACTCAAAGGCGCGCTTCCGTTCTAGGAGTGTTGCCGGGTAGACTACAGGAAAATGGGAGAACAATGAAAAGAGTAATCATAATGGCGGCGGCGCTGCTGCTGATGTTCGGGGCGGCGGATGCCGCGGAGATGTTTACGCTCAAAGCGGCGGGCGAGAAGACGATCGTTGCGACGGAACTGTCCAACGGCATGCGTTTCAAAGGGTACGAGGGCAAACCGGTACTGGTGAACTTCTTCGGCAAACAGTGCCGCTACTGCAAGAAAGAGATCCCGCACCTCGTCGCAATGGAAAAACGCTACGGGAACAGAGTCGGCATTTTCGGTATCCATATGCAGGGACGCATGATGCCGCAGGACCGCATGCAATTGGCAGGGGCGGCAGGGTTCAACTACCCCGTATTCGAATACGAGGACAATATGGCGATCGTCCAGCATATCGGCTCACGGGCGCGTTTCAACGGCAGTATCCCCTTCAACATCATCTTTAACGGCAAAGGCGAGGTTTCCGAGATCGTCCCGGGCTATCTGAGCGATAAGGACCTTGAGATGATCTTCGACGAACTGCTGAAGAAGTGATCTGCCGGATATGACAGAGCAGGGGAAGTTTGCCTTTATCCGGCTGCTGATCCGTACGGTCGGCGCCTTGAGCGCAGCCGTCCTGGGCATGCTGGTGCTCCTGATCGTCTTTGACGCCACCCGACGCTACCTCTTCCATGAGGGCTCCGTCGCGCTGCAGGAGCTGGAGTGGCACCTCTTCGACGTAGTCATCATGCTCGGCGTCGCCTATGCGATGCACCGGGGGGCGCATGTCCGCGTCGATATCTTTTACGACCGTTTTTCCGACCGGACCAAGCATCTTGTCAACGTGGTGACGATGCTCTTTTTCGTGCTGCCGGTTTCCGTGCTGATCCTCTATGTCAGTTTCGACTTTGTCATGATGAGTTTTACCCAGATGGAGGCCTCATCCGATCCGGGCGGACTGCCGTACCGTTATCTCGTCAAAGCGCTCATTCCCCTCGCGTTTGCGCTGCTGATCCTGCAGGCGCTGCGTGAGCTGGTGAATGCCTGGCATGCACTGAAGGATAACGTGTGATCGCGCTGGCCATGTTCGTGATCGCGCTGGCGCTGCTGCTTTCGGGCATTCCCGTCGCCTTCGTCTTCGGCGGGGTTGCGCTGCTCTTTGCGCTGCTGATCCCCGAGATGGGATTGGGGGTCTTCAGCCTGCTGCCGTTCCGCATCTACGGCATCATGGGCAATACGACCCTGATGGCCGTCCCGCTCTTCATCGCGATGGGGCTGATCCTTGAGAAGTCGAAAATGGCCGAGAAGCTGCTGGAGACGATGAGCGGCCTTTTCGGCGGGCTGCGCGGCGGACTGGCCGTCAGCGTCGTGCTGGTCGGGACGATCCTGGCCGCTTCGACGGGTATCGTCAGCGCTTCGGTCGTGATGATGAGCATTATCGCCCTGCCGCTGATGCTGCAGGCCGGGTATAACAAGGGCCTTGCCTCGGGGACGGTCGCGGCCAGCGGCACACTCGGGCAGATCATTCCGCCCTCGATCATTCTCATCATCCTCGGCGACGTCATGAACGTCAGCGTCGGGGAACTCTTCATGGGGGCGGTGCTGCCGGGGCTGGTGCTCGTCGGCCTCTATATCGTCTATATCCTGGTCTATGCGGCGTTGAAACCCGAAGCGGCCCCGGCGGCGTCGCAGGGCGAACGTGTCGGTATTTTCAGAGCTTTGGCCGCGATCGCACCGCCGCTGCTGCTGATGGTCGCGGTCCTCGGCTCCATTTTCGCCGGGATCGCGTCACCGACGGAATCGGCGGCATTCGGCGTCGTCGGCGCGCTGCTGCTCAGCGCCCTCAACGGCACGTTCGGCCGCTCCATGGTCAGCTATGCGCTGCTGGAGACGGTCAAGCTCAGCGGGATGATCTTTATGATCCTGATCGGAGCGACGGCCTTCAGCCTCGTGTTCAACGAACTCGGCGGGAGCGATCTTGTCTTGGAGTTCTTCAGTCACGATATCGGGAACGTCTGGGTCTTTATCGGGGTCGCGATGCTGGCCATCTTCATCCTCGGTTTCTTCATCGACTTCATCGAGATCTCCTTTATCGTCGTACCGATCCTCGTGCCGGTCATGCACGCGTTCGGGATCGATCCGGTCTGGTTCGCGATCCTGATCGCGCTGAACCTGCAGGCCTCCTTCCTTACCCCGCCGTTCGGACTGGCGCTCTTCTTCCTCAAGGGGGCCGCCGGGACGATGGTGACGACGCTGCAGATCTACCGGGGAATCATCCCTTTTATCCTGCTGCAGCTGCTGGCGATCGTTATCGTTATGCTCTTCCCCGACCTCGTCTTCGCGTTCATATAGGCGGCATAGGTTGATGTCTGCCAGAATCACAGCGCAAAGACGGTTGTGGAAGGCAATACGGTCCAGGACTGGACTGGGAATTTTGTTGTCGGTTCTCCTGTTTCAGGGCTGTGCGAATGTCGTGCGTTTCGAGAAGCCCTCTCTGGTAGCACATGCCGAAAAGCTTGACGGCTCGGACGACGTCCTTTATTATTCCATCGGAATCGACTTCACCGAGACGGTAGCACCCGACATTGCAAAAGTGCGCCTGAAATTTACTCCCGAAACAGCGTCGTATGCGTTGTACGAACTGACGCCGGCAGTGGCGTCGCGCTATCTCGAACGATATCAGCCGCCGCCGCAATGGCCCGAAGCGTGGAAGCAGAGGGCGGCAAAAGACGATGCCTATGAGGGCAAAGGGATTTACATGAAATTTGCAGCGGGGCGGCTGGAGCGTCTCGGGCTCTGTTCGCACTGTGCCGGAGGGAGGGCAGCACCCATTGTCGGCACAGCGGACGGCGGTGCTTTTTACGCGCTGCCGCTGACGGAGCGGCAGATGGTCGAACTTTTCGGCGCACCTCTCAAACGTATGAAGGTACGTGAAGTCTATTACTAAATCCGGGGAACAGTGATGTCACATATTTTTTCAAGAACGTTCCGGGTCGACTGGTCCGATGCCAATGCCAACGGAGAGGTGCACCTGCCCACCTATTTCCGCTACCTGATCGAAACGGCCTGGTCCTGGGGGGCGGCGGTCGGACTCGGGATCGAGGACAGCCGGAAGCTCGGGCTGGTCTGGGTGGTCCGTGAAACGCAGATCACTCTGCTGCGGCCGCTCCTCCCCGACGACGAATTCGAACTGACCATCTGGCTGGCCCACTGGCGCAGGGTCCACGGCACGCGCTTTTTCGAAATTGTCCATAAGGCGAGTGGGGAGGTTGTCGCGCAGGGGGCGCAGGAGGTCGTTACGCTCAACCCGGCGAACATGCGCCCCAAAGCGGTCCCCGATACCATTGTGGAACGTCTGACGACGACGACACCCCGGACGGTTCCGCACCGGCCCTTCCCGAAGCTGACGATGGAGGGGCGCCGAACGATTCAGCGGCGGCGGACCGTGGAGTGGCAGGACCTGGATACGCTTGAACATGTCAATAATACCCGTTACGTCGCTTTCGCCGAAGATGCCGTCGTTACGGCATTGGCCGGTTTCGGGTGGGGCCCTGCGGCGCTTAAAGCAGAGGGGATGGCGCTGCGGAACCGTCATATCCATATCCAGTACCTGGTACCGGCGGTCTGGGGGGAGATGCTGGAGATGACGATGGCGCTCACGGCATTGGGCATGGATGGCGGTGAATGGGCCGTCGCGATTGTGCGTGCATCCGATCATACCCCGATTGCACGGTGCGTCATCGCCTGGGAGATTTTCCAGACAGCCGAGGGCTCAACCCGGCCGATGCCGGAGGCACTGTACCGGCAGCTGACGGCGTACGCAGCCGTGCCTACCGAAACACCACAGGCTTAAGCGTGCTTGCGGGGAACCTTCCCCGGAGACGCTTCCATCTGCCGATGAGAATGCGCTATACTCCCCAGATGAAAGAGATTCTTTATGCGCCGTGGCGCACGGACTATATCAGCGGGCAGACGATCGAAGGGTGCGTTTTCTGCCATATCAGCGAACATGCCGACGCCGACGCCGAACTGCATGTCCTCTATCGCGACGAACACTGCTTTGTCGTCATGAACCGCTACCCCTACACACCCGGCCATTTCATGATCATCCCCCACGTTCATACGGATGCGCTTGAAACACTGGCGCCCGAGGCGTGGCTGCGGATCAGCGCCCTGGCGCAGCAGGGGGTGCGTATGCTCAAAGAGGGGTTCGGCGCACAGGGCGTCAATATCGGCATGAACCTCGGAAAAGCCGGCGGGGCGGGGATTGCCGAACATATTCACCTGCACCTCGTACCGCGCTGGGAGCGGGATACGAACTTTATTACCGCCGTGGCCGGGACCCGGGTCTATTCGACGGATTTCGAACGGATCTACCGCCGGCTGCTGGAACTGGCTCCGCGCTATTTCGTGTGACATCCGGCCTCGATATTTTTGTGAGATAAAAAAAGTTTGATTTCTTGTTTAATTTTATGTTCAATAGATATCAGATAGCATAGTGCAATCTATATGTGAAAGTGGGTATATCCATGAAAGCAGTAATCGCAGCCCTGACATTTCTGATGTGGACGGCGCTTTTTGCGGCCGAAGGGGAAGCATCGACGAAGACGAGCACGGTCAACTGGTATAAAATGGCTGCCTCGCAGGGAAATGCGGAAGCGCAGTTCTACCTCGGCGTAATGTACAGCCGGGGTGCCGGCGTGACCAAGAACGATGACCTCGCGGTCTACTGGTATAAAAAAGCCGCGGCACAGGAACATGCGGAGGCGCAGTTGAACCTGGGCTATATGTATGAAACCGGCAACGGCGTCAAAAAGAATTACGGCGAAGCGGTGCAGTGGTACCAGCGCGCGGCGGACAACGGCAGCACGGTGGCGATGAACAACCTCGGGATCATGCACATGATGGGTCTGGGGGTCAAAAAAGACAGCACCAAAGCCTACCGTTACTGGCGCAAGGCGGCCCAGAAGGGCAATAACAACGCCTGGGACAACATTGAAAAACTGCGCCGCCTTGAGCCGCAGGCCTGCCTTGACTGAGGCTTGAAGGAGTAACGCTTGACATCCGTATTGCTTGAATTTTCCATGTTCCCCACCAGCGGCGACTGCCGGGACGGTGCCTCCGTCTCCGCCTATGTCAGCCGCATCATCGATATGATCGACCGCAGCGGGCTGCCCTACCAGCTCACCCCGATGGGAACCATTGTCGAGACGGGAAGCGTCAAAGAGGCGCTTGCCGTCGTGGAGAAAGCCTACGATGTCCTGGGCGAGGAGTGCGAACGGGTCTATTCGTCGCTGAAACTTGATATCCGGAAAGGCAAAGCAGGGCGCTTAAAAGGGAAGATCGATTCCGTACAGCGGGAGTTGGGCAGGGACGTCAGCCACTGACTGCTGCCGAAGCGAACCGGGTGTGAATTCAGGTATACGGGCTTTACCCGAATACCGTAGCGATCAGGAAAATCATCCGTTTCCGTCGTGGTCGTGTTCGGCGTGGTGCGCGTGAAGCTCCATCGTAATACCCGAATGGATGAAGAGTGCGAAAGCGATCACCGTATAGATCAGTTTGCCCGTTGTGTCTCCCATCATGCTCCAGACAATCCCGAAAACGAATGCGACTGAAAAGATGATAAACCAGTTGCGGTCGCGCTGAAACTGCGTTAAATCCTTCATGTGAAAACCCTCCTCAGTGTGAAAGAAAAATAAGTATAACCTATTTTTTCTTGCGGGTCAGCACGTAGAGGAAGATCGCACCGATGACGAGAAAAATGACGAGTTTGATCTGGGTCTCTTCCATCGTCTGCATGGCCGGACCTCAGTGCGTTTTAACGTAGAGGTTGGCGATGTATTCGGAGAGGGCCTCGACCTGGACCGGGCTCAGCTCTTTGACCTGGTTCTGCATCAGGGTCTTCATGGCACCGCCGTAGGTGCCTTTCTGGTAGCCGATGATGGCGTCGGCGATGCGCTTGCTCTCCCACTCGCCGATGACGGCGGACTGGTTCAGTGCCATTTTCTCGGCGTGGTTGCCGTGGCAGGCGGCGCACTTCTGGAAGAGTTCGGCCGGAGCGGCTTCGGCGACGGGTGCGCTTTCCGCTGCCGGGGCCGCTGCAGGTGCCGTTTCGGCAACAGGCGCCGCCGGCGCGACAGAGGTGTTGTCTGCAACTTCCGCTACCGGTGCCGGGGTGGCTGCCGGCGCAGGCGTTTCAACGGGGGCTGCGGCTTGGGGTGTGGCCTCGGGCTGTGTCTTCGGTGAATCGTTACAGCCGGCGAGCAGGAGTAGGGCGGCTGTAAAAGCAATGGTTCTCATCAAAGGGAGCCTTTTTAAAAAGATGCCGCCATTGTACACTGTTAGAGCATTTGGGTCAAAGGTGCGGATGAAGTTTGTTCCGCTGTATAAATTCACTTTAAGTAAAGTGCGTAGTTTCGGGGCATTGGAGCAGTTCGATCATGCCCCGGTGCAGCGTGACGATTCCGTTGTGCTCGAACTCTTTGAGCAGGCGGCTGATCACCTCCCGCGATGAGCCGAGGTGTGCGGCGAGTTTTTCATGGGTGATGGGGATTCGGCGTATATTCTGGGCCTGCAGCCACTCCAGAAGGCGGTCGTCGAGTTTCTTGAAACGCACATCCTCGACCAGCCCTGCCATGCATTCGAGCCGCCTGGCAAAGAGGGCGAAAATATAGTCCTGGTAAACAGCTTCGGCCGTATAGAGCCGCTTGACGACGTCGGCGGGAAAAAGATAGCCGCTGATCGGCCCGTCGGCGACGGCGGTTCCGATGGCGGGGGTGTCGGTAAAGGCGCTGTTGAGGTTGACGTTGCACTGTTCGCCGGGGCCGAGGAAATAGAGGGTGATCTCCTGTCCCGACTCATGCTGCCGGAAGACGCGGACGTTCCCCTCGGTGAGAAAAAGGATCTCCCTGCAGCGGTCCCCCTGCCGGAAGAGTTCCATGCCTCCCTCAAGCCGGATCGCCCCGGCGTGGGCGTCGATCAGTTTTCTGGAATCACGTCCGAGGCGGCCGTAGCAGGGGAAGCATTCCATCACGTTCCTTTCGGGGGTTCGGGCCCCCCGGTGCTGCAAAAGTATAGCAGATTCTAATGGGCCGCAAAGTATAATAGAGCAAAAAAAATCAGGACGAGAATGCAGTTTGAATCCTACCCGTTCGAAAAACTGAGTGCCCTGCTCGATCCCATCGAGCCCAACAGTGCCTACGCCCCGCTGACACTGACCATCGGGGAGCCGCAGTTCGAGACCCCTGCCTTTATCCGCAACGCGCTGTGCGGCAGTGCCGATACGCTGCGCCGTTACCCGAAAACGGCGGGCGAAGAGATCCTTAACGGCGCCATGCGCGATTTCGTCGCCCGCCGTTTCGGGGTGACGCTGGCAAACGATCAGCTCGTCTCCAGCTTCGGGACCCGGGAAGTCCTTTTCAATTTCCCGCAGTACCTGCTGTTCGACAAGCCCGATCCGGTCATGACTTTTACGAACCCCTTCTACCAGATCTATGAAGGGGCCGCGATCGCGAGCCGCGCGAAGGTAAATTACCTCAACCTCGATGCCTCCAACGGGTTCAAACCGCAGGTCGACCCGGCGGTGCTTCGGGCCAGCAACCTGGTGATCCTCAATTTCCCGAACAACCCCACCAGCAGCTGCCTCTCCGTCGAAGAGCTCGGGGAATGGGTCAAGCTGGCGCTGGAGTACGATTTCGTCCTCCTCAACGACGAGTGCTACAGCGAGATCTATCCGCATGAAGCCCCGGCAGGCATCCTCGAGGCGAGTGCCGCCGTCGGCAACACGGCGTTCAAGAACGTGCTGGCGCTCAACTCCATCTCCAAACGCTCCAGCGCGCCGGGGCTGCGCAGCGGCTTCCTAGCCGGGGATGCAACGATCCTCGAAGGGTACCGCCAGTACCGCACCTATATCGGCTGCGCCTCGCCGCTGCCGCTGCAGACGGCCGCGGCGGCGGCCTGGGCGGATGAAGCCCATGTCGCAGAGGCCCGGGCCGTTTACCGTGCGAACTTCGAGATCGCGCGGGAGATCCTCGGCACGGAGGTTCCGGAGGCGACTTTCTACCTTTGGCTGGAAGTGGACGATGCCATCGCCTTTACCGAAAAGCTCTACCGTGACTACAACCTGAAGGTTCTGCCGGGTGAATACCTGGCACGCACCGACCTCAACGGCAACAACCCGGGAAGAGGGCGTATCCGTATCGCCCTCGTCGAGAGCCCGGAACGCACGCGCATGGCGCTCGAACGCATCAAGGAGGCGATGAATGGATAAGACTGAAGCCCTGAAAGAAAAAATCCTCAAGGCGCAGGAGGCGGCGGATATCGCCGGCCTCTACGTGCTGGAGCAGGAAGCGAACGAGTGTTTTGACGAGCAGACGCTGATCGCCTATTACGCCAACATTCTCGACCTGGCGCTGGAAAACCTGACCGACGCCCTGGGGAGCGCACGCCGTATGCAGATGACCGAGGTCAAGGACTTCGCCACGCTGCGGGCCCTTTACGAGTATGCCGTCGAGCACTACAGCGCGGGCAAAGCGTCAGATGCGGCGGCGCTCTTCGAGATCCTTGCGGGCCTCAGCGACGACGCGCGCTTTTCCGAGGCGATGACGCAGCACCAGGGCTTTGCAGAACGGCTCCCCGATTTCGGACAGTTCCTGGATGACGCGGCAGACCTGGAAGCAACCCAGCGCAACGGGACCTTCTACATCAGTGCGTTCCGCACCGACGGGAACGGGACGGGCGAATCGTGAAGATCCATTTTATCGGCATCGGTGGGATCGGCATCTCCGGTCTCGCGCAGTACATGGACCACAAGGGCAACACGGTCAGCGGCAGCGACATCGCCGACAACCGTATCGTCAAACAGCTCCGCTCCAAAGGGATCGCCATTACCATTCCCCACGACGCGAGCGCGATCACGGATCAGGACCTTGTGGTGCATTCGGCCATCATCAAACCGACCAATGTCGAAGTGATAGCGGCGCAGGAAAAAGGGATCGAGGTGCTGCCGCGCCGTGAAGCGCTGCTGCGCATTCTCCAGGATAAAGAGGTCTACGCCGTGGCCGGTGCGCACGGCAAGAGTACGACCTCGGCGATCCTCGCGGCGATCATGGAAGGTTCCGCCATCATCGGGGCCGAGTCCAAGGCTTTCGGTTCCAACGTCCGGTACGACGATACGAACGAACGGCTCATTTTCGAAGCGGATGAAAGTGACGGCAGTTTTCTCAACTCCAACCCCTACTGTGCCATCGTGACCAATGCCGAACCGGAGCACATGGAGTATTACGAGTACGACTACGAACGCTTCTATGACGCCTACCGTCGCTTTATCGCTTCTGCTGCGATCCGCGTGATCAACGCGGAAGACGAATTTCTCGGGACGATCGAAGGGGATGCGATCCGGCTTTATCCCAGCCGCGATATCTCCGAGGTCGAATACGTGCTGCACGACGGGGAGCCGCATACGCGTTTCCGCCTGAAAGCGCTTGGGACGTTCGACGTCTGGGGCTTCGGCGAGCATATCGCCCTGGATGCGGCGCTGGCGATCCTTGCCGCGGCAGAGACGATGCCGGTCGAGACGGTACGCGAACGTATCCTCGGATACCGGGGGATCAAAAAGCGCTTTGATATCATCGACAGCCGCGGCGGCTGCGTGCTGATCGACGATTACGGCCACCATCCCACGGAGATCGCGGCGACGATGGCATCGGCACGGACCTACGCCCGCATGCTGGGCCTGGAGTCGGTGACGGCCGTCTGGCAGCCGCACAAATACTCCCGCACCATCGATAACCTCGAGGCGTTTTCCCACTGCTTCGAAGGGGTGGACCGCCTGATCATCCTGCCGGTATGGGCGGCGGGGGAAGAGCCCCGCATCATCGATTTCGAAGGGGTGTTCGCCGCGTACAGCCCGCTGCTGGCCGACCGGGTTAAACGCCGGGGCTGCGGCCTGGAGGTCCTGAAAGAGGATACAATGGTGCAGCAGCTGGAATCGGGCCTGATCATCGGGTTCGGTGCCGGCGATATCACCTACCAGCTCCGGGGAGAAAAATGAGTTACCTCTACATCGTCGCCGTCATCGCGCTGCTGTATGCGGGGATGCACTTCTTTACCGAGCTCTCCCACCGCCAGAAGCTCTCAATGGCCGGCGTGCTGCTGCTGATCATCGCGGGGGGCGTGGCCTGGAACCAGTCGGTCGATGCGCAGCAGGAGCATGTCCGTGCCGTCATTTTGAAGTTCAACCAGCACCAGACGCTTGAGTGCAGGGGGGTGGAGGTCAATGATCGTACCTTTACCCTCAGCGTCGGGACCCAGAGCTTCATCGCCCACGCGGGGACGCCCCATGCCGGGCAGATTTTCGACGCCGCAGGGTGCCGATGAGCGCATTCGGCCATCTGCTCGATCAGCTTGATCTGCAGGCCCACGTGGCCGAGATCGAGAGCTTTCTCAGCCGGAAAAAACCCCTCTATATCGAAGGTGACCAGGGGCGTCACTACCAGTTCATCCGCGCCCTCGACGCCCTCGAATTTCCCGCCCCGCCGAAAACGACTGCGTTCGACACGATCCTGATCCACCTGAAAAAGCAGGGGGTGCTCAGTTTCGAACAGATCTTCGAGCTCATCAAGGTCGTGCGCTACTTTCGCACCCTGCGAAACCGCGGCTTCGAGGGGATCATCGGCGAATGGATGGCTTCCGTCATCGTCCCGGATACGTTCAAAGAGGTCGAACGCCACTTTGACGAAAAGGGCCACTTCAAAGAGGAACTCGATGAGGAGCTCTATGCCATCGCCGAGCGGATCAAGGCGCAGAAGGGCGATATCGCGGTACAGATGAAAGGGCTGCTCTATGCGGACAATCTGCGAAGCTACCTCGTCGACACCCAGGTGCACTATGTCAACGACGAGGAGTGCCTCCTGGTGCGCGGCGGTTTCGGCGCCGTGTTCAAAGGGAGCGTCGTGGGCCGGACGGGGGCAGGCTTTTTCTATGTGACGCCCGACAGCCTGCTCAAAAGCAAAGAGCAGATCCGTGCCCTGACCCAGGAGCGCGATGCCCGTTACTACGAGTACGCCAAAGGCTTTTCGGCACAGCTGCGCGAGCTGCAGCCCTTCATCGGTTTTATCGACAAAGAGTTCGACCGCCTGGACCACTACCAGGCGCGCGTGCTGTTTGCCCGTGCGAAAGGGCTGCATATCGTCGCGGCACAGCAGGGCGATGCCATCGTCCTGGAGTCGTTCGAGCATCCCGCCCTCTCCAACCCCAAACCCGTCAGCCTCGACTTCAGTGCCTCGGTGCTGATGATCACCGGGGTCAACGCGGGGGGAAAGACGATGCTGCTCAAATCGATCCTTTCCGCGGCGCTGATGGCCAAATATCTGCTGCCGATGAAGCTTAACCCCCACCGCTCCCGCATCGGCTCCTTCAAACAGATCGAAGCGGTCATCGACGACCCCCAGAACGTCCGAAACGACATCTCCACCTTCGCCGGGCGGATGCAGCAGTTCTCCCGGCTCTTCGAGCGTAAGTCGGCGCTGGTCGGGGTCGACGAGATCGAACTGGGAACGGACAGCGACGAAGCGGCGGCGCTGTTCAAGGTGATCCTCGACGACCTGATCCGGCGCGGCCAGAAGATCGTCGTCACGACCCACCACAAGCGGCTCGCTTCCCTGATGGCGGACCGCGACGACGTCGAACTGGTCGCGGCCGTCTACGACGAGGAGCGCCGGGTCCCGACCTACGAGTTCCTGCAGGGGATCATCGGCAAGAGCTACGCCTTTGAGACGGCCCTGCGCTACGGGATCGCCCAGGGGATCGTCAACAGGGCCAAAGAGGTCTACGGCGAGCAGCACGAGAAGCTCAATCTTCTCATCGAGCGCGGCAGCGAACTGGAGCGGGGGCTGCGGCGCAAGCATGCCGAGGTGGACGAGCGTCTGGAACAGCTCGACGAACGGGAACGTTCCCTCAAAGAGGAGCGTGAAACGCTGCGGCGTGAGTATGAAGGGCTGGAGCGCCGGCTGCGGGGCGAGTTCCAGCAGGCGATCGAGAGCGCCAAGCAGGCGGCCAAGGCGGGGGATACGGCGGCGATCCACCGCGCGATGAACGAAGCGAACCGGCAGCTGCCGCAAAAGCAGGAGCCGCCGCAGAAGAGCACCCCGGTCGCGTTCAACGTCGGCGACGCCGTCAAGTACCGCAAGCAGCGCGGCGTCATCGTCGCACTGAAGGAGAAGGAGGCGACGATCGAAGTCGAGGGGATGCGGCTGCGCGTGAGGCGCAACGAGCTCAAGCCTGCCGGAAAGGCGGCGGTTCCCAAACCGAAAGTGCAGGTGAGCAACAAGGTCGAAAAACGCGGCGGCCTCAAGCTCGACCTGCACGGCATGCGGGCCGAACAGGCCCGTGAGAAGATGGATGTCTTCATCTCCGATGCGCTGATCCAGGGGTGGGACGAGGTGATCATCTACCACGGCATCGGCACGGGCAAACTCGCCTATGCCGTCAAAGAGTTCCTCAAAGAGCACCCCAGCGTCAAAAGCTTCGAGGACGCCCCCCCGCAGCTGGGCGGTTTCGGGGCAAAAATCGTTTACCTCTGATATAATATCCTCTAATATACTTGGCCCGGGAACGCCTTGCTGCCGGGCCGGATGGAGAGGTGACGTCTACCGTGAACCGTCTTGTCGCCGTGACACTGGCCTTGGGAGTGATAGGGGGGTGTACACTGCTGGACGGAAAAGAGATTTCCTCCCAGACGACCGGCCTGCCCGGCAGCCTTGCCCTCAAACAATCCTTTATCGTGCGGCAGCTCGACAACGGCGCTACCTACCCGAACAGCCCCTATATTCTGACACTCAGCGAAGGGAATTACGAGGAGGGGTCGTACCGCATCGACGGCGGGCTTCTGCTCTACAAAGGGCATGACGGCAGCGGCGTGACTCTCAACCAGGCGGCCCTGGTCTACTGGGGGGACGATTTCGACGTCAGAATCGGCAAAATCGTTTCCAAAACGGGGGTGCTTGACTATCTGAGCGGGTTGGATATTCTCAACCCGGTACGGGTCGACTTTTTCGACGACACGAATATCAATCTCCGCAGGATACCCCAGTGGATGGCGGAGCTCTCCTACTTCGTCGGGGATTCCTCCCTGGTCAGACTGACCCTTCAGCCCTACGACGGGCGCACACAGAGCTACCTCTCGACCTATGTGGGCTTTCTGCTTGACAGCTACCTCCCCGCCTATTTCGAACAACTCAGCCGTAACAGCGCGGAGGGGGCAGCGGTCTACCAGGAGGTTTTCCTCCCGCTGTACCGAGACAGCATCAGTCCTGCGCTCAAAAGTGATATCGATTCACAATACAATGAACGCGCCCTGGCCATCGGGAATAGCACGTTTCAGGCACTTTTTGAGCGCAGCAGCGACGGGGCCACGTTCGCTGCCGTTTGGACGAACCGCTATTCGGAAGTGCCCTATATCCGGGTCGACGAGCAGCTGTTGGCGATGATTGACGCGCTTGCGGACGGCGAAAGCACCGGGGAAGCACTCAGAGCCTACCTGGACCAGCCGGACCTCAATCCCATCAAGGGGGTAAGAGGCTTTCGGTATAACCAGTTTGCCCTGTATGCCGAGGGGACGGTCAATAGTTACGGCGTTCGCGCCGAAGCGAGCGTACGCGACAGGGTACCGGTACTCAACAGCTTTACACCGCTTAGCATGCTCGGTTTCGGGTTGGATCGCCAGGCCGGGGACGCCTACTTCGACCTGGAGGTACAGTGGGGCTACCTCAAACAGTACCGCGAGAGTGTGTTGGCGACGATGCTGCTGAACAGGTTTGACCTGGCCGTGTACCGGGGTGTGGCCGTACGCTTCGACCATTACCTGATCACGGGGTGGTATGCGGGCAATGCCACCGCCGTGATGCTCCCGAACCTTGTGTTGAGCCGGGGTGCCTTTGAGGTCGGCCTGCACGCCCTTTACCACTCGGACGACAAAGCGTACAACACCGTCGGGTTCACCCTGAGGGCGACCTTTTGAAGCTCGCGCTGAAAACGGGTGCACTGCTGATACTGCTGCTGTTCGGCGCGGCCCTGATGCGGCAGGTCGAGGTCCGTACGGTGGATTGGAGCCGTTTTTTTCCAGGTACGCCTGCTTCGGCGGTGCAGCAGCAGTGGTTCACGCCGGACCGGCAGTACCTTTTTACGGCACTCCCAGAGGAGTCGCCCCTACCCGTATGGCGTTCGGATGGGCTGATCACGGACTATTACCGCATCGACGCCCAGGGACTCCACCTGATCACGTTCAGCCGGGAAAACCAGAACGCCGTCCTCGCACAGGTAAGCGCCTATCCGCACAGCGGCACCGCCGTCGTCGGCGCGCTGCTGCTGCAGGGCTTTTTCGATGACATGGTGTTTTATGTCTCTGCGATAGCCCCGTTCCTGCTTCTGCTGCTTTGGCTGTTGACATCGCTGGAATACCTGCTGAACATTCTGATCGAGATCGGGGCGTTTACGGTATCACTGCTTGCCGTTTTGGTGGCCCGCGGTGTCGCCGTCGATCCCGCGGCACTGTTGGCGGTCGTTTTCCTCGTCATTTATGCGTTGACCCTTTTCAACTATCTTCATTCGGGGGAGATCAGCAAACATCAGCTGGCATTCGGCATCACTCTTTCGGTCGCCACGACCGCACTGAGCAGTCTCTTCCTTTATGGTTCTGAGTTTGGGCTCATCAGCACTTTCGGGAAGATGATGCTGCTCGGGCTCGGGGTGCTCTACGGCTATCTCATCGGCCGGATCTATCTGTTCGGGCCGGTGCGTTTCGTGTTCGGCTGGCGCAGGCGGTGGCAGGCGGAGGGTGCCTGGTTGAAAAAGGGGATGCTGCTTCTCGGCACGCTTATTGTCGCCTGCAGTTTCGTTTGCGTAAAAACGCCTTCGATAGATCTGAACCCTCTGAACCTTATGCAGCCGACCATGGCGATGTACAAGCGCATTGCGGCATTTGAGTCCGTCCATCTGCCGACACTGCCTTTTGTCGTCCGTTTACATGCGAAAAAGGGCGACTTTTCCGATGTCGAAAAGGCCCGGGCACTCGCCGGAGTGATGCAGCGCATTACCGAAGCGGTCCCCGGGAGGCTGCTGGGGAGCCTTCCGATGGGGTATGAGCGTTTTGCAGACGCACCGCTCGTTGATGCGACGCCCGATGCCTATGCCCAGTACCTGCTCGCCCTGGAGTGGCTCGACGGCGGCCTGCCGCTGCTGAGCCCGGATCAGCGCGACACCTATATGACGCTGAGCATTCCGATCACGACCCCTTCGTATGCCATCACCGCCATGGTCAAACGGCTCCGGGCGATCGGTGAGGGCTCGGACGATTTCTCGGTCAGTGTTCTGGGAAAGATCGCCGATTTTGAACATTTTTTGAAACGTTTCGCCGGGGAGTTTTTTGCCGGTGTCGGCATCTCACTCGGTTTCGTCGTACTCTTTTTTCTTTTTTACTGCCGGACATGGAAGAGCATCATCGTCCTTGTGTCCCCGCTGCTTTCACTGCTTCTGCTCGCGGGCGTGCACCGTCTTTTAGGGATGGATTTCACCATGATCACCCTGCTTGGCACCGTGTTGTTCGTCGGGCTTGTCACCGATTCGGTCATCCATCTTTTCATCTGTATCAAGCAGCAGGGGCATGCGTGCATCGGCAACGTCCTCCGCCCGATCATCGTGTCGAATATGACGATGCTGATCGGGCTGGCCGGGATGCTGTTCGGCGGTACGATGCTGCGTCAGTTCGGTTTGGAAGTGGGGAGCCTGCTCGCGGCAAACCTTGCCGTCGTGGTCTACCTGCTGCCCATACTGCTGAAGCGCTACTTCACCCGCTGCGGGTGAAGTCAGAAGGCGCAGCGGTGAAGACGGTTGTGATAAAAAAGCCCCTGTTTGATATCGCGTGAGACGCTTTGGGTGTCAACCCTGTAGGTCAGCTTCCGGGACTTGATGAGGTCGTTGACCTGCCAGCGGGTAATGAGCAGCTGTTCATCAAAGCGGTCTACTTCGTCGATATTGACGATCCGCTGCAGCTGAGGACCTTTGAAGATCTCGACTTTTTTGATCACGGAGGTCACGGGGTCGATGTAGTAGATTGAGCGGTTCCCGTTTCGCTTCAGTGTCACCTTGTAACAGGCGTTACCCTCAAGCAGCGTCTCCTCCAGCGGCTCGAACGTCCCTTTTTTCGCGTCCAGTTCGGCGTAGGAGATCCCCATGCCGACGGCTTCGCTCTCCTCTTCCTGTTCGGGGATGATCCGCACGCGTTTCAGGGCGGGGAAGTAGATGGCGTTGCTGCTGCTCTCCTGCTCCCGTTCGATGAGTATGGCCGTGCACTTGATGTTTTGCGGGGAGCGGAAGCGGATCAGGAGTGACGACGCGTCGCCCGACTGCCGTTCGGCGACCATGAAAGAGCGTTCCTGGCGGTTGCCCTCGTTTTCGACGGTCATCGCAACGTCGAAACGCAGGTTGCCGAACGAGAAGAGTTTGGCGCTTTTCGCATAGATGGCTTCAGCGCTCTCCGAAGCGAACAGGCTGATTCCGGCCCAGGCCAGCAGGGCGGCTGTACGGTGCCACTGCATGTCACACCGTCGCATTGGTATCTGCCGTCTGGCCGGTATGATTGCCGACCCACTCCAGCGCGCTGAGGGTGATCTCGCGCAGGAGGCTCTGATTCTCCAGTACCGCCAGGGCATACTCCTGCATGTTCGCCATCATCTGCTCCATCGTACCCGCCACGACGGTGACGATCTGGTCCTCTGCCACCGGCGTATACCATTCACGGTCGAGGATGAGCGCCATCCCCGTCAGCATCAGGTTGGTGATCGTTTTCATCCCGTCATAGATCAGCAGCCCGAAATCGAGGATCAGCATCTCCGTATAGACGATCAGCTGTTCGGTGTAGACGATCCGGTCGGCCATCTCGCCGATCCGGTCGGCCATCTGTCCGATCTGCACGGCCATCCAGAGGATCCGGTCGGCCATGACCCCCACCTCCTCGCCGCGGGAGGCGAAGAGGTAGCCGAACTCCATCCCTTTCATCGCGAACTGGTAGGCATCCTCCTCGATATCCATCGTAAAGCTGTAGGCGAGGTCGGCCATATGGGTGGCAAAGTCGTAGGCGTCGCTTGCCGTCTGGGCGGTAAAAGTGTAGGCGAGGTCCGCCAGGTGCGATGCAAAGGCAAAGGCATCGGTTTCCGTCTGGGAGGCGAAATCGGCCGCCTGGGTCGAAAAGGTGACGGACATCGTGGCGATAAGGTCGAAGATGTCGCGCCAGGAGGCATTGCCGTCCAGAAGGTCGCGGAGCTGATCGAAATAACCGGTGTTGTCCGTCGCAGAGAGGGTGCCTGTCGTCAACATCCCCTGCATCTCACGGGTATAGACCGTGAAGGCATCCGTCTGCGGCAGGGCGCCGGAACCGAACAGCGTGACGAAGGTCTCGGCATCGCTCCCTTCGGCAAACCCCTCCTGGACGACCCCCTCTGTCGTGACCGCATGCGCGCTCAGCATCGTGAAGAGCTGCCGCACGACGACGGAAATGACCGAGAGGGAGACGGAACGCTTTTTGAGGGTATCGATCGACGCCAGCTGCTCCGTGTCGAGCGTGTAGTGCTCGGTCGTAGGGTCATAGCCGTCCTGAAGCGACGCCAGCAGCGCTTCGGTGTGCGTCTTCGTCGTGCCGATGATCTCTCCGACGGCGCCGCCGACGACCTTGAACATCAGCGTCACCAGGGCGCTTTGCACGGAAACCGATCCGAGGAACGCTTCCATCTGCAGGGTCTCATCGGGTGTCATTGTGCCGGTCGACGCGGGGGATGCCGCCGCCGTACCGGCTGAAGCCAGTTTGTCGAGGGAAAAAAGCCCCATGAGGGCCACCGCGGCGATCGCCATCTTTGCAAAACTCAGCAGGGTGTCGCTATTGCTTTCGAAGCTCAGATCGGCTGCCGTTTTTTCCGCAATGATCTTGAGCAGTTTGTCAATGGCGAAGAAGGTAAGGGTGGCGTAAAGGAGGGCCCGGGCGTCGTTGCTGTCAAAGAGGCTTTTGAGGTAGTTGAAAAAGCCGTTCATGGCGATCCGGATGGCATCGAAGATGTACTGGAGCGCATCGCCGGCCGCCGCTTTCAGTTTGGTGAGGAGGTTGTCGAAATCGCTGAATTCCGAAGGGGTGTCCGCCGCGGTACGATAATGCGCTGAAGCGACGGCAGCTGCCGGGGTACTCTGTGACGGTTCCTGCAGGCGGTTATTGTAGTCAAAAAGACGCATGCTCGCCAGCAGTTTGACGTACTGGTGGCCGAACTGCTGGTGGGCGAGGCTGCCGTAGGTTTCGTATTTTCGCCACATCGATTCCGTTTCATCGCTCTGGAAAAACAGCGCATTGAGCGGGGAAGAGGCAGGCAGGGTCGGGGTCGTCGCGGCGAAGAAACTGCTGATGTCGGCCTGGGCTGTCTGGGTCCTTGAGAGCAGCGGGGGAGCATAGGTCCCGGTCAGGCTTCCCAAAAGGGTTTCGATCTCGGTCACGGTGCTGTCGTTCTGCGTTTTGGCCGTTTGCAGCAGTGCGACACGCCGGTCAATGGGAGAGAGGGCTGTACCGCCGCCGGAGCCGCCGCAGCCCGATAGGAGATTGATCGCAGGGAGCGAATAAAGCGCGATCGTGCTTGTAGAGAGAAACTTTCGTCTGTTCATGAGTCACCTTTCAGTTCCAGTAGGCCGCAGATCCGTACAGTGCGTATGCGAATCTGCGACACGCAAGTACACTCTTCATCCAAGGAAAAACGTCAAGGGGGGTCGAACTGCCGCCCCGTGCCATGGAAACGAAGAGAACTAGGATGCCGAGCACGGGAACAGCATAAAAGAAGATTACTTAATTTCCATGGGTAAAATCATAAAAAATAATTATATTTAATGCCATGGTATCGGCGCTGTGGTGCGCGATATCGCAAAAGTGAATACCGTCATCTTGACGAAAGAGACCGGAAGCTGGGGAGATGTCAGAGGAGGGGGGTATGAATGTACCCCGGATGGTATCGGGGTACGGGGAGCCGTCGGGCTCAGCCGGCTTCGTTGCTGGCGAGGAACTTCGCCAGGTCGAGGTCGTAGAACATCGTATGGCGGCGGAATTTGTCGTAGGCGTAGCCCTCGATAAAGGAGCGTGCCATCGGCGGCATCGTCGTGATCATGGCAAAAAAAGACTCCATCTCGTCGACAAGCTGTTCATGGTCGCCGGTATGGGTTTCGCGTTCGGGGTAGAGGTACTTCATCATCAGCTTCTCCTCTTCGGCGAAGTGGCGTTTCGTTTCGTCGATCCATTCCCTGAAAAGCGCCGTGTCGATCCCGCCCTCCGTCTTTTGAAGCTGCTCGAGCATCTCCAGAAAACGCTCGTGCGCCGTATCCATCTCTTCAACATTCAGGCGAAGATCGTGTGTCATACCGCCTCCTTTGTAAACTTGCGTATCTCAATGCATATTGTATTCTTTTCGGCCTGCCTGTGACCCCTTTACTCTCAACAACCTTCGTTATAATCCTGTAAAAAAAGAGCAACACGATATGACGGCTGAAACCTACCGCGAAAGTGTGGCGCTGCTGAACCGCTACGCCTACCACTATTATGTCCTCGACAATCCCATTGCCAGCGACGAAGAGTACGACAGGCTCTATCACGACGTCCTGGCGTATGAAACGGCGCACCCGGAGCAGACGCTGGCCGATTCGCCGACGCAGCGGGTCGGAGGCGTAGCGTTGGAGGGGTTCGAGAAAGCCGCCCACCGCAGCCGCATGTGGAGCCTGGAGGATATCTTTGACGCCGAGGGGCTGCAGAAGTGGCTGGAACGGGTCGCAAAGCTCGCCGACAACGTCACCTTTTACTGCGAGCCGAAGTTCGACGGGGCGAGTCTCAACCTCATCTACGAGGAGGGCCGCCTCGTGCAGGCGATCACCCGCGGCGACGGCAGCATCGGCGAAGAGGTGACGCAGAACGTCAAAACGATCCGCAGCGTCCCCCTCGCCATCGACTATGACGGGCGTATCGAGATCCGCGGCGAGGTCGTCATTTTCAAAGAGGAGTTCGACGCCATCAACCGCGAACGGGAGGCGCAGGGCGAAGCGCTCTTCGCCAACCCCCGCAACGCCGCTGCCGGCAGCCTGCGCCAGCTCGACCCGAAGATCACCGCGGCGCGGAACCTCGTTTTCCTCCCCTACGGTATCGGCGAGAACACTCTTGACATCCCGCTGCTGAGCAAGCGGATGGAGTGGATCTACGCCCTGGGCTTCCGCAAGCCGCCGCTGCACCGCGTCTGCGCGGGCTACGACGAGATCGAGGCGATCTACGAGGAGATGAAAGCGACCCGGGACGATTTTGCGATGATGCTCGACGGCATGGTCATCAAGGTCGACCAGGTCGAGGCCCAGGAGGATATGGGCTTTACGGTCAAGAACCCGCGCTGGTCGGTGGCGTACAAGTTCCCGGCGGTCGAGAAGATGACCCGGGTCCGCGACGTTATCCTGCAGGTGGGGCGTTCGGGCGTCGTTACCCCGGTGGCCGTCGTCGAACCTGTCGATATCGAGGGGGTCGTCGTCGAACGTGCGACCCTGCACAACTTCGACGAGATCGCGCGCAAGGATATTCATATCGGCGACCACGTCATCATCCTGCGCAGCGGCGACGTCATCCCGAAGATCATCAAGGTCATCCCCGAGCGGCGCGACGGGACGGAAAAGGCGCTGGCCCGCCCGGAGCACTGCCCGGTCTGCGGTAGCGAACTGCTGGATGAAGGGGCGCTTATCAAGTGCCAGAACCTCTCGTGCGAAGCGCGGGTCGTCAACGCCATCATCTATTTTGCCTCCAAGCAGTGCCTGAACATCGACGGGCTCGGCGACAAGATCGTCGAAGCGCTCTTCAAAGCCGGGCTGGTCAGGGGGGTGATCGACCTTTACAGCCTCTCCCTGGGTGCACTTCTGGAACTCGACGGGTTCAAAGAGAAAAAGAGCAAGAACCTGCTCGACGCCATCGAAAAGAGCAAAGGGACGGCGTGCTGGCGCTTCGTGAACGGGCTGGGAATCGAGCATATCGGTGAGGTCGCTTCGAAACAGCTCTGCGACACCTTCGGTCTGGATTTTCCCGATGCGACGGAGGAGGCGCTGCTCGCCATTGACGGTTTCGGCGGGGAGATGGCGGCGTCGGTCCTGGAGTTTGTCCGGGTCAACCGGGAACAGATTGAAGCGCTGCGCGGCGTCGTAGAGCCGGCGGCTCCGGCACAAAGGGTTGAAGCGGCGGAGAACCCCTTCAAGGGGAAAACGGTCGTGCTCACCGGCACGATGAGCCGTCCCCGCCCGGAGATCAAAATTGAGCTGGAGACCCTGGGGGCGAAGGTCGCGGGAAGCGTGTCGAAAAAAACGGATTATCTCATCTACGGCGAGGACGCCGGCAGCAAGTATGACAAGGCGGTTGCGCTCGGAGTGACGGCGCTTACGGAAGATGCGATGAAACAGATGCTACAATAGACGCATGAAAAGCCCCACAGAAAATATTATCGTCGGTGATTACCAGGAGATCCTGGAACTCCAGAATGCCATCTTGGAAAAGGTGGCCGAAGATGCAAGCAAAGAGGCGGTGCTCGAGGAGCTCTGCCGGTTGCAGGAGAAGATGGTCCCGGGCAGCGTCGCGTCGATCATGCTGCTGAATACCGATGACGGCAAGCTCTACGTCGAGGCGGCGCCGTCGCTCCCAAAGGGGGCGATCGGGACGCTCGACGGAGTACTCCCGGGTCCGCGCAACGGCTCCTGCGCCAATGCGCTGCTGCGGAACGAACCGCAGTATGTCTGCGACATCAGCACCGACGAGCGCTGGCAGAACGTGCTGGAGCTTGCGCAGAAGTTCGGGCTTAATGCCTGCTGGTCCCTGCCGGTGGTCCTCGAGGGAAAGACGGTCGGCACATTCGCCCTGACCTCGTTTGAAGCGCGTACGCCGACCCTGTTCCATAAGATGCTGCTCATGGTGGGTGCCCGGATCGTCAGCATCGTCCTCAAACGGGAACAGCACCGGGAAAAACTGAGCTACCTCGCCTTTCACGACCCGCTGACGGGACTGGTGAACCGGGTGATGCTCGAAGAGCGGCTCAAACACATGATCGCCCGTTCCGAACGCACGGGAAAAGGCGCGGCGCTCTTTTTCATCGACCTGGACCGCTTCAAATTCCTCAACGATACCTACGGGCACGCCACCGGGGACCGCCTGCTGGTGGAGGTGGCGAAGCGCCTCGGCGAGAACGTGCGCAACGAGGATACGGTGGCGCGTTTCGGCGGCGACGAATTCGTCATCCTGTTCGAAGAGGATGAGGACAGGGATGAGGTCCTGGAAAAGGCCCAGCGCCTGATCGATGCTTTCAGCGAACCGTTCCAGCTGGCCGAGCAGCGTTTCCATATCTACGGCAGCGTCGGCATCGCCATGTTCCCGGCTGACGGGAAGGATGCCCAGTGCCTGCTCAAGCATGCCGATACGGCGATGTACCAGGCGAAACAGGCCCAGGACCACATCCGCTTCTACACGCCGCAGATGAGCGAACAGAGCTTCAAGAGCCTGGTGCTGGAGAAGGAGCTGCGCGAAGCGATCAGCAACAACGAGTTCGTCGTCTACTACCAGCCCGTATTCGAAGGCAGCGGCACGAGTATCCGCGCGGCGGAGGCCCTTGTGCGCTGGCAACACCCCGAACGCGGACTGCTGCTGCCCAGCGAATTCATCCCCTTCGCCGAAGAGACCGGACTGATTTCGCGGATCGACGAGATCGTGCTGATCCAGGTCATTGCCGACCTGCGGCGCTGGCATGCGATGGCGATCAACAGGATCATCCCGCTCTCGGTCAATATCTCCGGCCGACATATCAATGAAAAAGATGTGACCCGCCTGACGGAGATCCTCAACCGCAGCGCCCTGGCGCGCGACTACATCGGACTGGAACTGACGGAGACCTACCTGATGCAGTTTGCCGAGGAGACGGTCGTACAGCTCGAACGGCTCAAACATGCCGGGGTCAGGCTGGCCATGGATGATTTCGGCAGCGGCTACTCGTCGCTGGGGTACCTCAAGCGTTTCAAGATCGATACCCTCAAGATCGACCAGCTCCTTGTACGCGACATCGTGGAAAACCCCGATGACCGCTCCATCGCCGAAGCGATCATCAAAATGGGGCACAGTCTTGGGCTGCAGATCGTCGCAGAGGGGGTCGAGACGCTGGAACAGCTGGAACTGCTCAAGACGATGGAGTGCGATGCCCTGCAGGGGTTCTATTTCGACCGGGCCCTGCCGCCGGAGCTCTTTGAACTCAAATACCTGCGGAGGCGGGGATGAGAAGCGCAGGCATGCTGCTTGCGGCGACGCTGCTGTGCGCTGCCGAGCGCAGCGGCCCCTACCTGGAAGCGGGGGCGGGCGTGGGCAGCTACAACGACGACAGCCGCCGTGCGGAGGTTACGACCGACAGCGTGACACAGTACCGTTTCGGCGCGGGGGCGTTTATCAATAACTACCTTTCCGTCTCGCTTGATTATGCCCAGTTCGGGGCGTTCGACGGGCGTACGGGAACAGGCGAAACCTCCCGGGAGACTTTCAAAGTGCTGTCGGCCGCCGTGACGGGGCACTACCCCGTCTTTAACGAACGGATCGACCTCTATGCGCGTTTCGGCGCCGGCGAGCTTTACTGGGACCAGAGCCGCCCCGAGCGCAAAAGCAGCTCGGCCGGGACGGTCGTCTACGGCATCGGCGTCGGTGTCCGGGCGCTGGAGTGGATCACGGTCAACGCGGGGTATGACTTCTACCAGTTCGGGATGGACGAGAACGGGACATCCTATGATATGAGTCTCGGGAGTGCCTATGTCGGCATCCAGGTGCTTTTTTAGTGCGTCTTGACCACTACCTTGTCGAAGCGGGCCTGGCACCGACGCGTTCGAAAGCGCAGCAGCTCGTCAAAGCCGGGAGTGTCACCGTCGAGGGCAGCGTCGTGACGAAACCGGCCTTCGACGTAACGTCCCAGCAGGTAGCGGTGACCGAAGCCATGCCCTATGTCAGCCGCGCGGCGCTGAAGCTCAAGGGGTTCCTGCCATCCTTGCCGTTTGACGTCAGGGGGATGTATGCGCTCGATATCGGCGCTTCGACGGGGGGATTCACCCAGGTGCTGCTCGAAGCGGGTGCGGCAGCGGTCGATGCCGTCGATGTCGGCAGGGACCAGCTGCACCCGGAGGTGAAGGCGGACCCCCGCGTCCGGAGCTTCGAACAGACCGATATCCGCCGTTTCGCGCCGGGCCGGTCCTATGACGTTGTCACGAGCGACGTCTCGTTCATTTCGCTGCACCATATCCTCGATGACGTGGAGCGGCTCGCAGCGCACTGGATCGTGCTGCTCTTCAAACCGCAGTTCGAGGTCGGCCGCGACGCGGCGCGGGACAGGAAGGGGGTCGTCACGGACCAGGCGGCCATAGCGAAGGCGATGGCGGATTTCGAAGCGGCCTGCGCGGCGCGGGGCTGGCGGCTGTGTGTGAAGGAACAGGCCGCAATCACGGGCAAGGAGGGGAACAGTGAGACATGCTACTGCTTTGAAAGAGGTTGAGGCCGTCGCCATCGGGGGCTTTGACGGGATGCACGAAGGGCATCAGCACCTTTTCAACGCCCTGGGCGAAGCGGGGGCGATCGTCGTGATCGAGACGGGATACGCCAACCTGACCCCGGGTCGCGAGCGGGAACATTTCACGTCACACCCCATCGTCTACCTCCCCCTTGACGATATCCGTATGCTCGACGACCGGGGTTTCGTCGACTATCTTCTGGAACGTTTCCCGGCACTTTCAAAGATCGTCGTGGGGTATGACTTCCGGTTCGGCCGCGACCGCAGGTTCTCCCATGCGGACCTCACAAAGGCGTTCGGCGGCAAGGTACAGGTGATTGACGAAGTGACCGTCGGCGGCGAGTCGGTGCATTCGCACAAGATCCGGGCGAAGCTGATCATCGGCGATATCACCGGGGCGAACCGCTTCCTCGGCCACCACTATACCGTCCGCGGCAGGGTTGTCGCCGGGCAGGGGATCGGAAAGAAAGAGCTCGTGCCGACGGTCAACATGCTCACCGACGGCTTTCTGCTCCCCAAAGAGGGGGTCTACGCGAGCCTCGCCCGCCTCGACGGCGAGGAGCACTACCATCCCGCCGTCACCTTTATCGGCCACCGTGTCACCACCGACGGCAGTTTTGCCGTGGAAACACACGTGCTCGACGGGGAGATCGTCTGTCGGGAACAGATCGATGTCAGTTTCGTCCGGCGGCTGCGCGGCAACGAAAAATTCCCTTCGCTGGAGGCATTGAAGGCGCAGATTGCACTGGACACCGCGGCAGCACGCAAAGCGGTGGTACGGCTGGAGCTTTGAACGCTTTTTATGCATCACCGGTGCCCGAATGGCGCAATACTGCCCATTCTTGGCGGCTTTTTCCGGCGACAAGCCGCCGCTTCGGGCATTGGCTTAGGCTCTTTTAATGCGAAGAGGGCTATAATCGCACAACTATTTTGATCGAAGGAATTCTCGTGGGTGAACTCTTTACTTTCTTCGGTGTGATCAGCGAAAATCACGCCTACCTCTTTATGTCGCATATGCTGCTGACAGCACTGATCGTTATTATGCTTGCCAAAATGGCGACCAAGAACCTCAAAGTCGTCCCGGGGGGCACACAGAACCTGATGGAAGCGTACCTCCAGGGTGTCGTTGCAATGGGTTCGGACGTTATGGGCCGCGAAAAAGCGATGCGCTACCTGCCGCTCGTCGCGACGCTGGGTCTCTTTATCGGTATTGCCAACCTGATCGGGGTTATCCCGGGCTTTGAAGCACCGTCCGCATTCCTGGACTTTACGCTGGCGCTGGCGCTGATCGTATTCATCTACTATAACTTTGAAGGTATCCGCCGCAACGGTGTTGTCGCCTACTTCAAACACTTCATGGGGCCGGTTTGGTGGCTCGCATGGCTGATGTTCCCGATCGAGATCGTTTCACACATCTCCCGTATCGTTTCGCTTAGCTTCCGTCTTTTCGGTAACGTCAAAGGGGACGACATGTTCCTGATGGTCATGCTGATGCTCGCCCCGTGGCTGCTGCCGATGATCCCGTTCGCGCTGCTGTCATTCATGGCGCTTCTGCAGGCATTCATCTTCATGATGCTGACCTACGTTTACCTTGGCGGGGCCGTGACGCTTCACGAAGAATCCCACTAATTTCTTCCGCAATGCCGCATGAAACGCAGCACGTTTGATACGCTTCTGAGTTTCCTGCTCGGCTTTGCCTGGGCCCTGCTGGTGCTGGGTTCCTGGCTTGTCTTCAATATTACCGCCATCTTCGGTTTCTCCATCGCACTGCTCGCCACCATCCTGTTTGTTTTTCTGGTACTTTGCGCCGTTTTGATGCTCGAAGGGCTCAACCTCTATAAAGACCGTGTCGAAAACCAGCGCCGCCAGACCGAACTGCTGCAGCGGATCGCGGAGCTGCTTGAAAAGGAGGCGTGAACGCATGCCTTTTTTCGCCTACCTGATCACCGACGGCTGTTACGGCGCCGCGACCCCGGGCGCCTTCGCCAAACGGCTTGAAACGCTCTTTGAGGCCCATAGCGTCGATTATGCACTCTACCGGGATAAAGCGAATCCGGACTATGCGCGGTTTGCCGCCGTGTTCGTCGATGGGTGCCGGGCGCACGGGGTCAAAGCGATCCTGCATCAAGATACGGCCCTGGCACTTTCCCTGGGGGCGGACGGCGTGCACCTGACGTCGACGCAGTTCGACGCGATCAAAGGGGCGAAAGAAGCGGGGCTCTTTACCGTGATTTCCGCGCACAGCCCCGTCGAACTGGCGCATGCGGCGGCCGAGGGGGCCGATGCCGCGACCTACAGCCCGATCTTCGAGAGTCCGGGCAAAGGGGAGCCCAAAGGTTTAGACGATTTAAATGAAACAGCGGGTAAAATTGACCTACCTGTTATCGCGCTGGGGGGCATCGTCAGCCCCGATCAGATCAGCGCGGTCCGCGCCGCCGGTGCTGCCGGTTTTGCATCGATCAGATACTTTATAAATTCAGCCAAGGAATCCTTTTGTTCGAAGTGATTATCGGACTCGAAGTCCACGTCCAGCTCAATACGAAAACCAAACTTTTTTGTTCGTGTCCCACCAGTTTCAACGACCGTCCGAACGTCAACACCTGCCCCACCTGTCTGGCCCTCCCGGGTGCACTCCCGGTCTTCAACAAAGGCGCGCTTCACAAGGCGGTAATGTTCGGGACCGCGATCGATGCGACGATCAACCGTACCAGCTTCTTCGACCGCAAAAGCTACTTCTACCCGGACAGCCCGAGCGCGTACCAGATCACGCAGCTCTATACGCCCGTCGTCGAGCACGGAAAGCTCGAGATCGACTTTGAAGACGGCTCCCACAAGACGATCCGCATCAACCGCGCCCACATCGAGGCGGATGCCGGTAAAAACATCCACGACGGCGCGGTTTCGAAAGTCGACCTCAACCGTGCGGGTACGCCGCTCGTCGAGATCGTCTCCGAGCCGGACATGCGTTCGGCGGACGAGGCGATCCTCTACCTCAAAAAGCTGCACTCCATCGTACGTTACCTTGATATCTCGGATGCGAACATGCAGGAGGGCTCCTTCCGCGTCGACGTCAACGTCTCGATCCGCCCCAAAGGGGACGAAAAGCTCTATACCCGTGTCGAGATCAAGAACATCAACAGCTTCCGCTTCATCCAGAAAGCGATCGAGATGGAGGTCCAGCGCCAGATCGATGCCTGGGAAGACGGCGTCTATGACGAGGAGATCGTCCAGGAGACCCGCCTGTTCGACCAGGCGAAGCAGGAGACCCGCTCCATGCGCGGCAAGGAAGAGGCGGCGGATTACCGCTACTTCCCCGAACCGGACCTCCTCAAGGTCGTCGTCGACGACGCGATGTACGAGACCGCGACGCAGATCCCCGAACTGCCGGACGAGAAGCGCGAGCGCCTCGTCAAAGAGCACGGCCTGCGCGAGTATGATGCGAGCGTCATTACCGCCGAGCTGGAGATGGCCAACTTCTTCGAGAAGATGCTCTCCCAGGGCATCAGCGCCAAGAATGCCGTCACCTGGCTCACCGTAGAGCTTCTGGGGCGTCTCAAGGGCGGCGTCACGGTTGCCACTTCGCCGGTCGATGCCGACAAACTGGGCCTTATCGTCAAACGTATCGAAGACAACACCATCAGTGGCAAAGCGGCCAAAGAGGTGCTTGACTACCTGATGGAAAACGACGAGAGCGTCGATGCGACGATCGACAAACTGGGCCTCAAACAGGTCAGCGATACGGGGGCCATCGAAGCGATGGTCGATGAGATCCTTGCGGCGAACCCGGCCAAGGTCGAAGAGTACCGCGGCGGCAAAGACAAGCTTTTCGGTTTCTTTGTCGGCCAGGTGATGAAAGCTAGCAAAGGCAGCGCGAATCCTCAGGCGGTAAACGATATCCTCAAGCAGAAGCTGGGCTGATACCGTGAACCTCTTCTCCAGGGCGCTTGTCGACAGTGCCTATGCTCTGGAGTCCTCCGAAGGCCTGCGCCGCTCGCGCCACCATGTCGACAACCTGATGAACAACGCCGGGTACCGCTACAAGCGTTACTTCGACCTTTTTATGATGGTGCTGATCCTCTCGAGCGTCTTCATCCTTATCCGCGACGTCAAGTTCCAGCAGAATGATTTCCTGGCCGTTTTCAACAACTACATCATCTCCTTCATCTTCCTGATCGAATACCTGATGCGCTTCTGGGTCAGCAGCGACAGTGCGCGCATTATTATCGACCAGTACGAGAAGGATGTGCTGCTGCAGCGGAACTTCCGTGTCGGCAGGGCCGTGATGAAGGCGCTGTACGCCAAGTGGCGCTACATGAGCTCCCTGGCAGCCATCATCGACCTGCTGGCGATCATGCCGTTTTTCCACGAGCTGCGGCTGCTGCGCCTCTTCATTATCTTCAGGGTCTTCAAGCTCTTCCGCTACGCCCAGAACATGCACCATTTCGGGGCGATTCTGGCCAGCAAGAAGTTCGAACTGCTGACACTGTTTACCTTCGTCGGCCTCATCATCTTCGTTGCCTCGGTGATGATCTACGTCATGGAGGCGCTCAACCCCGACTCCAAGGTCAACACGCTCTTTGACGCGCTCTACTGGTCGGTCGTGACGATCTCGACCGTGGGGTACGGCGATGTCGTCCCCGTCAGCGGCGAAGGGAAGATCGTGGCACTGATCGTCATCGTCTCCGGGGTGGCCGTCCTTGCCTTCGCAACCTCGATCGTCGTGTCGGCCTTCACCGAGAAGCTCGACGATATCCGCGACGGGAAGCTGATCCAGGAGTTGCAGAAACTGAAGCACATCTACCTGATCTGCGGCTACGGCACGGTGGCGCAGCAGACGGCCTCCAAACTCCGCCGGATGGGCCGGGAGGTGGTCATCCTCGACGCCGATGCATCGAAGATCGCCGAAGCGCGGCGGCATCATGACCTGGCCCTGGCGTTCGACCCCGCCAGCCTGGAATCGATCGGGCAGCTCGGCATCGACCCCGTACGGCAGATCCGGGCCGTCATCCTGCTCGGCGATACCGATGTCGAAAACGTCTATACGGCACTGACGATGCGTTCGATGAACAAAGAGCTGCGGATCCTCTCCCTGCTCCATGACAAAAAACACCGCCGCAAACTGGAGAGTGCCGGGGTGAACGACATCGTCTACGCCCAGGAGCTGATCGGGCAGCTGTCGCGCGAATACAGCGACCAGCCCATTGCGTTCGAGGCGCTGCATGCGCTGCGTGCCGAGCACTCCGGTGTCGTGATCGACGAGATCCTCGTCGACGAGCGGATGGCCCGTTTCATACAGAACGTGCAGGATCTGAAAATCAGGGGAGGGCGCATCATCCTGCTCGGCGTCGAGTCGCGCAGCGAGCAGCGTTTCGTCTTCAACCCTGCGTCCGATTTCGCCCTCGGCGAGGGGGACCTGCTGGTCGTCATAGGGGAGAATGCGATGCTGCATGAGTACCGCATCGATCTTCACAAGGCGGTGCGCACATGACCATGGATGCCATCATTCTTTTCGGGTACAACGAATTTGCGCGGGAGATCGCGCAGCAGCTCCGCTACACCTGCCCGCGCATCGTCGTTTATGCGCTCAACAACAGTGATGTCGAGCAGGCGCAGGCCGCGGGGCTCGAGGCGCACCTCGCGGACCTCGAGGACAACTGGGACGATCTGCTCTCCTTTGACCTCGCCGTGACGCGGATCATCTGCGCCCTTGAGAGCGAGGCGGAAAACGTCTTCCTGACCCTCTCGCTGCGCGACCGATTCCCCGATGCCGTGATCGTCGCCCTGGCCACGACGCAGGAGAATTCTTCCAAGCTCCGCCTGGCCGGTGCCAACAAGGTCATTGCCGAACTGCAGACGACGGCGAACCTGATCATCGAGCGGCTGGAGAAGCCGGTGATCACGCGGCTGCTTGAAGCGCTCATGGATACGCAGATGGAGCTCAAGGTCGCCCAGATTGTCCTCTCGGAGCAGTCATCCGCGGTCGGCAGTCATATCAACGAACTGCTCGAATCGACGCAGCGGGACATCATCGTCCTGGCCGTCGTGGACCAGCGTATGAGCGAGTCGTTTATTTTTACGGCCAAAGGCTACAACCACCTGCTGAATGCGGGGGATGTTTTAGTCGTGATAGGCTACGATAAGGAGATCAAGGCATTTGAAGAGGAAGTCGGAGGGGTATGTGAAACGGATCGCAGTCATCGGAGCGGGTAAATGGGGCTCGGCCCTGGCGTTCGCACTGGGGGAGAATGGGGAAAACGACGTGGTCATCACGTCTCGGCACTCAAGGGATGTTCCCAATTTCGTCGACCTGGAGACGGCGCTGCAGCGCGAGTACCTCGTCATGGCGATCCCGGCACAGCAGGTCGGCGCATGGCTGAAGGAGCACTTCCGCTATAACGACCAGAAGGTGCTGGTCGCCGCGAAGGGGATCGAAGCGCAGAGCGGCCGTTTCCTCAATGAAATCTTCGCCCCCTACGTCCCCGACCAGAACATTGCATTCCTCTCCGGCCCCTCTTTTGCGGCGGAGGTGATTCAGGGGCTGCCGACCGCACTGGTCGTCAGCAGCACGGATGCCCAGACGGCCATGGGGTTCGCCGAAGCGTTTCCCGAGTTCATCCGCACCTATACCGACGACGACATCGCCGGGGCGGAAGTGTGCGGCAGCTATAAAAACGTCATCGCGATCGCCGCGGGGATCTGCGCGGGGCTGAAGCTCGGCAACAACGCCGCGGCGGCGCTGATCTCCCGCGGCCTGATCGAAATGCGGCGCTTCGGCCTCTCCTACGGGGCGAGGGATGAGACCTTCCTCGGCCTCAGCGGCGCCGGGGACCTTTTCCTCACCGCCAGCTCCGTGCTGTCGCGCAACTACCGTGTCGGCCTGGGGCTGGCCGAAGGCAAAGCGAAAGAGCAGATCGTCGAGGAACTCGGCGAAGTGGCGGAGGGGATCGGGACGGCCTACGCCCTGCACGGCATCGCGCAGCGCAGCGGGGTCTACCTGCCGATCGCGACGGAGGTGTATGAAATCCTGGAGGGCAAAGCCCCCCGGGAGAGCCTCAACGATCTGCTGACGAGATAGCGCATGGAGGCGTCGACGGTCAAGATTGTCTGGGCCGTAGGGACGGCACTGCTTTTTTACACTACTGCGCTCCTGCTGCTTTCACCGGTCCAGGCGGCCCTGGTCGGAGTGGTGACGCTGCTGGTGGTGCTCTGGACGAATGAGGGGCTGCCGCTGGGCGTCGTCTCCCTCCTGCCCATTGTCCTCTTTCCCGCACTGCACATCCTGCCGACAAAGGCCACGACCGTCAATTACGCCCACCCTATCATCTACCTCTTCCTGGGGGGCTTTATGCTCGCCATCGCGGTCGAAAAGAGCGGCCTGCATATCTGGATTGCACGGAAGATGCTGGGGATCTTCCCGGCGACGGGGCGGGGGATCATCATCTCCCTGGCGCTGACCTCGGGGGTGATGAGCTCGATCCTCTCCAATACGACGACGGCCCTGCTGCTGATGACCATTGCGCTTTTCCTCTCCGACGATCCGCGGCTGAAGATGCGCTTCACGCTGGCCATCGCCTACGGCGCCAGCATCGGGGGGATCCTGACGCCGATCGGCACCCCGCCGAACCTGATCCTGCTGGGCGTCATGGAAGAGCACGGCATGGCGATGATCCCCTTTGTACAGTGGATGTGGATGGTCGCCCCCCTGGCCCTCGTCATGGTTATCATCATCTCCCTGGTCCTGGCGCTGGGGATCCGGGACGTCCGCCTGGAACTCCCGGAGGTGGAGAAGCCGCTGACGCCGGAGCAGAAGAAGGTCCTTGCGCTGCTGGGCGGACTCGTGGTACTGCTGCTCGTGAATGCCCCCATTCGTCCCTGGTGGGAGGGGCTGGGCATGAGCGAACCGGTGATTCTGCTCAGTGCGGGTCTGCTGCTCTTCGCACCCCCGTTCAACCTGCTGGTCTGGCAGGAGGACAAGGCGAAGATCCCTTACCGAATCATGTTCCTGTTCGGGGCGGGGTTTGCCATCGCCAAGGCCTTCTCCGAAACGGGCCTGGCGGGAAGGGTGGCGGAGTATCTTGTCGACTACAGCTACCTGGCACCGCTCTACCTCATGTTGATCGTTGCGGCGCTGATCACCTTTACGACGGAGATCACCTCCAATACGGCACTGATCTCCATCATGCTGCCGGTCATCTACGCGGTGACGCAGCAGACGGGGCTGGATGCGACCCTTTTCATGATGGTCGCGACAATCTGTTCGAGCTACGCGTTCATGCTGCCCATCGCGACTCCGCCCAATGCCATCGCGATGTCCAGCGGGGTCATCCCGATACGGACGATGGCCCTGTACGGCCTTCTGTTCAATCTTGTCGGCATCATACTGATCGTCTTGATCGCCTATCTCTTCTGGCGGCCGGTACTGGGGGTAGTAGGTTAACGCTTGAAAGTGGCCAGGATGGGGTTGTGGTCCGAAACCCGGCCCGTATCCACGGCTTCGGCGGCTAATAGCGTCACATCGCGGTAGTAGAGATGGTCCAGGGGTTTGGAAAAACGCTGCTTGATATGGTGGCCGTTAATGTAGGCGGCGGGCAGGAGCCCGACGGCCGCGGCAAAGTGCTCCAGGTACTCCATCCGTTTGCGGCTCCAGGTATTGAAATCGCCCGTGACGATCAGCGCCCCCGTTCGCTGCTGCAGTACGACGCGCAGCCGCTCGATCTCTTCAACGAAGACGGCGGCGGAGACGAAATTGATGGCGTGAAGGTTGACGGCCGTGAGTTCGCCCCCGTCTTCAAAAGGGTGGGTCGTAATGAGCATGCTTTTGCGGGTGGCGATGTGCATCTCGCGGCGGTTGGTTTTGAGGCCGACGGTATCGTGAATAGGACAGCGGGCCGCGGTCAGAACACCGTATTGGCGGTGGCGGAGGTCGATGTTAATGGCGGCGGAGACGTTGTAGCCCGGAAAATGGTCCGCCGTGCGTGCATCGAGGACGGCCTCCTGGAAAAGGATCAGTTCGGGACTGCCGGTGGCCAGGAGCGACTGGAGCGTTTTGTCAAAGGGGGGACGCCCCATCTCTTTGTGGACGTTCCAGCTCAGCAGTGAAAAGGTATCCGGCAGGGGGCTGCCCGCCGCTTCCGATCGGTAGTGTCGCATAATTCAATCATAACCTACATAGGTTAAAATGGCATCAAAAATATGCCCGTTACTGCGGGAAAAACAGAGGAGAAAAAAGATGATCGTCCATATCGTCATGTTTGCATTCAAAGCGGAGAATAAAGCGGCGAACGTCGCCAAAGCCAAGGCGATGCTCGAAGCGCTTACGGAGAAGATCGAACCGCTGCTCAGCATGGAAGTCGGCGTGGATTTCAGCGGCAGCGAGCGGGCGATGGACCTGGTCCTGACGTCGACGTTTGAAACGAAAGAGGGGCTCTCTATCTATGCGACGCATCCGGCGCATCTGGAAGTCGTGGCGTTTATCAAGGAAGTGACGGAGATGTCAAAGGTGGTCGATTACGTCCGCTAAGGGGAGGTGGTGCAGCCGGCCGGAGTTGCTCCGGCCGGCGTGTCAGTTACACTCGTTCAGAGACGGGTTCTGGAAGAGCTGGTTGATGTTCTCTTCGATGAAGCGGTAATCGACACCGTCGATGTGGAACCCTGCTTTCTTGATCTCGATACACTTGACGTTTGTTTTGGACCATTTTCCGCCCAGGACGCCTTTCTGGCTGCTTTTGTCGGGGGCAACGCGTTCATAGTCGTCGGCCCAGAGGGTGACGGTCTTGCCGTCCTCGGTGATGCCCTCTACGTAGAAAGTGGCCATATCCACCGGCTTGGGTGACGCGTTGACGAAGTAGACGACCGGCCGGCTGTCGCCCTTGTCATCGGTTTCGACGTCGACATCGTAGATGACGACCGGCATCTTCATCTTTTTCGCGCTTTCCAAATCCACATGGCTCGGTACCAGCACATTCGTCAACGTGTTCAGTTTGGCACAGCCGGTCATAAGGGCTGCAGCCGCAACTGAAGAAATAAGAAACGCAAATCCTCTTCGCATAAAGCTATCCTCCTAAAGATATTAGGATTGATTATATCGGATGGCTGCCTTAAATGACCATGAAGATATAATAATTTATTAAATTGTCTTTTGGATGTGATAGTTTTATGATGCCCGCTTACGGGCGTTTCGAGAGCAGTGCCGTTTTTTTGTTGTCGTGGAAAATGAACTCCATATTCAGCAGTTCCGCAGCCGTTTCGAAGCTTCTCGGTGTGAAAAAAACAAGGTGTGTCGGATCGCGGCGGTACCACCAGTTCTGGTAGAACGCTTCGCTGTTTTGGTGGAACTGCGTCATCAGCGCGAGGGTGCCTCCCGGCACCAGATGCGCTTTGAGCTCCGCCAGGGTCTGCATCGGGTCGGCAATGTGCTCGATCACCTCGGTCGCAGTGATCAGGTCGAAACGCGCCTCCGGCGCAGGGGCTTCCGGCGCGAAAAATTTGTCGTAGATCGTCACCTCGAATCCGCGGCGGCGAAGCAGCTCGGCCAGTACCGGTGTCGGGCCGGAACCGAAATCGAGCACATTCTCAACAGGGTGGCCGGTGTGTGCAAGGGTGGCATCGATGAACTGTTCGAACATCGCGACATACCCTTCGTTCTCGAGCGAGTTGTGATGCTCGTTGTACTTTTTCAGTTCCTGCGTTTGCGTGGGGTGGGCGGCTTCCTCTTTGAAGATCAGCTCGCAGCGGGGGCAGTGGTAGGCAAGGTGCTCCAGCTGCCGGTCGCGGAAGGAGGACGAGGGGGTCTGGCAGAGGGGACACGCTCTCATTGCCCTTCGATCTGCTCCGCTTTTTCCTCGATGGTGAGGAGCTCGTCGACTTTCGCTTCGTAGTCGGCTTCGAGGGCTTCGAGCTCTTTGGCCAGGACGGAGATCCCTTTCTCGGCGTAGCACTTCGGGTCGGCGAGACAGGCATTGAGCTGTTCGATCTTCGCCTCCAGCGCTTCGATCTCGCCGGGCAGGGACTCGAGGGCCATCTTCTCCTTGTAGGTGAGGCGCAGCGGTTTCTCTTTTTTCGGTTTCTCCTGCACGGCCGGTTTGGCGGTTGCCGTTTCGGCATCGCGCTCCATCGCCTCCATTTCGCGGAACTCTTTCTCCTGTTCGAGGTAGTCGCTGTAGAGCTGGTAGCGCTCCTCGACCTCGCCGTTGCCTTTGAAGACAAAGAGCTTCTTGGCGATCTTGTCGACGAAGTAACGGTCGTGGCTGACGAGGATCACCGCGCCGGGGAAGGCCTGCAGCTTCTCTTCGAGGATGTTGATGGTCGGAATATCGAGGTCGTTGGTCGGTTCGTCGAGGATAAGGCAGTCGACCTTCTTCGTAAAGAGCAGGGCGAGTGCCACACGGTTCTTCTCGCCGCCGCTGAGAATCCCGATCTTCTTGTCGAGGAATTCGCGCGGGAAGAGGAAGTTCTTGAGGTAGCCGTAGACGTGCATGTTCCTGCCCTGGACCTCGACCCGGTCGCCGCCGTGGGGGCAGAAGGTCTCTATGAGGTTCTTCTCGTCATCGAGCATTTCGCGGTGCTGGTCGAAGTAGCCGATGGAGAACTCCCCCTGCTTGATCTTGCCCGCCGTCGGCTTGAGGCGTCCCAGCAGCGCTTTGAGCAGGGTCGACTTCCCGCTGCCGTTGGGGCCGACGACGGCGATGACGTCTTTTTGAAGGATGCGCGTCGAGAAATCTTTGATGAGCATTTTGCTGCCCAGGGTGATGTCGAGGTGTTCGATCTCGAAGAGCATCTTCTGTTTGTTGACGCTTTTGTCACGGTTGAAGTGCTTCGCTTCGCGGTCGAGTTCGACTTTCATCTTTCGGATCTGCGCCGGGTTCGTCTTTGCCTGCTCGCGCAGGTTCATCAGCCTCTCCTTGCGCCCCTCGTTGCGTTTGAGGCGGGCACGCACGCCGCGGGAATACCACTCGTTCTCTGAGCGCAGCAGGCGCAGGAGGTTGTCGTGCTGCTTCTGCATGGTGCGCAGCAGCTCCTCTTTTTGCGTCAGGTAGCTGCTGTAGCCCCCTTTGAACTCCCGCAAAGCGGCATCCTCGACCTCGACGGTCTTGGTCGCGATCTGGTCGATGAAGTAACGGTCGTGCGAGATGAAGACGAGGGTGAACTTCTCTTTGAGAATAAGCTCTTCGAGGAACTCGACCATATAGACGTCGAGGTGGTTGGTCGGTTCGTCGAGCAGCAGGACATCTGGCTTCTGCAGCAGCAGCGACGCCAGCGCGACCCGGCGCTGTTCACCACCGCTGAGCAGGTTGACGTTCTTCTCTTCGTACATCTTCAGCTGGAAGTGCTGCAGCACCCGCTCGATCTTGTCGTCGAGGTTCCAGGCGCTGTGGTGGTCGAGGTAGGCGGAGAGCTCCGTGTGTTCCTTGATGAGCTGCGGGTCGTCGAACTTCTCGCCCATCTGCGCCGAAAGGGCGTCGAAACGCGCCAGCGCCTGCTTGAGTTCGACGAGGCCGTGCTCGATCGCCTCTCGCACGCTGTGCCCCTGCTCGAAATGCGGTACCTGGGCGAGCATCTTCACCTGCAGGTTCTGGCGGATGATGCGCTCCCCCTCGTCGTACTCCAGCATGCCGCCGACGATTTTCATCAGCGTCGATTTGCCGCTCCCGTTCTTGCCGACGATAACGACGCGTTCTCCCTCGTCGACGTGGAAATCGACGTTCTCGAGGATTTTTTGCGCTTCGTAGTTTTTAGAGATGCCGTGCAGATCGATGAGGGCCATGATGCTCTTTTTTTCTGCGTATTTTACTATAACGGGTTGAAAGTCAGGTGTCGGGGGATAATGCTCTCGCGTGTGGTGAGGTGAAAGTGGGCAGGGTTTGAATGGAAATCCCCTTATACGGTGCCGGTACGCCGCCTGATGCAGGCGTTACCGGAAAGCCTAGAGGCACTGGTCGACGACGTTTTCCTGTGTCTGGTAGAGGAAGATCTCGACGCGGCGGTTCTGGGCCATATTGGCTTCGCTGTTGTTGGGGACCAGCGGTTTGTCGAAGGAGCAGCCGCGGGCATAGACGGCGTTGGAGAGCCCCTGGTTGACCATGGCCGTGGCGACGGTGCGTGCACGGCGTTCGGAGAGCTGGAGGTTGTAGTCATAGGAACCGCGCGGATCGGTATGCCCGACGACCTGGACGATGGAACTGGGGTACTTTTTCAGCGCCGTCGTCAGCTGGTCGATCTTCGTGAGCGCCATCGGCGTCGGGTTGTCAGAGTTTGTCGGGAACATCATAGCGCTCTTGAAGGTGACTTTGACAAATTTCTCATGCTGGGTGACGATGATATTGTCCGCACCGACGTCACTCTGGCTGACCGTGGTATTGAGAGACTTGGCGACGTCTTTGGCCTGCTGGTCCATCGCATAGCCGATCCCCCCGCCGGCGGCTGCGCCGACCGCGGCACCGATGAGCGCGCCCTGGCCTTTGTTCTTGCCGCCGAGAAGCAGGCCGCCGACCGCGCCGACCGCTGCGCCGATCAGTGCCCCTTTTTTCGTCTTGTCGTATTCATCCGTCTGTGTACCATCTGCATTGGGCTGTGTACCTGCACAGCCGCCGATCAGTGCGGCAGCGAGGATGAGTGAAAGGGATTTGGTTTGAAATGTCATTGATTATACTCCTAAACTAGATGGCTTATTGTATCAAGAAAATGTCTCTATTTCGTGATATTAGCCGACGGGCGTATCGGTCTGAAGGTAGTCGCCGTGCACCCACCCCTCGCGGCAGATGCGGACCTTTTGCCACACCCCGTTGCGTTCGACCAGTTCGACCCGGGTCCCTTTCTCGATCGGATCGCCTGCGAGCGGGGCGCTTCCCGAGGGTTGGGCCCGGACGTTTAGGAGGCTGGCGGTGACCGTCGCATCGGCTGTTTCATCCTCCGCTATCCCGGTATCGGCATGGCGCCCCGTCAGGATTCTGTCGCGCAGGCGATCCAGGGGGAAGGCTGGCCCCGGGTCTATCTTGCGGCCGGGGGCGATCTCTTCATGGCCGACGATAGTGCGGATGCCGTAGCTGTTTTTCAGAATCCGGCACACCTCAAAACAGGCCTCGATCTGTTCGGCAGTATAGGTGTGCCAGTAGGAGGGGACCGTCTGGTTCCGGTGGATGGCCTGGATGACCTCCGCGTCTTCGTAGCGTCTGCCGAACCAGGCGAGGTAGCCGCCGCCGGAGGGGGTGAGCTCGCCGGCGTTGACGAGCTCGATCCCGATGGCATAGCGGTTGAGACTGCTGCGCTCCTGCCAGCGGCTCGTACCGGCATGCCAGGCGATGCGGCCGAAATCGACCATCTGGACAATGCTGCCGTCGCGGTCGATGATCAGGTGCGCGGATGACTCAATATCAGGGTTTTTGAACGTGTTGACGGCCGAGGAGAGGGTGGGCCCCGCCGTAAAATGAATGACGATAGTGTCAGGCTCCCCTGTATCAAAAGGACCGCTGTCTTTGTGCTCGCAGGGATCGAAGAGGACCTCTTTGTCAAAAAGTGCGCCGGTCAGTCTGTTGCTTGCTATAGTGAGTGCCATGATCTATCCTCTTGTTCTGGATTGGGGGTCCGGTGCATTACCGGACTCGTTGCTGCCGTTACCGGCTTGGGAAAGCGTATTTGCTTTTTCTTTCTCCTGAAGCGAACGGAAAAGGTAGCCGGCGATGGCACCGAGGACACCGATCGCGGCCGTGAGCTGTTCATTGGTCTCGACGACCAGGACGAGAATGATCGTGCCGAAGATGATGATGTTCAGCCCGGCCAGGTGGATGATGTCGCTCGTATCGTACTCCTTGTGCCGGAGGAACATGAATGAGACGGTGAACATTACGACGGACAGAAGGGAGAGCGCAAGGACATAGTAACGTTCATTCTCCATCTTGAGGATGATCAGGTCCGCCTGGGTTTTGAGGTATTCGTTGTCGGTTGGTGCGGGCTGGATCTGCTGCTGTTCAGCCTGCTGCGGCGAGTAGGCGGGGAAAGTGTCCTCACCGAGGGCATGGCAAGCAAGGCCCAATGTCAGAAAAAGAACAATCAAAATGCGTGTCACGGTTCTCTCCTTTCCCAGTAACGGATGATGCCGTCGTAATAATCGGCTTCATCGTAGCGTCTTGCCTGCAGGGCGCTTGCGCGCAGTTCCCGCATCCGCGTTATCCATGCCTGCTGGGTGGCAGGATCCTGCCGGTTGAGTCGTGCGATGGCGTCACGCTGCTGCTGCGTCAGTCCGTCGCTGCGCTGGGGGGGAGCATACTGCTGCACATTCGTACTGCCGGGAGCATTGAGCGGGACATTGTATTTATTCAATGCGGCGCTCCAGAGGACACTGGGGGGCAGAATAAGGGCCGTCAGAATAAGAAAGAACGTTTTCATGTCACCTCCTTTCGGACAAGGGAGTGTTCCGAGCCATTCTGTGAAATAGATAGAAACAGTTTATATTACAACAGAACAGATAAATCTAAAAAATAAGGAAAGCGCGGAAGGGTGATGCACCGCAATAGCCGTTGAAACGCGGCCGAAAATGAATAGTGAGGGAGGGAAACGTCAGAGATCGCAGAGCATGCGCCGGACGATGAACCATTTGGCGATGGCCTGGTCCGTGTACTGATACTCCTGCTGGGCGTGGGGGATGGAGATGTTGCGGATCTTGGCACGGAGGATGCCGAAGGCCACGAAGCCGAACAGCAGCGCCGCAACGGCGTAGAACCAGTCATAGAAAAACCAGGCCGCCACGGCGAGGAGATAGGTGCCGTAGGAGAAAAGCCACCCCAGCAGCAGTGCCGCGGCGCGGCAGAAGGGTTTGGTCGGTTCGGGTGTCGGTTCGAGCAGCGGGATATCGGTTTTCATGGCATGATTATAGCCATTTGGGTGCGCGAAGATAAAGTGACGATAAAATAAATTAAAAAATCGACTTAAATCGTCAGATTAATCTGCAAACCGTTTGGCAGCGTCATGAAGAATAAGTATGATTTTGACAAATAAAAATTAAAAGGATAGGTTATGAATGAGCCGACACTGCAGAGCATTGGCGATTACAACGGTCTTAAAGGCGAGAAGAAATGGGTGGTCCGGGCGGTGCTGCTTTCAGGCCTGTTGCTGGGGGCACTCTACGTTATCGTGTCGAACAGCTATGTCGGTGATGTGCATGACCGGCTGCCGGTCAGTGACGGCATCTCCGCCGTTCCCTTCAACCGCTGAACTTCTTTGCCCTTCGCTGACCCGTTTTAGGGTCGCGATGCTACAATTACCGACATACTCTCATAAGGTTTCTTCATGGTGACAGCTCTGATGGTTATGATCAGCCTCTATTTTATCGTCAAACTCTATATCAGCGTGATGCAGGTCGGTTTCATCAACCGTGCCAAGCGGATGGCTCCGGTGATGATGGGAAGTGCGGATTATCTAAAGGCCGGCAATTACGCCGTGGCCAAAGAGAAGCTGCAGATGACGGGGATGCTGATCGAATATATCATGTTCCTCGTCTGGCTCGACGGCGGGATCCGCTGGCTGGAGAGCATGACCGGGGGGATGGACGAACCGGTGAAAAGCATTAGCATGGTGCTGGCGTTTCTGCTGATCAACACGCTGGTGGAGCTGCCGCTGTCGCTCTACGAGAAATTCGTACTCGATGCGAAATTCGGATTCAACCGTACGTCTGTCGGTCTCTACATCAAGGACACGCTGATTACGTTGACACTGGTTGCACTGCTGGGCGGTGCGGTCATCTGGGGTGTGACGGCGATCATCGCGTCGGCGGCGCTGTGGTGGTTTTGGGCCTTCCTTTTCCTGTTTGCCGTCGTCGTTGCACTCAATATGCTTTTCCCGACGCTTCGGGCGCTCTTTTTCGACAAGCTGACGCCCCTGGACGACGAGACACTGGCGGGTGAGATCGATACGCTGATGCAGAAGACCGGCTTTGTCAGCAGTGGCGTCTTTGTCAGCGACGCCAGCAAACGGGACACCAGGCTCAACGCCTATTTCGGCGGCCTGGGCAAGAGCAAGCGCGTCGTCCTCTACGACACGCTGCTCGAAAAACTCGAAGAGCGCGAACTCCTGGCGGTTCTCGGGCATGAACTGGGACACTTTGCCCACGGCGACCTCTACAAGAACATCGGGATCGTCGGGGGGATGCTCTTTTTCATGCTCGCCCTCTTCGGGAACCTGCCCGAATCGCTCTTTATGCATCTGGGGGTCGGCAATACACCTGCTGTGACCGTCATCCTGTTTCTGCTTTTCATGCCGCTGGTCAGTTTCTTTATCATGCCGCTCATGGGCCTGATCAGTCGCCACAACGAGTACGAGGCGGACCGCAGCGGGGGCGAACTCGTCGGCAAGCTCTACCTGGCCAACGCCCTGCGCAAACTGGTGACGGAGAACCGCTCCTTCCCCCTTTCGCATCCGCTCTATATTTTCTTCTACTATACCCATCCGCCGGTGATCGAACGCCTGCGGGCCCTCGGATTCGAGGAGCGGGGGAGCGGTAAGGGGGCATTGCGCTCCGACTGCGACGCCGACAGCGTCGAGCGTGAGCTCGATGACGAAGGGGTACGCTCCTGATGGGTGGGCATGTCCGTCCGCTGCGCGAATGCCTCGATATCATCGCCGCCGAAATCGCCGTGAGCGCGGAGCGCCCGCGGCGGGAGGCGGAACGGATGCTGATGGAATACCTGGAGCGTGACGGCCTCTGGCTGATCACCCACCAGGACGAACCGGTCTCCTGCGACGAGCGGCTCTGGGAGTGGGTGGCACGGCGCAAGGCGCATGAGCCGCTGGAATACATTTTCAAGCGCGTCAGTTTCTATTCACAGCTCTTCTATATCGCTCCGGGTGCGCTGATCCCGCGCCCGGAGACGGAACTTCTGATCGACCGTGTCCTCGGAACAGTCGAGCGCGAGGGAAATTTCACGCTCTGCGAGGTCGGGGTCGGCAGCGGCGCGGTCAGCGTGACCCTGGCGCTCCACCTGGAGCATGCGACGATGATCGGCGTCGATATCAGCGAGGATGCCCTGGGGGTTGCGGGCAAAAACATCGCGGACTTCGGGCTTGAAGCGCGGATCGACCTGCGTCAGAGTGACCTGCTTGCAAATGTGCCGGAAACGGTTGACGTCCTGGTTTCCAATCCCCCCTACGTGGCTGCCGACGCGGCACTTGAACGCAACCTTGATTATGAACCCGACCTGGCCCTTTTCGGCGGCGTGACGGGGATGGACATCATCGTCCGCCTGATCGATGCGGTCGCCGAAAGGCAGATTCCGCTCTTTTGCTGCGAAATGGGTTACGACCAGCGCGAGGCAGTCTCTGCCATCGTCCCGGATGGGTATGGGGTTGAATTCTACAAGGACCTTGCGGGGCTTGACCGCGGGTTTGTCATGACACGAAAGGATGATAGATGAATACAAAACAGTTAAGCGTCACGCTTTACCTGCTCGCCGTGGCGGCCACGCTCGGTGCGGTGCTGATCCTGGGCATCGTGGTCGCCCCGGTGATCTTCCACTCGGCGGCGGTCCTGCCGAACGATCTGCTGAGCCGCTATGAAGAGGGAATGTTGATGGGGGAGATTTTCCGCCGTTTCAGTTACTGGGCCTACGTGATGGCTGTTATCATGCTCGTTTTTGAAGGAAACGAGTACCGCCGCCAACGCCGTGACAAGTGGGCCATCATGAGCGCGCTGCTCGGGGTGGCGACACTGCTGATGTTCGCCGCAGTCTATGTACCGATGATCCTTGCCATGCAGGCGGAGGGGGCCGATGCCACGGCCAGCGAAGCTTTCGCGTCACTGCACAGTGCCAGCGAATTCGATTTCAAACTGCTGGCGGTCGCACTCATCGTGCTCTTTGTCCGCCGGATGCAGCTGATGTTTCTGCCAGCCGCCGGGCGCTAATATAAGAGGATACCGCCCCGTTAGGAGCGGTTGATGCCGTAACGCCCCGGCCCGGAGAAGAAGAGGGCCAGTGCGGCAAAAAGATAGAGCAGGGCCATTTCGCTGACCGGACCGCCTGTTTTGGTGAGCTGCAGCGGGAAGAGCCCGCCGAGAAGGGCCACGGCCACTATCATATTCACAGCCATCAGCGCCGCGCCGATCCGCGCATAGAATCCCAGAATGATCATCACCGGGGCGATCACTTCGCCGACAAAGACACCGTAACCGAGCCAGCCCGGCACTCCGTGCGCCTGCAGCATCCCCTGAATGTGGGAGATGCCGTGCAGCAGTTTGTGGACACCGTGGAACAGCATCAGGATGCCGATAGAGAGGCGCAGCAGCAACCGGGCAAGATCATCGTTTCTGAACATAGAGTCTCCTTAGCGTCCGCCGAACTTCTGTTCCCACCACTCCTGGGGGGTGAGGCAGGTCTCTTTGAGGTAGGGTTCGTCCAGGCGGTATTCATAATGTTTGACAAATTCGAGCAGCGTTTTGTAGGCGTCGTTGATCCGTGCACTCATGGCGTTGGCCGTGTCGGGGTCGTCGGCGTGTTTGTCAGGGTGCCAGCGGTGCATCATGTTCTTATAGCGTGTTTTGATTTCGGACAGGGTCGCTTTGTCGTGAAGGCCAAGCAGGGTCTTGGCCTTCAGAACGCTCTCATAGGGGGGCATAGGGAAGGGCGTCAGTCTTTTTGCTGGCGCATATAGGTCGGTACGTCGAGGTAATCGTCGCTCAGGTCACCGCCGACGACCATTCTCGGGCGCGTCACGGTACGGCCGGCGGCAGGGGCCTCCTGTGCCGGTGTTTCATAAGTGTCGTTATTGACGGAGGGTGCTTTTTTCGCCGTCTCTTCATGGTCGAAACCGGTGGCAACGAGGGTGATCTTGATGTAGTCGATCGCCAGGGTCGCATCCGTCGTGGTCCCGAAGATGACATCGGCATTCTCGTCCGCGCTCTCCTCGACGACACCCATCGCTTCACCGATGGCGACCATCGGGAAGTCGGGGTGCATCGTAAAGTGGACGAGGACGCCCATGGCGCCGTTGATGCTCATGTTGTCGAGCAGCGGTGACTCGATCGCCGCGCGGATCGCTTCATAAGCGGCATTATCGCCCTGGTACTCCCCGACGCCCATCAGGGCCATCCCGTGGTGGCACATGACGGTTTTAAGGTCGGCGAAGTCGAGGTTGATGTCGTTGTCACCGGAGGAGAGGATGACCCCGGACGTCCCGCTGACAGCCTGCGCGAGAATGCTGTCGACGATCTTGAAGGACTCTTTCAGCCCCAGGTTCTTATCGATGATGGAAAGGAGCTTGTCATTGGGGATGACGACGATGGAGTCGCTCTCTTTTTTCAGTTCGGCCAGACCCTGCTCGGCGAGCTTGAGACGTTTGCGCCCTTCGAACGCGAAAGGCTTGGTGACGACGGAGATCGTCAGTGCACCGAGGTCACGTGCGATCTGGGCAATGACCGGGGCCGCACCGGTACCGGTACCCCCGCCGAGACCGGCAGCGATAAAGACGATATCGGCCCCCTCGATGGCGGCGCGGATATCGTCATAGTTCTCGATGGCGGAATCTTTGCCGACGCTCGGTTTCATCCCGGCGCCGAGCCCCTTCGTCAGACGGCTTCCCATCTGGATTTTGACCGGTGCAAAAGAGGTCTGAAGCACTTGTGCGTCGGTATTGGCGACGACCATCTCGATGCCGTCAACCCCCTCGTTGATCATATGACCGATCATATTGCCGCCGCCGCCGCCGACGCCGATGGCAACGATACGCGCACCGTTGTTGGCCGTCGTCTCTTCGATTTTGAACATATTGTCAGATCCCATCTGTCACTCCCCTGTTAAAATAACTGTGTAATCCAGTTCCAAAACTTGCTGCCGATGCCGGCTGCTTTTTCCGCACCCTTCTTCGTATCGAAGGATTTGATTCTGATCGTACCGGCTTCCTCGGAGGGGGGCAGCGGAATCTCTTCCTCTGCGGGCTCCTGAACGGAAGGTTCGGTCAGATCCGGTTTCTCCAGCGGCTCCTCGCTGCGGTAGCGCACCTGCCGGTTGACGTCGATTTCGTAAGGCGCGTAGCCTCCCGCCGCGTATTTGACAAGACCGACCGCCGTGGCAGTTGCCGGGTCTTTGAGGGCTTCAAAAAGCCCGTCGACGTTGCTCGGTTTGGCCAGGCGTACCGGGACGTTGTCAAAGATTGCGACGGCAAGATCACGGAGACCGTCGAGCTTGGTAAAGCCGCCTGTGAGGACAACTCCGGCACCCAGCTGATCCTTGAGGTTGCTTTTGTCAATGGACTGGGCGAGGATCATCAGCGTCTCTTCGACCCGGGCGTAGATGACGTTGTGCACGACCCCCAGGGAGACCTCATGGGTGGACTCTTCGTCCCCGATAATGGGGAGCTCGATCAGGTCGTCGCTCGGGGTGCTCAGCGAGCCGAACTTGATCTTCACGTTCTCGGCGACGTTGAGCGGCGTGTGCAGCGCCATGGAGAGGTCGCTGGTGATGTGGTGCGAACCTACTCCCAGAAAATCGTTGTAGCGGATGGCGGTACCGGAGTGGATCACGGTGTCGCAGGTATGCCCGCCCATGTCGATCACGGCTGCACCGAGCTCTTTCTCATCCTCGTTGAGCACGGCGATGGCAGAGGCGTAGCCGCTGAGTACGACGGTATCGACCTCGACCCCTGCGCCGCGTACGGCTTTTTTGAGGTTGTTCAGGTTGGACTTCTGCGTCGTGATGATGTGCGTCTCGACCTCAAGGCGCGACGCATTCATCCCCAGCGGGTCCTCGATGAACTCCTGGTCGTCGACGATGAAGTTGTACGGCAGCGTATGCAGTACCTCGTACTCGTTGGGGATGTTGGCGTTGTAGAGCGACGTGTGCATGACACGGCTGATCTCTTTGAACGTGATCTCGCGGTTGGGAATATTGACGATCCCGCTGGAGTTCAGGCTCTTGGTGTAGGCGCCGGAGATGGAGACGATGGCCCGTTTGATTTCGGTGCCGGCGACGCGTCTTGCATCTGCCAGGGCGGCCTTGATCGCTTTGGAAGCGAGCTCGATATTGGTGATGGAGCCCTTTTTGATCCCCTGGGAGCGGACGATGCCGGCCCCCGAGATCTGGATCGCCCCGTCAGGGGAGATGTCCGCGATGATGGCGCAGATCTTGCTGGAGCCGATATCGATCGCGAGGACGCTTTTTTTCACTGCCCGAATCCTTTGAGGAAGATCTGTGTTTCATACCGCTCGGCAAGGGTGGCAATCAGGGACTGGCTGAGAAGGGTCTCTTTGACCTGGGCAACGGCCTCGGTCTCATTGGGCGCGCTTGCAGGGTCGATCTTCTGGTCGACGATGCGGTAGAGCACGATTTTGCCCGAAGAGAGTTGCGCCATGTTTTCGGCTTTGTTCGAGCGGAAGAGGCTGGCGAGCAGTGCCTGTGTCTCCTGTTCGTTCAGGCCTTCGACACCGGCCGTTGCATCACGCTTGAGGTAGCCCTCTGTCGTCGTGCCGCGGAAAGACGCGAGTGAGGACTGTGCCAGTTCCATCAGTTTCTGGCCGCGCATCTGGCTGGTGTAGGCGGCGAGGAGTTCCGCTTTGGCTGCTTCGAAGGTTTTCGGCATCGGCGCGATGGTCTCGAGGCGTTTGATGACCACGTAGGCGCCGTGCTCTTTTTTCGGTTTGAGGTAGGGGCTGGCTGCATCGGCGGCGGCGATGGCCTGCACCGTCTCGGCGCTGAAGCTGCCGTCGCCTTCGCGGACGGTCGTTTCGACGATCTTGACGCCGGCGTCGAGTTTCTCTTTTTTGAAGGCGATGTAGGTTTTCAGGGCCTCTTTGTTGGTCGCCTTGTCATTGAGGGCAGCGGTGACGGCGCTCTTGGCGTTTTCAAAGGCCATGATCTTGCCGTCCGGTCCTACGAAGTCGTATTTGTGTGCGTCGTAGTATGCCTGCAGCTCTTCGTCACCTGCACCGGCATCAACCGCATCCTGGGTAATGTAGGCGATCTTGAACGCACGCGGTGTCATGTAGTCGTTTTTGTGGCTCTCCCAGAACGCTTTGAGTGCGGCGTCGGAGGTGTCGATGTTGACCATGGCACCGTCAAGCACTTTGTACTCGAACTTGTCGGCAATGCCGAGGGCGGTTTCGAATGCCGTCTTTTCGACACCGTTCGCCGTCGCCGGGAAAAGGGCGAAGAGTTTCTGGATCAGCAGCGCGCGGCGGATATCCGCTTCGTAGTCGACCGGGGTCAAACGGTTCTGTTTGAGCACCTTCTGGTAGAGCTCTTTGCTGAAGACCCCGTTCTCGATGAAGGCCTGCTGGGACTGCAGTACCGCGGCCACCTCTTTGTCGGTCGCTTCGAGGTTATAGCTGTTAGCCAGGTTGACGAGCAGGGCCTGGTTGACGAGCTGCTGTAACGCCTGTTTGTCCAGGCCGAGCTTTTTAGCCTGCTCTTCGTCGAACTGGCCCTGGAAGATCTGGCTGTAGCGGTTGAAAAGCTGTGCGTAGGTCTTTTGGAGTTCCCGGCTGGTGATGCTGACGTCACCGACTTTGGCCACGGCCCCCGATTTGTCGCCGTAGCTGTACTGCCCCCATCCGACAAATCCCGCCCCGATAAACGCGATCGTTGAGATCCAGATCGTAATGACGAGGTATTTTCGGTGTCGTTGCATCCATGTAATCATCTGTGTCGTTTGCCTTCTTGCGTCGTAGTTGTCAATTTTATAAGTTTAAAGCTTAAGAATTGCCTTAAACTCCCTGTTTTCCGCACGTTTTTTCACTGTGAGTTCAATATTTTTCGATAAGATTTTCAAAATTCTACCGTAGGAAGGGTACAAGATGAACAACCGCGAAATTTCCGAGAGGGACCTGCGCCATATCTGGCATCCGTGCACGCAGATGAAAGATCACGAATTTCTGCCGCTCACGCCGATCAAAAAAGGGAACGGTATCTATCTCGAGGATTTCGACGGCAACTGCTATATCGACGCGGTGAGCAGCTGGTGGGTCAACCTTTTCGGCCATGCGAACCCGATCATCTCTTCGGCGGTCAAAACCCAGGCCGAAACGTTAGAGCACGTTATTTTGGCCGGCTTCACCCATGAGCCGGTTGTTCGTCTTTCCGAACGCCTGGCGGCGCTGACGCCGGAGGGGCTAACGCGCTGTTTTTACGCGGACAACGGGTCGAGCGCCATCGAAGTTGCCCTGAAGATGGCCTATCACTATTATAAGAATATCGGAAAAGAGCGGCCGCTTTTTATCTCCCTGACGAACAGTTACCACGGTGAGACGATCGGGGCCCTTTCCGTCGGGGACGTGTCGCTCTACAAAGAGACCTACGGACCGCTCCTGCTGCAGACGATTCAGACGCCGGTACCGGCCGACCAGAGCGAGGAGGCTGCGGTTGCCGCCGCGGCGGAACTGGAAGTCCTGCTCAAGGCCCGCGGGGAAGAGGTCGCAGCCCTCATTGTCGAGCCGCTGATCCAGGGGGCGGGGAACATGCATATGTACCATCCGCGCTACCTGAAAGAGGCGCGAAAACTTTGCGATGACTATGACATTATGTTGATCGCCGATGAAATTATGACGGGATTCGGACGAACCGGAACGATGTTTGCCTGCGAACAGGCGGGAATTACCCCGGATCTGATGACGCTTTCCAAGGGGTTGACCGGTGGTTATCTGCCGCTTTCTGTTACGATGACCACGGAAAAAGTGTACGAAGCCTTCTACTGTGACTACAACCTTTATAAAGCATTTTTGCATTCGCACAGCTACACGGGCAATGCGCTTGCCTGTGCCGCAGCCAATGCCACGCTCGATATCTTTGAACTCGACAATGTCATCGAAGCCAACCGCAAACTCTCTGCGATGATGGGGGAGGGGCTCAAACGTTTCGAAAGCCTGCCGAACGTCAAGTCGGTGCGGCAGACGGGAATGGTCGCTGCGGTGGAACTGGAGGGGTACACTCCCGAGGAGCGTATCGGGTTGAAGGTCTTTGATTTTGCACTGAACCGCGGTGTGCTGCTCCGCCCCCTGGGGCCGGTCGTCTACTTCATGCCCCCGTACATTATTAATGAAGAGGAGCTGACCTACGTGATGGACACGGCCTACGAGGCAATTACGTCACTGTTGTAGTATTGAAATAAAAGCGCAGAATATCTGCGCGCGAGCGCTCCAAGAGCACTTCTTTCAGGGCGCACTCTGCTGATGTAGCGAAGCGGAATTCCGCAATGAAGTGAGGACAACGAGAACATAGCGTTAGCGTAGGTATCTGGGCTTTGCTCAGATGCCGTTAAAAGTTAGGAGAGCATACTCTGCCGGAGCATCAGGATCCGGCAGCTCTTCTCGAGAACGGCCAGCTGCTTCGCCATCTCGTGCAGGTCGCGGTTATAGGCGTAGATGCCGTAGCCGCGGATGACGACCAGCTCCAGGTCTGAGTTGAGCAGCCGCTTGGGGATCTCCGTGGAGGCGCGCTCGTACCACTGGTCGAAGGAGCGGGGGTCGTAGACTTCCACACGGGGCATCTCCTTGATCCCGAAATAGTCCATGGGCTCGATGATGGGATGCAGCAGGCTGTAGGCCATCGTGTTGGGCGGCATCGAGAAGGTGATGAATTTCGCATCGCTGATCTGGCGGTAGATGCTGTGGTGGATGGCCGCGTCGATACTGGCCTCGTTCCAGCGGTAGTCTTTCTGGAAATAGAGCTCGATCAGCTGCTGCTCGTTCATATGGTCGAAGATGGTATCTTTCGTATTGATAATGAAACGGCTGTTGTCCGATTTGGCCGAAACGCTGCCGTGGTAGATACTGAAGAACTCTTTGCGGAACATCGAGAGGGAAAAAGAGACGAGCTGTTCTTTGAGATGCTGTTTGTTCATAGCGCTATTGTAACGGAAGATAGGTGAATTTTTGTGTGAAGGAGAGCGCGCGACGGAGGGGCCGGCCTTACGGCTGGCCGTTGCCGTACTGCTCGGCGAGGTAGTCGGTGATGAGGGACTGGTCCTCATCTGTGATGGGCGCCTTGAACGCGTCGACCATCTTTTCGACTTTCTCTTTCCAGAAGCTGCGGGACTGTTTGCCCTGGTTCAGGATATAGCCGAAAGAGTGGCAGGTCAGACAGTTGGCCTGGACCAGGTCGAAGTGTTTGCCCATTTTGATCTCAAACGGGACATAAGGGACTTCGACATCCTCGTTCAGGACGGCGTGGAGATTAAGGGCGCCCAGGCTCAGCAGGGCGGCAAAGATTGTTTTTTTCATAAAGGCTCTCCTTAGACTACTTCGACGGTAACGACGTCGATCCCGTTGAATTTGTAACCGCCGTGGTTCCACTTGATGTCTTTGGCAAGCGGCTGCTCTTCGCCGGCGCGGTTGATCGCCTTGGCCATGATGGTCTGCTTGCCGTATTTCTTCGGTTTGAAGTCATACGTGAAGGCACGGAACGCGTAGCGGCCAAGGTCGTCGCCCAGCGTCGCCTCCTGCCACGTTTTGCCGTCGTCGAAAGAGAGCATGACGGCTTTAATGCCCGCACCGTAATCGAAGGCAACCCCGCGGATAGTGGTGTAGGAGTTGTGATAGAGCGTTTCGCCGTTGGTCGGGTAGCCGATGAAGGACTTGACGTTCATCTTCGTGATCGGTTTCGTCGGAACGTGTTCGCCCGGCTTCTGGCATTCGCAGTCGTTGTCCGGGATGCGGTACGCTTTGTCCATAAAGAAGAGGTGCTGGTAGTCGCTGGTGACGGTCAGGTTGCTCAGCATTTTGACCCAGCTGTCGGAGTAGGTGCCGGGGATGACGAGGCGCACCGGGTACCCGTTGAGATAAGGCAGGTCCTCGCCGTTCATCTCGTAGGCTACGATGACGTGGTCACCGATCTCCTCAAGGTGCAGTTCGCGGACAAAGTTCGGCGTTTCGTAGTAGGCAGCCGTTTCGGAACCGTTGAAACCGACCCACTCCGCCTCTTTTTTCAGACCGGCACGCTCAAGGATGTCGCGCAGACGCACACCTTTCCAACGGGCACACCCCATGGCGCCGCTGCCCCACTGGATACCGCCGGCTGTCGGCTTGAACGCGGAGCGGCTGTTACCGCCGCACTGCAGGACGGCATAGACCTCGACCGGCTCGAAGTCATGCTTCAGCTGGTCGACGGAGAGGGAGAGTTCGCGCTCGACGAGGCCGTTGACCTTGATGCGGAAGGTTCCCAGGTCGATATGCGTCGGGATGTCCGGCATGTGCCAGCGCACGAAGAACATGTCGTTCGGCGTGACCGGGTGGGCAAAGACGTAGCGCGGCGATTCGAGCAGCGGCGGGCGGTCTGAGTAGGTGATCATCGGCCGTTTCTGCGGGAACGGAATGGAGGAGATTTTGCGGTTATCGACGGGCTGGCCCGCGGCGAAGGCTTCGGGGCCCAGCGCGGTCACGCCGGCACCGGCCAGCGCGCCTTTAAGGAAAGATCTGCGTTTCATGATTTGAGGACCTTGAGACGATATAAAATCGTTTGATAAAAATTATGTCCGTATTTTATCAAAAAGATATAGTTAAGAAAAATAAAACCAAAATGATATAATGTGCAATAAAACTGTTCTTAATGGATGCCGTCCAGCCCCGAAGAGAGGGGCTTTCAGGTACAGGAGGAGGCGAAATGTATACGTTGAAGCAGCTGGAACTTTTCCTCGATCTGGGGCGGAGCGAAAAGATCATCGATACGGCCAAAAAATTCGGGCTGAGCCAGTCGGCGGTATCGATGGCGATCAAGGAGCTCGAGCGGCTGCTCGACGGACCGCTTTTCGAACGGATCGGCAAGCGGCTGGTGCTTAACGGGCGGGGGGCAATGCTGATGCGCAGTGCCGCCCCCCATGTCGATGCCCTGCATGCCCTCTACGACCAGATGCGCAGCGATTCGCTGCGCGGCGAGCTCCGCCTCGCGGCCAGCGTGACGATCGCGGAGTATTTCATCCCGACGCTGGTCTGCAACTACATGGAGCAGAACGAACACGTCACGATCTCCCTCAAAAGCGCCAACACCGCCGACGTCATCCGGAAGGTCACTTCGGGTGAAGTTGACATTGGGTTTATCGAGGGGGAGGGGATCCTCGAAGAGGTCGAGAGCCGGGTGCTGATGCGCGACGAACTGGTCGTCCTCAGCAGTGACAAAGCCCTCTCGGAGCAGGGTCCGTGGTTCATCGACCAGCTGGCATCGCGGCCGTGGATCATGCGGGAGAAGGGCTCAGGCACCCGGGCCGTCTTTCTCAACGCCATCAGCCCCGTCGACCAGGAGCTCAACATGGTGATGGAGCTGGAGCACATCGAGTCGATCAAGAACTTCCTGCTGGCCAAGCCCGATTACCTCAGCGTCCTGCCGCGTATTTCCGTCAGAAGGGAGCTCGAAGAGGGGCACCTGTACGAGGTGCCCGTCAAGGCGCACCACTTCGAGCGCGACTTTACGATGATCGCCCGCAGCCAGCAGACCCTGCTGCCGCTGCAGGCCCATTTCCAGGAGTACCTCTTAAGTTCCATCGGGTTACAATAGCGCATGCAGAATATCCCCCATATCCCGGTGCTTTACCGCGAAGTCACCGATGCTTTTTCCGGATGCGACGCCGGCATTGTCGTCGACTGTACCATGGGGTACGGCGGGCACAGCAGCCTGCTGCTCGAAGCGAACCCCACCATCCGGCTGATCGGCATCGACCAGGACGAAACGGCGATCCGTTTCTCCACGGAACGGCTCGCCCCGTTCGGGGAGCGTGTCGAGATCCGGAAGGGGCGCTTCTCCGCCGTGCTGGAGGAGATCGTACGCGATTACGGCGCGGAGCAGATCAGAGGCGTACTGGCCGATATCGGCGTCTCTTCGCTGCAGCTCGATGAAAAAGAGCGCGGCTTCTCTTTTGAGAGCGAGACCCTCGACATGCGGATGGACCCCTCGGCGCCGCTCGATGCCGCAACCGTCGTCAATACCTACGCCGAAGCGGAGCTCGAGCGCATTCTGCGCGACTACGGGGAGGTTCCCAACGCAAGGAAAGTCGCCCAGGTGATTGCTGCGCAGCGCCCTTTCAGCTCAGCCAAGGCGCTCGCCGAGGCCGTCCGCCCCTACGCCCCGCGCGGCAAAAAAATCCACCCTGCGACGCTGGTGATGCAGGCGATCCGCATCGAGGTGAACGATGAACTGGGGGAGCTGAACCGCCTGCTCGACGTCTGTGAACGCGCCTGTTTCCCCGATGCCCTCATCGGGATCATCTCGTTTCATTCGCTCGAGGACCGGATCGTCAAGCAGCGTTTCGCGCAGTGGAGCCGCAACTGTATCTGCCCCAGTGACGCGATGCGCTGTACCTGCGGCAACAACCACGCCCTGGGGCGGCCCCGGCCGAAAAAGCCGATCACGGCTCTCCCCGATGAACTCAAGCAAAATCCCCGCAGCCGCAGCGCGAAGCTGAGGCTTTTCGAGATGAACTGCCATGGACGCTAAAGCGAACCTCCTGGAGGAGACCGGCAGCGCCATTGTGACCCGCAAGGGAATAGGGCTGCGGTTTCTGCTCAGTATGCTGATGGTCTTCGGGATCGGCTGGATGCTGCTCTTTCCCAAGATCTACCTGCAAAACAGCATCTACTACAAGAGCCGCGACATCGCGACGCTGCAGCGCGAATACGAGACCCTAAAAGAGGAGAACCTCGTCATCAAACGGCGGGTGGAGGCGATGAAGTTTAAAAACCAGGTGCTCGACACCCTCTTTGCCGAGGAGCAGCAGTGATCGCACGTCTCATAGAGTTTGCGCTGAACAAGCCGCTGCTCAACCACATGCTCCTGCTCTTCGTTCTGCTCCTCTCCGTTTTCGCCTACATCAACATTCCCAAAGAGATCTTCCCGCCGATCCAGATGGACAAGATCACGATCACCGGCGGCTATGCCGGGGCGAGTGCGGATGTTCTCGACAAGATGGTCGTCACCACCATCGAGGATGAACTGGGCAACATCAGTGAGCTGGAGACGGTGACGACGACGATCAAAAACGGCGCTTTCACCATCACGGGTGACATCAAGCCGGGGTCGCAGAATATCAACGTGCTCAACGACGTCAAGGATATCATCGCCCAGACAAAGCGGGACCTCCCCTCCGATATGGACGAACCCATCGCGCAGATCCATGAAGAGACGATCCCGCTGGTGCTGGTAGCCATTGCGGGGGATGTCCCCATGACCGAACTGCTTGAACGTGCGGATGAACTCAAAAGTGCGCTGTCGCGCTTCAAGGAGCTCAGCGACATCACGATCCGCGGCGACTCCGACGACGAGCTCGTCTTCCGCATCGACCCGGACAAACTGGACGCCTACGGCCTCTCCACCGATGCCGTGGTTGCGGCGCTGCAGAACCTCAGCTCCATCTTCCCCGTCGGGACCATCAAACGGCGGGGGGAACACCTCTATATCAGCACCTATAACGGCGAAAAGGATACGGCGGCGATCGAGAATACGGTCATCGGCGTCGGTGACAAGCGGGTGAAAATAGGCCAGATCGCCACCGCCAGCTTCGAGCTGGGGGACGCGACGGAACTGTCGCACTACAACGGGGTACGCAATGTCTCCGTCAACATCACGAAGTCCAAATCGGGCAACGCCATCGCGCTGGCCAAACAGATACGTGAAACCCTGGAAGAATTCGAGGTACGCTACCCGGACCTGCAGTTCGCCGTCTACACCGACACCTCGGTCTGGATCAAGAACCGCCTCAACACCGTCGTTTCCAACATCATTGTCGGGCTCATCCTCGTCTTCAGTGCCATGCTTATCTTCGTCAATCGCGGTATTGCACTCGTGGTGGCGATGGGGATCCCGATGAGTTTCATGATCGGGTTGATCGCGACGGAGATGATCGGCTATTCGCTCAACATGCTCTCCCTGCTGGGCGCCCTGATCGCTCTGGGGATGCTTGTCGACGAGGCGATCGTCGTCGCAGAGAACATCTACCGCCACATGGAGGAGGGGATGCCCAGGCGTCAGGCAGCGGTCCAGGGGGCGGTGGAGATGTTCCCTGCCGTGCTGACGGCGACCTTGACGACCGTCTTCGCCTTTTTGCCGATGCTGCTGATCAGCGGGGAGATGGGGACCTTTATCAAGATCCTGCCGGTGATGATCACGATCCTGCTGCTCAGCTCTCTTTTCGAAGCCTTTTTCTTCCTGCCGCTGCACTCCCATGAACTGCTGCGCCTGCGCCGGGAGAGCCACGTCAGCCACGGCATCTGGCAACACCTCTACCGCTGGTATGACAAGACGCTGCACTTCCTCTTCCGGCGCCGGACACTCTCCTTGCTGCTGATCGTCGTTTCCATTGCCGGATTGACAGCCGTGATGGTGTCGCAGAGCCGCTTTCAGCTCTTCCCCGCGTTTGACGTCACCCAGGTCTATGTGACGGGGAAGGTCAATATCAACAATGAACTCGAAGACACCGAGGAGCGGGTCGCGGCCATCGAGCGGATTTTGCTGGAAAAGCTCGATCCCGAAGAGTACTCCTCGGTGACGGCGGTGATCGGGATGCGCCTGGATGCGAAAAACAAGGCGGAGATCGGGGAGAACCTTTTCCAGGTTTTCATCGACCTGCACGAGCGCGCCCCCGACAACTGGTACAACCGCTATATCAACCCCATCTTCTCTATCGAGTACAACGCCGAGGTGCTCAAACGGCAGCGCGATGCCAAGCGGATCAGCGAGGATGTCAAGCAGTGGCTCGAATCGCTCGCGCAGCGCAGGGAGGCGGACGGGACGAAAACGTTCGAGAACTTCAATGTCACCGTCCCGGGAACGGGGGTCGTCGCGCACGATATCGAGCTTGCGCTCAGCGGCAAGGATGATGCGGAACTGGCCACGGCCGTCAGTGCCCTTGAGAAGGCACTGGCCGGGGTGACGGGAGTCTATAACATCTCCGACGATGCCGATCTCGGCGAACGGGAGCTGAAACTGCGTATCAACGACTACGGCTATGACCTGGGGCTGAGCGAAGCGGAAGTCAGTCGCCAGCTGCGCGCCCACTACCTCAAAGGCGAATACGGAAAGATGTTCAGCGAGAGCGGCCTGGTGCGCATCCGCATCGAGAGCGTGCAAAAAGACGATCCCGAGAGCCTGGAAAGCTTCCGCATCCGGCTCCCGGGCAGCACGCAGACGGTTGCGCTCCGCGATATCGCCGATTTTATCTATACCCAGGGGTATGTGACAATCGAGAAGGAGGACGGTGTGCGTATCCGCAGCGTCTACGCTTCGTTGGACAAGGATCTCCGGACGTCGTCGGAGGTGATGACGGCGATCGCGCCGGTGATGGCGCAGCTGGGTGCCGAAGGGTTCCATATCGAGGTCAAGGGTGAGGAGAAAGAGAACGCCAAAACGGTCCGGGAGATGTCCCAGGCGGCCGCCGTGGCGATCTTCCTCATTTTTATTACGCTCGTCTGGCTCTTCGATTCGCTCGTCCTGGCCCTGATCGTGCTCAGTACGATCCCGCTGGTGCTCGTCGGGGTCTATGTCGGCCACTGGATCATGGGACTGACGATCACGATGCCGAGCCTTATCGGTGCGGTCGGTCTGGCAGGGGTCGTCGTGAACGACGGGCTGATCATGGTGAGTTTTATCCGGAAAGCCAAGGACAGCGAAGTCCTGATGCAGCGCGCGCGGACCCGTCTGCGTCCGATCCTGATGACGTCGATTACGACGGTACTCGGGCTGATGACATTGATCTTCTTCGCCTCCGGTCAGGCGCAGATTCTTCAGCCGATGGCGGTATCGCTGGGGTACGGGATCTTATGGGCAACGGTACTGAACTTGTTCTATGTACCGCTGCTTTATGCCGTCGTCTACCGCATTAAGCGGTAAAGACGTGCTTTGAAATGAGAGGAGAAAAGGAAGTGCGGTTGGGAGGGAAGCCGACACTTCCCTCCCTCTGTTTGAATTCGGTTACTCATTTGATTACAGACGCCCAGTCCGCACAGACGTCAGCGCCTGCAAGTTGGCATCAGGTTGAGTAGTAAGGAGTGAACCGAATTCACCTTATGTTGAACCGAGAAAAATTGTGTGCTAATTAGTAGAGCGTGTGCAAGACACTCGAGGAGTAGAAGACCTTAGTTTTATGTTTAGGCAACCCGGCCGTCTCAGTGAGACCCGTAGGCTTTCCGTCCCCGTTTCGCAACGAGTTTGGCATTATCTACATAATTAAGCAACAACAGATTGTTATAAGTTACAGCTTACAGTTTCATTAAAATTTGATTTTTTTCTAGCTTTATTTTTTTATCGGATCGTAAAGTAGCGGCGGGCAAAGTCCGGACGGTGATTATGAGTTGAGGAGATGCACTTAAGCCCAAAAGGGGTATAATCACGAATTATTTTCAAGGTAACACAAGATGTACGAAGCACTTTTTGAAGACGAAGGCGATATCTTCGGCGGTTCGCCCCGCAGTAAATTCATGGACGTGATCTTCAACGCCAACCGTTCCGTCGCCGAAGGGGAGCTCCAGCGCCTCATCGAGCGCCTGGCGGCGATGGAGAAACTGCTCGGCCAGACCATGGACGATGCGACGATTGACCGGACGATCAAACAGCTTCAGTTCGAAGAAGCGGATGCAGTCAATGACATGGCGAAGGAACTCTATATCGAGTCGATGGGCAACGTCCTCAGTCAAAGCGAATAGGGGGAAAACGCCGAGATGGTCGAAGCGGTAGCGCGCAGAATGCAGGAGATGGTCGCAGCGGTGGGATACCCGTACGCGACCGGGCTTTTTGAAACACTGTCCGGCGGCAAGCGCCTCCGTGCCCGGCTGATCATGATGATCGCGGGCGAGAGCGACGCTTCCGTGACACTGGCCGCGGTGATCGAACTGATCCACGCCGCCAGCCTGCTGCACGACGATGTCATCGACGAGGCCCAGCTGCGCCGCGGCACCCCTTCGGTCAATGCGACCGAGGGAAGCAAACAGGCGGTGATGCTCGGCGACATTCTCTACTCCAAGGCGTTCAGCGAATTGACACAGTTCGATGCGCAGATCGCAAAGACCGTCGCGGATGCCGTTACGTCGCTCTCGGTCGGCGAGATGATGGATGTGCAGATGGCGAAATCATTCAATGAGGATGATACCCGCTATCTGCAGATGCTCTATCTCAAGACGGGGGTCCTGATCGAAGCCGCGGCACAAAGTGCCGCCATGCTGGTCGGCAAGAATGCCGAGGCGTATGCACTCTACGGCAAAAACCTCGGCGTCGCCTTCCAGATCATCGACGACATCCTCGATATCGTTTCCGATGAAGCGACGCTGGGCAAACCGGCGATGAACGACTTTGTCGAGGGTAAATGCACCCTGCCGTATATCCACCTCTACCGCACCCTTGAAGGGGAGGGGAGAGAACGCCTCCTTGCCCTTCACGGCAAAACCGCATCTGGCGAAGAGACCCGCTGGCTCAAGGAGCAGCTGGAGGCAAGCGGTGCGGTCAAGGCCGCCTACGCGCAGGCCCGCCGTCTCAGTGACGAAGCAAAACAGGCGGTCAGCGGCGACGCGCCGCTCGAAGCGGTCATAGAATCCATGATGCAAAGAACCTTCTGATGCACTACCTCATTCTCAGTTTTACGCACAAAAACACGACGCTTCCCATCCGGGACAAGCTGGCGTTCAATGATGATAAAACCAAAGAGACGTTTCTTGCCCGTACCCTGGAAGCCCCCTACCTGAACGAAGCCTTCGTCCTCTCCACCTGTAACCGCATCGAACTGATCAGCAGCTGCAACAACCCCGGCGAAGCGGCCAAACACCTCTTTATGCTCCTGCACGAGCACTCGGGGATCAGCCTCAACGAGCTTGAGGGGCGGGCGGAACTCTTTGAAGACCAGGGGGCGATCCACCATCTCTTCAGCGTCGCCAGTTCGCTGGATTCGCTCATCGTCGGCGAAACCCAGATCTCCGGCCAGCTCAAAGACGCCTACCGTTTTGCCCTGGAGCGCAGCTACTGCGGCGACAAACTGACCCGGGCGGTCAACTACGCCTTCAAGTGCGCGGCTGAAGTCCGCAACCGTACCGATATCTCCTCCAAGCCTGTCTCCGTCGCCAGCGTCGCCGTCGCGGCGGCCCGCCGGGCGTTCGGAACGCTTTCGGGCAAACGGGCGCTGGTCATCGGTTCGGGCGAAATGTCCGTCATCGCGGCGCGGACCCTGAAAAACCACGGGGCGGAGGTCAGCCTGATGAACCGCACGATGGCGAAGGTCGAAGCGCTGGCCGAAGAGGTTAGCGGGACGCTGGTCCCCTTTACACGCCTCAAAGATGTGCTGGCCGAATACGACATGATCTTTACGGCCACGAGCGCGGAAGAACCCATCATCGACGGCAAGCTGGGCCTGAAAAAAGAGCGGGAGTGCCACTGGTTCGACATGGCGGTCCCGCGGGACATCGGCGATATCGACCACGCGATGGTGACGGTGCACCGGGTGGACGACCTGAAAAACACGGTCGACGAGAACATCATGCTGCGCGAAGAGGAGGCAAAAGCTTCTTTCGCCATCGTCGGCCGCTACACGGCGGAGTTCTACGCCTGGCTGAAATCGCTCAACATCGAACCGCTGATCAAGGAGCTCTACCGCCGTGCGGATACGGCGGCGGCGACCGAGGCAGCGCGTGTGGTGGGCAAGGGGTACCTGCCCGAAACCTATGAAGCCCAGGCGCAGAAGATGGCCCTGCAGGCGATCAAGCGTTTCCTGCACCCGCAGGTACAGCAGCTGCGCAAAGCGGCCGACGAAGGCGACATCGACGCCATGATCGATTCGATGGCATTTATTTTAGACATGAGTGAGGAGTAACCGACAATGCGTATGTCCCAGGCTTTTATCCCGACGGAGAAGGAGGCACCCAAAGACGCGGTGCTCCCGAGCCACATCTATCTGACCCGGGCCGGGTTTATCGCCCAGGTCGCCAGCGGACTGTACAACCTGATGCCTTTGGGCAAACGGGTACTGAAAAAGATCGAAACGATCATCAACGAAGAGATGGCCCGTGCCGGCGCCCAGGAGGTCGAACTCAGTTTCGTCACCCCGGCCGAACTGTGGGAAGAGAGCGGCCGGATCGAGAAGTTCGGCAAGGAGCTCCTGCGTTTCCGTGACCGCAAAGAGAACCTCTTCGTCCTCGGGCCGACCCACGAGGAGATGATGGTCAACCTCGTACGCAACCGCGTCAACAGCTACAAGCAGCTGCCGCTGAACCTCTACCAGATCAAGACGAAGTTCCGCGACGAGGCACGTCCGCGCTTCGGCCTGATGCGCGCCCGCGAGTTCGTCATGAAAGACGGCTACAGCTTCCACACCTCTTACGAGGACCTCGACCGCGAATTCGATGCGATGGAAGCGGCCTACAAGCGCGTTCTGGAACGTCTGGGACTTGATTTCCGCATCGTCGAGGCCGACAGCGGCGCGATCGGCGGATCGGGCTCGAAAGAGCTGATGGTGCTCGCCGACAGCGGTGAAGATACCCTGGCCGTCTGTGACCGCTGTGAATACGGCGCAAATATTGAAGCTGCGAGACGTTCGGAACGCAGGGAGATCCCTGAGGCACCGGAAGCGGATTTCAACAAGTTTGAGACACCGGGTATCAAGAGCATCGAGGATCTCGGCGGCTTTTTCCACGTCGACCCTTACTACACGCTCAAGGCTGTGGCAAAGCGGGCGATCTATGAAGAGGGCGATGAGGTTGTCGTCTTCTTCCTGCGTGGCTGCGACGACCTGCAGGAGGTCAAAGCGGTGAACGCCTGCGGTGCACTGGACCTGGTCGATGTCAACGAAGAGGAGCTCTCCGCTCTGGGCCTGGTCCCGGGCTTCATCGGGCCGCTGGATCTCGACACCGTGCGCACGATCTTTGATGCGGATGTCAAAGGGGCGGCGAACATGATCTGCGGCGCGAACGAAACGGACTACCACTATGTCGGCGTCGATCTCTCCGTTTTGCCGGAAGAGGCGCAGTATGCCGCGCTTTACGAGGTCAAAGAGGGCGACGGCTGTCCGGTCTGTGACGGTAAGCTCTCCTATACGAAAGGGATCGAGGTCGGCCACATCTTTAAACTGGGCACGGTCTACTCAGCACCGCTGGGGGCACAGTTCCTCAACGAAAACGGCAAAGCGGAGCCCTTCGTCATGGGTACCTACGGGATGGGTGTAAGCCGCCTCATCGCCGCGGTGATCGAACAGCACCATGATGAAAAAGGGTGTGTCTGGACGAAGGCAACGGCACCGTACCTGGTCAACCTGATGATCTCAAACATCAAAGACGAGGAGCAGGTGGCGCTGGCGGAGAGCCTTTACGCTTCGCTGCAGGCGGCAGGCGTTGACGTCATCATGGACGACCGCAAGGAGCGTTTCGGCTTCAAGGCGAAAGATGCGGAGCTGGTCGGTTACCCGCTTACCGTCATTATCGGCAAGGAGCTTGCGAACGGGATCGTGCAGTTCTTTGACCGTGCCGAAGATACGAAAACCGATGTGCCGTCTTCCGAGGCCTTCGCGCGTATCATGGAGTGGATCGGATGATCTACTTTCTCCTCTATCTTTTCCTGGAAGTGGTCGTTTCCGTCAATATCGCTTCGGCGATCGGCGGCATCTGGACCTTTGTCGAGCTGATCGCGAGCGCCCTGGTGGGCATCGTGATCCTGGCAAACTTCCGGGGAACGCTGGCGGAGAACATCAACGCGCTGAACCAGGCGCGTATCGACCCCTTCGAGTTCCAGCAGCTCAACCTCTTTACCATTCTGGGGGCTTTTTTGCTGATCGCCCCCGGTTTCCTGACCGATATCCTCGGCGTGCTGCTGCAGTTCAGTGTGATTACGAAGATGTTGGTTAACCGATTTGTGTCACAATCCAAGCACGATTCATCAACTCACTTCACACAAAAGGATGACCATGTCATTGATGTCGAAATTGTCAGCGACGATGCTGATAAGCGCTAGCGTTTTTGCCGCGACCAACAGCGAAGTCGAAACCTTCCTCAAAAACAACCTCTCTAAAAATCCGGCGATTTCGTCACTGACCGTCAAGGTGATTGAACGCAACCCGATTGATGGCATGAAAGGATGGGACAGTTTCATCGTGGCGCTGGACGCCAAAGTCAAGCAGGGCAAAGAGGAGCGCGAAGTCAAGCAGCGCGTGATCTATTTTGCCAACGACACGGTGATCACCGGCGAATTGACGAATATGAAGACGGGCAAGAGCCTGCGCGACAGCGTGGCGCCGCAGTTCAAAGCCGACTACTACGCCGAGGCGAATCTCATTTACGGCAACGCGAACGCGAAGCACAAAGTGGCGATCTTCTCCGATCCGCTCTGCCCCTTCTGCCGCAGCTACGTGCCCAAAGCACTGGAGTATATGAAACAGTACCCGGAGACTTTTGCCGTCTACTACTACCACTTCCCGCTGGAGCGGCTGCACCCGGCAGCCTCGACGCTGACACGCGCGGCGGTGGCCGCAGAGCTGCAGGGACGCAAGGATGTCACGCTTGCGCTCTACACGGTACCGACGACCATTACGCGTGAAACGGACGAGCAGAAGATCCTCGATGCCTTCAATAAAGCCGTCAACACGAACCTCAAAGTCAGCGACCTGCACGCGGCGGCTGTCAATGCCCACGTGGATGCGGACAATTCCGTCATCGAATCCCTGATGGTCAGCGGGACGCCGACGGTCTATTTCGACGGCGAAAAAGATGCGACAAAAAACCGTTACAAGGGAGTCAACGTTAAATGAAGAAACTCGTCATCGCAACCCGCGGAAGCAAGCTGGCACTCTGGCAGTCCGAACACATCAAGGCCGTTCTTGAAGAGCAGAACCCCGGACTGGAAGTGTCGCTTAAAATCGTCGTAACCAGCGGCGACAAGATCCTCGATGTACCGCTGGCAAAGATCGGCGGGAAGGGGCTCTTTCTCAAAGAGATCGAAGAGACGATGCTGGCGGGCGAAGCCCAGCTCGCCGTCCACTCGCTCAAAGACGTTCCGACACAGATGCCCGACGGGCTCCTGCTCGCGGCAATCACCGAACGCGAAGACGACCGCGACGCGATGCTGAGCGAAAAATACGCCAGCATCGACGCCCTGCCGCAGGGGGCCGTTGTCGGCACCTCCTCGCTGCGCCGCCGGATGCAGATCCTCGCCCTTCGCCCCGACCTGACCATCAAGGACCTCCGCGGGAACGTCGATACCCGTATCCGCAAGCTCAAAGAGGGCGAGTACGATGCGATCATCCTCGCCTCTGCGGGGATCAACCGCCTGGGGCTGCTCGACAGCGTCGAGTACGTCTACCCGATCGCGCTGACCGACATGGTCCCGGCGATGGGGCAGGGAGCGCTGGGGATCGAGGCGGTCGATAACCCGGAAGTGCTCGCCATCGCGCACGGACTCGAAGACGAAAACACGCGCATCGAGACGACGATCGAGCGTGAATTCGTCGACACGCTGCAGGGCGGTTGCCAGGTGCCGATCGGCGTCAATGCCACCGTCCTCGAGAACGGCCAGGTACTCACCCAGGCGATTGTCGGGCTTCCCGACGGAACGGAAGTGATCGCCGAAACGGTTGAAGTGCCCAAAGCGTCCGTCGGCAATCTCGGCCGCCAGATGGCGGAAACGTTTATCGAACAGGGTGCCCGGGAACTGCTTGCCAAGGCCGAAGAGATGGCCTTCAAATAGAATGTGACAATATTGTCACAGTTAAGGCTCGCATAATAATATATAATGTATTCTTGTGTAACACCTCCCATGGAGAAAGGATGCGGATGAAGAAGGTCGTTTTCCCTGTTCTTTTAGCGGCACTGATGACCGGTGTTGTCAGCGAAGCCGCCGTTTACAAAGGGCAGCGCGAGTTTCACAAGCAGTGTAAGGCTTGTCATGATGACGGGCAGGATATCGCCTTCACCTTCAAAAGAAGGACATGGAAGAAGATGATGAAGAACAGCGGCGAAGGGTTGGCCGAACTTCATCTTAACAACGAGAAAGCGAAGAAATCATGGAAATACTTCAAGAGCAAGAAGTTCCAGAAGAACTCGAAACATCTCAAGGACTTTATGGTCGAATACGCCAAGGACAGCGGAAACGTTCCCGCCTGTAACTAAAACCCCCGGGCCCGAGGGCCCTTTCTGCACTTTAAACCCTATTCGCTAAAATACCGTAATTTATTTTGGAGACAGAGCTATGGAAAAAATGTGGTCCGGCCGTTTCAGCGCCTCAGCCTCTTCGCTTCTAGACCAGTTTAACGCCTCGATCATGTTCGACCGCGAACTGTACCGGGAAGACATCGAAGGTTCATTGGCACATGCCGCCATGCTGCAGAGCCGCGGCATCCTCAGCGCGGATGAACTTGAAGCGATCCGCGGGGGACTGGCACAGGTACGTCAAGAGATCGAATCGGGTGAATTCGAGTGGAATATCAGCGACGAAGACCTGCACATGGCGATTGAAAAACGCCTCACCGCGCTCATCGGCGACGCCGGCAAGAAACTGCATACGGCCCGCAGCCGCAACGACCAGGTGGCCGTCGACTTCCGCCGCTACGTCCTGCGCAAAAACCTCGAGATCGCCGGTCAGCTTAAAACCCTGATGCAGACCCTCATTGACATTGCCGGCAAGCATACGGAAACGCTGCTGCCGGGGATGACACACCTGCAGCATGCCCAGCCGATCAACTTCGGTTTCCACCTGCTGGCGTATGCGAGTATGTTCAAACGCGACATCGACCGTCTTCTTTCCAGCCGCCAGCGCAACAATGTCTCCCCGCTGGGGTGTGCCGCACTGGCCGGTACCCCGCACAATATTGACCGCAGCTTTACCGCGCATGAACTGGGCTTTGACAGCGTCAGCGTCAACTGCCTCGATACGGTCAGCGACCGCGACTTCGCCCTGGAGATCCTCTTTAACATCTCGACGATGATGATGCACGTCTCCCGCCTGAGCGAAGAGCTGATCCTCTGGTCGAGCTATGAATTCGGTTTTGTCGAACTCTCCGACGAATACTCGACAGGCTCCTCCATCATGCCGCAGAAGAAGAACCCGGACGTCCCGGAACTGCTGCGGGGGAAAACGGGCCGCGTCTACGGCGCGCTGATGGGACTGCTCACGGTGATGAAAGGGCTGCCGCTCGCCTACAACAAAGATACCCAGGAGGACAAAGAGGGGGTCTTTGACGCCGTGGCTACGGCACATATCTCCCTGGAGATTCTCAACGAAGCGCTTAAGACGATGACCGTCAAGCCCGAGAACATGCTTGCCGCTTCGAAGAAAGGGCATCTGAGTGCCACCGACCTGGCCGACTACCTCGTCGAGCGCTGCGGGGTACCGTTCCGCGAAGCGCACTTCATCACGGGCAAGGCCGTCGCCCGCGCCGAAGTCCTCGGAATAGACCTGAGCGAGATCGCCTTCGGCGAGCTCAAGGCTATTGATGAGCGTATCGGCGAAGATGTGATCCCGCATCTTCAGCTGGCACACTCCATGAACGCCCGTACCTCCTCCGGCGGGACGGCGACGGTGCGCACGCTCGAACAGATCGTGCACTTCGAAAACTACCTCAAGGAGCTTGATTTATGAAAGTAACGATTTCCCACCTGGATGAGATGCGTTTCGAAGCGAAAACGGACCGCGGGCAGAGCTTTGTCATCGACTGCCCGGTGATCTCGCCGATCGAATATTTCCTTTCCGGCCTCGTCGCCTGTACAACGAGCGACCTCATTGCCATCCCGAAAAAGCAGGGCAAGACGGTCACGAACCTCAGTGTCGAGGGCGAGGTCGTACGCAACGAAACACCGCCGTGCAAGTTCAACACCCTTCACCTCGACTACCGTTTTGACTCCGATGCCGACGATATGACGGCGCTGCGCTGGGTCATGGGCAGCATTGAGACCTACTGCTCGACGATCAACACCGTCCGTGATACGACGAAGATCAGCTACTCCGTCACGCACAACGGCAACGTACTGCGTGAAAACGAGGAGATTATCAGCGGGCAGGGCGGCAATATCGACTTCGGCGAAATCGAAGCCTGCCCTAGCTAAGCCGAAACTACTCAACACGCCGCAAACCCTTTTTTAGGTCCTTTGTTCCCCTTCTTTTTTGCTTGTCCAAAAAAGAAGCCGAACCGGGAAGAAAAAAGGACAAAGCGGCTGCCGCATGTAATACACTCACACGCACTTTATCTTCACTATTACGTGGACGTTCCAGACCGAAATTTTTTAAATGTTTTTGTTTGTATTGAGAGAGAAAGCGCAGTGTATCTGCGCGTGAGCTCTCTGCTGAAGATGTAGTGGAGCGGAATTTCGCAGCTGCGCGAGGACAAACCCAGTGTTAACGTAGTCGCAGGAGCTTAGCTCCTGCGGCGTATGGTTTATAAAAAGTCTTTCGGGTCCGCGTCTGCGAAGTGGCCCCAGCGGAGTCTGGCACCGCCGAGGACGTGGAAGTGGAGGTGCTTGACCTCCTGGCCGCCGTTCTCCCCGATATTGGTAATGACGCGGTAACCGCTCTCTTTCACATCGACCTTTTCGACCACTTCCTGGATAAATGCAGTCATAGCGGCCATCATCTCCGGCGTCACGTCGTTGAAGCTGTCAACGTGGGTTTTGGGAATGGCGAGCACATGGACCGGGGCCTTGGGGTTGATGTCGTGGAAGGCGATAAAATCGTCGCTTTCATGCACCGTGTTGGCACTCAGTTCATTGTTGGCGATTTTGCAGAAAAGACACATGAATGTTCCTTGAAAGAGCGTTTTTGTGATTGTAGCATAGAAGCCTTTGAGGCTGACAGATAACGGTTAATTCGGCCCATTAGCGGGGCTTTTAAATCTCTTTGGATACAATACGCGCAAGATACATGGGGGTCTCCCCCCGGGAAGGAGCCACGGTTGCAGGAGTGGTATGACGCCATTGCGTCGGCGCAGAGTGTCGACAAGCTTGAAGAGATCCGTATTGCGGTGTTCGGGAAAAAAGGGGTGCTCGCGGCTGAGTTCGCGAAGATGAAGTCCGTTCCCAGCGAGGAGAAGGGGGCTTTTGCCAAGGAGCTGAACGAGCATAAGGCCGGTCTGACCGAGGCCTTCAATGCCCGTAGAGAGATCCTGGCCCTCGAGGCGCTCGAGGCGGGTATGAAAGCGGAGGCGATCGACGTCACGCTGTTCGGACGCGGGAGCGAACGCGGTGCGCTGCACCCGGTGATGCAGACGATGGACCGCATCGTCGAATATTTTGTCGCCATGAACTTCTCGGTCAAAACCGGGCCGATGGTCGAAGATGATTTCCACAACTTCGAGGCGCTGAACCTGCCCAAGTACCACCCGGCACGTGACATGCAGGATACGTTTTATTTCAAAGACGAGATGCTGCTGCGTACCCACACCTCCCCGGTACAGATCCGCACGATGAAGCGCGAGAAGCCGCCGATCCGCATGATCGCGCCGGGTGCCGTATTCCGCCGCGACTACGACCTGACGCACACCCCGATGTTCCACCAGGTCGAGGGGCTCCTCGTCGACGAAGAGGGCAAGGTCTCCTTCGCGAACCTGAAGTTCATCCTCGAGGACTTCCTCAAGTACATGTTCGGCGATGTCGAAGTCCGCTTCCGCCCGAGCTTCTTTCCGTTCACGGAACCGTCCGCGGAAGTCGATATCAGCTGTATCTTCTGCGGCGGCGACGGCTGCCGCGTCTGTTCGAAGACAGGCTGGCTGGAAGTCCTGGGGTGCGGGATCGTCGATCCCAACGTCTTCAAGGCGGTCGGCTATGAAAACGTCAGCGGCTATGCCTTCGGCCTCGGCGTGGAGCGTTTTGCGATGCTGATCCACCGTATCGGGGATCTGCGGTCGCTGTTTGAGGGCGATATCAGACTTCTGGAGCAGTTCAAATGATTGTCACACGCCACTGGCTGAACGAATGGATCGACCTTTCCGACATTACGACGGAGCAACTGGCCAAGACCTTCAATGCGATCGGTCTGGAAGTCGACAGGGTTGAATCGTTCCGGATCCCCGAAAAGATCGTCGTCGGGCGAGTCGCGGCATGCGAAAGACACCCGGACGCGGACAAGCTCAACGTCTGCCAGGTTGATCTGGGCGGTGAAACGCGCCAGATCGTCTGCGGGGCGCCCAACGTTGCTGCGGGACAGTATGTTCCCGTTGCCGTTGTCGGCGCGGTGATGCCCGGGGGTCTGGAGATCAAACCGGTCAAACTGCGCGGTGTCGATTCGGCGGGGATGATCTGTTCCGCGACCGAACTGGGGCTGCCGAAAGTGAACGACGGCATCCTCGTGCTTGACGAGAGTATCGGGACCCTCGAGCTCGGCAAACCGCTCTCTGAGTACCCGCTGCTCAACGACGACCTGATCGAGATCGAACTGACGGCGAACCGCGGGGACTGTCTGAGCATCCGCGGGGTCGCCCGCGACCTCTGTGCGGCCCTGGACAAGAGCCTGAAGCCGCGGACCGCCGGCCGTGAAGATGAAAACCGCCTGGGCATCGGGCGCCTGCTGAAACTCGATGTCGAAGGTGACGTCACCGGCAGTGTCCGTTACCATGCGGTCTCGGTCGAGTTCTTCGACGACTCACTGCTGATGATGCTGCGCCTGGCCATGATCGACGAGAGCCGCACCAACGCCGTCGAAGGGTGTCTTGAATACGCAATGCACAGTACCGGCGTCATTCTCCGCGCCTACCCGGTCGATTTCTTCCGCGGCAGTGACGACGAGAAACTTGCCGGGATCGTCATCAAGCGCGATGCGCACGGCCTGAGTGCCGTTTATGGGAAAGAGTGCGCTTCTATCATCGGCATCCGCCAGGAAGATGCCTCCCGGCTCCAGGATGTCCGCGGCGTCATCGTCATCGAGGCGAGCTATATCGCACCGGATGTCATCTCGCAGAAGATGGCAGAGACGAAACTGAAGAGCGGGCCGCTCTACTACCGGACCTCGCGCGGCAGCGAACCGGAACTCGCACTCGGAAGCGATTTCCTCTTCAGCTGCATCGAGGCCAAAGGCGAAGGCAAAATCTACGGTGGGACCCTGGAACATGCCGAAGCCTTCGAACCGAAGAATATCAGTATCGATATGGGGTATGTCAGCCGCATTATCGGTACGGAAATCGACAAGAGCCGTGTGGCGAACATCCTGAAAAACCTCGGTTTCGACATTTCGAAGTCGAGCGAGGAGCAGATCGTCGTCAGCGTACCGCGTTTCCGCCACGATATCGTCAACCGCCAGGACCTGATCGAAGAGATCGTCCGTATCGTCGGCATCGACAATATCCCGGCGAAACCGTTCGTGCTGACCGAGGCGGACCGGATCGATGATGACTATTTCGACTTCCGCAAAAAGCAGACCTACCGCCAGCGCGCGGCACAGAGCGGCTTTTACGAGAGTGTCCACTTCGTTTTCAACGAACGCGAACAGCTTGATGCCCTCGGCCTTCCAAGCGTCGCGAAAGAGCTCTCCTTGCTCAACCCGATCGCGGGGACCCTCGATACGCTGCGCCCGACCCTGTTGGCAGGGCTGCTCAATGCTGCGAGCAGCAACGCCAAGAACGGGCGCAAGCGCATCCCGCTCTTCGAGATCGGTTCGGTCTTTGACGTCCAGCGCCGCGAATCGGTCAAGATGGCGCTGCTCTTTGCGGGTACCCTGAACGAGGACAGCCTCGACAACAGCGGCAAGCCCGCAACGGTCAGCTTCGAGTCCTTCACCAAGCTGGCAGCGGACGTCCTGGGGGATTTCACCCTCAAGCCCGTCACACCGGCGCACAAGATGGCCCACCCCTACCAGGCGGCGGCCGTCTACCAGAACGGTGTGAAAATAGGGGAGATGTTTACCCTGCATCCGACACTGCAGGCGGAGATGGACCTGCCGCGCACCGTCATGTTTGAAGGATCGTTCGACGCGCTGGCCTTTGAACGGGTCGAAGCAAAAGCGTATTCGAAATACCAGGCGTCACACCGCGACCTCAGTATCCTGATGCCGCAGGCGATGCCGTACGAGAAGGTTTCGGCCGTTATCGAAAGCAGCCGCAGCGGCGAGATCGTCCGCTTCTACCCCGTCGACCGTTACACGGACGAGAGCCTGGGCGACCGGATGAGCCTGACACTGCGCTTCGTGCTGCAGTCGCAGGAGAAGACCCTGGAAGAAGAGGAGATCACGGCGGCAATGGAAGGGGTTTTGACAGCCCTTCAGAACGATCTCGGGGTAGCACTGCGATGAGCCGGGTCCGTATCGCGCCGGCGGAGACGTTTGCATTCCGCAGCGACAGGATCGCGGCGGATAAATCGATTTCGCACCGCAGCGCGATGTTCGCAACCCTTGCCGAGGGCAAAAGCGTCGTCCGCAACTTCCTGCGCGGTGAAGATACGATGAACACCCTGCGCATCGTTGAGGCGCTGGGAGCCGAGGTCGAGGATGACGGTGATGTCATTACCATCGTCTCCCGCGGTATCCAGGAGCCCGGCGACGTTCTGGACTGCGGCAACTCCGGTACGGGGATGCGGCTTTTCTGCGGTCTTCTCGCTTCGGCCGAGGGGCATTTCGTCCTTACGGGGGACGAATACCTCCGCCGCCGCCCGATGAAACGGGTGACGGCACCGCTGCGCAGCATCGGCGCGATGCTCGACGGCCGCAATAACGGCGACCTGGCACCGCTGAGCGTACGCGGCGGTTCGCTTAAAGCCTTCGATTACAAAAGCCCTGTCGCCTCGGCACAGGTAAAGAGTGCGATGATCCTCGCCGCACTGCGGGCCGACGGTCCCTGTTATTTCGAAGAGCCGGAGCTCAGCCGCGACCATACCGAGCGTATGCTGAGCGGGATGGGAGCACAGATCACAACGGAGCACCTCCGTACGGAAGTGCAGCCCCTCACAGGCCTGCTGCAGCCCCTCGATATCCGGGTGCCGGCCGACCCGTCCAGCGCTTTCTTTTTTGCCGTTGCCGCGGCAATCACTCCCGGCAGCAGTGGCGTCATCGAGGGCGTGACCCTCAACCCGACCCGTATCGAGGCGTTCAAGGCGCTGGAGCGCATGGGCGCGGATATCCGCTACGAAGTGACCGATGAACGGTACGAACCCATCGGAAACATCGAGGTGCATTACCGTCCGCTCAAAGCGATCGTCGTCGAGGAGAATATCGCGTGGCTCATCGACGAACTCCCGGCATTGGCCATTGCAATGGCGACGGCGGAGGGGACGAGCGAAGTGCGTAATGCCGAAGAGCTCCGGGTCAAAGAGAGCGACCGTATCACGACGGTGATGACGAACCTGCAAAAATGCGGCATTGCCTGTGAAGAGTTCAAAGACGGGTACCGCATCACGGGCGGTGATCTTCAGATGGCCGGCGTCGACAGTTTCGGGGACCACCGTATCGCGATGAGCTTTATTGTCGCCGGGCTGCGCTGCGGGATGGAAGTGGAGGATGTCGACTGCATCCGGACCTCATTCCCCAACTTTTTCGAGCTGATCAATACGATCGGGGAAGTGCACTATGAAAATTGAACTGGCTGAGAATTACGGCTTCTGTTTCGGCGTCAAACGTGCCATCAAGATCGCTGAGGAGAACCGCAGTTCCGCGACCTACGGGCCGCTGATCCACAATGCCAAGGAGATCGACCGCCTCAAGAAGGATTTCCAGGTCGCATTGACGGAGAACCTGGACGATTTCAAGGCGGGCGACACGGCGGTCATCCGGACCCACGGCATCCCGAAACAGGAACTGGAGACGCTCTATGCGCGAGATGTTCACGTCGTTGACGCCACCTGCCCCTATGTGACCAAACCGCAGCAGATCTGCGAGGAGATGAGTGAGCAGGGGTACGACATCGTCATATTCGGCGACGAGGCCCACCCGGAGATCCGCGGGGTAAAAAGCTATGCCAAAGAAGGCGCCTATGTCGTCATGAGCGTCGGGGAGCTTGAACAGATCCGCTTCAGAGAGAAGATCGCCGTCGTGGCGCAGACGACGCGCAAGGTCGAAGAGTTCCTCAAAATCGTCGACTATCTGATCCCGCGCTATAAAGAAGTAAGGGTCTTCAACACGATCTGCAACGCGACCTTCGAAAACCAGGACGCGGTGAGGGACCTCTCGAAAAAAGCCGATGTGATGATTATTATCGGGGGGAAAAACTCCTCGAACACGAAACAGCTCCACAGCATCGCCCAGGCGTACTGCCCCGACAGCTACCATATCGAAGGGCCGGATGATATCGACGACAGCTGGTTTGCAGGCAAGGCGTATTGCGGTATCAGTGCCGGTGCTTCCACCCCGGACTGGATCATTCAGCAGGTGATCGCGCGGATCAAAAACAGACAATAGAACGCACGGGATTCCCGCTGCGTTTCGGGAAGATGCTTCTAACCGTAAAAAATCTACCCTCCCACAATATTTCTGCTTCATAAAAGCTTTCTTTCGCTATACTCACGAGATTTTATTACGTAATAAGGGTACAGGTATGGCTTTCGATAACGAAGCATTTGAAGAAGAAAATTTCGCCGAGATGCTGGAGGCTTCTTTCCAGGAGCAAGAATCCAATCGCATCACTGAAGGTGAAGTTGTCGCAATCCAAGAAGACGATAATCGCGCGCTCGTCGGAGTTGGAGAAAAACTGGAAGGTATCATCAGTCTTGATGAGATCAGGGATGAAGCGGGCAATCTGCTTTTCAACGTCGGTGACAAAATCACGGTTATGGTAACGGGACACTACAACGAGCGTCCGAAAATCTCCTACCGCAAAGTTCTCGAGCAGCAGAAAACGATGGAGTTCGTCGAAGCGCACAAAGAGGATTTCGAAGATGTGATCATCGAAGGGACCGTGACCAAGAAGAACCGCGGCGGCTATGTCATCGAAGCGGACGGCGTCAGCTTCTTCATGCCGCGTTCACTCGCAGCGTTCAAAGAGAGCGACAACGTTCTCGGCCGCAAAGTCAAAGCACAGGTCATCAAGCTTGATCCGGAAGACAACTCCATCGTCGTCTCCCGCCGCAAACTCTTCAACGAAGAGCGCAAGCGCAAGAAAGAGATCATCGACCAGCTCATGGAAGAGGGTACGGTCGTTGAAGGTGTCATCAAGAAGATCACCAGCTACGGTATGTTTGTAGACGTCGGCGGTGTCGACGGCCTGGTCCACTACAACGAGATCAGCTACAAAGGGCCGGTCAACCCGTCCAAGCTCTACAGCGAAGGCGACAAAGTCAACGTTAAAGCCATTGCCTACGATAAAGACAAGCGCCACCTCTCCCTCTCCATCAAAGCGGTCCAGCCGGATCCGTGGAAAGAGATCGAGGATGAACTCGAAGCGGGCGACACCATCACCGTTACTGTCAGCAACATCGAGCCGTACGGTGCCTTTGTTGACCTCGGAAACGATATCGAAGGTTTCCTCCATATCTCCGAGATTACCTGGGACAAGAACATCAAGAACCCGAAAGACTACCTCACCGTCGGCAGCGACATCGATGTTGAAGTGATCGACGTTGATCCGGACAAGCACAAGCTGCGTGTCTCCCTCAAACGCCTCCTTCCGAAGCCGTTTGACGAGTTTGCGAAGAAATTCAAAGAGGGTGACATCGTTACCGGTACGGTTACATCCCTGACTGACTTCGGTGCGTTCGTCAAGATCGCCGGCGTCGAAGGCCTCCTGCACAACCAGGATACGACGTGGGAAAAAGGCGTCAAAGCCAAAGACCTCTTCAAAGCCGGCGACGAAGTCGAAGTCAAGATCGCGAAGATCAACCGCGACGATCAGAAGATCTCCCTCAACCGCAAGATGCTCGAAGAGAGCCCGGTTGAGAAGTTCGCCGCTTCCCACCGCGTCAACGACATCGTCAAAGGTACGGTCCGTGACGTGAAAGATTTCGGTGTCTTCATCTCCCTCGTTGACGGTGTCGACGCGCTGATCCGCAACGAAGACCTCGAGCCGCTCAAGGCCGAAGAACTGGAAAAAGGGCAGGAGATCGAAGCGGCTATCGTTGCGATCGATGCCAAGCGTGATCGTATCCGCCTCTCTGTCCGCAAACTCGACAGACTGCACGATCAGAAAATCCTCGACAAGCTCAACGAAGAGGACGGATCCAACAGCCTCGGCGACCTGATCAAAGACCAACTCAAAAAATAACCCCTTTCCGCTGCAGCGGAGGGGCTTCCCAAATTTATCAGCAATGCCCTGCATGGCAGGTACTTGTTGATAACATTTTCAATTTCACTTTAGGATTTTAAGATGGAAAAATATAAAGTAGTCGTATGTGACCACATTCACGAAGCCGGGCTCGAGATGCTTCAGAACGATCCGCAGATCGATTACGTATTTGCTGCCGATGTCGACAAAACGGCGCTGCTTGATGTGATTGCGGACGCCGACGTTACGATTACACGTTCCTCAACCGATGTTGACGACAAATTCATCGCTGCCGCCAAGAAGATGAAAGCGATCGTCCGCGCCGGCGTCGGGGTTGACAACGTCGACATCGACGGCTGCTCCAAAGAGGGGATCATCGTCATGAACGTCCCGACGGCCAACACGATTGCCGCGGTTGAACTGACGATGGCCCATATGCTCTCCTGTATGCGTATGTTCCCCTATTCACACGACCATCTTAAAAACCAGCGCATCTGGAAACGCGAGAAGTGGTACGGCTACGAACTCAAAGGCAAAAAGCTCGGTGTCATCGGCTTCGGTAACATCGGCAGCCGCGTCGGAACGCGCTGTAAGGCATTCGAGATGGACGTCATCGCATACGACCCGTATATCCCGGCGTCAAAAGCAACAGACCTCGGCGTGAAATACACCGAGAACTTTGACGACATCCTTGCCTGTGACGTCATTACGATCCACACGCCGAAAAACCAGGAGACGATCGACATCATCGGCGCCGAAGAGATCGCCAAGATGAAAGACGGCGTCGTGCTGATCAACTGTGCACGCGGCGGCCTGTACAATGAAGAAGCACTTTACGACGGTCTGAAGTCCGGCAAGATCCGCTTCGCCGGTATCGACGTCTTCAAAAAAGAGCCTGCGACGGACCACCCGCTGCTCGACCTTGACAACATCGTCGTCTCCCCGCACCTGGGTGCCAACACTTTCGAATCCCAGTACAACATCGGTACCCAGGCGGCCCAGCAGGCGATCGAAGCGGCGAAGGGTATCGCCTACCCGAACGCCTTCAACCTGCCGATCGACGAGACGAAGATCCCGGCGTTCGTCAAGCCGTTCCTGGAGCTCGGACAGAAGATCGGGTTCATGGCCAGCGAGCTCAACCGCGCACCGATCGTTTCCATCAAGGTCAGCGCACAGGGCGATATCGCCGAGTACCTCGATTCGCTGAGCACCTTCGTCACCGTCGGTGCCCTGGCGGACAAGACGGGGGACACCATCAACTATGTCAACGCCTCTTTCATTGCGGAGCAGAAGGGGATCAAGATCGAGACCTCTGCGGAACTCTCCAGCAGCGCCTACAAGAACCTTATTTCCGTCAAGGTGACGACGGACAAGCGCGTCGTCGACATCGACGCGACGATCTTCGAAGAGGGCGTTCAGCGCATCGTCGAGGTCAACGGTTTCGACCTCGACGTCGAGCCGAAGGGGAACTTTACCCTCTTCAAGAACACCGACGTCCCGGGCGTTATCGGCAAAGTGGGATCGTTGCTGGCGCGTAACGGCGTCAACATCGGCGACTTCCGCCTGGGCCGTAACAGCAACGGCGAAGCCCTTGCCGTCATTATCACCGACACGCCGGTCAAAGACGCAGCACTTTCAGAGCTCTCCGCCCTTGAAGAGTGCATCAGCGTCGACACCGTCCGCCTCTAAAGAGACCATCGGAGCCTTCCGGTGTTCTCGCACTTCCCCGCAGGAACCCTCCCTTTTTTAGCCGAACTCCAGCACAATAACACCAAAGCATGGTTCGACGCCAACAAGATGCTTTACCAGGAGCTTGTGCTCGAACCCAGCCGCGCATTCGTCGAGGAGATGGGCGAACACCTCATGGCCCTCGTGCCGACGATCAATGCCGTTCCGAAAGTCAACGGTTCGCTTTTCCGTATCTACCGCGACCAGCGTTTCCACTTCGACGAACCGCCGCTCAAGGACCACATTGGGATCGTTTTCTGGCAGGGCAGCGGCAAGCGGATGCAGAGCAGCGCCTTTTACCTCCATTTCGATCCGAGAACGCTCTTCGTCGCGACGGGACTGCGCCGTTTCAAACCGGCGATGCTCTCAGCCTACCGTGCCTACCTCAAATCGGAACCGCGGCGCCGCGAACTGCAGCAGATCCTTGACGGGTTGACGAAGAAGGGCTACCGCCTTCCCGAGAAGCGCTATAAACGTTTCCCGGCAGGTTTCGACAAGCAGATGCCGTTTGCGGAGCTTTCCCTTTACGATTCGCTGTACGCCTATACGGAGACCGATGCCGCGCTGATCACTTCCGACACACTGCTCGATACCCTCTACGCCCATTACGAAGCGATGCTCCCGCTGCAGCAGTGGGTGTACGAACTGACGCTCTATGCGGCGGAAAACGGCTGATATTACCTTTTTTTGCCCGGCATCAGCGCAGGGTACTCAATCCGGTTCCTCAAACGGTACTCCTTCGGACAGATCCCTTCGTGGTTTTTGAAAAAGCGTCCCAGCTGTGAGGGGCTTTCGAAGTTGAGGGCGTAGGCGATCTGCTTGATCGACATATTACCGAAGCAGAGCAGGTACTGGATCTCCTTGATGATGCGCAGGTGGATGTAGGAGAGCGCCGAATGTTTCAGGGTCGCCTTGACGGTTTCGCTGAGATGCTTGGGCGTGATCCCCATGAGCTCGGCATAGGACTGCACGCTTTTACGCTGCCAAAAGTGCTCTTCGATCAGAACCAGGAATTCGGCGCTGAGCTGTTCGGCCCGCGTCAGGTTCTGGGGCAGGCCCGCGTTCTGCTTCTCACGCCTTAGCAGGAAGAGCAGTTGGGTAATGAGCATCTTGGCCATACTCTTGAAATCCTCTTTTTTCTGCCGCAGTTCGTAACTGAGCTGTTCGAAGAGTGCGAGGACCTGGGCGTAGCTCGAGGTGTCGAGTACGACGTCATTCTGGTGGATGCGGTGAAAAGCGAAAAGGGGTTCCAGGGTCTCTGAAGAGAGGTTCTCCTCTTCAATGAATGCCTTGTCGAACAGCAGTACATAGGTTTTCGACTCTTCCGAGATGTCCCTGAAGGCGTAGATGGAGCCGGGGGAGACGAGTTGCAGCGCCTGCGGTTGGATGGTATAGTCGAAGTGGTTGACGGTCCGGATCGTCTCTCCTTTCAGCCGGAGAAAGAGCGCGTAGTAGTCGAAACGCAGCGGGATACCGTGGCTCGGGGCGATGTCGTCGAGCAGCAGCACGACATCCCTGGCTTCGAAGTCCTCGGCGTAGAAATCCATTCCGAAGGTCGGGTTGGGTTTGAAAAGATATTTGTAGGTATTGATCGTCTGTTCGATCGTATAAAGCGGAAGCGGGGCTCCCATGATGTCACCTTTCGTCTTTTGCCTATTATAGTGTCACATCAAGTATAGAAAAATCAAATATTCCGACAAATTGTATTGTTAAGCGAACATTGGCTCTTTTCAACGGCAGGGCGTAGTGTTAAGATGTTTTCGTGGTACTGCAAATACGAAGCGTAAGCACTGTCTTACACCAAAGGAATCATTATGACGACCTCTATGCGAACGGTGACGGCGATGCTGCTGGTATCTGCCGTAACGGGCCTCTTTTCGGTTGCGACGGCCGGCGAACCGGCATTGGCTTATAAATATGACGACAAACAGCTGCAGTGGGGCCCCTGTCCCGCTTTTTTGGGAGAGGGCTGCAGTATTGCGGTCCTGCACGGCGATCCGGCGACACCGCGGACCGACGTTTTTTTCAAAGTACCGGGCGATTACAAGATCCCGCACCACTGGCATACGTCAGCGGAACGGATGATCCTCGTTTCGGGCAATATGACGGTCCAGTATGATGGCCAGAAACCCGTGCTGATTGAAACCGGCATGTACGCATTCGGTCCTGAGAAACATCCTCATGTCGCCTACTGCGAAAAAGGGGACCCCTGCGTGCTCTTTATCGCGTTCAACGAACCGATTGATGCGTTTGAGATTATGAAGCCCTCTGAATAGGGGGTGTGCTTCGGCTACTTCCGACGGCGCTGCCGCCAGAGCCGCATCAGGGCGTTCTCGCCTAGTGGAAGCTTATGCTTGACCCGGAAGCTGTGCATCCACTCCCGGCCGAAATCCTTCTGCAGGGCGGCGTTGATGGCCGCGGTCAGGATCATGGCGAGGAGGGCGCCGATCGTCGCCAGCAGCATATCCTTGTGGGCATCCCAGACGTCCCCCTGCGTGCCGAGGTAGGCCATACCGAGGTCACCGCCGAAATAGACGGCGGCCCCCCATTCGACCAGCTCGTACAGCATGGAACTGGCCATCGTGACCAGGAGTGGGAAAAAGTAGCCCCAGAACCCCTTGACGTCGACGACCCGCAAAAAAAACTCCCGCAGCGGATACGCCAGCAGCAGCCCGTAGAGAAAATGGACGACCCGGTCGAAGTTGTTGCGTTCCCATCCGAAGAGCCCGTTCAGCGAAATGCCGAAGAGGGATTGCCCCCACGCCTCGTAGGGGACCTCCGCGTAGGTGTAGTGGGCACCGACTTCGTGCAGATAGAGAAATAGAAAAATCAGGGTCAGCGAGATGCGCGAGAGAGGGAAGGTTTTGTAGGTCGTGGCAAAAAAGAGCACGGCCAGCAGGACCAGGACATTTTCCAAGATCCAGTCGTGCCGGTCGAAGGGGGTAAATGCCAGGAGGATGAACTCCAGTGCGAAGAGCAGGGAGAGGAGCAGAAGGTAGCGGTTGTGGGCGTAGCTGTACTCCTTATCCCGTGGCATTCAGGCTCCTTGTGTTCCGATCAGCTCTTCTTTTCGGCAGGTTTTTCGGCTGCGGCTTCCTGGACAGGTTTGGCCGCGGTTTGGGTTGTTTTGCGATGGCTTTCGCCTTCGAAGATCCCTTTGGACTCGATGACCATCTCTTTGGAAGAGATGATCCCTCCGACATAGCCGTTCTCTTTGATCTCGACACGGTCGACATCGACGGTCCCTTCGATGCGGCCGCGGACGATCAGGTGCGGTGCCTTGACCTCGCCGACGATCACGCCGTTCTGTCCGACGGTAATGACCCCCTTGGAATGCATCGTTCCCTCCACGCGGCCGTCAAAAAAGACGTCGCACTCCAGCGTTATTTCGCCTTTGAGTAAAGCGCCAGCTGTGATGATGGTGGTACTGGTGTTGGTGACGGGAGCTTTTGCAGGTTTTGATTCCGTGTTATTGTTGCTACCAAAGATTGCCATGGTACTTTTTTCTCCTTTTCAAAGATGGTGGCATAGTGTTCGAGATCCCACTTGATAAACCAGTAGGGGTTGAGTTTGCGCTGGATAAAACGCACTTCGTAATGCAGGTGCGGACCGTTGCTCATCCCGGTATTGCCGCTGTAGCCGATCAGATCGCCTTTTTTGACGTACTGGCCGGACTTGACGCCGATCTTGTTGAGATGGCCGAAATAGGTTTTGAAGCCGTAGTTGTTATCGATGATGACCAGGCGCCCGTAACCGCTGCTGCTGTGCATCCCGGCGTACTCGATGACACCGTCCGCCGTAGCATGGACAGGAGTGTTCATCGGGGCGCGGAGGTCGCTGCCGGGGTGGAACTCTTTACGGTTCAGGGTGGGGTGGGTGCGGTAGCCGAACTTGCTCGTAATGCCGCGGTACTCTACGGGTGAACCGTTGGGGATGTGCTGCAGAAGTGCCGCCCGCTGTACGGAGTTCATCTGGGCAATTTCCACCCGTTCGAGCAGGCTGCTCTCCGTTTCCGTATCCGGCGCCAGACCGATCAGCGTCTCGATGCCCTCAAGGCGGTCAGAGACCGTGGTGAGTTCCGTCTGTTTGGCGGCGAGTTCCTGCTCCGCAGCGGTAATAGAGCTCTTCAGCTCGACGTTGTGCGCTTCAAGCTGGGCTTTTTTCTCGTCGATCTCGTTGAGCGAAGCGTTGAGAAAGAGAATAAATGCGAGCCCGGCGGCGATAAGCGTAACGAGGCCGGCCCCTGCGTACAGAAGGACTTTTTTGACGATATTGTGCAGGCTGTACTGCCGCACGCCGTCAAGGTCATGGATCGTGACAGTGAAGCGTTGATTCATCCGTTCGCGTCTCCTCGGTACTGCCGGAACAGCCCTGCTTTCTTTACGTTTGAAGATAGAATTATTATCTAGATTAAATAGAATGTTTATAGGACATTATACCTTTTCGGTATCGACCCTGTTTGGAAAAACAGGTCATATTTTAGGCCATCACAAAATTTATATAATTTTTTTAAATATCGCGCCCATTGTACATCGTGAATCTTAAGAAAATTATAAAGTGTCTGTTTGATGTTTTTATCTGTTTTATTATAATTTAAACAATGTGGATTTATTCTCTGCCCATAGCATTTTTGGCCAATAGATTACCGAGAAAACGGTGTTATCGCACCATATCTGCGATATCACATTTCAGCTTCCGTCCGCCGGAAATTTCGAAGGCATTACGTTCATAAAACGCGAGTGTATTATCAAACTGGGGCAGGGGCGGCGTCGTGACTTCCAGCCGTTTCCACCCCTTGGCGACGGCAAAATCCCTTGCCTGCTGCAGCAACTGCCTCCCGACGCCTTTGGAGCGGTAGGGCGGGCGGACATAGAGTTCGGGGATGGTGCCGTAGGCGCCTTCGGCGTAGAGCGCATAACTTTCATAGAGCGAGAGGAACCCGACCGCTTCGCCGGATTCGGAATCCTCGGCGAGAAAGACGTAATAAACGCCCCTGGAGAGAAGCTTCCTTGCCCTCTCCTCCGTCTCTTTCGGGTTGAAACGAAAAGCTTTGATAGCGATACGCTCCATGATCTCGTGCAGCAGTTCGCCTGTCAGCACGGAGATGGGCCGGGCATCTTCGGGTGTCGCCTGGATGATAACGGGTGTCATGGGTCTTCTCTCCTTTTTTCGCGTTGTACCGGGGCCTCCATGCCGCTGTTATAGAGGTTGATATAGCCGTTGACGCCGTGGCAGACGGCATCGGTCCGGACCTCCTCCCGTGTATAGCTCCTGATAAGGCCGCCGATCGCTTTGTCAGGTGCTTTCAAAAAGTAGGTGTTTGCTTCGGTGTAGGTGTTCTGCATCAGCCACCGCACCATTTTCAGCATAGACTCCTTGTAGGTCATACAGCCCGTCCAGTGCTCTTTTTGACATGTCAGGTACACCTCCGAGGTGACCTCGTTTATCCATCCGTTGCCGCTTGTATTCTGCCCGGTACCGATCCTGCCGTAATTTTTCATATCGTCCGGATCATTTTTCTGCCGTTTCAAAATCTCGCCGAGACAGCGGCGAAGAACTTCCTTATAGAGGTCGTTACCGCTGATCTTGTAAAAATCGAGCAGGCTCATCACGCCCCAGCTTGTCGGCACGGCATCCGTCGGCGAACGGTAGTCGTCCGTCAGAAAATAGGCATCGCGCTCGGCCCTTTTGCGAAAATTATCCGCCAGAATTTGAGCGGCCTCGAAGTAGCGGCTGTCCGAAGTGGCTGCGTACATCCTGGAGAGGGCTGAGAGCACCTCGCCCGTATAGAGGTTCGAGTAGCGCCTGTCAAAAACCGGTTGTCCGTTTTCGAGTTGCACCTGGTTGATCACACTGCCGTCGGGATTGCGCATGCTGAGCAGCCAGTCGGCGGCCGACCTGGCGGCATCCAGGTACCTAATGTCGTTTGTCCTTCTATAGAGTTCCAGCAGGGTAAAAATGGTTTTCGAAGTCGTTCCGACGACGAAACGATAGTCTTTTTCGCCGCTTTCCAGGGAAAGGGAGTAGTGAAACGCCCCCTTGTAGGGACCTTCGCGAAGTTGCATAGAGAGGATGAAATCGGCGATAAGGGGGATCAGTCTGGCAATGTTCCCGTCCCGCTCCAGATCATTGAGTTTTAACAGGCTGTAGAGCGCGGAGGAGGAGTAGGTGGTGAGGACACGGCGGTCAAAGGTGCCGTTTTCGGCCGTATAGAGCTTATGAAAACCGTGCGTCTTTTCGTCCATTGCGCGCAGGAGGTACGCTTTGGCCGCCATGATCTTGGCGTAGATCATCTCCCTGTCCACGTGCCGAACGGTCACGACGTCGCCAATCAGCTCTTCGGCATTGCCCCTGTACTCGATCAGTGCATTATCCTCCGTGCCGGGCCGGGAAAAAGCGATCAGAAGACGTGAATCCCTGATAGCCTCTTCATCTGGATGTCGATCGCCGGACGTTGAAAGGACCCCACCGACGGCATCGATAACGGCCCGGTAGAGCAGGTGGCTTTGCCCGGTACCGGTACCGAGGGGGCCGCCGTGGAGATAGGGGGTGACCGAGACGGTCCAGTTGCCATCGAGCACGATGGATGCCGGCAGCGCTACCGGTGTGCCCGTAAAATGCGATTGCGCAAGCGAACGCGCAAAATGGAGCAGATCGTTTCTGAGACGATCATCGGCGGTACGGTCGGTGGAAGCGTATGCCGCCCCGATCATCCACAGCAGTACGATGAGGTAACGGTAGATTTTGATCATTTTCCTTGCATGAACCTCTTTGGCAATGTTGGAAATGGACACGCAAAAAATTGTTTATCGCTCCAGTTTCTTTTTCACGGTTGCGATCGCCCGGTCGAGGACCGACTTGATGTCACTGAAGCGCGTTTCTTGATTCGCGTTGAAGTCGATAAGCCTGTGCTTGCTCCACCGTTCCCGGTACAGATCGTCGATCGCAAACCGCACCTCCTGCAGGGCAGGCTGACGGTGGACATACCTGCCCGTGACATCGACGGAAGCCTGCTGAAGGGCACAGTAAAGGTCCAGCTTTGGGGAGAGGGAACAGTCCGAAAGGTGCTCTTTCCGCCATGAACCCTCATCTGCCAGCAGCGTATCTGCCCTGACCAGGATCTCCAGATCGACCTGGGAAACATGAATGCTTCTTTTTTCATAATCCGGAAGTCCCAGCACGATACCGTTTTCGGTTTGATAAACACCTATGACTCCAAAAACGATAAAGGCGCCCAGTGACAGCAGCGCCAACAGTATAAAGGCTATTTTTCTCTTCACTGCGTGATCCTAAAAATCTCCGTGCGGTTTCACTCCGTCTGCCGCGTGACAAGATCCCGCGCATATGCGGCGATGAAGGTCAGGTTGGCGAGCATGAACGTCAATAGTACCATAAGGAAGAGAAACACGGCTGCACCGTGTTTGGTGTGGAGATACTTAAGGGGCCGCACGATGAACGCAAGGCTGACCAGGACGGCAGTTGTCCCGGTGGCGAGAAAGTTGGGGATGACGGTAAATGCCCCCTCCGTTCCGTTGAGCCGGTAACGGCGTGATTCGCCTCATGGTTTCGATAAAAAAGCCACGGCTGGGGGTATTGCGCTGAAGGATCTCTAACAGCCCGTGGTTGATCATGCCGCCCAGCGCGGATGCGGTGATCCTGGCGTGCCGATTGATTCGTTCAGGCATCTACTATTTCGTATACCTTTTCGTCAATCGGCAGAAATCGTAAAAATCGCTCAGCATCAGGTAGCGGATCTCTACGTCTTCAAACTTCTTCTGCAGGATCGGGTGGCCCTGCAGATAGAGTTTGACATCGTTCTGGAACTCTTTGGGGTATTCAAGCTTTTCCGCCTGCAGGGAAGAGAAACAGTCTAAAAAATCAAAAAAAAGTTTTGTCACGATCTTCTCTTTCTCCTGCGATCGGTTCGAAAGAAAATCCGTTGTCTCCTCAAACGTTTTGCATATATTCAACAAACACTCGTTCATCATACTCTCTTTACTCCGGTGGGTTTGACGGTGATATACAAAAATTATACCTGCAATCGAGACGGCGAAATCCTCAAGGATCTCCCATACCCGTTCGGCGGGTGCGTCGATTTCGATTTCTGTATGGAGCTCATGAGTAGCCATCGGTTTTCTTTGTTTATGGAGTCAAAAAATTGAAACACACCACTATGCGCTCCGAGGGCGGAGTCTGTTGCGGCAGTGCGCGAAGTCCATGTTACCTCTTTGTGGCAGACTGGCTCGGAAAGGAGATCTCGAGAATGATGACATCCCCCTCGGCAATGAAGGGGCCGTGGACCTCGTGCGGCGGCCTGCTGGCATAACAGCCGGGTTCCAGCCACATGTTGAAGGCCATATCGTAAAGCCGCCCCTGGACGACATAGATCTCTTCGGGGTAGTCGTGGCTTTTCGCTCCGAAGGCTTTGGTCGAATAACCGTCTTTAAATCGCGTCAGGCGGGTATAGTCACCGCTGTCACTATCCAGGGCGATTGTGAGTTGTTGAAGGTTGCCGTCTGAACCGGGAATATCCTCCCACATATTGTCGTTCGCCAAATCCAATGGATTCCAGTAAGTTCGCGTTGACTTCAATTTCTGCCTCCTTTAAAAGGGTGCCTGTATGTTGGATTCAATATGATGTGGTGTATCGCAACTGACGGTCTGCTGTGTTCAGTCGTCTTGTTGAACAAAGATTGCAGGAGAAAGAAGCTCTCCTGCAGCATATTATTGCATCGCGCCGACCCGTTCTCCCGTTGTCTTCAGGAGCAGTACAAACATGAGGACTGCGGCAACAAAAACCGCAACAGAGCTCATGGCAAGCACCGGGTCAATCGTTTCGAGCGGTACAAAATTGCCGTACAACAGGAACAGGCCTCCTGAGATGACTGAAGCTCCGATCAAATGCATGTAGTATTGGACTTTTGCCAGTATCCCGATAGGTCCGTTTAACCAGAGCTTGTGGCATAGCGCATATAAAAATGAAAGCAAGAATCCGATCAGCATGATGTGTGCGTGCGTTGTAAATTGTACATGGTCTTTGGAAGCGGCCATGAAAATACCGAGGCCTAAACCGACAATTGCATAAGCAAAACCTACAATTAGAAATTTTCTGTCCATTGCATTACTCCAGTGTTGAATTTGGATCTCGTCCCTTAAGCAACCTGATCTGGTATGCTCAATTTAGTAAGGCAACCTGACAATTTTAGTAAGTTAACCTTACTTTTATCTGAAAAAAATGATACTGTTACAGATAGAATATTTAACGCCGTGCTTACACAGGCCATAGAAGCGTCTGCATACCAATGCTGCGGATAGGCCGGCCCATGCAGCGGAAAAGCTGTCTTTGCCAGGCGTTATTACATTGACCGAGGAGTCATCAGCATGCCCGAAGAACCTTTGCCAGAAAACAGCGACTCTGTGCTGGAACATACCCTTGGCGCGATGTTGCGCCGGATGTACAGTGCGCTTTCGGAACAGGTTTACGGTCGTCTTGAAGAAGCTGGGTATGCGGATATCCGCCCCATGCATAGTAAAGTGATGCGCCATCTGACCGGCCGGGGTGCACGGGTAACGACCCTGGCCGAACAGGCTCAGATCACCAAGCAGAGTATGTCTGCCATAGTCGAAGAACTTATTACGCTCGGCTACCTTGAAAAAAGAGCCGATCCCAGTGACGGTAGAGCATCGCTGGTGATGTTCACACCGCGCGGCAAAGCGTTGCAGGCGACATTAATCCGTCTCAGTGCCGAGGCTGAAAAAGTGCTCGCGAAAAATATCGGTGAGCAGAAATATGCGCAGTTCAGGGCCCTATTGATGGAGTGGACAAATGTGGAAAACAACCGGATAACGTGAACGTTGAGGCCTCGCTCACCTGCAAATTGGAGCGTGGCGAGTCATTTGTACGAAGGAATCGATGGAACGTCCGGAATATCCCTGGACATCTCCGTCCGCGGGTCAGTATGAAAATTTCTCCCGAATGGTGTCGGCGATTTCCACCGGTGTTTTCAACTGTGCGAAACAGCTCTGTGTCCCGCAGAGCATATAGTTTTTGTTATGGGTGGCTTTGACGCGAACGTAGGGGTAGGTGACTTCCGCCAGGGAAGGCGCGGCCATAGCCAGTTTGTCGGCATTGGCCTTGACGAGCAGGTCTTCGAAGCGGTAGCGGATCGCCTGGTTGAAGAGGTGGGGGTAGCTGATAGGTGCTTTCACCAGTTTGGCGGAGTAGAACTGCAGGGTAGAGAAGGCGAACTGCCGGTAGCTGTCATCCTGGAGCATGCCGAGGCTCAGCAGCAGATCGACGATCACGCCGATGGAACCGGGATAAAGCGCGTCTGCCGGGTCCGCCTCCGTCGTGAACTCCCCGCGACTCAGATACCAGCGTCCGTTCTCATAGAACTCCTCCAGCGCGAAGTCGGCCATCCGCTGCGCCTGCATGAGCCAGACGTTTTCATAAGTGGCTTCATACGCTTTGATAAACGCGGTACCGAGGTAGGCGTAATCTTCCAAAAAGGCGCCGACCTTCGGGGTGCTGTGAATGAGGCCCGAGTGAAAGAGCGCTCCCTGGGGCATCACAAAATCCATAAGTGCCTCCAGCGCATCGACGGCCTTTTGGGTGTAGATGGGGTCGGATTTCCCCAGCTCGAAGAGGCCGCGGATCATCATCGCGCTCCACGAGGTCTGCACCTTTTTGTCGATAAAGGGGTACTCGCGCGCTTGTCTCAGGGAGATAAGCACCTCCCGTACGGCGTCGAACCACTCCGGACGGTCGGCGGGCGACTCGAGCCAGACGATGTTGCGGCCCATGAAGTTGCCCTCCGGCGTTATATGCAGGGCGGCGAGGATGGTATCCGTGTCGTCCGCGCCGAACCCTTGTTCGAGCAGTGCGGTTTTGGCCGTGTCGTAGTCAAAAGTGTAGTAGATGCCCTGCTTGCCATCGGTGTCGGCATCGCTGGCGGAGTAGAAGAGGCCGTCTTCCTGCATTTTCCCGCTCATAAAGTCGGCGATCTCTTTGGCAATGAGGGTATAGCTCGCGTCATCCAGCATCCGTCCGGCACGGGCGTAGAGCTCGCAGTGCAGCCCGTTGTCGAAGGTCATCTTCTCAAAACGGGGCACCAGCCAATTCACGTCGGTACTGTAGCGGCAGAAGCCGCCGTCGATGAGGTCGTACATGCCGCCCCGGTGCATCGTAGAGAGCGTCTGCGTCAGCATCTTCTCGGCATCGGGATTGTCCTGCAGCAGCACGATGTCCAGCAGCGCGTTGAGGGTGTAGATCTGCGGGAATTTCAGATCATTCGAAAAGCCGCCGCTGTTCGGCTCGAAAATGCGCAGCGCCTGTTTGACGAAGCGCTGGATCAGGGTGGCATTGAGCTGTTTGACCTCTACTGCCTGCGGGGCAGGTTTGTCCAGATAGGCCTGAATCTCGTCTGCGCTTTTGAACAGGCTTTTATCTTTTTGCGCCACTTTGGCCGCAATGAGTTTAGAGAGCTCCGTGAAACCGATCTTCTCCCCGCGGGACTCCGGCGTGATGTAGGTACCGGCAAAGATGGGCCGGTTGTCCGGCGTGCAGAAGACGGAAGTGGGCCATCCGCTCGGTTTGCGGTTCAGCAGGTGGTGGACCTCCTGGTAGTATTTGTCGATTTCCGGGCGCTCTTCGCGGTCAACTTTGATGCAGATATAGTGTTCGTTCAGGATCGCGGCGATCTTTTCATTGCTGAACACGTCGCGCTCCATGGCGTGGCACCAGTGGCAGGTGCTGTAGCCTATAGAGATGAAAAGGGGGCGTGCTTCCGTGCGGGCACGTTCGAACGCTTCGTCGCACCAGGGGTACCACTCTATGGGGTTGTCTTTGTGTTGCTGCAGATAGGGCGAGTCTTCGAGTTCGAGTCTGTTGGGCATGGGTTTCCGATCTGTTTTGGGAAAGGACTTTAACAAACGAATCTATGTTCGCGCCGAGCGTATCGCGAATTCAGCGATAGTCCTTTGTTTTTGTTCGATATGCAAGATCCGCTCTTTTGGTCTTAACGTCCTTTTTTCGATTCGGCTACATATGCGTAAGACACTAATCAATGCGATAAGTGATGTTGTTCGATGATCTCGGTAAAGGCCGCCTGGAGCACTGCTTCGTCCGGGAGCTCGCCGCGCGCTGCTTTGCCCCGAAGATCGTAGAGCTCGAAAAGACGCGCAACATCTTCTTGCTTCAGTTCAAAGCCTTTTGCTTCGATTGACCGCAGGAGTCCTTCGCTGACAGCAATTTGGTGCTCTTTATTTGCCACTGTCCACGCTTCACCCATGTACCAGTAGACCACCATGTCAGTGACCGGATAATGTCCTTTTTTGATGTAGGTGTAGTCATTGAAATAGCGTTCCAGTCTGTCCAATTGCATCAGCATCCTCCTGACTCATATAACAGGAGGTATGCAATAGTCGCTCCCGACTGCTTTGTCAGCGACTGTCTGCATCCTGACGGTAGGCGTTACATTTGGCGATGTACTTCCCGGTCCACTTTTGGAGCTCTTCCACGCTCATCGCCCTGGCCCTCCGGTTGATCTCATACCCGTTTTTAAAGAGAATCAGCGTCGGGACGGAGCGGATGTTATAACGTGCAGCAAGCAGCTTTTGCGCATCAGTATCGACTTTGAGGAATCGGGCTTTCATCGGCAGGGCTGCGGCCGCCTCTTCGAATGCCGGGGCCATCGTGCGGCAGGGACCGCACCAGGGCGCCCAGAAATCGACGACCACTATGATGTCACTGTTCCAGATATGCTTCATAAAGGCCGCATCATCCACGCCGACCGGTTTCGTCTCCAGCAGCGAAGCCTTGCAGTGCGTGCAGTCGGCTTCGCTGTAATGCTCCTGTACGGGAATGGTGTTGATCTCACTGCAATGGGGACAGACCACTCTTTGTTCATCCATAACGCTGTGCCTCCGGGTCTCGATCTCTTTCTGCCCCGGGCGCGGTGGGATTTTACGCTGTCATGCAGCATGAAAAAATCAGCTTTGACCCATGGAACTACAATCTCTCGTGCAAGTTTCAAACTATGAAAGGGTGCTTTGTTCTTTTGGTTGCTCTCCTCCGGGTTGTTAGGCAGTACCGGATATGTCATCCTCACCCCGTGAGCGCCTTCGTATACCTATCAGTACCAGATTCAAACCCAGAGCAGCTGCCGTTATGATCAGCCATTCCATCGCAAGCGTGTTCCGATCAATGACGAGCATGGGATATTGCCGACTCGCGTCCAAATCACTGTCGAGAATGAAAGCCACTTTCGGGAGAATCGTATCGGGGCCTTCCATCTCAAGTGTTGAAGCCGGACCGTAAATGGGCCTTTTGACCGGCGGCAGTAGTGTCGTAAACATTATGAGGGCCATCGCTGCGATAATGACGCTCATCGTTCGCCTTAACGATTTGGGTATTTCAGAGCGTGTAGCGGCGAGATCGAGGATAGTCATACTCAAGAGAACGGCAAATAGCTGAAGCAATGCGGCGATAAAAAGCACGAACATTGAAAAACCGTTCATCAGGAGGAGTATATAGAGTGAAATCCATATAAATACGTAAACGAACCACTTGAGTGCAGCGTGAAAATCAATCTTGTCTTCTTTGATGCTGACGCTGTAAAGTTTCCAAAGGGCAGTGGAAAAAAAACCGATAGGCCCGGTGACGAACAGGCCGAGGACGATCCCCAAACCTCCTGGAATGAAGATGCTGATGGCAAATAAAACAGCACCTACCATAAGGGCAGGGACGAAGACGCGAGAAGTAAAGTCCGTCATGAAAATGACTCCCTTATCCGTTTTTATTTTTATGGGGTGACATGTGGTTAGTCTCCGCGATATCTACTTGCTGTTCTGCTTCAAAGCTTCCTCGATTTCGTGGATTCTTCGATCGGCATAATCTTCAAATCTTTCATTCGTCGTGGCGTTTGAATCTTTTGGCTTTTGCTGTTTGGGAACGAGCATAGCAACAAGCAAAACCGGTATAAAAATAAATATGAAGCTTAAGAGGCAGATGATTAATTCCGGAAGTCTGTCTCTTCCGCCAAATTGAAAACTAATTCCCCAGAGGATATAAAAAATAAAAACTGCAAAAAGAACTTTGGATATGTCAATCGAACTTTTCATCTTTTCCCACTGGATAACGTTTAAAATGAGAAATATTTGGGCCGCAGGGTCAAATATTTCTCTCCAATGTTTTGTTATGGCTTATATTTCTGTAAAGCCTCAACTATTATTTATTCTATTGTTAAGTCAAAAGTTTCTTTATTTTTTCTTTCTTCACAAGTACCATATTCTACGGAATTATTTAATGTGAATGTACAACTCAGATAGCCACCTTTTGAACCTCTTTGCTTTAATATTCCACCACTTGTTGATGAACCACTTATTAAAGCCGTGCTATTTCCAACCATTGCTGTTCCGTAACTTGAAGTTTTAATTCTTGACCAATGCCCTTTATAATTTTCATCTCTTATTGTAATATCAAAGGTGTCGCTAAAATCATTAAATGTTCCATAATGAATTGAATTGTCTTTTTGTGAAACTAATTCTGCTTTGTATGTACATCCACTAAGTAAGACAATCCCGCATACAATTAGGATTGAGTTTTTGGTTTGCATTTTAACTCCTTTTTATAACGTTTAAACTCACCAATATGAGGCCCGCATGTGGGCCTCATATTGGTGTGCAGAGATTTGTTAGATGTGGACTGCATCATATATCGCTTTTGCTATCTCATAGTCAATTTCGTGTTTTCCATGCGGAGTAGCCTTAACAAAACGGCCTATTTCCTCAGGCGAGAATGAAAAATCCTTAGGCAAAGATAGTTTTCTTTTGGCTGCCCCATCTGCTGAATTGCATTGATCACAAATTACTGTTTGAGGGAATCTGCCATTATTCAAAGATAAATAACCTTGTGAATGATCATGATGCTTATGCAGTATAGCAACCCAGTCGTAAAATGCATTAGGTGAATTCGGAAATCGTTTAGCCCACCTCATTATTTGATACTTGTTTCTTTTACACGAAGGACATATCCAGTAATCACCTACCATAGCCCAAAGTCTGTGACAATGCAGCCCATCATAATTTTCAAAATCTTCTTGTGTAGGTACTTTTAGTTTCATGTTATTCATCTTCATCTAACGTTTAAAATGAGCAATCAAAAAGCCGCCCGCGGGTTTTTGATTGGTCTCCTTTGATTTGTTAGATGCTATTCGCATGCTTAATTTCCTCCTGCTCTTCTGCTGGTACATTTGACCACAAAACGTTTTTCGCAAGTTTCAGCTCAATGTCTAAACTAGACTGAACAACATCGCAAATTTGTTTGTACCATTGAGAACAACTCCATTCTTTCAATGGCGTTGATTTGAATCCATGTCGTTCTTGATCCCAATAAACACCGGCAGCATCTCGGTACACATATTGGTATTCCGGTTTGCCTTGGCTTTCAAGGCCAAGTAGCAACTCACCGGTATCAAGCAGTTCAATTCTCTTTATTGTTTCGTGCCTCATTTGCTTACCATCTAACGTTTAAAATGAGCAATCAAAAAGCCGCCCGCGGGTTTTTGATTGGTCTCCTTTGGTTTGTTAACCTTTTTTGCTGACATGAGGTCGTAACCATTTTTCAAATTTAGCAATAGCTTCATTGATTTCTGGAGTAAATTTGTCATACTCGGAATCTTCACCACCGTAATAAAGAACAGATCTTTCATTAGCTCTTTCTTCCCGTGTAGTAGCTTGATTAAACTCCGGATCTTTTTTTCGTTCAAGCATTTGTTGAATTGCAATTTGAAGCGTTACTCTACAAGATCGAAGTCCGGTTATGACGTCTTGAAACTTTGAGCCCCATTCAACCTGTGCATTCAAGTGATGTTCTTCAAGTTCCTTAAATGCAGCATGCATAATTTCCCATCGTTTTTCGTAGACATGTGCTGTGCCTTCATAGTTGTACTCACGCTTTAAATGACCGTGATAATCTGTCATATCTTCTGGGTATTCATATTGATAAATCGCAGGATTTCTAACATGTTTAAAAGCTTCTCGTACTTTATATACTGACTTCAAAACATCTTTTGCAAGCTGATATTCTGCTTTTCCCTTGAGCTCTTTTTTCCATGCACTTAGTCCTAAGTATGCAAATATAGTGGCAGTGACAGCTGATAAACCTACAAGTGAATCTTTGGCAGCAGATATCCATGGACCAAGTTCTGATATTTCCAATTGTTTTTCCTTTGAAGGTTAACGTTTAAAATGAGCAATCAAAAAGCCGCGCGCGGGTTTTTGATTGGTCTCCTTTGATTTGTTATACCTTCTATACAATGCGAACATTTCCAAATTGCACGTTTTGAATATAAGGAATTGCGTTTAGCCATGCTCCTTGAATATTGTTACAAGCCTCTTGTAGTGCTAAAAACATCATTAGTAAGTTGCCATTTGGGTTGTCAGCTATAATGTGAGTTCCTGGCAAAGGAGCTTGAGGGTTATTTAGTGTCAACGGTGAATTATCTAATTTTACAAAGCCCTTGTTCAGCAATACAACACCATCTAGAGCTGTACCTGGAGTAGATGTACGATTTGGTTGGTTCCATGTTGGAAGCGGAATATTATTATTGGCATGACTATTCATAATCCAATTATGTACAGTACTCATTTGAGCTGGACCATCATAGGCAACTACATAATTGATAACTTTTGGTGGAACCCAACCACTGCTAAAACTTCGTGTAACATTAGGAGATAAACTCTTCGCATTGTAGGCAGCTCTGACAGATTGATCTATAGCTGACTGATCCAACAAGGATTTCACCTCAATAGTGGCAACAACCGACTCGACTAGAAAACCGTTGACACCACCACCAAAGTCGAGCTTTGGATAATTGTTTTTGTAGATGACGATGTCATATTGATTTCTCTGAGCTCTAGGTTGTGAATTTGAATCGATAATTTCGCCTGTTCCTATTGCAACATTTGCACTTAGATGCCCTTCCAAGAATTCTTTAATGAATGCTTCTCTTGGCGTACCACGATGTAAAGTGTGGCCAGCATTAGCAGGAATTTGTGAGATGCTTACGAGATGATTCTCAATTGCATCTATGTGTGACTTAAGCATCTAGTTTCCTTAGTGTATAACTATTTATTCATTCCCAAACTGTGTCATATTGCTGGAACATCCATAGATATTTGGAACTCATGAGTGTCCTAATATTGGATATTTAATCGCAATATTAAACAAATTGAAATATATCTGTTAATACTACGCTTTTTTTCTTAAAATTATTTCTGTTTGAACGTTCTCGGTATTTTGATATTCGGACAAAGTGTCTGTCTATCATTGATATATGTGCTTATTGGACACTTTGACTTTTAATGTGTGGATTCTAGTGCTGAGAAAAAAGCTTGTTTATGCAGACGTTTGAGCGCGTTGTTGAGCCCGTTGGCGTTGAACATGACGAGTTCGCGGTAGTAGCGCTGGAGCCGTTCAGTTGAGAGGACGGAGCGGCCGCCGTAGAGGATCATTCCGGTGGTGACTATTTGCTGGACGAGTTCGAAGAGCTCGATGCGGAGCCTGTCGAGTTCCTCACCGTTTTTCGTGGCGAGAAAGGCGGTTTTCACGGCTTCCAGTCTCGCTCCGGCGGCGCAGCGAACCTCCTCGTCTTCCAGGACATCCACGGCGCCGAGGCCGATGCCGTAGAGGGCGTAGTGGATGGTCTTGGAGACGGATTTGTTTTTCGTGTAAGTGCCGAGGGGGTGCGAGGCGACGATGTGTTCCTGCGGCACTTCATAATTGTCGAGGACGACATCGACCGTGTGCATGGCGTTGCCGACAAACGTTTCGGTCGGGGTGCCCAGGGTGAAGCCCTCGCGGGGTTCAAAAGGAACCACCGCCTGAAACTCCTGCCCTTCGCAATGGAAGCCGACGACGAGGGTGTCAAAAATGCCGTAGCCGCTTGCCCACGTCAGGCGGCCGTTCAGGCGGTAGGCGCCGTTTTGTTGCGTGGCCGATACCACCGTGACGGGGGCGCGCAGGTGGTTGATGGCGATCCCGCAGCGTTTGGCCAGGTAGGTATCTAGCTGGGTGAAACGGTTGACGTGCATGATCTTGTTGGCCGCGAGGATCTGGATGGCCAGGAAGGCGAGGCTGCCCGAGCGGGGGGCGAGGGTCGTGAAAAGCCGGAACTTCATCGTCTCATGCAGGTCGGAAGCGTAGCGGTGAAAGGCAAAAACGCCCGCATCGTAGACAAGGTCGAAGGCCTCTTTGAGCATGGAAGTTTCCGTGTCGAGGCGGTGGAGGGGGAGGGCGTCCAGGCGGGCGGCTGCCGCTTCGAGCTGTGCGCTATAGTGCTCCAGGTCCGCTGTTGCTTCGGTCATACTTCTCCCGTATCGATATTTTTGGTGGCGATGACCCGCAGCGGTTCGAACCCCAGGCGTTCCCAGGCGCTGCGGGCACTCTCGTTCGCCGCCATATAGCTCAGTTCGACGGTGCCGATGGACTTCGACGCGAACCACTCTTCCATCGCACCGTACAGCTGTGCACACTGCTCACGGCCCCGGTGGGCTTCGTCCACGTAGCACAGGCCGATCCACCCCACAAGCCCGATATCGGCCGCCCCGATCTGCGACGGGGCGATCTTGCCCATGATGCAGCCGATCGCTTCGCCGTTGTGCTGCAGAATGAGGGTCTTCGCCTTCCGTGTGTCGAGGTACTCGAGGGCATAGGCCTCCATCGCGTCGACGGAGAGGGCGGCAAACCCTTCGTAATAGGGTCCCTCTGCGCACCTGGAGAGGAAGAGAAAAGTCTTATGGAGGGCTTCAACCAGGAAAAGGAGGTCCTCTTCACCCGCGCTGCGCAGTTCGGTGTCCATATCGCTCCTTGCCGTTTGCATGCTGCATTCTACAGTCAGTCGGGTTAAAGCGGGTGAAGGGGGAGCGCCCGCGGTATGACGGGCGCGGAGTGTCAGATACGTTCGGTTTGTCGATGCTTATGGTGCCAGCCCGATCTGCTGCATGAAGGCGCCGTTGTCCCAGAAAAGGAACTCTTCGAACATGATGCCGTCCCTGTTCCAGTGGCCTATGGTTGCCATCGGAATGCGGTAAGCCTTGCCCGTGGGCTGGATGACCGTGCCGTCGGCGAGCACCATGGGTTTGGTAAAGGTGCCTTCGAGCCAGCCGGTCACGGCGGTCCACTGGCCGTCTGCGGTACCGAAGCGGACCGGGTGCTCCTTGATCCGGTTGTCGGGCGCAAAGGTGAACATGTACTTCAGGTCTTCGATGTGCTTCTCAATGCCTTTGGTCACATGGCCGTCGGGCCAGTGGACGATGACATCCTTGGTATGGCTCTTGTGCAGATCCTGCCACTCCTGGCCGGTGTAGACGCGGAAATCCAGGTCATCAAAATTCGCAAGGTTCTGGGAAAGGACCGGCGGTACGCCTTTCATCTTCGGTGCGGGCTCACCTGCCACGGTCCCGGGCCACATCGCTTTTTCTGCGGCAGCGGCAGTGCCTATGAGAATGGCCCCAAAGGCAGCAGGAACGATCCAACGCTGCATCGAGGCCAATGTTCTTGTCCATTTGGTAAGGGTTTCTGTGTTCATGGGTCTCTCCTCATGATGGTTACATAGTAATCAGGCCGTGCCGTTCACAGCCACGCTTAGTCTCTTAGTTATCCATCATATTTGGTTTGAACTTTTGTCTGTATTTCCGTTGAGTATTAATTAAAAAAAGTTATGTAATGAAGTGTGGGTATCGCAGTCGGGATGCATTGATGATTGAAGGGTGTGTGCCGCAGGGGCACACGGCATGAGGCCTACGGTTCGTAGACGGAGACGGCTTTGCGCTCTTTGAAGCCGAAGTGGCGTTCAAGGTCGGCGTTGTGCAGCAGGACCGGCACGACGAGCAGCGACGCGGCGACGGCGGCGATGGTGCCGAAGATGAGCGCGACACCGAGCCCGCCGAAGACGGCGTCGCTGGCGAGCAGGGTCGAGGCGAGGATGATCGCCGTCGCGGTCAGGAAGATCGGCTTGGCACGGGTGGCGGCGGCGTAGGCGAGCGCTTCCGTCTTGTGCATCCCTTTCTCGTGCATCAGCGACTTGGTAAAGTCGATGAGCAGCAGCGAGTTGCGCGAACTGATCCCGATCAGGGCGATGAAGCCGATCAGCGACGTCGCGGTCAGGAAGAAGGTGTCGGCGCTGAAGAGGTCCATGATCCAGTGGCCCACGATGACCCCAATGATGGAGAGGAAGCTTCCCAGCAGGACGATGCCGCTGAGCGTAAAGCTCTTGTAGTAGACGACCATCAGCAGGAAAATGAGCACGAGCGCAGCGATGAAGGCCCCGCCCAGGTCCCGGAAGGTGTCGAGGGTGACTTCCATCTCGCCGTCCCAGTGCAGCTCGTAATGGCTCCCCGTCTTTTTGTCCGTGAGGGAGAGGTCGAAGAGGCCCGTCTTCTCGATGTCATACTGCTCCGAGAGGGTGTCGAGGATCGTATGGCGTGCGTCCATCAGCGGGTAGACCTGGGAGACCATGTCCGTTTCGGCGACGACGTTGACCATCTGGTGCAGGTCCTTGCTCATGATCATAGGGTTTGCCTGCGTCGGGATGATGTCGACGACCTCGGTCAGCGGCACGAGCAGGCCGTTGCTGTTCATCAGGCGCAGTCCCGAGAGCTTCTGTTCGAGGGCGCGCTTGTCCTTGCGGCTGAAGACCTTCGACTCCGGGCTCAGCGTCAGGAAGATCGGGATCTGCTCGTTGATCGTTTCGCTGTTCTTGACGGCGATGTCCATCCCCTCGAAGGCGAGGTAGATGATGTCGTTGACCTGCTTGATGGTGAGGCCCGAACGGGTGATCTTCGTGCTGTTGACCTTGAGGTCGAAGCGGTCGTAGATCTCGTCGGCCATGACGTCGATGTCGACGAGCCCCGCCGTCTGGTGGAAGATCGCGGCGACCTTGCCGGCGAGGTCACGGATACCCGCGGTGTCGCTGCCGTAGATCTCGGCGACGATGGCGGCCAGGGTCGGCGGTCCCGCCGGCGGTTCGACGAACTTGATGTTCGTGCCGGCGACGACGGGCTGGCACGCATCCTGGATCAGGGGGCGCATCCGCTGGACCATCAGGTAGGAGGGTTCGTCGCGGTCATGCTTCTTGGTCAGGTTGACGACGATCTCGGAGACGTTCTCCGCGTTTTTGAAATGGCTGCCTTTGATGAGGCCGGCGAAATCGAGCGGTGCACCCATACCGAGGAAGGTCTCGGTGTCGAGCACCTCCTGCTCTTTTTGGATAAAGGAGGTGACGCACTGGCTTACCGCCGTCGTCTGGCGCAGGGAAGAGCCGTTGGGCAGATCGACGTAGACGGTGAAGGTGTCATTGTTCTTGCCCGGCAGCATCTTGGCCTTGACGATCTCGGTCGGCGCGATCATCAGCACCGAGATAATAAAGGCGACGAGGGTCACGATCAGGATCATTTTCTTCTGGCTTCTGCTCTGCAGCAGCGCCGCGATGAAGGCTTCGAACTTCTGGAAGATCATTTATGGCCTCCTTGGTGTTTCGCATGGTCGGGGCGGTGCATCATCCGCTTGGCGAAGTAGGGGGTGAAGATATAGGCGACAAAGAGCGACGCGATCAGCGCCACGGGGACGTTGGCCGGAATCGGCTTCATGAACTGCCCCATCATGCCGCCGACAAAGGCCATAGGGACCATGGTGAGGATGATGGCGAAGGTCGCGATGTTCGTCGGCGGCCCGATCTCGTCGGTCGCCTCGACGAGCAGATCGTCCTTGGGCATGTCCGCCGACTCTACCGAGTGGAAGTGGCGGTGGATATTCTCGATGACGATGATGGCCGCATCGACCAGGAGCCCCAGCGAGAGCAGGAAGGCAAAGAGCGTGATCCGGTTGATCGTCTGCCCGGTGATATAGGCGATAAAGAGGGTGATCGCCAGGATGGCCGGGACGGTGAAGGTGACGATGAGCGACTCGCGCCACCCCAGGACGAAGACGAGCAGGATCGCGATGATGACGATGGAGATGATGAGGTGGAACACCAGCTCGTTGACCGCCTCGTTGGCGCGTTCGCCGTCGTTGCGGGTGATGGAGTATTTGATCCCCGCTTTTTCGAGAATCGGCTTGTAGTTCTCGAGGGCCTCTTTGACCTCGTCGGCGATGACGACGGCATTGGTCCCCTTGAGCTTGGAGATCGTCAGCGTGACCTGGTCCTGAAGCGGGGAGAAGGCGTCGCCGTCGCGGACGCTGATGCTGGCGGAACGGAAGTTCTGGATATCGTAGCCGTCCTCGACCTTGGCGACGTCGCGCAGGTGGATCGGCGCCCCCATGTACTGGGCGACGATAATGTCCTCAACGTCCTGGACGCTTTCGATGGCGTTCTTGACGCCCATGATGACGATCTCGCCCTCTTTGGTGCGGTTCTTGACTGCCGGGACGTTGTAGGCGAGGGCCTGGACCGCCTGGGTGATCTGCCCCAGCGAGAGGTTGTAGCCGGAGAGCTTGTTCAGGTCGACGAGGATGTTGTACTGGTGCTTATGCCCCCCTTTGAGCGCCGTGACGGCGACGTTGGGCAGGCCGTTGATGGCGTGCTGCAGGTTCTTGACCGCATCGTAGAGCTGGGTGTCGTCCATCTTGGCCGGGTCTTTGGCGTAGAAAGCGACGGAGACGATCGGGATGTCGACGTCGATGTCGAGCGGCTTGATCACCGGCTGCATGGCATTTTCGGGGAAGATGTCGGCGTTCTGCATGATCTTGTCGTAGACCTTCAGGTTCGAATCCTCTTTCTCCTCGCCGATGTAGAAGGCGGCGTTGACGATGCCGACGTTGTCCATCGCCATCCCCATGATGTGCTCGATGCCGAGCACCTCTTTCATCTTGCGCTCGAGGGGGCGGACGATGACGTTCTCGACCTCCTTGGCCGTGGCGCCGGGCAGGGCGATGATGACAGTAGAACCGCTGACGACCATCTGGGGGTTCTCCTCGCGGGGCATGATCATCAGCGAGAGGTAGCCGATGGCGAGCAGGGTGATCCCCAGGATCATCGTCAGGGGGCTGTTGATGAAGTAGCGGGCGAGTTTACCCGCGTAGTCCTTGGGGGTGTAGGGTTTGTGTGTCTGCATCTGCACTCCTTACGGGATCGTGACCGTAGCGTACATTCCCGGGTAGATCGGGGCCTTGGAGGTCGTTTTAAAGGCGATCTTGACGCGGAAAGTGTGCGTCATCGGGTTGGAGCTGGGGATGATGGCGCTGACGGTGCCGGTTGTCAGCAGCCCCACGGAAGGAACCTCGACGGCGACCTTGGTACCGTAGGGGACCTTGGAGAGGTCGCTTTCGGCGACTTCGATGGCGATCTTGAGGTCGCTCAGGTCCGCCAGGACGAACGCCGGCATCCCCGGCATCGCCATCTCGCCGACTTTGATGTTCTTGGCGATGATGACGCCGTTGTTCGGGGCCTTGATGCGGAGGTACTTGTACTGGTTGTAGACTTCGGAGAGCTGCGCCTGGGCCTGTTCCACCTGCTTTTTGCTGATGGCGACCATGTCCTCCATATTCTTCGCGGCGAGTTCAAGGTTCTCGACCTCGTACTGGCTCACCATGTTCTTTTCCAGGAGGCGCTTGTAGCGTGCCAGGTTGAGACGGACGTTGCTCAGCTGGTTCTGGTTCATCTGCAGGGCGAGTTCGGCCTGGGAGATCCCCAGCTCGACGCGCGCTTTCGCGCTGTCGACCTCTTTGGAGTCGATGGTGTAGAGCAGCTGCCCCTTCTTGACGCGTTCGCCCTCAGCGGCACCGACTTCGGTGACGAAGCCCATGTAGCGGCTCGTGATCATCTTCTGGTTGTCGGAGATGACGCTCCCGGCGACGGTCAGCCCGTCGGCATAGAGTGCCGCCGCACCGAGGATAAAAGTGAGAAGCAGTTTTTTCATTGTGTGACTCCGTTGGCAAGTTTTTCGAGGGCAAAGACCCGTTCGGTCCGTTTGTTCTTGACTTCCAGCAGGGCGAGGACCTTCTCAAGCTGCTGGGACTGTTTGATGACGACGTCGCTCATGGAAGCGATCTGCTCGCGGTAGCGCGCTTCGTAGCTGGCGTAGATCTCGTTGGCGAGGGCCAGCTCTTTGGAGAGGGCGTCGATCTCGTAGTCGAGAGATTTGATCTCGGTGTGGATCTTGTCGACCTGGAGGGCGATCCCTTTTTTGGCGAGGTCGATCTGGGTCTTGGTCTTGAGGGTCTCGATACGGGCCTCTTCATAGGCGGCATAGTCGCTGCCGCCGGCGAAGAGGTTCCACTTGAGCTGGACGCCGACGGTGTAGGAGCCTTTGTCGGCGGCATAATGCTCGAAACTGTCGGCGGCCGTTTGGACATCGGCCTGAAGGCCGACCATCGGCAGGTAGTCCGACAGGGCGACATCCTGCATGCTTTCGCGGATTTTCAGACCCGTCTGCGCCCGCTTGACGTCGATGTTGGCGGCGATGACGTCCGCCGTCTCGAGCGGCGGCAGGGGAACGTCGGAGCCGGGCAGGGTGATGGCGCTGACGGGCTGGTCGAGCAGGAAGCTGAGGTAGTGGTAGAGCAGCGCCTCGTTCGCTTCCATCTGGTGGATGGAGCGCGCGACGTTTGATTTTTTCGCCTGGACCTCAAGCAGGTCGGTGCGTTTGGCATACCCCTCCTTGATCATCGACTCCGTCATCGCTTCAAGGGTACCGATGTTGTCGTAGATCGTCTTCAGGTTGGAAAGCGCCTCGTCAAGCAGGCGCATGTCGTAGTACGCCTTGCGGGTTTCGTAGATCTTCTCGTTGAGCAGCTTCGTTTTGTCCAGGCGCTTGAGGCGTTCCATTCCCTCGGCCGCTTCGACGTAGGCACTGATCTTCCCGCCGACGTAAAGGGGCAGGGTGTACTGCAGTTTGCTCTGGAAGAAGTTGCGGTCGGCGGGGTAGTTCAGCGCTTCCGGCGGCTGGGTATACATGGCGTCACAGGCGCTCAAATCACCGCCCTGGCAGGCGGCAAAGTTCCCCATGAACTCTTCGGCACCGAAATCGCCGAAATTCGCTTCGCGCCCGGTCAGTTTGAAGCCGAAGACGTTGCCGGCATCGTCGGAGCGGGCGATGTTCTGGATGAAGTCGAGGGAACCCCAGTGCTGTCCCCCGGCCTGGGAAGCGCGCTCATGCGCACTCTGTACGTCGTAGGTCGCGGCTTTGATCTCGAGGTTCTGTGCCTTGAGCAGGTCGATGGCTTCGTCCAATGCCAGGCCCCCGTTTTGGGCCGTCGCAGCCGCGAGGCTGAGGGCCGTAGCGCAGAGCAGAGTTGCCAGTTTCATGATAGCGGTCTCCTTGTTTTTTGCGAATGTTATAAAAAAGTTATAAAAATTATGAGCTTGCATTATACACTACACGATCTTAATAATTGTAAACACGCCAGCAGAGTATTGCAGCTGAGAGCATAGGAAAATCTTATCACAATATTCACAAGCTTTCCATTGAAACGACCCGCCCCCATGCCCGTTACCGTCTTTTTACTCTATTTAAGCTACACTTGCACCATCTTACGGAAACGCCCATTTGGGCGGTGTATCAGAGGAGTGCGGGTGAGTCTCAAAGAGAATATCACGATGGTCAAGGAGGAGCTGAGCACGGAGGAGCAGTTCTTCGAGCAGGCAGTGAAGACCGAACGGTTCGTCAAAAAGTACAAGAAACCGCTGATCGCGGCGGTCGCGGCGGTGGCCCTCGCCGTCGTCGGTACGGCGGCGTATGATGCGTATGCCGCTTCCAAACGCGATGCGGCGAACGCTGCTTATATGACCCTGCAGTCCGACCCGGCCAATGCGGCGGCACAGCAGACTCTCAAGGCCAACGCTCCGATGCTGTATGACGCGTGGAGCATGTCCGAGGCGATCAAGAGCGGCGACGTCAAGACGCTGCAGGCGCTTGCGTCCTCCCCGGCGGCGGAAGTCTCCGACGTCAGCAGCTACGAAGCGGCGGCGATTGCCGGCGACGCCAAGGCCCTGGGAAGCTACGGCTACCGCCAGGGTGCGCTCTATAAAGAGATGGCGCTGATCGATGAGGCCGTCTTGCTGATGCAGTCGGGCAAAACAGACGAAGCACACCGCCGCCTGCAGATGATCGGGGATCAGTCTCCGCTCGCCCCGCTGGCGGAAGCGCTCTCGCACTACGGCGTGAAATGATCAAGCAGGCTTCTCTCCTTCTCGTCGGTGCGATGCTCGCTTTTTCGGGCTGCAGCAACAAGGAGTACTACACGCCGGAGCAGACGGTCAACGACTGGCCGGTCTGTAAAACACCGAACAATTCGGCGGAAGCCATTGTCGGTGAACGGCCGAAAGTCGACGACGTCCCGGCCTGGCCGACCTGTAAGCGCGCCGGCGTCCAGCTGGTTTCCAAAGGGGCGCATGGGGCCGTGGCGCGCCAGGGCCAGGTCGTCGAAAAAAGCGGTGTCAGCGGCTACAAGGTCCCCGACGGCGAGCGTTTCCTCGGCAGCAGCGGCGGCTGGTTCCTCTCGACCGGCATCGACGGCAACGTCACGCTGCACAGCGCTGAGGGCAACGAGACGAAACGTCTGGCACTGGAGAAGACCGTGGCCGCTGCCGCCGTGGAAGGCGACTACCTGGCCGTGCTCTTCTCCAGCAACGACCTGGGGATCTACCGCCTCTCGACCGGCAAGAGCTACTACAAGCTCCCCGGGACGCCCGCGACGGCGGTCGATGTCCGCATCGCCAACCCCTATTTCCTCGGGAACCTTGTCGTCTTCCCGACGCTCGACGGGCGCCTGGTCGTCGTCAACTACGAGCAGAAGGAGCTGCTGCGCTCGACGGTGGTCAGCACCGAGACCTATTTTGACAACGTCTTCTATTTTAAAGTCATCGGCGATACGATGGTCGCGGCGACCCCGAACCGCCTTTTCTGCCTGAGCGACAAAGAGCGGCGCGAAAAGCTCGACCTCCGCGACGTTGTCTTTGACGAATCGGGCATCTGGGCGGCCACGAAAGAGGGCGATGTGATCCACCTTACGACGGCACTGCAGCCGGTGGCCAAGCAGAAATTCCCGTTTGCGCACTTCCTGGGAATGATCGTGGGCAAAGAGAAGCTCTACCTCCTGGAAAAAGAGGGCTACCTGATCGTCATGGACAAGGCGATGACGCAGACGGAGGTCTACAGCATCGCCCTGGACGACGGCATCAGCTTCACGGGCGAGAAAGCCTTCTACGTCCGCGACAAGATCATCTCCGTCGAGGAGTAGCATCGGCGTGTCCGGTCCGCTCGAAGCCTTTATCGAATACATCACCGTTACAAAGGCCCTCAGCAAGCGGACGGTCGAGGCTTACCGCTCCGACCTCGAACAGCTCGAGAAGGCGGCGGAACGTCCGCTGCTCTCCCTGGAGACCGCCGATGTTCTGAAACTGCTCGGCGGGATAGCCAACAAACGTACCCTCAACCGCAAACTCTCCTCGCTCAACGCCTTTTTCGCTTTTTGTCATTCGCGCCGCTTTACGGCGGAGGCGGAGAAGTTCGCACTGGCGAAGATCCCCAAGCAGCTGCCGAAGTTTCTCAGTTACGATGCGATCGAACAGGGGGTTGCGGCCATCGGTACCGAGAAGTGGACGGACCTGCGCGACCGGGCGCTGATCCTGTTCCTCTACGCGACGGGGGTGCGCATCAGCGAGGCACTGGCCGTCGAGCCCAGCGATTTCGAAGGGGAGTGGCTGCGGGTACGCCACGGCAAGGGGGAAAAAGAGCGGCTGGTCCCCGTTGCCGAGGCGGCACGCCGCCTGATCGACCGCTACCTCGAAGCGGTACCCTTTGAGCGCAACCAACTCTGGCTGAACCACAGGGGCAAGCCGCTCAGCCGCGTTTCCGCCTACAAGATTACCCAGAAATACCTCGGCGTCTCGCCCCACGTCCTGCGCCACTCCTATGCGACGGCATTGATCATCGGCGGGGCGGACCTGCGGGTCGTCCAGGAGCTGCTGGGGCACGCTTCGCTGCTGACGACGCAGGTCTATACTCATGTCCAGAAACAGAACCTCAAAGAGACCGTCCTGCGTTACCACCCCTACAGCAAATCCTGACGGTCACGCCCGCACTAGCGGACGGGAAAATCGAAATAGCGCCCGGGGAAGGGTTCATTCACAAGCGTAAAGTGCCACCACTCCTCTTGAAGCGGCCGGAACCCGGCGCGGGTCATCACGCCGCGCAGAAGCAACCGGTTTGCACGCTGCTGTGCGTTCACCGCCAGACTACCGGGCCAGGACTCCGGCCCGAAAAAATCGAACCCCGTGCCCATGTCCAGTTCCCTGCCGCTTTCACGGTCGATCAGGGTCAGGTCGACCGTGCTGCCGCGCGAATGCCCCGAACGGGCCGCGATATACCCCTCTTTGAAGAGCACGCTTTTGGCGACGCGCGGATAGTAGCGCGCCTTCATTTTCGTATCACCCAGATCCTTGGCCCAGCGTACGAAGTGGTCGACGGCGCGCTGGGGACGGTAGCAGTCGAACACTTTAAGGCCGAGGCCGAAGGGGGCAAGGGCGGCATCGGCATTTGAGAGGGCCGCTGCCGCCGGGCGGGTCAGGTAGCAGCGGGGGGCTTCGTAGCCGTCGATCCGCGTGCCGACGAAGTTGTCGGTCGTGAAGTAGCGTGCCTCGACGGCGATTCCGGGGGCGGCACTGTCGATCGCGACGAACGCCTCGGGCATCTCGTCCGCCCGCAGGGGAAGGGTGAGAAACATCGCCAGGAACAGCCGGGGGAGGGATGCCATGCGTCAAACCTTTTTCGGCCATTATAACAGCTCTTTTGCATGCATGAAGCAGCCTCCGTGGTGCCATTATGAATAATTCAAACTAATATCCACGTCCCGCACTGATTAAGAAAGACGGGAATATAATGGATACTTATCACATTTTTGTAAGGAATTTCCATGCACTGCTCAGGATTGAAACATGGAGCCGCCTTTGCCGTCTCCATACTGGTATTGGGTGCCTGGCCGCTCGCTGCTGAAGGGGGAAAAGCCGACATCGAACGCGGACGCTACGTGGCAACGATGATGGGGTGCAATGACTGCCATACCCCCAATTACATCATGGCCGAGGGGAAGGTGCCCGAAGCCCTCTGGCTGACGGGGAGCCCGTTCGGGTGGCGCGGCCCCTGGGGGACGACCTACGCGACGAATCTCCGCATGCGCCTGGCGGGGATGACGGAGGATGAATGGGTGGCCAAAGCGAAACAGCTCAAAGCACGCCCGCCGATGCCGTGGTTCAACCTGAACCAGATGAAAGAGGAGGATATGCGGGCGTTTTACCGCTATGTCAGGCACCTGGGAGCCGCCGGGGCGGAAGCACCGGCCTACGTGCCGCCGAATGAAGAACCCAATCCGCCTTACGCGACTTTCCCGTCGCCGCCGCCGGCAAAGTGAGTGTGGCAGCTAAGCGAACAGAAAATGCATACGAGCGTGCGGAAAAATCCGGGGAAAAGGGGGGCAATGGTCCCGCGGCTCCCCGGTTCCCAAAATTATCAAAGAAGAGGGTCGTAATGTCTCAGAAAGTGCAAATCACAATCGCGGGTCTTCCGGAGGGTGCCGTCAGCGCCGAAACCATGCAGAAAAAGATCTTGAAAAACATCGTTGCCGAGATCAAGTCAGCCAACATGGACGGTCTGAACCCCTTTGACCTGGATATTGATGCCGGTCTGGATGTCGCAGTCGAAATGACACCGGGCGCCTGAAAACGTTTGCTGCAGCCTCCCGCGGGAGGCTAAAGACGCCATGATCGCCACGCTTGTACTGAAACTGACCGAAACGTGCAACCTCGACTGCACCTACTGCTACATGTTCAACTCCGAAGACAAGACCTATACGCGTGTCCCGAAGTATCTGCCGCTCGAGACAGGTCTGCAGGTCCTTGACCATATCGGCGCCTACCTGTGGCGTCACCCCGGACACCGGATCCGCCTGGTACTGCACGGCGGCGAGCCCTCCCTGTGGCCCGAATCGTCCATGACGCCTTTCCTTGAAGCCGTCGCCGCGCTGCGCAATGAGACGCAGCGGCTCAGCCTCGGGTTCCAGACCAATCTGTACGACTACGATGCGGGGCTGCTCTCACGCGTCGCGGCGGCGGGCGGTTCCATCGGGGTGAGTCTCGACGGGCCGGGGCGCTACAACGACCGGCGGCGGGTGACGAAGGGCGGCAGCGGGAGCTATGCCCGGGTTGCGGAAAACCTGCGCCGCCTCGAAGCCGACGGATTGCTGGACGCTTTCGGCGGGGTGCTCAGTGTCGCGGACCCGGAGATCCCGCCCGAAACCTACCTGGAGTGGGTCAGGACACTGCCGAAAAAACGGGTCAGCGTCCTCTGGCCTATCCACTACAACCACGACGCGCCGCCGCAGCACGACTACGGGGCGTGGTACGCCGAACTTTTCCGGCGCTGGAGCGAGGCGGACGACCCGTCGATCGATATCCGGATCTTCCGGGACGCCATCAAACGGATGCTGGGCTCGGCACACCACGGCGACGGCGTCGGCGGCGACCGTCTCAACAGCATCGTCGTCAATACCGACGGGCAGTATGAACGCCATGACTACCTGCGCTATTTTGCCGACGGGGCGGTGCGGACGGCGTATAACGTCCGGGAACACGGCCTGGAAACGGCAGAAAACGATGCGGTCATCCGCCGCTGCGCCGACCTGCGCGATGCGCTGCCGGAGGAGTGCAGGATCTGTGAGCACTCCGAGGTGTGCGGCGGCGGCTTTGTCGCCAACAGGCTCGGCGGTGCGGGGGTCGATTTTTCGCGCAAATCGGTGATGTGCGGCGACCATCGGCGTTTTTTCGACGCGGTACGCTCCTATCTCGGGTGAAGTCCGTCGGCAGCAGAGGGATACACCACGTTTCTACAGTATAATGGATGACGTCTGAACTACTGTCAAAGGAGTCATCATGAAAGTATTGACGGGTCTATTGCTGTTGGCCGCGACATGGCTGTATGCGGGGAATTTCACGCTCAAAAGCAGTGATCTGCAGGGGCAGCTGACCATGAAAGAGGTCTTTAACGGATTCGGGTGCAGCGGACAGAACGTTTCACCGTCCCTGAACTGGGAAGGTGCCCCCGATGGCACGAAGAGTTTCGCCGTGACCGTTTACGACCCGGACGCGCCGACGGGCAGCGGCTGGTGGCACTGGGTCGTTTTCAACCTTCCCGCTGCCGTCACCTCCCTGCCTTCCGGGGCCGGGAACGACGCCAAGGGGCTGCCGAAAGGTGCCGTGCAGAGCATGACGAGCTTCGGGCAGGCCGGCTTCGGCGGCGCCTGCCCGCCGGTCGGCGACCGGCCGCACCGCTACGTTTTCACGGTCTATGCCCTCGACGTCGCCGCACTCGACCTTGACGCTTCGGCGATGCCGGCGCTGGTCGGTTATATGCTCAATGCCCATGCGATCGCCAAGGCATCGCTGATGGCTTACTACGGCCGTTAGTATGGGGCGCCGTGCGGGGGCGGTATGGATCGCGGTGTTTGCCGCTGTCCTGCTCTGGTCCGGGATCGCACCGAAAGACCGCCTGACCTGGGTACTGGAAGTGGCTCCGGCGCTCATCGGTTTCTTCGTACTGGCGGCAACCTACCGCCGTTTCCCTTTGACGCCGCTGCTTTACTGGCTGATCCTCGTCCACTGTATCATCCTCATGGTCGGCGGCCACTACACCTATGCGGAAGTCCCGTATTTCGACGGGTTCTTGCAGAGCGCGCGCAACAACTACGACAAGCTCGGCCATTTCGCGCAGGGGTTCGTTCCGGCGCTGATCGCACGGGAAGTGATCGTCCGCCGGGAGGTGATCCGGGGCGAGAGGTGGCAATTTTTCTTCATTATCGCTTTCTGCCTCGGACTGAGCGCATTTTATGAACTCATCGAGTGGTGGGTCGCGCTGCTCAGCGATGAGGCTGCCGATGCCTTCCTGGGGACGCAGGGCTATATCTGGGATACGCAATCGGATATGGGGTATGCCCTTTTCGGGGCGCTCTCTGCTCTGCTGTTCCTGCGCCGTTGGCACGACCGTCAGCTGCAGCAATACATTTTCGGCAGAGGGGTGATAGGTGGTTGACAAGGCGCAGCTTCATACGCAGGTTTTCCACTCCCTCAACGAGCAGATCGCCGTGATCGACAGCCGCGGGACGATCCTGGAGGTCAATGCCGCCTGGGAGCGCTTCGGGAAGCAAAACGGTCTATCTGATACCTTCGCCTCCGTCGGGTGCAGCTACCTCTCTGTGCTGGAGACCTCGATCCTATCCGGCGATACCCTGGCCATCGAGGCTTCCGCGGGGATCATGGATGTCGTCATGGGGCGGCGGGAGGAGTTCCGGTACGAATACCCCTGCCACAGTCCGGAGCAGAAGCGCTGGTTCATGATGCATGTCTCCCCGCTGTACGGAAGTGAAACGACGATGTTCGTGATCGCGCATTACGATATTACGCAGCGCTACCTGGCCGAGGAGCATGCCGCATTTCTTTCGCAGCACGATCCGCTGACGGGGCTGGCAAACCGGCGGCGTTTCAGCGAATTTGTCCAGGAGGCGATCCGGCGGGACGCGCGCAGCGGGCAGTCGGTAACGCTGCTGGAGCTGGATCTGGACAATTTCAAATCCTTCAACGATGCGCTGGGGCACCCCGCCGGTGACGACTGCCTGGTGCAGGTTGCCGCGGTGCTTAAAGAACACACCCGCCGACCGGATGACCTGGCGGTGCGCCTGGGCGGGGACGAGTTTGCCATTGTTCTGGGCGGGGACAATACCGACGCCCACCAAGAGATCGCCGAGACGATCCGCAGCGAGATCGAGGCGCTGGAGCTGCTGTTTGACAACGGCAGCAGAAGTGTCACGGCGAGCATCGGGGGCGTTGCATCGCATCCGGCGCCGGGCGAGCGGGTCGAAACCCTGCTGGCAGCGGCCGACCGGATGCTCTACCGGGCCAAAACTCAGGGGCGGAACCGGGTCGTCTTCGAACGGCTGCCGCAATGGCATGCCGACAGCTGATACGATTTTGCAACGCTTCATGCGCTATAATGGCGCTATGAAAATGCTCCATTTCGAAGAGACACGCACCATGTTCAAACCCATTATCGACCGCCTTAACGCCAAAGGACTCATCTATAAAAAACTGGATGAAGTACCGCCCAAAGCGCTGGGGATACGCAACCAGATCCGTCTCTTCAACGCCACGGACCGCCAGGGGTATTACACCGCGATCTTCGTCGTCGCCCAGAAGAGCCGGGTCGTAATGAAAGATGTCGAGAAGTTCGAAATCATCCTGCGCAAGCTGGAACTCTACGTCGACCATGCCTTCAAACAGCGGGTCCTGATGCTCGACGCACCGCTCTGCTCCAAAGCCGAAGCCGCCTTCAAGCAGCAGGGGTGGAAGCTTATTTAATGATACGCTGCAGGAGCGAAGCCCCTGCAACTACGTTGACACTCCGTCCGCTTCGGCAGCGGGCCCTTGCGCCATTGGCGCTTTATTCGCTCCATTGAGTTAAGGTGGAATCTAACAATGCTTTTATGTGATATCGGCAACACCTCTTTCCATTTTTACGACGAAGAAAACGGGCGTGACTATAGAGAACCCGCCGCCACGTTTGACCCCGCCGAAGTGACCGTTCCCGTCTATTACATCAACGTCAACGCCGCGCTGCAGCCCCGCCTTGACGGGCTGGAAAACTGGACCGACCTGCGCACCTCGATTGCGTGGGAAGATTACTATGCGACGATGGGCATCGACCGCGTCGCGGCCTGCGAAGCGGTGGAAGAGGGGGTCATCGTCGACACGGGCAGCGCCATCACGGTGGACGTCGTACGCGGCGGTCGTTTCGAGGGGGGATTCATCTACCCGGGCGTTTCGGCGCTTTCAGAGACCTACCGCCGCATCTCGCCGCGGCTGGACAGCTCATTCAATTTTGATATGCAATTGGATAAAATGCCGAAAAATACGAAAGATGCGATCAGTTACGGCGCACTGGGACTGCTGGCCCGCGAAGTGCGTACATACGGCCTGCCGGTCTACCTCACCGGCGGGGACGCATTGAAGCTCATGCCGCTGTTCGGCGCGCCGAACCATGAACCGCTGCTGCTGTTTTCGGGCATGAAAAAGATCATACAAAAGGCTGGACTATGTTGACCGTCGCGCTGCCCAAGGGCAGAATCGCCAAAGAGACCCTCGAGATTTTCGAGACGATTTTCGGAGAGAAGTTCGCCTTCGACGACCGCAAGCTGATCCTCGACACACCGAATTTCCGTTTCCTGCTGGTACGCAACCAGGATGTGGCGACATACGTCTACCACCAGGCCGCCGATATCGGCGTCGTAGGGCTGGACACGCTTGAAGAGCAGGGCCTCGATGTCATCCGCCTGCTGGACCTCGGACGCGGCTACTGCCGGGTCGCCATCGGGATGAAACAGGGCGAAAAACTCGACCTCACCAAGCCCGAGATCAAGGTCGCGACGAAGATGGTCAATATCACCAAGCGCTACTTTGCCGAACGCGCCGTTGCCGCCGATGTGATCAAGCTCTACGGCTCCATCGAATTGGCCCCGCTGGTCGGACTGGCGGATATGATCGTCGATATCGTCGAAACGGGAACGACGATGAAGCAGAACGGCCTGGAGGTCGTCGAGGAGATCATGGAATCGACGACGCACCTGATCGCGAACAAGAACAGCTACTTCGAGAAAAAAGCGGAGATCCTCGACATCTACGAGAAGATCAACAAGGTGATCAGTGAGTCTTGACCTCTACGCGAAAGCGGAACACCTGCTCGGCATCGAGGAGTCGACCGAGCGGCTGCACGACCTCTATATCCAGACCCTGAAAAAGTACCCGGTAAAAACACTGCTCGACATCGGCTGCGGCCGTGGTTTCCTGATGGAAAAAGTGCAGGAGCTCGGCATGGTCTGCACCGGCATCGACCAGAGCGCGGTGATGGTCGACGCTGCGGCGGCCAAAGGATTGACGGCCGCGAAAAAAGGGATTTGTGAAGTCGAAGGGAGCTACGACGCGGCGGTGGCTGTTTTTGATGTGCTCAACTTCCTGGACAAGGACGGACTCTTCATCTTTTTGCAGTGTGTGGCACAGCGGCTCAACCCCGGCGGGATCTTTATTGCCGATATCAATACCCTGCACGGCTTCACGGATGTCGCCGAGGGGACGATGACCAACGAGGATGAGAACCATTTCCTGACCGTCGACGCCTATTTCGAATCCGAGGAACTGCACACCGAATTCACCCTCTTTACGAAATCGTCGCCGGAGTGCTGGGTGAAAGAACAGTCGGAGATCGTGCAGTGGTTCCATCCGCTCAAACGCTTCCGCAATGTCCCGAACCTCAAACTGACCCACTACAAAAATATCTCACTCTACGACACGAACGACAAAATGCTGCTGGTGTTCCAGGCGGTCTGAACCGCCCCTGCGTGAAAACGGCGCCGTAATGTTATACTCTTGGCATGAAAATGCCGGGGCACGTTAACCTTTTTCTGTTTCTCATCGTGGCGCTGTTCCTGTCTGCAGAGGAGGAGCCGTCCTCTTTTCCGTCCGTCTTTGACGCCCCCGTTCCCGAATGCAACTGCTCCGCGCTCGTCAATGAAGTCAATGTCCGCCGTGCGATCCATATGCATTTATGGAGAGAGCGTCTGGATGAGAATAAAGGGTGGCTGGAGAGCGGCATGGAGTATGTTGACGCGTTCCATGCGGATGTGACCCAGAAAGTGCATGTGCTCTCGGCCAATGCAGATGTTCAGATTCTCAGCTGGAGCGGCGGCGAAACGAAAAAAAAGCGCCACAGAGTCCCGCGGGACGGTAATGCCAGTGAAGGACTCTCGGGCTACTTCAACCGGCTGTTTCATGATGACACCTACCTCTACAGCAATGAAGGGAGTTACCTGATTCTGCGCGGAGGGCTTGAGTACAACGAGAAGGCGGGTGAATCGTTTCTCAACAGTATCCGGTTCGCGATAAAACTGCCCCGTACCCAGGATAGGCTGCAGATCTTTATCGGGGATCCGTTGGCGGATAAAGACAAAGATGTCGTTTCCGAAAACGGGCAGGTCGACGAGACAACCGGGGTGGGAGCGCGCTACTTCATCCCGGATGCCGTCAAGAACCTGAAATCAAGCGTTTCCGCCGGTTTTCGGGGGGTGACAAACCCTTTCGTTCAGTGGCGCGTCGAATACCCTATGAACTTTTATGACTGGCTCATCCGGCCGGTACAGTATGTGGACTACTCCGTCAAACGAAAGTTTTACGAAGAGAGCGACCTCTATTTCGACCGGCGGATCTCAAGAGAAGAGATGGTACGTCTGCAGCTGCAGCGCTCCACCGAGACCGACAAGGTCGGCATGGGATATATGGGGGCGATCTCCTACTTCAAGACCCGGCGCTTCGGCGCGGGGTTCCGGACCTATGTGTCCGCATCGGGGCGCACGGAGGTTGATACTGCACTGAGCAGTGACACGAACAGCAGCGCCGCCCAGATGACACCGGGCATTTACCGGTACAGCATCGGGGTCGGCTGGAAACAGTCGATCCTGCGGACATGGCTCTTTTATGAGATCAACCCCCGGATCGATTACGATATGCAGTATAACTGGGGACCGAACTACGTCTGCCGGTTCTGGCTGGAGATCTATTTCGGCGATACCTGAGCCAGCAGTTTTTTCATCAGTTCGATATGGTAGCTCTCCTGGAAGTTGATGAAGTCGAAAAAGGCGGATAGTTCCCCATCTTTGACCGCCTCGGCGAGGGAACGGCACTGCTCCTTTGCATTCTCCTCTTCACTGATGCCGTTTCGGATAAACGCCTCGATGTCGGTGATCTTGTAGGTCTGTTCATGCAGGGGACGGGGCAGGGCGAGGATCCCCATCTTCGCCATCATATTCCCGAACGATTTGAGGTGGAACTGGGATTCGTCGATAAGGTCCTGGTAGATGTCGCGCTCCAGAAGATCACGGCTTTCATTCTGCATATAGGCGTAAATAAGAATCAGTTCGTACTCTTTGTAGGACTCCTCGAACAGGAAAAGGGTAAGGGCATCGGTCTGCGCGGAATCAAGCGTTTTGCCCGGCAGGGTACGGTGGCGGTCGAAGGCCGTAATGGGCGTATTGCTGCCGGGACGCGCACGCAGTGCTTCCAGCCTGGCGATGAGGTATTCGTCGTCGGTGGTCATCCGTGCCGAAAGCGGCGAATCGGGATAGAGGGCCATGGTCGATTTGACGGCGGCAATGAGGGTGTACAGGGCATCGGCACTGTCGGCGGGGCGGCCCAGATCGATGTCGCGGTCATAAGTGTAGGCGGTACCGTTCTCGGCCAGGTCGCGTGCGATCCAGCGCAGGTGCCTGAAGGCGATCTGGGCGTGGTCGTAGAGTTCGGATTTGACCGCCTCGTCTTCGATCATAAAGGAGCTGAAAAGCACGTTGAGCCAGAGGGCGTGTTTGCGTTCGAAGATCGCCGGGGTCATTCCTCCTCCTCCGTCGCACAGCTGCTGGTGATGGGGAGTTTGTGAAGCTCCTCTTCCCCTCCGGCCGCACGGTGGGCAAGGTTCTGCAGGGCGGCTTTGAACGCGGTGAGCACGAGTTCGGAGCAGGCCCGCTGTTTTTCGGGGGCCCCGGCGACCTGCTCCTCCATGCTGTGCATGATACGGATCGCCTCGTCGACGCTCGCGCCCTTGACCATTTCGGTGAAAACGGAACCGAGCACGACGGTATCCTGGCAGCCGTTGGTCGCGAAGGCGATCTCGCCGACGGTTTTGGGATCCTGCCCGAGGTAGAGGATGACGTACTCGCCGCTGCGGTCGTCATAGCCGAGGCCGACCCCGCCCGGTGTCTCCAGTTTGCCGTAGTTTTTCGGCTGCATCATATGTTCGATAATCTCTTCGCTGAGTTCCATCCGCGCCCCCTGTGTACACTTCTTGTGCTATTATTCTAACCTTAAATACTTAGAGGGAGCGCCGTACAGGACGCTTCTGCCAAGGAGATGCCCTGAGCCGCCGCAAACCCGTCCAAGATAACGGTTTTACTGCCAAAGATTTTCTGGTGACGACCCCCGAGGAGATGCAACGCCGCGGATGGGAACAGCTGGACGTCATCCTGGTCAGCGGGGATGCCTATATCGACTCGCCCTTTATCGGCGTGGCGATGGTGGGGCGTATTCTCGAGCGCGAGGGGTACCGGGTCGGCATCATCGGCCAGCCGGACATTGAAAGCGCCGACGACATCGCCCGTCTCGGCGAGCCCCGGCTCTTCTGGGGCGTGAGCGGCGGCAGCGTCGACTCGATGGTCTCCAATTACACGGCGACGAAGAAGTTCCGCAACAGCGACGACTACACACCCGGCGGCAAAAACGACAGGCGTCCCGACCGCGCGACCCTGGTCTATACGAACCTGATCCGCCGCCATTTCAAAAATACGGCCCCGATCGTCCTGGGGGGCATCGAAGCGAGCCTGCGCCGCATCACCCACTACGACTACTGGAGCAACAAGCTGCGTAAACCGATCCTCTTCGATGCCAAAGCGGATTACCTGATCTACGGGATGGGCGAGATCGCGCTGCTGGACCTGGTCCACGCCCTGGAAAAAGGGGAAGAGCCAACGAAGGTGCGCGGGGTCTGTTACGTTTCCAAAACGCCGGAACCCGATTACATTCAGCTTCCCTCCCACGCCGAGTGTCTGAAGGAGAAGGAGCGTTATATCGATATGTTCCAGTACTTTTACGACAACAACGATCCCATCTCCGCCAAAGGGCTCTGCGAGGAGGTCGACGGCCGCTACCTGATCCAGAACCCGCCCTGCGACTACCTCAGCGAGCCGGAGATGGACGGCCTCTCGGCCATGCCATTTACACGGGAACTGCACCCCTTCCACCGGAAAGCGGGGGAGGTGAAGTGCCTCGAGACGATCAAGTTTTCCATCATGACGCACCAGGGGTGCTGGGGGGAATGCAACTTCTGCGCTATCGGCGTGCACCAGGGACGCACCATCCGCACCCGTTCGGAAGCCTCCATCGTCGGCGAGGCGAAGGCCTTCACCGAGTATAAGGATTTCAAGGGGATCATCTCCGACGTCGGCGGGCCGACGGCGAATATGTACGGCTACGAGTGCAACAAGAAGCTCAAACTCGGCACCTGCGACCACCAGCGCTGCGTCGATTCGCGCCACCTCTGTTCGTCGATGAAGGTGGACCACTCCCGCAACATCAACCTCCTGCGTCAGGTGCGTGACGTGCCGGGGATCAAAAAGGCCTTTGTCGCTTCGGGCATCCGGTACGACCTGATCAACGAGGACAAACGCCACGGTTACGACTACCTCAAAGAGCTTGTCCGCCACCATATTTCCGGGCAGATGAAAGTGGCGCCGGAGCACACGCAGCAGCATGTTCTGGACCTCATGGGCAAGCCGGGGAAACAGACGCTGATCGATTTTAAAAAGCTTTATGATAAACTTAACGCAGATGAGGGGAAAAAGCAGTTTTTAACGTACTATCTTATTGCGGCACATCCGGGCTGTACCGAAGCGGACATGCATGAGCTCAAGCGCTTTACGTCCGAAGAGCTCAAGATGAATCCGGAGCAGGCACAGGTGTTCACGCCGACGCCGGGGACGTGGTCGTCGGTGATGTATTACACGGAGCTGGATCCGGTGACGCGCAAACGTATCTTTGTTGAGAAAGATACGCGCCGTAAAGAGAAACAAAAAGAGATAGTCGTCAAAAAGCAGCAGTTTAGGAGCGGTTTCGCCAGTTAAAGGAGTCCAATTGGCACTATTTGGAAAGCTATTCAAGAAAAAAGAGACGTCGAGGCCCCAGGAGATCGCCTCGGTCGAGGAGGTTGAACTTCAAGACGCTCCGTTCAACCTCAATGATACCCTGCGCGATGTCGCGAATATCCTCTCCCTCGATGCGCAGGAGAAGCGCATCTCCATTGTCTACCGCATGAAAAAGAACGTCCCTTCCGCCGTGATCGGTGACCGTTACAAGCTCTCCCGTCTTTTGACCGACATTATCGGGAATGCCATCGATTTCACCGACAAACGTGAAGACGTGGTCGTGCAGATCAGCCGGAATGAAAACAATGAAGAGGCTCTGGAGCTTCATTTCGAAGTGATCGACTACGGCGTCGGCATGGACGAAACCGTGGTGGAAAAGCGGCTGATGCCGATGCTGACCAGCGACAGCCCGGCGGGCGCGTTCGAGATCCGAGGCAGCGGGCTGCAGCGCGCGCGGGATATCGTGCATGCGATGCAGGGGAGTATCCGTCTGACCAGCCGGCCGAAAAAAGGGACGCGTGTCAACTTCCACCTGCTGCTCTCCGCCGAAGACCTTACGGAGAAACGGCACTACCGTCTGCCCAATAAAGAGGGAGTCGGGCGCTCGACCCTGGTCGTTGATAACGATATCGGCAGTGCGAAAGCGGTCGTTCCGATGCTGGAGTATTTCCGTCATGACGTCACCGTCGGTAAAACCGCCGACCTGGCGTTCATGGAGTCGTACGACATCGTCATGGTCTCCTCCGAGTACTGGAGTGACGAACTGCATGCGGATATCCAGAAGCTGGGAGAAGCGTGTCCCAAAATCGTCATGATCGAAAGCATGATCAAACACCAGGATGTCGAGGACCGTGCCCTGGAGTACGTCGACTGGTTGATCTACAAGCCTTTCACCCAGCAGTTCGTTTTCGAAATGCTGGTCGCCCTCTACTCCGATGCCCTTGGCACCGAAGCGGAAGAAGAAACCGAGGCGGAAACGGAAACGGCCGAACCTGCGGCGGAAGCAGCGGCACCGGAAGCGCCCGTCGAGGAGACGGTGCCGGCGGTAGCCGAACCGGCCAAAACAAAAGTGCTATCAACCGTTGAAGCTTTCCTCAGCGGAAGGGCGCTTGAGAGCCGGGGTGCCGGGGAGAAGAACGAACACGGTGTCTTCTGCAAATCGTCCCATCAGTTCTTCGTTGCCGCGGACGGCCTGGCCAACTGCGGCAACGATTACGCCTCCTTCGTCGAGAAGCTTAAAGAGGCGATCTGGAAATATGTCAAGGCGGACCGCGTGATCATAGGAATGATCGACCAGGGGCAGCTTGGCGAGGCTGCGGAGTACTGTTCCAAGATGAAGCAGCCCCTCGCCGAGCTCGGCGTCTACAAGCTCGCCTGCCTGGCGGACCTGCTCGAAGAAGCGTGCCGGGAGTGGCGGGCCGAGGACATCACCGCGTTGGCGAATGCCATTGGGTTCATTCTCAAACAGACGATTGCGTCGCTTGATCAGTTCATCGAGCAATCGAAATACAAAATCCGTTAGGGGGTAGCGGATGCATATTGTACGTTTGATTACGGTGGCGATGATCGCCGCCGCATCGCTCGCCGTCATGGCAGCGGAACCCTATATGAACATCGTTGTCGCCGCGGGCAACAGCAAGTCGGAAATGGACATCTATGTCCATACCCTGCAACGGAAATTTGCCGAAGACCCCTATGTGGTCAAAGCGCAGGCCCGTGAGCATTTCGAGGTTGTCAGCCGCCGTTCGGGGCGCCACTATATCACCAGTATCGAGCCGATCCGCGACAGCGAAGTCGTTTCCAAAATGCTGGAAAAGACCCACCGCTACTTCCCGGATGCCTACGTCTATACCCACCGCGGGGACGAAGCGGCGGCATCCGAACCGGAACCGAAAGTGGAGGTGCGAACGGTCTACGTTCCGGCCGAACCGGAAGTGAAGACCGTCTATATCCCGGCGGAGCCGGAGGTAAAGACCGTCTATGTCGACAGGCCTGCAAAAGGGATCGCGTCCGAGAAGATACTGATCGCACTGGCGGTATTGGTACTGCTCCTGTTCCTGCTCGTCGTCTTCAGCCTGTATCAGAGGTACAAGCTCTTCAAGATCAGCAAAGTGCTCAAAAAAGAGCACGAGGATCTTGAACAAATGCTCGAGCACCAGGAAGATATCATGGTCAACGTCGGTGAGAAGATCCGGCAGCCGGCCAAGGAGATCGGCAGCAGCAGCGAAAAGATCCTGCAGACGAAACTCGACCCGGAGCAGAGCCGCGAGCTTGAAAAAATCAAGCACTCCGATGAACTGCTCCTGGACATTACCAATGACCTGATCGACTTTCTGAACCTCAAGTCCAACAAGGTCAATCTGCGCCATGAGCTGTTCAACATCAACAACGTCCTCGACGAGATGGCGGGGACGGTCAGTAACCGTGCGCGCGGCAGCAACATCGAATTCATCTTTGACATCGAGAAGGGGGTCCCTGCCAAATTCATCGGGGATTCGCTGCGGCTGGGGCAGGTGCTTACCAACCTGATGAGCAACGCCATGAAGTTCACCGTGGACGGGGAGGTGCGGCTGCATATCCGCCGCCTGGAGGACAAGGGCGGGAAGGTGATGCTCGAGTTCGTCATCTCCGACACGGGCGTCGGTATCGATCCGAAGCGTTTCAACGACATCTTCGAGCCCTTCTCATCGGCCAACGATCTCAAAGAGACGGGCCTGGGGCTCTACATCTCCCGTGCACTGATCGATATGATGGGCGGTTCCATCGAGATCAAAAGCGTCATGAACAAGGGAAGCGACTTTATTCTGACGATCCCGTTCGATGTGCCTGACGTCAATGAAAAACGCCACTACCGTCTCCCGGCCAAGGCCTTTACGGGGCACAGCTTCGTGATCGTCGAGGTCCAGCCGACGGCGGCGGACGCGCTCAAAAAGATGCTGGAGTACTTCAAAAACGACGTCAGCGTCCGCTCGCTGGGGGCGATCCGCAACAAAAGCGATATCCTCTTCGAAAGCGAAGTCGTCATTATCGCCGAGGATGCTTTCACGCCGGACGTGCAGGCCCTGATCAAGCGGGTTAAGAGTGAAACGAACAACAAGGTCGTCCTGGCGGGGAGTATGATCAACGAACCGCATGATGTTTCGTCGCTCAAATCGCTCATCGACGCACGCATCATGAAACCGCTGAACCTGCAGCGTATCTACGACCTGATCGTCGACCTTTTCGAAGACAGTATCAAAGAGGTCGATACCGAGAACGTGACGCCGCGGCACACGTCGCCGAAGGCGTTTACGGAACCGCAGCATTACGAGGATGTCCCGGAAACACCGAACATCACGAAACAGAGTTTCGGCGTCTTCGCCGGGGCGTCCGTCCTGATCGTTGAAGACAACCTGATCAACCAGAAGGTCCTGCTGAGCCTCTTCAACGGCAGCGGCATCAAGGTGACCGTCGCCGGTGACGGCGTGGAAGCGCTCGAAGCGGTGCAGAATCCGAAGAACCGTTTCGACCTGGTCCTCATGGATATCAACATGCCGGTCATGGACGGCTACGAGGCGACGCGCCATATCCGTGCCGACGCACAATACGATGATATGCCGATCGTCTCGCTGACCGGTCTCGGGCTGCCCGAAGAGATCGCGAAGATGTACGCGATCGGCATGAACGCCCACCTGACCAAACCGGTGCAGGTCGGACGGCTCTACACGGTGTTCAGCCGCTTTATCAAGTCGGTTGCGCCGACCGTCAAGAAGGCACAGTCGCCGCTCAAGGAGACGCCGTTCGTCAACACGGAAGTCCTGGCGGCGAAGGACGGTCTGATGCGTGCCAGCGGGGATGCGGAGCTTTACGGCGAAATCCTCGAAGAGTACGTCAAGCTCTACGCCAGTGCCGACCAGACGCTGGAGATCTTCATGAAGACCGGGAATACGGACGCCGCCAAAAAACTGGCGCACGATATCAAAGGGGTCAGCGCGAACATCGGTGCGAACCACATGGTACAGGTGTGCGAGGCCCTGAACGTCGGTCTGTCACGGAACTTGGAGAACAGCAAGCTGCAGGCGTTGAAGCATGAATTCGACCGCCATCTGCATGATGTCCTGAAAGAGGCGAGAAAGTATCTGCCGTAACGGCGGATTTAGTAATCATTCCCTACAATTACCGCATGAGAATAGACAAATTTCTGAATGCGGTCAATATCACGAAGCGCCGCACCGTGGCGCAGGACATGCTCGCCAACGGGGTCGTCAGCATCAACGGCCAGAGCGTCAAGCCGAGCAAGAACGTCGCGGTGGGGGATGTCATCGCCATCGCCTACCTCAAGGGCGAGAAGCGCTACGAAGTGCTGCAGATCCCGACCACGAAATCCACGCCCAAATCGATGCAAAGCGAATACGTAAAGGAACTGAATTGACCTACAGCGAAGCCAAGGCCGCCTTTGAACGCCTTTTCCGGCATGAGATGAACGATGCGCAGATGCGCGATTTCCTGCTCTCCATGAAACTGGACGAGACGATGCCGGTCGAGGTGCTGGCCGCTGCGGCGTCCGTCATGCGCGCCAACGCCATCGCCCTGCCGGTGGACGAAACGCTGCGCCCGGAGCTGATCGATATCGTCGGCACCGGCGGGGACAAGATCGGCAGTTTCAATATCTCTTCGACGGTGGCGCTGCTCTGCGCCTCGATGGGCTCCTACGTCGCCAAGCACGGCAGCCGTTCCGTCACCTCCAAATCCGGTAGCGCCGATATGTTCGAAGCGCTGGGCGTGCGCCTGGACCTGAGCATCGAACAGAGCGCGCGCCTGCTCGAGGAGACGGGCTTTACTTTCATGTTCGCCCAGAACCACCACCCGGCCATGAAGTTCATTATGCCGGTGCGCAAAAGCATCCCCGAAAAGACGATCTTCAATGTCCTTGGCCCGTTGACGAACCCCGCCGGCGTCGGGAAGATCATGCTCGGCGTCTTCGATAAAAGTTTCGTGCCGAAGATCGCGGAGGCGCTGATGATCAACGAGGTGAAGTCGGCGATCGTCGTCAGTTCGAAAGAGCGGATGGACGAGATCAGTATCTCCGATATCACCTACGCGGCCCGCGTCGATGCCGGCGGCATGACGGAGTACGAGATTGATCCGGCCGGTTACGGCATCGCACGCCAGCCGCTCGAAGCGATCGTCGGCGGCGACGGGGAAGCGAACGCCGCGATCCTGCGGAACATCTTCGACAACCGTGCCAGCGACGCGCAGCGCGATATTGTCCGTATCAACGCGGCCAACGCTTTTATCGTCGACGGGAAGGCTCGGGATATCCAGGAGGGGCTTGAGATGGCTGACGAGGGGCTGCGAAGCGGCCGGGCGAAGGCCAAGCTGGCGCAGATCATCGAGGTCTCTTCGAAACTGTGAGACAGCTCAAATGCGGCCGGGAGGATCTGGACCGGGTGGTCGGCGCCATGATGGACGCGCTGCCGCGGGGCGGGGTCGTCATCCTGCAGGGCGACCTCGCCAGCGGCAAGACGACGCTGACCCAGGCTGCGGCACGCCACCTTAACATCGACGAACCGGTGACGTCGCCGACCTTTTCGCTGCAGCAGTGCTACGGCGACCAGATGTTCCACTACGACATCTACAACCACGGCATCGAGCACTTCCTGGCCCTGGGCCTTCTTGAAGAGCTGGAGAAACCGGGCTACCATTTCATCGAATGGGGAGATGAGACCCTCATCGAGATGCTGAAAATGGCGGAGATCCCCGCCATTGTGATTGAAATCGAAAAATGTGCGCCCGACGCACGCTGTTACAAGGTATACCATGCATAAACTGAGTGCCCAGGAGTTGGTCAAAACGATCAAACAGACCGAAATCGTCCGCGGGGTCTCCCTGGAGGTCAATACCGGGGAGGTCGTCGGCCTGCTCGGCCCCAACGGCGCCGGAAAAACGACGACGTTCTACATGATCTGCGGGCTTGTCGAAGCGACGGGGGGCGAGGTTTTCATCGACGAGAAGAATATCTCCGGCTACCCGATGCATGCCCGCGCCCGGTCGGGGATAGGGTACCTGCCGCAGGAAGCCTCCATCTTCAAGGACCTCACCGTCGAAGAGAACCTTATGGTCGCGGCGCAGGCGGTCATCAGCAACAAAAAAGAGCAGCTCGACCGTATCGAGGAGATGCTCGATATCTTCAACATCGAACCGATCCGCTACCGCAAGGGGATCAGCCTCTCGGGCGGGGAGCGGCGCCGCGCCGAGATCGCCCGTGCCCTGGTAGCCCGTCCGCGCTTTTTGTTGCTGGACGAACCTTTTGCGGGGGTCGACCCGCTCGCCGTCCTCGATATCCAGAAAGTCGTCGAACAGCTGGTCAAGCACGACATCGGCGTGCTGATCACCGACCACAACGTCCGCGAGACCCTCGATGTCTGCGACCGCGCCTACGTCATCAAGAGCGGCACGCTGCTCGCGTCGGGTACGAGCGCCGAGATCATGGTCAACGAGGACGTCCGGCGGCACTACCTTGGCGAGTCCTTTAAATTTTAACGCCATTGGAGCAAAAGCTCCCATGCCTACGTTAACACTAGGTTTGCTTCAGCAGCAGGCTCACGCGCAGGTAAACCGCGCTTTTTTCTTTTCCAATGAACGAGTATGATCTAAAAACACTTTTGGATACGGAGATGCGGCAGCGCAACCATGCGCTGGAGATCTCCTACGAGCGGCCCGACCCCATCCTTGTCGCACAGCGTTATAAAGAACCCTACAGTGCACTCGTATGCGCGCTTTTCGCCTACGGACGCGCCGACCTGATCGTCCGTTTCCTCGACCGCCTCGAGTTTGCCCTGCTCGACGCCGAAGAAGCCGTGATCCGGAGCGCATTCGAGGGGTATTACTACCGTTTCCAGAACCGCGCCGATATCACCGAGTTCTTTATCACCCTGCGGCGTCTGAAGCTCGAAACGGACATGGAAGCGCTCTTTACGGATGCATATGGGCGGAACCGTTCCGTCATTGACGGTCTGAATGCCCTGATTTCCGCCATGCGGGGGCTGAACGATTATGAGAGCCGCGGCTACCGGTTCCTTGTCGGCAGCGAAGTGACGAAGTACAGGGGCGGCGCGCCGATGAAACGGTGGCTGATGTTCCTGCGCTGGATGGTGCGCAGCGACGCCATAGACTTCGGGCTCTGGGAAGGCGTCGACACGGCCGACCTGCTGATGCCCCTCGATACCCACACTTTCAGCGTTTCCCGCCGCCTGGGGCTTCTGCAGCGGAAAACCTACGACCTCCAATCCGTCGTGGAGCTGACGCAAACCCTTAAAACCTTCGACCCCGCCGACCCGGTCAAGTACGATTTCGCCCTCTACCGGCTCGGCCAGGAAAAAGTACTCTGAGGACGGGGTAGAGCCGGGTATCGGTACAAGAGTGCATCTGAAATAAAAAAACGCTACGATGCGACAATAGATCCCTCAACGGAGAGTCCAATGTCAGAAAAACAGTATCTCTACGCCATCTCGGTGGTGGCGATGAAAAACCAGGCCGTCAACAATCAGCTGGTCAGCGGATTGGCGGACAAACGCCATATCCTCGGGGACGCCAATGCGATTGTCTGGCAGTTCGATGCCGCGTACAGCGATGCCGTCGTCTTGATCAGCTGTAATGTCAGTGATACGGGTCCCGGCGGAATGGGATATCAGTTTACGCTTAAATACACCCAGGGACGTCTGGAACAGTGTGTCGGCGATCTTGTGAACAAATTGGAAGAGCTATTGGGTTGATACTGCCGCCGTGCCGCGGCAGAGGGAGTGTCAGGCCGCTTTTTTGACCGCTTTTTTCGCCGCTTTTTTCGCGACTTTGACCTTTGAAGGTTTCTCTTTCAGGACGATCTTTGTCACTTTCTTCGCCACTTTCTTTGCGGCTTTTTTCTTTAGAACGTTGTTCGCAACGGCCTTTTTTGTCGCCTTTTTCGCCACTTTTGCTACCGCTTTTTTCTTCAGGACTTTTGCCATTCTTTTCTCCCTATGGTGTGGTTTTATCACTAGTAAATAGTAATAAATTATTACCATAGTACATGTTAAATAGATTTATGTCAATAATATAAGGTGTAAAGAAATAAAATAATGCAAAATAAGGGACCGGGAGGGGGCGTCATGACCTTTATCGAGTTCAAAAAACTCCTGCTGGATGCGGAGATTACGCTGCCGAAATTCAGCAAACTGATCAAAGTGAGCGAAAAGAACCTGCAGTCGTACAAGAAAAAGGGCGAAGTGCCCAATACGATTGCCGTCATCGCCGCCTGTTTTGCCGAGATGAAGAAAAACGGCATGGCGTACATACCCGTGGTGGAAACGCTGGCGCTGCAGGCCAAAACAAAAAAAGGGGCGGGGTTCGCCAAAAAGAAAAAGGGGGATGAACCTGCGTCGAAAACGACGGAGTGACGCTGCGCTGCGGCAGGGGAGCACCCCTTTACCGAAGGGGGCGGGAGAAAGTGCTATAATTCCCGAAAAAAAGGAACGATATGGAGTGCGAATTTCCGACGGTCAATGCCAACAGCGATGAGATCAAGGCGATGTTTGAAGCGACGAAGACGATCGCCGTTCTGGGGCTCTCCCCGGACGAGAGCAAGGACAGCCACCGTGTAGCGAAATACCTCAAAGAGGCAGGCTTCAAGATCGTCCCGGTGTACCCGAAAGAGGATGAGATCCTCGGTGAAAAGGTTTACCGCTCCCTGGCCGAGATCCCCTTCCCGGTCGATATGGTCGATATCTTCCGCAAGCCGGCGGCCCTGGATGCCGTCGCGGATGCCTGCATCGCGCGCGGCGACGTGAAGTTTTTCTGGGCGCAAAAAGGGATCGTCAATAACGCTGCAGCCGAAAAAGCGGAGCAGGCGGGCATGAAAGTCGTCCAGAACCACTGTACGATGGTCGAACACCGCCACCTTCTGGGGTAACGCCGTTGTTCCCTTTCAGCAAGATCGAACAGGCTGCCGAACGCATCGGCGGCGTCGTGACGAAAACTCCCTACGCCTTTGCACCTTATCTCAGTGAAATGAGCGGCTGCGAGGTCTACCTCAAGAAGGAGAACCTCCAGATTACGGGTGCGTTTAAGATCCGCGGGGCTTACAACAAGATTGCGTCGCTGAGCGACGCGGAACGCGCGCGCGGCGTGGTCGCGGCGAGTGCAGGCAACCATGCCCAGGGGGTCGCCTACTCCGCGGCGCAGTTCGGGATCCGTGCCGTGATCGTCATGCCCGAATCCACGCCGCTTACGAAGGTGGACGGTGTACGCTATTACGGGGCGGAAGTCATCCTGCACGGCAACAACTACGATGAAGCCTATGCCCATGCCGTCGCGTACGGTACGGAGCACGGACTGGAGTTCGTCCACCCCTTCGAAGATGATGAGGTCATTGCGGGGCAGGGGACGATAGGCATGGAGCTGCTCGCATCGGGTGAACGCCCCGATGCGGTGGTCGTTCCTGTCGGCGGCGGCGGGCTCATCAGCGGCGTTGCCGCCGCGATCAAGCATCTTGACCCCTCCATTGAGGTGATCGGCGTGAGTGCGACCGGTGCCCCGGCCATGCGCCAGTCCTTTGAAGCAAAACGGCCCATCGATACGACCTCCGTGCGTACCATCGCCGACGGAATCGCCGTACGCGACACGTCGCCGAAAACACTGGATTACATCCTGGAGAGCGTCGATCGCTTTATCGGTGTCGATGATGAGGAGATCGCCAATGCGATCCTCTTCCTGCTGGAGAAACAGAAGCTCTCGGTCGAAGGGGCGGGAGCGGTCGGCGTTGCGGCGCTGCTGCATAAAAAACTGCCGCACCTCGTCGGAAAAAAAGTGGCCGTCGTGCTCTCCGGCGGGAACGTGGACGTTACGCTGCTCTCCGTTATTATCGAGAAGGGTCTGCTCAAATCCTTCCGGAAAATGAAGCTGACCGTCACGCTGGTTGACCGCCCGGGCTCTTTGATGCAGCTGACCGAGCTGCTCAAATCGCTCAATGCGAATATCGTTCACATTGCGTATGACCGCACCTCGACGGACCTTGATTACGGGGATGCCAACGTGACGATCCACCTGGAGACCAAAGGCGAGGCGCACCAGAACCAGATCCGCGACCTCTTGCACCGTCACGGTTACCTGAGTCAGGAAGGGCACTGACCTCTATGGCCAACGTCGTTGCGATCGACCTGGGGTCGAATACCTGCCGCGCTATCGAGTATGACTGCGCGACGGGCACCTTCGGCCGCCAAAGCGAACGGATCGTCAAGACCGCCGACCGGATGCATGAGACGGGGCGGATCGACGACGGGGCAGTCGCACGGGTCATCGAGGCGCTCAAAGAAACGGATGCCCTGTTCGACCTGGAAAAGACACCTTACCGCGCCGTGACGACCGCAGCCATGCGTATGGCGCAGAACAGCGATGAAGTGCTTGAACGGATTGCGGATGAGACCGGGGTCCGGTTTGAGATTATCGACGGCGACCGGGAGGCTTTTTATGCGCTGAAGGCAGCCCGCGCTCGTCTGGCGCAGCTCGGCATCTCCTCGGAATCGCTCTGTATGATCGACATCGGCGGCGGCTCGACCGAGGTGATCTTCTACCAAAACGGGGAGACGGTTTCAAAGAGTTTCCCTATCGGTATCGTGACCGTGGCCCAGCAGTGCGAAGACCCCGAGGAGATCAGGACCTTTGTGCAGCTGCAGCTGCTGCGTGAAGTGTACATCTTCGTCGATACCTACATCATCACCAAAGGGCGTCCTCTCACCTTCGTCATGACGGCTGGGACCCCGACGACGATTGCGGCGTTCCTGCAGGGAATGACCTACGACAGCTACGACCCGGCCAAGATCAACGGCTACAGACTCAGCAGGCCCGATTGCGAAAAGGCGCTGAAAGAGCTGCTGGCACTGGACGAGATGACGCGCACGCTGTATGTCGGTGTGGGACGCGAAGCGCTGATCGTGGCGGGGATCGTCATCGTCGAACTTTTTTACGAAGTGCTCGACTACAATGACGCAGTCGTGATCGACGACGGGGTCCGTGAAGGGGTCGCGATCGCCTTTTGCGAAGAGGCACGCGGCTAAATCCCCCATTCCCCTGTCTTTCAGCGAAAAACTTACCCCTGTTTAACGATTAATCGACTATAATTACCCCATTTTTATCTGATTTAGATAGAGTCTCGGAACCGATAGAACACTGTGCTATCTACGAGACGTTTTTACGAGGAGAAAGCCATGCAGATGAGTGGCGCACAGATGGTCATTGAGGCACTGAAACACGAAGGGGTCGATACCGTATTCGGTTACCCCGGCGGTGCCATTATGAACGTCTATGACGAGATATACAAACAAGATGATTTCCAACACATCCTGACCCGGCACGAGCAGGCGGCCGTGCATGCGGCAGAAGGGTATGCGAAGGTTACCGGCAAGGTCGGCGTGGCGATGGTCACTTCCGGTCCGGGCTTTACCAACGCCGTGACGGGAATCGCCGATGCGTATATGGACTCCATCCCCCTCGTCGTTATCAGCGGGCAGGTCCCGATGTCCCTGATCGGGACGGATGCCTTCCAGGAGATCGATTCCGTCGGGATCAGCCGCTCCTGTACGAAGCACAACTACCTGGTTACCGACGCGGCAGACCTGCCGCGGGTCCTGAAAGAGGCGTTCTACCTCGCTGCGACGGGGCGTCCCGGCCCGGTCCACGTCGACATCCCCAAGGATGTCACGGCCCAGATCGCCGAGTTTGACTACAGCCGCCCGGTGGAGATGGAGACCTATAAGCCGACCACCAAGGGCAATGCCCGCCAGATCAAGAAGGCGATCGATGCGATCGCCGCGGCCAAACGCCCGCTGCTTTACCTCGGCGGCGGTATCATCAGCGCTAATGCGGCGGAAGAAGTCCGTGCCTTCGCGAAACTGACGGGCATTCCGGCGGTTGAAACCTTCATGGCCCGCGGCACGATGGGCGCAGACAACCCGCTGGTGATCTCCATGCTGGGCATGCACGGCTCCTATGCCGCGAACATGGCAATGAGCGAGACCGACCTGGTCATCGGCCTGGGCGCACGTTTCGATGACCGTGTTACCGGGAAACTGAGTGAGTTCGCGAAGAATGCCGACGTCATCCATGTCGACATCGACCCGGCGAGCATCTCCAAGCTGGTCAATGCGGAGTACCCGATCGTCGGTGACGTCAAGTACGTCGTCGAGGAGATGACCGCCCTGGCACAAGGGAAGATCGACGCGGAACGCTTCGCCCCCTGGCTGGAGACGATCGAGCACTTCAACAAACTGCATCCGCTGGGCTACGACGAGGAACCCGGTGTTATCAAGCCGCAGTGGGTCATCGAACGCATCGGTCAGCTGCTGGGTGAAAAGGCGAATATCAGTACCGATGTCGGCCAGCACCAGATGTGGACGGCCCAGTTCTATCCCTTTTCGCGTCCGCGCCAGTTCATCAGTTCCGGCGGTCTGGGAACGATGGGCTTCGGTTTCCCGGCGGCGATGGGGGTCAAGCGCGGTGATATGGAGCGCGTCAGCATCAACGTCACGGGTGACGGTTCGATCCTGATGAATATCCAGGAGCTGATGACGTCGGTCGAATACAAACTGCCGGTCATAAACGTTATTCTGAACAACCACTTCCTGGGGATGGTCCGCCAGTGGCAGACACTGTTCTATGACAAGCGCTACTCTGAGACGGACCTCTCCATGCAGCCCAACTGGGTCGGGCTCGTCGAGAGCTTCGGCGGGGTCGGCTATAACGTCGAGACGAAAGAGGAGTTTGACGCCGCGCTCAAAGACGCCGTCGAGAAGAACGTCGTTGCCATGATCAACGTCAACGTTTCACGTTTCGAGAACGTTCTGCCGATGGTCCCGGCCGGCGGTTCGCTGTTCAATATGATGTTGGAATACAAGGATAAATGATGGAGAATGAAAGAAGAGTCGTTTCGGTCATCTTACAGAACGAGGCGAGCGCGCTCTCGCGGATCACGGACCTCTTTTCGGCCCGTGGCTACAATATCGAGTCGCTGACCGTCGCACCGATCCCGGAATCGAAATATTCGCGCCTCACCATCGCGACCTCCGGCTCCGTCCGGGTGATCGAACAGATTACGAAGCAGCTGCACAAGCTCATCCCGGTCCTGCGGGTCTATGAACATGCCGATCTCGTCGAGAAAGAGATGGCGATGGTCAAGTTCCCGATCACGGAGAACCTCTCCGACATCGAGACGCTGAGCAAGGCTTACAACGGCAAGATCGTCAACGTCGGCAACGACATGATCATCGCGATGGTCGCCGATGAGCCCAAGCGCGTTTCGCACTACCTCGAAGCCGTCAAGCGTTTCAACCCCAAAGAGATTGTCCGCAGCGGTACCGTGGCACTGGAGCGCTAGGTGCGACTCTCTCTGATCGCGGAAGCACTCGGTACGGCGCTGCCGGGTGAAGAGCGCGAGATCCGTGCTATGAATACGCTGGCGGATGCGTCGGCAGAAGAACTCTCCTACCTTTCAGACAACCGTTACATCAACTCCCTGAAAATGACAAAGGCCGCAGCGGTGCTGGTCAAAGCGGATGCCGTCGATGCCGTTCCGGAGCACTGCGTCGCGCTTGTGTGCGAGGATGTCTCTCTTTGCATGGCGAAGGCGACATCCCTCTTTACTCCGCCGCTGATCGACCACGATGCCGCCGAACCGCTTATCGGAGCGGAGAGCTTTATCGACCCGCGTGCCAATCTCGAGAAGGGGGCCGTGATCGGCAGCGGTGTCACGGTGATGGCCGGTGCCTATGTCGGTTCGGGCGCCGTCATCGGTGATGATACGGTGATTTTCCCCAATGCGACGATCTACCGCGACTGCCGGATCGGGGCACGCTGCCGCATTCACGGCGGAACGACCATCGGTGCGGACGGCTTCGGTTATGCGCATACGGCGCAGGGCGAACACGTCAAGATCTATCAAAACGGCAATGTCATCATCGAAGACGACGTCGAAATCGGCGCGAACTGTTCGATTGACCGGGCACTCTTCAACTCCACCGTCATCCGCCGCGGTGCGAAGATCGACAACAACGTGCACATCGGCCACAACTGTGATATCGGAGAGCACTGTATCTTCGTCGCGCAGGTCGGCGTCGGCGGTTCGACGCATCTGGGACGCAACTGTGTCGTCAGCGGCCAGACGGCATTCTCGGATCACCTGGAGATCGCCCCGTTTACAACGTTTACCGCGCGTTCCGGCGTGACGAAATCCATCAAGGAGAGCGGCAAGATCTTCAGTGGCTACCCGCTGATGGAACACCGCCTCTGGAGCCGGCTGCAAAGCCGGCTGTCAAAGCTGGCCAAAGAGGGGATCAGCACAAAAAAGCGAGTCAAAACCCATGAAGTTGAGTGAAATCTGCGAAAAACTTGGCATTGCATACAACGGTGAGGAGCGGGAGATCGCGGGTCTCAATGCGCTGCAGGAGGCGGGGCAGGATGAAGTGAGCTTTCTGGAGAACCCGAAATACGCTTCACAGCTCTCCGCCACGAATGCCGCGGCCGTACTGGTGACGGCGTCCATGGCGCAGCAGTTGCCGGCACACTCTATCCCCCTGATCGTCGACGAACCCTATATCGTACTGGCGAAAGCCTCTGCCTTTTTCGCACCCCAGCGCCTTGAACACGATCTGCCGGAGACCGCCGTCGGCGAAGGGACGGTGATCGAGGAGGGTGCCTTTGTTGCCAAGGGAAGCCGTATCGGAGCGAACTGCCATATCATGCCCGGTGTCTTTATCGGAAACAATGTCACCATCGGCGACAACACGATCCTTTACCCCAATGTCACGGTCTACCGCGACTGTGTGATCGGCCGCGACTGCATTATCCATGCGGGGACGGTGATCGGCAGCGACGGCTTCGGCTTCGCGACGACCAAGCTGGGCGAGCACATCAAGATCTATCAAAACGGGAACGTCGTCATCGAAGATGATGTCGAGATCGGCTCCAACACGACCATCGACCGTGCCGTCTTCAAGAGTACGGTGATCAAAAAAGGGGTACGGATCGACAACCTGGTGCAGGTCGGGCACAACTGTGTCATCGGCGAATTCAGCGTCCTGGTCTCGCAGGTGGGGCTTGCCGGCTCCTCCCGCCTGGGACGCAACGTCGTCATGGGCGGCCAGAGCGCAACGGCCGGCCACCTCTCCATTGCACCGTTTACGACGATCGCCGCGCGCGGCGGCGTGACGAAGAACGTCGACAAAGGCGGTGTCTACGGCGGGTTCCCGCTGATGGAACACAAGCTCTGGCTGAAACTCCAGGGCAAACTCGCACGTCTGCTCAAAGCGTAACTAAACGCCGCTTTTCTGCACGGCGGTGCAGCACAATCTCTTTTTCTTTTTTTGTAAATTTTCGGAGTGGAATAGATGAGGGCGGGGCGGCGCAAAGCGCCATCCCCGTAAGCATCAGTAGGCTTTGACGAAGTCGGCGATCCGCGCGATGCCTTCGCGGATGTTTTCGATGTCGGTGGCAAAACTGAAGCGGAAGTAGCCGTCCATGCCGAAGCCAAGTCCCGGTACGACCGCGACCTCTTTCTCTGCGAGCAGGCGTTTGCAGAAGGTCATGGAGTCTTCAGTGATCTCTTTGATGTTGACGAAGAGGTAAAAGGCACCGTCCGGCGAGAGTACGGAGAGGCCGTCGATGGCGTTGAAGCGTTCGACCGCTTCGTCGCGGCGTGCCATGAAAGCCTGGCGCATCATCTCGATCTCATCATCCGCAGAGCCGTCGAGGCCCTTGATGGCGGCGTACTGGGTGATGGAATTGATGTTGGATGTACTCTGGCTCTGCAGGTCTTTGGTCGCTTTGATCATTTTGGCATCTGCGGAAGCCATGTAGCCGAAACGCCACCCCGTCATCGCAACGGATTTGCTCAGCCCGTTGATGGTAACGGTACGCTTGAACATGTCGTCGCTGATAGACGCGGCGGAGGTGAACTCCCCTTTGTAGACGAGTTTTTCGTACATCTCATCGCTGGCGACGATGATGCCGGTGCCTTTGAGGACTTCTGCCAGTGCTTCGAGCTCCGCTTTGGAGTAGACGGCGCCCGTCGGGTTCGACGGCGTGGTGAGGATCAGCATCTTTGTTTTCGGTGTGATGGCATCTTGGAGCTGCTGCGGCGTGATCTTGAAGCCGCTGGCATCGTCGGTCAGGATCTCGACCGGGGTACCGCCGCAGTACTTGACCAGTTCCGGGTAGGTGACCCAGTAAGGTGCGGGGATGATGACCTCGTCACCCTCCTGTACCGTGGCCGAAAAGAGGTTGAAGAGTGAATGCTTGGCACCGTTGTTGACGATGACCTGGTTCATCTCGTAGTGCAGGCCGTTGTCGCGTTTCAGCTTCTCGATGACCGCCTTTTTAAGTTCCGGGATGCCGTCAACGGCCGTATAGCGGGTTTTGTCGCTTTCGATGGCGGCGATTGCGGCATCTTTGATGACACGGGGCGTACCGAAGTCCGGTTCGCCGGCGGAGAAACTCAGCACGTCTTTACCCTGCGCGCGCAGTTCCTGCGCGAGTGCGGTGACGGCGATCGTGATCGATTCGGAGAGAACGTTTACTCTATCGGTCAGTTGCATTCTAGGCCTTTTGGCGGGAAATATCCCTAGTGTTAAATCCTGAAATTATACCACTATAAGGATTAGGGCAGTGTTGAAAAGGAATGTCAGGCGGAAATTTAGGCGCAGCGTGTTCTGAAACGGCAGGCAATGCGGTGAAGCAGCACCGCGGCGGCTACGGCAGCCGCATCGACGGCAAGATCCGAAAGCGATGCGTAACGGTTCGGCAGGAAGGCCTGGACGATTTCGATGAGGAGCCCATAGGCGAGCAGGACGGCGCTGCGAAGACGCCAGGAGAGCGCGGGGTAGGAAAAAAGGTGGAGCATATAGAGGGTGAAAAAGGCGGCAAAGTGGTTGAGAATATCACTGAAAGAAGCGAGTTTCGGCAGCGGGTCGTAGCTGGGGATAAAGGCGAGGATCGAAATGGCGAGGAGTGCGGCGGCGAAGAGAAGCTTCGCGGCGGTCATTTCATCGCTTTGAGGAAGGAGTCGTAGATATTCTCCAGTTCGAGATCCTGCTCGAGGATTTCGGCATTGTCCTGCATCAGGATGTGCTCGAGGACGGCCACACGCTTGAGCAGGTACTCGAAGAGTTCCTTGTCGATGTCGGGAAGCTTGTTGTGGCTGAGCGGGTCCTTGTCGCGCCCCTTTTCGATGATCCGCGCCGGGATACCGACGGCGGTGGAGTTGTCCGGGACCGGTTTGACGACGACCGAGTTGGAACCGATCTTGGCATTTTCACCGATAATGATGTCGCCGAGCACCTTGGCACCTGCGCCGATAACGGCATGGCTTCTGATCGTCGGGTGGCGTTTGCCGGGGGTGAGGCTCACCCCGCCGAGCGTCACGCCCTGGTAGACGAGGACATCGTCTTCGATAATACAGGTCTCGCCGATGACGACGCCGATGCCGTGGTCGATAAAGAAGCGGCGCCCGATCGTGGCCCCCGGGTGGATGTCGATGTTGGTCAGAACCTGGTTGATCGCCATGATGAAGCGTGCGGTGCGGCGGAAACCGTTTCGGTAGAAGCGGTTGGCGATCCGGTACCAGGTGACCGCCCAGATACCGGGGTAGTTGAAAAAGAGTTCGAAGCGGCTTCGGATGGCAGGGTCGTTATGGTAGACGTTGACAAAATCTTCTTTGATTTCAGCAAATAGGCCCACCGGTAACCCCTCTATTTTGTCGTACGCAAATAGCCGTTTTGCGCCAGGAAGTGTTTGAGTGTGGAAAGTGTATCACGGTTTCCTTCCTTTGTCCTAAATTCGGATTCGGCAATCCGCGTTTCAAGTTGTTTTAATACGGTGGCCGGGTCGTACTCGAGGTTGTCGAGGATCTCAAGGATGTCCTCGGCCTCGTCGAGGTTGGTGAAGCGGTAGCCGTCGTCGTCGATCAGGACCGTTGCCTCGCTGGGGTGGCTGAAAAGGTTGTGATGCATGCCGAGGGTCTCCTGGTAGGCACCGACGTTGAAAAAGCCCAGGAAGTACTCTTCGACGTCGAGGTCCACGTCGTGCAGGTAGAGCGGCGCTTTGGGGTCAAAACCGATCTCCCCGTCGCTGTCGCAGGTGATATCCCACAGGGATGCCGCCCGGATGGCCGGCTGTTCCAGGCGGTCCAGCGGCATCACGGGGAAGTGCTGTTTGAGGCCCCAGTAGTCCGGCATGCTCTGGAAAAAGGAGCTGTTGACGAGGTAGCGTTCCTGCAGCCGCTCCTGCAGCCGTTCGATCTCGGGGAGCTGGTTGCTCTGTTTGAGGTAGAGGGCCTTCTTGATAATGAGGTGCACCAGGGTCTCCGCGTTGGAGCGGTCCTGCAGGTCGATGTAGCCCAGCTCGAACAGCTTGAGCAGGGATTCGAGGTGGTCGAGGGCGTCGTGGAGGTACTCGATACTGTTGCCGGAGGTGAGCATGTTGTTGAGTTCGAGCAGCTCCTCGATCAGGGGCGGGTTGACCTCTTTGAGCTTGAGGGAGCGCTCCTGGTAGTCGTGGGAGAAGAGCTCAAGGACCGGCGTGACGAGGACGGCGTGCGACGCGGTAATGAAGCGGCCCGATTCGGTTACGATGTTGGGGTGTTCGACCCCCTTGTCATTCATGATCCCGCCGAGCAGGAAGACGACGTCGTTGGCGAACTCTTTGAGGCTGTAGTTGCGGACCCGCTGTGACGGGTGCTGGGCATACTCGACGGAGAGGCCGCCGCCGATGTTGATGGCGCGCAGGGCATCGGCCCCCATCCGTTTGAGTTCGGCGTAGATATTCCCCGCTTCGCGCAGGGCGCGTTTGAGCGGGGCGATCTCATCCATCTGCGAGCCGATATGGAAGTGCAGCATCGTGAAGCGGTCGAGCAGGTTATGGCGTGTGAGCAGCTCAAAGGCTTCAAGCAGTTCCGTGGAGGTGAGGCCGAACTTGGCCTGCATCCCGCCGCTTTTCGCCCAGATACCGCTGCCGCCGCTGTGCAGGCGGATACGGATGCCGATGTTCGGGACGCGGAAGGAGGTGTTCTCGGCGACTTCGATGATCGATTCGAGTTCGCCGATCCCTTCGATGGTCAGGGTGATGTTGTGGCCCATCTGCGCCGCCAGGAAGCCCATGGTGATCATCTCGACATCTTTGAAGCCGTTGACGGTAATCGGCGAGCCTGTCGGGGTGTTGGCCATGGCCAGGATCAGTTCCGCCTTGGAACCGGCCTCGAGACCGTACTGGTGATCCCGGCCCGCTTCCACGATGGACTTGACGACCTCCGGGTACTGGTTGACCTTCAGCGGATAGACGGCTTTGAAGCGCCCATGGTAGTGGTTTTCCTCGATGGCGCGGTTGAAGTGGCCGTAGAGGGCATCGATCTGCTTGGAAATAAGGTGGGGGAACCGGAGAATCACGGGTCCGGTAATCTCTTCCGAACGGATTTGCTTGATAATATCGATCAGCGCGGGTGAGCTCTTGTAGTTGATGTGGGCTCTGCCGTCGCGGATAATGAAGTTGTGGTCACCCCAGATATCGAGTCCGTAGGGCTGTTGCATGTTTGTGCTTCCTGAATTAGAGTTGATCGGCCGCTATTACCGATTCGGTTTTGGTGTCGAGGTCTTTGATCCAGACGTTCCCCGCCGCACGTTCGTTCTCGCCGATAACGACACAGTAGCGAGCATTGATACGGTCGGCCCCCTTGAGGTGGGCCTTGAGGCTTTTGGGCGCGTATTCGACGACGACAGTGTTGTCAGCGCGTTTCACCCGGGCGAGTTGCATGATCGGGGAGAGGGACTCCGCATCCATTGCCCCCATGTAATAGCCGTCGCGGACCGTTTCGGGCATTTTGATCAGTTCGAGCAGACGTTCGATCCCGATGGCGAAGCCGACGGCCGGGGTCGCGCGGCCGTCGAGGAACTCGACGAGGCGGTCGTAGCGCCCCCCGCCGGCCACGGCGCTCTGCGCGCCGATCTCGTCGCTGACGAATTCGAAGGCGGTCTTGGAGTAGTAGTCCAGGCCGCGTACCAGGTGGGTGTCGACTTCATAGGCGATCCCGCCTTCGTCGAGCAGCTGTTTCAGCGTCGCAAAGTCGCTGTCGCACGCTTCGCAGAGGTTGTCCATCAGCTTCGGGGCGTCCTTGTAGAGGATCTGGCAGCTTTCATTCTTGCAGTCGAGCACGCGGATGGGGTTGGTCGCCTTGCGGCGGGCGCAATCCTCGCAGATATGCTCCTCGTGCTTGTCGAGAAAACCGACGAGCTTTTCACGGTACTGCGGCATACAGTGCTGGTCGCCGAGGGAGTTGATCTTCAACCGGAAAGCGATGCCCAGCGCGGCGAGGATGTCCGCGACCATCGTAATGATCGTGACGTCTTCGTAAACCGAATCGACGCCGAAGCTTTCGCACCCGAACTGGTGGAATTCACGCAGGCGCCCTTTCTGGGGGCGTTCGTACCGGAACATCGGCCCGTGGTAGAAGAAACGCTGGATCCCCCCGGCACGGTCGAGCTTGTTCTGCACAAAAGCGCGGACCACCCCGGCGGTTCCTTCGGGACGGAGGCAGACGTCGTTGTCGCCCTTGTCGACGAACTGGTACATCTCCTTGCCGACGATATCGCTGGACTCGCCGACGGAGCGTTTGAAGAGCGCCGTCTCCTCGAGCAGCGGCGTTTCGACATAGCTGAAGCCGTAGCGCCGGGCGATGGCCGTCGCTGTTTGTAAAAAGTATTCAAACCGCACGTTGTCCGGCGGCAGAATGTCATTCATACCACGCAGGGAACGAATCATGACTCTCCTTTGGTGATGATAATTTCTTGAATCTGTTCGGTGATCGTATCGACGTCCAGCCCGGCATCGATGACGAGGGTCGGGATGCCCAGCAGCCGGGCGGCGCGCTCCAGTTCATCCTGAATGGCCAGCAGGTACTCGGTGCCCCGGGACTCGATGGTGTCGTGGGCCTTGCCGGCAAGGCGGCGCATCAGCTCCGTCTCCTCCAGTTTCAGGATCACGGCGAAGTCGGGCAGGACTCCGCCCGTGGCGAAGCGGTTCAGGCGCAGCAGCTCGTCGGGCTCGAAGGCCTGCTTGACCATGGCGTAGGCCATCCCCGAAACGACGGAACGGTCCGAGATGATCAGTTCGGAGCGGTGCGGGAGGATGACTTCCTCGATATGCTCGCTGCGGTCGGCCAGGAAGAGCAGCATCTCCGCGCGTTCGGAGCGTACGCCCGTCTCCAGGATCAGCTCCCTGATCCGCTCCCCGGCAGCGGTGCCGCCGGGCTCCTTGGTAAAGCAGGCCTCGGGGAAAAGTGCCCGCAGGGCCTCCATCTGGGTGGACTTCCCGGCGGTGTCAATCCCCTCTAGGACAAGGTACATGAGTCCATCCCCCGGATGATGGCTTCGACCTCCGCGGGCAGCAGGTGCTCCGTCTTGCCGTTGAAGGTGAGCAGGTTGCGCACGATGGAAGAGCTGACGAAGGCGTTGCGCAGGCTCGGCATCAGGTAGACCGTTTCGACGTTCGCGTCAAGCGAATGGTTCAGGTAGCCCAGCTGCAATTCGTATTCGAAATCGCTCACGGCACGCAGGCCGCGGATGAGGATGTCGGCACCGTATTCGCGGGCCAGGTCGATGGTGAGGTTGTCAAAACCGATCACCTCCACGTGCTGCAGCCCTCCTACGGCGGCATTGGCCATGCTGACGCGCTCGTCGAGGGTAAACATCGGCTTTTTGGTGTGCGACTCGGCCACGGCGACGATGACCCGGTCGAAAAGTTTGAGCGCCCGTGCGATGATGTCGTAGTGCCCGTTGGTGATGGGGTCGAAGGTCCCCGGATAGAGTGCTGTTTTAATCATCGCTCCCCCAGCGCTTGTAAAGATTGTTCTCAATCCCGATCAGGTCGAACCATTTGCCGATCATGAAATCTTCCATGGCATCGAGGCTCTCCTGCTGCGAATAATACGCCAGGACCGGCGGGGCGATAAAGACGCCCAGGGTGGCCAGTTTGTGCATGTTCTCCAGGGCAATGGCCGAGAAGGGCATCTCCCGCGGGGCGAGCAGCAGGGTCTTGTGCTCTTTGATCATGACCGCAGCCGCCCGCGTGGTGAGGTTGTCCGCAATGCCGACGGCCACCTTGGCCAGGGTGTTCATGCTGCAGGGGATGATCATCATCGCGTCCGCGCCGAAGGAGCCGGAGGCCAGCGGCGCGGCGATGTCATCCGCATCGTGGAGCGTGACATCCTGCTCGTGGCGGAACACCGTTCTGGCGTTTTCGGAGACGATAAGGTGCTTCTGGACATGGTCCGGAAGGGCACGGAGGGTTTTGAGTCCCAGGGAGGCCCCGCTTGCACCGCTGATGGCTATGATGATCTTCATGCACGCTCGCAAATTAAAATGGGTGCTATTTTACCACGTGGGGACTTAGGTTGCATAGGGTGCCGGAAATATGGGGAAGAAAGAGGGAAGAAGGACCGAAGTCTCCTTCCGTCTCTGAACGAAACTTGAACATGCGGACCGGCGCGGTCCGCAACGTGGTTGAAACCAAGGTAAAACATTTACCCTGCCTCCACTCTAGCAGAGCAAACTTGGTGTTATCCTTAAAGTGCCCGCAATACAGGGGCAGAAAGGCGAAAGTGCTCCGCAGCGTTGCGATAACGTTTGTTAGCGAAGCGGCGCCTACTTCTCTTTGGCGATCAGGTCGTGGTACTGCTTGATGACGGTTTTGAGCTTGTCGCGGTCCGGCATCTTGCGCGAAGCGATGTAACCGATGATATTGCCCGCCTCATCTTTTTTCGGCACGATCGTTACGACGACCCAGTAGTACTTTCCGTCTTTGCGGAGGTTTTTGACATACCCTTCCCAGGTCTTGCCCTCTTTGATCAGTTTCCACATCCCCTCGAACGCCGCTTTGGGCATATCGGGATGGCGCAGAAGGCTGTGGGGCTGCCCCACGGCCTCCTCTTTGGAATAGCCTGTCATCTCTACAAATTTACGGTTGACGAAGGTGATGACTCCTTTGAGATCGGTCTCGGAGATCAGGCTTCTGCCGTCGAAAAGTACTTCTTCATCGATAGGTTTCGGTCGTTTGATCATATAGTGTCTCTTTTGAATGATGGCGCAGTCCGTCCATCAGTTTTTCACATTATAGCGTGCTCTTTATTTGAGAACCATATGCGGGAAATAAAGTTGCAGCATGCTCATTCCCTCCGCCCCGAGGGTACGGAAAAAACGCTCCATTTCACTCTCCGCATTCCAGACGGGCTCGGTGACGCCGGTGCGGTTTTCGAGCAGCCGCTGCGCATCATATTCGACGCCGACGCTGTCAATGAGACCGACGGCCTCGGCCTGTCGTGCCGTGAAGATGTGGGCATCGGCGAATTCGGCGCTTTTGGCGGGGTCCAGGCCGCGCGCTTCGGCGACATCACGGACGAACATCGCATAGGTGTCCTGGATGACTTTGTCGATTTCGGCCCGCTCGTAGGGCGTCCACCGGCGGTCCGGCGTGCCGGCCTGCTTGTACTTGCCCGCTTTGACGACCTGGGTCCCGATGCCGATCTTCTCCATCAGCCCCTCCAGGTTTGCACCCTGCATGATTACACCGATGGAACCGACCATGGCGCCGGGATTGGCGATGATCTCGTCCGCCCAGATCGAGGCGTAGTAGCTGCCGCTGGCGAGAACGCCCTTGGCGTAGACGACAACGGGCTTGGCGTCATGCAGGCGCTTGAGCGCATAAGCGACTTCGACGGAGGGTGCCACCGCACCGCCGGGGGAGTCGGCGACGAGCAGGACCCCTTTGATCTGCGGGTTGGCACAGGCTTCATCCAGTTCGCGTACGACATCGGTCGTGTCAAAGATCGGACCGTTCAGCTCGATCCGCTGGAGGTTGACCGTTTCAAACCCGTCGTCGGGCATCGGGAAAAAGATGATGAAGAGCAGCAGCAAAAACAGCAGCGCTTTGAAATGGTTCTGGATGTAGTCGATCAATGCGCCCAGGGGAGCGAACAGCGTTTTAAGAAAATGCATGGTCAGCCTTTGCGTGAGATACCGTCGATGAAGATCTGGCGGAGCGGGTAGCGCTGCAGCAGCAGGTGCAGCGGCGTATCGTCGCTGGGGGTGTGATCCAGCTCAACCCAGAGCATGTCGGCGGCCTTGCCCTCGGCGATTTCGCCGCAGTTGAGGCGCAGTGCCCTGGCCGCGTCGACGGTAACGCTGTTGAGCAGGCGGCGGGCCAGGGGAAGCAGCGGGGTCTCCGAATGCATGAAGAGTGCGATTTTCATCTCCTCGAAAAGGTCGAGGGCGTAGTTCGAACTGAGCCCGTCGGTGCCCGTCAGCCAGGGGAGTTCATGTGCTTCGAGGGCGTCAAGGTCAATGGCCCCGTTGCCGAGCAGCCGGTTGGAAACGGGGCAGTGGATAACGGTATGACCCGCCTGTGAGAGGGCTTCGAGCTCCTGGGGCTGCGCCTGGACGACATGCGTCATCAGCGTCGGCGTATCGGCAAAGAGCTCGAGGAACCCAGCGGCGTTATTGACGGCGTACTCCTGCTTGAGCAGCTCGTGAAAGAAGGGCTTGAACTCCCCTTCGTTGCGGTCGAGCCATTCCCGTTCGGCCGGGCTTTCGAGGTAGTGGGCCGTCGTGACCAGATTCTCGTCCCGGGCGACGCGCAGGGCGCGCTTGATGAGGGCGGGATGGACGGAGTAGGGAGAGTGGATGGCGACGGCGGGGAAGAAACCGGGGCGTTCGACGGCTTTGGCGTTATCGAGGCGCTGCAGGAAGTCCGTGTACAGCGCGTCGGCCATCGCCGCCTGCGAGCCGATCACTTCGTTGAAGAAGACGACTTTCTGCGGGGCCGCGGCAGCGGCTTCGAGGTCCAGGCCGTGGGAACTGATGGCCCCGAAGGCCGTAATGCCGTTGTCAAGCATCATGGCGATGGTGCGCTCTAAACACTCCCGGCCACAGGCATTGATGAGGGTATCGCGCTCCTCGATCACGCTGTAGAGCCAGGTGAGGAAGTTACCGTATTTCAGGGTGGTTTTGTTGGCGCTGAACTCCAGGTGGACGTGGGCATTGACCAGTCCCGGCATCAGGAGCGTCGGCGTTTCCGCTTCGAGGATTTCGGCGTCCGGGAAACGCGTTTTGAGCTCATCGGCGGGCGCGACGGCGATAATGGTCTCTTCGAAGGCGACGGCGTGTTCGGTCGTGATGCCGGTCGGTGTGAGGATTGCGGAGGGAATGAGGATCGTCATCGGCTGCCCCTAGAAGTACGCTTTAATATAGTCAGGCGTATAATACCCACTCGATTTTAAAACGAGATAAGGAAGATTAATGAAAATTGCAGTCATTCAGGGACCGAACCTCAATATGCTCGGCGTTCGTGAACAGCAGATTTACGGGCCGATGAAACTTGAACAGATCCACCAGCAGATGAAAGAGTTCGCAGAGCAGAACGGTGTGGAAGTCGAGTTTTTCCAGAGCAACCTCGAGGGCGAGATCGTTGACCGCATTCAGGAGTGTTACGGCGACGCGAACGGTATCATCCTCAATGCCGCGGCCTACACCCATACTTCCATCGCGATCCGCGATGCCATCTCCGCCGTCAGCCTGCCGACGATCGAAGTGCATATCAGCAACATCGCACGCCGTGAAGAGTTCAGACAGCAGAATATGATCGCACCGGTATGTACCTCCTCCATCGTCGGCTTCGGACCGTTCGGTTACCACCTCGCGATGGTCGGCATGCTGCAGATCTTCAACGAAATCCGTGTGGCACAACAGGCGGCGCAGCAGGCGGCGCAGCAGGCCTAAGCCAATGGTCGAGCGGCGGCTCCCCTCGGGCCTGGCCCTGATCCGTACAGGGAACTTTCCCGGGCTTTTCCCCATGCGCGGGCTGCCGCACAGGGCGGTGATCGGGATCGGCGGCAACGTGGGAGACGTCGTCAGGCGCTTCGAACGGCTGCTCGTCTCCCTTCGCCGCGACCCCTTTATCAATGTACTTTCCGCATCGCCGCTGCTTCAGAACCCCCCGTTCGGTTATACGGAGCAGCCCGATTTTATCAACGGGGTGCTCCTCGTCGAGACGACGCTGCCGCCGCGTGCACTGATGCGGCACCTTCTGCGTATCGAACGCCGTTTCCGGCGGGTACGCACCTTTTCCAACGCCCCGCGGACCCTGGACCTCGACATACTTTTCTATGACCGCAGAACGCTCGATTATCCCGATCTGACCGTGCCCCATCCGCACTGGCGGGAGCGTGACAGCGTCGTCATACCGCTCTCCCTGCTGCCCGGGAGGACGCGTTGATGCGCCAGGCCAAGCGGACCCGCTTCATCGCCGTGACCAGCGGCAAAGGGGGCGTCGGTAAAAGTACGATCACCTCCAACCTGGCGCTGCTGCTCTCCATCAGCGGCCTGAAGGTGGCGGTCTTCGACGCCGATATCGGACTGGCGAACCTGGATGTCATGTTCAACGTGACGGCCGGGCACAATATCCTGCATGTGCTCAAGGGGGAGGCGGCGCTGCGCGACGTCGTCATCCCCGTCAGGGAGAACCTGCTGCTGATTCCCGGCGAAAGCGGGGAGGAGATCTTCCGATATTGCGATGCGGGGATGTTTGAACGGCTTATCGGCGAGACGGGCGTGCTCGACGACATCGACATCATGCTCATCGACACCGGGGCGGGCATCGGCGAACACACCCAGCTCTTTTTGCAGTCGGCCGATGACGTCATCGTCGTAACGGTCCCCGATCCCGCCGCCATTACGGATGCCTATGCCACGATCAAGGTGACGGCCCGCGGCCGCAAGGATATCAAGATGATCCTCAACCAGGTGCACAGTCCCAAAGAGGCTCACAATATCTTTGCGAAGATCAGCACGGTCGCCAAAACGCATATCGGGCCGGACCTCCGCCTCGAACTGCTCGGGGAGATGACCCGGGATGACAAGGTCGCCTATGCCGTCAAACGGCGTTCGAGCTTTGTCCGCGAATTCCCGACCGCCCGGCCGACCCGGGAGTTGCAGGCGATTGCGCAGAACATCATGGCCGACATCGACCGCAGCGTCACGGTGCAGGCGAGCGAAAGCGGTATTGCCGGGCTCTTCAAACGCCTGCTGGAGCAGTTCTGATGGCCGGAGGTGTCCTGAACCAGGCCGAGGTCGATGCGCTGATGGAGCTTTTCGGAACGGCGCCGAAGAGCACACAGCCTCCCAAACGCACCGAGAGGGCGGCACCGGAAATCAATGCACTCCGCAGCGAGCTGGAGGCAACGGCCAGGCAATGGGCAGAGGCGCTCCGGTCACTGACGGGTGATGCGGCGACGGTGACGCTGCAGAGCATCGTCCGGCGCGGCCGTGCGACGGAGGAGTGCGGAAACGTAGTGCTGCAGTATGCGGAAGAACCCCGTTATCTGATCGTCCCCGAGCCGCTTGTCAACCTGGTCAATGAAAAGAGCCTGGGCGCGCTGGAGATCGATCCGTTTTTGGAGCATCCACTCAGTACGATCGACAGGGAACTTTTTGCATCGACGGGGATGCTTTTCTCCGGGGGCAGCCGTATGGTGCAGACCGCGCAGATCCCGGAAGGCATACACCTCCTCGAAGCACGGTTCGACATCGCCGTCGGATCGCTGCTGCAGACGACGATGCGCATGGTGCTGCATGACGAATCTCTATGAGTTCACCCTCCCGGAGGAGGGCGAAGAGCGGCTGGATGTCCTGCTGCGTAATGAAGCGGTCCGGATCGAACGGATCGCCTCGAACCTGGCGCGGACGGAATGGTATGACCAGGATGAGGATGAGTGGGTCGTGCTGCTCGAGGGCAGGGCGGAGCTGGCGATCGGCGCGCGCCGTGTGACGCTACGGCGCGGCGATACGCTGCACCTGCCGGCACATTGCCGCCACCGGGTGCTCTCGACCTCGGATGACGCCCTCTGGCTGGCGGTTTTTATCAAAGATATATCAGCGGTTAGTTAGGATAACCGGAAGGAACAAAGATGGCAAAGAACATTATTTTGATCGGATTCATGGGCGTCGGCAAGGGCAGTATCGCCCGCGAGATCGTCAAACAGCACCCCATGGTGGCCCTGGACACGGACGATGTGATCGAGAGTATGGAGAACCGGAAGATCAAGAAGATCTTTGAAGAGGAGGGTGAAGCATATTTCCGTGCCATTGAACAGCGGGTCGCCAATTGGCTCGAGTCGGATGTACGGCATACGCTCATCTCAACGGGCGGCGGCTTCTTCAAGGTCAAGAACCTGCATAAAATCGGCACCATCGTCCTGCTGCACACGGATTTCGATACGATCCACCGCCGGATACTCGCCCACCCCAATGCGGAAAAGAAGCTGAAAAAACGTCCCCTTTTCCAGGATGAGCTCCGCGCCCGTTCCCTCTACGACGAGCGGGAGAAACACTATATGAAAGCGGCCGACATCGTCATCGATGTCGCCGGCAAAAGTCCCGAGAAGATCGCCAAAGAGATCATCAAGAAGGTGATCAAAAAATGAAAAGGTTCTTTTTCCTGCTGGCGCTGACGGCCGCACTTTTGTCCGGAGCGGAAATCCGGTGGGAAAAGGATTTTGAAGCCGCCCTCGCCAAAGCGAAGACACTGGACAGACCGCTCTTTTTCGTCTTCTCCCGCCACAGCTGCAAATGGTGCCGCCACCTGGAGGCGACGACCTTTAAAAACGCCGAGGTGATTGAACGCCTCAACGGGAAGTTCGTCAATGTGATCGCCTATACGGACGACGGCGATAACGTTCCACGGGAGCTCTGGAGCCCCGGAACGCCGGCGCTCTGGTTCCTTGAGGGCAGCGGCGAAGTGATGTTCCCGGCAATCCCGGGGGCTGTCGGTGCCGCCGATTTTCTGAAGGCCACGGGTATTGTCCTGGAGGCATACGAAGAACGCCGTATGCAGAGGTAAGCATAAGAAGGATCAGTCATGACTAAACGCGTCATCATCGTCGGCGGGGGATATGCCGGTGTCCGGGCGATGCAGCACCTGAGCGCACGCCCCTACATCCAGGTGACCCTGATCGACAAAAACCCGTTTCACTATCTTCAGACCGAAGCCTACGCGCTCATTGCCCAGCAGGCGACGCTGGTCGACGTGACCGTCGATCTTCCCGCTCTCTGCGAAAGCTATGCGTACGCCACCTTTGTCAAAGCCGAAGTGACCGGCATCGATTTCGAGGCGAAGAAGGTCGTGACGGCAGCGCGTGACTACTATTATGACTACATCATCCTGGCAATGGGGGCACGGACCTTCTTTCCCGAATCGATCCCGGGGCTGCATGACTACGCCCATGGCGTCAAAAGTCTCAAAAACGCTTTCCGCTTCCGGCAGCAGTTCGAACAGCAGCTCTTTGCGCGCATGAGCAGCGAAGGGGACGAAGAGTGCCGCCGTTTTAACATCGTCGTTGCCGGCGCGGGGCTCAGCGGCGTCGAGATCGCCGCCGAACTGGCGGACTATACCGCCTGGTTCATGCGGGAAAACCGGATGCTCTGCGACAGCATCGACGTCCACCTGATCGCCTCGCGCGACGAGGTGCTGTCGGGCATGCACCCCTACCTGCAGTCCAAGGCGAAAGCACGCCTGCAGAAACTCGGGGTCAACATCATTTTCGGCAGCCGCGTCGCCGCGGTGGAGCCGCACGAGGCGATCCTCGACAGCGGCAGGAGGGTCGCTTTCGATTTCATGATCTACGCGGGGGGGATCATTGCACCGAAACTGGTGCATACGCTGGATGTCGAACGCAACCAAAAAGGGCAGATCGCCGTGCATCCTACGTTGGCGATCGTCGGGAAAAAGGATGCCTTCGCGATCGGCGACGTGGCGGACATCCGCGCCGAAGACGGTCGCCCGCTGCCGGCGACGGCAAACGGCGCGGAAAAGAGCGCCGCACTGGCCGTGCTGAACCTGCTCCGCTGCAACCGCAGTGAACCGATGGTGGAACGGCCGATCCGCCTGGAAGGGTATATGGTCGCCCTGGGGCGCTTCAACGCCGCCGTTGTCATCTTCGGGCGCATCAAGTTCTCAGGCCTCCCGGGCTTCGTGATGAAGCGGCTTATCACCGACCGCTACAAGTTCCTGCTCGACAGTACGGCCTACAAAGCATTCCGCCGCCGTCCCAAAGGCTGATCCGGGGGCGTATCCTTCCCGTACGTACCCGGCGGGAGCCCGCCGGGTGACATTCCGGAAGCAAACAGGCTATAATTGCGCCAAAGAAGTATAGAAAAGAGACATATTATGGTATTTACATCGACGACCGCCGCCGACTTCGACACGATTTTCTCGAACCTGCTTGAACGCGGGAAAATGGATATCGAGCATGTCACCGCTATCGTCGGCGGGATCATCAAGGAGATCCGCAGCGAGCAGAATACGGCCCTGAAACGCCACATCGCGAAATTCGACCAGTGGACGCCTGAAAAAGACGAAGAGCTGAAGATTAATGCAGATGCGATGGCGCAGGCCTACGCCCAGCTGGAGCCTGAACTGAAATCGGCACTGCACCTCGCCTACGACCGCATCAAGGCCTACCATGAGAAGCAGCTGCCCAAATCGTGGTTCGACACCGAAAGCAACGGGACGATCCTGGGGCAGAAGGTGACGCCGGTCGACCGCGCGGGCCTCTACATTCCCGGCGGCAAAGCGGCCTATCCCAGTTCGCTGCTGATGAACGTCATCCCGGCCCAGGTCGCGGGCGTCGAGGAGATCGTCGTCTGTACGCCGACGCCGGAGAACGAACCCAACGCCCTGCTGCTGGCGGCCTGCCACCTCTGCGGGGTGACGGAGGTCTACAAGGTCGGCGGCGCCTCCGCGATCGCGGCGATGGCCTACGGCACCGAGACAATCCCGAAGGTGGACGTCATCACGGGCCCCGGCAACATCTTCGTCGCCACGGCGAAGAAGCTCGTTTTCGGCGACGTCAACATCGATATGATCGCCGGTCCCAGCGAGATCGGTGTTTTGGCGGATGCGAGCGCGAACGCCAACCACATCGCGATCGACCTGCTGTCGCAGGCGGAGCATGACGAGATGGCGAGTTCCATCCTCATCACCCCGTCCGCCGAACTGGCAGAGCAGGTCAACCTTGAGATCGAAGCCTGGCTGCAAAAACTGCCGCGCGAACAGATCGCCCGCAAGTCCATTGTCGAGCGGGGAGCGATTATCGTTGCACGCGATATGGACGAGGCGGTCGCACTGATGAACGAGGTCGCACCGGAGCACCTCGAGGTGGCGACGGACAACCCCTTCGAACTGCTCGCCTCCATCAAACACGCCGGCGCCATCTTCCTGGGCCACTACACGCCCGAGGCGATCGGGGATTACGTCGCCGGTCCGAACCATACGCTTCCGACCGGCGGCACGGCCCGTTTCTACTCGCCGCTGGGCGTCGAGAACTTCATGAAAAAGTCCTCCGTCATCGCATTCTCGCGCGGTGCCATCAACGAAATCGGCGAGGCGTGCGCCCTGATCGCGCACACGGAAGGGCTGACGGCACACGAACAGTCCGTCCGCGTCCGCATGGGAAACGCCGAGTAAGATAACTCCTGCTTATCCAGCGAAGATGTTCAATTTGCCTGAACATCTTCTTCAATTCATTTTTATATTATTAAAAATAATTTTACCAACTCCGCATTTTTTACACATATCAGTCCATTTTTGATAAGTGTGTGCCACAAATTTAGTTTCAGTTAAAGTTAAATCCGATAGCATCCATGTAGCGTAAATGCCTTGTAATCCCCCTATTTGCGGGGGTTTTAAATATTATAAGGCATGATAATCGTACTGACGCTTTTGCATTTTCCGTTCCGAAACGGAGGATACAAAAGCGTCTGTGCCGCTTAAAACTGGTGTAAGGAGAACACATGCAATTAGGCTTCCTGGTTGATCTGCATCTGTGTATGGGATGTAAGGGTTGTGAGATCGCCTGTAAAGTGGAAAACCAAGTTCCGCTTTCGACATGGCGTCTTCGTGTTAAATATGTGGACGTAGGGACGTTCCCGGAGACAAAACGGACGTTTACCCCGCTGCGCTGTAACCACTGTCACAATGCGCCGTGTGAGCGCATCTGTCCGGTCAGCGCGCTGCACTACATCGACAACGGTATCGTGAACATTGACAAAGAGCGCTGTATCGGTTGTGCGGGCTGTGTCATGGCATGTCCGTACGGTGCGATCTACATCGATCCGGAAACACAGACGGCGGACAAATGTACGTACTGTGCCCACCGTATCGCTTCCAGCCTTATGCCGGCGTGTGTTGTTGCCTGTCCGGTCGAAGCGAACATCTTCGGCGACCTGGACGATCCGACGTCCAACATCAGCAAGTACATCCAGAACCATCAGGGTGATGTACAGGTCCGCAAACCGGAAAAAGGTACGGATCCGCACCACTACTATGTCGGCGGCGGCAACGTCACCCTCAATCCTCTGGCGTCGTTCAGAGTCGAAGGTCACCAGCTCTTCAACAAGCTGACGACACACATGCCGGTAGGAGGACACCACTAATGGTACATGAAGCTGTAGCTGCGACAAACGCCGTCGTCACACTCGACGCCGGACTCCCGGGTATCGTCTGGGGATGGATCATTACAATGAACATGTGGGCGAAAAGCATCGGTACCGGTGTTATTTTCATGCTCTTCTACCTGTTGAAGCGCTACCCGGAAGCGGCTGGAAGCCTGCGCTTCCCGGTGACGGTGGTCTCCATCGTCTTCATCCATATTTTCCTGTTCTTTACGGTCATCGACTTGCACCAGATGTTCCGCTTCTGGCACATCTTCTTCCACCCGCACTGGACGTCGGCGATTACCGTCGGTGCCTGGATCGTTACGATCCTCGTCCTCGTGCTGTTCGGTATGGCGTTTGCGACCTTCATCAAAAAGGACAACGCGCTTTTTGACAAGCTCCTGGTATGGGCGGTCATCCTGGCAGTCCCTGTCACGCTTTACACCGCGGCTATCATGGCAGAAGCGACGGCACGCGAACTGTGGCAGATGCCGACGGAAGCGGCACAGATGATCCTGGCGGCGACCCTGACGGGTTCCGCGACGCTCCTGCTGATGGGCGGCAACCTGCCGTACGAAGCGAAGCGCGACCTCGCGGTCGTTCTCGGACTCTCCGCGCTGGCGGCATTCATCCTCTATATGTCCGAGCTGGTTTTCGGTCCGATCAAAGCAGAAGAGGTTGCGGCAACACTTGAAGCGGTCAAAGGCCACGGCGAGTATACGACGATGTTCTGGGTCGGTCAGGTCCTGGCCTTCATTGCACCGTTCGTCCTTGTCATCCTGAGCGTAACAAACCGCTCTGCAGGCCTGCTGAAAGTTGCAGCACTCTCTGCGATCGTGGGACTCTGGATCGTCAAGCACGTCTGGCTTGTCATTCCGCAACTCCTGCCAATGAGCTAAACGAAGGAATCGAAGAATGTATAAAGAAAGCAGAAGAACATTTCTCAAAGGCGCGGCATTTACGGTTGCCGGCGCCGCTGTAGCCAAAGGGGTTTTCACGACGGACGCCATCGCGGATTCCGTTGAAGAAAGCAAATTCACCAACACACCGGACTCACTCTCCTTCTACCCGCCGCTCGAGCAGTGGGATGATTTCAAAGAGCTCGACGGCGACGACTGGAAGCGCGGCGGTATCGCCCGCAAAGGCGTCCAGAGCGCAGAGAACCCGGACGGTATCTATGTCAATGATTTCGCGATCGTCCCGACAGCATGTTCCAACTGTGAGGCCTCCTGTGGTCTGACGGCGTGGATCGACAAGAAGTCCTTCACGGTCAAAAAATACATGGGTAACCCGCTGCACCCGGGCTCCCGCGGCCGTAACTGTGCCAAAGGTTACGCGACACAGTCACAGATGTACGATCCGGACCGCCTGGCGTTCCCGATCAAGCGTGCACCGGGCTCCAAGCGCGGTGAAGGTAAATGGATCCGTACGACCTGGGACGAGGCGATGAGCACCATCGGTAAAAAGATGAACGATACGCTCAAAACAGGCGACGAGCTCTCCCGCAAGTCCCTGATGTTCCACGTCGGCCGTCCGAACGAGAACGGCTTCACGGGTCAGGTCTGGACGACGTTCAAGCAGGACGCCTTCAACTCCCACACCAACATCTGTTCCTCCGGCGGTCGTACACCGACGATCCAGTGGGCGAACGATGACCGTACGAGTCCGGACTGGGCGAACGCAAAGCTCGTCTTCCTGAACTCCTCGCACGCAGCGGATGCCGGCCACTACTTCCAGCAGTCCGCCGGTTTCATCGCCGACGCACGTAAAAAAGGCGCACGCCTGGTCGTTATGGACCCGCGTATGTCAAACTCCGCCGGTATGGCGGACCTCTGGATCGCGGCATGGCCGGGAACAGAGCCGGTTGTCTACCTCTACCTTGCCAACCGTATCCTCCAGGAAGGGCAGGTTGACAAGAAATTCGTCAAGAAGTGGTTCAACTGGGAAACCCTGATGAAGAACCGCAACTACCTGCAGTTCATGGTTGAGAAGGGCTATATCTCCAAAATGCCTGCGGACAAGAGCTTCGAAAGCTTCCTGGAAGTCATGAAAGAGATGTATGCGCCGTATACACTCGAATATGCCGTCAAAGAGACGCATGTTCCGGCGTACAAACTCGAGAAACTCTACGAGATGTTCATCTGGGCCGGCGATGCGATCAGCTCCTACTTCTGGCGTGCGGCTGCTTCCGGCAACCGCGGCGGCTGGATGTCCGGCCGTACGGGTTACCTTGCCATCGCACTGCGCGGTGCGATCGGTACCGTCGGCGGTACCTTCTTCCACCACTGGCACGTTATTTCCGTCGCCGGTAAAGGCGGTTCCGCGACTGTCGGCCAGGGCCGCAGCGGTTCAAACGTCCCGAAAGTCGACGTCTGGAACGAACTGACGTGGCCGCCGGAGTGGCCGCTCTCCACATACGAGATGTCCTACCTCCTGCCGCACCTCCTCAGCGACGTCGAGTGGCAGGAAAAATGGAAGAAACGCGGCCTGAACGTTCCGCAGAAACTCTCTGTCTGGATCCCGCGTATGTACAACCCGGTCTGGATCAACCCGGACGGTTTCCGCTGGCTGGAAGTCCTCAAAGACGAAAGCAAGATGGAACTGACGTTCAACCTGTCACCGACATGGTCCGAGACAAACTGGCACGTCGACTACGTCCTGCCGGTCGGTCTGGCGGGCGAACGCCACGACCAGCACTCCGAAGCGACGATGCCGGCGCGCTGGACCTCTTTCCGCCAGCCGGTCATGCGTGTTGCGCTTGAAAAAGCGGGCTGGAAACCGAAGAACCCGAACCGTGCAACGCTCGAAGCGCACATCAAAGCGGGTCTGGGCGAAGTCTGGGAAGAGAACGAATTCTGGTTCGAAATGGGCTTCAAATACGTTGACCCTGACGGAAGCCTCGGCATCAAGAAGATGTGGGAATCCAAGCGCAACCCGGGCCAGGCGGTTACGATCGCCGAGTGGTACGACGCGGCGTTCGGCGACAACCTGCCGAACCTGTACAAGACGGCCACGACCGACCCGCGCTACAAAGACAGCGAATACCCGGTCTACAACTTCATGCGTGACCACGGTGCATGGCTCGAAGAGAGCAACATCTACCACGCGCAGGAACGCGAGATAAAAGAAGAGGGCGACAACCTGATCGCCCACGGTCACAAGTTCAACAAGCACCACGTCGAGAAAGACGACGAGACGGGTGTACTCTACGCGGAAGCCCACGGCGACGCCTGGAAGTACAAAGACGGCAAACAGCCGATCGGTATCGAAATCGACGGCAAGAAGATGGACGGTTTCGCGACACTCGACAAGAAACTCGACTTCTTCTCCGAGTGGCTTGCAGACGAGTGGAAATGGCCGGAGTACGCGGTACCGTTCTACCCGCGTAACGACGAAGAGAAAGCAGCGATGCCGCACATCGTGTCTCATGTCAACCACATGTACATGAAAGCGGACAACGAATTTGCGCTCAACACGGTCTTCCGTCTGCCGTACAACATCCACACGCGTTCTGCGAACTCCAAGCACCTGATGGAGATCTCCCAGAACCACGACCCGATCTGGATCAACACGCAGGATGCGAAGCGCATGGGCTTCAAGCGCGGTGACGCGATCCGTGTCCGCATTACGGATACGGTCTCCGGCCTCGACAGCGGTTACTTCGTCGCAATGGCGGTACCGACCGAAGGTCAGATGCCGGGCGTCCTCGCCTGTTCACACCACGGCGGCCGCTGGAAGCTGAAAAACTCCGTCACGATCCCGAACGGTGTTTCCGACGGTAAAGTCGAAGACATCACCGTCGGTTCCGGCGACATGACTGATCCGGCATTCCTGCAGGCCTCACCGGAAGGTGCGGGTACGGCTGACGGTGCGATCAAAGTCGCTGATTATGACGGTACGGCCGGCATGAACAGCTTCGGTGTTCCGACGGCAGAGATGCAGATGGACGGTAAAACGGGTAAACTCAAATACGTTGAGGGTATCCATCCGTTCCACACCAAGCGTTTCGCAGCGTACAACAAAGACAGCGACAACATCTGGTGGGACGGCCTTTCCGGCTCCTGGCAGAATGCCGTCGCTCCGACGCACCCGGACCCGATCTCCGGTATGCACTGCTGGCACCAGAAAGTTATCCTGGAGCCTGCGCAGCCGGGTGACAAAATCGGTGATATCGTTGTCAACTACGAGAACAACTTTAAAACCTATCAGGCATGGCGTGATGAACTCACGCGCGGTCTGGACGCCAATTCCGAGTTCCGCCGCCCGCCGCACATCAAGCGTCCGTGGGTACCGCTCAACGAAAAAGCGTACCGCGTCGATATCAAAGACGTTTGAGTTTAATTCTTCCCACCAAGCAGGCCTTCAGCCTGCGCGGTTACAATCTCACCACATTTTCTACAGTTAGGTAATTAATGGAACAGACACAAGCACGCAGCAATATCTACGCACTTCTTTCAAGAGTGTTGATGCAGGAAGCCGATACGGAACTTATAGACATTATCAACAACGATGACGCCATTTTGGAGATGATGCCGAACTACAAGATCTGGGAAGCACGCATGACTCTTCAAAGCAGTGAACTGATCGAGAAGCATCTGAACCCCGATTTCACCAACGTCTCCCTGCTTCACCTGATCCCCTACGAGACCTTCTATACCCGCGAGGACCAGATGATCGAGACGGGGGGTGCCAACCCGGTGACCGACATCTATTCGGCGTACGACTTCATGGTCGATTTCGAAGCGGCGCGGGTCGTTTCGGCCGACCATATCGGGGTCGAACTGGAGTTCATGCACCATCTTTGCGAAGCACAGATCAAGGCGATGAACGACAATGACGGCGAAGCGGTGGATGAACTGATGGAGGTGCAACGCACCTTCCTCGAGAAGCACCTTGTGCGCTGGGCGCCGATGTACCTGCTCAATATGAAGCACGAGTCCCGTACACCGCTCTACTATGATGCGGCGGACATGACGCTGGAGTTCCTCCTCAGCGACTACCAGTACCTCAGCGAGACAGCGGGAGCCTGATGGCCGGCATTACCCTCAACCCGGGCCGCTGTGTTCGCCAGCTGAGCACCTTCAGCACCTGTAACAGCTGTATCACGGCGTGCCCGACCGATGCACTGGTAGCGACGGAGAATGTCCCCGCCGTCAACCAGGCGGCCTGTGTGGGCTGCGGCGGCTGTGCGGGTGCCTGCCCGACCGAAGCGATCCGTGTCGACGATTTCAGCGCGACGGAGTTCTTCTTTGCGTTCGTCGGTGACGGAGACAACCTCGTCTCCTGCCGCAAAAACGTTCCCTGCATCGCCGCACTGAGCGTCGACCACCTCTTTTCGCTCGCGTCGCTCAAAGGGGGCATCCGCCTCGACACCGGCCACTGCGAGGGGTGCGAGATCGCCTCAACCTGCCGCCCGCAGTTCGAGGCGCGCGCCGAAGAGGCCTCCTACCTGCTCGAGGCGATGATGAGCAGTGCGGAGATCGTGTTCGAAGATGCCGCCTATGCAGCGGAAACACCCGGGGAAGAGGGCGACCGCCGCGGTTTCCTGCGGGCGTTCAACCTCAAAACACTGGCCGAGGGTAAAGCAAAGTTCGAGCGCGAGGTGGAGACGGCAACGGATGAACTGATCCGCCACCAGCTCGATTCAACGGCGATCGCCCAGCTGCGGACCAAGACGCTGCCGGACAAGCGCAAACTGCTCTTTACCGCGATGAAACGGGCTGAAAAGCCCTCAGAGTACCACGTCGTCGATGCTTCCGAACTGACGCTGGCGTCCCAGAAGCTGATGGACGGCGACAAATGTACGGCGTGCCAGATGTGTTACCGTATCTGCCCGACGGGGGCGCTCACCAGCGACATCAAGGGTGCCAAGATCGATTTCGACGCAATGATGTGCGTACGCTGCCACCTCTGCCATGACGTCTGCGAACCGGATGCCCTGACGCTGTCGCCGTCGTTCAATATGAAAGAGCTCTTCGAACCGACGCAGCAGCGCCTCGTGACTTTTTCCGTGCGTAACTGCGACGAATGCGGGAACCCCTTTACCTCCCTCGCCGGGGAGCGGGTCTGCCACCGCTGCCGGATCGAGGAGGAGGAAGCGCGCACCCTCTGGGGCATAGGAGATGATGAGTGAACGAAGCGAACCAGATAACGAACACGACGCGGCTCTTCGGGTTCATTGCCGAAGAGGCGCAGCAGAACCGTTTTGCAGTGACCCTGAACAAACGGTTCAAGGCGAGCGGGGACGACGCGATGATGATCCCGATGAACATCCGTCCCGACGATTTCTACTTTACGCTTTCAAACATGAAGCAGTCGCACGTCAACGGGGCGGTGATCGCAACGGAGTACCAGGACCAGGTGCTCGAAATCGTCGATACCGCTTCGGCACTGTGCGAACGCACGGGGATTTGCGATACCGTCGTCGTTGAGAACGGGCAGATGCGCGGCGAGCTTCTCCTGCCGATTGCCCTGAAACAGATGGCGGAAAAAAGCGGTGCGGAGCGTGTGGCCCTCATTGGGGCTACCCCGCTGGCCGGGGCTTTAGCCCTGACACTCGAAGGGAAAACGGTTGCGATGTTCGACCCGTGGATCGAGGACCTGATGGCGCTGCAGCAGCGCCTCGGCGCAGACTTGGACATTAACCGGCTTGCTGAGGGCATGGCCGTCGATCTCTCCGGGTATGACATGGTAATCGACCTGTCGGCACTGGGCGACCTTTCGATGGTCAGTGCCCTGCCGGCGCTCAATGTCGACCTCAAACAGCCCCGCCAGCCGTCGGCACTGCGCCAGCGCTGCGTCGAACTGGACCGCGCCTATAGCGGCTATGAGAGTCTGCTGGACATCATGACCGAGACCGTTTATAATTATTTGACAAAGGAAAACAGATGAACCCACATGATCTCGACGATCTCAAAGCGGAGTTCGACAAGTTCGTCCGCGAAAAATGTTCGACCGATGAAAGCGGCAACCCCGTCGAAAACGAGCGCGATGCCGGTGATGCCGTCGACGACGAGCCCGTTCCGGCTTTTGTCGATGAACTGGAAAACAAGCTGTTGGCACCGGCACTCAGCGGCGTCTATCTCTCGCGTATCGATATCAAACGCATCTCCCAGGCCCTGGACGAATCGCTGCCGATCAAAGAGCGCAAAAAGATGGTCAAGGCGCTGTTCCGCCATACGAACTCCAAAGCATGGCTGCGCGGTGCCTTCGACGAGATCAACAACCACATCAACGGGCGTATCCTGATCTACCGTGAGCTCTCAGAGACCTTCCCGGCGACGGCGCCGATTTTCAGCGAGCACATTGCCAAAGCGGAGAAGACGAAAAAGATGTTCGACCAGATCGTTGATGACTTCGAGGAGATCGAACCGACCGACGAACCGATGATGGTGTGACGGCACGCGTCCGCAGTTTGAGTTACTATAAGGTTATGGTATAGTATATGCCCATAAACGGTGCCGTGCACCGGAAGGAGTATTTATGATCAATAAAGGTATTCTTGCCCTTGCATGTATCGGAGCACTCTGTGTCTTCCCGGTCCAGGCGAAAAACGACAAACACGGCGATCTTCCCCCGGGGCTGCAGAAAAAAGCCCGCAGCGGCAAGCCGCTGCCTCCGGGCTGGCAGAAAAAGCTCCAAAGAGGGCAGCGGATCGACCGTACCGTGTTTGAACAGGAAGCCGTGATTATTGCTCCCCGTGACCGTGACGGTCTCCTGACCGTCCGTATCGATGGCAAAGTGGCCCGGGTCGCTGAAAAAACGCTGGAAATCGTCGATATTATCCAGCGGTAACGATGCGCGGCCTTCGCTTTGCCGTGCCGCTCCCGGCGTGTCGGACGGCGCCGATCCCCTTCCCCCGTCCGAGTAACCCATGAGTTTTGAATTTCCCTGGCTGTTTTTGCTGTTGCCGCCGTTGTGGCACTGCCTCTACCGCTGCCGTGAACGCCTGAGCCCGCGCTATTTCGTCCATCTCGAACTCTTTGCCGTACGGCGGGGATGGTTCAAATGGCTCTGGCTGCTGCGCTACGTTGCGGTGCTGCTGCTGGTCACAGCAATCGCCTCTCCCGTCACGATCGATCAGGATGACCCGCTCAACCGCCAGGGGGTCGATGTCGTGCTGGCGCTCGATGCCAGCGGGTCGATGGGGGCATCGGGTTTTGACCCCAAAAGCCGGGAGAGTCGTTTCGATATCGCCAGAAGGATCGCCAAACACTTTATTGTGGATCGTATAGGCGATAACGCCGGGGTCGTCCTCTTCGGCGACTTCGCCTTTATCGCTTCGCCCGTGACCTATGAAAAAACCGTTGTCGCGGAGATGATGGATTACCTCGTTTACGGCATGGCGGGACAGAACACGGCCATCGGCGAGGGGATCGCCATGGGCGTCAGGGCACTTGAAGATTCCAAGGCGCTCTCCAAGGTCCTTGTCCTGCTGACCGACGGAGAACACAACAGCGGGCGGGTGTCGCCCAAAGCGGCGACGGAGCTGGCCGTCAAACACGGCATCCGCATCTATACGGTCGGGATGGGACAGAAGGGAGAGTTCGACGAAGCAATGCTTCGCCGGATCGCCGACGAGAGCGGAGGTGCTTTCTTTGCCGCCTATGACCCGGAAGCCCTGGCCGCGGTTTATGAAGCGATCGATGCCCTGGAGCGTTCCAGAATCAAGTCGGAACGGATCCTGCGTAAAGAGTACTATTACACCTGGCCGCTGGCAATGGGCGTGTTGCTGCTCTTCTACCTCTGGCGCAGGGAGGCCCTGTGATGACGTTTATGGCCCCGCTTTGGCTCTGGCTGCTGCTCTTCTTCGGACTCTATCTCGTCTACCGCCGTCAGCGGGGCGGCGGTCTCGTCTGGAGCGTACGGAGTATCTTTCTAATGTCGTCGATCGTCTTCGCTATTCTCGCACTGGCCCGCCCGGTGGCGATGCAGGAGCCGGTGTCGATCGAGCAGCGCGGCAGCGACGTCATCTTTGCCATCGACATCTCCCGCTCCATGCAGGCGACCGATATCGCCCCGAGCCGCCTGGAGGCGGCGAAGCAACTGCTCTCGTCGGTGGTGGAAGCCGACGATACGAACCGCTTCGGCGTCCTGGCGTTTACGACGAATCCGGTGATCCTGTCGCCGCTGACCCGCGACGACGAACTGCTGCTGCACCTCTTTTCGGGTCTGGACACGTCGATGGTCATGACCCGGGGGACGGAAATAGGCGGTGCGTTGGAGCTGGCGCGCAAACTGTCGCGTTCCGAGCATCCCATCGTCGTTCTCCTGACGGACGGCGGCGATAGTCTGGGGTACTCCCAGGAGGCGGCGAAGGCGCGCGCAGCCGGGCTGATCGTCAACGTCGTCATGCTGGCGACGTCGTCGGGGGGCACGCTGAAAGCCGAAGACGGGAAACTGCTGCGCAACGAGGAGGGCGGCATCGTCGTGACGGCACGCAACAGTGCGATCGATGCGATCGCCGACGCGACCGGCGGCGTCGTGATCGACGGGGCGGATGCGGGGGCGCTGGCGGCAGCCATCAAAGCCCAGGGGATGGCGGATATCCGCGAAAGACGGAAGATTATCCTCTTCCGGGAGTATTTTTACGTTCCACTTGCACTGGCACTGCTGTTCGCCATGCTGGGTATGACGGATGTCATTTCACGGATCGGAGGGCGTCGTGCGTAACCGTCTGGGCCATATTACCTCTCTACCCGCCGTCACTGCATCCCTCCTGGTGCAGGGATGGCGCGTGATCTGCGCCAGCAAAGGGCACCGGGCGCTGCTCCCGCTCCTGATCGGTTTCTTTGCGGCGCTGTTGTCGGTACTGCTGCTGCTACTGTGGAACGCGACGCTGCCGTACCGGGCGGCAGAGGCCTATGAAGCGGCCGACTTCAACCGCAGTGCCGCGCTCTATGCGCAGATGGAGGGGGCGGCGGCACTGTATGATGCGGGCAATGCCTGGTACCGTACAGGCGAGTATGAACGCGCACTGCAGTACTACAGCGCGCTGGAGCAGCATGACGGCAGCTTCGGCGCGTCGGTATGGTTCAACCGGGGCAATGCGCTTGTCCGTCTCAAGGAGTTCGCGAAAGCGCGCGAGGCCTTTGCCCGTTCCCTGGCGCTGCACTACGATGCGGAAGCGCTCGCGAACATGATGCACATCCTGGGAGCCGAGGAACAGGACCATATGCTCACCGGACGGCAGGAGGGCAAGAAGCGCGCCCAGGACCAGGAGACCGAACGCAGCGAAGGCGCTCCCAAGAAAGAGGGCGGAGGCAGCAACCAGCAAAGCAGTGCCGAACGCCGCTCCGGGGCCGGAAGCCAGGGAAAAAAGGTGGAGCGCGAGGAGCAGCTGGAGTTCTCGAACAAAGGCAACAGCCGCCTGAGCTCAAAACAGTATGAACTGATCAATCAAAGGAGCGTACATGAAACGAACCCCTGGTAGAGGGCTGCTCTGGACACTGCTGCTTCTGCCGCTGCTCTCATGGGCCGTGGAAACAACCTACACCTGGAGTGCCGCGGCGACGAAAACGCGTGTAGCGCAGCACGAAGCCTTTGCCGTCGAGTATACCTGCCGCTTTGATTCGGAAGCCTATGCCTACATCATCGCTTTCGATCCGGTGAAGGAGACGGAGGCGTACCGCATCGAACCGCAGAACAGCGAGGAGCAGATCGTCGACGGGCATCGGGTCAACCGTTACCGCTTTACCGTTTTCCCGAAAACAGCCGGGCCCCTCTCGCTGGCGTTTCATGCTACGATGGAGCATACGACGAAGGCCTCCATCGAAAACGCGGTGATGGGGCGGGACAACGTCGAAAAGCTTGACTACACGGCCCGTACCGTCTCGCTGCCCGTGATCGACGTCGTAGTGGCACCGCAGCAGACGCCTTATGCCGGGCATTTGACCCTCTCGCTCAAGGTTGACCGCGAAACGGTCGATGCCTTTACGCCGATACAGGTGGCTGTAAGCCTGGAGGGCTACGGAAACCTCGATACGATGGCGCCCTTTGCACTGAATATCCCGGGTGCCCGGCAGTTTACCGACGGAGACGAAAAAACGCTTCGTCTCGGCGATAACGGCTACGAAGGGAGTATCGGCCAGCAGTTCGCTATCGTCTCAGACCGCAATTTCACGGTACCGGCCCTGCAGCTCTCCTATTACGACACGGAGCAGCAACGGACGGTGACACTGACCACCGAACCCCATACCGTAGCCGTCCGTTCCGCCGCTGCCGCCATTGCAGATAAAGAGAAGGCTGCACCGTCCGGCGAAGCGTCAATGCAGTGGAACGCGTCGTGGCTGCACCTGCTGCTGGCACTGCTGGCGGGTGTCGTTATCGGGCGCTTCCTGCTGCCCGTACGGGTGGAGTCGGAAGCCGCCTCACTTCCGGAGAAACTCAGACGCTGCAGTGATCCGAAACGCTTTGCCGCCTACCTGGCCATGGCGGATGCCGAGGGGTACCGGGAGATGATCGATGCGATCGAGGCGAAGCTGAAGGCGGGGGAGAAGGTCGACCTCTCCACGTACAAACGGCAGCTCTGAGCCCCTCTGTTTTATAGAACGACGGTTGCATTCAGTGGGGAAAAACAGAGAGTGCATTTGACAAAGATACTCCGTTTCAAAACTGCGGCGGGCGTGTTCCATGTTGCCCGCGACGGCGGCGGACGTTACCATGTCCTTTTCAACGACGAAAGCATGGGCGACTACAGTGACATGATCGACGCGATCGAGGGGTTCGTCCACGAGAGCGGTTTCTACATCATCCACCCCGAGATGGCCTATCCCCTCGATACCTTCGACCTCGGCATTCCCGACGACATCAGCGGCTGGGAGCCCTGCTGAGCTAGAGCTCAAAAGCCTTTTTCAGATCACGGAGTGCCTGTTTGCGTGTATCGTAAAGCGTATGGCACTCGTCCGAAGGGTGCTTTTCGCAGAAGCGGTGGAGCCAGTCGAGCTGGTTGGCCGCATCCTGGATGGCGCCGAAATGTTCCAGGTGCTTTTTGGCATTCCTGATCTTGCGTTTGGCCTCGATAAGTCCTGCTTCATGGAGGAACTCCAGAACGTACCGTGCCTGTTTGTATAGCAGGCGGATCTCATGGATCTCTTTCTCTTTGGAATCCTTACTGAGGGCCTTCCGTGCGCTTTTGGCCTTTTCATACAGGGCTTCGCCCCGCACGACGAGCCGCTTTTTCCGCTGGTCGAGTTTCAGGGCTTCGACATCGGCGACCAGCAGGTCGATCGTCTGGCCGAAACGGGCCGCCGTTTCGGGCGGCCACCGTTTTTTGTACTGTTTGGTCCGGTAGCGCGTCAGTGCACCGTGCAGTTGCGGGTAGCTTTCAAGCGAGAGGGCGTCGAGAAAGACGTCGGTTTCGCGCAGCGGGTTGGTGACTTTGAGCATCGACTTGGCGATGGTGTCGGGGGCGTAGAGATGCCTGCTGTATGCCGCCAGGACGGAACGGAACCGCCGGAGGGCGACCCGGAAGCGGTGCAGGGCTTCGATATCGGCGTCCGGCCCGATAAGCGGGAGCTGCTGCTTGGCCGTTTCGAGCTGTTGTACCAGGTAGGATTTCAAAAGCGCGCTTTCCATGATGGAACATTATAGTGCAGCTTTGTTACATCCTCACTTCAAGGTGAAATCGGCGTAGATCGGGAGGTGGTCGGAGTAGCCCTTCCCGGTATGGTGCTTGGGATAGGTACGGCTGCGCTGCCATCGGTAGGGAGCCCCCTTTTTGGTCAGGAGGTAGTCGGGACGGAAGCGTGTAAAACTTCCCTTAACGTATTCGTTCCCTTTCCCGTCGGCCAGTGCGGGGGAGATGATAATGTGGTCGAGGGCCTCTTGCTGCCCGTAGAAGCTGTGGCTCCAGCGCTGCAGACCGGGCAGGTCGTACCAGAGGTCATAGGCACACTTCGGGCAGCGGTGCAGATCGTCGAGGGTGACGCCTTTTTCACCGCGCATCGTCAACAGCACGTCGTTGATCCCCGTGATGCCGTCGGTGTCGTTGTGCTTGCGTTTGCGCATGAAGAGGTGCTTTTCGTCGTAGTCCGAATTGAAATCCCCCAGCAGGACATACGATACGCTTCCCAGCGCATCCAGGCGGCTTTTGAGCGCTTTGGCCGAGAGTATGCGCAAACTCTCCGGTCCCGATTTGCTTTTCCAATGGTTGACGAAGACGTAGAACGGTTCACCGCCGGTGTCGAGGCGGGCTTCGAGGATGTTGCGGATACGGTTGCCGTTGGCGACGGCGATCTCACGCTTGACCTTGACGGGAAAGCGCGAGAGCAGGGCCGTTTTGACGACACTCGGTTTGGCGTCGGCAATAGCGCGGTGGGGGAGGTAGAGGCCGGCGCGCTTGATCTCCACCTGCAGGTCGCGCAGGGCTTGGTCCGACTCGACTTCCTGCAATCCGATGACGTCGGGTTTTATCTCGGCGATGACGCGGGCGATATTCCTCAGTTTTTTGCGGTAGGTCTTTTCGTTCCACTGCCAGGGGGTGTTCGGGATGTACTCGGCGTACTCATGGCCGCTGCGTTCGAGATCGAAGAGGTTTTCAACGTTATAGGTTGCGATGCGCACGGTTTCTCCTGCAAACAGCACCAGCGGCAGCAGTAGCGCCGCGAGGAGTCTGATCACGCCTCAATGCCGCTCAGGCGCAGCAGGCTCTGCGTTTCGGGCTCGCGGTCCATCAGCTTGTAGAAGAGGACGCGCATGCTCTCCGAGCCGCCGCGCCCCAGGACGATGTCAAGGTAGCTGCGGCCCAGGGCGGTATCGAAGACCCCCTGGTCGACGATGGCGAAGAAGGCGTCGGCGCTGAGGACCTCGGCCCATTTGTAGCTGTAGTAGCCCGCCGCGTACCCGCCGGCGAAGATGTGCGAGAAGCCGTTCTGGAATTTGTTGTACGACGGGGGCGTGAGCAGGGCGGTACGTTCGCGCACGGCGTCGAGGACCGCCTGGACGTCCGGTGTCTCCTCCATATGGAGGGTGAAGTCGAAAATGGCGAACTCGAGTTGGCGGAGCATGCCCATCGCCGACTGGAAGTTCTTGGCGCGGACCAGTTTGTCGATCATGAGGTCGCTGATGACTTCGCCGCTCTCATGGTGCTTGGCGAAGAGCTTCAGTACCTGCGGCTCGTAGGCGAAGTTCTCCAGGAACTGCGACGGGAACTCCACGGCGTCCCATTCGACCCCGTTGACCCCGCTGACCCCGTTTTCGTTGACGGTACTGAGCAGGTGGTGGATGGCATGGCCCGTCTCATGGAAGAGGGTGACGACGTCGTCGTGGCGGAGCAGGGACGGGGTCGTGGCGCTTGATGGCGGGAAGTTGCAGACGATAAAGGCGCTTGCCAGCTGCTCCTCCCCGTGTTCGTCGAGGCAGTGGCTCTGCCAGTTGTGCATCCAGGCCCCGCCGCGTTTGCTCGGGCGCGCTTCGAGGTCGAGGTAGAGACGGGCGCGCAGCTGGTCGTCGACATAGAGGTCATGGGCCGTTGCCGTGTCGTGCCAGAGTTCGACCCCTTCTGCCGGACGGATGCTGACGCCGAAGAGGCGGTGCAGGAACTCGAAAAGCCCCTCGACGACGGAGTTCTGCTCGAAGTAGGGGCGGTACTCCTCCTCGTCGATGTCGTAGCGCGCTTTTTTGAGCTGTTCGCCGAAGAAGGCGCTGTCATAGCTCTGCAGCTCTGCCGCACCCGCAAACTCCCGCAGTTCGGCCAGTTCGCGCTGTCCCTGGGCCATGGAGGCGTCGGCCAGCTCGTTGAGGAAGGCCAGTACGGTGTCGGGGTCTTTGGCCATCTTCGTGGCGAGGGAGCGTTCGGCGTAGGTCTCGAAGCCGATCAGGCGGGAGGCCTCTTTGCGCAGGGCGAGGGTCTCTTCGATGATCTCGGCATTCTCGGGGGCGCGGGTCGTGTAGCCCTTGTAGAGCGCCTCGCGGATCTCGCGGTTGGGGCCGTAGGTCATGTAGGCGATATAGGAGGGCATCTGCAGGGTGAACTTCCAGGCGGTGGTTCCCTCCTCGGTTTCAAACGCCGCGCTCTCGATGTCGCTTTTGGGCATCCCCTCCACGTCGGCGGGATCGGTAACGATGTACTCGAAGGCGTTCGTCGCGTCCAGAAGGTTCTGGGAGAAACGGTTCGAAAGCTCGCTGCGGCGGAGGCTGATCTCCGCGAGGCGCTTTTTGCTGGCCTCGTCGAGATGGGCGCCGCTCAGTTCGAACCCCTGGATGTTGAGATCGATGACGCGCTGCTGTTCGGGGGTGAGGAGATCATACTCACTGGCCTTGATGGTTTTGAACGCCGTATAGATATCGAGGTTCTGCCCGACTTCGGTGCCGTACTCGGTGAGCAGGGGGAGGGCGGCGGTATAGACCTCCTGGGTCTCGTCGCTGTTGTTGACGGCGTGCAGGTGCGACATCGGTGTAAAGAAGTGGTCAAGCCGTTCATCAAGCATCTCGAAGGGCTTGACGAAGTTTGCATAGGTCTTCGCTTCGATGGCAAGGAGGGCCTGGATCTGGGCGCGCCCGTCGTCCAGGGTACGCTTGAGATCGTCGATAAACGTCTCGAGGTTGACTTCAAAGGGTAGAAAAGGTGCTTTGCTCATACGGGTCCTTGTTGCTTTGCTGAAATATTACCTCAAGATGCTGATACGTGATTAAACAATGGCAGTTATAATAGCCGCAAAACTTTGGTTCACCAGGAGAGTAATGATGAAAAAGATTGCATTATCGGTTCTTGTTGCCGCCGCCGTCGCCATGGCAGACTGCAGCTACGTGAAAGAGGGCGACGTCAGCGTCAACTGGACGGCGTTCAAAACACCGATGAAGGCAGGGGTCAACGGGACATTCCGCTCCGTCGTCTACAAAGGGGCGGCCAAAGCGGCGTCGCTGACGGAACTGCTCAAGGGTGCCAAGGTGATGATCCAGACGAACAACGTCGAGTCGGGCAATGCCGGGCGCGACGCGAAGCTGGTGCAGTTTTTCTTCAACCAGATGGACGGACAGATGCTCGAAGCACAGATCCTCGCCGTGGACGAAGCGGCCAAGATCGTACTGGTCGAGGTGATCATGAACGGCAAAGGGCTCAACGTCCCGATGGCCTACAGCTTTGAAAAGGGTGTGTTCAGCGCAAAGGGCGTGATCGACCTCGGTGACTTCAAAGCCCTTGATGCGCTTACGTCCATCAACCGCGCCTGCTACGATCTGCATGCCGGCAAAACCTGGCAGGATGTCAATATCGGCTTTGCCATGAAGGTCGAGGAGAGCTGTACGAAATGATCGCCGCCGCCGTCAAGAAGATGATCCGCTTCCTCTTTGTGGGAGCGCTCTCCTTTTTTCCGCTGGTAGTGGTCCTTCTTGTAGTCAATTTTCTCAAGAACATCGGCCTCAGCGCCTATCTGCGGCTCAACACCCTGACCGATTCGGCCGATACGACGGTGCTGCTGATGTTCGGGGTGCTGGGAGCGCTGATCCTGCTGGGATGGACCATCGAACGCTACGGCCGCTCGGTCCTGCTCTCGGCGATCGACCGGATGTTCGAGAAGATCCCCGCGGTCAACACGATCTACTCCGTGTCGCGCAAGATCTCCAATATGCTGACCGGCAAGGATGATTCGGGCAAGAAAGAGGTAGTGCTCGTCGAATACCCCAAAGACGGCGTCTGGGTCCCGGCCTATGTCCTCAACCGCCACAACGGCATCTGCGTCCTCTTCGTCCCGACGTCGCCGAACCCTACCAGCGGCTACACGGTCCTGGTCAAGGATGAGCTCACCGTCCCGGTATCGCTTACGCTGGAGGAGGCCTCCTCATTCATTATCAGTATGGGGGCGGATTTCACCAAGCGCGACGAGGTGACGGAGAAGATCCACGGCGCGGGCGTTACGCCTCGTCCTTGAAATGGGCGTAGGGCAGGGTGCGCAGGTTGGAGTTGTAGTAGCGTTTGTCTTCGGTGACCTCGCGGGTCACCCAGGGCGGAAGCGCGAACGTTTCCTCGGGACTCTGCAGCTCGATTTCGGCAAGGAAGAGCCCCGCATTCTCGCCCTCAAAGATATCCACCTCCCATAGATGCCCCTTATACATGATCTCATAGCGCTTTTTTTCGATCAGCGGCGGTGCGCAGAGCTCTTCGAGCATGGAGAGGGCATCTTCGTAGGGAATAGGGTATTCGAATTCGCTGCGCACGAGCTCATGCCTTTTGCCTTTGAGGGTCAGATAGGCTTTGCCGTTTGTCGTACGGATACGGACCGTGACACCTTCGGACGGAATGTAGCCCTGCTTGATGACCAGCGGTGCGGGCAGCTCCGGAAGCCGGGCGGGGTCGATAAGAAATTTGCGTTCGATTTCGATTGCCATGGGGTATTGTAGCGCAGAAAAAAGGGGAAAAAGGCCGGGAGACTCCCGGCAGAAAAGTTCTTAGTGCTTGCGGTCGCCGGTGTTGTGGTAAAAATACATACCGTAGCCGATTACAGCGACGCTCGGGTAGAAAATGCCAAGCAGTTCGATCATTGTTCACTCCTTCGAAAATAAAGGGGTGTATGCTAGCGAAAAAAGTGGCTCTTTTTCCATTCAAATGAATTGAACAAAAAGATCAGTTTTTTTTCACGACTCCCTGCAGCCCCGTTTGCTCAGGGTTCCAGTCCCCTCGCGGGAAAGGCGTCGAGGCTCTCGGCAACCACCTTGTTGATGTACGCCGTCCGCTCCTGGGGCGTATCGAAGTGTTTCAGCCGGTCGGTCGCGACCGCGCGCCAGAAGATCTTGTTCCCGACAGGGTTGAGCATGTCGATGATGATCTTGGCCTCGTCGTAATCGTATTCACGCTGTACCGGTACCGTCATGGCGGCGCCGTACCCGTACCCGTAGTAGGGGAAGAAGCCGACCATCTGGAAATCGGTCGTCACCTGTTTTCTGGTGGTGACGTCGGTATGGAAGACGATGACGAAATCGGCACGCTCTTTGTCGACGGACAGATACCCCTTCTTGGTCATATCGGCGGTAATCGCGTTGGCGATCCGGCTCTGCGTCAGGGTCTCGACACCGTCTTTGAGGGGATAGACGACGGCGAAACGTTCAAGGGGTTTGAAATCGAATTCCGGATCGTAGTCGCGCTGCACCTGCATGCCGGAACAGCCGGCAAGCAGTAACAGAAGCCCTACGGAAAACAGCCGTGTAAGCATGGTGACTCCTTTCGTGCTTTTTAGCATTGTAGCAGGGCAATGCAAACGGGTTACGGTACACTTACACCCAATGAAACCGTTACTTTATGCCTTGACCATCCTCTTGCTCATGTTGGCCGGCTGTGCCCCGAAACCCTTCCCCCCTGTCGCCGTCGCCGTGTCCGAGCGCGCCATCGACTACACCAAAGAGGTCCGCCCCATTCTCGACCGCCGCTGTGTGGTCTGCCATTCGTGCTACAACGCCCCCTGCCAGCTGAAACTGAGTGCCTACGAGGGGCTGGAACGCGGCGCGTCGAAAATGGCGGTCTATGACGCCGAACGGCTCAGTGCCGCCCACCCGACCCGCCTCTTTGTCGATGCGGATTCCGCCGAAAAGTGGCATGAAGATTACGGATTCTTTTCCGTCACGGCCAGCAGTGCCTCGGGCCGTTTCAATGATTCGACGCTGATCAGCCTGCTCGAGGCCAAGCGCCGGCTGCCCCACATGGCCGGCGAATACCGGCCGGAGAACGACGAACTGACCTGCCCGGAGGACCATGACGAACTCGAAGAGTACCTGGACGAGTATCCGGACCGCGGGATGCCCTACGGGTTCCCGCCGTTGACAACCGCCGAGTATACGACACTGTCGCAGTGGATACAGCAGGGTGCATCAGGCCCGGGCAGTGAAGAACAGGCGGCGATGGAACGTCCGGCCGAACCGGACACGGCACTCCTGGAGGCGTGGGAGCGTTTTTTGAACCTGCCCGATGCCAAGCATGCCCTCACGGCGCGTTATCTTTACGAGCATCTTTACTTGGCCCACATCCGGTTCGGCACGCCTGAGGGCGCCTTTTACGAACTGGTCCGTTCCAAAACGGCCGCGCCTGCTCCGGTCGAGATTATCCCGACACTCAGACCCTACGACGATCCGGGCAAGGCGCCGTTTTATTACCGCTTCCGCCGGATCACCTCGACGCTGGTGCACAAGACGCATATGGTCTTTACCCTCGACGAACATCAGTTGGCGAAGGTCATAAGGAGCTTCATCGACACGCCGTGGCTGGAGACCCCGCATGTGATGGGGTACGGCGAGAAGGCATCGGCCAACCCCTTTGTGACTTATGCACAGATCCCCGCTTCGGTACGCTACGGCTTCTTGCTGGACAACAGCGAATATATCGTGCGGACGTTTATCCGCGGTCCGGTCTGCAAGGGGCAGGTGGCGCTGAACGTCATCAACGATCACTTCTGGGTCATGTTCCTCGACCCCAAATATGATCTGAGCCTTCAGTATCCGAACCTGCTGCGTTTCAACGAGAAGCAGCTCTCCGTGCCGGACGAACGGGGCAGCAATTTCCCGGCCTACCGCTTCTTCAGCGACCGGTACATCGAGCGGGCCGTCGATTACTACAAAGCGCGGGCGGATTTTTATTCGCTCATCTATACGGACGGGCTGGGGTATGACGCCATCTGGAAGGGTGTCGAGGCCGATGATGCGCCGCTGCTGACGGTCTACCGCCACTTTGACAGCGCCTCGGTGCACAAGGGTGTGCTCGGGGACCTGCCCAAAACCCTCTGGGTCATCGACTACCCGCTCTTCGAACGCATCTATTATGCACTGGTGGCCGGATTTGACGTCTTCGGCAACGTCGGGCACCAGACCAACGTCCGCCGCTATATGGACCGGCTCCGGGTGGAAGGGGAGAGCAACTACATCGACTTTATGCCGGCAGCTGTCCGCGGGAAGCTCTTCGATGCCTGGAACAAAAACCTCAATATCCTGGTGGAGGAAAAGCTGTTCTACCGCCCGGCGCGCATGCCGGCAGCCATCGCCTACCAGACCGATGACCCCAAACGGGAGTTCATCGAACACCTTGTCGATCACGAACTGCCCGCAACGACGGGGATCGGGTTCGACGCACTGAACTATTTCCGGGCGGGCGAAGCCCATCCGGACCTGCCGGAGCACTATCGGACCCGTGCAGATTACATCCAGGCCTTCCGCGCCGTCGAAAAACCCGGCACGGCGTTTATCCGTACGGTCAACGGGCAGCAGTCGAATCTGGCCTATGTCCGTGTCCGTATGCCCGAAGGGGAGGAAGATATGGTCTTCTCGGTCATTATCAACCGCTGGCACGATAACGTTGCTTTTCTGTTCGACGAACAGAGCCAGCTCGATCCTTCCAAAGACCAGGCGAACTTTATTTTCGACTTCGTCGGGTCCTATCCGAACATGCTGCTGGAGCTGGACGTCGACGAGGCGCCGGCTTTCTTCGATATGCTGCAGCATTACGAGGATACGCCGGAATACCGCCGCCGCTTTTTCCATTTCGGGATCACGCGGGACAACCCCCGTTTCTGGGAAGCGTACGACTGGTTCCAGAAACGTTTCGAGGCGATGCACCCCGTCGACGCGGGCCTGTTTGACTTGAACCGCTACTACTACCTCTCTTTGCCGCATGGTGCAGCGGCGGCCGGAGAGTAGAAAGGGCTCTCCGGCACTGAAATGTGTTACAATGGTTTCAAGCCACTTCATATTTAAGGAGAATCGGATGTCAAAATCGATGGTTGAACTCAAAACGCTGAAACTGGCGCATACGCAAAACGGTACGATCAGTATCGCGCACATCGAGGAGCCCTACGGCAAACATAGCAGTCCGGTGGTCAGCATTGCCATCGCGTTGGAAGGTGCATCCAGCGACTGGAAAGTCCATATTCCTTACGAAAACATCGATGAGGTGATCAAGGGACTCCAGGAAGCGAAAGCCTCCAACGAGGGGATGCCGCACCACGACAAACATACCGAAGACCTGAGTGCCGATACCGGCGGCGGCGCCTAGGCACGCTCCTCGCCGAAGACGCGCTGCATTAGTATGCAGTCGGCTTCGGAATGTCCATACAAGAACACTTCACACTCAAAATCGACTTCCCTTCTGAAAAAACCGCGATAGATTTCCAGCACATGACGTTTGTCCAGTCCGCCAACGCCCGTTCCCATCAGCGGCAGGGTAAGGGTGACCGTTGCAGAGGATGCAGCTGCATTGTCAGCAAGGAATGGCTCTATGTTTACGAGTATCGTTCGGATGTCATCGAGGCTCGGCGCGGTTTCGGCCGCATCCGGGCGGTAATCCATGACCGCGGCGTGCAGCACATGACGGAACGCGGTACAGCCTCCCGCTCCGGTGAGGAGGACATCCCCTTTGGAGAGGGGAGCGCTGCGCTCTCTTTTCCGGTTCATCTCCTCCTGCAACGCGGGCCCGCAGGCCGCTGCAAATGCCCCCGACACCCCCGAGCCCAATGCCAGTACCGTATTGGAGGGGTTGACGATGAAGTCTGATGCCGGTGCGTTCAGAAGGTTTCCCTTTTTTATCGTGATACGGTATGCCATAAACACATTGTAGCATCATCGCGGCGGGGCAGGGGAGCGGTCCATTGTTGATATTGAAATAATAGGATATGCAAGAGACGGTGGCTGGTCGTTTAGAGGATTTTGTAGTAACTTTAACAAATTACTACAATTTCCTTGACATGATCGTAGTAATTATGCTAGCATGAAAAATTGTGTGAAACCGTCGTCGCCGTGACGACGGTGCCAAAGCGGCCTACGGGGCCACCAAAAGGATGAACGACCGGACGGAGGGCATGATGCCGATTCGGACAATTCAGGACAAACACTACAAAGGGATCAGCGAACTCTACCGCAAGTCCGACGGTACCGTGACGGGTTACTACGTCACCTACCGCGACGAGGAGGGCAAGCCGGTCAAGCGGAGGGTCGCCGCCGATGACAAGGACGAGGCGCTTCGCAAACTGGTCGACATCAGAGATGAAGTCGACCGACTGAAACAGGAGAAGGCGATGAGCGCGCTCCCCCACACTGCCGAACACCCGGTGAAGAAAAACTCTGCTGCAGGCCAAAGTACAGACGTATCGCATGAGGTCCACTCCATGCACGATTGTCAGAAGCGGATCTCGGCATACGGTGGCAAAGCCGTCGTTCTGCTGATCGACATTGTCGCCTTCGATGACATCCGCATCCTCTACGGGTACGAGAAAGCGGAGCAGATGGTGGCGGAGCTTGAAGCTCTGGTCGCTTCGGCGCTCGGCCGGCTCAAAAATGACGGGTATTTCCGCACCCTCGGTTTCGCGGCGTTCGATTTCGAACTCTACCATCTTTATGCCGACCGGCTCTGCCTTTTTGTCAAAAATGACTTTTCGCACCGGCTGCTCGATTTTATTGCCGAAAAACTCCACGCCTCTGTGTCGGAGTACGCTTTCAGTGTCGTACCCGGGAACAGCATTCATATCAACGTTTCGATCGGTGCGAGCAAGGCGGACGGCGCGGTGAGCCTGATGTACGCGGAAAAAGCCCTTCAGGAAGCCAAACGGCTGCACAACAGCTATATCTTCTATGACAGCGGCTCCGCCGAGCGCAATGCCCATTTTTCCAACAAAACCTATGAACTGCTTCAGGAGAACATAGAACGCAGGATGGTGACCCCCTATTTCCAGGGGATATTCCGCAACGATGCTTTGACGAAACCGGCGAAGTTTGAGAGCCTGATGCGGCTGGTGGACCGTCAGGGAAGAATCCTCTCGCCGGCGGCTTTCCTGGAAAAGTCCAAAGAGTACCGCCTCTATACTCAGCTGATGCTCCAGATGATCGACAAGGTTTTTGACGTTCTGGCGCACTATGACGTCTCGGTGACGCTCAACCTCTCCTATGTCGATATCAACAACGTGCTGCTGAGAGAGTCTCTGCTGGAGCGGCTTGCAAAAGAGGGCGTCGGCCGGAGGCTGACGGTTGAAATCCTCGAGAGCGACCAGATCCGGGACCTGGAGACCGTCAACGAGTTCATTTTCAGGCTGAAAAAGAGCGGCGTTATGATTGCCATCGACGATTTCGGCAGCGGCTACTCCAATTATGACAACCTGCTGAATCTCGAGATCGACTATGTCAAGCTCGACGGATCGCTGATCTCGAAGATTCACGACCGCAAACACCGCATCATCCTCGGCAATATGGTCAATATCTGCCATGAGCTGGGAATCGAGACCGTGGCGGAGTATATCAGCGACACGGGGGTGCTGCGTATGGCGCAGAGCATCGGTGTCGACTATTTCCAGGGGCACCATCTGCACAAGCCCCAGCAGTGGGACGATGCCCTGCAGACCTTCGGTTTTACGGAGGCGGCCTATGCATCATGACGACAAGCGCCTCTCGGAGGTGACGGAACGGACGATGCGGCGGCTGATCAACGAAGCGGTCGTCCTGCCTTCGAAATACCAAGAAACGTTTGCGGAAGAGGAACAAAGAAGCCTGAACATGGCTGCGGAAAAAGCGGATGGCGATACGCTGCACCGTGAGATCGATCTGCTGCGCACGCACCTCTTTTCCGACGATGTCACGCCGGCGAAAAACCGTCTCTGGCTCTACAAACAGAAGCTCAATGCACGGCAGGGGTTCAGCGATGAGGGCTACCTGGTCAGCCTCCGTATCCCGGATTACGGGACAATCGTTGCTGAATACGACAGCATCATCGGTAACCGGGTCCTGATGCTGGTCTGCAGCTATGTGATCGAGTTCCTGAAAATGCAGCGGGTACATTTTGAAATTGCCCGCTATGCCGAAGGGGATTTCCTGCTCTTTATGCACCGGATCGATCAGGCTGAAGTTGAATCGCTTCTGCTCAATATGCAAAACGGCGCCGCCAACCATACGTTCAAGCACCGCAGCCGGATATTCGGTCTGACGTTCGATGCCGTTGCGATCCGCTACCTTGAAAATGAACCGTTTGCGACCGTCATGGACCAGCTTGAAGAAAAAAGGTTTGAAAAAAAAGTTGAAGAGGGTGGTACCGCTGGCCGGACTTGAACCGGCACACCCGAAGGTAACGGATTTTGAATCCGTCGTGTCTACCATTCCACCACAGCGGCATTTTGCAGAGCCGAATTGTAATGGATGCATCCTTAAAATAGGCCCGGAGCCATCCCAATGGGCGGGCAAAGCAGTTTTTGTTATAATCCCTAACACTACTTGAAAAGAGGATTGTTTTTGCGGCAGGCATTTTTTATTACTGTTTTGGCCATTTTGGTATATGCGGGGATCTCGACGATCATCGCGGATGCGGCCGTCATCGGGACGATCGGGGAGATTATCGCCAAGGCGAACCGGGCACTTTTCGGTTACGTGGCATTCGCCTACCTCTTCGTCCTGCTGTACCCGCTCTATCGTTATTACCGGAACAGTGAGATCGATGTTGAACGTACCGAGAAGGTCCTGGCGGGGATTCTCCTCTTTTTCTCCCTGCTGATCCTGCAGGCCCTCGTGACCGAGGGGCCGCTGCGCGGTGCGCTCGGTGCCGGTTTCGTCGATTTTCTCGAGCCCTATATCGGGACGTTCGGGCTCTGGGTCTTCTGGCTGATGACGGTGACGATCGCCGCCGTGATCCTGATCGATGCCGAAAAGTTCCCCTCGATGCCGAAACCGAAACTCCCTTTTTCGTTCCGCAAAGCGGAAGAGGATGATAATGACGAGGAGCCAGAATACTCCTCTTACACCCCGGCAGCCGGGAAACGGACGGTCGCGGCCGAGCAGCCGGGCCTGTTCGACGACGACCCTTTCGATACCCCGGCCTATGAACGGATGAAAATGCCGCTGGATTCGGAAGAGGCTCCTATCCGGCTCGTCTCGAAAGGCCCCAAAGAAGCATTGCCCGATGAGGGGGATGATGAAGAGGACCTTCCGGTGAGCACGCCGGCAGCGAAAGCGGGGACGATTCTCGCGTTGGCTGAGGGGGTCCGGCAGAAAAAGAGCGCCGTGATCGTCGAGGAGCTCGATGAGAACAAGAAGCTGCTCGAACAGATCGAGAAGGGTAAGTCGGAAAAGCCCAAGAACTTCAAGCTGCCCTCCCTCGACTTTTTTCAAAAGCCGCCGAAGCAGGGTAACAGCATTGATGAACGGGAGCTCGATGACAAGATCCGCGACCTGATCGAGAAACTGGCCCAGTTCAAGATCGACGGGGACGTTATCCGCACCTACGCGGGCCCGGTCGTTTCGACCTTTGAGTTCAAACCGGCTGCGCACATCAAGGTCTCGAAGATCATGAACCTTCAGGACGACCTTGCGATGGCCCTGCGTGCCGAGACGATCCGTATCCAGGCGCCGATTCCCGGCAAGGACGTCGTCGGTATCGAGATTCCCAACCACACGGTCGAGACGATCTACCTGCGCGAAATCTTCGAGAGCAAACTGTTCCAGGAGGCCAAGTCCCCGCTGACGATCGCGCTGGGCAAGGATATCGTCGGCAAGCCCTTTATCACGGACCTGAAAAAGCTCCCGCACCTCCTCATCGCCGGAACGACGGGTTCGGGCAAGTCGGTGGGGATCAACGCGATGATCCTCAGCCTGCTGTACAAAAACTCCCCCGACCAGCTGCGGCTGCTGATGATCGACCCGAAGATGCTGGAGTTCTCCATCTATAACGACATCCCGCACCTGCTTACCCCGGTCATTACCAAGGCCAAGCAGGCGATCGCGGCACTCAACAACATGGTCGGGGAGATGGAGCGGCGCTACCAGCTGATGAGCGAATCGCGTACAAAGAACATCGAGAACTATAACGAGAAGATGAAGCGCGAAGGCGGGCAGCCTTTCCCCTACATCGTCGTCATTATCGACGAACTCGCCGACCTGATGATGACCTCGGGCAAGGACGTGGAGTACTCCATCGCCCGCCTGGCGCAGATGGCCCGGGCCTCGGGGATCCACCTGATCGTGGCGACCCAGCGCCCTTCGGTCGATGTCGTGACGGGCCTTATCAAGGCCAACCTGCCGTCGCGCATCAGTTACCGTGTCGGTCAGCGTGTCGACAGCAAGATCATTCTCGATGCACAGGGGGCGGAATCGCTGCTGGGACGGGGCGATATGCTCTTTACCCCTCCGGGTGCCACGGGGCTGATCCGTCTGCACGCGCCGTGGAGTACCGAGGAGGAGATCGATCACATCGTCGAGTTCCTCAAATCCCAGCGTGAACCGCAGTATGACGACTCCTTCCTGGCCGAAAGCGGCAGCAACGGCAGCGCCGGTTCGGACGAGGGGAGTATCGAGGATATGGACGAACTATACGAAGAGGCCAAGGAGATCGTTCTGGCCGACCGTAAAACGTCCATCAGCTACCTGCAGCGCAAACTCCAGATCGGTTACAACCGTGCCGCCCGTATCATCGAGCAGATGGAACAGCGGGGTCTGCTGTCACCTCCGAACGCAAAAGGAAACCGCGATATCCTCGCTTGAGGATGTCTGTCTATATCCACGCCAAGAAAAGTGTTTCGAAACTAAACACATTGGAAACAAAATTTCAGAATTATGTTTCCTTTTGTAACATAAGAAATCTACTTGATTCTTTCCTTCGCTATAATCTCTCGAAATCTTCTTTACAGGATATAACGATGGCTTTTATGGACGAATACAAAGCGCATGTAGCAGAGCGTGAAGCTCTGGGCGTACCTCCACTTCCTCTGTCTGCAGCGCAGACGGCTGACCTGATCGAAATGATCAAGGCCGGCGAAGGCGATATGGCCGAAAATATCGATCTTCTGAAAAACCGTGTTTCTCCGGGTGTTGACGATGCAGCGTATGTCAAAGCGGCATTCCTCAATGACGTAGCACAGGAAAAAGTTACCGTCTCCAGCATCGCACCGGCTGCTGCGGTCGAAATGCTCGGGATGATGCTCGGCGGTTACAATGTCAAGCCGATCATTGATGCCCTTACATCTTCCAATGCCGCCGTTGTCGAAGCCGCCGTCAAAGCACTGAGCCATACCCTGCTCGTCTATGACGCGTTCAACGACGTCGAAGAGCTCCACAAAGCGGGCAACGCCGCCGCGACAAAGGTCCTTGAATCATGGGCAAACGCAGAGTGGTTCACGTCCAAAGCCGACCTTCCTGAAAAAATGACCGTTACGGTCTTCAAGGTCCCGGGTGAAACGAACACGGACGACCTCTCCCCGGCATCCGAAGCGTTTACACGCTCCGACATCCCGCTGCACGCAAACTCCATGCTGACGGCAAAGATGGACGACCCGATCGGTACGATCAACGCCCTGAAAGAAAAAGGCCACCCGGTCGCTTACGTCGGTGACGTCGTCGGTACAGGATCTTCGCGTAAATCCGGTATCAACTCCGTGCAGTGGCACATGGGTGAAGATATCCCGGGCGTTCCGAACAAGCGCACCGGCGGTGTCGTTATCGGCGGCATCATCGCACCGATCTTCTTCGCGACTTCCGAAGACTCCGGTGCCCTTCCGCTCGAGATGGACGTCACGCAGATGGAAACAGGCGATGTCGTCGACATCTACCCGTTCGAAGGCAAAGCAGAGAAGAACGGCGAGGTCATCGCGACTTTCAGCCTGCGCCCGAACACGATCACGGACGAGGTCCGCGCCGGCGGCCGTATCCCGCTGATCATCGGCCGCGGTCTGACCAAGAAAGCGCGTGAAGTACTGGGACAGGGCGACATCGATCTCTTCCTCAAACCGGAACAGCCTGCCGACACGGGCAAAGGCTATACGCTGGCACAGAAGATGGTCGGTAAAGCCTGCGGCCTCGAAGGTGTCCGCCCGGGCATGTACGTCGAGCCGGTCATGACGACAGTCGGTTCCCAGGATACGACAGGTCCGATGACACGCGACGAGATCAAAGAGCTTGCAGCCCTCGGCTTCAACGCGGACTTCGTGCTGCAGTCTTTCTGTCACACGGCGGCCTATCCGAAGCCTTCCGACATCAAGATGTACCACACGCTGCCGGACTTCATCTCCAACCGTTCCGGTGTCGCACTGCGCCCGGGCGACGGCGTTATCCACTCCTGGCTCAACCGTATGTGTCTGCCGGACACGGTCGGTACGGGTGCGGACTCGCACACGCGTTTCCCGATCGGTATCTCCTTCCCGGGCGGTTCGGGTATCGTTGCGTTCGCGGGCGTTACCGGTTCCATGCCGCTGACGATGCCGGAATCCGTACTGGTCCGCTTCAAAGGCGAACTCCAGCCGGGCGTCACGCTGCGTGACCTCGTCAACGTGATCCCGTATGTGGCGATCAAAGCGGGCGACTTGACGGTTGAGAAGAAAGGCAAGAAGAACATCTTCGCCGGCCGTATCCTCGAGATCGAAGGTCTGCCGGACCTGAAAGTCGAGCAGGCGTTCGAGCTCTCCGATGCATCTGCAGAGCGTTCTGCGGCGGCGTGTACGGTTCACCTGAACAAAGAACCGGTCATCGAGTACATCAAATCCAACATCGTTCTGCTCCAGGGTATGATCGATGCGGGCTACCAGGATGCGCGCACCCTGGCACGCCGCAAAGCGAAGATGGAAGAGTGGCTCAAAAACCCGGAACTGATGGAAGCGGACAAAGACGCCGAGTACGCAGCGGTTTACGAGATCGACCTTAACGAGATCACGGAGCCTATCCTCGCGTGCCCGAACGACCCGGATGACGTTGCAACCCTCTCCGAGGTTCTTGCAGACGAAAACCGCCCGCACAACATCGACGAAGTCTTCGTCGGTTCTTGTATGACCAACATCGGTCACTACCGCGCCCTGGGCGAAGTCCTCAAGGGTGAAGGCCAGGTGCCGACGCGTCTGTGGGTTGTCCCGCCGACCCGTATGGACGAAAAACAGCTCCAGGAAGAGGGCTACTACGCGATGTACGGTGCCGCCGGCGCACGTACGGAGATCCCGGGTTGTTCACTCTGTATGGGTAACCAGGCGCGTGTTGCGGACAACGCCATCGTCTTCTCTACCTCTACGCGTAACTTCGACAACCGTATGGGGAAAGGCGCGCAGGTCTATCTCGGTTCTGCGGAACTGGCAGCCGTCTGTGCGATGCTCGGACGCCTCCCGACAAAAGAGGAGTACCTCGAGATCGTACCGAAGAAGATCTCCGGCAAAGAAGCCGATATCTACAAGTACCTCAACTTCAACCTGCTCGAAGAGTTCGCACTTTAAGCAGCACTCCCCGTTTCGGGGAGTATCTTTTTTCTCCTGATTTTTCTACCGCATTTCTACTAACTCAAAACGCCCGTCCGCTGTTGCACTCTAAGCCGTGTGGATAGTCACGTGCCGTCAATAGGGGCTACGCTTCTTTCGCCGGCCACTGTTCCCACGGCTCGACGTCATAGTCCATTTCCAATACCCACGGATGATAGGCGCCCGGAGCGTTTTCGTGGCGTTGAAGCACGCTGGCGTGCACGACGGGTTTGCCGTGGGTGGATGCGTCCCAACGGCGGCGCTCGCGGCGGTAGAGGCTGGTCAGCCATGTGCCGCGGGAGTCGTGCATCACCCCCTTGGCATCTTCATGGGGGGTGACCGTGTGTTTCGGATAGATCAGAAGCCCGTGACCGATCGCCTGCCGGGTGAGCCAGACCATGGGGATGTCTGAGAGGTCCTGCTCTTTGTACCCTCCGCCGACGTCAGTATGCATCCCGCTGAACCACACCTGTTTGACGGTCTGCCACGCTTCGGTCTGCTTCTCCCACAGCACCGGGTGGAAGGTCTTGCGTTCATCGTCGATGGCCAGGGCATGATAGGCGTGTTTGATCGTTTCGCTGAGCCTGAAATTGTGGAAACGGTGGCGGAATCCCGGGATGCCGTCGAGCAGGACGCTGAGGCCCTTGATGGGAAGCCCGAGGGCGGCGACGGTGTCGTAGCAGCCGATGAATTCCACCTTCGTCCACATGTTGTGATGGTCTTTGAGAAAGGCGGCGGCTTTTGCCTTGCGTTTGCGCTCGTCCTTGATCATATAGATGTCATAGGCCCTGGCGATCAGTTCCGGGCGCGATTTCGGCAGGATGCCGAAGTAGTGCAGAAACCCTGAAAGGCTCCGCACCGTCGCCGCGCCCCGGCTGAAGCCGAAGAGGAAGATCTTGTCGCCCGCCTCGTAATGCTCGAAAAGAAAACGGTAGCACTGCTGGATATTGCGGGAGATCCCGAAGCCCCCGACGTTGCCGGTCAGCCGGTGCAACCCTGTCCCCAGGCCGGGGTCGTAAAAGGCGATCTGCCGTGGTGTCCGGTCCTCGATCATGTTGAAAAGCTTGTAGATGTTGGTGTTGTGGCCCTTGCCGCCCTCCTGGCCGGTGCCGTCGGAGAAGATTACGATGTTTTTGGCCATATTATCCCTTTTTGATTTGATCCCGCACAAAGTATTTGGCGACCAGTGCGCCGGCCGTCATGGGTCTGTCGAAATAGTAACCCTGGAAAATGTCGCACTGCATCTGATTGAGCAGCTCGACCTGCCGTGCGTTCTCCACGCCTTCGATCACGACTTTCATCCCCAGGGAGTGTCCCAGTGCCGTCATGGTTTTGACGATGACGGCCGTTTTCGGGTTGAACTCGATCTCGTCGATGAAGCTCTTGTCGATTTTAATGGTATCGACCTGAAAGGATTGAAGATAGGTAAATGTTGAATAGCCGGTTCCGAAGTCGTCAATCGCGATTTTGATCCCTGCATCGCACAGCGCCTTGATCTTCTGGATGTTGTCGGTGGAACTCTCGACGATGATCCGTTCGGTCAGTTCGAGCTCCAGCAGGTCGGGGGTGAGATCATATTCGGTAAAGAGATCCAGCAGGTCCCGGATGAAATAGGGGTCATTGATATCGACGGCGGTGACGTTGACGGCGGCATAGATCCCGTCCCATCCCATCCGCTGCCACTGCTTGAGCGCTTTGCAGGACTCTTCCAGCACCCAGCGGGTAATACGGAGAATCAGGCCGTTCTGCTCGGCGATGCCGATGAAGATGTCCGGCGTGAGAATACCGCGCTGGGGGTGGCGCCAGCGGATCAGGACTTCCACGCCGGAAAGCGTACCGTCCGTAGCGCTCACCTTCGGCTGAAAGAGGAGAAAAAACTCGTTCTTTTCCAGGGCTTCGAAGAGGTCGTTGTGGAGTTTGAGGCGTTCGAGGGCCATATTGTCCAGGACGGGGTTGAAAAAATAGAAGCGGTTCTTCCCGAGCTCTTTGGCCTTGTGCAGTGCCGAGTCGCTGTTCTTGATGAGGGTGTCGTAGTCCTCTCCGTCGTTGGGATAAAGGGCAATACCGACGCTGGCCGTAATATGCACGATCCGGTTGTCGAGGTTGAAGGGCTTGCGGATCTGGACAAGGATCTGCTCGGCGACATGCGTCAGCGTTTCCGTAGAATGGATGCGTTCGAGAATAATCAGGAATTCGTCCTGACCCATACGCAAAATGGTGTCGTAACGGCGAATATGGGCTTTGAGCCTGGAGCTGAGCAGCATCAGCAGCTGGTCCCCGACCCGGTGTGTCATGGAGTCGTTGATGGTTTTGAAATCATCGATGTCGATCAGCAGCACGGCAAAGGGAAGTTTGTCTTTTTTGGCGTAGTGCATGGCGGAGGAAAAAATCCGCTGCATCGAGTGGCGGTTGCCCATCCCCGTCAGCTGATCGATATAGAGCAGTGACTGCAGCTGGTCTCCCAGGGCGTAGGAGAGGACGACGATCTTGAGCAGGACGCCGATCTGCTGGGAGTGCAGGATGATCCAGGTGGAAGGGATCAGCCCGAATTTATGGAGTGCGAGCAGGGTGGAACCTGCAAAGAAGAGGCTCCAGGCACCGAGGTAGAAGCGGGCCCGTCTTTTGTTGAACTGCAGGACGACAAATGCGGCCGAGAGCAGGATGAGCGGCGTTACGGCTGCCAGGAGGGTCGTGAGTTTGACCGTGAGGTAGTAGAGGTCGAAAAAACTCATGCCCATCGGAAGCAGGTTGATCATGATGACGACGTTCAGTACCGAATGCAACCTGGGGGTATAGAGCGCCGTTTCCAGGAAGCGCTGGCCGAACAGTACGGCGGACCAGATGGTGAGGTTGACAAAGAACGGGACCCCCGCGTTATAGAACCACGGATAATCGGGCAGAAGCAGCACGGGTGTGAAACCGTCGAAAGAGAGCTGCATCATCGTATAGAAGACGATAAAACCGACATAGTAGAGGTAGATGATTTTTTTGAAAATCAGGAAAAAGATAAAGTTGTACAGTGACAGGATGATGAGGATCCCGTAAAAGATGCCGTAGAAGAGGTAGCTTCTGAGGTCGGCGTCCTGCATCGCCTCGGGGTCGTTGAGGGTGATGGGAAGGTCGATCGCCGATTCGGAACGGATTTTCCAGACCAGCGTAGTCGTCTTTCCCGGTACGAGGGTGATCGGAAAACGGAAGTCCAGGCTGGAGACAGGACGGGATGCGACAGGCCGTCTGTCGCCGCTGGGAAAGTAGGCAAGGATCTGGCCGTTTTCGATGACATAGAGGTCGACGTAATCGAGCAGCGGACTGGCCAGTTCCACCACCCAGGCATTCTCTGTCACGGAAGTGTTTCTGATCATGGAACGCAGCCAGATGGTGTCGTCGGTATAACCGAAGGGCAGCTCTGTCTTGTCGACCGTATTGCAGATCGGCGGGACCCTGTTCTCGAGGAACATGTCGATGTTCAGTGTGTTGAGGTGATCCATACAGAGCAATACGGAGGAGGTGAGGTCGTATTTTTTCCCGCTGGATGTGACATCGACTACCGTCTCGGCATAGAGAGGATGGAGAAAGATATAAAATAAAATAAAAATATGAAAAACTGTTTTCATGGGTTCATTATACAAGAATGGTCTCTTATTTGTGTTAACCGAGTGAAATTATGATTTTGTGCTCGTTGCCTGAACTGGTACAATTAGCATTTTGAAAAGGATGAAAATGGAACAATTGCCGAAATGCCCCCAGTGCGGCAGCGAATACACCTATGAGGACGGCGATCTTTACGTCTGCCCGGAGTGTGCCCATGAGTGGTCGAAAGATGCCGCTGCAGCATCTGAAGAGGCGTTTGTCGTTCGCGATGCCAATGGCAACATTCTGCAAGACGGCGATACCGTCACGGTGATCAAAGACCTGAAGGTCAAAGGCGCTTCTTCCGACATCAAAGTCGGTACCAAGGTCAAGAACATCAAGCTGAACCCTGACAGTGACCATAACATCGACTGCAAGATCCCCGGTGTCGGCGCGATGGGGCTCAAATCCGAGTTCGTTAAAAAAGTCTGATCCCCCTCTTTACGGCCGGCGTGCTTCTGCCGGCCAACCTTCCTATAATTTTACGTCGCCCTATCGTTCTTCAACCGGGCGGAAGCGCGCCGTTCTGATCCATTGGTCCCCAGTGTATGCCGTCGTCAGCGGCGAACCGTAGTTGTACCAGATGAAGCGGTCGTTGAACATCCCTTTAGGGTGGTAGTTCGGAAGGGTGGCGGCGAGGGGAAAGCTGCGTTTGGGCCGCTTGTCCGTCGCCTCAAGCAGGTAGGTGCTCCCCGCTTCAAAGACGACGACCCAGGCGTGCCCCTCGTTTTTGTACGTCCCGAAAACAACACGGGCATCATAACCCATACCGCTAAGCCAGTCGGCGAGCAAAATGGCATGGTCTTCGCAGTCGCCACGGCCGCTGAGGTAGGCCTCTTCGGAGCTGAGCCAGATTTCGGTGAAGCCCTTGAATTGCTGTTCGTCGCGCATGTAGCGCATATGCCTTGATACATGGTGCATCGCACTCCATTTCGAATCGACCGTGAACGGGACGAAGTGTGTGAAAAACCCGTTGGCATAGTAGGCTTTGAGATCGCGTCCGTAGGCGAAGTAGGCGACGGGCTTCTGGTCGATACTCTGGGAACCGGACCCTTTGCCGCGTGACTTGTTGGCCGGCCGGTCCAGCCATGCCGGGATCCGGGCGCTCTGTTTGACCGGAAGCGAGAGCAGCTGCATTTCACCCGCCCTGGGCCCCGGACGGTGGAGGGGAGGCGTCTCTTCCGGGGCGGTGACGGTTTTCGGCGCCGGCGGAACCGGCAGGGCTGCTTCGTCGTGCCGCTGTTTCAGCGCCGTGATGAAGAAGAGGGGGACATAGAGCAGGATAAGGACCCGAAGCAGGGTGAAAAAGGTCTGCCGGAATTTTTTGATCATGTCATCGAGGAAGCGACGATGATGGCGATGAAGATAAGAATGGTCGAGGCGAAGATGGCGGCGGCCACGTTGCCTTTTTTGATCTCCTCCTCGAGGGCGATGGATTTGAGCAGTTTGCTGTCGATGTATTTGAGGGCAATGACGGCGATGACGAGCACGGCCACCGTATAGACGAGGTTGACGGAGAGGTTGATCAGGGTAGAGATGAAAAAGTCGCTTTCGGGCACAGGTGCTTCCTTCGGTGGAAATAATGAGGTAGTGTATCGCACCTTTTCTTTTCCCATTCAACCAGGCGTTGTCACTGTTTTCTGCATTGATGACACAGCGGCACGGTGCAGTTGTGACGCATATTGTGAACGTTTTGTCGGAAAAGTTGAGTGCGGCGGGTCGTCGAAACCCGCCCGAGAAGTGTTATTTAAACTCTTTGATGATGACGCTGTCGGATTGCCAGCAGCCGGGGTCATACTGGGTGCCAATCGCACTTCCTGAGGATGATCTGGCCCACATACTGACGGTGTGCGATCCGGCGCTCAGGTTGGTGAAGAACCCTTCCATTGTCGCTGCGACCCCGCTGGAGCCGACTTCTGTTGCTTTCACGATCCCTCTGATGCGTCCCACGGTTGTTGCCGTATCATCGACCCTCAGTTCGAAGATAACACCCGCTCCCGTTGTCGAGGTCGCCTTGATGCGCCCGCTGAACACGACGTTGAGTACCGTATCGTCAGCAGCTTTTGAATAACTCCCGATCGTAGCAATTTTGGTATACGTCGTTCCGACATCGACCAGGGCCGGACAGGATGCAGAGAGACTCGCGTATTTGATTAGTCCCGAATTGGCGATCGCAGTTGTATTGTTCTGTATCGCCGTCGCATTGGCCGTGATACGGGTATCGTTGTCGTTGATCTGGTTTGTATGCTCCGTAAAGTTGTCGTTCACCTCGGAGGCATACGCAGTCGTGCCCGGGGTGAATGTTGTCATCCCGCTCACCTGACCGGCGTACAGACTCCCTGACACCATCAATGCCGAAATACCGAGAAGGCGCAATCCATATTGTCTGATTTTCATGATGAATCCTTTTGAGTTTGTGTTCTGCCGAAAAGCGGTCTTTATCCCCAGTTGTCTTGATCCCAGGTCATGGTGTCCCACTCACTGGAACCTGACGATGAACCGCCACCGCCTCCGCCGCATCCGTAAATGGTGATGGCTGTCACCGCGAGGATTGCCAGGAACCAACGTTTCATGTCATCTCCTTTTTGCTCGTATCTTCATGTGGTAATGGACATACGAGAGCAGATACTTACATCATAGCTAGTAATACTTAAAATAAGAGATTTAAATCAATATATAAAAACAGACTCGGACGGCGTGAAAAGGCGCAACAGGTATTTAAACGCTGGTGTTTTTCATGTCAGATGGCAATGCTTTGCTGCTTTGTTTCGCCTCTATCAGATATAAAATGTGATGTTATTTTGATAATTTGTGGAGAGAATAAGACGCTTTGAATTAGAATGAATGAATGCAATGACGAAGGGGAAAAATGCAACTGCTGATCGTACTGCTGGGCGCGCTGCTCGGTTTCACTTACGGCTATAACACCGACGGGTTTATCTTCAGTTCGAATATCTGTCTTTTCGCGGGGCTGACGATGATCATGCCTTCGCTCTTCAAAGTGAAGATGACGGACGTAAAACTGCTCTGGCACCACCGCCTGGTTGTGATCAAAAGCCTCTTTCTCAACTTTGTACTGCTGCCGATCTTCGCCGTCATTATCGGCCTGCTGAGTCACGACTACGGCATCGCTGCCGGGCTCTTTCTGCTGTCGGTCCTCAGCGGCGGCGGGATGGTCATGTACTGGATCAAAAAGTCCGGCGGCGACACGTCGCTGGGCTTTCTCATCCTCTTTATCAACCTGCTGCTGATCTCGCTGTCGTTTTTAATGCTGCACCTCTTCGGCGTCTACACCGAGCGCTATTTCGATACCCTCTATACGGACGACAACAACAATATGGAGAGCTATGCGCGGCTGGTCATCGAACTGCTCATCGTCATCCCGTTTATCGCGAGCCGCTTTGTAGTACTGTTCAAGCCGCTGGAAAAGTTCATTGAGACCTACCGCCCCTATATCAGCAATATCAGTATGTTCATCATCCTCTTCTACCTCTTTGGTCTCCAGAGCACTCAGAACCTCGTCGATCTGTACGATTTTGAACCCGAACTGATCGTGATCGCACTGGTGGCCGTGATCGCGTTTTACGTTCTGGACCTGCTGTGCGCCTGGTTTATCTTCAAGATGGATTCTCCCCAGGAGCGCGCCGCATTCTGGCATAGCGTCACCCGCTATATCACGCTGGCGCTGGTCCTCTCCACCTTCTCCATGAAAGCGTTCGGCGTCTCGATGCTGCTGCCGATCATGATCGCCTATATGATCCAGATCCCCTTCGCGATCCTCACCGACCGGAAGCTCGTCGAGAAAAAGAAAGCTTAACCGGCCGCTAGACAGCCTGCTGCGGATCGTTGAAATAGACCCGTCTTTTGCCGCCGGGGTTTTTGAGGTTGGTGATCCAGTCGCTCGATGAGAGTGCATAGCGGTCGCCGACGGCGGAAAGGTGCATGTAGCTCTTGTCCGGAGATGCCGGGGCTTCGAAGAGGCTGTGACCGGCTGCCGTCTGCCCCAGGAGCTCCAGCCCTGCAAGGGCGGGTATCTGTTCAGAAGCCTTCGTATACATCAGCTGCAGGGCACTGTTGCCAAGACCGTAGGCAACCGGTGCGTGTTCGATGAAACAGGCGTCCAGGGCCCAGTCGGAGAGGGCGGGGAGCTGGGTGAGCGTATAGAGCAGTTTATACCCTTTCCCCTCGGCCTCCTGCTGCAAGATGACGACCTGCTGCTCTGCCTGGCCTTTCTTGTGTTTCGGATAGACCCGGTAAAACTCCGAATCCGTGACGAGGACGTCCTGGCGGTCGTCAAGCTCTCCGTATCCGCCGCCGATATCGGCATGAACCCCCATCAGGGCGATCTCTTCCGTATTGGGCTCCGTCGTACCGTCCGCGCGCTTGAGGGACTCCAGCGGGAAGTTGTGGCGGTGTTCGTCTTTGGCGGTCAGGTGAACGATTTTCTGGGCCGAGCCGTTCGAGAGATTCAGGGCAAAGCCGATGTTGACATCGTTGGCAAGTCCTATTGTCGCCACCGTATCGAAGAGGCCGACAAACCCGACGCGGACGTTTGCATCGTGTTTGTAGGCGGCATTGACGCGGTTGATGAAGTCGCGCGCCTCCGCAGAACCCCGGCTGAAACCGAAGACATCGATGATGACGTCGTCACCGCCGTTTTGCCGTACAGCCGAACGGACTTTTTTGAGTTTGCGTTTGACGAAGCTTTTGGCATCACCCCCGAAGGCCATATGGAGCGCGTCGTAATAGTCGTTTTTGGCCTTTTTCCGCTGCCGTATCGCGTCGACGGCCTTGGGAGAGAGGGTTTGCCCCTGTTTATATTTTCCCGTGCCGACCCCCTGGGAATAGTAGGCGGTGTAGCCGCTGGCGCGGTAGACTTTGTAGAGTTTGGCGACGTTGCTCAGCGACCCGTCACCGATGAGGTCGTCGTTGTAGAGATTGTTACCCGTCCCGTCAAAAAATACGCCAAGCCGCAGCATCGCCTCTCCTTGTAGAAAACTCTTTATAACACCATAAAATATTTTACATTTAAGAATGCTTCACGGGAGATCGACGACGGTACGGAGCGCCGTCGGAGGGAGAAGAAGGGGCGTGGCTCTGGTGCGTTATCCGAGCGTCGGGTAATCCAGGTAGCCCTTTTCATCCTGGGTGTAGAAGGTGTCGGGGTCCGGTTCGTTCAGCGGTGCATCGGCCTTGAAGCGTTCCGGAAGGTCGGGGTTGGCGATGTAGAGCATCCCGTAAGCGACGGCGTCGGCGAGTCCGTCGGCGATCGCAGCGTTCCCCCGCGCTTTGTCATAGCCGCCGCAGGTGATAAGCACTCCTTCGTAGGCGTCGCGCAGGGCGGCAAGTTCGACGACGTTCGCCCCGTGGCGGATATCGCCTTCAAGGGCATCGACAATATGTACGTATGCCAGCTGATAATCACTCAGGCGGTTGAGCACATAGGTAAAAAGTGCCTGGGGATCGGAATCGCTCATGTCGTTGAAGGTCCCGCTGGGGGAGAGCCTCAGGCCCGTACGGTCGGCGCCGATGGCGGCGCTGACGCCTTCAACGATTTCGAGCAGGAAGCGGCTGCGGTTTTCGACGGAACCGCCGTAAGCATCATTGCGCTTGTTGGTGCCGTCGCGCAGGAACTGGTCGATAAGGTAGCCGTTGGCACCGTGGATCTCCACGCCGTCGCACCCGGCGGCAATGGCGTTTTTCGCCCCGGCGACAAACTGGGCGACGATCTCCGGGATCTCCGCCGTCTCCAGGGGGCGCGGGGTGACGAACTCCTGCATCCCTTCAAAGGTGTAGGTCTGTCCCGCCGGTTTGACCGCCGAAGGGGCGAGGGGAAGCTCACCGCCCAGAAAAGACGGGTGGGAGATCCGGCCCACATGCCACAGCTGCATATAGATCTTCCCGCCTTTTGCATGCACGGCCTGCGTCACCTGTTTCCATGACTCCGTCTGTTCAGGGGTATAGATGCCCGGTGTCGCGGGGTAGCCTATTCCCATCGGGGAGACCATGGTCGCTTCGCTGATGATCAGCCCGGCGGAAGCCCGCTGGGCATAGTAGTCGGCCATCATGGCGTTGGCCCGGTGATCTTCTACACTGCGGCAGCGGGTCAGCGGCGCCATAACAATGCGGTTTTGAAGGGTGATGCTCCCGACGTTCAGCGGTGAAAAGAGATCCATGGTAGTGCTCCTGTGTGGGTGATGGGCCATTATTTCACGACGGGTGTAACAACTCTATTAAAAACTCGGGACAACTTTGACGTATCAGATAAGTTGACAATCCAAAGTGAATATCGTGTCAGTGGAGCGTTATAATGTACTACAGCGCCGTTGTAAGGGGGTGAACACAATGAACCTTGATAAGCTGAGAACGGCGGAAGCGGAGTTCTTTGCTCTCTATCCGAAAGGCTTCGCGGATGAGGCCCTGTTGCCCATTGTCAGACGGCACCACACGGCTGCCCTCGGGGAGACGGTACGGGAACTGTTTGCCGAAGGCGCTTTCGGTCACTCTGAAGTGATTTGCGAAAACTTTGCGAAAATAGTTTCCAAGTCCTCCTTGATCTCACTGTTCGAAAAGCCTAAAGTCCGTGACATGGTTAAACAGATGAGCCCGGAGCAGAAGGATATGCTTTCCATCGCGCTCTATGAACTGCTGCACGGCAGCAGAAAAGAGGGTTTTGAAGGGATGGTTGAGGTGCTGGCATTTTACAAACTGGCCAAATGGCCTATAGTGACGCTGATCCCCTACTATTACGCGAGGGACAGAGCCTTCTTCATCAAACCGACGACGACCAAGAACATCATCAGTTTTTTCGAGATCGAAGGGGTGGAGTACAAGCCGCGCCCGAGCTATGATTTTTATCGGGGCTACACGAAAATGCTCAAACAGATGAAGGCGGAGGTCGATCCGTCGCTCGGCAGGGATAACGGTGCCTTTACCGGCTTTCTGATGATGGCCATGGAGATGTCGCAGAAGACATGACGCCGGGAACCTATTGCCGAAGCACCTGGCCTTCGCCGATGACGACACGGGGGATGGCGCCAAGCATCATCGGTTCTTTGTCCCACAGCAACAGCGAGGCCCATTTACCCGGCTCGACGGTGCCCAGCTCCGCGTCCATCTCGATGGCACGGGCATTTTCGCGGGTGAGCAGGTTGATCGCCTCCGTCGCATCGAGCCCGGCGATCATGAAGTACTGCGACGCATCGCGGAGGGTGTGTGCGTGGATGACGGGGTGGTCGCTCATCACCGCCATCGGCATCCTGGCTTCCACCAGTTCGGAGACGTTTTTATATGAAGCGTGTTTGAGCTCGGTTTTATAGCCGACGCTTCCCAGCGGTCCGAAGACGACGGGAATACCGGCGGCATCGAGGGCTTCGAAAATATGGCGGTGGTGGATGTCCATGCAGTGCTCCGCGCTGGCGCGCAGCCCGTACTTTTTGACCAGCTCGATGAGGTAGAGCGCATCGTCCTCTTTGTGGACGTGGATCTTGACGAGTTTGTCGCCCTGCAGCAGATCCAGCAGCGCGTGTTCCGTTCCCGTAAAAGCGGCATGATAGTCCGCCTCGATCTGTTCGCGTTTGAGGGCCAGGAGTTCCTCGTCGACGCTTTCATCCAGCTCGAGCAGGGCGATGTCTCTGGCGGTACGGGCCTTTTTCTCCCGGGAAAGCAGGGTGTCAAAGCGCTCTTCGAGCAGGGCGTTGACCCCCATACGCGTATTGGGACGTGTCCCTTTCCAGTGGCGCGTCGAGGTCGGGTTGTAGCCCAGCGCCATTTTATAGCCCAGATGCTTGACGAGCGCGCCGTCGACGTTACCTGCGAAGTGGCGGATCACCGTGGTTTTCCCGCCGACGACGTTGCCGCTGCCGGGAACGATACAGCTGTAAAGTACGCCGAAATCGATGGCATGCGAAAAGGCGGGGTCGTCCATGTAGATGCTCTGAAGCGGTTCGTTCAGCGGCTGGATCTGGTCGCTGATGTCGTTGCCTTCGGCCTCGGAGGAGGGCTCGCCCTCACGGAACATCCCGATGTGCGAGTGCGGATCGACAAAGGCGGGGGTGACGATCCCCTCATAATCGTACCGTTCGGCCGTATCGGTCACGGCTTTGATGCGTTCGCCCTCGATATGGACATAGCAGGCTTCCCGGCGCGTGCGGCCGTCGTAGAGCACGTTGGCTTTGATGATCACGGTGACTCCTTTTGGCGCGATATGCAAGCGGCGTGCACGAAGCAGGGTGATTGGGAACGGTTGCGTCTGTATCATCGTAAAGAGAGAAGAGTGTGTGCAGGGTGAGGTGCCAGGCGCTCCCGCGGGGGGAGGCAGGAAAGTGGGTTATTCGCAGGGGCCGAGGTATTTGCCCGTCATCGTCGTCGTCATGGTCATGGCACCCATACCCGTGTCGGTGTGCATGTTCATTTTCCCCTGGAAGCTCTCTCCCGTATAGGTGATGGAACCGTCCCCTTTGGAGTGTTGGCATTCGTAGCGCCAGGAAACGGTGTCGCCGTCAACCTTCTGCTCCATCACTTTACAGCCGTCATTGTCGTTTTTTTGCATCGGCACGCGGTCCTGCGCGCTCAGGCACTGCTCGAAAGTCGTGGCCGGGATCTGCATCGGCATCCCCTGCATCTCCGTTTTACTGGTGATGGACCATTTTCCCTCTTTGAAGTCCGGTCCTGCCGGTTCCGAGGAACAGGCGCTGAAGAGGAATCCGGAACAGATTAAGGCGGTAAGTACCGATCGCATATAACATCCTTGTGCATTAATTTTCGGGCCATTGTAATATATTTTTGTGACAATCGCAAACCGAACATTGAACGGTGTGCTGATGTGTAATGTTGTTAAGGTTACTTGCGTTAGGGTTACTTTATACAGACGGATCGGTACGGTGTCGTACCCGCCTGTCAACCAACGTTTAAAGGATTCCTATGCTGAAAATGAAATGGGCGCTGATAGCCGTGATGCTGCTGGCGGTCGCCAACACGGCCGGAGCAGCCGGAAATGAAAATGGCGGGCTTTTCCATAAAAAAGTCCAGTTGTACAACGGAAAGCGCAGTGATCCCTATACGGTCTTTTACCCCATAGAGGTCACCGAACCGGGGCGGGTGACGTTTGAGATCAAGATAACGAACTACACCCATGAGCAGGTCGACCAGCAAAAACGGAACTCCCCTTTCCGCTGGGTGTTTGTCGATTCGCGTTTTCTTAACGGCAAAGAGCCGATGAAAAAGAGCACCTTCCAGGAGTGGGCGCAAAAAGCGAATAAATACAATCCGGTCGAGTACATGGCCGGCGACGAGATCCGGGGCGTCTACAAAAGCCTTAAAACGCTTTCAGACTCCATCTTCGGTAAGAAGAAAAAGAAAAAGCTCCCGGCGTATTACCGCCGCGGCAACGCCCATGTCACGCTTGCCGACGGCCGTTCGACTCCGCCGCACTATGACATCGACCAGATGGAGCTGATGGAAACGCAGGGGATGTACTTTATTGTCCTTCATAACTACGATACGCAGTTGGCACCGGAGTTCGAGGTGAAGATCTCCTATCCCGGAAGGCAGCAGTATGTCGACGAGGCGCTGCAGCCCAAACCGATGGACCTCGGCATCCTACAAATGGGACAGCGCAAGGGAAGCGGGAAACTCTACGTGACGCTTCAGAATTTCGGCGAGGGTACCATTGCCGATGAGGTGTATGCGCGCAAAGGCAAAAATGCCCTGACACTGATGCTGACGGTCGACGGCAAATCATGGGGCGGGGTGACGCTGGCCGCTCTTGATGAACGCAAACGCCTGGCGAAACCGGGCGGGAAGGTGACGTATACGTTCGAGAACCTTGCATTGAAAGACGGTATGAAAATCACCGCGGCGCTGAATATGCCGCGTTTCGAGGATACGAACCGCCGTAACAACCATATGAATACGACGGTCTCCGTCGAACAGACGCTCAAGCCGGTGACGCAGCCGCGCCCGATGCAGGCGCAGTAAGCCGGACAGAAAAGCGTGCGCGCTTAAAGCGGCGCGCGGTCTATTTTGCTCAGAACATCATTGGTCCGGAAGATGACGGAGCGGATGTTCTGAATGCCGAACGAGGTCAGGCGTGCCTCGTGTTTTTCAAGATAGCGGCGGGCATCCGCTTCGTTGTCGAAGAGGTAGATTCCCCCTGCGATTTTTTCGCTTTCGGATTCGGTCCAGATCTTCCAGACCAGTCCTTCCTCCTGCGCGATGTCTTCCGCAAGAGGGCGCATCGCTTCGCTCATCTCCGCTCCGAACGGTCCCTCATAGGGAAAATCGACTTGAAGAAGAAAATTCATAGTACTTCCTTTTTGATTGTTGAAGCCTGCTGACAGGTTGGCGGAAGTATAATCAACCCATCAAATTTTGTCAACTAGGTTTACAATGTCTTTCTGTTTCAGCGCGCTTCAATCCAGTACCATCTTTAACCGGATCATCCTCAGGGCCGTTCAAGTCGAAGGGTTCACGGAGCTGACCCCCGCACTGCTGGGCATTTTTGCCCATCTGTCGGAAAAAGACGGGATGAGCGTCAGTGCCCTGGCGGGTGCACTGGGGAGCACGCGCCAGGCGGCGCATAAGCATGTCGGGAAACTGGCGGCATCGGGTTACATCGAACTGCAGACGCGTCGGGATAACCGGAAAGAGAAGGCCGTCGTGCTGACGCCGCGGGGTGAAGCACTGGTGAAAGTGGCTTTGAAAGTAATCGCCGATACCGAGGCGGAAATGGCCCGGTTCCTGGGACGCGATAGGTTCGAGCAGTACATGAAGCACCAGGAGGCGCTCTTGCATTTTCTGGAGGGGTTGGAACAGGCGGAAGGGCACCGGGCCCCGGTTGCTAAGAAGGCATCCTGCCGCCTTTAGGGGTTGTTGCGAACGATCGTGCCGGCGGCGCCGACCATGACAATATCCGTTCCGTTAGTAATCACATTATTCTCCACAAGCAGGTGCGACATGATAAGATTTTATCAATAAACTGATTTTTACCTTTAATCTGTCTTTTACGAGTGTGCACCTATGATAGTAAAAAAAAGGGAGAAGTAGCGATGAAAAAGGTGGAGAGAGAAGCACTTGAAACGCAACTGCTGGCGATGAAAGCGGAGCTGGAATCGAACATTGCACGTTTGATGGAAGAGAATGACGCCATCACGACGACGGATGACTCTGTTGATATGGAAGACGGGGTGATGCTGCAGAACGAGAGCCGGCACGAAACGGCCCTGCTGAAACAGCAGCGGCATGAGCTCGACGAGGTTAACCACGCCCTTTCCAAAATCAAAGAAGGGACCTACGGTATCTGTGAAGCGAGCGGGAAGAAGATCCCCCTTGAACGGCTCAAAGCGCTGCCCCATGCACGTTATGTCATCAAAGAACAGCGCGAGGCCGAAGCGTAAGATCCCGGTCCGTTGCTTCAGCCCTGTATGAGCGAGAGCACAACGAAAAAGTGGAAGATACTGCCCCCGAGGACGAAGAGGTGCCAGATGGCATGATTGAGATGCAGGGAGTCCCAGACATAAAAGAGGATGCCCAGTGTATAGGTAAGTCCGCCGGCAAGCAGCAGGGAGAGCGTGAGCGAATCGACGTGGGCGAACATGGGCCCAGCGGCAATGACGATGAGCCAACCCATGAGGGCATACATGACGAGTGAAAGCTTCTCATACCGACCGTAAAATGCCACTTTAAGCGCGATGCCGAATACGGCGGCGGCCCATTCGACACCGAAGATGACCCAGCCGAATGCTCCCTGGACGCCGATGAGGGCGACGGGGGTATAGGTACCGGCGATGAGAAGATAGATGGCCGAGTGGTCCAGCTGCTGCAGGATGCGTTTGAACGCGGGGACGGTGACGGCATGGTAGAGCGTCGAGATGCCGTACATAATGACCAGTGCGATACCGAAGACCAGTGCCCCGGCCAGACGGATGCCGCTGCCGCTTTGCGCAGCCAGAAGGGTCAGGATGCCCAGTGCCGCGGAACTGAGCAGCAGCCCGAGCCCGTGGGTGACGGCATGCCAGATCTCTTCGGCAATGGAAAAAGCGTTGATATCGGTACGAATGGGTACGCCTTGTTCAAGAGATGCCGACCATTATACTGCAATGTCGGCAGCATTGGCAGCGAAAGCATACGCCCTTCAGGTCGCCTTGAAGCGGATCGTCAGATGCTTTGCATCGCAGAACGGTTTGTTGGACGATGCACCGCAGCGGCAGAGCGTGACACGGTTCCTGATCTCGTAGACGAAGCCGTCGGCACCGATCACGGGGATGCCGCCGCGCACCCAGATAGGGCCGCTGCACTTCATTTTCGGATCTTCTATGAGGACAATGGAGGGTTTGAAATGCGGCTCGATGGGGCGGCCCGTCTGTTTATCCCACGCCACGAGCCGCCCGGCCGGGCAGTCCCACACCTCCTGCAGGAATACCTCCCTGATTTCCGGATCGTCCGACATCTTTACCTGGTTCCATACCCCGCCGTGCGGGTCGCAGAAACGGGCGAGGGCGCAGAAACATTTGGCGTCGGTCATGTAGATGTCCGGGCCGTCATAGGTCTTTGAAAGTTCGACAATAGGCTGACGTTCGGCCGTTTCGGTGCCGTCGAAACCGCTCTGTGCATGGCTGCCGTCGCAGAACGGGTGCTTTTTGGACCGGCCGCAGCGGCAAAGGCTGTACACGCCCTGGAGCGGGTACTGCCTGCTTTCGACCCATTTGACGGCTTCGCCCTCATCGTTGACGCCGATGCTCTGCACGGAAAGCGGCACACTGCCCCGTACGATGTAGGGTCCGTTTTTTACGATGGTGATACTCTGTTCTGTTTCCGTCATCCTATGCCTTCTCAAGACACTTTAGCATATTTTGGAACTTCCCGGTGTATTTACAGACGATTGTATGGCGACATGCGTGCCAGAGAAGAGTGCCTGTTCTATAGCCGGGGATAAAGATCGCTTATAGCATAATGGGGAACAATGCCTAACACACTATGATACAATCGTATAGCATTGATCCCCGTCATCAAGGAGAACAAAGATATGGCCGCTGTCTCTGAAGAACTGATCAACTTCATCCGGGAGGCCCTGCAAAAGGGGCTGGCGCGTACGGAGATCGAAAAGGTCCTACTGGAAGCCGGGTGGATGCAGGAGGAGGTGGCGCACGGTCTTGGTAAATTCGCCGACGTCGATTTCCCGATCCCGGTGCCGAGGCCCAAGCCCTACCTTTCGGCGATGGAAGCCTTTCTCTACCTGCTGCTCTTTGCCGCACTCTATATGAGCGCCTACAACCTGGGGAGCCTGCTGTTCAACATCATTGCATTGGTGCTGCCTGATCCCGCACTGACGGGCGGAATGGACATGGAGGAGTGGATAGAACGCAGCATCCGCTGGGATATCTCCATGCTGCTGATCGCTTTCCCGCTCTACCTCTACATGAGCTACCTGATTAGCCGCTCCTATCGCCGCGACCCGCTTGGGCGGGGTTCAAAGATACGGAAGTGGCTCACCTATGTGACGCTGTTTATCGTATCGGGCTTTATCGTCGGTGACCTGGCTGTCTTGGTGTTTAACCTGCTGGGCGGTGAGATGACGCTTCGCTTCTTCCTGAAATTTCTCGTTGTCGCCGTGATTGCAGGGACGATCTTCGGCTATTACCTGTGGGACCTCCGCAAAGAGGAGAAAGAAAAATGAGAAGCGGCGACGTGACGGGAAAGTCTCTTATACTCCTGTCCATGACGATCGTTATCAGCGCGATCGTTGCGGGGATGGTAATGATTGACTCCCCCGCGAAGGAACGGGCGCAAAAGCTCGACAAACGCCGTATTGCGGATCTGGCGGAGATCGCCATGAGCATCGACCGCTACTGGGAGCATTACAAAAAGCTTCCGGAGGACATGGCTGAGCTGCAGGAAGGTGTGGTCAGCGACCTGGAGACGGCAGACCCCAAAACCCTGAAAAGTTACCGTTATCGCACTACGGCGTCATCATCTTATGAACTGTGTGCCGAATTTGATACGAAACAGAGCAAAGAAACGTGGACAAACCGATACGGAAGGGACAGGAACTGGTCCCACACTGCAGGGGAGTACTGTTTCGCGCTGGAGCCTTATAAAAAATAGGTCAACAGTTTCGGAATCGGCGTGGAAGAAGACGAAGTTTAGGGGGCATCAGGACGCGTGTATGATCCGGTGCAGTCTCATAGCGCGAAGGGGCGTCAGCTCTCCTCTTCGCCTACCTCTTCAGACTGTGTCGTGACCAGTGCTTTGGTATGGTCACCGTAGACCGGCTTCTCGTTGCGCAGAAGGTCCGTGATGATTGCAAAACTTTCGGCGTTGACGGAAATGCTCTTCGAACGCACGCCGTCAAAATAGGTAAACCAGAAAAATCCGGAGTTTGTGCTGGCGTCCCACCACGCCTGGTATTTGTTGATCAGCTTAATGGCCATTTCTCTCTCCTTGTGACTGATTGTCGTATCGTAATTGAATGATGCCCCAAAACTTCCGGAATCATTATAGCCGTAAAAATAAATAATTAAAAACATAAAAACGTAAATATCGAAAATTCTATGAAGACGCAGAAGGGTATGGACGGAAGCGAATGGTTCGGTGCAATGAAAATAGGTGAAAAGGGGATTTAGGAAAAAAGGGGGAACAAAGCGCGCTTACAGCGCCTTGCTCATAATGCGGTTCATCCGGGCGATGAAACCGGCGGTGTCGTCGAGTTCGGCACCCTCGAAGAGCTTCGCCTGATCCAGCAGGACGAAGGCGGCATCGCCAATGAGGTTGACGTCTGAGGTGCCGTTGAGCTTCTCGAGCAGCTCGTGTTTTGGGTTGATTTGCAGGATCGGCTTGATCTCCGGCACTTCCATGCCCATGCCGCCGCCGAACTGTTTCATCATCTGGGCCATCTGGTAGTTCGGGTCCTCTTTGTCGATCTTGAGGCAGACCGGCGAGTCCGTGAGATCCGTGGTGACCTCGACCTTGGAGACCTTGTCGCCCAGGGCCTCTTTCATGGCGCCGACGAGGCCTTCAAAGGCTTTTGCAGTTTCCTCATCCGCTTTTTTCTCCGCTTCGCTCTCCTCGAACTGGGCATCGGAGACGTTGACGAACTTGTACTCTTTGTACTCCGTGACCATCGGGAAGACGATGGTGTCGATCTCCTCGTTGAGGATCAGCACGTCGATGCCCTTGGCCTTGAAGCGCTCGAGCTGCGGCGAGTTTTTGAGCATCTGCAGGCTCATTTTGCCGGTGATGTAGTAGATCTCTTTTTTCGTCTCGTCTACTTTGGTGACATACGACTCGATGTCCGTCTTCGCTTCGCTGTTGAGGGTGTTGAACTTCAGCAGCTCCAGGATCTTCTCGCGGTTGCCGAAGTCGCTGTAGAGTCCCTCTTTGATGACGTTGCCGAACTCCGTGTAGAAGGCGTCATATTTCTCGGCGTCTTTCTTCTTGAGTTTGGCGAGCTCGCTGAGTACCTTCTTGACCGAGGCGTTCTGGATCTTGTTCATGACCGGGTTGGACTGAAGGATCTCGCGGCTGACGTTGAGCGGGAGGTCCTTGGAGTCGATGACCCCGCGCAGGAAGCGCAGGTAGGTCGGCATCAGCTCTTTGTCGTCGTCGGTGATGAAGACGCGGTTGATGTAGAGCTTCACGCCCGGCTGGTAGTCGACGCGGTAGAGGTCCATCGGCGCCTTGGCCGGGATGTAGAAAAGAGTCGTATACTCGATGGCCCCTTCGGCCTTGTGGTGCAGCCAGGTGATCGGTTCGCCGGAGTCATGTGACAGGGAGCTGTAGAACTCTTTGTACTCGTCGTCGCTGATGTCGGATTTGGAGAGCGTCCAGAGCGCGGAGGCCTTGTTTATTTGCTCGTTCTTGATCTCTGTGCTGGACGGTTTCGTTTCGTTGCCCTCGTCGTCGCGCTCGGCCGGGATGAAGTTCTCCTTGTCCATGAAAATAGGGAAAGGGATGTGGTTGGAGTACTTCTTGATGATGCTTTCGATACGGTAGGTCTCGAGGAACTCTTCGTCCTCGTCCTTGAGGAAGAGGGTGATGCTGGTACCGTTGCCCTCTTTTTCCGCCGGTTCGATGTCGAACTCGCCGTCGCCCGCGGAGATCCATTTGTACGCCTGCTCCTCGCCCGCTTTCTTGGTCACGACTTCGATCTTGTCCGCGACCATGAAGGCCGCGTAGAAGCCGACCCCGAACTGGCCGATAAGCTGGCTGTCTTTTTTTGCGTCGCCGGAGAGGTTCTCCAGGAAGGCTTTGGTGCCGGATTTGGCGATGGTACCGAGGTGGGCGACGAGGTCCTCGTCGTTCATCCCGATCCCCGTGTCGCTGATGGTCAGGGTCTTGGCCTCTTTGTCAATCGCGAGGTCGACCCGCGGCGTAAAGGCGATCCCTTTGTAGGCATCGTCGGTCAGGTGCAGCATGTTGAGCTTGTCGAGGGCGTCGGAAGCGTTGGAGACGAGCTCGCGCAGAAAAATCTCTTTGTTGGAATAGAGCGAGTGGATCATCAGCTGAAGCAGCTGGTTGATTTCGGTCTGGAACTGATGTTTTGCCATCGTAAAAACTCCTCATTAGTGTGTCGAATTTTCAGATGTGATTTTAGCGAAAAAAAATTAATGGTTGCAAGTAATATCAATAGACTTTAGTGTAAAGGGCTAAACTAATGCGGCGGTTGTCCTGAGATTAGGATAGAGATGAAAAGAGAGACCGTCAGTAGATGATCTTCGAGAGGTAGAGTCCGGCGGCGGGGGCGAGGTCCGTGCTGTGGCGGGCTTTGAGGTCGATCTGCTCCTGCAGCTGCGGCAGGCGCATCTCGCCGCTGTTGACCTTCAAGACGGCGTCGGCCATCATCCGGATCTGTGAACGGAGGTAGCCGTTGGCCTCGAAGTAGAGGATGGTGTAGCCCCTGTGGCGGTAGGCGAAGGCTTTGTAGACGGTGCGCACGTAGTGCTTGACGTCGGAACCGGTCTTTTTGAAGAACTCAAAGTCGTGTTCACCTTCAAAGCGGTGCATGGCCTCGTTGATGCGATCCAGGTCCAGGGGCGCAGCGACGAAGGTGACGAGTTCCGCTTCGAAGGGGTTCGGTTCGCGGTCACTCATGATGTAGCGATAGACCCGGCGGTGCGCGCTGAAGCGGGCATGGAAGTCATCCTCGGCCGCTTCGAGGCGGCGGATGGCGATGGACGCGGGCAGCTGGTGGGAGAGGGCACGGCGGAGTTTGACGAGGTCGCTCCAGTGCGGCGGCAGGTCGATATGCACGACCTGGCGGAAGGCGTGGACGCCGGCGTCGGTGCGGCCCGACGCGACCGGTTTGGCACTGATGCCGAGGCGCGTGAGCGCCTGGTGCAGGACGCCCATGACGGTATTGCCCGTCTCCGTCTGGCTCTGGGAGCCGGAGAAGCGGCTGCCGTTATAGCTGAGGGTCAGTTTGATGCGCATAGTTTAAAAGCGTGCCCGGATGCGTCTGCGGTAGATGATGTAGGTGACAAAGAGCCAGCTGAAGAAGACGGCCGGGATCGTGTAGAAACCGAGCGCTTTCTGCAGCCCTGTCGTCCCCGCGTAGTAGAAGAGCATCGAGACGAAGAGCCAGAGGTAGACGTACCCTTTCTGATGCCGGACGTGGGCGATGCCGATGGAAAGGGCCGCGAAGAGGCCCGCGACGGGGAAGAGGGAGAGCAGGATGTCGGTGATGAACATCCGGATTTTGCTTTTGCGCCGCTCGGGGTCGAGCCAGAATTCGATGGGACTGTTGTAGGGACGCAGCTCTGTCTGCATGACGTTGTTGATCATCATCGCCTCGAACTGCATCTGGGTCATTTTCTCATCGGTGTAGCTGTACCCCTGGCCGTTGGTCAGCTTCAGGCGGAGAATGCCCCGGTTGTTGAGTACCTCGGCCTTTTCCGCCTGAATGAGGATCTCCTCTTTCGCCTCTTTGTGGAACAGCACGACGTCGCCGTAGCTGCGGTCCTTGTGCGCCTTGCCGATGTAGAGCAGCCAGTCGCCGAAGTTGTGCCCGAACTCGGAAGCCTGGAGGTTGAAGTTCGCTTCGCTCTGCTTGTAGCGGACGAAGTTCGTCGAAAGGACCGTCGTATGGGGAAAGAGGACGAAAAAGTTGAAGATGAGCAGCAGGCTCAGGAGCGCTGCCGGTTTCATGAGCGTCGTGAGGATAAAGGTCGGGCGTATTCCCAGTGCGAATACGACGACCATCTCGTTGTCGGTCGAAAGGCGGAACAGTGACAGGGCCGCGGCGACAAAGAAGGTAATGGGCAGGGTGTAAAAGAGGATCTCGGGGAGGATGAACAGGTAGAGCTTGAACATCTCCCAGAGGTTGAGCTGGATGACCGCCGTATAGCTGGCGAGCTTGATCAGGAAGATCACCGACGCAATGGAGAAGAGCGGCAGGAAGATCGAGAAAAAGAGCAGGCCGAAGGTGCTCAGGATATAGCGGCGCAGTCTATGCATAGAAGGCTTCCATCCAGCGCGCGATCGGTGTATCGAAGATGTAGACGATCCAGGTCGCCATTGCCAGGAACGGGATGAACGGCAGCTGCTTGCTGGCGTCGGTCTCGTTACGGGTCAGCAGCATTGCCGGCAGGGCGAGCAGGGCGGAGAGGAAGACGGCGGCCAGGCCGAGCTGCACTCCCAGCAGGGCGCCCATCGTCGCGCCGATCATAATGTCGCCTTCCCCCATCGCCTCGACGACGGCGGGAATCGTATTGTAGTTACGGACCCAGGAGGCCTGTTTGAGGTTGGGGCTCATGCGTTTGATCTTGATAAAGAGGTAGTAGGAGACGTAGAAACGCAGGAGCGCAAACCCCCCGGCAAAGAGCAGGGCGTTTTTCAGGTTCTCCGCCAGCATCTGCGGCGACCAGACGCTCACCACGGCGAGGGTCAGGGCCAGCAGGTTCAGGCTGTCGGGGACCATTTTGTAGTAGAAGTCGATCACCAGCAGGGCCAGCAGGGTCAGAAAGACCCCGGTGATCCCGATCATGGCCGCGGAGAGCCCGAGCTTCAGGTAGAGCGAGGCGGCAATGGCGGCGCTGAGCAGCTCGATCAGCGGGTACTGCGCGCTGATGGGCACCCCGCAGAAAGCACAGCGGCCGCGCAGCATGAGCCAGGAGAGGACGGGAATGTTGTGCCACGGCTTCAGGTTGGTTCCACAGTGCGGGCAGTGCGACGCGGGGAAGACGACGCTTTCGCCGCGGGGGATACGGTAGATGACGACGTTGAGAAAGGAGCCGAAGAGGGCTCCGAACAGGGCGACAAGTGCGAGGGTGGTCCAGAACATTATAATCCTCCGAAACGGCGCTCGACCGACTTGAACCGGTCGATAATGCTTTGCAGCTCATGGGGCGTAAAATCGGGCCAGAGCGTGCGGGTAAAGAAGAGCTCAGCGTAGGCCACCTGCCAAAGCAGAAAATTGGAAAGGCGCTGGTCGCCGCCCGTGCGGATAAGCAGGTCGACGGGTTCGGTGGCGTCAAGCGCAGCGTCAAGCGCCTCCTCCGTCAGTTCGATTCCGTCGTGCTGCAGCGTCTTGACGGCACGGATGATCTCATCCTTCGCCCCGTAGTTGAGGGCGAGGTGATGATGCAGTCCCGTGCAGTGCGCCGTCTTCTCCTCCGTCTGGCGGATCAGCTTCTGCAGGGAGGCTGAGAAGCGCGAAAGGTCGCCGATGGCATGGAAGCGGACGTTGTTCTCCAGGTAGACGTGCTGCTCTTTCTTCAGGTAGCGTGACAGCAGCTTCATCAGGAACTCCACTTCGGCCTTGGGGCGTTTCCAGTTCTCCGTGCTGAAAGCATAGAGGGTCAGGATCCTGATCTCGTCGTGGCGGGAGGCGAAGGTCATGATATCGCGGACGACTTCCGCCCCTTTTTCGTGCCCCTTGACGCGCGGTTGCTCCTGCTGCTGTGCCCAGCGGCCGTTGCCGTCCATAATGATCGCGACGTGGCGGGGCAGGTTGCTCATAGGCCCTCCGCCTCGTCAAGCAGCTGCAGGGAGAGGGCGAGCTTTCCGCAGCGCGGCAGGACCTTCTCGCCCTGGCCGGAGATGAAGGTGATGGCGTTGTCGTCGCTGCCGAAACCCTGGGAGGCCGTGAGGACGTTGAGGCAGACGGCGTCGACGTTTTTGGAGGAGAGCGCTTTTTTGGCGTTTTCAAGGGCGCTGCTTTCGTCGAACTCCGCCTTGAAGGCGACGCTCTTGATCCCCTCTTTGTCGACGGAACCGATCAGGTCGCGGTTCTGGACGAGCTCGGGCGACCAGGCGATACCCAGGGCCTCTTTTTTCAGTTTCCCCTGCTGGGGGTGGGCCGGGACGTAGTCACTGACGGCGGCGGCCATGAAGAGGTAGGGGGTCTTCTGGATCAGGTGGATCGGTTCGTCGGTAATGAGCGAGGGCTTGCTCATCATCCCTTTCTTCGCGACGCGGATGGAGTCGGTGAGGTACTCGGCCATCTCTTCGCTCCCCTCGACGTCGAGGGTATGCATGCTCTCGGGGAGGCCGTCATCGAAACGGGTTGCGATCAGGTTGACGTCCGCGCCGCGGAGGTAGAGCGCCGTGGCGAGGGCGGAGGCCATCTTCCCGCTGGAGAAGTTGGAGAGGTAGCGGACGTCGTCGAGCCGCTCGACGGTGCCGCCGCCGGTGACGATGACGCGGCGGTGGCTCCAGAAGTCGTTTTTGAGCAGCAGGCGTGCGCTCTGCCAGAAAAGCTCCAGCGGTTCGGCCATGGCGCCGTCGCCGGTGGTCTGGCAGGCAAGCTCTTTCGTCTGGGTCCGTACGATCTCGTAGTTGGCGACGCCGAGCATCTTCAGGTTGGCCTGGGTGATGGGGTGCTTGATCATGTTGGTGTTGGCCGAAGGGGCCAGCAGTTTGACGCCTGGGAAGGCGAGGGCGCACTGCAGCAGGAGGTTGTCCGCGATGGCGTTGGCCAGCTTCGCGATGGTGTTGGCACTGGCGGGGGCGATGACCATCAGGTCCGCGTCCTCAGTGCTCTGGATATGGTTGTGGCGGCTTACCCACGATTCATTGCCGCTGTGCAGCACTTCGTTGCGGCTGAGGGTCTCGAAGCTGAGCGGCGTGACGAATTTTTTCGCCGCATCGGTCATGACGACCTTGACCTCCGCGCCGGCCTTGACGTAGAGGCGTACGAGTTCCAGTGCCTTGTAGGCGGCGATGGAGCCGCTGACGCCGAGAAGGATGCGTTTGCCTGCGAGGAGGTCGGAGGGGATGGTCATGATTTAGCCTTGCCGAAGAACTTGTGGTAGAAGTTTTTGACGATCTTCATCGGGGTGCGGCTGACGACGAGGACGCCGGAATCGATCTTCGTCCCCGTGACCGTCGTGCCCGCGGCGATCATGACGTCGTCTTCGATCTCGCAGGGAGCCACGATCTGCGTATCGGAACCGACGAAGACGTTCTTACCGATTTTCGTTTTGTATTTCGCCTTGCCGTCGTAGTTGCAGGTGATGGTGCCCGCACCAATGTTGGTGCCCTCGTCGATTTCCGCGTCGCCGAGGTAGCTGAGGTGCCCCGCCTTGACGCCGCGCAGGGTCGCTTTTTTCGTCTCGACAAAGTTGCCGATGTGGGTACCGTAAAGTTCGCTGCCCGGGCGCAGGTGCGCCATCGGCCCGCAGTCGGAGTCGACCATGAGCGAATCCTCGACGACGGAGTGCGCCTTGATGCGGGAGTGCTCGATGCGGCTGCTCCCCGTGATACGGACGCCGTTTTCGACGATACACTCCCCTTTGAAAACGACGCTCTCCTCGATGTAGATGGTGTCGGCGAGCTGCATCGTCACCCCGGCTTTCATCCACGCGGTCTTGATGCGGCGCTGCATGATGACGTCGGCGGCTTCGAGGTCGGCTCTTGAGTTGACCCCCTTGAAGTGCTCTTCGTCGATCAGCAGCGGCAGCACCTTGCGGTGCTCGTCGCGGGCCATCTCGATGATGTCGGTGAGGTAGTACTCCTTCTGCGCGTTGTGGTTGTTCAAGCGCGGCAGGCACTCGGCCAGGACGTCACGCTTGAAGCAGTAGACCCCGGCGTTGACGTGGGTGATGGCGAGCTCTTCGGGGGAGGCGTCTTTCTCCTCGACGATCCGTTCGACCCCGGCATCGGAGAGGACGACGCGGCCGTAGCCGCTGGGGTCCTCCAGGTCGAAAATCGACATGATGATGTCCGCGTCGGCTTTGAGGAAGCCCTGCAGCGCCTCGGCCGTGACAAGGGGCATGTCACCGTTAAGCACGAGTACTTTTTCGTGCTTCGGCTTGATCCCCATCAGGGCCCCGCCGGTCCCCGGGAACTGCGCGATATCCTGGACGGCGAAGGTGATCTCGTCGAACAGGGCGCCGATGGCCTCGATCACATCCTCTTTCTGGTGGGCGACGACGATGGTGACGTCATCGCTGATTGCCTTGGCGGCCTTGATGCTGTGGTAGAGCATCGGGCGTCCGCTGACGGGGTGCAGGACCTTGGCCGTCTGCGATTTCATCCGGCTCCCTTTGCCGGCGGCGAGAATGATAACGGAAAGAGGGTGTGTGTGCATGAAAAATAACCTGGTTAATGTCGTTTGAACGTAATTTTATCGAAATTATAGAGTAGCAGGGTGGTGATCGTTCCGAGCATCGCCCCGGCGACGACGTCGCTGGGGTAGTGGAAGAGCACGCCGATGCGTGAAAGCCCCACTATCAGGGCCCCGACAAAGAAGGCCGGGGCGAAGCGCGGCGCGATCAGGGCGAGTGCCGTGGCGACGGCAAAGGCCGTCGTCGTATGCCCCGAGGGGAAGCCGTGCAGCCCGTAGGCGCTGGGGGCGGCAAACCACTCGAACCCGTAGCGGTTCTCGTCATAAAGCATCCAGGGACGCGCCTTTCCAAAGAACAGTTTCAGGGGGATCACGGCCAGGCCGCTGGCGGCGACGGCGGCGAAAAAGAAACGGACCCGGTCCGCCCAGTAGCGGTTGCCGGTTTTGTAGCGCAGGTAGAACCAGAGCAGCAGTGCGCCGACGAGCCACCAGGTGATGACGCCCAGTTCGCTGATCGTGGCGCAGAGCGGTTTGAGCCAGGTGTCGCGGCGTTCGTAGGCCCACTGCGAAGCCGCGATGTCGAGCGGCCCGTAAAAGAGGATGATCAGGGCGGTCCCGACCGCGAAGAGAACAAGTATCAGCGTTTTGAGGTTCATTGGGCTCCTTTGAAACCGCGGCACCAGGTGAGCGTCACGGTATTGACCTTGCGGCCGTTCAGGTTAAGGTCGAAGGTCTCCGCCTGCTCGGCGGATTCGCACCGCATGGCGGGGGTGATCCCTTTTTTGAAATCGTGCGTCGTGATAAAGAGCAGGTCCTTGCCCTCGGGCGTCTCCGGCTGCCAGAGGTCGAACTGGTCGAAGCGGTTGTCGACGAGGTAGGTGTCGATACCGTAGGGACGGCCGTAGTAGAGCGCACGCGACGCGAGCGACCAGTTGGTCACGGCTGCCGCCTGGCGTGTAGGGTCCGTGATTTGTCCGGCGGCGCGGCGCATGATGGTGTCCCATCCGTAGAGGTCGCGGTGCAGGGACTTGTAGTCGGGCAGGGGGATGAACGGTGTGCGAAGCTCGGCGTAGAGCACGAGCACGAGGACGCCGGAAACCGTCACGGCACCTCGGGCATAGCGCTGCCATCCCCGGCGCTTTTGCAGCAGCATCGCCGTCCCGATGGGAACGAAGAGCATATAAAAGAGCGCCGTCCAGTGGGGCAGTGCCCGGGCGAAGAAGCTGTTGTAGGTGAAAAAGGCCATCAGCGTGAGGCCGAAGATGCCCGAGAGGAAAAGCGGGGCGTTCTGCGGTGTCTTCAATGCGCGGTAGAGCCCGTAGAACGCCAGCGGGAAGAGAAACGGGCTGTAGGCGCCGAACTGCGCGCCCAGCGACTGGGCGAAGGCGTTGAAGCTGATCCCGCCGGAACCCGCGACATGCGCGCTCTGGTAGGCGAAGCTGATCCAGCCGTTCTGGATGTTCCAGAGCAGTACCGGGCTGACGACAACCGCGGCGAGCAGCACGGCGGGCAGAAGCTTCGGTGTCAGAAAGAGGTCCCAGCGGCGGCGGTAGGCAAAGTAGAGCAGCAGGGCAACGACGAAAAGGACGGCCGTATACTTGGAGAGCCCGGAGAGTCCCAGCAGAAGTCCCAGCAGCAGCCAGTCGCCCGGGCGGTTGTCCTCCTCGATCCGCAGCGCTATGATCATTACGGGGATCGCGAACAAAAAGAGCAGGGTGTCGGGCATCAGCATCATAAAAAGCGCGTTGAAGAGAAAAGAGGCGTTGAGGGCCAGCGCTCCCCACAGTGCGAGCCGTCCGGAATCAAAAATGCGCAGCAGCCAGAAATAGAGCAGCGCCGTCGCGGCGGCGCCGATAAGGACCGCCGGCACCCTCGCGGCGAATTCGTTGACGCCCAGCAGCGCGGTAAAGAGCCACTCGGTCCACCCCACCAGCGGCGGGTGGTCGAAATAGCTCAGCGCGGGGTAGAGGCCGTAGAGGACGTAGTGCGCCTCGTCGACACCGAGGCCGAAATGGCCTATGACGGCCAGCCGCAGCAGGGTAAAAAGGGCGATGAGGGCCCAAAGGGGGCTATGTGCGCGCAGAAGCTTCACCGGGACCGTCCGTCTCAGGCGAGGGCGTCCAGCTTCGGCTTGAGGGTCTCGAAAACCCACTCGGGGGTGATCACCTTGATACACTGGTTGTCGCTGCAGGGGGTCTTGCGGTGGTTGGCGGCGCTGACGCAGGGGCTGCAGGCCATGCCGGCAAAAATCGGGGTCGTCGGTCCGAGGGAGCCGTAGAGTGCCGGGGTCTCCGGGCCGAAGATGACGAAGGTGTGCATGTCGGTAATAGAGGCGAAGTGGGCCGGGCCGGAGTCGTTGGTCAGCATGAAGGCGCAGACGCTGTAGAGGTGCGGCAATTGCAGGAACTTGACGCCGCCGGCGAAGTTGATACAGCGTGGGTCATTGACGCAGTCCGCGAGGGCCTGTGCCCCGTCAAACTCGGCGGGTGCACCGGTCAGCAGGACGATCGCCTTGTCGTTGTAGGCAAGGACCTTCTTGATCACCTCGCAGTAGTTCTCACGGTCCCAGCGGCGCTGCGGCAGCAGGTCGGAGGCGTTGGAGTTGACGAGAATGACGGGGTTCGTCTCCGGGTCGAAACCGGCGTACTTCTCGGCGATGATCTCGAGGACTTCGCGTTTCTGCGTCTCCGTCACCTCCGTTTTGGCAATGGCGATCTCGCTGTCGTCGATGATGCGCTTGGTGAAGGGGAGCTGCTGTTCGCTGCTCATGAGCGCGTCGACGAGGGCGACGAAGTTCTTGGCGATGTGCTGGTGCGGGTTGTAGGCGACCTTGTGGGTCAGGAAGTCGCCGCGGTAGAGCCCCTCGTTGTGGAAGCTGTGGAAACCGACGCGGTTCGTCGCCCCGGAAAAGCCGGTCATCAGCGCGGTAAAGCGGGAGAAGAGCTCCAGGTCGATGACGGAGTCGATCTGCTTCTCGCGGCACCATTTGAAAAACTTCAGCGTTGAGAGGGCCAGCGGGACCATGCCGCCTTCGTCGATGGTGAAGATGTTCTCCTCTTTGACGGTGTTCAGCAGCTGCAGGGAGACCTTGTTCTTGCTGAAGATGACAAAGTAGAGTTCGCCGTCGATCTGTGACTGCAGTTTGCGCATCGCCGGGTCGACGAGGATGGCGCTGCCCATCTCCGAGAGTTCTACGAGCAGGACGTTCCGGGGTTTCTGGCAGGGGGCGGAGCGAAAGAGCCCCGCCGTTTTCGTCAGCAGTGTACCCAGAAAGGTGAGAGGGATGCCCGCATAGCGGTCGATGGCACGCATCGTATCGACATTCATGCATTTTCCTTTAGTGAAGTGGTGTGTTTGGCACGGTTCCAGAACCACGCCCCCGGCAACGCCGTGAGAATGAGCAGGATCCCGTAGAGGATGGAGATGGCGAGGATCTTCGCTTTCGCGAGCCCTACGAGCATCAGGATCCCGACCATGGCGCCTTCGCGGACCCCCCAGCCGGCGAGGGAGATCGGCACGATGGTGAGCAGGAAGACCGGCGGGACGGCGACGAGGAAGATCCCCAGGCCCGTCCAGACGTCGACGCTAAGCGCGAGGAAATAGATCGCGATGACCGTAAAGAGATGGACGACGACCGAGATGCCGATATGCTTGAGCAGCAGCATCCTGGAGTGGTAGAGCCGCGCCATCCGCAGGCCCAGCCGGTGGAAGAGGTCAAGCCCCTTGAGGTTGGCGAGGAAGGTGAACTTGTCGAGGTTCAGCATCAGGATGAAGCCCGCGATCCCGCCGAGGGTGATCAGGTTGATCAGGTTGAAGAGCCACTGCGGGAAGGTGCCGTAGAAAAGCAGGTTGGAGACGAGGTTCAGCACGAGCAGTCCTACGAGGCCGACGACCCGGTCGACGAAGATGCCGTAGAAGGCATCCTTTTTCTCATACCCTTTTTGGACGAGGTCGATCATCCGCGTCGCGTCACCGCCGATACTGCCGGGCAGCACCTGGTTGAAAAAGGTGCCTTTGAAGTAGCTCTGTACATAGAAAGAGACCCTCTCTTTGAACCCGAGCTCCTTCATGATGAGCCGCCAGCGGTAGGCGGCAAGGAAGGTGCTCGCCATCTGCGCGGCAAAGGCGATCAGGATATAGCCGCCGTGGGATTTGGCGAGGATCGCAATGAGCTGGCCCACGTCGATGAAGGTGAGCAGAAAGTAGAAAATGACGACGGTAACGACGAACTTGACGGCGGTTTTGAGGTGTTCCATCGACATCCTTTGCAAAAGTGTGCTAATTTTAACCAAAGATGCGTAAAGGCCCGTTTAGCGGCTGAGCGAAACCTGGTAGAGGTAGTAGGTCTTGGTGCGTTTCAGGCCCCGCTGAACAGTAAGGGTGTCGAGCAGCACGACGTTTTCGAAGCGCTCTGCAAGCACCGCCGATTTGTCCTCGGGGGCGAGGTAGAGCCCCTCGCCGTAGGGGGTGCCGTCGTCCCACATGTCATACTGGCTGTAGCGGGTCGGCGTCGGGATGCGCACGGGGGCGTGGTCAGGCGTGTAGTAGGTGACCAGGGCCGCAATGGCCAGGTGGTTGGCGTAGAGGGCGTCGCCCGCGTTGCGGTGGCGTTCGAGCATGGCGACGGCCTCCTTGTTGCCGTACATCCTGTCCTGCACGACGGGCAGCCAGAAGAGCAGGCCGGCGCGGGCGACGAGGCTCAGCGTGAGGGCGACGGCGAGCCCCGCATAGAAGGTGCGTTTCATCCCGCGTACCGAGAGGATGTAGGCGGTCAGCACCGTCGCGCTGATATAGGCGGGGGCGGTGTAGTTGAGCTCGATATGCGTGTGCAGCGATTTATAGAGGAAAAAGAGCAGCGGGGTCACGGTCATCAGGGCCAGGAAGAAGAGGGCGTCGTTTTGGGCGAAGAGCTTCTCCTTCCCCAGGAAATAGAAGAGTACGCCGGCAAAGACCGGGGTGAACACGGCGAACTGCGAACCGATCAGTTCGCCGGCCCAGTTCCACATGAGATGGTCTTTCTCCCCGCCGTGGTGCAGCTGGAAGAGGAAACTGATCCAGTCGTGCTCGTAGTTCCACCACAGCATCGGGGAGACGACAATGAGGGCGACCCCGATGGCCATCCAGGTGCGCCAGGAGGCGAAAAGGTCCCGCCGGCACAGGAGCATAAAGAGCAGCAGCGCCATCAGGTAGAGGACCGAGGTGTATTTGCTCAGCATCATCGCCCCGATGAAGAGCCCCGTCAGGAAAAAGTCCGACGTCCGTCCCCGGGTAATGACCCGGTAGGTGGACCAGAGGGCCAGGGACCAGAAGAGGATCAGCGGCGAGTCGGTCGTCATGATCGTATAGCCCGCATGTACAAGGACGACGGAGGTGAAGATCAATACGCCCCAAAGCCCCGTGCGGGCGTCGCGCAGCTCCTCGAGCAGCCGGAAGATGACCCACCCGGCGACGCTCATCGCCAGGACGTTGCCCAGCCGCACGCCCCATTCGGCTTCGCTGACAAGGTCGGTGAGGGCGATGAGGAAGGCGATCATCGGGGGGTGGTCGTAGTAGCTGGCCTGCAGATTATGGCTCCAGAGCCAGTAGTAGGCTTCGTCGCCGTGCAGGGGCAAAAAAGCGTTGTATACGGTCGCGAAAAGGCCCGAAAGCAGCAAAATGAGCAGGGCGGTCTGGCGATAGGTTCGGATCATAAGGGGACTTTTTGGGTGCCATTATACTCTATGCCTGTGAAACGGCTATAATGCGCTGTATGAATAAAAAGATACTCTGCATTCCGGCGGCCGCGTGGGGAGCGATGGCCGTCACTGCACTGCTCCTTTACCTTTTCCCGCAGATCGACATTGCCGTCAGCAGCCTCTTTTACACCCCTGGCGAGGGGTTTGAACAGGGCGGCACCATATGGGAACGTTTTGTATACCAGTCTGTGGGTGTTGTCCTTGTCGCCATCTACATCGCGGCACTGCTGCTGTGGCTCTTTAACCGCATCCGCGGTCGGAACCTCCTGGCATTCAACGGGAAGAAGCTGCTCTATATTTTACTGGTCGGGGCGCTGGGCAGCGGGATCTTCGTCAACCTGGTGCTCAAGCAGAACTGGGGACGCCCCCGCCCGGATCAGACAACGCTGTTCGGCAGCGACCGCCACTTCACTCCGGCCTTCGTGATGAGCGACCAGCGGGGCAAATCCTTCAGCAGCGGCCACACTTCGGGGGCCTTCGCCCTGCTCGCGCTGATCTTCCTGGCCCGGCGGCACCGTGGGAGCGTCGCGTTCGCGGTTATTAGCTACGGTGCAGTAGTTTCCCTGGCGCGTATCGCGGCGGGCGGCCACTTCTTCAGCGACGTAATGGTCTCCATTATGATCATGTACATTGTATCGGGGGTGCTGTATGCGCGCCTCTTCGGCTGCAACGGCGCTTCGGACGCAGAGGGGTAGCGTGCAGCATAGTTCGGTTGCAGCCCGGTAACGGGCGCCGTTCCCTTCCGCCGTTATAATGCCGCCATGATCAAAGTGGCAGCAGCGATCCCCCCGTGGGGATGGACGGCAATGGCCGTCTTCTCTTTGTTTTTTGTCCTTTTCCCCCAGGTCGATCTCACGGTCGCATCACTCTATTATGTCCCCTCGGGAGGCTTCCCCGCGGCGAAAACCTTCTGGGAACATGTTGTATACCACTCTGTCCCCTACGGTCTGATGTTTTTCTACGGTGCTGCCGTACTCCTTTGGCTTTTTAATGCCGTGTTCAACCGTAATGCCCTGCGTTTCACGGGCCGGAAACTGCTCTATGTGCTGCTGGTACTCGGTCTTGGTTCCGGGCTTATCGTCAATGCCATGCTTAAGGAACATTGGGGACGCGCCCGACCGGCGGAGACAACGGTGTTCGGCGGTCAAAAGGCGTTCTCCCCGGCCTTCGTGCCGGTACCGGGGCAGACGGGCAATTCGTTCAGCTGCGGGCACGCTTCGGGAGCTTTCGCCCTGCTGGCCTTTGCCCGGCTCGCCCGGCGCCGCAGGCTCTGGAGTACGGTCGTCCTCGGTTACGGCGCCGTCGTCGGCGTGGCACGGATGGCGGCGGGCGGCCATTTCCTCAGCGACGTGGTGGTCTCGTTTTTCATCATGTACATCGTGACGGAGCTGCTCCATTCCATCCTCTTTCCCCAAAAGGAGACCCCATGAAAAAACGTCCTTTGGCGTATACGCTGTTCGTGCTTCTTGTCGCTGCCGGCGGCCTCTATACCTGGTACGTCTACGGCCATTACCGTTTCGAGACGATCGATCCGGACCGCGTCTACAAATCGGCACTCATCACCCCTGCACGCTTGGAGGATTTTCTGATCCCTCACCATATCAAGACGGTGATCGATCTGTTGGACCCGGGGGTTCAGGATGCCCTCAACCCGGCCCAGCAGCGGGAGATCGATGACGAGGCGGCGGCAATTGCACGGATCAATACGACCTACGGTACGCAGATACACCATATCAACATTCCTTCCCACCAGGTGCCCACAGAGGCGACATTGAAGAAGTTTTTCGCGGTGCTCGACGACAACGCCTCCTACCCGGTGTTGATCCATTGCTACCACGGGATGGGGCGTGCCGTGATCTACAGTGCGCTCTACCGGATCGAGTACCTGCACTGGAAGAATGAAAAGGCCCGGGAGTGGACGCGGCTGCTGCCGATTATGGTAGAATCCCGTCTTTATCACAGCAGTTTTGCCCGGGGACACTCCAAAGGGGATTTCCTGATCCATTACGCACCGAGAAGCGAAGGGGAGGCAAGCACGCTGCATCATTTAGAGGGGTAGGCATGGAGTGTAGGCATTTCGGCCGTTGCGGCAGCTGCCGCTGGTATGAAGAGGGTTACGAAGGGCAGCTGACCAAGAAAGCGGAAGCGATCAAAGCCATGTTTGCGCCGCTTTATACGGGGGTGTTCGATATCGCACGCTCCACAGCACAGGGGTACCGCGCCCGCGCCGAGTTCAAGGTGTGGCATGCCGGCGATACCATGCATTACGCGATGAACTCCATCGACCGCGAAGGCGTCGTCCTCCTCGAAGAGTGCCCGATGGTCACCGCACCCATCCAGGCCCTGATGTGGCCGCTGCTTGACGCGCTCAATGCCACCCCCGAGGTGGGACGCAAACTCTTCGGAATGGATTTCCTCGCCGGCCGTGACGGGGACGTTGCCGTCTCCATGCTCTACCACCGTAAACTCGACGACACGTGGAAGGCGCAGGCAGCCGACCTGGCCGAGCGTTTCGGTATCAGCATCATCGGCCGCAGCCGGAAGCAGAAAGAGGTGATCGGGCGCGACCACGTCATCGAATCCGTCGACGTCGGCGAAAGAACCTACCGTTTCAAGCAGATCGAAAACAGCTTTACCCAGCCAAACCCGGGCGTCAATGCCCAGATGATCGGTTGGGCGCTGAAACAGTTCGAAGGGCTCGGCGGAGACCTGCTGGAGCTCTACTGCGGCGCGGGGAACTTCACGATTCCCTTTGCGTCGCGGTTCGAACGCGTCCTGGCGACGGAAATCTCCAAATCCTCCATCCATGCGGCAAAAACAAATATGGAACTCAATGACGTGCACAACATCGATTTCGTGCGCATGAGTGCCGAAGAGTTCGTCCAGGCCCTCGACGGGGTAAGGGAATTCAACCGGATGAAGGGGATCGACCTCTCCAGCTACCGCCTTGACACGATCTTCGTCGACCCGCCGCGCGCCGGGATGGACGAGGCCTCCTGTGATTTTGCCGCACGTCATGAGCATATTCTCTATATCTCTTGCAACCCCGAGACGCTCAAGCGCGACCTGGAGTACCTGACGCGCACCCACCGTATCGAGGCGATGGCGATGTTCGACCAGTTCCCCTATACACACCATATGGAGATGGGCGTGCGCTTAGCGCGGGTCTAGGTTAATCTGTAGTATATTGGTATGGATGCTTGACTTTATCGCCGGACGGGAAGTAAGATGTGATACTTTTATGATAGGGACCTGTCATAATGGCATCAGACGGGCCCCGAAAAGGTATTGGTATGGCGCAGGCTTGTCCCATTAATTTTACTGCGGCTGATAATACGGTCAGCCGGATCGTTTCCCTGCTCGCAGCGGGGATGGTGGCGCTCTTTTTCGTGACGGGCGCAGAGCCGTGGCTCTATGCGCTCGGCGCGGACCTGTTGGTTCGACTCTACGGCAGCAAGCATTTCAGCCCGCTTTATCAGCTGGCTACGGCACTCAAACGCCTGATGCATCTGCCGACCCGGACGGTTGACGGTGCGCCAAAGAGCGTGGCGGGGCATTCCGGACTCCTGTTCGTGCTGCTGATGATCGCCGCAGCCGCCTTCGGTCTGCAGGCGATGCTGGTCACCGTGGCCGCCGTTTATGTCGTCTGTCTGCTGATGGACGTGATTTTCAACTTCTGTGTCGGCTGCAAGGTCTACTACCTCTACCGGCTTATCATCAGGGAGGAATAATGGCAGGAATCTCATCCAAAGGGGTCTATGCCCTTGCCGCGATGCATGTGCTTTCGCATGCACCCCAGCAGCGAGCGATGCAGATACGCGAGATCGCGGCGATGACGTCGATCTCCCACGGTTACCTTGAACAGATTCTTTCCGGTCTGCGCCGGGCGGGGCTTGTAACGAGTATCCGCGGTGCGGCGGGCGGGTACCAGCTCGCTGGACGTGCATCGGAGATCACGGTGCTCGAGATACTCGAAGCCCTGGAAGGCCCCCTGTGCCAGACGGAAGGGAACGTCGGTTCCAGTGTCATCCTCGAGGCATTCTGGGGCGGCATGAATGAGAAGATACGTGCTCTGTTCGACATGAAGCTTGCCGATATCGATCAGCTCTACCAGCCCTATCACTATTCCATTTGATCACAAAAAGTCGCCCTAACACTCACTAATGGTTTCCGTTTAAGCTGAGGCCGATCCCCTTTATATTATGATAGTCGTTGATTATTGCCGCGAGCGCGGCAGTCAAGGATTGCTGATGCCCTACCTCTCCATTTTGGTGATCTTCATTGTTGTCGTCCTGCTGGCCGGCCTGATTTCTGTTGTGCTCACGCGGATGCGCAACCGCCGCCATCTTGCCTCCATGCACGATGAAGTCGAATTGGCAAAATACACGGAAAAAAAGCCTGCGACGAAACCCAAGATCATGAAGGGCGCCCAGCCGGATGTGGGGATCAGGATTCTGCGTGCGGAACATACAGGAACCGGTGAGCATGAGGCAGGATCTTCAACGCCGGGCAGGAAAGCCGAGGAAAAGGTCCCGGCATTCAAGGTCGTGTCCGAACATCCCGCCGCCCCTTTTGTACCGCGTCACTACCCTCCCTTCAGCAACGCGCGGGCCGTGGCGGAGTTCGGACTGTCGCAGGAGGAGGCTGACAGCTTTACCGGTGAACTGATCGCCCAGATCGAGTCGGAGATCGCAGACCTGGAAGCTGCCGTTACCGCGCGCGACAGCGTACAGCTTGAAGAGGTGCTTCATAAACTCAAAGGCTCGACGTCCAACCTGGGGGAGGGGGGCATTACCACGCTGCTGGCCGATTTCAACAACTACATCAAAGAGGGAACGGACCAGGACACCATCGACGACTACGTCGCAAACCTGCACTATTACCTCGAAGAGCTCAAAAAAGCCTTCCCCTCCTAGAGGCCTTCAAGGAGTGTCGTCCAGAGCGTGTCGATCTCTTCGTCACTCAAAAAGAGGGCACTCTGGTTTTTGAGCAGTTCGTCCGCGGCATGTTTGTCGACGGCGCTGCGGTGCGCACAGTCGGTATGGGCATACTGAAACGCCCGTATAAGACTGACGGAAGGGTCGTGAATGCGGCTTTCGCAGAAAAAACAGTGTTTTCGGTCCGGCGTTCGCCCTTCATAGCGGAGCAGGCGGGCGTAGGCTTCGACGGCGACGCGTTTGGGGTTCTGCGTTCCCCAGCGTTCCGCGGCGTCTTTAAGCAGGGCAAAATAGAAGCCCCCGGTCTCTTCTGATTCGCGCAGATGCGGATAGAAAAGCGAGATGAAGTAGTGCCACAGCCGTGTCCGTGACGGATCGAGCAGCCAGGGGAAGCCGAGGTGGATGACATCGTAGACCCGTCCGATGGAGGACTTGAGGGAGTGCTCGATCTCAAAATCGATCATATGCCCGAGATTGATCGTGCCGTGGCGCGCCCCGTAAAACCGGTAAAGGGTCTCTAAGCGTTCCTGTGTCAAAATGGCCAATATAAGATCTTCGTCCTTCACGCGCTGAAGTCGAATGATGAATCCTTGCACCCTGCGTTTCTTCCTGTATCATTAATCATCATAAGTGTATAAAAAATCGGCTTTCAAAATAGAGCTTTAAAGCGTTCTGTAGTATAATATTAGCAATCGGCATCTTTCTAAATACGGGAAATATGCTTAATATATGCTTAAAAAGGTGAACCGAGTGGAATATTCTGACCTGTTACGATCTTTTAAAGACAACTGCGGTTTCGGCCTGATTGCCAATATCGATAACCGGGCGTCCCATGAGACGCTCGAGCGTGCCATTACGGCACTTGAGCGGATGATGCACCGCGGTGCGATCGCCGCAGACGGCAAAACCGGGGACGGGAGCGGACTGCTCCTTTCCATGCCGACGGCATTCATGCGCAAAGTGGCGATGGAAAACGGGGTGGAACTCCCTGAAATGTACGCGGTCGCGACCGTCTTTACCCGCGTCAAAAAGCACCTGGAAGTCCTCAGTGATACCTGTGCGCAGAACGACCTCAAGGTCATTCTCAAGCGGGAAGTTCCGGTTGACGACAATGCGCTCGGCCAGCAGGCGCTGGATACGAAGCCGTACATCTATCACGTCTTTATCGTCCCGAACTCCATCATGGCGACGCAGCGTTTCGATGCGCTGCTCTACCTGAGCCGCAAAGAGACGGAACACGCCCTGGAACACGACGAGGATTTCTACATCCCCTCCATGTCTTCACGCGTCATCTCCTTCAAGGGGCTGGTGATGCCGACGCACATCAAGGAGTTCTACAAGGATTTCCAGGACCCCGATTTCAAGATCTCCTTCTCCCTGTTCCACCAGCGTTTCTCCACGAACACGCTTCCCAAATGGCGCCTGGCCCAGCCGTTCCGCGCCGTGGCGCACAACGGTGAGATCAACTCCGTCGAGGCGAACCGCTTCAACGTCCGCGTCAAATCCGAGTCGATCAAAAGCGAGATCTATACGAAAAAAGAGCTCGACCGCCTGCTGCCGATCCTGCAGCCGGGTGCATCCGACAGTGCGAGTGCCGACAACTTCTTCGAATTCCTTATCGCCAACGGCATGGACTTCTTCAAAGCGGCCCGCGCCGTCATCCCGGCACCGTGGCAGAACGCGCCGCATATGGACCCGGACCTGCGCGCTTTCTACGAGTACCACTCCACCGTCTTTGAAGCCTGGGACGGTCCGGCGGCCTTCTCGCTGACCGACGGGCGCTATATCGGATGTGTCCTCGACCGTAACGGCCTGCGCCCCTCCAAATACATCATCACCCATGACGACACCCTGCTCATCACCAGCGAATACGGTGTCATCGACCTGGCTGAAGAGAACATCAAAGAGCGCGGCCGCCTGCAGTCGGGCGAAATGATCGGTCTTGACCTCAAATTCGGCAAGGTCCTCAAAAATGCGGAGATCAACGACTATCTCAAGGCTTCACAGCCCTATATGAAGTGGCTCAACGAGCATATGGTCTACCTGCAGGAGCATGTCGAAGAGCAGTACAGTGCGCACTGCGTTCTTGACAAGGAGAGCCTGGTCAGCCGCCAGCGCTACTTCAATATCACCGAAGAGGTGATCGAGCAGGTGATCGAACCGATGATCCGCGACGGCAAGGAAGCAGTCGGCTCCATGGGGGATGACACGCCGCTGGCGGCTTTCAGTAACAAGCAGCGCAATTTCAGCGACTACTTCAAGCAGAAGTTCGCCCAGGTCACGAACCCGCCGATCGACCCGATCCGGGAGAAAGTGGTCATGAGCCTCAACACCGGTTTCGGTGAGACGCACAACATCCTCGACGAACTGCCGTCGCATGCACACCGCCTCAAGGCGATTTCGCCGATCATTACCTATGAGAAACTCGAGGTCCTCAAATCCTACGGCAATGAAAACTCGCCGCGTTTCCAGCCGTTCTATAAGAATGCAACCTTCTCAACGGCCTTCGAAGGCGAGTTGAAACCGGCCCTCGAGGCGCTGGTGAAAACCGTCACGAAAGCGGTCAAGAAAGATGGGGTACGGATCGTCATCCTTGAAGACAGCGGTCTGGATGCGACCCACCGTACCATTCCGATGCTGATGGCCGTCGGGCGCCTCAACAGCGCCCTGCTCGAAGCCGGTGTCCGTCACCTGGTCTCCCTGGTTGCCGTCTCTTCCGAAGTGATCGACTCCCACGGTGCGGCGACGCTGATCGCCTACGGGGCCAGTGCGGTATTCCCGGAGCTGCTCTTCACCACTGCCGTCAGCATGGTCGAGACAAGCAAGCCGCTCTCGGACATCCCCTGCAGCGAAGCGCTCAAGTCCGTCCACGGTGCCCTGAACGCCGGCCTGCTCAAGATCATGTCCAAAATGGGGATCTCCACGATCGCGTCGTACCGCAACTCCGGTCTTTTCGACATCATGGGCCTCAGCCGCGAGATCGTTGATGACTGTTTCGGCGATTCGCACTGCCTGATTCCGGGCCTGAGCTACGAGGACATCGATGCCCGCCTGAAAAAAGCGCATGAAGAGGCCTTTGACGATCTCGGCTTCAACAGCATCTTCCCGCTCAAGATCGGGGGGTTCTACAAGTTCTACAACGGCCAGGAGTACCATGACTTCGGTCCACAGGTCATCCACGCCATCCATGCGCTGAGCAAGTCGGGCGATCCGAAGGATTTCGAACGCCTCAAAAACGTCGTCAATACCCGCGGCCAGAAGTTCATCCGTGACTTCTTTGAACTCAAATCCGACCGTGCGCCGATTGACATCAGCGAGGTCGAATCGGTCGAAGCGATCACGAAGCGCTTCAGCTCCGCGGCGATGAGCCTCGGTTCCATCTCTCCCGAGGCGCACCAGTGCATCGCCGAGGCGATGAACACCATCGGCGGCCAGTCCAACTCCGGTGAGGGCGGGGAAGACGCTGCGCGTTTCAAAACCGTGCTCAACTCCAAGATCAAACAGGTCGCATCGGGCCGCTTCGGTGTGACGCCGGCCTACCTCCGTTCGGCCGAAGAGATCCAGATCAAGGTCGCCCAGGGTGCGAAACCGGGCGAGGGCGGTCAGCTGCCGGGCCACAAGGTCTCGGCACTCATCGCGCGCCTGCGCCACACCGTGCCGGGCGTGACCCTGATCTCGCCGCCGCCGCACCACGATATCTACTCCATCGAGGACCTGGCGCAGCTCATCTACGACCTCAAACAGGTCAACCCGGATGCGATGATTTCCGTCAAGCTCGTCTCCACGGCGGGCGTCGGTACGATCGCCGCGGGTGTCGCCAAAGCCTATGCGGACAAAATCATCATCTCCGGAGGCGACGGCGGTACCGGGGCGGCTCCGCTCACCTCGATCAAATTCGCCGGTAACCCGTGGGAGCTCGGCCTCTCCGAAGCGCACAACGCGCTCAAAGCCAACGACCTGCGCAAGATGGTCCACGTCCAGACGGACGGCGGGCTCAAGACCGGGCTCGACGTCATCAAGGCAGCGCTGCTCGGTGCGGAATCCTACGCCTTCGGTACGGGTGTCCTGGCGATCGTCGGCTGTAAGATGCTGCGGATCTGCCACGTCAATAAATGTTCCGTCGGGATCGCAACGCAGAATGAGAAACTGCGTAAAGAGTACTACAAAGGTACCGTCGCGCAGATCGTCAACTACTTCAAACTGCTGGCCGAGGATATCCGCGGTTACATGGCGCAGATGGGGTACAAGAAACTCGACGAGCTTATCGGCCGCAGCGACCTGCTCAAGGTGATCGACGACGAGTTCGCGAAGAAGTTTGATTTCAGCAACGTTCTGCACCGCGAACCGGGCGTCGACACCTGCCAGGTGGCGTCCAACGAGCCGTTCGACGACAACGCTTTTGAAAAAGAGGTCCTCGAAGAGGTCCGCAGCGCGATCAAGCATCCGGAACACCCGGTCCGCATCGTCCGCGACATCTGTAACCTCAACCGCAGTTTCGGTGCCCGCGTTTCCGGTGAAGTCGCCCGTTATTACGGCGACGCCGGCCTCGCGGACGGTACGATCGACATCCGCCTCAAAGGGGTGGCGGGACAGGCATTCGGTGCCTTCCTGATCAACGGCGTCAACCTGACCCTTGAAGGCGTAGCGAACGACTACATCGGCAAAGGGATGCACGGCGGTAAGATCGTCATCAAGTCCGCGCACGAAGGCGGCAACTTCAGCGGCGGCGGTAACACCTGTCTGTACGGTGCGACTGGCGGTAAGCTCTACGTCAACGCCGCTGTCGGCGAACGTTTCGCCGTCCGTAACTCCGGTGCGCTCGCGATCGTTGAAGGCACCGGTGACAGCCCGTGTGAATACATGACCGGCGGTATCATCGTGATCCTCGGCAAGACCGGTGTCAACTTCGGTGCGGGGATGACGGGCGGGATCGCCTTTGTCTTCGATGAAGATCATAACTTCATCGAGAACGTCAACCGCGAACTCGTCGAAGCGATCCGCATCGATACCGACGACGGAGACGAGGCGCGCCACTACCTGAAGCGCCTCCTTAAAGACTATATCAATGAAACGGGCAGCTCGAAAGCGCGTGTGATCCTGGAGAACTTCCGTACGGAGATCCGCAACTTCTGGCTTGTCCGTCCGAAAAACCTGACCAAGCTGCCGCTCAACCAGGAAAAGGGAGACTAAAAATGAGAGAATTTTTGACCATCGGCCGGATCGATCCCAGTAAACGCCTGGTTGTCGACCGTGTCAAAGACTTTAAAGAGATCTACGAAGTATTTTCCAAAAACGAGGCCGGCGCGCAGAGCGACCGCTGTGTCCAGTGCGGGGACCCCTACTGTCTGAACAAGTGCCCGCTGCACAACTATATTCCGCAGTGGCTCAAAGCCGTCGCGGAGAACGACCTGGAGTTTGCCTTCAAACTCTCCAACGAGCCGTCGCCTTTTCCGGAGGTCATGGGGCGCGTCTGCCCGCAGGACCGCCTGTGCGAGGGTGACTGTACCCTCAATGACGGCCACGGCGCCATTACGATCGGTGCGGTCGAGGCGTTCATCAACGAAGAGGGTTTCAAAGCGGGACTCAAACCGCAGTTCCCGGGGATTACGACGGACAAGAAAGTGGCGATCATCGGTTCCGGTCCTGCCGGCCTTTCGGCTGCCACCTACCTGCTGCGCTCCGGGATCGCCGTCACGATGTACGAACGTGCCGACCGCGCCGGCGGACTGATGACCTACGGGATCCCGAACTTCAAGCTCGACAAGAAGATCGTCGACCGCCGCGTCAAGCTGCTCGAAGAAGCGGGGATGAAACTCGTCCTCGACTGCGAAGTCGGCAAAGACGTGACGTTCGAAGAGATCGTTGACGGTCACGATGCCATCTTTATCGGCATCGGCGCGACGAAGGGCAAAACCGCGCGTATCACCGGCGAGAAAGCGCCGAACGTCTATATGGCGATGCAGTACCTGACCGCGATCCAGAAGAAGAACTTCAAACGCGCCTACGACAAGCAGTTCGAGTTCAAAGACCTCGACGTCGTTGTCATCGGGGGCGGGGATACGGCGATGGACTGTGTCCGTACCGCCAAGCGCGAGGGCGCGCGCAGCGTCAAGTGCCTCTACCGCCGTGACGCCTACAACATGCCGGGCAGCCAGAAAGAGTACAAAAACGCGATGGAAGAGGGGGTGGACTTCCAGTTCCAGGCCTCACCGAAGCAGATCCTGGTCGACGAGAACGGCCGCGCCGTCGGCGTCGAGATGGTGAAAACCGTTCTGGGTGCCAAGGACGAGAGCGGCCGCCAGCGCATGGAAGAGGTCAAGGGCAGCGACTTTACGGTCAATGCCGACGTCGTCATCCTCGCGCTCGGTTTTGATCCGTCGGTACCGTCCTTCCTGGCGGAGAACGGCATCGAGACCAACGCCTGGGGCGGGATCGTCATCGACGACAACCACCAGACCTCCACGGCGGGCATCTATGCCGGCGGCGACTGCTACCGCGGGGCCGACCTCGTTGTCAACGCCGTCTACGACGGCCGTGAAGCGGCGCGCTCCATCGTCAAAAGCCTGCTGAAATAATTGCGCGTTTCGGCGCCGTTTCCATGCCGCTTCCCCTAAGCGTTTAGGGGAAGTCTGGGCACTTTTTCGCTACAATTCCCCCAATCAATCAAAACTATTTCCGAACCCCGAAGGATACGTGATGAACCTTTTCAACCTTTTCGGCGGCACGTCCCGACAGCAGCCTACCAAGAGCGAGGCACCGGCACACTGGGTAAAATGCCCCTCATGCAACTCCCTGATGTACTATAAAGAGGTTGAGAACCAGAACTACGTCTGTCCCAAGTGCGGCCACCACATGCGTATCAACGTCGACAAGCGCATTGCGCTGCTCGCCGACGAAGGAAGCTTTGTCGAGTTCGATGCCGAACTCGCGCCGATCGACCCGCTGAAGTTCGTGGACAAAAAGAGCTACGTCAAGCGCCTCGAAGAGGGAGAGAAGAAGACGGGACGCCGCTCCTCCGTCGTCAGCGGCGAGTGTAAGATGAACGGTGTGAACGTACAGCTCTGCGTTTTCGATTTCGCCTTTATGGGGGGATCGCTGGGGTCCGTCGAGGGGGAGAAGATCACGCGTGCCATCCACCGCGCCATCGAGAAGAAGCAGGGCGTCGTCATCGTCAGCGCCTCGGGCGGGGCGCGCATGCAGGAGAGTACCTACTCCTTGATGCAGATGAGCAAGACCTCCGCGGCCCTGGCGCGCCTGGGCGAGCACAAGCTCCCTTTCATCTCCGTACTGACCGACCCGACGATGGGCGGGGTCAGCGCCTCGTTTGCGACCCTGGGCGACGTCATCATCGCCGAACCGGGATCACTGATCGGTTTCGCCGGTCAGCGTGTCATCAAACAGACGATCGGTTCGGACCTGCCGGAGGGGTTCCAGCGTTCGGAATTCCTGCTGGAGCACGGCTCCATCGATATGGTCGTCAACCGCAACGAGCTCAAAGCGACCATCGCGGACCTGCTGCGCATGATGCTGCCCTCATCGGCCGACCATGACGCGCAGTGAGATAGAGACCTTTTTTTCCACCCTCCCGTCCAACGCCATCTACGCTCTGTGCGACCAGGCGTTGCTCGACTCCCACGCCCTTGCCCTGGAACCCTTTGTTGACGCCTGCCGTCGGTTGGACGTTGCCGTGATCCAGTACCGTAACAAGGATTCCGATACCGAGACGGTAAAAGCGAACCTGGAACGGCTTCGGGGCCTTTGGGACGGGATGCTGATCATCAACGACCGCTGGCAGCTTCATGCGCTGTGCGACGGGGTCCATGTGGGCCAGGACGATCTGCGCGGTTTCGGGGAGGATGCCGCTGCGGCGTGCGCTGCCCTGCGCGGGGAAGTGGGCAGTGCCTGCGCCATCGGCCTCTCGACCCACAATGCCGAAGAGATCGCGGCGGCCAACGGCCTTGGGATCGATTATATCGGGCTGGGAGCCTTCCGGGCGACGGGGACCAAGACGGACGCGGCGGTCCTGGGCGAGGACCTGGACATGCTGGCTTCGGCCTCCGTTCACCCGGTAGCGGCCATCGGCGGGGTAGGGCTTGATGACCGTTTCGCCCATGCCCGGATGCGGGTCATGGGAAGCGCGATCGTGCGGGAGGCTTTACGATGGAAGTGACCCTCTACTCCATTGCAAAGAAGGAGCGGTCGATTTACGACCCTTTATACAAAGAACTTATAAAGATGAGCTCGCGCTTCGCCAACGTCAATGACGTCGAAATTTTCGGCAAAAACGTCACCAAAGCACACACCATCGGCGAAGAGGCCGCAAAACAGGCCTATACGGAGAGTCTTGAGCCCTATTTGAACCGTGGATATTCGATTGCGTTGCATCCTGATGGAAAATTAATCGACAGTTTCGAATTCAGTAAGCTCCTTAGTGATAAAATGTCGGTGCAATTTTATATCGGAGGGGCGTTCGGATTCGAAGACGCGTTTCTTCGGCGCTGCGACAAGGTGATCAGCCTGTCGCCGCTGACGATGAGCCACAAGATCGCCAAGGCGGTCCTGCTGGAACAGATCTACCGCGGATTCACGATCCTGAACAACCACCCCTACCACAAATAAGGACACCCGTGCAAAACAGTGAACTCTCATATTTCGAGGAGATCCTGCGTGCCCGCAAAGCGCAGATCATGAAGAACATTTCCGGCGTTGAAGCGGAATTGAACGGTCTGAGTGACATTGAGATGAATGATGAGGGCGACTACGCCGCCATCAGTAACGAAAACATGGTCGATACCGCGATCGGGACCCAGCAGGGAACGGAACTGCTCGAGATCGAACTGGCGCTGAGCAAGATCACTGCCGGCACCTACGGTATCTGCGAAATGTGCGAGGAACCGATCAGTTTTGCGCGTCTCAAAGTAAAGCCGCATGCGCGTTTTTGCATTGACTGCAGGGAGATTGCCGAGAAGAACAACGCAAAGTAAGGGGGACGCATGTATATTAAACGCTACAGTATCGCCGCACTGCTGCTGATCTTCGTAATCGGCTGGTTCGTCTACGGGTTCGTTTCAAAAGAGAGCATACACATCGAGCTGATGGGCATTATGCTCCCTTCACTCCCGGCTGCCGTCTGGGTGGCGCTGGCGATGCTGCTGCTGTATGCCGGGACCCTCGTCCACATGCTCTTCTACTCCGTTGTCGGCAGCGTGCGCCTGCGCAAGTATGAGAAGGATTATGCCCACCTGCTCGACGCGGTGGCGGATGCCTTCTTGCAGAAAGAGGCGCGCCAGCACGTGTTCAAAACGGAGCGCTATGCACTGATGGGCGAGATCGCCGACCATACGCGTATGCTCCCCGAAGCGGAACTCGACGGACTCGACCACCCCAAGCTCGCCGCCATCGTCCAGGCGATCCTTGCGATCGAAAAAGGCGAGAGCGCCGATCTCAAGCGTTTCAACCTGCCCAGCGAGAACCCGCTGGTCCGCCAGAACCAGATCAACCAGCTCAGCGAGGGCAAACTCGAGGCGGAAACGGTCCTCTCCAAACCGGAACGTTACGATGCGGCGATCCATGCGCTGGCCTTCGAGCAGCTCAGCGTCTTCGCACCGCTGCATGTACTCGAGAAATACCGCGCGTTCATGACGTTCAAAGCGGCGCTGTCCATCGTGAACCGTATCAATGCGGAGGAGAACACCCTTTCCGTCCCCAATGCGACGGTCGTGGATTTCATTACCCGCATCGAGGGGCTCTCTTCGCTGGATTATCTCTACCTCGGCGTCGTTATGGGCGAGCATATGCTCCCCGAGCAGCGCATCGCCGTCTGCGAGCTGCTCTCCGACAATGACGAAAAAGCGCTCGACGGTTACCTCTTTACACTCTTCGACCTCGAAATGGTCGACCGCGCCAAAGAGCTGCTGCACATGACCGCAGAGAACGAGTATGTCCTCTTCAAAGCCTACGCTGACCTGAAAGCGTGCAACAAGCATTACGACGTGAAACGTTTCGCGAACATGATGCTGCAGAACTATTCTCCGAAGGCCTGACAGGCCTTCGGAACTTGTACGGCAGCCGAGCGAAGCCCGGCTACCTACGTTAACACTGGGTTTGCTTCGGCAGCAGGCCCGCGCACAGGTAAACCGTGCTTAAAGGTTCACATCTTCCGCGTACCACTCAGGGTGTCCCTCTAATCTCCCCGTTTTTTGCTAAAATACGCGCATGATTTTAAAAGACATTCTTGATTTTTCCAAACCTCTATATGTCCTCGCACCCCTGGCGGGCTACACGGACCTGCCGTTTCGCAGCGTCGTCAAAAAGTTCGGCGCGGACCTGACCGTCAGCGAGATGCTCAGCTCCAATGCATTGGCCTACGGCTCGCAGAAGACCTTCAAGATGCTCGAGCGCAGCCCCAACGAGGACCCCTATTCGGTCCAGATCGCCGGGGCCGACACGGAGATCGTCCGCCGCGCCGTCGAGATCCTCAACGCACAGGATGACATCGACATCATCGACCTCAACTGCGGCTGCCCCGTTCCCAAGGTCGTCAGCCACGGGTCTGGCAGCTCCCTGCTCAAGGACCTGCCGCAGATGGGCCGCATCATCGAGACGATCAAAACGACGTCGAACAAGCCGCTTACCTCCGTCAAAATACGGCTGGGCTTCGCGGAAAAGAACCACCTCGAGATCGCGAAACTGGTCGAAGAGAGCGGGGCGGATTTCCTGGCGGTCCACGGCCGCACCCGTGCCGGCAAGTTCAAGGCGGAGGTCGATTATGACGCCATTGCCGAGATCAAGCAGGCTGTCTCCATCCCCGTTATCGCCAACGGGGACATCGACAGCTATGAAAAGGCGCAGTGGGTCCTCGAACACACGAAAGCCGACGGCGTGATGATCGGCCGCGGTGCCGTCGGGGCACCGTGGATCTTCCACCAGCTCAAAACCGGCAGCGCGACGATCGACCCCATGATCCGCTACGAGATCATCATGGAGCATTATGACCGGATGATCGACTTCTACGGGCCGCGTGGCGTGCCGATGTTTCGAAAGCATATCCACACCTACTCCAAAGGCTATGCCGGAGCCTCCGCCCTGCGCGACGGCGTCAACCGTATCGATGACGTCGCGGCGTTTAGGAGCCTCATCGACGGCTTCTTCAAAGAGAGCCGCTATGTCGGCGAGGCGACGGAGACGGCACCGATCGCCTGTGCCTACGACTAAGCGGCACGCTGCCGTCCTTCCCCTAACACTCCGCTAACACTTGCATGCTACACTCTTCGCAAACGTGAGGAGCACTGTATATGCGAATCCTGATGCTTGAAGACGATACCGTCCTGGCCGAACTGGTCGGCGGTTATCTCTCCCGCCATTTCCGTATTGACGCCGTTTCAGAGCTGGGCGAAGCCGTGGCTTATATCGAGCGCTATCGGTACAGCGTCGTCCTGCTTGACCGTAACATCAACGGCGTCGACGTCGGCATGTCGCTGATTGCAAAGATCAAGCAGCACAGTAGCGAGACGGGGGTGATCGTCATCAGTGCCTACGACACCATCGCGGACAAGATCGCCGGCCTCAACCTCGGCGCGGACGACTACCTCGACAAACCCTTCGACAACGCGGAGCTGCTGGCGCGTATCCACGCCCTGGCGCGCCGCAACCAGGGGCTGCCCAGCGTGGAAGTAAGCGGCCTCACATGTGACACGCTTGGGCGTTCGGTCCGGAGTGCGGAGGAGGAGATTCTGCTCAGCCGCAAGGAGAACGATCTCTTCTTCTACCTGCTCTCAAAGCAGGGGCAGATCATCTCCAAGGACGAACTGCTCGACGCGCTTTATATCAACCCGCAGAACATCGCCTCCAACACGATCGACGCGACGGTGAAGAATCTCCGCAAAAAACTCCCCGAAGGGATCATCAAGACCGTCAAAACGCGGGGGTACGTGATTGAAAAGGCCTAAAAGCCTGCAGCAGCTGGTGATCTCCTTTTTTCTGCTCAGCAGCGTCATTACATTTACGCTGCTGGGGAGCTACGTCGTCTACCGCTATCATGCCGAGCTCAAAAGTAACCTCCGCCTCTCGCTGAAAGTCCTTGCCGAGGATGTGGTACGCCACCGGCTCTATACGAACGATGCCAAAACGATTCGGCAGAATTTCCATCTTCTTGAAGCGTATCACAGTGCGCCCTTCGTTGCCCTCTTCGATGATCTGACCTTCGACATCGGCGACAGCATGCCGCCGCCGGAAGAGGTTTCCATTGTTGCCGTGCTGCCTGACGGGCGCTACCTGAAGGTCCACTCGAATACGGTGCGGATCGAACAGAAGACCCGTGACCTGGCGATGCACCTGGCAGTGGTGTTCGGAGCGATCCTGCTGCTGTTCGTGCTGGTTTTCTCGCTCTTCCTGACGCGGCTGCTCCATCCGCTGCGCTGCCTGGTGCGGTTCTGCCGTATGAGTGCCGTGGATGAACAGGCGTCACCGGTCTGCAGCGGTTCGACGGAAGTGAACGAACTCAAAAACGCGATCATTGACCTGCAGCATGCAAACCGGTCGCTCTGCCGGGAGAAACAGAATATCTTCAAGGAGGCCGCGCACGAGATCAAAGCCCCCATCGCGGTGCTCAAAGCGCGCCTGTCGCTCTTTTCCGAGGATGACGCTTACCCCAAAGCGCGCTTCGTCGGCGAGAGCGAAGCCGATATCGCAACGATCAGCAGCAAGCTCAAGGAACTCATCTTTCTCAAGGAGATCGAGTGGGATATGCGCGAGGCGAGGGAGGACGTCCCGATGCAGGAGCAGTGTAAGGCGATGCAGCAGGCCTTCCAGCCGATATTGGAGAAGAAGGGGCTGACCATTGTGACGAATTTCGAGCAGGATTTCACCCTCCATATCCACAAAGCCGCAATGCAGAAGGTGATGCAGGCCGTTTTCGAGAATATCTTCATGCATACGAAGAACCACTCCGTGATCCGTACGACCGTCGATCCCGAGCGGCGGCGCCTCGAGATCGTCAACGAGGTCGGCTCCAAGAGCGACGAGACGCTTTTCAGTTCGCATATCGGTTCGAAGATGATCGACCGGCTCTCCGACAAGCTGGGCTACCGCTACGAGACCCGTCTGCACGACGGCACCTTCACGACCGTGATCACTTTCGATGCGCAGGAGGAGCAGTGCCCGCTTGAGCGGGGATGACCCCGTCTGAAAAAATCATGAAAAAAGCAGCGCGGTTCCGTCATGTTTTTTTCATCGCGTCGCATTAAAATTTTCCCTATATTCGTAAGGCTACGAAATAAGGAGAAGTAATGATGACCTGTAAGAAATGGCTTGCCCCTGCGGCACTCGGTACCCTGATGGCGCTGGGATTTGTCGGCTGCGGTTCGGATGAGAACACTGCGGAAACGATCACCCCCTATGAGCGCGTCGCGGTCATCCCCGGCACCTGGGCCGATGTACTGACGGTGGCGGATCAGATCGCATCCTACGTCGATACGACGGATGAGAGTACTGCACTCGGCTACCCGACAAACTGGATCGTCGCCGGGGCCAACCCCAAGCTCGGAGAGGAGTACAATACGACCGACCTGCTGCCCATCCCCGCCATCGGCGGCAAGAGCCGGGTCGTCGAACTCTGCAACAGCGCGTATGCGACCAAGGCGATGGCGACGGGGCGTTTCCACGGGCCTGCGCTGCCGTGCGAAGTCTCCGTCCACAGCGACGGGGAGAACATCTATATCGACATGCTCAACGCCGATGCGATCTTCTCCATCTTTTTTACGGATATCAACGACACGGACGGCGTACTCGAAGGGGTGGCATCCGATGTCAAGCGCGAGATCCGCGGCATCGTCCTGGCGGCCCTTGCCGACCGGAGCCCGGCGGAGTCGCACCTGAAAATGGGCCCGGTCTTTGACAAGACGGGGATGGAGGAGCTCTCCTTCACGACGCCTTATCTCGTCTACAAATACGAGCGCCAAGACGGCGCCGCATTCGTCCCGGGGGACGACCGCACGCTGGCCGCGGAGATTATCGCCAAACTGGGGACCGATATCGCCACGGCCGACCTGAACGTCCCTGGCCTCTCCAGCGGCTCCGCCTGGCGCAGCGGCCGTCCGGAACCGCTGGCCATCCCGGGGGTCCAGGTCGTCGAGGCGTGTTCGCCGAAATACGCGACCAAGGCGACGAAGCTCGGCAACGAGTACATCACGGCGCTGCCGTGCGAGATCGCGGCCTATATCGACGAGACGGACGAGTCGAACAAAACGATGGTCATCAGCTTTCTCAACCCGAATTTCATGTTCGGCACGATGTTCGAAGGGGCGGTGGAGCGGGCGTACGCCGCCGGCGACATCACCAAGGAGGAGGTCATCGAGTACAGTACGCTGGCCGAAGTCGTCTTCGGGGACCTCCGCCTCATCGTCGACGCGGCTGTCCAAGCGAGCGATCTCAACCTTACCGTGCAGTAACGCACCCCTTCCGGCGGCGCGCTGCCGTCGCTTCACTGCAGATTGGCTCTGCGAACTCCTTTACAGACGTAACCCCCACTTTACCGAGCCTCCTGTATAATCGCGCGAATTAACACACGGGGTGGCAGATGGCAGAGATTATCGAACTTATATTTTTGGGTATCGGCGTCGGCGCGCTGTCGGGCTTTTTCGGCATCGGCGGCGGGACGATCCTGGTCCCGGCACTGCTCTTTATCGGCTTTGACATGAAGAGCGCCGTCGGTATCTCCGTCGTCCAGATGGTCTTCAGCTCCATCTACGGCAGCTATCTGAACCTGAAAAAGGGGACCCTGGATGTAAAGATGGTCCTGGCCATCGGCATCGGCGGCGCCGTGGGTGCGCTGGGAAGCTCGTTTATTGTCAGTGCGCTTTCGGGGCGGACGCTCGAGTGGATCTTTATGGGCTTCGTCCTCTTTGCGCTGGGGCGTCTCTTTTTTAAGACCGTTGAGCATGAGACGGAGATCAAAAAGGTTCATCCGGCGCTGCTCTTCGTCATCGGTCTGCTGCTGGGGGCCTTCTCCATCTCCATCGGGGTCGGGGGCTCCATCCTCCTCGTACCGATCCTGGCAGGCTTCTTGCATGTGCCGCTCAAAAACGCCATCTCCGCCGGCCTTTTCTTCGTCGTCTTCTCCTCCATCTCCGGGCTCGTGAGCCTCTCGGCAGGGGGGTATGTCGACTACTATCACGGCGTCATCATCGGGATCGCCTCGATGGCGGGCGTCTTCGGCGGGATCTGGCTCAAGCACGTCGTCCCCGTCAAACAGCACAAACTCCTGATGATCGCCTTCTACCTGGTGGTCATCGGATACTTCTTCTACAGATTGGTGGTAAAGCATGGATAAGATTACGATCACGGGCGCGCGGGAACACAACCTCAAGGATATCTCGCTCGAGGTGCCCAAGAACAAGCTCGTCGTCTGTACGGGCCTTTCGGGCTCGGGCAAATCGACGCTTGCGTTTGACACCCTCTACGCCGAGGGGCAGCGCCGCTACATCGAGAGCCTCTCCAGCTACGCCCGCCAGTTCCTCGACCGTATCGGCAAGCCAGACGTCGACAAGATCGACGGCCTGACCCCCGCCATCGCCATTGACCAGAAGACGACCTCGAAGAACCCCCGTTCGACCGTCGGTACCATCACGGAGATCTACGACTACCTCCGCCTCCTCTTTGCCCGCATCGGCGTGCAGCACTGCCACCTCTGCGGCAAGGAGATCTCGCAGATGTCCGCCGCGGACATCATCGACCAGGTGCAGAAACTCCCCGAAGGCTCCAAGGCCGTCATCCTCGCCCCGCTGATCCGCGAGAAGAAGGGGACCTTCGCCGACCTGATCGAGGGGTTGCGCCACAAAGGGTTCGTACGGGCGATGGTCGACGGCGTCATGGTGCGCCTGGACGAGGAGATCGAACTCTCCAAGACGAAGAAGCACACCATCAAGGTCGTCATCGACCGCGTCGTCATCAAGGAAGAGAACCGCGACCGTATCGCCCAGGACGTCGAAAAGGCGCTCAAGGAGAGCTACGGCGAGGTCGAGGTCGAGATCATGAACCATACCGAGATGGACCTGACCGCGAACATCATCCACTACAGCGAGCACAACGCCTGTTTCGACTGCAAGGTGAGCTTCGAACCCCTCGAGCCGCTCAGCTTCTCCTTCAACTCCCCCAAGGGGGCCTGTCCCGAGTGTGACGGTCTCGGCATCCGCTACGCCCTGGACCATGACAAGATCATCGACGGGGACCTCTCCATCGAGAAGGGGGCGGTCAAGATCGTCTACGGGTTCAACAAGGGGTACTACTTCACCTTCCTCAAAGGCTTATGCGAGACCGAGGGGATCGACATCACGATCCCGTTCCGCGACCTCGAGGAGCACCAGAAAAAGGCTATTTTACACGGCAGCATCAACGAGGTGACCTTCAAGTGGAAGAACCACCCCGTCACACGGATCTGGCCGGGGATCATCCGGATCGCCTACGACATGTTCAAGGACGAAAAGGATATCCAGGATTACATGAGCGAGAAGGTGTGCAACGTCTGCGGCGGCCACCGCCTGCGCCGCGAAAGCCTCGCTGTCGACGTGGCGGGCCAGAAGATCAGCGGCGTCATCTCGATGCCCATCGAAGAGACCTACCGCTGGTTCACGTCCGAGGAGACCTTTGCCTTCCTCGGCGAGCAGGACAGCATGATCGCCCAGCCCATCCTCAACGAGATCAAAGAGCGTCTCTTTTTCCTCTTCGACGTTGGCCTGGGCTACCTGACCCTCAGCCGCGACGCGCGGACCATCAGCGGGGGCGAGGCGCAGCGCATCCGGATCGCCAGCCAGATCGGCAGCGGCCTGACGGGGGTCATGTACGTCCTCGACGAACCCTCCATCGGCCTGCACGAACGCGACACCCTGAAACTCATCCGCACCCTGCGCTCCTTGCAGGAGAAGGGCAACACGGTCATCGTCGTCGAGCACGACAAAGAGACAATTGAACATGCCGACTACATCATCGACATCGGTCCCGGGGCGGGGCAGTTCGGGGGTGAGGTCGTCTTCTCCGGGACCCTCAACCAGCTCATGAAAGCGAAGACGGAGACGGCGGCCTACATGACGGGCAAGAAGAAAATCGAGTACTTCTACCGCCGCGAGCAGAAAGAGTGGATCGAGATCAAGAACGTCACCATCAACAATATCGAGGACCTCTCCGCACGCATTCCGCTGCAGAACCTCGTCTGCGTCACCGGCGTGAGCGGCAGCGGCAAGAGCTCGCTGATCCTGCAGACCCTGCTGCCGACAGCAAGGGAGCTTCTCAACCGCGCGCGCAAGGTCCACACCGTCGCCGGCGTCGAGATCACCGGGCTGGAGCAGCTCGACAAGGTGATCTACCTCGACCAGAGCCCCATCGGCCGTACCCCGCGCTCGAACCCGGCGACCTACACGGGCCTCATGGACGAGATCCGCAACCTCTTTGCGAAAACGAAGCTCTCGCAGATCCGCGGGTACACCGCCAGCCGCTACAGCTTCAACGTCAAGGGTGGCCGCTGCGAGAAGTGCCAGGGGGAAGGGGAGCTCAAGATCGAGATGCACTTCCTCCCCGACATCATGGTCAAGTGCGACGCCTGTCACGGCAGCCGCTACAACCCGCAGACGCTGGAAATAGAGTACAAGGGCAAATCCATTGCCGACGTCCTCAACATGAGCGTCCAGGAGGCGCTGACCTTCTTCGACGCCATCCCGAAGATCAAGGCGATCCTCAAGACGCTGAATGACGTGGGACTGGGCTACATCACCCTGGGGCAGAACGCTGTCACCCTCTCGGGCGGGGAGGCGCAGCGCATCAAGCTCTCCAAGGAGCTCAGCCGCAAAGATACGGGCAACACCCTCTACATCCTCGACGAACCGACGACGGGCCTCCACTTCGCCGACGTCGACCGCCTCACCCAGGTACTGCACCACCTCGTCGAGCTGGGCAACTCCGTCCTCGTCATCGAGCACAACCTCGACATGGTCAAGAACGCCGACTACATCCTCGACATGGGCCCCGAGGGCGGCAGCAAGGGCGGCCGTATCATCGCCGTCGGCGACCCGGAGACGGTGGCATCAAAGGCCGACGAGACCGGCAGCTACACGGGCGAGTACCTGAAAAAGGAGCTTCCCGCGGCAGAGGGCGGGGCATAAGCAGTAAGCGCTAAGCGTTAAGCAATATGTGCTCAGTGTTTCCGTTGAGAATAAAGTGATATCCTTAACGCTCAATCCTTAGCGCTTAACGCTAAAAACAGAGGTGACCCCATGCCAAAGCATTCGCCGAAAAAGATCGCACTGGCGCTTTCGGGCGGCGGCGTACGCGCCGTGGCCCACCTCGGCGTCGTCGAGGTCCTGCAGCAGCAGGGCTACGAGATCGGTGCCGTTGCCGGCAGCAGCGGCGGGGCGCTCGCCGGGGTGCTGCTCTGCGACGGCCGTCCCCCGCGGGAGGTCCTGGAGATCTACCGCGAACTCCGGCGCATCGACCTTGTGCGCCACTTCCGCCAGGGCGGGGTGTTCGCTCTCAAGGGGATCGAACGGCTGCTTTCCCATCACCTCTCAGTGACCGATCTCGAAGCACTCCAAATTCCCTGCATCATCGCCGCGACGGACCTGACGGCGGGGACGATCCGCTATTTCGACCGCGGCCCCATCGCCAAACTGGCCGCGGCTTCCTCGTCGCTCATCCCCTTCTTCGCCCCTGTATCTTACGAGGGGATGCGCCTCGGCGACGGCGGATTCATGGACAACATGCCGGTGCGCGCACTCAAAGGTTTGGGCCTGCCGATCCTGGGCATCAACGTCAACGCCATCTTGCCGCAGGAGCCGAAAAACGTCATGCAGACGACCTACCGTGCCCTCATTCTGATGATGGCGGCGAACGTCGAGGCGTCAAAACATTTTGCCGATGCGTATTTGGAAGTGCAGGGGTGTGCGGAGATGAACATCTTCGATACCACGAAACTCGATGAGGCCTTTGACGCGGGGCGGCGTGAGGCGGAAGCGGCGCTGGAAAAGGGGTTACTGGATCTTGCGTAGCAGGGCGTCGAGTCCCCGGGTGGGGAGGAGGCGTTTGAACAGGGCCAGCAGCTGTGTCGCACCGGTAATGTGGTAGCGCGGGGCGGGGCGTTTTGCTTCCAGGGCCCTGATGACTTTTTCGATGACGGCATCCGCATCGCGGGTAAAGCGGTCCTTCTCCTCTTTTTTCTGTTTCCGTTTGTAGACCTCTTCGTCGTACACCTCCGCAAAACGGCTCTGCGCCGTGTCGATATTCTTCTCGAACATCTTGATGGCGTTGTCACGGAACTTGGAGCGGATCGGGCCCGTATTGAGGGTGACGACGTGGACGCCCGTACCCTCCAGCTCCAGGCGCAGGGTGTCGCAGAGCCCCTCGATGGCGTATTTGCTGGCGTTGTACGCCCCGCGGAAACGCAGTGAAACGAGCCCCAGTACGGAACTGTGCTGCAGGATGCGCCCGTACCCCTGCGTAAGCATGACGGGGAGGACGCGGCGCGTCAGTTCGTGCAGTCCCAGGACGTTTGTCTCGAACTGTTCGCGCAGGGCGAACGTCGGGACGTCCTCGAGGGCGCCGGGCTGGCCGTACCCGGCGTTGTTGAAGAGGGCATAGAGGGTGCCGCCCGTCTGCTCCAGCACCCACTTCAGGGCCGCGTCGATACTGTCGGGGTCGGTGACGTCGAGCTGGTGGGCGTTGAGGCCCTCGTCGATGAGACGGAGGACATCGTCGGGGCGGCGCGCCGTGGCAAAGACGTCGTAACCCTGCCTGAAAAGCGCCAGGGCCGTTGCATGGCCGATGCCGCTGGAGCAGCCGGTGATAAGGATCGATTTTTTCATGGCGCCATTATAGCCTGCCTCCGTAAAAGGGAGTGCATGGCGGGAAGGGGGAATTAAGATGGCGTCAGGTGTAGTAGATGCGGCCGCAGTCGTAACACTCGTATTTTCTTTTTTTAAAGCGCAGGTATTTCTCCACAAAGGTACGCTTGCGCCGCTTTGCATGTTCTGAACCGCACTGGGGACAGACCCTCTTTTTGAACGATTTCATTTTTTTCCTCTGACAGGGATCACTCTCTCACCGGCGATTCATGTTACGCGGATTCTAGCGCAGCAATATTAAAATAATGTTACTATTTACACACAAAAGATGTTTAAATTTACAAATATACAAAAAGGTGATAATGCTTATCTGCCACTGCGATCTTCATTTTGAACTCCCCTATGCACACTCCCTAAAAGGGCGCCGCAGCATCGTAAACGGCATCAAGGAGCGGCTGAAAGCCTTCAATGTCTCCGTGATGGACGTCAGCGGCGAATACCCTAAAGAGGCCGACATCGCCCTGATCTTCCTTTCGCCGGACGCCCGTAGTGCCGCCCAGTACCGCGATGCCATGGAACAGATGCTCGAACGCCACTTCCCCGAGCTTCACTACACCCTGGAGTATGAAGAGTTGTAGTCTCCTGCTATAATGGAAGCTAAAAGATCACCAAAGGATACGACCATGGCCGACAAACCGCTCTCCGAACTCGACGAACGCGAACCAGAGCTGGATGAATCCAGCGACTATGAAAAACCGCTCTCTTCGAACAAGCGCACCTGGATTCTCAGCGCCTTCGCCATCGCGATCATCGTTTACCTGCTCTACAATATCCTGATGTCCTCCTTCTAAGAGCGATGCTCACTATCTCCAACAACGTGAGCCTGGACGAGGATGAGATCGAGATCGAGTCCATCCGGGCCCAGGGCTCCGGCGGGCAGAAGGTCAACAAGACCTCCGCGGCCATCCACCTGCGCTTTGACATCGCTGCCTCCTCGCTGCCCGAGTTTTACAAAGAGCGCCTGCTGGCCCTCAAGGACAGCCGTATAACGAAGGAGGGGATCATCGTCATCAAGTCCCAGCAGCACCGCAGCCGCGAACAGAACAAAGAGGAGGCACTGGAGCGGCTTGTCGAGCTGATCAAAAGCGTCAACGTCTCCAAAAAGAAGCGAATTGCAACGAAACCGACGAAGGGTTCTGTCAAAAAAAGGTTGCAGTCGAAAAAGAAACAGGGAGAAAAGAAAAAGCTGCGCGGCAAAGTCGCAGACTGAACTTCCATCATCGCGCCAATCGCATTCTATTTTAAAAGCGCGGGAACAGGGAGTCTTTTATGAAGTGCCGCTCCCGCTTCACGCGGCAGCGCTGGGAGCCTCTGTGCTCCCGTGGGCGGTTTGTTGGCCCAGGCGGTGCATACGGCGCACCCTTTGTAAGATGCCGAACTCCCGAAGGGGCATATGACCTCTAGTGAGTGTCGCGAGCCGATTCAAGCGGCGCGACGGTTCCAATCTCTGGAGCGAGGTTACCCGGCATCTTGTCTGTGAAAGGTAAAGCGCCCGCGGTCCCATGTGGTGGCGCTGCACTGTCATGCGCGCCGAGCTCTATTGGCTGCTTCGACCCGGCTTCACCTTTTGCAGAAAAGCATCTTACTTCGTTTACCCGATCCCTCGTCGCGTTTCAGCCCATACCCCAACTCTGTATTAGGGGCGGCATCCTCTTGCAACGATGGACCCAAAACCGCCAATAAATTCATTTGATTCATTGGCTTCCTTTGCGGTACCTTTTTAAAGATCTTTCGTACGTACAAGAGTCATGATAACTCCTAAAAAATAAAAGCAAAATTAAATGAAGAAGGTCGTTTCGGGAGGAGATAAAAAGGTGATACGCGGAGTTCGCGGGCAAAGTGTGCCCGCGGAGGCGTTACTCTGCGAGCTTCGGAAGCTCGTTGGAGAGGATCTCCAGGTTCGGCAACATGATGATCTCGATGCGGCGGTTGAGGGCGCGCCCCTCCGGCGTCTCGTTCGTCGCGCGCGGGTGGAACTCGCCGAAGCCGGCGGCGGAGACGTTGTCGGCGGAGACGCCCTCGTCGACCATGAGGTGCACGACGCTAAGGGCGCGCGCGGTGGAGAGCTCCCAGTTGCTCGGGAAGCGCGCGCTCTTGATGGGCACGTTGTCCGTGTGCCCCTCGACCTGGAAGCGGCGGTCGGGGAAGGCGGCGAGGGCCTTGGCGATCTGCGCCAGCGCCTCCTGGCCCGCCTTGTTCACCGTCGCGCTGCCGCTGGCGAAGAGGACTTCATCGGGGAGGTTGATGACGATGCGCCCCTTCTCGATGGAGACGGTCAGCTGCCCGCCGTCGATCATCTTCTGCAGCTCTTTGACGAACTGCGCGTAGATCTCGTTGCGCTTCTGCGTCTCGGCCTCGATCTGCTTCATGGTCTCAAGCTGTTCGCGGGACGCCCCCAGCTCTTTGCGGGCCGCCTCGAGGTCCTGCTGGAGCTGCAGCTTGCGCATCTCCATCTCGCTCAGCTCGACGTTGTTGAACTCGATCTGCGACTTGCCCTTGGCGATCTCCTCGCGGTCCTTGGCGATCTGCGCCTGGTTGCGCTCAATCTCGTCGCGCTGCTCCTTGATGGTCTGCTGCGCGGAACCGAGCTGCGTGCGGGTCTGGTTCAGCTCCTGCAGCGTCGCTTCGTGCGTACTCTTCATAACACAGCCGGAACTGAGCAACATCATTGCCGCCATCGCGGCCACCGGAATCAGTTTCATAATGGGGACTCCTTTTGATTGGTCGAGGCATTATAACCGAAGAGGGGAAATGGCACCCGCAAATGGAAACGCCCCCTTCCTAGGCTGTTTCAGGGTAGGATATGCTGTAGAAAAGGCGAAAAACAGTGCGCAAAAGCGACCTTTGATGAAGAGAATACGAACAATGTAGCTTCATGTGGCGACAAAGCTATATATCCTCAATAATAGCTTCGGTCCCCGAAGCGCAACAAATCGATAGGCCACCTGTCGTTCTGCGCTCCTTGAAAGCCGTTGCGGAGGCATAAAGCCGGGAGCAGCGTGCGATTCGCGCAACGACGATTTTCTTTGGTTTCGTTTCTTTGTAAAAAGAAAGGAAAAGGAAAAACTCTTTGCCACTTTTTTAGAAATAGTAGCGCAAAAAGCGGCCTTTCTCGAAACGCTCATCCCTCCCGGCTTTATGCCTCCGGGATGGCTTATAAGGAGCGTTCAAGGCCAATCCTTGATTTAGTTGAACGCGCTTCGACGTGTCGAAGCTCAATATTTTTCAGTTAGCTTTGGTTCCCGAAGCGTATTTAAATCAATAGGCAGAAGGTCGGGATGTGTGCCTTATAAGCCGTTCCGGAGGCCATACGACGGGAGGAACGTGCGATTCACATCACGACGATTTTCTTTGGGTTCGTTTCTTTGTAAAAAGAAAGGAATGAAGGGAATATTTCTTTGCCACTTTTTTAGAAAAAGTAGCGCAAAAAGCGGCCTTTCACAAATCGCTCATAGGCCTCCGGGATGGCTTATAAGGAACGCTCAAGGCCAAGCCCCAATTGTTTGGACGCGCTTCAACGTGTCGAAGCTAATATGAAAATACAAAGCTTCAGCCCCTGAAGCACGTTAATCAATAGGCAGAAGCTTGGCTTGGTTTCCCTAAAACTTAATATAACATATATAGTTATATTACGATAGAATTATTGCATGAAAAAGCTCCAGGAACTCTACAAAAGTGATAAGCCCCGCGAAAAACTGCTGGCAAAAGGTCCCTCTGCCCTTAAGGCGTATGAGCTGATGGCGGTGCTGCTCGGCAGCGGTGTGCCGGGAAAGGATGTGCTGAAGCTCTCCAAAGAGATCGTAGGCATCTTTGACGCCTCATTCGAGACGCTGACGCTCGAAGATCTTACTTCCGTCCACGGCATGGGCGAGGCAAAAGCTGCGCAGATCCTCGCCGCCGTCGAGCTCTCCCGGCGCTATCTCATCAAGCAGCATGTCAAAATAACGTCAGCCGCGGATGTCTACGAACTGCTGCGCGAATACGGTTCCAAAAAGCAGGAGTATTTCATTGCCCTGGCCCTGGACGGGGCTTCGCACCTTATCGAGAAGCGCGTCGTCTCCATCGGGACCCTCAACCAGTCCCTCGTGCACCCCCGCGAGGTCTTCGCGGACGCCGTTGCGGACCGCGCGGCAGGCATCATCGTTGCCCACAACCACCCCGGTGGCCAGCTCGCCTCGAGCCGGGAGGACGTCGCGGTTACCCGGCGCCTCAAGGAGGCGGGGACATTGTTGGGGATAGAGCTGCTGGATCATGTTATTTTGACCAAAGAGGGGTTTCTGAGTCTGCGGGAAGAAGGGATGTTGTGATCAATCTAAATATATCTAATAAGATATTATTTATATCCTAAAAGGCATAATCATGAAATGGGAAGTGGTGTTTTTTACAGATGAGAATGGCTCAAAACCGGTTTATGAGTGGATTCTCTCTGGAAGAAAAGACCAAAACAGTTATATTGAGAAATTTGGATTTCTTGGAGCAGTTAGGTACAGGTATCCGAGAGCCATATGTAAAACATCTGGAAGAGAAACTGTACGAAGTCAGGGCGAAAGATCATAACGGTATCTACCGGATTATCTATTTTGCACACACCGGTAGACGATTTGTCTTACTACATGGTTTTGTGAAAAAGACGCAGAAGACACCCAGAAAAGAGATTGATATTGCCAAACAGCGCATGAAGGAGATGAAAACATGAGTGAACTCCAGGCATTGATCAAAGAGCAGTTGGAAAATGAAGAGTTTAAACGTGAATGGGACCGGCTTGAACCTCGTTATCAAGTCATTAGACAACTGCTGAAACTCCGCATCAAGTATGACCTGACGCAGAAGCAGTTTGCGGAAAAGGTCGGAACGACACAGGCGGTCATCTCCCGCATTGAAAACGGCAATGTTAACATCGGGATTGATTTTCTTGAACGTGTGGCCAAGGCGTTTGGGAAAAAAGTCGAAGTGAAGCTGATATGAGCACAATGCCGGACCCCAGACAGCGAAAGAACATACGCTTCGGATTGAGCGTCGCCATCGTTTTGAAGCAGGACCAGGACACCGGTCGACTTACTGACGGCGTCGTCCGTGACATCCTCACCAAAAGCGCCACGCACCCGCACGGCATCAAAGTGCGTCTCATGAGCGGTGAAGTAGGGCGGGTGAAGGAGATCTACTAGCAGATTACTGTTTTGGTGATTTCTCCATATACTCTTCACTTTCTTCCACCGCCATCATGGCATTGCCGGAAATAGCATTGGCATAATTCGAAGAATTAGCCGCTTTCTCCGTAGAAGAACCAAGACTCCCTCCACCGTCATAGAACTTCTCTATAAAGCCCATAATCTTATCTAGCACCCTCGGTACGATCTTTTTGCGTTCGAACAGTTTCGACTTAACGTTGAGCGTATTGGTGATGTCGCCTTTTAGCGGCAGTCTGCCGTCGAAGAAGTAGGCATCTATCAACTTATCGATATTCACTTTGTTGAGATTTTTTTCCTCTTTACACTAGCGGATCGTTACAGTAATATATTCTAGTTTTGTCAAGTAGTTTGAAGCAAACTACTTGACAAAATATTTCAAACTAGTTAAAATGCTCTTTATCTATAGTACATACCAAACTAAAAGGACATATGATGGTAACTACTAAGCATAACTTGGTCAGAATGTCACAAAGAGGTATCACTCGAAAGATGATGGACACAGTCATTGAATGGGGATCATCCAGCGGGGATAAGTTTACGATTAATAAAAAGCTGGCACAAGAGATGATCAATGAGATGGAGCAATTAAAAAAGGTTTTACTCAAGATCAAAGATAAAGGTGGAGTAACTGTTGTAATAGAAGATGACTTACTGATTACTACCTATAATACAAATAGCCATAACAAATATTAGGAGCATATTTTGAATCAAGAAAATTTTTTTCAATCTCGTCATTTTTTATCTATTCAAGAAAGACTTTTAGGACTAAGCCAGTATGAAAGTACTGCATATATATTTTTGATGCAAGTTTGGAAAAAATTTTCTAACGATGGGATTATTAAAAATGAAGCACTCAAATATGAGTATTTTTTCAATCAAGAAATAGATAGCAAGAAGTTGAAGCAGATTATTACATTATTAGCAAAAGAGTTCAATGTATTTCAATTGTTTCTTGAACAAATTACTCAATTAGACAAATTGGATGTAAAAGCATTAGGTCACATATACTTTGCCTTACATTTTGATAATTTAAAAAACGTGAATGATGCCTTTTTCCATTACGGAAGTGGAAAAGAAAAGCCTGTTTCCCATCAAGTGGTGGAACTTGGAGTTAAATTGCTGGGAAATTCTACTGAAAGCATCTATGCTCCATTTGCAAATGACTTCACAATAGCTGACTATACAGACAAAAAAATCTATGTAGAAGGTGAGGCAAAAAGCAATTCTTTAGTCTGTGAACTGATCAAGATAATTGATGAAAAAGATATTGTCTACAACGTATCAAATCCATTGGTAGCACCCACTTATCGTGAGGAAAAAGCATCACATCTTTTGAAGCAATTTGATACGGTTATTGCGTTCCCTCCATTCAACCAAAAGACAAAAATGGACCTATCCGATGACTCATATAACCGTTTTAAAATCCAAAGAGGAACCAATCTAAATATTGCACATTTTGAGCACATCTTGGCACAGACGAAAAAGAAAGCCGTTGTATTAATGCCGGTCGGCTTTACTTATAGAGCAGGAGCTGATGAGGAATTTAGAAAATATTTAATTGAACAGAACTGGTTAGAAGGGATAATCCAGTTGCCAACGAATATTGATACAGGTTCGTCAATCGAAACGACATATATTGTAATTAACAAACAGAAAGATGATAAGAATGTTCTCTTTGTATCGCTTAAAGATGATCAATTTATCGAACGAAACGGTCGAAAAGTGGAATTCAAAGATATCGATTCCATCATTAGATTATATGAAGAAAGAAAATCCTTAGAAAGTGTTACTGCTTTAGTAGCAAATGACACTATTGCAAGTCAAAGCTATTCATGTGTTGTGGATCGATATATTATTTCTGAAGAAGCTATATCATTACAAACACAGTTAAGTGGATATAAACTGGTTGAACTTCAAAGCATCGCAGACGTAAGAAGATCTCAGCTCTTTCAAGATGAAGATGAAGAAAATGGTCTTGATGTAATAGAAATCGGACCTTCAGACGTTGCACGAGCTGGGATGACAGTACCTACAGGAAAAACCAAGCGTTTATACAAGCAACTGAACAAGTTAGAAACTTATGCCCTACAATCACATGATATTGTTTTAAGTACAAAAGGGACTATTGGAAAAGTTGGTATTGTGTTATGCAATTACACTCATGTTATTGCCTCACAAGCAATGCAAGTGATTCGATTAAAGAATGATAAACATTTTAACGCGATTGAGTTGTATATGTATTTAAAATCAGATCTCGCCCAATCCATGTTAAAACAGCTAGTTGCAGGTGTTGCCATGCCTCAAATCTCAACTACGGATATCAAAAAACTAAAAGTACCCTTGTTGTCTAAAGAGGAATTGATCCAATTAAATGAAAAGTTTCATGAGGAAATTGATTACTATAAAAAAATTGAAGAGATTGAACATAAAATTAAAAAGATACATAGTGATTTTTTAGGAAAAAAATAATGAATCATACAGTACATAGACATCAGCACTATTTGAATATAATCAATAACCTGCAAAGTAATTCAATGAAGGCCTGCATTCGATTATGAAATTCAACGAAGATTCGAGAGTAAAAATACCTACGATTCTGCATCTGACCCGTCTTGGCTATCAGTATCTCTCACTGAAAGATGCTACTTGGGATATGGACACAAATATATTTGCGGACATCTTCAGAGATAGCATTAAACGAATCAATCAGGACATTGATGAAAATGACCTAGACAGGTTACTGGAAGACGTCAAACTTGCTTTGGATAATGAGGATCTTGGCAAGGCATTTTATGAGATGTTGACAGCGCGATCCGGTACGAAACTGATTGACTTCGCAAACTTCAAAAACAACACTTTTCATGTCGTTACGGAATTGACTTATCAGAACAATGATGAAGAGTTCAGGCCCGACATCATCCTTCTCATTAACGGCATGCCTTTGGTCTTTATTGAAGTGAAAAAGCCAAATAACAAAGAAGGAGTATTAGCTGAAAGGAAGCGAATCGCCACTCGTTTCCAAAACAAGAAATTCAGAAAATTTGTCAATCTCACTCAGCTGATGATCTTTTCCAATAACATGGAATATGATGATGAATCTTGCGAACCAATTGAAGGCGCTTTTTATGCCACACCTTCATATGAAAATCCGACTTTCAATTACTTCAGAGAAGAAGAGCTATTCAATCTTTCGTTGATCTTGAAAAAAGAGGATGATGAGGTAGAAGATTATGTTCTACGTGACAATAATCTCAGCGTTATCAAACACAATCCTGAGTTTAAAACCAATAAAGATCCGAATAGACCGACAAACCGTATCTGCACGTCACTTTTGAGTAAAGACCGTCTGGCGTTTGTGCTGCAATATGCCATAGCCTACGTCAATGAAAGCCGAGGTATGGAAAAGCACATCATGCGCTATCCTCAGCTTTTTGCGACCAAAGCTATTGAAAAAAAACTTGATGAGGGCATTAAAAAAGGGATCATTTGGCATACCCAGGGGAGTGGCAAAACGGCACTCACTTACTACAATGTCAAACATTTGACCGATTATTTTCAAAAGCGTTCCATCATCCCGAAATTTTATTTCATTGTAGACAGACTTGACTTGTTGACTCAAGCACATAGAGAATTTGCAAGCCGTGGGCTTATTGTCCATACCATTAGTTCAAAAGAAGATTTTGCCAAAGATATTAAATCGACGAGTGCTATTCATAACCAAAGTGGTCGAGCAGAGATTACGGTGGTAAACATCCAAAAGTTCGAGGATGATCCAAATGTCATAACCAGTAAAGATTACGATGTCTCTATGCAACGTATCTATTTTCTGGATGAGGTCCACCGAAGCTACAACCCAAAAGGGAGTTTCTTAGCCAACTTGAATGACTCTGATCCAGATGCCATTAAAATAGGTCTAACGGGTACGCCGCTGCTGGGCAATGACTACAACTCCAAGACACTTTTTGGAAAGTATATTCACAAGTACTATTACAACGCCTCTATTGCAGATGGTTATACACTGCGCTTAATCCGCGAAGAGATTGCAACCGATTACAAGTTAAAGCTGAAACAAGCACTTGAGGATATTGAAGTACTCAAAGGCGATATCAATAAGAGGGATCTCTTTGCACATACACGTTTCGTAGAACCTATGCTTGAGTATATTGTGAATGACTTTGAAAAGAGTCGTATGATGTTTGATGATCCAACCATCGGTGGTATGGTTGTTTGTGAAAGCTCAGAACAAGCCAAAAAGATGTTTGAGCTCTTTGAAGAAAAATATTCGGAAGCGCAATACAATGTGGCTAACAATGAAGAATATGGTGTGGACTTGGCTGCTGAAGGGTTTGAGTGGGATACAAATATGAGTCTTCAGAGAAGAAGTGTCAAATCAGCGGCGCTCATTTTGCACGATATCGGCACTAAACAAGAAAGGAAAGAAAAAGTAGAAGCTTTCAAAGAGGGTAAAATCGATTTTCTCTTTGTCTACAATATGCTCTTGACCGGCTTTGATGCAAAACGGTTGAAAAAACTCTATCTCGGGCGCGTCATCCGCCAGCATAATTTGCTTCAGGCTCTAACCAGGGTCAACCGGACTTACAAAGATTTCAAATACGGGTATGTGGTTGATTTTGCAGATATCAGCAAAGAGTTCGATGCCACCAATAAAGCTTATTTTGAAGAGTTGCAGTCGGAGCTTGGCGATGAAATGGAACACTATTCTAATCTCTTCAAATCAAAAGAGGAGATCGAAGAGGAAATTGAAGATATTAAAGATGTCCTCTTCCATTTTGAGACTGCCAATGCCGAGCTTTTTTCTCAACAAATCAATCAGATTGACGACATCAAACAGATGCAGGAGATCGTCAAAAGCTTAGGCAATGCTAAGGATTTATATAATCTCATCCGCCTTTTTGGACACACTGAACTTTTGGAAAAGATCGATTTCCATAAGCTCAATCTGCTTTACCGTGAAGCCAAAAATCATCTGGAGCTATTGCACCTGAAAAAACGGGTTGAAGAGGGTACAGATACAAGCAATCTTCTAAACGAGGCGTTGGAAGATGTCATTTTCATATTCAAGAAAGTTTCGGAAGAAGAACTGGTGCTCGCTGACAAGCTGAAAAATACGTTGCGACAAACCAGAGAGGCACTCGCAAGTAATTTTGACCAGAAAGATCCGGAATTCATTTCGCTAAAAGAAGAGTTGGAACGTCTCTTTAAACAGAAAAAACTTAGTGAAGTCAGTCAGGACGAGATGAATGAGAACATCCACAGCCTGCAAAAGATTCACGAGAAAATTAAAGAGTTGAACCGGCAAAACGACTTGTTGAATGCCAAATATCAAAATGATAAAAAATATACGCGCATGCACAAGCGCCTTTTGGAACGTGGCGATATTACGCCAAAAGAGCGATTGATCTTTGAAGCGCTGCAAGGCGTGAAATCCCAAGCAGATGAAAAAGTATTGCGTAACCATAGCATTCTGGATAATGAGAGCTATTTCAGTAAAACGATATTGCCGATTGTCATCGAACAGTTCAAGGCGAACAAGATAGAAATAAAACCTGATACAGCTAAATACATCAATACTTTAGCCATCAATGAATATTTGAATGAATATAACGGAGTAGTTAATTGGTAACCATAGATTTTGAACGACAAACCAAGCAGATTATCGACAGCCTAAAAGCTGTATGTGCGACGTATGGACTTGGTAATGACGGTAATGAATACAAGATTATTACGCAGGTATTTCTGTACAAGTTTTTAAATGACAAGTTTGCCTATGAAGTCAAAAAGCTGAATGAAAAGATAGGAAAAGCTGAGCGCTGGGAAAAAGCCTATGGCGACCTGAAAGACGACGATCGAGAGTTACTGCTAATGCAGTTAGGGGGTGACACTGCTAACCTCAAACCGGAGCATTTGATCTCTTATCTTTATGATCATCAAAATGACGCGGACTTTGCCCAAACTTTCGATGATACGCTGAGAGATATTGCTATTGATAATAATGACATCTTTGCAGTTAAAACGGACGGTGGAGCAAAAGTGGTTCTTTTTGACAGAGTGAGTGAATTCATCGCTGATCCATCGAAACGTGATGCATTCTGTAAGGCACTCATCAACAAGGTCGTAGGGTTTAGTTTCGAGCATATTTTTAACCAAAAGTATGACTTCTATGCCACCATTTTCGAATACCTTATCAAAGACTACAATAGAGACAGCGGTGGTAAATATGCCGAGTATTACACGCCACATGCCGTTGCCAAGATCATGGCTGCTATCTTGGTTCCAAGAGAGCAGCAGGGCAAAGTACAAAACGTTAACTGCTACGATCCATCAGCCGGATCAGGTACATTGTTGATGAACATCGCCCATGCCATCGGTGAAGATCGCTGTTCCATCTATTCCCAGGATATTTCGCAAAAATCATCGAACCTACTACGTCTCAATCTCATTCTAAATAATCTTGTGCATTCCATTCAGAACATCGTTCAGGGTAACACGATGCTGCACCCCTACCACAAAGAGGGGAACGCGTTACGAAAATTTGACTATATCGTCTCCAATCCACCTTTCAAAATGGACTTTAGTGACTTCCGTGATGACCTCGATACCAAAGCAAACAATGAGCGTTTTTTTGCAGGTATTCCAACTGTTCCCAAAAAAGATATCGATAAGATGAAAATTTATGTGCTCTTTTTACAGCACATCATCTATTCATTAAAAGAGAATGGTAAAGCTGCCGTGGTTGTACCGACGGGCTTTATTACTGCTCAGACTGGTATAGATAAAAAAATCCGTCAGAAACTTGTTGATGAAAAGATGCTGGCCGGTGTCGTCTCGATGCCTAGCAATATCTTTGCAACAACCGGTACCAATGTTTCTATTATTTTTATCGATAAAAGCAATAAGAATGATGTTGTACTAATCGATGCTTCAGGCTTGGGTACAACTGTCAAAGATGGAAAAAACCAAAGGACTGTTTTGTGCGAAGCGGAAGAAGATCGTATCATTGACGTTTTCAACAACAAAAAAGTTCAAGAAAGTTTTTCTGTCGTTGTCCCATATGGTGATATAGCTGCTAGAAATTATTCACTTAGTGCAGGACAGTATTTCGAGGTGAAAATTCAATATGAAGAAATCAGTGAAGTAGAGTTTTCAGAAACATTACAATCCTTCTCAAAGACAATCAATCAGCTTTTTGAAACATCAAGAAAATTAGAAGAAGAAATTTCAGCGCAATTAGCAGGCCTAAAGTATGAGTGATTGGAAAAGAGTTGAAGATTATGTTATTTACTCTGCAAAGGGCATCACACCTAACTATGTAAAAAAAAGTCAATTAATGGTTCTGAATCAAAAATGTGTTCGGCACAATATAATAGATTATTCCTTCGCACAATACACGGATGACACAAAAAATGTTTCTGAAGAAAAAGTATTAAAAGTCGGTGATATACTTTTTAATTCAACTGGCCAAGGTACTGCTGGACGCTGTGCTTTTGTTGACAAGCTTCCAGAGAGTCTGAAAGTAGTTACTGATTCTCATATGCTAGTTCTTAGATGCAAGAGTTATTATGAAGCTAGATGTCTAAACTATGTATTGTACTCATTTGAAAAAGATATTCAAGCCTTCATGGATGGAAGTACAGGCCAGGGAGAACTTGATAAAGTAAGACTTTTCAATCTTCTTATCAGCATCCCGAAGACTCCAGAAACATTACAAAATATTGCGAATCTTTTATCAAAACTTGATACAAAAATTGAACTCAACAACCAAATCAATACTGAGTTGGAAGCTATGGCAAAAACTCTCTACGATTACTGGTTTATCCAGTTTGACTTCCCCGATGAAAACGGCAAGCCCTATAAATCTCTAGGTGGGCAAATGGTTTATAGTGAAACATTAAAACGAGAAATTCCCAAAGGCTGGGAAGCCGATAGTATTTTAAGAGTCTCCCAGCTAATGGGTGGAGGCACTCCAAGCAAAAAAAACAAGACCTATTGGGATGGAAACATTCCTTTTTTCACTCCTACGGATGCCGACAATGGAGCTTTTATATTAACAACGTTTGATTCAATTACTGAAGAGGGATTGAGTCACTGTAGTAGTAGTTTATTTGAAAAAGGCACTATTTTTATTACTGCCAGAGGATCAGTTGGTAAAACTATGATCGCGGCACAACAGATGGCAATGAATCAATCATGCTATGCATTTAAGCCCTTGCAAAAAATTAACTATCCATACCTCTATTTCGCTGCATCAGAATTGGTTCATTATTTGAAAGTCAAAGCATCAGGCTCTGTTTTTGACTCTATTGTTACGAACGATATAAAGTTTACTACACTTGTGATTCCTTCATTGGAAATTATTAAGCTATATGGAGAAAAAGTGTCACCTTTGTTCGAAAAAATATTGACCAACAATCAAGAGAACCAACAGCTTGCAAGGCTACGTGATTGGCTTCTCCCCATGCTAATGAATGGACAAGTAAAAGTGCAAGATAAATTTGACAAAATCCCTGAACTGCTTGTAGCCGAACCTAACCAAGAGTACGGGAAACCCCAATGAATCAAAAAATGATAGACGCTTTACCTAGATTGTTGAAGCGTCTATCGAATGGTGAAGGTTTACACATTCCTACCTTGAGTAAAGAACTCGACATACCTGAAAAAACCCTACAAGATAACATCAAAAAATATCTGCTTCCTCTTGATTTTGCCGACATTCAACATGACCATACGACACGGAAGTGGACTGCACGTAGGAACTTCTTGTCAGAAACACTGCTGAGTCCAGATGAGCTAATTTGTATGTCAGTGCTGGATTCTGCTAGCGAAAAATATGGAAGAAGGTTTATACTGGCGACTCAAAGGCTATTTAATCGTTTCAAAAGAAGAGCTTCCCTCTCGATTTACAAAAAAATCAACATGGAACATCTTGATCGGGATGATGAAATTAAACTAGCGATCATCAAAAGCGCTATTAAATCAAAAACAGTGTTGAACTGTAAGTATAGTCAAAAGGCTAGAACATTCCACCCCCTGAAGATCGTGATGTTGGAAGGTTATTGGTATCTGTTTCATTGGGATGTGAATGATAAGATGATTAAAAAGTTTCATTTGAAAAGCATTCAATCTTTGGAACTTACAAAAGAACATTTTGACGATCCCCATTCAGACGTAATTAACAAGCTTGATGGTGCTGTGAATGCTTATTTCAAAGATAAACCTCCTACAGATGTTGAGCTGTTGGTGCATAAAAGAGTGAGTAAATATTTTGAAAGGCAGCCTCTATCAAAACACCAACGGATCTTTGATTATGATGAAAACTATAAAAGGATGTATATCCCCATAACTGATGAAATGGAAATTATCCCCACGATCCAACAATATCTCCCCTATATAAAAGTACTTTCCCCACAATCGCTTCACCAACAAATCGAAGCGAACATTTCAAACTACTCCAAAATCGACCTCGACTAATTCCAAAGCGAATTACTCCGCTTTTGCTCGTGCCATACTTCTATCGTATGAATCCCCAAAAGATTCATTGAATAAAACGATATAGGAGTAAATACTTTATGACAAATAATAAATTCAAAATTTTGAGCCTTGATGGCGGCGGTGTCCGTGGATACCTCTCAATAAAAATTTTAGAAAATGTAGAAAAGCACCTAAATGATAAAGATGGAAATGAGGTACCAATAGGTCTGAGATTTGATTTAATCGCAGGAACCTCTACGGGGTCAATCATAGCCGCACTGTTAGCTAAAGGAATGTTTGCAAAGGAGGCAAGAGAAATTTATGAAAAAAGCATGAGCAAAGTTTTTAAAAAGAGAAGCTTACTGGAGCGTTTATTTCAAAGTAAATATTGTTCTCAAGAGCTAAAAAATATTGTCTTTGATACCTTGAAGGATAGCGCGACTCAACAACAATTGGTTTTCAATGAGTTAGAGAGAGACTTAATAATTACTGCATTTGACTTAGATGAGTTCAAACCAAAAGTCTTTAAGTCAGACTACTCTAAGAAAAATGACAAAAAATTTTGTGTATCAGATGCAATCATGGCTTCGACGGCTGCACCAACCTATTTCCCTGCTTATAGTGATTCGAAGGCGGGAGGAGTATTAATTGATGGGGGCATGTCTGCAAACAACCCTTCATTAATAGCTCTCATTGATGCAAGACATTTTGATCGAAAGAGTAAGAAAAACACTCTTCCTCCTGAAACTTTATCTGATGTTTGTTTATTATCAATAGGCACTGGTGACTTTAAGAAGAAACTAGACATTAGGGGTCTGAAGAATTCACCTAAATGGGATTGGGCAATAAACCTTGCCAAGAGAAACTCCCCTGTTAAAGAGGTCCTCTTCACTGCACAAGAAGAGATGGAAGAAAATAAAGTCCGATTGTTGTCAGAGACAGAAGGAGTTTTTTACAAACGAATTAACCCAAAGTTAAATGAATATATGGAACTTGATGATGTTCAAAATATGTATAAATTGGATAGATTTACATCAATTGAGGAACATCTTTCAAGTTTAGAAAAAATGCTATTAGGAGCTTCAAAATGATCTATGACTGTTCGAAAGAAATGATGGAATACTTGAACCAAAAAGTCCGTCTTCCTGCTGCTGAGCAAACCAAGTTGAAAGAGTATCGCGACAAAAATCTGACGCGGCTTGAAAACGGTTTGAAGAAAAATGATGACCCGATGTACAGCAAGTCTATCAACCAGGGTTCTTATGCCATGAATACCATCAATCAGCATCCGGACAATGATTACGACATCGATGTTGGCATTGTCTTCACTAAAGACGACCTCAATGGCAGAAATGGCGGTGATAAGTCTGCACTGAATGCCAGAAAGATGGTCTGCGATGCTATGCAGGACGACAGATTCAGCCGCAAGTCGGAAGTACGGAAAAACTGTGTGCGTGTTTACTACAACGAAGGGCACCATGTAGATATGCCGGTGTATCGCACATACGAGAAAGATGGGAAAACTATTCAAGAACTTGCCAGCAGTGATTGGAAAGAGTCAAATCCCGAAGAGATAACGACATGGTTCAACGACGCCGTCATCGAGAAAAGTCCCGATACAAACAACGGCCGTCAAATGCGGCGTGTGACCCGACTTCAAAAGAAGTGGTCCAACAGTAGAGCGTCTTGGAATATGCCGAGTGGGTTCTTACTCACGGTTCTGGTAGATGAAAAGTATATCGATGTCAAAGACAGAGATGACGAATCGCTTTACAAAACGCTCAAAGCTATCAGGGATCGGTTGGTCTGGGATAAACGAATCCATCACCCTATAACTGGAGATTTAATCAGCGAAGGGAAAGAGGCACAGGTTCAAAAGCTGTACGACGAGCTGGATTATGCCTTGAAAAACACTCTTGCTGTCCTGGAACGAGCTGACTGTACTCGTGAACAGGCATTGAAAGCCTGGAGCTCATTTTTCAAAGACGATTTCTTCAAGGAAAAAATCGAAAAATCTGCACGCGCAGCAGCGGCATGTGCGTCAAATGAGATCATCGCCCCGCAAAAACCATGGAGATCAAATTAAGCGCAGAGGATATTGAGTGGTTAATAACTCAATATCCTAAACTTCAAATCGACACATTTGCTAAAACCATTACTGGGGATATTGACTTTACAAGAAGCTATGAAGGTTATGAAATATCTGACAGCTACACTATTCAAATTATTCTGGAAGCATCTGGAAACTCAATGCTTCCGAAGGTCCATGAGCTTTCTAACAAAATAGCTGAAATGGCCAAGCGCTACAAGATGGAGTTGATAGATTTGCATATCAACACCGATAGGTCATTTTGCACAGTCATTCAAGACAGAGAGCATGAGCTTTTTGAAGATAAATTCACCATTCAAGAATTTATGAAAAAGGCCCTTGAGCCCTTTTTATTCGCGATGAGTTATTTCGACAAAGAAGGTCGGCTTCCTTGGGGTGAGTATGCACATGGTTATCTCGGTCATCTTGAGTTGTTTGCTGAGGGTGGTATAGACCTAGAAAGATTGCTTGAACTTTTGGAGAAAAAAGAACTGGCTCAGGCTCTACTTACGAACAGACAGAGTAGATGTTTGTGCGGTAGTGGTAAAAAATTGCGAAAGTGCCATCCTTTCGTTTTCCGTGGAATAAATAAACTCAAAGTAAAATTCAAAATAGGGGAGTGTGATTGATAATGGAGGAAGTTTATAAAATCTCAGCAAGCTATTATAAACGTTTGGAATCTTTTTCTGCATATGGGGGAATAAAAAACATATATATTTGGCTTTTTCTCGTAACTGCTATAGTAGGAGTGCTGATTCTATTTAATTTTAGAAGTATTCATTTATGGTTTATACACAATTTATCAGGTTTAGTCTTTCCATTTGTGTTGGGATCGTTGGAAATTTTAGGGCTAGGGTTTCTTATGGAATCAAGTAGATTGAGAAATAAGAATGTCATTAGACTACTAGCAGAAGAATTCGGTGTTACGGTGAAAACTTTTCAGGAAGCAAAAATATTTTTGTTGAAAAGATATTTGTCGCATGAGCAGCACGAATTTGGGGAAGTGGCGAGAGTGATCCAAGATATGTTGGATCTGAGTGAAAAGTATTTTGATAGTAAGCATCCGATAGATAAATTTTTGCATTTTGTGTTCAATGAAGAGGCAAAAACTAGGATACTGACCTTATTTGTATTGATGTGCTCCATATTGACAGTATTGACGGTAGGTGCCGGAGCTAACTTACAAACATTATATGAATCTTTGCACTATACTGAAACGAAGAATTTGTGGGCTGTTTTTGGTTTGATGTTATTGATGCTTTTAGTTTTGTGGGCGGGGATTGTAATGTTGATAAAAGCATTTCGTAGAATGATGGTTTTTGCCAGTTTATCGATTGCAAAAGAGGATTCAAAAAATATCGAAATGATTAAATATTTGATTGCAGATTTAATTAAATTTCATACTTTCAATAAGTTAAACGATGCAGATAACAGTAAACTTATCCTGGTTGATTATAAAAAGCTTACGAGGTGAGTATTTATTCATTAAAGTTGTAAAAGCAATTTGTTTTCGATATGGCAAGGCTTACGGCCAAACAGAATGAATATCTTAAAGATATACATCAGGCATTTTGGCTGTGAAGGTAGTCGTGATTCAGATGGGTCAGTGCAGCATCCCATGCGTTGATGGCTTTCGGCGGGGCTTTGCGGTCCAGGACCTGTTTCATTCCTTTGAGCAGTGCTTCGAAGATGAGTTCGAACTGTTCTTGTGTCGCATTGGGATACATGGCTTTGAATTTTTCTGCATACGTTTTCATCTTTTCAGGACGGTCGATAAAGCTGGTCAGTGCAATGACGGCAAAGCTGAATTGCTGGGGCATGTCGGCTTTGGCTCCCTGGAAAAGCACCTTCAGTTCGGGGTGCTCTGTCAGCAGGATTTTAAAGGTCTGCTCGGTAATGGCATGGATGTTCTCGGCCACCTTGGGCGCGCTTTTTTGCAGGTTATCGTAATGCTCCTCCGGGATCATGACACTCCTTTTAGTCACTGATGAGCAATTCTCATTCCAATCATTGCGTATTGCGATCTTTATGGCATACTGCTAGATAAACGAATACCTAGGACTCATATGCATATTTCAAAACTTTTAATGACCTCTTCTTTGGCTGTAGTACTGACGACACAGACCCTCAATGCCGGGCTGTTTGACTCCATCATCGAAACGGTGACGAAAACGACTTCTGGGGAGACGCAGACGAACGATGCCTCCGGGCTCTCGATCACGGACATAGACGGCGGTTTACGCGAGGCGCTTAACAAGGGTGTCAAACAGGCCATTGAACAGTTGGGGAAGGAGAACGGTTTCCTTGGGAACAACCTGGTGAAGATCCCCGTGCCCGAGAAGCTGATGATGGTCGAGAAGGGGCTGCGCAAGGCGGGGATGGGCAAGTATGCCGACGACTTCGTCACAGCGATGAACCGGGCGGCGGAGAAGGCGGTGCCGGAGACGGCGAAGATCTTTGCCGACACCATCTCCGCAATGAGCATCGAGGATGCGAAGAAGATCCTGACGGGGCCTGACAACGCGGCGACGGAGTATTTCCGCGAGCACTCCGGCCCGGCGCTGCAGGCGGCGATCCTGCCCATTGTGCAGCAGTACACCCAGGAGACCGAGGTGACGCAGTACTACAAAACAATGGTCGATACCTACGACAGTTACGGCGCGCCGGTGCTGGAACAGACGGGGGTGACTGCACTGCTTGGTTCTCTGTCGGGTGAATCGAATGCAACGACGTACGACCCGCGCGACCTCGACGGCTACATCACGGCCAAGGGGGTCGACGGCCTCTTTACGGTCATCGCCGAGGAAGAGAAGAAGATCCGCACCGATCCCGCTGCACGGACGACAGAGCTCCTGCAGAAGGTTTTCGGCAACTGAGGGTTGGGGTAGAACGGTTATTGTAATAGGGAAACTAAAAAAAGGTTCTCTACAGTGAAAAACAAAACGCGTCCCAAAGTCGTTCTTCTCAAAGGCAACGGTCCCATCATCATCAACAGCGAAATGATGGAGCTTATTACGATCACACTCTCCCACGGGCTCGTCGGACTTCCGCTGGAGGAGCTGCGCGCCGAGAAGGTCATCATCGTCAAGGATATGGAGACATTCTGGGACGTCCATAAAACGGTCAAAGAGAAGCCGGCCTGTTTCGTCTACAGTTACGATGAACTGGACGAAGAGGATATGAAACGGATCAAGTCGGAGAGCATCAGTTACCTATAGGAGAAGAGAGAACCAGTGAGCCCCCGTGTCGAGATATTCAGAGGCAACGACCTCACGCTCCCTGCCTCGGAGGTCAACGTCGTCATCGATGTCGTGCGGGCCTTTACCGTGGCGCATTACGCCTTCATGAGAGGTGCGGCTGAAATGCTCCTCGTCCCCGACGTTGAAACGGCTTTTAGTGTGCGGAATCAAAGGCCGGAGGTCTTGCTGGCCGGCGAGATCGGCGGCCTGCCCATCGCGGGCTTCGACCTCGATAACTCCCCCGTCCGTTTCGCTGCTGCCAAACTCGAGGGGAAAACCATCGTGCAGAAGACGACGAACGGCGTCAAGGCGGCGCTGCATTCGCTGGGGGCTCCTATGGTGCTGCTGACGGGCTTCTCCAACGCCGAGGCGACGGCGCTGTACCTCAAGTCGCATTACGGCGACAGCGATGCGAAAATAAACCTCGTCGCTTCCCACCCCACGGGGGACGAGGACTTCGCCTGCGCAGAGTATATCCGCTCGCAGCTCCTGGGAGAGACGATGGATGCCGATGAGGTCCGGCGGCGCATCTACGGCTGCGAGACGGTCGTGAAATTCCTCGATCCCGCCCGCCCCGAGTTCAACGCCGAAGATATCGACTACTGTGCCGCCTGCCTGCCGCCTGTTTTTGTCATGGCCGTCCATCAAGAAGGGCAGCTGCCAACCGTGCAAAAGGTGATGTTGTAGGCTCCGCCAGGGCAGGGTGTGGCGCCTGGTGACAGGGCTGCATGGATGCTTTGGCGGTTGTTCCTTCACCGTGCCTCCTTTACGATAAAATATACTATTGTTTAAGGAGATGCATGTTCAATTTTGAAGAGCTTTTCGGCCTGATCGATGTCGGGATCACCGTGTTTGAACCGATAGCGCAGGGCGATGACTTCAAGGTCGTCTACATCAATGAAAAGGGGAGGGGCCTCTGCCATTTTGAGAAGGGCGAGCCCGTCGCCGAAGCCTTGTCCACGCTCTTCCCGGTCAATGCGACCCGCCCCCTGATCGATTTCTTCAAAGAGGTCTACCGCACGGGCAATCCGCAGGAGATCACACTGGTCCCCTGTTTCGGGCAGACCAGTCTCTGGCAGGAGGGGTACCTCTACCGGCTCTCCAGCGGGCACATCGTTTCGCGCTGCATGGGCGTGCAGGAGGAGCGCGCAAGGGAGATCATGGCCCCGAACGAGCGCCTCACCTTCAGGACCATCCTCGATACGGCGCCCATCGGGATCTGGTCCCAGGATGTGAACGGGCGGCTGCAGTTCGTCAACAAGGCCTTCTGCGACGCCATCGGCATCAGCGAGGAACGTTTTCTCTCCGTCCCCCATTATGAATCGCTCTACCCGCCGGAAATCGCGCAGAGCTGCATGTCTTCGGACGCCGCGGCCCTGCAGCATGGCGATCCCCACCTGAGCTATGAGAAGATCCCTTTTACCGACGGCAAGGTGCACGACGTCCTGATCGTCAAAACCCGGGTCGAGGATGAAACGCACGCTGTCATGGGCCTGGTCGGCATCAGTCTCGATATGACCGAAAAGCTCGAAGCGGAACGCAAGCTCGAAGCGATCAACAAGAACCTCGAGGCGCGGATCTCGGAGGAGATCGAGGCGAGCCGACAAAAAGACAATATGCTCTACCAGCAGAACAAGTTCGCCGCGATGGGGGAGATGATCAGCAACATCGCCCACCAGTGGCGGCAGCCTTTGAACACCCTCGGGCTGCTGATGACCGATATGTCGGTCAAGATGATGGTGAACAGAGGTGAAGCGCTTGAGGGCGATTTTGAACTCTTCCAGTCGAACTGCAGCGAGATCATCCAGTACCTCTCGGACACCATCGACGATTTCCGTTTTTACTACCGGGGGGAAGACGGCGACAACACGTTTTGTATGAAAGACCTGGAAACATCGCTGCAGAATCTCGTCAAAAGCTCCATCATGGGTAACCGCATCCGCTACGAAACCGACCTTGCAAATGTCCGGATAAACGGCTACCTGAACAACCTCAAGCAGGCGCTCATCAACCTCTATTCAAACGCGGCAAACGCCATAAAGAACCACGGGGTCGAAGCGGGCGTCATCCGGTGCCGCGGCTTTGTCGAAGGAGGCAACTACGTCATCGAGGTCTGCGACAACGGCGGCGGCATCGACAAAACGATCATTGACAAGGTGTTCGACCCCTATTTTACGACCGGGCATAAGAGCCAGGGGACCGGGCTGGGGCTCTACATGACGAAGCAGATCATCGAGCAGAAATTCAACGGCTCGATCTCGGTGACAAATGACGAGCACGGAGCCCATTTTACGATCCGCATCCCCGCAGCCGCGGAAGCGTGCTGACCCTTCCTCTTTCGCTCTTTCCGGTTTACATTCATTTACGCCGCGGATACACAGGTTTGAGAAATCTGACGTATAATATTCCTATTTAACCGGGAGGGAGAACATGAAAAACTATTCATTGCAACTGCGTGTCTGGCACTGGGCCAACGCCGTCGTGGTTTTGGGGCTGCTCGGGACCTTTTTCCTGCGCAAGACCTTTCTGAGCTGGCATACGAATTCGCAGATCCTACTCGACAAGCTGGCCGGGTTCGGCATCACGGTGACGACGGACCAGGCGGCCGCCCTTGCCAAGGCGGTGCGGGCGCCGATGTGGGAGTGGCACATCATCCTCGGCTACGTTTTCGCCGTTCTTGTCCTGTGGCGGCTGGTGATGATTGTCAAAGAGGGGTTTGGCTACGCGCCGGAGAACAGCCACATGGCGTGGGTCTACAGAGGCTACAAAGTGATCTATGCCGTGATGGCGTTCATGGCCGTCAGCGGGCTCGTTATCCACTTTTACAAGGATATCGGTCTGGCCAAGGACATTGCGGGCTCCGTCAAGGAGCTGCACGAACTTGTCGCCTGGGCCATCGTCGCCTTTGTCGCACTGCACATCGTCGGGGTCTTCGTCGCCGACAACCGCGACCAGAAGGGGATCACCTCGAAGATGATCTCGGGCTGAGTACGGCCCCTAGGCGCAGTGCGTTTCCAAAAAGCGCAGCAGGGCCGTGTTGAACGCATCAGGGTTCTCGAGGTTGCTCAGGTGCCCTGCACCCTCGATGACGACGAGTTCGGCATGGGGGAGAGCGTTATGCATGTAGACGGAGGCGTCCGGCGGGGCGATCCTGTCCGCTTCGCCGACGAGGATAAGGACGGGGAGGGTAAGCTGGAAAAGCTCGCTGCAGGTCTCGTCGCGCTCGCGCATGGCGCGCAGGGAGCGTACGAGGGTGTGCGGAGGCATTGAGGTGATCATCTCCCTGACCGCATCCACCGTCCCGGGCTGCTGTTCAAAGGTCTGTTCGGCCAGGAGTTTGCCCAGCAGCCCCTCGGCAAAGGGGGCGACGCCGTCCGTTTCGATGGCATGGATGGCTTTAAGACGGTTGGCACGACCTTCATCCGTATCGGCAGCGCACTGCGTGTCGCAGAGCACAAGAGCACGGAAACGTTCGGGATGCTCCTCTGCCGCTTTCAGGGCGACGTATCCGCCCATGGAGAGGGCGCAGAGGATCGCTTTGTCGATCCGGAGGGCGTCCATCAGCCCGAGCAGGTCCTGGACGAAGAGGGGGATGGAGAAGGGCTCCTCTCCGCTTTCACTCTCCCCGTGCCCCCGCAAGTCGTAGGCAATGACCCGGCACGCTCCCCGGCACGCTTCCACCTGCCGTTTCCACATGGAACGGTTGAGGGGGAAACCGTGCAGAAAGATCAGTGCGGGTTTGTCAATGGGCCCCAGGTCATCATAGCTGATTTCGATACCGTTGACCGTCGTTGTCATAGGGACTCCTTTTTGCACGCCGTTTTCTATATTCTAGCAGAAACTTCGCTTTCATTCATAATAAATATTTATACTAATTTCATACCTATTATTGCGGTTTTCCCGCTGATCATTGCCGGCGGTGCTATAATGGAACAAAGTGTGAAGAGGGTCAAAACAGGGACGGTACGGAAAGGAGAGAGAGGATGAAAACGCTGTGCAAGATCAGGCTGGGTCCGGATGAAAAGCCGGATAAAAGCCTCCGGAAACTGCTGGCTTCGCCGAAATATTACTGCCGGAAGTGTTTGCGTGCGGCGGCGGAGAAGGGTGCGCTCTGCAAGCCCGAGAAGCTGTGACGCCCGGCACTACGGCAGTGAGAATCAGATCTCTGCCGTCAGTCGGTTGATTATGGCGGCGAAGGATTGCGTCAGCGCTGCCGTATTTTCGGCGGTCAGCACGGGGACATGGACAAAGAGGCAGTGATGCTCTCCCGCGGTAGCCTGCACATGCTCCAGGCAGCGGTAGTAAAGGGCGTTACAGACAAAGTCTCCCGCGTCGTCGCTGACGGCCGTCAGCGTCAGCCCGTCGGCGAGGCGGGGAAGATTGAGGTCGCTGTGCAGGACGCTTCCATCCAGGACGGCCTGCGTTTCCAGCTCGAGCCGGCTGCGCGTTTCGGCCATGCCGCAGCAGACGAGCACCTTCGGCCGTAACCGTTCGAAGGCGTCCAGCACCATCCTGGGTGCCGCTACCGGGTCGACGGGGAGATGCCGCAGGTAGTCGCAGGCGTCGCCTCTGGCATCGATGAAATGCTGCAGCAGGTCGTCCGAGGCATTGGAGGTATGGTGCGGCAGCCACGGGGCGAAGGTGGTGAGGAGGATCGCTTTTGCCATGCGGCGTGCCCGGTCAGCTTACCGCGGCGTAGATTTCCATCGGCATCCCGATGGCGATGGGGTTGTGCAGCATGACACTGCGTCTGGCGTCGCCGTCGGCGACGAAGAGGTCGTAGGGGACGTAGAGGAGACGGGCCGAGATCTTCTTTTGCGCCTGGGCCTTCTCTTCGAGGTGGATGCGGATCCCCTGGGGGGAAGGGGCGTTGTACTGCTCGGGAATGGTGACGCGCGCGACGAGGGCGACGGCGTCGATATCGCCCATCTTCACCTCGCCCCGGAGACGTTCGAGCAGGGTTTCGTAGCACTGCTTCTCTTCCCCGTCGTCGCAGGCCATATCGCGGACGGTGCCGTCCTGGATCAGCAGCTTGGCAAAGGGAACGAGCGGGCAGTCGTTTTCCAGGGCCAGCACGGCGTCGGCGACGCAGCGCTCCACCATCTCGAACAGTTTCTCTTCGTCGGTCATCTTTTTCCTTTCAGGGCCGCGTGCCCCTTATACCACTTGCAGCGTTTTTTCTGCTTGATGGTATAGATGTTGTACTGAAACTTCTTGCCGCAGTCGGGGCAGGCAAAAACGGCACGGTTTTTGGCCTTCATATAGCGCACAAACAGGAAATTGCCGACCTGGTCGCCTTCACGGTAGACGGTTTTTTCATTTCGCATGGCCAGTGCCGCGGCGCGTTCGGCATCTTCGCGCTGCCGGCGCTGCCACAGCGGTTCTTCATCCTCTTCGAAACGGCTGCTGTCGATACTGTAGCGCTCGGTCATCGGCAGAACGCCTTGGCGGGGGCAAAAAGGATACGGCTCGGGAAGCATGCAGGCATGGAGGCATTATATCCTATCCGGCACCACGGATAAAATCATCAAAATTTCGTCCGTGTCCATACATTTTGTCCGTGGGTGTGTTATGATCTTGTTAATAGAAAAGTACTAACAAAAAGTGTTAACGATGGAATATGAACTCAATATTCGCGAAGTCATCTACGCCCTCTCAGAAGCCTTAGACCTTGTCGGCATCGACGATACGCGCCACGGCAAACGGGTGGCCTTCATGGCAGCCGCCTGTGCGAAAGAGGCCGGTTTCGATGATGACTTTATCGATGAAATCATCAGTATAGGCATGCTGCACGACTGCGGTGTTTCAAAGACCGAAACGCACCGCAGCCTGGTGACACAGCTGGAGTGGAAGGATGAGCAGTTCCACTGCGAGCGCGGCGCCATCCTGCTGGGAAAGGTAAAACTTTTCGCACGTTTCTCCCAGCCGATCTACTATCACCATACGCACTGGGATATCCTGGAACACCTGCCGGTCGACGCGCGTGTCAAACAGAAGGCGAACCTGATCTACCTCGCCGACCGGATCGATGCGCTGCGGGTACAGCTTGAGGGTTCCGACCTGGAGCAAAGCGACGAGATCGAGCGGATCATCCTGGAGCACAAGGGAAACTTTTTCGCCCCGGAGCTGGTCGATGCATTTGTGGCCGCCGCACGTCGGAACTCGTTCTGGTTCTACCTGGCGGACGAGCCGCTGGAGGAACAGCTGCTCGAGTGGGTCGGTCGGGGGGATGTCTTGCATCTGCCCTTTACGGAAATAAGAGAGGTGGCCCAGATGTTCGCCGACGTCGTCGATGCCAAAAGCCCCTTCACTTTCGAACACTCCTTCGGGGTTGCAGCGCTCTCCAACTTCTTGGCCCGGGGATTCGGGCTGGACGAACATACCCGCGAGACGGTGGAGATAGGCGCCCTGCTGCATGACCTCGGAAAACTGCGGGTCGATGATGACATCCTGAACAAGAAGGGTCAGCTCAACCACGGGGAGAAGATGCTCATGAACCGGCATGGGTTCGATTCGAACATGATCCTTCGGCGCATCCACGGTTTCCGGGAGATCGCCCGTATCGCCTCGCTGCACCACGAAATGCTCGACGGCAAAGGGTACCCCTACAGCCTTGAGAAGGAGGAGATCCCCCTCGAGGCACGGATCGTGACCGTTGCCGACATCTTCCAGGCGCTGGTACAGACACGCCCCTACCGCGAAGCGATGGAACCTGATGCGGCTTTCGCCATCCTGCGGGAGATGGCCGACGCCGGGAAGATCGACAAAGCCGTCGTGGAAATGATCGGCGCTAACCTCGATCAGGCTTACCGGTTGGCAAAGTACAAGGAACGGGCAGAAGCCGCCTGAGACACCTTTTAGGTGCAGGAAAAGAGCTAGGGTTTAGCTGCGAGCAGTCTGCTCCAGGGCCGTCTTCAGGAAACGGAGCATCTTGCGGTAGTGATCGCCGTGCCAGTAGATACGGCCGCATTCGGGGCACTGCCTGAAGGTGTCGAAGGTCGCATAGACCTGTTCTGGCACGGCGTTGCGGATAGCAACGGCGCAGACACGCACGAGCGGGGCATTGCAGATGAGGCAGCGCCGATGCGCATCATCACCTGGGTTCAACCCGAAATGCACCGCCAGTTCGCGCAACTGGTCATGGAGCCCGAGGGCTTCCAGCAGGTATACGGGCACATTTTTTCGGCGGGCGAGGGCAGTGTCCCGGGTGAGAACGGTGCGTTCTTCATCGCGGGCGATTTTGATCATTTCGGTGTCGGGGATGGTCGGGAAGAAGAGGGTGTCGTAGCCCATGAAACGAAGGTACTTGGCGAGCCTGCCCAGGTGGCAGTCCGCGATAAAACGGTGCGTACCGTCTTGAAGCGTACTGCCCATCATGCCTCGGGGATCGTCTCGGTGACGCTGCTCCAGTCGTCCAGGCCGGCAGGGACGTTGCTGTACTCGTTTTCCAGCCGGTCCCACTCGGGATAGTCGGTATTGAACGCGGCGACGTCCTCGGCCGCTTTTTCAGGGCTCTCGTACTCGCCGAGCATCTCCTCCTCGATCCAGAGCTCGTAGCGCTCATGGCCGGCCTGTCGTATCTCGAAGGTCCCGATGTCCGTGTTGAAAAGATAGTTCCTCATCTGCTCCTCCTTGGTGCCAATAAGGAAGATTATACCGTCATTATGGCCCAGCTGTCATCTTTGAGACACGCGGTGAGCATCTCGCCGGTGTGGGTGTTCTCAACCCCCAGTGCCGCGAGGACATCCGTCGCCGCATAATCCTCCGTGCAGACGATGCAGGCGCTCATGGCGACGCCGCTCGCTTTCATCTGCTTCAGGCGTGCCTGTACTTCTTCATCGGCGGCGGCCAGTTTGATGGAGGGGCCCCAGATCATGAGGTGTGCCTCCTCCCAGTAGCCCCGTTCCAAAATCACGGAGCCGTAGAGCAGAGGGAGCTTCATAGCGACCTCTTTGTCGCCGTTCGTCCAGACGATCAGGAGTTTCGTTTTCGACATTGTTTTTGCCTTTTTGGTAAAATTCTATCCTAATGATCCGAGAAAAAATCGCAACCGCCGCCTACCGCCTGAAACACAGTCCCGCCCTTCGCCGCAGCCTCGCGCAGATGAAGCCGAAAAAAACGGTGTGGGGCTTGTTGGGAATAGTACTCTTCTTCTTTGTCCCCGAGATTGTTGCATTTATCTGGGGTGCCGACATCACCGCCTACGCCCACGCGCAGATGCTCGACGTCCCCGCCGAACCGCTGGCCACCTGGTACGAGCTGCTGGTCATGCTCTTTGAGGAGGGCGGCAGCTGGGTGAACCTGGGCATCGGCTTCGCCTTCCTCGTCTGGCTCTTCCTATAAAATTATAATAGCTTCGGTTCCCGAAGCGCATTCAATTGAATTGAAAATTGGCCTTGAGCGCACCTTGAAAGCCATCCCGGAGGCATAAAGCCGGGAGGGATGAGCGATTCGCGAAAGGCCGCTTTTTGCGCTACTTTTTCTAAAAAAGTGGCAAAGAGTTTTTCCTTTTCCTTTCTTTTTACAAAGAAACGAAACCAAAGAAAATCGTCGTTGCGCGAATCGCACGCCGCTCCCGGCTTTGGGCCTCCGCAGCGGCTTTCAAGGCACGCTTAACGACAGGTCGCCTATTGATTTTATGCGCTTCGACGTGTCGAAGCTCGTATCAAGCGCTTTGTATCGACAAAGCGCAATCAAATAAATCTGAAGTTGGCCTTGAGTGCTCCTTGAAAGCCGCCCTGAAGGCATAAAGACGAGAAGGGCGAGCGATTCGCGAAAGACCGATTTTCTTTTGGTTCTTTTCTTATGAAAAAGAAAAGAATGAGAAGCGTAATTTCTGGTTCCTTCCTAAGAGGAGCAGGAGAGCTTGAGGTTCTTGTGTTCGTTCGGCGTCGCTTTGGCGTAGCGCTCGAACTGCGGCAGCTCGTCGAAGGGGTTGCGGGCGATTGTCAGCAGGTCGGCGACCCCGCTGTTGTCGAACTTCTCCGCTTTTGCGATTGCCTCCTGCAGCATATAGTTTTTCAGCACGTATTTCGGGTTCGTCCGCAGCATGGCAGTGTGGCGCTCCTCCTTGCTGCGTGGCTCCTGCTGCAGCCGGGCGTCGTACTCCTTCAGCCATTCGCGGACGGGTTCGCGGTCGACGCAGATGTCGAGCAGTGCTCTGCCGTCGCCGTCGTAGCGGCTGAGCGTGCGGAAAAAGAGGGTGTAGTCCGCCTGCGACTTCTGCAGCGCGCTCAGAAGTTTTTTGAGCAGGATGATGTCATCCTCCTGCACCGTCGCCAGGCCCATTTTCGCGCACATGATCTCGACGTAGGTTTGGGTGTAGACGGGGCCGTAATCCTCGAGCTTCTTCTCCATCCGCTCCTTTGAAACGATGGGGGAGAGGGCTTCGGCCAGCATCGAGAGGTTCCAGTAGGCGACATGGGGCTGCTGCCCGAAGCCGTAGCGGCCGTGGGTGTCGGTGTGGTTGCAGATGAAAGAGATGTCGTAGTCGTCGAGCATGGCGTAGGGGCCGTAGTCGATGGTGAGGCCGCCCATGGACATATTGTCGGTGTTCATGACGCCGTGGTTGAACCCGACGCTCTGCCATTGTGCCAGCAGGCGGGCGGTGCGCTCGACGACCTCGGCGAACATCAGGAAGTAGGCATCCTCCTCGCCTTTCAGGTGCGGATAGCTCTCGGCGATGACGTAGTCGGCGAGGGGTTCGAGTTTGTCGTGCTCCTTAGTGTAGTAGAAGTACTCGAACGTGCCGATACGGACCCAGGTCGGCGACATCCGTAACACGACCGCCCCGCGCTCGAGGCGTTCGCGCACGACCTTTGTCTCCGATCCGATCAGCGCAAGTGCGCGGGTCGTCGGGATGCCGAGGTGGTGCATCGCCTCGCTCATGAGGTACTCGCGCACGGAAGAGCGCAGGACGGCCCGCCCGTCGCCCATGCGCGAGTAGAGGGTCTCGCCGCTCCCTTTGAGCTGCAGGTTCCACTCCCCGGTTTTACCGAGGTTGACGGCCCGCCCGTCGCCGAGGCGCGGGACGAACATCCCGAACTGGTGGCCGGCGTAGCACATGGCAAAGGGTTTGGCGCCTTCGGGGATGAAGGTGCCGTTGAGCAGGCCGACGAGTTTGTCATCCGTCTCGGTGTCCGGGGAGAGGCCGATCAGTTCGGCCGCATCGGGGTTGAAACTGATGAGATAGGGATTTTTCAGCGGGTCCGGTTCGGTGGGATCGTAAAACAGGGGATCGAGTGCAAGGTAGGGGGTGTCGAGGGTCAAAGCATCCAAAGTCATACGGACTTTGTACATTTTATGTTCTAAAAGCGCAATGGGACGCGGCGATCCGTTTTCGCCGCCGCTTTTTCACCCCTCTTCGCCGACGAGGTAGGGGTTGTTCAGTTCGGCGCGCTGGCGCAGGTCGACAGCGGATTGCACCGCCGAGTCTCCCACTTCCGTCCACGCCTCGATGCCGGCAGGGACCCGCACGGCTTCGCTCTCCAGGTTGTCCCATTCGATATGACCTGTATTGAATGATGCGACGTCATCCGCCGCATCCCGCGCCGTCGCATATTCGCCGAGCTTCTCATACTCCAGCCAGAGTTCATACATGCGGTGGTGGCGGCTGTTCGTAATCTCGAACGTCCCCAGGTCTGTATTGAAGATATAAGTATGCATCTGTTCTCCTCTCTAAGAACGCATCATCCCTACTACTTCGCTTTCAGTTTTTTGTCGGCACGCTCTTTGACTTTATAGTCTTTGATGTGCTTCTTGACTTCCTGCTTCAGCTCTTTTTTCAGGATATTCTTGAGCTCTTTCTTGACGTACTTGCTGACTTTTTTCTTGTCGATCATCTTAGGCTCCTTCGCTCTTGGAATAACCTATGATAAGGCAGAAAAACTTAAGAAATGCTCTAGCGGGTTGTAAGAAATGCGCGGCTCAGCCGGCAGGGATGTCGCCGCGTACCGTGCGGCGGGAGAGGCAGGAGGGGTAGGAGCGCGCCTCGCAGATGGAGGAGGCCTCGGACTGGATCTGCGACTCGGACGGGGCGGGGCGCTCCTGGAAACGGCGTATGCCATGGACCGGCGGGGCGACATAGCCGAGCGCCGCGAGCTGGGCGGCAATGGCGTCGCTCATACTGAGCACCGACGAGGCCTTGACGACCTCGCAACGGGCATAGCGCTCGCCGACGAAGGAGACGTCCGCGGCGCGCAGGGTCGGGTCGTCGCCGGGGATCTGCTGGGCGCCGAAAAGCGGTTTGGAGGCGACCTCGGCATTGATGAAGGCGGGGATATAGCGGGCCATGTGCTCAATGGCGCGGCGGCTGCGTTTTTCGACGCAGGACCACTCCCACTCCCGGTCGATCATCTCGATGAAGCGCTCGTCGAGGTTGGGCTGCGCACTCGACGGCGTGCTGCCGACGAGCCCCTCGTCGAAGAGGGTGATGTCGTTCGTCATACCGTGCAGCTGGATCAGCCCGCAGGGGTAGGGGGTGAACTGGGCCATGCCGTTGGGGGTGCCGCGCTCGCCGTGGAAGATTACTTCGGGCCAGACGGTTGCCTCTTTCCACTGGGTGACGTAGGCCGCTTTGAATTCGACCATCCGCTCGCGCCTGTAGCCCAGCATGTCGTCGATCTCCCCGGTACGGAAACCGGCCGCATTGACGAGGTAGTCGAAACGCTGCGTCTCGCTCTCTCCGCCGGATGCGGCGGTAATGAGGAAGCCGCTGCCGTCCTCGGTCCGCTGTGCCGCCGTCACGGTTGTCTCAAGCAGGAGGTCGCAGTTGGTCAGGCCCTGCAGCGACAGCGTGGCGCCTGCGCCGAGGCGGAAAAGGTTCAGCCCGTACTCCTGGACCATGATGAGCGGGAACTTGACCGTGGAGAGGTCGACCTCGCGGGCGACGGGGATCATCCACTCGTCGGGCGTCTGCGGCATCTTGACGGGTTCGCGTGTGCGGAGGGCTTCGACGCTTTCGCGGTCGTAGATGCGGAAGTAGGTCTCCGGATCGCCCAGGACGCGGTTGCGCCCGTCCTCGGCGATAAAGCGGCGGTATTCGTCCTGGAGTCTGCGCAGCCGGGGATAGAGCGCTTCGGGGGCACCCGAATCGGTATGCGGCACGGCGATGACGGTCGGGCGGAAATCGACGGCGTAGGGGTAGAATCGCAGGAGGTCGATGGATTGGCGCAGCAGGGTGACGCACTGCTCGTCGGAGATCTCGCGGTAGAGATTGCCGCCGGCGTGCAGGTGGCAAAAGGGAGGGCCGGAGACGAGGCTCTTTCCCTTTTCGAAGAGGGTGACGTCCAGGCCGAGCCGCCCCAGCGTCAGTGCCGCCGTCGCCCCGGCGATGCCGCCGCCGATGATCGCGACCCTAGCCACAGGAGACCCCGAACGGCGCGGCGAGGGCGCAGAAGGTTTCGCAGACCAGGTCCGGGTCGTAGGCGCTGATGGCTTCGTCGTAGTTGTAGCCGTAGCCGACGCCGATGCTCTGCATCCCCGCCGCTTTGGCCGCGAGGATGTCGTTTTTCGAGTCGCCGACCATGATGCATTTGTCCGGGGCGACTCCGAGGGTTTCACAGGCGTGCAGCAGGGGCTGGGGATCGGGTTTCTTCTGCAGCAGCGAGTCGCCGCCGAGGGTGAGTTCGAAAAGCGTGTCCATGCCCATGCTTTGCAAGATGGGTTCTATGAATGCGTAGGGTTTGTTGGTAATGATGGCCAGGCGGTAGCCCTGCGCATGCAGCTGCTGCAGCACTTCGGGTACGTGCGGGAAGGCGGCGGTATGGACGGCCAGGTTTTCGGCATAGTGGTGCAGGAATACGTCCAGCGCCGCGTCGACGTCAGCCGGGGCGGGGTAACCGTGCTCGCCGTAGGCGGCGCGCAGGGCCCGCTCGACGAGGGTCCGAGCACCGTTGCCGACCCAGCCACGGACAAGTGACTCTTCAAAGGCGGGTTTTCCCAACCCGGAAAGCATGTGGTTGATCGCCGCCGCGAGATCCGGGACACTGTCGATAAGGGTACCGTCGAAATCGAAGAGAATCAGCTCTTTAGTTCTGAACATGGATCAATCACTACCTTATATAAATTTTTTGACGGGATTATAGCGCAGCCCGATTAATCCCGTTTTCGTTAAAATGGCTCCGTTTAAAGCTTAAGGGTACTGCTCATATCACCGTAAGTGCATTTTTAACACCAACGAAAGATTTACCATTATGTCCAAGACCATTACCGTTATCGATACCTTCGGCTTCTTCTTCCGCAGCTTCTACGCGCTGCCGCCGCTCACGAACAAAGAGGGGTTCCCGACCGGGCTGCTGACCGGCTTCGTCAACTTTATCGACCGCCTGCACCAGGACCACTCCAGCGACTACATCGTTTTCGCCCTCGACGCGAAGGGGCCTACCTTCAGGAACGAGATCGACCCCGAGTACAAGGCGCACCGCCCGCCGCCGCCCGACGAGCTCAAGGCGCAGCTCCCCATCGCCATCGAGTGGATCGAGAAGATGGGCTTCAAAACCCTGATGCAGAGCGGGTTCGAGGCCGACGACATGATCGCCTCCATTACGAAAAAGGCGGTCGAAGCGGGGATGGTCGTGCGGATCGTCTCGCACGACAAGGACCTCTACCAGCTCATCGATGATGACCGTGTCGTCCTTGTCGACGCCATCAAGCGCAGGGACGTCAACGAAACGGAGTGCCTGGAGAAGTACGGCATCCGCCCCGAACAGTTCACCGACTACCAGGCGCTGCTTGGCGACAGCGCCGACAACGTGCCGGGGGTCAAGGGCATAGGCAAGGTGACGGCGCAGAAGCTGCTCAACGAGTACGAGACCCTCGAAAATGTCTACGCGAACATCGACGCCGTCAAGCCGGCCGGGGTCCAGAAGAAGCTGCGCGAAAACGAAGCGAACGCCTGGATGTCCAAGAAGCTCGTCACCCTGCGCGACGACCTCTTCGAGACGGTGGAGTGGCACGAATTCGACATGGACGACCGCAACCCCTTCGTGCCGATCGTGCCGGAGCTGCTGCGCTACGAGATGCACGGGATCATCCGGAAGCTCAAGGCGAAGAAACTGATCGGCGAGGAAGAGATCGCCGCCGAGAGCGCCGTGCAGACCGAGGAGTGCCCGCTGCCGGCCAATGCCGGTTTCACCGCGAAACTGGTAATAGACGAAGCAGAGCTCGCCGCGATCACCGGCGCGATCACCGCAGAGACCCTTGTCGCTTTCGATACGGAGACGACGGGACTGGATTACCTCGACGATACCCTGGTCGGTTTCAGCTTCTGCCTCAATGACGAGGAGGCCTACTACGTCCCCGTCGCGCACAGCTACCTCGGCGTACCGCAGCAGGTCGGCAAAGCCGCGGCCGAAGCGGCGCTGCGGCAGATCTTTTCGGGCCGGGTCGTCGGGCATAACCTCAAATTCGACCTCCACTTCGTCAACCATTACCTGGAGGGGTTCGAACCCTCACTCTACGCCGATACGATGATCATGGCATGGCTCGCCGCCCCCGAGAGCGCGCTCTCCCTGGACAAGCTGGCGCAGTCGCACCTGAACCATACGATGATCAGCTTCAAGGAGACGGTCAAGAAGGGGGAGAATTTTTCCGGGGTGGATCTCGCCGATGCCTGCGGGTACGCCGCGGAGGATGCCTGGGCGACCTTCAGGCTCTACGCCAAACTTTCGGAACTGCTGAAACTGCAGGGCGGCGAGCACCTGCTCGAAGAGGCCGCGGAGGTGGAGTTCCCCTTTTCCCTGACGCTGACCGCGATGGAAGAGGCGGGGATCAAGGTCGATACAAAGGTTCTCGCGACCTTCCTGGAGGAGGCGAAAACGCGTCTTTCCGAGCTGACGCAGAGCATCTACGAGCTCACGGGCAGCGAGTTCAACATCAACTCCACGAAGCAGCTGGGGGAGGTGCTCTTCGAGAAGCTGGAACTGCCGGCGGCCAAGAAGACGAAGACGGGCTACTCGACGGACGAGAAGGTGCTGAGCTCCCTGCTGGACGCCCACCCGGTCATCGAGAAACTGCTGGAGTACCGCGAGCTGCACAAGCTCGTCTCCACCTACCTCGACCCGCTCCTGCAGCTGGGCGCGCAGCGTCCCGACGGGCGCATCCACACCTCCTACGTACAGACGGGGACGGCGACGGGGCGGCTCAGCTCGAAAAACCCGAACCTGCAGAACATCCCGACCCGCACCCCGTTGGGGGCGCGCATCCGCGAGGCTTTCGTCGCCGAACCGGGCAAGAAGCTTATCGGTATCGACTATTCGCAGATCGAGCTGCGGCTGCTGGCGCACTTCAGCGAGGACCCGACCCTCGTCGACGCCTTCAAACATGACAGGGATATCCACCTGAGCACGGCGACCGCCCTGTTCGGCGAAGAGGAGGCCCCGAAGAAGCGCGGCATTGCCAAGACCGTCAACTTCGGCCTGCTTTACGGGATGGGGCAGAAGAAGCTCTCCGACACCCTGAAAATTCCGACGAAGGAGGCGCGCGACATCATTACCCGCTACTTCGAGACCTTCCCGACGGTCAAATCCTACTTCGCCTCCATCGTCGAGCGCTCCAAGGAGCAGGGGTACGTCGAGACCCTGCTGGGGCGCCGCCGCTATTTCGACTACGACAAGGCGACCCCGATGCTCAAAGCCGCCTATGAGCGCGAATCGGTCAATACCGTCTTCCAGGGCTCCGCGGCCGACCTGATCAAGATGGCGATGAATCACATCGACGATGTGATAAAAAAGGAACGCCTCCCTGCTACCATGCTGCTGCAGATTCACGACGAACTGATCTTCGAGGTGGATGCGGCGCAGGCCGATGCGCTGGGGGCGCGTTTCCAGTCCATCATGGAAGAGATCTTCCCCCTCCACATCCCCCTGCGGGCGTCGCTGAACATCGGTACGCACTGGGGCGAACTGAAATAGGTTCTGAATAAGCAGCACTTATTCAAACGCGCTCTTGCATTGAAAGCCTTCGTTAACCGAAAATGACTACAATTACGCACTTTGGGGGCTGCGCGCTCCCGACTGCATGAAAAGGAATGAGATGAAATACCTCCTCTCCATTATCGGCTCCATGAAAACCATGGCCGTGCTTATGATGGTCTTTGCCGTCTCGGTCGGATACGCGACCTTTGTCGAAAACGATTTCGGTACTCCGACGGCAAAGGCGATGATCTACAACGCCCGCTGGTTCGAGGTGCTGCTGGGCCTCCTGGCGGTGAACCTCGTACTCAACATTGTCCGCTTCAAGATGTGGAAGAAGGGCAAAGGGCTGGTGTTCCTGTTCCACTTCGCTTTCCTCGTCATCCTCTTGGGCGCGGCGATCACCCGATACGTCGGTTACGAGGGAATGATGCACATCCGCGAGGGGGAGATCGAAGACAAGATCACCAGCTCGTCCAGCTACCTCAAAATCGTCTATGACGACAACGGAAACGTCGGTGAGTACAAGCAGGGGCTCTACCTCTCCAAGCTCGGCGGCAACGACGTCGATACGGCGTTCGACGCTGCGGGCAAGCATGTCACCGTCAAGCTGCTCGAATACATCCCCGACGCCGTTTACAGCGTTGTCGAAGCCCCCGACGGCAAGCCGATTGCCAACATGATGATCACGGGCGGCGGTGCCCCCGACCAGATCCAGCTCTCCCTGGGCGAACAGTACGAGAACGAGAAGCTCATCATCGATTTCGACTCCGGCAAGCCGCTGCATGACGGCAAACCGGTGGTCCGCCTCTATATGGAAGGCGACAGCCTCAAGATGGCCAACGGTTTCCCGATGACCTACCTCAAGATGGACGACCAGAGCAGCGGCGCGGTCGCCCCGTCCCTGGAGAACGACGCGTCGACGCGTACGCTCTATACGACGGAGAACGGCGCGAACTTCGTCGTCCGCAGCTTCCTGGCCAAAGGGAAGAAGACCGTCGTCTCCCAGGAGGCGAAAAAGAGCGGCCCGATGATGCGCAGCGCCACGCAGGACGCGATGCGCCTGCAGTTCAGCGACGGCAGCGAGACCAAAGAGATCGTCGTGATGGGTACGTCCGGCCAGGTCGGCGTCCCGGCACCGCTGACGCTTTCGGGCATCCCGATGTCGGTCAGCTACGGCGCCGAACTGATCCGCCTGCCGTTCGCCCTGAAACTGACGGACTTCGAACTCGACCGCTACCCGGGCTCGCAGTCGCCGATGTCCTATGCGAGCGAGGTCGTCCTCATCGACAAGGAGCAGAACATCGAAATGCCGTATCGCATCTTTATGAACCACGTGCTTGACCACCGCAACTACCGTTTCTTCCAGTCCTCGTACGACCGTGACGAAAAAGGGACCGTCCTCTCCGTCAACCACGACCCGGGAACCCTGCCGACCTATCTCGGCTACTTCCTGCTGGCCGTGGGAATGTTCGGTGCGCTCTTCGCCAAAGGAGGGCGTTTCCGTCAGCTGGGCAAGATCGCCAAGCGTGCCGCTGAAGCGAAAGAGAAGCTGGCCGCCGCCTTTGTCGCGGCAGTGCTGATCGCTTTTGCTCCGCAAAACGCCAAGGCCGACACGAACCCGATGATCAAGGAGATCACCTCGTTCGACAAAACCCATGCCGATATGTTCGGGGCGCTGGTCGTCCAGGACAGCAACGGGCGGATGAAGCCGGTGGATACGCTCAGTACGGAGATCCTGCACAAGATCAACCGCGGCGACACCATTCTGGGGCTCAACCCCAACCAGATCCTGCTGTCGATGATGCTGATGCCCGAAGCGTGGCGCGACATCAAGATGATCCGCAGCGACAAGCTCGTCAACAAGGAGTTGGGAATCGACGCCGGTGAGAAAACGCTCGCCTTCAACCAGTTTTTCGAATACCCCGAGGAGCTGGCCGGCTACAAACTCAACAAGTACGTCGAAGAGGCCATCCGCAAGGCCCCGGGCAAACGCGACAAGTTCGACAAGGCCGTCATCAAGGTCGACGAACGCGTGAACGTCGCCTACATGGTCTATACGGGCGCGCTGCTGCGCCTCTGGCCGGATGCGGCGGACACGAACCATAAATGGGTGGCCACCATCGACGCGATCAACGGCTTCACGCCGCAGGAGAGCATGGTGGTCCGCTACCTCGCGGCGCAGTACTTCTCCGCCATCGACGACGCGGTCAAGAGCGGCGACTGGAGCAAGGCGGATGCCGCCCTGGTCCAGATCACCGGGCACCAGAAAAAAGCGGGTGCACTCGTCTACCCGGACGAGAGCAAGATGAAGCTGGAGATCTGGTACAACCACGCCAACATCTTCGAGCGCCTCTGGCCGCTCTACTTCCTCGTCGGTTTCGTGCTGCTGGTCTTCGCCTTCGCGCACATCATCAACCCGCGTGTCAAGCTGGGGCTGATGGCCAAGGGGGCCTACGGTCTGCTCGTACTCTTTTTCCTCGCCCATACGGTCGGCCTGGCGATCCGCTGGTACATCTCCGGGCACGCGCCGTGGTCCAACGGCTACGAGTCGATGATCTATATCGGCTGGGCGTCGGTGCTGGCGGGCTTCATCTTCTCGCGCAATTCGCCGATCACCCTGGCGGCAACCTCCATCCTTGCCGGGCTGATCCTTTTTGTCGCCCACCTCAACTGGATGGACCCGCAGGTGACGAACCTCGTCCCGGTCCTGCAGTCGTACTGGCTGAGCATCCACGTCTCCATGATTACCGGCAGCTACGGCTTCCTGGGGCTGGGGGCGCTGCTGGGCTTCATTACGCTGATCCTCTTCATGTTCAACTCGGGTAAACGTTCCAAGAGCATTTCGCTCTCCATCAGGGAGCTCAACGCCATCAACGAGATGAGCCTCATGGTCGGTCTGGCAACACTGACGGTCGGGAACTTCCTCGGTGGGGTCTGGGCCAACGAGAGCTGGGGCCGCTACTGGGGCTGGGACCCGAAAGAGACCTGGGCGCTGGTGACGATCCTCGTTTACGCGGTCGTCATCCACCTGCGCTTCATCAAGAAGATCTATACGCCGTATCTCTTCAGCGTTATTTCGCTGCTGGCGTTTACGTCGGTCCTGATGACCTATTTCGGCGTCAACTACTACCTGGCGGGGATGCACTCCTACGCCAAAGGCGACCCGGTGCCGATCCCGGATTTCGTGCCGGTGACCTACGCGATCGTCTTTGCGGTCATCGCCCTGGCGGCCCGCCACCGCAAGCTCGCGCCGCTGGATGCCGAGTAGAACGCTCCGCTGACGGCCTGACACTTCCCCGCGGTGCCATCGGCACCGCATCCCCCTCCATTTTCACACGATTCAGAACCCTTTTGTTCCAACGTTGTACAGGACGAATAAGAGTGCTATTTTTTTCCTTCCGCTCCTTGTGGTTTTATGGGATTAAATAATTTAGATATAATTTTTTTCGAATTGAAAAACAGGAGAGGCGAATGCTGAAAGTAGTGATGATTGCACTGGTGGCAATGGGTATCCAGCTGATGGCGGCGGATCAGAAATTCAATCTGAAGTTCAACATGCTCAAACTCAATGCGGAGATGGGCGAAGCGCGGGAGTATATGATCCGCAACGACCGGAAAGAGGCGCTGAAAGTGTTCGCACGGCTTAAAACCGAGGTGCATGACCTCCTGAGCAACAAGGAGAAGATCGAATCCATGCTGCCGCCGGAGAAGAAGCAGAAATCAAACATCGCCCTGGAATCGGCCAAGATGATCGCGGAAAATATCGAGCTGATCGAGGATGCCTACGGACCCAATACGCGTGACCTGACACCGCGCAAACAGCAGATCAAAGCCCAGCGGGCCTACACTTCTATCGAGCTGGCCTGTTTCCACTGCCATAACCTCGTCCGCGACGAGTTGTAGCACCCAACCCTCTGCAGGCGGTGCCGCACCCCGAAGGGGCTTTTTGGATGGAAAAAGGCACAATGGAGGATATGATCTCATAACGGGAGTTCCCTGTGATGCATCCGGATACGTGGCCGCCGATATACCTCTATACCGCTTTTGTCCTGGCGGCGCTTGTCGTCGGATGGTTCGGCATCAAGATGACCACGACGGCACGCGACCTCGCCCATGAAACGGGGATGGGTGAAGCGCTGATGGGGGCACTTTTCATCGGAGCCTCCACCTCGCTTTCGGGGTTGACGACCTCCGTAAGCGCCGCCGTATCCGGTTTTGCGGAGCTGGCCGTCAGCAACAGCCTGGGCGGCATCGCAGCCCAGACCGTTTTTCTTGCCTTTGCCGATATCGCCTACCGGCGGGCGAACCTCGAACACGCTGCCGCTTCGGCAGAGAATCTTTTCATGACGGCCCTGCTGATGACACTCCTGAGTATCCACATGGTGGGGATCGCCGTTCCCGATATCAGTTTCTGGTCGGTGCACCCCGTCACGCTGCTGCTGCTTGCAGCGTACCTGCTGGGTATCCAGCTGTTGGCGCGCACGCATACGATGCCGATGTGGCTGCCGCGAAAAACACGCGATACCCCGGCGGAGAAACAGCGACCCGCCAGACGCAGGCCCGAGGGCATGCCCGGTCTCTGGGTCCGTTTCCTCATCTACTCATCCGTCGTTGCCGCAGCGGGCTGGTTCCTGGCACAGCTAGCCGTGCCGATCGTGCAAAATTCGGGACTCTCCTACGGCATCGTCGGCGGGATTTTCACGGCCGTCTCGACCTCCATCCCCGAACTTGTCGTTGCCGTTACTGCTGTGCGTATGGGGGCGCTCAACCTCGCCGTCGGGGATATTATCGGCGGTAATGCGTTTGATACGCTCTTTATCGCGGCGTCGGATGTCGCTTACCGGGAGGGGCCGATCTACGCCGCCGTCTCCGGGGCGGAAGTGTTCTGGCTCGCGGACGCCCTTATCATGACGGGGGTGGTTATGATGGGGCTGCTCTACCGCCAGCGCCACGGGCCGGGAAACATCGGGCTTGAAAGCACGATGCTGCTGCTGCTCTATTTCGGGGGCGTGGCCCTTTTGGGGCTCGGAGCGGTGTAGAAGGGCGTCAGCGAACGACCTCCCACGTTTCCACCTCCCCCTCAACTGCGGTAAAGAGCGGATGCGTCTCTATATCCCGCAGTGAAACGAGTGTGTTGTACCGTTCCGGATCGCGGCGTTCCAGTTTGTGCAGCAGATGCGATGTTTCGTAGGCGATCTGGCCTTCGTGTACGGGCATCACGGTGCATTCGCCCTGTTGCACTATTTTTTGCCGGTTAAAGTTGTAACCTCTGCGCTCCGCCTCGTCCGCCACGAACCCAAGATAACAGGCGATGGCCGCCGTCGGATCATCCGTCTGTTTAAAGCGGAGCAGCTGAGGATGGTTCCTGTACCCCTTTGTTCTGCCGAGCAGCACGTTCTGCGCCAGCAGCGCTTCGCGCCACAGCGCTACCAGCCCTTTGGCGTCGAGGTATTTTGGGTGGAGTGACCAGAGTCTCATTGCTCTCTTTTTCCTTGTTCCCGTACGCTGAACGGGGAAGAATGCCCCACTATACTACAGGTATACCAAAAGCGGGATCACGCCTTCGTCAGGTCGATGACGCGTGCAAGGGCATCGTTTTTCGAGAGCGTCAGCCGGACGACACTATCCGTGCGGGCCTCAAGGGAGTGGGGGACATGGGCGTCAAAACAGACGATCTGTCCTCGAAGCAGGTCGGCTGTATCGCTGCCGGACGTGACGGTGACGCATCCTTCGAGCACCATGACGGTGATAGGACCGGGTGCAGCGTGTTCCCGCATGATGTTCCCCTTGTCCATACAGATGCGGATCTCCTTGGAGAAAGGGCTCTCCAGTATCTTTTCGGCGACGACCCCTTCTCCGAAGCGCGGCGCTTCGAGAAATGCGAACGTGCGCATCTCAGCTCGCTTTGATCATAGCGATGAAATTCGCCGTCACCGTGTCCATGGTCGCGATGTGCTGGTGAAGCCATAGCGGGGTGTCGACGCAGATGTAGTTGCGGATGATCTCATCGTCTTTCCGGTTACGCCACTCCATCATTACCAGCTGGAATTCGTTCAGCGCGCGGTCGTGCTCGGCTTTGTGCATCTCATAGGCGGGGAAGCCCACTTCACGCATCAGCTGCTCTTCGTTGGCAAAGTGTTCACGCGTATGGAAGAAAAGCGCCTCGAGTGCGGCGGAGAGGGCCGTCTCCGGGGCGCCGGTGTCGAGCAGCGTCTCGATACGGTTGAGCTGTTCGACCTCCTCGGCATGGACGGTGTTCATCTCCTCAAAGGCGACGCTGGGGAGTTCGGCAATGGCGATCATATGATGATTCCTTTTTTATCGCCAGTATAGGTTATGATAGGGGCTTGTGATATTGATCTTGATCAATTTGGAGGAGTGATGGGACTGGAACACTGCTATCTGTTCAACCGGCTGGAAGCGGATGATCTTGCGCTGCTGCGGGAAATCACGCAGGTTAAATCGTACAGCGAGGGGAGCACGCTCTTTTATGCCGGGGAGCGTCCCGGGAAACTCCGCCTGATTGCGTCGGGCGTCGTGCAGGTCGTCAAGCACGACACGGCCGGCAACGAGATCGTCCTGGCCCATTTCCGTGCCGACGACCTCGTCGCCGAGGCGGCCCATTTTGAAAACATCCCCTATCCGGCCACGGCGCGCTGCGTCACGGACGTGACGCTCTACGAGATCGATTTCGAGGCTTTCAAAAGCCGCTTTCTGAACCGCCCGGAGGTGGCGCTGGGGATCATCCGCTCTCTGACATACAAGATCAGGCAGCTCGAAGCGGTGATCCGGCGTACTTCGGTCGATGATGCACAGACCCGGCTGGCGCGTTTTCTGCTGGAGCATGCCGACGCGCTGCCTGTGACGACCCAGAAGCAGATCGCGTCGCAGATCGGCCTGACGCCCGAAACGGTCTCACGCATTGTACGGCGCTTCAAAGCGCGGGGATGGGTCGAGGTGCGCGCGCGGAAGATCGTCATCATTGATCCGGAGGGGTTGAGAAGCCTCCAGGATGAAACGGAGTAGAGTGATATGAATACAGGCACAGATGCATATGACTGTTTTGACACGCATGAACCTATGCATACTGCCCCGATTAGACTTTTTTCACTTTTTGCTTCTTCGGAACCGTTATAATCCCATCTATGTTATCCGAACTTCCCATTCACGCTGTCCTTCCCGAAATAGGGCAGGCGTTTTCCGCTTCTAACCAGCTCATACTGCAGGCTCCGCCGGGTGCGGGAAAGACGACTGTCGTACCGCTGGAACTGCTGGAGGCGCAGTGGTTGGAGGGCAAAAAGATCGTCATGCTGGAGCCGCGGCGGCTCGCGGCGCGCAACGCGGCGCTGCGGATGGCGGAGCTCTTGGGCGAGGCGGTCGGGCAGCGGGTAGGGTACCGCATCCGGCAGGAGACGAAGGTCTCGGCGGCGACGCGCATCGAGGTCGTGACCGAGGGGATCCTGACGAGGATGCTCCAAAGCGACCCGGCGCTGGAGGATGTCGGGGTGCTCATCTTCGACGAGTTCCACGAACGCTCTATCCATGCCGACCTGGGGCTGGCGCTCTCCTTGCAGTCACAGTCGCTGCTGCGCGACGACCTGAAGCTTGTCGTTATGTCGGCGACGCTCAACGCGGAGGCGCTGACGGGGGTGATGCCCGATGCCGCCGTCGTCACGAGCGAGGGGCGCTGCTACCTGGTGGCGTACAGTTACCTCGACATACGCCGCAAACCTCCCGAGGCGAAAACGGTCGCCGCCCTGACGGCGGAGACGATCACGGCCGCGCTCAAGGCAGAAACGGGCAGCATGCTCGTCTTCCTGCCCGGCGTCAGAGAGATCAACGCCGTCGAACGTGCCTTGCAGGGGAACCTCGGAAGCGACACGCTGCTGGCGCCGCTGTACGGCGACCTCGCCAGGGCGGCGCAGCAGCACGCCATTGCCCCTGCACCTGCGGGCAAACGCAAGGTCGTCCTCGCGACGAACATCGCCGAAACGTCGCTGACCATCGACGGGGTACGGATCGTCATCGACAGCGGGCTGGAGCGCTATGTGGAGTACGACGCGGCCTCGGGGATGAACCGGATGCGCACGCGCATGATCACGCAGGACTCCGCCGTGCAGCGTGCCGGGCGGGCAGGGCGGACACAGGAGGGCGTCTGCTACCGGCTCTGGCATGAGAACAAGCCGCTGGTGCCGCATGCACGTCCTGAAATCCTGCAGTCTGACCTGGCCCCCCTGATGCTCGAGCTGGCCAACTGGGGCGCATCCGTCGATGAGCTTGAATGGGTCGATGCACCCCCGAAACACGCAGTAGACGAGGCGTCGTCTCTTTTGATATCACTTAATATGGCAGATTCGTCCGGCCGCATTACGCCCCACGGCGAAGCGGCGCTCTCACTCGGCGCGCACCCGCGCATGGCCCATATGCTGCTGCGCGCAAAAGCGCAGGGGCTGGGGTACGAAGCGGTACTGATTGCCACGCTGCTGCAGGAGCGTACGGGTTTCAGCGGCACGGACCTGGGCGAGGGGATGGGGTGGCTGGACCGCTCCCTGCAGTCGGGATCGTGCGGCAGCGTATTGCACCACGCCGTCAACGTCCTCAAAAAGCGCACGGGATGCGAGCGGGGAAGTAAGGTCCAGCATGATGCGGCGGGAGTGCTGACGGCGCTGGCCTATCCCGACCGCATCGCCAAACGCCGGAGCCGGGGTTCGGAACGCTTCGTGATGGCCAACGGCAAGGGGGCGGAACTGGGCGACGCCACTGCTTTCCTGCACGACGACTATCTTGCCGTCGCCGAGGCCGGCGGGCAGGGGGAGGTGCTGCGCATCTTCCACGCCGCAGGGCTGAGCGCGGCAGACCTGGAGGCGTGGTTCAGTGAGTTGATCCGGACGGATGAAGACGTTTCATGGAACGATGAAGCGGGTCGGGTAGAAGCCCTGCGCACGGAGCGCATCGGGGCCGTCGTCATTGCCCAGTCGCGCATCGCCAACCCTTCGCCGGAGCTGGTGGCGCTGGGCGTACTCGACGGCATCCGCAGGGGCGGTCTCGATCTGCTGCCGTGGACGCCAAAGAGCAGGTCTCTGTGCGAACGGGTCAATTTCGTCAACCGCCATCTGCCGGAGACGTTCGGCCCGATGGACGAGGCTGCTCTGCTAAAGACGCTGGAAACGTGGCTGCTCCCCTACCTGGAGGGAATCCGCGACCTCAAGGGGCTGCAGAAGCTCGATCTCTATGCGATACTCTCCGGCCTGCTGGACTGGGACGCGCTCCAGCGGCTCGATGCCCTGGCACCCGAAGCGGTGACGGTGCCCAGCGGTTCGACCATCCGCATCGATTATACCGACCCCGGCCAACCCGTGCTCGCCGTACGCCTGCAGGAGGTGTTCGGCTGGGAGCAGACACCGGCGGTGCTGGAGGGGAGGGTAGCGCTGATGCTGCACCTGCTCAGCCCGGCGCAGCGGCCGGTACAGGTGACAAAGGACCTGGCGTCGTTCTGGCGGGAGGGGTATGCGGAGGTGCGCAAGGAGCTGCGGGGCAAATATAAAAAACACTACTGGCCCGAAGACCCCTACGAGGCGGTCGCGACTGCAAAGACAAAAAAGGGGATGGCCCGGGGCTGACCAGAAGCGGCGGGAAGAAGTGGGCATATTTGTGTTAGCATAGCATCAGAAAATAATAAATAGGAATATCTGATGTTGACACTGCTTGCCGTTCTGATCATCTTTTTCCTCATCCTCGACCTCTACAAGAAGAATGGGGAGCTGCGCGAGCGGCTGGATGCGCTGGTAAAAGAGGAGAAACACGAAAAACGCGAGAAACCGGTTACGCCGATGGAAGCGGTCAAGGAAAAACTGCTCTCGCCTGCGCAGAAACCGGTGGTGGCCACGGATCACACTGCCGAAACGCGAACCCGGCCGGAAAAACCGGCCCATGTCGTCCCGGAACCGCCGGAAGAGGCAAGGCCGCATGCCCCGCGGGAGGAGGCTGCGGAACCGTCGCCCTTCGCCGAAGCGCTCAACCGTTTCATCACCGGCGGCAACATGCTGGTGAAGGTCGGCGGCATCATCTTTTTCCTGGGGCTCGTTTTCCTCGTCAAATACGCGGCCGATCACAACATGATCAGCATCGAGATGCGCCTCATCGGCATTGCGCTCGGGGCACTGGCCATTACGGGGCTGGGCTGGCGGCTGCGCGAGCGTGAAGGCTACTACGGCCTTGTTCTGCAGGCACTTGGTGTCGCCTCGTTCTACCTCGTCGTCTACGCGTCGGCGAAGATGTACGGCCTGCTGAGCATGCCGCAGGCGTTCGTCATCATGCTGATCGTCGTTATCTGCGGCTCCCTGCTGGCCGTGGCCCAGGATGCGCTCATTTTGGCACTCTTCTCGGTTGCCGGCGGTTTCCTGGTGCCGATCCTTACTTCCGACGGCAGCGGTTCGCATATCGTGCTGTTCAGCTACTACGCGATGCTCAACATCGGCATCCTGCTGATTGCCTGGTACCGCTCCTGGCGGCTGCTCAATATCGCCGGTTTCTTTTTCACCTTTGTCATCGCGACGGCCTGGGGCGTGCTCCGGTACGATCCTGCGCTCTTCGCATCGACGGAACCGTTTCTGATCTTCTTCTTTCTGCTTTACCTGGGCGTCAGTATCCTGTTTACCTCCAAGCAGCCTTTTGACGTCCGCGCGTTTATTGACGCGACGCTGGTCTTCGGGCTGCCGCTCGTCGCGTTTGCCCTGCAGGCGTCGATGATCGATCAATACGAGTACGGCGTTTTTTGCAGCGCCGTGGCCGTAGGCACGCTCTACCTGGCGCTCTTCTGGCAGCTCTCGCGCCATACAAAAATGCAGATGCTGGCCGAGGCGTTCCGCGCGATCGCCGTCGTCTTTTATACCGTCGCCGTTCCCTACGCGCTCGACGACCGGATGACCGGGGCACTCTGGGCGCTTGAAGGTGCGGCCGTCGTCTGGATCTCCTTGAAATATACCAAGCCCTACGGCGTTATTTTCGGGGTCGTACTGGAACTGGCGGCGACGCTGCTCTACCTTCTGGCGACCCTCGGCCGTCCGGCGGAGTACGCCTTTGCGAACGGGCTTTTTGCCGGGGATGCGGTCATTGTCCTGGCGGCTTTCTTTACCGCTTTCAGGCTCTGGCGGCATAGCGACGACGGCCGTAAAACGTCCCTGCAGACGCTCTCCTTCCTCTTCCTCGGTACCGGTTTGGCGGTGTGGCTGCTTGCGGGGCTCCAGGAATCGGAGCGCAGCAGTTTCGAGCTGGGCAATGTCATGTTGATCTATACCGCGCTCAGCGCTGCGGTACTCGCCGTGGCGGCGCGCCGTCTGTCGTGGGGCGCACTGGAGCAGGTCCTGCAATACTACCTGCTGCTGGGGGCGGCCACCTTCGCATCGCTGTTCTACCATTACATCGATTCGCACCCTTTCGCGGGGATCGGAAGCATCGCCGTCGTCCTTTTCTTTACCGTGCACTACGGGCTGTTGTGGCGCTTCGGGTCAGGCTGGAGACTGCGGGCGCTATTGCATGTTACGGGCTTCATCATGCTCGTGCTGATCCTGTCGCGCGAGCTGCAGTACGCTGTCATGCAGTGGACGGCGGTAGAGAGTCTGGCCTTCGGCGCATTCGGCATCCTCCCGATCGCTGCGCTGCTGCTCGTGGTACAGAAAGAGACCCTTTTCCCGCGCCTGGTCCGCGGTCAGCTGGAACATTACCGTCTGGTGGGCGGGATTACGCTCGCGACCATCCTCGGCATCTGGGAACTCAAGGGATGCGCCCTGGACGGTGCCGTACCGTTTATGCCTTACCTGCCGCTGCTGAGCCCGCTTGATTTGCTCCAGGCGGCGGGGCTGGCGGCCTTTGTCTACTGGCTGAACCGTGTCGAAAGATTGATGAATGTACCGGAGAAGATCGCCTACAAAGCGGCCGGCATCGCGGCGTTCCTTTATGCCACGGTCCTGCTGGGACGGGTGGTCCATTTCTACGGGGAGGTCGCTTACACGGCCTACGCCCTCTCCGCCAGCCTTGTTTTCCAGGCGTCGCTCTCCATTTTGTGGAGCAGTATGGGGATCGCCGCCATGCTCGCCGGGAAGCTGCGGGCGGAGCGGACGGTTTGGATCGCGGGGGCGGGCGTGCTGGGCGTGGTCGTCCTGAAGCTCTTTGTCGTCGATCTCGCCGGCAGCGGGACGGTCGAGCGAATCGTCTCTTTCATCTCCGTTGGTGTGCTGCTGCTTCTGGTGGGCTACTTTGCGCCGATCCCGCCGGTACGGCAGGCCGAAGCCGGGGAGGGGAAGTAGGGGCTATTCGCTGAGGATGTCGTACCCGGTGGGGATCACCGGGAGAAAGAGGGCGTCGTCGAGGCTGCGGTTGACCTTCTGGGCCGAAAAGCGGATATGCACGTTGTTCTCGAAAGCGTCGTGGTAGGAGATCGCCAGCGGGATGTCGTTGCGGATGCGGATGAAGAACTCCTGGGATTTGTGGGTCGCCAGGTAGGTTTCGTCGTCAAGCTTGACGGCATCGGCAAGGATCTTGAAAAGGTCGATCTCGTCGCGGAAGGTCTTGACGATGGCCTGTTCGAGTTCCGGTTCGATGATGGTGACTTTGTGGCCGATGACGAAGACGCTCTTTTCGACGGGCTTGAAGTAGTGCCAGTGGGCCTTGTCGGGGCGGGTCGCGTCGACATGCCCTTCGTAGGTGATGGTCTTATTGGTGTCGTCGACGATCTGCTGGGTGAAATCCGCACTGAACGTACGGATGGAGTCGGTGAACCCGAAGAGGGTCGTGAGCGCGGCGAGCAGCAGAAAAATCGCTTTCATATGGGAACCTTTTTTTGCGCAATTGTAACCAAAAATGGTGACCGGACACCCCATGCCGGGACCGCATAGGGTTTTGAGATGTGCCCTTTATAAAAACGATACCTTCGCTTAGTTATAATCAGCGCAAAAAAAGGGGCACTGCCGGTGCCCGGAACTAGGGAAAAGATGCTGCAGACGATGATGGGCAAGGTGTTCGGCACCAAGAACGACCGGGAGCTGAAACGCTATAAACGGGCACTGAAAAAGATCAATGCGCTCGAAGCGACGTACGAAGCGATGGACGATGCGGCACTGCAGGCCGCTTTCGAAGAACTGAAAACGGCCGTGCGCGCCGAAGAGAAGAGCCTGGAAGAGGTTCTTCCCGACTCCTTTGCCATGACCCGCGAAGCGGCCAAACGTACCCTGGGAATGCGTCACTTCGACGTGCAGATGATCGGGGGGATGGTCCTGCACGAAGGGCGTATCGCCGAGATGAAGACGGGGGAGGGTAAAACCCTCGTGGCCTCGCTGCCGGTCGTGCTTAACGCAATGACGGGCAAGGGTGTGCATGTCGTCACCGTCAATGACTACCTGGCCCAGCGCGACGCCACGGAACTCTCCCCGCTCTACGAGTTCCTGGGCTACACCGTCGGTACGGTCCTCGAGGGCGAGTACGATCCGCAGGTCAAGCGTGCCCATTACGCCGCCGATATCACCTACGGAACGAACAACGAGTACGGGTTCGACTACCTGCGCGACAACATGAGCTTTTCCCGCGACCAGATGGTACAGCGCGGTCACCACTTCGTCATTGTCGACGAAGTGGACTCCATCCTCATTGACGAGGCGCGGACCCCGCTGATCATCTCGGGCCCGACGAACCGCACCCTCGACAACTACGTCCGCGCCGACGAGATCGCCAAGCAGCTGCGTAAAGAGACGCACTTTACCGTCGACGAAAAGGACCGTCTCGTCCTGATCACCGAAGAGGGGATTGCCAAGGCCGAAGAGCTCTTCGACGTCGATAACCTCTACAGCCTGGAAAACTCCGCCCTGTCGCATCACCTCGACCAGGCCCTTAAAGCCAATTACATCTTCGAAATCGATGTCGACTACGTCGTCAAGGACGGCGAAGTCGTCATCGTCGACGAGTTCACGGGCCGCCTCTCCGAGGGACGCCGCTACTCCGAGGGGCTGCACCAGGCGCTCGAAGCGAAAGAGCGTGTGCAGATCAAGGAGGAGTCGCAGACCCTCGCGGACATCACCTTCCAAAACTATTTCCGCATGTACGACAAGCTGGCGGGGATGACCGGTACGGCGCAGACCGAGGCGACGGAGTTCGCCCAGATCTACCGCCTCGACGTCGTCTCCATCCCGACGAACGTTCCGGTCGTCCGCGAAGACCTCAACGACCTGATCTACAAGACCGAGCTCGAGAAGTTCCAGGCGGCCATCGAAAAGATCAAGGAGCTCAACGCTAAAGGGCAGCCGGTCCTGGTCGGGACGGCGTCCATCGAGAAGTCCGAACTTCTGCATGAGCTGCTCAAGCGCGAGAAGATCGCCCATACCGTCCTCAACGCGAAGAACCACGCCCAGGAGGGCGAGATCATCAAGAGCGCCGGTGAAAAGGGCGCGGTCACGATCGCGACCAACATGGCCGGGCGCGGGGTCGACATCAAGGTCAGCGACGAGATCAAGGCAATGGGAGGTCTCTACATCATCGGGACCGAGCGCCACGAGAACCGCCGTATCGACAACCAGCTGCGCGGCCGTTCCGGCCGCCAGGGCGACCCGGGGGTCAGCCAGTTCTACCTCAGCCTCGAGGATAACCTGCTGCGCATCTTCGGCTCCGATAAGATCAAGACGATCATGGAGCGCCTCGGCGTCGAGGACGGGGAGTACATCGAGTCGAAAATGGTCACCCGCGCCGTCGAGAAGGCGCAGAAGAAGGTCGAGAACCTCCACTTCGAAGGGCGGAAGCAGATCGTCGAGTACGATGACGTCGCCAACGAACAGCGCAAGATCGTCTACCGTTTCCGCAACCAGCTGCTTGACCCTGAGTTCGATATCGGCGTCAAGGTCAACGATATCCGCGAGGCCTACGTGGCGCGCGCGCTCGGCGAGTGCGAGATCTACGAAGGGGGTGCCCGTGAGGACTTCGCCCTCGAGCGGCTGACGAAACTGCTGCAGGAGGAGCTCCACTTCACCCCGGCGGCCGACGCGCTGGCAGGGCTGGATTTCGAAGCGCTCTCCGAGAAGCTCACGGCCGACATCAAAGCCGAATACGATACGAAGATGGCCGTCGTGGATGCATCCGTCCGCCGCGACATCGAACGCGAGATCTACCTCAAGACCCTCGATACGGCGTGGCGCGAGCACCTCTACCGCATGGATACGATGAAGACGGGTATCCGCCTGCGTGCATACAACCAGAAAGACCCGCTCGTCGAGTACAAAAAAGAGAGCTTCAACCTCTTTACGGAGCTGATCGAGACGATCAAGTACGACACGATCAAGACGCTGCAGATCATCCGCTTCCAGCTCCGTTCGCCGGAGGAGGAGGCCGAGGCCTTCGCCCGGGCGCAGGAGATCGAACGCAAGCAAAAAGAGATGCAGATGCAGCTCAACCGCGAAAGCGACGCCGCAGCCGATATCCCTGCAGCAAAGAAGCCGGCCCGCAACGACCCGTGCCCCTGCGGCAGCGGTAAAAAATACAAGAACTGCTGCGGGCAGAGCGGACCGAAGAAAGGGGCGTTCGCCTCTTGAAAACACAGCGCAGCCTGACGAACTACCTGCTGCGCCGCTTTCTGCGGTTTGACCGGGAGCAGCCCTTTATCTTCCTCTCCGCAATGCTCGCCTTCCTCGGCATCATGCTCGGTGTCATGGTTCTCATCATCGCCATGGCGCTGATGAACGGTTTCGACAACGAGTTCAAGAAGAAACTCACCATCATGAACTATCCGCTCACCATCGTGCCGCGCTTTTACGGAAGCGTGAACACGTCGCTGCTGCTGGACCTGGAACATGATTTCCCCCAACTGAAATTCAGCCCCTATGTCGCCGCTTCCGTCATCGCCCGCAGCGGTTCTCAGCTCGAGGGGGGCTACCTTTTCGGCGTCGATTACCAGGCCGAAAGGGAGGTGAACCCTGTCGTGGCGAAGGCGCTCGAGACCTTGCCGGAAGGGGGTTTCAAAGTCGTCGTCGGTGAAGCGCTGCTGGAATCGTTTGCGCTGACCGAAGGGGACCGGCTGATGTACATCTTCACCCAGATCGAGCCGGGGGGACTTGCGGTGACGCCGAAGCTCAAACGCTTCGTCATCGCCGGGGCCTTCGATTCGGGCCTGAGTGCGTATGACAAAGCCTACAGCTATACGGATCTGCATTCCCTGCAGACGATCATGCACCTGCCCGACAACGTCTACGACGGCATCCATATCATGACCGACGACCCGCAGGCGGTAATAGAGGAGGTCCGCAAGGTTCTCCCCGCCGGGGCACGCATCAAAGGGTGGTGGGAAGACAACGTCAACTTCTTTGCCGCGCTGGAGCTGGAAAAACGTTCGCTCTTTATCGTCTTGATGCTCATTATCCTCATCGCGGCCGTCAATATCATCTCGTCGCTGCTGATGACGGTCATGAACCGCCGCAGCGAGATCGCGCTGCTGATCTCGCTCGGCGCATCGCCTGCGCAGATCAAAAAGCTCTTTTTGAAGCTCGGCGTGGTCATCGGGATCGGGGGGATCGTCACCGGCGCCATCCTGGGCCTTTCGGGCGTCTGGGTGCTGCAGACCTTCGACATCATCTCGCTGCCGAAACACGTCTACCCGACGGCACGCCTGGCACTGGACCTCTCCTGGCAGGATTTCGTTTCCATCCTCGGCGGGGCCTTCGCCATCGTCGTGCTCTCCTCGTGGTACCCGGCCAAGAAGGCGAGCGAAGTCGACGTCCTGACCGTGCTGCGCAACGAGTAGCCCTTTTCGCGCCCCGGGGCGCCCCGTTGATCTTTTCCGCTTACTGCAAAACCCTACCAAATTGTCCTGTTTATAATAATACTATCGATAATCACTATCAAATTAAAGCTTTCTCGAAGAATATTTTTTGCATACTTTCAAAACGATTATGATTATCAATAATGGAGAAAAGATGAAAAAAGAGTGTGTTGCAGGACTTGGAATCCTCATGATGCTGCTCGGCGGCTGTAACGATACGAACGAAAGCGGGCTCGATCCGCAGAAGGTGACGCTCGGGGAAGCGTTTTTCAATGACACGAACCTGTCCAATATGGGCAATCAGTCCTGTGCCTCCTGCCACGATGCGGCACACGCCTTCAGCGAGGCGCGGACGCAGACGGCCCAAAATGATTTCGGTGCCGTCTCCATCGGGGATGACAACGTTTCACTCGGGGACCGTAACGCCCCGACGGCCATGTATGCCGCGTATTTCGCCGCGTTCCATTTCGATGACGAAGCGGGCGAGGGCGAAGGCGGCGGCGGGCTCTGGCTCGGCGGCCAGTTCCATGACGGCCGGGCTGCGGATCTTACGGCCCAGGCGAAGGGCCCCTTCCTGAACCCGGTGGAGATGCAGATGCCCGACCTTAACAGTGTCGTGGCACGTGTCAAGGTCAATCCGGCGTACGTGACGGAAATGACCGCGCTGTACGGGGCGGATGTTTTTGATGACGATACCGTCGCCTATGAGGCGGTTGCGGATGCCATCGCGGCTTTTGAGAAGAGCGATGTTTTTGCTCCGTTCGATTCGAAGTACGACCGCTGGCTCAAAGGCGAAGCGGAGCTGACGGAGCTGGAGCGCAGAGGGCTGGAGCTGTTCGTCCGCGAGGACAAGGGCAACTGTGCTGCCTGCCACCCCAATTTCGGCTCGGACGGCGCCCCGGCGCTCTTTACGGACGGTACCTTCGATAACCTCGGCGTGCCCGTCAATGAAGCGGTCCGCACCGACCCGAACAACCCGTTGAGCGGCGTGGCGGGTTACCGTGACCTCGGCCTGGGCCAGACGACGGGCGACAGTTCGCTGAACGGTGCGTTCAAGGTGGCGACGCTGCGCAATATCGCGGTCACGGGACCGTATATGCACAACGGGGTGTTCAAGACCCTCAAGGCGGTGGTCCACTTCTACAACACCCGTGACGTGACGGATGCCCTGAACCCGGAGACGGGAGCGCCGTGGCGGACGCCCGAAGTCCCCGAGACGATCAATGTGGACGAACTGGGCAACCTGGGGCTGAGCGAAGAGGAGGAAGACGCCATCGTCGCCTTCCTCAAAACCCTGACGGACGCCCGGTACGAATCCCTGCTGTAACGATTGATTCGGCCCCGCCATTGCGCTATACTGTTAGAAAAAACGGAGGGCCGATGTCCATTGAAGGGTTGATGCTGAGTGCTGCCGCGTTGCTGCTGGTAATGGCGGTGGGACTCTTCTATCTGATCGTACGCCGGATCCGCAGTGCCGAGCGCGATGACAATGCACGGATGGAGAAGCTGGGCGAATCGCTGATGGAGAAGCTGGAGTCGCAATCGCTCTCCGAGGAGCAGAAGGCGAAGATCGCCGAGGCGCTCAAAGAGATCAGGGGGCGTTAAGCGCTCAGAGGATCGCCCAGAGCACCAGCGGCGGGTAGACGACGAAGCCGGCGTAGGGCATCCACTTGGCCAGCGGCATGATCAGCATCTCCTGCAGCTGGGCCGAGGCCTCCTGTTTGTCGAAGATCTGCTGCATCAGGACGATCTTCGTGGCGATATCGATCGTTTTGATAAAGAGCAGCAGCACCGCCGGCAGCGTCATCTGTGTTTCCAGGATGAGCCAGATCGCGAAGTAGTAGGTCGGGTGCAGCAGCAGGAAGTAAAAGATGCTCTTGTCGTAGCGCCGCCGGATGCGGATGAGCATCTCCAGCATCGTGGGCGCCTTCTGCCAGGCGACCTCGAAACCTTCGAGGAACAGGTAAAAAACTGTCACTGCCAACATGATCTCCATCTGTTCGTTCCCAATCTTTGTTAAAATACCGCCATTATACCAAGGGCAGTGCATGAACGTTACCTACACGACGAAAAATGAAGAGAATACCCCGGTGACCATTGAGGCCAACCTCGATTTTGAACCCCAAAGCGACGATACGGTCTGGATGCTCTGGTGCTTCGTACCGCTGAAGACGCCGGACGCGGAGGGCGGCTGCGGCGAAGCGGAACGCGCGGTGCTCGATACGATCAGGGAGACCCTTGGCGAACGGCTTGAGCTGCGCAACGGGGCGCTGTATGCCGGGATGCGCCTGCAGGAGGGGTGGGCGGAACTCTATTTCTATGCCGCCTGGAGCAAGGGGGCCGAGCAGCAGTTCCGCGACCTTTTCAAGCAGCATGGCTACGGCCAGATCGAGTACGGGGCCACGCGTGATACCCATCATGCCTTTTACCACGACACGCTTGCGCCCGACCCGTTTGAGCTGCAGCAGGCGAAAAGCGCCGAGATCATCGCCGAGCTTGCGGCCGCCGGCGATGACCTGAACGTGGCACGTCCGGTGGAACACTACCTCTTTTTCCAGACGCACAGTGCCATGCAGCGTGCCGCCGCGGCCCTGGCCGAAGAGGGCGTGCGGATTGAAACGGACCTGGAAGAGGAGGGGCATTACCCCTACGGAATGCTTTACGAGCGGACGCACGCCTGCACTCCGGAGGCCCTGGAAGAGGTGACGCTGCCGCTGCTCGAAACCGTGCTCGAGGCCCACGGTATCTACCTGGGATGGAGCACATCGCTGGCCGGAAGCGAGGGGTGAGCATGCGGAAGTGGCTGCTGCGGCTGCTCTGGGTTGCCGCCGCGCTGCTGATCTCCCTGCGCTACCGTGTCAGGGCCGTCGGACGCGAACGCGTCCCCGCCGCCGGGGCGGTCCTGCTGCTGGGAAACCACGTCAGCTGGCTGGACTGGCTCCTCGTGCAGATAGCACTGCGCCGCCGTCTGCTGCGCTACATGATGGAGCGTTCCATCTACGAATCGCCGGTGCTGCGCTGGATGTTCCGGCTCGGGCGGACGATTCCCGTCTCTTCGAAAGCCTCGAAGCAGGCATTTGAGGAGGCGGCGGCGGCACTGAACGCGGGGGAGGCGGTCGGCATCTTCCCCGAAGGGGGCATCAGCCGCCGCTGCGAAATAGAAAAGTTTTACCGTGGATTTGAGATAATAGCGTCACAAAGTCACCAGGGAGAGATCGTGCCGTTCTACATCGAGGGGATGTGCGGCAGCCGACTCTCCTACACCCGGAAAACCCACGCCGGCCGGCGCTGGTCGCTTCGGCGTCCGGTCACGGTCGTTTTCGGGGCCCCGATGCCCCTTGGCAGCAGCGCGGATACGGTGCGCGGCGCCGTTATGCAGTTAAAGGATACTATTGCTCAATAAACCGGAATACACCCTCTTCAAAAACACGCGCTATGCCCTGAGCGGCCTCATCGAGGTGATCCGCAACGAGAGCTCTTTCAAACTGCAGCTGCTGCTCTTTTTCGGCATGGGCACTTTTGCATGGCTGCTGCCGATCTCGCCGCTTTACAGCGCGGTGCTGAGCATCTCCCTTTTCATCCCGCTCCTGGCCGAGCTGGCCAACAGCGCGGTCGAGCGCGTCGTAGACCTCGTGACACTCGAATACCACGAACTGGCCAAACGGGCCAAAGACGCCGGGGCGGCGCTGGTCTTCGTTTCGCTCGTGATGACCGGCGCGATCTGGATCAGTACGCTGCTGATCGCTTTTTACTTCTGAGCCTTTTCCGAACTCGTATTGGCATCTGACGCGTACTTGCTCGGAAGCTCCGGGGTGTACCCGTTGGCGATGTCGAGGCAGCGCCGGTAGGCGGTATCACAGGACTCGTAACAGGCTGAGGATGCATTCTCCATGCCGTCACATTTCGCGATACAGGCGCTGTTCCTGTCGTCGCACACCTCCATCGGATCCTTCTCTTCGGCATGGACTGCAAGTGCCGCAAGCAGCAGACACGTTCCCCAGACTAACTGTTTCATGATGCGTATTCTCCTCCCGGCGTGGCGGGCGTTTCTTTGATATAGGGCAATGGAATAACCGGCTAAATTATAGCGCTGTTTTTGCAAAAAAAGGAGTATAATTTCAGGTTTGCACTTGTTTTAGTTTTGGCCGCCGCCGGGCGGTCATGGCGGGCATTGCCCATGCTCGGCGCCGATGGGCGCTGTACTATTTGAGGTCGAAATGACGATTTCTGATATTGAAATGGAAATGAAGTTGAACGGCGTAGAGGAAGCGGATATCGCTTCGATTCTTGCGGTTTGTAAAACAAAGGGATATGCCCCCGAAACGCTTGACGAAGAGCTGGAAAAACGGGGCTACGAGCGTATCTTTACTTATGATTTTGAAGACGAAGCTTCCTGGGAGGACGATGACGACGATGAGTTTGCACCGATCGAACGTTTCCCCCACAAGCATCGTTTTGACGACGAGTGAGCCCCATGGAACCGCGACAGCTACTGCAGCAATACTATGAGATGTGGAACGACAAGGATTTTTCCAAAGCCGATGCGCTCCTTGACCCGGATGTCCGTTTCCGCGGATCGCTGGGAATAGAAGCCAACGGCCTTGTCGGATTCAAAGACTATGCCGATCTGTTCAGTACGGCCTTCCCGTCGCTTTATCATGCCGTCGAGATCACGGTCGTGGAGAACGATAAAGCCGCTGCCTATGTCTCTTACACGGGCAAGCATGAGGGCGAGCTTTTCGGCCATCCCGCTTCGGGCAACAGGGTCAGCTTCTCCGGAGCCTCCTTTTTCCATTTCCGTAACGGCAGAATCGCCTCCATCAACGTGCTCGGGGACCTGAATACACTGCTGTCGCAGTTGTCTTAGACACTTTTCTCTGTTACAATTAAGTTAAAAAGACAAATTCAGTCTTCTGAAAGTGAGTAACGTATTTTGAAGAAACGGACCTTCCTGGCGATCCTTTGTTTTGTAGCCTTTACCGCGCTGTACGGTGCGGAAACGGCCGGGCAGCAGCCCCCTGTCATAGAACCGGCCGAAATGAGCTGGAGTGACGAGGAGGCGGATGCGGGCGAGATCGGCACGAAACAGGTCATCGGTATCGTCGAAAAGGTCTTCGTCGAACCGGGCGCGATGCTCCTTGAAGGACGGATCGATACCGGGGCCAACACGACGTCGATCGGTGCGGAGAACCTGCAGATCGTCAACGAAGACGGCCAGGACTGGGCGCTCTTCAGCGTCAAGGGGACCCCGATCCGCGCGAAGGTCGTCCGTTATGTCAAAATCAAACAGCATGGCGCCCCTTCGCAGCGCCGTGCCGTCGTTATGCTCAAAGTCACGATCAGCGACGTGACGCAGGCGGTCGAGGTGACCCTGACCGACCGGAGCAACTTCAAATACAAAATCCTGATCGGCGTCAATTTCCTGCGTGACCACTTTATTGTCGACGTCAGCCGGAAATTTGTCAAAGAACTGGTGGAAATGCCGTGATCTCTTCACGTTTTCAGGTAATGATGATCGCCATGCTGCTGGCGATGACGGGGCTTTTTGTCGCCTGGTACAAGGTTGTCTACCTCGGGGTCCCGGTCACACCGCATGACAAGCGTTCCGTCTTTACCGTTACGGCGGAAGTCGACCTCGAAGGGACGGGGGCACCCGCATCGGTCTCGCTGCGCCTGCCCTCGACACAGCCGGGAATGAAGATCCTCGAACGTGAGGGTGAGGCCGGCGAGTTCGGTATGACGACGGCCCTAATGGACGACGGCGAACTGCTGCACTGGACAAAGCGCAGTTTCGACGCGAAAAGCAAACTCTTTTACAAGATCCGGGTGACGCCCGAACCCCTCTATGAACCGCAGGACAGTCAGGCGCTCTGGGATACGACCCCGGCATATGACGACACCCAGTTCTGGGACGCTTCCGAACAGGCCGCCGCGGCGGGTATTCTGAACTATGCCCGGGAGCATTCGGCCGACGCGATCTCCTTGGCGGCGCAGCTGATCGACATGTTCAATACCGAAATGCCGACCGATGCCGTCAAAGAGCTTCAGGCAAAGAAAAACGAAACGACCGCCTCGCTAGTCATGGCGCTGCTGGCCCGCGAAAAGATCACGTTCCGCAAGGTACGCGGGATCATGCTTGAAGACGGCCAGAAGAAACGCCGCGCCGTGACGCTGCTCGAGGTCAAAGGGGCAGACGAGTCGGGTTACTTCAGTTTCAAAACGGGACAGATCACGCTGCCGGAGAACTTCTTTGTCTGGTCGCTCGGGAACCGGGCGATGATGACGACCAAGGGGATCGCCAAGGCACGCCTCCGTTTCTCCGTCAGCGAGGCCAAAGTAGCGGCCTCGATGCTCAGCAAGCGCGAAATGCTCAAGCAGGGGAACGATTTCCTCAATTTTTCGCTTTACGCCCTGCCGAGCTCCCAGCAGAATGCCTTCAAACAGCTACTGCTGATCCCGATCGGCGCGCTGGTAGTCGTCATTTTCCGTATCCTTATCGGTATCCGGACGATGGGGACCTTTATGCCGGTGCTTTTTGCCCTGGCCTTCATCCAGACGACGCTGATCAGCGGCCTGGCGATGTTCTTCGTCATCGTTTCGAGCGGTCTCATCGTCCGCAGCTACCTTTCGCGGCTGCAGCTGCTGCTGGTGGCGAGGATCTCCGCCGTGATCATCGTCGTCATCAGTATCATGTCGGTGATGAGTATCGTCAGTTTCAAGCTCGGCATCGACGAGGTGCTCAAAATCACCTTCTTCCCGATGATCATCCTTTCCTGGACAATCGAACGGATGTCGATCCTGTGGGAAGAGAGCGGGGCGCGCGAGGCGCTGACCCAGGTCGGCGGTTCCCTCGTCGTTGCGATCGCCGCCTTTTTCGCGATGGATAACGACTTCGTACGCCACCTGACCTTCACCTTCCCGGAACTGCAGCTGCTGGTCCTGGCCATGGTCATCCTGGTCGGCCGTTACACCGGCTACCGCATCACCGAACTGGTGCGCTTTGCACCACTGGCCGGACGATGAAATTCGTGACCTTCGGTGCGCTGCGGCGCAAAGGAATCGTCGGGATGAACTACCGCAACGTCGAGCTCATCGGCCGCTACAACCCGCGCAGCCACTATCCGCTGGTCGATAACAAACTGATGACGAAGGAGCTGGCGACCGCGTCCGGCGTACCGGTCACCGAACTCTACGCAACGATCGAACGCCAGTCCCAGCTGCGCAACCTCCATGACATCCTTGCCCCCTTTGAGAGCTTCGTCGTCAAGCCCGATTACGGCAGCGGCGGGAAGGGGATCGTCGTCATCACGCACCGCGAAGGCGACACCTTCATCAAGGCGAGCGGCGATGCGCTCTCACTGAACGACCTGCGCAAGCACATCTCCAATATCCTCAGCGGACTTTACTCGCTGGGCGGCCGGTACGACACGGCCATCATCGAAAAGGTCGTCGCGTTCGACCCGATGTTCGCCGATTACAGTTTCGAAGGGGTACCGGATATCCGTATCATCGTTTACCGCGGGTACCCCGTCATGGCGATGATGCGCTGCCCGACCCGGGAGAGCGACGGCAAGGCGAACCTGCACCAGGGGGCGGTCGGCGTCGGGCTTAGCCTGAAAGATGGCTCGGCCCTCTCGGCGGTCATTCATGACCGCCCCGTCACGCACCACCCCGACACCCACCACGATTTCGCCAAACTGAAGGTCCCGCAGTGGGAAGCGGTTCTGACGATGGCGGCGTCTTGTTACGAGATGACGGGCCTGGGATACCTGGGGGCCGATATCGTGTTCGACAAGAATGACGGGGCGCTGATGCTCGAGCTCAATGCCCGCCCGGGGCTGGCGATCCAGATCGCCAACGGGCGGGGGCTGCGCGAGCGCCTGGAGACGGTCGACCGGCAGAAACAGCCGCGTTCGGCCGCCGAACGCGTGCTCTACAGCATGAACTATATCGAATAACGGGACGGACGGTACGATGAAGACATACGGCCTGACACTGGAGCAGCAGGACGAAGCGCTGCGCATCCACGCGGAGAACCTGGCGCTTGCACCCTACCAGGCGGAGCTGATCAAGCTGCAGCAGCATATCGAGCGCAACCGTCTGAAAATGATGGTTCTTTTCGAAGGGCGCGATGCTGCGGGCAAGGGGACGACGATCGGAAGTGTGAGCCGGTTTATGAACCCGAAGCACTACCGCATCGTCGCACTCGGAAAGCCGACGGAGGAGGAGCGCTCCCAGTGGTATTTCCAGCGCTACATCAAACACTTCCCCCATTTCGGCGAACTGGTGCTTTTTGACCGCAGCTGGTACAACCGGGCGATGGTCGAACCGGTCTTCGGCTTCTGCACGCCGCGCGAACACGCGCTTTTTCTCAAACACGTCGTCCCGTTTGAACAGGCGCTGACGGAAGAGGGGATGCTTCTCGTCAAACTCTATTTCAGCGTGAGCAAGCAGAAGCAGGCCATGCGTTTCGAACAGCGCCGGAGCGACCCGCTGCGCCGCTGGAAACTCAGCGAGATCGATATGCAGGCGCAGAGCATGTGGGACCAGTTTACGCAGATGAAATACCAGATGCTGACGGTCACGGACCACGCGGCAGCGCCCTGGTACGTTATCCGCTCCAGCGACAAGCACAAGGCGAGGATCGAGACGATGAAGCTGCTGCTGCGTCAGGTCGAGTATGAAGGGCGCGACGACAGCCTTGTGTTCGCGCCGGATCCGAAAGTCTGCTTCTCCGGGCGGCAGGAGCTGATGCTCATGGAACAGCACGGCAAGGGACACAGCTCATGACCGGGGCTGGTTTCGGCGAGTTTCTCGACACGCTCAAGTACCTTGTCCGCCGCCCCTCCGTCGTCGGTGCGGAACACCCGTTTTTCCTGACCCTCAAACGCGAACTTGATGAACTGGGAATCGAAACGACGCTGTATGAAGGGGTGCTTTTTGCCCGCGGCCGGCGGCCCGAATCGGGAGCGCTGTCGGCGCATATCGACCGCCACGGCCTTATCTGCACGGGCCCGAACGAGTTCCAGTACGCGGCGTTTCTGACCCAGAACCGTGCCGACCTGAGCGGCAACTCCGTGGCCGAGCAGACGATGAACACGATCTCGGAACGTTTCGCCGGGCAGGCAGTCCAGGCGTATGAACCCTGGTCCGGCACCTACATCGGGCTGGGCAATATCGAGAAGGCCTATATCTGCCCGCGGCGCAACAACCTGATCTTTGAAGTGAAGGGGCTGGAGTACCTCATGCCGGGAACGCCGGTCGCGTACGTCGATTCGCTGCGGATCAATGAAGGGATGCTCTCCGCCCAGCTCGACAACGTCATCAGCGCGGCACTGATCCTGCATCTCTACCGCAGCGGGTACGAGGGAACGGCCTTTTTTACCGCGCAGGAGGAGGCGGGGAAAAGCTGGCGTTTCGTGCTGGAGTGGTACCGCCGTTTCGACGGGGCGACGGACAGGCTCCTGGTGCTCGATACGAGCCCTTTCCCCGACCGTGCGGCAGCCGATGCACAGGACCTCGTCCTGCGCTACCGGGATGCGAACGCCGCTTTCAACCAAACCTTTACGGAGGAGATAGCCGGACGCTGCGACCGGCTCGGGATCCGATACGGCTTCAAAGACCGCTATATCGCGGCGCAGAACGCCCATCTTGCCACGGGAGGGTCGGCAGCGTCGCTGGGAAGTACGGAGATGGGGCGTCTCGCCGCAGAGGGAACCCTCCAGGGCACGACGCTGCAGCTGCCGACGACGGGCTACCATACCGTCTCCGAAACGGTACGGACGGAGTCGGTCAAAAAGATGCTGCAGCTGCTCGCGGACCTCTATCTGTAAAAACCTGTTACGGTGTCAGGTGCAAGGGGCACTGGGATGCACCTGCCGACCGGACAACGGACTAGATAAGCGGCGGGTCCTGAAGCAGGGAGGGCATCGCCTCCCCGACGCTGCTTTCATCCAGGGCTTCGAGGGCCTCCAGGTGGGAGATGGTGTGCTCTTTCTCTTTCGTGGCGATATGGAAAATCGCATCCCCTTCGTAGACCAGCGGCGTCTCCAGACGGCCGATGACAATCCCGTCGAATTCGGCATGGACCTCGATCACCTCCTGCTGCAGCGGTACATCGATCTGGGCCAGCAGATCACCCGCCTGCACAAAACTCCCCGGCCCCTTGAAACTCCGCATCAGCCCGCTTTGGGGTGAGCGGAGCCATTTGCTGCTGCTGACCGTGACGGTGGGCAGTGTTTTCGGCGTATAGGTGGATTTTGGCAGCATCCCCAGATGACGCATAACGTGGACGATCCCCTTGAGACCCGTACGGATGGAGAACTCGTCGTAGCGCAGCGCTTCACCCCCTTCGTAGAGCAGGATAGGCACCCCTTTTTCCACGGCGGCTTCGCGCAGGGAACCGTCGCGCAGTGCCGAGTGCATCAGGACCGGTGCCCGGAATGCTTCGGCCATCGCGAGGGTCTTTTCGTCGTCGAGATTGGCCCGGACCTGCGGAAAGTTCGAGCGGTGGACGGCACCGGTGTGCAGGTCGATGCCCGCGTCGGCCTTTTCGACGATCTCGTCCATGAAGATCTTGGCAACCCTGGAGGCGAGGCTCCCCTTCTGCATGCCGGGGAAAGAGCGGTTGAGATCGCGCCGGTCGGGAAGGTAGCGCGAGTGCTGGATCAGGCCGTAGGGGTTGACGACGGGGACGGCAATGAGGGTACCGCGGAGCTTGGCAAGCTGGGGCAGCTGCAGCAGGCGGCGGATGATCTCGATACCGTTGAGTTCGTCCCCGTGGACGGTCGCACTGACAAAGAGAGTCGGCCCTTTGCGTTTGCCCCGGACGACCTTGACGGGCATGTCGATCCGTTTCTCGGAGTAGAGGGAAGGCAGGGGGATCGGGATGACTTTGCGCTCCCCTTTGGCAACCGGCGTGCCTGCGATCTCGAACATGGCGCGCCCCTTTACATCGGCGAAAGCCTCGGCTTCTTGGCCCGGGGCTTGCTGCTGGCCTTTTCAAGGTGCTGGATGATAAGACCGGCGATATCTTTCCCGGACGCGGATTCGATGCCTTTGAGGCCCGGAGAGGAGTTGACCTCCATGATCAGCGGGCCGCGCTTGGAGCGGAGCATGTCCACCCCGCACACCTGCAGGCCCATCGCCTTGGCGGCGGCGACGGCGGTGGCGCGTTCGTCCGGTGTGATCTTGACCACCCTGGCGCTGCCGCCGCGGTGGAGGTTGGAGCGGAACTCGCCCTCGGGTCCCTGGCGCTTCATCGCGGCAACGACCTTGTCGCCGATGACGAGGCAGCGGATATCCGCGCCGCCGGCTTCTTTGATGAACTCCTGGACCATGATATTGGCATTGAGGCCCATAAACGCCTGGATGACGCTCTCGGCGGCTTTTTTCGTTTCAGCCAGGACGACGCCGATCCCCTGGGTGCCTTCGAGCAGCTTGATGACGACCGGGGCACCCCCGACCATGTCGAGAACGTCCTCGATATCGTCGGGGTTGCGGGCAAACCCGGTCACGGGCATGCCGACCCCTTTGCGGGCGAGCAGCTGCATCGAGCGGAGTTTGTCCCGGGCGCGGCTGATGGCGATGGAGTCGTTGAGCGATGTGAGCCCCATTACCTCGAACTGGCGCAGCACTGCCGTACCGTAGAAGGTGATCGAGGCTCCGATCCGGGGAATAACGGCATCGAACCCGAGCAGATCCTCGCCTTTGTAGTGCATCGACGGGCGGTCGGAGGTGATGTTCATGTAGCAGCGCAGCGTATCGATGACTTCGACTTCGTGCCCGCGCTCCAGGGCCGCTTCGGCGAGACGTCGCGTAGAGTAGAGGTTCTTGTTACGTGAAAGGATGGCGATTTTCATACGGTGGGCTCCCCGGCAAGATAAGAGGCGTCGGGATCGACGATAAAACGGTGCGACATGGCGCGGCGTCCCAAAAGCATACGGAAAGCCATCGTGTCGCGGTTGGTCAGGGTGATTTCGGCGGCGAAGGTCTCGCGGCCGATGCGCACCGGGGTCTGGATGACGTAACGCTCTTCGCGGTGTCCTCCCGAATCGGTGACGGTGCGCACGTCGAAGATCTCGGCTTCGCAATCGATGACGGTCTCCGTGTCGTTTTGGTTCGGGTGGAGCCCGAAACGCACCATCTGCCTGCCGTCCGCTTCAAAGGCTTCGACGTAAAAGGCGTGCAGGGCGGATGTCTTGGCCCCGGTGTCGACTTTGCATTTGATGGCGTCGACGCCCAATGCCGGCAGCGCGACCTTTTCGCGCCACCCGATAACCTGTTTATCCTGCTTCATCTGTTGTACTCTTTTTTAAAGATCAATCCTACCATTATAGGTTATGGTTGATTAAGAAGAGGCCCGGGGGGCAGGGCATTGCGCAGGGACTTCGTAAAGCTCTTCGCCAGGTGCAGCGCATTGATGGTGATCGTCGTCATCTCCGAAGGGATCGCGGGGTTCTTGGCGATGGATTCGATGACGTTCATGCTGTTCTTGTAGGAGTTCGCGACACGCTTGTAGGTCTCGTCAAGTACCTCCCGCTCCGCTTCAGCACCCTGGGCGACGGCGTGATAGGTCAGAACGCTTTTGAGGATCTGGTAGCGGAGGTCCTTGTAGAAGGACTGCTCTTCGGCGGACGCGGCGTCATAGAGGCGTTCGATGTCGTAGAGCATGTCCTTGATTGCCTTGGCTGCCGTTGCGAGGTAGGCGATCGTGTGCTGCAGGGTCAGCAGCTGTACCTGCTTCTCCTCCTCCGGACAGTAGGGGGAAAGCAGGATGATGTAACGGTAAATCTCCCCCTCATGGCGGCGGATATTGGCATAGAGACGGTCAAAGGCGATATCGAAATGTTTCTGCGGTGCTTCGAGAAGCTTATCGACGGAGAGGCCTGCCTCAAACGCCTTGGGCGGTGAGATGTCGATGGCAAGCAGGGCAAACTCTTCGACGCGTATTGAGAGGGCGTTTACCTCGTTTTTGAGTGCATCGATCGCCATGTCCGGGACGGTGACGGGGGCATTATGGATCCACTTGGTTACCTGCAGCGGTGTTTTTTTGAAAGTACGTAACAGCAGACGTTCAAGCAGCGGGATGAAAGGGTACCAAAGCACGACCCCGAGCAGATTGAAGAGGGTGTGGAAGAGGGCGATCTTGACGACCCCGTCCGCACCGGCGGCAAAGCGGTCAATGCCCCATATCATCGCGTCCATGAGCATCAGTGCGGCTGCCGCCGTCGAAATATTGAAAAGGACATGCGCCAGTGCGGTGCGTTTCTTGTCAGAGGTGCCGCCGAGCGCCCCGAGCATGGCGGTGACCGTGGTCCCGAGATTGGCGCCGATAACGAAAGCCGCAGCGGTAGGAAAGGCGATAATACCGGAATAAAGGGCACTCTGTACAATCGCAATGGCGGCGGAACTGGACTGGATCAGCCCAGTGAGGGCAAAACCGATCAGCACGAACCAGTAGGGGTGCCAGGTATTGAAGGCCGTAAGGTCGAAGGTGTCCGCAATACCTCCGAAACTCCCTTTCATCCCCTCCAGTCCCAGGAAAATCAGCCCGAAACCGACCATGACGCCGAAATGTTTTTTCCAGCGGCTGTCACTGCTGGCGAGCACGCCGCCAAGACCCCCGATGCCGATCATCAGGTACGAGAGCAGGCGGATGTCGAGTTTGAAACCCACGAGCGCAACGATCCAGGCTGTGACGGTGGTGCCCAGGTTTGCCCCGAAAACGACGGCGATCGCACCTCCAAGGCTCATCAATTGCGCCCCGACGAGCGAGAGGGCCATCAGCGTGACGACGGAGGAGCTCTGGAAGACAGCCGTCGCACCGAGGCCCGTCATCAGGCTTCGAAACGGTGTACCGGTCGCGCGCTGGACAATGCTTTTGAAGGCATGCCCGGCGGACTGGCGGATCTGGCTCTCGAGAAAAAGCATGCCGAAGAGGAAAAGCCCCAGCCCCGAGAACGCTTCCACCCACAGAACGAATGACGGCATACCGCTCCTTTCCTGCTCTTTCAAGACAGTATAGCAAGATTACCGTTCGGCGACAATCGGGCCATTTGCCGGGGCTGCTTAAACGGAATTAGGTTACTATTTGACGTGAATTTAATGACGAGGTAGAAGTATGGCTACTGTATTGATTATCGGGGCGGGCGGAGTCGGCCGCGTAGTGACGCATAAGTGTGTAATGAACAGTGAAACGTTTACGAAGATCGTACTGGCGAGCCGCAGACTGGAGAGCTGCAAAACGATAGCGGACGAGCTGCCTGCCGGCGCCGTCGAGATTGCGCAGGTTAATGCCGACAGCGTCGAAGAGACGGCGGCACTGATCAAAAAGGTCAAGGCGGATATCGTCATCAACGTGGCGCTTCCCTACCAGGATCTGGCCATTATGGACGCCTGTATCGAAACGGGCGTGGACTACCTGGATACGGCGAACTACGAACACCCGGACGAGGCGAAATTCGAGTATAAAGAGCAGTGGGCGCGCGACGCGGCATTCAAGCAGGCGGGCATCATGGGGCTCCTGGGCAGCGGGTTCGACCCGGGTGCGACCAACGTCTTCTGCGCCTACGCCCAGAAGCACTATTTCGACGAGATCCATACCATCGATATCCTCGACTGTAATGCCGGCGACCACGGCTACCCTTTTGCGACGAACTTCAACCCGGAGATCAACCTCCGCGAGGTAAGTGCGAAAGGACGCTACTGGGAAGCCGGCGAGTGGATCGAGACGGACCCGATGCAGATCCACTTTACCTGGGACTACCCCGAAGTCGGCCCCAAGGAGAGCTACCTGCTTTACCACGAAGAGATGGAGTCACTTGTAAAGCATATCAAAGGGCTCAAGCGTATCCGCTTCTTCATGACCTTCGGCGAGAGCTACCTGACGCATATGAAGTGTCTGGAGAACGTTGGGATGCTGGGCATTGAACCGGTGGAGCACCAGGGGCAGAAGATCGTACCGATCGAGTTTCTCCGTACTCTGCTGCCGGACCCGGCAAGCCTGGGGCCGCGCACCAAGGGCAAGACGAACATCGGTATCGTTGCCGAAGGCCTCAAAGACGGCAAAAAACGCAAGATATATATCTACCAGGTGAAAGACCACGAGGCGTGTTACGCCGAGGTGAAATCACAGGGCGTCTCCTACACGACGGGCGTGCCGGCGATGATCGGCGCAAAACTGATGCTGGAGAAAAAGTGGTATGCGCAGGGGGTCTGGAACATGGAACAGTTCGACCCGGATCCGTTTATGGACGAAATGAACGCGCAGGGCTTACCGTGGAAAGTCCAGGAGCTGGACGCGTAAGGTTCGCCTCCATCTCCTCTTCGCAGGGAACCGGCTCTTCCTCTTCGTCGGTTTCCACTTTGACCTCATTGAGCGCGAACATCTGCTGCTCGGCCGCTTTTTTCTTCGCCGCTTCTTCCATTTTCATTGCCACGTACTCCGGAATAATGTCGACCAGCGCGATCGGCGCATAGGAGGGCGTGTCGTACGTGTAGAGCTTGTTGGCTTTCATGACGTAGTAGAGACGGGCGACATATTCGTCGCGCAGCTCCGAGTAGCGGCGGAGGTGGCGCAGGAGCTCAAAGGGGTTGTCAGTCTGCGTGCGGGCGCGGCGCAGGCCGCTGTAGGCATACCCTTTGGCGATCATTCTGAAATAGCCTCGGATCGCATCGTCGAGGGAGGCGAATTTTTTGACATAGATCGTCTTGGTGCCGCGCTGTTCGGAGGCGGGGATCCGCGGTTCGTTCGGGTTGTATGACCAGATGCCGAAGACGTTGTTCGCCTCTTTGTAAAAGCGCGAGCTGCCCCATCCGGTCTCCAGGGCAGCCTGGGCAATGACGAGGCTCACGGGATGCGTATGCATACTGCGCAGCAGACAAGGGTAGCCGGCGACGTTATAGCGTTTCATCTGGCGCTGAAGCCATGCCTCCTCGTCGGCCGTGCGCGACCGTTTGCCGATCAATGCTTTGGCGCGGGTGTATTCGCCGTCCAGTTCGGCCTTGACGGCCTGGACCGCGGGAAGGATCTGCTTGATAAAACGGGCTTTGTTCGCACGTGCGCTCACTTTGGGCACCGTTTTGGGTCTGGGTTTCGCCGTGACCGGTTTGGTCGCCAGCGGAGCCTCTACGGATTCATTTTCGTCAGGGGAAGAGGTTATAATGTCGTAGAGTGAATAGAGGGTGAAGGCTAGCGCGATGGTCAGGACACCCAGAATGAATTTTTGCATGGGTGAAATTATACCGAAAAGTAACACGATGAAAAAATATTATGACGTTGAAACACCGGTTTATATTTGTGAGGAGGCGCGTCTCGAAGCGAACCTGAAACTGCTCGAACGCGTGCAGCGCGAAAGCGGCGCGAAGATCATCCTGGCGCTCAAGGGCTTTGCCATGTGGTCGACCTTTGACCTTGTCGGGCGCTACCTGCAGGGGTGTACGGCCAGCGGGCTGCATGAGGCGAAACTGGCGCGGGAGAAGATGAACAAGGAGGTCCATACCTACTCGCCGGCGTACATCGAACGCGACATCGACGAGATCGCGGCGATCTCTGACCATATCGTTTTCAACTCCCCGGCCCAGATCGAGCGCTTCTACGACCGGGTCAAAAGCGTCAACCCCGGCATCTCCGTCTCCCTGCGCGTCAACCCGGAGTACTCCTCTTCGCCGGTCGACCTCTACAACCCCTGCGGGCTTTTCAGCCGTCTGGGAACGACGGCGGCGAGCTTTGACGCGGCGCAGCTCGCAAAACTCGACGGCCTCAATTTCCATGCGCTGTGCGAGCAGAACGTCGATGCGCTCGAAGGGGTCCTCGAAGCTTTCGAAGCGAAGTTCGGCGCCTACATCGACGGGCTCGAGTACGTCAATTTCGGCGGGGGGCACCACATTACCCGCGCCGATTACGACGTGGACCGCCTTATCGAGGTGATCCGGGCCTTCCGCGAGCGCCATAACGGCATTACGGTCTACCTGGAACCCGGCGAAGCGGTCGGCTGGCAGACCGGGCCGCTGGTAGCGACCGTGCTCGACATCGTGCATAACGGGATGGATATCGCCATCCTCGACGTCTCGGCCGAAGCGCATATGCCCGATACGCTCGCCATGCCGTACCGCGCCGAGGTGCGCGGCGCCGCCGAGACCGGGGAAAAACCCCATACCTACCGTCTCGGCGGCAATACCTGCCTGGCGGGGGACATCATGGGGGACTACGCCTTTGACGCACCGCTGCAGGTCGGGGATCAGATCGTCTTCGAAGACCAGATCCACTACACCTTCGTCAAAAATACGACCTTCAACGGCGTGCAGCTCCCCTCACTGGCGATCCTGCGTCGAAACGGCGAGATGGAGATCGTCAAGCGGTTCGGGTACGAGACCTACCGCGACCGCCTCTCCTAAGCGGGTGATGCAGGGTGCCTAGAGCCTGCTGATATAGGGCTCGGCCTCTTTTTGCAACATGCGCTCAAGCTCCTCTTCGCTCCGGTTCAGTGTCTCGCGGTAGATCTCGGGGGCGATCCGTATGAACGCCGCGACGATCTCCGGGTCGAAGTGGGTGCCGGCATTGCTTTTGAGGTAGGCCAGGGACGCGTCGAGCGTCATGGGCTCTTTATAGGGGCGCCGTGAGCCCAGGGCGTCAAAGACGTCTGCCACGCTGAAGATGCGTGCTTCCAAAGGGATCGCACTGCCGCGCAGCCCCTTGGGGTAACCGCTGCCGTCATACTTTTCGTGGTGGCCGGCAATGACTCTCCCGGCTTTGGAAAGCCAGGTGACATGACGGACAATCTCCAGCCCTCGCTCCACATGGCTCTTCATGAGCTCAAACTCCTCCTCGCTCAACCGGCCCGGTTTTAAAAGAATATGGTCCGGGATGCCGATTTTGCCGATATCATGCAGATAGGCGCCGAGGATAATATTGGCAATATGCTTTTCACTGCAGCATTTCAGGGCCTCCGCGAGCCTCAGGGTATAGTACGTGACACGGTAACTGTGGCTTGAGGTCCCGCTGTCGCGTTGGGCCACGGCACTGCCGAGGGCGGAGACGGTACCGAAATAGCTGCGGATCAATTCACGGTTTTTCAGGCGTAGCTGCCGGTAGTAGAGAAGAATCATCGGGAAAAGTGCGAGGGCGAAAACCGCGCCGGTTACAAGGACGAGCCAAAGGGCATTTGTATAGTGCTCCCGCATCCGCCGGATACTATTGACGTCGACAGGGAAGAGGCCGCGGAACGCTCTGGTGACAGGGTTGCCGAAAGGATTTTTGATCTCGGCCGGACCCGTGGCGAAGCGAAGATAGGGGGTGCCTCCGTGTTCGACCAGCGACAGATCCTTCTTCCCTCTCCTCGGCAGGAGCGGCAGCGGGGTATCATCTTTCAGCGCAGTCCAACTTTCGGACCCAAAAGCGTGGAGCAGACGGCCCTTCCCGTCATAGGCCTCGAGGTAGGGGATCTGCATCTGTTGCAGCACTTCGCCCATCTCTTCACTGACCGTTTCGGACTCCTCCGTCGACAGGTGTACACGTACCTGCGTCATGACGTCTGCAAAGCGCTGATTGACATAATCTTCGAGGCGCGAATGGTGTTGCCGATACACGGCGGCGAGCATCAAAGCGATCACGATCAGATAGGCGACAGCGATACGCAGGGCGAATGAGAGGAGCATGGTTACCTCCCGGAAGGGTTTCTACCGTCTATTGTAACCAATTCGGCATAAGGAACCCGGAGGGCTCCCTAGGGAAGGGCGACGACGTAGATCTGGCCTTTGCGGTAGAGATAGATGCGCTTGAGCTTGCCCTCGGCGCTGCTGCGCGCTTTTTGCAGGGAGGTCAGATCGGTGACAGGGGTGTTCTCGAGCTGGACGATGATGTCGCCGGGACGGACCCCCTGCATGGCCGCATCGCTTTGGGCATCCACTTCGGTGACCAAAACCCCCTCGACGTTGTCGGGGATCCGCAGGCGGTAACGCTGCTGGGGGTCGAGATTCTGCAGACTGACCCCTTCTAAAATGGCATCGGAGTCGTTCGCGGCCTGCTCTCCCAGGTCGGTCAGGTTGACGGAGACCGTTTCGGTCTTGCCGTCGCGCTCATAGGTGACGTTGATGCGGCTGCCGGGGCGGTACATCCCGACCGTATTTTTGAGGTCGGCGGCACTGTTGATGCTGCGGCCGTCGATAGCGACAATAAGGTCACCGCGTTTGAGGCCCGCTTTCTCTGCCGGGGAGCCGGCAACGATATCGTTGAGCAGGGCACCGTTCTCGTGCGTGTAAAGAGACTGGAGCTCCTTCGTGAGGTCGCCGATACTGACGCCGAGATAGCCCCGCGTCACGCTGCCGTCCTCGATCAGTTTCTTGGCGATGCTCTTGACCATATCGACCTCGATGGCGAACCCGATCCCGTTGTTGCCGCCGCTTCGGGTAATGATGGCGGAGTTGATCCCGATCAGCGCTCCGCGGCTGTCAATCAGGGCGCCGCCCGAGTTACCGGGGTTGATGGAGGCATCCGTCTGGATGAAGTTCTCGTACTCGTTGATCCCGATGCCGTTTTTGTGCTGGGCGGAGACGATCCCCTGCGAGACGCTCAGGCCGACACCGAAGGGGTTGCCGATGGCAAAGACGATATCGCCGATTTTAAGTTCGGCGGAGCTGCCCATCCGGATCGGCGTGAGCCCCTCGGCCTCGATCCGGATCACGGCAATGTCGGATTTGGGGTCGCTCCCGACGAGCTTGGCGCGGTACTCCTTTTGGGAATCCGGCAGTTTGACCATAATGCTGTCGGCGTCTTCGACGACGTGGTTGTTCGTGACGATGTATCCGTCACTGGTGACGATGACGCCCGAACCGAGGCTCTGGCGGTGGGGATTGGGGTTGAATTTCCGGCCGAAAAACTGTTCAAAGAAGGGGTGCATCTGCTCCATGTATTTTTGCGACCGTATCTGTTTGGAGGAGATGTAGACGATGGAGTTTTTCGCCTTGTCGATGGCCGTACTGAAAGAGAGGACCGCATTGGGGGCATTGGGCATGACCCGTTCGCTCAGCGGGGGCATTTCGTCAAAGGTGACGGCCGCCGCCTGCAGGGACAGGAAGGCCGAAAGAATCGAACTGACAAGCATAAATCTTCTGGGCATCTATCATCCTTTGAATATAGAATTATCCCAGTATAAAACGTGCGGTTTAATCGCGTGTAAACGTCAGCCTATTCGTAACGGAAAAGGTCGGACTCGCTGTAGGTGGAGTCTTCGGAGATGTAGGCCCCGGGGTGGTCATTGAGTATCTTTTTCGCTTCCTGGGGACACGTACATTTTCCCAGAAGCTCCTCATACTCGACTGGTCCGCTCGAAAGCGTGACTTTTTTGCGCTGCTTGATAATATAGATATGTTGCGGGGGGTTGTCTTTTCCCATCGGTCGACCCTGATAGTTTTTATATGATTAAATTCTATTAAGAAAGTGTCAATAATATATCACAAATTGTTATGAATTGGAGACGGTGTTTTCCGAGAGCTGAAGGGCAGTGTCGACGGCATTGCGGTAGCTGTTCAGGCGCGCTTTTCCGCGGTAGGCGATGTCAAAAGCGGTTCCGTGGTCGACGGAGGTGCGGACGATGGGGAGGTTGAGAGAGATGTTGACGCTCTCGTCGAAATAGAGCGCTTTGAGAGGCGCCAGCCCCTGGTCGTGGTACATCGCCACGATATGGCGGTGCGCGGTGCGGAAGGTCGGTGTAAATGCCGCATCGGGCACGACCGGACCGAAGAAAGGGCGTCCGTCGCATTTGAACCCCTCGGCCTCCAGGGTATCGTTGGCGAGAATAATGGCCGCTTCGATCTCCCGCTCCTCGTCTCCGAGTACCCCGTTGTCGCCGGCATGGGGGTTGAGGCCCAGCACGGCGATATCATCAAAACCGGTCGCACGGTAGAGGTCGAGGAGGAAACGGGCGAGGGCGTTGCGTTCGATCTTTGCAGGGACCTCTTTGAGCGGAATGTGCTCGGTATAAAGCGCCACGTAGAGCTGGTGGCATCCCAGCATCATGATCGCCTCTTTGCCGAAATAGTCACGGAGCAGTTCGGTATGCCCCTTGTAGGCGATGCCCGCCTGCATCCACGCTTCCTTATGGATGGGGAGGGTGACAAGGGCATCGGTTTCGCCGGCTTCGGTGAGGGCGATCGCCTTCATAAAGGAGGCGTGGCTGTAGCGGCCTGCCTCCGGGGTGACGCAGCCGGGCTGGACGGCAATCGGCTGCTCCAGTGCGATCATGTCGAAATCGTCTGGGATGTGCATGCCCAGCAGCGATGCGGCCTGTTCCATCACCTCGGGGTCGACACAGTACAGCGGCAGGCAGTAGTCGGTGATCTGCGGGTGGGCCCGCAGGGCGATCTCGGGACCGACGCCGTTGGGGTCACCGATGCTGATGGCGAGGCGCGGCAGGCTCATCGGACAAGCAGCGCTTTCATGTCGCGGACGGCGGCACCGAGGCCCGTGAAGACGGAGCGCGCGACGATGCTCTGGCCGATGTTGAGCTCGACGATCTCCGCGATGGCGGTAATGGCATGCAGGTTGTGGTAGTTCAGGCCGTGGCCTGCCGCGACTTCCAGGCCGATGGCATGGGCATGTTCCGCGCTCTGGCGGAGCGCATCGACGGCGGCTTCAAGCCGCTGCTGCAGTTCATCGCGCGGCAGTTCAAGCTCGGGGATGCTGTGGCGCGTATAGGGCAGGGCGGTGTTCAGCATTGCAAAGAGGTTGGCATAGGTGCCGGTGTGCAGCTCCACCATCTCCGCTTCGAGTGCCTTGGACTGCTCCATGATATGCGCGGAGGGGTCGACGAAGAGCGAAACGGCGATGCCGGCGTCATGCAGCTGGTCGATCGCGTCGGAGACGGCGGTGCTCTGCCCGATGACATCCAGGCCGCCCTCTGTTGTCACCTCCTCGCGGTTTTCCGGGACGAGGGTGGCGCGGTGGGGGCGCAGCTCGCAGACGATGTCGATGATGGACTGGTTGATGGAACACTCCAGGTTGACCGGGAGCGGGGAGGATACGATGATCTTCTGGGCATCCTCGTCGTTGATATGGCGGCGGTCTTCGCGAAGGTGGATGGTGATCTGGTCTGCACCGTTCTGCGCACAGAGGGCCAGTGCCATCAGCGGATCGGGGTCGTTGATACGGCGCGCCTCGCGCAGGACGGCGATGTGGTCGATATTGACGCCGAGCTGAATCGGCCGGTGCTCCTGGGGCATGAAACTCCTTCTCTGCTCTTCATACATTCATCAAATTGTACCTGAAATACGAATAAAATCATTTAGAGGAGAAAGGGCGCGGTATGTGCCGCAATTGGGCACAAAAGTTGTTGCTGTTTTTAATGGTGATCATTTTTTAACCATTAAGTTGCTTGACGGGTTTGATAGAAATGTTATACTGACACCCAGAAAGCATGTCACGAGGTTGTCAAACCTCACCACTGTCATAATAGACGGCTAGGGTTCCGGCGGGTTACCGTGTCTGGTCCGAGAGCTGTCGACCTCTTGAGTAGGGGTTACACGGAGGGATAAAAGCCCGGGAGGTTTCAACCTCTTGGCGTGTTTATTCCATAACCTACTCAGGAGATTATTATGAAATCTATTTTCAAATCTACCTCAAAACTCTTAGTTGCCGCTACACTGGTCATGGGCTTCGGAGCCTCTTCGCTGATGGCGGAAGTCAAAGATAAGTTTCAGGTCTCCTGGACGATCTATGTCGGATGGATGCCGTGGGATTATGCCCAGCAAAAAGGGATCATCGACAAATGGGCCAAGAAATACGGCATCGAGATCGAAATGGTCCAGGTCAACGACTACATCGAATCAATCAACCAATATACTGCAGGAAAATTTGACGGCTGTCTGATGACAAACATGGACGCCCTTACCATCCCGGCTGCGGGCGGCGTCGACTCTACAGCGGTCATCATGGGTGACTACTCCAACGGGAACGACGGTATCCTCCTCAAAAACAAGAAAAACCTGACCGACATCAAAGGCCAGACGGTCAACCTTGTCGAACTCTCTGTCTCGCACTACCTGCTGGCACGTGCGCTTGAAACGGTCGGCATGAGCGAAAAAGACGTCAAGGTCCTCAACACTTCCGACGCCGACATGGTCGCGGCATGGGGGACGAAAGACGTGACTGCGATGACGACTTGGAACCCGCAGCTCAGCGAGATCATGGCCGGCAACAAAGACGCGAACCTCGTTTTCGACTCCAGCAAGACGCCGGGCGAGATCATCGACATGCTCGTCATCAACACCGAGACCCTTAAAGACAACCCGAAACTCGCCAAAGCGCTGACGGGTGCATGGTTCGAAGTCATGGCACTGATGAAGAAGGGCGATGAAGCGGCACTGACGTTCATGGCACAGGCTTCCGGTACGGACCTCGCAGGCTACAAAAGCCAACTTGACTCCACGATGATGTTCTATACGCCTTCCGACCTGCTTGCCTTTACGACCAGCGCGGAAATCCCGGCGACAATGAAAAAAGTCAGCGAATTCTCCTTTGAACACGGTATCCTCGGTGAAGGTGCCCCTGACGCCGAGTTTATCGGTATGGCGTTCCCGGGCGGTAAAACGTTCGGTGATCCGAAAAACATCAAGCTCCGCTTCGACGACACCTTTGTCAAAATGGCCGCCGAAGGGAAACTGTAAGGTCCTCTTATGAAACGATTAATGAACCTCAGACCGTCGAAGCAGTCCCTCTTTTTCCTGGGACTGCTGCCGTTCGTCCTGGTCGCGCTCCTCTACCTTGGGGCGTCGGAAGTCCGCCTGGCGGCCAATCCGGACGACAAACTGCTGCCCTCCATGAGCAGCTTTGCCGAGGCGATCGACCGCATGGCACTCACACCGAGCAAACGGACCGGCGAATACCTCTTCGTCGAGGATACGGTCTCTTCGCTCGAGCGCCTTGGTCTCGGGGTACTCATCAGTGCCGTGCTCGCACTGCTGATGGGGATCCCGCTGGGGTTCATTCCCTTCGTTCGTGCAGGACTTTCGCCCTTCGTCGCGGCCTTTTCCATGGTGCCGCCAATGGCTATTTTGCCCATCTTATTCATCATATTCGGCATGGGTGAGCTGGCTAAAGTAGCACTGATCGTCATCGGGGTGACCCCGCTGATCGTCCGCGACCTGCAGCAGCGGGTTATGGAGATCCCGGTCGAGCAGCTCATCAAGGCGCAGACCCTGGGCGGAACGTCGTGGAGCATCGTGCTGCGCGTCGTGCTGCCGCAGATCTTCCCGCGGCTGCTGGATGCGGTGCGTCTCACTATGGGGACGGCGTGGATCTTCCTGATCTCTGCCGAGGCGATTTCGGCCACGGAAGGGCTGGGGTACCGGATCTTCCTGGTACGCCGCTACCTGTCGATGGATGTGATCCTGCCGTATGTCGCCTGGATCACCTTCCTCGCCTTCTTATTTGATTACCTGCTCAAGCGGTTCACCTACAAGGTGTTCCCGTGGTACGACGCAGGGAAGGAGCAGTCATGAGCCTCGTCACCGTCAAGAACCTCTGGAAAGAGTACGGCGACAACGTCGTGCTGGAGAACATGAGCCTGAACATCGAAGCGGGCGAATTCTGTACGCTCGTCGGACCGTCGGGCTGCGGGAAAACAACTTTTCTGAAGATGCTGCTGGGGCAGGAAAACCCGACGCGCGGCACCTTCTTGCTCGAAGGGAAACCCTTCCCGGAAGAGCCGGGTGTCGACCGCGGGATCGTCTTCCAGCGCTACTCCGTGTTTTCGCACCTGAGCGTGCTCAAAAACGTCATGCTGGGGATCGAGTTTGAAAAAGCCCCGCTGATGGGCCGCCTTTTCGGTCAGGCACGCAAGGAGGCGGAAGCCGAAGCGATGGCGATGCTCGAAGCCGTCGGCCTCGGCGACGCGGCGCACAAGTACCCCAGCGAACTCTCCGGAGGGATGCAGCAGCGCCTCTCCATCGCGCAGTCTTTGGTCAAAAAACCGAAGATCCTGCTGCTGGACGAACCGTTCGGCGCCCTCGACCCGGGGATCCGTGCTGATATGCACGCGCTGATCCTCGACCTGTGGAAGAAGAACAACCTCACCGTCGTCATGGTCACCCATGACCTGCACGAGGGGTTCTACCTCGGCACGCGGCTGCTGGTCTTCGACAAAGTCCGCCACGACCCGCAGGCCCCCAACGCCTACGGCGCGCGAATCACCTACGACATCCCTGTCGGGGATACGCGCGACTCCGTGCTCAAAGAGATCGACCAGACCTTCAAGGTCTGAACCACTTTCGGAAGAGCATCTCTTCCCGTGCCGCAGGACGACCTGCGGCATCGCGACGTCCGGGACGGCCCGAAAAACTCTGAAGGAGATACAGTGATAACTGAACACGAAAACCTGAAACCAGAATCCATCATCCTCGACGAGGTGCTCCCGGGCGGTGCGCGCTGGTCGAAAATCATCAAACACGGTGACAAGCTGCGTATCACGACCAAGGACGGGCTGGGCACGCTCAGCGCGATGTTCTACAATGCCGACAACACCGCGGAGCGTTTCAACTCCGCCGACACGGTCAAACTTCAGCACAATGCCTACTTCTGCAAAGGGCGGGTCTTCTATTCCGAGCAGGGGCGTGTACTGCTCTCCATTACGGAAGATACGACTGACGGTCTCTTCGATGCTATCGGCGGCATCAGCAACCCGCGTATCGTCGCGAAAAACTTCGGTGAGGGTGACTTCGAACATATCCGCAACCGCTACTACAAAAGCGACCGTGAAAATTTCCTGGTCGAACTGGGCAAATACGGCATGGGCAAACGCGACATGATCCAGGCGATCAACTTCTTCAGAAGGGTCGACGTCAAAGAGGGCAACAAGCTGGCACTTTCCGAAAAACGGCCGCAGCCTTTGAGTTACATCGAGCTGCGTGCGGAGATGAACGTCCTGCTTGTGCTCTCCAACACGCCGCATGTTATGGAAACAGGAACATACAACCCCAGCGACGTCCAGCTGACGCTGTTCAAAGCGGCCCCGGTCACCGAAGATGATTACTGCATGAATTTCAGTATCCAGTCCAAACGTGCGTTCCAGAACAACGCACGCTATTTTGCCTGAGGAGCGCGTGATGAAAAGAGATATCGAAACTGCCGTTTACAACCATAAACTGCCGGCGGGCGTGCCGTGGAGCTACGTCGTGAAAAAAGGCCAGACGCTGCGTATCGTCGACCTCGAGGGGTGCCAGGCCGTCGACACGCTTTTCTACAATGCCAATGACCATGAAGAGCGCTACTCGGCCAACGATACGATCCGCGAGCAGGGGAGCATCTTCGTCACGACGGGTACCCAGTTGATCTCCACCGACGACAACGTCATGATGACGATCACCGACGACACCTGCGGCAACCACGACACCCTGGGCGGCCACTGCAGCGCGGAGAGCAATACCGTGCGCTACGGCCACAATACGAAGTACATGCACAGCTGCCGCGACAACTACCTGTTCGAGATCGGCGAGCGCGAGATGGACCCGCGCGACCTCACGAACAACATCAACTTCTTCATGAACGTGCCGATCGAGGAGAACGGGTTCCTGATCATCGTCGACGGGATCTCCAAGCCCGGTGACTATGTCGATATGAAAGCGGAGATGGACACGCTGGTGCTGATCTCCAACTGCCCGCAGCTCAACAACCCGTGCAACGCCTTCAACCCGACGCCGATTCAGCTGATCGTCTGGGACGACTAAGACGATGAAAAAGACGACACGGCTTCTGCGCTTCGAAGATGCATGGCTGCCGAACCTGGCGGCATGGGCCTATATGCTCGGCGCCTACGTGGGCGGTTTCGCCGCCATCATGGCCGACGCGCTGTGGCTCAACGCCGCCGGGGTGCTCCTGCTGGCACACGGTATGGTCATCGCTGCCTATTTCATCCACGAATGCGCCCACGATTCGCTCTTCAGGCTGCCGATCAACAACCACCGTTTCGGAGAGGTATTGCTCTGGATCTGCGGCGCGTCGTACAGTGATTACGAGGCGATACGGATGAAGCATGTCCGCCATCACCTGGACCGTGCCGATGTCGTCTCGTTCGATTTCCGCACCCGCCTGCCGCACTACCCGAAACTGCTCAAGACGATCCAGGTGCTGGAGTGGTTCTACATTCCCGCCCTCGAGATCATGATGCACGCCCTGGTTATCATTCTGCCGTTTGTCAAGGAGAGCCGCCGCCACCTGCGCCGCCGCGTCGTCACGGTACTCGTGCTGCGCATCGCTTTCTTTGCCGCACTGGCGTCGATTTCGCCGAAAGTGCTGCTGCTCTACCCGCTGGCGTACATGATCTTCCTGACGGTCATGCGTTTCATGGACGTGCACCAGCATACCTACGATGTGCATGAAACACTGGACTTTTCGCGCGAAGCGCAAGTGAAACAGTATGACCGCGCCTTCGAATCGCGCAACACCTATTCGAACCTGTTTTCAGAGAAGTACCCGTGGCTGAACCTGCTGGTCCTCAATTTCGCGTACCACAACGTCCACCACGATCAGCAGATCCAGCCGTGGTACCGGCTGCCGAAACTGCATGCGAAGCTCTACGGCGACGACAGGACGCAGGTCCTGATGTTCTCCGACCTGGCGCGCAGCTACCACCGCTACCGTGTCGCGCGGGTCCTCAACGGGGACCCGGCCGACCTTGATGTCAAGCATGACGGGGGGCGCTCCTTTATCGGGGTGGACGGCGTCTCGTTCCTGACGGCACACTGAAGGAGTCAACATGACCCAGGTAAAGAAGTTCTGGCCCATTCTCACCGGCACCCACCGCTACGAAAAAACCCTTTCGACACGGGGACATGGGCAGGGAATCATCATCACTGCTCCAATTTTAAGCTATTTGATCGAAACAGCCCACGGTCGGATACTGTATGATGTCGGCTGTGACTACTCCAAGATCGTTGACGACGTAAAACGCAAAAAGTTTTACGAGCACGAAGGCTTCCCTTTCGGGCCGCCGACGATGGAGGAGGAGCAGCGTCTTCCCAACCGCCTGGCCGAACTGGGATTGCAAGCGGAGGATATCGACGTCGTCTTCTGCGGCCACCTTCACTTTGACCATGCGGGCGGGGTGTGTGAGTTCTGTGGTGCCGAGGTGCACGTACACGAGAAAGAGCTCGAAGCGGCTAACGCGCTGGCGGACGAAGCCTACTTCAAAGAGGATTTCGACTGCCCGGTCAACTGGCGCGTCTACAAGGGAGAGTATGATCTCGTCCCCGGTGTGCGCGCCATCGAGACCCCCGGCCATACGGCTGGGCACATGTCGATGATGATCGAACTGCCCAAAGGGCCCCCGATCCTGCTTTGCGGCGATGCAGCCGACCTGCAGGAGAATCTCGAACAGGAGATCGTCCCGGGGCTTTGTTGGCAGGATCGTGAAGACATGGCGCTTGACAGTATCAAGAAACTCAAACACCTCGCAAAGGAGACGGGGGCCGAACTGTGGCCCAACCACGATATCAAGTTCTTCGAAAGCAAGAACCGCTTTCCGAACTTTTTTAACTGACGCCCTGGGGTGCGCAACCTCATCTGTGCTGGACGACCTGCACAGGTATCCGAACGGGACGGCCCGAAACCTGAACCTGAGGAAGAGCTATGTTTAAAAAAGTTTTGATTGCCAATCGTGGTGAGATCGCCTGCCGCGTTATCCGTACTCTCAAACAGATGGGAATCGGCTCCGTCGCCGTCTATACCGGTGCCGATACCGACTCCCTCCACGTCAGCCTTGCCGACGAAGCCTACTACATCGGTCACGGCGTTGCCAGCGAGAGCTACCTCGACGCTGCCAAGATCCTTGACATTGCGAAGCAGAGCGGCGCCGAAGCGGTCCACCCCGGTTACGGCTTCCTGAGCGAAAACGCGGCGTTTGCCAGCGCCTGCGAGGCGGCAGGGATCGCCTTCATCGGTCCGCGCACGGAGCATATGGAGAAGTTCGGTCTCAAGCATACGGCCCGTGCCCTGGCCGAGGCGAACAACGTCCCCCTCCTGCCGGGCTCCTCGCTGCTGGCCGACCTGGACGAAGCGAAAAGCGAAGCAGTGCGCATCGGTTACCCGGTCATGCTTAAAAGTACCGCCGGCGGCGGCGGGATCGGGATGCAGCTCTGTTTTGACGAAGCGCAGCTGCTGAGTGCTTACGACTCCGTCAAGCGCCTCAGCGAAAACAACTTCTCCGACGGCGGGATGTTCCTGGAAAAATACGTCGCACATGCGCGCCACATCGAAGTACAGGTCTTCGGGGACGGCGAGGGCTTCGTCGCGACGCTGGGCGACCGTGACTGTTCCGTCCAGCGCCGCAACCAGAAGGTGATCGAGGAGACCCCGGCCCCCGGGATTTCCGACGAAACGCGCCAGGCCCTCTACAAGGCAGCGCAAGAGCTGACGGCCTCCGTATCCTACCGTTCCGCCGGGACGGTCGAGTTCGTCTACGACACCGACAGCGGCGAGTTCTACTTCCTCGAGGTCAACACCCGCCTGCAGGTCGAGCACGGTATTACCGAAGAGGTGACCGGCGTCGACCTCGTCGAGTGGATGATCCGCACGGCTGCAGGCGAGAACCCGGCGCTCTACGACTACGCCCATAACCCGCAGGGCCACTCCATCCAGGTTCGCGTCTACGCCGAAGACCCGATGAAGAACTTCCAGCCCAGCTCCGGCGTGCTGACGAACGTCGCCTTCGCCGAAGGGATCCGCTGCGACACCTTCATTGAAACAGGGCTCGAAGTCTCCTCCTTCTACGACCCGATGATCGCCAAGCTCATCGTCAAGGGCAACGACCGCAGCGATGCGCTTGCCAAGATCGCCAGCGCCATCGCGCAGACCCGCATCGACGGGATTGAGACGAACCTGCGCTACCTCGGGGCCATCGTCGCCTCCGAGGTCTTTGAACAGGGCAAACAGACGACGAAGTACCTTGACGGCTTCACTTTCACACCGAAAAGTATCGACGTTTTGCGCCCGGGAACCCAGACGGCGATCCAGGACTATCCGGGCCGCAGCGGTTACTGGGATATCGGCGTTCCGCCTTCCGGCCCCTTTGACGGATTCAGTTTCCGCTACGCCAACCGCCTGGTCGGCAACAGCGAAGCGGCGGCGGGCCTGGAGATCGCCATTGCCGGGCCGACCCTGCGTTTCAACACCGACAGCGTCGTCGCGCTCTGCGGTGCGCAGATCGACGCCTACCTGGACAACGAACCGGTAGGCATGAACGAAGCGCTGACGGTCAAGGCCGGCAGCGTCCTCAAACTGAAAAAAGTCCAGAACGAGGGCTTCAGAACCTACCTGGCCGTGCGCGGCGGATTCGACGTGCCCGAGTACCTCGGCAGCCGCTCGACCTTTACCCTCGGGCAGTTCGGCGGTCATGCCGGACGTACCCTCGTGCCCGGTGACGTCCTGCACATCGACACGATGACCGAAGGCGACGCGGCCGTAGTCCCGGCCGAGCCGCGCCACGGTTATGAGAACCGCTGGGAGATCGGCGTCCTCTACGGGCCGCACGGTGCCCCGGATTTCTTCACCGACGACGATATCGAGACCTTCTTTGCAACGGAGTGGGAGATCCACTACAACTCCAACCGCACCGGCGTGCGCCTGATCGGTCCCAAACCGCAGTGGGCGCGTACGGACGGCGGCGAAGCGGGACTGCACCCCTCCAACATCCATGACAACGCCTACGCCATCGGCGCCGTCGACTTTACCGGTGACATGCCGGTCATCCTCGGCCCCGACGGTCCGAGCCTCGGCGGTTTCGTCTGCCCGGTGACGATCGTCAGCGCCGAACTCTGGAAGATGGGGCAGCTGCGTGCGGGCGACAAGGTGAAGTTCGTTCCGGTCGAACACGACACGGCGATGGCGATGCTCAAAGCGCAGGAGGAAGCGATTGCAACGCTCTCCACCTACGACGAGCGCGCTTTCCTTGCACCGAAACCGATCGGTTCGCCGATCCTCTTCGCCGACGAAGCGAAGGGCGACCTGCCGGCGATGGTTATCCGCCAGTCCGGCGACGCGAACCTCCTCGTCGAGTACGGCGAGATGCAGCTGGACATCGAGCTGCGTTTCCGCGCCCACGTGCTGATGGAGGCGATGAAAGAGGAGGCCTTCGAGGGGGTCACCGATATCACCCCGGGTATCCGCTCGCTGCAGGTGCATTTTGACCCGAAGGTCTGCGACCGCGCGGCGCTCATTGAACGCCTCAAGGAGATCGAGCTGACCCTGCCGTCCATCGACGACATCGAGGTGCCGGCGCGTGTCGTACACCTGCCGCTCTCCTGGGACGACGAGTCGACCCGCGTCGCCATCGACAAGTACATGAAGACGGTCCGTCCCGACGCGCCGTGGTGTCCTTCGAACATCGAGTTCATCCGCCGTATCAATGGCCTGGACTCCATCGACGAGGTCAAGAAGATCGTCTTCGGCGCCAACTACCTCGTCATGGGGCTTGGCGACGTCTACCTCGGTGCCCCCGTCGCCACACCGCTCGACCCGCGTCACCGCCTGGTCACGACCAAGTACAACCCGGCGCGTACCTGGACCCCGGAGAACGCCGTCGGCATCGGCGGTGCGTACATGTGTGTCTACGGGATGGAAGGCCCAGGCGGCTACCAGTTCGTCGGCCGTACGGTACAGATGTGGAACCGCCACCGCCAGACGGCAGATTTCAAAGAGGGCAAACCGTGGTTGCTGCGCTTCTTTGACCAGATCAAGTTCTACGAAGTGAGCGCCGAAGCGCTGCACAAGATGCGCGAGGATTTCCCCCGCGGCCGCATGAAGCTCGAAGTCGAAGAGACGACCTTCAGCCTCAAGGCATACAAAACATTCCTGAGCGAGAACGAGGCGAGCATCAAAGCCTTTAAAACGACGCAGCAGGCCGCCTTCGACGAAGAGCGCGCCATGTGGGAACGCACGGGTCTGGCAAACTTCACCTCTGAGAGCGGCGAAGTGAAAGCGGAGACGATGGAAGTCATCGAGCTGGGCGAACACGACGAAGCGGTCGAGTCCCCGGTACAGGGTAGCCTCTGGAAGGTGATGGCGAAGCTCGGCGACACGGTCGAGGAGGGCGAAGTGCTCGCCATCGCCGAATCGATGAAGATGGAAGTCGACATCGAGGCCCCCGAAGCGGGCAAGATCGTCAAGGTGCTCTGCCATGAGGGCGAGAGCGTCCACGCGGGCAAGATGCTCTTCGTCATCGAACCGCAGGCGTAGGAAGGGCTATGAAACTACAGCTTTATAAAACCATGTGGGGGTTCGAAGGGGACTTCGAGACCGCCTGCGCCGAGGCCTCCGCGGCCGGCTTTGCCGGGATCGAAGGTCCCGCCCCCGAATCGGCGGAGCAGCGTGCCTACTGGAAGACGTGCCTGGAGCAGTATAACCTGCACTATATCGCCGAGGCGGTGACCGGCGGCGGTTATGTACCGCAGCGCGATCTCGGTGTCGAAGGGCACCTGGACGACCTGAACGCGATCCTCTCCCGCAGTGCAGAACTCTCCCCGCGTTTCGTCACCTGCATCGGCGGGCTGGACGCCTGGAGCGAAGCGGAAAGCCTGCGCTTTTTCAGCGAGGGGATGAAACTGGCGGAGCGGTACGGAGTGCAGATCAGTTTCGAGACCCACCGCAGCCGGAGTCTTTTCAACCCCTGGGTAACGCGGCGTATCGTCGAAGCGCTCCCGGAGATCGCACTCACGCTCGATATCAGCCACTGGTGCGTCGTCTGCGAACGGCAGATGGACAGCGAACCCGAAGTGATCAACGCGATCGTGCCGAACGTGATGCATATCCATGCCCGTGTCGGCTACGACCAGGGGCCGCAGGTACCGCATCCTGCGGCGCCCGAGTACGCCTATGCGCTCAAAGCGCACCAGGGGGTCTGGGAACAGGCCTGGGAGAGCCAGCGCCGCCGCGGTTTCGGATTCACAACGATGACGCCGGAGTTCGGCCCCGACGGTTACCTCCATATGCTCCCCTTTACCAAGGCACCGGTTGCCGACCTCTGGGAGATCAACCAGTGGATGGGCGAAACGGAACGCTTCTACTTTCAGCGTCATAAAATAAAGGCCGTGGCATGAGTTCACATCTTCCCGTCGTCGTACTGCTCGGCGCGTCGGTCCTTTGGGGGCTTACCTGGCTTCCGCTCAAACAGATCAACGGCATGGGCATCGACGGAATCGCCCTGACGATGGGTGCCTACGGCATCCTGGCGCTCCTGCTGACCCCGGTGCTCATGGCGCAGTTTGCGCAGTGGCGCGAACACAAGCGGGCCATGGGAATGATCCTGCTTTTCGGCGGGGGTGCGAACCTCGCGTTTACTTATGCCCTGATCAACGGCGAGGTGATCCGCGTGATGGTGCTTTTCTACCTGCTCCCCGTCTGGGGCGTGCTCGGCGGGAAGTTCTTCCTGCGCGAAGGCGTCGACCTCTGGCGCTGGCTCGGTGCCGCGCTGGCGGTGACGGGTGCCTTCGTCATTCTCGGCGGGTTTGATGCCCTCGGCGGTGCCCCGTCATGGATCGACCTGATCGCACTGCTCTCGGGCCTGCTCTTCGCGATGAACAACCTCGTCTTCCGTGCCGCGGCAGAAGTCCCGGTCGCATCGAAGATTACGGTGATGTTCTACGGCTGCCTGATCCTGGCCGGTGCACTGCTCGCCCTGGGCGTTGAAGAGCTTCCCTACGACGCGGACTCCGACGCATGGCTTGCCCTCGCGGCCTACGCCGTCCTGTGGCTGCTGCTGGCCAATATCGGGTCGCAGTGGGGCGTTTCGCATATGGAAGCGGGACGCTCCTCCATCATCATTATCATGGAGCTGATTACCGCCGTTATCTCCGCGACGCTCATTGCGGGCGAACGGATGGATGCCATGGAGATGATCGGCGGCGTGCTGATCCTTACGGCGGCGCTGATCGAGGCGCTGCGTACGAAAGAGGACGATCTCCCCGAGACGACGATATAAAAAGGAATACATTATGACGATCTCACAACTTTTCAACGACTATAAAAACGGTATAACGACCCCGCGCGACGTGATGGCGCAGATCCGTGCGCGGATCGAGGCGCACGCGGAAAACCCTATTTTTATCCATGCGCTGAGCGAGGCGGAGACCGAACCCTACCTCGAACGGCTTGAAGGGGTCAGCCCGGCATCACTGCCGCTCTACGGCATCCCTTTCGCGATCAAGGACAATATCGACCTCGCCGGTATCCCGACGACGGCCGCCTGTCCGGCCTACAGCTACGTTCCGGAAGCATCGGCTTTCGTTGTCGAACGGCTGATCGAAGCAGGGGCGATCCCCGTCGGAAAGACGAACCTTGACCAGTTCGCGACGGGGCTGGTCGGGACCCGTTCACCCTACGGAGCCTGCCGCAACAGCATAGATCCCGCCTACATCTCCGGCGGCTCCAGTTCGGGGAGCGCGATCAGCGTCGCCCTGGAGATGGCGGCCTTCTCACTGGGAACGGATACGGCGGGATCGGGACGCGTGCCGGCAGCCTTTAACAACCTCGTGGGGGTCAAGCCTTCCAAGGGGGTTCTGAGCACCTCCGGTGTCGTGCCGGCGTGCCGCAGCCTCGACTGCGTCTCCATCTTCGCCCTCAACACCGATGACGCCAAAGTTGTTTTTGACATCGCATGTGCCTTTGACGCCGAAGACCCCTACAGCCGCAAGATGCCGGCGACAGCGGATGCAGCGGAAAAAACGATGCGTTTTGCCGTGCCGCTGCCGTCCCAGCTGAAATTCTTCGGGGACACCGAGGCCGAAGCACTCTTCAACGCCGCGGTGACACGTTTTGAATCGATGGGGTATACGGCGATAGAAACCGATTTCTCGCCGATGCTCGATGCGGCGAACCTGCTCTATTCGGGCCCCTGGGTCGCCGAACGCTATATCGCGGCAAAGCAGATCATGGACGAGCAGCCCGAAGAGGTGCTCGATGTGACCCGTTCGATCATCGAGCAGGGCAGGGACAAGAGCGCGGTGGAGTACTTTGCCGCGGAGTACCGTCTCAAAGAGTATAAACGGCAGTCCGAACTGGCACTCGAGGGGGCAGATTTTGCGCTGACACCGACCACGGGAACCATCTACACCGTTGAAGCGCTCAATGCCGACCCGGTACAGCTGAACACGAACCTCGGCTACTACACCAACTTCATGAACCTGCTCGATTTTGCCGCCTACGCGGTACCGGCCGGGTTCCGCCCCAACGGGCTCCCCTTCGGCGTGACGCTCTTCGGCGATGCCTTTGAAGACCGCCGTCTGATGGAGATCGGTAAAGCGTACGTGGAGGTGTCCCGTGGCTGAGACGATCAAGATCGCCGTCTGCGGTGCGCACATGCGCGGGCTGCCGCTCAACCACCAGCTGACGGAGCTGGACGCGACCTTTGTAAGTGCAACGAAAACGGCTCCGGGGTACCGCCTCTACGACGTGCCCGAAAAGGTGCCGCCGCGTCCGGGAATGGTGCGCGACAGCACTGTGCAGAGTGCCGTGACACTGGAAGTCTGGTCGATGCCGCTGGAACACTTCGGCGCTTTTATGATCCAGATCGCTTCGCCGCTCTGTATCGGCACCGTACAGCTCGAAGACGGCAGCACCGTGTACGGGTTTCTGTGCGAGGCCGATGCGCTCAAGGGAGCCGAGGAGATCACCTCTTTCGGCGGCTGGCGGGAGTACCTCGCTTCGAAGCAGGGCTGAAGCACCTTCCCGGCAGAAAAGAAAACCAACTTTTTGGAGGTGGAAAAAATGAGATGAACAGAATTTATCCTATATATGATTAAAAAATAAACAATTAGTCGGTTTAAAAATGTTAAACCGTTGGTAAAGTACTAAAGACATAAAGCAAGTCTATCTATCGATAAGGAAACATAATGAAAATGACAAAAATGAGTTTGATGGCAGCACTGCTCCTGGGAAGCAGCGCTTTCGCATTTGACAACACGGAAGTCGGCGGTGATGCCCGTTTCTTCTACTCTACATTTGACGGTCACGGTGCCGACCTTTTCGGCAAAGAAACCAGCACAGCCGATTTCGGTGCACGCCTGAGCATTACAACAGATATCGATGAGATCCTCTCCGCAGGCGTCACAGGTTATGCCGTCAGTACGCTTGGCCTTGATAAAGAGATCGCCAACAACGTATGGTCCGGTGCACATGTTGATAATGCGACGGGTGATTTCTACACGACGACCGGCTGGATCGGCGAGGCGTGGCTCTCCGCCAAACTGGGTAACACCGTTGCGAAAGCGGGACGCATGGAACTCGATACGCCGCTGCTCTTTACCGAAACGTGGGGCATTACAGCGAACAACTTTGAAGCGGCAACGATCACCAATACGGATATCCCGGGTACGACACTTGTCGGTGCATGGGTTGCAACCGGAAACGGCTACTCCCAGTTCCTGCTGACGGATACAAAAGGTAAATTCTCAACCATCGGCGACCAGGGTGCAATCGCAGTCGGTGCGATCAACAACTCCTTCGAGCCGCTGACGGCACAGGCGTGGTACTACGAACTGCCTGATACGGCAACAGCATACTGGCTCGAAGCTGACCTCTCCATGGCCGGTGTCGTTGCAGGTCTGCAGTATACGGCGATCAATCCGAACGAACTGATCTCTACGGCTGATGACTCTACGGCGTTTGCTGCGAAACTGGGTTACGAAGGTGTCGAGAACCTCGGTCTTTATGCTTCTTACTCCACAACGGATAAAGACGGCGATATGTATATCGGCAACATCGCAACCATGCCTGGCGAAGGCTGGGGTATGCAGTCCAAGCTCTACACGGAAGCATGGTGGAACTTCGGTTACGTCGGTCTGCCGGGTACGGACGCCTACAACGTGACGGCGACTTACAGCATTCCTGAAATGGCTGATCTCGGACTCTTCTACACGAACATCGACACTGATGGCGGTGCGGGTCTGACCTATTTCAAAAACACGGTAAGCGAAGTGACTTTCACTGCTGCCAAATCGTTCGGCAAGCTTGATGCACTCTTCGCCTATATCTATGCGGACGATGATGCTATCAACGACGGCGACGCCTACAACACGCTGCAGCTCTACCTCGTCTACAACTTCTAATTGAAGTGACAGACGCGCGCAGCGCGCGGCACATCTCCTTTACGCCCGGGGGCCTTCATTCTCCTCCTCCGGGCGTCCTCGCACACTTTTTTTCAAGACCATAGAAACATCGCCGAATCGACCCCGAGGATTTCCGCTTCGTAAACGGTATCGCAGGCACGCCCAGTCGCCCCGTAACAGACATGCAGCGGCAGCAGGTGCTCTGCACGCGGGTGGCAATAGCGGGCGTAGGGGGCATGCTCCCAGTTGATGAGACGTTCTGTGCGTTCGCTCTCAATGAGTTCAGGGTCCGAACAGGTTTTGATGAGCCAGTGCTTGAAGGCGTCGTTCTTTTCGGTACGCTCCTGCGACGGCGTAAAGAACGCCTTCATGTTGTGGAACGAGAAGCCGGAGCCGACTACCAGGATATTGTCCCGTGACAGCGATGCCAGCGCCTTGCCCATGTGCAGATGCGCGGCCGGGTCCAGCCCTTTGACGAGCGAGATCTGTATGCAGGGGATATCCGCATCGGGGTACATGATCTTTAGGGGCACAAAGAGACCGTGGTCGAAACCGCGGTCGTCATCCAGTATCGACGCGATCCCCTGCTGCTGGAGGCACCAGTGCACCTCATCCGCCAGGGCCGGCATCCCGGGGGCGGGGTAGGTGATCTCGTAGGATTCGTCGGGGAAGCCGTAATAGTCATAGATGAGGTCGGGGGTGCTTCCGTGCGTGATTGTCGGCGTTACCGTCTCCCAGTGGGCACTGACGACGATGATGGCCGAGGGCTTCGGGATCGATGCCGCGACCCGTTTCAGGGCAACGACCATTTCATCATGACTTTTGTCTCCCAGCAGCGGCAGCGGACCGCCGCCGTGCGAGAGGTAAAGGACACGCAATTTGCCTGGGTCTTTCGGTGCCATAGGACGCTCCTTGCCTTGGAACTGTGTGATTTCATTATAGCGCGGCTGTAACTGCCGTTGTTTAACTGCAGAGACTAGCATCGGCTGTTCAGTCGCTGTTTAACCGCGAAGATGCATAATGAAACATTATCGTGTGAAAAGGGGAACAACGCCGCCCGGCCGCGTGCCGGAAGACGCAGCAGAGACAGGCAGCCGCAAGGAGGTCGCATGAAACGCATTGTGAACCAGTTCCGTCAGAATCGCCATGCGATCGAGATGTTTTTGCGCAACAGGGTTGAGGATGACCGTTTCAATTTTGAAGACGAAGCGGGGATACACCAGGTCTTCAGCCACCTTCCTTTCCTGCAGATGATCTACCTCATCGGGCCCGATCTGAAGCAGACAAGCCCGAACTACTACAGAAGGGGGATGGACACATCGCGGGTCGGGACGGACAAGAGCCACTATTTCACCAATTTCAGCCTGGAGAACTTCAGCTGCTATATGACCAACCCCTATATTCACCATCTCACGGGCGATTCCAGCGTGACGCTCGTGACCTCCGACGGGGAGGGCGGATTCGTCGTCTTCGACTTCAACCTGCTCAAGCTGCTCGAAGCGCTGCGTCTGATCGAGCACAACTCCCGGTTCGAACGTTTCAAACTGATCGTGTATGCCTTGGGGGGCACCACCCTGGTTGCCGTCTCGCTTTTCCTGATTCTCTATGGTGCGTATACGTTCGCGTATGTCTTCTTCCACACCGCCGACGCCATGCTGCACGAAGTCTTCAAGGCCATTATCGCCATTACACTGGGGATGGCCATCTTCGACCTGGCCAAAACGATCCTGGAGAACGAAGTGATGTACAAGAATGCCGGGCGGCAGCGCGAGGGGCAGTATACGCTGCTGGGGAAGTTCCTCGTCTCCATTATTATCGCGCTTTCGATCGAGTCGCTGATGGTCGTATTCAAGATCACGCTGGGGGATTATACGGGGATGGGGTACGGCTTCATGCTCCTGCTCGGCGTCACGCTGATGATCGTGGGGTTGGGGTGGTTCGATTACCTGACGCATCATAAACCGTCAGGCGGGGAGGAGTGAGTTCAGCCCTCGCGTTTGCGGTAGAACTTGGCTTTGAAGTCGCTCCAGCGCTCTTCCAGAATCGCTTCGCGCGCCTCGCGCATCAGGTTGAGGTAGTAGTGGAGATTGTGGATGGAGGCGAGCCGGAAGTAGGTGAGTTCCTTCGCACGGTAGAGGTGGTTCAGGTAGGCGCGGCTGTAGCGGCGGCAGGTGTAGCAGTCGCATTCGGGATCCACAGGTGCCTCGTCAAGCTTGTAGCGTGCCGCCTTGATGTTGATCTTCCCGAAGCTGGTGAAGAGCGTCGCGTTGCGGGCATTGCGCGTCGGCATGACGCAGTCGAACATGTCGACGCCGCGGTCGATGTTTTCGATCAGGTCCTCGGGGGTGCCGACGCCCATGAGGTAGCGGGGCTTGTCTGTCGGCATATACTGGACGGTATGGGCGACGGTGTCGTACATATCCTCGTTCGCTTCCCCGACGGAGAGTCCGCCGATGGCGAAGCCGTCGTAGTCGAGGGCGCAGAGTTCGGTCGCGGATTTGGCGCGGAACTCCTTGTCGATCCCGCCCTGGATGATGGCGAAGATGTTCTGATCGACGCCGATGCCTTCTTTCTGTTTTCGGCGGTGGTAGTCGATGGACTGCTGCGCCCACTGGGTCGTACGGTCGATGGAGAGGGCGATGCGTTCGCGCGTGGCGGGCAGGGCGACGAGGTCATCGAGGATCATCATGATGTCGCTGCCGAGGTTGTACTGGATGTCCAGCACCTTTTCGGGGGTGAAGTAGTGCTTGGAGCCGTCGATGTGGCTGCGGAACTCGATGCCGTTTTCATCGGCCTTGGAGATGTCACTGAGACTGAAGGCCTGGAAACCGCCGCTGTCGGTCAGAAAGCTGTTCGGGTAGGTCGTGAACTTGTGCAGCCCGCCGAGTTTGGCGACGCTTTCGTCTCCCGGGCGCAGGTACATGTGGTAGGTGTTGGCGAGGATGATCTTGGCGCCTAATAGTTCGGCCATATCCTGCATGTCGAGCGCTTTGACGCTGCCGACCGTCCCTACGGGCATGAAGACCGGGGTCTGGATGGTGGAGTGGGCCGTTTCAATGGTGGCGGCGCGCGCGTTGCCGCTGGTCGCTTCGAGGGTAAATGTCATGGGCTTCTCTGTGGAAATTAGGTGCGGAATTGTAACGCAACGCCCCTAAACACGCAGTTATGCTACAATGTCTGCCGATAATTTAAAGGGCACGCCGCGCTCCATCCGGGCGACGCCCTTCCACCGCTGAAGAAAGAAGGTATTCGCACGGCCCGGGCATCCGCCCCGCGCCGTGACACAGGACCATGAAAAAAATTCTCATCATCACGGATTGCACGATCGGCGAGCATCTCGTCGAGCGGGCCATCGAAGCGTACTCCAAAGACAACCTCTACTACGTCATCCAGATGAAGGATCGCAAGTACGAGAAGGCCGGTCCGGACCGCTTCAAGTTCTTCACCTTCGACCCGACAAGCCGCTACAAGCTCAGCAACGTGCTGAAGATGGACTTCGTGCAGATCATGCTGGTGATGAGCAGCCGCCTGGACGCCGTCAACACCCTGGAGAACATCCGGTCGGAGAAACCGTCGGTGCGCGTCATTATGCTGGACCAGTGGGACCTCAAGATCGACGACCCGAATACCCTGACCATCGACGTCAACGACCAGCTCTCCGCCCGCCTCATCGACTACCTCCCCAACGTCCCCGTGATCGCGCAGAATGTCGGCATGGGGGAGGGCGAGGTGATGGAAGTGCTGGTCCCCTTCGGCAGCGCCTACGTCTACCGCCATGTCGGGGCGATCGAGCAGTCGCAATGGCGCATCGCCGGCATCTACCGTGACCAGCGTCTCATCCTGCCCACGGAACGGACGCTGATCCACCCTAACGACCTGCTGCTGCTTGTCGGCGAACCGGACGTCCTCATCTCCATCTACCGGTCGTTCAAACGGGAACTCGGACACTTCCCGGCACCCTACGGCAGCACCATCTACCTCTATATTGACATGGATGTCGACCGGGCCGAGGATATTATCCCGATGCTGCGCAAAACGATCTATGTCCAGGAGCGTCTCCGCCGCAAGCTCTACATCCGTGTCACCAACCCCGGCGACCTGGATGTGCTGCGCGAGATCAAGCAGCTGCGCTCGCCCGAGGTAGAGGTGATGATCGATTACGACCGCCGGGGAGAAGCCTACCTTCTCAGCAACGACAAACGCCATATCCATGCCGGGTTCATTGTCGTTTCGCGCAAGCTCTTCGGCATCGATGCCGTGCGCAAAGTGCTCTACGACCTCAAGGTCCCGGTGCTGAAGATGGCATCGGGGCAGATGCACAACGTCAAGCGAGCCGTTATGCTCCTCTCCGAATCCGAGGATGTCGAGAAGATCACGACGACGATGTTCGATATGGCGTCGCAAATGGAGTGGATGATCGAGCTGCTGGAGTACCAGCAGGACGAGAATGACTTCAAGGAGCAGGTGGAGCAGTACTACCAGAACCTCTCGGCGATCTTCTCGCAGTCTGTCTCCATCCGAAAAAGCACGGACAACCCCTTGCGCATCCTCAAAAAAGAGGACCGCTTCGTGCAGTGTATCCCCTTTTCCGAGACCGTCATGCAGCGGCCGGTCCTCTCTCTTTTCTCCACGGATTTGCAAGGACTCTCGTTTCACCTGGACCATTTCCACCAGCTTTTCATCCCGGTCCTCTAGGAAGCGCGCCGCTTCAAGATGGGTATAAGCCTCATTTAAGTATTATAAGTCACTAATTTTTTTTCGGATAGAGAATGACCGTAGATATCGATCTCAAAAAGACTATTGACACCTCCTACAAGATCTTCATCGACGCGCTCCCGGCGCTCACCTTTGACAAAAAAGTCGCCGTCGTCACGAACCCGACGGTCTCCGGGCTGCACCTGGAGTACCTGCTCGAACGCCTCGTCGCACCGGCGGTGGAAGTGATCACGCTTCCCGACGGGGAGCAGTACAAGAACTGGGAGAGCATCGAGACGGTGCTCGGCGCCCTTTTCGAGGCGCGCTTCAACCGCAGTTCCGTCCTCATCGCCTTCGGCGGCGGCGTCATCGGCGATATGACCGGGTTCGCGGCCAGCATCTTCCAGCGCGGCATCGATTTTATCCAGATCCCGACGACGCTGCTCTCACAGGTCGATGCCAGCGTCGGCGGCAAGACCGGGATCAACAACCGTTATGGCAAGAACCTCGTCGGCGCCTTCCACCAGCCCATCGCCGTCTACGCGGACCCGCATTTCCTGAAAACCCTCCCGCCGCGTGAATTCGCCGCGGGCGTCGCGGAGATCGTCAAGATGGCGGTCACCTTCGATGCGGAGTTTTTCGCATGGCTGGAGAGTGCAGATCTCTCCCAGCCCGATCAACTCGCCGAGGCGGTGGCACGTTCGGTCCAGACGAAGGCGTCCGTGGTCGCCCAGGACGAAAAAGAGCGTGGGCTGCGCGCGGCGCTGAACTACGGGCACACCTTCGGCCACGTGATCGAGAACGAAACGAACTATACGACCTACCTGCACGGCGAGACGGTCGCCATCGGCATGGTGATGGCCAACCGTCTGGCGGTTGAACTGGAACTGATGGACGCCGTTGAAGCGGAACGGGTCGAGCGGCTGCTGCAGCGCTATGATCTGCCGGTCCGGTATGCCATCGCCGACGTCGAGGCGTTCTACGAAGCGTTCTTCCTCGACAAAAAAAGCGGTGACAACAGTATCACTTTCATTCTCCCGCACCACCTCGGCGGCGTCGTGATGCCCAACGATATTGACCGCGACACGGTGCTGAAAATCCTGCGCGGCTTTGCGGGGGATGCCCAATGATCAAACGCATCGCCGGAACGCTTTTATTTACGGCAACACTGCTGCTCGGTGCACCGGCTGCGTCGGCGGCAGATGCACCGGTGCAGAAAGCTTCGAAACATCAGACGGCCGTATCCTGGAACAGCGCCGTTGACGCGTATGCGCTCCGCCATGTCCTGCAGGAGCGTCTGGCGCAGATCGATGTAGCGCTGCAGAACCCCGAGGCTGCGGGCAAGGCCGATGCCCTCCGCCGCCTGGAGCGCGAACGCGAACGCCTGAAGACGGAACTGGGGCGTATCAATGCCGCCGCGGTGGCTGTCGTCGAATACTATGTCCAGCCCACGGGCGAACAGCTCTCCATCCATACCGACATGTACCGACGGTATGAATCGAAAGCTGCCGAACTGGAAACGCTCAAATCCGACCTTCAGATAAAGCAGAAAAGCCTCAACGCCCTCCTGGGTACGGCACGGGACACCGCCGAGGTGCAGCAGTCCCTCAAGGTGACCACCTTCGCCCTGGAGACGCTCAGTCGCATCCAGCAGCGCATTGCCCACCTTTCCGATGCACGCCTGACCCGCGTCAACGACCTGCGGAAGCAGGAGTCCGAGTTAAAAGACGAACTGGACAAAAGCAATATCTGGCAGAAAAGCTATACGGCCTACCTGACCTACCAGGACGTCAAGAAAGATCTGGCGGCGCTGCAGGAGCAGATCGATGCCATCGACCGTTCCGACGATGCCGATGCCAAGATGGAGCAGCGCGACGCCCTGCTGGCGAAACAGAAGATCATGAGCGACCAGCTCTCCCTGCTGCAGTCGCACTCCGCCTCCCCGTTTGCAGACCTGCTCAAACCCGAAGAGATCGAGGCCGCACCTGAGATCAGCAACCCCATCGATATTTTTGCCGGGGTCTCCTACAACAAGAAGGTGCGCGAACAGCTCAATGAGTACATCAAGCGCGGCGACGAGCTCAAGCGCTACCTGCGGCTTCTGCTGGACGAACGCCAGCTTCTGATGAGCCTGGCCGACGTCGACAGCGAAGAGGACTACGTCAAGAAGATCGCCAGCCTTGACTCCATGACGGACAAATACCAGACCGCCTACTCGACGCTGCAGGATACGGCGGACGTTTACGCCAAGCGCGTCGAGGAGATCGAGCTCAAGATCAACAAGGCGATCGAGGAGCAGCTCTTCAAGCTGGCCAATATCGGCGGGATCATCCTCTTCCTGCTCATCATCTTCTTCATCATGAAGCAGATCGCGAAGAAGTACATCAGCGACAACGAACGTTTCTATATGGCGAACAAGGTCATCACCTTCGCCAATGTCTCGCTGATCCTGCTGGTCCTGCTTTTCAACTATATCGAGAACGTCAGCTACGTCGTCACCGTACTCGGGTTTGCTTCCGCCGGTATCGCCATTGCGATGAAGGACTGGTTCATGAGTATGCTCGGATGGCTCGTCATCGTCTTCGGCGGCTCCATTCACGTCGGTGACCGGGTCCGTGTCGACAAAGACGGCAAGCAGTATGTCGGAGACGTCCTGGATATTTCGCTCCTGCGGATCACGATCCTCGAGGACATTACGCTCACAACCTATATGCACAACCGCCGCGCGGGCCGGGTCATTTTTATCCCGAACAACTACATCTTCACGGAGATGATCGCAAACTACACCCACGTCTCGCTCAAGACGGTCTGGGACGGTATCGACATCACCGTCACTTTCGACTCGAACCACAAGAAGGCGCAGCTTATCGCCAAAGAGATTACGCGTAAATTCGCCAAAGGGTATACGGACATCACCCGCAACCAGCTCAACAAGCTGCGCAGCCGCTACAACCTGAAAAATACGAACGTCGAGCCGCGTATCTACGCTTTCGCGGAGGAGAACGGCATACGCATCAGCGCCTGGTACCTCACCAACGCCTACGCGACCCTGACGCTGCGCAGTACGATCTCCATGGAGATCCTCGATGCCTACGGCAAAGAAGAGGACATTACCATCGCCTACCCGACACAGCGTCTGCGTCTGCAGAACGAACCGCTGCCGCAGCCGAGATCCCTGCCGGAAGAGGGCGAGCCGGTATGAAGCCCAAAGTCTACTTCAAAACCTTCGGCTGCCGTACCAACGTCTTCGATACGCAGGTGATGATGGGACGGCTGCGTGACTTCGAAGTGACGGAGGATGAATCGGCGGCGGATATCGTCGTCGTCAACTCCTGTACGGTCACCAACGGGGCCGATACGGGCGTGCGGGGCTACATCAACGCCCAGGAGCGTGCGGGGCGGACCGTCATGCTGACGGGGTGCGGGGCGCATACCAAGGGTGAATCCCTCTTCGAAAAAGGGAAGGTCCAGGGCGTCTTCGGGCAGTCCGAGAAGGCGAAGATCAACGAACTGCTGCAGCGCAAGACCCGCTTCTACGAACTGGGCGACCTGGAGTTTATCGACAACAACGTCGTCGAGCAGTTCGTCGGCAAAAGCCGCGCCTTCATCAAGATCCAGGAGGGGTGCAGCTTCCGCTGCAGCTACTGCATCATCCCCTTTGTACGCGGCGATGCGCGCAGCGTCGACGAGCAGGTAATTCTGGAACAGGTTGCCAAGCTGGCCGCGAACGGTTTCGGCGAGTTCATCCTGACGGGGACGAACATCGGCAGCTACGGTCAGGGTGAGAACCGCTCCATCGCGACCCTGCTGCAGAAGATGAGCCTCATCCGCGGCGTACGCCGTATCCGCCTGGGGTCGCTCGAACCGGTGCAGATCACCGACGCGTTCAAGGAGCTCCTGGACGAGCCGTGGCTGGAACGCCACCTCCACATCGCCCTGCAGCACACTTCGAAAGAGATGCTCAAACTGATGAACCGCCGCAACAAGTTCGACGAGGACCTGAAGCTCTTTTCCGAGCTGGCCGCGAAGGGCTTCGCGCTGGGCACGGACTTTATCGTCGGGCACCCCGGCGAGACGCAGGAACGTTGGGACGAGGCGTGGAGACACCTGCAGCAGCTGCCGCTGACGCACGTGCACGCCTTTACCTACTCCAAGCGCGACGGCACGCCCTCGGCGACGATGAAACCCGAGATCAGCGGGGCCGTCGCCAAAGAGCGGCTCGCACAACTGACGGCCCTGGTGGACGCCAACAACCTTGCGTTCCGGCGCAATCACTGCACGGACCTGGACGTGCTCGTCGAGTCCGTGACGGAAGAGGGGCGCTACCAGGGATACGACCAGTATTACAACAAGATTCTCATCGACAGTGAGGCCGATCTCGTGGGTAACTGGATCCGGATCGAATCCGCCACGGCCGAAGAGGAGTACAATCATGCAGTCGTCTGACAAAGCAAAGTGGATCATCGCCGCCTCGGCGGTGCTGCTTATCGCGCTGACCCTTTTTGCGTTTTTGCGCGATACCACCAAACCGATCAGCCGTGACCAGCTCAACACGCTGATCGCCTCGGGCGATCTGAAGCAGGTCGTTGAGCGGGAAAGTTCCTACCTGCTGCGCAGCGCCGAGGGGCGCTTCAGCATCATCAAGTCCCAGGTGCCTGCCGGAACTTTCGATGCCTACGTCGTCAAAACGGAGGAGGGCGGTGCCGTTGTCATCGCCATTCTGAGCCTCATCATTATTTTGGGGGCGGCGTCGCTGCTATTGCGCTACTGGATGAAGCACCGCCGACTGCCGGGTGCACCGGTCAAGTCGGCACAGGGGGCGCCGGAACAGACTTACCGCGTCCAGCCGGTCGTCTCCGACGTGACGTTCAGCGACATCGGCGGCATCAGCGACGTCAAGGAGGAGCTTGAGGAGATCATCGACTTCCTCAAGAATCCCCAGCGCTACCGCAGTTTCGGGGCGCGTCTGCCCAAGGGCGTCCTGCTGGTCGGCCCTCCGGGTGTCGGTAAGACGATGATCGCCAAGGCGGTTGCCGCCGAGGCGAATGCGCCCTTTTACTACCAGAGTGCCTCCTCCTTCGTACACATCTATGTCGGGATGGGGGCCAAACGGGTCAGTGAGCTCTTCCGTGCCGCCGCGTCCAACGCCCCGGCCATCATCTTTATCGACGAAATCGATGCCGTCGGCAAGGTGCGCGACGGCGGCAGCAACGAGGAGCGCGAAGCGACCCTGAACCAGCTGCTCACCGAGATGGACGGTTTTACGGATTCCAGCGGCATCATCGTTATCGCCGCAACGAACAAGATCGAGGTGCTCGACCCGGCACTCTTGCGCGCGGGCCGCTTCGACCGCCGTATCTTCGTCGATCTTCCGACACCGGCCGAGCGCGAGGCGATCATCGCCAAATACCTCGAGAAGATCCCCCACAGCGTCGATGCAAAAGCGATCGCGGAGATCACCGTCGGTTTCAACGGCGCGGCACTGGCGGCACTGGTGAACGAAGCGGCATTGCACTCCCTGCGCCACCGCCAGATCCACGTCCGCATGGAGGATATCCTGGCCGTCAAGGACAAGGTCGCCTACGGCAAGAAGCGCCTGCCGATTCTCAACGATGAGCAGAAAGAGTGCCGGGCGACCTACCTTGCCGCCAAAGCCGTCGCCGCCACCTGGTTCGACCTTCCTTTCGAGAAAGTCATGCTGGGGAGCGAGAGCATCCGTCCGGCGCTCTCCGAACCGCTGATGCGCCACGAGATCGAGTCGCACGTCCGTATGCTGCTCGCCGGCAAGATCATGTGCGACATCCGCTACCGCGAACACACCTCCAGTGCAAAGGACGACATCAACGCCGCACTGACGCTGGCCAAAGCGATGCTCTTCGAGTACGGCATGGGCGATTCGCTCCTGCCGCCGCAGGAGGCGCTGCCGCAGATGCTTGAACGCCTCGAGACGGAGACGCGGGCACTGCTGGAGGGGAAAACGGCCCTGGTGGACGGGATCGTCGATGTGCTGTTAGAGCGCGAAAGCATCTCCAAAGAGGAGATCAAAGCCCGGATCGATGCGGTTTTATAGCGGTTTCTGTCTCAAAGACGAATCGGCCTTCTTCACGCCGTGGCTGCTGCAAAACGACTTCACGGTTGCGGGGTTCAGCTACGGGGCCATCAAGGCGCTCTATGATGTGCTGCAGAGCGACCGGCGCATCGACACGCTGCAGCTCTTTTCGCCGGCGTACTTCTGCAACAAGCCCGACAGCTTCAAGCGGCTGCAGATGAAAGGGTACAAACGCGACAGCGCGGCGTACCGCGCGCGTTTTATCGAGAGCTGTTTCGCACCGTATCCTGTCAGGGACGTCACGGTCTACGACGAGGGCGAAGAGGCGCTCGAAGAGCTGCTGGGTTACCCCTGGCCCGAAAAGCTGCTGCGGGAGCTGAACGAACGGGGCGTCAGGATCGAAGTCTACCTCGGCGGCAAAGATGCCGTTATCGATGCCGAAGCGGCGCGGGCGTTTTTCAAACCCTATGCCACTATATACTATTTTAAAGAGTACAACCACTTTTTGCAAGGAGCATAATATGAGCAATATCAAAATCGGTGTCATCACCGCCTCCGACCGCGCCAGCGCGGGTATCTACGAAGATATCTCCGGCATGGCGATCCAGGAGACGATGACGGCATACCTTACAAGCAGTTTCGAGATCGAGTACCGCTGTATCCCCGACGAGCAGGAGACGATCGAAGCGACGATGAAAGAGCTCTGCGACGAAGCGGGCTGCTGCCTCGTCGTCACGACGGGCGGCACGGGCCCTGCACCGCGTGACGTCACGCCGGAAGCGACCGAAAACGTCTGCGACAAGATGATGCCGGGCTTCGGCGAGCTGATGCGCCAGGTGAGCCTGCAGTACGTCCCGACGGCGATCCTGTCGCGCCAGACGGCGGGCATCCGCGGCAAGTCGCTCATCATCAACCTCCCGGGCAAACCGAAGTCCATCCGCGAGTGCCTCGATGCCGTCTTCCCGGCCGTGCCGTACTGCATCGACCTGATCGGCGGCCCTTACCTCGTCACGGACGAGAGCGTCATCAAGGCCTTCCGCCCTAAGGCGAAATAGACGCGGAGAGCCTCCGGTACATTCCTGGCATTTGGAGAACGGTAGTACCTTGGAAGGAATTAGTTAGGCATAGTATCTAATGACTACCGTCACCAGCATACCCAATAGGAATGATGAAAAGGTTATTATGAGCCTAAAACCCACCATTGGTGTAAACAGGTTCTCCGGTCTGAGCATATGCGAAATTGCGGCATCAACTTTACCGACCAGATAACCGGATGAGAATAGTGCAATGACGGATGCGTACTCTGCAAACTCGGCTTTTTGTCCTGCGCTATAAGGGGTGAGAAAAATCCCGACCACCCAGCCAATTGCACCGCCGAGAATCACCAGCCCAAGATTGATGGGCACGTCTGACGGTTCTTTCTTGACCCTGGTCGATAGCCAGCCTATCAGTGCATATACAGACAAGATCACTATACCGCTCATTATTAATTTGATGTTCATATCTTTCCTTTTGTATAACGTTGAAAATGAGCAATCAAAAAGCTACCCGCGGGTTTTTGATTGGTCTCCTCTGATAAGTTGGTCTATGTATGACAAGCTTGTTCATTTTTACGTAATTCATCAGTTGGAATGGTGTAAATAGGGGGTAGTTTAGTATTTTTACTTGTTAACTATTTTGCCCAGACTCCCCTCAACAATTTCACCTGCTGAGTTTTCGAGCCAAACACTGGAACCGGATTCGGACAGTTTTCCTCTGACAGTATAGGTTTCACCGGCTTCCGGCGTAAAAATAAACTCTTTGATTACACTCATATCGTCTCCGAAAAGAAGTTGTGCATCTGTCGGGAAAAACACCAATCCCTTCAAAGTCAATTTTTGCTTTTTGGGCACTACTTCTCTAGAAACTATGCTGGGGGTAAAGCGCATTCCCTGGCCATAGTTATCCATACGTGTTTTTCCCCAGCTTTGCTGAACATGATTGTCATCAATTTTATAGAGTAAGAAGAAATGTGCACTGGTGTCCTCTTTATTCGTAAAAGAGTCATTGATAGTCGATGTATTGCCATTATAGTTTTCAGGAATTGGTTGATAGGTAGAAAAACACCCTGAAAGGACTACGGCTAAAACCGTCATTGCTATTTTTTTCATTTTTTCTCCTGCACTGTAAGTCTGATGCAGTGACTGTTTATCAGCAGACATGTTTGTGTACTATAGAGCATTTTTATTTAGAGATTACTGTAGTAAATAAAACAAAATAAAATTAATTATCTTTAATGTGATGCTTGAGCGAGGATAATACTGCAAGATGAACTATAGATTTCGGTACATGATAGTATCTTCACTTGCCTGGCAATGTACCTTCTAATGGATCTACAGATAAGTTGGATGACAGAAAACTTTATGAGGAAAGCACCATGTAGAGAACAAAGAAAGTCTCTATATATGCGCTGTACCAAGCTTCTTCTCCCAAAACTGCGCGCTGCCCGCCTCGGGGTCGAGCTCGTAGGCGGCGAAGCCGAATTTCCTGTAGGCACCCTGTGCGACCGCGTTATTGCCAAGAACCTCGAGGGTGATTTTGCAGCACCCTTTTTCAGTTGCGATCTCCTCAACCTTTTCCAGCAGTTTCTGGCTGATGCCAAGTCCCCTGTACTCTGGTAGAACGGCGATGTCGTGGATATTGACGAGGGGTTTGCAGGCGAACGTAGAGAAACCCTCGAAACAGTTGGCCAGACCCGCCGCTTCTCCGTCGACGTAGGCAATGACGGAGAAGGCGTAGGGGCGTTTGGCGAGTTCTGACACCAGGTTGGCTTTAACCGTCTCTTTGAGCGGGTTTCCGCCGCCCATAGGGTCATGCGCATAGGCGTCGAGCAGCATCGGAATGTCGGCCCTGTGCTTTTCATTCCAATAGTCTGCTTTTTCGATTTGAATGTTCATTATTTACCTTATGATCGCAGTTGTATATGTTAAATATTGTGCACGCGAATATGTTATGCATATTTTAGTGCAACGAAAGTAAAAAGGAAAATAATGACCTGCAAACTCCACGAGGTAATCGATTTTGTCCGCCAGTACCATCTGCTCGACGACCTGAGTGATGAAGATATCGAAACCTACTTCCACACCTTTCACCATGCCTGCAAATGGGACAAAGAGATCCACTCCCACGACATCGACTGTGATGAGATCGGGATCATCGTCGACAAGACGAAGGAAGTGCTGGATGAAGCCTACGATCATGAATATACCATACCGCAGATCTATGAGGTTGCCAAGGCTTTCTGCGGCGTCTTTGACGCGGCGAAAGCGCCCAAGGCGCCCGTACCGTTCGTTATCGTCCTTCTGACAAGACTCTAACCCGTACTTTCATACGAAACAGGCTCCCTTGCGGGGGCTGTTCCATCAAACTATTTATCGAAATATATAACCGTTGAAGCGCTAGAGCGCGAGGCGTATGCCGACGGGACAGTGGTCCGAGCCTTCGATGTCCTGGAGGATGAAGGCGTCTTCGAGCACCTCCGTAAGGTCGTCGGAGATGAAGAAGTAGTCGATGCGCCACCCCACGTTCTTTGTGCGTGCGCTGAAGCGGTAGGACCACCAGCTGTACTCCTCTTCGATATCGCCGTGCACGTAGCGGAAGGTGTCGATGTAGCCGTGTTCGATGAGTTTGTCGATCCAGGCGCGCTCCTCGGGGAGGAAGCCGGAGGTCTTGGCATTGGACTTGGGGTTCTTGAGGTCAATTTCCCGGTGGGCCGTATTGACGTCTCCGCAGATGACGATGCTTTTCCCTTCGTCGCGCAGCGCGTCGCAGTAGGTGAGAAACTTCTCGTAAAAGGCCATCTTGTACGCGAGGCGTTCCTCGTCTTTCTGCCCGTTGGGGAAGTAGACGTTGAAGAGGGTGAAATCATCGTAGTCATGCTGGATGATGCGCCCTTCGTGCTCGCTGTCGATGTCGAGGCAGAACTCGGAGGAGTCGGGAACGAGGTGTGAGAAGGTTGCCGTGCCGGAGTAGCCTTTTCGCTCGCCGCTGTTGATGGTCAGTGTCGCGTAGCTGGTGTCGAAGAGGTCGTCGGGGAACTGGGATGCAGTGGCTTTGATCTCTTGGAGACAGAGGATATCCGGACGGCGTTCATCGACCCATTTGAGTGCCTGCTTGTTGGCGACGGCGCGGATTCCGTTGACGTTCCATGAAAGTATTTCGATTGTATCGGACATAAAATGTACCTTGTGAGAGCAGGGGAGAGGCGCATGACGCGCCCCGTGTAGTCGTTAGACGAAGTTGACCTTGGAAACGTGGTGCTTGAGGCCGAGTTCGGCCGGGGTACAGCCCAGGGCCAGACCAACCATCTGCTGCATGTGCAGGACCGGCATCTTGACGTCGCGGCCGACGGCATGGCCGGCGTGCTCGTACTGGGTGTCGAGTTTCAGGTGACACAGCGGGCAGGGCGTGACCATCCAGTCCGCGTTGGCATCCATCGCACCCATCAGGGCTTTACCGGTGAGCAGGGCAGCCGTTTTCGGTGCCTGGAGCTCTGCGTGGAAACCGCAGCACTTGTTCTTCTCTTCATAGTCGACGTTGACGCCGCCCAGGGTGACAATGAGGTCGTCCAGGGAGTTCGGGTTGTACGGGTTTTCCGCTTTGCCGTGCGTTTCGTTCTGCAGCTCGGACGGGCGGATGTTGTGACAACCGTAGAACGGCGCGATGTTGAACTGAGAGAGCGGTGTAACGACCTTCTCCCCCAGCGTCTCGAGACCGAAGTCGTCGATGATCGCGTAGAGGAAGTGGGTGATCTCGGAGGTACCCTTGTACTCCAGGCCGACTTCGGCGAGTTTTTCGTTGACGCGGGCTTTGAGCTCCGGGTCGTTGTCGAGACGGTGTTTCGTCATCGCCGTGTTGAGCTGGCAGGTATTACAGATGGTGACCATCGTCATGCCGCGGGACTCGGCGTAGCAGATGTTGCGCGCGTTGAGGACAAGCGACAGGAAATCGTCATAGTCCTGCAGGTGGGATGCGCCGCAGCAGGTCGCTTCGGAAAGCTCAACGAGTTCGATCCCGAGCTTTTCGGCGACGGCGTACGTCGACATCAGCTGCTCCGGCGTACTCTCCTTGGCGGTACATCCTGTGAAGAGGGCGTATTTGAGTTTCTTTTCCATGACTTATCCTTAGAATTTGACCGTTGACGACGATTTGATCAGGGCCTTGACCTCGTCGAGTTTGTCCGATTTCGGCATGTTCCACGGCATGACAACTTTGCCGACCTTGAACATCTTGAATCCGACCTTGCCGTGTTTCATCAGCATCGGGAGCGTCCCCTCGGAGTAGCGGACGAGTTCCGCTTCATCCAGCAGGCCGTGCTTCTTGATGGAGTGCGCGAAGCCGACGGCGTGGCGTGTCGCGACGTTGTTGATGGCGACACCGTGCTCGAATACCTGGTTGTGCAGCTTCGTGATCTTTTCGATCGGGTTGACCTCTTTGGGGCAGACCTCCTGGCACTCGTAGCATTTGACACAGTCCCAGACACCCTGGTCCGGCGCGTTGACGATGTCGAGGCGATCCAGCGTTGCTTTGTCGCGGACGTCGGCGTTGAAACGGTAAGCAGCGGCAAACGCGGCAGGCCCGATATAGGAGTCGTTGTTTTCAAGCGACGGACAGGAGTAGTGACACAGGCCGCACTGGATACAGTAGTCGGCCTCGAGCAGCTGCGCTTCCTCTTTCGGCGTTACGAGGTTTTCGCTCTCCGGATGTTCGTCAATCTCGTCAATGAGGTAGGGCTTGACCTGCTCGTGCTTCTTCCAGAAGTCCTCTTTATCGATGATCATGTCTTTGACCGCGCGCTTGATGCTGAGCGGCTCGAGCGTCAGCTCGGTACCGAAGAGCTCGATCAGGTCGTTCATACGCTCTTTACACGCCAGGACGCCTTTGCCGTTGACTTTGATGGCACAGGCGCCGCAGATCCCGTGGCGGCAGCTGCGGCGGTAACTGAAGCTGCCGTCGACGTCCCACTTGATACGGTTGAGGATGTCGAGGACGACCTCTTCGGAGGTAACCTCCATCTCGATCGTCTTATAGTAGGGGAGGTAGTCCGTTTCCGAGTTGAAGCGGAATACGTTGAATGTAATGGTTTGTGTTGTAATCGTCGTCATCATCGTCCCCTTAGTATGTACGCTCTTGCGGCTCGAATTTACCCGGCGTTACGGCCATGTAGTCGAGGCTGATGTTGCCCTCGGCATCCATGTAGGCCATCGTGTGTTTCATGAAACCTTCGTCATCGCGGGTCGTAAAGTCCTCGCGGTAGTGTGCACCGCGGCTCTCTTTGCGCGCCAGGGCGCTTTCGACGATAAAGAGGGAGTAGTCGAGCATGTGGCCAAGCTCGATTGCTTCCTGGAGATCCGTGTTGAAGATCTTTGACTTGTCGTCGATGCGGATATTCGCAAAGCGCTTGCGCAGTTCCTTGACGATCTCGACCTGCTTGGAGAGGGTCTCTTCGGTACGGAAAACGCCGGCGTTGTCCGTCATGCTCTGCTGCAGTTCGTTGCGCAGGCCCGGAACCGTCTCTTTGCCGTTGGAAGTAAGGATACGCTCCATCTCTTCGATCATCGTATCTGCATCGGACTGCTCTGCCTCGCGCAGGTAGAGCTTCTCGATATCGGCCACCATGCTCTGACCGACGTGGCGGCCGAAGAGCAGGGCTTCGAGGACGGAGTTGGCTCCCAGGCGGTTGGCACCGTGAACGCTGACACAGGCGCATTCGCCCGCCGCGTAGAAGCCTTCGACGAGCTCGTCGTTGTTTTTGCGGACGTGCCCGTCGATGTCGACCGGGATACCGCCCATGGAGTAGTGCGCCGTGGCGGAGATCAGGATAGGTTCTTTGATCATGTCGAGGCCGAGGAAGGTGATGGCCAGGTCGCGCAGTTCCGGCAGGCGCTCCATGATCTTCTCTTTGCCCAGGTGCGTCAGGTCAATGTAGACGGCGTCTTTGCGCGGTCCGACCCCGCGTCCTTCGCGGATTTCGTTGATGATGGCGCGGGCAACGACGTCGCGGGAAGCCAGTTCAAGCTTGTTCGGCGCGTAGCGCTCCATGAAGCGTTCGCCTTCGGAGTTGAGCAGTTTCCCGCCTTCGCCGCGGGCCGCTTCAGAGATAAGGATACCGCTTCCTGAAAGCCCTGACGGGTGGAACTGGACGAATTCCATATCCTCGAGCGGCAGGCCGTGGCGTGCGACGATGGAGAGGCCGTCGCCGGTGTTGGCGTGGGCGTTTGAGCTGATCTTGAATGCGCGGGCGTATCCGCCGGTGGCGAACATGACGGCTTTGGCGTTGAAGATCGCTTTTTCCTGGTTACGAATATTGAAGGCGACGATGCCGCTTACTTTACCATCTTCATAGATGATATCGGCGGCGTACCACTCGTCGATGAAATCGACGCCGACGCGCAGCGCCTGCTCGTAGATCGTCTGGAGAAGGGTCAGACCCGTACGGTCTTTCGCGAAACAGGCGCGCGGGGAGGACTGGCCTCCGAAGGGGCGCTGGGCGATCTTACCGTCATCCGTACGGCTGAAAGCCGCTCCCATGCGCTCAGCCCAGCGGATGGTTTCCGGGGCTTTCTGACACATCAGCTCAACCGCGTCCTGGTCGGCGAGGTAGTCCGCACCCTTGACGGTGTCGAATTCGTGCAGCTCGATGCTGTCGACATCGCTGAGCGCAGCGTTGATACCGCCCTGCGCCGCACCGGAGTGCGAACGCAGCGGGTGGAGTTTGGTAATGACGGCGACGTTCTTGCCGGCGAGTTTCAGTTCTCTGGCAGCCGCAGAACCTGCCAGGCCGGAACCGACAATTACCGCATCATAAGTATAAATAGGAATACTCATAACCTTCCTTCGTAAACGTAAATATGCGTCAGATTATAGCGATTGAAAGGGTAGGTTTCGGTTAAACCATTTGTGGCAGAGAGCAGAAGAGAAAGGTGTTACAAAATGAACCAGAAAGCCCCTTAAAACGGGGCTTCTGACGGAAAATCTATAATATTTTCGTATTGTTGCTCATATCGGAGACGCAGTTGCCGCCCTTCTCCTGTGCGATTTTCAGGCGCTCTTTGGCGTTTTTGACGGCATCGTCGAGGGTTTGGGAAGCGGTTTTTGAGGCAAAGCCGCCGCTCAGCGTGATCGGGAACGAGTCGTGTGGCATTTTGAAACGGTTCTCCTCGATCATCTGGCGGATGTGGTTACACTCGTCCATCGCTTTTTGCTTGTCGCTGCGCAAAAACACGGTAATGAACTGTCCGCCGTGAATCCGGCCGATCTGGTCATTTTGCATCTTGTGCAGCTTCATAATGGAGGTGATCTTGATCAAAATCGGATCGATGACGCTCTGCGGGAAGTGGTTGATGAGCTTGGAGTAGTTGTCGATCTCGAAGATACAGACATAGGCCTGCATCTCCTTCGATCCGGACGGGCGGCGTTCAAACCCGATTTTGACCCCTTCATAGTTCGGCAGCTGCGTCACCTCGTCCTTTTTGTTGCCCGACGCGGCGGCTTCACCGCCCTCCTGGCGCAGTTTCAGGGCGATACTGTTGATCTCGGTCGTTTTGTACTTGACCGTCGTGCGGGTCGCGCCCTCCTGCGGTTGAAGCGCATGGATGTCGGCCAGGATCGTTCTGGCGGCACTGCGGCTGGCGACCATGACGACGAAGCTCCAGAGGAAAACAAGCGCGATGCTGGCCGCGACGAGCAGACTGTAGTAATAGAGGACGCGGTTCTGCAGTTTTGTCAGCGGATAGAAGACGGCGATGTAATCATCGATCGCATCAAGCATTTGCGCATGTTTGGAGGGGGACGCAGCGGTGGCCTTGAAATAGGCGGATGTCGCTGCGTTCAAAATCCTGGCACGTTCGCGGAGCATCTTGGTGTATTTGCTGCGCAGTGCGGCTTCCCGGATGATCAGGCTGTTGGCGATCTCGTAAGGTGCTTCGGTATCGAGTGCATCGATCAGGATCGGCAGGCGGCTGAGGACGCCGCTGGAGTTAATGCGTGCAAGTGCAGGGTCTTCACGCTGCATCTCGCCGAGGGAGCGTGCAAGTTTCTCCTGTTCAGCAATATTGTCGATCCGTTTATAGGTCGCAAGGGAGCTGGCGAGAAGCAGCCCGCTCAGAAGGGTGAACAGCATCAGCAGTGTCGCATTGAACTGCACCGAACTCAACAGTTTCTTGATCGATGTCTTCATAATGTCCCGTTTGTGGTTTTTCACTAATTTTAATTGGTGTTTCATTAAGTGCCACTTATGACGGTCCCTGTGTAAAGGCGCCGCAAGCGAGAGTGGAGTAGAATTCTTCTCTTATTATGGACCTGGAAAAACGTTTTATCGCTTCCGTCGCCGCCGCATCCAAACGGATCGGGGATGACGGGGCCGTGATCGGCTCTTTTGTCTATTCGAACGACGCCTTTATCGAAGGGACGCATTTCAAGCGCGCCTGGATGAGCCCGCGGCAGATCGCTCACAAGGCCTTCGCGGTCAACATCTCCGACGCTGTGGCGATGAACGCCGTCCCGCGCTACGCGCTGCTGGCGATCGGCATTCCGTCGTCGATGCATGCCGACGAGGTGGATGCACTGGCGGCGGGGTTTGTTGAGGCGGCGGCAGCCTTTGACTGCGAACTCATCGGCGGGGATACCGTCAAGAGCGACCGGCTGATCATCTCGCTGACCATTGTGTCCGAAACGCAGCGTCCGCTGCGCCGCAGCGGGATCAAGCCGGGGGACCTTCTGGCCTACACCGGCAGCGTCGGGAAAGCGAAAAAAGAGCTACAATATCTGCTGGCGGGCCGCAGGGCACACGCACGGTCGCATTATGTGCGGCCGCTGTTGCGCCGTGCATTCATCGCCGATGCAGCGTCACACCTGCGGGCCGGAATGGACATTTCCGACGGGATTTATACCGACCTGCAGCGGCTTTCGGACCTGAACCGGGTCGGTTTTGCGTTTTTGCGCCCCATGAGCAGGGCAGCCGGGTGCAGCGGGGAGGAGTACGAGATGCTTATCGCCTTTGCACCTCGGATGCGCAAGCGCGTCGAATACCTGGCGCGCAAGCACCGCACGCCGCTGACCGTTTTCGCACGGGCGGCACGGACCCGTTACAAGAATCCGTGCAAATCACACCACTTTTAAAGAGTACTATGGACCGTTTTTATTATCTGCAGCATGCACCGATCCCCTTCGTCTTCAAACAGAGCGTGCGCGACTTCGTCGTCAATGAGATACCCCTGTACCCGTTTACGGGCAACGGCGAGCACCTTGTACTGCACGTCCGCAAGAAGAACCTGGCCACCTGGGACCTCATCTCCCTGCTGGCGAAGCACCTCGGCATCAAAGGCAAGGAGATCGGCTATGCCGGCCTCAAAGATAAAAACGCGATGACGACGCAGTACATCTCCCTGCCGAAGAAGTTCGAGCGGCAGCTCGAGAGCTTCAGCCATGAAAACGTCAAGATTCTTGAGAAGACCTACCATAAAAACAAGATCCACATGGGGCACCTCAAGGGCAACCGCTTCTTTATCCGTCTGAAAAAGGTGACGCCGACGGCGGCCAAGAAGATCGACGAGGCCCTCAAGCAGATCGCGGCCTACGGCATGCCGAACTTTTTCGGCTACCAGCGTTTCGGGATCGGCGGAGAGAACTGGAAGAAGGGCGAAGCCCTGCTGCGCGGTAAGATCAAGGAACGCAACGTCAAGCTCAAGCGGCTTTATATTAATGCATATCAAAGTCATCTCTTTAACCTCTGGCTGAGCCGCCGTATCGAGATCAGTACTTTGATCGGTACCTTCGATGCCAAAGAGATCGCCCCGCTGCTCAACATGACCGAAGAGCAGCTCCTGAAGCTGAAATCCCAGCCGCACCCCTACAAGCTCATCGAGGGCGACGTGATGATGCACTACCCGCACGGGCGCCCCTTCGAGTTCGACGGCGGCGACGAGGAGATTGAGCGCTATATGGAGCGTGATATCGTCCCGACAGGCCTGCTTGTCGGTAAGCGGGCCATGCGTTCCACCGGCCTCTCCAGGGTCATCGAAAAAGAGTATGACGCCGTCCACGAGATCGATGGACAGCGCCGCTATGCCTGGATCTTTCCCGAAGATGTGGAAGGCAAATACCGGGAGGAAGAAGCCTGGTACGAGCTGCACTTTTCGCTGCCGAAAGGCTCCTATGCTACGGTACTGATCGAAGAGATCGCCAAACGAAAAATCGACAACGACGAGGAAGCATGACACGCCATATCACCAACACTATTTCGCAGCAGTTCGGACGGTTCGCGTCCAAGGAGTTCCCCCGCTGGTTCCAAAAAATCGTCAACCAGGGGTACGTCAGCATCATGGGGCTGGACATGGGCGAGTTCTACGCGCCTTCCACCTACCGTTCGCTCAATGCACTCTTCACCCGCAGCCTGAAAGCGTCGCGTCACTTCTCCAACGACGCCGACGACCTCATCTCGCCGTGCGACAGCCTCATCACCGAGTGCGGCGATCTCGATGCGACGCGGGCACTGCAGATCAAGGGGATGTCCTACTGCGTCCGTGAGCTGCTGGGGTCAGAGATCGATGACGGGAACAAGGACCGCATCGAGCACGGGCAGTTTATGAATTTTTACCTCTCTCCGCGCGACTACCACCGCTACCACGTGCCGACGAACATGAAAGTGCGCAAGGCGGTGCATATCCCCGGCAAGCTCTACCCGGTCAACATGCCTTCGCTCAACAAGCGGGCCGACCTTTTTATCGAGAACGAGCGGGTGGTCCTGGAGTGCGAGAGCCAGCAGGGAAGACTCATCTACCTCGTCCTTGTCGGGGCGCTCAATGTCGGCAAGATGCAGGTCAGTTTCGAACCGCGCATCCAGACCAATGCGAACGCGCAGCAGCCGACGGCGTACAGCTTTGAGGATCTCTACCTGCAAAAGGGGGATGACTTCGGCTGCTTTGAGATGGGTTCAACCATCGTCATGATTACGGAAAAAGCGGGGGTGGAACTGGGTGTGGAAGCGGGGCAGAAGGTCCGCTTCGGCGATACGATCGCGAAACTTTCGTAAGATAGTGTTAGTTTAAAGTAATCAGCGGCGATTCCGTTGAGAACTCGAACCCCTTTTCCGTAAAGAGGCGAACACAGGCATCGACCGCATCAGGGTCGAAAGCGCTTCCCTTTCCATTCTGGATTTCCCGTAACGCCGTGTCGATACCCCGTGCCGAGCGGTAGGGGCGGTGCGACGAGATGGCATCGACCGTATCCGCGATGGCGATGATCTTCGCTTCAAGCAAAATGGCTTCACCCTTAAGCCCATGCGGGTAGCCGCTGCCGTCAACGCGTTCGTGGTGCTGAAGGATGATCTGCGCAATGGGCCAGGGAAAGCGGACGTCTTTGACGATGTCGTATCCGGCTTCCGGGTGGGTCTGGATCAGCTGGTATTCGATGGCGCTCAGTCTGCCCGGTTTCGAGAGGATTTCCGCCGGGATGTGGACCTTGCCGAGGTCATGAATGATGCCGGCAAAACCGATCCCCTGAACCCGATCGTCATCCAGACCCATCTCCCGGCCAATTGCCGTCGCAAGCTCTGCGACGCGCTTCTGGTGGCCGGCGGTATAGGGGTCGCGCGATTCGACCGTCGCGGCGATCGCCTGGATGGACTGCTCCAGGCTTTCACGCAGGAGGGTTTCGTGCCGCTCGTGCGACGCACGCGTACGCAGGTTAAGGATGCCGTAGGCAAGATCCTCGGCCAGCTCTTCGAGCAGTTCGACTTCATCTTTGTCGAAGGGCTCCGGCACATTCGAATAGATGCTGAGCACACCGAATACGTTTCCGTTCTGTAGCAATGGCATGGAGATGTTCGCGTTGTAGCCATGGCTAACGGCGGCTTCTCCCCAGGGCGTGTCTGCGTATTCGGAAGCGATATCGCGGCAGATCTGCGTGGTTTTCTGCTTGACGGCGTGCCCGGCGGGAAAGTCGCCGTGGGTGGAGTTGTCCCATGAAAGCTCCCCGATCCAGTAAACAGGTACATTTAAGCCTGCCCAGGCGATTGGATTAAGGCTTTTGGTTCCGCTTTCACCGACAAAATCGACGACGGCAAGGCTGTAGCCGCCATGCTCGACGATGACATTCGTCGCATTGTGCAGCAGCGTCTCTTCATCCGGTGCATGGATGAGGACCAGGTTCCCCTCTGAGAGTGTTCTGAGGGCACGGTTTGCCCGGTTGAGTGCTTCCCTTGACGCCACACGCTCGCTGGTATTCCGGACGATGGAGAGAAAGTAGGGTTTATCGACGGTGATGAGCGATGCACTGATCTCAACGGGAAAGGTCGTACCGTCTTTGCGCCGGTTGAGGCTCTCGAAACGGATATTGTCTTCCTGGTTCATATTGGCGTTTACCATTTTGATCTTCTCATCTGTGACCGTAGGGTCGATATCGTAAACGGACATCTGCAGCATCTCTTCGCGCGTGTAGCCAAGGTCACGGCACGCCGTTTCGTTGACATCGATAAAGCACATCGTGACGGGGTCCACGATATGCACAGCGTCCATGGACTGGTCGAAGAGACTGTGGAACAGTTCGAGGCGCTTTTCGGTCTCCCTTTTTTTGGTGACGTCCATTCCTATGGCTAAGAGTCCTTCAGCATTCCCTTCGCCGTCGCGCAGGGTTTTACTGTACCACTCTATCTGCAGGGTTCTGCCCTGGCGGGTGACGATGCTGTCAAGCTGACCGTTGCTATCTAGGTCGTTGATGGCTTCAAGAAACCGCTCTTTGGTCACCTCCCTGCTAGGTGCCGGCAGGAACGTCTCAAACCAGTCCTTTCCCTTTACTTCGTCGAGGGAATAGCCCGACAACAGCTCCATATAGCGGTTGAAACGGAGAATACACCCACGGGTATCCAGGACGAGGATGATGACTTGTGCCGTATCGACGAGCTTCCGGTTAAAATCACGCTCGCGGCGCACCTCCTGCTCGATGCGCCTGTGCTCCGTCATGTCTATTCCCACACCGATAAGCACATCGCCTTCAGGCGAGGCGATACGCTGTCCCGTAAGCGCATAATATTTGGCACCATTCTGTGTCAGCAGGCGCGCTTCAGACGTTGTTGCACCTTTTGTAAAAGTCTCACCGATCCGCTGATTGATATACGCTTGATCGTCGGGATGGACCAAGGTGAGGGCGTCGTAACCTTTCAATGTCTCATGATCGAGGCCGAATATCTCTTCGAGTCTGCCGTTCCATCGCAGCAGGCAGCCTTTGGCGTCAAGGAGGAAAAAGATGCCTGGCAGGCTCTCGACCAGTTTATCGGAAAAATGTTTTTCACTACAAAGCTTTATCTCTGCACTTCGGCGTTCGGTAATATCCTCAAGGATATGGATGGAGTATCGGTAATTACCGTTAGCGTCATTGACGACTGAGGATCGTGAATAGTATATCCTGCCGTCAATAGTGATCTCATCATGGACGGAATAGGTGACATGCTCCTCAATCGCCCCTTTGCAGTTTGGCAAGGGACCATCCAGTTTCGGGAAGACATCATAATAGTAACTCCCGATTATTTTTTCGTAGGGGAGGTTGGCCAGGACGCTGTAGGCTTTATTGCAGCGGATGACACGGAAATCGCTGTCATGCAAGAAGATGGGTTCTTTCAGGACGTCCAACGCGGACAGCCATTCGTTCAGTGCACGTTGAATCTGTTCTGTCGTCGATGGCCCCATTATAATTGCCTTTCGCTGGTGAAAACAGTTTTACACTTTCATTGTCGGCGTTGATTATAGCATTATAAATTTCGAGATGTAAAGATTGTGAAATATTATATTGTGTTAGCGGATTTGCAGGGAAGGGAAGCCACCCGGAACGGGATGGCGGGCGGAATATGCCATAGGGATTGAATGGTGCGTTAGACGTTAAACCTGAAGTGCATGACATCGCCGTCCTGGACGATGTACTCTTTACCTTCCAGGCGCATTTTGCCGGCCTCTTTGGCGCCGGCTTCGCCGTTGCAGGCGACGAAGTCCTCGTAACCGATGACCTCGGCGCGGATGAAGCCCTTTTCGAAGTCGTTGTGGATGACGGCAGCGGCTTTCGGTGCCGTCGTGTTCTTTCTAATCGTCCAGGCGCGTACTTCCTTGACACCGGCCGTAAAGTAGCTCATCAGGCCCAGTTTGTCGAAGCCCTTGCGGATGATCTGCTCGAGACCGGACTCCTCGACGCCAAGGTCGCGCAGGAATTCGTCGCGCTCTTCGTCCTCCAGGCCGACGAGCTCCTCCTCGATCTTTGCACAGAGCTTGATAACTTCGCAGTTCTGTGCTTCGGCATGGGCCGTGAGACGCTGGACATACTCATTGTCTTCAAGCAGGCCGTCTTCATCCGTGTTGGCGCCGTACATGATCTCCTTGGCTGTCAGCAGGCGGAGGTCTTTGTTGAGTTCGGCGAAGCGGTCGTCATCGATGTCGGGGAAGCTGCGGGCAAGGTTGCCCTGGTCGAGGTGGTCGAGCAGGGTCTGGGCGAAGTCGACCATTGTCTGCGCTTTCTTGTCGGCTTTGGCCTGTTTCTTGAGGCGGTCGATACGGTTTTGCAGCATTTCGACGTCCGCGAGGATCAGTTCGGTTTCGATGATCTCGACGTCACGGAGCGGGTCGATGCTCCCTTCGGTGTGCACGACGTTATCGTCGGCGAAACAGCGCACGATCTGCAGGATCACTTCCGTTTCGCGGATATTGGCGAGGAACTTGTTCCCAAGCCCTTCACCCTTGCTTGCCCCCTTGACGAGGCCGGCGATGTCGACGAAGTCGAGGGTGGAGTGCTGAATACGCTCGGGGTTGACGATCTTTGCCAGGGCATCCAGGCGCGGGTCCGGGACGGGAACGACCGCCTTGTTCGGTTCGATGGTACAGAAAGGGTAGTTGGCCGCTTCCGCGTTCTGCGCCTTCGTAAGCGCGTTAAAAGTAGTTGATTTTCCGACGTTCGGCAGCCCGACGAGTCCGATGGCTAATCCCATAATGGTTTCCTGTCTATAAGAAATAAGTCCGACATTGTACTCTTTAAGGGGTTAGGGGCGGGTTAGGGGACGGGATACTGTACGGTTGACAAAACGGTGGTATGATTTTTTAACGGAGCACATCCGCAAATTTGTACTATCAAAAGGAGCGAAGATGCAAAAGTATGTCTGTACCGTCTGCGGTTATATCTATGATCCCGAAGTGGGAGATGAGGATGGCGGCATCGCGCCGGGAACGGCGTTCGAAGATATCCCGGAAGAGTGGGAGTGTCCGCAATGCGGTGTCGGCAAAGCGGACTTTGAACCCTACGAGGAGTAGCGGACTACTTTTTTGAGATAGCCCGCAGGAAGGCGACGGTGGTCCGTACGCCGGCACCCGTACCGCCGTGGGGGTTGACGCCCCAGCCGGACTCCGTATAGGCCGGACCGGCGATGTCGAAGTGCATCCACTTCTCTTTCATCTCGTCGGTGATGAAGTGGTCAAGGAACATCGCCGCGGTGATGGCGCCGCCGTAAGGAATGTTGCTGATGTTGGAAACATCGGCGATCTCGCTTTTGAGCGCTTTTTTCAGGTGCGGGTTGAAAGGCAGTGCACCGACGAGCTCCCCTGCCGCGTCTGCGGCGCTGTACAGGGAGTGCTTCAGCGTACTGCTGTGTCCCATGATACCCGTGGTGTAAGGGCCGAGTGCGACGACACAGGCGCCGGTGAGCGTTGCATAGTCGAAGAGGTAGTCCGCCTTCACCTTGTCCTGCGCATAGGAGAGGACGTCCGCGAGCACGAGACGCCCTTCGGCATCGGTATTACGCACCTCGATCGTCTTGCCGTTACGGGCGAAAAGGACGTCGTCGGGCTTATAGGCGTTGCCGCCGATCATATTTTCGACCGCCCCGACGAAGCCGTGGACGGCCACGGGCAGTTTCAGCTCGCTGACGGCCTTCATGATCCCCAGGACCGCACAGGCACCGGCTTTGTCCATCTTCATCGTGACCATAGAGGTCGCGGGCTTGAGACTCAGCCCGCCGCTGTCGTAGGTGAGGCCCTTGCCGACAAGGGAGACCGTGGCGACGGGGTTTTCCGGCATATAGGAGAGGTGGATCATGCGCGGTTTGTGCGCGGAAGCGCGGGCAACCATCAGCATGGCCTGCATGTGCTCCTCTTCAAGGGCATGCTCGTCGAAGATATCGCAGCCCAGGCCGTTGTCATCTGCGAGCGTCTGGGACACGACGGCCAGCTGGCCCGGTGTCATGTCGTCGGGGGTCGTGTTGACAAGGTCGCGGGCAAAGTTGGTAGCGGTGGCAAGGATGACGGCACCGTCAACAGCGGCTTTGAGGGCATCGGCATCGACAGCACTCCCGTCATAATTCGCGCCGGCGACATAGAACGTTTTGAGTTTCGACGGTTTGGCGTCGGATTTGTAGCGCGTGTATTTGTAGCTTCCCAGCACGATGCCCTCGACAAGGGCGGCGGCATTTTCAAGGCCGTACTGCGCGATTTTGGCGCTCTCATAGGCAAACCCGCTGAGGCTTTTTGCGGCGGCGGCCATCGCGTCCCGGATGGCGTCGGGTTCAAAGGCGGTGACGGCGGCGACGTATTCGGCGCCTTCGTGCAGCATACAGGTCTGCCCCTCTTTGGCCTCGAATCCGGCCTGTTCGAGGACAGATTTTTTCGGGTGTGACGCCAGCGTCTCCGGCGTCAGAAGGGTGACGGTCAGGGCCGCATCGATGGACTCAACAGTTTGCGTTTCGAGCTTGACGAGCATGTTGTTTCTCCAGCATTTGGTTTTCGATTTTTTTGAACAGGGTGGTGATGCCGATCAAAAAGAGGGCGGCTATCGGCAGGGCATAGTACCAGTGCGCTTTGGCCCACTCGAGCACCTGCAAGATCTGTTCTCCCAGCAGGTAGGCGGGGATGATGGTGAGCGCCGCCCATACCCAGGCACTGAGCAGGTTGATAAGGGCGAATTTTCGCGAGGAGTACTTCGTGATGCCGATACTCATCGGGATGACGGTCCTCAACCCGTAGAGGTAACGTTGTACGAAGATAATGGGCCAGCCGTACTTTCTGAGCAGAAGGTGGGCAATGGCAAACTTCCGGCGCTGACTGTGCAGTTTCCGCTGGATGAATCCCTTGTTGAAACGGCCGATGTAGAAGTAGATCTGGTCGCCGGCAAAACCGCCCAGGCCGGCGACGAAGACGGCTACCGGAACGTTCATGTGACCTGTGTGGCCCATGATGCCGGCCATGAGCAGGCCCATCTCCCCTTCGAGGATGCTCCAGACGAACAGGATGATGTAACCGTACTCTTGCAGCAGTTCCAGTAAATACTCTTCCACGCGCGCTCCTTAGTCGAAGTGTAGCATGTCTTTGGCCTGGATCATGTCTTTGTCCCCGCGGCCGGAGAGGTTGACGATGACCAGTTTGCCGGCGATGTCGGGCATTTTCCTCAGATAGGCGACGGCGTGAGAGCTCTCGAACGCGGGGATGATCCCCTCTTTGCGGCTGAGCCAGACAAAGGCGTCGAGGGCTTCGGCATCGGTGATGCTGTCATACGTTACCGTCCCGTTCTCCTTGTGAAACGCGTGTTCCGGTCCGATGCCGGGGTAGTCGAGCCCGGCGGAGATGGAGTGGGCTTCAAGGATCTGGCCGTCGTCGTCCTGGAGGAGGTAGCTCATCTGGCCGTGCAGGACCCCGGGGCGCCCTTTGAGCAGGGAGGCTCCGTGCTTGTCCGTGTCGGTCCCCAGACCGCCCGCCTCGATGCCGACGCACTGTACCGCTTTGTCTTCAAGGAAGTGCTGGAACATGCCGATGGCGTTGGAACCGCCGCCGATACAGGCAACGACGGTATCGGGGAGGCGCCCCTCTTTTTCCAGGATCTGCGCTCGTGCTTCCCAGCCAATGATCGCCTGGAAGTCACGGACCATCATCGGGTAGGGGTGCGGCCCGGCAACGGTGCCGATGATGTAAAAGGTGTCACGGGCATGGGTCACCCAGTGACGGATGGCGTCGTTCATAGCGTCTTTGAGGGTGCGCGACCCACTTTCGACGGCATGGACCTTGGCGCCCAGCAGCTTCATCCGGAAGACGTTGAGCTCCTGGCGGGCAACGTCCTTGGCCCCCATGAAGATCTCGCACTCCAGCCCCAGCAGGGCGGCGATGGTCGCTGTGGCGACCCCGTGTTGGCCGGCGCCCGTTTCGGCGATGACCTTCTGCTTGCCGAGCTTTTTCGCCAGCAGGCCCTGGGCGATAACGTTGTTGACCTTGTGCGCCCCGGTGTGGTTCAGGTCCTCGCGTTTGATATAGACCTTCGCGCCGAGCTCTTCGGAGACGTTCGCTGCATAATAGAGCGGGGAAGGGCGGCCGACGTAATCTTTGAGGTAGCCGTCCACCTCGCTCCAGAAGGTTTCGTCAAAGCGGTACTGCGCGTAGGCTTTTTCAAGCTCCAGCAGGGCCGGCATCAGGGTTTCAGGGACATAACGGCCGCCGAAGATGCCGAAATGGCCGTTGCTGTCGGGATCGAACGTCGAGGGTTCGGGGATGTACATCAATCCACTCCTATAACGGTATAAACGGGGGTGAGTTCGGTCAGGCTGTTAATGCCCGGCAGGAACTCCAGCCCGAGGATAAAGCAGGCTTCGACACAGTGTGCGCCGAGCTTTTCGATCAGGGATGCGGCGGCTTTGGCCGTCCCGCCCGTCGCAATAAGGTCGTCGATCAGAAGCACTTTGGCGCCCTTTTCGGGACCGAAGGCATCGATATGGACCTCGACCTCGTCAAAGCCGTACTCCAGGGAGTATTTCTCCGAGACGGTCGTCGAAGGCAGTTTCCCTTTTTTGCGGATAGGGACGAAACCGACGCCCAGCATCTGCGCCAGGGCCGCACCGAAAATAAAGCCGCGGGCATCAATGCCCGCGACGTAGTCGAGTCCGTAACCCTCGTAACGCGCTTTGAGGTGCGCCATCAGCGTACCGAACGCCTCTGCATCATTGAGCAGGGTCGTGATATCTTTGAAGATGATCCCCGGCTTCGGAAAGTCGGGGATGTCACGGATTGCACCTTCTACGAGGGCCTTTTGATCAACGGACAGTGACATGAGGGGCCTTACAGCGCTGCAGAGCAGCCGCCGACGGCTTCGATCTTTTCAACGCGTCCTGCGTGGCGTCCGCCTTCGAAGGCACCGGCGACCCAGGCGTCGATGATGGACTCGGCCACGCCGCATCCGACGACGCGCTCGCCGAAGCAGAGCACGTTGGCATCATTGTGCGCGCGGGCCATCGTTGCCGTGTAGGCGTCGTGGCACAGCGCCGCGCGGATACCGGCGAAACGGTTGGCGGTCATGCTCATCCCGAGGCCCGAACCGCAGATCAGGATACCGTCGGCATCCTCTTCGTCGGTGAGCACGGCGTTGCAGACCTTCACGGCGAAGTCGGGGTAGTCGACGCGGTCTTTGCAGAAAGGGCCCAGGTCAACGACCTCGTGGCCTTTGGCTTTGAGCAGTTCGACGGTGTAGTCTTTGAGGTCGAGTCCGGCGTGGTCGGTGGCAATGTAGAATTTCATGGAGTACTCCTTCGGTTTTTAAGATAACAGCAGTTGCAGCACGTACTGGACGGGCATGAACAGTACATACTCTCTCAGCGGCGTGATCAGCAGGATGATGACGATGAAGATGCCGTAGGGTTCCAGGCGCTGGAACCACATGGCGATGTTGTTCAGGCCGAACTTGAGCGAGAGGAACATCAAAAAATGTGCGCCGTCGAACTGCGGAATCGGCAGCAGGTTGAAGACGGCGAGCAAGACGTTGATCAGGACGAGTTGCAAGACGACGAGGTAGAGGAAAATATAGCCCAGCCCGTCGCTCTGCACCGGCTGCTGCATCCCCGTCAGCAAGACGGCGAAGAGGGATGCCAGGGCAAAGTTGTAGGCGATACCGGCGAGGCTGACCTGCATGGCGGCGTTGTAGCCGCCGTTGGCGATAACGGTGCGCATATTGACCGGGACCGGTTTGGCCCAGCCAAAGAGGAAGCCGCCGCCCATGCCGAGCAGCACGGGGATGAAGTACATCATCAGCGGCACAAGGACCGTCCCGACGGGGTCGATATGGATGAGCGGGTTGATCGAGAGGCGCCCGGCATGCTTTGCCGTCGTGTCGCCGTAGCGGTAGGCGACCCAGCCGTGCATGATTTCGTGGCCGATGATGGCGATGGCCAGTGCGAGGACGGCCGCGGCGATTTTCAGCAGATCAATAGAGTCCACGGTCCGTGCCCTCTTCACGCTGGCGTTCGGCGACCGCGCGGTCCAGGTAGGGGGACTGCTCGAGATCGGTAGGGGTTTTGAACATACGGTCCCAGCGGATCTCGTAGTTGTCGTCCATGCTGAAGTAGATAAACCACGGCGTCCCTTCGACGAGGCCGTACGGGACGGCACCCCAGAAGCGGCTGTCGTTGGAGTGGTCGCGGTTATCACCCATCATGAAGTAGCGTCCTTCGGGCACCTGGATAGGGCCGAAGTTGAAGATGGGCTGCGGGAACTGGCCGTCATCGATGATATGCGGGTCGTGGTGAATACCCGGGTGCTCTTTCATATAGGGGTTCTTGATCCACAGACGCCCGTCGAACTCCTCGATCTCATGGGTGAAGGTGTAGTGCTGACGGATATAGTCGTCCCCCTCTGCCGGGTGAAGGAAGAGATCCTTGTTGTAGACGAAAAGTTCGTCCCCCGGCGTGGCGACACAGCGCTTGACGTAGTGCAGCGAGGTGTTGTTGGGGTAGCGGAAGATGACGATGTCGCCGCGCTGCGGCGTATCACCGTCGATGATATGCCCGTCGGTACCGGGAACAAGCGGGATCTCCAGGAAGGGGACATGCGGGGTCGAGATGCCGTAGGCGAACTTCTTGGCGAAGAGGTGGTCACCGATGAGCAGAGAGTCCTTCATGGAGCCGCTGGGGATGCGGAAGGCCTGCGCGACGAAAAAGATGACGAAGAGGACGATGATGACCGTCCCCGTCCAGCTGTTGGAGAAACGGTAGGCCGCTTTGGCGGCGTGTTTGACCTTCGTCTTCATTGGCGCTCTTGTGCGTGCATTTCGGCCGCTTTGAGGGTGTTTTTCAGCAGCATGGCAATGGTCATCGGACCGACGCCGCCGGGAACCGGGGTGATGTAGGAGCATTTCGGCGCAACGTTCTCATAGTCGACGTCGCCGACGAGGCGGCCGTCCGGGGCGCGGTTGATACCGATATCGATGACAATGGCTCCCTCTTTGACCATATCCTCTTTGATCAGGTTGATGACCCCGGCACCGACCAGGACGATGTCGGCGTTTTGGGTGTGCGCTTTGAGGTCCTTGGTATGGATGTGGGTGACGGTGACCGTCGCATTGGCGTTGAGCAGCAGGGCGGCCATCGGCTTGCCGACGATGTTGGAGGCACCGACGACGACGGCGTCTTTGCCCGTCAGGTCGATCTCGTATTCGGCGAAGAGCTCCATGACGCCCAGCGGGGTGCAGGGGACAAAGCCGTCCAGGCCCGTCATCAGGCGCCCGGCGTTGTAGGGGTGAAAGCCGTCGACATCCTTGCTCGGGGCGACGAGTTCGAGCAGGCGTGTCGTGTCGATGTGCGCGGGGAGGGGAAGCTGGACGAGGATACCGTCGATGTTCGGGTTGCCGTTCATCATCTCGATCGTCTGCTCGATCGCCTCCTGGGAGATCGTTTCGGGCATCTCGTGGGTGACCGAGTAGAAACCGGCACGGTCGCAGGCCTTTTTTTTCATACCGACGTAGGCATGCGAAGCGGGGTCGTTTCCGACAAGAATGACGGCGAGACCCGGGACGCGTCCGGTCCTTTCCTTGAGTTCGGAGGCTGCGGTGGCGACGCCTTCTTCTATCTTCTTGGAGAGCGCTTTTCCGTCGAGTATCTGCATTTCAACTGACCTAATTATTTTTTTGATAATATACCCCTACTTCAATAAAAAGGTGCTTTTAATGGCCCGTTGGCTCCTGTTTTTGGCGACCTTTCTTGCGGCGGAGGAGTCCTTCATCACCCCGCAGGAGTACGCCGCGCAGCTCTACCACAATCCGAGGGGGATCGGCTGCAATCTCTGCCACGGCGAACACGGCGAGGGGAAGGTGATCGCCAATTATACCGACAAGGGCGTTCGCAAATCGTTTACCGCCCCGGCGATCAACGTCATCGCCTTCGAAGACTTTGACAGGGCCCTGAACGGACGGGTCAAGGGGATGCCGCGTTACTTTCTGACCGAGGAGGAGCGGCACACCCTTTACAGTTACCTGCACCCAAAGGATGCCAATGTTTCACAATGATCTTCCCGCGCTGGAGCGGGCCGCGGAGACGCTTGATATCGGTGCCCTGGACGCGTTTCTTTCGTCTCAGCACCGCTCCCTGAACACCTCGGCGACTTTCCATGCGCCGCTGATGCTCTCCGCCCACCGCGTCAGGCACCTCGCCAAGATCCCGCAGCTGGCTGCCGACGCGGTGATGTTCAACCTCGAAGACGGGGTCTCCGAAGCGCAAAAACCCGTGGCACTGCGCCTCTGCGCCATTGCGCTCTCCCGGCTGCCGCAGTCCGACAAGAAGCTGATCGTACGGGTGAACTCCCTTGACGAGGGCGGGGCGGAGGAAATCGCATTTCTTGCCCCCTTCATGCCCGACGCCATCCGCGTTCCGAAGGTCCGCACGGCGGAGGAGGTCGAACGCATTGCGGCGATGGTACCGGCGCCCATTGAGATCCACCTCTCCATCGAGACAAAAGAGGCGTGGCTGGCGTTGAGCACGCTGCGTGCCGATCCGCGGGTAAGCACCTTCTACCTCGGCATCCTTGACCTCTTCGCCGACCTGGGGCTGGACCAGGCGCTGATCGCCCCGGAGAACCCGACCATGCGCTATCTGCTGTCGCACTTTTTTGTCACCTGCCGCGCCCTCGGCGTCAAACCCGTCTCTTTCGTCTACCAGGATTACCGCAACGAGGCGGGTTTTGCCGCCTGGCTTGCTCTGGAAAGCGAGATGGGCTTTGATGCCAAAGGGTGTTTGTCTCCAAAACAGGCGGAGCAGGTGATGGCGGCCTTCGGGCAGGACGAGGCGGCACTGGCGAGGGCGCGGGAGATCGTGGCCCTCTTCGAGGCCGAGCGCGCCAACGGGGTGACGGGTTTCACGCACGAGGTGTACGGTTTTGTTGATGAGCCGATCTACAAAGGCGCGCTGGCCCTGCTGAGGGGCGCGGAGTGAACCGCCTTCGTGCGGCGTTTGCGTCGACGAACGGACAGATACTGGCCGGTATCGTGCTCGGAGCGCTCTTCGGCGCTTTCTTACCCGAACTTGCCCTGGCACAGCGGGTGATCGGCCAGATGTTCGTCGCGCTGCTGAAGATGCTCGTCGTCCCCCTGGTCTTTGCGAGTATCTTCGTCGCCATTGCCGGATTGGGGACGCTGCATCACCTTAAGCATATGGGGCTTCGCACGATCGGGCTCTACCTGCTTACGACAGCACTTTCCGTCCTGCTGGCGATCGTCGTCATGAACATTGTCGGTATCGGGGAAGCGGTCTCCGCAGAAGGGGTCGCGTTCGCGCAGGCGCACGAGATCAAACCTTTCTCTTTCGAGGCGATGCTGCTTGGCTTCATCCCGACGAACGTCTTCGCATCGCTCACGAACGGGGCGATGATGCAGGTGATCGTCTTCTCCATCCTCTTCGCGATCGCCAGCCTCTACCTCAGCGACCACCACCAGGGACTGATGCTCGACTTCTTTACCGGGGTCAACAATGCCATGCTCAAGATGGCCGAATGGGTCATCAAGTTGACGCCCATCGGCGTCTTCAGCCTCATCGCCTACGTGATCGCAGACGAGGGGGTGGACGTCATTCTCGGGCTTTGGAAATATATGCTTGTCGTAATCGGCGTGATCCTGCTACACGGGCTGCTGACCCTGCCGTTCCTCGTCGCTTTCTTTGCACGTATCAACCCCTACCATTATATGGGAAGGGTGAAAGAGGCGATTCTGCTCGCCTTTTCCACAGCCTCCAGTGCGGCGACGCTGCCGGTCTCCATCGAGGTGAGCGAGCATAAAGGCGGGGTGCGGCGGGAAAGCGCCGGTTTCGTGCTGCCGCTGGGCGCGACAGTCTCTATGGACGGGACGGCGGCCTACCTGGTCGTGGCCGTGCTCTATATCGCGACCCTGGCCGGTGTGGAGCTCTCTTTGGGCGACCAGGTGCTGCTAGGGGTGACCGTCGTGGCCCTCTCCGTCGGCGTCGCGGCGCTGCCGAGCGCCTCGCTGGTGATGATGGTCGTCATATTAAACCAGATCGGGCTTCCGGCGGACTATATCGGCCTTATCGTCGCCGTCGACCGGGTGCTCGACATGTTCCGCACTGCCCTCAATGTCACCTCGGACCTGATGGTGACGAAGATCGTCGATGTCACAACGCGCAAAGCGGCACTGGAAGCGTCGGCCTGAAGGCGTGTACGCTTAATAGCCGCGCAGGTAGTAGCCGAATTTATAGCGTACCAGGGTCTTCTGCTCCGGGCGCGGGTATTTCCAATAGACCGATTCGATTGTCTCCTTCGTCACTTCGTCGAGCAGGAAGAAACCGCTGTTGCGTACGGTGCGGAAATCGGTCATACGGCCGTCAGGGTGGAGATAGAACTCGACGATGTTGTAGTCGTTGACGCGCATGTTGTTGGGGATCATCGTGCTGCCGGTAGCGTTGAGCTGGGTCTGGGTGAGGCGGCGCATGATCTCCTGGTTGTCGAGCAGGTACTTCTGTTCCCCTGCACTCAGTTTCCCGAACGCATCGCCGTACGCCTCGCGGATATCGTCCGGGATGCGGCTTTCGCGTTTGGCGGAAGCGGACGCGGCAGAGGCTTTGCTTTCGACGTTCTTCTGTTTCTGCGACAGTTTGGCAAAGAGGTTCTTATGCTTTGTCGGCACCGTGGTCGCATTGTCCTCGACCGTTTTCGGCTCAGGTGCTTTCATAAAAGGGATGTAGGGCTTTTCCGGCGGGAGTGGTTCGGTTTTGGCAACCCGTTCCTGCGGCTCGGCGATCTTTGTCGGCGTCGGGATCTTCTGCTGCGGTTTGACCGGCGTCGGCTGGGCAACGGGGAGCTGCTGCTGGGGCTGCGGTAACGGCTGGGAGTTGGGAAGCTTTTCAAGCTGCTTGCCCTTCGGCATCGGCGGGACTTTTTCCGTCGGGGGGCGCTTGTTCGGGAGCGCGGCGTTCTCTTTGGCTTTCGGGCGCTCTTTGAGCGCGACCTTGATCCGGTGCTCCTGGAGTTTCGGCTCGACCGGTTCGGTGACGAAAATGAAGCCCAGCAGGAGGAAAAGCATCAGGATGAGCAGGTGGAAGAGTACGGCAATGATCAGGGCGGCGGTACTTCGGCTCATCGGGTCGGTGTTTCCTTCCAGCCGAAATGCGCTTTTGCCGGCCGTTACTTAAAGTGGGGGAATTATAACCCATTTGCTATAATGGCGGGAAAATTCAGGGGAGTTTGCGCGCCGTCGCCGTGCCGCATGCCCCTTCTTACGGACGGTCAATGAATATTACATCCTCGATTCAGGCATTTGAAGAAGCACAGACATTGATTCCCGGCGGTGTGGATTCGCCGGTACGCGCCTTTAAAAGCGTCGGCGGGACCCCGCTTTTTATTGAAAAGGGCGAAGGCGCGCACCTTTACGATATCGACGGCAACGCTTATGTCGATTATGTCCAGAGCTGGGGGCCGCTGATCTTCGGCCACCGCGACGAAGCGATCGAGAATGCGGTCTGCGACGCGGTCCGCCACGGGCTCAGTTTCGGGGCGCCGACCCTCTCCGAGAGCGAGCTGGCCAAGGAAGTTATCGGGATCTTCGACAGCATCGACAAGGTCCGTTTCGTCTCCAGCGGTACCGAAGCGGTCATGAGCGCCATCCGCCTGGCGCGGGGCTATACGGGCAAGGACGACATCGTCAAATTCGAGGGGTGCTACCACGGCCACAGCGATTCCCTGCTGGTGCAGGCCGGTTCCGGTCTTGCGACCTTCGGCAACCCGAGCTCCCCGGGGGTCCCGGCGGACTTCACCAAGCATACCCTCCTGGCCAAATACAACGACATCGAGAGCGTACGCAAATGTTTCGAAGACTCCGATAATATCGCCTGTATCATCATCGAGCCGATCGCCGGCAACATGGGGCTCGTCCCGGCGGACAAGGAGTTCCTGGCGGAACTGCGCCTGCTCTGCGACGCCCACGGCGCACTGCTGATCTTCGACGAGGTTATGAGCGGATTCCGCGCTACCCTGCACGGCGCCGAGTCCATCACCGGGACGACGCCGGATATGGTGACGCTGGGCAAGGTTATCGGGGGCGGGATGCCGGTCGGCGCCTTCGGCGGCAAAGCCGAGATTATGGCGAAGCTCTCCCCGGAAGGACCGGTGTACCAGGCGGGGACGCTGAGCGGCAACCCGGTCGCGATGGCGGCGGGGATCACCGCCGTGCGCAAACTCCGCAGCAACGCCAAGCTCTACAGCGTGCTCGAAGCACGGGCGAAGCGGCTCATGGAGGGGTTTGCAGAAGCGGCGGACAAGCACGGCATTGCCCTGAAGACGGATGTGCGCGGTTCGATGTTCGGCTTCTTCTTTAACGACAAACCGGTCAAGAACTTTGACGATGCGGCGGCATCGGACCTGGAGCGTTTTGCCGCTTTCCACGCCGGCATGCTGTCGCGCGGTTTCTACTTTGCCTGCTCGCAGTTCGAGACGGGCTTTATCTGTACGCAGATCACCGACGCGATGATCGAAGCGACGATCAGCGCGGCGGATGAAGTGATGGGGGCGCTCTGATGGCGGACAAGCACCTGACGGGCCTGACCCCGGAGAACGGAGAACCCGAAGAGCGCAAGCCGCGCCTCAAGCCGATTGTCGAGGGGGCGGAAACGCTCTCACTCGGTATCTCGATGGTCGTGGCCGTGCTGATCGGGGTGGCGCTCGGGATCGGTCTCAAGAAACTGACGGGCATCACGTGGCTGCTCTGGGTCGGCGTGGTCATCGGGATCGCCGCGGCGTTCCTGAACGTTTTCAAGGCCTATTCGAAACAGTACAAAGAGTTCGAGGAACTCTCCAAAAACCCGCGCTACAACCCCAAGACCCTGGAAGGTGACGACGACGATGACGATGACGACGCTGCGAAGCACTATTAGTCCCTTCCTCGCCGTTCATATCCTGTTGTACGGCCTGCTCGCCGTCTCCAAAGCGGCCTTTCTCAATGCCCAGATCGCATTCGTTTCCGCGTTTTTGATCCTGCTGGGTTCGCTTTACAGCTACCGCAAACTCGTGCAGCGCAACCTCGAAAACGAAACAGCGATCCACCAGGACGATCTCGTCGAGAAGATCGACGACCCTTACGATCTTTATAGCGAGAGCGATGAGGGTATCGACGAGGAGAAGCCGCTCAAGGATGTCATCAAGGAGGAGAAGGCGCGCCTAAAGGCGAACAAGGCCACCGTGCGCAACGTTTCCAAGTCGACGCCGGCGCTGCTCTCCGTCTACCGCCTGGTACCGTACGGCATCCTGATCCTCGGGTTTATCGCCCTTAAAAACAACAATATGCTTTTACTCTGGTATTTTCTGCCGGGACTGGCAGCGGGGATCGTGGCAGGGTTCCTGAGCGGAAAGGCGCTGTTCGCCTCCCGCTGATCCGGCCGTTTACTGGTTGATGATGGGGATGTTGACCGTGACGGATTTCTTGCCCACCTCGCAGAAGAGGTGATTCTTCTTACACATCTGCTCAATCGCCGACTTGTAGACTTCGTCAAAAACGTTTCCGCTTACCTTGAGGGAGAAGAAGGTGTACTTTTTCTCTTCATAGAGGATGTACTCCCCGATACGGAAAGCGAGTTTCGTCGTGATCATTTCACTGCCGCCGAAGGATTCGTACATTTTGTTGAGCAGGCGGATGAACTGGTCGGTGTTGAGACGCGTTTCGGGCATCGTCGGGTCCAGGTCTTTCTGGAAGGACGATTTGTTCCCGATGGAGTTCGTCGCGATACAGAGGTCGATGAGCGAGTAGATGTTGACGAGCTCGCCTTCGATCTCCGGGCGTGAGAACTGGAAAGAGGGGGTCTGGAAAAAGCGGATTCCGATCTCCTCTTCGTTGACGTACCCGACCATGATCCCGAAGATCTTGAAGCGGCCGTACTCCAGCTCCATAAAGGTCGTTTTGAAACCGAAGGAGGGGCTGGCGTAGGTGGTGGCCAGTTCAAAGAGGGTGTGGCGGTCGACGGCGCCGAGCAGGTACTGCCCCTCCGCGTTGACGGAGAGGACCTTCCCCGCGGCGCTGAAGAGGATATAGGGGTTGAAATCGTATTCGATCCACTGCTGTTCGAAGGTCATTATTCCTCGATATAGTTCTTGAGTTTACGGCCGACTTTGGGATGCTTGAGCTTTTTGATCGCACTGCTCTCGATCTGGCGGACGCGTTCGCGGGTGACGTTGAGCTCTTTGCCGATCTCTTCAAGGGTACGGTCGCTTTCGTCGTCCATGATCCCGAAGCGCATCTTGATAACGGCTTTTTCGCGCTCGTTAAGCTGTTCGAGGACGCCCTCGATCTGCACCTTGAGGTCGTCTTTGAGAATGGCATCGGAAGGGGAGAGCGAGGTGCGGTCTTCGATGAAGTCGCCGAAACGGCCGTCCTCTTCGCTGCCGATCGGTGCCTCGAGGGAGATCGGCTCTTTGGTGATCTTGATGACGTTCTTGACCTTCTCGACGGAGAGGCCGACCTCTTCGGCGATCGTCTCGACATCGGGCTCTTTCCCGTTCTCCTGCAGGTATTTGCGCATGATCTTGTTGATACGGTTGATCGTTTCGATCATGTGGATCGGGATACGGATCGTCCGCGCCTGGTCCGCGATAGCACGGCTGATAGCCTGGCGGATCCACCAGGTGGCGTAGGTGGAGAACTTGTACCCTTTCTGGTACTCGAACTTGTCGACGGCTTTCATCAGACCGATATTGCCTTCCTGGATCAGGTCGAGGAAGGGGAGGCCGCGGTTGGTATAGCGCTTGGCAATGGAGACGACGAGACGGAGGTTGGACTTCGCCATCCGTGTCTTTGCCGTCTCGGAGATCGCTTTACCGCGTTTGATCTGCTCGAGGATGTCCGAGAGCTTTTCGGGTTCCATATTGAAGCCGCCTTTGGAGGCCTCTTTGGTCTGGATCAGTTTTTTGATCTCCATATAGGTACCGACCATGGTCGCTTCGGGGACCCGTGCGGCGATATCCTCTTTGGTGAGATCGGTGATGTTGTCGAGGATCTCTCTGTGGTTCTTGCGCAGCAGGTCGTTGAAGAGCGGGAGCTTGTACTCGAGGCGCTTGAGCTCTTTTTCAAACCCTTCGTCGCTTTTGAGGGAGGTCTCCATCGATTTGACGAGTTCGTTGATGAGCTTGGAGGTCGGTCCGAGATCGAGCAGTTTCTCTTTCAGGATCTTCTTTTTGAAGCTGGCCGTCAGGAAGAAGAGGACAATCTCTTCGTTGAGTTCGCCGTCTTCAGCGCCTTCGGGGAGTTTCTCAGAGGCTTTCTGCCACTCTTTTTTCGCTTTTTCGAGGGCTTTGAAGCTGCTGACAACAAGCTCGACGCGCTTTTTGTCCTTGGCGCTGACTTTTTTCTCTGCACCCTCGTCATCGTCGTTGTCGTTATCATCGTCACTGTCGTCTTTTTCGTCTTCAAAGCTTTTGAAGAGCTCTTTGACACGGCGTTCGCGGTTGATAAGCGGTTCTTTGTAGTCGAGGATGAAATCGATCAGGTAGGGAACGGAACAGATCGCATCGATAATGATGCTTTCACCGAACTCGATCTTTTTGGAGATCTCGATCTCCTCTTCCTTGGTCAGAAGCGGGATCTGTCCCATTTCGCGCAGGTACATCCGTACCGGGGAGTCGGAGCGGGACCACTCCATCAGCTCGTGCTGTTTGAGGATGTCGAACTCTTCGCCGCTGGCGTTCTCAATGAGTTTGCGCTGCGCGTCACGGCGTGCTTCTGCTTCCTGCTCGTTCATGAGCTTGGCATGCTCCGAAGCCGTGTAGAGGCAGCGCTTGTTTTTCTCGGCAAGCTTCAGGACGCTTTTGGCCTGGGCCGCTGTCGGGTTTTTCTCAAAAAGTTCCGAAACTGCCTCGTAGGTGATACAGTTTTCGGAGGAGTGATCGACAAAAAGGGTTTCGAGGGCTTTATTGAGTTCTTTTGCGGTCATCGGGTGAAAAGCTCCTGGAATAGTGTATTAGGGCGTTTCGGCCTCTCCCGCTTCCGGGAGGGCCGGGCCTGTGGGTTTTGAGTTAAGTGGGGATTATACTTTATAGAGGCTTAGTCTTTGCTTTCTTACAAAATTGAAGTGACGCCCAAAGGGAGTATATTAATTAATATTACCTGTCATTCAACCCCCTTTGAGGGTTTTTGGATATAATCGCACCAAAAAATTGCAGGATCTTCTATGAGCACACTCGAAGGAAAAGTCTGGCGGTTCGGCCAGGATATCGACACGGACCTGATTATTGCCGCACGCTATCTTAATACGTCCGATCCCAAGGAACTCGCGAAGCATGTAATGGAGGACGCCGATCCGGATTTCGTTTCGAAAATGGTCCCGGGCGACATTATCGTCGCCGGCAACAACTTCGGCTGCGGTTCTTCCCGCGAGCATGCACCGATCGCCCTGAAAGCTGCCGGCGTCGCCGCCGTGATCGCCCCGACGTTTGCACGTATCTTCTACCGCAACGCCTTTAACATGGGCCTGCCGATCTTCGAACTGGAAGAGAGCGCCGAGATTGCCGAAGGCGATATCGTCTCCGTCGACATGGACAAGGGGACGGTCACGGACAAAACGACCGGGAAAAGCTACGCCTTTACGCCGATCCCGCCGTTTATGCAGGAGCTGCTCTCCGCCGGCGGCCTGATGAATTATGCCGAAGAAGAAGTCAAAGCAGGAGGTAAAGCATGAAAACCTATAACATTGCCCTGATCAAGGGGGACGGGATCGGCCCGGAGATCGTTGATGAGGCGGTTAAAGTCCTTGATGCCGTCGCCGCGCGGTTCGATTTTTCCCTGCGTTATGAAGAGGTCCTGATGGGCGGCAGCGCCTACGACGTCACCGGCGATCCGCTCCCGCAGGAGACCATCAATGTCTCCCTGAACTCCGACGCGGTCCTTTTTGGCGCCATCGGCGGCGAAAAATGGGACAACCTGCCGCGCGAAAAGCGCCCGGAGAGCGGTCTGCTCCGTTTCCGCAAAGAGCTCGGCGTCTTCGCCAACCTGCGCCCGGCCGTCGTTTACGACGAACTGGTCAACGCCAGCTCCCTCAAGCCTGAAATCGTCAAAGGCGTCGACCTGATGGTCGTGCGCGAACTGATCGGCGGGATCTACTTCGGCGAACCGAAGGGCTGGGAAGGGGACAAGGCCTACAACACGATGGTCTACACCAAGCCCGAAGTCGTGCGTATCGCCCATACGGCCTTCAAGATCGCGATGGAGCGTAACAAGAAGGTCTGTTCCGTCGACAAGGCAAACGTGCTTGATGTCTCCCAGATGTGGCGCGAAACCGTCGAAGAGGTTGCCAAGGAGTATCCGGAAGTCTCCCTGTCGCACATGTACGTCGACAATGCCGCGATGCAGCTCATCCGTGACCCGAAACAGTTCGACGTCATCCTGACCGGCAACATTTTCGGCGACATCCTCAGTGACGAAGCGAGCATGCTTTCCGGTTCCATCGGGCTGCTCCCCTCCGCATCCGTCGGGGCGAAGATCGGCGTTTACGAGCCGATCCATGGCTCCGCACCGGACATCGCGGGGCAGGGGATCGCCAACCCGATCGCGACGATCGCCAGCGCATCCATGATGCTCCGCTTCGCCCTGGGCGAAAACGAGGCGGCAGACCGTATCGACGCGGCCATCAAGCACGCCCTCAAAGACGGTTACCGTACGCGCGACCTCGCCAACTACGACGCCAAAGAGCTCTGTTCCACCAGTGAAATGGGCGACATCATCGCCAACTACGCGGCCAAAGAATGAAAGAGTACCGGGTACTGATCGATTGTCGTGACGAAAAAGGGCTCGTCTACAAAGTCTCGAGCATCTTTTTCAAGTACGACCTGAACATCCTCTCCAACAGCGAGTTCGTCGACAGCGAAACGAACCTCTTCTTTATGCGCAGCGTCGTCAGCGGTTTTATTGACGGCAACGACTTGGAGAAGGAGCTGCGCGCCGTGCTGCCCGAAAAGGCGAACCTGCGTATCATCGCCCCGGAGAAGAAGAACATCGTCCTGATGGTCACGAAGGAGTCCCACGCGCTGGGGGACCTGCTGATTCGCTACGAAGCCGGTGAACTCGACGCCAACATCCTCGGGGTCGTTTCCAACTACGATCTGCTCCAACCGCTGATCGAGAAGTTCGGCATCCCTTTTTACACGGTGTCGCACGAGGGGCTCAGCCGCGACGCGCACGAGCAGAAGGTACTCGAATGCCTGGCCGGTTTCGGCGAGATCGACTATATCGTCCTGGCGAAGTATATGCGTATCCTGACCCCGAATTTCGTCGAGGCGTACGCGAACAAGATCCTGAACATCCACCACTCCTTCCTGCCGGCATTTATCGGGGCGAACCCCTACAAGCAGGCCTATGAGCGCGGCGTGAAGATCATCGGGGCGACGGCACACTTCGTCAACAACGACCTCGACGAGGGGCCGATCATCTCCCAGGACGTCAAGCACGTCGACCACGCCCACAACTGGCAGGAGATGCAGCGCCTCGGGCGCGATATCGAGAAGATCGTCCTCTCCCGGGCCCTGCGCCTGGCCCTCGAGGACCGCATCTTCGTCTACGGGAACCGGACCGTTATTTTTTAACTAAACGCCAAATGAACAAAACAAGGATACCGCTCGCGCAGCGATGTTTCCTCGAAAGTCCATTTGTCTACGCTGCCGCTAAGGCACGTTGTCCTCGCTTTGCTGCGGAATTCCGCTTTGCTGCATCGTCAGTAGGCCCACGCGCTTTGCGCTTTTAAAGGCACTCATGTTTAACATCGTTCTCGTCCATCCTCAGATCCCCAATAATACCGGCGCCATCGGGCGCCTCTGCGTCAACACGGGCGCCACGCTGCACCTGATCGAACCGCTGGGATTTGATATCAGCGAAAAGGCGGTCAGAAGGGCGGGACTGGATTACTGGCACAAGATCGACTTGCACGTCTGGGAGAGCCTGGAGGCTTTCAGCGCAGCGCATCCCGATGCCACGCGCTACCACCTGGCGACGACCAAAACGGAGCAGCCCTACTTTGAACATACCTTCAAGGCGGGGGACTACCTCTTTTTCGGCAGCGAGACCGCCGGGATCCCGGCCGATGTTCTCAGTACGCACCCGGAAGCCTGCATGACGATCCCCATGACGCGGGAGGGGCGCAGCCTCAATCTGGCGATCAGCTGCGGGATTATCCTTTACAAAGCGATTGAGCAGAACTTTGAGACCTACAAGGAGATGATGTGAACGGAGTAATCGATACGATCATGCTGATCCTCTTCGTGCTTTTCATGTTTGTGATTTTCAGCGGCTACCATCGCCAGAAATTCGAAGAGCGCGAAGCGGAAGAGAAACGCAAAGAGGCGGAGGATACGGACACATCCTCCGATACAAAGGCCTAGGCTCAGAGCAGCCTGTCCGCCAGTCTCTCCAGAGAATGTTCGAACTTCTCAAACCATGATTCCGCTTTTCTGATCATCTGTGCCATGGGTGCTCCCTTTGTCATTCGATTTGACCCATTGTAGGTCCAGGCGACATCTTTCTTTTAAAATATTGCAATTTGACATATAATTTTGCTACGATCTCTCATCGTTATACGATTATGCTGTAGAAAACAACGCGTGAAACAAGGAGCCGAAAATGAAAGAGTTTGCCGACATCGTTGAGGAGATCAAGGATATCGTTTCCGGCGAGCTTCCGGGGAAAAAGGTGTTCGACAAGGATGTCGCGTCACTGCTCGGGATCTCTCAGATGAACTTTGCCACCCTGAAAAAACGCAACAAGATCCCCTATGAGGAGCTGCTCAATTTCTGCGCCAAGCGTTCCATCGCGATTAACTGGCTGCTCTTTGGGCAGTCGCCAGAAAGCCTCATCGAACCGACCAACAAGTTCTATATGGTCCGTTATTTCAGCGAGATCAGTGCTTCCGCCGGCGGCGGGGCGGACGTGTTTGACGAGGGGTCCGAACCGATGATGCTGAGTGCGAACTTCGTGCAGACGCTCGGCGGGGAGCAGGAGTTGCGCTACATCGAGGCGATCAATGTCAGCGGCGATTCGATGGAACCGACCTTCAGCTACGGCGACATCATCTTCGTCAACCGGAGCAAAAAAGATATCGGCCGGGGCGGGATTTTTACCATCAATACCGAAGGCGGCCTCTTCATCAAACGCCTCCACAAGCGAATAGATGGTAAAATCGACATTATTTCTGACAACAAAGAGTATCCCGTCCAGACCGCCTCACCCGATGCCATCGAGATCATCGGGCGTGTTGTCGGACGGTTCGGTCAGGTCGATTAACCGTCCCCGCGGCGGGAGCCGGAGTCATAATGTTTTCCCACCAACGCCCTTTGACCGCCGTTGCGGCAGCGCTTTTGCTGCTCTCCCTGGGCGGCTGTACCCCCAAAATGCTCCAAGACACGGCCTCCGTCCCGCTGTTGCCCCCTCCGGCGGGGGTGGAGGACCTTCAGCGCTTTCCCCAGCAGATCGATCCCTATCTTATCCGGCTCAACGAACGCAACGCCACCCTGCCGCTGCAAAACATGTACAAAACCGAATACTACAAGGTGTGGCAGGACGATTATGTCCCCGAAGCGCTGGAAGACGCCAAGTGGCCTTTTGACGTCTACCGCCCGGAAAACGCCTACGGGCAGAACCTCCAGCCCCTCTCGCAGGCGTGGTTCTATGCAATGCTGCGCGAAGCGGACTGGCAGGCGTACGGCAGCACTGCCGGACGCGCCGTGGCACTGCACCGCCTGGATCTGCGAAACTTCCCGACGCACAAGCCGCTGTTTCACGACCCCTCGGTAGCGGGTGAGGGGTTCCCGTTTGATTACCTGCAGAACAGCACCGTTTTTGCCGGCGAACCGCTCTACCTTTCGCACTATTCCAAAAGCGGGGCGTGGGCCTACGTCCTGACCTCCTACGCGACGGGCTGGGTCCCCTCCGAGCGTATTGCCCCGGTCGGCAGGGCAGAACGGGACGTTCTGCAGGCACAGCCGCTGGTAGGTCTGCTTGAAGACCGGATGCCGATCCACTCCCTCCGGGGACAGTATATGTTCGAAGGGTATGTGGGCATGGTCCTGCCGCTGCAGCAAAAAAGCGCGGCACAGTGGCGTGTCGACCCGGCAGGCCATGCCGGTACGGCGGAGATCCCGCATCATGCGGCGGCCGCACTCCCCATGACGTTTACGCGTGAAAATATGCGGCGGGTTATCACACCGGTGATGCAGACAACCTACGGTTGGGGCGGCCTCTACGGCGAGCGGGACTGCTCCTCGACACTGCGGGACATCTTCGCACCCTTCGGCCTCTGGCTGCCGCGCAACTCCTACAAGCAGTCCCGGGTGGGGACGGTCGTCTCCTTCGAAGGCCTTGACGACGCTGCAAAACTGTCCAGGATCGCCGCCGAGGGCAAGCCCTTTGAAACACTGATCTACCTCAAGGGGCATATCCTGCTCTACCTGGGGATCTACGACGGCGAGCCGGCGGTCCTGCATACGGTCTGGGGTGTCAAAACCGTTGACGACGAGGGGAATTTCGGCCGGCACATCATCGGGAAAACCGTCATCTCATCCCTGCGTCTCGGGCACGAGCTGGAAGGGTACAGCGACGAGTATTCACTGCTGCATAAAGTGGAAAGTATGAATTTCGTTTTCGAACAGGAGGAGGAGTAGGTACCGCGGAGGCGGTACTTAGTGAAGGTCGGCGTTGAGCTTGACTTCGCGGCGGGAGCGCAGGGCGACCATCTCGCCGGTAAAAGAGTCCTGGCGGTAGTGGATGCCGTTGAGGCCTGCGAGATCCTTCCCTTTGAACCAGTCGCCTTCGAGTTCGACACCCGGGTTGGCGGCTTTGATCTTTTCGAGCTCTTCGTATTCGATCAGGAACTTCGTCCCTTCGAGGATGGCGATGCCCGCATCGATGATACAGGCGTCACCCAGCGGGATGCCGCAGACGGAGTTAGCGCCGAGGAGGCAGTTTTTCCCAATGGAAATAGGGTTGCCGTCGGTACCGCTGAGGACGCCGAGGATGGATGCCCCGCCGCCCACGTCGGAACCGTCACCGACGACCGCGGAGCTGGAGATACGCCCCTCGACCATGCTGACACCCGTCGTACCGGCATTGAAGTTGATGTAACTTGCCCCCGGCATAACGGTCGTACCGGCATGCAGCTGGGCACCGAAGCGGACCTTGGACGTTTCAAGGATACGGGTGTTGTCCGCCGGGATAATGTGCTGCAGGAAGCGCGGAAACTTGTCAACGAAATCGATATGCGGGTACTGGCCGGAGAATTTCAGCTCGATCTCGTTTTCACGGAGCCAGTCGAGTTCGATCGGCTGACCATCGCTCCAGGCGACGTTCGGCAGGGCACCGAAGGCACCGCCCAGGTTGATGCTGCGCAGGGCGACTTTGCCCAGGGACATCGCGTAGAGCTTCAGGTAGGTGGCCTCGACGCTCTGGCACGGCGCATCGTTGAAGATGAAGACGACGCGGAACTCGCCGTCGCGCATGCCGCTCTCTTTGATCTGGTTGTACAGCGCCGAGATCACCTGGATGTTCTTGTGTGCATCACCGTAAGCCTCATCCGCGTAGGGCGTGAAAGCGTTCAGACAGCTCTCGAGGAACGGCAGGGTCACTTTACAGATCGCCTCGTCGCCGTTGATATCTACCGGGCAGCCGCTCTCGCCGAGCGCCTCCATGAAGATGGCTGCACTGCCGAAGTTTTCATTCCAGTTGACGACCGGGTAGGTCGCCTGCAGGATCTTGTCGGTGTTCAGCTGGCCGAAGTCGACCCGGCAGATACCGAAGGCGACCGGCGCCTTGTACCCTTCGCCGTTTTGAATGTCAGCCACTTTGGCCTTGAATGCGTCTGCAGTTTCAATCATTTCCATAGAGCAGGTTCCTTGAATTTTTTCGGAATTTTAACACAGACCAGCTCTGATAACCCTGCATCTGTGCCGTTGGGAGGATTTTCTAAGGCGCGTATTAAGCCGTATTGTTGATGCAAAACCGAAGCTGTGGGTTAGAAGTTGCGGTGTTATACTTTCGCAAAGGATTGAAGCAATGAGCAACTGGTCGACGCTATTACAGTCGGATGATTACCTGGGAGTCAAAAAGTATCTGAAAGAGGGTGCCGACGTCAACGAAAAGAGCGAGCACGGTGAATCCGTCGTCTCGCAGGCCCTTCGGCTGCGCTGCAGCGATGAACTGCTCGAGCTGCTCGTCGCATCAGGCGCGGACCTCTTCGATGCCGACGACGAGGGGGTGAGCGTGTTTGATGTCGCCATCACCTACAACAACCCGATGATGGTTCAGAAGATGATCGACGAGGGGATCGACGTCAATGAAACCCGGCGTACGAGCGGGTTTACCCCGCTGATGGCCGCGGTCTGCTATAACCGTAAGGCGATCGTCGAGATGCTGATGTCGAACGGTGCGAACACCGCCATCAAAGACAAGCTGGGACTCACCGGCGCCGATTACGCCCGCAAAACCCACCGCAAGCAGATGCTAGGGCTCCTGGGAGAAGAGGAGGGCGCGTAATGGAACAGGCCAAGACCGTTTTACTGCTTTCGTTCCTGGCCGTGCTCTTTGTCATGCTCGGCGGCTATTTCGGCGGGGTGACCGGCGCACTGATCGGGCTGCTCCTGGCCGGCGGCATGAACTTTTATGCCTATTTCTACTCGGACAAGATGCTCCTGCGGCACTACCATGCCGAACCGGTCACGCCGAAACAGAACCCGCGGCTCTACCGGATCATCAGCTCTCTTGCGCATAAAGCCGGGCTTCCGGTACCGGCCATCTACATCATTCACGAGGCAACCCCGAACGCCTTTGCGACGGGACGTGACCCCGAGCACGCGGCCGTCGCTATCACCGAGGGGCTGCTGCGGATGCTTGACGACGAAGAGGTCGAGGCCGTTATGGCCCACGAACTCTCCCATGTCAAGCACCGTGATATGCTTATTGCCACGGTGGCGGCCTCCATCGCCGGGGCCATCGCGATGATCGCCAACATGATGCAGTTCGGCGCCATGTTCGGCAACAACCGTGACCGCAACCCCATCATTATGATCGTGCTCTCACTGCTGCTGCCGGTGGCTGCCAGCGTCATCCAGATGACAATAAGCCGTTCCCGCGAGTTTATGGCGGATGCCGGTGCCGCACGGATCACCGGGCACCCCGAATGGCTGCAGCGCGCTCTGCGCAAACTCGAAACCTCCAATGCCCGCGGCAGCGTCCAGGGCGCGACCCCGGAAAACGCACACCTTTTTATCGTTTCCCCCTTCAGCGGGAAACAGGTCTCCTTCGGGGATCTGTTCCGCACCCACCCGACGACGGAGCAGCGCATCGCCCGCCTGGAGCTGCTCAAAACAGAGGGCACGACCCGGCATTTCGAACGCCACTACCGCTAAAAAAGCTTCTCCTGGCGTTCGTTCTCGAGCGGCTTGCGCTTCTCCTTGCTCAGCCACTCTTCGAGCAGGTGCTCGACGACCTTGCTCAGGCTCATTTTATAGCGCTGACGCGCATATTTCATGCTTTCGTTCCACACCTCTTTATCGACAATAAGCGAACGGGTTATCTCGTTTTTCGGCTTCATGATATCATCCAATATTAATTATATACAAAATTATATAGTAATTTTAAAGATGCGTCAAACAGGGGCTGACGGTTAAAGCCTTTTTAAAAGAGGGGAGAATAGAATGGTTGCCAAGGAGTGTCTATGAACCTGTCCAACGTTATTTCCGGCTTCTTTATCATCCTTGCGCTGACGACGAACTTCGGTTTCTTTTACGGGGAACCGACGGTCATTGCCGAGCACAGCCGGTATGAACTTTTTGCGGCGATCATCTTCAACCTGATCGCGACCGTCTACAAACTGGGGGACAAGACGCAGATCGGGGCCGTACTGCTGGCCACCAGCCTCGTCGCCGATATTCAGCTGATCAGCTCCGCATCGGTCTGGGCTTTCGGCGAGTACGTCGTCGGCATGAATACGGAGGTGGTCGTTGCCATTATCTCCCTTTCGGGCGGGGCCATGATCGCCAATATCGTTTCCGTCATCCTCTTTACGGCGGAAACCATCAAATCGAAGCGCTGAGGCCGTGGACAATACTGCACTGTTCCTGATCATCCGGCGCCTCCGGGTGCCGATGTTCGTCCTCATTACGACCTTCGCCGTCTCCATCCTGGGGATGGTGCTCATCCCCGGCGTGGACGAGCAGGGGAAGGCGTACCACCTGACCTTTTTTGACGCCTTCTATTTTGTCACCTACACCGCTTCGACGATCGGTTTCGGAGAGACGCCCTATACTTTCACCTACCCGCAGCGGCTCTGGGTCTCCTTTTCCATCTACCTCTCCGTCATCGGCTGGTTTTATGCCATCGGTGCCATTGTCGCATTGATGCAGGACAAGGTCCTTGCCTCGCAGATCGACCTGGCGAAGTTCAGAGGAAAGATCCACAATATCCGCGAACCGTTCATTATTTTCGTCGGCTACAACCTGCTAGCCAAAAGCATTATCCGAAAGCTGAGCGACGAGGGGATACAGTCCGTCGTCATCGAGAACGACGCGATGCGGATCGATGAGATGGTTCTGGCCAACTACACCCTGGAGATACCTGCGCTGCACGGCGACATCAACGATCCCGACGTGCTGCGCATGGCAGGTATCAACAAGCCGCAGTGCCAGGCGGTCGTCTCGCTCTCCAGCGACGACGCGATGAACCTCCACACGGCGATGGCGGCAAAACTGCTCAACCCCAAGGTGAAGGTGATCGTCGAGGCGACCTACGAGGAGTACGCGGACAACCTCAACACGATCGGTATCGAGATCGTCGAAAACCCCTTCAAGATCGTCGCCAAACGCCTCTATATGGGTTTGCGTGCGCCATCCCTGCTGATGCTGGAGCAGTGGATCTACGGCGAACCGCTGCAGCTGCACCCCCGCGACATGCTCCCGACCGAGGGCAAGTATATCGTCTGCGGATACGGCCGGATGGGCAAGGCGCTTCGCATCGCGCTCAAGCGCGCCGGCATCGAGTATGTCTTTATCGAGACGAACCCGAAAAAAGTGCGCCAGCTGCGCAAGGACGACGTCCATATCATGGTCGGCGAAGGCCAGGACAAGAGGCTGCTGCTTGAAGCAGGCGTCAAAGAGGCTTCCTGCATCATCGCGGGCATGAACGACGACTTTATCAACCTCAGCATCGTCATGGCGGCGAAGAAACTCAATCCGGGCATCTTCACCATCGCCCGCCAGAACAACATCCACGACGACAGCGTTTTCAAGGCCGCGGACATCGACCGGGTCACCATCGTCAAGAACCTGCTGATCAACCAGACCTACATCGCCATTGCGCGGCCGCTCAGCGAGCGTTTTCTGCAGCTCATCAAAAACAAGGGGGCGGAGTGGGGCGACGGTCTCATCATGACCCTCAAACAGATCATCGGGGATAATCCGGACAAGCTGGAGACGGCCGTGGACGAGGAACACGCCTACGCGCTCTGCCGCCATCTGGAAAAGGGCCGCACGGCGCCACTGGAAATATTGCTGCGGAGCCGAAAGGATCACCGTCACTGCAACCAGGCGGTTGCGCTTTACCTTCGGCGCGGCGAGGAGGATTTCCTGCTCCCGGACCCGGACATGCCGCTTCAGATCGGCGACCAGCTGCTCTTTGCCGGGGACCGGGAGTCATTCGAGGATATCGCCTACAGTATGGAGAACCTCTATGAACTCGAATACGTCCTCGAAGGCAAAAGCTGCGCAACCTCGGTGAGCTGCCGACTCCATACGGGACGCTGATCAGACGATATCGAGTACGCCGATCTCGCTGGGGGCAAGTACCCGCAGCGGCGGTCCCCAGTAGCCCGTCCCCCGGCTGACGTAGATCTGTTTTTTCTCATCGACGCGGTAGAGTCCTGCAAGGTAGGGCTGGTCGATCATGACCAGCAGGCCGAAGGGAAAGATCTGCCCGCCGTGGGTATGGCCGCTGAGCATCAGGTCATACGCCTTGTGCTGCATGATCCGCGTGCTTTTGGGCTGATGGGCGAGGACGACCGTTTTGAGGGCGGGGTCGCACTCCGAAAAGGCCGCTTCGACATCGTAGGGCATGACGCCCATGCGCTTGGAGATCAGGTCGTTGATGCCCACGAGGTTGAAGCGGTCGGCAATGCGGACGCTTTGGTTGTCGAGCACCGCGATGCCGAGGACATCGCGGAGGTGGGCGACAATCTCCTCCACGCCGTGAAAATACTCGTGATTGCCGGTAATAAAGTAGGTCCCGAATCGCGACTGCAGGGATGTGAGCGGCTGCAGCATCTCGGCGACATGTTCGATCTTGCGGTCGACAAGATCGCCCGTAATGACGACCATGTCCGGGCGCAATGCATTGATACGCTCCACGCACGATGCCATGAACTCCCTGCGGATCGCCAATCCGACGTGGACGTCACTGAGCTGGACGATGCGGAAAGGTTCGGCATCCGCTTCCCCGAGCGAGATGCGTTCAAAGCGCAGCATGGGCCGGCGAAGCCCGCCGATCAGGCCCCCGAAAAGGTAACTGACCGCAGCGATGATCATGGTGAGATCAAAGCCGATCTTGATGAAGCGTCGGCGTTCGGGCTGAAAAGGGATACGCTCGGCCGCCGAATGCATCAGGTCGTAGACGAGGGCGACGAAAAAGAGGATAAAGGTGATGCCGACGCTGCTGCTGAGCAGGTAGTAGAGTATCGGCGAATCGGGAAGGAGGTGGGTCAGTGTCTGAAAGACGAAAAAGACCTCGACGACGAAAAGAGTGAGCGCGATCGATTTCCACGCTGCGGCCCTGCCGAAATGAAGCCGCCGGAAGAAACGGCGGTAGACGTAGAGGTTCAGCGCACCCATGACGGCGGTGAAGACAAAGCCGAAAAGCAAAAAGCGTATCATGAGATCTGGTAGGCGATCTCTGCGTTGTGCAGGAAGTCGGTGAAGAGCGCAAAAGCATTATCAACGGCAGGGCTTTCGCTGCCGGCGACGGAGATCTCGACACGGGGAACACCATCCCGCAACATCGGAAGCGAAGAGAACTCAATCGCCTCAGGCACCTTTTTCATCACGTCGATAAGCGTATTCTCGCTCGTCTCTGCAATCAGTGTCTTTCGGAAAACATGTTTTTGCTGGGAATAGTGCCCATTGATGGCAGCTTCGATCATCGGGTGCGCCATCTCCGGGAAGCCCGGGACGAAAAAGTACCGGTGTTCCAGGGCGAACCCGGACATGTTGTTGACGGGGTTTTTGAGCAGGGTCACGCCGACGGGCAGGTCCGCCATATGGATACGGTGCGGACGTGCCTCGTCGCCGAAGCGTTCGATGATGTCCTGTTCGAACTGGAAATGGCGCCGCAGCGGTTGGCCGGTAAAGACCTTGGCGGCGATGGGACGGGTGAGATCGTCCGGGGTGGAGCCGATCCCCCCGAAGCTGAAGAGCACGGCATCGGGGTCGGCGAGAACCATCCGGTAGGCCGCTTCGATGAGTACGGCATCGTCCTTGATCACCATCGAGGCGAAAAGGGTGTGACCGTACGCTGCCAGCGCTTCTTTGAGGAAGGTGAAGTGTTTGTCGTTCCGACGTCCGTTGAGGATCTCGGTGCCGATGATGACGGCATAAAAATGTGGCGTATTCATAGGGATATTATAGCGTCTAAGTGGGGAAGGGCGGGGCTGCCGCCCGGCGCTTATTTCAGCGCGGAGAGAATGGTTGTTTGTACCGTGTCGATCGGCTGGGTACCGTCGATACGGATGTATTTGACGGCGCTGTTGTTTTCGGCTTCCGCCGTGTAGTAACCGATCAGCGGTGCCGTCTGCTCGTGGTAGACGCGCAGGCGGTCGAGCACGACCTCTTCTTTGTCGTCGTCACGCTGTACAAGGTCTTCGCCGGTAATGTCATCTTTGCCTTCGACTTTCGGCGGGTTGAAGATGACGTGGTAGGTACGGCCAGATGCCAGGTGCGCGCGGCGGCCGGACATGCGGCTGACGATTTCTGAATCGGGGACATCGATCTCGATCACGGCATCGATGGCGACGCCGGCTTCTTTGAGGGCATCCGCCTGAGCGATAGTACGCGGGAAACCGTCAAGCAGGAAACCGTTTTTGCAGTCATCTTCCGCAATGCGCTCTTTGACAAGGCCGATGATGATCTCGTCGGTGACGAGCTTGCCTGCATCCATGAAGGATTTCGCAAGCTTGCCCAGTTCCGTTCCCGCTTTGATCGCCGCGCGGAGCATGTCGCCCGTGGAGATCTGCGGGATGTCGAACGCCTTCGTCAGAAACTGTGCCTGGGTGCCTTTGCCTGCGCCCGGAGCGCCGAGTAGAATGATTTTCATGCTTTTCCTTGTTAAATTAAACTTTCGATGTGGGCCTGCATCTCGTCTGCGACCTGGGCAAGCTCGCGCTCGCCGTTGATCTTGTGCAGCAGCCCTTTTTCAGTGTAGAAGCGCTGGATATCGGCCAGCGGTTCAACATAGACGTTCATCCGGCGAGCAAAAACCGCCTCGTTGTCATCCGCGCCGCGCGCACGTCCGAGGACGCGGTCACGGGCGATCTCTTCGCTCACAACGACCTCGATGACGTTTGCCAGGGCTACCTCGGGTTCACCGGCGAGGTATGCATCGAGCGCTTCCATCTGCTCAATAGAGCGGGGGTAGCCGTCAATAATGACCTCCGCGGTCGGCGCCTGCTTGATCGCCCCGACGATTGTCTCGATCGCAATAGCGATGGGGACGATCTCGCCACGGTCGATGATGGACTTAATGAGCTGACCGCGTTCGCTGCCGGTGGCGACCTCCGCACGGAACATATCACCGGCGGAGTAGTGGGTGATGCCGTCATGGCGCGAAGCGATCACTTCGCAATCGGTGGTTTTGCCCGAACCGGGCGCACCGATGATAAGAAAGAGTTTTTTACGACTCATGACTGGCTTTTGGATTCTCTGGTGCGGATATGCAGCTCACGCAGCTGCGCGTTGTCGACGCTGCTCGGGGCCTGGGTGAGCAGACAGGAAGCCTTCTGCGTTTTCGGGAAGGCGATGACGTCGCGGATGCTGTCTTTTTTGGCGAGCAGCATGATAAGGCGGTCGAAGCCGATCGCGAAACCGCCGTGCGGCGGTGCACCGAACTTGAGGGCATCGAGCAGGAAGCCGAATTTCTCCTGTGCTTCCTCCTCTTCGATGCCGAGAAGTTTGAAGATCTCCTCCTGGACATCCTGCTTGTGGATACGGATGGAACCGCCGCCGAGCTCGACACCGTTGAGGACGATGTCGTAGGCGATGGATTCGATATCTTCGACATGCTCTTTGTTGAGGTCTTTGGGCATTGTAAAGGGGTGGTGAAGCGCTTTGACACGCCCCTCGTCGATCTCGAACATCGGGAAGTCGACGACCCAGAGGAACTCGAAGCGGTCTTTGTCGACGAGGTTCATCTTTTCGTGCTCGGCGATGAAGATACGGAAACGGCCCATGTAGTCCCAGACGGTGTGCTTGTCACCGGCACCGAAGAAGACGACGTCGCCGACTTCAAGCTCGGTGCGATCGATGATCGCCTGGATATCTTCGTCTGAGAAGAACTTCGTCAGCGGTCCCTTGAGACCGTCCTCTTTCATCTGGAAGTAGCCGAGCCCCTTCGCACCGAATTTGCGGACGAAGTCTTCGAAGCTCTTCATTTCGCGCTTGGAGAAGACGAGGTCGGCCCCCGGGACGCGCAGCGCTTTGATGCGGTTCATCTTCGGGTTTTTGGCGATGGCGGTAAAGACCTCGTTGTCACAGCGCTCGAAAATGTCGATGACGTCGACCATCTCCAGGCCGTAGCGCATGTCCGGCTTGTCGGAACCGTACTTTTCCATCGCTTCGCTGTGCGGCATACGCGGGAAAGGCGCCTGGACGTCGTGGCCGGCGGCTTTGAACATCCCGACGATCAGTTTTTCGGCGACGGCGATAACCTCTTCCTGGTCACAGAAGCTCATCTCGACATCGATCTGGGTAAATTCGGGCTGGCGGTCGGCACGGAGGTCCTCGTCACGGAAACACTTGGCGATCTGGAAGTAGCGGTCGAACCCGCCGACCATCAGCAGCTGCTTGAAGAGCTGCGGGGACTGGGGCAGGGCGTAGAATTCGCCTTCGTGGACACGGCTGGGCACGAGGTAGTCGCGCGCACCCTCCGGCGTGGATTTTGTCAGGATAGGTGTTTCCACTTCGAGAAAACCGAGTTCGTCGAGTACGTTGCGCGCCGCGATGGCCGCTTTGGAGCGCAGTCTGAACGTATCGAAAGAGGCGGTGGAGCGCAGGTCGAGGTAGCGGTATTTGAGCTTCGTCTCTTCACCGACGGACTCGTCGCCGATGACGAAGGGCATCGGGGCGGAGCGGTTCTCGATAACGAGCTCGTCGACAACGACTTCAATGGCCCCGGTTTTGAGGCGCGGGTTGATCAGGCCTTCACCGCGCAGACGGATGGTCCCTTTGGCGATGAGGACAAATTCGTCGCGGACGTCATTGGCGATCTTGTGCGCTTCGGCGTTGTCCGCCGGGTCGCAGACGAGCTGGATCAGGCCGCTCTTGTCGCGCAGGTCGATAAAGATGATGCCGCCGTGGTCACGGTAACTGTTCGCCCACCCGGCGAGTTCGACGCGCTCGCCGACGTTGTTTTCGTTTAAATCGGTACAGTAATGGCTTCTCAAAACGTAGGGTCCTTGTGCCGGAAGGTCTAATGCCTACGGCAAAAATTTTCGCGATTATATCGCAAGGGGGATTCAGCATTGCTAAAGCAGAGGGTGAAGATGGGTTTCTTGGGATTTTCTGGTAGTATTACAGTAAAAAGCAGACATTTGAATACCAAGATCACCTTCGGTTCCCTTTTTCAGTCACTCCATGCCCAGCGGCGGGATTTTGAGCGCGCCAACGCTTCGGGCATTCTTGCCACGCTGCTTTTCCTGCCCATTCCCATCCTGATCCCGCTGCTGATCGACGAAGTGCTGCTGCAGCACCCGGGGAAACTGACCGAATATTTCTCCGTGCTCGGTATTGAAAAAACGGGTGCGATGATCGCCGGTACACTGACCGTCGTACTGCTGCTGCGCGCGGCCGTCTTTCTGCTCAACAACCTCAAAACCCGTTATGCAATGAAAATCGCGCAGAAAAGCGCCTATACGATCCGTCACCGACTGTTGCATCACTTGGAGCGGATCAGCCTCGCCGAGTATGAGTCGGTCAAAACCGGGGCGATCGTCACGAAAACCATACGCGACGTGGAGCAGATAAGCTCGTTTCTGGGGCAGTTGGCCAGTACGGCGCTGACGTCGGTGCTGATGTTCATCGGCATCCTGGGCATTATGTTTTATATCAGCTGGCCGCTCACGCTGCTGCTGGTCATACTCAATCCTGTTTTCCTGGGCGTTTCAAAGATCCTGGGACGTCGGGCCGGGGTACTGCTGCGGCGCCAGCATGAGGCGTATGAGTCTTACCAGGAGATGCTCGGCGAAGTCCTGGAGCTCTTCATGCAGGTGCGGGCCAGCAACCAGGAACACAATTTCTTCGGGCTGCTGAAAACAAAAGCGGATACCATTAAAAATGCTTCGATGGATTACGGGTACCGTTCGTCGGTTGCCATCAGTTCCTCGACCCTGCTTACAAGTATTGTGATTGATCTTTTCAAGATTCTCGGCGTCGCAGTCGTCGTCTACTCCGATCTCAGCATCGGGATGATGCTCGCTTTTCTCTTTTACCTCTCCCCGGTCGCCGCCCCGGTGCAGCAGTTTATGAGCCTTGTCATTTCGTTTCAGTCCATCAAGCCCTCCATGGAGCGGCTGAACGAGCTGTTTTCGATGCAGCGCGAACCGCACTATCCGACTAAAAAGAACCCCTTTGACGGGAAACCGACCGTATCGGCAGCGCTGGAAGATGTCACCTTCGGGTATGACGAGACGAAACCCGTCCTCAAAACGATCACCCTCCAGGCGCAAAAAGGGCAGAAGATCGCCCTGATAGGTCCCAGCGGCTCGGGCAAAAGTACCATTGCGCAGCTGCTTGTCGGCTTTTACCCGGTGGCAAGCGGTACTGTCACTTACGACGGTGTCCCCATTACAGATATCGGACTGTCGGTGGTGCGGGAGCATGTTGCGCTGATGCTGCAGGATTCGCTCTTCTTCAACGACACGATCAGGATGAACCTGACCCTGGGCGACGCCACGGAGGAATCGAAGATCCGTGACGCCCTGCGGTCTGCCCAGCTCGAAGCGTTTATCGATTCGCTTGAGGACGGTCTCGATACCATGATCGGCAAGAACGGCATCAAACTCTCCGGCGGCCAGCGCCAGCGCCTGGCGATCGCCCGGATGATCCTCAGCGATCCGCAGGTCGTCATCTTCGACGAAGCGACCTCTGCGCTGGACAACGAGACGGAAATGCGTCTTTACGATAGCCTGGCGCCGTTCCTGGAAGGGCGTACCGTGATCATTATCGCCCACCGCATTACAACGATGAGGCAGGCCGACTATATCTACCTGCTCTCAAGACAGGAAATTATGTTCGAAGGAACGTATGACGAACTGAACCGGCTCGGGCTGGTACGCGAGCATTTCGGTGTCTGATAAAATCAGAAAGTTTCTGGCACTCTCCGGGCCGGAAAAACGGCTCTTTTTGGAGGCTTTTGCCGGACTGGGCATGATGCGTTTTGCCATCACGGCGATGCCATTCAAGCGACTCGTGCACAAACTCGAACAGTCGAAGGGGGAGAGGGTTCCGCCGTCGCTGTCGGCAGAGCAGGTGTCCGGGGCAAAGGCTGTTTCAAAAGCGGTCATCTCGGCCGCAAACAATACACCCTGGGAGAGTGCCTGCCTCGTCCAGTCACTGACGGCACAGCGCATGCTTCAGCGTCAAGGTATTCCAGGCGTTTTTTACCTCGGCGTCCATCGCGACAATACGAAGGACGGAAACATGCGGGCGCATGCCTGGCTGCTCTGCGGCGATCTCGTCGTCACAGGAGAAGGGTTTGACGGCTTTACCGTCCTCTCCTCTTTTGCATGGGGGCCTCAATGATCGTCTACGGAACAGAAATTTCAAGCGATATAGCCTTCCCGCTGGAACTGCCCGAAACGGGAGCGGTAAAATACGCCCTTACACTATCGTCACGGCCTACGGAATCTCTCAAAGCTTCCATCACCTGCGGCTTCCCCATCTATTATGCCCACGGCAGAAAAGTCTACCTCTACACCGACAGGCTCTTTGACGGTGCGGACAGGGGACAGCCGTGGCACTATGAGGTCAAAGACGTTTGCAGTTTTTACTGGATCGGCGGCGAATCTGAAATCTATTACGAACTGCATAAAGAGGGCGATGCGGCGCTTCTTGCCTTCTGGTTCATCCATTTGCTGCTCCCGCTCTATTTCTCCTTTGAAGAGATGTATGACTTTTTTCATGCGGGTGCCGTCGAGATTGACGGCCGCCCGGTACTTTTCATTGCACCATCCATGGGCGGAAAATCGACGATGACGGATTATTTTATCCGGCAGGGCCATACGCTTGTTTCGGATGACAAGGTGCCGACCTTTATAGACGGCGACCGGTTCATTGCCGTCGGTGCACACCCTTACCACCGCCCCTACAGAAAATTCGAAGAGCTCGGCTACCATGTGGCGGGTTTTATGACGGACTTCAAACCTATCAGCGCATTCTACGTCCTTGAAAAAGCTGATGCCGAAGCAACCGTTGCGATTGAAGAGATAACGGGGTTCCGAAAATTTGAGGCGCTGCTTCCCAATTACCTCTTTCTATTCGCTTTCCTAAAGGAAAAGCGCCTCAAGTACCTCTCCGCACTGCTAAACCAGGTCAACGTCTACACCATTCGTGTTCCCCACGATCTGGATCGGCTCAGCGAAGTCCATGCCGCCATTTGCGTGCATCACAGAGGTATTGAATGAGCGGATTCTTCGGCATCTTCAATCGAAACGACAACCCGGTGGAGCCTGCCGTTGCCGATGCTATGCTCGAGGCCTTTTCTTATTGGAAGCCTGACGAACGCTCGGTCAGACTGGGCGGTACAGTAGCGCTGGGACACGCCATGCTGCACAATACCCCCGAATCATTTCATGAGCATCTGCCGCTGGAGCAGGAGAGCTTGTTGCTGACAATGGACGCACGGATCGACAACCGCGCAGAACTGTTTGAACAGCTGGAGCTCCCCGGCCGGCCTACAGAAGAGATCGGTGACAGCGAGTTCATTCTGGCCGCCTACCGGAAATGGGGAGAGTCTTGCCCGCAATACCTGCTGGGTGACTTCGCATTCGCTATTTGGGACAGTGCGAAAAATCGGCTTTTTTGCGCACGGGACCATATGGGCGTCAAGCCCTTCTACTATGCCATGGACAATGATCTCTTTGTCTTCGGAAATGACATGCGTGGGTTGCTGGCGCACGACGGTATTCCGAAAGCGTTAAGTGATGAGGCCGCTGCGATCTATCTGGAGAAGGGGGAGCTTTGGCACCCTACGTTGACATTTTACAATGCGGTCAAAAAGCTCCCGCCGGCTACGACGCTCACGGTCACGACTGCATCTGCAACCTTTCATACCTACTGGGATATCGAAACGATTCGTCGTGACAGATCCGGGACATTCGACGAGTACGACATAAAACTCCGAGCTCTTCTCGAAGACGCCGTTAAAGTGCGTCTAAGAACACAGTATCCCGTTGCGTCGCATCTGAGCGGCGGGCTGGACTCTTCAACGATCAGTGTCCTTGCCGCACGTATGCTTGCCCGGAGGGGAGAAAAGCTTAAAACCTATAGCTGGATTGCACCGCCGCAGGCAGAGGATGACGCCTCTCATTACGAATGGGCAAACAGCCAGCAGATCGCGAGTAAGGAAAATATCGATCTGGAGCATATCGGTCTCGACGGGAAAGCCTTATCGGAAATTCTTTCGGGACTTGATATCTCTTTGAATGATACTGTTGACCTGTGGTATGAATTCGTTCTACGAAAATCGGCACATCAACAGCAGATTCGAACGGTTCTATCGGGGTGGGGCGGTGATGAGTTCGTTACCTACCATGGCAGAGCCATTTTTGCCGACCTGGTCCATCAGGGCAAATTTTTAAAAGCGCTCAGAGGACTTTGGTCGGAATGTGTGACTACTCATCATCAAAAGCGCTGCTTCTTGCGCCGCTGCTACCGGGAAATACTTCTTCCTTTCATGCCCCGGAATCTCCTCTGTTACATGCCAAGAGTTAATTGCAATGTCGAAGAACACCTGCATTGTGCACGGGACGATTTTGCCCGTTACGCCAGGAAAAGAAAAAAACCATCTACGTTCATGTACCAAAAAAGTATTCCTGCCGATCAGCTTGCATATTATCGCCAAGGGCACATTCTTGCACGCCTTGAGTCGTGGTCTGCTTCGGCCTATGAGAATCGTCTGGAGTACAGGTTTCCTTTATTGGATAAACGACTGATCGAGTTTTCGCTTTCACTGCCCGAACAGTATTACTATCAAAAACAGCAAAACCGTTATCTCTTCCGCCACGCTGTTCAAGAAATTCTGCCAGAAGAAATACGACTCGGCAATTTCAAGAAAGAACCCAAAAGGGTACAGCAGATAATCGATACGGAAATGGAGTCTTTCAACTACCTGCTTGACATAATAACCAGGGATGAAATGTGCGATTGCAGGAACCGTTATATCCATCCTGAGAGGTTGCGCCGGTCACTGATAAAATTGATAAATAGTGATTTTGTGTTTGATTACAAAACCATAGAAACGGTAAATGAAACAGTTAGGACTTTTTTGCTTGGAAGAGCTGGCTTTTCCGTTAATTTATGCTACTGTTTTGACAAATGTCAGGTTGAGAGGCATAGAATGACTAGGAATGAAAAAAACGATTACGACAAAAAGGTGTGGTGCAAACCACAAATGAAAATACTGGATGTCAAGTCTACGATGGGCGGGAATAACCCCAAAAACAATGAAAGCTTGACGGCAGACCACTATCTGGATGTTTTTGGCGGTGCAAGCGGATAATCACACCAGAGATTGGGAAGCACATTCGTTCCCAATCATCTGTCTGATGCAGACCAGATTATTGAATCGCAAAGTCCGGCCGTACAAGCCCGGCACCCTGTTCTTCCAAAGGCAGCCCAAGATCTTCGGCGCTGCTTTTTAATTTTGTTTTGACTTCATCCGGTGTAAGCGTCGGGTAAACGGAAAGTACAAGCGCTGCTGACGCCGTCACGTGAGGCGTTGCCATGCTTGTACCGTTCATGGACGTGTAGCCGGCATTAAGATAGGTGGAGTAGATACCGACACCTGGGGCTGCGAGGTCGATTTCCGGTCCGTAGCTGGAGCTTGCCGCCAGGTTCCCGTTGATATCGACAGAAGAGACCGCAATGGTTTCGGGATATCTGGCCGGGTAAAGCATGGTCCCGCCAGATGCACCGTTATTTCCGGCGGCTGCTACCTGTACAATTCCCGCGGCGTGCATTGCGGCAACAGCATCTGTCAGGGATTGGACGGTACTCGTCGCTCCGAAGCTCATGTTCACCACCTGCATATGGTTGTCGATACACCACTGCATCCCGTCAAGAATATCCGACAAGTTCCCCGTATTGTCACTGCCGAGTACCTTTACCACATAGAGGTTGATCTGCGGTGCCGCACCGATGACGCCGATGGTATTGTTGGCAGCTGCCATGATCCCGCTGACATGGGTGCCGTGCCCGTTATCGTCTTCCGCGCTCTTATGCGGGTTAAGCGCACTGAAATTCCCTTTGATGTTGTCTGTCAGGTCAGGGTGGTCAAGATCCGCCCCCGTATCAAGTACGGCAACGTTGATCATTGTCCCGTTGGTTTCCGGCCAGGCAAGGTCCGCTTCAATCCGATCAACACCCCATGTCAGCTCTTGAGCAGGCTGGGGAAGGGGATCGACGGGTTTCGCGGCCCCATTCAGTACGATATCATCGTCAATCCGGAGAATATTTTGATTGTCAATGTCAAGCAATGCATTGAATGCCGCATCCGGAAGCGATACCGCAAAACCATTGACAATACGAAGTGGTTTGACCGGAATAACCCCAAGGTCTCTAAGCAGTGCGGCCTGCTGAACAGGGTTTGAAAACTCTGGTGTAAAGACAACGATTTTTTGTCTCACATTGGCTGCAACTACGTTATTGGCAACAACAGTGGCTACAAGCAACATAAGTAGATGCCGTACTGGACGAAAACGCTTCAACATAACAACCTCCTTCTAATAGCCCCAATCGTAACAAATTCATTCTTTATTGGCGCTGTTTCATACAAATTAAAAATAACCTATTTTAATATTGTTATTTGTTGTTTATCTCACCAAATTTTTGTAACATATAAAAAACATTAATATTTTAAACAAATAATAATATATATCCGATCTATTGTATAATTCTGTAAAGGATTGACGGTGGATTATTCAAAGAGAATTGCTGTAGCTGATACGGTTTTTTCGCAAAGGGTAGACGATGAAATCGTTCTGCTCGATATGGAGAGCGAAAACTATTTCGGTCTCGACAGCGTCGCAACCGATATATGGCAGCTGCTGCAGGACGGAAAGACCTTCCAAGAGACAGTGGATGCGCTTCGTAATATGTATGAAGTCGATCAAGATGTATTGAAAAAAGATCTTGAAACATTTGTAGAAACCTTAATTAACAAAAAACTCGCCAAAATAGCATGAAAATGCTATAATCGCCGGTAACAAGCGCTTCCGGCGGCTCCCACATCTGATTTGCCCCAATGATCAGCGTATATGCTCAAACTGAAGGAGTCCCGTGCCTTTCCCCGTGAAATCAATACTGCTGTGTTTTCTGACTGTGACCGCTCTTCAGGCTTTCGAAACGGACATCGAGATCGGGGCAGGGGTGTGGAACGCCAAAGCCTCAGGTGATCTGACCTATGATGAGAGCGGGGGAAGCGTCACCGCCGTGGGGGACCTGGGGTACAAGAATGAGAACAACTTCTATTTGCATGCAGATTTCAAACCCCTGAATGTATCCCCATTCGTACCGAACCTCAAGCTCGAGTACACGTCGATTGCCTACGAGGGGCGTACCAAAGGCTCAGTCACGTGGGGGCCGTTTCTCTATCAGGCCGATGCACCGAATAAAGTGACCGCATTGGAGTACGATGCGACCTTCTACTATTCGTTTTCCGACCTGATTTCGTGGATGTCATTCGACGCCGGCATCAATGTGAAATACGTTAAAACGCGCTATACCATCGATGACAGCTCTATCCATTATGATGAAAGCGACATTACAACGCTGCCGCAGCTCTACCTTCATGCCCGCGTTCCTGTTATGCAGCTGCCCGCTTCGGTCGATCTCACTTACTACTATTATGATGAAGGCAGCTTCACCCTCTATGACTTCCGGTTGTCAGGACGGTATGATTTCGATACGGTGACGACCTATTTCAGACCTTCGGTGGAACTCGGGTACCGTATTCACCGGCTCTGGCTGCAAAAACCGAGTTACAACACGAAGATCGATCTTCATTTGAGCGGCATTTACCTCGACGCCTCGCTGCATTTTTAGCAACCAGACACGAAAGCCGGGCCTGACTGTTTGGCGTGGTATAATCTGTCCCATGAATGAAACAGCGCAGATTCCTCTGAAAAAAGTCGGCATTATCCTACGGCCTTCGACGCCGGAACTCAAAGAGGTGTTTTACCGGGTCAAGCAGATCTTCGAAGGCCATGGCATCGAAGTCCTCATTGACAACCTCAGCGGCGGCATGATCGGCGTGCTCGGGCAGCAGTTCGACATCCTCTGCCGGGAGAGCGATCTGCTGGCGACCATCGGCGGGGACGGAACCCTCATCTCCGCGGTACGGCGTTCGCACAGTTTCGGCAAACCGGTGATGGGGATCCATGCCGGGAAACTGGGATTCCTGGCAGACGTGGCACTCGATGAACTCGATGAGATCCTCGCCCAGATCAAAGCAGGGGAGTACCGCATCGACGAACGGGCAATGCTGCAGGCGGTCATTACGACCGCGGCGGGAGAGAAGCGTGTCGTCGCTTTCAACGACATCGTGATCACGCGCCCCTCCATCTCCAAGATGATCCATGTCGAGACTTTCGTCGACGGCAAGAACTTCAACACCTATTTCGGCGACGGCGTCATCATCTCGACCCCGACGGGTTCGACGGCCTATAACCTCTCTGCCGGAGGCCCGGTGCTCTTCCCGCTGACCAAAGTCTTCGCATTGACCCCGATCTGCCCGCATTCGCTGACACAGCGGCCGGTCGTTCTGCCGGGGCAGTATGACATCGAAGTCAGGACACCCGACCAGAGTGCACTAGCCGTCGTGGATGGACAGGATATGTACGAGTTCGGTGAGGGGGACAGCATCCGCATCTCCCTCGCCGATATGCCGGCAAAACTGCTGCACCGAAAAGCTTTCAACTACTTTGACGTGCTCAAAGAAAAACTGAACTGGGGTGAAGGATGATCGAACATTTCCATATGCGTGACTGCTTGACGTTTGAAGAGGTCTCTATCGACCTGAAACCGGGGTTGATCGTCTTTTCCGGTCCCAGCGGCAGCGGTAAATCCGTTTTCATGCGCTCGATTCTCGCCTCATTCGGCCTGGACGACCCTATTGCATCGCTCAGTGAATCGGTCGTTTCATGGCAGATCGACGAAAGTGCCAGCGGGCTGCTCAATGAAAGCCCCAATGTCCTGCGTGAGGTCAAAAAAGAGAAGGCACGCTATTTTTTCAACAATCAGGCCATCTCCCGTGCCGCGGCGGCAGAGCTCAGCAGGACCCATCTGCGGCATCTGAGCCTCAAAGATTACAGTGATTTCGATTCGGATGCGCTCCTGCAGCTGATCGACATGACGGTAAGTCTCACCGATGACAAGCACCCCCACCGTCTCGAGCTCTATCACCAGGGCTACCTGAGGCTGAAACACCTTGAACAGGAGCTTGATCGCCTCAAGTCCGATGAACGCAAACTGCGTGATCAGGAGGAGTTCGCCCGCTTCGAGGTGAACAAGATCAATGAGATCGGTCCGGAAGCCGATGAATATGAGACCCTGCTCGAGGTTAAAAAGTCCCTCTCCAAAAAAGAGAAGATCGAAGAGAAGATCGTGCATGCCCAGCAGATCTTCGAGTATGAGCACGTCGTCAATGAGGTATTGGTTTCATTGGATGTCGACAGCGCATTTTTCGATGATGCGATGAATGAATTGCGTACCCGCTTCGATTCGGCCCAGGAGCGCTTTAACGACCTGGAGGGGACGGACATCGAGCATGTGCTCGACCGGCTTGAACAGCTGTCGGATCTCAAACGCCGCTACGGCAGTATCGAAGAGGCATTGGCCTACCGCGACAGCAAGCAAAAAGAGCTCGAGGTCTACGAATCTCTCGAAGAACACGTCAAGGCGATGCAGCAGGAACTCAATACCCTTTACACCTCCCTGACGCAGAGCGCGGCACAGATCTCGCTGGCACGTAGCGGGGCACTGTACGGACTGAATGATTCCATCAACAGCTACCTGCACCAACTCTACCTCGACGGCGCCGAACTGACGCTGGCCCACGGCGATTTCGGCCCCGCAGGGCAGGACCGCGCCTCTTTGCAGCTCAAAGGCGCGTCGCTGCAGCAGATCAGCGCCGGCGAATTCAACCGCCTGCGGCTGGCACTTCTGGCCGTCAAGTCCGAAGGGATGCAGGGGCAGCAGGGGGTGTTGATGCTTGACGAGATCGACGCCAACCTCAGCGGCGAGGAGTCCATGAGCGTGGCCCGCGTACTGCGGACGCTCAGTCAGCATTTCCAGATCCTCGTCATCTCCCACCAGCCGCAGCTCACCGCCATGGGCGAGCAGCATTTCCTTGTCACGAAGGACGACCACAGCAGCGTACGGGAACTGGCGACGCAGGAGGAGCGCATGGAGGAGATTGCGCGGATCGTCAGCGGCGACACCGTTTCGGAAAAAGCGCGTCATCTCGCCCGCGAGCTCCTCGATGCGGCCCATGGAAACAGCACCGGGAAGGCTGTATGATTATCGACACGCACATTCATCTTGACGACGAACGCTACGAAGAGGATCTCGAAGCGGTATTGGAACGTGCCGCAGAGCAGGGGGTTGAAGCGCTGATCATTCCGGGCGCCGACGCCGTGACCCTGCCGCGCGCCATTGCCATTGCCGAAGCGCATGAAAACGTCTACTTCGCCGTCGGGATCCACCCGTACGATCTTGAAGGGTTCGATACGGCAGCTTTCGACGAGTTCCTCACGCACCCGAAATGCGTTGCCGTGGGAGAGTGCGGACTGGATTACTTCCGCCTTGAAGGCAGCGAAGCGGAGCAGGAAGCCGAAAAGCAGAAACAGGCAGAGGTGTTCCGCGCCCAGATCCGGATCGCTCTGGCCTACGGCAAACCGCTCATTGTGCATATTCGTAACGCCAGCCATGATGCCCGTGTGATCCTCGAGGAGGAGGGCGCGGCAAAAGTCGGGGGTGTCCTGCACTGCTACAATGCCGACGAGGAGCTGCTCGTCCTTGCCGGTCAGAACTTCTATTACGGCATCGGCGGCGTGCTGACCTTTAAAAATGCACGTAAGCTGGTGCAGGTCCTGCCGAGTATCCCCAAAGAGCGGCTGCTCATCGAAACGGACGGCCCCTACCTGACGCCGCATCCGCACCGCGGCGAACGTAATGAGCCGGCCTATACGAAGCTGGTGGCACAGAAGATGGGTGAACTGCTCGAAATGCCGGCAGAGGCCGTTGAAACACTGACCACAAAGAATGCATCACGCCTTTTCGGGATTTCCTAACCGCGTCTCACTATGCTATAATGGGGCCCAAAAAGAGGTGGTGTATTGGTGATCGGACGTATATTTGCAGCTATTTTTTTGCTTCCGGCACTGCTTTTCGGGGCACTGACGTTTGAGTCGAACTCGAACCGGGAAGCCCAGATCGTACGAGCCTTCGACCTTCCGCTCTCTTTTCTCAACGACGCGAAACTGCAAAAGATCATCAGCAAAAAACGCAAAGAGTACCAGCGCCACGGCTTCTTTAAAAGCCTCGACCAGGCCTACCTTTTCATTCCCATGATCAAGGACTCCCTGGCCCACTCGGACGTTCCTGACGAGTTCCTCTTCCTTGCGATGGCCGAGTCCGGCTTCTCCATCGATGCCTACTCCCGCAAAAAGGCCTCCGGGCTCTGGCAGTTTATGCCGGAAACCGGGCGCATCTTCGGTCTGCAGATCAACGACTACGTCGACGAACGCAAAGACCTCCTCAAATCGACCAATGCCGCGCTCACCTACCTTGAAACCCTCCACGCGCGCTTCAACAAGTGGTACCTGGCCGCCATTGCCTACAACTGCGGGGAAGGGCGTCTTTTCAGGGCCATCAAAAAGGCGGGCACCGATGACATCAACGTTCTGCTCGACGAGAAGAAGCGCTACCTTCCCAGAGAGAGCCGCAACTACATCCGCAAGATCGTGGCGCTGACGCTGCTGGCGGCCGACGAGGACTTTATGATCAACCAGGAGTACGCCTACCTGCTCAACCGTGCAAACGCCTACTCCATCGCCCAGGTCGAAGTGGCCCGCGGCGAACGCATCAGCCGCGTCGCCAAGCTGATCAATATGCCCCCCTACAAGCTGGCATCGCTCAACCGCCATCTCAACTATGATTTCGTCCCGCCCCATGACAAAAAGTACTCGATCTACATCCCCTACGTCAAACTGAACGAGTTCCGTCAGAACTACAAGCCCGCACCCCTGGAGACCTTCTATATGCTGCACAGCGTCGAGTCGGGCGAGAACCTTTCGCGCATCGGCAAGAAATACCGGGTCCCCTACAAAATGATCAAAGAGTTTAACCGCCTGCACTCCAATGTACTGCGTATCGGACAGAAGCTCGTTATCCCGGTCTCCAGACCGCTGGACCTCAAAAACGGCAAATACATCGTCAAGCGGGGCGACTCCCTTGAGGCGATCGCGCGCAATTTCGAAACGACCGTCTCCAGCCTGAAAAAGCTCAATAACCTCCAGGGGAACCTGATCCGTGTCGGTGACCGGCTGAGTATCTATGATTAAGCTGCTTCCTTTTCTGGCACTGCTCCTCCTGATGGCCGGGTGCAGTACCCGGGGCATGTCATCCCGTACTGCGTATGAGGCGCCGTCTCCGGCCGTCGCCACCCGTACAACCCCCGCGGCATCGACCTACAAACACCCGACGATGCGCCCCTATACGGTCAACGGGCGCCGCTACTTTCCCACCGTCGTGCAGAAGGGCGACACCTTCGACGGCAGGGCCAGCTGGTACGGTCCCGACTTTCACGGCAAACTGACCTCCAACGGCGAGCGCTACGACATGTATTCGGCCACCGCCGCGCACAAGACCCTGCCGATGAACACCATCGTCCGTGTCACCAACAAGCGCAACGGGCACCAGACCGTCGTACGGATCAACGACAGGGGGCCCTTCGTCGCCTCGCGGATCATCGACCTCTCCAAAAAGGCGGCGACGGACCTGGATATGGTCGGGGCCGGGACAACGGACGTACATCTCGAGGTGCTCGGTTTCGCCGGCAAGGGCGAACGCGTCATCCCGACGGAGGCGGCGCTGCGTGCGGGGCCGGCCGAGCAGATCGTCACTGCCTTCTATATCCAGATCGGTGCCTTCCGGCGCTTCGAGGGGGCATCCATCACCCAGCAGAAATACAACGGGTTTGAAGGGTATAAAACGATCATCAAGGATACTGAGTATAATAACGAAAGACTTTTCCGTGTCTGGCTCGGAAAGTTCAAAAGCGAGGCCGAAGCGCACGATTTTATTGCATCGTCACCCTTTGAGCACGCCTTTATCGTAAGGAAATAAGTATGATCGTCAAAGAGCGCAATACCAAAGAGACGCAGATCCGTGTAGAGCTTGAACTCTACGGAGAGGGCAAAAGCAGCATCAATACCGGTGTGGGCTTTTTCGACCACATGCTCGAAGCCTTCTCCAAACACGCGCTGATCGATCTGAACGTCTCCTGCAAAGGCGACACGCACATTGACGACCACCACAGTGTCGAGGATGTCGGCATCGTCATCGCCATGGCGCTGGCCGAAGCGATCTACCCGATCGAAAAGGTGGAGCGCTTCGGCAATGCCGTCGTCGTCATGGATGAAGCGAGTGTCAGCTGCGACATGGACCTGAGCAACCGTCCCTACCTCTATTACGACGTACCCGTCAGCGGCAAGGTCGGAAATTTCGATACGGAACTGGCCGAGGAGTTCTTCCGGGCCATCGTTTTCAACTCCCGTATCTGCGCGCATATCGTCATGCAGCGCGGTAAAAACCGCCACCACATCATTGAAGCGGCCTTCAAGGCATTCGCCGTGGCGCTGCGCCGCGCGGTAACCCGCAACGAACGCGTCACCGTTCCGAGCACAAAGGGCGTTTTGTGATCAAACTGCTCGTGCTGGACGTCGACGGCTGCCTGACCAACGGGCAGATCATCTACGGCGAAAGCGGGGAGGAGATCAAAGCCTTCAACGTCAAAGACGGTCTGGCGATCAAAAGCTGGATGCGCCTCGGGCACGAGGTCGCCATCATTACAGGGCGCCGTTCGGGTATCGTCAAACGCCGCGCGGATGAACTGGGGATTTTGCACCTCTACCAGGGCGTCAAAGATAAGCGCAAACGTCTGGAGATGCTCTGCAGCGACCTTGATATCGACGTAACGACGGAGGTTGCAGCCATCGGCGACGACCTGAACGACCTGAAAATGCTGGAGCTGGCCGCCGTCTCCTTTGCACCGGCGGATGCGTCATCCTACATTACCGGGCGCGTGGACCATGTCCTGGCACGCCGTGGCGGCGAAGCGGCCGTGCGGGAGATGATCGAAGCGTTGATGCGCCGCAACGGCGAGGAAGAGGCTTTCCTCGCGCAGTGGCAATGAGCGTCTCGACCTTTTACCTGCTCATCGGCGCAGTGCTGGGGAGCATTTTTTTCTTTTTCAAACCGTTGCAGGTCGATATCGCCACCCCCGGCGAGCTGGCACAGATCGAACTGGAGCGTTTTACGGTCTATGAAGTCGCGGCTGACGGGGTCAAAACGATCCTCGCCGGAACGCACGCATCACGCTTCCCCGACCGCTACGAGGTTGAAGACCTCAACCTCACTGACCGCTCCGAGGGGCACGTAGAGACGATGCAGGCCCGCAAAGGGATCTACAAAGAACCGCTGATCTCCCTGGACGGGGATGTCCGTTTCCGGCGGGATGACGGCTATACCTTCGAAACGCAGAAGGCCGATTACAACCAGAGCTCAGGCGACGTGCGCGCCCCGGGCAGTTTCGTACTGTGGCAGGCCAGCGACCGCGTTGACGGCAGGAACCTGTTCTACAACATTAAAAGCGGCGACATCACCGCGAAAAAGATCGTCGGAGTTTATACCATGAAGGAGAAAATGTGAAGTCCGCTTTAGCCCTTATCGTCACCATCGCAGCGGCAGGGAGCCTCTATGCGGCCGAACAGCTCAAGATCGCTGCCGACGCTTTTACGGCCAACGAAAAAGAGGGGCGCTCGGTATTCGAGGGGCATGTGCGTATCAAGATGGGGAGCGACGAACTCAATGCGTCGCGTGTCGAGGTCTTTACCGCCGCGGACCGCACGCCGACGAAGTATATCGCCAGCGGCGACGCCTCCTTTTTCCTCAAGGCCGATAACGGCGCGACGTACAGCGGCCGGGCGCAGAAGGTCATCTACCTCCCGCTGAAAGAGCAGTACAGTTTCTACGGCGACGTGCACCTGATGCAGCACGATGAGCACAAGCAGATCGACGGCGAAGAGGTCGTCGTCAATATCCAGGAGGGCACGGCCGCGGCCAGAGGGGCGGAGCGCCAGCCTGTCATCATGATCTTCAACCTTCCCGAGGAGAAAAAGAAGTGATCGAGGTCGTCGAGGCGCATTTCAACACCAGCGCCGCCAACATTTCCCAGTCTCCGGACAACGACACCGTCAACGAGATCGCCTTTATGGCACGCTCCAATGCGGGGAAAAGTTCGCTGCTCAACGCCTTGTGCAACCATAAAAACCTCGCGAAGGTCTCTGCAACGCCGGGCAAGACACGCCTGATCAACTACTTTGACGCGACCTTCATGGACCGCGACAACCAAGAAAAGCTTAATGCCCTGCTGGTAGACCTCCCGGGGTTCGGATACGCCAAAGTCTCCAAGACCCTCAAGAGCGACTGGGAAAAGAACCTCACGGACTTCATCACCCAGCGCGAACAGATCCGTGTCTTCGTGCACCTTGTCGACGCCCGCCACCCCGACCTCCCTATCGACCGCTCCGTCGCCGAATACCTTGAACAGATCCGCCGGCCGGGCCAAACGGTGCTGCGTGTCTTTACGAAATCGGACAAGCTCAACCAGAAAGAGCTCGGTGCACTGCTGCGGGACTACCCCGGCGCGCTGGTCGTCTCCAGCAGCAAGAAGCGCGGCATCGCAAAACTGGCCGCGCGCCTTTACGATCTTCTCACCGGAACCGACGATGTCCATCCACTTTAGAAAAGCGACCCTGGCCGATATCCCGGCGATGCAGCGCCTCGTAGCCCCCAAAGTCGAAGACGGCACCATCCTCGTGCGCAGCAACGACGAGCTGGCTACCAATATCCGCTCCTACATTCTCGCCTTCGACGGCGAACGCCTCATCGGCTTTACGGCGCTGCATGTGCATTCGCCCGAACTGGCCGAGATCCGCTCCCTGATCGTCGATGAACCCTACCGTAACCAGGGCATCGGGGCCGAACTGGTCAGCCTCTCCATCGAAGAGGGGAAAAAGCTGGGGCTCAAACGGGTGCTGGCACTGACCTATGCCGCCCGTTTCTTCGAAAAACTCTCCTTTTCCGAGATCCCCAAAGAGAGCCTGCCCGAACACAAGATCTGGGCCGACTGCATCAAATGCAAGCACTTTCCGGTATGCAACGAAATCGCGCTGATCAAAACCCTCTGACCTGGATTTTTTTCGCACTCCTCTTCGTACCCTACGAAGCGCTGAGCATGCACTATCTCTATCTGCCGCCGCTCTTCGGCGTCCTCTTTTTTCTCTATATCCGGGCGCTTGACAGGCACTCCTCCTTTGCCTTTTTCGTCATTGTCGTTTTGCTGATCATTGCGGAGACCGCCAAGGGTTACCTGCTGCTCAGTACGCTCTTTTTCTACACCGTCAGCTACTTCCTCATCCTGCCGCGCATCAAGAGCATCGTCTCCTGCCACCTCTGCCTCAATGCCATCATCGTGCTGCTCGCCTATGTCGGCTACTGGGCATTTACGGCCCTGTTTGCGAACATGTTCGCCCTCCCGCTGCCGCAGCTTGATTTCAAGGTCATCTTCTATATGATGATCGAGTTCTTCCTGGTGGGGCTGCTGTGAGAACCCGTATCCTTATCGCCCTGTTCATCTTTATCTGGGTCTCGCTGCTGAGCCGCGTCTACTACCTGAGCGTCCACTCCAACCGCTACTACGAACAGCTCTCGACGGAGAACACCCTGAAAACGGAACGTATCGCCCCGGTCCGCGGCGAGATCCTCGACCGTAACTTCAGGCCGCTCGCCATCAACAAGCTGGGTTTCAAGATCGAGGTGATGCCGCACCTGAGCACCCAGAAGCGTCTCGAGAGCCTCCAGAGTACCCTGGAGCGGATCCAGCGGCTGCTGCCGATGCTCGACGCGGAAAAGATGCTCAAGGTCTACAAGCAGAATGATTCGCACTACAACCACCGGGAAATCGCCGTCGCGGACTTTATCTCCTACGAAGACATCCTTCCCGTCTACTCGGAGCTGAACCTGCTGGAAAACGTCAAAATCTCCCCGGCCCCGATGCGCTACTACCCCTACCAGAAGATCGCGGCCCATATTATCGGCTACACGGCAAAATCCAACCAGCAGGAGATCGAACGCGACCCGGTCCTGAAATTGACGGGAATCGTCGGCAAATCCGGGCTGGAGAAGCAGTACAACACTTACCTCGAGGGGGTTCCTGGGGAACGTACCGTACAGATGAATGCACTGAACGAGGAGATCTCCGTCCTCGAGACACACAAGCCGCTGGAGAACCGGAACCTTGTCCTGACCGTCGACATGCGGCTGCAGCAGTACATAAGCCGAATGATGGAGGGAAACGCGGGTGCCGTAATCGTCATGGGCCTCGACGGCGAAATCCTCTCCGCGGGCAGTTACCCCGAATACAACCCCAATACTTTCGTATCGGGTATCTCGGGAGCAAAATGGAACGCACTGATCAACGACCTGGACATGCCCTTTACCAACAAGATCGTCAACGGGCTCTATCCCCCGGGCTCAACGATCAAACCCTCCATCGGGATGATCTACCTCGACAGCGGCATCAGCCAGTGGTGGTACGTGACCTGCACCGGGACCATGGAGCTGGGGAACCGGAACTTCCGCTGCTGGAAAAGCTGGGGGCACGGCAAGACCGACCTGCACAAGGCGATCCGGGAGAGCTGCGACGACTATTTCTACAAAGGCAGCCTCAAAGTCGGGATCGAAAAGATCAGCGACGGGCTCAAAAGCTTCGGTCTCGGCGATAAAACGGGCATAGACCTTCCCAACGAGTTCATCGGGACGATCCCCAACCGCGCCTGGAAGCGGGAACGCTACAACGAACCGTGGTACATCGGGGAGACGCTCAATACGTCCATCGGGCAGGGGAGCGTACTCGTCACGCCGCTGCAGATCGCCCAGAACACGGCCCTCATTGCCGGCGGGAAGCTGCCCCAGCCGCGGCTGGCGCGCATGATCGACAACAACCTGACCCAGCCGGTCTACCGCGACGTCCTGACCGCCAGGCAGAAAGCGGATCTTCCCATCATCCGCCGGGCGATGCGCCAGGTCTGCAGCCACCCCAAAGGGACGGCCTCCGCACAGATTACGACCAAGGTGGCCATTGCGGGCAAGACGGGGACCGCACAGGTTATCGGGATCCCGCAGGCGACGAAAAAGCGTATCAAAGAGGAAGATATGGCCTACTATACGCGTTCACACGCCTGGTTAACAACCTACGGGCCCTACCGCCACCCGCAGTATGTCGTCACCGCGCTGATCGAACACGGCGGTCACGGGGCATCGGCCGCCGGCGACATTGTCTCCGGCATCTACGACAAACTTGCCGAGTTCGGTTATATCAAAAAGTAGAAAGCAGAATACGCCCCGAGATCAGTGCCCGAGCGCGCTTTTGACGAAGAGGGCGAAGATCATCAGCAGGATGATCCCGCCGGCTTTGCTGTAGAGTTTGTTGGCAAGCACGAGGAGCAGGGCGAGGGAAGCGGCCATCATGATATAGATGTCGCCCAGGTTCGAACCGCTGATGGGAAGGGGACGGATCAGTGCCGCGCCCCCGAGGACCATGGCGAAGTTCGCCACGTTTGAACCGATGATATTCCCGATGCTCAGATCGGCATTCCCTTTTTTCAGGGCGACCAGGGAAACGACCAGCTCGGGCAGCGACGTCCCGAAGGCGATCAGGAGCAGACCGATGACCCATTCGCTGACCCCGAGGCTGCGGGCGATCATGCTGGCGCTCTCGACGACGAAGTGCGCGCCGCCGATTGTCATCACGAAGCCGGCGAACAGCAGGGCGATCGTTTTCCCCCAGGCAAATGCCTCTTTTTCCAGACTCTCATCAATCTCCTCGGTCAGCTCCGAACCGTCCGTGGAGAAGAGAAAGTAGAGGTAGGCCGCCATCAGCGTGACAAAGATCACCCCCTCGAAACGGCCGATGACTCCGTCGTAAGCCGCCAGGAAGTAGAGGATAACGGGAAAAAGGATCCAGGCGCTGTCGCGGTTGAAAAGGTCGCGGGCGGGGTTCATTTTTTTCGCCAGGACAAAGACCAGCCCCAGCACCAGGGTGATATTCATCGTCACACTCCCGACGACGTTTGCGACGGCCAGTTCGGGTTTGGCATACCACGATGCCATCATGGATGCCGCCATCTCCGGAAGGGAGGTCCCGAACCCGACCAGCGTCGCACCGATGACGAAGTGGGAGATGTTGTAGTGCAGGGCGATACGCTCGGATTCGCGGATGATGAAATCCGCCCCCCAGATCAGTGTAGCCATTGCGGCAACGAAAACAAGGTATTCCATTACGCCTCCTCTTCGGTACGGACGATAAGACTGCTCGGCAGCCCGAGCGCAGTGATGATCTCTTCCTCTTTGCGGCGCATTTCACCGTCATCGATCTCATGGTCAAAGCCCAGCAGGTGCAGCACCCCGTGCAAGAAGAGCAGGGCGCACTCCTGCGCTTCGCTGTGGCCGAAACGCGCCGCGCCGCTTTTGACATGGTCGGCACTGATGACAATGCTCCCGATCGGCGCCATCGGCATGGGGTCATAGGGAAAGCTCAGCACATCGGTCGCTTTGTCGATGCCGCGGTGCTCCTTGTTGAGGACGCGGATCGTTTCGTCGTCACAGATGATGAGCTCCATATCGCCCGCGTTCAGCGTGTCGGCAATGGTCTCCATAAGGGTATAGTCCGGTTCAAATTCCGTCTGGTTATCGATATCAATCATAGACGGCATTCTAGCCAATCTGTGCTTTAGCATGCCGTTACTGAAACGTTTTTGCCGCTATGGTACAATCGGTGCATGATTACCCGAAGAAGCCTCCTGCTGGGGGGCGCGGCGCTCCTGCTGCTGCCCGTTGAGAGCAGCGCGGATTACGCCCGCCCCGTGACCATCCTCAAAGAGCCTTACCAGACCATCGCCACCGTGCAGCGCGACCTTTTTCCCGGCGGCGGTACGGCCCCCTCGCCGCAACTGCTCAAAGCGATCGACTACCTCGGCGGCGTGATGCACGATGACTATATCGATGACGATGATAAACGCTTCCTCGCAAACGGCGCACTCTGGCTCAACGAATACACCGGAAAGGAATTCGGCAGCGCCTACTACCGCCTCACACCGTCGCAGCGCGAGGAGGTTTTACAATGGCTCTCCGGAACGCCCTGGGGGGAGAGCTGGCTCTGGAGCCTCATCTCCTACCTGTTCGAAGCCCTGCTGTGCGACCCCGTCTACGGGGCGAACACCCATGAGGCGGGGTGGCACTGGCTGGGACATGAACCCGGCTATCCGCGCCCCAAGGCTGCATTGATATGAAACAATATGACATCTGCATCATCGGCAGTGGAGCGGGGGCAGCGCCCGTGGCCTATGAGCTGAGCCGCGCAGGCTACAGCGTCCTCGTGCTTGAGAAGGGTCCCTACCTGACGGAGAAGGATTTCACCAAGGATGAGATCGCCGTCAGCCGCCGCAGTATCTATACCCCGCGTCTCAAGGATGAGCAGCATGTCGTCGAGACCTATAACAGTGACGGCAGCATTGATCGCGTGACCGCGGCGGAATCGGGCTGGAACTTCTGGAACGGCTCCATGGTCGGCGGCTCTTCGAACCTGATGAGCGGCTATTTCCACCGGATGAAACCGGTCGATTTCAAACTCCGCTCCACTTTCGGGGCCATCGAGGGGGCCAACGTCGTCGACTGGCCCATCACCTACGAAGAGATGGAGCCCTATTTCACGAAGGTGGAGCAGGTCGTCGGCGTCTCGGGCCGGGTCGTGGAACACCCCTTCCAGGAGCAGCGCTCCACCAGGGACTTCCCCTTCCCGCCGACCTGGGAACAGCCCATTTCCGGCTGGTTCGATGCGGCCTGCGAAGCACTTGGGTACCACAGCATCCCCACACCGAGGGCCGTACTCCCCTACGACGCACTGGGGCGGAGCGGCTGCTCCTACTCGAATTTCTGCGGCAGCTACGGCTGTGCGACGGGGGCAAAAGGGAACGCCCGCGCGGCGCTGCTGGAGAAGGCCAAAGCGACGGGACGGTGCGATATTCTCCCGGATGTTTTCGTCTACAGGCTCGATGCAGACCGTCATCATGTCACGGCCGCACACTATTTTGATGCCGACGGCAACTCCCACACCGTCACGGCGGGCACTTTTGTCGTTGCCGCCCAGGCGATCGAGAGCGTGCGCCTGCTGTTCAACTCGCGCAATAAATACTACCCTGACGGCCTCGGCAATGCCAACGGACAGCTGGGGAAGAACCTGATCTTTTCCGCGGGCGGCAGCGGGCAGGGGAGGTTCGAATTTTCCCGCCTGAACGAACGGCAGCGCTTTGAGCTGATGACCCGCGGCGCCTTTGTCAACCGCTCCCTGCAGGACTGGTACGTCTATCACCGGGAGGGGCGCACCTACAAAGGGGGCACTATCGATTTCCTTTTTGAGCACGCCAACCCTGTCAGCCGTGCCATGCGCGAACTGTATGATGATGACGGCAACCTGGTCTGGGGCAGCAGGCTGCAGAAGCGTCTTGAACACGCCTTCAAAGCCTCCCGTGTGTTCGTGTTCGAAGTCTTCAACGACTGGCTCCCGACGGACAACTGTTTCATCGGGGTCGACGAGGGAGTGCGGGACAAATGGGGCATGCCCGTCGGGAAGATCCGTCTTTACGGCCACCCGCATGACCTTGAAGTCGGTGCATTTCTGGCCGGCAAGGCCGAAAACGTGCTGCGGCAGATGGGTGCGGTGGAGATCCAAAGCGACATATCGTCCGCCCCGCCGCCGAACCTCGTTGCCGGCGGATGCCGTTTCGGGAAGGACCCCAAAGCGTCCGTGCTGGACCCCTCGTGCAAAGTGCACGGGATCGACAACCTCTACGTCTCCGACGGCAGTTTCATGCCCACGGGCGGCAGCGTACCCTACACCTGGACCATCTACGCCAACGCTTTCCGGGTCGCCGATGCCATCAAGGCGGCGCTCAAAGCCAAGCCCAACAGGCTATAATGGCACCTATCAATACACAAGGAAATCAACGTGGGTAAAAAAGCGGTCTGTATCATGAGCGGAGGGATGGATTCGACACTCGCGGCCTATATGCTCCGCGCCCAGGGGTATGAGATCGTCGCGGTCCATTTCAACTACGACCAGCGGACCCAGCAAAAAGAGCTCGAGAGCTTCCGCGCGATTACCGCGCGCCTCGGCACCGCACAAACCTACGAAATCGACCTGGACTTTTTCGCTGCGATCGGCGCATCGGCCCTGACCGACAGGAGCATCGAGGTCCCGACGGGCGGGATCGAGCCCGGTGTCCCGGTCACTTACGTACCCTTCCGCAACGGCATCTTTCTGAGCATCGCGTCCGCTATTGCCGAGAAAGAGGGGGCTGCCGTCATCGGCATCGGCGTCGTCGAGGAGGATTCCAGCGGCTACCCCGACTGCCGGGAAGCGTACATCGAGGCGATGCAGCGTGCCGTCAACCTCGGGACGAAGGATGAAACGAACCTGACCATCGCCATGCCGCTCGTGCACCTGAAAAAAGAGCAGATCGTCGCCGAGGCCATTGCATACAACGTCCCCCTGGAACTCACCTGGAGCTGTTACCGTGACGAGGCCGAAGCCTGCGGTGTCTGCGACAGCTGCCGTCTGCGCCTGAAGGGGTTTGAACTGGCCGGCGTACGGGACCCAATTCCCTATCGTTAAAAACGGTGTCTCCTAAGCCTGTCGAAAACTGTTGTACAATACAATAACGGAAGTTGATATAAAGGAGCCAGATGACAGAGTTTGTACAAGTTGCGCGACAACCCATCATCGATGCTGCCAATGCGACGTACGGCTACGAACTTCTACACCGTGAAGGTGAGAATAATGCCGCAAATCCCGCATTGACACATCGTCTAATGTCCGCGCAAGTAATGCTGAGCGTATTCAATCTGATCGGAAGAGAGCGAGCAGTAGGGGAGGATCTTGCATTTTTCAATATCTCCCCCGCCTTTTTGATGACGGACATCATTGAGGCCTTCCGCCCCGACCAGTGCGTCTTCGAGATCGCGGCAAACGAACCGCTGAGACACAATGAAATCGCCAAGCTGAAACTTCTGTTTGACAAGGGCTACCGCTTCGCCCTGGACAACTTCGTCGTTACGGCCAACAGTATTGCCCAGTTCCAAACTGTCCTGCCGTACATTGCCTATCTCAAGATCGATATTCAGAATAACGACATTGAGCAGGTTGCTGAACATGCCGAGGTACTGAAGGCCAACCACAAGCTTATTGCGCAGAAGGTCGAAAGCATCGACGAGTTCTCCGCCTACCAGGGGCTCGGGTTTAATTATTTCCAGGGCTACTACATCCAGCACCCGGTCCCGGTCAAACATTACCGCCTCGAACCGAAGCACATCGGTGTCAGCCGCCTTTACAAAATGCTCGATACGGTGCCTTTCTATGAGTTCGCCAAAGAGTTCGAACGCCACAACGAGCTCACCATCCAGTTCTTCCAGTACCTCATTTCCACCGGGATGAAACGCTATGACGCCACGCGCTCCGTACGCGCGATGATCATGGATATCGGTCCCGATGTGATGCGCCGCTGGTTCATGCTGATCATCTATGCAAAGGGCGGGGCGGACATCAGCGTCGAAAAAGGACCTTTTTCCCGCTTCTTCGAAGAGCGGATCGACCTGATGAACACCATTGTTTCCAATGTCCACAGCGCCGACCCGGAGCGCCGCAGCGACGAACTGCGCCTGCTGGCCATCTTTTCGACCCTCATCGACATCTACCAGATCCCTTTTGATACGCTCATGGGCTCGTTCGAGATCACGAAGAACCTTGAAAAATGGATCGCGGCGCGCAAAGGGCGCTTCAGCCTGCTGTACAAGGCCGTCAACCAGCTGCAGCACTCGCCCCTCGATATCGAGAAGGTGAACCGTGTCCTCAAGGCTTTCAAGACCGACTACGACGAGGTCAGTGTCAAGATGAACCACCGGGTGTAGATGCGCCTGGAACACCCCTTCGACCCCATTGCCGACGACCGTTCCCGCGTCCTGGTCCTCGGTTCCTTTCCCAGCATCGCCTCTTTCGAAGCCGCTTTTTACTACGCCCACCCGCGCAACCAGTTCTGGCCCATAATGGAACAGCTTTTTGACGTCGCGCTCCCGGACAAAACGGCGCGGCGCGCTTTTGCCCTGGAGCAGGGGATCGCCCTGTGGGACAGCTATGCCTCCCTGGTGCGCAGCGAAAACAACTCCAGCGACGCCAACCTCAGCGAGCTCACCCCCAACGACATCCCCGCTTTCCTGGCAGCGCACCCCGCCATCAGGCATATCTTCTGCACCGGCAGAAAAGCATACGAGGGGTGCGTCAAGGCATTTCCGGACCTTCCCGTCCCCTGTACGCTGCTCCCCTCGACCTCTCCGGCCTACGCTGCAATGCGCTTTGATGCCAAACTGGAAGCCTATCGCCAACTCAAAGCAGTCCTCGATGCAGATTGAATGTGACGGCATCCGTGTCGAACACCGGATCAATCCCCGCATAAAGCATGCCTACCTGAGCGTCGCTGACGACGGTACGGTCGTGCTCAAGTCCAACGGCCGCGGACTAAGGCATCTGCAGGCGTTCGTTGCTTCCAAGCGCGAATGGATCCTGCGCCAGCAGGCCCGTGTTTCTTCACAGCCTTCGATGCGGCTGGGCGAAAGCCTTCTCTATCTGGGAGATATCGTTACTCTTGAGGAGATCGACACCGCGTTTCAGGCCCACTCGCCCGAAGCGCTCCGCCGAAGCTACGACCGCTTTTACCGTGATCGCGCCGAAGCGCTGCTGTGCGAAAAAACCGCCATGTTCGCCGAACAGATGGGGGTCTCCTACGAAGCCATTCGTTTCCGGAAAATGAAACGGCGCTGGGGGAGCTGCTCGAAGACGGGGGTTATCACTTACAACACCCTCCTGCTGCAGCTGGAAGAAGCGATGGTCGACTACACCGTCGTGCACGAACTGGCGCACCGCGTCCACTTCAACCACTCCGCCGATTTCCACGCCCTCGTCGCCTCGGTACTCCCCGACGAAAAGGCGCTGCGCCGACGCATGCGACTCCGCAAGGCCAGCTACTACTGATACGTTTTTGAACGATTAATGCTCCCGCTCTATACTGATGGGACGAGGAGAAGCCATGAAAATTTTTATACTGATTCTGGCCCTGTTCCTGCTCCCGGTTATTGCCGCGGAGTCCGGCGCGTACAGACCGGTGGGCAACTGGAAGCCGCTGAGCCCGCAGGAAGAAGCGGTCATCGTCCACAAAGCCACGGAGCGACCCTACAGCGGCGAACTGCTCTACAACAAGGCCAAGGGCACCTACGTCTGCAAACGCTGCGGCGCGAAGCTCTACCGCTCCGAGGACAAGTTCGATTCACACTGCGGCTGGCCGTCGTTTGACGACGAGATCCCCGGCGCCGTCAAACGCGTTCCCGACCCCGACGGCTACCGTACAGAGATCGTCTGTGCCAGCTGCGGCGCCCACCTGGGGCACGTTTTCAGCGGCGAGCACCTGACGCAGAAGAACCTGCGCCACTGTGTCAACTCCATCTCCATGGCGTTTATCCCCGACGAGAAGGTCGCTTACTTCGCCGGCGGCTGTTTCTGGGGTGTGGAGTACTATCTGGAGAAGATCCCGGGCGTCAAATCGGTCGTCTCGGGCTTCATGGGCGGATCGAAAAAAGATCCCGGTTATTACGATGTGATCAAGGGGAACACGGGCCACCTTGAGACCGTCGCCGTCACCTACGACCCTTCAAAGGTCGACTACGAGACCCTCGCCAAAACCTTCTTCGAGATCCATGACCCCACCCAGGAGGGGCGGCAGGGGCCCGATGTCGGCGCCCAGTACCAGAGCGCCGTCTTCTATAACAACGCTGCGGAAAAAGCAACGGTGCAGAAGCTCATCGACCGCCTGCGCAGGAACGGCTATGACGTCAAAACGAGACTGATCGGGGCATCAGCATTTTATAAAGCGGAGGACTACCACCAGGATTATTACGAGCGTCACCGCAAGCAGCCCTACTGCCACGGCTTCGTCGACCGCTTTAAAGAGAAGAACTAGCGGACGTTGAGGAAGTAGCGCAGGCTGGCGTCGCTGAAGGTCTTGCTCCTGGCAAGGTAGGCATAGGCACTCTCAAAAACACGTTTGAAATCACTGCTCTGGGCACTCTGCTCGGCGATGACCTCGGAGAGCGCCTGTTTGGCGGCCTCGGTGACGGCGTCGGGAAAACGCATCAGTTTGACGCCGTTGGCTTCGAGCGAGGCCATCGCCTCGGCGTTTTTCGCCTGGAATTCGAAGGTCATCGTACTGTTGAGCTCATTGACGGCACACTCCAGGATAGCCTGCTGCTCTGCCGAGAGCCGCTCCCACGTATGTTTGCTGAACGTCATCTCCAGGATGGAACCCGGTTCGTGCCAGCCCGAATAGTAGTAGGGCGCAACCTTGTAAAAGCCCATCTTCATGTCGAGGTAGGGGCCGACCCACTCCGTCGCGTCGATGACGCCGCGCTCCAAAGAGGTGTAGATCTCCCCGGCGGGCAGCAGCACGGGGTTGACGCCCAGTTTCGACATCACTTCGCCGCCAAGGCCCGGGATACGCATTTTGAGGCCGTTCATATCCTCCAGCGTCTCGATCGGCTTTCGGAACCAGCCGCCCATCTGGATATTGGTGTTACCGCCGGCGAAGGGGTAGAGGTTGTAGCGGCCGTAAAGTTCACGCCATAGCTCCTGCCCGCCGCCGTAGAGGATCCAGCCGTTGAGCTCCTCGGCCGTCATACCGAAAGGAAAACCGCTGAAAAGGGAGAAGGCTGCATTCTTGCCTTTCCAGTAATACGGTCCCGAATGGAATCCGTCGATCTGGCCGCTGCTGGCCGCATCGAAGACGGCGAGGGCAGGGACGAGGGTATTTTTGGGGAAGAGTTTGATGCTGAGCTGCCCGCCGCTGATCTGCGCAACGCGCTCGGCGAAGCGGTCGACACCGGTGCCCATAATGGGGAAGTGCGCCGGCCAGCTCGTCGCGATCTTGAGCTCCGTCTTTTTGCCGCGGTTGACATGGACGGTTTTGCCGGCCGTGTCATCCTGCTTCGGATGCTTGCTGTAATCGATCGCTACGCGGTTGCCGTCGTTGCAGCCTTCAAGCAGGACCGCCGACGATGTCGACGCCGCGGCGGTCAGGAAAGTACGTCTATCCATCTATAAACTCCTATATAATTGCCCACTTTTTTTCGCATATCACACCCATTTCGCTGCCGCCGATGTAGCGCAGCGGAATTTCGCAGCGCAGCGAGGACAAAGCAACCGTGTGCTTCAGTGCCACAGCGGCCAGCGTAGTCCTGGGGACTTTGTTCCCAGGGCGTTCCAACCTAGTAAAACGCGGCAATAATGGCATAACAGATAAAGAAAAAGAGGTGCGACGTCCCCTCGAAATAGTTCGTATAGCCGTCATCCGTCGTTTTCCATGCCAGCACGATGGTAAGAATGAGCGCCCCGACCTGCAGGGTGTTAAAGTCCAGCGTCAGCGGGTGGGCGGTCGTATAGGAGAGCGCCAGCAGCGCGGGGACCGTCAGCATGATCGACACCGTCGAGGCTCCCATGGCGATGTTGATAACCCGCTGAATCTGGTCGTTTCGTGCCGCCGTAATTGCCGTCATGATCTCCGGGGCAACGGAGATGATCGCGATGATGAGACCCGCCAGGCCGACCGGGAAGTCGTACTCCTGTACAAGCGACATCCCTTCATTCGCGAAGATCTCCGCTACGATGCCGATCAGGGCGATCAGGGCGAAGATGACGACAAAATTACCGACGGTCGAAAGGCGTTCGAAGGCGTCCGGCTGCTCCTCATCGGCCTCTTCGCCTTCTGCCAGGCGGCGTTTATAGCGGAAGATGCGGCTGCGGGCCGTCGCTTTGAAAAAGTGAGAGTGTGTCTTTGTCTGGAAAATGAAAATGACGATATAGAAACAGAAGAGTACGAACCCGATGATGTTGCTTGCAAGGATCAGGTCATGGTGCGACTCTGAGGTAAAGTGCATGATGCTCGGCACGAGCAGCGCGGAGGTCGCCACGAGCAGGATCGTCGTATAGGTGCTCGAGGTGTCTTCGTTGTGTTCCTGCTCCTTGAACGCCAGCCCGCCGATAAAGACCGCCAAGCCCAGCAGGACGTTCATGTCGACGATGACGGCGGAGATGATACCCCCTTTGACCGTGTCGACTGCTCTGGGGTCATTGTGCGACGTCATCAGGACCATGTAAAGCAGGATGATCTCGACGATCACGGCACTGAAAGTGAGTACGAAGGAACCGTAGGGCTCTTCGAGGCGTTCGGCGAGCACTTCGGCGACTTCGGCGACGGTCATGGAGAGCAGGGCGATGGATACGGCGGAGAGTGTCGTAGCGAGATAGGCGTTATGATAGTGATGGAAAACGAAAGCGATTACGCCCAGTACGATCCCGTACACGGCGACTTTATTTTGAGAGAGTCCTTCCTGCAGCGTCAGGGGACTCGATGAGGGGTCTGCGTTCAACGCAATTGCTCCTAGAAGAGGGTTGGTGTTTCGGTTTTGATATGCATCGTCTCCAGCAGGCGTTTGTCCTGTCCGCCGATCAATGCAAAATGAAAAGGAACCGTTTTTAGTAGCTGCATTATATCTTCTTGGGTCTCATATAGCAAGAATGTGTCGTGATCGTCGGGTGCCATGGCAGAACCCTTCGGCATCAAATAAATGATTTTGGCCCACTTCGCTTCGCTGCGGATAAAATCCACCTCGCGCAGCAGCAACGAGAGGTCCGGTTCGAAAATAAGCACCTTGCCGCCCTGGCCGAAGGTCTTGACCCGGAGGTCGTCGCCGACGAAGACGGGAACGAAGTGCGTGCTTCCCTGCATCCCGCCGACAATGAATGTCAAGCCCTGCGACTTGGCGAATTGATAAAGATGGCCAAGGTAGGGGAGAAAGAAAGGGGAGAGCTGCATCCGCTCGTAGTAGACGTCGTCAAGGACAAACGAAGTTTCAAAAAGGGTCTGCTCCGCAATGTCGACGGGAACGTTACCCGTCTTGGGCAGCGGCAGCACCTGCACGAAGAGATCCTCGCAGCGTTTGCGTTCGGGTACGAAGACCCAGCTGCCCTCACGAAGCTCCCAAAGATCGTAGAAATGACTGCGGAGCGTCCCCTGCCAGACGTAGCAGCGCGGATCTTTGAGCATCTGGGAGGCTACGGCAAGGGTGACGTCGTCGCAGCTGTAGACATGCAGCGACTTCTCCAGCATGCGGAAACGCAGCAGGCGCAGCAGCGTATACTCGACCGACTCCACTTTCAGCCAAGCGATTTCGGGGTCGGTCACCGTACACGCCTCTTCATAGAGCACGGCATAGGCGCCGTTGGCCACCGCCCTGGGGATGTCCGCCGCATCAAAGGCGATAAAAAGATCACCACGTCTCACCTTCTGGACGTCAAGAACAATGGCGTCGACAAGCGTCACCGCCGGGTCGGACATCATCTCCGCCCCCGTCAATGAGAGGAGGTTCTGGAGCCTCATCCGACCGAACTGCCTGCCTTTCTCGGTGCTTCGGGGCGCATCAGCGAGAGCCCTTCGTCATCCTTGGCTGCCAGCAGCATCCCTTCGGAGACCATGCCCATCAATTTGGCGGGTTTCAGGTTCGCAACGACGCAGACCTGCGTGCCGACGAGGCTCTGCGCCTCGTAATATTCGCGGATCCCTGCCACGACCTGGCGCGGTTTCTCCTCGCCGACGTCGACCTGGAGCTTGAGCAGTTTCTTGCTTTTGGGCACCTCTTCGGCTTCGACGATGGTCCCGATCTTGAGCTGAGTCTGGAAGAACTGGTCGATGGTGATCAGGTTGTCCGCTTCGGCCGGTGCCGCCGCTTTCGCTTTTTTCGGCGCCTCCTCCTCTTTGGCATTCGGCTGTGCCGCCGGGGCCTGGTCCATCAGCGGGGCTTCGATACGCGGGAAGAGGGGCGGGACCTGCTTGATCGTGAAGGTCGGCAGCAGTTTGCCGCCTTTGACGAGATCGTTATACGCGTTGGTGTCGATGGCGAATCCGAGCGCATCCGCAATCGTCGCCGTCGTTTTCGGCATGAAAGGGTGCAGCAGCACGGAGGCTTTGGCAAGGATGTTGGCCACCAGTGCCACCAGCGCCAGCGCCTCCTCTTTTTTGCCCTCTTTCATCTTGACCCACGGCGCATGCGCCTCGATCGCCTTGTTACCGATCGTAAAGAGCTTCCACAGCTCTTCGAGGAAACGGTGCGTCTGGACCTCGTCCAGGAAGCGCTCGACACTGCCGAGCACGGCTTCGACCTCTTCCATCTCCGCTTTGTGGTAGGTCATGACGTCACTGCTGTCGATGACGAAATCGGAGTATTTGCCGCTCATACCGATAATGCGGTTGAGCAGGTTCCCCAGGTCGTTGCTGAGATCGGAGTTGATCCGGTCGATCAGGGCGCGCTGGGAGAAGTCGCCGTCCTGCCCGAAGGGGACTTCGCGCATCATGAAGTAGCGCAGGTTCTCCAGGCCGTAGACATCGGCGACCTCTTTGGGGCTGACGACGTTGCCTTTGGACTTGCTCATCTTCTCGCCGTCGCGGGTCCACCAGCCATGCGCACCGATATGCTTGGGCAGCGGGAGGTCCAGGCTCATCAGGAACGCCGGCCAGTAGATCGCGTGGAAGCGGAGGATATCCTTGCCCACGAGCTGCATCTGTGCCGGCCAGAACTCCATTTTCGCCTCGTCGCGGCCGTAGCCGAGCGCCGTGATATAGTTGAGCAGGGCGTCGAGCCAGACGTACATGACGTGCTTGTTGTCCCCGACGGATTCGGGAAGCGGCACGCCCCAGGTAAAGCTCGTACGGGTCACGGAAAGGTCATTCAGACCGCCCTTGACGAAGTTGATGACCTCGTTGCGGCGGGATTTCGGCAGGATAAAGTCCTGGTGCGCTTCGTAATAATCCAGCAGCTTCTGCTCATACGCCGAAAGCTTGAAGAAGTAGCTCTCCTCTTTGACGATAGTGGTCGAGCGGCCGCAGTCCGGACAGAACTCCCCGTCAATGAGCTGGGTTTCGGGAAAGAAGGTCTCGCAGCTGACGCAGTAGTGTCCCTCGTAGTTGCCTTTGTAGATATCCCCCTTGGCGTACATCTTCTCAAACGCCTTCTGGACACCGGTCATATGGTCCTTGTCCGTCGTACGGATGAACTGGTCGAAACTGATGCCGAATTCGTCCCAGAGGTTGCGGAAGCTGGCGCTGATCTCGTCGGCGAACTGCTGCGTCGGTTTCTCGAACTTCTTCGCCGACTCTTCGATCTTCTGGCCGTGTTCGTCCGTCCCCGTCAGGAAATAGACCTCTTCGCCGATCAGACGGTGGTAGCGGGCCAGCGCATCCGCGATAAAGGTTGTATAGGCGTGGCCGATATGCGCCTCGCCGTTGACGTAGTAGATGGGGGTGGTGACGTAATAGCTCATACTCTCTAATATCCTTGTTAAAATTCGAATCCGCCGGTCTCGCCCTTGGACATGCTGTCGTAGACGGCGGCGACGTAGCTCTTGCGCACGTCGCATCCCAGGCAGTGCTCGCAGATGCTGCAGCTCTTAACGCCGTGCTCGGCCTGGCACGCCTGCAGTTTCTCGATCATTGCATCGAGCTGCAGTTCGAAACGGTCTTTTTCCGCGTCACTCTGCGCCATAGGCCGCTTTTACCTTGCCGATTTCGTATTTGGAACCGAAGAAGCACGGGGTCGTTTCATGCGGATCGCTGCAGGGCAGGTCCATCAGGCGGTTCCCTTTCTCGTCAACCGCCGCGCCGCCGGCCATCTCGTAGACGAATGCAAACGGGAAGACTTCGAAGAGCTTTCTCAGTTTGCCGTCGGGTTTGTCCGTCGTGCCCGGGTAGCTGAAGAGTCCGCCCCCTTTGAGCAGGATCTGATGCAGGTCGGGGACCATGCCGCCGGAGTAGCGCAGGCGGTATCCCTCTGCAAAGAGGCCGTCGATGAGCTGTTTGTGGTGGGAAGGCCAGTGCTGCTGGGTACCGCCAGGAGCGTTGAGCTTGCCTTTTTCGCCGATCTTGATCTGCTCGAGCTCTTTGAAACGGCCGTGGCGCCAGGTGTAGTGGCGGACGTTGTTCTTATAGGCCGTCACCATCTCCGTACGCGGCCCGTAGACGACGTAGACGGAAGCGATCATCTTCTGCGCGCTCCATTCGCCGTCGTAGATACCGAAAATGGAACCGACGCTCAGGTCGACGTCGATCAGGCTGGAGCCGTCGAGGGGGTCATAGGCGATGCAGAGCTGGCCGCCTTCGTGCAGGATCTCTTCTTCTTCTTTCTCCTCGCTGGCAATCGCCTTGACGAGCGGAAGGCGGGAGAACTCCTCGGCGATGATCAGGTCGCTCTGGATGTCGAGCTTGAGTTGAACGTCTCCGGACTGGTTGGAGTGGGCCGAATAGTCGGTATCTTCGTTGGTGATCGCTTCGTGAATACGGTGCGCTGCACGTTCAATGGCTTCAAAGACGGGGGCGAGTGTCTGCATTATATCTCCTTGGCATGGTTGAGGATCCACCCGACGACGGCGTCGGGGTCGTTGAGATCGAGGACGGCGACCTTGTCGGGAAGGTTATAGTCGTCCAGCGTGACGCTGTCGTCGACGGCGAGGGCGTTCATATAGGGAAAATAGGCCTCGTCGATGCGGTCGCGGAAGATGCTGATCCGCGGCAGCGGCAGGGTTTTGAGGCCCTCGACGAGCAGGATGTCGAAGTGGCCGAAGAGCTTGATCAGTTCGTCGAGCTCATGGTGGCGGTGGGAGAAGAGGGTGGTGCGGCTCGGCGAGGTTACGATAACTTCAGCACCCGTATCGGTGAACTTGTAACTGTCCTTGCCAGGGATGTCAAAACGCGCTTTGTCCTTCGGGTCGTTCTTGATGATGGCGACCTCTTTGCCGTGCTCATGCATCAGCTTGGCGGCCACTTTGACGATCAGTGTCGTTTTTCCGCTGTTCGAAGGGCCGGTAAAGGCAACGGCAAGACGTTTTTTCATGGTAACTGCATCCCCGGGATCTCTCCCTTTAAATATGGGGGATTATAGTCCACAATGGTTGAAAATCTCTTAAGATGGGCGCAAATGGGCAGCGCGGCGACATTCCGCTATAATGCTGAAAATCATGCTTTCCGGAGTCCCATGCGCTTTTGGCCCACCCTCTTGATCACCGCCGTACTCTTTTCCGCATGCAGCAAAGAGAGCGCCTTCACCCACTTCACCAAGCTCGACAGCCGGCATGAGAGGGCGGTGGCGAACCTCAAACGCGTGACGCTGACCGATGAGGCCAACCGTACCGCCGCCCTGATCAGCATCCTGCACCTCAATCCCGTCGATCCGCAGCTCTACGGCCAAAGGCCGTCATTCTTCATCGCCCTTTTCGACCGCGGCGGACGGACGCTCGAGGATTATAACGTGACCCTCAACGGCAAAACGCCCGTCGGGCTGGCCCAGCTGGACGAGAACTGCTCGCTGCGGGAGCTGATGCCGCTGAACAACCCGTGGAACCGCTACTACCAGCTGCTATTCCGTCCGACGAAGGAGGCGAATCTTACTTTGTTTTTCGGAACCGGTCCGTTTTTAAAGGGTGAAGTAACGTTTCACACAGATCAATAAGCGAAACCGGCTCGCCCAGTATCTTCTTATAGACCACGTAGTTGGTCAGCACTTTCTTCCCGTACTCCCGCGTCTCCGTCGTCCGCATCAGTTCCATGCTCAAAAAAGGCTCGTAGAGGCCGGGGTTGAACTTGTCACTGAGCAGGTAGCGTTTGGTAAAGCCGATACCCCCGTTGTAGGCATAGGCGATGAAAAGGGGGTGGTAAACGCGGTACTGCAGCCACGCGATATGGGGCTTGGCATAGAGCAGGTTGATATGCGGGTCGAACATATCGAACAGCGTCTCGCGCCCGCAATCCACCTGGCCGTCCATCGCGCGGCACAGGAACGGCATCATCTGCATCAGCCCCAGGGCGTAGGAGTGCGACAGGGCCGCCGGGATAAAGCGGCTCTCCTGGCGCATCAGCGCATAGACGATCGCCTTCGTGTCCGTGTCGACATCCGCCAGTTCCGCATCATAGGGCATGACATAGCCCTGCAGGCGGTAACGCGACGCTTTTTCGATGATAAACGACTGCAGCGGCACGAGGTTTTTCGCGTCGTACCGTTTGGCCAGCGCATAGAGTTCGTTTTTCGGTGTACGGCCGATGGTGTCGAGCAGGTCGTTCCAGACAAAGGGGTCGGAGAGGTTCAGGTCTGAGACGGCATCGGACGTCTGCAGCTGCGAATAGTAGTTTTCCGGGAACGTCCCCGTTTTCTCCATCGCGTAAAGGGTATAAAAGTTGATGTCCCAGCTCTGTGCGAGTAGCTTCCACATCAGGTCGTTCTTCTCGGAAGCCAGCGCCTGCCAGAAAAGCGCCTTGTCCTTGTCACTCTGGTAGTAGGCCTTGTCGCCGGAGCGCTGGAAGAGTTCGATGGCCCGCGACTTTGTCCCGCGCAGCAGCTGGTTCAACCCCAGGTAAAAGAGCCCCCGCGGATCAAGCCCCTCGACGGCATCGACCTTGGTGAGGGCCCAGCCGAATTTCGAGAGCTTCTCATCGTTGATCGTACTCATCACCGCCGTCGTAAACCCCGGTGCCTTCACCAGCGCCTGCATATAATCGTAATCGGGGATGAAGTTGAACTGCCTGCGTTTGGAGGCGCCGTAGCTGCCGTTATAGACCCGGAGGAAGAGGGCGGGGCTGTATTGCCTGTAGTGTGCAGAGAGGTTCGTGTCGTCAAGGACTTCGGCGGCCGCTTTGAGGCCGGGGTCGCCCACCAGGTCGACAACCCGTGTGCGGGCGTCTTTGTGCATCGCGGAGAGTTTCCCGACCGAGACCGCGAGCTTCGCGCACCCGGAGTCGTCGGTACGGATCAGCTCCTTGACGCCCATTTTCATACACTGAACGGTATATGCGACTTCAGGCCGGTCGCTCTTCTGCGCGTACGTGAAGAACATCCGCTGGCCGGCATTGCGGACCAGGTAGAACGCTTCGTCCGCCTGTTCGGAGGTGATGTTCTGGTCGAAATACTGCCAGATCATGAAATTGCGGGCGTTTGAAGGGGGCTTGGAACGGATTTCGTCCAGGGTGATGTCGGCGTACAGCGGCAGCACGCCGAGCAGCAGCGTCGCGAGGGCGGCCCTCAGAAACATGCCTAGAGCGCACCTGCCAACGCGTAGACCAGGCGAACGAAGATGACGTCGATCACCTGCAGGCCGATAATGATGATAAGCGGGGCCAGGTCGATACCGTTGAAGACTGTCGGGACGTAGCGGCGCAGCAGGCTGTAAGCCGGTTCGGTCAGGCGGTAGAGCACCTGCACGATGGGGTTGGTCGGATCGGGGCGCACCCAGGTGAGCAGCGCGGCAATGATGACGACCCAGATATAGACATTGATGAGCGTATGGACGATACCGCCGAGCCCGGCGATGATGCTTCCGAAGGTACTCATTTGACGATCTCCCCGAGGTAGGATTTGATCTCCGTATAGACGTCGGCCAGCTCCGGACCGTGTTCGGCACCGGTCAGCAGCAGGCGCAGGGACTTGAAGAGCTGTTTGCCCTTGATGCCCGTCGTGTCGACGACATGCTGCTTGAGGTCGTCGAAGGCTTCGAAGTAAGGGGCTGCCTTGATGGCAGCGCGGATCGCCTCGGCACTCTCGGCGAACTCATCCGGGATCTCCTTCGGCGCGAACACCGCTGCCACCTTCGCCTTCAGCTCCTTCGTCGTGCTGGCCTCTTCCAGGTAAAGCTTGGCCAGTCTGCCGATAGCATCGTCAGCGAATCCGACATAGCGCGAGAGTTCTTTATCATCCATGCGGCGGAGGTGTTCGCGGTTGATATGACGCAGCTTGTCGATGCTGAAACGCGCCGGTGCGCGGGAGATGTTTTTCAGGTCGAACCAGGCGACTGCCTCGGCCATCGTAAAGACCTCTTCAGGCGTCTTGTTGCCGATGAGAATAAGGTAGTTGGCGATCGCTTCGGGCAGGAACCCCTCTTCGAGCATCCACTTGACGCTCGACGCGTTATCGCGCTTGCTCATCTTTTTGCCCTCGTCATTGAGGATAATCGGCAGGTGGGCGTATTCGACCTTCTTGTCGTAGCCCAGGGCATCGCGGACCGCAATCTGCTTGGAGGTATTGGAGAAGTGGTCCTCGCCGCGGATGACCAGGGAGATGTCGCCGAGCATATCGTCGATAGCACAGGCAAAGTTGTAGGTCGGGAACTTTTCCGCGCGCAGGATAATGAAACTGTCGATATCCGCCGGGTCGAACGTCGCCGAACCCTTGATGATGTCCTCGACCGTGATCGGCGCATCGGGGCGCTTCAGGCGGACCGTAAACGGGTTTTCGTTGTCAATCGTCGCTTCGGGCGGAAGGTGCGTACAGGCGTCATCATAGCGGAAGGGCTTTTTCTGCTCCTTGGCCAACTCGCGTTTGTGATCAAGCTCCTCGGGGGTGCAGAAACAGTTGAATGCCTTCTTCTCCTGCAGCAGCTGGATCGCCATGGCGCGGTGAAAACGCAGGTTGTTGCTCTGGTAGATAACATCGATATATTCGATCCCGAAAAGGGCCAGGATCTGCAGGATCTCTTTATCCTTGCCTTCAATATTCCGCTCTTTGTCCGTATCTTCGATCCGGATCAGCAGCGGCTCATTGCGCTGGCGGGAGAGGAGGGCGTTGAAAATGGCAACGCGAAGGTTTCCGATGTGCATATCTCCTGTCGGGCTTGGGGCAAAACGCAGCATAGAAAGGTTCCTGATTTTTTTGTGAAATATTAACGAAACAAGCTTAATGGCGGAGCCGCCTATCACATTTAATCGTGACGGCAACGCTGCGTCCATCCGGCGGATTAGGCGGCCGCTATGTAAATTGGGGTAGACTGTCGCTATGAAAGCATTATTGATTGATCCCGACACCCAATCCGTTTCCGTCCAGGATTTCGACGGACAGCCCCACAGCCTTTACACCCTTTTCGGCTCCCTCCTTGTCGACGGCAACGCCCTGCTGAAGGCCCATACGGTCTACAGCGGCGGCGAAGCGTTCGAAAAAGGGCAGCAGGGCTTCTTTCTCGGCGAAAAGCTGCTATTCGGCAAGGCGCTGGTCGTCGGCATGGCCGATATCGAAGAGGTGGATGCAACCATCGAGGCGGAGACCCTGCAGCAGCTCATCCGCTACGACTTGCCTGCATTCTATCAAACGGCGATCTCCCTGCTCCCCTCGGATTTTGCCTTTGACCAGGTCTATGCACTCGAAGGGATGGAGGGGGCGACCGCCGAATGGGTCCTCTACGCCTTCAGCCTCGCCGACGAAGCGACGCAAACCTATTTTCTTGACGAACTGAAAAAGACGGTATCGGGGGAAGAGGGCGTGCATCCCTACCTTGAGAAAATGGGTAATCTCGCCATCCGTTCGATGCAGTAGATAGGCTAAATGTGCCTCGCTCAGGGGCGCACCTCAAAAAAGGCACAAAAAGTCACTCCTCGCGGCGCTGTTGCTCCTCTTTTTCAAATATCCTGTTATTGTATTGTATGGTTCCGATCCCTACAAAAGCAGCAAAAAGTGCGATAATGCCTAGAATAATTTCTCCCGCTGTCATGTGAAATTTCCTCTGAATGCATATTTTGTTGTCATCGGACAAATCTACTCCACCCGGAATAAAAAGCAGCTTCCATTACAAAAGGATCATTTAGGCATAAAAATACACAAAGAATCGTACGGCTACGGAATAATGTAAAGATGATAAAAAAACTTGAAAATGTTGAAGAAAGGAAGTTTGGAAGTGGTGACCCCACGGAGACTCGAACTCCGGTAACCAGAATGAAAATCTGGGATCCTAACCGCTAGACGATGGGGCCACTTGGTGACAACAATTTTGTTGAGCCGAAATTATATTTCCGGGACGCTTAACAATCTCTTAAATGCCGCCATCTTGCGGCATTTAAATGAAATTACATATAGAATTCGCGAAGGGCGCGGATAATGACCGCATTTTTGGAGATGCTTTCCGCCTTGGCGTTGTCGTTGACGAGGTCATACAGGTCAAGGGGCAGGGAGATAGAGAAAGTCTTCGTTTCAACTTTTTTCTTGCGCTTCACCATATTGGTGACGTTTTGAAGCAGTTCGATAATCTTTTTCGTATCGATAGGCTTCTGGATGAAGCTGTTGACACCGATTTCGATTGTCTCGGAGATCTTCTGGATATCGTTGCTTGCAGAGATGACAACGACCATCTGCTGCGGGTTCATCTCACGGATCTTGCGCGCAAGCTCGATACCGTCCATTTCCGGCATGATAATGTCAACAAAGACGATATCCGGTTTTTTCTCTTTGAAAAGCTCCAGGGCTTCTTTACCATTAAAAGCGGATGTAACATCCTTAAAGAAGTTCTTGAACGTTGAACTGAGCAGTTCGTTCGCAACTGCTTCGTCTTCAACGACCATCGCACTCATCTTTTTCGTCTCTTCGGTCAGCTGAACCAGGTCAACATTTTTCATTTCTGTTTCCTCATGATGATTTCTGTATGTATTTTACACTGTTATTTAGCAAACAACGTTAACGGAATTAAAATTGTTTACTCGTGATATTACGTTGCAAAATTATAGTAACAATTAAATTACACAAACTTAAATTTATGGGAAAAATCAATATTTTTTAAATTGCTCGAGCCATTCGAGGTTGGATTCGACCGCTTTTTCCTTCTGGTCCAGGAGAGAAGCGATGATCGATTTGAGGGTCTGCTCGTCCATAAAAGCAAGCATATTGGGGTTGATGTGGGTATCGCCGCCGTAGCCGTTCAATAGTTTTTCGATGTCGTTGATCAATTCCTGTTTCGTATTCACTCAGGTACACTCCTTGTTTCAGGCCCGATATAGCGTTGACGCGGACGGGCAATCTTTTTCTCCGCATCGGCGTGGAATTCTAACCACTGTGCCAGCCAACCCACGGTACGGCCGATCACAAATATGATGGTAAACATCTCTTTGGGGATCTTGAGCGCCGTCAGGATCAACCCCGAATAGAAATCAATGTTCGGATAGAGCTTCCGCGAAATAAAATAGTCGTCGCTGAGGGCGACCGCTTCGATCTTCTCGGCGATCTGCAGCAGCTCGTTGTCGACATCAAGTTCATCTTTCATCTCGTCAAGCAGTTTCTTCAGGATTTTAGCACGCGGATCGAAATTTTTGTAAACGCGGTGTCCGAAGCCCATTAACCTGAAATCGTCTTCGGGGTCCTTTGTGCGGGCAATGAATTCGTCGACACGCTCTACGGAACCGATGTATTCAAGCTGTGCGATGACCGACTCGTTTGCCCCGCCGTGGGCCCGTCCCCACAGGGCATTGATACCCGCCGTAATCGCCGCATAGGGGTGCGCCCCCGTCGAGGCAACGGAACGGACCACCGTCGTGGAGGCATTCTGCTCGTGGTCGGCATGGAGGGTGAAGATCGTATCGAGAGCACGAACCTGCACCTCGGGTATCTTCAGGTTCTGCCCGGGGTAGGCGTGAATCATATAGAGAAAGTTTTCGGTATAGGAGCGCTCAAGGTCGGGATAGATGAAGGGAATCCCGAGGGAACGCCGGTAGGCGAACGCCGCCAGGGTAGGGACCTTGGCCAGCAGCCGGCGGCGCATCACCTGCAGGTCCTCGTCGTTGCGCATCATGATATGTTCCGAATAGAAGGTCGAGAGCGCGGAGACGGCGGAGGAGAGCATCGCCATGGGGTGGGCGTTGTCCGGAAAAGAGTAGAAGAGGTTCTTCAATCCCTCGTGGACATACGCCCTTTTACGGAATTCATAATCGTACGCCGCCAGTTCCTCCGGAGAGGGGAGTTCGCCGTTAAGCAGCAGATAGCAGACCTCGAGGTAGCTCTTTTTCATCGCCAGCTCTTCGATGGGGTAGCCGCGGTAGCGCAACTCACCCTTGGCCCCATCTATATAAGTAATGGTTGAGCTGCAGCTGGCCGTAGAGGTAAATCCGGGATCGTACGTAAACATTCCCGTCTGTTTGAAAAGGTCACGGATATCGATCACATCCTGACCCACAGTCGGATGCATGATGCTGAATTCGTAGCTGTTTCCCGTGCGATTGTCAGTCAAGGTCACTGTTGCCATGGCGAACTCCTTTCCGATGTATTCTTCCAAAGGATACCTAAAAACAAATGCAAAGCGCCAAAGGTCTGCTTATCATTAATCGCCGTTTCAAAAGATATTTATCTAGTTAACATAATGTATATTCTCTTGAAAACAATTTTCATCGCCCCCCGTACCTTCCGTGCCTTTCTGGCATCAGGTTAACAAAATATAAATTTTGCTTCTGGCCTTTCGGCCCTCAAACCTTAAACGCAAAGCCGCCAAAGCCTCCCCCGAAATATCCCATGAACCTTAAGCCAAAAATTCCTTGAAAAGGACACCTAAAATGGGATACCACGTATCGATACCGAAACGGATCATCTACGACAAGCGGCTGCGCGACGTTGACCTCCGCCTCTACACGATCATCGCGGAGGCATGTAACGCACAGGGCTTCTCTGAGATCACAAACGGTAAGCTGATGGAACTTTCCGGCAAGGCTGAAAGACCACTTCAGAAGTCGCTTAAATCTCTCCAGGACGGAAACTACATCGTTGTCGTCCACAACGTCAAGGCGTCGGACGTATACCCGAAGAACCTCCCCCGCGTAATCTGGCTCGAAGAGGCGCACGCATCGCACAAAGGCAAGGCGGCCCGTGAACGCAGGAAGACCCGCGAAAACGATTACCGCCTCTTCGTACAGTGGCTCAAAGCGGACTGTAAAAACATTTACATCCCGGTCGAGATCGGCGGCCTCGTCCACAAGTACATGATCCACAGCGACGGCCTGCTCTATCGCTATGAAACCGGGGAACGCCCTTCCCTCATGAGCAGCGAAGACAGCGCGGAGGTCTACAAAAAGATGTTCCGCAAAAAGAGCGTGGTTATCCGGTTCATGGAAGACGGCGGCCACAGTACGGCCATTGCCAACCTCGCCCAACTGGCGCAGCAGAAAAGGATCGACCATGACAATCAATGACCTCGAAACAAATCCTTTCTTCGGCGTTGTGCTCGACTTCGCAATCGAGAACAGTATGGAGAAGCGCCGTTTCCCTTCCCGGCTCGTCCAGGACCGTCTCGTCATGCACACCAACACCGGGAACGGGTATGAAACGCAGATCGCCGGGGCCGTCTATGAGTCAAACCACGCGAACGGCTTTCACCTGACACCATCCGGTGCGCTGCGGATCATCAAAGGCACGGCCCGCGATGAAGACGTGGCCGACCTCGAGCACGACCTTAACGTCGCCGCAGAAAGCGGCCTATTCCTCCCGGACGCCGAAGCGTTCGAAATGTACTTCTAAGGAGCACAAATGAAAATCACCGAAACATCAAACACGATCCTGGCTGCGGCCGATCTTCTCGACATCCCTACGATTGAAGCCGCAAAGGCCAAAACGATCCCGTATGAAAACGTGACCGTCCAGGAACGCTACACGATCAAGAACTTCTGGAAGAAGCCCTCTTTCTGGGTCGTGATCGGAACGGCCATCACCGCGGGAGCCGGCGGGGACTACTTCCACGCCGTTACGGCCGTCTTCTCACTCTTCGGGGGTAACTGATGGATGAAGCGAAAAAAGAACTGAATACGCCGCCGGAATCTATACCGGCGGAACCGCAGCTGGTTGAACTCGACGAAGATCAGCTCGACCAGATCGCCGACCGCCTGAGCGGAAACATAACCGCTGAAGTGACAAAGGCCGTCAAAGAGAAAATGGAACTCGCAGCGCAGGCCCCTGCCCCCCAACCTGAGCCGGAAACGGAACCGGAAAAGAAGCGCGGCTTCCCTTTCATCATCGTCGGCATCTTTAGCCTCGTCGGTATCGCTGCATTCATCGCCGTGAAGGCCAAAAAGCCCGAAGGGACGGCACAGGGGGCCGAAAATGCAGGTTAACGGAACGGACAACGGAATCGCTACGGGAACGGGTAGCGGAGACGCTGCGGAAGTGGCGGACGCTATCGCCGGGGAACAACACACCTCTGCTTTCAACCGTGCGGAGCTGATGGAAAAGACAGGCGCGGAGCTGGCACAGTTGGCAGCGCCCTATTCCGACAAAAAGCTCTCGACGCTCGAACGTATGAGCAAAGCGAAGCTCTGCGACATCATCATGAAAGGCGGCGAAGAGAAAGGCGACGACGCTCCGAAGGCCAGAGCGGCCAGAACGGAGAGCGAAACGGAGCAGATTATCAACATGGGCCTGACGGTGCTCGAAGCGTTCAAACAGAACCGTGACGGCAAACCGCTTAACCCGTTAGCACGTGAAATGTTCCAGAAACAGGCCATTATCGCCCTGGACGAACAGGTGCAGCAGGACCGCGTAAATCTCAACACTGCCTCAAAAGTGATGCTCTTCGGAGCGGGTGCCGTTGTGGTGATCGACGGTATCTTCGGGCTTGAAAACTCCCCTGCCCTACTCTCGAAGCTTAAAAATAAACTTTTCAGCCGGAAAAAGGAGGCGGAAAAGTGATCCAAAACCAGATCGTGACCGTGATCGGGCATAAAGGCTACGGTAAAACGAAGCTTACTGAGTTGTTAGCACTTCTCAAACGCCGTCCAACGATCATCGCGGACCCGCGCTATCAGTACGAGCCTAAACCGTGGCGCGTCCACTTTGGCAGCGTGGAGCAGTTCCGCAAATGGATCCACGATCGCGACAACATCGCCACCTTCTACGAATACAAATTCGAACTGGTTGTCCAGGGCGTTGACCCTGACAGCTTCGAAGTACTGGCGTGGATCGTCATGAAGATGAAGGCCATCACGTTTCTCGTCGACGAGGTTGACATGTTCGCCCCGCCTACCATGAACAACAAGAAAGCCTTTTATCACCTGATTCACTACGGACGTCACAACCGGATTGACATCATCACGACGTCACGACGACCTCCAAATATAAGTCGTAACCTTACAGCTATGACAGACCTATTTTTCTTCTCAAAAATCCGCGAAAACACGGACAAAAAGTATATGGAGAACTATATAGGAAAAGAGCACGCAGAAACGGCGAAGCGCTTGGAGCGCTTTCACTTCCTGATGATTGGAGAAGACTTGGAAAAGGCGCAGATCATCAGCATCCCGCGCAAAGCGGCGGAGGCGATATGACACACTATCTCAAAATTGAAAAAGATCATTTCATTGCAGTGAAGCAATACAAGAAAAAAGCTGAAATGCGTAGGAATGATAGAGGGTTCGAAGTAGATGATGAAATCATACTTTGTGAAATTGAAAACGGTGTTGAGACTGGTGAAAAGTGGCATGTTTATATCACCCACATTCAAACAGGAATGCAATATGGAATTGCGGATGGATTCGCAATGCTTTCCATCGAATTTTGAAAGGAAATAAATGGAACAGACAGAACATAAATACAAGGTCTACCGGAAAAAACAGCATATTGAAGTTGTAGGTACATTCCCGAACGGCGACGTAATCGTCCAGAACAAAGGCGACGATTCTGACCAGTGGAAGATCGACAAAGAAACCTTCGAACGTCAATACGTTGAAGTGAAACAGAAAAATAAAAAATGAATGATTGTCCTATCGGGTGCTTAAATGTTTTCCTATTGTTGGTAGCACTTTTTTTGACCCCGTTTGCAATGATTTACGCATTAATAAAGACAATTTGTTCGTAACCACAGAGCGCCTTTAGGGGCGTTCGATGGCTTCGGCCAAAATCTTATTCTATGTCACGTTGATCGTTTGGAGATCAGCGCGGCGTGTTTCCATAGGAGGAAATACAAAATGAAAAAAACCTACATCACGGCGTTTGTCGTCGGTATGCTCGTCGGCCTCGGCTCTGACATTCTCAGCGTTAAAGCGGGGGTGAACGTATGAAGCTGATCAACACCACCATGATCCTCTCTGCTCTGGCAACACTGGCCGGTATCGCAACGTACAAGAAAGTCGCTTCGCCGACCGTCCGCAAAACGCTCGGAGGTAATGCATAATGGCACGTATCTACCTCCACAAGGCAGGACAGGCGGCATTTACACCGACAACGCAATCGCGCATTGAACTCCCGCGCAACTTCCACATGCACAACCTTGTGTGCAAGCTCGTTGTCAACCACGACAACGCTGCGGCCGTTTCCCTTCTCAGCGGCGGATTCCTGAACCTGATCAACCAGATTCAGATTGTTTCGAACGGCAGCAAGACGCACAAGCATGTTGACACGAAAAAGCTCTCCCACAATACCCTGTACAACATCGGCAAAAACATGACGAAAAGTGTCGTCACGACCGTTTCGTCGGCTGGCAACATTTCGACGATCTATTTCGCCATCGACTTCAGTATGCTCGGCATGGCCCGCCCGTATGACACCATCGAGAACACGGCCCTTTACACGACGTTCGACATGCTCATCGACTGGGCATCTGAAGCAAGCATCGGTACAGGTGTAACCGTCAACAGCGCGACGCTCTTCGTCTCCTCGAACGAACTTGTCGGATATGCACGCAATCCGGGTGAACGAATCGCACACAACATCGAAACGCAGCTCAGTAAAGAGATCACGAGTAGCACGACAGAGTTCCAGATCGACCTCCCGGTCAAAAAGGTTTACCGCCGCCTGCTCATCGCCGCTACTGTCGACGGTGTTGTCAACAATTCCGTTGTGAACAGCGTGAAGCTGAAAAGCGGTACGACGGTGATCGCTGAATGGGATGCCGATGATCTTCGCGCCTTCAACATCCGCAAAAACCGCATCATCACCGAATCGGATGCCGACGGCCTTCTGCTCATCGACTTCTGTGCCCGCGGGAAACTCTCCGATGCACTCGACACGAACGGACAGTTCAATACGCTCGAACTCGTCCTCAGTGTCACCAAACAGGCCGGTACGAACAATGTGACGGTCTACACTGACGAATTCCAGACAGAGAATACAGTCGAAGTGCAGAAATAAAAGGGGAATCCATGTTTGAAGAAGATGGATTTTTCAGCGGCCTCAGCGCAAAAGACATTCTCGGTTACGGCCTTGAATCGTACAAGACGAAAGAGAGCATCACAAAGAACCAGGCGGACAAGGCCGCGTCTGATGCTCAAACAAAAGCGTACGAGCAGCAGCAGCAGAAAGCCACGATGCCTACAGGTTTCACCATCGACAAAAAAACAGGGATCTATCTTGGTCTCGGCGTCGGTGCGATCCTGCTCGGGATCCTCGCAATGAAGGCTAAGTAATGAACCTTCTCGGCAGCAGCTCGAACAACACATCCAGCCAGACGCTGACGAATACGCTCTCGTTCAACCCTATCATGAACATTGGCGACAGCAATGACGCCAAAACAGGGTTTGATGCTCAAACACGTGCTGACAGCACTGCTACAACGAGCAACAAAGACGAATTCGGTCTTAGTTCTGGTGTGGCTTTAGGTTCAGGAGCTAGCGCATCAGGCGGCCCGGTTGGAGTCGGTGACGATGTACAGCCCACAGAGCAGCAGGCGGCGAAAACGTCTGTACTGTCTGGTCTTGCAGGTAACACACCTGCCATGATCTTTGGTGTCGTCGTCATCATTGGCATCGTAGCGGCTATCACCGCTTCGTCCAGGAAAAAGGGTAACTGATGTGCTGCTCTATCGGCGATATCACCGGAGGCATCACAAAAGCTGTAGGCGGAGTCGTTGATAGTGTAGGTGGATTGCTCGGAGGCGGAGGAAGTCAAGGAACGACAACTTCGAATCAGGACAGCACCGCAAACGTCACCGTCACGCCGGAAACGAACGTGACGACGAACGTCGACCTGGAACCGCTCGCCGCAGTGCTGGCAGCTTCCGGTGCATCAACGACCAAAGCACTCAACAACGAAGCCGCGGCGAAACGTGACGCGGCAGCACTCGAATACCAAAACGCGGCACTGACACGGGCCACCGTGTCCGGATACATCGAGAAGGTCTTTTACGTTGCGATTATCGTCGGCGGGATCGTCTATCTCGGTAAAAAGAAAAAAGGAGGGAAATGAAACCCTACATCATCATCCCGAAAAGCATCACAAACGGCCTGAAGGATGTGGAGATCGGGACGGCCGGGGGATACTTAGTTGTCCTCGATGCTCCCGCACTGGCAAACATTACCGTCAAGCTCAACGACCAGAACAACGACCCGATCCCGCTTGAAAAGTTTCAGGGGATCGAGGCGAAAGGAGTAACTAAAGTCTTTGTTTCCGCCGATGCAGTCGCAGGAGGGATCATCAAACTCGCGCAGGCGAAAACGGCGGAGGACTTCCGCATCCTGACGCAGATCAGCCAGGTCGATATCAACAGCCTCGGCGGGTATGACCAAAATGCACTTGATCAGCTTACGGCTGCTTTCTCTGCATCGCTTCCGGCTGTGCTTGACAAAGTTGTTGATAAATATGATCTTCCCCAAAATCATAGAGCTTCTACTAATGCAGGTACATTAACAATTCTCTTTGACTTCTATGCTGACTGTGACAAAATGACTGTAAGAATGTTCTGTTATAACACTTCCCCTGATACGTTGTACTGGGGGAATGTTGTAGCATATTACGATAGTGAAATCGTTGCAAATGCATCTGTGAAAACATTTACAGACCAACCTTACATAGAGTTTACAATAGAAAATTGTAGAGGGAAGCACTTGGTAATTAGTGGAATTTCTGGAAATGGGACTTTCACCAAAGTCGGCTGTATGTTAAGCCTTTACACACTTAAAGCATAAGGATTAAATTTGACACCTGAAGAACAAGCAGTAATTGAAGCATTGCTCAATCCTGACGAAGTAATTGTTTCGATTACTTACACGAAAATTATGGAAGATTCTAGAGGGTTTCCAATCTTCTCAACTGATTATGTAAACCCTCCTTCTCAATACAGACACATAACTACAATTTATCCGTATGGTGTCGCAATTCTTCAAGACCTCGGATATGTTGCGCCGTGACAGAGCGCTAATCACCGCAGCAGCCTTCGCGCTGCTCTACTTCGAAAGGAGCTTTTTTTTGTACGGATTACCCTCAAAAGCCGCGCTTGTCGAAATCGTCGACAACGTTGTAAGCGTACTCGGCGGCGGCGAACCTGCACGGCTTCTTTTGCTTGAAACAGCGGCGGCCGAAACGGACATGGGAAACGCTATTGACCGCTCTTGGTTTACCGGGATCGGGCTGATGCAGTTCGACCCTATCGGCTTCGATGATGTCAAAGAGCGGACCCCGGCGCGGATCAAAAAGATCGTGAACCAGTATTTCGGCATCGATATCGACCGGGCGACGATCAATGACCTTCGTTGGTCCCCCATGCTCTCAGTCGTCTTCGCCCGTCTGAAATATAGACTTATCCCTGAACCGATACCGAAAAAACTTATCAGTTCAGTTCCGTTCGACATAGATGATCCTGAAATGATCGATGGGAGAGATGCTTACTGGAAACGTCATTACAACTCGATGGCCGGGGCCGGGACGCCGGAACACTACGTGAAGGCGGCACAACGCAATGGAATTGCCTGACTCATCAATCTTTGGAATGGTAGGCGAAGGATACAGCTACCTTTTCGGGTCAAATGATCCTGGAATGTCACAATCATCTGAACCTGACCAGAACCAAAACGTACTCGGTATCACTGAAACGGAAAACGGTGGGGTGAGTGCATCGTTCGGTGAAGGAAGCGTCGCGCAGCAAGTCTACGACGCAACGCCGGATTGGCTCAAATACCTGACCTTCGACAGCTACACGACGGCCGACCCGTCAAACGGCAACTTCAACACCTCCACGCAGTTTGAAAAGGACGTGGCGGACATTGCCGACGGTATCGGATCAAAACTTCTCAAGTACGGCGCTTACGCCGCCCTGCTCTTCATCGGGTTCACCTCGCTCAAAGAGTACACGGCGGAGCGGTCCAGAAAGGCCGCCCGTGCTTGAGCTGCTCGACTTCATCAAAGACTACGTCGATGTGATCATGCTGCTCGTGATCTACCCGCTCGTCAACGGTGTCCGCTACCTGAAATCCATTAATGACAAAATCGTTATAATCAGCAGCGATCACACCAACTTCAAACGGACGGTACGGGAACATGACAGACGGATCACAAAACTCGAAGTCAAAGTGGGGCCCTAGCGCCCTGCTCTACTTTCTGGCCGCCGCGTGCGGCCTTGCTATCGCTCTAACCGCCGACTACATAGACGGCGGGATCATCTTCACACTTCAATAACAGGACCATCATGAAAAAAATCATCATCGCGGCCGTCGCCGCAGCACTCACATTGACCGGATGCGGCGAAAGCAGCAGTAGCAGCGGGGACAGCAGCAGCACCACGACGCAGTACAACGTCACGCTTGGAACCGGATCGACCGGGCAGACGCTTACCTATGACTGTGGCGGCGCCGTCGTTGACAATCTGACCATCAACGGCACGAACAACCAGATCGAAATGAAGAACTGCGACGTTCAAACGTTGATCTACAACGCTGATACCTCCGCAATCGCTTTCACAGGTACGTCAGACATGCAGACGATCCAGTACAGCGGCAGCGGCCAGAACTACGTTTATGCGCCGCAATTCATCCTCGACCGCATCCCGGACACGCTCGGCTTCGTCGAAACGGCAATCTGACCGTCCGCGTCACGGTAAAGCGTGACGGATCGATCGCAATTCGCCGCTGCCGCGTCACGTTTTTCCCTCCTGGAATAGTCACAGTTTTTTATCCTGGCGCGTCACGGCGCGCGGCGGGAAAAATCACCCCCTTCATAAATCGCCGTAAACGCATTTTATGCCGTTGTGCATATCTGACCTCGTTTTTTAGGTAAAAATCGAAATTTGGCCCGTTTCCGCTCGAATCCTGCACTATTCCGATCCATCAAACGAAACCTTCAGCCATAAATCAACCGAAAGCCGAACACCTTCAACCCTTTCCGCTGCGCGAAGCGCACCCTAGAGCGCGTCGCCCTTCGGCGAGGCAAGCGATATCACTCTGCACAGCCCGCAGGGCGTCGTGCAGCAACCGATCAGGCAAGGAGCACCGCGACGCGCAGGTAAAAACATCGGTATATGGGCCGACGAAGGAGGCGCACCGATCAGGGCCGCCCCCGGGCGGACCAGTGAGGAGGCGCAGCCGACGAGCACCGCGTCGAATTTCCGAAAATTTCCCCCTGGTCGATCACCTCTGCCCTAAAAGACTTTCTTTAAAGAATTCCTTTATAAGATAGCCACCCGTCGAAAACGACGGGGTAACCCGTCGAAAACGACGGGGTATAATGTGCCCAATTTCTACACGATTTTTTCGTACCCTATATGTGCATTGAGAGCAAAGGAGATTTTATGGCCAGACCTGACACTGGAAGGAAGGATTATGCGTTCTTCATACGGCTTACAGAGGAAGAAAGGGAGGCTATACGGCTCAAAACAAAGGCTTTAAGGGACGAACACGGCCTAGCAATGTCTGCGGTCCTGCGAAAAGTCCTTCTGGATCATATGAATGATAGTGATTTTCTAAAATTAATCGGGATGAAAGAATAAAACCATAGGTTTATGTGATATACTTGAGGCTGCTGATTTTCATTTGAGGCGCGGCAACGCCTCGAAGGAGATCAAAGGCGGCAACCTTTGATCGTTCAGTTACATTTCCCTGAGCAGGAATCATATGGTAACCTTAAGCACCATTCTACCCTACTTTTGCCTTTTATGCCCCTTAAACCTTAAACCTCATAATGTATATTCTCTTGAAATAAGTTTTCCGTTCCCGATCCCCCATTCCACAATGAGCCCGCTGTCACAATAGACATTATTTAATATAAGCAATTACATTAAATAATATGGCGACAAGGAGAAAACAAAACACTATTTCGGCATAAGCGGTCTCGGTGCCGGATGGACAGCCGGACGCGTAATCAATGTGTCCAGGATCAGCAGTTTCGGCACCCAGCGGCTTTTAAACGCGGATTTGTCACCGTCCAGCACCATAATGCTCTTAAAGGCATCCAGGTTGGCTGTATGGTCGCTAGCGGCTCTCTCAAGCGCTTCTTCCATCTGAGCCGCACTGAGACCGTAGATCATCTTAATACCGCGTTTATGCATGTTCTGGGCAACCGCGAGCAGTACGCCGCCCTCTTTCCATTCGATGGCATAAAAGCCGAGGTTGCCGATTCGGTCGATCTGCGATACCTTCCTGGCCGCAAAAATAAGATCGAGCGAACGTCCCAGGTCATAGTGATAGCGATAAGGCGGCTGCGTCACCGCCAGCTCGTAGACAATATGCCGTCCCCCCTGCACTGCGTACAGCGTACGCCTGATCGTGAGGCCCTGCATGCCGATACGGTCTTCGGCGATCTTTTCCGTACTGACGGTCAGGCGATCCTGACCGATCTCCACCCCCAGAAGCAGATCGTCTTTTTCAATAATAGAGGGGGAACTGCAGCCGACAAAAAGGACGCTGCAAATGCTGATAAAAAGCGGTTTCATCCTTGACTCCATATATAAAAATATCAATAACTGACAAATGCGTTTTAAAGACCTGATGATTATACCTGACCGGCACTTGTCTGCCCATGAATAAAATGAACATATGTTAATTTACATCGTGAACCAAAAGAACAAGTGTTCACATTTGATTAAGGATAAATTAACAGACGTTCATATACACTTTCTAAAACATGAACATTCGTTAATAAGGAGACTGAAATGCCCGAAAACAGGGAGTTTAAGAAAGGTGGCGATACAAAGAAGCTGATCGAGGAAGCTGCCATGGATCTCTTCGCGGAACATGGCTACAAAGGTGCTTCCGTACGTAAAATCGCTGCAAAAGTCGGGATCAGGGAGAGTGCGCTGTACAACCATTTTGAAAACAAAGAAGCGATTTTCCTGGCCGTCGCAGGCAGGGTTTTCGCCTCGCCTTTCGCCCACCAGAAGACCGATGATTTCGTGCAGGAGAATGCGAAAAAAGGACGCTCTTTTCTGCATAAGTTCATGACCGAATTCAAGCTGATGACATTCGATAAAAAGTACGAAAAACTCTTCCGTTTTATGCTGATCGAACTGATGCAGAATGACGTGTTGCGCAGCGGGTTCCGGCAGGAGTTCCATGATGCGAATATCAAGGTGCTCTCTTCGGGTTTCTTCATCATGATGCAGGAGGGCCTTATCCGCTCCAATGACCCTATGACGCTCGCCAATGCCTTCCTGGGGCAACTATTCTATCTGCGGCTGCAGGTCAGCCTTCTAAAGGCTGACAGCATGCCTACGACGGCACTGTCGACGGCATTTGAAAAACAGCTCGACCTCTTCTGGTCATCGATCAGTGAATAAGCATATGGGATAAAAGAGATAGGGAAGAAAGGTACAACGGTAAGCCGGGTTCTGTTGATGCGATAATTTATCTACTGCATCCGTTACCGGATGCCTCCAGCGAAACAAAAGCATTGTAAGACGCTTACCATCTGTTTCTTGCTGCCAGGCTGGGTTTACATAGCTTCCGCCATTGCTGGCGGAACTGGTAGGCTCTTACCCCACCGTTTCACCCTTACCGCTTGCGCGGCGGTCTGCTCTCTGTTGCACTGTCCCTCGGCTTTCGCCGGCCATCCGTTAGATGGAGCCCTGTCTTACGGCAGCCCGGACTTTCCTCTTGAAAATCAAGCTATCGCACGTTGTACCGGTGATATTATAGCATATGAGAACGGATCGAAATAAATAATATATTATATAATATTACAAACTTCTTCAACTTTTCGATCAGACGCCTGCTCTTTGTCGGCTGAACGATGCATTGATGCTGTGTCGTATTCGAGAATTCACTGGAGTCATTGATACCGTCGAGGCACCGATTATACCTCTCACTTGCAGAATCCGGCGCCCTCTTCTATTTTCCCGGATCGATGGCTATATAAGATATTATATAATATTAGATTGATGATCAAAAAAAAGCGGCGAGGAGCCGCCCTTTTCCTTACGCTGCCAGCGTAACGCCGGACTCGATTGCGTACTTGACGCCGAGTTCCCAGGCTTTGAGGTTCGCTTCGTGTACTTTTTTCGGTACTTTGGAGAGCATGACCTCTTGGAGGGATTCCGGGTTCAGAACGCTTGTGATCTGGTTGGCAATCGCCATCGCGACGACAGACTGCGTAATAACGTTACCGACCTCTTCTTTTGCGATCGTAATAATGGGGATCTCAACGATAGTCCATGTCTGACGGTCTTCGTCTGTCGGGTGAACCAGGTTCGGGTCAACAACGATAACGCCGCCCGGCTTTACACCCTTCTTGAAAGACTGGTAGCTGACGTCCGCAACGGAAAGCATGAAATCGATCTCGCCTTCGTTCGCGTACGGGTAGCGGATCTCTTCATCGTCAAGCGTAATGTCAACGACGGTCGGGCCGCCGCGGACCTGGGAAGTATAGGTCGCAGTCTTCAGACCGAAACCACCGTCTTTGATCTTACAGGCCGCCATGATTTCGCCGGCGAGGAGAACCCCCTGCCCGCCTACACCGGTAAAGCGCAATGTATGTCTCATTTCATGTCTCCTTAGATCTTTTTCTCGAAGTCGTCTTGCGTCAGTTTCGCACGCTTGCCTTGTGCAGCGGCTTTGATCTGATCGTAAGATTCACAGTACTCAGGCTCCTGAACTTCTTTAAGGACACCTGTCGGGAATACATTTTTCTTCTCTTCGTCAGAGAGGGCTTCCCACTTGCGCAGCGGCATGGTGATGCTGTCGATCCACTCGAGGTTCTGCATCGCGCTCGCCATTTTGTTTTTACGGCCAAGGTTGATGTGGCAGTTGGACATGATGTCGAAGAAAGAGAAACCTTTGTGGCTGAAGCCTTTGACCAGGATCTTCTCGAGTTTCTTCGGGTCGAGCATCGTTTCGCGTGCAACAAAAGAGGCACCCGCACCGATCGCCAGCGCACATGCGTCGAACGTCGGGTCGATGTTACCATTCTTCTGGCTGACGGTCCACATCCCCTGCGGCGTCGTCGGGGACGTCTGGGAGTTTGTCAGACCGTAGATGAAGTTGTTGATCAGGATGAAGTTCAGGTCGATGTTACGGCGGCAACCGTGAATGGTGTGGTTACCACCGATCGCCAGGCCGTCACCGTCACCGGCAACAACGATCACGTTTGCTTCTGGTTTCGCAAGCTTGACACCGGTGGCGTACGCAACGGTACGACCGTGTGTCGTGTGAATCGTATTACAGTTGATGTAAGAGCTGAAACGCCCGGAACAGCCGATACCGGAAACGACACAGACCTTGTCCATGTCCCATCCCATTTTCTCGATCGCGCGGATCGTCGCTTTGAGGATGACACCGTCACCACAGCCCCAACACCAGAGTGTCGGCATCTTGTCTACACGAAGGTATTTGTCGTAGTTAAAAGCCATTACATCATCTCCTTAACTTTTGCTACCATCTCTGCCGGCGCGATAGGGCGACCGTTTGCTTTGAGCAGGCGCGTGAAATCGTTACGGCGAACGATACGTTCGATTTCCGTAGAGTACTGACCCATGTTCAGCTCGGTTACCATGATCTTGTCACCGAAGCGTTCACCGATCTTGCGGATCTCGGCTTCCGGGCTCGGCCACATCATGATCGGGCGGAAGAGACCGGCTTTGATCCCTTCTGCACGCAGTTTCTGTACCGCTTCGAAAGCACCCAGTGCGATGGAGCCGTATGCGATGATACAGACTTCCGCGTCGTCCATCAGGACCTCTTCGTAATCCGGAAGATCGTCAAGGCCGTCGTTTTGTGCAGCAACCGTGTTGATCTTGCCGGTGAGGCGTTCGATGTTGAATTCGCACTGTTCCGCATCTTCCGTCGGGAAGCCTGTCGGTCCGTGGTGCAGACCCGTAACGTGGTAGCGGTACCCTTCGAACATCGGGTTCAGGACCGCCGGCTGGTTCATCGGAACGTCGTACGGGCGGTAGTCTTCCGGCGCACCGTCGAATGTCGCGCGGTTAACGATGCTCGCTTCAACCTCTTCGAGGTCCGGGAGTTCCGCTTTACCGTGCATGTGACCGATCGTCTCATCCAGAAGCATGAAGACCGGTGTCATGTATTTTTCCGCGAGGTTGAAAGCGCGGACCGTCTGCGTATAACACTCTGTCAGGGAACCTGCACAGAGGGTAATAGAGGCGTAGTCACCGTGTGTCGGGTATTTCGCCTGGCCGATATCCGCCTGGGAAACACGTGTCGGCAGACCTGTGGAAGGGCCGCCGCGCATGACGTTGACGATAACGAGCGGGATCTCGGCGATGAAGCCCAGACCGATCTGCTCCGCTTTGAGGGAGATACCCGGGCCTGATGTCGCCGTGAACGACTTCGTACCGGTCATGGAAGCACCGAGGGCAGCGGAAATACCGCCGATCTCGTCTTCCATCTGGATCGCGACGCCGCCGACTGCCGGCAGCAGATCGGATGCTTCGTGCATAACTTCGGAAGACGGTGTAATCGGATAACCGCCGAAGAAACGTGCGCCCGCATCTACAGCCGCTTTTGCCGCCAGTTCGTTACCTGTTGAAATTACAATTCTTGACATTCCTGCTCCTTACTGCTCAAGTGACATATAGTTGTTAGCAACGATCGCCGCCTGGCGTGCCTTTGCTTCATCTGTCAGCTTCGCAAATTTGTACTCTTTCTTATCTGCAACATAAATCGCAAAGTCCGGACATGTGAGTTCACACTCGTTACAGCCGATACACGCTTCCGGGTGGTCGATGGAGATCATCGCACCCAGTGTAGATGTCGGTTCATAACGCATCCCCAGAACGCCCGAAGGGCAGACGGAAACACAGATATCACATGCTTTACAGTTATTGGTGTTGACCCAGACAGGGACGTCACCCGGTTTTTCAGTCTGAAACATTAATACTCCTCCATTTATTTGCGAGATAAGGGATCTCATAAAAGACTCCTGCGAGTCCTTTATGAGGATCCCCTACTCATCGCTTTTGGTTGAAAATTTTCCGACGGCGCAGGAGACGAAACTTTTCGCTTTCAGTCCCGCTGCATCCAATCCGCTGACCTGCTCTTCTGCAAGAGGATAACCCAGGCCACGTAAAATCGATTTGAATAGTGCTGATTGCGCCTCGTCGTCAACATCTGCTGTTACGATACGAGGCTCACACGTCAAATCGACTTCAACGGATGTAAACCCTTCGGCTTCGAGTGCCTTTGTAATCGTCGCCGCGCAACCGCTGCAGCGGACGTTGGCGACGGCGACACTCTCTTTCATTACTTTGAAAGGACCTCTGCGACCGCTTTGCCGATCTCGGCAGGCGAAACGACGACTTTGACACCGGCCGCTTCAAGCGCTGCCATCTTCTCGGCCGCCGTACCGGCTGCACCGGAGACGATTGCCCCGGCGTGGCCCATACGTTTACCTTTCGGCGCGGTCTGGCCCGCGATAAAAGCTACAACCGGTTTGGTGATATTTTCCTTAATAAATGCAGCTGCCTGAATTTCCAAGTCTCCGCCGATTTCACCGATCATAACGATCGCTTCCGTTTCCGGATCCGCTTCGAAGAGCGGCAGCAGCTGCTTATAAGAAAGACCGATGATCGGGTCACCGCCGATACCGACTGCCGTCGTGATACCGAAGCCCTGCTTGACGACCTGGTTTGCACCTTCGTAGGTCAGGGTACCGGACTTGGAGATCAGGCCGACGTTCCCTTTTTTGAAGATCATGCCCGGCATGATCCCGATCTTGCACTCTTCGGCAGTGATGATACCCGGGCAGTTCGGCCCAATCGTCTTCATGCCTTTTTTCGTCGCGTACATTTTTGCGTACATCATGTCGCGGACCGGTGCGCCTTCGGTAATGATGACGGCCAGTTCGATACCGGCATCCGCCGCTTCCATGACGGCGTCACCGACGAATGCCGGCGGAACGAAGATCATGGAGACGGTGGCACCCGTCGTGTCTACCGCGTCTTTAACCGTATTGAAAACCGGTTTGCCCAGGTGCTCCTGGCCGCCTTTGTTCGGGGTAACGCCGCCGACGATCTGTGTGCCGTAGGCGATACACTGCTCAGCATGGAAAGTACCCTCTTTCCCTGTGAAACCCTGAACGATAACTTTGGTATCTTTGTTTACAAGAATTGACATTAATTACTCTCCTTTCGCTGCTGCGACGGCTTTGGCTGCACCGTCTGCAAGGTCTTCCGCCGCGATAACATTCGCGATATTGGCGTTTCTGAGGATCTCCGCCGCTTCCGGGGCGTTCGTACCGTCGAGGCGGACGATGACCGGAACATGAACGTCGACCAGTTTCGTTGCCTCAAGGATACCGTTGGCAATACGGTCGCAGCGGACGATACCGCCGAAGATGTTGACGAAAATCGCTTTGACGTTCGGGTTCTTGAGGATGATCTCGAAGCCCTTTGCAACGGTTTCCGCATTTGCTTTACCGCCGACGTCCAGGAAGTTCGCCGGCGTACCGCCCATATAGTTGATGGTATCCATCGTCCCCATCGCGAGGCCTGCACCGTTGACCATACAGCCGATCTCGCCGTCGAGGGAGACATAAGAGAGGCCGAAGCGGCTTGCTTCGCGCTCGTCCGCATCCTCTTCGGAGATATCACGCATGTCTTCGATGTCCGGGTGGCGGCCCAGTGCAGAGTCGTCAAAGCCCATTTTGCCGTCGAGGGCAAGGAAGTCGCCCGCACCGGTTTTGATCAGCGGGTTGATCTCGATCATCTCCGCGTCGTTTTCCATGTAAACATTGTAGAGGGCTGCGGCAAATTTGATAAATTTGCCCTGCTCCTCTTTCGCCAGACCGAGGCCGAAAGCGAGTTCGCGGCCGTGGAAGCCCTGGAAACCGATTGTCGGGTCGATGGCGACCTTGATGATTTTCTCAGGAGTCTCTTCAGCGACCTTCTCGATCTCCATACCGCCTTCGGTAGAAGCCATGATAACCGGCATCTCTTTCGCACGGTCGAGGACAACGCCGAGGTAGAGTTCGTCTTTAATGTCCGCACCCTCTTCGATGTAGACCTTCTGGACAAGTTTCCCTTCCGGGCCGGTCTGGTGCGTCACCAGGTTCATGCCGAGAATCTGCGTTGCCAGTTCACCGACTTCATCCAGTGAACGTGCCAGTTTGACACCGCCGCCGAGGCCGCGTCCACCTGCGTGGATCTGTGCTTTCACAACCCAGATGTCGCCACCCAGTTCAGCGGCGTTTCTCACCGCCTGGTCTGCCGTATTGGCTACGATGCCGCGCGGGGTCGGTACACCGTATTTGGCAAAAATCTGTTTCGCCTGATATTCATGGATATTCATATTCTCTTCTCCTCCTTTATTAGGTTACGCTTTCGGGGCGATCATGTCACCCGGAACAACATATTTATCGAACTCTTCGGCACTCAGCAGGCCGAGGTTGACCGCCTCTTCCTTGAGGGTCGTGCCGTTTTTGTGCGCTGTTTTGGCGATCTTCGCCGCATTTTCGTAACCGATATGCGGGTTGAGCGCCGTGACGAGCATCAGCGAGTCGTTGAGGAAGTGTTCGATGTTCTCAACGTTTGCCTTGATGCCGACGGCGGCATTGTCGTTGAAAGAGACGATGCTGTCGGCGAGCAGGCGGACGGACTGCAGGAAGTTGTAGGCGATCACCGGCTTGAAAACGTTCAGCTCGAAGTTCCCCTGAGATGCCGCAAAACCGATCGTCGCGTCGTTCCCCATGACCTGGCAGGCGACCATCGTGACCGCTTCGCTCTGCGTCGGGTTGACCTTGCCCGGCATGATGGAGGAACCCGGCTCGTTTTCCGGGATGGAGATCTCGCCGATCCCGCAGCGCGGGCCGGATGCAAGCCAGCGGACGTCGTTGGCGATTTTCATCATATCGGCTGCCAGCGCCTTGAGGGCGCCGTGGGCGAAGACAAGCGCGTCGTGGGACGTCAGGGCGTGGAACTTGTTCGGTGCCGTAACGAAATCGTGGCCTGTCAGTTCGGACAGTTTCGCCGCGACGCGTTCGCCCAGTTCCGGGTGGGCGTTGAGGCCCGTACCGACCGCCGTACCGCCGAGGGCGAGTTCGCGCACCGCTTCCAGGGAGTCTTTTGCCATCTTTTCGGACTTGGCGAGCATCTCGACCCAGCCGCTGATCTCCTGACCGAGGGTCAGCGGTGTCGCATCCTGAAGGTGCGTACGGCCGATCTTGACCAGGTGCGCAAACTCTTCGCTTTTCGCCTGGAGCGTCGCTTTGAGCTTGGCGATCGCCGGGAGCAGACGCTCTTCGACCGCGATGACGGACGCGACGTGCAGGGCCGTCGGGTAGGTGTCATTGGAGCTTTGGGACTTGTTGACGTCGTCGTTCGGGTGCACAAGCTTCTCTGTGCGGAAGTCACCGCCGAGGATCTCCGTCGCGCGGTTGGCGAGGACCTCGTTGTTGTTCATGTTCGACTGCGTACCGGAACCGGTCTGCCATACGACGAGCGGGTAGTTGCCGTCGAGTTTGCCCGCGAGCATCTCGTCCGCCGCCTGGGCAATCGCCTCCGCTTTTTTTGCATCAAGCTTGCCCAGGTCCATATTGACCAGGGCAACGGCTTTTTTCAGATAGGAAAACGCACGGGTAATCTCGTACGGCATCGTCTCTTCACCGATACGGAAGTTCTGGATCGAACGCTGCGTCTGGGCACCCCAGTACGCATCTTTGGGGACCTGCATCTCCCCCATCGTATCCTTTTCGATTCTGTAGTCCAAATTAGGCCTCCTCAAAGAATTTATTTTCGTTCAGCGTGTCGATCAGGGTCTGGACCGAGCTGCACGAGCGGGCGAACATCTCTTTCTCTTTTTCATTGAGTGTTACTTCGATGATCTTCTCCGCCCCGTTGGCACCGATCATGACCGGGACGCCGGAAACAACGTCGTCGTAGCCGTACTCGCCCTCGAGGTAGACGGCACACGGGTGGATCTGCTTCGTGTCTTTCAGAATCGCTTCGACCATGATCGCCGTGGATTTCGCCGGGGCGTAATACGCCGAACCGGTCTTGAGGTAGCCGACAATCTCGGCACCGCCGTGGCGCGTGCGGTCGACGATCTCGTCGATCTCATCCTCGGTGAGGAGGTCGAAGAGCGGAACGCCCGCAACGGTGGAGTAGCGCGGAAGCGGTACCATGTCATCCCCGTGGCCGCCCATGACGGAAGCGCGGATCTGTCCGCCGCCGTAGCCCAGTTTTTCCTGGATGAATGCCGCCATACGGGAGCTGTCGAGGATACCGGCCATACCCAGGACGCGGCTGCGGTCGAACCCGCTCTCTTTGAGGGCGACATAGGTCATCGCGTCAAGCGGGTTTGAGACCATGATGATGATCGCGTTCGGAGAGTATTTCGCGATGCCGCTTACAACCTCTTTGGTGATGTTGGCGTTGATCATCAGCAGGTCGTCGCGGCTCATACCCGGCAGACGCGGGCTGCCCGCCGTCACAACGACGACGTCACAGTCCGTGAGCTCTTCCATGCTCTCGGCGACGCTGACAACCGTGTGGCTGCGGACCGCTGCCGCTGCCTGTGACATATCGAGTGCCTTCCCTTTCGCAACTTCGATCTTGTTGTCGCGCAGAATGATTTCATGGCACGAACCGAGCATCGCCAGTGAGTATGCGACGGTGGCACCTACGTTTCCGGCGCCGACGATTCCAACACGTTTACCCTGATTCATTGTTGAAGTCCTTTTCGATTAATTGGCTCTTCTGCACCGCTATACACATAAGCAATATGTGCGAACACACACCATTATGCATACATGGCAGAAGATTGTACATTATAAGTAAAATAAGATTAAGTCCACTGAGTGAACCCGTTAGAATGGTAGAAAGGTAACACCTACCCTTCTACCGTGTTCCGAATCGGAACACATGTTTTCCGCTTAGAGAGCGTCGATAATCGCGTTGAGCGTTGCAGACGGGCGCATTGCCGCTTCCGCTTTCGCATCATCGGGGTGGTAGTAACCGCCGATATCCTGCGCTTTGCCTTCGGCAGCCATCAGCTCTTCCATGATCTTCGCTTCGTTCTCTTTGAGCGCTTTCGCTACCGGCGTAAACTTCGCCTGCAGTTCAGCATCCAGAGAGTCAGCCAGTGCCGTTGCCCAGTACTGTGCCACGTAGAAGTGGGACGCTTTGTTGTCCGGCTCGCCCGCTTTGCGGCCCGGTGCCTTGTTGTTGTCAAGGTACTCCTGGTTCGCCACGTCAAGCGCAGCGGTCACGGCCGCCAGCTTCGCGTTCGGGTTCTTCTGCTCGATCATGCGCAGTGACTCCGCCAGGGCGAGGAATTCACCCAGGGAGTCCCAGCGGAGGTGACCCTCTGCCAGGAACTGGTCGACGTGCTTCGGCGCGGAACCGCCGGCACCCGTCTCAAACAGGCCGCCGCCCGCGAGCAGCGGAACGATGGAGAGCATTTTTGCCGATGTGCCGAGCTCGAGGATCGGGTACATGTCGGTGAGGTGGTCACGCAGTACGTTACCGGTAACAGCGATCGTGTCTTTTCCGGCACGGATGCGCTCGTTCGTGAAGCGCGTCGCAGCCGTGATGTCCATAAAGTGGATCTCCAGACCGTCCGTATTGAACTCCGGCATGTATTTTTTGACCTTCGCGATCATCTGCGCATCGTGTGCACGGTTTTCGTCCAGCCAGAAGACAACCGGGATCTGCTCGATCTGGCCGCGTTCGAATGCGAGGCGGATCCAGTCTTTGATCGGGATATCTTTCGCACGTGACATACGCCAGATATCACCCGCTTCACACTCGAAGCTCATCAGAACCGTACCGTCTTCTGCCGTGACCGTTACGGTACCCGCTTCGGCGAGTTCGAATGTCGTCGGGTGGGAGCCGTACTCTTCCGCTTTCTGCGCCATGAGACCGATGTTCTGCATCGTCCCCATTGTCGTGACGTCGAACTGACCGTTTTTCACACAGTCGGCGACCATCTCTTCGTGGAACAGACCGTAAGTAGAGTCCGGGATGACCGCGACACACTCGAGCGCGTCACCGTTGCGATCCCACTGCTTACCGCCTTCGCGGACGACGACCGGCATGGAAGCATCGATGATGATGTCGTTCGGTGCATTGAAGTTTGTCGTCCCTTTGTCAGAGTCGACCATCGCGATTTTCGGGCTGTCGGAATCGACGACTGCTTTGAAAGCCGCTTTGATCTCGGCCTCTTTCGCATGCCCTTTGATCTTCTTCTCGAGATCGGACATACCGAGGTTCGGGTTGACACCGACCTCTTTGAAGGTATCCGCATATTTCGCGAAGACGTCTTCGAAGAAGATTTCGAAACCGTGACCGAACATGATCGGGTCGGAGATCTTCATCATCGTCGCTTTGAGGTGGACCGACCAGATGACGCCTTTCGCTTTCGCGTCTTCGATCGTCTGTTTGTAGAAAGCACGCAGCGCGCTGACAGACATAAACGTACCGTCAAGAACTTCACCCTCGAGGGCGTCGATTGTCTTGAGCGTATTGCCGTTGAGTGCGATCGTCACTTTCTGTGCTTTGTCCATCGTGACGGACTTCTCGTTGCCGTAGAAGTCGCCGTTACCGGCCATGTGCGCTACATACGCTTTGGAGTTGTCAGAGTACGCTTTGAGGCGGTGCGGGTTTTTCTGCGCATAGTTCTTGACCGCTTTCGCTGCACGGCGGTCGGAGTTTCCTTCGCGGAGAACCGGGTTGACCGCAGAACCGAGGCAGGTGCTGTACGTTGCCTGGAGCGCTTTTTCTTCATCGTTCGCCGGATTTTCAGGGTAGTTCGGGATATCGTAACCCTGGCTCTGAAGTTCGGCAATACAGTCTTTGAGCTGACCGACGGATGCAGAGATGTTCGGCAGCTTGATGATGTTACCTTCAGGCTTCAGGACAAGCTCGCCCAGTTTTGACAGTTCATCTTCACCTTTACCCATCGCGGCAAGGACACGACCTGCAAGTGAGATATCGCTTTGTTCCAGTTCAACGCCGCCCTCAGCGCAGAATTTGGAAGCAATCGGAAAGAACGAGTATGTAGCCAAAGCCGGAGCTTCGTCAATTTTCGACCAAATGATTTTAGACATTCTATATCCTCGAAGTGTGAAGTTGATCGGCATTACTAAATATAATTTAGAACCGCCGATTGAAAATTACAGGGTCATCATATCACTTCAATCGTGTTTCATGCCAAATCAAGAATGAACGGGGAGGAATATTTGGATTACTGTATCATTTAGTAACACGGTTAATATTACGTAAGTGTGTAGAATAGTAACGTGTAAAGCGGTGCTTACCGTCCGCACCTTTCGTAAAATAGAGGTACTCCGTTTTGGCCGGGAAGATCGCCGCCCTGATCGCTTCAAAGCCCACGTTGCAGACCGGTGCGGCGGGCAGTCCGTTGTGCAGATAGGTGTTGTATTCGCTTTTGTCCGTGCGGATCCGGGCGGCGGTGATCCGCTCGTGGGAGTAACGGCCGTAATTGAGCGTACCGTCCATCTGCAGCTTCATCCCCTTGGCCAGACGGTTGGCGATCACAGAGGAGACCAGCGGCATCTCCGCGTTGTCTGCCGCCTCTTTCTGGATGACGGAGGCAATAACAATATAGTGGTACCATTTGCGTTCATTGTAGAGGCCGAAGATCTTCTCCGACCAGGCGCGCTGTTTCGTCTCGGCGTAGTGCAGCAGCAGGCGGACCGCGTCGGATTCGGTAATGCCGATGGGGAGCTGGTAGGTATCGGGAACCAGCGCACCCTCATGATAGGGGCTCTGCTCCCGGAACGCTGCCATCAGCCGCTGCGGATCAAGCCCGTGGCTCTCGGCGAGCTGTGTAAAAAAGACATGGGTCGTCTCCCCGGGAACGAGGGTGACCGGCTTCATCGCCGCCTTGGAGGTCGTGATGCGGTAAAGGAAGTCGCCGTGGGTCATCGCCGTACTGCCAAGGTCGATCCAGCCGTGCTGCGGTCGCCCGATGAAACGCATCAAAAAGGCGTCCAGACGGTTGAGCTGCGGGTTGGCGGTTTCGAGGTGTGTTATAATCTTGCGAATTGATCCCTGGGGAATATAGAGCACCTTCGATGTCGTGAGCCCCATATTCAGGTAATAGATGAACGACAACGCCATCAGCAGAGCGATTGCACAAACCCATTTGACGATCATCTCCGTCATTGCCTTCTGTCTGGTCGTCATTACCGTTCTCTACCTCACCCTCTCAAGCGGAATCCATCTGGGCAAGCTGAAACTCGGCCGCCTTTATGCGGAGCAATTATACCTCAAGTGGGACAATGCCCTTCGCGTCGAGATCGGGACGATCGCCCTCGCCCCTTCCGATGCTCCGGAGGAACCCACAAGCCTTCTGGACCTTCAGCGGCGCGTTGCCGCCGCCCTGCGCCACATGGATGATCTCTGGATCGGCAGCCTGCGTATCGACCGTATCCGGATCGGCAACGACATGAACGGATCGGTCCTCTTCGATCCGCGCCGCCGCAGCCAGCTCCTCCTGGCCTCGCCGCAGCGGGGGCACCTGGCGCTGACCCTCTCCCCCGTCCGGTTTTCGGATGCCTATAAGGTAACGTGCTACGGGGATACGCACGATTTCAACGGGACGTTCCGGCTCGAGGGGGTCCTGCAGCCGGAACAGAGCGAGTTCTACCTGGGCGGCGCCGTCGATATCGCTGCGGACATCCACCTCCGCCTGGGGCTGCACGCGACGCGGGATGCCCTGACACTGAACACCTTCTCGACCGAACCGTTTGCGAGCGTCGCGCCGATCGTCAAACCGCTTCACCTCTCCGACAAAATCGAATCCTGGATCGTCGCGCGGGCCCAGGGCGGACCGGTGATGCTGCACACCCTGCAGACGACCCTCCCCTATGCCGAACCGGCCAAAGCCTTCGACAATCTGTTTGGCCACCTGACGTTTCAGAATGCCCGTTACCGGTTTGCCAATGTCCCGGAGGATTTTGAACCCGCCCTCGCCCCGAACGTGACCGTCCGTTTCGAGCGCAAAACCCTGGAGATCCGTCCGGAGCATGCCACCTTCTACGGCCAGCCCGGCGGCGATACCCGTATCGACATCGATTTCGGCGCCCATGCGCCGCAGCTGCGGCTCTCTATCCTCACTACGGCGCAGTTCATCCCCCCGCTGCAGCGCCTGACCGCTTCGTACGGCATCGACCTCCCCTTTACCCAGACCGAAGGGCTCACCGATACGAACCTGACCCTGACCGTCAACCTCGGCGATTCCCACACCACGGCGCAGGCGCAGTTCAACACGGCCAAAAGCCGCATCGATCTCTCCGGTCTCCCCATTGCCGTTTCCCGTGCCGCGGTCGATCTCAAAGGCTCCGAGGTCACCCTGCGCTCCGTCGAGGCGGCGCTTTTTGAGGACAACGTGACGGGGCGCGTCAGCGGTACCTTCAACCCGGCAAAACACAACGGTGCCCTGCGGTTCAATATCGGCGAAGTACGTTACCCGGTCGGCGCCGCCCCCATTACCCTCGACCCGGCCACCGTGCCGCTGCATTTCGAATACCGCTTCGACCCCAAGGGCGACACCATCCGGTTCGACGCCTCCCGCTGGCACTATATGGAGCACAATCTCTCCGCCGATGCCTTTACCGCACCGTTCGATCTGAAAAAGCTCCTGATGACCCTTCCCAAGACGGCCGTCGCTGTCGACAAGGCAGCACGGGCGACCGTCGAAGGCGAGATCTCCCTTGCCGATCCCTCGGCGTCTCTGCTCGTGGACCTGCTGTCGCTCCGGGCCGGGACACTGAAGGCCACGCAGGCACACGCCCGCTTTCATATCCGCGCCGACCAGAACATCACGGTGACGAGCAGCGCAGAAACACACTGGACGCTGGATGAAACGCCGGTTTCCATCTCCCCCTTTACCCTGTCGCGCCAGCACGGGATCTTCAGGCTCTCACCGGCCGTCGTCTCGATCGAACACCAGCTGACCGGTTCCGTGGAAGGGATTTTCGAGCCGGCTACCATGGCGACCGAACTCAACGTGTCGAAATTCCGGCTGGAAGACGAAGGACTCGGCAGACTGCTGCAGGGGATGGAGCAGTTCAGCGTCTATATCGTCCCCATCGATGATGAGTACGACATCGTCATCCCATCGATCAATATGGTCTACTCCACGCTCGGGCACGGATGGCGCCTGCACTTTTTCTCCCTCGATGCATTCACGCGCCACTCCCCGCTGCTGCGCGACTACAATCTGACCGACAGTACCATCTCCGCCTGGTCAGAGAGCGGCGGCTATCCCGTCAGCTTCGAAGGCACCGTCGACTACCCCTACGCCCTGACGGCTTTCGACGGCAAACCGGTCAACATCTACAGTTTCAAAGGTCAGATCGAGCAGAACGGTTCGCTTGCATCGACGATCAACGACCGCATCACGGTGGAGCGCAGCGATACGATCCGCATCCGCTCGAACGGCGTCGCTTTTAGCCAGCCCGAACTGACCCGTTTCTACCGCGAGCACCATTTCAGCAGCGACGAGAATACCAGCGAATCGAACACCACGATCCACATCGACGCCAACAATACGGCGATCCTCTTCCCGGGCGACCGCAGGGCCAAAGCCGACCGCATCACCATCGACTACAGCAACAACCATATCCAGGGGCAGCTCTACAAAGCCGACGGGGGCGCCAAGCTCGAGGTAAAGGGCGAAACGTTCTACCTCTTCGGGTACCGGCTCGACGACGACTTCATGAACCATTTTTTCAACCTCACCAAAGTCAAAGGCGGCACACTGGACTTTTACCTCATAGGGGAAAAGGATGATTTCAAGGGTCTGGCCAAGATCAACGATACGACCGTACGCGACTACGTGCTTTTCAACAATCTCTTCGCCTTTATCAATACCGTCCCCGCCCTGGTCACCTTCTCGCTCCCGTCCTATGAGACCAACGGGATCAAGGTGCGCTCCGCCTATACCGAACTCGCGTTCCATGAGAAAGTGCTCTCGATCTCAAACATCAAGATCGACAGCAAAGAGCTCGATTTCGCCGGCCAGGGCACCATCGACTACAATACGGAGCGCATCAAGATGCAGCTCTCCGTCAAAACGCGGGCCGCGGAAAACATCCGGAAGATCCCGCTGGTCGGCTACATCCTTGTCGGTGACGACCAATCCGTCCTGACGACGCTGAACGTCTCGGGCCCGCTGAGTGACCCGAAGGTGGAAAATACGATCGCCAAGGATATCATCGTCAGCCCGTTCAACATCCTCAAGCGCACCCTCGATTTCCCGGTCCACTACCTCAAAAAGCTTGACAGCGGCACTGACGACGAGGCCGAAAAGACAACCGAGACCCAGCCAATCACTTCGGGCATTCCTCCCATTAATTGAGACTCACTCTCAAAAAGTTACCAAACGTGACAAAAATGTTTTTCGTCCTTCATTTTTGATAATGATTGTCATATCTATTGACATTTAGAGGAAAAATCGCCTATACTTCACCCATAATTTTGGGAATGATTCTTGAAATCATGGAATCAATCACCACCTCATAAGGATAACTTGATGAAGCACATTGCACTCTCACTGGCAGCCGCCCTCCTGGCAGGCACGGCACTCTATGCAAACGAACTCGACGATCTCAAAGCACAGATCGCCGAACTTCAGGAAAAGACGGATGCCCTGATCGACGAGACGTCGAATCTGAAGACCGGGTTCAACTATACGACGGTCGACACCAACACCTCCGTCAACGGCATGGGGCCGGCGGCCTCCAAGGTCTACTACTCCAAGTCTCCGCTCTCCATCGGCGGGTACGGCGAAATGTTCTGGTCCTCCCCGGACAATGACGGTGCGGCCGGTGACGCCTATACGGACGTCTACCGCTTCGTTCCCTACATCGGGTACAAGTTCAGCGACAATATCGTCCTCAACACCGAACTCGAGTTCGAACACGGCGGCGAAGAGGTCGCGATCGAGTTCATGTACCTCGACTTCCTGCTTTATGAGGCGTTCAACATCCAGGTCGGTAACTTGCTGGTACCGATGGGGCTCATCAACCAGCGTCATGAACCGACGCTCTTCAATACGGTGCAGCGCCCGGATGTCGAAAAATACCTGATCCCGTCCACCTGGCATGAGACCGGTATCCTCGCCTACGGCAGCTTCAGCGACATCGGTCTGAGCTACACGGCCGGGATCATCAATGCCCTGGCGCTGAACAACGATAACAATATGCCCGGTTCCGTCAATAAAAAGTGGATCCGCAGCGGCCGTATCGGTTCGGAGGAGAACGGCCCGATGCAGCGCGTCGCCTTCGTCGGCCGCGTGGACTACAGCGGCATCAGCGGCCTGCTCCTGGGGACCTCCGCCTATTACGGTGCCGCGACACAGGGGCGCCCCAGCGGTGTAAACGCCTTTATGTACGACGTCTACGGCCAGTATGAAAAGGCGGGCTTCAAGCTCAAGGGGCTCTACACCGCCACCAGCGTCTCCGATGCGGAGAAGATCTGGGCCGAAGCGGCGGACGGTGCGGAAGGGTACTATGTCAATGCGGAATACGACGTGCTCGCGACGCTTTCCACGCGCTACCGCCTTCCGGTCTTTGTCCAGTATGAGAACTACGACCCCGTCTCCTCCGTCGCCGGCGGCACACGCCCCGACCTCGAGCAGACCAACACGACCGTCGGCCTGAACTTCTTCCCACACGAGCAGGTCGTCCTGAAAGCCGACTACGCCATGACCGACTACCACGACAGCGCCCTTGAGGACTACAATGTCATCAGTGTCGCGATGGGCTTTGTTTTCTAAAACGGCTTTGGCGGAACAGCCCGGCATGCAGGTTTTCCCCCTCCTGCATCCCGGGCCCGCCGTTGCCGTCGTGTGTTATAATTTTTTGCCGAACCGATCATCAAGCCCCCTGACCCCAGGGGTTTGATAATCCGTTTACAAGAGAGATCCATGCTGAAAAATCTGATAATGACCGTCTTTTTACTCGGTGCCGCTGCAGAAGCCGCGCCGCTTATTTCACCCATCGAAGCGATGCAGCACGCCTTCGGAGCCCAGAGTGAAGTGACGAAGAAAAACAAACTGATCAACAGCGGACAGGCCGCCGCCGTCACCAAGCTTGCCAAACTCAAGCTCGAGACGAAGATCTACCGTTTTTATACCGCAGCAATCGACGGCAAGGACGTGGGGTACGGGGTGCTTATCACACGCCAGGTCCGCCAGAAAGATGCCACGGTGCTCTACATGATCGCCCCCGAAGGCACGATCCGCGCCATTGAAATCGTCGCCTTTAACGAACCGCCGGAGTACATGCCGCAGCACACCTACCTCGAGCAGTTCAAAGGCAAGGACGCCAATGCGACGCTGCGCGTCGGCAAAGACATCCCGACCGTCAGCGGCGCGACGCTGAGCGCACGCAACGTCACCGACGGCGCCCGCCTTGCGCTCGCACTCTTTGAAACCGTCATCAGGAAGCACTGATGCGCTTCACCCTCGTCAAGGACCTGCGCAGCGATGCGCTGATGCGTCCGCTGCTCAACGGCCTGCTCCTCTTTGCGGGGAGCTTCCTCGTCGCCGACGCCTTTCTCAAACGCGACCATATCGGCCTCGACCGCGAGCGCCTCTCTAACACCCTTTACGGTAACGAAGCGGAGTTCATCGACCCCGTCAGCGAACACTTCGTGCTCGAGCTCCTGCACAGCGACATCTTCTTTATGATGATGACCCTGCTGACCCTCTCCGCCGTCTATGCGCGCCTCTGCCCGCTCAAACGCATCGCCGCGGTCGTGATCAACCTTGCGATGGTCGCCGCCCTTGCGGACGTCGTTTTGTTCGCACTGGCCTATTACAGGGGGGACGCCTACCTGCTGCCGTGGCTGGGGGCTTTCTGGACCTGGCACGGCGCGGCGCTTTTCATGGCCTTCGCCTCGTTGCTCTACCTGAACGTCCTCAAGAAGCCCTGATGCAGCGCGCCTACCGATTCGCCATCGCCTATTTCGCCCTCTTCGGCCTGCTGCTGCTGGCGTCCGCCGCTGCGCTCTTTGCCAGCAAGATCGGCTTCTCCCTGCAGGGGATCGAGCTTTACTACCTGGGCAGTGAAACGGTCCCGGGCAAAAGCCCCTACGGCCTCCTGGAGAGTGCCGTCCCGCACCTGGGCGCAATGGGGCTTTTCATCATGGTGGGTGCGCATTTTATGCTCTTTGCGCCCGCGCGGGCCAAACGGCGCACCCTTTACCTTGCACTCGCCCTTTTCGCCGCCGCCCTGCTCGACATCGCCGGCGGCTACTTTATTGCCTCGGGCGCTGTCTCATTGGTCTGGGTGAAGTTCGCCGCCTACATCACCCTCAGCCTGCTGGGCACCCTGCTCATGCTTCAGCTGCTGTACTACGCTTTTTGGCATAGCTTGTCGCCGCGACGACATCCCCGATAATGGCGCGGTGGTAGGCAAAAGGGGCTTTGATATGGCTGATGACGTAGCGGCCGCCCGAGGTCGTCAGCACCTCCAGCGTTCCCACGTCGATGCGGTTTTTGAACCGTTCGTTGTAGGGTTTGATATAGATGGTCCGGATCTCTTCGAGGTTGATCGGGATGATCTCACGGTTTTTGAACCCCTTGTGAATGATAAGACGTTTGGGGGTCAGGACGCAGTGATAGTGTTTCTTTTCCCGGATCTCCTGCAGGTGCATGTAAAACGTGCGGAGGATCAGCACCAGCCCGATCACCCCGATCTCGTACTCGTAGCCGATGAACAGCAGCAGCGCCCCCAGCCCGTACAGGGAGAGGATGCCGTTATAAAAGGTCTTTGAAATCTCCGCGGCCACCAGGATATCCTCATCCGGATGCAGCATCTTCTCAATCGTCTTCATGCTCCGCCTCCAGTGCCCTGAGGTAGTGCGACAGGTTGTCGCTTTTGACCATTGTACCGTCATTGTAGATCAGGACATAGCCCACGGGCAGCGTCCGTAAAAAGGCGACGGTCTTCTCCGCCGGCATCACGGCCGCCGCAGTCGTCCAGGCGTCGAGGTCCCCGCTTCGGACGGTACCGACAAGGGTGATCGAGGCGAAGCTGCGCTCGGGAGTGCGCGTTTTGGGGTCGATCAGGTGGTTATGGCTTTTGTCCCCGATAAAGCGCCGGTAATCGCCGCTCGTACTCATTCCCGTTTCCGGGGCCACGCTCTCGAAGGTCATCAGCACCTTTTCTGAAAAGGGGTCCTGGATCGCCAGGAGGCAGCGGCCGATGCAGCGGATATCCCCGCTGAGCGCCACGGTGCCCTCTCGCACCCCGCACTGCCGCAGCGACGCGACAGCGGCATCGACTCCCACCCCCTTGCCGAAACCGCCGAAATCGAGCATCGCACCTGGGGCGAGCATCGCGGTCGTCGCATTGAACTCCAGCAGTTCCAGTCCGATCGGAAGGCCGGCGACTTCCGCCCTGCCGGGCAGCCGCTCCTCCTCGCCGAAGCGGTAGGCCCCGCGGCTAAGCGCCCCGATGGTGATATCGAAATAACCGCTGCTCTGAACGTAGTAGCGCACCGCGCTCTGCAGCGCGTCGTAGAGCGCGGGCGAGATCGCCAGCGTTTTGTCGCGGTTAAGACGGTAAACCTCCGCGGCCGGGTCGTAGGATGAGAGCGCCTTCTCAACGAAGGTCATCGCCGAGAAGGCCCTGTCGATGCATCCGGCCCCGTCATCCGGCACGGAGACGGTGGCGAAGGTGCCCATCATGACACGGGTGCGCTCCGCCGCCTGCAGCGACGCGAGCAGAAGCAGCAGCAGAACGAACGGCTTCATTTCAGACGATGTCAAGCAGCGCGGCAGGGTATTCGATGACGAGGTCGCCCTCGCCCTCCGCGCTGAAGCCCCAGGTGGAAAAGATGCCGGTGATGCCGGCCCGGCGCGCCGCATCGATGTCTTTGCTGTTGTCGCCCACCATCCAGGCCCGGTGCTCTCCTGAGCGGAATCCGAGCGCATCGAGGATCAGGCGCAGCATGGCCGGGTCGGGTTTCGAAGCCCCGGCGATGTCCGGGCCGACGATATGGTCGAAGTACCCCGCAAGGCCGAGATGCGTGATCATCCGCGTCGCGAAGCTGCTCGGGGCATTTGTCGCCACGGCAAGCCGTACTCCGCCCGCGTGCAGCGTCTCTACCGTTTCCCTGATTCCAGGGTAGAGGACGGGGTTCCGGATGCACTGCTCGTGGTAGTGGGCCTCGAAAAGCTCCCGGTCGCGTGCCTCGTAGGTCTCCGTCCCATAAAAGAGCTTGGGGAGGTTGCGCAGGGGGCGGTTGATCCACTCGACGACCGTGCAGCTCTCTACCGGCGGCAGCGCATGGTTCACGGCGCGGACATGGTTGATGGAGCAGGTGATGTCATGCTGAGAGTCGATCAGCGTTCCGTCCATGTCAAAGATCACAATACGCATATTTTGCTTCCCTACCGGTGATTTCGCGCTATTATAGCGAAGCTGTTTTCCGGGGCGTATTACGTGACGTTTCTGTATCAAATTGCAGTGACATATTTAAACATTTTAGGTACAATCGTGAAATTTATGAAAAGACTGTTTTTAACGATGATATTGGGGTTTTCGCTGCTATATTCCCAGGAGGGAGGATCAGCTGTACCCGCCCCCTTGGAGCAGATCGGCCCCCTTGCACACCTCTCCGGTCCCGAAGACGAGGTCTTCGACGACGGCTTTGACATCGGGGGCTTCGAAGAGGAGTTCACCGACGTTGCCGCCGAGCCGGTCTATGACCCGCTCGAAGGGTACAACCGCTGGATGACCGGGTTTAACAACGTCCTTTTCGACTACCTCCTCGATCCGGTCATCAGTACCTACAACTTCATCCTGCCCGAACCGATCCGGGTCTCCGTCAACAATATCTTCAACAACCTCTACTACCCCGTCAGCCTGGTCAACAACCTGCTGCAGCTTAAATTCGACCATGCGCTGAGCGAGACGGGACGTTTCATCATCAACTCCACCTTCGGTTTTGCGGGGATGTTCGATACGGCCATGCAGATCGGCGTGGAGCCCCATGTCGAGGACTTCGGCCAGACCCTCGGCCATTACGGCGTCGGCAACGGCATGCCGATCGTCCTCCCCTTCTTCGGTCCGAGCAACCTGCGTGACATTACGGGTGACCTGCTCGATTTCTACGTCAACCCTGTCTATTACGTGGAGCCGAGAAAGTATAATATCCCCCGCAATACGTACGAGGGTTGGGGCCTGGTCGGCGCCAAGCGTTTCAACAAGTTCTCCCTCTACAAGCAGGAGTACCTGCAGATCCGAAGGGAAGCCCTGGATTTCTACCCCTTTATGCGCGATGCCTACGAGCAGAACCGCAACAAACTGATATCGGAGTAACCTTATGAAAAAACTGTTCTATCTTGCCCTCATCTCCCTGCTGCTGCCACTCTCCGCAGCCGCCATGGAGGCAAACGAGATCGGAAGCGTCATGCGCCAGAAAGTGGATGTCGTCCTGACGATCCTCAACGACCACAATCTGAGCAAAACCGAACGCAATACGGCCATCGAAACCGAGATGGACCCCTATTTCGATTTTCTCCTGATGGCGAAACTCAGCCTCGGCAAAAGCGGCTGGCAGGCGGCGACCCCCGCACAGCGCAAAGAGTATGTCGTGCTCTTCGAACGCCGCATCAAAGACTTCTATATGAGCAAGCTCGACCTCTACAAGGACGAGGTCATCACCCTGGAAGCACCGCAGGAGGTCAAGAACCGCATCTATCTCAACAGCTATATCATCGAAAAGGGCGAGAAGAAAGAGGTACTTTACAAGTTCTACCATGCCAAAGAGGGGTGGCTCATCTACGACGTCGACGTCCTGGGCGTCAGCATCATCCAGTCCTACCGCAGCCAGTTCGCCGGCGAACTCGAGAACGGTTCGATAGAGCAGCTCCTCATCAAGCTGCGCCAGCCACAGCCTGATGCTTAAACGCTTCTATACCGGCTTCGTTTTCCGCCACCCGTGGCTCGTTATCGCCATCGTGCTGCTGACGGCGGCAGTAATGGGGATGCAGGCCGTCAAACTCAGTGTTGACGCCTCGGCCGAAACCCTCCTGCTCGAAAACGACAAGGACCTCGCCTACTCCCGCCTTGTTGCCAAACGCTACCGCGGCCAGGACTTCCTTGTTATCACCTACACGCCCGAAGCCGACCTGCTCGCCCCGCGGACCCTCGAAGACATACGGACCCTCGCTGCGGCGCTCCTGAAAATCGAAGGGGTCGACTCTGTCAACTCCATTTTGAACGTGCCGCTCCTGGAGAGTCCCCCGAAACCTGTCAAAGAGCTGCTGGAGAAGATCCCCTCGATCGAGGCGGGCGATGCAAACCTGACGCTGGCCCGCGAGGAGTTCAAGCATAATCCGCTCTACGTCTCGAACCTCGTCAGCCCGGATCTCAAGACAACGGCCCTGCAGGTCAACCTCGTCCGCGACGACCGCTACTACGAGCTGCTCGACCACCTCAACGCCCTGCGCGCGGCCGATGACAACGGCAGCCTTACCGCGGAGGGCGAAACCCAGCTTGCGGATGCGACCGCCGCCTTCAAGGATTACCGCGATATCGCCCGCGAACGCGATCACCGGATGATCCTGGCCGTCCGCGACACCCTGCGCACGCACGATACCGCCGGGGAGCTCTTCCTCGGCGGTGTGACGATGATCGCCGACGACATGGTCACCTTCGTCAAGCGCGACCTCAAGACCTACGGCGTGGCGGTCCTGGCGCTGCTGATCCTCGTGCTTTGGACGGTCTTCCGCCAGAAACGGTGGGTCGCCCTGCCGGTGCTGATCTCCGCCCTCTCCATCGGGATCACGGTCGGGCTGCTGGGGATGCTCGGGTTCGAGATCACCGTCATCTCGTCAAACTTCATCTCCCTGCAACTCATCATTACGATCTCCATCATCATTCACCTGATCGTACGCTACCGCGAACTCGCCCTCGCCAAACCTTCGGCCACCGAAAAAGAGCTGGTACTCCAGAGTACCCTCTCCATGTCCAAACCGACTTTCTTCGCCATCATCACGACGATTGCCGGTTTCGCCTCCCTGATGCTCTCGGGGATCAAACCGATCATCGCACTGGGCTGGATGATGAGTATCGGGATCAGCGTCTCCCTGATCATCACTTACCTGCTCTTCCCGGCCGTCAACGTCCTGCTCAAGCGCAAACAGCCCAAGACGACCTTTGACAAAGAGTTCTCCGTCACCAAGATCCTGGCGAACTTCACCGAACGCCACGGCGCCCTGACGCTCATTGCCTCCGTAGCGCTGATCGCCTTCTCCCTCACCGGGGCGCAGCGGCTCGTCGTCGAGAACAGCTTTATCAACTACTTCAAGCCCACCACGGAGATCTTCCAGGGGATGTCCGTCATCGACCGGCAGCTCGGCGGGACGACACCGCTGGATATCACCATCGACCTGCCCCAGCCCGCCGCGGCCGAGACGGTGACCGAGAGTGCCGGCAGCTCCGACGGTTTTGACGAGTTCGACGAATTTGCCGAAGAGTTCAATGCCGAGGCGCAGGGCGCCCAGTACTGGTTCACCGACAGCCGGATGCAGGTCGTGCGCCGGGTACACGAATGGCTGGAGAACGTTCCGCACGTCGGAAAGGTCCTCTCCCTCGGCACCATGCTCGAAGTGGGGCGCACCCTCAACGACGGCCGCGAACTCGACAACTTCGAACTGGCCCTCCTCTATAACGAAATGCCCGCGAAATTCGCCGACATCATTCTCAAGCCCTATGTGAGCATCGAACACGACCAGGCCCGTTTCGCCCTGCGTATCGTCGACTCCGATGCCGACCTGCGCCGTGCCGACCTGCTCAGGGAGCTTCACGACGGCCTGATCAACGAGGTCGGCATCCCCCCGGAACATCTGCATATCTCCGGCCTGATGGTGCTTTACAACAATATGCTCCAGAGCCTCTTTAATTCGCAGATCGCCACGCTCGGGGTGATGGCCGTCCTGCTGTTCCTGATGTTCTGGGCGCTCTTCCGCTCCTTCATGACGGCCGTCGTTGCCATCATCGCCAACCTTGTGCCGGTCGGGACGGTTTTCGGGGTCATGGGGTGGTCGGACATCCCGCTCGATATGATGACCATCACCATCGCCGCCATCAGTATCGGGATCGCGGTCGACGACACTATCCACTATATCCACCGCTTCCGGATCGAGCTCGCCAAAGACGGCGACTACGTGGCCGCGATGCACCGCTCCCACGAAAGTATCGGCTATGCGATGAGCTACACCTCCGCTGCCATCATGATCGGTTTCGTCATCCTCGTGCTCTCGGTCTTCATCCCGACGATCTACTTCGGCCTTCTGACCGTGCTCGTCATGTTCATGGCGATCGTCGCCGACCTCCTGCTGCTACCAAAACTCATCCTTCTACTGCGTCCTTTCGGGCAATTGACGAAAAAAGTTGCCAATTAAAATTAACACGCTACAATAGTAACAATATCTACCGGAGAGCTCCCGCTCCCCGTGTCAGAAGGATGGGATTATGTTACAGTTACGTCGTCTTCTTGTTGCCGTTTTGCTCCTGGCTGCCGGGGCATTTGCCGCACTCAACCAGGCCATTTCCGTCGGTGCGTTCAGCAGCGCCGATGCCGCCCAGGCCCGCATTACCGAGGTAAAGAACCACCTGATGCAGGACGAGGCCGTCGCTGCGCTTCTCAATGAAAAGCACTTCAGCTTTACCGTCGAACAGGTCAAAGGGCTCTACCGCTCCGAACTGACCGGGTTTACGGACGAAGCAGACCTTCCCGTCGTGATGTCGTCTGTCAAGGGTGTCGTGCCCGACGCATACTATGTTACGCGCGCTGCCACCGCCGTGACACCTGCTGCCCCTGCCGCGGCACCGGTCCCTGTCCAGGAGGAGGAAGGCATCTTCGTCGTTGATGAAACCAATGTCATCGAGGAGGTTCCGGCCGTCGAAACCCCCGAACCGGTTCCCGCAGCAACGGCACCCGTAACCGTGACACCGGAACCAAAGGGCCCGGCCACCGCGATTGTCGATACGGTACCCGCCCCTGTCGCTTCCACGGAAGTCACTGCCAGCAGCGATCTGCCCGAACCGCCTCTGGACGGCACCTCTTCCATGCTGCTTTACAGCATTATCCTGGCGCTCGTCGCCCTGTTGATCCTGCTCTATATCGCCCGCCGCAAACGCCGTTCCTCCGAGCTTTTCCCTCCGCATGAGAAGGCGGACCTTGAAACACTCGCAGAGGATTTCGCCGAAACGGCAGCGGCAGCGCATGCTCCGGAAGCGCCTGTCGTCCCCGAGGAGACCTATGAACCTGAACCGGAAACGGAACAGCCGATAGAAACGCTCTATGAACCGGAGCCGATGGAGGTCGAAGAGACAACCTTCTACGAAGCCCCCGCCCCCGAACCGGAAGAGAGCTACACCGAAGCCGTCGAAACAGAAGCACCTGTGGAAGTTCCGGAAGTGCAGGAAGCCGTCCCGGCTGCAGCGGCTACGCGCAAAAAGCGTGACCTCCCGGCCGAACTGGGTGCCGTCACCAAAGAGCGGCTGGCGGAATTCGCCGGCAACCGTCTTTTGATCGCTGAAGACAACCTGATCAACCAGAAGGTGATCTCGCGCCTGCTCGAGGGGAGCGGTATGGACATCGTCATTGCCAATAACGGTCAGGAAGCGCTGGACATGCTCAATGAGAACCCCAACTACAACATGGTCCTGATGGATGCTCACATGCCGGTCATGGACGGCTTCGAAGCGACACAAGCCATTCGTCAGGACCCGCGTTTTGACGCCATTGCCGTCGTTGCCCTGAGCGGGGACGTCGGGGCCGACGATATCCGCAAGATGCGCGAAGCGGGCATGGAGGAGCAGCTGGCCAAGCCGCTGCGTGTCGATGCCCTCTATGCGGTGATGTACCAGTACCTGAACCTTGCGTCGGAAGCGGTTGAAGAAGCGGAAGAGGAGATGCTTCCGGAACTGAAAACCCACGGGGCGGATACGGCGCTCAATGCCGCAGTCGGGCTGGATATCTGTGCCGGCGACAAAGTGATGTACGCCGAGATCCTCGATGAATTCGTCACCTCCTATAACCAGGCGGACAACCTCGTGCACACCTACATCCGGGCCAATGACGATACCAAGCTCGTCGCCTTCATGCTCGATGTCAAGGGCGTCGCGTCCAATATCGGTGCCGATGCCCTTGCCGAGGCGGCGGAAACGCTTCGCGAAGCCGTGCTTATCAACCGGGTCGAGGAGTACAACACCCTCGCAGACGCCTTTGCCACAACGCTGCACAAAACGATGGCAGCCATCGACAGCTTCAAAGCAACCCTCTGATCTTCTTCCCTGCGCGCTTGTGCGCGCTGCAGGTCACATCATTCTGATTTTAGTACTCTGGAGTTTTCAGGAGCGCATTTTCGCATAGAGCGACGCCAGCGCCTCGACAAAGAGCGGGTGGTCGTTGGGACAGGCGGCGACGCGGTAATCCTCGTATCCAAGCTCCTCCGCGACTTCGCGGTACTCCATATCGAGCTCATAGAGGGTCTCGGAGTTGTCGATCGTAAACGCGATCGGGAAGACGAGCACCTTTTTGCGTTCCAGGCTTTCGAGCTTCTGCTCCAGGGAGGGCTCCAGCCATTTCAGCGGGCCGACCTTCGACTGGTAGGCAATGTGAATGTCGGCGAAGGTGAGTCCCGCCGCCTCGAGCATCGGCTTCAGCAGCGCGACATGTTCCTTGACATGATGTTCGTAGGGGTCGCCCTTGTCGACAATCTTCTGCGGCAGCCCGTGCGCGGAGAAGATCAGCTCAAATGCCCCCGCGTCCGCCCCGGCCATCGCCTCACGGATGCGGTCGATAATGACCGCATTGTACGTCGCACTGCTGTAGAAGTGCTTGATCTCCGTCACAAGCGCCTTGAGCCCCAGGGCGTGCATCCGCGCTTCGTAATCCTCCAGGGAGGACTTCGTCGTCGTCGTCGAGTACTGCGGGTAGAGCGGGATCAGGTAGACGTGCGTCACCCCTTCCGCCTTCAGACGTTCGATGGAAACGTCCGCAAAAGGCGGCGTATAGCGCATGGCGAAGTCGACGATAACGTCTTCGCCCAGTTTCGCCTGCAGCGCCGCGACGAGCTTCTTCGTAATGCCGACAATCGGCGATTTGCCGCCGAGCTTCTGGTAGACCTCCTGCGCGCTCTTCGTGCGGTTGGAGGTAATGACGCTGGCGATGAAGCGGCGCAGCAGGCCGCTCTTCATCGTCAGAATGTTGGGGTCGTTGAACATGTTATGCAGGAAGGTCTGAACCTCGTAGAGGTCGTTCGGGCCTCCCATATTAAGCAATATGACTGCATTCTTGGCCATCAGCACACCTTTGAGACGTCGGCGATAAAACGTTCGCTGCCGAGTATTTCTGCATGATTGTACCCGCTGTATACTTTATGGACAGCTAACGACGGCGCCTTCTCCTTCAGCGCAAGGCTCTGCTCAAGCGGCACGATCTCGTCGTCCCGGCTGGCGAAGATGCTCACCGGTGCGCTGACGCCGCCGAGATAGCGAGCCGTCTCAAATCGGCAGCGCATCAGCCACCCGGGGAAGAAGGGCACCTTGCGGCGCGCGAGGGAAGGTATGTCGTAAAAGGGTGCGACAAGGATCAGCTGTGTCACGTCGGTGCGCGAAGCGGCATAGGCTGCCACGCTGCCGCCGAGGCTGTAGCCCATCAGCATCAGCGGGCCGAAGCGCTCTTTGGCATAGGTCACCAGCGCAACGGCATCCTCCAGCAGAACGCGTTCGCCGGGCCTTCCGCCGCTGCAGCCGTAGCCGCGGTAGTTGAACGCGATGATGCGCCAGTCGGGGAAACGCTCGCTGAGCTTGCCGACCAGTGCCACGCTGTCCTGCTCCTTTCCGCCGAAGTAAAAAACGGTGCATCGGGGCGACTCCGGCTCGTACACGATGCCTTCCAGCACGACGTTACCGCCGCACACCTGTTCGAGCCCCCGGAAGCGCTCCGGGTGCAGGTGGAACGCATCACGTTTGGGGTAATAGACGGGGGCGAAGACCAGCCGCGGCCACACAAGAAAAAGCACACCCCAAAGCAGCACGATCACGCCGATGACCGTCAGAACAACCGTCACGGAAGGTCCTCGAAACTGCCGGTCTCGAAGCAGGCCCGCTGTCGCAGCGGGGCGTAAACCGGGTCATCCACCGCCGCCTCGTGGGCGCCGATCGCAACACCATCGGCATCGTGGTATGTTGCGGCATAGAAGGATTGCCACTGCACACCCTCCTGCAGGCCGAGCTGGCCGTACGTATAGACGAAATCGCCGTAGGAGGGGTCGTCCGTGGCCGTGATAGCGCGGATGCGGGCGGAGTCGGCAAAGGGCGGCGTGTCGGTGATCCAGTCGGCGACGGTCCCCGCAGCGGGCACATCGTCGGGGACGTCGTAAATGCCTGCGAGCATGCATACATGCCCTGCGCCGAAGACCTTGGAGAGGTAGAGCGCCTGCCCCGCCCCCTGTGAATGGCCGCCGGCGTAAAGGTTTTCCCACGCCACGCCGCCGGTGCCGACGACCGTCACGGGAAAATGAAACCCGTTGGCCTCGAAATACGCGACGAGGCGCTGCAGGCGCGGGATGATGGCGTCGGCTGCGGGCACGTCAACAACGGTCGAGAGGTCCTCGCCGGTCAGCTTCTCCTCTCTCACCTTCCCCGCACAGTTGTTGACCTCGGGGTGGCCGCCGCACTCGGACGAGCCGTTGACAAGGTAGCGGTTGTGGTAGGCGACGTTCAGCACGACGAATCCGTTCTGCGCCGCTTCATGCATAAAGGTCTCGGAAGAGAAGGCTCCGTTCTCCTGGTTATAGGGACGGCCGAAGGTCCCGACCATATGCACGTAGAGCCCTTTGACGCTGCTCCCCTCCGGCGGAAAAACGGCGCTGTGGTATCCGAATCCCAGCCGCTGGTCCAACAGCGTCGCCGTCCCGAACTGGTCGCGGGCGGCAGGATCGAGACGCGAGGGGCGCACGGCACAAAACAGTGTCCCGTCGTCGAGGCTCTTGGCGGCGTCGCAAAGCGCGGCGGAGGGCTGATGGAAAGCGTCCGCGGAGCTGCTGCTCCCGCACCCCTGCATCAATGCCGCCGCCGCGATAAACGGAAGGAACGTTTTCATAGCCCTATTGTAGCAAATCACTTTCCGGCGCGTTTCGCCCAGCGGTAGAGGAAACGGGTCGGGTCCAGCGCCTCGGGGAGCGGTTTCCCTTCCAGCAGCGACTCGGCAAGGGAGCGGGCGAGCAGCGGGCCCATGACGAAACCGTAGCCGCCCGTACCGTTGATCATGTAGAGTCCGGGGTGGTAGACAAGCGATGCCGCGTCGGTCTTGACGCCCTTTGAGAGCCCGGGGACCGCCAGCAGCGACGCCTCGGCGTCAGCGACCCTTCCGACCAGCGGGTAGTAGTCGTTGGAACCCGAACGCAGCCCGGTGTAGTCTTTGAGGACTTCGACATGTTCGAGCATGACTGTTTTGGCCGCCTTCTGCAGCAATTCCGCCCGCCCCTGCGCGACGTCATAGGGCTCCGTTACCGTCTGCGGATCGTAGTGCACGTCGTGTGTCGCACCGATGGCACCCTCCCCGTTCGCACCCGTCGCGGCAATGGAGACGTACTGGTGCAGGTGGCACGGCAGCGGGGTTGACGTCCTGATATCAACACGGTGCCCCCAAACGGCACGCAGCGCGATATGCGGCATCGAAACGACGGGCCTATAAGCCCCCGTTGCCAGGACGACCTTCTTCGCGCGGATCCTTCCGACCGACCATAACCCTTCACTATATTTTATAATATTAATATCATCCAATATAAAGTCGGAACCCTCCGCCAGCCGTGTGCAGACCGCCTGCGCATTGACCAGACCGCTGCGGGCCAGGACAACGTGTTCGAACGCCTCCGCCTCCTCCGTCAACGGCACCTCCGGCATCGAAGCGAGCATCGGCAACGCTGTCGTCTCTTTGAACGCCCTCACCTTTTCGTTCTCGTCCTCGTACTTGGCAAAATGGATCAGGGGTGCAATGCGGATAAGCTCGGGGAAATAGCACTCGTAAAAGTCGAGCGAGAAAAGGTAACTCTCCTCCATCAGCGCCTTGAGCGGGCCGCCCTTGGAGAACTTGGGCGAAACGAAAGCCCCTGCTGCCCCGCTGCCGCCCGCGGCGATCCCTTCGCGGTCGATGAGGGCGACTTTCTCGCCCCCCTTGGTCAAAAAATACGCCGTGGCGCAGCCGTTGATACCGGCGCCGATAATGGCCGTGTCGTAGGTCAAACAGGTCCTTTTTCTTTTGCCATAGTGTAACAAAACTCCGTTCAAACCAGGCATAGGTATCACACTATCTAAAGATCAAAAATACCAATTAGAAATATTATTTCGCAGTATCTTTTAATTAATAAAGTCCTATAGTTAAATGCAGATGTCCACCCTCGCCGGTCGGACAGAAACAGGAGGAGGAACAAAACAATGAGCACGGAGCTGATCAGACTGCCCGTCGTCGTCATCAAGGTCGCCGATGACGACGGCTCGCACTATGCAGGCGACGCATTTTCAGACGACACGGTCAGGGCGCTGATCGAGGACACCAATGCCATCTACGAACCCGATGTGGGGATCCGGCTGATTTTGCAGAAGATCAGCACCCTCAACAACACGCTGATCAACCGTGTGGCGGACTGGAGCATGGAGTGCCCCGATGCGGAGGCGACGATCCCGCACCCTGACCCTGCTTTCGCCGGTTACCGCCTGAGCCCTTCGCAGCATGCGGCCTACAGCTATGCGGCCAAACACTACCCCGACAAGATCGTCATTTACGTCCGCCGCCGGACCGCCGTCAGGGTACTCGTCGATTCGGGTTACCCCAAACCACTTGACGGGAACTGGCCCGGACTCCCCGCCGCGTTCAAGCAGGGGATCGACGCCGCCCTGCTTCGGCAGGACAACGGCAAGATCTACCTCTTCAAAGGAAGCGAATACGTCCGGTTTTCCAGCGTCGGCGCCGGCGTCGATCCGGGCTACCCCAAGCCCATCGCCAACCACTGGCCGGGCCTCCCGGCTTCCTTTCAACAGGGCATCGATGCCGCGCTGTGGCGGGAGAGTAACAGCTGCGTGTACCTCTTCAAAGGGAGCGAATACGTCCGTTTCACAAACGTCAGTGCCGGCGTCGACCCGGGATACCCGAAAAAGATTGCCGACCACTGGCCGGGCCTTCCGCCCGCCTTCCGGCAGGAGATCGATGCCGCGCTCTACTACAAACCCACCGGACAGATCTATTTTTTCAAAAATGACGAATACGTCCGCTTCTCCAGCGTCAGTGCAGGCGTGGACGCCGGCTACCCGCAGGCCATCAAAAACAACTGGCGCGGTCTCCCGGAGGTATTTGAGCAGGGTATCCAGGCGGCCCTCTGGCGGGAGAGCAACGGCTGTACCTACCTCTTCAAAAACGGCGAGTATGTCCGGTACTCGAAGGCGTGCGACATCGTCGACGAAGGCGGCGGCGGTTTCTCGCACAAAGATATGAATTTTGTCGCACTGAGCCCATGGGCGGCGACGGGTACGCTGGGCGTCATGGTCTACGCCGGCGGCCCCACCCCCGCCCAGGCGCCCCACGTCTTCCTGGCCCATGAGCTCGGCCACTATTTCGACCTGACCCATACCATGCGCAACGACTCCCCCGAAACAATGGCCGTCGCGATGCAGCAGCTCGACGACTACTGCCGGCAGCACTATCCCGACCCCAAAAACGTCCCCGAAAACATCGCGGACCTCGTTTGGGATATGGACACCCTGACGGATACCTCAGGCGATCCGGGCGCCACACTGTACATGCAGGCGCTCTTCGGTACAGACCTGCCATCCGCCACCGCCAATCCCTGTATCGGCGCGGGCGAGTTCACCGTCCACTCGGACTACTGCGGCAGGGATTTTACCGCGACACCGCCGCGCGACAACGTGATGAGCTACACGGCGCAATGCCCCTATCTCCCCGGCAACACCACCGGGCAGACGCGGGCACGGATTACGCCGCAGCAGCGGGCCATCATCCACGCGTCGCTGAAAACCTGGCGCAAAAACCTGCAGCAGCTGCCGGCGGGCCATGACCGCTACAACGCCGTCTGGATCAAGTCGAACGAGGACCGTCCCGTCGTCTGGGCCTGGAAACGGGCCGACTTCGACAAGCTGAAAAAAGAGTATGATGCAAAAGGGTTCCGCCTGGATGAGCTCAACGCCTTTGTCCTGCCCGGCGGCGAGGTGCGCTACAACGCCGTCTGGATCAAATCGCACGAGGATCGGCCCGCCGTCTGGGCATGGAAACGCGCCGACTTCGACAAACTGTACACCGAGTACTACGCAAAGGGGTACCGGTTGGCGTCGCTCAACGCCTTCATGCTCTCCGACGGCATTGAGCGCTTCAACGCCATCTGGATCAAATCGCACGAAGACCGCCCTGCGGTCTGGGCCTGGAAACGTGCCGATTTCGATAAGCTCTACGCCGAGTACCATGAGAAAGGGTTCCGCCTGATCGATCTCAATACGTTCGTCTACCCGGGCGGAGAGGAGCGCTACAACGCCGTCTGGATCAAATCGGACGACGACAGGCCCGCCGTCTGGGCCTGGAAGCGGGCCGACTTCGACAAGCTGTACACCGAGTATGACACGAAAGGGTACCGTCCGGAACGCCTCAACACTTTTCTCGGCGCCGACGGCGAACTGCGCTACAACGCCCTCTGGGTCAAATCCGGGGGCAGCAGCAGAAAGGCCCTGTGGGAGTGGGTACGCTGGGACTTCGAGAGCCGCCACGACACGCTGCACGCCAAGGGCTACCGCCTCTACCGTCTGGGCTGCAGCGTCCTGCCCTAGCCGCCTTCTTCAATGGCGCAGGTTACCTGCAGACACCTGCGCCCTTCTTGTTAATTGCCTTTTAAACGCTATGCTTTGCTCTTAAGATGCCAAAGGACGGAAATGGATACATTGGATGCACTCCTCGAACGCAGATCGGTGCGGGCGTTCCTGGACAAGGCGGTGGACAGAGAGACCATTGAAACGCTCCTTGAACATGCAAGTCATGCCCCCTCCGGTGTCAACATGCAGCCGTGGAGCGTCTGTGTCGTCGGCGGCAGCATGAAAAAGCTTATTGAAACAAGGATTATTAAGGCCTTCGAGGCGGGTGAAAAAGCCCGCATGGACTATAGCTACTACCCGCAACAGTGGGAGGAGCCCTACCGGAGCCGGCGCAAAGAGACGGGCCTGCTGATGTACCGGACGCTGGGCATTGCCAAAGAGGACAGAGCGGCGCAGGCCGAACAGTGGAAAGCCAACTACAGGGCCTTCGACGCCCCGGTCGTGCTCTACTTTTTTATCGATGCCGCCCTGGAAAAGGGCTCCTGGCTCGATTACGGCATGTTCCTGCAGTCCCTCATGCTCGCGGCGACATCCCTCGGGCTGGGAAGCTGCCCGCAGGCCGCCCTGGCCGAATACCCCGATATCGTCCGCGAAGAACTGGGCATTGGAAGCGACAAGACCCTGCTGTGCGGCATGGCCCTGGGCTACGAGGATAAGACGGCCCCGATCAACGGCTACCGGACGCCACGAGTCCCCCTCGACGCGTTCGCCGCGTTCTACGATGTCTGAAGCTGAAAGTATCGTTCCGGTGTGTCGCACCGTCCGGGCCTGAAGCCGATCCGTGGTAAAAAGTTAGAATGAAACCGCAGACACCCCGCCCCTCCTTTAAAGAGTTTGTCCTTCTGATGAGCCTGATGACCGCCGCGGCGGCCCTGGCTATCGATGCCGTCATGCCTGCGCTCAGCACCATCGGCATGGCCCTGCAGGTGCAGACCGACAACGACCGCCAGCTCATCATCTCCCTGCTCTTTGCGGGGATGGCCCTGGGGCAGCTGCTCTACGGGCCGCTCAGCGACAGCTTCGGGCGGAAGCGTGCCATCTACGTCGGGTTCGGCCTCTACATCGCTGGGTCCCTTATCGCCCTGCTCAGTCCGAACCTGACCGTCATGCTCTTCGGCCGCTTTTTGCAGGGGCTAGGTGCCGCCGGGCCGCGCATCGTCTCCGTGGCCCTCATCCGCGATCTCTACGAAGGGCGTATGATGGCACGGGTGATGTCTTTTGTCATGAGCATCTTCATCTTCGTACCCGCCGTCGCCCCGGCGCTGGGCGAAGGCCTGCTCTACCTCTGGGGATGGCAGGCGATCTTCGGGCTCTTCATTGCCGTCGCCGCAGTGACGCTGGTCTGGTTCATCCTGCGCCAGCCCGAGACGCTGCCATTAGAGCGACGCATCCCCCTCTCGCCCGCACGTATCCTTACCGGCATTGTAGAGACCTGCAGGAACCGCACCGCCCTGGGCTATACCGTCGCCATGGGGCTGGTGTTCAGCGTCTTCATGGGCTATCTCAGCTCTGCCGAACAGATCTTCCGCGACACCTACGGCACCGGCGAGCTCTTTGCCCTCTACTTCGGCATCTTCGCCCTCTCCATCGGCCTCGCCTCCTACCTCAATGCGCGGCTGGTGATGCGCTACGGCATGCGGCCGCTCAGCTCCTCGGCGCTCGCGGCCCTCACCCTCGTCTCGCTCCTCTATTTCGCCTATGCCTATGCCCATGACGGGGTGCCGCCGTTTGGGACCTTCATGCTCTACGGCCTCGTTACCTTCTTCTGCTTCGGCCTGCTCTTTGGCAACCTCAATGCCATGGCGATGGAGCCGCTGGGGCACATTGCCGGCATCGGGGCCGCGGTCGTCGGTTCGCTCTCGACCTTCATCGCCCTGCCTATCGGCGTGACCATAGGCCGCCTCTACGACGGCGGCATCCTCGCCCTCGTCGGGGGCTTCGCCCTCCTCGGCGCCGCCGGGCTTGCCGTCGTACGCCGCACCGGCCACGAGGAGATGCAGCGCGTCCCCGTCCCAACCGACGACTGAAGCCGGCAGTTACATATTAATTAATATACTATATAGTCCGTGCCCTTTCGGGAGCTTTTTTTGCATTGGTGCGGCACAATACGGCAAAAGGAGTCCCATGGAAACGCACAAGGACAGAGTCTTCCTCCGAGGCCGCGGGGGAAGCGACGCGGCACACCAGGCCGACGAGGCACTTTACCACGAGCTGCTCGTCCGCCACGGCGAGCTTGAACGCACGACGCAGAAAACGGCGGCGGGGATCGAAACGGTCACCCGCGTCACCTCCGGGGACACCAAGCTCGTCAGCGTCCTGCACGAACATGTCGTCGGCATGAAGAAGCGCTACGACGGCGGCCGGGCCGTACGCTCCTGGGACCCCCTTTTCGTCGAGCTCTTCGACAACCGCGACGCCATGACGCTGGCGTGGGAGATGCTCGCAGACGGCATCAAGGTCACCCTCACTTCGGACGATCCCGCTGTCGTCGATATTATCCACCGCCACGACGAGACCCTGCAGATGTTCGTACAGTACGGCCTGCAGGCCTCACGCCACGAAAGTCCCTACCGCCCGGAGGCGTAAAGCGGCAAAAGTCCGGACGACAACCGGACACGACGCCACCTGGCATCTTTTTTGCAAACTGCCGCGTCATGAAAACACCAACTACCAACCACAAGAATTAGACCGATGCGGTGGCAATGGTCATTGTACGATCGGCTCTCCCCCATGGAGATCCTGGAGATCATGAAGCTCCGGCAGGCCGTTTTTGTCGTGGAGCAGGAGTGCGCCTATCAGGATGCGGACGATCTTGATCCGCTTTCGTGGCACCTCACGGGGTGGGAAGAAGATGCCCACGGCAAACGGCTCGTCGCCTATCTGCGCGTCGTCTCCCCCGGCAATAAGTTCGAGGAACCCTCCATCGGGCGCGTCATCACGCCGATAGCGCTGCGCGGCAGGGGTCTGGGCAAAGCGCTGATGCACGAAGCGATAAAGAGGATCCCCTCGCTCTACCGGCAGGCATCCATAAGGATCTCCGCGCAGCAGCGCATGGAGCCCTTTTATGCCGGGTTCGGTTTCGAAACGGTTTCAGCCCCCTACGACGAAGACGGCATTCCCCACGTAGAAATGCTGCGGGGACCCTAGAATACGGACTCTTTTCCTCCTATTAGCACATATATTGCATGTCCTGCCAAATACGCAAGGAGACAGGTCATGCAAGAGCGTTCGTGGGAAGAGGAGCAATTCATCATCTGGAACAGTGCGCTTGGTCTCCGCGACTTCGTCATGATCGACCGCGTCGAAGGCGATGAAGGGAGCCGGGTCGCCTGGCTGGAAGAGCCCTACGAGATGGTCGGCCCCTTTGACTTTGACGAGTTCCTCTCCACGGGCTGCATCAGTTTTGCCGCCTGTGTCGTCATGTCACGCCATAAATGGAACACAGAGCGCACGCAGCTGCTGCAGGAGTCCATGGAACGCCGCCGTAAAACCCAGGAGAAGGTGTTCGAGGACCTGGCACGCCGCAACCGTCATAAACGGCGCCACGGCAGCCCCTTCCGGCAGATCAATGAGCGTGAGATGCGCGAACTCCTGGAGCTCCCTGTCGACGGGGAACTCGAAGTCACCCAGATCAAAGCCGCCTACCGCCGCCGCGCCAAAGAGGCGCACCCCGACGTCGGCGGCAGCCACGAGCTCTTCGTACAGATCACGGAAGCGCGCGACCTCCTGCTGGAACTCATAGCTTAAAGCTAGCGCGCCTGGCGCAATTAGAGATTATCCCAATGCCCCTTACCGAAATGCATGGTCAGCCGGAATACGGTCATTAGTCCACCGAACATTACACTGTCAGAACCAAACGGTCATCATTCCCTTTATGTTCCCCTTTGGCAATATTTAGGGGATAATTTATGCTATATTGTTATCAATCTGCATAAATAGAATTCGATCTTCTGGGTATTTTATAAATAAACCTAATACCATTCAGTAAGATTGCATTCGCTGCATGAGCGGTAACGTCGCGTTTGCGCCACAACCTTCTCAAGAAAGCAGCAGACTGGAGTCGGGAGATTCGAAACATGAATCACCGAACAGATGACGGGACGGGGACCGAATGAAAGAACAGCAGCCGGCCGATAGCATGAACGATTACGGCGACGACACTTTGCAAATGGAGCAGGCACGGGTGCTCTATTCCCATCTGCCCTCTTCGCTGGCCATGAGCGCCATCCTCGCCGTCATACTGGTGGTGATTCAGGCGCCGGTCATCGATGCCGACGTGCGGTACGGATGGCTTGCCCTCCTCTTTTCCGTGCTGCTGGGCCGGACCATCATGCTGATCGCCTGGCGGCGCACAGCCAAGATACATACCCCGGCCGATGCCGAACGCTGGCTGCTGTTTTTCCGCCTCGCACTTGTACTGACGGGCGTCTTCTGGGGGATCGGCGGTATCCTGCTGGTCCCTGCCGGGGATATCGACCATACGCTTTATGTCGCCTTCACCCTTGCCGGCATAAGTGCGGGAAGTGCAACGATCCTCGCGATCGACCGCAAATCGGTGATCGGATTCATCTTTCCCGTTTTATTGTCGCAGATCCTGCCGCTGGCCGCCATGGACGATCCGGTCTCCCAGGGGATGGCGGCGATGCTTTCGCTTTTCCTGCTCTTTTTGCTGCTCAGTGCCCGCCAGACTGGGCTCCGGCTCGAAGAGAACTTCAACCTGCGCGTCAAAGCGATGCAGAACGAAGCCCGGCTTTTGCAGATGCTCGAGAGCAGCCCTATTGCGACGCGCATCGCGGACCTCGCCACCAACAAAGTCGTCTTTGCCAACAGCTGCTATAACGACCTGATCGAACTGCCGGCCCACAAAATCATCGGGGTACACCCCTCAAACTATTATGCCCACCCGAAGGAGTTCACCGAGATCGTCAAGAGCGTCTCCAAAGGTGAAAAGGTTGTCGACAAACTCATCGAGATCCGCTCGCCCGGCTCGTCCCAATGGATCAAATGGGTCCTGGCCTCTTACTTTCCGATAGAGTACCATGGCAAACCGGCAGTACTGGGATGGTTTTACGACATCACCGACCGCAAACTGGTTGAGGATGAGGTCGAACACGAGGCCTTCCACGACATGCTGACCGGCCTGCCGAACCGTCTGCAGCTGCACAACCGGCTGCACAAGGCGATTTCCAACGCAGAGCGGAAACAGACCAGCCTCTCGTTGATGTTTATCGATCTGGACAAATTCAAACCCGTCAACGATCGTTTCGGGCACGACATCGGCGACCTGCTGCTCAAGGCCGTCGCCGACCGCATCGTCGGATGCCTGCGCCAGTCCGACATGGCCGCACGCATCGGCGGTGACGAGTTCGTGGTCATGCTTTCGGGGGTCGGTAGCGAAAATACCGCCACGGTCATCGGGGAAAAGATCCGGCATGTGCTGGAGATGCCGTTCGAGATCGAAGGGCTCACGCTCGAGATATCCTCGAGCATCGGGATTGCCGTCTACCCCAACCATGCCCAAAAAGAGGAGGATCTTCTCAAACGGGCGGACATCGCCATGTACAATGCCAAAGCCGGAGGCCGCAACAGCGTCGTCACCTACGCGCCAGGCATGCAGGGCGAAGGCAATTGACCGCCGCCAGTAGCCTGTAAAAACTATTTTTTCTTCCCTCCTGTCGCCGTGATTCCCGGAAGAAAAAGAATTGCACTATAGAAATACTTTACATCTATATGTCTTTTTGTTAATACTAATGAGACACTATTCTGATAAAATATACAAAAATCAACAGTTTTTCGACCCCCTGAAGAAGGACTCCTCTATGCTCAGAACCATTTTGCTCGGTACCGTTGCCCTCTGTAGCACAGGCGCGCTGCACGCCGTCGACCTGCAGATCACCACCCTTGAAGCAAAAGAGACCTTTCATATCATCAACGCCTCCATGATCTGCGATGGGCAGAACATCGGCAGCAACCTCCTTTTCTTCCAGGGCGGCGCCCAGATCCAGTTACCGTTCAAATCGGTCACTTCGCTGACAATGGGCCAGTCAGAAGCCGGGTTCAACATCCAAACCAAAGACGGGAAAGAGACGACGGGGAACCGTATGTACTGCTCACTCTACCAGTGGATCGGCGAAAACGAGTACGGTGGTTCCATCTCGATTCGCGGCGACAAGTGGGATGTAGTCAAGGTTCTAGACTGATACATCATTGCGATACGAAAAATACAAAACATTTAACTCCGTTTAAAACAATGTAAATAGCGACAATAGTCTGCTAGAATGCATGCTAATCAGTAGTTAGGTTATTTAATAAATTTTAGTAAAGATGATATTGCTATAAAGGGCTCTATAAAATGAACAGTTTTGATATTGGAAAATGGGTAGTGAAATTAATAAATACATCTCGATCATATTTTGATTTATTAGAATTCGTTTTTGATGAGGATGCATTTAGTACCTACACAAGAAAGAAAAGTATTTACAGAAGTTCACCCGAACATATTGGGTTAATTGAAGTAATAGATTCTGTGCATAAAGAATATTTCACTAGGGAAATTCAAGATGGTATTGAACATGCTATCCAAAACTATTCTAATCAAATGATTGTGATACTAGCCACATACATTGAAACAATACATTCTGAGTTCTTTCAAAGTCTATTTTCTAACAATAATATGTTGATTTATGACTATGCTTCTACTAATAATGATCACAATGGATATATTAAACTAAATTTTATTTTTGATGCAGATTCAAAAGAAGAAATAATAAACAATCTTATAACTATTGCCAAAAAAAATATACTTAATGGTTCTTTGAGAAAAATCAATGAGAGAATATTTAAAATTACAAAATATCAAATTGATCAACAGCTGATTGATAGTATCCAATCAGACATTTTAGATAAGCGTAATGCTATTGTTCATGAATCAATAGCTTCTATGATTAGAAAAGAAGACATTGATTATTATTTTGAGCTAACAGAAAAATATTTATTTGAATTAGGAAAAGCTTGTAAAAAAAGTGGGGCTTCTTGTATTGACCAGTCTGGTTGGCTAGAGACAACCTAACAATCAGAGGAGACAATAAAAACACCTGTAAGCGGCTTTTTTTCTTGCTCATTTCAACTTGACTCATCATCAAGAAATAGGAGACATCATGCCAACAATCCACGAAAAGCGAATGACCGCCAGACCCGAAGGGGAATTCGTCGTCTTCCTGATCGGGATGCGCATCAACAAACCGTGGAAGGTCCACAAGTGGCTGCCGGTCGCGCTGGCGATGCCGCGGATGCTCAAGGAGCTGCAGGCTGACCCGGAGCTGGGGCTGCTGCACTACGAGCAGTGGTTCGGGCGGACGATCATCCTGGTGCAGTACTGGAAGTCGTTCGAGCACCTGGAGCAGTTCGCGGGGCTCAAAGACGGGGAACACCCGCCGGCATGGGCGCAGTTCAACAAGCGCGTGGGTTCAAGCGGCGACGTCGGCATCTGGCATGAAACCTATGTCGTGCGGCCGGGGCAGTATGAAAACATCTATCACAATATGCCGCAGTTCGGGCTGGCGAAGGCGTTCGGTTTTGTCGAAGCGGAGGGCCGCCATACGACGGCCAGGGGGCGCCTGGAGGGCGGGCGGGGTTAGATCGAGATCTCTTTGATGTCCGCGATGCCCAGCAGCGTCTTGTAGACGGAGGCGACGAGGGCTTTGCGGTTGTAGCGGACGGCTTCGTCCTCGGCATTGACCATAACGTTGTCAAAGAAAGCGTCGAGCTCCGGCTTCAGTCCGAAGAGCGCGTCGAGTTCCGCTTCGTAACTGTCGTACTCGGCGTCGACGACGGCTTTGAATGCTTTATAGAGCGCGCCCTCTTCCACCGCCTCGAAACGGCTCACATCGATATTGAGCGGGCCGTTGACATCGAAGTCCTTGGTGATGTTCGCGACGCGTTTGAAGGTCGAGAACATCGTCGAGAAGCTTTCGGATTCCACGAAGCTTGCGACAGCCTTGATCTTCGCATCGAGGGAGAGGATCTCCCGTTCGCCGGAGGCGAGGACCGCCGCAACGATGGAAGGGTTAACCTTGTAGTACTGGTTGACCCGCTCGATAAAGAAGGATTCGAGCTTTTCGAAGTCGATCCCCTTGTATTTGGCACCGAGTTCGCGCAGGGTCGCGGCGATGTCAAAGGGCAGGCTGTGAGCCAGCGCGATACGTACGATCCCGTTGACAGCGCGGCGCAGACCGAATGGGTCGCGTGAACCGGTCGGGATCTGGTCGACGCTGAAGAGCCCCAGGAGCGTGTCGAGCTTGATCGCGAGGGCCACGAGGGCGCTGAAGCGTGTCGACGGTACCGGGGAGTCCTCGCCTTCGGGGAGGTACTGCTCTTTGATGGCAAGGGCGACTTCGTCCGCTTCGCCCAACGCCTTCGCGTAGTAGTAACCCATCAGGCCCTGTAGCTCGGTAAACTCGTAGACCATTTCGCTCATCAGGTCGGCCTTGGCCAGTTCGACGGCGCGCTGCAGCAGCTCCTGGTTCATCTCGTAAGAAAGGCTATTCTCCGCCGTCACGAGGTCGCCGTAGCGCTCAAAGAGGGCGTCGGCGATGTCGTGCTCGCGGTCGATCTTGTCGCGGAGCGTTCCCAGACCGTCCATAAAGACGACCTTCTCCAGCCCCTCGGTGCTGAGCCCCTTGTTCAGGTCGTTGTCGTAGAAGAAAAGCGCATCGGCGAGGCGCGGGCGCAGGACCCGCTCGTTGCCTTCGACGACCTTGCTGAAGTCTTCTGTCAAAGCGTTGGAGACGACGACGAACTGGTTGACGAGCTTGCCGTCCTTGAAAACCGGGAAGTAGCGCTGGTGCTCCTTCATGGAGGTGATGATGACCTCCGGCGGCAGGCGCAGGAAAGTGTCGTCAAAGCTTCCCAGCAGCGGCGTCGGGTGCTCCGTGATGGCGATGACCTCGTCGAGCAGGTCGGCATCTACCTCGATGGCGATGCCGTGCGCTTTTTCAAGCGCTTCGAAAGCGTCGAGGATCGTCTTGCGGCGGTCGTCGGCGAAGAGCGTTACCGCACCCGTTTCGAGCAGTTCGAAGTACTGTTTTTCGTCCGCGACCATCTGCGGCTCGAAGCTGTGCATGCGGTGCACGTAGGTGACCGGGGCACTCTTGACGTTGAAGAGGGTCATGTCGACGCTCTCGCCCTCCATCATGACGTTGACCCAGCGGATCGGGCGGATGAAGCTCTCTTCGAGCGCGCCCCAGCGCATGGACTTGCCGAAGCCGAGACTTTTCAGCCACTGGGAAAGCATCCCCTCGAGCAGTGCCTTTGAGGGCTGGCCCTTGATCTCGTTTTTATAGTAGAGGACCTCTTTGCCGCCCTTCTCCGCGCGGCCGACCTCGTCCAGCGAGACGCCGCATTTGCGTGCGAACCCTTCCGCCGCCGGCGTCGCTTTGCCGTCTTTGTAGGCAATGGCAATAGGCGCTCCGAAAAGCTCCTCGGTCGTGTCGTCCTGGGCGCTCTTGAACTCGCGGTGCCACAGCACGAGGCGGCGCGGCGTGTAGTAGAACTCGAACTCGCACATCAGCGCATTGTCCTCGAGCACTTTCGCCCACTTCTTCTCGATGTTTGCAAGCTCGCCCAGCAGCGGTACCGCCGGCAGCTCCTCTACCCCGATTTCGATCAATAGTGTCTTCAGCATATCTATCCCGTCGAATAAAAAGTATCGCGATTTTAGCGCGTGGCAGGTTAAAAGCGGATGATAGCGCCCGCCCCCGGGGGCCATTGCCGCTTAAATCGGCACGCCCCCTCCGAATTTTTACGCAGGTACCCTATAATAGCACCATATTTCGCCCCGCTTTAAAGGCCTGGACCCATGCTCGATTTTCTCTCCGCGTTCCGCAGCACTGTTATCGGAACGACTGACGCCGACGGTTTCCCCTTCGCCTCCTACGCCCCTTTTGTCCGCGACGATCACCGCTACTACGTCTTTATCAGCGACATCGCACGCCATGCGGCCAACCTACGCCGGGAGGGGCGCGCATCGCTCTTCTTTATAGAGGATGAGTGCAACGCCGAAAACCTCTTTGCACGCAAACGGGTCTCGCTGCAGTGCGAAACGCGCATCGTCCCCCGCGAAGACGAGCGCTTCGATGCCATCATGTCCCGTTTCAAGGAGACCTTCAGCCCCGGGATGATCTCGGGTTTGATGCAGATGCAGGATTTCCACCTCCACGAGTTCACCTCCGTCGGCGGGGAGGCGGTCTTCGGTTTCGGCGAAGCCTATACCCTCGGCGGGGAGCACATGGAGACCCTGCTTCCGCGCCGCGGCGGCGGGCATAAAAAGGGGTGAATCACGCTATGCTGTCAGTAAACGCAAAGGGGTAGGATGAATTTCGACTGGCTGCACCTGCTGTTCTTTCACACCTTCGTCATCCTCGGCGAACTGATGGTCATCGCCTCGCTGCTGCACATGATCTACCAGCGGCGCACCCCGTCGAGCATGATGGCCTGGATGCTCGCCATCGTGCTGCTGCCCTACCTCGCCGTTCCCCTCTACTTTGTCCTGGGATCGCGCAAACGCCGCTCACGCTACCTCAAGACGGCCTTCGACATGCGCGAGACCGAGGCCGCCGTCACCCAGGCCAACCCCATCGACGGCATCCTGCGCAACAACGGCATCCCCGGGGCGACCTCCGGCAACCGTTTCACCATGCTCTTCGAGGGGACCGAAGCCTACAGTGCCCTCCTGGAGCAGATCCGTGCGGCCCGGGAGAGCATCTGGCTGAGCACCTACGTCTTCAAACACGACGCGGTGACCGCTGCACTGACCGAAGCGCTCATCGCCAAACGGCGCGAAGGGGTCGAGGTGAAGCTTCTCGTCGACGCCCTGGGTTCCTGGCCGCTCTACTTCTGGCAGTTTCCCCTCGGCGCGCTGCGCAAAGCCGGGGTGGAGGTCTGCTTCTTCATGCCGATCCTGCGGATGCCCTTTCGCAACTACATCAACCTCCGCAACCACCGTAAGATCTACCTGTTTGACCGCACGATGGTGCTAACCGGCGGGATGAACCTCTCCGGCGAGTACATGGGGCCGCTGCCCGACGCCAAACGGTGGGAGGACCTGCTCTTTCGCATCGAGGGGCCGGCGGCCTACCACTACGCGGAGATCTTCGCCGCCGACTGGGCCTATGCCTCCGAAGCTGCGGCACCCGCGCCGGGCACCCCCGTACGCACCGACGGCGACGCGTACGTGCAGGTCGTCCCTTCCGGTCCCGACGTCCCGGGCGACGCCCTTTTTGAAGCGCTCCTCAGTGCCGTCTACGCCGCCCGCGAACGCATCTGGATCGTCACGCCCTATTTCGTCCCCGACGCCTCGCTGATGCAGGCGCTGACCATCGCCAACACCAAGGGCGTCGACGTCAAGCTCATCACCCCGCGCGAGTCCAACCACCTCCTCGCCGATCTCGCCCGCAGCAGCTACATGCGCGAGCTCGAAGAAGCCGGTATCCATGTCGCCCTCTACGAAGGCACGATGCTCCACGCGAAGGCGATCCTTTTCGACGATCTCGGCGCCATGCTGGGATCGGTCAACATCGACAACCGCAGCCTGCTGCTCAATTACGAAGTCGTCAGTTTCGCCTACTCCGAACGCATCATCAGCGAGACGGAATCGTGGATGGCAACGCTGCTGAAACGTTCGACCGTCAGCATCCGTCCCGCCGGACGGTTTCGGCGGCTGGGCGAGAACCTGATGCGCCTCATCGCACCGCAGCTGTAGCCCCATTTTCCGGGCCCTTAGGGATTTATTAAATCAGATATAATTTCTCTTATTTATGTTTTATTAAATCTTTGCAGGTGTACAATGCACGCGTAAATCAAAAACAGAAGGAAATGCCATGCCAACTATCAACCGCTATGTCGACATCGACACTGTCGAACGCGAAGCAAAAAAAGACTACATCGACCGCCACTCTCCGTTCATCCACTGTGATGCTACGGCGAAAAAAGGTGAAAAGTTCCCGGTAACGGTCAAAATGGGTAACGAATATACGCACCCGGACGATCCGGACCACTTCATCGAAAGCATCCGCCTCTTCAACGGCGAAACGCTCCTCGGTGAAGCTTCTTTCACTTCCGGTATGCTCGGCGGACAGGATATGAAAGGTCACGCAGAAGTGACTTTCAACATCATCCCGAGCAAAAAGATGAAGCTGGTTGCGCAGGCTTACTGTACAAAACACGGTCTCTGGGAAAACGAGCCGGTCGAAGTCACAGTCGAAGACTGATTTCCCTCTCCCGCCGCGCCTTTGCGGCGGTTTTTTTATAATCCTCTTTTAACACCGCATTCACTATACTCTGATTCATGAAATCGTACCAGAACGCTGCGCTTCTGCAGAACCTTTACCGGCTCAAAGCCCTGGGATTCGACTACTGCGACCCGGTCATCGTCAACCCGCGCGGCGCCCCCGGCGAACTGCCTAACGACCTGGCTGCCCTGCAGCGTATCGTCAGCAGCTGCCACCTCTGCGACCTGGCCAAGATCCGGCGCCAGAGCATGGCCGGAACAGGCAGCGGCAATGCGGACCTCATGATCATCGACGCCTACGTCTCCATGGCCCAGGACGAGAGCGGGGACTACTTCGCCGGCCGCTCCGGCGCGTCGCTGGAGAGCATGATCACCAATGTCCTTGGGCTCGACCCCGCCGCGGTCTACCTGACCCATGCCGTCAAGTGCAAGGGGGCCGGGACCCAGAAACCGACGGCGTCGGAGTGCAGCAGCTGCAAGCCCTACTGGCGCAAAGAGATCGAACTCGTCCGCCCGAAAGTCATCGTCACCCTCGGCCCCGACGCCTACAGCATCGTCACCGACGACAGCACCCCTTTCGAGCAGGTGCGCGGGCACAAGATCGACTATGACAAAGGCACCCTGCTCGTGCCGCTGTACCACCCGCAGTACCTGCTGCGCAACCCGTCGCTCAAGAAAGTGACGTTCTTTGACCTCCAAAACATTAAGGCTGCCCTGTGAGAACCCTTCTGATTGCTCTTTTACTGCTTCCCGCGCTGCTTTTCGCCCGCAGCGGTGTCGTCTCCGGCATTCCCCTGCCCAAGACCTACGTGCTCAACCTCGATCCTTATGAATGCGACACCGACTGCCTCGAGGATCTCGTCGAACACGAACAGTTCTTCTCCCTGCTCGCGCAGATGCCCGAGCCGGTCGAGGATGAGGCCCTGAACGAACAGCGCCTGATCTACGTCGCCCTTTTCAACATCGACGGCGCCGTTATCGGGACCGGGGTGCGTTTTGCGCTGCTGCTGCCCGAGCGGGTCATTGGCCGCTACGCCGCATCGACGACGAACAGCGTGCTCGCCTACCTGCTGGGCAAGAACCGTGATTTCGAGCTCAAGACCTTCAACATCGGCGGCGAAAGCCCCGAGGAGATCCGCGCCGGGCTCTCCGATGTCTCCCAGGAGCATTTTCACTACGTGATCGCCCCCTTTACCAAACAGGGTGCCGATACGCTGGTGCAGATGCGCCCGCGCTGCAGCGTCTACGTGCCGACTGTCAACATCGCCGACGTGAACGCCACTGAGCTCGAAGAGAGCGGCGGGCGCTTCTACTTCGGCGGGATCAACTACAAAGAGCAGATCGGGAAACTGCTGGAGAACGCCACGCCGCCGCTGGTCATCTTCTATGATCAGTCCGCCCTGGGCGAAGAGCTCAAAAGCGCGGCCGAAAGCGCCTACCTCGAGCGTTTTGCAGACGAAGACCCCCGCAGTTTCGATGCGGCCGGCCGTACCATCTACGCCTACCCCATCGACAAGCGGACGACCAACCTGAAACACATTCTCGATCAGAATGAAAAACTCCAGCACGGTACGTTCCTGCTCAACACGCCGCTGGTCAAAAGCGCGATGATCATGTCCCAGCTGACCCTCTACGATGCCAACGCCACGCAGGTGCTTGCAACGCAGATCGGCTACAACTCCATGCTCTTCGACATCACCCAGCCGCAGGACCGCGAAAACATGCTCGTCGCCAACTCCATCGGGGCGCAGAACGGGGTGCTCGTCGAGAGCAACAAACTGCTGCAGAACGATATCGAGTACGACTGGATCAACTATGCAACGACGCTGGGAATTGATTATTTCTACTCGCTGGCCGCGGGATCGCCGCGTGAGTACACGGTGCCTATCGAGGATAACCAGGTGGCCTATCCCGTCACGATCTACCGTGCGGGGATTTCGCGCTTTTCAGCGCTTGAAGAGGAGAAGGAGTCTCCGTTCGACTCACTCTTCTAGCAGCGCCTTCAGTTTTTCTTTCTTGGCCGCATCGAGCCGGCCGATACGCCCGTCGGTCATGAGGTAGACGAGCTGCACGTCGAGGGTAAAAAGCAGTTCGCCACCGCGCCGCACCTTCTGATGCATCTGCAGCCCCGTGCCCCTGACAGACACGACCTCCGCAGAGACCTCAAGCAGATCCCCCAGTACCGCCGAACCGAGGTAGTCCGCTTCGAGATGGCGCACGACAAAGTGCCCTCCTTCAAACAGCGGTGACTCCCCCTTACTGAAGAAGAGCTCGCTGCGGGCGCGTTCGCAGAATTTCAGGTAGTTGGCGTAATAGACGACGCCGCCCGTGTCCGTGTCTTCGTAATAGACGCGAATCGTCATCGGCACTTACTTGTACATCAGTTCGTAGTATTCGTGTGCCATCCGGCCCGAGTCGAACTTCGGAATGACGTCCGCCATCGCGCGCTTCATCATGTGCGTCCACTGTTCGGGGCGGTCGTAATAGAGCGGGATGATCTGGTCTTCGAGCATATCCATGAGGTTCTTGTTATCCTCTCGGTCCTGCTCCTCCGTCGGGGTGCTGTGGTCGATCGGCGGGATGGTAAAGGCGTTCATCCCGTTGATGGCGAACTCGGGGTGCCACCCGTCGTCCGTGGAGAGGTGCAGCGTGCCGTTCATGCTCGCGCTCATCCCGCTCGTACCGCTCGCTTCGCGCGAGACGCGCGGCGTGTTCAGCCAGATATCGCTCCCCTTTTTGAGGATCGCGGAGAGTTCCAGTTCGTACCCCGCCAGAACCGCCATACGCTTGAACTGGTGGCTGATGTGGATCAGCTCGTTGAAGAGGTTGACCGCACTGGTGTCGAAGGGGTACGGTTTCCCGGCCCAGATGACCTGGATGGGGTGTTCCGTCCGTTCGATCAGCGCTTTGAAACGTTCGAAGTCCAGCTTGAGGAGCCCCGGGCGTTTATACTCTGCGAAACGGCGGGCCCAGACGATGGTGAGCACGTCCGGGTCGAACATCTTGCCGGTCTGGTCGGCGACAATGTTGAAGAGCTGGCGCTTGAGGTGCTTTTTGCGGGCCAGCAGTTCGTAATCCTCGTGGCTGTCCAGGGCGGCCTGCATCCCTTTGTCCGTCCAGTAGCGGCGGTTCTGGGCGTTGGTAATGGAGATAATCTCCGAACGCCCCTCGCAGTGCGCCCACATGCGGTTCGCCACTTCCCCGTGGAACTTGGAGACGGCGTTGGTGATCTTCGCTGCGCGCAGGGCGCCCACGGTCAGGTTGAAGTTCTCCCCCTGTTCTCCCGTGACCTGACGGACCTCTTCGAGCGACAGCCCGTTAAAGAAGCCGAAGCGGTGCAGCAGGTGGATATTGTGCTCCTCGTTGCCGGCGGCTTCGGGTGTGTGCGTCGTAAAGGCGACGTGCTGCTTCAGCTCGTCGAGCGTTCCGTAGCGCTTGTAGAGTTCATATGCCAGCGGGAGGGCGTGCCCCTCGTTGAGGTGGTAGATATCCACACTGTGTTTGAGGGACTCCAGGACTTTGACGCCGCCGATTCCCAACACGATCTCCTGGGAGATGCGCGTCTCCTCGTTGGCGTCGTAGAGCTTGTGGGTGATGGTGCGCGCAAGGAAGTCGTTTTCCGGGATGTCCGTCGAAAGCAGGACTACCGGGGCCGACGAGAAGATGTCCGGCGGGAGGTAGTACGCCTTGATATGGACGTCCTGCCCGTGGATCTTCACCGTGGCGCAGATGCCGAGGTCTTTGAGGAAGTAGTAGTGCTTGCGGATAAAGTTGATCTTGAGGCTGCGGTCCTCGTGCCGCCCCTGGTCATAGTAGCCGTAGCTCCACAGAATGCCCACACCGACCATGTTCTGGCGCAGGTCGTAGGCGCTGCGCATGTGGGAACCCGCGAGGAACCCCAGGCCGCCCGAATAGATTTTGAGGGCCTGGTGGATGGCAAACTCCATGGAGAAGTAGGCAACGGGTTTGGCGTACTTTGGGTCGAAGTCGTAATCATGCAGGATCATAGCGATCAGCCTTTGTCTGTAAATGTTTCGTAGAGGATCACCTTGCCGAGCTCGACGCCCGGCTGGTCATAGGTGTTGACCAGCAGCATCGCGCCGACGAGCGACGTCAGCAGCTCATAGTAGATGATCATGGCGCCGATGCTCGCGGCATCGATCTGTTCAATGACGATACCGTCCGTCGGTACGCCGCTGCGTACAAGGCTTTCGCGGGTGGCGGCGCACTGGGCGTTGATAAGGGTGCTGAAGCTCTTGCCGTTGATGAAGTCGGTCTTTTCGATATGTTTGAGCGAAATCTCCGGGATCGTCAGCGGCGCGCCGAAATCCTCGATGCTGATAAAGGTGACCGTCTTGTCCTTCGGCCCTTCGATCAGCAGCTGTAAGAAGGAGTGCTGGTCCACCGAACCGATCAGCCCCACCGGCGTCATGCCGACGTGCGATCCCATTGCATCGATCTTGCCCAGGGATTCGCCCCAGAGCTGCACGTACCACTTGGTGAAGTTCTCCAGGTCGTTGGCATAGGAGAAGAGGACGTTGACGGAGTGCTCCCGGTCATGCTCGTAGATGAAGCACGCCTTCTCCAGCAGATGCTGCTCTTTGCCCTCGAAGAAGGAGCCGAGAAAACTGCCCGCCCCCTCCAGCAGTGCAGCCGTGTTGTAACCGGCCAGGGTCAGCGGGATGATGCCGACCGCGCTGAGGACGGAGAAGCGCCCGCCGACGTTGTCGGGGATGTTGTACTGGCCCAGGCCGTAGGCGTCGCCAAACTGCGACAGGCTGGAGCCTTTGTCCGTGATGACGATGACACGCTCACGGTCCACACCCTCAAGCTCCAGGCCGAAGTGCGCGATGAGCGTCTTGAAGATGGAGGTCGTCTCGATCGTGCCGCCGGACTTGGAGATGACGATGAAGAGGGTCTTCTCCTTCGTCAGCTTCGCCATCGTTCGGGTGATGTCAATGGGGTCGGAGTTCTCGAAAAAGTGGAGTACACGGGTGTTGCCACCCCGGGACGCCAGCAGCGAATCCACCGCCTTGATCCCCAGCGAAGAGCCGCCGATGCCGATAACGGCGATGTCCGTGACCGCCCCCGATGCCAGCAGGCTGTTCTGCGTCTCCAGCGCTTTGGCCGCTTCCACCAGCGCCTGAGAACCTTCGGGCAGGTCATAATAACCGATGCGCCCTTTGTGCTCTTCGGTCACGACGGCAAACGCCTCCTCCATGACACGGTGCTGTGCCTCGGTACCCTCAAACGTAAAATCGCGATCAAAACGTAACATTGTCATCCCCTCATAATTGTTAATATCAGTATAGCCCTGTTCCGGCCGAATCAGCACCGCGGCGCTGCGCGACTATTGGGCACTCCGTTTTTTCAGATAGACGACGGCCATCGGCGGCAGCGTCATCGCGAGCGAGAAGGGACGGCCGTACATCGGCGTCTCCTCGGCGTAAATCACGCCGTCGTTGCCGATCTCCCACCCTTCGTATGCCTTGGCCTGCGAGTTGAAGATTTCCACGTATTCGCCGCCGTCCGGCAGTGCCAGGCGGTACCCCTCGCGCGTCTCGTCGGCAAAGTTGCAGACGACATAAACCGTCTCGTCGGGGTTGTCGCTTTTGCGCATGAAGCTGATGCAGTTGTGGGTGTAGTCGGCGTCATCGATCCATTCGAACCCCTTGCGTTCCACGTCGTGCAGGTAGAGTGCCGGTTCGCTGCGGTAGAGCCGGTTGAGCTCCGCCATCATCGCCTGCAGCCCCTGGTGCAGCGGGAATTCCAGCAGGTGCCACTCCAGGCTGTGCTTGTACGCCCACTCGGCGTACTGGGCGAACTCGCCGCCCATGAAGAGCAGCTTCTTGCCCGGGTGGGCCATCATGTAGCCGTAGAGCGCGCGGAGGTTCGCGAACTTCTGGTTCGTGTCCCCGGGCATCTTGTTGATGAGGGAGCCTTTCATATGGACGACCTCGTCATGGCTCAACGGCAGCATGAAGTTCTCGTCAAAGGCGTACCACATGCTGAAAGTGAGCTGGTCGTGGTGGTGCTGGCGGTAGACCGGGTCGCGGTGCATGTAGGCCAGCGTATCGTGCATCCACCCCATGTTCCATTTGAAGCCGAACCCGAGCCCGCCGACGTCGGTCGGGCGTGTCACCATCGGCCAGGCGGTCGACTCCTCCGCGATCATCATGATGTCCGGGAAGGCCGCGTAGGCGGAGGTGTTGAGCTGGCGCAGGAAGGCCACCGCTTCGAGGTTCTCGTTGCCGCCGTGCTCGTTCGGGACCCATTCGCCCTCTTCCCGGGCATAGTTGAGGTAGAGCATCGAGGCGACGGCGTCGACCCGGATCCCGTCGATGTGGTACTTCTCCAGCCAGAAGAGCGCGGAACTGATCAGGAAAGCCCGGACTTCGTTGCGGCCGTAGTTGAAGATGATGCTCCCCCACTCCGGGTGGTACCCCTGCCGCGGGTCCTCGTGCTCGTACAGTGCGGTGCCGTCGAAGTTGATCAGCCCGTGCATGTCGACGGCGAAGTGCGACGGCACCCAGTCCATGATGACGCCGATGCCGTTTTGGTGCAGGGCGTCGATAAGGAACATGAGCTCATGCGGCTCCCCGTAGCGTGACGTCGCGCTGTAGTAGCCCGTCACCTGGTAGCCCCAGGAACCGTAGTAGGGGTACTCGGTCAGCGGCATGAACTCGACGTGGGTATAGTTCATCTCCTTGAGATAGGCGACCAGTTCATCCGCCAGCTCGAGGTAGGTCAGGTAACGGTCACTCTCCTCGACTTTGCGCCGCCAGGAGCCAAGGTGCATCTCGTAGACGCTGACGGGGGCGTCGTGAGCGTTGTGCGCGGCGCGCGTTCCCAGCCACTCCGCATCGTTCCAGGTGTAGGTGTCGAGCTCCCAGATCCGCGATGCGGAGTTGGAGGGCACCTCCGCGAAGAAGGCGAACGGGTCGGCTTTGTCATGCACGATGTTATGGAACTTCGAGACGATATGGTACTTGTAGGTCAGGCCCGCTTCGACCCCCTCGATGAACCCTTCCCAGATGCCCGAACCGTCCCCGCGCAACCGCAGCGGGTGGCGCCCGGTATCGTAGTCGTTGAAATCCCCGCGGACACTGACACGCTCCGCATTGGGTGCCCAGACGGCGAAATAGACGCCGCGGACACCCTCACGCTCCATGAAGTGCGACCCCATCTTGTCAAACAGTCTGGTGTGGGTCCCCTCTTTGAAAAGGTAGATGTCGAGTTCGGAAAAGCGGGAGATATCGTAATGGATCGTCATGGTGGCTCCGTTTATTGGTGGCGGCTGCTGCGGCGTCCGCCGATGATATGGCAGTAGATGTCGCTGTAGGCCTCGGCCGCGACTTCCCAGTCGAAACGCTGTTCCATCGCGTTGAGACGCATCTGGTCGATGGCATCCGGGTCCTCGTACCACGTCTCCACCGCCCACTTGACGGTATTGGAGAGTGCATCCGGCGTCGCGAAATCGAACTTGAAGCCGGTGCCGCTCTGCTGATCGTTGCCGTAGTTCACGATCGTATCGTCCAGGCCGCCGGTGGCGCGCACGATGGGCAGCGTACCGTAGCGGAGGCTGTAGATCTGGTTGAGCCCGCAGGGTTCGAAGAGCGAGGGCATCAGGAACATGTCGCTGCCTGCCTCGATGCGGTGCGCCAGGTCGTTGCGGTAGCCGATGTAGCAGGCGAATTTGTCGGGGTATTTGGCGGCCACGTCGCTGAAGAAGTGTTCCGCCCACTTCTCGCCGGTGCCCAGCAGCACGATCTGGATATCCAGCTCCATCAGGTTCCAGATGGCCCCTGCCAGCAGCCCGATCCCCTTCTGATCCGCGAGGCGGCCGACGAGGCCGATCAACGGAACATCCGCACGCTCCGGCAGGTTGAATTTACGCTGTAAATCCTGTTTGCAGAGCGCTTTCCCGGCAAGGTTGTCGGCATCGAAATGCTTGGCGATAAAGGGATCGACCGCCGGGCTCCATTCGTCGTAATCGACACCGTTGAGGATGCCGTAGAGCTTGTTGGCATTGGCATCGATAAGCCCTTCCAGCCCCCAGCCGAACTCCGCCGTACGGATCTCGCTGGCGTACTTGCGGCTGACGGCATTGACGGCGTCGGCGTGGACGATCCCGGCCTTGAGCAGGTTGATCCCCCCGAACTCCTCGAGTTCGTCGGCGTTGTAGTGTTCCCAGCCGACCCCGAGCACATCCATCGCGCCTTTATAGAACTTGCCCTGGTGCTGGAGGTTGTGGATCGTCAGCAGCGTCCCCGTATTCTCGAAATCGGGGTCGAAAGCGTAGGTCGTGTTGATCAGCAGCGGGATCGCCGCCGTATGCCAGTCGTTGGTATGGATGACGTCGGGTTTGAAGCGCAGCTTCTTGGCCAGCTGCAGAACAGCCTTGGAGAAGAAGATGAAACGGTTGTCGTTGTCGCCGTACGCCTGGCCGTCCTCGTCGTAGAGCCCTTTGCGCCCGAAAAAGCCCTCGTGGTCGATAAAGTAGACGGGGACGTCACTGCCGGGGAGGACCCCTTCGTAGATCGCCGCCCACGCTTCGCCCATGCTGCCCATCGGCACGCCCAGGGAGCCATCAAGCTTCTTGAGCTTGTACTTCTCGACGTCGACGATATAGTAGCGCGGCATGACGACGCGCACGTCGTGGCCCTGGGCCCGCAGCGCCTTGGGAAGCGCACCCGCTACATCGGCGAGACCGCCGCTTTTGGCGAAAGGGACGACTTCGGATGCCGCCAGCAGAATATTGAATGATGTCATGCAATGCCTCGTGTTGAAATACGGATGGTCCCGGATGCGATAAAGGGAGTCATTTTACCGCGCCCCCGCTGATTTTCCGGTACAAAGCGGCGTAGGCTGCGGCACTTTGGCCCCAGGAGACGTCCGCGTTCATATTGTGGGTTGCGGCCCTTGACCACGCCTTCGTGTCGTGATGGAGTTCCAGGGCCGTTTCAACGGCCGCCATCAGGGCTTCCGGCGTCGCGTCGTCGAACGGGATCCCGCAGGGCGCAGGTGACTCCTGCAACCGTGCGATCGGTGCAACGGTATCGGCAAGCCCCCCGACGGCGTGGACGATCGGCACGGCGCCGTAGTGCGCCGCGATCATCTGGTTGAGACCGCAGGGCTCGAACAGGGAGGGCATCAGCAGGAAATCCGCCGCCGCGTACATCCGGTGGGCCACCCCCTCGTCGTAACCGAAAAAGAGGTGGACGTTCGGATGGGCCGCCGCCACCGCTTCGAAGCGTGGGTGGTACTGGGGTTCGCCTTCGCCCAGGATGGCGATGTTGCAGGGCATCAACGCCATCTGCGGGAGCGCTTCGAGGAGGATGTCGATCCCCTTCTGCCAGGTGAATCGCCCGATGAAGATAAAGAGCGGCAGCCCCGCATCTTCCAGCCCCGCTTCCGCCAGGTAGCGCTTCTTGTTCGACAGTTTCCCCCGCGGCGTCTTGTAGGGGCGCAGAAGACTCTCGTCCGTCTGCGGTGAAAAGTGCTCCGTGTCGATGCCGTTGGCAATGCCGCTCAGGCGGGTGCGGTGTTTCTCCAGGTACCCTTCCAGCCCGCAGCCGAACCGGTGGGTAAGGATCTCCTCCGCGTACGTGGGGCTCACCGTCGTCACGGCATCCGCAAAGCCGATGCCCGCCTTCATCAGGTTGACCCGGTCATAGAACTCGACCCCTTCGAGGGTGAAATGGCGCTTGTCGATCCCCAGCTCGGTAAGGGCCCCTTTCGGGAAGTCACCCTGGTAAGCGAGGTTGTGGATCGTATAGACGGTCCGCGCCCTGATCGTCTCGTCTTCGGCGATGATCAGCGCCGCCAGGGCGGTCTGCCAGTCGTTGAGATGGACGATGTCGCTCTGCATACGCCGGGCCAGTTCCGTCACCGCATAGCTGAAGAGGCCGAAACGCTGCGCGTTGTCGTCGTACCCCTCCCCCGGCGCTCCGTAGAGGTAATCGCGGTCACAGAGCTGCGGTTCATAGACGAAGAGGTAGTGCCGTCCCTCGTAGCGGCTTTCATACACGGAGACGGTACGGCGCTCCGATCCCAGCATCACGTCAAAGTAGTCCGTCGGACCTTCAATGGCAAATTTGCGGCGGTCCACCGTCAGATAGAGCGGCATCACCACGGTCACGTCAAAATCGTCTGAGAGCGCCTTGGGCAGGCTGTAACCGACGTCTGCCAGACCGCCGGTCTTGGCAAACGGGTACACCTCGCTGGCCGCGAAGAGTACCTTCGGCTTACGCATCAGGCTCACCCCGCAGCAGTCTGGCTGCCGTTTCGGGGGCAACGGGGTTGATCATCATCTGTGTCGAGAGTTCGAAGCCCCCGTGCCGGTAGAGACGCGGCTGGATACGGAGCATAAAACGGAACATATCGTCCGCCGTCGTATGCGCCGGGGCCTCCTCCGGTGCCGCAAAAGGGGGCGTGGCGATCTCGAGATTGAAGGCCAGGCATCCCAGCTGCCGTTCCAGTTTCAAAAGCACGTCCAGCAGCAGCGGCGCCAGGGCTTCGAATGCCTCCGGGGCGAGGGTGTCGATCTGGCCGCGCCGTGTTTCCGAAGCGATAATCACCTCGAACGGGTAGGCGCTCGCAAAGGGGCAGAAGGCCGTAAAGCCTCCCTGCTCGGCGATAATGCGCTCCTCCGCCTGGCGCTCGTGATCGACGACCGCCGCGACCAGCGCCCTGCCGTGTTCGCGGTAATAGCGCGCGCTCCGCTCGTAATAGGCCCGCTGCGTATTGGGCAGGATCGGCAGGCCGATGAGCTGGGTATGCGAATGGGGCTGGGTCGCCCCCGCATCGGTCCCCTCGTTTTTGAACAGCGAGATATAGCCGATCCGCATGTCGCGCCGCAGGTCGGCCACCCGTGCGCCGAGCGTCGTCAGCCAGTTGACGACCTCGCTTTCGCTCCACTGCGTCATGGAGGTATGGTGTTCCGGCGTGTCGATGATCACCTCGTGGGCGCCGAACCCCTCATGGTATTCGAAGATCCCGTAGTGATGCTTATCGGGCGTTTCGATCTGCACAGCCTTGTAGAGATTGGGGACGACGCGGGTCTTCCAACCCGGCTCGTTTGCGAAGCTCCCCGCGCTGCGGATAGCGAAAATCTCCGGCGGTGTGAGCGCTTCGTTCCCCTCGCAGAAGGGGCATTTGGCGACATGGCGATACGCCTTAAGGCGTTTGGGGATGCAGTCGGGGCGGTGGAGCCGTTCGGGCGCAATGAGCACATGCACGTCGTGCAGCTTGTCGTAACGGATCTCAGACATGGCTGCCCCTTTGCATCAGATCATGTGCCATTTGTGCTCTTTTCCTAGACAAACCAGTGCTCCGCGTAAGTTTCATTCATATCGATATGCAGCGACCCGTACCCCGGCAGGGTCTGGACGATCTCCTCCCCGCGCGTGATCTCAAAGCGCAGATGGAAGACATCCAGGCCGATGAAGCCCCCGCGCGAAAGCGACAGTTCCGGACGTTCGTCGAAGGCGAAATCGACGCGCTCGTCCTGCAGGGGTTTCGTCATCGGGAGAACGACTTTCCTGCCGTTCTCCTCAACCGTGATAATCAGGGTACACCCCTGGGCGCGCAGCCTGTCGGTATCCCCTTCAAACGCAAGGTAGACCCGCTCTTCGTCATGCCCGTAGTGGATCTTCTCGACCGGACCGCGGACGCGGTCCATCGTCGAATACCCCTTGCGCTCGTCGACCGTACCGCTGCCGAGCCACTCGAAAAAGCTCGACTCTTTCCCGTCGATGATGGGCGAAACAGGGCTCTGCGGGTAGGTCAGGAAGGCGTCGCGGCCCTTCTGGGAGATGATCGGCTCGAAAAGGTCGGCAGGGGGCTGCATCTCCAGCAGGCGGTAGATGGCGATGAGATGGTCGCGGAAAAGCGCGTCGAACTCCTCGGCGAAATCCGTCGCATGGTCATCGCCGTACCACCAGAACCAGTCGCTACATTCGGCGGCCAGGAAATGAAACCGGATCTTTTCCGCCGTTTCCGGATCGACCCTGCCCTCGTGGTGATCGGCATCACGGCGCGTCTGATAGATCAGTTCCCAGGCTCTGTTCTTTTCGGCGTGCCCGCTCCAGGTATCGAAATTCCCGTAGATCCAGCTTCCCGGCGCCAGACGGGAGAGTGTCGGCTGGTCCGGCTGGAGCGCGACCTCGTTCATCGTGACCGTCTCGATCCCGCCGGTGCGTTCCAGGCGGGCATAGAGCGCCATGAAGAAGTCATAGGCGTTGTTCTCGAAGAACTCCCAGGCGTTCTCACCGTCGAGGATGACAAAAACGGTCCGCCCGTGCTGCTTTGCGCCGATGCCGCCGAGGGCACGGACAAAGTGATCGGCCGCTTCGTCGGCGGGTTTGAACCGGTAGGTGAAACCGATGAGGTCGCTGAGGCCGTGGTCGCGGAAGCCCATCGTCACCCCGTCGAAACGGTAGGGGCTGTAGAGGTTGTCGCGCGCGTCACTCCTGAGCGAACGGAAAAGAATCTCCTCGTCCGTCGCGATCCACTTCAGAGCGTGGTTCCGGTAGATCCCGACGCTGCGCTCGTCCACCGCCCCTTCCGCCGGCCAGAACCCGACCGGGTCCGTGCCGAACGTCTTTTTGTACAGGGCGACCGCACGGCTGACCTGTTCTGCCGCATCCGATTCCAGGGAGAGGGGGTTTGCCGGCAGTGTCGTATGGGGGTTGGCCCGTTTGGCATTTTCCATATCGAGCAGCAGCGGCAGGATGGGGTGGTTGTACGGCGTCGTCGACACGGCGATACGGCCCGCTTTCTGCAGTTTTGCGTAAAACGGCAGGATCGTCGCCACAAAGGCCGTGAGCTCCTCGAGCAGTGCGTGCTTGTCCCGCTGGGAATAGGCGTCGCGCTGCGCCAGAAGCTTCTTGACCACGCTGCTGTTGTGGCGCAGATAGTTGCCGCACCATGCCAGCATAAAGAGCACCTGCAGCTCCAGCAGCTGCTCAGGACTGTAGTCGTCGCGGTGGAAGAGCGCCGCGTAGCGCGGCAGCGGCCGTACCATGGTCTCGAACTGCGTCGATTTGCACATCTTGACCATCCAGGCGCGCTCATTCTCTTCCAGCTTTTCCACCGGTTTGATCCACAGGGCCAAAAAGGCGTCGTTGACCAGCGGATCGCGGTAGAGGTTCAGCTGCTCGATCAGCGGCGGCGTCACGTTGAACGTGGCTTTGAGTCCCGGGAACCGGGTCAGGAGCCACGGCATCTCGTAATAGTCCTTGATGGCGTGCAGAAAGACCCATGGCATCGTCATGACACCGCTGCTGTCCCGGTAGTCGGGCTGGTGCATATGCCAGATAAACGCCAGGTTCAACGGTGCCGTTTCCATCACGCTCTGGCCCACTCCGCAACCTTGGTCGTGTATTCGGCGAGAATCGCCTCGCCGCGCTCGCTCGTCTCCGCCTGGATGTAGAGGTTGAGATGGTCGCTGTACTGGTCCGGAATCATCAGGACCCAGTCATTCTTGTCGAGCCAGATCTTCACGCCGTCGAGGGTCGAGGCGTCTTTGCCCTTCGCATCCTCGAGGAAACGGCGCATCATCTTGCCCTTGAGCGACTGGCTACATGCCGCCTGGGCCGTACGGTAGTAGAACTTCGGCAGCGACGCGATCAGCTCGGATAGCTTGACCTCGAACTTGATCAGCATCTCCAGGATCTTCAGGGTCGCGAACATGCTGTCGCGGTGCGTCGCGAAGGCGGTGAAGGCAAAGTTCCCCTCCCCTGTCGCCACGAGGTCGTACTGGCGCATCTGCTCCGCTTTGAAGTTGGCGTACTGTCCGCGCTCGATCTCGAGGGAGTCGAAGAAGACGATGTCCGCCGCCCAGGTCGGCAGGAAGACCTTCATCTTCTCGCCGCGTTCGCGCGCTTCCATGTTCAGCAGCGTAAGCACGACGTAGAGCGCCGTCTGCTTTTCGAGCACCTTCCCCTCGTCGCACATGATATCCAGGCGCTGGCCGTAGGGGTAGAACATGAAACCGGCATCCAGCCCCATGGAAGTCATGACAGCACTCATGTCGCCGACGGAGCGCTTCACCAGGGAGTTGATGTTCGCCAGGCGTTTCTCATCCGCATAAGCGTTGAAGATGATATTGTCCACCTCCATGTCGCGCAGGATTTCCGGGTAGACCTCATAGCCCATCCCGTGCATCACGTCTACGGCGATCCGGCACCCGCTGCGTTTGAAGAAATGCGGGTCGAAGAGGTGCTCCATCTGCTTCTGGTAGGCGGAGTACTCTCTGGCATGATCCGATTCGAAGATCTGGCCGATCTGGGAAAAGTCGACCCGGCGGAAGGTCTCTTTGAAAAAGGCCTTCTCAACCTTCTTCGCCACCTCGTTGTTGATCCGCAGCGCTTCACTGTTGTAGAAGGTGATGACCGTGCTGGTGGGGTCGTCGATCTGCTGACGGAAGTAGACCCCCGCGACGACCTTGCTGTCCATGGAGAGGCTGCAGCGCAGGACCGAGGAGGGAATGCCGTTATAGTCCTTGACATTGACACCCGAGGAGAGCAGCCCGCCGACGAAGGCGCGTTTGAGCATCCGCGAGCCTTTGTTATAGTCGCGGGCCATGACGACCGTCGAACCGATCGGCAGCTGGGCACCGAACGCCTCGGCGAGCTTCGTCGCCATTTCGCAGGAGAGCTCGACGTTGGATTTCCCGACAACATACCCGTTCTCGAAAATGGAGTTCTTGTAGCGGCTCCCGAGAATCACGCTGCGGCTGACGATGGCCGCATCCTCGATCACTTTGTGCGGCCAGATCGTGACGTCCTTCTCGACGGTGACCAGCTGGCCGATCTCGCACTCTTCGGCCAGGATAAGTCCCGCCTTTGCCGTGACGTTTTTGCCGATCTGGTTGTCGTTACAGATGACACAACCGTCGAGCAGTGCACGCTTGTCCACCGTGACGCGTTCCCACAGGACGCTGTTGCGCACTTTGCTCTCTTTGCCGATCGTACAGTCGTCGCCGACGACGACGTTGTTGAGCTTCGTGCCTTTGCCGACGGTGACGTTCCTGCCCAGGACGACCGTCCCGATGATCTCGACACTGTCGTCGAGTTTATAGGGTTCGTCGCTGTAGAGTGTCCCGTCGGGGTAGGCCTGGCGGACCGGCGGCATCATCACCTTGACGCTGCCGCCGAGGATATCCTCGTAGACGTCGCGGTAGCTCTCCGGGTTGCCGACATCGCGCCAGTACCCTTCGGCGTTACCGGCCATGAGGGGCACCCCTTCGCGCATCAGCAGCGGGAAGAGGTCTTTGGCGAAGTCGAAATTCTCGTTTTTGGGGATGTAGGAGAGGATCTCCGGTTCGATGACGTAGATCCCCGTATTGATCGTGTCGCTGAAGACCTCGCCCCAGCTCGGCTTTTCGAGGAACTTCTCGATCCGCCCCTCTTCGTTGGCGATGACGACGCCGAACTCGAGAGGGTTCTCGACCGAGGTGAGCGTGATCGTCAGCTTGGAGTCTTTCTGTTTGTGGTAATCGAAGATCTTCTTGAAATCGAAATCCGTCACCAGGTCGCCGCTGATGATAATGAAGTTGTCGTCGCCGATATACTCCTCGGCCAGCTTGACCGCCCCTGCCGTGCCGTAATCGTCATCGGGCAGGACGTAAGTGATGTTGATCCCCAGGTGGCTGCCGTCTTTAAAGTGTTCCTTGATAATGTCGGGCTTGAAATAGAGCAGCACAATAAACTCGGTGATCCCGAGCTCCTTCAGGGTCATCATCGTGTGCTCCATCATCGGACGGTTCACAATCGGCAGCATCGGCTTCGGACGCGAATGGGTTAACGGTTGGATCCTCGTTCCAAACCCACCTGCCATAACAACGGCTTTCATACACTCTCCTCACAATATAAATCAACCCCTCCGTTTAACGACCGGTAAGGCAGTTACGTCGTCCCTGATCTTTTACAGTTCATACGGCATTCACAGCTCCAGCAGAGCGTTGTGGCTGCCGAACGGCGAAGGGACCGTTGCACAGTCCCCCTCCGCCATCCAGGCACCGTCGCCGCTTTTGTAGCCGAATTCAAACGTACTGCCGGCGGGCAATACCTTCGTCAGATAAAACTCGCCGTTCTTTTTCTGCTTCATCGGTTCATCCGACCAGTCGTTCCAGGCACCGCACAAGACGACGTCTTCCATTCCGGTTTCGGGGAGAACCGTAAACGTTACCCAGACTTTTTTCCCGTTCTGTTTTTTTCTGATCATTACCCACCTCTTATGTTTTGAAATGTGCTTTTAGGATTCTACTACAAAATAGTATGCAAAACAGATTACGAGTTGATTGCAAATTAATCAATATACTCCTGCAGGCGGCCGATACGGGCACTCTGCCTCTAAGTATCTTTTTGCTACAATTAATACGATTACGCCAACGTAAAGGTATTTTATGCAAATCGATGACGCCCTGCTAAGCCGTCTGGAAAAACTCTCAATGCTCAAGATTGACGACGCCCACCGCGAAGAGGTGATCGGTCAGCTCAGCGAGATCGTCGCCTTTGTCGACAATCTTAGCGCACTGGATACAACCGATGTCCCCGACACCTTTGCCATGACCGCAAATGCGACGCAATTGCGCGAAGATGTTCCCAACTGCAACACCGCCGTCAACGACGACATCCTTGAACATGCTCCTCACAGCGACGAGCATTTCTTTATCGTCCCGAAGATTATCGAATGATCACTGTCTACGGCATCAAAAACTGCGACAGCGTGAAAAAAGCCCTCGCTTTTTTCAAAAAGCACGACATCGCCTACACCTTCGTGGATTTCAAAACGGATCCCGTCGGCGAAGCGGAAGTCGACCGCTGGCTTGCAATGGGTGCCGAGATGCAACAGCTTTTCAATACGCGGGGAACGACCTACCGTACCCTCAAACTCAAAGAACTCAACCTCGATGACGGCGGTAAACGGACCTGGCTTGCCAAGGAAAACCTGTTAATAAAACGCCCTGTTGTGGAAACCGGAAATCATGTTATAATCGGTTTCAATGAACCCCTCTATGAAGGAGAACTTCTCTCATGAGTCAGACCCTGGATATCCGTAAACTGTTAAAAAGCGTCGTCGCCTACAATGCGTCGGACCTTCACCTCGTTTCCCGTTCCGAACCGCAGATCCGTATCGACGGCCGTCTGGTGGCGCTGAACCTTCCCGTCCTCGACGGCAAAACGATCGAGGATATGTCCTACTCCCTGCTGACCGAGAAACAGAAAAAAGAGTTCGAGGAGCATAACGAACTCGACTTCGCGATCCTGCTCCCCGAAGTCGGCCGTTTCCGTGCGAACTACTATAAGACGATGGGCGACATCGCCTGCGCCTTCCGTATCATTCCGATCGAGATCCCGAGCCTTGACGATCTCAACGCCAAATCGATCTTCAAAAAAATCATCAAACGCGAGAAGGGGCTTATCCTCGTCACCGGCCCGACCGGTAGCGGTAAGTCCACCACCCTGGCGGCCATGCTCAACGAGATCAACGAAACGGAAAACCGCCACATCATCAGCGTCGAGGACCCGGTCGAATTCGTTCACCAGAACAAAAAGTGTCTCTTCTCCCACCGGAACGTCGGGACCGATACGGCCAACTTCGCCAACGCGCTCAAATACGCGATGCGTGAAGACCCCGATGTCATCCTGGTCGGGGAGATGCGTGACAAGGAGACCATTGCCGCCGCACTGACCGCGGCCGAAACGGGTCACCTCGTCTTCGGAACCCTGCACACCAACTCCGCGCCGCAGACGATCAACCGTATTATCGACGTCTTCAGCGGGGACGAGCAGCCGCAGATCCGTGCGCAGCTCTCCACCTCCATCATCGCCGTTATCTCCCAGGCGCTGCTCCCGCGTCTGGGCGGCGGACGGGTCGCGGCCCAGGAGCTGATGATCAACATTCCGGCAGTCGCCAACCTGATCCGCGAAGACAAAGTCCACCAGCTCTATTCCCAGATGCAGCTCAACCAGCAGGAGACGGGGATGGTCACCCAGACCCAGGAGCTCTTCGACCTGGTCCGCAAGCGGATCGTCTCCAAGCAGGACGCCATCCAGTGGTCCAACCGTCCCGACGAACTTATCAAGGCGCTCGACGCCGCCGCGCTCTAAGCGCACTGCTCCGCCCTTCCCCGTTCGGGGAAAAATCACGTAATACTTTCTTGGAATTGTCTAGAATCTGAAAATTGCCGCAGTGTGGATTTGTGTAATGCTTAAGTGCGGTTTATACCTAAAGGTACTTCCTTCGGTCGCCTGCACGCGCCCTGCAATAAGTACCCTTGGGGTGCGCCCTGAAAGAAGTGCTCTCGGAGTATGGGCTTCCTGCCGAGGATGAAGCTTGCGGAATTCCGCAACAAAGTGAGGACAAAACCCAGTGTTAAGGTGAGAAGCGTCAGCGGATGCAAACTGCTTTGCATCTGTAGCTTCGGAACCGGAGGCATTGTGCCGGAGCACTGCCGAAGGAGGCCGAGGCCCGGATGCCGTAATTAAAAATTAGCTACGGGCTGCTTTGAGGGTATCGGCGATGAGGAACGCCAGTTCGAGGGACTGGTCCGCATTGAGGCGCGGATCGCAGTGGGTGTGGTAGCGGCTGTTGAGGTCCTCTTCCGTAATATGGAAGGCACCGCCGAGGCACTCGGTGACGTTCTTGCCCGTCATCTCCAGGTGAACGCCGCCGCCGTAGGTCCCCTCGGACTTGTGGACCTGGAAGAACTCTTTCATCTCGGTGAGGATATCATCGACGCGGCGGGTCTTGTAACCGTTGCCGGACTTGATGATGTTGCCGTGCATCGGGTCGCAGCTCCAGAGTACTTGTTTGCCTTCGCGTTCGACGGCGCGGATCAGTTCCGGCAGGTGGTCGCCGACCTTGCCCGCACCCATGCGTACGATGACGTTGATGCGTCCCGCTTCGTTCTCCGGGTTCAGGGTATCGCAGAGCTTGAGCAGGTCTTCGGTCGTCATGGACGGACCGGCTTTGAAGGCCAGCGGGTTTTTGACGCCGCGCAGGAACTCGACGTGCGCGCCGTCGACCTGGCGGGTACGGTCGCCGATCCAGAGCATGTGCGAGGAGACGTCGTACCAGTCGCCCGTCAGGGAGTCCTGGCGGGTGAAGGCCTCTTCGTAGTTGAGCAGTAGCGCTTCGTGCGAGGTGAAGTAATCCGTTTCACGCAGGGTGCGGTAGCTCTGCGACGTCACGCCGCAGGCTTCCATAAAGCGCAGGGACTGCTCGATCTGTGCGGCGAAGGCTTCGTACTTCTCCGACATCTCCGTCTGCTTGACGAAATCGAGGTTCCACTTGTGGACCTGGTGCAGATCCGCCATACCCCCAGACGCGAAGGCGCGCAGCAGGTTCAGCGTCGGTGCCGCCTGGTGGTAGGCGTGGATCATGCGTTCCGGATCCGGGATACGTGCGTCCTCGGTAAATTCGATGCTGTTGATGATATCGCCGCGGTAGCTCGGCAGCGTCACGTCACCGATAGTTTCCATGTCAGAGGAGCGCGGCTTGGCGAACTGTCCGCCCATGCGCCCGACTTTGACGACCGGCAGGCCGCTGGCGAAGCTCATGACGACGGCCATCTGCAGCATCACTTTGAACGTATCGCGGATGTTGTCGGCATGGAACTCGGAGAAACTCTCGGCGCAGTCGCCGCCCTGGAGCAGGAACGCCTTCCCTTCAGAGACCTGGGCCAGCTGCGTTTTGAGGTTCCGTGCTTCGCCCGCAAACACCAGCGGCGGATAACGCCGCAGCTCTGCTTCGACCCGTTTCAGGTGGTCCTGATCGGGGTAGGTCGGTTGCTGCTTGATCGGAAAACTTCTCCAGCTCGATGGTGACCAGTTACTCATGGCTCTCAATACCTTATAATCAATTTTGAGCGGCAATGATACAGCACGAAGCTTTAACAGGGGGTTAATAACGCGCTGCTGGCACGCTGTCAAGCTTTTTTTAGTGAGAGTTGTCTATAATTCTTCTCAATTTCAAAACGGGCGTTCTGAATGGATTTCAACTACTTCGACCTTGTCATCTCCGTCATCATCCTGCTGCTTGGCCTCAAAGGCATCCTCAACGGCTTTTTCAAAGAGCTTTTCGGGTTGATCGGGATCATCGGCGGTATCTTCGTCGCATCGCGCGTCAGCGGCGAGGTCGGAGCCTTCCTCAACGACAATATTTTCCATTTCGAGAGCCCCTCTCTCATCTCTTTTTCGGGCTTCCTCCTCACCTTGGCGCTCTTCTGGCTCGCCATGGTCGGAATCGGCCATCTCTTCAAACGCCTCGGTGCCGCCAGCGGCCTGGGCGCGCTTGACCGTCTTGCCGGGTTCGTGTTCGGCAGCGGGAAGTTCTTCTTCATCGCCGCCGTCATCGCCTATGCCCTCAACAACGTCGTCACCATCCGCGAAAACATCCGCGAACCGCTTGAGGGAAGCATCCTTTTCCCTATTCTCGTCGAGACCGGCAGCTACATCATGCACCTCGACACCGAATCGCTGCAGCCCAAGGAGAGCGCACCCAAGCCCGAAACGAACGACTCCGCCATCTCGATCGAACGTGCCGGCGAGATCATCGAGACGGTCAAATCACAGCTGAAGGAGCAGACGCAATGAGCCATTCGAATGACTTCAACGCCAAAACCATCGAATACGAACAGCTCCTCGAAGATTTCAAAAAACTGCTGAAAAAGAACGGGCTGAAGTTCACGATCCAGCGCGAGGTGATCCTGGAGACGCTTTATAACTCCGACGAGCACCTGACCCCCGAAGCGCTTCACAAGAAGATCCAGGAGAACTACCCGGACCTCAAAACGGGGATCGCGACAATCTACCGCACGCTGGGGCTGCTGGAGAATGAAGAGATCGTCACCTCGCTCTCCTTCGGCGCCCAGGGCAAGAAGTACGAGCTGGGTGCCAAAGAGCACCACGACCATATGATCTGTACCGAATGCGGCTCCATCACCGAGTTCGTCGACGAAGAGATCGAAAAACGCCAGCACGCCATCGCCGAAAAACTCGGCTTCCAGATGAAAGACCACTCGATGCAGATCTACGGGGTCTGCGCCGAATGCCAGAAAAAATCACACACCTAAAAGAGGAGATCGCTATTGTCTTTTTTTGACAACAAATACATCCAGCAACGTATCGAAAAAGCCGATGCGCTCAAGGCCGAGGGGATCAACCCCTACGCCAACGACTCGGCACGCAATACGACCATCGACAAATTCCTGAACGTCAACTCCGACCTGGCGCATACCGAGACGAAACGCGACGAGAACCGCCGCTACTGCGTCGCGGGGCGCATCAAGTTCTTCCGCGTCATGGGGAAGGCGAGCTTCCTGAAGATCGAAGACGAAAGCGCCATGCTGCAGGTCTACGTCACCCGCGACAACCTGCCGGAGGGCTTTTACAACAACGTCTTCAAAAAACAGATCGAGGTCGGTGACATCATCGAGGTCGAAGGCTTCCCCTTCGTCACCAACCAGGGCGAGCTCTCCCTGCACGTCGACGGCTTCAAGCTCCTGACCAAGGCGATCGCGCCGCTGCCGGAGAAGTTCCACGGCCTCACCGACAAAGAGATGCGCTACCGCCAGCGCTACCTCGACCTGATCATGAACAGCGAAGTGCGCAAGACCTTCAAGATCCGCAGCCAGATCATTTCGCTCACGCGCCGCTTCTTCGAGGACAAAGGCTTCCTCGAGGTCGAAACGCCGATGATGCACCCCATCGCGGGGGGCGCCAACGCCAAGCCGTTCGTGACGCACCATAACGCCCTGGGCGTCGACCGCTACCTGCGCATCGCCCCGGAACTCTACCTCAAGCGCCTCATCGTCGGTGGCTTCGAAGCCGTCTTCGAGATCAACCGCAACTTCAGAAACGAGGGGATGGACGCGACGCACAACCCGGAGTTCACCTCCATCGAGTTCTACTGGGCCTTCAAGACCTACAAGGACCTCATTGCGCTCACCAAGGAGTACTTCGAGTACCTCTTCGACCACCTGAAGCTCCCGACGCTGCTGCCCTACGGCGAGATGGAAGTCGACTTCTCCAAATTCACGGAGATCCCGCTCATCGAGTCGCTCAGCGCGATCGGCGGCGTGCCGGAGATCATTGTACACGACAAAGCGAAGATGCTCGTCTACCTGCGTGAAAACGGATTTGACGTCAGCGACACTCTCAATGTCGGCCAGCTCCAGGGCGAAATGTTCGACGCCTTCGTCGAGGACAAGCTCATCAACCCGACCTTTATCACGATGTACCCGGTCGAGATCTCCCCGCTGGCACGCCGCAACGACGCCAACCCGGCGCTCACCGACCGCTTCGAGCTCTTTATCGCCGGGCGCGAGATCGCCAACGCCTTCAGCGAGCTCAACGACCCCATCGACCAGCTCGGCCGTTTCGAGGGGCAGCTCGAAGCCAAAGCCGGCGGTGACGAAGAGGCGCACGAGATGGACGAGGACTTCGTCCGCGCGCTCAGCTACGGGATGGCCCCGACCGCCGGCCAGGGGATCGGCATCGACCGTCTCGTCATGCTGCTGACCAACGAGCACTCCATCCGCGACGTGCTCCTGTTCCCGGCGATGAAGCCGCTGAAACATGAAACGAATCCATCCGAAGACGGAGACGAGGAAGAGTAAGAGTAAGAGTAAGTGCGGTTTATCTGCACGCGGGCTCGCCGCCGAGGTGAACCCAGTGTTAACGTAGGCAGCGGGACTTTGTTCCGATGCCGTATTTAATTTAAAACAAAAGAGGAAAAAAATGAGCTTTCTGCAAGAGTTTGACAACGAAGTTTATGCCCTGTGTGAAAAAGAGCTGGAGCGCCAGACCGACCACCTTGAGATGATCGCTTCCGAGAACTTTACCCTGCCCGCCGTCATGGAGGCGATGGGTTCCGTATTCACGAACAAATACGCCGAAGGCTACCCGCAGAAACGTTACTACGGCGGATGTGAATTTGCCGATGCCGTCGAGCAGCTCGCCATCGACCGCGCCTGCGAGCTCTTCGGCTGTAAATTCGCCAACGTCCAGCCGCACGCCGGCTCCCAGGCGAACGGCGCCGTCTACGCCGCGCTGATCCAGGCGGGCGACAAGATCCTCGGGATGGACCTGAGCCACGGCGGTCACCTGACCCACGGTGCGAAGCCCAGCTTCTCGGGCAAGAACTACCAGAGCTTCACCTACGGTGTCGAGCTCGACGGCCGCATCAACTACGAGCGTGTCATGGACATCGCCCGCATCGTCCAGCCGAAGATCATCGTCTGCGGCGCTTCCGCCTATGCCAGAGAGATCGACTTCAAGAAATTCCGCGAGATCGCGGACGAAGTCGGTGCGATCCTCTTTGCGGACATCGCCCACATCGCCGGCCTCGTTGCCGCAGGTGAGCACCCGAGCCCGTTCCCGTACGCAGACGTCGTCACCACAACGACGCACAAGACCCTTGCCGGCCCGCGCGGCGGTCTCATCATGACCAACGACGAGGATATCGCGAAGAAAATCAACTCTGCGATCTTCCCGGGTCTGCAGGGCGGGCCGCTGGTCCACGTCATCGCCGCCAAGGCCGTTGGCTTCAAATACAACCTCTCCGAGGAGTGGAAAGCGTACGCGAAGCAGGTCAAGTCCAACGCGAGCGTCCTCGCCGACGTCATCATGAAACGCGGCTACAAGGTCGTCAGCGACGGTACGGACAACCACCTGGTGCTCGTCTCCTTCCTCGACCGCGACTTCAGCGGTAAAGATGCCGATGCGGCGCTGGGCCGTGCGGGCATCACCGTCAACAAGAACACCGTTCCGGGCGAATTCCGTTCGCCCTTTGTCACCTCCGGTATCCGCATCGGTTCCCCGGCACTGACGTCCCGCGGGATGAAAGAGGAGCAGTTCGAGATCATCGCCAACCGCATCTGCGACGTCCTCGACGATATCGAGAACGAAGCCAAGCAGGCCGAAATCAAATCAGAACTCAAAGCGCTCGCCCAGCAGTTCGTCATCTACTCCCAGCCGACGTATTGATGGACAGAGAGGCCCGTTTTTTCGAACGGATCGTCCGGTCGTACTACTGGCAGAAGATGCCGGAAGTCGCCGAACAGATCCCGTTCGGGAACCGCACCTTCTTTTCGAAATACAAGCGTGTCGATGCGCCGCTGAGCGATACCCTGATCAACGCGCACCGCGCCCGGCAGCTTACCCTGGCCCACCCCCTTGTCGACGCTGACGGTAACGTCCCTTTTATCGTGATCGACTACAACGGCGATGCGCCAAAGCACTTCTACCACCATGCGGGCAAGATCCTCTCGGCACTGGGGTATGAAGACCTTGTCACCTTCCACTCGGCAAGCCCGAACCACCTGCATCTCTACGTGCCATGCGACGCCGCTTTACAACACGCCGTCGAAATGGGTAAAATCATTTCCCAAAAACTGGAAGAGAAAATGAACCGGCAGTGGCGGGTCTTCCCCACCGACGCGCTGCCCGATGCCTACAACATCATTAATCTTCCCTATGCCCTGTTTACAGCGGGGGGCAACAAAGGAGCCCAGTATGCCTGACGAACACCACAACGAACTCAACGATATCATCCTCAACCGGAATTCACGGGACGGCACCCGGAAAAAGATGCTTATCGGAGTCGGTACGCTGGTGATCGTCGCCATCGTCATCGTCATTATCATGGGACGCATGAGCGGTTCCGCACCGGTACAGGTCGCCCACCCGGAAGTCGTTGCCAAACCGATCCCCTCACCGGTCACCCCGGCGGAATCCGTCAATGCGACGACCCCTGCCCCCGAACCGGAAGCGGAGCCGGCAGCCGAAGCGCCCGCAGTCCCCGAGATGGCCCAGCCGGTCCCGATCGAGCAGAGCGACATCATCGTCATCGACGAGACGGAACCCGAAGTAGTACCGGAGCCGAAACCGGTACCTGCACCGGTCGTAAAACCGAAACCCGCACCGGTCCCGACGCCTGCACCGGCAGTCGCGGGCCATCCGGCACCGGGTGATGTCTATATCCAGGTCGGCTCGTTCAGCCGCTACAAGCCCAACCGCACCTTCCTGGACAACATCAAGCGCAGCGGCTACGAGTACACCTTCCACCGCGTCGTCATCAACGGCGCGACGATCAACAAGGTCCTCGTCGGACCGTTCAAAAGCCGCAGCGACGCCAAAGCGCGCCTGCAGGATGTCCGCCGCAAGATCGAATCCGGCGCCTTCATCTACACCATCAAACCGTAAGAAGCGAGAGTTATGTTCCACCATACCCAGTTTATGCTCGATCAGTTCGCGCCGATCGCGCTCTACCAGAAACTCAAAAATGCCTTTGCGGACGAGATCACCTTCCTGTTCGAGAGTGCCGGCAGCAGCGGCGGCAAGAACAGTATCATCCTGATCGGCGCGCGGGAACGCCTGCAGTACCGCGAGGGCGAAACGCGCTATACGAACGGTGCGGGTGAAACCGACGTGTCGGCGGTCTCCCCTTTTGATTTTCTCAAATCCTACTACGCCGCTATAGACACCGCCCCGTACAAGGCGGTCTGCAAAAGCCTCGATATCGGCTATGCCGACGGCTTTATCGGCTACATCGGCTACGACATGGTCAAGGTGTTCGAGCCGGTACTGAAGAGCTACATGGAGAAACTCGACGACCCGATGCAGGTGCCCGACCTCGACCTGATCCTGCCCAAGCTCGTCGTCGTCTACTCCCACCAGAACCACAAGGTCACCCTGCTGACGACCCTGGACGCGATGGCGGAGCGCTTCGGCACCCTCGAAGCCGAGATCAAGGGCGAATACGACTACACGCCGCTCGTGCCGATGCATAACGACGAAGGGGGCAGTTTCGCCTTTACGAAGGAGCGCTTCTTCGAGATGGTGGCGGACTCCAAAGAGATGATCAAGAGCGGCGACGTCTTCCAGATCCTGATGACGAACCGCTACACCCGCAAAGCGAATGTCGACCCGTTCAGCTTCTACCGCATTCTCCGCACGAAGAACCCTTCGCCCTACATGTTCCTGATGGAGTACGAGGATTTCGCCATCGTCGGCAGCTCCCCGGAGGTCATGGTGCGCCTGCAGGAGAACGAACTGCTGCTGCGCCCCATCGCGGGCACCCGCAAGCGCGGCGACACCAAAGAGCGCGACCGTGAACTCGAAGAGGAGCTGCTGGCAGACCCCAAAGAGCTCTCCGAGCACCTCATGCTCATCGACCTGGGCCGCAACGACATCGGCCGCGTCGCCAAGACGGGCACGGTCAAGGTCGAGGACATGATGCACATCGAGCGCTACTCCCACGTCATGCACATCGTCAGCGACGTCACCGCGGAACTACGCGAGGACAAAGACATGTTCGACCTCTTTATGGCGACCTTCACCGCCGGCACGATGACCGGGGCGCCGAAGATCCGCGCCATGGAGCTTATTGCCGAATTCGAAGGGCTCAAGCGCGGCTTCTACAGCGGGGCCATCGGCTACTTCGGCTTTGACGGCAATATGGACAGCGCCATCACGATCCGGACCTCCCTCGTCAAACCGGGTGAGGTGATCCTGCAGGCGGGCGCGGGCATCGTCGCGGACTCCCAGCCCGAACTGGAGTACCTCGAAGTCCAGAATAAACTGGGCGCGCTGATGAGCTCCCTGGAGGACCTGAAGTTTTGACCCCCGCCCTCTTCGCCATCTTCGGCGATCCCGTCCACCACTCCCGCTCGCCGCTGATGCACAACCACGTCTTCAAACGCCTGGGGTATCCCGGCTGCTACACGCGGGTGCATCTGACCGACGGCACCAAACTTCGCAAAACCTTTTTCGACCTGGGGCTGCAGGGCGCGAACATCACCGTGCCGCACAAAGAGGCCGCCTACAACGCCTGCGACGAGATCCGCGGCTTCGCCAAAGAGGTCGGCGTCGTCAATACGATCGTCAACGAAAACGGTAAACTGATCGGCTATAACACCGATGCCGACGGTTTTCTCTTCGCCATCCGCAACTTTGACAATGTCAACGACGTCCTGATCCTCGGCGCGGGCGGCACGGCACGGGCGCTGGCAACGAGGCTGAAGCAGGATGGCAAGAGCGTCCACGTCCTCAACCGCTCCGCCGGCCGTCTCGCCCCCTTCGCCGCCGACGGTTTCACAACGATGACGTGGGACGCTTTTGAACCGAAAGCTTACGACCTCGTCGTCAATACGACTTCGGCCGGGCTCGAAGACGACAGCCTCCCTGCCCCCGAAGCCCTGCTGCTCCCGCTGCTGCGGCAGAGCCGCTACGGGGCCGATGCCATCTACGGCAAGGTGACGCCTTTTCTCGCGCTCTGTGCCGAGAACGGCCTCAAAGCCATCGACGGCGCCGAGATGCTGCTGGGCCAGGGGGTCCTGGCCAACCGTTTCTTCACCCGGGAGCGCTACGAAGCCGATACCATCGAAGAGGTGATGCGTGAAAGTTTTACCTTTTAACCGCGCAGCCGCGGCCCTGCTTCTGCCGCTGCTCAGCACTGCCCTCTTCGCCTACAGCGACTGCAGCTTCAAAATCGACGCCTACGAATCCATCTGCAACAAGGCGGTCAAAGCCGGCGTCAGCGTCGACTACGCCAACCGCTACCTGCTCGATGCCCAGAGCACCCTGCGCGACGCCCAGAGCCTGCGCCTCTTCAGCCCGAAGATGATCACGGTCCACCATGCCAACGAGAAGCGTGCCAACAACGCCCTCGTCACCTTCGTACCGGCCATGGTCGAAAACCTTCGGCAGTACCGCGGCGCCTATGACGAGGCGGAACGGCGCTTCGGCGTCAACCGCGAGGTCATCGCGGCCATTCTCGCCAAGGAGACACGTCTGGGACGTGTGGGATGTACCCACGACGCCTTCACCGTCTTCAACACGCTCGTACGGGAGCTTCCCGCCGACAGCGAACGCAACAGGGGGCTCCTTGCCATGGCCGAGCGCAACATCGTCTCCCTGATGGACTTCTGCTACGCCAACGCCATTACCCCAAGCGACTGCCGTTTCAAAAGTTCCTATGCCGGGGCGGTCGGCATCTCCCAGTTCATGCCGCAGAACTTCTACCTCGTCGAGAGCTACGGCGAAGGAGCGGGCGACCTGCAGAAGATGGAGGACGCCATTCTCTCGACCGCGCGCTACCTGCATGACAATGCCTCTTTTACGGCGCTGATCGACTGGAAGAAGTTCCCGGTGATGCCCGAGGTTGAAGAGGCGTGGTACGACTACGACTTCGCGACCGACAACGCCTCCTTCGCCTTCGACAAGGGGCGCAACGGCCGCACCTACAACTGCTTTGCCTGCGGCAAACCGGAACTGGATCACCTCTCGGTCTACGTCAAGAAGATCATGCGCTACAACAACTCCAGCAACTACGCCGTGGGCGTGTTGCGCCTCGCCTACGACGCCCATCTGCTACTGAATAAATAAAACGGTATTCGCGCGAAGGTAGAAGCCTTACGCCCAGTCGTGCAGGTGGGCGTGGGTGTGTTCGCTGCCGCCGTGGGTATGGCGGTGGCGGTGCAGCAGTCTGGCCTCGTCCAGGATACGCAGGTCGTCAAACAGCGCATCGACCGGGCCGTCGTAGTGCAGGGTGTGGTCGGGACCGAGCACGAGCGCGCGTGTCCCAAGCTCGCGGCCGAGGCTGAGGTTGTGCGTACAGAGCAGCGTCGTGATATTCATCTCCTGCAGCAGCTCCACCAGCCACCCCGTCGTCGGCGGGTCCAGGTGCGCCGTCGGTTCGTCCATCATCAGGAACTTCGGCTCGACGGCCAGCAGCGAGGCCAGCAGCACCCGCTGTTTCTCGCCGCCGCTGAGCCTGTAGGGGGCGCGTTCGAGCAGCTTCGTCACCCCGAACAGCTCCGCGAAGTGCTTTACCCTCTCATCGACGTCGTCAAATCCGAAGGTCCGCGGCCCGAAGGCGATCTCCTCGTAGACGCTCGTATTGAAAAGCATGCTGTTGGGGTCCTGCATCTGCAGCACGTTCTCGCGCCTGAACGTTCCCTTGTTCGCTTTGAGGTAGCGTTTGTCCATCGCTTCCCCGCCGTAGAGGATCTCGCCGCTTTTGGGCTGTTCCAGCCCATTGAGGAGTTTGAGCAGGGTCGACTTGCCCGAGCCGTTGATCCCGAAGAGCACGAGCTTCTCCCCTTCTTCTATAGTAAAGGAGATATCGCGCAGCAGCGGATGTTTCTCCCCTTCGAAATCGGTCGCGTCGAAACTGACGTTGCGGCACTCAATCATCCATCACCCCCCGTGATCGCATCCCCATCGCATTCTCCTGCGACAGCGAAAGTGTTTTGTACATAAAATAGTAGAGCTGCGCCAGCAGCGCATGCAGCCTTGTGCCGCGCTGACGGCCGGCGTTGCGGCTCCGCAGCCCCTCCGAAAATGCAGCGTAGGAGCGTATAAAAGCGATGATCTGCGAGACACAGAGGGTATAGAGCAGCGAGAGCGTCCGCGAAAATGCAAGTGCCCGGGCCATATTGATGCGCGACACCAGGGTGAAGGTCATCAGCGTCATCGCCAGGGCGCGCAGGTTGATCAGCAGCAGGGCCGCTTCGGGAAAGCCGAAGAAGCGGTGGGCCAGGAAGTAGGCCAGCGTCACGGTCACGTTAAAGAGCAGCAGCGCCGCGACCGCACGGCGCAGCAGCAGCCAGCGCCGGCGACCGCCCAGCGCGACGAGCAGCAGCAACAGCGCGCCGATCACCCTTATGTCATGGATATAGCCCAGCGCCACGATCCCGGCGAGATAGGCGAAGAGCCACAGACGTTCAAACCGCATCGAACACCCCTTTGAAATAGCGCTGCAGGAAACGTACCATCATGAGCGTCACGGCCCCCTCGGCGAATCCCGCGATGAGATGCGGGATCATGATGCTCGGCAGCGTCACCTCCAGCCCGAAGGGGAAAAAGAGCGGCTTGCCCCCGGCGTCGTGGGCGATCAGCGGCTGGATGCCCAGTACGAACGCGACGATCACCGCCGGGATGACCAGTCCGAACCAGCCCGCCGCGAAAAGGGCCGCGCTCTCCGAAAAACGTTTCACGAAGCGGTAGACGGTATAGGCGGAGACGGACCCGGCAAAGGCGATCGCGATGACGTGCACCCCGTACGCGGTGATCCCGCCTTCCCCGAAGAGCAGCGCCTGCACCAGCAGTACCAGGGAGAGCGCCCCGAAGGCCGTCCACGGGCCGAACAGTACCGCCATCAGCCCCACCCCGCCCAGGTGGACCGAGGTGCCGCCGGGCATGGGGACCGCGAAGAGCATCGCGACGAAACTGAACGCGCTCACCGCCGCGACCCCGGCGATCTTGTCGGCATCGAGCTCGGCACGCTTCAGCGCCAGGAAAATGAGTCCCGCCGCCACGGCCGTGGCCGGGAGGTAGGTGATCGGGGAGAGAAAACCGTCGGGGATATGCATCTCTTAGCCTTTAAAAGAGGGTCGAGAAGGTAAAGATAATGCGGTAGCGCTCTTTGCCTTCGGAACCCTGCTGGAGATCCGCTTCGTTCAGGTCCGTCACCGTCGGCAGTTTCACGCCCATTGCGGCCGAAACAGTCTTGTAGGTCAGACGCATGCCAGGCGTCGTATAGAGGATCGAACCGCCCGTCGCTTCGGCGCCGACACCGTCCTCTTCGTCACGGCCGAGGTAGAGGTAGTTTGCCTCGAGGGAAGCATCCAGCCGCAGCCGCGATTTTGGCAACTCGTAGACCCTTGCAGTGAGTGCGCCGTTGACACGGATCTCATCCCCGAACCGCAGACGGGTGCCGTCGTCGTAGGTATGCTCAAAGAAGGTATTGTACGAACAGTCGCCCACGAACGTAAAGGCGTTCCCGAACCACTTGGTCATGCTGGCCCCGACCATCAATGAGGGTTCGCCGAACCCCGTCTGCATCCCCGGGTCGATGAGCGCGCCGCTGCCGTCCTTGCGTTCGGAGTCCCCCGTGGGCAGGGTGCCGTTCACGAAGAGCGTAAAGTGCCAATCCTCCATGTCATCCAGGCTCTCGTTTTTGCGTGCCAGTTTGAACCCCTCGTCATAGACCAGCCCGAGCACGAGCTGGAGGTTGACGTCATGGAAGCCCGACACCATTGTCGCGTCGTCCAGCGCCTTCGTATAGTAGGGCATGAACACATACGCACTCAGGTAGGGGGTCGCCCCGTAGCCCAGGCCGTAGAGCCAGTAGTCCGTCCGCTCCATCTCGCCGTCTTTGGCACTCGTGTAGGTTTTGTACTTCGCGTGGTCGAGCTTCAGGTATCCCAGGAACGATCCCTCCGGAAGCGTCGTTGAACTGGTCGTTTCCAGCGGCGCCCCCGGACCGTCGACGCCCGTCAGGCTGATCGAAGGTACCCCGTGGTGTCCCCATGCCGCGGCACAGGCCAATGCCGCCATTCCCAATACTTTTTTCATTCCCCTCTCCTTTTTTTATAAAAATACAGCCCGCCGAACAGCGCGAAGATCAGCGCCAGCCCGACAAAGACCTTCTGGAACTTCTCGAACAGCGGCCGGTCATACCCGCCCAGGGCCAGTTGATCGTCGACGGTGATCTCCACCGTCGCGCCGTGGCCGTCCTCGCCGAAGGCCTTCAGTGTCCACACCCCCTGTTTCGTCGGCAGGAAACAGAGCGACGACATTTTATCCGTCCGTCCGACCTGGTAGGGAATGGTCTCGCCGGGGGCGTAGAGCTCATAGGACTGGTAGGAAAAATCGCTCTGATCGGCATAGGAGAAGGAGACGGCGATGCATTCCGCATGCGACACCCGGTGCACGAGGTCATGGGCGAAGAGCAGCGGCGTCAGCATCATCAGGCCAAAAAGCAGTCGCATCACTTCACCTCCAGGTTCAGCGTGGCGTTGTAGAGACGCTCGGCGACCGGGGCACCCCGGAGCGGTTCTCTCAGGGTGGCGCGGATGAGCTGCAGCCCCGCGTGGCGGATACGGACATTGATATGTCCCGCCTCGTCCGTCATGCCGACGACCCGGCCCTCATAGGCGACGACCGCCCCGGCTTTCGGCGCCCCGTCGAAGGTTGCGAGAATCCGCATCTTGTCCCCCGCTTCCAGGTTTGAGGGGTCCCGGCTGAAACTCAGTTCAAACCCTTTTCCCAGCGGCGTAAAGTCCGCAGGCCGGTTCAAGCGCTTGACGCTTTCGATACTCTCCCAGCTCCGGATCACCATGGTAGGGTTTGCCTCCGCCGCCGTGACGATGCCGTAGGGGGTTTTGGCGTAATTGCCCAGGTGCAACACGACCATCACGCTGTCGCACGCCGTGCCGAGACGTTCCGAAACGCCGAACGGCCCCTGCACCTCGTCGGTCGTGCCGTTACGGCGGCAGTAGCGCTCGGAAGGAAACCGCTGCGGCGCCTCGTCCTTATGGGCATGCTCCCCCGCGTCCGCGGCGAGGTGACCGCGCTGCAGTGCGCCCGAAGCGTCGATCCAGTAGTCGTGGGCCGAAAGCGTTGCCGCCGTCATCGCCATGAGAAGAAGTCGGTACATCCATCCCTCCAAACCGGCCGGTGCCGGCTGTAATGAATCATTATTCACCTGCATCTTAAAGAAGGATCACTAAAGCCGCACTAAACGATCTCACTTCTTATATCGTTTTAGGACCAAATAGCGCGTAATCGTCTCGATTTTGCGTACGGCTCCATGCCCTGCAACAATGCGTTACAAAAAACTGCTACACTGACAGCAGAAAATCTTCCGCTTTTTCAAGGAGCCGCCATGCACCCGATCCGTCCGCTTCTTCTGTCGCTGCTCGCCTCCCCCCTCCTCTTTGCCGCCACCCTCTCGCCGACGGCGACGGAGACCTCCCTCGTCATCTACAACGCAGGCATCGGGCTGGTGCATGAGAAGCGGCAGCTCAGCGTCGAAAAGGGGAAACAGAGCGTCGTCTACCCTGGCGTGGCGACGACGGTACAGACCGATGCCGTCAGTATAAGGCTGCCGGAGGGCGTGACGCTCTATTCGCAGCAGTACCGCTTCGACAAGATCACCCTCGCCAAGATCATCGAGGCAAATATCGGGAAGCGCGTCCGGTTCAAAACAGGCGGCAAGGAGAAACCGGAAATCGGCGGCGGAACGCTTCTGGCGGCATCGCCTGCCGTCGTGCAGACCGACCGCGGCATCGAGAGCGGGATCAAAAACGAGGATTTCATCTTCGACGCCATCCCCGACACGCTCATCATGAAGCCCTCCCTCGTCTGGAACGTCGAGGCCTCCAAACGCATCCATGGCGATATGGCGCTGGACTACCTCATAGGGAGCATCCAGTGGAAGAGCGACTACACCCTCACCCTGGACGGCGACGAAGGGGACCTGACGGGATGGATCACCGTCGACAACCGCTCGGGCAAACGTTTCGAGAACACGAAGCTGTACCTGCTCGCCGGGGAGATCAACAGGGCCGCGGAACCGCGCCGCTATGTCGGCAAGGTGATGATGGAAGCCGCAATGGCGCCGGTGGCGGAGCAGGCGGTCGAGGGGTACCACCTCTACAGCGTCCCCTTCGAGGTCACCCTCGCCGACAATGAAAAAACGCAGATAAGATTTATCGACCGGCCGTCGCACGCGCTCAAGCGGCGCTACGAGGTGACCATGCCTGCGCCCCTGCAGAGCGGCGCGGAACTGAAACGCCCCGTCAGCCAGTTCGTCGACCTCGAGGGGTTCGATATCCCGCTGCCCGCGGGCACGGTACGCACTTACGCCGAAACGGACGGGACGACCATCCTCCTGGGCGAAAGCGCGCTGGACAACACCCCCAAAGACGAGACGGTCACCCTGCGCCTGGGGACGAACTTCGACCTCGTCGCCAAAAGCACAATGGTGACGCGCGAGGACGAGGGCTCCTACTGGAACGTGAAGGTCGACTACCGCCTCTCCAACCGCTCCGACGCCTCAAAACGCGTCGACGTCCTCGTCCCCGGCGTCTCCTCGGACGGCAAGGCCACCATCAAAAGCACGCTCTCCTACGAACGCCGCGACGGCTACACCATCCGTTTCTCGCCGACGCTGAAAGCGGGCGAGACCAAAACGTGGCAGGTCACTTACCGCATTCCCAAGCCCTAGCTTTTCTGCGCCCCTATAAACGCCGCCAGCGCCTTCACCGGCAGCGGCGCGTCGCACTGCAGGACAAATCGGTACTCCTGCTCCGACTGTGAGAGCGGCTTGACTCTGCGCTGCTGCATGGCAAGGACCTTTTCGTCCGCCTCTGAAACGTCGTCGCCCTTCTCGCCGCGCAGCCGAATGCGGCGCAGAAGTTCCTCTCCACTGCACTCGATATCCAGAATGGCATAGGGAACGCCGAGGCGCTTGGCCAGTTCGGCGAAGGGCTCGCGCTGCTGCGCAGAGAGGAAGGTCGCGTCGGCGACGGCGCTGCAGCCTGCTTCCAACAGCGTTTCGGCCAGCGCTTCAAGCCTGCCGTAGGTCGCCGCCGTCGCCTCTGCCGTGTAGATGTCAACCTCTTCCCCTTCGCTGCGGAAGAGGCGCATCCGCTCAATGTCCGAGCGAAGGCGCAGCGCCCCGAAGGCCTCGACGGCTTCCAGGGCCAGGGTACTCTTGCCCGAAGCGGAGACCCCGTGCATGATCATCAGGAAGGGTTCTCCCTTCTCCCCGTAGCTTTTTGCCAGTGCGATATAGGCGCGCACTTCGTCGACGACCCTTTCGCGCGCCTCCTCCGCAATGTCCTGAGCGGCATGAAGGGCAAGCACTTTCGCCCGCACCATGGCCCGGTAGGTCTTGTAAAAAGGCAGAAGCTCCACGGCGGCATAGTCGCCCGTATGCTCAAGGTAGCGGTTCAGGATGCGGCGGCTCTGTCGGGCTAGTCCCCTGTACTCCAGATCCATCAGCAAAAAGGCGAGGTCGCTGATGACGTCGATGTGGTTGAGGTAGGGGTTGAACTCGATGGCGTCGAAGAGCATCGGCCTGCCCTCGAAGAGCGCCATATTGTGCAGGTGCATATCGCCATGGACTTCGCGCACGAAGCCCTCATCGCGCCGCTGCTGCAGCAGCGGGGTGAGGCGCGTGTGCTCCGCCTGCGTCCACTGCGCGAGCGCCGCAACATCCGCGGCCAGGTCGCCGTCGCGGTGCAGGGAGGCCATGAGGTCAAAGTTCTCCTGCATCGGCATAATGACCCTCGCGGGCGTACCGTAGTCGCTCTCACTGTCGACAACGGGTGCCCCGTCGTGCATGGCGGCGGCCGTGTCGGCGACGGCGTCGCACTCTTCGTCGGTGAGTCCGCTCGCAGAAGCGATGTTGTCGAGCTGCGCCCCGGCGTCGAAGCGGCGCATCTTGACGGCATATTCGATGGCTGCGCCCTCCCCGTCCAGCTCCGGCACCTCAATGCTGCCCGTGACGGCGACGACCCCCAGGTAGAGCAGCGGGGCGTAACGGCCGTTGATGCGCACCTCCTCCTGGCAGAAACGCTTGCGCCGCTCAAGGGTGGAGTAGTCCAGGAAGCCGAAGTCGACTGGTTTTTTGAGCTTGTAAACGACGTCTTTGGCGATGATGACGCTGGAGATGTGGGTCTGGATAAGAGAGGATTCGGGCTGCCCCAGCAGCCGAAGCAGGTTGCGCACCAGCCGGTCGTGGTCGCGCTCTGTCATTTTGTCTAGACCTTGACGCGGTCTTCGAGGGCCCGCGCGAGGGAGAGCATGTCGATGTTCTCCAGGCTCACGCCCGTCGGGACCCCCTGGGCGATCCGGGTGAACCGCACATCCATCCCCTGCAGCTTGTCCTCGATGTAAAGGATGACGGCGTCAGTGGCGATGGAGGGCGTCAGCGCAAAGATGATCTCCTCGACGCCGCTGCCCGCCGTGGCGCGCAGGTGGTCGATGTCGAGGCGGTCGAGGGCGTCGAGGACGTAGTAGCGGCCACTGAAAAGGCCGTTCTCCTCGATGGTGAGAATGTCCTTCGCGTTCTCGACGATGCACAGCAGCGACACGTCGCGCCCCTCGTCGGAGCAGACGCCGCAGAGCTCGTCTTCGCTCATCCCCCCGCAGGAGCGGCACTTTTTGATGCTGCCGACGGCATCCTCGATGGCGTGGGCAATCTTCATCGCCCCGAAGCTGTCGTGCATCAGCATGTGGTAGGCCAGGCGGGTCGCCGACTTCTGCCCGACGGTCGGGAGCTCCTGCAGGGCATCGACAAGGCGCGTAAACTTCTCAAGGCTGTGTTTCATAGCGCTATTTTAGCGTAAAGCCGCCCCGCTGAGGCGCTGCCGCCTGAAAGATTTTTCAGCAATTCCTGCGGGAACGGCGACGATAGAAAACCTTTACCTGTTCCGGCCTAGAATAAAAGATTACGGCACTAGAAGGAGCAGCGTCATGGCAGAGTTTGACCCCGAAGCGTACAGGCAGATGGTACGCTCCTACCAGGAGCGCGACGACCCGCTGGGGTGGTTCGACAGCATCTACAGCAGCGCCAACGGCGACCACACCGCCGTCTTCTGGGCCGACCTCGCCCCCAACCCCTACCTGACCGACTGGCTAAAGGCGCACCCCCTCGCCCCAGGGGAGAAGAAAAAGGCCATTGCCGTCGGCTGCGGCGTCGGCGACGATGCCGAGGAGCTCTCCGCCTACGGCTACGACGTCACCGCCTTTGACATCGCCCCCAGTGCCATCGCACTGTGCAAGAACCGCTATCCCGACAGCAAAGTGGAGTACCTCATCGCCGACCTGTTCGACTACCCTGAAGCATGGCGAGCAAACTACGACGTCGTCTACGAATGCAACACCATCCAGGTACTGCCGGGCAAGTACCGCATCATGGCCCGCGACGCCATGGTCTCGCTCCTCACCCCTGGCGGCACCATCCTCGTCTCCTGCCGCAGCCGCCTGGCCGGAGAACAAACTGACGCCATCCCCCTCCCCCTCGACAAAGACGAGATCGGCGGCTTCGTCCGTGCGGGTCTAAACGAGGAAAGCTTCGTCGCCTACGACGACGACCAGACACCGCCCGTGCCGCACTTCTTCGCCACCTACCGTAAACCACTTTAGCTCACAGGTAGTACTAATTAGCCTCCTTCCCTCTACATCTACAGTTTGACAAAATAAAATTTATCACTCATATTTTCAATGTTAAATCACAAAAAATACAGCAACTTGATATTAGAAAATAAGTTCTATAGTACACTGCTATATTTACTAATTAATTGCTTTATAAAGGAAATCCTTGCCACTTTACAAATTTATTGAAAGGGAATTTCTAGAGGCTTTCTTTAGGACAGGGTCTCTTCGACTTGGCACAATATATGATTTTAAAGATATCGTAGAACATGGTGTAAGTCGAGGTGATGAAGCTGAAGGTGAACATCATCTTATACGTGGAATAGATGGAACTGTAAGTATCAGTAAAGATAAATACGAACCTATAATATCAGAGATTTTCAGAGTAGAGGGCGAAGGAAAAATCTCCCTTTGTAACTTGAGTGTTGTTGTTCCGAGACGATGCCAAGATGGTTTCATTTTCTGTACTAGCTCTATTTACAATGAACAATTATTTAGAAAATGGAATAAAGAAAATGATTTGGATGCATGCTATGAAATTATAAACCAAATCGGATTTATATCAGCAATAAATAAAGCAATAAAAGACAGTGCAACCTTCTTTGCATGTTCGAATGTAACATATACAGAGAAGCAAATAGATTACCAAACACCTGAGGCTAATCTCCACCCAGCATTCACTAAAGTAAAGGATGATTATAGTTGGCAGCATGAGCATAGAATAGTCTGGGGTGCAAGAGGGCCTTCTGGTCCTTTGAACCCTTGGATTGTATATGTTCCTGAAGCTATTCAATACTGTCGGCCTTTTGCATTTTTGGAGAATGGGGTAATCACTCAAGCACAGAATATACGAAAACATAAAAAAGAAATATGAATCTGGAAATGACATTCATAAACAAATTAAATAATGAAATAAATAACCTATGGAATCAAGCAGCGTTGTCAGAAACACTTGGACGACAGCCTTTGTATTATCACGAGTTAAAAAAGAATTGTGTTCTTTTCATTGGTATCAATCCATCTTTTAGTTCACGAGGCTTTGAATCATATTTAAAAGACAGTAATGATTTTTCCAGGTTGAATGCAGAAACTTTTTATAAACATCCAAATAGTAATTTTGATATTAATGAATCCATAGAAATTGAAAAAGAAGCTAGAAAAAAATACTCCTATTTCAAGAAGTTTCATGTAATCGATGAAGACTATGAACACATAGACTTATTCCTTATTCGAGAAACAAATCAAGCAAAACTAAAAAAGATTATCTATAGAAAAGGTGAAACGCTAAGTGAGTTTGCAAAAAAACAAATCGACATTTTTCATCGTATTCTCTTAGAAATTAATCCACGAGTAATTGTGGTAGCGAATGCACTGGCCAGTCAAATCATCCAAACAGAATTTGATACACAAATTGACAATGAAAAGGGATGTCATATCCTCCCTATTAATGGAAAAGCTGTGCCTATATTCTATACCTCAATGCTGACTGGTCAACGTGCTCTTGATAATTTCTCATTTGAGCGACTTAAGTGGCATCTAGATTTTGTCATGGCCAGCACTTGAGTACTCAACTTTATACACTGAATATATAGGAAAAATTTTGAAGAAACCATATCGAAGAATTGAAGCAAAATCTAATACACATGCTGGAAAAGACTTCGAAATTGCGGCTCAAGTATTTTTCGAAGAAAAAGGGATTCCGTTATACCAAAATGTAAAAGTTCCCATTGGCATTAGGACAACTAAAAAAGAACACGCTTTTGACCTTGGAAGTATAGAAGAACGAACTCTCGTTGAGTGTAAATCCCATAAATGGACTCGTGGAGGCAATGTTCCCAGTGCGAAGCTAACCATTTGGAATGAAGCTATGTATTATTTTTTAGCCGCCCCTGATGGGTATCGAAAAATCATGTTTGTCCTTCGCGATTACAATGAAAAACGGGACGAAACACTAGCTGAGTACTACCTAAAAAAATATAGGCACCTTATCCCTGTTGATGTCGAATTTTGGGAATACGATGAAGCAACAAAAAAAGCGAAGCAACTCTCATTTAACAAATAAGTTTTGTGGAATACGTTCTATAACCTGTACGGCGTTGCGCTCAAAAAGAGATAGGGTTTCCCGGTCAGCGTTACCCGAAACTTCTTCTGTTGCAAATACTTCTTGCAGAAATAAACGTCCTTGTAAAGCAGTGACTGCTCCGAGAAGGCGTAGTTGGGTGCTTTGGCACCGTAGATGAGTTCCCCATCCGTCCAGCGGCTGTTGGGGAAGCCAAGGATGACGCTGCCGCCGGGGGCGAGATAGTTTTGTATGAGCGACATAAAAAGCGGCTTGAACTCCACGCCGGGGCTCTGCAGTGTTCCAATGCTCATAATGAGGTCGAAACGTCCCAGGTCGAGACTGCCAAGGTCGTTGATGTCATGAACGTGGAAAGTCACATTAGGCTCGGGGAACTTTGCCTGCGCCTCGGCGATGGCCGTCGATGAGTGGTCGATTCCGACGAGTTCTATCTCTCGAAAAGAGTCGCTGAGCATCCGGCGGATCAGCTCGAACTCCTCCCCGCTGTTGATGCCGAGGTTGAGCACCCGCTTCCGCTGTACTATTTTGACCCGTTCCAGTGAATGACGATAGGCCCAGAGGAAGGCCGGTTCCTCGTTCTTGTTGATGGCTGCAAAGGGGGAAGCCACGCCGTACTTCTCCGTCCTTTCCTCCACCTCTTCGCGGTGGAAAGACGAAGCCGTATCCAGTTTCATAAAGCATAGGCGGACGGTACCATTTTCGAGCCGTTCGGGGGTCATCATGCGGCACAGCAGCAGCTCCGCAAGGTCGGTCCAAGCCTTGTATCCGCGGTAGAAGTACTCCACACCTTCAACGGTAATAATCGCTCCGGCGTAGCTGCCCGCCCCCAGGTCGGGGTCGAGGACGGAAAACTCGACATTCTCCCCAGCTCCGAGCTGCGCCACCTTTGTTTCGAGCAGAGACAAAATCTCCGTCATCGGTTCGGTCGTAAACGTCAGCATCTTCTCCCTACTCCGCTTTCGGCACAAGGAGCCAGAGGCGGAGCGGCGATTTCATCCGCCCGGCTTCCGCCTCCGCGTGCTCGCCGTAGCCCCAGAAGAGGTCGGCGCGCACCTGCCCCTTGATGGCGCTGCCCGTATCCTGTGCCATGGCCAGGAGCTGCAGCGGTTCTCCTCCGAGGGGTTCGACGGCGTCGACGTAGACGGGGTAGCCCAGCGGGATGCGCGTTCGGTCGACGGCGACGGAGTGCATCGGCGTCAGCTCCGCGCCGAGCGTGCCCGTCGCCCCCTGGGTGCGCAGGCCAAAGAAGATATAGCTGGGATTAGACTCCAAAATGCGCTTCTTCTCTGCCGGGTGGCTGCGAAGGTAGGCGCGGATGGTCTGCAGGGAGATCTCGGCTTTGGGAATGAGCCCCTCCTCGACCATCAGCTTCCCGATGGAGCTGTAGGGGTGGCCGTTGCGGTCGGTGTGGCCGATGTAGAGGGTCGTGTTGTCATCGAGCAGTACCCGCCCGGAGCCCTGGACATGGAGGAAAAAGCGGTCGATGTCGCTGCTGACATAACAGAGCGGCTGCGCGTCGACGTCCCCGGCGTTGATCTGCGCCCGGGAGGGGTACGGTACCACGCGGTTGCCCTGCAGCCTGCCGCGCAGGTATTGGTGCGCAAGCTCCGGGTAGAGCAAGGCCAGCTCGACGCGCAGCAGGTCCTTCGGCGGTGCGTACAGAGGAAAGGGGTAAGCGGCGCTCTGATTCGCAGAGCCGTGCAGGAGCGGTTCGTAGTAGCCCGTCATCAGCCCCTCACTCTCCCCCTGCTCCGACAGCATAAAGGGGCGGAAGTTCGCTTCAAAAAAGGCTTTGGGGTCATTGCTCTTTTCCGCCTCTTCGCAGAGCGTCTGCAATGCTGGCACCTTGTTCAAGCCGCACTGTTTTTTGAAAACGGCCAGCCCTGCCGCTGCTCTTTGTTCGTTCCACTGCGGCAACTTGTCAAAGGATACGAAGACGCCGCTGCTGTCCGCCTCGCCGTTCAGGTTCAGGTGTGTTGCTTTCTCGGCACAGCCGGTCAAAAAGGTCAGAAAAACAAGGGTAAAAAGGGAATGAAAAATGTACAACTTTATATCACTTCACTCAAGATGGTATAATTCCGAAAATTTTTTCGGGGCACTTCATTGTGCCGATCAAAAAAAACAGTATAACAGGGGATTTGTATGGAAGAGATGAGCTATTACGAAATTTTGGAGATCAGCCAGAGCGCTGAAAAGACCGAGATCAAGAAAGCCTATCGCAAAATGGCAAAGAAGTACCATCCCGACGCCAACCCGGACGACCCGGAAGCGGAACACAAATTCAAGCTCTGTAACGAGGCCTACCAGGTCCTCAGCGACGACGAAAAACGGGGCATCTACGACCGCTACGGCAAACAGGGACTCGAGGGCATGGGCGCCGGCGGCGGACGCGGCGGTTTCGGCGGGTTTGAGGACCTGGGCGAGATCTTCGAAGAGATGTTCGGCGGCGGGCGCCGTTCGCGCCAGAACCCTGCGGATATGGACAAATACCCCCTCGACCTCGGCGTGGAGATCGTTCTCAGCTTCAAAGAGGCCGTGTTCGGTTGCGACAAGGAAGTGAGCTTCAGCTACAAAAAGGCGTGCGCGATGTGCGACGGCACCGGCGCCAAGGACGGCAAGCTCGCGCCGTGTAAACAGTGCGGCGGCAAGGGCCAGGTCTATATGCGCCAGGGCTTCATGACCTTCTCCCAGACCTGCCCGGTCTGCCACGGCGCGGGCACGATGCCGGGCGAGCCCTGCTCCGAGTGCCACGGCGCGGGCTTCGAGGAGGTCGAAGAGACCGTGACCATCAAAGTCCCCGCAGGCGTCGACAGCGACAACCGCCTGCGCGTCTCCGGCAAGGGCAACGTCGGCAAGCGCGGCAACCGCGGCGACCTCTACGTCACCTTCCAGGTCGAGCACGACGAGACCTTCCAGCGCCACGGCAACGACGTCTACGTCGAAGTCCCCGTCTTCTTCACCCAGGCGATCCTCGGCGAGACCATCACCATCCCGTCGCTGACCGGCGAGATCGAGCTTGAACTCGACCAGGGGACCCGCGACAAGCAGCAGTACCGCTTCCGCAGCGAGGGGATCGAGGACGTCCACGGCCACGGCAAAGGCAGCCTGATCGCCCAGGTCAAGCTCGTCTACCCGAAAAAACTGAACGACGAGCAGAAGGACCTGCTCGAACAGCTCCAGGAGAGCTTCGGCATCGAATCGAAACCCCACGAAAGCGTCTTCGAATCGGCCTTTGAGAAGGTCAAAGGGTGGTTTAAATAAGGGGCGGTAAAATACCTCTATAATCCCTACAGGAGCGCCTTATGAAAGAGTGCAACTCCCTCGCAGAAGTCCGTCAGGAGATCGACAAGCTCGACGATATGATCGTCGAGCTCATCGCCAAGCGCAATAACTACATCAAGCAGGCTGCCCGCTTCAAGAACACCATCGACGAGGTCAAAGCCCCCGACCGCATCGACGCCGTGATCCAGCGCCTGCGGCGCAAGGCCCTCGACCTCGACCTCTCCCCCAACCTCGTCGCCGAACTCTACACGCTGATGATCAACGAGATGGTCGAGACGGAGATCGCCGAACTGCGCAACGCGAAAGACCTGTAGATGTCCCGCTTCGACGCCGCTGCCGCCGACTGGGACAAGGGCGACCTGCGCCAGCAGATCGCCGCGCATACCGCCGACGCCGTCATCAATACCATTGCCCTGAACGACACTATGTCCGTGCTCGACTTCGGCGCGGGGACGGGACTGCTGACCTACCGTGTCGCGCCCCATGTCCACGCTGTCACCGCCGTCGACACCTCCGAAAAGATGCTCGAAGTGTTGAAGAGCAAAAGCACCCCGGAACACCAGATCAAAACCGCCTGCTGCGATATCACGCAGATGCCGCTGAGCGAGACCTTCGACGGCATTATCAGCTCCATGGCGATGCACCACGTCGAAGACACCGAAGGGTTCCTCAAGACCCTCTATGACCACCTCAATCCCGGCGGCTTCATCGCCGTCGCGGACCTCGACAAAGAGGACGGCAGCTTCCACTCCCACGGCAACGACGGGGTCTTTCATTTCGGTTTCGACAGAGACAAATTGACGGAGATGGCAACAAAATGCGGGTTCGTCGATGCAGCCTTCACGACCGCACTGACGATTGAGAAACCAGACAGGGACTACCCGGTGTTTTTGTTCAGCGCCTATAAAGCGCGCTGATCACTCCTCTTCTTCTTTCTTCTCTTCGCGCTTGCAGCCCGTATTGAGTTTCAGCGGGATATAAAGCGGGCAGACACCCAGTACGCCCGTCAGCAGCGGCACCAGCCCGATCACGGCAACGATGTAGTTCGGCGCCATAAGCCCGTAGGCGATCAAGGCGATGCCCAGAACGATCCTTATCATCTTATCGACGGTTCCCATATTGACACACATCATATTCTCCTTGAGTATAAAACTTGGATGGAATAGAGTATATACAAATTGGGTGACCGCCGTCAGTAACCTAGGTCACCAAACCTCAGTGCGCCAGCTGTTTCTGCACGAAGCGCTGGTAGAACCCCTCGCGCTGCAGCAGCTCCTCCGGCGTCCCCGCCTCCACGATGCGGCCGCGGTCGAGGAAATAGACATAATCCGCGTGCTCGACGGTACTGAGGCGGTGGGCGATGATCAGGGTCGTTTTGCCCTTGAGGTAGTCGCGCAGGGAGGTGAAGAGGTGGCTCTCCGTCTGCACGTCCAGGGCCGAGGTCGATTCGTCGAGGATGACGACGCTTGGGTCGTGCAGCAGCATCCGCGCAATGGCGAGGCGCTGGCGTTCGCCGCCGGAGAGCCTTATGCCGTCCTTGCCGATCATCGTCTCGAGCCCTTCTGTGAGCTTCGCCACGACGTCGTCGAGCTGGGCGACATGCAGGGCGTCAAAGAGCTTGTCATCGGGCATCTCCCGTCCAAGCGTCAGGTTCTGGCGCAGCGTGTCGTTGAACATCTTCGGCGTCTGCAGCACGAGGGCGACATGGTCGCGGATGACGTCGAGCCCGATCTGCTCGGTCGGGACGCCGTCGATACAGATGCTCCCCTCCTGTGGGGCGTAGAGCCCAAGGACCAGCTGCGCCAGGGTCGTTTTGCCGCTGCCGCTGTGCCCCAGGAGTGCGACGGTCCTGCCCGCTTCGACCGTCATGGTGATATCGTTCAGCACTTTTTTCTCGCCGTAGCCGAAACTGAGGTGCTCCACGGAGATGCTGTTCGTCGCCTTCCCTTCGAAGGGGTTGTGCTCGTGGGGGTACTTGGGCTCCTTTTCCAGCCGCAGCAGCGCGTTGAGACGCTCCAGCGCCGCTGTGGCGTTCTGGTAGGAGAAGATGATCTGCAGCATGTCCTGCAGCGGGGTGACCATGAACCAGAGGTAGCCCAGCACGGCGAACATCTCCCCGATGGAGAGCGACGAGAAGAGGACCATCAGCATCGACGCCGCACGGAAAAACTCGAACCCGCTCAGAAAGAGCAGCGAAGAGAGCTGCCCCGCCGCCTCGCTCTTCCACCCGAACTGCGTCGAGGCGTTCTTGATCCCCTTCGCATCCTCGATCATGCTGTCGATATAGCGCCGCTCCTGGTTGTAGGTGCGGATCTGCACGAAGAGGTCCAGGGTTTCGGAGAGGCGGTTCTGGAACCGCTCGATCTTCTGGTTCTCCGTCTTTTTGAGCCGACGCACCTTCTTGCCGAGCCAGGTCGTCAGCGCGACGACGGCGGGATTGAGCATGAGGATGATCAGTGCGAGCTGCCAGTTGATATAGAGCAGGACCAGCGCCACACCGAGCAGGGAGAGCGCCGAGACGAAAAAGCGCCCGATGCTTACCCCGATGAAGGCGTCGACGGTGTCGATATCCGTCACGAGCCGCGCACTGACGCCGCCCCCGCCGAGGGCTTCGTACTCTGAGACGGAGACGTGGCGCAGATGCTCCAGGATGCGGCGCCGGATCGTAAAGACAAGGTGCTTGGAGATGATCGTGAAGAGGCGGGACTGGAACACGTTGGCGACGACAAAGAGCATGCGCAGGAACAGCGTCGTCAGCAGCACGACGACGATGTAGCCCCACGGCTCACCCGGGGCGAACAGCGTGTCGATGAGGCCCGTCAGCTGGGCCGGCTTTTCGAGCAGAACCTGGTCGACGAGAAGCGGGAAGAGCAGCGGGACCGGCAGGGAGATCGCGACGGCGAGCACGGCAACCATCTGCCCCAAGGCGATCCGTCTACGAAAAGGTTTGGTGTCGCGCAGCAGGGTGCGCCATGTCATTTCTTGCATGGGGGATTATAGACTACAGAGGGTGTGGGAAACGTAAAGCGGGGAGACAACGCCCCCGCGTTTACCCGTGCGAAAGGTTGAAGCGGTTACTTCGTATCGATGTGAAGTACCGGTTTAAGCATCCACTTGTCACTGCCGGTGGAGTGGATCGACTTGTTCGCATCGAAGTCGATGGTCATCGTCATGTTGCCGTCCGGCGCCATAATGAAGTTGTGGCTCTCTTTGATTTCCATACTTGGTACCGTCAGTTCGCTGGGCGTACCGCCGATGACGACGTAGTTGCCGTACGGGTGAACCGTCGAGTCGTTGCTGTCATACTGCAGAACCAGGCGCATCTGCGTATATTTGGTTGCCGGGATGTTCGCGACGCCGATCATTGAAACATTGCCGTCGCGCAGTTTCAGCAGGTCATAGGTACCGTTGACATCCGCCACGGTCAGCCAGGTGGAGTTGGACTCGTTGGACTCGTCCGAACGGTGCACCATCACTTTGTCTATTGTCACATAAACGGCTTCAAACTCACCCGGGGCATCCGTCAGGCCGACGTTGAGCACGCCGCTGTCCGAAGAGCTCCCGCCGCATCCGGCGATCCCGGCCGTCAGCAGTGCTGCTGCGGCGATACTTGCATAGAAACGTTTCATTGCAGGCTCCTTAGTAATATTACTGTATCCTGCTATTATAGCCTAGAATAGTTACCGTCTGAAAGGCCCTGTTTTAGGGGCTTTTCAGGCGTTATGGAAGCGTTCGACGACCGTTCCATGAAGGGTTTCGCCGTCATAGAGCGACTGGCGGTCTTCGAGCATGCGGACGGGCTGCGGGTCGAAAAGGACCACATCGGTCGTGCCCACGCCGATCATACCGGCATCGCGCCCGATGGAACGGGCCGGTTCGCGGACACAGAGCGCCACCAGCCGCTCCCAGCTGATCCAGCCCGAGGCGACCAGTTTCGTATAGAGCAGCGGCAGCGCATCGGAAATGCTCTCACAGCCGTAGGCCGCGTCGGCGAAGGCGACCTCTTTGTTGACCGGCGAGTTGGGCTGGTGCAGCAGGGTCAGCATATCCACCGCCCCCGCCTCGAATGCCTCGCGGAGCTTCAGCACATCGCTTTCGGACTGCAGCGGCGGGTCGAGCTTGGCGACGGTATTGAACCCCTCGCACGCCTCGTCGCTTTTGAGGAGGTGGTGCAGGCTCACTTCACAGCGCACATCCACCCCTTCGCGTTTGGCCGCGGAGATCATCTCGATGGAGCGCGGGGAGGCGATACTTTTGAAGACGATGGCGATCCCGAACTCCCGGGCGATCTCGATCATCCGCGCGACGTGGACCGGTTCGCCGAGCGCGGGGATGCCGACCAGGCCCAGGCGCTGCGCCACGGCCCCCTCGTTCATCACCCCGTTGGCGGAGAGGTTGCGGTCGAAGGCGCGACAGAAGAGCGTCCCGCCGAACATCTTGACGTACTCGGCGACCCGAACGGCCAGGTGGTTGGAGATGGAGGTCGTCATATAGGGTGCGACCGCGCCGCGCCCCAGCAGGATGGCGATGTTGCTGAAACGCTCGTCGTCAATCGTCGCGGCGATGGCCGTTTCGATCCGCGCCCCTTCGCATCCGTCGCGCTGGTTCTGGACGAACTCCAGGGAGATCGCATCGTCGACCGCGGGGGTCGAGTCGGGGGAGAGCACGACCGTCCCGACCCCGCCTTTGCGCGCCGCCTTGGCCAGCTCGAGCAGGTGCCGGCCCGTCAGGCGGCCGTCCTTGAGACGGACGTTCGTATCGACGAGCGCCGGCAGCAGGATCTTTCCGGAAGCGTCGACACGCTCGTCCCCGGCAATCTGTTCGGCGATCTCGGCGATACGCCCCTCCTCGATGCGTACGCAAGCGACCCGTTCCCCGCTGCAGTCGCAAATCGTCACGTTTTCAAAAATCATGCCCGTCCTCACTCCCGGGCCCCGCAAGCGCGCAGGAAGGCCCGGATGCTATAATGTCGACATTGTATTGCAAAACCAATAAGGCAGGGGTTAGAGTGCGTTTTTTTCTTTTGATTCTTCTCGCGGCCGCTGCATTCGCGGCGAACAAGAGCGATGAGAGCTATGAACGGGGGAAAACCCTCTACTTTCAGAACGGCTGCAACAACTGCCACGGCTCCCGCGCGGAGGGAACCGGCAACTACCCCTCCCTCGCCAACCGGGCGAAGGGGTTCCTCGCCTATAAGCTCCAGACCTTCCGCAAAGGGATTGCCGACACCCCGATGCAGGAGATGATGATCGGCTTTGCGTCGGCGCTCAGCGACGCGGACATCGATGCCATCACCACCTTCCTGCACGACTTCCACGACGCCCAGACGGATCGCTACGACCCGGCCTTCCAGCAGTGGGGGGACGGCGGATCATGAAGCTGCTCGTTTCCGCCCTCGAACACTCGGCCAATGTCCACCTGAAAGCCCTCAAAGCCGAACTGAGCGACGACGTCGAGCTGATCGGCATCTTCGACAGTTCCCTGGGCGAGCCCGTCGTCGACCTCCGTTCCCTGGCCATCATGGGTTTCGTCGATGCGCTCAAGAAGCTGCGCTATTTCTTCAAGCTCGCCGACGAGATGGTCGAGCTCGCCGCCGGGGCCGACAAGGTACTGCTGATGGACTCCTCCGGCTTCAACCTCCCCCTGGCCAAGAAGATCAAGAAGCGCTACCCGGAGAAGGAGATCATCTACTATATCCTCCCCCAGGCCTGGGCGTGGAAGCGCAAACGCATTCCCGTACTGGAACGCACGATCGACCGGCTCGCCTCCATCCTGCCGTTCGAGAAGGATTACTACAGCCCCGGCGCCCCCATCGAGTACGTCGGCCACCCGCTGCTCGACGAGATCGCACACTTCAAAACCGGCAGCGCGCCGACGGTCAAACGGGTCGTGTTCATGCCCGGCAGCCGCAAAAGCGAGATCCGGCGCCTGATGCCGCTTTTCCGGGAACTGCGCTCCCGTCTCGATGCCGAAGCGGTGCTCGTCGTGCCGAAGCATTTTGCGAAAGAAGAGCTGAATGATCTTTACGGTAACCTATCACCGTTTATTGTGGCACACGATGCGCATGCGGCCCTCTACGAGAGCGATTTCGCCTTTATCTGCAGCGGCACCGCGACCCTGGAGGCTTCACTGATCGGTACCCCGTTCGTCCTCGCCTACGTGGCGAAACCGCTGGACTACCTGATCGCAAAAAGTTTGGTCAAACTCGACTACATCGGCCTGGCGAACATCATGTTCTCCCGCTTCAAGGGGCGGCCGCTGCACCCGGAACTGATCCAGAACGACGTGACGGCGGAGGCGCTTTTGGACGCGATGCAGGCCCTTGACCGGCAGGCGTTCCTCGAAGACTCCAAAGCGCTCCGGGCGTACCTTGAGCACGGCAGCAGCGCACGTGTGGCACATCTTATCGAAGGTGAACAGGAATGAAAATCAATTTTATCGATCTGCAGGCGCAGTATCAGGCATACAAAGAGGAGATCGACCGCGAAGTCGGCGAGGTCATGGCATCGGCCCAGTTCATCGGCGGCCCGAAACTGCAGAAGCTTGAGAGCGACCTGGCCGCCTACACCGGCGCGGCGCACGCCATCGGCTGCAGCAGCGGCACGGACGCCCTGCTGCTGGCGCTGATGGCCCTTGACATCAAGGCCGGGGACGAGGTCATCACCACCCCGTTCACCTTCATTGCCACGGCCGAAGTCATCGCCTTCCTCGGCGCCAAAGCCGTCTTCGTCGACATCGACGAAACGACCTACAACATCGACGCCGCCCTGATCGAAGACGCCATCACCGAACGCACCAAGGCGATCATCCCCGTTTCGCTCTACGGCCAGTGCGCCGACATGGACGCCGTTAACGCCATCGCCGCCAAACACGGCCTCCCCGTTATCGAGGACGCCTGCCAGAGCTTCGGGGCCGAGTACAAGGGCAAAAAGTCCTGCAACCTCTCCACGATCGGCTGTACCTCCTTCTTCCCGTCCAAACCGCTGGGCGCCTACGGGGACGGCGGCGCCGTCTTCACAAACGACGATGCCCTGGCTGAGAAGATCCGCATGCTGCTCAACCACGGCCAGAACGAGCGTTACAAGCACAAGTACATCGGCATCAACGGCCGTCTCGACGCCGTCCAGGCGGCGGTACTCAACGTCAAGCTCGGCCACTTCGACGGCGAAGTCGAAGCGCGGATGCGCATCGGTGCGGCCTACAGCGAAAAACTGGCCAATGCGAACGTCGTCACCCCTGCTGTCATGGCAGACCGTACCAGCGTCTACGCGCAGTACTCCGTGCGCGTCAAGAACCGCGAAGCCGTCGCCGCGGCTCTGAATGCCCAAGGTATCCCGACGGCGGTCCACTACCCGATGCCGCTGCACCTGCAGGAAGCCTTCGCCTCCCTGGGCCACAACGCCGGTGACTTCCCCGTCTCCGAGCGCGTCAGCGAAGAGATCATGTCCCTGCCGATGAGCCCCTACCTCACCGAAGCGCAGCAGGACTTCATCGTGAAGGCCCTGGAGGAAAACGCATGATCAAGATCGCCCTGATCGGCCTGGGTTCCATGGGCCGCAACCACTACCGCATCCTCCACGCCCTGGGAGAGAAAGTCGAGATCGTGGCCCTCTGCGACGTCGTGAAAAACGGCGACTTCGCCGAACCCTTCTTCACCGACGTCGACGAGATGCTCGACACTGCCAAGCCCGACGCCGCCATCATCGTCGTGCCGACCTTCCTGCACAAGGAAGTCGCCCTCAAGTGTATCGAGCGTGGTGTACATGTCTTTATCGAGAAACCGGCGGCATCGACCATCGAGGATGCGAAACTGATCGCCAAAGCGGTCCAGGAGGCGGGGCTGAAAAGCTGTGTCGGCCACGTCGAACGTTTCAACCCCGTCGTCCAGGCGCTCAAAGAGGAGCTCGAGGGCAAGGAGATCTATACGATGTCCATCACCCGCGTCGGCCCCTTCCCGCCGCGCATCGCCGACGTCGGTGTCCTCACCGACCTTTCGGTGCACGACATCGACCTGATGCGCTTCATCACCCACCGCAACATTCTCGAGAAGAACATTTTCAAGTCCCGCAAGATTCACAACCACCACGAGGACAACGCGGTACTGAGCTTCGAGCTCGAAGACGCCATTGTCGCCGAGATCCTCACCAACTGGCTCACGCCGTTCAAAAAACGCACCATCGAGGTCGCCTGCAAGGACGCCTATTTCGAAGCGGACCTGATCACGCAGAACCTCACCGAGTATTCGAACTTCCACGTCAACAACTCCTACGTCGTGCGCGGCTGCCACATCAAAAAAGACGAACCGCTCCTTAAAGAGGTCGAGGCCTTCGTGACCTACCTTGAAACGGGCGAGCGCGGATCGCTGGCCACGATCGAGGACAGCATCATTACCCTGCAGGTGGCGACCGAAGCATGATCCATCCTACCGCCGTCATTGCTCCGGGTGCCCAGATCGCCCCGGACGCCCAGATCGGGCCTTTCTGCCATATCGGCGACGAATGCGTCATCGGTGCGGGCGTGCGGCTCGAAGCGCACGTCGTACTTGAAGGGCCCGTCACCCTCAACGAGGGCGTACGCCTCTTCTCCTTTGTCAAGCTCGGCAACGGCCTCGCCCCCGTGACGCTGGGGCGCGGTACCTTTGTCCGTGAATTCTGCCAGATCGCGACACAGAACGACACGGCCGACGCTGTCATCATCGGTGAAGAGAACTTCATCATGGCCTACGTCCAGCTCTTCCCCGGGGTCTCCCTCGGGGCCAACTGTATCCTGACCAACGCCGTGACGATGCAGGAGAAGAGCCGCTGCGAGGAGCGCGTCATCGTCGGCGGGCTCAGCACCGTATCGGCGGGCTGTACCATCGGCACGGGCGTCATGGTCGGGGGTGCGTCGAACCTCCGGTACGACGTCCCGCCCTTCTGCCTCGTAGAGGGCAACCCCGCTACCGTCCGCGGCCTGAACCTGATCGGGATGCGGCGCCGCTTTGAGGACCGCGAAGATATCGAAAGCGTGCGCCGCTGCTTCCGGCAGCTGCACAAGCAGTTCGATCCCCTCGCTGCCGCCGAAATGACCGAAGCCGTCGACAACCCGCAGGCCAAACGTTTTACCGGTTTTATCGCCGCACACCGCTGCGCCTGAGGAGAAAAACATGCTGCAATTCAACACCTACGACACCGAAACCCTTTCCGCGATCCGCGAAAACCTGAACGCCTGCGCCGAAGCCCTGGGAGGTACCGGGCGCCTGCTCGGCCTGGCCGAGACGATCCTCGGAATGAAACCGTCGCCGCTGCAGAACAAGACGGCATCGTTTCACTTCGAGCAGGGCAAGGTCAGCTGGGACAAGGTCCTCTTCGCCGACAAGATCGTCACCGTCGCGCAGATGATCAAGAAGCACGACACAATGGAAAACATCCTGGAAAAGGGCTCGAAAAAAGAGCAGAACGCCATCCGGACCCTCTTCCCCGTTACCTTCACTATCACGCCCAAAGAAGGAGAGGCTTTCACTTTCAAGGCCGTCGACGCCCCCGACGCGAAGACGGCACGCATCAATCCCCTCTTCGAGCTTCTTTTCTTCGCCTCGACGGGACTGATCAAAAAAGCGCTCAAGGAGGCATAAGTCATGGAACGTATCTACTCGAAAACGGCGGAGTCGGAGGCGGCGATCGCCCTGATGGAGAACCTACAGCTCTACTTTGTCAACCGTCTTAACGGCCTCAGCCAGATCTTCGGTGCGAACGTTCCCTTTGAAGCCGTAGAGTGGTTCCGCGACGAGGGCCGCCACGGCGGCGGCATGCGGTACGAAGGGCGCGACGAACGCCTCTTCAACCGCGCCTCCGTCAACGTCTCCCAGGTGCACTACGAAGATATGTCCGAGAAGAAGCTCGACGCCGCCAGCGCCATCTCGACCATCATCCACCCGCGCAACCCCCATGTGCCTTCCATCCATATGCACATCAGCTATACCCGCATGAAAGACGGGACGGGCTACTGGCGCATCATGGCGGACCTGAACCCCTCCATCTTCTACGAAGAAGATCAGCACCGCTTTATCGAGCATCTCAATTTCATCACTCCCGACCTTTTCGATAAAGGCGCGGAGCAGGGAGACCGCTACTTCCGTATCCCCGCCCTGGAGCGTCACCGCGGCGTCGCGCACTTCTACCTGGAGCACTACAACAGCGGCGATTTCGGCACCGACTACGGCTTTGCAAAGTATTTTGCCGAGCAGGTGATCGACGTCTACGTTTCCATCATCGCCGACGCCCTTGCCAAGCGGACTGAGGTGAGCGAAGAGGATGTCGCCGAACAGCTCGCCTACCACACGCTCTACTTCTTCCAGGTTCTCACCCTCGACCGCGGCACGACCTCGGGCCTGCTGATCCATGACCAGAACGACGTCGGCATCATGGGCTCCATCCCCGAGTTCGTCGACAGGACCCTGCTGCAGAGCTGGCTGCCGAAGATGACCGCCCCGCAGGACAAACTCCTTCAGGGGCTCATCGACGCCCTTCCCGACGAGGAGATCGTCATGGTCGACGAACCGGTCAAAGCGCGCCTTGCCGCAGCGGTACGCACCCATTACAGGGCCCACCCGGAAGCCCTCTCCATGCAGGCCGACAGCGTTGTCGTCCCGCCGACCGTAGAGAACCACCGCTAGTATCCGGCTATAATGGTCTGAAGAGAAGCCCTGAGGAGTCAACCGTGGGACCTGCAAACCTTCCGCCGGACAGTGCCGGCCATCTCAACACCGCCGCCCTTCCGGGCTTTATGGTCTGGGCCGGGGTTATCATCTGCCTTGTCGCCTTCGCCTGGTACCTGGAAAAACAGCGCGGCGACGATTAGGCCCAATCGATGCAGAACCCCGATGCCGCCGCCCTCTTTGAAACGATCATCCTTCCCGGCTTTGCCGTGCTTTCAGCCGCCGCACTTCTTTTGCTTGTTTACGCGGCCTATCTGAACAAAAAACACCCCAAGGACAGACCGTGAACATCATCATCGCCGGTGCCGGACGGGTCGGGTACCGCCTCGCCAGCACCCTTTCGCACCGCCACAACGTCACCATTATCGACCAGCGGGCCGCAGCACTGCAGCAGCTCCAGGAGAGCATCGACGTCTTCACCATCGCGGGCAATATCGAGAACCCCGACACCTACCTGCCGCTGAAACAGCGCCGGTTCGACATTTTTATCGCGGTGACCGACAGCGACGAGGCCAATATTCTCTCCACCCTCATTGCCGGGGATTTCATCGACGCCGACACAAAGATCATCCGCCTCAAAAACCCCTACTTCGCCGACAGTACCATTGCCGGTAAACTCGGGATCAGCAGTGCCGTCTTCCCCTTCTCCTCCGCGGCGCGCTCCATCAGCGCCCTGCTCGACTACCCGCAGGCGAATAACGTCAAATCCTTTATCTATTCGCCCTTCCAGATGGTCTCCGTCTACGTCGAAAGCGCACCGGAGGCTGGCATTCCCGTCGCGGAGTTCGTCCATGAGACCTGCGTCGTCGTCGGCCTGGAACGCGCCAAGCGCTTCACCCTGCCTGACGGGGAGAGTGTGCTCTACCGGGGCGACCTCGTCTACTTCTTCGGGGACCCTGACACCATCCGTAGCTACTGCGCCCGGCTCAACCCCGCCGTCCCCGACCGCATCAGCCGTGTGGCCATCTTCGATGCGGGACTGCTGGGGCTGGAGATCGCCAAAGCGCTGATCCCGCGGGGGGTCAAGCTCAAGATCATCGACAAGCATCTCGAGAAATGCGAACGCGCTTCCGAACTGCTGCAGGAGAACGCAGTGGTGATCAACAGCCACTACATCGAACACACCCTTTTTGACAATGAACACGCCGGCCGCGCCGATATGGCCATCTTTACGAGCGAAGAGGACGAGGAGAACATCATCCGCTGCCTCGAGGCCAAAGAGCACGGCATCCCGCGTACGGTCGCCATCAACAACGACATTGAGCGCTACGGCCTGATGCACTCGCTCGGCATCATCCCGATGCGCGGCCCGAAATCCAGCGCCTACTACGCCATCCTCGAGGCGATCGGGTCGAGTTCCATCATCTCCGAGCGCCACTACTGCGGCGGCAGGGGGATCATCTACTCGCGCAAGATCTTCTCCGACTCGCCGCTGCTGGAGAATATGCTCCCCCCGCCGGACACGAAACGCAGCAGAAGTTTTCTGCTCAGGGACAACCTTCTCCTGCCGTGGGTCGCAAAATTGCAACTGCACGAGGATGACGTTCTGTTCGTCTTTCTTGATGCCGAAAATGAGGAGGCGATGAAGCGGTGGATATACACACTCTGATCAACAGTGCCAAATTCATCAGCACTGTCGGCACCGGGCTTGCGCTCTTTTTCCTGATCCCGATCGCAACGGGGCTCTGGTACGGCGAGGATATGAAGCCGTTTATCCTCTTCGACCTGTTCTTTTTACTCTTCAATGCCGTCCTCTTCTCTGCCCTGGCCCGCCGCCGGATGCAGATGACGGTCAAGGGGGCCATCTTCTCGGTCAATCTCATCTGGCTGCTGCTGGGCATCGGCGGCGCCATTCCGCTCTATCTCTACACGGATGTCTCCCCGAGCGGCGCCTTTTTCGAAGCCATCAGCGGCTTCACGACGACGGGGGCGACGATCTACACGCAGATAGAGGAGCTTCCCAAAAGCATCCTGATGCTGCGCAGCCTGATGCACTGGCTCGGCGGGATGGGGATCATCGTGCTGGGCGTGGGGCTTTTCTCGCTGATCAACCCCACGGGATCGCTCACGATGTTCCGGGCGGAGTCCACCGGGATACAGCTGGAAAAAGCGACGCCGAAGATCAAAGACACCGCCCTGTGGCTCTGGGGGATCTACTTCCTGTTTACGGCCGCGAACACCCTGCTGCTCCTGGTAGGCGGCATGGGCTTTTTCGATGCACTCAACCACGCCTTCTCCACGATCGCCACGGGCGGCTTTTCGACCCGGAACCTCTCGATGGGGTACTGGAACGATGCGCCTTTCATCCTCTGGACCACTACCCTTTTTATGCTCATCTCGGGGGTCAACTTCCTCGTACACCTCAAAGCGCTGCGGGGCGATTTCAGCGGATGGCGCAGCGAAGAGGTGCGGTGGTACCTTGGAATCTTTCTGCTTTTCTCCGCAGTACTGACCGCACTGCATCTGCTTAACGGCAGCGACGGGTTTGCCTACAGTGCGACCCACGCCTTCTTTACCGTCGCCTCGCTGCTGACCACTACCGGGTTCACGACCCTCGATTATGAACTCTGGGGTGCGGCGCCCGTGGCGCTGCTGATGGTCGCCATGCTGCTCGGCGGCAATGCCGGTTCGACGGCCGGGGGGATGAAGACCATCCGCTTTGTCGTCCTCTTCAAAAACCTCAGGACCCAGCTAAAACAGATCCTCCAGCCCAACGCCGTCGTCGGTATTTTCATCGACCGCGAACGCGTCGGCAGCGAGGTCGTCGGCAGGGTCAGCGGTTTCCTCCTGCTCTTTATCGCGACCAATGTCCTGGTCACTTTCTACCTCTTTGTCCGCGGCTACGACCCCATGACCTCCATCAGCACCGCAGTCGCCTGCGTCAGCAACATCGGGCCGGGATTCGCCCTTATCGGGCCGTCGCAGAATTTCCACTTCTATTCCGACGGTGACAAACTCCTGCTCTCGGCCGCCATGATCATCGGCAGGCTGGAGTTCTATACGGTCGTACTGCTATTTACACGGAGTTTCTGGAAACGTTACTGACGCTCCTGGGACGTTTCGTTCCAGATGGGGTTTTCCCGGTCGTCAGGGTGGAGTTTCGCTCTCTCCTCGGGATAGATATGCCAGAAGGAGCTGTCGATGGCCGCGTCTTTATAAAAGGGCTTTTTATCGTGTCCGAAGGGGCACCACCAGTTCTCCACCACCTTGACGAGGTAGGCCAGGTAGCTGAACAGTGCCACGCTCAAAGGGCAGTAGACTTTGCAGTTGAAGAGCCAGAACAGCCGGTAGCGGGCAAGCTGCCACCACGCCGTATCGGTGGTAAAGATGATCTGGTCCCGCCGCGTATAGCGGTGGCTGGCCCACTCCGGGACGAAATCCCGGTAGGACTTCAGGTTCTCCGCCCCCATGATGCGGAGGTGCCAGCGCACCAGCACCACCGCCAAGGCGGCAAAGGGGATGGCAACAAGGATCGGCAGGTAGATCAGTACCGTTCCCGGGATCGTTTTCCAGACCGTCTTCGTTTTATGATTCTCCCCGATTCTCACCCGTTCCATACTGCTCCTTTAGTGGTACCCAGTATAGACAAAGCGGCTTGAGGGGCTGATTAAGCTGCCGCTCCCGCGTTTCCGTACAAACGCCCGACATCGTTTCATCAGCCGTTTGGGACTATAATCGGTCGCATCGTTTCTGCATAACCGGGGGAACAGAGACATACGACAAGGAGAAACCGTGGCGCAAAAAGACAAAGAGAAATGGGATAAGAAGTACACCGAAATGGAGGGGCTGCTCGAACGCAGGCCGCCGAGCGAACTGGTCAGCGCACACGCCGCCGAAGCCCCGGGAATAAAGGCCCTCGACCTCGCCTGCGGCGGCGGGCGCCACAGCCTCTATCTGGCCGACAGGGGTTTTACGGTCGATGCCGTGGACATCTCGACCGTCGCCCTCGCGGCACTGCGTGAAAAAGCGGATCTCGAACACATCAACCTGATCGAGGCGGACCTCGACACCTTCGTCCCCGACGCCGGAACTTACGACATGATCGTGAAGACGAACTTTCTCGACCGCGGCCTGATCGGGCGTGCACAAGCGGCACTGAAACCGGGCGGCATCATGGTCGTGGAGACCTACATGGCCGACGAAGGCAACGAGAAACCCGACTCGAACCCGGACTTCCTGCTCCAAAAAGAGGAGCTCAAATCGCTCTTCGGCGAGGGCTTCACGGTGCTCGAGTACAAAGAGTTCTGGAACGAACCGCACGAGAAATACTGTATGAAAAAGCAGGCCATCGCGGTACGCAAAGATTGATCGCTGTATAATGCGGCAACAATTTGAGAACAGGACAGGTCTGTGAGAGCACCCAGAGGTTTCGGCAAGCGCTACTTTACCCTCGCTTCTATCCAGGCGCACAGCGTAGCACCCGCGCAGAATGCCCTGCACCTCTGCCTTGAGACCTATGCCACCGCCCTGCAGCGCGACCGCGAAAGTGACGAGGACCCGCCGGAAGAGCCCCTCGAAGCCCTTGCCTGCTTCGCCACCGACAAACCCTGCCACTGCGACTGTTACTTTCGACGCCGAACCTCCCTGACCCTGCGCGCCTGCCGCAAAAAATCCGCCTGTAACTGCAACTGCCGCTTCTACAGCTTCCGCCGTACCGGGGTTCACCCGCCGCACCTCTGATTTTTTCCATCCTATCATTCCGACCAAAAAGAAAAATATCAAAGGACAGACCCATGTCAAAAAACTACATTATCGGCTACCCGCGCATCGGAGAGAAACGCGAACTGAAATTCGCCCTGGAGCGCTACTGGAGCGGCGACAGCGACCTCGCCGCCCTGGAAACGTGCGCGACGGAACTGCGCCGCCGCCACTGGCAGGAGCAGCATAACGCCGGCATCGGCGCGATCAGCTGCAACGATTTCAGCTATTACGACGCGATGCTCGATACCTGTATCCTGCTCGGTGCGGTCCCGGCCCGTTTCCGCAACATCAAAGACGAGACGCTCCGCTACTTCACGATGGCCAGAGGCGACAGCCGTCGCACCGCAATGCAGATGACCAAGTGGTTCAACACCAACTACCACTACATCGTCCCCGAGTTCGCTGCCGCAGACACCTTCGCGCCGAACGCCGCGAAGATCATCTCCGAATACCGCGAAGCGAAGGCCGCGGGGATCACCCCGAAGATCAACCTGATCGGCCCCCTCACCTTCCTGGGGCTCGGCAAAAGCGTCGACAAAAATTTTGACCGCTACGCCCATTTCGATGCCGTCGTCGAATGCTACGAAGCGGTGTTGACGGCGGTCAGTACCCTTGATGAGCACATCACCGTCCAGATCGACGAGCCGATCCTGGTGACGGGGCCGGATGCCAAAACCCTGAGCCTGCTCAAACGTGCCTACGACCGTATCGGCAAGACCGTGCCGCATATCGAACTGATCGTAGCGACCTATTTCGAGCACGCCTGCGAGGCCGTCGAAGTCCTGGCCCATACGCCGATCAGCGGGATCGCCCTGGACTTCGTCCACGGGCCGCGCAACATGGAAGCGCTCTGCACCATCGCAAAAAGCGGTAAAACGCTCATTGCCGGGGTCATCGACGGGCGGAACGTCTGGCGCAGCGACCTCGATGCCGTCGGCAACAGGCTCGAGACGATCGCGCAGACGGTTCCCCGTACCCTCATCGTACCCGCCACTTCCTGTTCGCTGCTGCACGTCCCCTACACTCTTGATGCGGAAACGAAGCTCGATGCGGAAATAAAGCAGTGGCTCGCCTTTGCGAAGGAGAAGCTGGCCGAACTGAATGTCGTCGCCAAACGCTTTGCCGGTGAGGCACTGGACGAGGCGGAGCTGCGCCTGATGCAGCTCAGCCGGGAGGCCGTCCACACACGCCAATGCTCCCCGCGCATCCACGACGCCGCCGTGCAGCAGCGCGTCGCATCACAGACGTCGACGGAGCGTGCGCAACCCTATGCGGAGCGGATCAAGGCCCAGCGCGAAGCACTGGCCTACCCCCTGCTGCCAACGACAACGATAGGTTCCTTCCCCCAGACGCCGGAGCTGCGCGCCCTGCGCCGCGACTTCAAACGCGGCGGCATCGATGCCAAGGCGTACGAAGCGGGCATCAAAGCCTATATCGACGACTGCATCGCCTTCCAGGAGTCGATCGGTCTGGACGTGCTCGTACACGGTGAACCGGAACGCAACGACATGGTCGAATATTTCGGCGAACAGCTTGCCGGGTTTGCGTTCAGCGCCAACGGCTGGGTCCAGAGCTACGGCAGCCGCTGCGTCAAGCCGCCGCTGCTCTACGGCGACGTCAGCCGCCCGCTTCCGATGACGGTGGGCTGGACGGCCTATGCGCAGAGCAAAACGGCAAAGATCGTCAAGGGCATGCTCACCGGCCCCGTCACGATCCTCAACTGGTCCTTCGTCCGCGACGACCTGCCCCGCGCCGACGTCGCCGCGCAGATCGCCCTGGCCATCGGTGACGAGGTCGACGATCTCCAGGACGCCGGTATCCGCATCATCCAGGTGGATGAAGCCGCCTTCAAAGAGGGGTACCCGCTGCGCCGCGAAAACATCGTTGACTACGAGACGTGGGCCGTCGACGCCTTCCGCCGCAGCGTTGCCTGCGCACACAGCGAGACGCAGATCCATACGCACATGTGCTACAGCCAGTTCAACGACATCATCCACACCATCGAGGCGATGGACGCGGACGTCATCTCCATCGAGACCGCCCGCAGCGGCAACGCGCTGCTGCGCATCTTTAAAGAGGTCGGCTACAAGCAGGAGGTGGGTCCCGGCGTCTACGACATCCACTCCCCCCGCATCCCGCCGGTGGCGGAGATGGTCGAGCAGATCAACGCCCTGCTGGAGGTACTGCCGCAGGAGCAGCTCTGGATCAACCCCGACTGCGGCCTTAAAACCCGCAAATGGGAGGAGGTCAAACCGAGCCTGGCCAACATGGTCGAAGCCGTCAGGGAGGTCCGCGCCTCATTTGACGCTATAATCGCATCCAAAAAAGGCGATGCAGCATGGACGAACCCCTCGAGATCCTCTACCGCGACGAGTGGCTTGTAGCCGTAAACAAGCCCAGCGGGCTGCTCGTACACCGTTCCTGGATCGACAAGGACGAGACACGCTTCGCGCTGCAGCTTGTGCGGGACCAGATCGGGCAGTATGTCTACCCGGTCCACCGCCTCGACAAACCTACTTCCGGCGTGCTGCTCTTCGCCCTCGACCCAGATACGGCCCGAAAAGTCGGCGCGATCTTCGAGGCGGGGAGCGTCCGCAAGGAGTACCTCGCCGTTGTCCGCGGCTACATTGACGAAGCGGGCCGCATCGACTACCCGCTCAAAGAGCTGCTCGACAAGATGACCGATGCGAAGGCTCGCACGGACAAGGAAGCACAGGAGGCGGTCACGGCTTTTGAGCGCCTCTCAACCGTCGAGCTTCCCCTCCCGGTCGGGCGCTACCGGACCGCCCGCTACTCTCTGGTGCGGCTTCGGCCCGAAACGGGGCGCAAACACCAGCTCCGCCGCCATATGAAGCACCTGCTGCACCCCATCGTCGGCGATACCAAATACGGTCGGACCGAACACAACAACCTCTTTCGGGAACATTTCGGCTGCCACCGCCTGCTGCTGGCCTCGACGAAGCTGGAACTCCCCCACCCCGTCACCGGTGAACCGCTCTGTATCAACGCCTCCCCCGGGGAGGTTTTCGAAGCACTCATGGCACGATTCGGCTGGCATACTGAATAATATTTTTTAATTTTACACGCCGCACACTCCCTTAACAATACGGTGGCATAATCAAAAATAACACCCGTATAAAGGAGTGCCGATGAAACCGATAATCCTACCTCTTCTTCTCTGCGCATCGCTATTTGCCGCGGACGGTTATAAGATCTATGAACAGCACTGCGCCTCCTGCCATATGGTCATGCTTCCGCTGAACGAACCCGAACGCGGCATTCAGAAGGCGAAGATGAAAGCGCCGACGATGCGCATGGTCTCGATGCGCCTGAAGATGATGATCCATATCCATAACGAAGATGAGGATATCCAGCGCAAAGTCGTCAAGGCCTTTATCAAGGAGTACATTGACGACCCGGACGAGGATTATGTCCTATGCCTGCCGGAGATGGTAGAAAAGTTCGGGGTGATGACGCCCGTCAAAGGGTTGACGAACGCAGAGAAAGAAGCCGTCGCCGAATGGCTGTGGGAGCAGTTCTAGACCGCATTACGGCTAGAGTGAACGCAGGTGTTCGAGGAACGCCTCGGGCGGCTTATAGCCGATGAGCGTCTTGTTCCCGATCAGTTTTCCGCTTTCGTCAAAGAAGAGGATGCCCGGAGGTCCGAAGAGTCCGAACTGCTTTGTAAGCGCCTTTTCGGGGTCGCTGTTATCCGTCACGTCCGCCTGCACCAGGACGAAATCGTCCAGCGCCGATACGACCCGAGGGTCGGCGAAGGTGATCTCCGCATACTCCGCGCAGGCCGTGCACCATGCGGCCGAGAAGTCCAGCATCACCTTTTTTCCCCTGTTCGCCGCCAGGATCTGCTCCAGTTCCGCCTCGGAGTGGATCACCTGAAAGGCCACCTCCTTCGTCGATGCCGCAGCCGGGGTACCGTCCGTGCACATTTTCACTTCAAACCCTTTGAGCGGCTGCGTCAACGACGTGCCGCCCGAAAGCGCGCCGACGAGCAGGATCGTCCCGTAAAGCATGAAAACGATACCGATCGCTTTGATAAACGAGTGCATTGAGCGGCGCACACCGCCGTGGACCGGTTCGAAAGCGCCGAGGTAGACGGCGGCGACGATGAAGTAGATCGCCCAGAGCATCATTGTGATCCAGTCCGGGATAACCCGCGACACCATCCAGATGGCAATACCCATCATCACGGCGCCGAACACCTCCGTGACGATGTTCATCCAGCCGCCCGGTTTCGGCATGAACCTGCCCGCACCCAGACCGATGAGCAGAAGGGGAACCCCCATTCCGAGGCTCATGACGAAGAGGGCCACGCCGCCGAGCGCCGCATTGCCCGTCTGGCCGATGTAGATCAGTGCCGCCGCCAGGCCGGGAGCCACGCAGGGGCCGACGATGAGTGCGCTCAGAAAGCCCATCACCGCGACGCCGGTAAACCCGCCCTTTTCACCTGCCTTGTCGGAGAAGCGCGACAGGCGCGTCTGCAGTGTCGCCGGAAGCCCGATCTCGTAAAACCCGAACATGGAAAATGCCAGCGCGACAAAAATCAGTGCAAAAGCGCCGATCGCCCACGGGTTCTGCAGGATCACCTGCAGGTTCTCGCCGAAAAGTCCTGCCATGATCCCGGCGATCGTGTAGGCGAACGCCATCGCCAGGACGTAGACCAGCGAGAGCGTGAAGCCGCGTCTGGCCGTGATATGCTCCCCCTGTGACACAATGATGGAAGAGAGGATCGGGATCATCGGGAAGATACACGGGGTGAGCGACAGCGCCAGACCGAAGCCGAAGAAAAGCGCCAGAATCGCCCAGAGGCTGCCGCCTTTGAGCGTATCGACGATCAGGTCCGTTTCGCTCTCCTGCCCGGCCGTATCCGCTGCTTCCTGCACCGGAACCGCTGCGGCGACGGGTGTCAGCCTGGAGAGATCGATGTCGAAGGTATACTCTTTGTTCTGCGGCTCGTAGCAGAGCCCGCGCTCCGAACAGCCCTGGAACGCCAACGTGACGGTGACGGGGACCGTGCCCGTTTTCTGTGAAGAGGTCAGGATGATCTCGACGGGGACCTTGTGCAGGTGGACCATCTCGCCGTCGTGCTCCTCGGCGACGCTGTTGACTTTGATTTCGGAGATGGAGACCGTTGAAGGTGCCTTGATGGAAGCATCAAGTTTGTCCGCATAGACGTAGATCCCCTCTCCCAGTTCGATATCGATGGCAATATGCTGGTTGTCCAGCAGGGATGCCTTGGGCTTGAACGCCTCTTCGGGCATCAGGAAACTGCTTTGAAAGGCGAAGAGGAGTGTCGCCGAAAGCAGGGTAAAAAACGCGATAAACCGTTTCACAGAAAACCTTTGTGACGAAGTTGCGCCACATTTTAGCGCAAGAAGCAAAAACGAATCGGTAACATGGCCCTGTAGCGGCCGGTGCAGGACCTTACTTCAGAAACGGGAGCAGCCGGGCATAAAAACAGGCGGCATGCTGTACCGCATCGACACGGACCCACTGCCGTGTCAGTTTGAAGCGGAAACTGCCGACGGTACGCGCCGGGTCGCGGTGGGCGTACGTCGATTCCGGTGTATTGAAAGTGGCGAGCAGTCCCCGCGCCGCCAGCAGCATGGGGCCGAGTACCCGCGTCATCTCTGCCCGGTCGCCGCGCTGACGGGCCAAACGGTAGGCCGCCATCAGTCCTTCGCAGCGGGAGCCGTCATGATAGACGTGGTCACCGAAGCGGTAGTAGAAACCGCCGGGGTAATCGGGATAGAGCGCGTCGTCGGGCATGTACATGTGCCGGATCATCTGCGCCGCATCACCGTAGACGAAGGCACGGTGGGCATCCGTCACGATCTCCGCGATGCCGTCCCAGGCTTCAATCGCCTGCATCAGCCAGCTGTCCGCCGGCAGCGGTTCGAAAAGGTCGGCATACCGCTCGGGACGGATATGTACGAGGAAATCAAGCGCACGTCGGCTCTGTGTGAGGATGGCCGTTTTGAGTTCCGGCGCCGCGTCCGCGTGCGCATAAAAGAGGGCCAGCCCCAGCAGCGCCTCGCCGGGGTAGTAAAAAGAGAAGAGCGCACGTTTCGTTTCCGCATCGATGTCGACGAGCGGTGCACCGTTTTGATGACGCGGGTGGCGGTAATAGCCGATCATCTCGCCGTCATCCGCAATACGGCCGAGCAGGTGCCGCACCATCCCCTCGGCATAGTGCCGGTAGCGGGTGTCGCCGCTGGCATGCTCGTAGCGCATCAGGGCGGCCAGCCCTATTCCCGCCCCGCCGAGTTTGGACTTCTTGTTATAAAAAGGGTAACAGGCGTAGCCATCTCTGCCCTCCTCTTCGCACAGTGTCGTCACAAAAAAGTCGATGGAGTGCCGTGCGGCCGCAAGCAGCCGTTCCTCTTTGAAGTGTTCGTACCCTTCAATCAGGGTGATCGTCGCGCCGCTGTGGCGCAATATATTGTAGTAACCCGGATTTTTCGGATGTTGAAAATCGGCTTCGCTGTCCCTGATGGGGTCATAGTAGTAGAGGAACCGGCCATCTTCGCGCATATTGTCCGCCAGCCACCCTATGCTCTCCCGCACGACACGCTCCACCCCTGCAGCCGAGAGGCTGAAAGGTGCGGGAATAGCGCGGTACAGCGGCAACGCCTCCGATTCGTAAGAGATCACCGCGACGCTTTTGAGCAGGGAGCACTGCAGCGGGAGCGACAGCATGCGTTCGGCACGCGCCTCTTCCTCCTCGCCCCGCTCCGCCAGTCCGAACCGCCGGGCGAGAAAATCCAGCAGCTGCGTCACACTCATGAGACTGTGGGTGACCGCATCCGTCGGCATAACGTAACGCACCTGACCGTTCCATTCACACCGAAGCCCCGAGACACCGGGTTCGTAACGCGTCGGGGAGATCGCCATCCAGGTCAACGCCTTTAGCTCGCAGGGGACGGCTTCGGTCACCATCTCGACCATGATCCGGCACGCAGAAGGGTCAGCGATGTCAAAAGCCCCGAACGCTTTGCGTTTTCTCAGTCCGGCGACTGCCCCCAAAACGCTCGCTTCTGCCGTACGGCGGCGCGACCCCCATCGCAGCGGCTTTTCCCCGGGTTGGAAAAGGGTGACGTACCATTGCGAGCACGCCGGATCGAATGCATGTCCAAACCGCTTCGGGATCTGCAGGGAAACCTCCCCGCCTCCCAGAAGTTTGCGGACATCCGCGATGAAATGCGTTTCGTCCGTTCCGGAGACCGCATGCGGTACCGTCATTGCGTCTCCTTTATCTGCCTGTGATCGGAACGGTCCGATCTCTTCAGGCCCTTACAAAAAAGTGCCCGCAGGCACGCTTTGGTAAACGCACAAAGAAGCGGGCCTTAGCCCGCTCCGTTTAAACGATGCTGTCAGGATCCGGATCAACATCCAGATCGGCCAGATCGCTGTCGTCGAAGAGGTCGAAGTCGTCTGCATCCATCGTACCATGGTTGCCGCCGCCCTGTCCCGGGTTGCTGTCGTCGTCATGGTCTTCATCATTGCCGTGACCGTTGTCATGGTCATCGTCGCTGTCCGCATCAGAGTCCGCGTCGGTATCTGTATCGGTATCCGTGTCAGTATCGGTATCAGTGTCCGTGTCTGTATCGGAGTCATCGTCCGTGTCGGCACCGTGACCGCCGCCGCCCTGTCCCGGGTTGCTGTCGTCATCGTGGTCTTCATCGTTGCCGTGACCGTTGTTGCCGTCGTCATCCGTGTCGGTATCGGTGTCAGTGTCCGTGTCAGTATCGGTATCAGAGTCCGTGTCGGTATCTGTGTCAGTGTCCGTGTCTGTATCGGAGTCATCGTCCGTGTCGGCACCGTGGCCGCCGCCGCCCTGCCCCGGGTTGCTGTCGTCGTCGTGGTCATCGTCGTTGCCGTGACCGTTGTTGCCGTCGTCATCATCGTCGGAGTCATCGTCCGTATCGGCACCGTGACCGCCGCCGCCCTGACCCGGGTTGCTGTCGTCATCATGGTCATCGTCGTTGCCGTGACCGTTGTTGCCGTCGTCATCGTCATCGTCATCGTCGTCGTTGTCGTCATCATTATCGGTATCGTCATCGTCGTCGTTGTCGGTATCCGTGTCGGTGTCTGTATCAGTATCCGTATCGGTGTCAGTGTCTGTATCCGTGTCGGTGTCTGTATCGGTATCCGTATCCGTGTCAGTGTCTGTATCAGTATCGGTATCAGTGTCTGTATCAGCCGCCGGCTGCGCATCCGCCGGGTTACCGATCTCTTCACCGGTAAAGCCGTGTTCGGCACCTGCGGCACCGGCCTGTTCTGCACCGACGTCACCCCGAGCGTCATCACGCTGTTCATAGAGCGCACCGTTACTCAGGCCGCTGCCCTGCGCACCGCCCTGGCCGGCTGCCGTTGCACCCATCTCACCCATCAGGGCGGTTTCCAGTGCCGTTACATCACCGATCAGGGCATCGTTTGCGGCCGTATCGACCGTGACACTGCTGTCAAGCACCACATGCTCGTTCGAGCCGATCTCGACGGTATGCCCGTTATTAAGGCTCAGCGCAATCCCGCCTTCACCTGTAATAACCGTGTCATTCTCATGGATGATATCGCCAGAGACGGCAATCTTTTCAATGCCGTTCGGTCCAATCACCTTTACTACGCCTTCTACTGCCGTTACCATTCCGATTGCAGTTGCCATCTCATCTCCTTTGAATGTTTCTTAGCTGTATTATAGACACAAAGCTTCTGAGAACTCAATACTACTTTCGTATGAATTTGTTATTATTTGCCACTATTCACCATGATCGCCAGTTCGAGGCGGCTGGCGACGCCGAGCTTTTCGTACACCGTTTTCAGATGCGTCTTGACGGTCTGTTCGGTGATGTCTGCCGTCTGGGCGATCTCTTTGTTGCTCATCCCGAGCGCCACCATCTCGGCGAGTTCCCGCTCCCGTGCGGAGAGCGGTTCAAGCGTCTCCTGCCTTCCGGCCGCGATCATGCTGTTTTGCCGGATCATCATCTGAATGAACTCCGGATAGAGCCAGATATTGCCGCCGACGACGGCCTTGACGGCCTGGTTGATATTGTTGGCGGAAGCGTAGGCGTTCAGCAGGGCACGCGCGCCCCCTTTGAGCAGCACGATCCCGTCCGAATAGACAGGACTGCTGTTCATCGCCATCACTGCGGTATTGGAGGAGCTGAGATACTGCAGCAGCTCCTCGATCTCGCCGATATGCCCGTCATAGTCAAACAGCACGGCGGCGGGACGGACCTCTTCCAGGGCCGCATAGAGCGATCCCAGCTCCTGAAACCCCTGCAGTTTATACAGCCGCGACATACCGCTTTTCCAATGCTTCAGTACCGAATCGCGCTTCGAGTAGAGGTAGAGTCGTTTCATCTTATCGCTCCTTGAAGGCGTTGTCCTTCGTCCGCAGGAGCGGGCGAAGGATATAGTCGAGGATACTCTTCTTGCCCGTGACGATCTCCGCGTTGACGACCATCCCCGGGATCAGCTTCAACGGGTTTTCGACCGTACCGAGGAACGTCTTGTCCGTTTCGATCCAGACCTGGTAATAGGTTTTGCCGTCCGCTTCGTTGATGGAGTCGGGGCTGATCCGCACGACCCGTCCGCTGAGCCCGCCGTAGATGGAGAAGTCGTAGGCCGTAATCTTGATGACGGCACGCTGGTCGGGGTACAAAAAGGCGATATCACGCGGGTGGACTTTGACTTCCACCAGCAGGGAGTCGCCCGTCGGAAGGATATCCATCATCTTCATGCCCGGGGTGACGACCCCGCCGATTGTCGTAACATAGAGACGTTTGACGATCCCGTCGACCGGCGAGCGCACGAGGGTCCGGCTCACCTGGTCCTCCAGCGCCGTCTGCGACTCTTTGATCCGCTGCATCTGCGCCTCAATGCCGTTGAGGTCCTCCTTGGCCCGGTTCTGGAACGCCAGCGCCGCTTCGTCGCGTTTGCTCTTGGCCTCTTCGATCATCGCCCGTGTCGACGTGATCTGGTGGCGTGTAGCCGTCAACGACTGCTGCACGTTGTTGGCATCACGCTGCAGTTTGATGAAATCGACTTCGGGTACGATGCGCTTTTCCACCAGCGGCCGGTTGATATCGATCTCTTTCTGCACCAGGGTCATTTCCGCTTCAAGCTGGGTGTAGCGCTCGCGTGCCTCTTTAAGCTCACTGGTCCGCTGTGCTATCTGCGCTTTGAGCGCGCCGATGCTTTTTTGGAGCTGCTGCTTGTTGCTCTGGTAGAGGCTGCGTTCCTTCTCGATCAGCGCTTTTTGCGCCGGATCGGTTATCTCGGGTTCGATAAATGCCGTGCCGTAGGCTTCTGCCCGCAGACGGACCGCCCGGGCATAGAGCTCGTCATACTCGAGGCGGTTGCGTTCGACGGTCGAACTGAAGTAGATATCCTGCATCTTCAGGAGAGGTTCGCCTTTTTGCACCAGGTCGCCCTCCTTGATCAGGATCTCCTTGACGATCCCCCCTTCGAGGTTCTGGATCGGTTTGATCTGGCTGCTGGGGACAATTTTCCCGTCGCCTTTGACGACCTCGTCGATCATGGCGTGGTCCGCCCAGACGATGAAGATCGCCACCGTCAGCATCATAATCCAGAGGAACAGCCGTGAATGCAGCGCCGTGCGCTCAAGGACCGCGGCCGTACGGCTGTTGAGATACGCGAGCTCCTTTTCCGTCACGGCTTTAGGTCGAAGGTCGTTCTTATGCTCCGGGCGCTTCGGCGGCTTGTTGGAGAGCATGGATCCGTCAAGCATGATGCACCTCCGACTTGTTCAGGTAAGCAAGGACTTCTTGCTTCGTCCCGTCCTTGATGATCTCCCCGCGCTCGAGCAGGATGATACGGTCGACCAGCTCGAGTACGGCATCTTTGTGGGTGACGAAGATGGCCGTTTTCCCCTTGATCTTCTGGGAGATCCCGAGAATGGCGATGCGTTCGCTCTCTTCGTCCAGGTGCGAGGTCGGTTCATCGAAAAGGACAAACGTGAAACTGTCGATCAATGCCCGTGCGATCCCGATGGACTGCCGCTGCCCGCCGGAGACGTTGCGTCCCTTTTCCTTGATCTTCATGTTGAAACCGTCGGGGTTCTGGTTGATGTAGCGCAGGGCCCCGCTCAGGCGGGCCGCCTCGACGATCTCGTGCGAGTCGATGCCGGGATGTTTGAGGGCAATGTTCTCCTTGATCGTCCCCTGCAGCAGGATGATCTCCTGCGGTACGTAGGCGATCTCCTTGCGCAGCTCCGCCGGGGCATACTGGTCCATCTCGACATCGTCGACGAGGATCATCCCATCTTTGGGCGCATAAAAGCCCATCAGCAGGTTGATGATGGTCGTCTTGCCCGACCCCATCTCTCCCATGATCGCCACGTGCTCGCCGGGTTTGATTGTAAACGAAACGTTGTTCAGGGCATTCCGCGCCGCATCGGGGTAGGCGAAATCGACATTGACGAACTCGATGTTCCCTTTGAGATGGCGTGCACTGATGAAATCCCGTTCGGTCGGGTGTTCGATCGCACTGTCCATCACCTTTTCGATCGCCCGGAAGCCTGACCTGGCCTTGTTGAACTGCAAGATCAGCATCACCAGTTTCCCGACCGGGTTGACCGCCCGCGAGGCGAGGATATAGGCGACCAGCAGTCCCCCCGTCGTCAGCAGTCCCTGATGGATCATATAGACGCTCGCCACGATGACGGCGACCGTCTGCACCCGGATCAGGAAGGCCGTGACCGTCGCGATGGAGCCGTTGAGCACACGCGACTTGAGCCCCCGCTGGGCAATTTTGCCGGTCGCCTCCTCCAGTTTCCACTGCATCACGCTGTTGTAGTTAAAGGCCTTGATCGTCTCAATGGCGTTAAGGCTTTCGAGCAGAATGCTGTTTTTCATCGACGCGGCCTGGTTCGAGTTACGGATGCTCGTCCGGATCGGCCCCTTGATCAGGAACGCATAAAGCACGATCAGCACGATCGTAAACAGGGGGATATAGACGATGTCTCCCGCCACCCAGTAGACCACCAGCAGGAAGAGGATGGAGAAAGGGAGGTCGATCACGGTCGTCACGACCGTAGAGGTCAGAAAATTCCGGATACTCTCATACTGTTTCAGGTCACTTGAAAACGCCCCGACGGAACCGACCTGTTCGGAGAGCTTCATATCCATCACATGCTCGAAGATCTTCGAGGACATGATGACGTCGCTCTTCTTTGCCGCGATCTCCATAAAGTAGCTGCGCAGGAACTTCAGGAGGGCTTCGAGCACAAAAATGGCGACGACGCCGTAGGTCAGGACCCAGAGCGTATCGAGGGCCGAGTTCGGGATCACCCGGTCGAAGACGTTGCGCATATACAGCGGCAGGATCAGGATGAAGAGGTTGACCAGGAACGACCCGATCAGGATATCGGCGTAAATCGCTTTCGTACGCTTGAGCGTACTCCAGAACCAGTGCCGGCCGTCCTCTTCGGCTTTGTCCTCCTGCTCATCCACCCGGTACCCGAAGTTCTTCTTCATCAGGAAGCAGTACCCCAGGTACTCCTCTTCGAGGTGCTCGATGGCGATCCACCCTTCCTGCTCGGGAACCCCGGGGATCAGCACGTTTGCATACTCCATATCTTTGTCAAACTCGAGCAGGACGCAGGCCCGCTCCTCTTTGAGGACAAGGATGCACGGCAGCAGATGTTGCGCGATCTTGCGCAGCGGTTTTTTCTGGAGCGTACTGGAGAAACCCGCTTTTTCCGCCGCCCGGCTGAACAGGGAGCGGGAGCGCTGCGGATCGGGTTCGAAAAGCTTCGGATCCCTCGGGTCGACCGGCAGGCCGGCCAGCACGATCTCCTCCGTCACCTCCTGGTGATAGAGTTTCGCGACGGCCAGCAGAGCGTCAAGCAGCCCGGAACTATTGCGTTCGCCCATTTATACCGCCCCCTTGGCCGGTTCGCCGATCCAGAAGCCCTGCAGCAAATCGATCCCGAGCTTGTGCAGACGGTCTGCCGTCTCCTCGCTGTCGACACCCGTTGCGATCAGTTCGATATCGATCAGACGGGCGATGGTGAAGAGCGCCGCTTCGCGCTTGCCCTCGGAGCCGACCAGCGAAAGCAGGTAGACCGCATCGATCTTCAGGTAGGAGGGCTTGATCCGTTGCAGGAAAGTCAGCTCTTTTTCCGACTCGACCGTAAAGTGGTCGATACCGAACCGCCACCCCTGTTTCTGCACGAAGGCGGAGAAGGTCGCCGCCGTCTCCGGCTCGGCCATCACCGTACTGTTGGAAACCTCGAAGGAGAGCTCCAGTTTCTTGGTCTCCCAGGCACTTTTCCGCTCTGCGAGCCACCCCATGGTCGCACTGTGGGCAATGAAATCCCCAGAAACGTTCACCGCGATCTCGCTGGCATGCAGGGTCTCGCCGACCTTGTCCAGCACGTAGCGGTCAAGTTCCTCCTGCAGTTCAAGGTGTCCGACGACCGGGATGAATGCCCCGGCATTGAGCAGGCTGCCCTCGAGCTCCAGACGCAGCAGCAGCTCCTGCTGGACCGTCAGCCCGTTGCGGGAGACGACCGGCTGGTAAAAGGCAACAAAGTGGTCCAGTTTCATGGCGTTGCGCAGATGTTTGCGCCACGCGTCGTGCCCCCATGAAGGGACATTGTCATGCTTGGCACGGTAGATAAAAGGCGCCGTCCCCCGTTCGGCTTCCGCCTGCATCAACGCGTAGTCAAGGTGGCTCAGCAGTTCCGATGCCGCTTCGCCGGCACGGTAGGGCGTCGCCGCGATCGTCACACAGTAGCCGGCACCGCGGCAGCTTTCCGCCGCCGAAGTGAGCAGGCCTGTCACTTCGGACTCCTCCAGCGACGGGATAATCAGCATCACATCGAACTCGCGGACGCGGCAGGCGACCCCCTCCTCGACGCCGTTGACGATCCCGCGGGCGATGTCACTGATAAAAGAGAGCACTTTTTGCAGGACGTAGCCGCCCTCTTCATGCTTCACCTTGTCGGGGTCGCACAGCTGGAATGCAGCGACATAACCCGAGGAGAAACGGTCTTCGCCCGAGACGAGACTGCCGAGTTTCATCATGAAGAAGTCCCGGTTTTTGAGGTGGGTCTGCCGGTCCTCATACAGCAGCGTATTGTAACGGGCGACGGCGTCGGCTTCCTGCTTGTAGACCTCTTTGACCTTGTACACCAGGGTATTGATAGCCTGGACGACGTCACGGATCTCCTTGGTCCTCGGCAGCGAATCCTGGATGATAAACCGGTTGCCCGACACCGCTTCCGCCTGTTCCCGGACCGCTTCGAGCGAACGCAGTACGACCTTCAGCATGAAGAAGATCCCGGCCATGGCTATCACGCTCAGAATGACGAAACTGGCGATCACCTCTTTGAAGGCCTCCCACATCTGGGTATAGGCCTGCCCGCGGTGTCCTTCGATCTGGAGCCGGCCGACCAGCATCCACTCTTTGCCGACGGGAACGGAGGCTACCGCCGGCGGCAGTGCGATGCTGTTGGCGAACCATTCCGGTACGGTGTCCAGGGTCAGCGGCGTGTGACGATCGTACAGGATTTTGCCGTCCACATTCCGGTAAACGATCCCCTCGTAAAGCCCGCTGTCGAAGACCGCATTGATCATGGTCTCCGCCATCGCGACATCCTCGCCGTCGCTCGCCTTGCTGATCGCCAGTCCCAGTGACGACGCCGTATTGCGCGCGCTGGTATAGAGCTGGTCCTCGATAAAGCGGACGTTCGTCCGGTAGTTGCTGAACATTGTCATCGCCAGCAGGGCGACAACAAGTACCGACATCGCCAGCGTGATCTCTTTGAAGAGTGTCACAATCCCTCCTTTTCAATGCGCTGCAGAAATACAGCCCACTCTTTGTTTCGTGTCGACCCGCCCGCCAGGGTCCGGCCTCTTCCCTTCTGGGTATTCAGGAAAAGCGATTCCGCATTGAAACTGTAGACATAGACCAGGTCTTTGCGTTTCGTCGCCGGAAAAATACGGTAATTGAGATTATCAAGGACCAGCGGAACGGCTCTCGGGTTTTCATAATAGGTTAGCACCATATGGGCCTGATTGAACCTGATTGCTTTGACGTAGGTAAAATAGAGTTTCTGCTCGGGAACGCCCAGGCGTTTAAGCGCAAAATACTTTGCGATGACGTAGTCTTCGCAATCCCCCCGGTCACGGGTCAGAAATTCGCTCGGGCGTGCCCAGTAATCCTCGACGCCCCAATTCTCCAGGTCGGAAACGAAACGGACACGATTGAAGAAGTCGTTGACCCCCTCAAGCTTTTCCATTTCACTTTTGTTCCGAAGGTCCCGGAGCATTTTGTCCATAGCCTCAAAACGTTTCTTGGCAAAATAGTCCTCTTTTTTTGCCTTGGAAGCGGCCAGGGCAGGCTCCACCGCCAACAACGGCGCACCTTCTCCCGCCCAGACGAACAGAACCAGAAAAAGTGCAAGAAACCTGGGCAAACCAAGCACCACCTTGTTGTCTTGTCGCCGGACGCCTACTCGGACGCCGGGACCTTCGTTTCTGCCATGGCGTCGCGTTTCAGCGCCAGAATCTCATCGGGTTTCACTTCCGCGACCAGCGGGAGGTTCCCGACGTTCTCAATGACCCGGTACTCGGACAGCTGCTGATCGTACAGCGCAGAGACATAGGCCTTGCGGGAGGTATAGTACTCGTTCTCGACGTCAAGGACGTCCAGCAGGGTACGGCGTCCGAGACGGAACTCCTCGAGATAGGCCTGCAGGGTCTTCTGCGTGAAGTCGCGGTGATCTTTGAGGTATTCAATCTGCTCCGCGATCCGTGTTTTTGCCGCCCAGGAGTAGTTGAGGCGTTCGAACACGAGGCGCTGGTTCTCCATCATTTTTTCCGAAGCGTTGAACGCGGACGCCAGCGCTTTTTTGCGCCCGGCGACATCCGAACCGCCGTTATAGAGGTTCCACGATGCGATCAGCTGAACCGTGAATTCGTTCTCGTCCCCGGAGTTCGTACGCCAAGCGTAATCGCCCGTCCGGTCATTGTTGACATGGGTCTCTTTAACCTCCAGGTCGACGGTCGGGTAGTAGTTCGACGCCGCCTGGCGGTAGGCCGCCTGCGCCGCTTCGATGTTTTTGCGGTTGGCCATCAGGGTCGGGTAACGCAGAAGCGCCGTTTGTTCCGCCGCCGCGATATCCGCCGGCAACAGCGAAGCGTTGATGTCCGCTTCCATCATATCGTCGGGGTTGACCGCCTCGCCGTAGATTCGCTTGAAACTGGTCTGCGCATCTTCATAGTTGTTCATGGCGACCTTGACGTTCGATTCGGCCAGCGCCAGACGTCCGGAGATCTGTTCCATATCCGACTGTGTTCCGGCACCGGCTTCCACGCGCTCTTTGATCATGTCGTAGTAGCGCTGGTGCGTATTGCGGTTCTCAACGGTCAGGGCGAGAAGCTGTTTCTGTTTCAGAACCCCCAGGTAACTTTCGATCATGGAGAGGCCGAGCTGGCTCACCTTTTCCATCAGAGAGTGCTCCGCTGCGAGCAGCCGCGCATCCTGCTGGGCGACGTCGTACATTGTCGAAAAGCCGCGGAAGAGGTTTTCACGCGCCCGGACGAAGGCCTCCGTATGCAGGTAATCATCCTGATCGTTGTTCGGGTCAAGCGATCCGACGGAACCTTCATCATGTTTATAACCGACACTGCCCTGGATATCAACAACCGGAAGATAGTCGGCGAACGCAATCGTTTTGTCCTCTTCCACCGCGCGGTAATCCTCGATACGCTGCCGGACTTCCGGGTTGGTATCAATGACCGTACGATAGGCTTCCTCTACAGTGAGTCCGTAACCGGACGTCGCCAATAAGAAAGGTAGAATCCCCAATATTCCTTTACGTTTCATTGTCAATCCTTTGCACTTGATTTGCCAGTTTTTAAACTGTCCTTATAGGGATTATAGCCCGTTTCAGCCTTATAAGAACATAATGTAATAATTTTTATCTGCGAACCTTCAGGATTAAATAACAGTTTGTATATAATGCCCCACTATCCCAACCAAGAGGGACCGACTATGCCCAATAGACTTGCCAACGAAGACTCCCCCTACCTGCAGCAGCACAAGAACAACCCCGTCGACTGGTACCCCTGGTGCGACGAAGCTTTTGCGCGCGCCCGCGAGGAGAACCGTCCCATTTTCATCTCCATCGGCTACAGCAGCTGCCACTGGTGCCACGTGATGGAGCACGAGGTGTTCGAAGACGAGAGCATTGCCGCGTATCTGAACGAACACTTCATCAGTATCAAGGTCGACCGTGAAGAGCGCCCTGACCTCGACAAGTACTACCAGGAGGTGCACCAGCTGCTCAACCGCCGTGCGGGCGGCTGGCCCGCCTCCATCTTCTGCACCCCTGACAACAAACCCTTCTACGCCGGCACCTACATCCCGCCGACCACCCGGGAGCGCATGCTGGGCTTTACGGAACTCACAGAGATCATCGCCACCAAGGTGGCCGAGGGGGACGAAAAGCTCTTCCAGAACGCCGACGAGATCCAGAACTACCTGAAACCCGAAGCGCGGCCGAAGGAGGCGACGGTCCTGAAGCCCTCCCTGGCCACCGGTTTCGTCAAGCAGGCACTGCACAACTTCGAGAGCGTGAACGGCGGCTTCTCCCATGAGCCGAAATTCCCGCACACCTCGACGCTGAACGCCCTGCTCGACATCGTGCTGCTCCAAAACGATACCGATGCAAAGAAGATGGTGACTCAGACGCTTTCGACAATGCACCGCGGGGGGATGTACGACCTCGTCGACGGCGGATTCTGCCGCTACAGTGTCGACCCGGAGTGGCTGGTGCCGCACTTCGAGAAGATGGCCTACGACAACGGGCTGCTCTGCGAGCTCTATGCCCGGGCCGGGCGGATGCTGGACGATGCGTCCTATACCCGCACGGCCGCGGAGATCGCCGACTTCATGGCAACGAAGATGCAGGAAGACGGTCTCTTCTACTCCGCCAGCGACGCCGACAGCGAGGGCGAGGAAGGCACCTATTTTATCGTGGCGTACGATGTCGCCAGGGCAGCGCTGATCGAGGACGGCTTCGCCGGGGATGACGCCGATGCGACCCTGGAGACCCTCCATGTCACACCGGGCGGCAACTTCGAGGGCAAAAATATCCTCTGGCTCTCCGAGCCCGTCGAACGCCCCGGGTGGTTCGCCGCTGTCCGCGACGTCTTCCTCCGCCTGCGCAAGGAACGCAAATACCCCTTTATCGACCGCAAGGTCCAGACCTCCTGGAACGCGATGATGATCCGCGGCCTTTTCGAACTCGGCAAGATCGACCCAGCCTACAACGAAAAGGCGGTTTCAGCCCTCAAGGCCCTGCAAGCGTTCCTGATGCCGGACGGGATGCTTTACCACACCGCGCTCATTCACAGCACGCCGAAAATAGGCGCTTTCCTGGAGGATTACGCCTACCTGGGGACCGCTTTCGTCAAGGCCTATGAAGCGACCTACGACGAGACCTACCTCATGCAGGCGCAGCAGATGGCCAACCGCGCCCTGGAGACCCTCTACGACAACGGGCGCTGGTACTTCAGCAAGGGCGAGTTCATCACCGACGCCGACCCGACTGACAGTTCCTACCCCGGCTCCGTCGGGGTCATGGTCGACCTGCTGCTGAGCCTCGGCATCCTTGTCGAGGAGAAGTACCGCCATTTTGCCTTCAAAACCCTGGAGTACTACTCGGCGCGCCTGGCGAAGACGCCCATCTACTTCCCCTACCTCTTTAACCAGGCGCTGCGCTACCTCTTCGAGGACCTCGTCGTCAAAGCCGACGCCGAACGGCTGGCATCGGCCGCAGGTAACCTCTCGGCAGTCACCTACCCCTATGTCCACGTCAAAGCAACCGACGACAATAATTATATGCTCTGCGGCGTCCAAAGCTGTTTTGCACAGCTCAAAAACGCCGATGAGATCGCCCCGACCATCAAGGAGAAGTTCTCGGCGTTTTAAATGCGCCCGGGACTTCTTTACTCGGCCGTTCCCTACTGGTACTTTCTCATCAATTCCGAAGCATTAAAGTCACAGTTATCCATAGATGTACCTAGTAAACTGATGCTTTCGCCACTAAGATGATTATTATATTTTTCATATGCAAGAAAACGTTTATCGGTATTAAACTGGATTGGCCTAATTTCTTTGTATAGATTTCTGTATCTTTCGAGCCAATAAGAACGCCCATCAGCTTTCGCATTCAGTCTCCAATACGCTACGCAAGCAGTTGCTCTCTGCATAATAGGTAGATTTTCTTCTGCTCGTGATGGATCGGCATTGGTAAGTTGATATGCACGAGCTGTCTGTATAAAGATCGCACGCTCAATAGGATGATTGTATGTCTTATAAATCCACCGTTCCACGTCATCCCTTACGCCGTCATTGTTGCTGTCGATCCCCAGCAGTGTATTTTTCCCAGCTTCTCCCGGATCGGGCGGAAGTGTATGCCCGTCTATGATTTCAACTCCTCCCGTCGAAGTATCTTTTGTATCGTAGTCCCAACAGCCGGGTAGTGTCAGCAAAAGAATGAAGAATATCAGTAATTTTTGAAATCGCTTTTCAATCTGATTCATTGAAGTATCCCATCAATTCGGAAGCATCAAAATCACACTTTTCTTTTGTTGCAGTAGGCGCCGAAAAAACATCACCATCAAATTCTTCATTATATTTTTCATATGCCATAACACGTTCAGCAGTATTAAATTGTATGCCATTGATTTCATCTTCCAAGCTTCGGTATTCATCTAAACCAAATGTCTCATTTTGATCTTTAGCGTTATATGTCCAATAAAATTCGCAAGATAATGCATCATTTAAATATTTTGTTGTTTCATGAGCTCTACTCGGTTCCATAATGACTTTTTGATATGCTCTCGCATTCTGTATAAAGATCGCCCGTTCAATCGGATGATTGTATGTCTTGTAAATCCACCGCTCCACGTCATCTCTCACCCCGTCATTGTTGCTATCGATCCCCAGAAGTGTTTCTTTCCCGGCTTCTCCCGGATCGGGTGGAAGTGCATGCCCATCTATGATTTCAATCTCAGCTGTCGACACATGTTCTGTATCAGTATTCCAACAGCCGGATAACGACAGTAAGAGAATTATGATTGACAGTGCCTTTTGCATTGACATACCTTTTTTAACATTACTCATCAAGTTGATCTATATCAACATCGCATTTATCGAGAGTTGAGCTACCCGCTGTAAATGTGTGTCCACCAAGGCTTTCCTGATATTTGAAATAAGCGTCGACTCTAACATCTGTATTAAACGCTCTATCTTTAAAGTCGGCATCATAAATTTTGTATGCAATATTTTCTGGCTTATATTTTTTTGTATAGTAAAACTTACAACTACCTGACTTATGCATGCTTTCAAATGTTTTATTCTCCCATGCATGCTCAGGGTCTACCAAAATTTCCTGCACGGCCCGCCCATACTGCAACGCTATGGCACGCTCTTTTGCAGCATGTTCATAGCCGTTGAAACGATGGTAAATGTATCGCTCAAGATCGTCTCGCACTCCGTCGTTGTTGCTGTCGATCCCCAGAAGCGTCTCTTTCCCGGCTTCCCCCGGATCGGGCGGAAGCGTATGCCCGTCTATGATCTCAACTTCACCTGTCGAAGTATCTTTTGTATCGTAGTTCCAACAGCCGGATAACGACAGTAAGAAAATTATGATTGGCAGTGCCTTTTGCATTGACATACCTTTTTTTGCATTACTCATCAAGTTTCTCAATATCAATATCGCACTTATCCACACTTTTTTTCCTTCCTGGGAAAGTGTGTCCACTCAATGACGAGTTAAAAGTAAAATAAGCTTTTAAACGTTGTTCTGTATTAAACACATGATCTTCAAATTCTTCATCAAATAAAGGATTTTGTTTTCTAAAATTGAGAAAATCGGAAAAGCTCTTTCCTTTTGTTCTCATCCTATAAAAATACCATTGACAGTCATGAGCTTTTTCCAGATAGTGAGATGTCCCATTCTCATAACCATGTTCAGGATCAACAAGTATATTCTGAACGGCTCTGCCATACTGCAATGCAATCGCGATCTTCGTTTTCGGATACTCTTCTTTGGAAAAGCGGTGGTATATATAGCGCTCCACATCATCCCTGACTCCGTCATCGTTACAGTCGATCCCCAGAAGCGTCACCTTCCCGGCTTCCCCCGGATCGGGCGGAAGCGTATGTCCGTTGATGATTTCAACTTCACCTGTTGATGTGCCCTTTGTATCAGAGTTCCAACAGCCGGATATAAGAAACAGAAGCATAAAAATAAATATTGGCTTCGTCATGAGAATCCATTGATATTAATAGTGTTTTAATGTTTTAACATATTGATATTAAAGTTTTGTTAATTCTATCTGCTCCTCTTGGTAGATACCCGTCGGAATCATTCCATTGTCAGTGCATCGAAATGGGAAATCACAAAAGCGGCGATCTCTGCATTTTTGAGGTGCACCCGGACATCCTACCGCCGCCATATCCGTGCTATAATCAGCCAAAGGAGCATGTATGGGCACAAAGCACGATATGCTGGGCACGGAACTGGAAACGGGCGAGATCCTCAAGGAGATCGTCCATGACGACCGCAGGATCGAAAGCGCCGAGGCGTTCGAGCGGGAACGGCGTGAGCACAACAAGAACGGCAAGAAGCGGGTCGCCGTCTGGATCCGCAAGAGCGTGATCGACTACGAGGATGAGCTCAAGCAGCTGCAGATCGAACTACTGAAACTGCAGAAACATGTCAAGGAGCAGGGACTGAAACTGCTGCTTATCTTCGAAGGGCGCGACGCCGCCGGCAAGGGCGGGACGATCAAGCGCATCACCGAACACCTCAACCCCCGCGGCGCGCGCGTCGTGGCGCTCAACAAACCCTCGGACGTTGAGAAGACGCAGTGGTATTTCCAGCGCTACGTCGAGCACCTCCCCAGTGCGGGCGAGATCGTCCTGTTCGACCGCAGCTGGTACAACCGCGCCGGGGTCGAACCCGTCATGGGGTTCTGTACCCAGGACGAGCACCAGGAGTTCCTGCACGAAGTCCCCCAGTTCGAGAAGATGCTCGTCAATGCGGGCATCATCGTTATCAAGTTCTACTTCTCCGTCTCGAAAAAAGAGCAGGCGAAGCGCTTCAAGGAGCGCGAACGCAACCCACTAAAGCACTACAAGCTCTCCCCCATCGACCTGCGTTCGCAGGAGCTGTGGGACAAATACACCATCGCCGAATACTCCATGTTTATGGCCTCGCACACCGAACACGCCCCCTGGACGGTCATTCATGCGGACAAGAAGAAAAAAGCGCGGCTCAACTGCATCAAATACATTCTGAAACAGCTCGATTATCATGACAGGGTGGAGAAGAAAAAGTTGAAGACGGACGGTGAAACGCTCTATTCTGCAGATAGGATGATCGCCGCGTTCGACAGCAGCGTCGCCCTACAGCCCGAAAAGGCTGACAAAGGGGATTAGATAAAGTTCAGGATCTCCGCTTCGATCTGCTCTTTTTCGATGATGGTATCCTGGACGACCGGCTTGTCGAAGAGGGCCTTGATCATGTCGGGAATACCAATATTCGCTTCGGCGGCAATCGCGTTCAGGGCGTCGATGTCGTGCGTATCGATCTCGCCGGTGAGCGCGTTGGCGATCGTCGGGGAGAACTTCGTCCACTCGGCCGTGGAGTAGGCGATGGTTTTGAGTTCTTTCGTCGCGCAGCTCTCGTAGGCTTTGAAACAGGTCGCTGTATGCGGATCCATGAGATAGCCGTTTTCCAGCGCGATCTTGATGAACTGCTTGCCCTCGTCGCCCGTCGCAAAGTCCGCCGCGAAGAACTCCTGCAGCTTGGAGAGCTCCATCGTGCAAAGCTCGTAGTAGTGCTCGTTGTCAAGCTGCTCCATCAGCGCCTTCGTGCGCGTTTCGCCGAAGAGATCGTACAGGATGCGCTCGACGTTGGAGGATTTGAGGATATCCATCGCCGGCGACGTCGTGGCGACGACGTGGGCGTCGCGCAGGTCGTATTTGCCCGTCGTAATGAGGCGTGTCAGGACGTTGTTCTCGTTGGAAGCGATGATGATCTTCTCGACCGGCAGCCCCATCTTCATGGCGTAGTAGCCGCCCAGGGCGTTACCGAAGTTGCCGCTCGGCACATCCAGGTAGACCTTCTCGCCCATCGTGATGGCACCCTGGCGCACCAGCTCGAGGTAGCTGTGAATGTGGTAGATGATCTGGAAGATGATCCGGCCGAAGTTGACGGAGTTCGCCGCGGAGAGGGAGGTGTTTTTCTCCTTCAGTGCCGCTTTGAAGGTGTCGGAGCCGAGCAGGCGCTTGAGGGCACCCTGGGCATCGTCGAAGCTCCCCCTGATGCCGATCACTTTGAGGTTTTCAGCATCCTCGGTCACCATCTGCAGGCGCTGAACGTCACTGGTACCGCCGTCGGGGTACATACACGCGACCTTGACGTTGGCGCGGTTTTTGAACGTTTCCAGCGCCGCCGGTCCCGTATCGCCGCTCGTCGCTGCAAGAATCAGGTAGTTCTCGTTTCTGGCCTGCGCAATGGAAGAGAGCACGACGCCGAAGGGCTGCAGCGCCATGTCTTTGAAGGCGCGGGTCGGGCCGTGGTAGAGTTCGCTGACATAGAGGTCCTCTTTGACCTTGACGACCGGGACGGGGTTGGAAGGGTCGTCAAAAGCGTCGTAGAGCGCAAGCGCCTCGTCGATGACCGCTTCGTCGATGTCGATCCCGAAACGCGTGAGCATATCCTTTGCCATCGTCTTGTAACTGCTGCCCAGGTGCTTTTGCAAGAAGGTCTCGCCCAGCTCCGGAAGCGCTTCGGGGACGTACAGCCCGCCGAAAGAGGCGATCGGGCTCAAAATCGCCTGGGAGAAGGTTACTTTTAAAGGATGGGTTCCGTCATTTCCACGTGTCTCGATAAACTGCATCATCTTCGCTTTGAAAAAATTTTTCGCAATTATAGCGAAGCGGGAGTTAGAGGCGCCCTAAACGAAACGGTAGCGTTTTTCGGCAAAATCGACGACCCTGCCCCTGCGTACCTGAACCCCTTCCGAAGCCAGCAGTGCGATCTTGCCCCGGACACCGCCCTCGCCCGAATAGCTGCCGACACGGCCATCACTGCGGACCACACGGTGGCACGGAACCTCCGGAGCATACGGATTGCAGCCCACGGCCGTACCGACGGCGCGGACCGCATTTGTGCCCAGATAAGCCGCCAGGTCCCCGTAGGTCGTCACCTTCCCTTTCGGGATGCGCTTCAGCGCCTCCCAGACCGACTGCTGGAATGGGGTGCCCTGCATTCGGGGCTCGCTTGTACCTCTCACAGTCTGCGTGTCGTTCCTTCCGGCCGTCCACTGCCCGATCCGGAACACGACGAACTCGGCCGGCCGCACCGCTGCGGCACCGATTTCGACAACCAGCCGCCCGTTATCGACATCATCCTGTGTCATCGTCGTCCGGTCGCACCGGACAAAAAAAGCCTCCTCCGGCTTGACACCTCTCAACGCTCCTTTGCGCCACTCTGCGTAAAGAAAGTTTGAGACGGCCCCTTCTACCTGCGACCAGAGCGGTTCGCCGTTGGGTTCGAACACGGCCCACCGGGTGCCTTTATCAATGGACTCCTCCAGGTAGAAGAGGAAGCGGCGGACATTGACATACTTCCACTCCGAACCCGGCGGGGCGATGGTCCGTGCACCCCACACCAGGATACCCCGTCCGGGGAAACTGAGGATGCAATTGATCCCTTCCGGGTTCAGCAGGGCCTGCTCATTCTGGGTAATGCCCCGCTCCAGAGCTGCGGCCCCGTTAACAAGCGCATTCGCCGGTGCCTTGAAGACGCCGCGTTTCCCATCAATCCTGGCGTAGATCCCTGCGACGGCACCGCTGGGCGGCACCGGTTTTGTCTCCGTGACCGGGTTCCCGTCACTGTCAACCGTTTCAACCCCCATGACAATCCACGGGTAGTAGAGTGCACCGATCCCCTTCTCTGACCCGAGACGGCTTTTCTGGGCCCTTACCGTCGCGACGTCCGCCCCCGCAATGCTGTCTAAAATACAGAAGCGATCCCCCGCCGCTTCGCAGTGGGCGATCACTGCCGACTGCACCTCGTAGGTGCTCGCACCGGGGATGCAGACAATGCCCACTTCATCAACCTGTTCCAGTGCCGTCAGTCCAGAACACAGGCTGTTATGATCTTCGACATTGACAACATAGCAGCGCTGCCCGCCGTTGGCAAAAAAACTCTGCAATGCCGGTGCAAGCCAGGGGGTGTCGTCGCTGTAGCGGCCGTACGTATCCGTAAACTCCCGCCAGGAGGTTATCAGCACGGCAGCGCCGCGTCTGTTCGGCAGCGCTGCAACGCCGACAAACCCTGCCGTAGCGGTCGACACCCCTGCGATAGGGCTTGCCCCCGTCGCCATCGCTTCCACGTAGATCCCGGGGGAATTCAGTGTTGCCACGGCATGCTCCTAGTGTGCCGGTGCCGAAACGGGGAGCCGTTTCACTTCACACTCGCCTGAAGCCACGCCAGGTAACTGTCGTTCCCCGCGACGATGGGGGCAGCGATGATCTCGGGGACGTCGTACGGGTGCAGCGCCTCGATACGCGTTTTGAGACTCTCGAAGGCGGCTGCGGTCGTCTTGATGATAAGTAGCATCTCTTCGTCCTCGCAGTATTCGCCTTTGAAAATGTAGTGCGACATCACGGCAGGGAGGCGGTTGACGCAGGCGCAGAGCTGCTCCTTTACCACGGCTTCGGCAATGTCTTTGGCGCTGAGTTCGTCGGGGCACGTACAGTAAACGATGATCGATTCGGTTTTCATGATTTCATTATAGCGTTTATCGCAAAGACGGCCTGCGCAGAAAAAGAACAGCTATCATAAAATATAATACATTATGCAACAGATTCTTCTCTTTATCTACGCCCTCTTCGCCTACCTGTCGGCGATGGTCTCCGTCTCGCTGCTGATCCTCTGGGTCTACCCCTGGTCGTTTATGCCGCTCACCATCGACAGCGGCAGCGGCGGCAGTTTCGCGTTGGTCATCAACCTGGCACTAATCGGCCTTTTCGGCCTGCAGCACTCCGTCATGGCCCGTCCCGCCGTAAAAAAGGCACTTTTCGGTTCCCTGCCCGTTGCCTTCCGCACCTCGACCTATACCGTCCTCTCGGCGCTCTGCCTGCTGCTGATCATTTTCTTGTGGCAACCGATGACGGGCAGCCTGTACGCGTTCGAAACCGGGCCGCTCTTCTGGACGGCGACGCTGCTCTACGTCCTGGGATGGAGCATGGCCTTCGTCGCGACTTTCCAGATCGACCACTTCGAGCTCTTCGGGCTTCACCAGGGGTACCGGGCACTGCGGGGGATTCCGGAACCCGAAGTGCGTTTTCAGAAAAAGGGATTTTATAAGTACGTGCGCCATCCCATCCAGACCGGCACCGTAATCGGGCTCTGGGCCACGCCGGTGATGAGCACGGGGCATCTGCTCTTTGCTTCGGGGATGACACTCTATATTCTTATCGGACTGGTCTTCGAGGAGAAAGACCTCGTCAAAACGCTGGGAGAGGCCTACCGGCGCTACCGCGAAGAGGTGCCTATGCTGCTGCCTTTTTGGAAAAAACGCGCCTGATCAGCGCCACCCCATCCATTCAAACAGGGGCGGCAGCATCAGGGCCGTCAGGAAAGCGGCCAGCGCCATCGCCAGCCCTGCAAAGGCGCCGCTGACGGGGTGGACCTCGAAGGCCCGCGCCGTTCCGACACCGTGGGCCGTCACCCCCATCGCCGTTCCCACCGCGCTCTCATCCGTGACGCCTGCCGCTTTGAGCACGCGCAGTCCGATAACCGCCCCCGTAATCCCCGTAAAGACAACGAAGGCCGCCGTCATCGCCGGAATGCCGCCGAGCACTTCGCTGATACCCATGGCCACCGGGGTCGTCACCGATTTCGGCGCCAGGGAGAGCAGCGTTGTGCGGTCAAGCCCAAGGACATAACCTATCGCCACGGCGCTGAAGGCCCCGGTCAGGACGCCGACGGCCAGTGACACCGTCACGGGGAACCAGATGGCGCGCAGCCGGGCCATCTGCCGGTAAAGCGGGACGGCAAGGGCCACCGTCGCGGGCCCCAGCAGGAAATGCAGGAACTGCGCCCCGGCAAAGTAGGCGTCATAGGAGGTATGGCTCAGCTCCAGCAGGACGATCAACGCGACGATGGAGACGGCCACGGGGTTCAGCAGGGCCGCGCTGCCGCTTTTGAGAAAGAGTCTCTGCGCGCCCAGGTAGATGAGAATGGTCAGCGTCAGCCACCACAGCGGCGAGGCGGAAAGGTAGACCCAGAAGCTGTCAAACGCCATCCGAATGCTCCGTTTTCTGACGCCGCAGCAGCCACTGCATCGTCCACCCCGTCACCACCAGCGTGATCACGGCACTGGCGAGCAGCGTCACCCCCAGTTTCAGCCAGATACCGCCCAGGGCATCGAAGTACACCATCACCCCGACCCCGGCGGGCACAAACAGGAGGGCAAGGTATTTGAGCAGCCCGTCGGCGGTCAGATCAAGATCGTGGGAGGAGCGGCCCCGGTAACGGAGCCAGAGAAAGAGCAGCAGCATCCCGAGCACGGGGCCGGGCAGCGGCCAGCCCGAGAGCCGCACCAGCGCCTCGCCGCAAAGCTGGCAGAAAAGCAGGAGAGCCATGCCGTTGAGCATCGTATCGCCCCTGATGCCTAGAGGGTAATCTGCGTACCGATACCCTCTTCGGTAAAGAGTTCGAGCAGGATCGCGTGTTCGATCCGTCCGTCGATGATGTGGGCTTTCTGAACGCCGCGTTCGATCGCCTCGATACAGGCGTCAACCTTCGGCACCATGCCGCCGTGGATCGTTTTGTCGGCTTTGAGCGCCTCGACCTTCTCCTCGGTCAATGAGGAGAGCAGCTTGCCCTCGGCGTCAAGCACGCCCGGGGTGTCTGTCATAAAGACGACCTTCTTCGCCCCGATGGCCCCGGCGATCTTGGAGGCCGCCAGGTCGGCGTTGATGTTGTAACCCGGGTGGCCGGTTTCGCCGTCGGAAGCGATCGGCGCGATGACGGGGATGAACTTCTCGTCGATCAGGCGGTGAATGACGTCGGCCTTGACATGCTCGATCACCCCGGTAAGCCCCCATTTTCCGGCATCTTTGGGCTGAGCACGCAGGAACTGCGCGTCTTTGCCGTTTACGCCGAACGCGCTGGCACCGTGGGAGTTGAGCAGCGCGACGATCTCGTTGTTAACCTCGCCGCACAGTACCATCTCGACAATGCGCATCACTTCCGGGGTCGTGACGCGCTGCCCGTCGATAAACTCGGTGGGGATGTCCAGTTTGGAGAGCATCTCGTTAATGCGCGGTCCCCCGCCGTGAACGATAACAGGACGGATCCCGACAAGGTACATCAGCAGCACGTCTTTGGCGAATTTCGCCTTGAGCGTTTCGGAAGTCTGTGCCGCCCCGCCGTACTTGATGACGACGATCTGGTTTCTGAACTCCTTGATGAACGGCAGCGCCTCCAGGAGGGTCTTGACGGTATCAATCTTTGTTTTCATCGTATGTCCTGATGTAGTGTTCCACTCCCGCCACCAGCGCGTCGTCCAGCTCCAGACGGAGTTCCATCAGCGCGAGCGGCAGGTCAAAGTGGCGAATTTTAACGTAATCTTTATAAGTAACGAGCAAGGCGTCCGCACCGTACTTTTCGAGAATGGCGGCCAGTTCATCGCGGGTGAAAAAATAGTGGTCGGGAAAGGTTTCCCTGGCGACCACGTCGGGCAGAAACGGCTCAAGCCGCTCGGGCCGCGCGATGGCCGTCACCAGTACCATCTTCGCTGCGGCGTCCCTGATCGTGACGCGGCGCGTGAAATCCTCCCCCTCGCGGACAAGCCGTGCCTTTTTCCCCGGCCAGAGCCGCTCGCGGAAGGGGCCGGCGGGGAGGCAGAAACCGTTGGCGGGCGTAACCTCGATGACGATGTCATACTTCGCGATAAAGTGTTTGCCGTAGCCGTCGTCGAGAAAGACACTTTCGCACCCCATCGCTTTTGCTTTCGCAATGCCCGCTTCACGGTCTTCGCTGACGATGACGACGGCATGGGGCAGCTGCAGGGCATAGAGCATCGCCTCGTCGCCGCTGCACGCCACGTCGCACAGAACGCTTGTTCCGTCGGCGACGACCTGCAGGCCGCTGCTTTGGCGCCCGTAGCCGCGCAGGACGACGGCGGGGTGCTTATGGCGCTGCGCCAGTGCCACGGTTAAAGGGGTTTTGCCGCTGCCGCCGACGGTCAGGTTCCCGATGCTGATGACGGGGAGTCCCTGCTTTCTCGGGACACTGTTTTGAAAACGGCGGAACATGATGAAACAGTATAGGGCACCGAGGGGCCAGAGGGCGTAGGCGAGCAGACGCTGAAAGAGCGAGGGGGCGTAGAAAAAGCGCTCCCCCCAGGCGGCGAGGCGGGGATTCACACGCGGTTTTTCGCCAGGTCGATGACCGCGTCGCAGACGAAATCGACCTCTTTGTCCGTGATGGAGCCGAAGATCGGCAGGGAGAGGACCTGCTGGTAGTTGCGCAGCGCGACCGGGAAGTCGTTGATGCGCAGGTTGTATTTGTTCTTGTAGTACGCCATCAGGTGCAGCGGGATGTAGTGCAGCCCCGTCTCGATCCCTTTGGCCAGAAGATCGCGGGCGAAGCCGTCGCGGTTCTTGTCGATCTTGATGATGTAGTTGCTGAAGGCGTGGTCCCCGTGGATCTCCGGCGGGGTGATGTGATAGACCCCCTTGAGCCGTTCGCTGTAACGCGCCGCCACCTCTTTCTGGCGGGCGATCACCTTGTCCTGGTGGGAGATAAAGGCGTCGTTGAAGGCCGCCTCGATCGGGCTCATCGTGTATTTGCTCCCGATGTCGACGACGTCGTAGATGTAGCTCAAGCCCTCTTCGTCGCGCACCATGGCGTGGTTGCGCAGCAGGGTCGCGCGCTCCATCATATCGGCGTCGTCGGTCACGAGCATCCCGCCGTTGCTGATGGTCTGCTTCATATGCGGACTGAAGCTGAAACAGGTGATGTCCGCGCCCGTCGAGCCGATCTTTTTCCCCTTGTAGGTCGCGCCGAGCGCGTCCGAAGCGTCTTCGACGATCTTGACGTTGTAGATTTTGGCGATGTTATAGAGCCGGTCAAGGTCCATCGGCTGTCCCGCGATGTGCGAGACGATGACGGCCTTGAGCTTCTTGGCGCTGTTGGCCTCGAGGTAGCGCTCGAGCTTGTCGATGTCCATATTCATCGTCCACTCGTTGACGTCGATAAAGATCGGTTCGGCGTCAAAGTGGCGTACGACTTCCGGCACGGCCGGGAAGGCGTTGACGGAACAGAGTACCTTGTCCCCGCGTTTGAGGTCGATGGCCAGCATCGCCAGGTGCAGGGCCGCCGTGCCGTGCGATGTCGCCAGCGCATAGCCGCAGCCGATATAGTTCTCAAAATTCGCTTCGAGATCCTCCACGGCGAATTCGGCATCGCCCTGCAGTACCTGCTCGACCTTGTTACGTTCCTTGGGTCCGATCTCCGGCCGGTAAAACGGTACTTTCATCCTCTTCTCCTATAAAGTGATATCGCGTGGATAGTTAAAATCATGGTTGATCGTCCGCGACGTCAGTTTCGCGATGACGGGCATTTTGCGCTTGAACTGGTTGCGGTAGATCCGTGTCAGGATCAGCTCCACCAGTGCCGCGTCGCACCCCTCGTCGATCAGCTCAGCCTTGCTGGCACGCTCTTCGACGTAGCGCCGCAGCACCGCGTCGATCTGCGCGTAGCTGTAGCCCAGCTCCGCTTCGTCGCTCTGGCCCGCCCAGAGGTCCGCCGAAGGGGGTTTGCTGACAATACTCTCCGGGACTTCCAGGTGGCGCGCCAGTTCGAAGACCTCCGTTTTGTAGAGGTCGCCGATGGGGTTGATGGCGCTGGCCAGGTCCCCGAACAGCGTCCCGTACCCCAGCATCAGTTCGCTCTTGTTGCTGGTGCCGAGCACCAGCGCGCTCTCCCGCGCCGAGATGTCAAAGAGCGTCGCCATCCGCATCCGCGCCGAAAAATTCCCGACGCGGAGGTTGTCCATCGCCTCGTGCTCGTACGCTTTGAGCATCGGCGCGATGCTGTGGGTCTCCGCACGGATGCCGAAACGTTCACAGAGCTCGTCGGCGTCATCGAGGCTGCTCTGCGACGAATAGTGCGACGGCATTTTCACGCAGAGCAGGCGCTCACCGAAGGCACGCTGCGCCAGGACGGCGACCACGGCGGAGTCGATCCCGCCGCTGAGCCCCACGACGACCCGGTTCAGACCGGTCTTCTCGACTTCGTCAACAAGGAACTTCGTCAAAAAGTCGCTGATCATTGCGTATTTGCCCATCCGCGGCTCCTTGTCATCTTTTTTCTGCTTCCCTTGCGTATCCCGCTATAAAGGATTTTATTTAGAGAAGCCTTAACAATTAAAATTATATCAAATTTTCCTTCGCAAACGATAATCATTACAATCCAGAACTTTTTTCTCCCGTTTTCCCGATCGTTGTATAAGCATCTGATATGATGCAAAGACCAAAACAGCGAGGAGAATCCGAATGAAGACATTATTCATTCTTATAATGACAGTGTACGGCCTCTGGGCGGCCGGGCCGAATACGCCCGTGCAGCATACGGCGCGGGTCGTCGAAACGATGGATGCCGGCGGCTATACCTACATGAAGGTTTCCGAAGGCAGTGCCCCCTACTGGGTCGCGGTAACGGCGACGAAAGTCGGTGTCGGTGACAACGTCTCTTTCACGGAACAGATGTGGATGCCCAACTTCAAAAGCCGCGCCCTCGGCCGTACCTTCGACAAGATCCTGTTCGCCTCCATGGCGCCGGGTGCCGCCGCGCCCGTCGAACGCGTCCAGCCCCAAAACGCTCCCAAAGTGCGTCTGGAAAAAGCCGCCGGCGGTTACACCGTTGCGGAAGTCTTTACCAAACGCCAGGCACTCAAAGGCAAAAGCGTCAAGGTGCGCGGCAAGGTCACCAAGATCTCCAGACAGATCATGAAACGCAACTGGGTCCACCTCGAAGACGGCAGCGGAGACACCATGACGGACGATCTGGTCTTCACGGCCGAAAGTGTTGCGAACATTAACGAAGGCGATATCGTGATAGCGACGGGAAAAGTCGAGACGGATAAGGATTTCGGGTACGGTTACTTCTACCCGGTCATTGTCGAAGAGAGTTCGTTTGAAAAAGAGCGCTGATCAGCGCTCTTTTACGCCCCCGGAGCGAATCAGCACCGAGGCGCCGAAAATGACCAGTGCCGCCAATGCGACGACGGTCTGGGTCTGCGCGAAGAAAGCGTAATCCATTTATTCCCCTTTTGTTACCTTTATGTAACCCTATTGTAACAAATTGACTTTCTTTCGTCAACAGAGTTTTTCCGTACTCATACGGTTGAGTTCGCTGCAGCTGAAACCCGCTGCTTTACGGGCGTCGACATTGAGGTACTTCTGCCGCGGGTAACTGCCCGGGCAGCACCGCTCGACGATCTCGAAATAGACCGACTTCTCCACCCCGGCCGCTTCGCAGGCGTAATCGAACCAGCGGTCCCCCTTTCGGACATGGTCCACCTCCTCTTCCAGGATCACTTTCAGTGCTTCGACGATCCGGCCGATCATGGGATCCTTTTTGATCGGTGTCAGTTTCTCGAGGATCTGCGGCGTCGCATCCAGACCGTTCGCCTCGAAATAGCGCGGGACCACCGCCATGCGTTCAAGCAGGGTCACCGTTTTCTGTCCGGCCTCGAAGAGCCCCGCATGCACCGGCAGGGCACCGTAACGGCTCTCCAGCGCTTCAAGCAGCGTATGCAGCATCTCGAAATGGCGGCACTCGTCGTCGGCGACCTCGAGCCAGTCGTCGTAGAACGCTTTCGGCATTCCCGTGAAACGGTAGGCGTGGTCCAGGGCCAGGTCGATCGCACTGTATTCGATATGGGTAATGGCGTGCAGCAGCAGGACCTTCCCCTCGTCGGTGACGGGGCTTTTGCGCTTGGGGACATCCTGCGGCGGGACGATCTCGCAGACGGAGGCGAAGGAGGGTTCGCCGAACAGCTCCGGAGTGAATGCCGTTTCGAAAACAGTTTCCCCCGTCTTGTATGCGGCATAGAAGGCACGGAACGCCGCCAGTTTCGCCGCCGGTTCCGCGGTCTGGATGATCGATTGTAGGGTGGTGTGAAATAGCATGTATAATTCTACCAAAGGAAAGCGTATGCAGATCAAGAAAAAACCCATGGGGCCCTACCAGACCAACTGTTACATCGTGACGGAGAACGGCAGCGACATCATTATCGATCCCGGCGTGGGCGCCGTGGAGTGGGTCAAGGCCAACGTAACGAACCCCGTCGCCATCCTCAACACCCACGGCCATTTCGACCATGTCTGGAGCAACCAGGAGCTCAAAGAGTACTTTAACATCCCCCTGTACACCCCCAAAGGCGACGTGATGCTGCTGCAGAAAAGCGGCTGGATGCCCGACCTGCCGCCCTCCTACCCCGACATCGAGGTCGAAGGGGACCAGACCTTCGAGATCGGCGGCATCGAAGTGACCTTCCGCCACTTCCCCGGCCACTGCCCCGGCTGCTCCATGATCGAGATCGGCGATGCTGTCTTCAGCGGGGATTTCATTTTCCAGAACTCCATCGGCCGCGTCGACTTCCCGTACTCTTCGCCCGCAGATATGAAAAAGAGCCTCCAGAAGTTCCTCCGGCTCGATTACGACAAGAAAGTCTACCCCGGCCACGGCGGAGCGACGACGATCAAAGCCGAACAGCGCAACGTCCCCTACTGGCTCAAAGCGATCTGAGCCTTTGTGACGTGGCAGGTTATCCCATACCTGTCAATCATCCGCAGCCACCCGTCCCGATTCCCCCCTTTTTAAAACCACCGACTACACAGCCATAAACCCCTCTTCATTCCTCGCGGACACTACGGCTGCATGATGCAACGGATCAAGCAGCCGTTCATCAAATTTAACCCGCTTGCTTTGCCGCCGGGATCGTCCGTGATCGGGCAGTAAACACTGAAGTTTCCTGTGAATTTTGATACAGATTGAGCGCTCCAAACTGATAATTCAGGTCATAAAAACCCCCTAAAACAGGAGCAAAGAGCGGATAAAGCCTGCTTCGCTACCATGCGGCGGCTCATTGCCTCTATCAACATTCTTTTATCACTATCCAAAGGATCCAAATTATGAAAAAAACCATCCTATTGCTGCTGGCAACCGTGCCGATGTTCGGCGACGCTTTCAACGAAGGTCAGTTCGCCTACGACAAGGGTAATTACCGCAAGGCCGCCATCCAGTGGGACAAAGCCTGCAACCTCGGCGAGGAAACCGCCTGCTACAATCTCGGGATCATGTACTACAACGGCCAGGGTATCGGCCAGGATTATGCCAAAGCCGCCGGCTTCTACAAGAAAGCATGCGACGCAGGGAGTGCGCTGGGGTGTACAGACCTCGGCCGCATGTACGAGCACGGCCGCGGCATTGCCAAGAATGAATCCCGTGCCGTCACGCTCTTCCGCAAAGCGTGCGATGATCACGAAACAGCGGGATGCTTCAACCTCGGCAATATGCTCAGCGACGGCCGGGGCGCGAAGCAGGACTATGCACAGGCCGCCAAATCCTTCGAAGCCTCCTGTGACGCCGGGAATGCCCATGCGTGTACGAACACCGGCAACCTCTACAGTTCCGGCAAGGGCGTCAAGCGCGATGCGGCTGCAGCATTCAGGTACTTCAAAATAGCCTGCGACGGCGGCAGCGCCAGCGGGTGTTACAACCTTGGAAGCATGTACACGCTCGGCGAAGGCACGAAGCGCAATGATGCGGCAGCGGCGCTGCTATACGGCAAGGCTTGCGACGGCGGCTCGACGCTCGGCTGTAAATACTACAACAAATTGAAACAGGCGGGGCTCTGATTTTCATCTCTTAATACGGTAGTTTGCGGTAGCATAGTCACAATACAAAGGAGATCGTAATGGAAATGGGCACCGTGAAGTTCCCGCAGCTTGATGACGGCAAAACGCGCTACCCCGTCCCCTGTCGGCCCCATGCGGAGTGAGCCCTTCCATCCTGCCGAATTGGGTGGCACCCTCTTCGTCCCGGCGACCCATCCCGGTCTCGCCGCCGTGCTCAGCGGTGAGAAATATCCGCAGCTGCGCAGTTGCGTCATCGATCTTGAAGACGGTATAGACGCCGCCGACCGCCCCGGGGCACTCCGGCAACTCCGCACCCTCCTGCCGCAGCTTGCGGATACCGCCCTGTTCCGTTTTCTCCGCCCCTCCTCGCCGCAGATGCTCGCCGAGCTGTTGCGGCTGGAAGGAGTCGAACGGATCGACGGCTTCGTCCTGCCGAAATTCGGCACCGAAAATGCGGAGGCATGGCTGACGCTTCTGGACGATAACGCATTCGCATTCATGCCCTCCATCGAAGGCGATGATCTCTTTTCGCAGGCAAGGCTACATGCCCTCGCCGAACGACTCCAGCCCTATTCTGATCGTATCCCGACGCTGCGTTTCGGGCTGGAGGATATGCTGCGCCAGTTGGGGATGCAGCGTGACTGCGAAACGCCGCTTTACGAACTCGTTGCCCCGGCACAGGTGATCGCCACGCTGATTACTGTCTTCAAACCACGCGGTTTTAACCTCTGCGGCGGCGTCTACAAATGTTTCCGGGATGCGGATGGGTTTGCAAAAGAGCTCGAAGCGGATCTGAAACAGGGGCTCTTCGGAAAGACGATCATCCACCCTTCACAGATCGAGGCCGTGGAACGGGCCTACCGGGTCGATGCCGTGCAACTGGAACAGGCGGAACGCATCGTTTCCGCGTCATGCAATGTTTCAAACTTTCGTGGTATGATGGTGGAGAAACCGACGCAGCTGCCCTGGGCGCAGATGATTCTGCGGCGCGCAGCGCTCTACGGAGTAAACGCATGACCAAGTTTGTCCACAACGCCCCGTCGCAGGATGAAGTCTATTCTTTCAATATGCAGGTCTCCCACAGCGAGAACTACACGACCTACCGCATTCCCCTGGGGGCGACGTCCGAAGGACAGAAAGAGCGGCTCTCACGCCGCTACGGCATTCCCGTGCGGATCCTTGAAGACGAGCGCGAACTCGTCATCAAGATCATGAACGAAGTCGGGTAAGAGGCCTATTCGACATACCCCAGGGAGTGCAGGCGTTCCGCGACCCTTTCTGCGATGACACGGTACCCCGCCGCATTGGGGTGGACATAGTCTCCTCTGAGCCCCCTGTCCGCCAGTACGTCCGGCAGCAGTGAAGGCAGATAGGCGATCTTCTCCTCTTCGGCAATCTCCTGATAGAGCGGCAGCGACGTCATGCCGAATACCCCGAACGTCGGAACACCGATCAATACGACGTCGATTCCCTTCGTTTTTGCCATCTGCACGATACGTTTGAGATTGGCTTTGAGACGTGTTTTGGAGCGCTGCTGCAGAATATCGTTCCCGCCCAGGCAGAGCAGCACCAACCGGATGTTCTCCTCTTCCAGCGCTGCAGGGAAGCGTACCGCGCCCTCCTCTGTCGTCTCGCCGTTCACCCCGGCATTGATCACCGGGATACCGGTCAGCGTCTGCAGGACCGCGGGGTAGCTTTCACCGGGTTTTGCGCCGTATCCGTAGGTGATACTGTCGCCGAAAGCGAGCATCTTTTCGCCGGATTGCAGGGGGGTCATCTTTGTATCTGATTTCAAGAGATAGAGTGCGGTCACCAGCAGCACAAGGATGAGGGCAAAAACCTTGACCATCGCTGCTACTCGATCCAGCCTCCGCCGATCAGTTTGTCACCGTCGTAGAAGACGGCGGCCTGTCCGGCTGCGACGCCCAGGACAGGCTCCTGCAGCTTGATCCGTGCCTTCTCCCCTTCGATCGTGACGTGGCACGGGACGGCTTTCGTGCGGTAACGCAGTTTGACCGTCGTATCGAATTCGCTGCGCTCGTCGAAGAGGTTGATATTGCCGATGGTGACGTCCCATATCTCCAGATCCTCTTTTTTGCCGACGACGATCTGGTTCGTCTCGGGCTTGATCTCGAGCACGAAGTGCGGTTCATGCGCACCGTGAACGGTAAAGCCTTTACGTTTTCCGATGGTGTAGTGCATATACCCTTTATGCTCCCCGACGACGTTACCCTCGCTGTCAAGTACCTCGCCCGGCTGATCGATGTTCACGTAATCCTTGAGCACGTCGGCATAGGTCGTCTCAACAAAACAGATCTCGCTGGACTCCGCCTGTGACGCGAAAGACTCCAACCCTTCGACGGCGGCGGCATAGGCCTTGATATCCGTCTTTTTGCGCTCGCCCAGCGGGAAAATGAGGCGCGGCAGGATCTTCTTGTCGACGTAGAAAAGGAAGTAGCTCTGGTCTTTGGTGTCGTCTTCGGCCTGGTAGAGGAAGCGGCCGTCGGTCTTGATATAGTGGCCCGTCGCCAGGTAGTCCGCGCCGACCTCGTCGGCGAAATCCGCCAGGGCACCGAATTTCATCGTCCGGTTGCACAGGGCACAGGGGTTGGGCGTACGGCCCGCTTTGTAGGTCTCGACAAAGGGGGTAAAGACGTTCTGGTTGAACTGCTCCTGCAGGTCGAGGACATGCAGTTTCACCCCGGCGAAATCGGCCGCTTTCTGGGCGCGTGCCTGGTGGATCTCATGGTAGCCCGGTTTGGAGTGCAGCTTCATGTACACCCCTTCGACCTCGTATCCCTGTTCCTTGAGCAGCATGGTCGTCACTGTCGAATCCACCCCGCCGCTCATCCCGATAAGCACTTTTTTCTTTTCCATTGCCCTTCCAGCATTTTTTCGCAATTGTAACAGCAATGTGATAATTAAACCTAATATTTTCTTCCCAAACGCTAGGTTTCAGGCAACCGCTCCGTACCGGGGTCATTATCAAAACAAATCTTGAAGATGTGCTGCCCCTCTTCGTAGAGGTAGCGCAGCGCATAGCCGTGACGCGTCACGATCTCGTTAACGATGTAGAGCCCCAGCCCCATCCCCTCCAGGGAGTGCTGGGAGAGGTCGCGCTGGTACGCTTTTAGGTAGTGGGTATACTCCTCCTTGAACGGCTCACCGGCATTGGCGATCCGCAGACAGCCCCCTTCAAAGTCGATGGTGACCGGCCGCTGCGACGCGTACTTCACCGCGTTGTCGATCAGGTTTTTCAGGGCATAGGCAAAGAGGTCGAAATCGACCATAATCTTTTCGCTGCCGACGGCGATCTCCAGCTCCGATCGCGGCACCCCCAGAAGGTCGATCGCCTGGTCCAGGACATCGACGCAGGCGTAGGAGCGGATGTCGAGCTGCAGGTGGCGGGCCGTCAGCGACTCCACCCGGGCCAGGTCGCTCAGGTGTCCCTGCATCTGTTCGAAAAGCTCCTCGAGGATCGCTTTGTCCTTGGGCGCGATCTCCAGGAGGTGTGCCAGCAGCTTCCCTTTGCTGATCGGGGTTTTGAGTTCGTGCATGACGTTGCGCAGGAAGAGCGAACGGCTGCGCTGCAGGGCCTCGATCTTCTGGACGCTGTCGTGGAAGGCGTTGGCCACCTGCGCCACCTCGTCGCTCCCCTCGACCTTCGTGTCGATCCCCTTCTCCCCGTCGGCAAAGCGGAGGATCTGCCGGTGCAGGTGCTGCAGCGGTTCGATGGAGCCCGACATATAGCGGTAGAGCAGAATGACCGTGATCAGGACGATGGCGGCCGCAACGAGGATGTAGAGCATATAGGGCTTCATCTCCTTGTCGCTGCGGTAGTAATACATGTCGTGCATCTTGTAGGCGTAGTAGCAGTGCATGTCGTAGACGAAGATTTCGATGTTGCCCGACTGGAAAGTACGGCGCAGCAGCGGGTCCTCGATGAAGGGTTTACCCTCTTCGCGGATCCGCTTCATCACCTCCCCGCCGACGGGGGTGAGCTGGTGCTCTTTAAGGTAGCGCGCGAAAGCTTCGGGCGTCGGCTTGGTCATAAAAAGCAGGTCGTAGAGCATGACGGCGCGCTGGATCTCGTTGCGTTTGTCGAGCTGGATGGAGAGGTAGAGCGCCATCAGGGTGGCCGCGATCAGCAGCAGGGCCGTAATGGCACCGACCAGGCGCGCGGCAAAGATGATCGAACGGGGGTTAATGTTCGTCAAACCGGTAGCCTATACCGCGCACGGTCTGGATAAAGGTGTCAAAATGCCCCGGGTCGAGCTTTTTACGGATGCGCCCGACAAGGATATTGATGCTCTCGACCCCGCTGTCGAAACGGTGCGACTCGATACTGTTGGCGATATCGGCACGGGAGATGGTGCGGTTGGGGTGCTTCAGCATCAGTTTCAGGATCTCGTACTCCGCCAGGGTCAGTTTCAGCGGCTCGCCGTCAAAGTAGATGAGCGTCGCCTCTTCGTCGATGCGGAAACGGCTCTGGGTCTCCTCCGGCTCCGTCTCGCTCCACCCCCGGCGCCGCAGCACGGTCTTGATCCGCGCCATCAGTTCGCGCGGGTCGTAGGGTTTTGGGAGGTAGTCGTCCGCCCCGTTCTCCAGCCCCGTCAGCTTGTCGTCGAGGTCGGTGCGCGCACTGGAGATGATGATGGGCACATCGGAGTGCTCACGGATCTTGCGGCAGAGCATCAGCCCGTCCATCTCCGGCAGGGAGAGGTCAAGGACCACGAGGTCGAACGGTGCTTCTTCCAGCGCCTTCATCGCGCGGGAGGGACGCGTCACATGTTCGACCGACACCCCCTCCTGGCGCAGAAAACGCCCCAGCAGTTCCGCCATTTGGACATCATCTTCGATCAAAAGCAAGCGGGTCGCGTCCACGGGCCATCCTTTCATCGACATCCAGCATACCCCTGCATCAAAAACGCTTCATTAACGCTCCGCGGCCCCGGCGCCGTCCCCCGTGCAGCGCTCCTCGAAAAAGCGCTGCAGTTTCTGGTAATAGGGGGTATCGGAGAGGCCGCTCGCCCGGAGTGACTGCAGCTGCATCCGCAGCGATTCACGGACCTCCCGTACGACCAGGTCGACATCGTCGGTCAGCGTCAGCATGGCCAGGTCCTCCTCGCTGATCATCCCTTCGGCGAGCAAAGAGTTTCGTATAAATTCCAGCAGCGGCGCGTAGAAAGCCTCCCCCATCAGGAAAACGCACACGCCGTCGACTTTCTTCGTCTGGATCAGGGTCAGTGCCTCAAAAAGCTCGTCCAGGGTCCCGAACCCCCCGGGCATGATGACGTAGGCCGTGGAGTATTTGACCAGCATCACCTTGCGGGAGAAGAAGTAGTCGAAATCCTCCTCCTTCGTCGTATAGGGGTTGGGGTGCTGTTCCGTCGGGAGTTCGATGTTGAGCCCGACCGATTCGATCCCCTCTTCCCGGTAGTCGTAGGCCCCGCGGTTGGCCGCTTCCATGATGCCGGGACCTCCGCCGCTGATGACGTTGAAACCCGAAGCCGCCAGCTTCCCTGAGAGTTCAACGGTCTTGGCATACCAGGGGTGATCCTCGCCGACCCGGGCGCTCCCGAAAATCGTCACCGCCGGTCCGAGGTCGCCCAGTTCGTCGAACCCCTTGACAAAATCGGCGATGATCTTGAAGACCGACCAGACGTCGGACGACTTGATATCTTTGACATAGCGCTGCTCGATCTTCTGCTCTTTGGCCACGGCTACTTCTCCTCGGGCATCAGTGCACGGATCGGCGAATCGCTCTTATAGGGCACCTTGCCCGACGGCACGACCCGCGACGCCCCGTCGAGGTGAACGTCCTGGTCATCAAAGAAGATATGGGCCCCGTACGCTTCGAGGACCTCCTCCTTGCCCAGCCCGCCGAGGAAAAAGGCCTCGTCGACATGCACGCCCCAGCGCCGCAGGGTCTGGATGACCCGTTCGTGCGCCGGCGAGTTGCGCGCCGTGACGATGGCGATGCGCACCGGCGACGGTGCCGGGGCGAAGTGGCGCTGCAAATAAGAGAGGGTGATCAGCAGCTTCGCGAACGGTCCCGCCTCGAGGGGTTCGTCGGCATGGGCTTTCTCGTGTGCCCAGAACGCCTCGATGCCGTCACGCTTGTAGATCAGCTCGCTCGCCTCGGAAAAGAGCACTGCATCGGCGTCGAAGGCGATCCGGATCTGGTCATCGTGGCGCCCGGCCGTCTGCGGCGGCGCGTAGAGCACGGCGGCGGCCACCCCGCCGTCCACCGCCTGCTGCACGTCCTCTTCGGACTTCGAGAGGAAGAGATCGACTTTGAAGGATTCCAGGTAGGGAGAGAGCGACGTGCCGCCGCTGAACGCCGCCCGCGTGATCGGCAGGCCGTAGTGGGCGACGGAGTTGAAGACCCGGAGCCCCGTATCGGGGGAGTTGCGCGACATAACGATCACTTCGACGACCGGTTTCCCCGCCTTGACGTTAAGGCCCAGCAGGGCCTCCACCAGCGGAAAGGCCGTCCCTTTTTCCAGCGGTACCTTCTCGTGTTCGAGCTGGTAGGCGCGGTACGCCTCAAGCCCCTCCTCCTCGAAAACACGGTTGGAAGTTTCCAGGTCGAAGAGCGCCCGGGAGGAGATGCCGATCACCAGGACCGAAGAGAGATCAAATGCCATGACGTGCAACCTTCGCGTAATAAATACGCACGTATTTAACGGTTATCATAGCGAAAAGCGCTATAATCCGCATTAGAAATTTTCTGTCCCAAGGATCTTTTTATGGCACAAGGTATTCTCGATCTGGTCAAACCCGGCGTCCTCTTCGGAGACGACGTCCAGAAGGTGTTCGCAGCGGCGAAAGCGGGCAAGTTCGCCCTCCCGGCGGTCAACGTCGTCAACGTTGAATCCATCAACGGCGTCCTGGAAGCGGCGGCGAAGGTCAACTCCCCCGTCATTATCCAGTTCTCCAACGGCGGCGGCCAGTTCTATGCGGGTAAAGGGGTCTCCAACGACGGCGAAAAAGCCGCCATTGCCGGGACGATCAGCGGGGCGCACCATGTCCATATGATGGCCGAACTCTACGGCGTCCCCGTCATCCTGCACACCGACCACGCCGCGCGCAAGCTCCTGCCGTGGATCGACGCCCTGCTCGACGCGGGCGAAGCGCACTTCGACCGTACGGGCAAACCGCTGTTCAGCTCCCACATGCTCGACCTCTCCGAAGAGAGCCTTGAAGAGAACGTCGCCACCTGTGCCGAGTACCTGGCGCGCATGGACAAGATCGGAATGACCATCGAGATCGAACTGGGCGTCACCGGCGGCGAAGAGGACGGTGTCGACAATACCAACATCGACAACGCCCTGCTCTATACCCAGCCTGAGGACGTCGCTTATGCCTACGAGATCCTCAGCAAGGTCAGTCCGCGCTTCACCGTCGCGGCCTCCTTCGGGAACGTCCACGGGGTTTACAAGCCGGGCAACGTCGTCCTGACGCCGAAGATCCTTGACAACTCGCAGCAGTACATCGCCGAGAAGTTCGGCACCGCTGAGAAACCGGTCAACTTCGTCTTCCACGGCGGCTCCGGCTCCGCCCCCGAAGAGATCACCGAGGCGCTCGGCTACGGCGTCATCAAGATGAACATCGATACCGATACGCAGTGGGCGACCTGGGACGGCGTCAGAGACTATGTCGCGAAGTACCACGACTACCTGCAGGGACAGATCGGCAACCCCGAAGGCGAAGACAAGCCGAACAAGAAATACTACGACCCGCGCAAATGGCTCCGTGCCGGCCAGGAGAGCCTGGTAGCGCGCGTCGAGCAGGCCTTTGCCGACCTCAACGCCATGAACCGCAACTAAGGGCGCCGTGCGTAGCGCGCGAGCATCGTCTCGTTGCCGCTGACGCCGCCCGAATGCACGTACAACACCTCCCCTTCCAGCTCATCCCACGCTTCCATTAACGCCAGCCACATCACCGGTGCATAGATCAGGTCGAATGCCACGCCTGCCGCTTTGAGTTTTTCGTATGTCTGCAGCAGCGCGTCGTGCAGGCTGCCGAAACGGTAGGGCGTAGAGAGGATCGTCAGGTTAGGCGGCATCGGCATCAGCGCTTCGATCTGCCGCCGGAGGTAAGCCGGGTCCCCGACGGCCGCGACCGTGACAATGCGGCACTCCGGCAGGGCTCTGGCCAGGTAGGCCGCCGTCGTCCCCGTCCCCGAGGGCGTCACGACATTGAGACACTTGATGCCCTGTGCCGCCTGCCACTGGCGGATCGCTTCGGCCAGTACCGATACCCCCGCCTCCGCGGCCGGGTCGGCACCGCCCTGGGGGATCAACCGTACGCGTTCATCCGCTTCGGCACGCCCTTTCAGTGCATTTATGGCTGCATCGTACGCCGTCGGATGCACCTCGTGAAGCTGCATCCCCAGCGCCAGAGCTTGGCGGTAGTTCCCCTGCGGGTCGGTTTTGAGGTGGTGCGGCGCCGTTTTCGCGGTGTACTCGAAACGCCACCCTTTCAGACGGCTGAGCGCGGCGATAGAGAGCATCGCGTTGGACTGGATGCCGCCGTAGGAGACCAGCGTATCGATGGCGTCGGAGGGGGTCTGCAGCAGTGCGTAGAGCTTACGGTATTTGTTGCCGCTGAAAAGGGGGTTTATCAGGTCGTCGCGTTTGAGGTAAAGCTCCCGCCCTTCAAACCGGAAGGGCTCGAACGGTGCGGGAAAGAGGTGCAAATTATTTGCTGTAGGTGATTTTGGCTGCGTCTTTGAGCGCTTTGGTTTTCGCTTCCATCTCTTTTTGGAATTTCTCCTGCTTCAGGCGCTGTTCGATGAACGGTTTTGCTTCATCAAGCGTCGCTTTTTTGCCCGCCTGCTTCTCTTCGAGATAGATAATGTGGTAACCGAACTGGGTTTTGACCGGTGCCGGCGTGATCGCGCCCACTTTCATACCGAAGACGGCATCGTTGAATTCCGGTACCATCTGCCCCTGCTGGAAGAACCCGAGGTCGCCGCCTTTCGGACCGCTCGGACCGGTTGATTTCGCTTTGGCTTCTTCGATGAATTTCTCTTTGAGCTTGTCGCCCTTGAGGTCTTTCATGCCGGCGATGATCTTTTTCGCTTCATCTTCCGTTTTCACGAGGATGTGGCGTGCATGGACTTTCTCTTTCTGTTCGAACTCGTCGCCGTGGCTGTCGTAGTAGGACTTGACCTCTTTGTCAGTGACCTTGATACCTTCGAGCAGGTTCTCCTGCCAGACTTTCGCAGCCAGCTGTTTCTCAATACGCGCGACGATATCGTCATACTCTTTTTTGTATTTTGCGGAATCGAGGACACCCTCTTTCTTCGCGGCTTCGTAGACGAGCTCCTGCATGACGAGGCCCTCAACGACGCGCTGCTGCAGTTCGTCCTGCTTCTCTTTCGGCAGAGAGGTAAAACGACCCTGCGTTCCCTCCATCAGGACCGCATTCACCTCTTCGGATGTGATCGTTTTCCCGTTGACCGTGGCCACGACTGCCGCAGAGGCGCTCACGCTGATCAGCGCTGCCGCCATCAATGATTTGATGATAAGCTTCATTCATTCACCTTTGTTTAAAGTGAAAGTATTGTATTTACGAATATTAAACAGATACCCAACGGCCGGGGCGGGCCGCCTTAGGAGAGGGCAGGTTTGCTCAGATAGCGTTCGAGAATCCCCTCGAGCTTTTCACGGCCCAGGGGTTTGGCGAGGTAGTCGTCCAGCCCCTCGCCGAGGATGCGTTCGCGGTCGCCCTCCATGACCAGGGCCGTCACGGCGATGATAGGGGCCGGATGTTCGCGGAAGAGCGGGAGCTTGTGAATCTCCTGGGTCGCGGCGATCCCGTCCTTGACCGGCATGTCGATATCCATGAAGATCACGTCAAAGGGGTATTTGCGGCACAGCTCTACGGCATCGTGCCCGTTGGCGGCCACCGTGACGGAGAGGTTGTACTCTTCGAGCAGCAGTTTGGTCAGGCGCTGGTTGATGATGTTGTCCTCGACGACCAGGGCCTTGATCTTGCGCTCGGTGCCCTGCGGTTTTTCGACGCTTCTGACCGGCAGCTGCAGAACCTGGGTCAGGTGTTTGGAGATCCGTGAAGGGAGCAGCGGTTTTTTCAGGGTGTAATCAACCACCTGGCGCACGCGCTCCGGCAGGACTTCTTCCTCGTCGACCAGCATGACGAAGCGGCACGGGTGCGACTCGAAGGCCCCCAGCTGCATCAGCCAGCCCGAGTTCTCTTTCGGTGCGACGATATAGAGGATATCCGTCTCGCCGCAGTCGACGTGTTCCGTGTAGTGCACCTTCGTCACCGAGAGGCCGAACGCCTGCAGGTAGCGGCTCAGCAGGTTGCCGTCGAAGAGGCGGTCATCGTCGAAGAGCAGCACTTTCGCGCTGTGGTCGCGGATAGGGTCGAAGCTGGTCACGGTCGTACCGGTCACATTGAGGTTGAAGGAGAAGTGCGACCCGCGCCCCTCTTCGGAGGTGACTTCCAGCCAGGAGCCCATCATATGCAGCAGCCCCTCGGTCAGCGTCAACCCGACGCCCAGGCGGTTGTCGGAGTGCCCGCCGGTCTCGAAGAGCTTGGTAATGCTTGCCAGGCGCTCCGGCGCGATCCCGACACCCGTATCCTTGACGCTGACGTGGAGGGTATAGAGGTCGTTCGCATGTTTCTTGGCGACCCGGATGTCTACATGCACCCTGCCCCCGGACTCGGTGAACTTGACGGCGTTGTCGACCAGCAGGGAGATCACCTGGCGGAATTTGCGCGGATCGGCCTCGATGTAGGTCGGCAGGGCCGGATCGATAAAGACGTAAAGCCCGATGCCGCGCTGGCGCGCTTCGTACTCGTAGTGTCTGAGCAGCGCTTCGAGTTCGCCCATCGGCTTGAACTCGGTGACGTCGAGGCTGAGGCGGCCGGTCTGCATCTGCGCGAGGTCCAGCAGGGACTCGATGTTGTTCATCATGTACTGCGAAGAGCGCTCGATCATCTCGATGTAGTCGCGCTGGGTTGCCGAGGGGTGGGAGGATTTGAGCAGTTCGACGAAGCCCATGATACCGTTCATCGGCGTACGGAACTCGTGGGAGATGTTGTGCAGGAACTGCTGCTTGGCCGTCTCCGCGCGTTCGCGTTCCATACGCGCCCGCTCCTGCTCGGTGACGTCCGTCATCTCCAGGAACGAAAGGCCGTTATAGCCGCTTTTGAAGACCCGGCTGCGCAGGGCGAACACTTTCGTCTCGCCGTTGGGGAGTTTCACATGTACCTGCGGCGGTTTTTCCGCCTCGCGCTCGAGCTGCCGGAGCCAGAGTTCATCACTCTCGGCAAAGATCTCGTAGTTCGGATCGTTGAAGAAATCGGCGATCCGGTCGTACTTCTCACGGAACTCCTCCATGTTCTTAAAACCGAAGGTGTTGTAAAACGCGAGGTTGGCCCCCACCCATCCCTTTGCCGGGCTGAAAAACATTACCGTCGCGCTCTGCGCATCAAGATAACTGAACAACAGCGACTTGCTGATGTAGTCGTCGGGAAGGTCTCCCGCATCTGTGTGCTTCCCGAAAAGCCAGCTGATCAATCCCATCGGGTGCTCCTTTCACAATCTTTCACAATGTTAAGTTTCATAGTGTAGCCATCCCAAGCTTTTACATTTATTACACTTATATCAAAATTTCAAACCCCTAATCCGGTCCGCTTTGCTACAATTGCACCCATGAAAAAAGTGAAAAAAGCCACCAAAGTAGAGATCGAAGCCATCAAAGCGGCCCTGATGGAGCGCTACAGCGAGGCCGTCACGGAGCTCGACTACCGCAACGCCTACGAGCTCGTCATCGCCGTCGCCCTCTCGGCACAGTGCACGGACAAGCGGGTCAACCTGATCACCCCCGCGCTTTTCGAGCACTACCCCGACCCCGCAGCCCTGGCCGCGGCCGACGTCGACGACGTCAAAGCGATCATCAACAGCTGCTCCTTCTTCAACAACAAAGCCGTCAACATTATCAAGATGGCGCAGCGGGTCATTGAAGTCTACGGGGGCGAGATTCCGATGAACGAAAAAGACCTTGTCACCCTCGCGGGCGTCGGGCAGAAAACGGCGCATGTCGTGATGATCGAATACACCGGCGCCAACCTGATGGCCGTCGACACCCACGTCTTCCGCGTCGCCCATCGTCTGGGGCTCAGCGACGACGAAACGGCGCTGAAAACCGAAGAGACCCTCGTCAAGAAGTTCAAAACGGACCTGCACGCCCTGCACCAGGGGATGGTCCTCTTCGGCCGCTACATCTGTACGGCGAAGAACCCCAAATGCGATACGGAGTGTTTTTTGAAGGCGTACTGTAAGAGTACCGAGGGGTTTAAAGCGCGTTAAGCGTTAAGGGTTAAGGGTTAAGGGTTAAGGGTTAAGGGTTAAGGGTTAAGGGTTAAGGGTTAAGGGTTAAGGGAAGGATGATAGGTCATCCTTGTTCTTTTCTTAGCGCCGATTGCTTAACGCTTAGCGCTCTTGTCCAAAACTTTCATTACAACCTCGAACACTCGTCCGACGCTCTCGAGGTCAACGCGTTCTCGGGTCGAGTGCGGGTGTGTGATGGTCGGTCCGATGGAGGCCATCTGCATCTGCGGGAAATGCTTCTTGATGATGCCGCACTCCAGCCCGGCGTGGATGGCCCCGATGGAGACCGTTTCGCCGCTGGCCGCCTCGTAGGCTGCCCTGACCTCTTCGACGAACCCCTCCTGCTCCGGCTCCCACGGGGCATAGAACCCTTCGCTCTCCACCGAGGCTCCGAAGGCCTCGAAATAGGCCGTCGTCTCCGATTCGATCCGGCGCAGGTCCGCCTCGATCATCGAACGCGCACTGAGCTTGATCGTGAGTGCCGTCTCGGACGTCGCGATCTCTGCGAGGTTGATGCTCGTACGCACGATGCCCAGTCCGGCATCAAAATCGCGGACCCCGTGCGCAAAAGCGTGCAGCATCGGCAGCAGCGGGTTTTCAATGATCTCGCACTGCTGTTTTCCCAGGGGGCGGAGCATCGCATCATCTACTTCCGTCTCGAACGCGACCGTCGCCACGGCCCGTTTGGGAACGGCATTACGGCGCTCGCCCCCCGCGATGGAGACGACGGAAGCCCCCAGGTCGTAAAGATTCGATGCGAGCTCCTTGATGGCGTTGGGGAGGTGCTTGTCGATGTCGACGCCCGAATGCCCGCCGGGATACCCTTCGGCCACCGCTTCGTAGCAGTAGCGCTCCCGCGACGTGCGCGCCAGCGGCAGCGTGACGTTCAGGTCGACGCCGCCCGCGCAGCCGACGGTGATCTCCCCGAACTCCTCGCTGTCGAGGTTGAGCATCACGGGGGTCTTGAGCGGAACGGCGAGGGCCCGCGCGCCGACGAGCCCGGTCTCCTCGTCGGAAGTGAAGAGGCAGTCGACCGCCCTTCCCGTTTCCATCAGGGCCAGCATCATCGCCATCCCCATCCCGTTGTCCGCGCCGAGCGTCGATTCTTTCGCATGCAGCCAGCCTGTTTCTTCATACAGCTCCAGCGCCGGGGCCCGGCCGATACAGACCATGTCATAGTGCGCCTGCAGCGTCACCTGTGCGTCCGGGTGGGTACAGAGCAGGTTCCCCGCGCTATCCGTGTGCGTTGCATAGCCGTACGCCTGCGCTTTTTCGCTCAGGTAGGCAAGCATCTGCGCCGTGTCGCCGGAACAGTGCGGGATGGTACAGAGCTTTTTGAAATGATCGATGACGGTCATGGTCGTTCCTCGTAATAGCATTAAGCATGTAGCGTTAAGCGCTAAGCCAAATCTTCAGCATTCTCTTAACGCTTAATGCTTAGCGCTTCAACGCGATGAATGTCGCGAAGTTGCCCCAGCGGAAGATCGTCTCGCAGTGCGCAAAGCCGCAGCGCGTCACCATCTCCCGGTTCTCCGTTTCGGTATAGGGGATCAGGACGTTCTCCAGGGCTTCGCGCTTCTGCATAATCTCGTATTCGCTGTAGCCCTGCGTCTTTTTGAAGTCGTAATAGCCGTCGATGAGCAGCTTGTTGAGCCGCTTGTCCTCGCTGACGACCTTTTCGCTGAAAATGAAGACCCCGCCGGGGTTGAGCGCGTCGAAAATGCGCTGTACCAGCGTCTCGCGCACCGGGGGGCGGACGAACTGCAGGGTGTAGTTCGTGATAAAGACGTCGGCCGGCTCGTACGCGAAGGTCATGATGTCGGCCTCTTCGAGCCGTATTTTCGAACCGAATACGGCGAGTTTCCGATGCGCCTGTTCGAGCATGGAGGCGGCGTTATCGATGCCGACGAGTTCAGCACCGACATGCAGGTCCCGTTCGATGCTCAGCAGCGTCGAGGCGGTAGAGCAGCCCAGGTCGTAGAGCCGCCCGCCCTCGCGCAGGTACGCCAGTGCGAACCGCTTCGTCAGCGCCATCGCCTCCTCGTAGAAGGGGACGGAGCGCTTGAGCATGTCGTCGAAGACCGCCGCGATCTGTTCGTCAAACTCAAACTGCTTCTCGATCGGTTTGTTGAACACTTTGTCTTCCATCATTCCCCCTTCTCTCTTGCACACGCCACGCAGAGTGTCGTTTCCGGTATGAGCGCCAGCCGCGCCGGCGCAATGGGTTCGTCGCACACTTCGCAGACCCCGAAGTTCTCGGAATCGATGCGCGACAGCGCGTAGGCCAGACGGTTCCTGCGCCTCACAGCGGCCTCATACGCCTTAGCGGCGACCTCCTGCTCCCCCATCAGCTCCTCGCGTATCACGTCGCCCAGGCAGCAGTCCGGGGCGATGGGTTCGAGCTGGGGCTCCAGCTGCGCGATCTCGCCGGCAGTTTTATCGCGTGCTTCCTCAAGCGTGCGCCGCAGCAGCGCCCTCTCTTCCGTGGTCATTCATCGGCATCCAGGTGGATCACTTCGGCGACATCCAGGCCGAAACCGCCCAGACCGACGAAGGAGGGAGCATTGGCGTCGGTAATGAGGCGCATATGTCTCACCCCGAGCGATTTGAGGATCTGCGCGCCGATGCCGTACTCTTTCATATTGCCGCCCGTCGCGTCGGGGTTGTTGATGAAGACCAGCACCCCGCTGTTTAGCTTGAGGTACTCGATGCTCTCGATCAGCCGGTTGTACTTGCACTGGTTCAGCAGCAGGTCGAGGTCCGGGATGACGTTGTGCACCTTGACGTTGGCCGTTTCGCCGACATTGTAGAAGACGACCGCCGTATGGTGGTTACCGTCGTGGTCTTCGAAGTCGTGGCGCTTGGCCTTGACGCCGAAGAACTCGATCTCCGTCTCCCCCGTGCTGTGAACCAGGGTCTCGTTGGCCATGCGGTACTCGACGATATCGGAGATATAGACGATCTGCAGCGCATGCTTCTCCGCGAAGAGATCGAGGTCGTCGCGGCGCGCCATGGTGCCGTCCTCTTTCATCACTTCGCAGATGACGGCCGACTCGCTCAGCCCCGCAAGACGGCAGAGGTCGACAGAGCCTTCCGTATGCCCCGTACGCACCAGGGTACCCCCCTCTTTGGCGATCAGCGGGAAGATGTGCCCCGGGCGTGCCAGCTGCTCCGGGCGGCTGAGCGGATCGGCAAGGATGCGGATGGTGAGGTCACGCTCGCCCGCGGAGATCCCCGTGGTCGCTTCCGCCGCATCGACGGAGACGGTAAAGGCCGTTTCATGCGCCGAGGTGTTGGACGTCACCATCGGTGCGAGCTGCAGCCGTTTGGCCGTCGCGTCGGAAAGGGCAACGCAGATGAGCCCCTTGGCGTGCGTTGCCATAAAGTTGACGTGCTCCGGCGTTGAGAAGACCGATGCGTAAACAAGGTCCCCCTCGTTCTCTCTGTCCTCGTCATCCATCATGATGACCATCTCGCCGCGCTTGATCGCGTCAATCGCTTTTTTTACCCGTTCGATCGGTGTCATTTCTCTCCCTGAACCTTGTGTCGGATTTGGACGTGTTTTATGAAATCCGTATATAATAGTTGCAATTATAGCCAATAAAAAAATTTCACAAATTTCTCCCTGAAACCCTTGACATTCCGGTGTAGATTGCCTATAATTTCGGCCTCAACTGACACAGAGCAGTTGTAGAAACGGACTGGGGTATCGCCAAGCGGTAAGGCACTTGGTTTTGGTCCAAGCATTCGGGGGTTCGAATCCCTCTACCCCATCCACCTTTTCATAACGATCGCGGGATAGAGCAGTTCGGTAGCTCGTCGGGCTCATAACCCGAAGGTCATAGGTTCAAATCCTATTCCCGCAACCAATCGAAACCTTCAAATCAAAATCAAACCTTTTTTCCAAAACGAGCTTTTTTCTTATCTGATGTATTCCGAAGGTCATCGGCCCGTTCGGTACTTCGTACATCGACCGTGCGCGTCGGCCTGAGAACGTGAAGCAGTTCACGTTCTCGTGACGGCCTTTAGCGGTTCAAATCCTATTCCCGCAACCAATCGAAACCTTCAAATCAAAATCAAACCTTTTTTCCAAAACGAGCTCTTCTCCTTCCGGATATCTACGTTCCTATTTTGAAGCCGCTTCCTTCACTAAACTTTTGAAATCGGACGTCATAAAATAGCGGTGTACATAGGTCCTGACCTTCGCCGACGCCAATACCCCGGCGAGCTCCCGGGCGTCAGCCCCGGGAAGGACGATACATTCCATCCCCAGGCGCCGGCACGCCTCCGCTTCGCTCTGAGCCAGTTCCCGCACGAACGGCACCTCGGGGTTCAGGACGGAAACCACGCGCCGGACCCCATGACTCTCCTGCAGCTGCGCCAACGCTTCCGGGTCCGGGTAAGGGCCGGCATAGATATGATTGTCGATAAAATAGACGCTCCCCTTGAAGGGCTGCAGCGGGTTGGCATACGCCTCGACCTTGTCGAAATTGGTCAGCACCATCAGGAAGTAGTAGCTCAGAAACGTCAGCAGCAGCGGAATGCGCACACTCCAGAAGCGCAGGCTGTCCAACCATTTCAAATCGACTTCCTTTTGATATGTCCCCATGAGCGGTTAAAGACGTTGAACATCGCGAGGAATCCCTCCACTTTGAGCATCGGCCGGTAGAGGAAGGGTTCAAGGAAACTCAGCATCAGCAGCCTGTAGATGTCCTTCAGTTTCGTCAGGCGGCGCTTGACGAACATGTCTAAAGAGAGGGCGCCGATATTGAGCACGGTCCCCCAGGCGAACTCCAGCAGGAAAAAGACGATGAGCGCTTCGCGGTTCAGCAGGCCGAAAACGTAGAGCGTGATGATGGAGACGAGCCCCATGAACGTCACCATCGGTGCAATCCCCTCGACCATCAGATAGTAGGGGAGCGCGAGCATCCCCACCCTGCCGTATTTCGGATTGAAAATCATTTTCTTGTTGTGGTAGAGGGTCTCGATGAGCCCCCGGTGCCAGCGGTTGCGCTGGCGCAGCAGCGATTTGTAGTCGGTCGGCACCTGCGTCCAGCACATCGTATCGGGCAGGAAGCGGACGGTGTGGTCGATATTGTTATCGTAACAATGGCGATGGATACGCACCAGCAGGTCGAAATCTTCGCCCACAGTATGCCGGTAGCCGCCGATGGAGAGGACCATGTCCTTGCGGAAAACGCCGAACGCGCCGGAAATGATCAGCAGCGCGCCGAAACGTTCCCAGGCGATCCTCCCGGCGAGGAACCCGCGGGTGTACTCCAGCACCTGGAAAGATTCGATCTGCGTCTCCGGCAGCCCGCGGCGCAGGACATGCTTCTCGACGACGTCGCAGCCGTTCATGACGTTGACCCTTCCGCCGATGGCCACGAGCCGCCTGTCCAGCGAGAAGAGTACGATGCTCCGTAGGATCGCGTCAAACTCCAGCAGCGAGTCTGCGTCCACACTGCAAAACAGCGGGAAGCGCGAGACGTTGATGCCGCAGTTGAGCGCGTCCGCCTTCCCCCCGTTGGCCTTATCGACGACAATGAGGTTCGGATAATCCGGCGACGTGTACGTCTGCCGGATCGGCTGGTGCGAAACGTTCAGCCGTACGGGGACGTTGCTCGGTTCCAGGCCGAACTCCTCTTTGAGACGCGAAAGCGTACTGTCGGTCGAACCGTCATTGATCACGATGATCTCGTACTCGGGGAAGTGGAGCTTCAGGAAAGAGTGGACCGAGGCGATGATCGTCTGCTCTTCGTTGAATGCCGGTACCAGGATCGACATCGGCCTATAGTTGTTCGAATTGATAATGCGGCTGACGATGACATTCTTGGCGGAGAAGAAATAGGCCATGACCTGTTTGAGAGAGATCAGGATAAACACCGTCGTCGTCATGTTCGTAAACACGAGGAACATCAGGTAAAGGACCTGAAGCAGCAGGAAAAGATAGATCAGGTATTCGCTCATCGTTCTGCTCCTAGCGGGTAGAAGGCGTTCAGGCTGTCAAGGAAAAAGGGGTCGACGATTTTGCCGGCCGCATTGCGCGTGACGATATCCAGGATCTCGACGCGCCCGATACCGTGTTTTTTACACATTTCGAAGATGTTTCTCCTGACATAGTAGTTTTCATCGAAGAAGTAGCCATACATGAATGTCAGCGCGGACCTGCCGCACAGGTCCAGCCCGGTCCGGGCACAGACGATGCGGGTGACCGTGTTGGGACTGTCGTAATACGCCCTGATCACGTCGCACTCCATCGCCCCGATCTTGTGGAGACTCCGTATATAGGTGACGACGAACTGTTCATCCTCCCGGTAGCGTTCGAACAGGCTTTTTAGCAGCGGGGCGTATTCGCGTTTCTTCGTATCCCCCAGTGCGGCGACGACGCTTCTGACCATGACCATCGGCGCGTCACGGAACGGCGCCCCGTTCAGGAAAGCTTCCAATTCCCGGTACGCGATGTCGACAAACGCCTGCATATAGACGAACTCGCTGAACTTCAGGCTGATCCCCCTGCTGTATGCCCCCTGCAGCACCTCCGTAATATGGTCCAGGTCCTCGTCCGTTTCGGCGAGCTTCGCAAAACCGTACACGGAGTAGACCATCATTTCGAAGTCGGTATGTTTTGCAATCATCTTCTTGAAAAACGATTTCAGCCGCGGCGAATAGAGGAAAAGCATCTTCGTGAAAAAGAACTTTTTTTTCACCTCCGACCAGCTCGTCTCATGCCGGCGCAGCAGGTAGGTGTCCACATCCATCGCCATGGCGAGCTCCCGGGTCTTGCTGCGTTCCGCGATGGGAAGAAAACTGTTCGTCTCGGTCAGGGCGTCGGCAAGCGCATAGTAATCAAGCCGGCCGTTCACCGTGATGTCGTTCTGCCCCGTTTCAAGGTAGCGGCTGATCTGCGGGAGATAGCGCTCTTTGCGCAGGACCACGCTGAACCTCCTGCGCTCGATGGAGTACTGCGATACCGACAGGACAATGAGCAGCACGACCGCGCTCAGAAAAAATGCGACCGTCACGTCCCAGACCAGCGGCAGCTGGTCGGTTAGGAACATCAGCCAGGAGTGGAGTATGTTTTCAGGCATCACCAGTACCTTTTGAGGTAGAGGCTCGCGCCCCGGCGGTCGAATGTCGCGGTGTCCGAACGGTAGTGGTCATAAAAAAGCGCGGCCCCCGCCATCCACTCCGGCGACAGCCGGTAGCTCCCCTCCCCCCGGAGCATGTCGGCGTCCGTATGGCTGAACACATTGCCGATGTCGACCTTCTCCGACGACGAGGCCCGTGTATAGGATAGCATGGCGTCCCAGCGGCAGGTGCTTTCGTATTTCAGCAGGTTCAGCAGCGCGTAACTGCCGCTCACGGGTATCCAGTAGAATTTCTGGTTCCAGGTATAGCGGTCGCCGAAATAGACGGAGTACTCCGGGACCAGCAGGTGTGTATCCGTCTCTTTGTAATGACTGTAGACATACCCCATGCCGACCTCGAAATTTCTTATCCCCTTGTAAAGGTGGCCGCCGAGGCTGTAGCGGGGAAGGAACGCCGCATCCGGCGCGGCAGAGAAGGAGAGGTAGCCCCATGTCCCGCTGCCGAAAGCGTCGTAAAGCTCTCCCCGGACATTCGTGTCGTAGAGGCCGTAGCGCCAGACCCTTTCAGCCGCGGCGACGAGCACCCGGCGCGCAATCGGCACTTCGATGCCGGCATAGACCCGCCCGTCGTCGTCACGGCCGTCGCTGTAGGAGGCGAGTTCCGTCCCGGCCTCGAAGGCGTGGACCCGGGTGCGGCAGTAAAGCTCCGGGTAGGTCGTGCGGAACGCCTCCAGCGCCTCGCCTTCCAGTGTTGCCACGGCATCCCCCGCCTTCGATTTTTCATGCTGTTGCAGCAACACCGTGGCATACATCCGGGTCGTTTCCGGATCCCCGGGCTGCTCCGCGACGAGCGTTTCAAGCAGCGCTTCGGCTTTGCCCCTCTCTCCCGAGGCCATATGAAGCGCCGCCAGTTGTTTCCCCGCTTCGGTGTCTCCCTGCTGGGCATACCGCTGCTGCAGGCGTTCGGCGGCTTCGGCATTTTTGCCCTGCCAGCGCAGCAGGTTTGTCAGGATCGCCTCTGCTTCCGCACTGGCGGGGTAGCGCTCCAAAAGTGCCCGGGCGGCGGCTTCCGCTTCCGGGAACGTCTCCAGCCGGATCAATGCGCGGACGCGGAGCATCATAACGTCGTAAGCGTTTCTGACCCCCTCCGGTTCCGCATCGATCAGTGCCGGGACTTCACCCGGTGCCTCCTCCAGACGCGTTTCGCCCCTCTCAAGCAGAAGCGCCGTCCGGAGCTGCAGGTAAACGCGGTCGTTTGTGTAGGCCGGGTCAAGCGACACGAGCTGCTCAAACTGCGTCTGCGCTTCCACCGTACGCCCGGACCAGAAGAGCAGCGTCGCGTACTGTTTCAATACGTCCCCGTCACGGGGAAACGTTGCTGCCAGCATACGCGAGGCGTCGCAGGCAGCCGACGCACCCTGCACCCGCGCCACCTCATACAGGCGGTCGACAAAAAGCTGACGGATCTTGCCCGGATCGTCTTTGACCGTTTCAAAAGCGTCCACCCCGAGCTTTGCCGCGCTTTCCCGGACATCCGTTTCGCTGCTGCCGACAAAACAGCGCACAGTGTAACTGCCCTGCTCCCCATAGGTCACGCAGTACAGCGCGAGATCGTCCGGGAGATGTTGCCGTGCTTCCTGGGCCGCCATGGGCGTTTCAAACTGACCGACGCTCGCCGAGAAGATGTCCGCCGACAGGCACACGGGCAACAATATCCACGGCAAAAAAAGTCGTTTCATGCTGTCAAACCACAATCTTTCATATTTTTTTCGTTCTCTGCATGATACGGTATGCTTCCTAAAGCGCCGATTCGCCACGTTAAAAAACAATATTGTTACGTTTCGACCGTCACATCGGTTGTTGCTGCGGAACTAATAACGGAAAGAAATTCGGGATATGCTGTACAAGAGTAGAAATAGTGTCAGAGAGAAGGAAATGGTGCGCTTGCGGGACAGTGGACGGTCCCGAAGCGGTTAGAACTGTTTGGCGTAGACGGCAACGGCGATCAGACCGATATAGACCATTGCCATGAAGCTGAACTTCGTGCGAAAGTAGTTGTCCAAAGCGTGCATCGTTTCTCCTTGAGCCTTGATTACCGCACTTATTGCAATTATGGTTCCGGACAGGGTTCGCCGTTTTCGGAGGAGCAGCTGTTGTCAATCGGCGTGCCCAGCGGCGTGTTGATGATCCCCTCGATTTTCGCCTGGTCGAAGCCGCACATGCGGTGACCGTTGACGCTGATAAGGGGCCGGCGGATCAGGATGGGATCTTGCAGGAGCATGGAGAGGGCCGTTTCGGCGTTGAACGCCGTAGGGTCGACCCTCCCCTCTTTGACGGCGGGGGCATTGGGGTTGAACCACTCGGCCACCGGACGCTCGTCCAGGTAGGTCCGCAGTTCGTCGGGCCCCATGTTGAGCGCCAGAAGGTTCTGTACGATCAGCGTACAGCCCGCTTTATAGAGCAGCTTTTTCTGACGCGCATTGGTGGCGCAGCCCGGCTTTTCGTAAAAGAGGACCAGCGTCATCCCAGTTCGACCATATCGATGGCTTTGTCGGTGAGGCAGTAGGTCGTCGTACCGTCATCGTCCTCGGTCATGCAGTGGTTGAGGCACCCCGCATCCCAGAGGATTTCGATCGCCTCGTCGACGAGCTTCTGGTCCAGCCCGAGGTAAAAGGCGATATCCTCCGCCTCGTAGACGCTGTAATTCTCCTCGTCGGCGAGGTTGTAGATCGCCTTCATCACGCTGCGGAGAATCCGCGTCTTGTCAATCGGTTCGGACATATCCATCCCAGTTTCGGACATCTCTACACTCTCTTCGGACATTTTCACTCCTTCAAAGCCGCTATCTGTTTTTGCAGTGCGATCCGCTGCAGCGGATGCAACTGTGTCTTTTCCACCCATGTCTCATACGCCTCGGTATAGTGCGCTTTGAGTAGAGGATGCAAATTCTGTGCCTGTTTGCTCAGCGTCTCCAGGTAGGCCTTCGCCTCGTCATAGGTGAACTTGCGCACCGGCTGCAGGCGGCGCTTCATCCCTTCGACCAACTTGTCGTCCAGGAAACCTTCGGCCATGCTCAAAAAGCTCGTCGCGGCCCCCAGGTCGGCATAGTGTTCGTTCCAGATCCGGCCGTTGATGACCTGGTCGCAGGCCATGTCAATGAAGACCGGCGCGTACTCCAGCACCTGCACCAGCTCGGTAAAGTCGTTGTCGACCATGGCGCGGAAAAGCATCCGGCTCCGGTTGCGTACCTTGACCCGCAGGCGGTCGTTGGCGATGACGTCGGGATGCAGCCGCGTAAAGCGTTCATACGCCCCCAGGCGCGAGTGGTTGAAGGCCATGATGGAGACCATGACGTTTTTGTCGCTCACCTGCTCGGGGTGCGAACCGGAGGGGCGGTAGAAGGCCCACTCCAGCCGCGCTTCGTCATCCTCGTGGTAGAGGTAGAGCTCGTCGCCCCTTGTCTCGAAGTCCGGTTCATCCTTGAGGGCTTCGATCTCTTCCTTGTAACTCAGGTCGTACATATCTACTCCTCACGGCATCCGAACAAAGTCCGGCTGCCTACGCTGACGCTGTGTCTCCCTCGGCGGGATGCCCGCGCATCCTTGATGCTTTTATACAACGCAAACCTCCTTACAGATCAAAGTAGAAGACGTCGCCATAGGGCTCGAAACGCTTCATATTGCGTTTCTCGCTCACCAGGAAGAGCGTCGGCAGGTGCGAGGCCTTTTCTATCTTGAAGAAGCCGTCGCTGAGCACCATCAGCGTCGCCGCCGCCTCGTCCGCCGTATTGAGGTACTCCAGCACCGGTGCGAACTGCGTCCCGCCGTTGCCCTTCTCGAAAGCGACCTCCGGTTTGAGCGCCTGGGCATCGTAGGTGACGATCTTCTCCTTGTCGACCTCATCGTCGAAGGGAATGACCGTTACCTTGAAGTCGGTACTGAGACGCAGCACCGAATCGATGATGCCGAGGAACTTCGAGAAAGTGTCGCGGCTGATACTCATGGAACGGTCCAGCGCGATGTAGAGGTTGAGGCGGTTGTGCTCCTGGCGGTACCCGGGCAGGTAGAGCCCCTGGTAGATGAAACGGCGGTTGGGCCGGGAGAAGTCGCTCTGCTTGTCGAAGAAGCTCTCCGTCATATAGGTGTGCAGGAGCGTCGCGAGGTCGATCTTGGGGCGGGTGACTTCGCGGATCACTTCCAGGAAGGAGGCCGGGATGTTCCCCTGCTTCTGCGCCGCGCCCATGGCCTGCACGATCAGCGCGTCGATCTCTTCCATCGCCGCCTCGCTGTCGCCCTCGCTCTCTATGAGGTCCTGCTTCTGTTCCTGCGGGTTCTCGTCGTCGGGCGTGCCCTCCCCCTCCGGGTTCTCCTGGTAAAGCGCGTTGTAGACCTCCTCGACGCTCTGGTCGCGGTACTTCTCCATCATCACTTCGTGTTCGGGCCGCTCGCCGACCCGCTCGAAATCATCGAGCAGCAAGTTGATGACGACGTCGCTGCTGCGGTTCCACGTCTTGTGGTCGCGCCCGCCCATACGGAAGGGGTGCTTGAGCATGATGTGCAGCAGCGTATGGGCATAGATGTACTTGAGCTGCTGTTCGGGAATGGTTTCGGCCATGGTCGTATCGACATAGATGGCCGTCCCATCGGTCTCGAAGGCTTCGTGGGGGTTCTTGCGGTAGCGCATGGGCAGGGAGAGTGCCAGGACGCTCAAGAACGGGTGGTCAAATAGAAACTGGACGCGGATCTTCTCCAGCCGGCGCTGCAAATCGCTCTGTTCTTCTGGCATGGCCCTCTCTCTACCCTGGGTTTATGCCGGAAAATATGCAATCGCCGTTCTATGGATATGAGGCTACACCTCCCCCTTCAGGTAAGCCTTGCGCTCTGCCTCCGGGAACTTTTCGATGGCGTAGCGCAGCATCGTCCGAGGCATTGTCTTGTAACGGGAGGCAAGAAACGCCCGCTCTCTTGCAGGGTCTCTGTTGCCGACTTCCCGCAGCATCCAGCCGACGGCCTTGTGGATAAGGTCATGGGTATCGGCAAACAGCAGTTCCGCAATCTCCAGCGCCGTGTCGAATTGTCCTTTGCGGATAAGGTAGAAGGTCGCCATGATCGCAATGCGGCGTTCCCACAGGCTTTCGGATTGTGCGAACGTATAGAGGACCGCTTTGTCCCTTGCTATCAGGTACTTACCGACAATGTAAGGCGCGGAGCTGTCGACGAGGTCCCAATTGTTGATATAGTCGGTATTAGCCATGTAGCAGTTGTAAACCGCCTCTTTCTCCGCCGCGTCGCCGCGCTCGTACTTCGCGACCATCAGCAGCAGAGCGAAGAGGCGCTCTTCATGATAGGCGGAATGCAGCAGCTCCGCGACCTCATCCAACGGCGTCGCCCGGAACCGTGCAACGTGCTTCCGAAGTACGGGAACACGGATGCCGAGGAAAAAGTCCCCTGCTCCATACTCCCCCTCACCCGTTTTGAAAAAACGCTGCGAATGCTCGGCGATGTCGGGGTCACCGAGGCTTCTGAGAGTTGAGCTGATATTTTTTGCATTCATTCCGCGTACTTGTTAACGTTTAAAATGATCAATCAAAAAGCCGTCCGCGGGTTTTTGATTGGCTCCTGTAATTTGTTAACTCTTAATTTCAAACCAAATTTCGAGAAACCTTTTTTCGCTCCCTTTGAACCAAAGATAAGCGGCTGACCACAGAGAGCCACAAACAACAGACCAAAAAATGAATTGTACCCAAGCACCAATGGACTTATTAGTATTTGAATCATTAAAAATCTTGACAAGAGTCTGAAACGGTTCAGTTAGGCCAACAGCAAGAAAAAATATGATTCCAGCTGAAAACGACAACGTAACAAAAGGTAAAAATAGTGCGAGTGACGTTCTGCGTGATGATTTGGAGGGATGCGCGGTGACACATTCTCCTTTGAATTCGGCGTACGGGATACGTCGAGGTTCGCTGCCTCGAAAGAACCAAGGGCGTGCCTCACGCTTTGCGCGTTCCCAGTCGTGTTTAAGAAGCAGCGCCATACGTTCAGTAAATTCTTTCACTTGCATGTCTTTGTCTTCAGCTGTAGCTAGCAGCTCAACAACTTGGATTATCGCTATATCTTCAGGGTCAAAGGGGTTTACATTCAACGCAAGTTGGGAGCAATGAAATCCAACATCCTGAAAATTTCCAGCCCGGGTTGCCTTGATTAGCGAGTCAGCAAGATTACGCATGTCGTTACGCCATTTTGCGCGTTCTTGTGTAACGTTTTTAATTTGTATGTTTCTTTCATTAGTTCGCAAAGATACGATGGCTGCAATAAGGGCAGCAAGTACACTAGATGATAAAAGGATGCTAAACGATTCCAATGGAACTCCTGTAAAAGTTAACGTTTAAAATGAGCAATCAAAAAGCCGCCTGAGGGTTTTTGATTGGCTCCTCTGATTTGTTAGAGTGCACTTGCAAATTGCCAACCACTGTGGGTCAGTTCATAAATCTCACCTTTATAACCCCTATCTTTTACTAAGTCATGATTTACTAGCTCATCTAGGGCAGCTTCATATTTAACAAAATCACGCTGACTCTCGCTGCCAAAGATAAGGCCTCCAGCTTGAATACTTCGTTTGTTAATAGTTTGAGGTTTCATTATTGTGCCATTCTTATTTGAAGCTGCTGCCTTCAAAAGTTCATGAGCTTCTTTTGAGAGTTGGATTTCATGAGTTTTCTTAGATAATTCATCGCGCTCACGTCTAAGACTTTCAATTTCTGCACTGAGTTTTTGTTTGAGGGATTTATCACTGATTTCCGCAACTTCTACATCCCGCTTAGCTCTATCAATAAGTTCTTTTTCTTTTAAAGCAAATAATTCTGTTCTTGACTGCTCTAGTTCTGTCTGACGTATAGTCTTTTTATGTTCAGTTTCGAGATGCATATTATCAATAAGTTCGAGTGGTTTTCTGGCAATCAATCCAAAAACAAATCTCACCCAGTGAGAAGAAGCGGCGACTGCTGCCCCAGTAAGTAGCGGTAATATTAGTAATGTGTAGATATCAGTTACACTATCAAATGCTGCTAATCTATCCTGTGGACTTGCATCAGTAACGGTCAATAAGAATATTCCGCGCCAATTCAATGCAAAAAAAGCCAGTAAAGCATAACCAAAATATGGTGATTTAAATCGAGAAGTTACTGCGTCTACAAATTCATCCATTAAAAATCCTATTGTTCATGTTTATGTACTCTAACGTTTAAAATGAGCAATCAAAAAGCCGCTTGTGGGTTTTTGATTGGTCTCCTCTGATTTGTTAAGTGTCATTTTCTTCTAGAACCTCAAATGAAATGGGAAAAGCCTTACTATTAAAATCATTCCAGAAATATTGATATAAACAAACCAGTTGATTAAAGTCTACAGTTGCTAACGCCTCTTGCTCCCATTTTAATATAGAAAAGTCCTGCACTTCACATTTTGAAAAATATTCCGGGATCAATCGTGGGTTCTTTTCTTTCATGGCAGTGAATTTCATATGGACGGAGGTTTTGTTGCGATAGAGATCGTCAAATAAACTTACTGGAGCTTTTGCATCGGCATAAACTGGCTTAAGCAACCATTCAAAGTGTTTTTCTTGAATGATATAGCGGACATTATTTTGATCAGTCAGCACATAAAAATATGTCTGTGGATTGGCGATATCTTTATATGTGTATACATCGGTTATCGTGAAATCAGTATCACTTAGTATGTATTCATTGAGGGCATCACTTCCTCTTTTTGGATGAACTATGAACAATTCATTCTTTATTTCATTCACTATTGGGACATTTGAACGGAATTTTCTTACTGTGTAGCCAATAGGTTGTTTGAATCTGATTCTTTGGCCGACTTTTGGATAATCGGATATATGTTCCTGGGTGCCACCACCAGTGAATATTTCATAAAGGAGATAAGCTCTGCCAACAATAGTAGAACCATACCTATTGATGAAAAGTATGGATGCTAGAGAAATAATCATGAATAAAAAGATTTTTTTTCTTCTGCTCATTTACTGCTTCATTTAACTCTTTATTCAACGTACAAAATGTTCAATTATCTATTGAAAAATCGTGTTAATCATACATTTTGTATATAGATGCGGATCAATATACCACCTGTCAACTTAACACAAAACAAAACTATTAAATACAGAAAATGGAGGATGGGACGCCGGTGAACGTCCCGGGGGAGGTTTTAGTGGCGGTACTCTTTATGGTGTCCGTAGGCGTGGCCGTGGCCGTTACTCTGTTTTTTATAGACGGTTCGGCTCTCTCCGTATACAACCGGGTAACTTGGCTCGTAGTAGATGACGGGTTCGACATGACGGGCGTACGGCGCACGAACGACGCAGCCGGTAAAAAGCAGTGGGATGAGTGCAAGCAGTAAGTATCGCATCTTCTATCCTTTTTTCGTTTGATAGGAAAAGCATAGAAAAAAATCGTGGGGAGATCGTGACGCGGGGAAGCGTCTTAGAGGATGTACTCCCCGTACTTCGCAAGCCAGGCGTCAAAGGCGCCGTGGGTCGCGATGGATTCGTCCTTGACAATGACGTCCTTGACGAGCATGACGCCGAACTCCGTCGGGAGGGTTTCGCTGTAGGCGAAGAGGTGGTCTTTGTGGGTGTCGGAACCGTTGTAGTACTCGACGAGCGCCGAGACGAGCGCGTAGAGCAGTGCCGGCTGGTTCTCGATCTGCGGGTAATGCCCCTCGTAGATCGCCGCGACGTCCGGCAGCTCCTCGTAGACCTTGACGTAGGAGACGAACTCGATCCCGGCGGCGTAGCCGATGGTGCCGTAGATGACCGGGGCGATCTTGCCGATTTCCATGCTGGATTTCAGAATGTCCGAGAGCATGTGGTAGCTGCGCGGCGTCGCGAAGGCCGGGTTGGCGTCGTCCTCGACGACCGGTTCGGTCGAGAGTAGGTCCGGGCGGAAGCCCAGGAACCCGATGACGAAGTGGTGCAGTTTCGATTTCAGCGCGAAGAGCTTGAAGTCCTCAAAGCGGGCCTGGACATGCAGGTGCACCATCCGGTTGGCCAGCGGGGTGGGCAGGCGGAAGACGACCCCGCGGTCGCTGACGCGGTTACCCGCGCAGATGATCCGCCACCCTTTGGGAAGGTCGTACTCTCCCATGCGGCGGTTGAGCACCAGCTGGTAGATGGCCGCCTGGACCGACGGCGGCGCGGAGTTGAGTTCGTCGAGAAAGAGAATCCCCTCGGAGTCGGGGTCTTTCGGGAAAAAGACCGGCGGCATCCAGACCGTCTGCTCGTCGCGGATCGCCGGGACGCCCCGCAGGTCGACCGGGTCCATCTGCGACAGGCGCACATCCACCAGTTCAAGTTTGTTCTTCTCGGCCACGTCGGCGACGATGTAGGATTTCCCAATTCCGGGGCTGCCGTGGATAAAAAGCGGCGTATCCGTTTTGATCAGCGTATCGATATGGTCGTAAAGTTCCGTGGTTGAAATGGATGGTGTCGTCATTGAGGGTTAGCGTTCCTTTCAGTATTTAGCGTGCGGATGCCCGGGGGTTCAGGCAGTCAGCTCTTTGACCATGCATTTGAAGCAGGTGAGCTGATCGTCGCAGGTGGCGCAGGCCGGCGCGATGGCATTGACCCGGTCGTAGATGTATTTTTTCCAGAGCTTGTCCTTGGGTTTCTCCGCCGCCAGTTCCGGGAAGTTCTTTTTCATGAACGCCCCCATCTCCGTGCGACTGTGGAAGCCCATGTCCTCGTACAGGTGGTCCATCAGCAGCGACTTCTGCGCGACCAGCGGGGCGAGGACGGTTTTGGCATAGTAGTTGACCGCATACGCGGAGAGGAGTGTCTTGACGTCTTCATACATTTTGACATGTTCAGGCGGCATGATCGCAGTCATGGAATCTCCTTGTATATAACTCATCAGCATGCAAATACCGTTCTACTGTCTGCCGTAGAGCAGATAGAGATAATCATGAATGTCGCTGAGGAAGAAGCGGCGGTTGTCCCGCTCCTCGAAATGGCCGACCCAGCCTGGGTCCCCCTCCGCCGTCATCTTGCTGGGATGCACGAACTCGTTGTAGGGGAGCGTCGCCTTGAGCGGGCCGCAGTCGTTGATGGCGTCGACGACCGCCTCGAAAATGGCATCGAGTGTTTCGTCGTCCGCGGTGAGGTACAGATTCCCGTCTTTCTGGTAAAAGCGGTAGATGTTCAGTATCTTCTGTGCTTCGGAATTGTGTGCTTTGTTCATCTTTTTGACATTCATATTAAGGGTACCTCCATCCACCCTACCGTTCCAGACCGAAGACGCCGACGTAGAGTATGTGTTCCGGCGTCTCCAAAAAGGTCTGCAGCTTCTTATCGTAAAAAGCCCCTATGGCCGTATAGCCGACGCCCAGGGCGGCGGCGTCCAAGGAGAGGCCGTGTGCAAAGGCGGCCGAGGCCATCTGCAGGTCCGCATCGTACTGCGCGCTGCTGAGCACCATCACGATCTCGGCGTTCGCGACGAAACGCTGGTCGACCAGCATCGAGGCCGCCACCTCGGCGAAGTCGCCAGCCTTGATCCGTTCGCCGCCGCGGTAGAGACCGGCCGGGGCGCGGTCATTCCGGAGCACGATCGCGTAGGCGTTCATCCACTCCGGCGTTCGCGTGAGCGTATGCATAATGCGTTCAAACGCCTCCGCGCGCATCGTCTTTCCGGCAAAGACCCGGGCGGAGCGCCGGGCGCGCTGCAGGGTCGCGTCGGTGCTGCGCATCCGGGGCGGCAGGGTCCTGCCGACGGGGTGGTGCTGCACGATCCAGCCCGGTACGACCCCGTCGCTCTCGTCGTAATCGGTCGGCGCCACCTGCATCAGCGGCGCTTTCGGGAGCTTTGCGGGTTTTTCGCCCGCCTTCCCGACGGCCATGACCGAACAGACGAACTCCTGCTGCTTGAAGCCCATAATATGGTTCAGGCCGGGAAAATCCACATCGTCCAGCAGCACGGTATCAAGCCCGTGTACATCCATCGCCGCGCAAAGCGCGCCGATCTGGTGGCCGGCATCCATGTAGCAGTAGCGCCAGGCGCGGTGGCCGTACTTCCATTCGGAACGGAACGGGACGACGCTGACGACAAAAATGAAACCCTCGAAGCGTGTTTCCATCCCGACGAAGTGTTCCAGTCCCTCCGCGCCGCATTCGCGGATCAGCACCAGCTCCCCCTTCAGGGCATCGAGGTGGTAGATCCCGCTCAGGATCCCCTTGATCCCGCGCACCTGCACATAGAGCTCCACGGGGTGGAGATTGCCGGCAGAGGGGGTATTGAGGCGCAGGTAGGGTTTACCGCCGACGCTCCCTTCAAACGTGACACAGCGTGCCAGGCCCAGCGGCGCGAGCTCCTCGTGCGTATCGAAACCGACGCGGTAGAGGAACTCCGGGTACTGCTTGAAAAGGGAGGGCTGTGAAGACCAGTCGATGTAGCCGCCGGAACGGGCGACACGCAGCGGCGTCAGCGCCGTCGCGTCATAGAGCTCACGCATAGCGCAGCTGATTGAGGACGTCCCGGTTGACGGCGAAATCGATGGCGCAGTAGCCGTCCATGTTCTGTATAGACTTGTCGGCGCCCAGAGAGAGAAGGGCTTTGACGCTGTTCAGACGGGAAGCGGAAACGGCATACATCAGCGGGGTTTCGCCGTTCTCGTTGATGTCGTCGATGTCCGCGCCGGCAGCGAAAAGGCGTGCGATGATCGCGGCACTGTCAGCATAACAGGCGTTGAAAAAAACACCGTTAAAGTCGTTGTTGACGGCATAAAGGTCCACCCCCGCTTCCAGCAGGCGCTCGACCATCATATCGTTGCCTTCCAGCGCCGCCTGCAGCAGCGGCGTGTTGCCGTTGAAGGCCCGGGATTCCAGGTCACTGGGGTCAAATCCGCGTGCCAGCAACCACGCAATATAGTTCTCTGCCATGACGGGCTCCTTTATCAAAAGCGGATCAGACGCTCATCCACTCTTCGTGCGAATGGCCGTGCCCCGTCTTCTTCTCGTTGACCAGTTTGTCAACGACCTCGATACAGGCATCGTAATTGACTTCGTCGACGATCTCGGGAACGATCTCGCGGTAGGCGACGACGCCGTCGCGGTCAATGACGTAGACGGCGCGGGCCATACGGTCTTTGAGCTTGCCCTCGCTAATCAGCAGGCCGTACTTCTTGGCGAAGTTGCGGTCCGGGTCGACGACGAGGTCCGCAGCGTCAATAGACTCTTTTTCAGCAAAATCTTTGACGAAATCCAGGTCATCCGTCGTGATCATGATGGCATTGAGTTTCTTGTAGGTTTTGAGCAGATCATTGAATTTTTTGGCGCCGAGGGAACAGACTTCCGTTTTCAGCGAAGGAATGGCAATGAGCAACTGGGTATTGGGGGCGATCATGCCGATGACGTTCTGTGATCCGTCAAGCTTCGTGATGCGTGCTGCAGGGGCTTCTCCGCCCACATTGGGCTGCTTTCCGATAAGGGGTGTCGGGGTGCCGTGTACCGTGATTTCCATAACATATCCTCTGTGAGATTTGCCAATCAAATGCAAAAAACGTTCTTGTTAAATATGTACGTATGCCTATTTTTTATACTACATATTTGTCGGATTGTGGTACTAGGTTGGTCTATAATAACACCTGAATATTGATTCACGCAAGTGTGTAAAAGCTACTAACCCGTAAAAGAAAGAAAAACAGTAATGATGTATGACACCCCAGCGATCCCCGACAGGCCGGAATGTAAAACCTGTTCGTTGACCTTTGCCTACAAAGAGATCGAACTGCTTTACGAGATTGCCGTTGTCCTGGCCAGCACGACAGATATCAAAGAGACGATCGAACAGGGCATGCGCCTGCTCAAACGTCACAACTATCTCGAACGCTGCGCCCTCTTCCTGCTCAACGAAGAGGATGTTCTGGAGCTCTACGCCTCGATCGACCTCACCGAACAGCAGCGCCTGATGGCGACCTACAAGCTCGGGGAAGGCGCGACGGGCCTTGCCGCTGCCGGCGGCGAACCCGTCGTCATCGAAAATATCCACAACAGTATCGACTACCTTAACAAGATGGGCGTCGTCAACAGCAAATCGGTCTCCTACGTCGCCGTTCCCGTCATCCAGGACGACGCCGTCACCGGGGTCATCTCCGCCAACCTCGGGCCGGACACCCCGCTGAACTTCGACGAGATCGTCCGTATGCTCACGATCGTCGGATCGCTCTTCAGCGGAACGCTTGCCATCCAGCAGCGTTTCATCAAGGAAAAAGAGCAGCTCAACCAGCTCAAAATGTACTATAAAGAGGAGATGCTCAGCGAGCACCGCTTTGAGAACATCATCGGGCGGAGCACGAAAATGCGCCAGATCTTCAGCATGCTCGAAACCGTCGCCCCGACCGACGCGACAATCCTCGTTCGCGGGGAGACGGGTACGGGTAAAGAGCTCATCGCGACGGCGGTGCACAACCTCAGCCGCCGCAAAAACGGTCCCTTTATCAAGCTCAACTGTGCCGCCATCAGCGAAACCCTGCTCGAATCCGAACTTTTCGGTCACGAGAAGGGCGCCTTTACCGATGCCAAAGAGATGCGCAAAGGGCGTTTCGAACTGGCCGACGGCGGTACCCTCTTCCTCGACGAGATCGGTGACATCACCTCGTCGCTCCAGGTCAAACTGCTGCGTATCCTCCAGGAACAGGAGTTCGAACGCGTCGGCGGGACCAAAACGGTCAAGACCGATGTCCGCCTCGTCGCCGCGACGAACCGAAACCTCGAAGAGATGGTCAAAAAAGGGGAGTTCCGCGAGGACCTCTACTACCGCCTCAACGTCATCCCGCTGAACCTCCCGCCGCTGCGCGAGCGCTACGAGGACGTCAAACTGCTGATCGAGCACTACATGAAAAAGTTCATGAAAGAGCACAACAAGAACATGAGCCTCTCCAAATCGGCGATGGAGCTGCTGCTCGATTACCCGTGGCCGGGCAATATCCGGGAACTGCAGAACACGATGGAGCGCCTGGTACTCATCTGCCCCGAGGGCGAAGTCCAGCCGGAGATGCTCAACCATGTCCTGCCGTTCAATTACCAGAAACTCTACAACACGGCCGCCCCCGAGCCGGCAGCGCAGCCTACGGTGCAGTCCGTGCCGCCGGTCGCCCCGCCGCATGTCGAAGAGGCGCATGCCGCCCCTGCGGAATCCCACCCGGTCACCAAGGCGACCCTGCAGGAGCTGGAGAAAGAGTCCATCATCCAGGCGCTGATCGAGAACCGCGGGATCCAGACGAAGGCTGCGGCCCAGCTGGGCATGACCCCGCGCCAGATCGGTTACAAGATCAAAAAGTACGACATCGACATCTAGGTGTCTTAACCCCAACCAAGGAGATTTATCATGGCACACGCAACATCAGAAAACACACAGGTCTCACCGGCAATAGGTGCGACGTACGACACCTGGTTCCTCGGACGTAAAAAAGAGAGCTGCAGCAAAAGCGCCAAAGGCGTCACACCGGTCTGCCGCGATGACAAGCAGAGCTGGTTCCTCGGGCGCAAGCAGTAGTTCCTCACCGCTTAAAAACCCTGGAACGCCGTTTGCAATCTCCTTATAACAAGGAGTTATAAATGGCAATGCACTACTATCATCAGAAGCTTCAGGCGCTGCGCACCGGTCTCGCCTGTAACGGATGCGGCGCGACCATGGTGTTTTACAGCGCCCCCGCCGCCCTCGTCTACGGGCTGTGATCAGTAACGAATCGAGATATAGAAGCTGAGATCGAACGTCCCGTCTTCACAGAGGAAGTTGTTCTTGCGGTAGACGGCGTAGGAGGGTTTCGTCGTCGTTTCGTATTCGCTGCGCGGCAGCCAGACATGGTAGACCCAGTGAATGAAACGCAGGAAATCCTCATGGCGCCCCTGCAGATCGAAACGGGCGTAGATCCCCGACGCGATCTTGAACTTCGGAAGGCGGTCGCTGCGCACCTTCTCGTCCGTCTCGATACAGGCGATATAGCGGCACTCCTCCAGCGGCGTCACCGTCGGGTTGTCGTGAAAGAGCGCGATCTGCCGGTAGTCCGACAGGCCGTTGTCCAGGACCCAGGTCTGCAGTTTCTGCCACGTCGGCTTGATCATGCTGTCATACCCTTTGTGACGGATATAGTAACTCTCCAGCTCCGGCCGCTTCTCGATGACGGGCTCCATACCGTCAAATTCGGAGAGCTTCGCCGTTTCTATTCCCGCACGGCGTAGCAGCCGGTCCGAATAGGTTTTATACCCCCCTTCCCGCCACCGTTTCGGGCTTTTTCCGAACCGCATCCTGAACGCTTTGATAAACGATGAATGCGAGCTGTAGCCGCACTGTGCGGCCACTTCCGAGATCGTCGAATAGCGGTTGGTGATGAGCAGGCTCGAGGCTTTCTGCAGGCGGATCGACTTGATGCTTTCATAGATGTTCTGGCCGAACATCTCCTTGAAGATCCGGTGCATATGGAACTTGCTGATTTTGAGGTCGCGGCTGAGCTCTTCGAGGTCGATATGCGTTTCGATATGGGTATAGATATAGTAGAGGATGTCGTTGGCGATCTTCGTATGTTTCTGAAGCGTCTCTTTTCTCATGCCCTCATTATAGCAATAATAGACAATTTTACTCACACTATATAGAAAAAAAACTCACATATATAACCCATGTAAAAAGCAATAAAGCAAAAGAAATATTTTTGAGAACCCTCTAAAATGTCTCCATCCTTTTGAATCTGGATGTCCGGAGGCATCCGAAACGGAGTCTGAATGCAAACGATTACCAAGATCCTGGTCGCCAACCGCGGCGAAATCGCCCTGCGCATCATCCGCGCCTGCAAAGAGCTCGGCATCACCAGCGTCGCCATGTTTTCCGAAGTCGACGCCGAGGGGATCTGGGTCCGCAAAGCCGACGAGGCCTACCCCATCCTCGGCAACGCCCTGCAGGCCTACCTGGATTATGACCGCATCATCTCGCTGGCAAAAAAAGCGGGCTGCGACGCCATCCATCCCGGTTACGGTTTTCTCAGTGAAAACGCCGAGTTCGCCGACGCCTGCAGCCGTGCCGGCATCATCTTTATCGGCCCGAAAGCGGAACACATCATGCTCTTCGGCGACAAAACGGCCTCCAAGGCGGCGATGAAAGCGATCGGCGTCCCCGTCATCGAGGGGACCCAGACGGCCATTACCGACAAAAAAGAGGGGGCGAAGGTCGCGGCGGAAATCGGCTTCCCCGTCATCATCAAGGCGGCCTTCGGCGGCGGCGGTCGCGGGATGCGCATTGTGCGCAAGGAGAAGGAGTTCGACGAACTCTTCGACTCCGCGACGAACGAAGCGAAGAAGTTCTTCGGCAAGGGGGATGTCTTCATTGAAAAATACGTCGAGAATCCGCGCCATATCGAGGTGCAGATCATCGCCGACAAGTACGGCAACGTCGTGCACCTCGGCGAGCGCGACTGCTCCATCCAGCGCCGCCACCAGAAAGTGATCGAGATCGCCCCCTCCCCCCGTCTCAACGACGCGGTGCGCAAAGAGATCTTCCGCATCTCCACCAAGGCGATGTTCCGCCTGGGGTACGAGAGCGTGGGGACCATCGAGTTTCTCGTCGACGAAGCGGATACCGTCTACTTTATCGAGATGAACACCCGCGTCCAGGTGGAGCACCCCGTCACGGAGCTCATCTCCGGCATCGACATCATCCAGCGCATGATCGAGATCGCCGCGGGGGACAAGCTCCGCTTCCTGCAAGAAGAGATCATCTTCCGCGGGTACGCCATCGAGTTCCGGATCAACGCCGAAGACCCCCAGAAGCAGTTCTTCCCCTCCTGCGGGAAGATCACGAACTACATGGCGCCCGGCGGCCCCGGCGTCCGCCTCGACACGAGCCTCTACGCGGGCTACGTCATCCCGCCCGATTACGACTCCATGATCGGCAAGCTCATCATCTGGTCGCTGGACTGGGAGGGGGCCGTAAGAAAAGCGCGCCGCGCCCTGGACGAGTTTTACATCGACGGGCTGCCGACGAACATCCCGCTGCACAAGGCGATCGTCCGCGACCGGGACTTCATCGAGGGGCGTTTCACGACTTCTTACCTCGACGAGAAACTCGACAAGTTCAACCTCGACGCGATCAACTGCATCAAAAAAGAGGAAGAACGCATGGAGCAGATCAACCGCCTCATCGGAACGATCAAGCAGAACAACCTCTCCATCCGCCACTGACCCGACCGGCCTGCCCTGTTTTTCGGGCCGGCATCCCCCATAACATATTTTTTTTTATCTGCAGAAATTAGTTTGTATATTATTTGATCAATTTACTTTTTTATGTGGTAATATTTTGCGTGTTTATTTTACTAACGAGGTGTTCCTTGACCACAAAGATTATCTTTTCCGACGGAAAAGTACAGTTCATTGACAGTGTCGATTCTGCATTTTGCAGCAAACTCAAAGATGCTCAGAGCGATAAAGGCGTAAACGATCTGCTGTCGCAGCATATCGGAAATTTCGCCATGTGTGAAGAGGCGGATGCCGGTGAGGTAGGGTGTACGGTGGACCTGCTGAAGAAAAAGCAGTCCAGTATCAAACGCATGAAGAAGGCGTTCGGCGGGCGCTAGGCCCGTAACCGCGCTAATGCGCGATCAGTCGTCGCCGCGGGTAATGATCTTGGCGTCGACTTCGTCGGGGAGGTTTTTCGGCCCCGGCTTGATGTACCAGACGTCCCCGTTGGTCAGGCTGACGTTTCCGCCCCACTTCTCTTCGCTGTCAAACTCCAGCTCCTTGATGATCTCCTCCATGTCCTTCTTTGCCACGTAGAAGAGGATCTGTCCGTCCCCATTGTCTCTTAACATTACTTTTGCCATTGTTTTTCCTTTGTTGTTAGATGGATCTCAGACTTTGATGGAAGCCAGGACTTTTTTGGTGTGGTGCCACAAACCGCCGCGCACGACCCGCTCGAACGAGATTTTCAGGTAGTCGCGCCCCATCAGTTTGATGTAGGAGGCGGCATTGAAATAGCGGTCGTCGCGCTCGGGATAATCCACGCGGTAGTGCACCCCCCTGCTCTCTTTGCGCTTGAGCGCCGAGAGGATCATCGCCTCGGCAATGGTCAGGGCATTCTCGAACTCGAGGATCGACGCCAGTTCGACGTTGTTGTCCCGCTCCTTGTGGATACAGTGCAGCCCGTGCTTTCTGCCCATGAGGTAGTGCGAGTACTCCAGCGCGCTCGAGAGCGTCTCTTCGTTTCGGAACACCCCGGCGTCACGGAAGAGCGATTCGCCGAGGTTCTTGCGCATGGCGTTGATGTTGTAGAGGTTGTCCCCGTCGAGAATCAGCTCGACACGACGGCTCTCCTTGTCCACGTCCCGGTAGTCGATGGGACGGAACTCGCGGCGGCGGGCATAGCGCGCCGCTTCGATGCCCGCCTGGCGGCCGAAATAGGCCCCTTCCAGCAGGGAGTTTCCGCCGAGGCGGTTGGCGCCGTGTACGCCGGTCACGGCACATTCGCCGCAGGCGAAGACCCCGGGCATGTCCGTCGACGTGTCGTCGCGCGTCCAGATCCCGCCGATGGTGTAGTGCGCCGAGGGCGTGATCGGCAGCAGCTCGGTGGTGATGTCGATGCCCGCACCGTTAAGGGCCATCTTCCGCGCGGAAGGGAGCTTGGCGTCGATGAGGGCTTCGCCCAGATGGCGGAAGTCCAGGTAGACCGTGTGGCCCTCGCGCATATGCTCGGTAACGGCGCGCGAAAGCTTGTCGCGCGTCTGCAGCTCGTCGGTGAAACGCGTCCCCGTCTCGTCGACAAGGTAGGCCCCTTCGCCCCGCGCCGCTTCGCTGATGAGCGAGCCGTTCGTCGCGAGCGTCGTCGGGTGGAACTGCACGAACTCCATGTTGGAGAGCCGCAGCCCCGCCCGCAGCGCCGCCGCGATGACATCGCCGGAGCTCTCCTGTGCATTGGTGGAGTGGCCGCGGAAGATCCCCGCATACCCGCCGCCGGCCAGGATGAGCGATTTACAGGCAAAGGCGATCACCTGCGAATCGCGGCGTCGCAGCACGGTCACACCGGAGAGCTTCTCCTTGAAACTGCAGATGTTGAGGAACTTGTGGTTCGCGAGGATATGCACGCCTTCATTGCGGCACTGCATCAGAAGGGTCTGTACGATGGCCGAGCCCGTCCGGTCGGCAATGTAACAGGTACGGTTCGCGCTCGCACCGCCGAAGGGGCGCTGGGCAATCTCCCCTTTGTCGTCGGTATCGAACCCGACTCCCATATCCCGGAGTTCATGCACGATCTCGGGGGCCTGGGCACACATTTTGCGGATGTTGCCGAGATTGGCCAGTCCGTCCGAACCGTCGAAGGTATCGTTGACGTGACGCTCGACGGAATCGTATTCGCTGACGTTGATGACGGCGTTGATCCCGCCCGAGGCTACGGCCGAGTTGGAACGGAAAGGATTGCTTTTGGTGAGGACCGCGACGTGGCAGCCCGCGCGTTTGGCAAAAAGTGCTGCATGCAAACCTGCGATCCCGCTTCCGACGACGATCACATCATACAGCATACTCGCCCTTTACGACCTTGTTCATCGTCTCCTGGGGGAGCTGCGGTACGTAGGCCAGCAGCAGGTTGTCCTCGACGTGCTGCGGGTCGACGGCACCGAAGAGCGCGCTCAGGATCCCGCCGGAGCGGGCGAACTGCAGTGCGCTGATAATGTCGGTCAGTTCGCCGGTACCCATCAGCTCGGCCAGGCGGGTGTCGAACCTGCCCTTGAAGAGGTTCATCTGCAGCAGCGACGACGCCGCGAAGCACTGCAGGCCGTAGCCGTACGCCGCCTGGAGCAGCGTGTAATAGCGGCCGTCCGGTCCCTTCTGGTTGGCATAGGTATAGGCATGCGTTTTGGCGAGGTTGAACGGGATTTCGAGATAGCGCAGGTGGTGTTCCGGCCCCCCGACCTCTTCGGCGATGGCGACGATATCCTTGAGGCTGAGATACTCGGTGTGCCCTGCCTCGTACAAAAAGCCGTTCCATGCCGCGATCCCGTAGTGGCGGATCTTGCCTTCGGCCACCAGCGCTTCGAAGAGTTTGAACGCCTCGGCGATACGCAGGCGGAGCGTCATGTAATCCACATAGCCCAGCTGGGTCTCCGGGTTGTGGAGGAAGAGTGCGTCGAGCGTCTCGATGCCCAGGTTCTTGAGCGACGTCTCCACGCTCCAGCGCAGGAATTTCGGATTCATGCAGTGCTGGTCGACGACAATGTCGTCCTTGCTTGCGAGCCCCGCATCGAGCATATTCGCTTTGATCCACTCGTAAGGGTCCGGGAAGGGGAAATCCAGGGGGATGAATCCCGCCTTGGAGGTGATAAACAGTTGTTCGCGGGTTGCTTTGCCCTCTGCAAAAAGCTCGGCAAGTGCCTCGCCGATCTCACGCTCGCTCATCTGGTAGCGGTAGTTGATCGCCGTATCGATGACGTTGATGCCGTTTTGCACCGCCATCTTCACCGCGTCTTTATAGTTGAGAACATAGTTCTCTTCGCGGTAGGGCTCTTTGCGGAAGGTCCCGAGCCCCATCGACGAGAGGAATGCCTCGCCGTTGAAGCGGTAGAAGTCCCGACTGAATTTCGGGAACTGTTTCAGGTAGCCGAATGTGCCTTCTTTGGTCGCGTACGTGGCCATTAAGTAACGATTACCTTGATCGGAGCTTTGAGTTTGAAGTTGAGCATATCCTCGATACCCGCCAGCGTCGTCGTCGTATTCATGGAACAGCTCATACACTCGCCCTGGTACTTGATGAGGACATCCCACTTGCCTTCGTTCGCAACGATGTCAAGCAGTTCGACGTCACCGCCGTCGGCCTTGAGGGTCGGGCGGATATACTCTTCGAGGATGGACTCGACCGCTTTGATCTTCTGAACGAGGCCCATGGATTCGAAGGTACCGTCGCCCTTCGCTTCGATGATTTTGCGGCTCTTCTCTTCGGCAGCGAGCTCCTCGAGCGCCTGGGAGAGCAGGTCGACGAGGTAGACGTCTTTCTTCTCGTGGCCGCCCGGTTTGATACAGGATTTACAGAAACCGCCCGCCTTGGTGTAGTCGGTGATCTCTTCGATGGATTTGAGCTTGTTGAGCTTGATGACTTCCAGGATCGTATCCTGGGAGACACGGGCACATTCACAGATGATGAACTCATCCTCGAAGCTCTCCATATCGACACCCTTGTAGATGGAAGCCGCTTTTTTGATGACGTCGTAGGCCATAACGGAACAGTGCATCTTCTGGCCCGGAACCGCCGGAACATCCGGATCGTCGCGCAGCGCTTTTTCGACGTCGATGTTCGTAATTTTCAGCGCATCGTCGACGGTCTTACCCATACAGAGTTCGGCCATCATATCGGAACTGGCGATCGCCGTACCGCAACCGAAACTTTTGAATTTGCTGACCTTGATCGTGTCCGTTGACGGATCGATCAGCCAGTAAAGGCGTACGGCGTCACCGCAGCTCTCTGCACCGAAATCGGCGATAACGAGTTTATCATCGCCGGCATCGGCTTCAGTGAGTTCTCCCATATTGATAGGATCGTTCATTCTACGCTGTACTTCGGTTGAGTACTCCTCCCAGAGCGCTCCGCCGATCAAATCATCTCTAGCCATTTTGTGACCCCTTTTAAAAAAGATTTCTACCGGCCATAATGCAAATGGTGTTCCAGTCGAGCCCCCCCGGTAAAAGAACGTTGCGATGACAAAATTGTCACCCTCCGACATCGGGAATGCCTTATGCAGTATCTATGGTAATCCAATGAAAGGATCAGCCATGTACCAACTGACTGCCATCTTCAACCGCAGTTGCCTCAGTGATGTGTTACTGGAGCTCAAAGAGCACGCTATCGAAGGCGTCACCATCAGCGAGGTCATCGGTAAGGGCGGGCTGGCGTTTGACGACGCCGGCCCCGTCGAACTCGATGAGAACATCCGCCTCGACATCGTCGTTTCGAACGAACTCTTCAAAGAGGCGGCCAAAGAGGCGATCCGTTGCAATACCCGCGATCTCGGCAAGGGAAGCGGCAAAATGTGGGTGACGCCGGTCCTGGAAGTCGAACGCATCCGTACCGGCGAAATCAACGAAGCGGCGCTGCGCCACAGCGACAACGACGAGCGCGCGCTGCACTTTGACAGCTACTACACCGCGATCGACACCCCGGCGAGCTGAGCCTCAGCGCTCGGCCAGCTTATAAAGAAAACGCCGCTCTTTGAAGGGCGGAATCTCCAGCTCCTGGCGGTACTTCGCGATGGAGCGCCGCACCATGGATATCCCGAAGCGCGCTTCGATCTTCTCATGCAGGATCTTATCGCTGAAGGGCTTGTCATGATCCTCGCTTTTGACCAGCCGCTCCAGGAAGTGTTTGATCTCCGCCGTGGAGACGTTCCCGATCGCGTTGGAGAAGAAATCCTTGAAGGCGAACACCCCCCGCTCCGTTTCCAGGTACTTGTCGCTGATGGCGCGTGAGATCGTCGATTCGTTAAAGCCGAGTTCGTCCGCCACGTCCTGCAGTTTCAGCGGCTGCAGCTCCCCGCCCATGAAGAAGGCGTACTGCTTCTCCAGCAGCACCAGGGTCACGTTGTAAAGCGTCGCCTTGCGCAGGTCGAGCAGCTTGACGAGCTCGCGTGCCTCTTTGAACTTCTGTTTGGCAAAATTGTCGTACTTGTCTATCTGCGTCACTTTGAGGTCGGGGTAGAAGGCGTTGTTCATCTTGATGGTGAACTCGCCCCCCTGGAAGGCAACGTAGAGGTCCGGCAGTACCGGCGGTTCGCTCTCCATGTACTCCAGCGCAGGCGGGTTCTTGAGGTGACTGATCACCTCTTTCGCGTCGTGAAGCCGCGGGTGGTTGACGAACTTCTCCATCGACTCAAAACGGGTGATCATCGCACTGACGAGGATGCTCAGCTCATCGTCCATGTCGACCTCGTTGAGCTGGAAGAGAAAAGACTCCTTGTAATCCTTGGCCCCGACGCCCGAAGGCTCCAGGTAGGCAAAACGCTGGCGCACCTTCTCGACCTGCTGCGCATCGGTATCGCACTGTTCGGCAATCTCTTCAACGGAGCCTTCAAAGTACCCCTCGTCGCTGATGTAGTAGATGATCTGCCGTGCAATCTTCTGCGAGATCGGCGTCGGGAAGAGCGGCGCGGCGATCTGCTCGTCGAGTCTTTCATACAGAGACTGGCTCGAGACGCTCAGCCACTCGATCTCGTCGCTGGACGCGTTGGAGACATGGTTCTGGTACTCCATGTAGGCGCGATGCGATCGTTCCGAAGAGCTCTCCGAGACTTCGAATCCCGACGAAACTTCAAGACAGGGGTTTTCACTCGAAATGACCTGCAGGTGTTTGTCCAGGTCCGAAAGTGAACACTGTAGCAGCGGCAGCCATGTCTGCATGGAGAGGCGCGGCAGCTGTTTCTGTTTGAGGTTTAAAGCTTGTTTCATCGTCTAATCATACCCCTGCTGCAAATATTGTGATACGGTAATGTGGATATATTTTGTGCATTTATTGCACAAATTGCAAGTTTTGTTCTAAGGGTTTCGAAAATGTAGGGGGAAAAGGAGTCCGAAGGGGAAAACCCTTCGGGAAGATTAGTACTTCAGGCGGACCAGACCGTTCGGCTGAGCAATTTTCATCTGACAGGCCAGACGTGCTTTCGGGTTGGATTCGTTCAGTGTTTTCATGACCGCTTTTTCTTTGTCCGTCATGTCGCTGAGGAAGTCCATACCGGACTCAACGAAGACCACGCAGGTCCCGCATTCGCCGTCACGGCAACCGAACGGCAGGGCAGAACCTGACGCTTCAACAATGTCCTGAATCGTTTTACCCGGCTTAACGTTGATCGCCAGGAAGTCGTTCATAATTTCTACACGTGTTGTCATCTTTATCTCCTTTTTTTACTCGAATGGTTTAACGATAATATCGCTTCTTACAATGCACTGGCATGCGAGACGAATCGGTGTCTGGCGGTTGAATTGCTGGGCAACTTCCGCCTCTTTTTTCGTAATCGCACCCATTTCGACCAGGGTGTCGAGCTCTTTGTCTTCCATATAGTAAGACTGCGCATGCGCATCATAGTCTTCGGTCATAGAGTTCATTGGCTCTTCGACGCTGAGATCTTCGATCTTTACCGCACAGCTACCGCACGTCCCGTCCTTGCACTCAGTCGGAATTTTCACGCCGTTGCTCTCCGCTACACGCAGAAGCACGTCGCCGGTACGGGCCTGTACACGCTTGTCCATGCCATCGCCAAATCCGCAAAAAATGACGTTTGCCATGTCGTTCTCCTTCTATTTAATCCCTCGCTGCATCATGGCAGATGCATCAAGTTCGTCAATACCCAAAATTCAGGCGATGTCTCCTTCATCTTGGGATTGCGCCCCTTTTGCGGCGAGTTCGGCAGCCTCTTTTTCTGCGGCGGCTTTGGCGAGCTTTTCCGCTTCGCGCTTGGCACGGTGTTCGCGGATCCAGCGCAGCTCGTCCTCCACCTCGTCGTAGCCGTCTTCCTCCTCGACGGCGACAAGCTCGCCTTCGCGGCAGCCGAAGGTGGAGCCCTCCTCGATGAACTTGACGTCGTAGACGCGGATCACCTGCAGGAAGTCACCGATATTCGTCACATACCCCTCGGCACCCGGTTCGATCAGAATGCCGTCACGCGGGTGGAACGGGTTGGTCCCGTCATTGCGGATCGCCTTCGTGATTTTGACCCGCTGGCCGATCCGGAAGACCGGGAGAATGGCATCTTTCTTTGAGGGGGATATCATTTTGCTGTCAGCAGTCGACATTTGATTTTCATCCATTGCATACCTCCTGTATTTTATTCGTTTGGCCTATCCGGAATCCCGGGAGCATCGCATCTTTAGTTGAAGCTGAGATCCGCCTGGCTTGTACAGGCGTGAACGCCGTTGCTCACTTCTTCGACGTCGCTGCAGCTCTCCGATGTCGAGCAGGTCCCGCAGGCGCTCTCTTTTCCGAACATATCCCAGACGTCCGCCGCGGACGGGGCATAGCCGTTCTCGAAATTCTTGTACACGGTGATGAGTGCAAACTTGTAGTATTCAAGCAGTTTGTCATCACCTTCGAGATCGCTCCCGATGGCGCGATCCATCATCGCACCAAACTCCTTCAAAATGTGAAACCGTTTGACATAGACCAGACGCTCATCATAATCGAGATCGAAGAAATCAAAATAGTCTTCGGCATCGGTCAGCGATTGAAACTCTGTGAGTGTACCCATCATCTATCCTTTCTAAGTGATTTGCAATTTTGATTCTTTAGTTTTCTGTCGAAAGAATCATTTAAGGGACTGAAAAGGTGACAAATTTGTCTTACAGTCCCATCTCCTGTTTAAGCTGGCCAGCCCAGCTGCTCACGCGCTCTTCGGTCAGGTCTTCCTGGTTGACTTTATCGATCGCGAGACCGACGAATTTGCCGTCTTTCTCTGCGGCGGAGAACTTATAGGTGTACCCCTCCGTCGGCCAGTAGCCGTATTCGGTATCCGCACCGAGCTGGGTAAAGAGGTTTTTGAACTTCACCAGGGCACTGACGAACTCCTCGCCGTGCGTATCCTGGTCACCGGCACCGAAAAATGCGACTTTCTTGCCGCTGAAATCGGGGGTTTCGCTCTCAAGTTCCATCATCGGATCGACCCAGTCACGCTGCGGGTCGCCCTGACCCCACGTGGAGGAGCCGATCAGCAGTACGTCGAAATCGTCGAATTGTTCGAGATCGTCGAAATCTTCTTCCATATTGATCACTTCTGCGCCTTCGAACTGCTCTTCGAGCAGTTCCGCTACTTCCTGTGTCGCACCGGTACTGCTACCGACGAAAATACCTACGTTTGCCATATGTGTCTCTCTCCTTGTTGTAATTAAGCTTTGTCTTTGCAGGGTTTGTACTGTTCGTAGATCTCGAACGCTCTGTCGAGCAGTTTCTGACCGTCCTCGTATAGTTTGTCGAGGGTACGGAAGCTGAAGCGGTGTGCGTCTTTGAAATACTTGTCCACCAGAACGATCTTGTCCGCGATGACGATACAGCGTCCGAACCCTTCGTGGCTCATCTCCATAACGACGTTACACATGACGCCCGTTTTGCGTTCGAACTGCAGGGCGATCGCCTTGTAGATCATCTTGATCTCGCCGATGAGCATCTCATCGATATCCGCGATGATCGGGATCTCCTTGAGCTGCTCTTTCGTTTTGACGTATTTTTTCGTCAGAAGCTCTTCGTCGCTCATTTTCGACCAGTTACCGAACTGGTCCGTTGCGCGCAGCTGACGGATCAGCTCCTCGGTGAATGCATTGATTTCAAGTGCCGTATCGCTCATTGTTTTCCTTCTTTTGATGTTGCTTGCGTCTTGCGACGGTTATTCGACGGCCCAGCGCGCCAGGCGCGGGTCCTCTTTGGTTTCCATGTTGATGATCCGCTTGACCCATGGCGGCGGGTTGCCGTTGATCATCTCGACCAGTTCCCCCAGGATCTCTTCGATCCGGCGCGGGTCGGGGACCTTCATCGGGTTGATGCCCGCACGGATCACCTTGGCCGCTGCCGTACCGCCGATGGATTCGACGTACATGATGTTGATCCCTTCGAGGCACTGCACCTTGAAATCGGTCTTGTCGTCGCCCGTCAGCCCGGACGTATCCGACTTGATCACGCCGTTAAGCTCATAGCCGTCCTTGGAGACGTTGTAGACGACGAACTCCTTCGCCCCTCCGAAGTGCGCGTTGACCGTCTCCATATCTTTTGATGCAAAAGCGACCTTCATCGCGTTTTCCAGTTTCCCGGACGTCTCGACGCTGATCTTCGTACTTTCTCCCATCATGACCCCTTCAATTCAGATTTAGTGTTCACCGTGCATGACATGCCGCAACGTATTCGCCGCTTCAAAGAGGAAGAAACAGCTCCCTTCGTAGAGCTGGTCACTCTTGAGCTGGTTGCCGAGCTCCTCGTAATTCGGGAAGCCGCGCAGCATCAATCCGGCATGGCATTTGTCATCCATATGCAATAATCGTTCCGCATGGAAGTTGCTGATCACCAGATCGGCGTCTTTGAAGTGCGCGGCCGCGTCTTCGAGGTCCCCGACGAAGACATGCTCGGCCGTGATTTTCTCCAGCACCGGGCTGTACGTCGTTGCCACGACCGTATCGATCGTCCCGCCGACACTTTGCAGCAGTTCGCAGATGCCGATGCACGCATCCGGCTCGCCCGTGATGACGTAGCGGGCCGATCCGACCAGGAAGTGGCTGTCGAGCATAACGTCCTGCAGGCGGCCGCGCCAGCGCTTGACGAGTGGCGGGGGATCGATCTGGCGGATCTTCATCAGTTCCGCGACAAAATTGTCGTTATTTTCCAGCCCCATGAGGTGGTCGAAGTGCACGTGGCGCACGGCGGGGTTCTTCTTCTGAAGCGCCTCCGCGCCGACCTTCATGGAGTGTCCGATCGTGATGACGGTCTCCGTGTCGCCAAGCGCCACGATATCATCGATGCCGATCGATCCCGTCGCCAGCTTGCCCTGCCCCTCGCTGAGGAAACCGTCCAGGGAGGTGGAGAGGTCCGGCATTGCCAGGGTCTCGAAACCGAAATCCTCGCACATCGCCTTGATCTTCTCGATCTCGCCGGGCTGGATGCCGACATGCGGCATCAGCACGAGTTTGTTCGGCTTGCACTCCGTCGCCGGTGCGGTATGCTGGTCGATCAGTGCCTTCACGGTGAGGGCCCAGCCGCTCTCCATGCCCCCTTCGAAGTCGGGTGTGTTGACGTAGCAGTAGGGGATCTCGATATGCATCCCCACGCCGCGCACGTCGTCGCCTTTCGTCTCCGTCAGCCCCGTCGTATGCAGCCCGATGATCTCGGGTTTCATCCCCTTGTTCTTCTTGGTGATGTTTTCGATGGCCAGCAGAATGGAGTAGTCCCCGCCGTCGAGCACCGCGGTAATGTCGCTGACCGAGGTGTTGTACATGGGAATCGGTTCATTGAAGTGCTTGGTATAGAAGACTTTGGTGTAGGACGCGCACCCCTGCGAGGCGTGCATCAGCGGCAGGCAGTTGCGGATGCCCATAAACGCCAGGGCCGCCCCCATGGGCTGCGAATGTTTGATGGGGTTGACCTGCAGCGGTTTGTGCTCTTTCCTGTTCAGTTCGAAGTCGGCTTCGTGAGACATGGCACCTCCTTAATATAGGAGGACATCTGCATTTCGCGTTCTTGCAGGCCTTTTTCGATAGAAATTATCAAATTAGTGTAATTACTCTTGACATGTTTCGAAAAAAGGAGTAAAGTTCTAGAGTATTTACACTAAAAGGATTCGAAATGAAACTTTCCACACGCATTCTGGGAACCGCTGCGGCGATCTCCCTCTCGTCTTCCCTGCTCTTCGGCGCCGTGTACGACGTCGATCCGACCCACTCCACCGTGGGCTTCAAGGTGCGCCACATGATGATCAGCAACGTCAACGGCCACTTTGCCGACTTCAGCGGCAGTTACGACCTGGAGGGCAATGTCCTCAAATCCTTTACGGGCAGCGTCAAGACCGCCAGCGTCGATACGGGGATCGTCAAGCGCGACGACCACCTCAAAAGCGCCGATTTTTTCGATGCGGCGAAGTATCCGGACATTACGTTTACGATGACGAAGTTTGACGGGGAGTCGATCACCGGGGAGCTGACGCTGCACGGTGTTACCCGCAGCGTCACCTTTGATGCGGAAGTCTCCGGGACCATCAAGGACCCCTGGGGGATGACGCGCAGCAGTGTCCTTCTGGAGGGCAAGATCAAGCGCAGCGATTTCGGGCTGACCTATAACCAGGTCCTCGAAGCGGGCGGGGTTGCCGTCGGCGACGACGTGAAACTGACGATCGAGCTCGAGGGGATCGCCAAACCGCTATAATGCCGTCATGGGAACGAAAAAGAAGATTCTTGCGGGGGCGCTGAAGCTCTTCAACGAAGGCAATACCCAGGCCGCGACGACGAACCATATCGCCGCGGCGCTGGGGATGAGCCCCGGCAACCTCCACTATCATTACAAAAACCGCGAGGCGATCATTCTGCGGCTCTACGAAGAGATGCAGGCGCAGACGGAGCTGGAACCGCAGGAGCGGCCCGACTCCATCGAGGCGCTCCATGCGCACATGTCGCACCTGGCGCACGTCTACTGGACGTACCGTTTTTTCCACCGCGAGCTGCTCTTTCTGCTTTCGCGCGACCCGGAACTCAAGGCCCGCTATATCCGCGACAACCTCGCCCACCGCGGGCGCATCGTCATGGTGCTCGCCGGTCTCGTTGACAACGGCTATTTGCAGGTCCCTTATGACAACGTCCTGGAGCATCTGGCCGACACGACCCTGCTCGCGACGCAGTTCTGGATCCCCTTCCTCGAGACCCTGGGCAACCCCCTGGACGAGTACCATCTTGAAGGGATGTTTCAGCACGTCCAGGGGGCGATGCGCCCCTACCTGACCCCCAAAGGCCTCAAAGCCCTCGCCGGGATCGCGGCGTAGCCGCGCTTCTCACTGCCCGATAAAAGGATAAAAATGCCGTTTACATACGGCCGTCGAGGATCGTTTCGTTGTCGATGCGGACACGGGGGCGCTTGCGCACCTCGTCCATGATCCGCTGGAGACGGTTCAGCACCATCCCCGAGTGGAGTGTCGTATCGAAGCTGTCGAGCGCCACACGGCTTTCGGTATCGCGGAAGTGGTCGTCAAGACGGCAGAGCAGGTTCTGGCAGGCTTTGTAGGCGCCGCTGTAGTCTGTGAAGGTAAAGATGATGATGTAGTGGTTGTCGTCAATCTGATGCAGGTGGTCGGAGAGGCGTACGAAATTGCCCAGTTCCTCCACGTCAAGGGGGCGGGCGTGATAGAGCAGCGCGAAGGTCGCATCGACCCCGTATCGTTCGTAAATATAGTAATGCTTTCTGACAAGCGTGTCAAAATGTCTCATCGCATCATTCCCTTCTGCCCTTAACCTTTTTATCACGATTATAACAGCTTTCGGGAAACATGTATAGTTAAATAAAATAATTGTAATTAGATGTGTAAAGAGAGGCGGCAGATGCCGATGATGCCGGACGGCAGTGCCGTTCCGGTCCGTGTTTTCGGACTAGCCGACTTCCCAGGGGGCCTTTGCCGAAACATTGGCGAAAACGGGGTTGGCGAAGGCGGCCTTGAGGTCCTCGGCGAGGTTGATGAGACCGTTGTAACCGCCGTAGGAAGTCTTCTTCTCCTGGTTGACGTCGATAAAGGAGATCTTCTTCTTGATCGCCGTATAGAGGCTGCGCCCCCCGGCGAGGAGGATATGGGCCCCTCTTTCGTCGATAACCTTGGACTGCTGGGCGGCCGGTTTGTCCATCAGGACCCCGTCTTCCCCCAGATACTCGCGGGCTTTTTCAATGTCGTCCGCCGTTGACTTTTTGATGGAGGTCGCGACGACCTCGATGCCGAGGTCCTGCAGGCCCGAGGCGATGGACCACGCCTTGTTCCCCCCGGTGTTGAGGACCGCTTTTTTGCCCTTGAAGAGACGGCGGTACGGCTCGAGCGCCAGGTCGAGTTTCGCCTCCTCCTCGTCGATGAGGCGTTCGGCCCTCTCGATCAGTTCCGGGTCGCCCAGCGCCTTGACGATCTCGCGGATCGCAAAGGTCGTATCGCGCTTGCCGTAGAAGGAGACGGAGACCCAGGGGATATCCCACTTCTCGTTCATCTTGCGCACCAGCGTCACGAGCGATTTCGCACAGACGATGACGTTGAGCTTGGCGCGGTGTGCCGTGCGGATATCGCCGACGCGGCCGTCTCCGCTCATGGAGGCGAGCACGCGGATGCCGAGTTTTTCGAACATCGGCAGGTACTGCCACATGTCGCCCGTGACGTTGTAGTCGCCGATCAGGTTGATGTCGTACTTGGTCGTGAATTCGGGCTCTTTGGTCCCGATCAGGTGCTCGAGCACCGCTTCGCCCGCCAGGCGCGAACCGAGGTTCTTACCGCCGACGAAGCCCGGCGCATGCACCGGGACGACCGGCACGCCGTGCTTCTGGCTGCCGAGTTTGCAGGTCATGTCGATGTCGTCGCCCACCAGCGCCGTGACACAGGTGGAGTAGACGAAGATCGCCTCGGGCTTGTAGTGTTCCATGACGTAGTCGATGGAGTCTTCCAGGCGCTTGTCGCCGCCGAAGATGACGTCGTTCGTCGTGATCCCCGTCGTGAAGCCCATAAAAGTATGGTTGCGCCCCTTGTAGGAGCTGAGGCTCTCCCGGGTCTCCCACGAGGCGCCGAGACAGGTCTGCGGGCCGTGCACCAGGTGGACGGCGTCCGCATAGGGAAAGAGCGAGATCTGTGCGCCGTCGAAGGCACAGCCGCCGGCCGCCATTCCCGGTTTGGGCTTGTCGCACCCCTCGCCGGGTTTTTTGTCCTTGCTGTGCGAACAGGCACTCTCGTTCAACAGTTCTTTGATCTTTGCGCGGTTTACCATTGCCATAATGTCATCCTTCTTTTGGATTTTCATAGTCAGCAAAGCTGCTCATCCGCCTGCTTTACGCTATTGATTTTTCTTGTAGGGCGATATGCAATATGTGTACCTGCGGAGGGTTGTTGGGAGCGGTTATCAGTTAAAGGGGGGAAAGGGTAAGCAGATGCCGGGCATACCCGGCGTACGGAGGGGTTACTCCGTGACCGTGTCGGTCGTCTCGACGACTTCCGGCTCCGTGACCGTCTCCTCGACACCGTTTTGGTGCTGGTGCTGGTATTTTGCCTGCGTCATGTTCTGGATCTGGTGCTGGTAGCGCATCTGGCTCTGCATCTGCTGCTGCATCATCGCCGCGCTGCGCTGCATCGTCGCCGTACCGGCACCTGCACCTGCACCCGGCCCCTGCTGTGCCATCGCCGCCGTTGAAGCGACCAGTGCCGCTGCCGTCATTGCAATCATTGTCTTTTTCATCCTGTGTCCTTTTTTTCGTTGGGATGCGGAAATTGTAGAACAGGAGGGTGAGCGGAGTGTGAGGGATACGCTGCGCTTTTCGCTAAGATATGGCATCACCCAAGGAGCCGTCATGCCCGAGACCGTATCTGCTTCCTTTCTCCGCCGCCACTGGAACCGGCTGCTTATCGTCGCGCTCTCGTTGCTGATCCTGGCCCTCTCCTTTGCCGGGACCCTCGACAAATCCGGCCGCACGGTCGTGGACGATGCCTTCAAGCAGGCCCTCGTCGTCTTCGGCACGGCCAAGGCGCTTAACGCCGTCATCTCCGTCGTGCAGGGTACCGAGGTCGGGCCGCCCGGCGTCACTCTTGCCGTCGGCGAAGTGCTCGACCCCGTCAACGACCTCATCGAACGCTTCTCCTGGATCATGCTCGCCAGTATCACCTCCCTGGGAATCCAGACCATCTTCATGAATATCGTGACGGACGCCTTTTTCAACTACCTGCTGCTCTTCCTTGTCATCGCCTACAACCTCTGGCTTTTTTTCCGCTTCACGCGCGACGAGAAATCCCGGACCCTCTTTTTCAAGATCACGGTCATCATGGTCTTCCTGCGCTTCAGCGTACCGCTCATGGCCATCGCGAACGACCTCGTCTACACCCAATTTGTCCAGCCCGAATACAATATTGTCGAACTCGACCGGGGGGTCACGGCGATTGCGGACGATATCGAACAGTTCAAAAAGAGTTCCTACAGTGTTTTCAGTACGTCGTACTATACCGAGCAGGTTGAGCACTACAAGGCCGAGGCCAATGCGGCCGGCGACCGCATCGTCCGGCTTATCATCGCCTTCGTCTTCCAGACGGTCGTCTTCCCGCTGCTCTTTTTGTTCCTGCTGTACAAACTCGTGCTCAGGGTGTTCGATATCGGCAGGTAACGGCAAACGCCGGCCTGCGCATGAAGGAAAAAATTAATAATCACTTTTATATACTGCAATTATGAACATCTATCACAAAAAACTGCATTTTGAACCGGCACTGAAATATCTGATATTTTTTGTGTTGAGTGCCGTCTTGATCCTCATCTTCAGCAATGACATTCTGACCGACCGCGTCAAGGGGCATCTTGCCGCGGAAAAGGAGCTGACGGTCTCGACCTACCGCAGCATCATCCGCGGGTTCCAGTCCCAGGCCGACATCATCTACTATAACCGCATCAATGTCAAAGACGTCATCGACCTCTACAAAAGGGTACCGGACGCATCGGAAGCGGAACGTGCCGCGATCCGCAAACAGCTCTACAGCCTGCTGCTCCCCGTTTACCGGAACATCAGTCTCTACCACCTCAAGCAGATGCACTTCCATCTGAGCAACAACGAAAGCTTTCTGCGCTTTCACCGCCCCGAGCGCTTCGGGGACGACCTGACCGGGGTGCGGGACAGCGTCGCCTATGTCAACCGGACGCACAAGCCCGTGTCCGGCTTCGAGGAGGGGCGCATCTTCAACGGCTACCGCTTTGTCTATCCCCTCTTTGACGGAAACAATTACCTCGGCAGCGTCGAACTCTCCATCGCCATGCAGACCATTCTCGAACGCATCCGTGACGACATCCATGCCGATGCCCACTTTATCATCCTCGCTGACACCGTCAAATCGAAGGTCTTCCCCGACGAACAGAACTATTACGCCCCTTCGGAGCTGTTCGGCGACTACATGCACGAAAAGGCGCTGGGGCCGAACCATACCCCCGAAACGGCGGCACTGATCCGCAACCATATCCGGGAGAACGGCTCACTGGACAGTGCCCTGGCGAGGGGGAACGCTTTCAATTTCTTCGAATTCGATGAGCAAACCCTCCATGCCATCACCTTCGTGCCCGTCGTCAATGCGATTTCGCACAAGACCGTGGCCTACCTCATCATCGACCGCAAGCACGAGGACCTCCAGACCCGCTTCAACCAGTACAAGATCATGGCCTTTGTCATCATCGCGCTCCTGGCCCTGCTCTTCTACCTGCTTTACCGTGCCAACCTGCAGCGCAACGCAATCGAAATCGACAAACGCCAGCTGCAGTCGCTCATCGACCTCCAAAAGAACGTCGTCATCCTGACCGACGGCCATGTGCTGAAGTTCGCCAACCGCTTCTTCTACGAGTCGTTCAACTACGATTCGCTCGAACAGTTCCGCGAGGAACATGATTGCATCTGTGACCTCTTCATCGAAGACGAGCGCTTTTTCCACCTCGGCAAGGTCCCCGAGGGCAAGCAGTGGGTCAAAACGCTGATGGAGACCCCGGCGACGCGCCGGATCGTCAAGATGCTCGACCGCGAAGGAACCCCGCGCGTCTATACCGTCAGCGTCAACCCCATTCCCGGCCACCGCTACATCGTCGTCTTCACCGACATCAGCCTGACCATCCTGAACCAGCGGGAGCTGGAACAACGGGCATCACGGGACAAACTGACCCGCGCCTACAACCGCGAATTCCTCGATGCCTCCTTCCACAAACTCTGCCACTCGGCCAACGCGCAGCAGAAACTGCTGGGTGTTATCATGGTCGACCTCGACCACTTCAAGCGGATCAACGACACCTACGGCCATAACCGGGGCGACGAGGTCCTCAAAATGTTCGTCAGCATCATCCGCCATGCCATCCGTCAGGAGGACTTCATCATCCGCTGGGGCGGGGAGGAGTTCCTGCTGCTGATGATGGTCGACAGCCTGCACAGCCTTACGGCCATTGCGGAGGGGGTACGCGAGCGTATCGAAAAAGCGACGTTCGACGAGGTCGGACAGATCACGGCAAGCTTCGGCGTGACCATCTACCGCGACGGCGACAACCTCAAAAACACCGTCGCACGCAGCGACAAGGCCCTCTACGAGGCAAAATCATCGGGCCGGAACATGGTCATCGTCGATGATGCCCTCATCGAAGACGGTGATCATCCGTTTGAACGTGCGGTAAAAGAGAAAGCGGAATCATAACCCGGCCCCGGCTCGGGGCGGATCACTGAGGAGGAAGGGAAACGGGCGAAGGTTCACCCGAATTGATTACTCGTCGTCGACGTGGATGCGGTCCCTGTCACGATCCTGGGCGGGCTCATCGACCCGGTCCTGCAGCCGGTCTTGCAGACGGTCCTGATCGGGTTCATCCACCCTGTCCTGCAGACGGTCGCGCGTCTGATCCTTGTCCTGGTCTTTGGTCTGATCCTGGAGCTGATCTTTCGTACGGTCCTGCGTCTGCAGATAGGTCTGGTTCTGGATCATCATGCGGTTCTGCTTCATCTGCATCTGCTGCGTCTGCATCTGCGACTGGGACTTCTGCATCGTCGTACTGCCCTGGCCCTGCGCCAACAGCGCCGTTGCCGCCAGCAGCGATACCGCTGCGGCTACTGTCATTACCTTTTTCATGACGTGCTCCTTATAGAGGTGGGATACTCAAATGGTACGCCCCCACTATGAGCGAAGTATGAGTACCCTTGATTATACCTCGTACGGTGTCGGGAGCGGCGGGTTCGTACCGAAGGCCCGGGCGATCGCCTCGGTGACTTTGGTCTTGAGTTTCCCGGCGGCGACGGGGTGTAAGAAGCGCACCCCCTCCTCGCTCATCTGCTGCCGCAGGCCCGGGTCGTAGATGTAGGCCCGTGCCTTCCCGATCTTTTCGCTCTGCTCGAAGATCGACTTGGCGTAGGCGAGGATGTTGGGGTGGTGACGGTCGAAGCGGTTCCCCCAGGCGAAAAAGACAAACTTGCCGCTGAGGCGGATGTTCTTGACATCATGGTAGTTGAGTTCACGGCTGAAACGGGTCTGCTGGAAGGAGGGAAGTTTCTCGATGTCCTCGTTGAAGGTCTCCAGCACCATAGTCGGTTCGATGTCGGGGCGGTTGTAGTTGAAGAGGTACTTCACCTCGATCAGTTTGCCCTCGAAGCCGTGGATGCGGGACTGAAAGATGTCCATCAGCTTGTTGAACTGCAGCGCCGTGTAGCGGCCGTCAAATTCGTACCCCTGTTCGGCGAGCGGTTTGTCGGTGTTGTACCCCGCCGGGGCCATGGCCGGGTTGTAGAGGAAGAGCGTCCCCGCGACGGTTTTGTTCTTCTTCTTGAGCAGCTGCGGCAGATCGAGGGCAGAGAGCTCCTCGTCCGGCGCGTTGAAATAGAGGTAGTGTTCGACGAGGTATTCCAGGTCGTGTTCGGTGGCGAATTTTCCGAAAGCTTGCATGATTGTGGGCCTTTAGAGCATTTAGCGGATTTTACAGTAATTCGCCGCGAATGAACAACCCCGCACCGCGTTTGGACCGTAAAGTGCATAAGGCGGGAAAAAGTACCAAAGGAATCCGATGAAAGCATTAACCCAGACCATGATGGAGAGCGGCAAAACGTTTGTAGAGCTTCTCGACGACAGCGGGCGCAAACCCAAAGCCGCATTCTGGATCTACAACCCGGAGCTCGATGAGTGGATCCTGCTGTTTGGGCATGTCAAAGGTATCAACGACGACGACGCGAAATTCAATGAAACGGTCGGTGCGCTCTACGCGTCGAACCGGGAGCAGCTGCCAGGGCTGAACATGACCGATATCGGCCTGGCACAGGAGAACGCCCCCATCCTCGAACTGCTCGATTCCGTCGTCAATACCGGCGATGAGATCCTGGGCATCAGCTTCACCAACGAAGAGATCCTGGGCCAGGTCATCGACGGCGTCTTCCTCTACCGGATGAACATCACCGAATTCGTCGCCTGATACACGACGCAGCCGCGCCGCTCAGTGCATGACCACCGCGCTCGTCCCCATGACCTTGGGGTCGGGGGAGGTGTGGTGCATGAAGAGGCGCCACCCCTCCGGCGTCTGCCGGTAGACGTTCGTCGCCAGGGCCATCCCGGCCAGCTGGCCGTCGACGTAGACACACTCTCTGAGGCTGTGGATGCTTATTGTCCCCTCGCGCGTCGTCTGTACCTCTTCGAGCTCGAAATGGACACCCTGCTGCCCCGCCAGCATCGCGCGCCAGCTCCCGGCTACCGCCTCCCTGCCCTGCAGGCGTTCGCCGCCGGGGTGAATGCAGACGACCGCCTCGTCATCGGCCCACACCGAGAGCATCGCCTCCAGGTCCCCGCGTTCCAGGGCGCCGTAAAAGCCCGCCTCTGCAGCCTGAGGGGTGGGGAAAGGGGTGTCGGTTGCCACCTCGTACTCCTCCTCCGGCGCGACGTCTGCGAACCGCTCGACCTGGTAGATAAAGATGGCAGGGTGTTCGTCGAGCGCAAACCCCCTGATCCCCGCCTTGACGCCGAGCTGGCCGAAAAACTGGTCAAACGAAGGGAACTCCTCCCACACCTGCGGCAGGAAGGTCGCGCTGTGTCTGCCCTGCTGCAGGATCACCCCGTCGATGCCGGGCCGTAGTTTCGCTTTGAGCTCCTCCGTATCGCCGTACTCCACCTCCTCGGGCAGGGTCAGAATGGAGATCTCGATGCTGCAATAGGGGTACTCGCTTTCGCTCAGCGGGAAGAAGCGCCGGTCGCTGAAGGCCGCGGCCTGGGCGTTGTAGACGACGTCGTCGAAGAGCGTCTTGTGCGGCAGCAGCGACCCGATACAGCCGCGCAGGGAGTCCCCGTCGATGTTGATGGTCACAAACGTCGCACGCGCTTCCGAGAGCTGCGGGAACTGCTCGAGCAGAATCTCTTTTGAGTAGGGAAAAGGTTTTCCGAATTTCTCTTCGATGGATGCGCGGGCGAGCTTGAGCAACAGGTCTTGCAGTGTCATGGTGAACTCCTTTTTGTGTTTGAACCTTCCCAGGCTTTCAGCAGCCGCTTTTCGGGCGGCGGGACGGTCTGTCCGAGCGAACGCCAAAGCGCCAAGGGGCTCCCGAACCGGCCGGACAATTCCCGGGAGACGGTTGCGGCAAAACCGTCGTTTAGTGCCGCACTACAATTTTTATTCTCAACGGACAATTTTTATCGTATAAATGGCAGAAAAGTGGGTTCTGGCTGTTAAAAGTGACGGGAAAAGCGTGAAGTGTTTGGCGGCCGAAATGCCGCCACTCCTCACCTCTTCGGCGGGATGGGGTAGTGCTCGATGACGTAGTCGATGTCCTTGTCGCCGCGCCCGCTGAGGTTGATGAGGATGGCGTCTTTGGGGTTGGAACGCGCCAGCTTCATCGCATAGGCGACGGCGTGGGCCGATTCGAGCGCCGGGATGATCCCCTCGTACTGCGAGAGTTTGTAGAAGGCATCCACGGCTTCGTCGTCCGTCGCCGTACCGACGATGGTACGCCCGATCTCGCGCAGGTAGGCGTGTTCCGGCCCGACGGAGGGGTAGTCGATGCCCGAACCGATGGAGTGCACCGGTGCCGGGTTGCCCTCGGCGTCTTTGAGCATGATGGAGTTGAAGCCGTGCATCACCCCCTCTTCGCCGTAGGTGAGCGTCGCGGCGTGTTCCCCGAGCTTGTCACCCTTGCCCATCGGTTCGACGCCGTGCAGCTTCACCGGGTCATCGATGAAGCCCGAAAAGAGCCCCATCGCGTTGGAACCGCCGCCGACACAGGCCACGGCATGGTCGGGGAGTTTGCCCGTCATCTCCATGAACTGCTCTTTGGCCTCGATGCCGACGACGGACTGGAAGTCGCGCACCATCCGAGGGAAGGGGTGCGGCCCCACGACAGAGCCGATGGCGAACATCTGGGTCTCCGTATCGGCCAGGTAGGCCTCGAACGCGGAGTCGACCGCCTCTTTCAGCGTCTTGAGCCCGTGCGTCGCCGGGACGACCTTGGCGCCGAGGATCTTCATCCGCACGACGTTGGGGTGCTCCTTGGCGATGTCCACCTCGCCCATGTGGATCTCGCACTCCAGCCCGAAGTACGCCGCCGCCGTCGCCAACGCCACGCCGTGCTGCCCCGCCCCGGTCTCGGCGATGAGCTTCTTCTTGCCCAGGTACTTGGCCAGCAGCGCTTCGGCCATGCAGTGGTTGAGCTTGTGCGCGCCGGTGTGGTTGAGGTCCTCGCGCTTGAGGTAGATCTGCCCGCCGCCGCAGAACTCGCTCAGGTTCTTCGCATAGTAGACCGGGGTCGGCCGCCCCTGGTAGTGCTTGCGGATCTTGCGCAGCTCATGCAGGTACTCGTAGGATTTCGAGAGTTTGTCATAGGCCTCGCGGATCTCCCGGAAAGGTTCCTCGAGCTGGGGCGGGATGAACGCACCGCCGAACTTGCCGAAAAAGCCGTTCGCGTCGGGCATGGTCTCCAGATACGGTTTTTGCATTTGCATTACTGCTCCTTCTGATAATCTCCACCGATTCTAGCGGAGGACATCTTAGAAAACAGTAGCGGGGAACGGCAGCTTGAACGGGCATTGCATTATAGAGAGGCAACGGGTCTGCGGCACGCGTCGGAGGCCGCACCATCTTTAATATATGACAGGAGGATCGATGCGTGTAAAAATCACCGGCATCACCAATCTCGAGGACGCGCTGGCCGCCGTAGAAGAGGGCGCCGATGCCATCGACTTTATCTTTTTCCAGGGCTCGCGGCGCTTCATCACCCCCGAGGCGGCGTTCAAGATTGTCGAGCATCTGCCCCCCTTCGTCGAGAAGGTCGGCATCTTCGTCGACAGCGATGCCAAGTACATCAACAAGGCGATCGCGCTCAGCGGCATCACTCTCGCCCAGATCCACTTCGAGGCGACGGACGCTTTGTACGGTTCGCTCGTCGCGCCGCACCTGCGCGTCGTGCGCGCCCAGCGCGGGGCCGACATCGGCTACCTTGGCGACCGCTACCGCATCGTCGACGTCTTCGGCGCGAACACGCTCAAAGCGGACGGCAGCCTGGACCTGTCGTGGTTCGAGGGCAAGGACTGCTCGAAGATTATCCTCTCGGGCAACCTGACGCCCGAAAACGTCGAACAGGCCCTCCCCTACGGTTTTTACGGCGTCGACGTCAGCACCGCGGTCGAGCGCGAACCGGGTAAGAAGGACCGCGAAAAGATGCGGGCCTTTATCCGTGCCGCCAAGCAGTGCTAGGCGCTTCGTCTACGCCTGCAGCAGCCACTCTTTGCGCGCCGGGGCGAGCGCCTCGAGCGTGTGCCAGACGGTGGGGTAGTCGCCGATCTGCGCGATCATCCCGTTGAAGATGTGGTAGGCCATGCCGTCTCCGGCTTCATTCTGCGCCTCACTCTTTGTCTTCTCCAGTACCTCCAGGGGGTCGAACGTTCTGACGAATTTCGTCTCGACGGGCATCCCCGTATGATTCGCGACGGTGGCAATAATGACGTTGTACTTGTCCATTTTCAGCAATGCCTTCAGGGATTCGTACATTTTTGGGTCGGTAATGTCGTAGTGTGTCGTAAAGATGTAGTTGTCGTCTTTGTTCAGACGGAACTGGACAATACAGACCCCTATGGTCTTGCCGTCAAAGGGCATCAGCAGAAATGTCGGCTTGAAGTCGCACTCCAGCTCGGGGGCGTCGAGCAGCGCCTCCGCCCCGTCGCTGAGGCGCAGAAGGATCATGGGTTCATCGTTTTCGACTCCCAATGGGATGGCATCGCCCGGGTCCATGGCGAGGATGGCTTGTTGTACTTCCGCCGGTAATTCATGGTTGAAAATCATAAGTCGGTTCCTTTGTGGTTTTCCCCGGACCTACATTTTTTGTTCTTCCGCACGCCATCCGGCGCCAAATGTCGCGCCCGTTTCCTGCATTCAGCGGTAAATGAAAGCACCAAAAAAGGAGGCAATGTGCCAAAAGGGACGATCATTACGCTGCAGGAAGTACAGGAGATTTTTTTCGAGAAAAAGATCCTCGGGTTCGACCAAGAGAAGATCGCCGAACTCTACTACCTCATCGACGATCACGGCTACGTCTGCCTTCGCGACCCTGACCGAACCTGGGCGCCCAACATGGATGAGGACGACGAACGGATGGCCTACAACGAGATCGCTGACATCCTCGAGCTGGACCACTCCATCATCGAGGAGTACTACATGGTCATCGCCGCCGCCGTCCAGGCCGCCTGCGAGCAGTTTACCGACATGACGCAGCGGGAAAAGGTCCCCTTCTACATCATCGCACTGCACGAACTGCTGCCGTAGGATCGGTGCGTGCCGGGGGTTGGGGAAACGTAATAGCTTAGAGAAAGTAGAGGTTGTGGGCTTCGGTATCGACGATCTCGAAAGAGACATCGTGGCCGACACGCAGCGCACGGATGCCCTCGGAACGGCGGTGGTGGATCTGGCACTCCGCGATGGAGACCGTCTTGTGTTCGGCACGGAGCCGGATAATGCCGTAACCGTTTTCGGCATCGTACCAGATGACCGTCCCTTCATATCTTTCTTGCATCATTCTAAAAACCTTATTGTATTCGTACGGGAGTGCGGGTGTCTGGGGAAGGCGGTACTGTGGGTATTCAGTGCCGCAGGTTCTGCCAGGAAATGGGGTTGTGAAAATCCAGACCGCTGCGCTGCCACTGGGCGCGTTCACTGTCCCTGGAGTGGAGGAGCCCCTCGATAAGTTTGTACTTCAGACCGGTGACGGTACTGGTCAGCTCTTTGCCTTCACTCAGTGCCTTGAGTGTCTCTTCCTTCGTGTCCATCGTGGGTCCTTTAAGTCGCTCTATAAGAGAGCAGTGCTCTCTTAATCAAACGCCTAAAACGGCGGAAAGCTCCGCCGCAAGGAGTTACAGCGCGGTAACGTTCTCCGCCTGCGGGCCTTTCTGCCCCTGGCCGATCTCGTAAGTCACTTCCTGACCTTCCTGGAGTTCGACACGGCCGTAGCCGCTTCTGTTGACCTGGCGGAAGTGTACAAATACGTCGTCGCCGCCTTCTTTAGGGGCGATAAACCCAAAACCTTTTTCGCTGTTGAACCATTTAACGGTTCCGTGTTTAAGATCTGCCATTGCAAAACCTTCTTGTTGGAGTGTTGTCAAAATATAATGCGGAGTAAAACGAGGCATAGAAAATACTGAGGAAGTCTTCAATAATCACAAACCAAGATGAAACTCTAGATCATCTTTCAATGCCTTAATTATACCTGAAATATTCAAAGGAAGCAAGCGTGTATGAAAGGAATTACCGGTTCCATGCCGGCATTCTTATTACACGAAAAGACGCCAGGCCGTGCGGTGGGATTCGTTTTTGCACATTAAAAGCGCTTATGCAACAAACACAGAAGAACTTCCATGCAACAAGGAGCAAAAGTAATGGCATTCGAACTGATGAAACTGCCTTTTGAAGAGGCGGCACTTGAACCGATGATCTCCGCGGAGACGATCCAGTACCACTACGGCAAGCACCACCAGGGCTACGTCAACAACCTGAACGGGCTGATCGCGGGCGGTAAGTACGAAAACGCGTCACTGCTGGAGATCATCCGCAAATCCAAGGGGCCGACGTTCAACAATGCCGCGCAGGTCTTCAACCATGATTTCTACTGGTACGGCCTGAGCACGGAGAAGACCTCTCCTTCCAGCGTGCTCATGGACAAGATCGAGCACGACCACGGCTCCATGGAGGACTTCAAAGACGCCTTCCTCAACGCCGCCGCAAGCCTCTTCGGTTCGGGATGGTGCTGGCTGGTCGTTCAGGACGGCAGCCTCGCCATCAAGAAGTACAGCAATGCCGAAACGCCCGTGAAAGACGGCCTTAAACCGCTGCTCGTCTGCGACGTCTGGGAACACGCCTACTACATCGACCAGCGCAACAACCGCGCAGCCTACCTGGAAAACTGGTGGAAGCTCGTTAACTGGAAATTCGTTTCCGACAACTACGCCGCCAAAGAGGACGACCCCATCATCGGGTACAACTAGGCCGGATTCTCCGCGCTTTGGGCGCCCCTCTCACCCGAGGGTGACCTTGTAGCCGATTTTGGAGTAGCAGGTAATGAGGTCCTTGGGAATCTTCTGCCGAATACGAAAGATCAAGGAACGCAGGGCCCCCTCCCCGACCAGTTCCCCGTCCCAGACATAATTTTCGATCTGTTCGACACTGACGACTTTGCCGAAATTTTTCACCACGAGTCGCATGAACTTCTTCTCTTTATCGTTCAGCGGCACCTCTTTTCCCGACAGCAGCAGCACATCCTCCTGCGTATCGTAGAGATAGCCGTACTTCAACCTGACAAAATGGCTTTTCGCATTCTCTTCCAGCAGGAGCCGGTTCTGGATGGTGGTGTACTCATGGTTGATCGTATCGATTGTCGTCGAGAGATTCCGGTTGGCCGCAAAATTCTTCAAAGCGATCTCGATCGTCGTTTTCAGCACCGCTTCTTTGAACGGCTTGAGGATGTAGCCGTACGGCGTGATGTCGATCGCCCGCTCGATCGTTCTCTCTTTGTCGTTCGCCGTCAGGAAGACGATGGGGATCTCCAGATCCGCCGTAATGTTCCGGGCCAGTTCAATGCCGTCTTCACGGTTTTTAAGCGTGATGTCCATCAGGATCAGGTCCGGCTTCCTGCGCTCCAGGAGGGCGAATGCGCTTGCGCTGTCCGGGGCGATCCCCGTCACCTCATACCCCTGCATCAGCAGGATCTCCTTGATATTCAGGGCGATGATGCTCTCATCTTCGACGATCATGATGCCCGGCTTCATTTGCTTCCCTGCTCGCTGGGGGTGAAACGGATGGTGCAGCAGAAGCCGTTGTCGTTGACGACCTCGATCGTTCCGTTGAGCTGGAACTCAGTGATGGAGTTGATCAGCTGGCACCCCAGGGTATTGGTCATGTCCGTCGTTTTCGGGTCAAAGCCGACGCCGTTGTCGCGTACGCCGAAATGGATGCTACCGTCCTCCGCATGACGGATGAAGATGCGGATCTCTCCGCGGCCGGCCCCTTTGAAAGCATGTTTGATCGCATTGAGAAAAAGCTCATGCACGATCAGGGCAACCAGCACGGCGTTGTCCATCGAGAGGCTGACGTTTTCCGCTTCGACATGCACGGCGATGTGTCCACTCGGGTCGTAAAGCTCCATCATCGCCCCGGAGAGGCGCTCGAGGTGCTGTTTCATGTCGATCGTCGCAAGCCCGGAGTTCTTGTAGAGCATTTCATGGACGAGCGCAATGGCGAAAATACGGCTTTGGCTCTTGGAGAGCGCCTCTTTGACATGCCGATCCGTTTCACGGCGGTTCTGCATCTGCAGCAGCGAGGAGATGACTTCAAGGTTGTTCTTCACCCTGTGGTGGATCTCCTTGATCAGGGCCTCCTTCTCCTCCAGGGAGTGCTTCAGCGCGCTGTTCTGTTCGATGATGATCTTCTCTTTTGCTTTCTGCTCGGTGATGTCCCGGCCGAACGCGCAGACGAACTCGTGCGTCCCGTTGCAAAAATAGTTCGTCGATACCGACGCGGGGAAGCGGCTGCCGTCCTTGCGGATCTGGATGCTCTCGAAGCAGACGAAGCCGCGCGCTTTGATCTCTTCGAGAAACGCCCTGCTGTTGAGATTGCTGTTGGGATCGATCTCGCACAGTTTCTTCTGCAGCAGCTCCTCTTTCGAATACCCCAGCATCTTGCAGGCGGCGTCGTTGACATAGAAAAATCGGGTGTCGAAGGTGAACCAGTAGATGGCGTCCGCGCTGTTGTCCAGGGCAAAGTTGAAGAGCTGGAGCTCCTCTTTCTCCTCGCGCTGGCAGGCCGCCAGCGTCGCCTGTGCCTTTTCGGCGACCATGGCCGTTTTGCGCAGCAAAGAGTAGAGAAACGTGGCGCTTAACAGGAAAAAAAGGACGCCGATCAGGAAAGGGAGACCATAGGTATCCGCTTTGATCTGCGTCAGGCCGATCGAAATCCTGTCAACGATCGCGACCCCGATGACACCGGCGAAAGCAAACCCTGCGGCCTGGAGCTTCGCTTTGTTCCGATCGGAAAATTCAAGATGAGTGCGGTTCAAAACCAACCTTGCATGCATGATGTGAAGCGATATTCTACCCCACATTCCGCACAGGATGTCAAGTGCTCGGCGGGGAAACAAACAAATTTCCCGTTGCGATTTTTATGCGATTTTTTTTCCCTATATTTCCGGCTGAACACATCAAAATAGGGGGTCATATGACACGATTGGCTATTACGCTTCTGTTTGCTGGCAGTTCCATGTTCGCGGTCGAACTTGGCAAGCCATACAAGTTTGCGGACGGGAAAGAGGCATTTCAAAAAGTATGCGCGCACTGCCATACGCTGAAAACCGCACCGCACTCCATTTTTACCAAAATGGACGACGCCACGGGTGTAAAAGCGAGAGCGGAAGGGATTTTCCAGACGGTGAGACACGGCAGCAACGCCATGCCCGCCTTCCGGAAATCGGAAATAGACGACGCGACGCTGATGGATCTGGCGACGAGCCTGGCCGACGGCACGATTGCCGATCCCACGGCAAAGTGAGGCGCGGCGATGTATCGTAGAGCTTTCATGAAACACGCCGCGCTGGCCGCGGCCGCGGCGGCGCTCTCCACCCCGCTCGCCGCAGCGGGCGCCGGGGGCAGCGAAGGCGGCAAACTCATCACCGTCGTTTCCGCCTGTGCCGACGAAACCGGCTATGCGGGCGCCCCGGATGCGGGCGACCTCATCCGGCTGGGCAGCGACAGGCTGGCAAACTTCCGCCTGCTTGCCGCGGCCATCGCCGAAAACAAAGGAGCGACGTTCTGCGGCCTGGTGGCGCCGAGCGATTACGCCCTGCTGCAGCAGGCGGCCATGCCGGCGCGGGTCTCTTTCGTTTCCGAGATCACCCATATGCCCTCCGCATCGGGGATGAACCATACGGAATCGACCCTCTCCGCCACGACGATGAAAAAGGTTTTCGATCATATCGATACGGTCCCGACCGACCGGTACGGCATGGCGGTCTCGGCCTACCACACCGTCGTCGGGCTCAATGCGGCGGCCGTCGCCAAACGACACGACTTTACCACCGGACATTTCGCGCAGAACGCATTTGTCTCATTCGTATTCAAAGCATAAGGAAGATTACATGAGTAAAAAACTGACGGCCATGCCGAAAAACGTTTCGCATGAAACGATGCAGAAAGCCATCAAGGCGTTTGTCAAAATCGTGGGCAAGGAGAACGTGCTCATCGGCGACGAGGAGATGCTCCCCTACGAGAAGATCATGATGGCCGTGCCCATCGAAGAGCATATGCCGGCGCTCGCCGTCCAGGCGTCAACCAAAGAGCAGGTCGTGGAGATCGTCAAGGTGTGCGACAAATACGTCATCCCGCTCTGGACCTTCTCGACGGGCAAGAACATGGGGTACGGTACCGCCGCGCCCGCGCAGCGCGGGGCGGTCATCCTCGACCTGCACAAGATGAACCGCATCATCGAGGTGAACCCCGATCTGTGCTACGCCATCGTCGAGCCGGGCGTCACCTACCAGCAGCTCTTCGACTACATCCATGAAAAAGGGTACAAACTGTGGCTCTCGTGCCCGGCGCCCAGCGCCATCGCCAGCCCCCTGGGCAACACGATGGACCGCGGCGTCGGCTATACGCCCTACGGCGAACACTTTATGATGCAGTGCGGCATGGAGATCGTCCTGGCCGACGGCTCGGAGTTCCGGACCGGGATGGGCGGGATCGAAAACTCCACGAGCTGGGGCGTCTTCAAATGGGGCTACGGCCCCTACCTCGACGGCATCTTTACGCAGAGCAACTACGGCATCTGTACGAAAATGGGGATGTGGCTGATGCCCGAGCCGCCGGCGTACAAACCCTTCTGCATCACCTTCGACAAGGTCGAGGACGTCGAGAAGATCGTGGAGGTCCTGCGCCCGCTGCGCATCGCCAACATCATCCCCAACGCCTTTACCATCGCCAGCACGCTCTACGAGGCGGCCGGCGTCGTCAGCCGCGCGGACTATGTCGAGGGGAACCGCGCCATTACCGACGCGGAGATCGAAAAGATCAAAAAAGATACCGGCATGGGGACGTGGAACGTCTATGCGGGGCTGTACGGGACCGAAGAGGCCAACGAGCTCAACTGGAAGATCATCCAGTCGGCCGTCTCCGCCAACTTCAAAAATGTCGCCTTCCTGACCGCGGCCGAGATGGGGGACGACCCCATCTTCACATACCGCGCCGACCTGATGCGGGGCTACATGACCCTCCAGGAGTTCGGCCTCTACAACTGGCGCGGCGGCGGGGGCAGCATGTGGTTCGCACCGGTGGCGCCTGCCGAGGGCAAACATACGCTGAACCAGTCCGCCCTGGCCAAAAAGATCCTGAACAAATACGAATTCGACTACGTCGCCGAGTTTATCGTGGGGTGGCGGGACATGCACCATATCGTCGACCTGCTCTATAACCGCAACGATCCCGAGGAGATGCAGCGCGCCCATGACTGTTACGCGGAGCTGGTCCGGGAGTTTGCCGCCCAGGGCTACGGCGTCTACCGCACCAGCAGCGGGTTTATGGACCTCGTCGCCGAGACGTACGGCCCGGAGATCCACAACGTCTTCCAGAAAATCAAACGCGCCCTCGACCCCAAGGGGATCCTGGCGCCGGGCAAGTCGGGGATCTATTAATCCCCCGGCGCACTGCGCCGGGCCTGCCTTACTCCTTCACAATAAAATCATTCCGTTTCCTGTGCTTCCAGCCACGTCTCGACTTCATCGACAAAGAACCCCTCGGCGCCGTCGAGCACATGGTTCGCACCGTCGATGCCGTACTGTTTGTAGGTGGGTCCGACAAGTTTGGCCCGCGTCGCGGCAAACCCTTCGTCCTCCCCGTTCGCTCTGCCCCAGACGTCCAGCACGTTCACTCTGATCTTCGGCATATTGTCGTTGCAGGAGACGACCTTGCTGCCGTTGCCGCGGCACCCCACGGCGATGTAGCCTTCCACGGATGCTTCGGGATGCGAAACGAGGTAGCTCGAGGTCATCCCCGCCCCCAGCGAGTGCCCCATAAAGTAGATCGTCTTCACCCCGTGCTCTTTCAGGTAGACGATGGCCCTGTCGATCATGGCGTCCACACGCGGCTGTTCCGCCTCGTACCCTTCGTAATCCTCGTGGTTCGTCGGCATCTGCAGCGAGAGGGTATGGAACTCCAGGTCCTCGTTCAGCGCCCTTCTCAACGGCCCGACGACTTTGAAATCGGGGTGCATCCCCTTGCCGTGCGCGAGAATGATGCCTTTGTCGCTACTGCCTTCGAGGTAGAGGGCTTTTTCGGGCAGCGAAACGGCCAGCAGGGAGAGGGGAACAAGAGCGGTCAGCAGCAGACGGTGCATGAATGTATCCTTTTTTCAGACAAGGATAATCCATAAGTATAAATTCTGCGTAAAAACCCACAGTACACACGTCACACTACATATCAGCTTCGCCCCGTCGAAGCGCATCCAATCAAATGAAGAATTGGCCTTGAGCGCTCCTTGTAAGCCATCCCGGAGGCATAAAGCCGGGAGGGATGAGCGATTCGCGAAAGGCCGCTTTTTGTGCTACTTTTTCTAAAAAAGTGGCATAAACATTCTTCTCTATCTTTTCTTTTTACAAAGAAAAGAAACAAAAGAAAATCGTCGTTGCGCGAATCGCACGCTGCTCCCGGCTTTGGGCCTCCGCAGCGGCTTCCAAGGCACGCTTAACGACCGTTAGCCTATCGATTTTATGCGCTTCGACGTGTCGAAGCTTATATTGAGAATAAAGAGCTTTGTCGCGACAAAGCGCATTCAATCAATTAGGAATTGGCCTCGAACGCTCCTTGAAAGCCATCCCGGAGGCATAAAGCCGGGAGGGGATGAGCGATTCGTGAGAGGCCGCTTTTTGCGCTACTTTTTCTAAAAAAGTAGCAAAGAAATACACTTCTCTATCTTTTCTTTTTCATAAGAAAAGAAACAAAAGAAAATCGTCGTTGCGCGAATCGCTCGCTGCTCCCGGCTTTGGGCCTCAGCAGCGGCTTTCAAGGCACGCTTAACGACACTTAGCCTATTGATTAATGCGCTTCGGGAACCGAAGCTAATATGAAAGTGGCCTCTTCCCTTTTTTCTCTGTGACGGCGCGGCGGGTGCAACCTGTTATAATACGAAAAATTCTTCATCCGTCCAAAGAGTCCCATGATACAGTTTTCAAACCTCTCCAAAAGCTTCGGCAGCCAGGAGCTTTTCAGTAACCTCAATTTCCAGCTCAACCCGGGCAACAAGGTCGGACTCGTCGGCCGCAACGGCAGCGGCAAGTCCACGCTTTTCAAGATCATCCTCGGCGAGGAGAGCCCGGACAGCGGTGAGGTCCTCACCCCCAAGGGCTACCGCATCGGCGCGCTCAAGCAGTACCTGCACTTCACCGAACCGACCCTGCGCGAAGAGGCGGCACTGGCCCTCGGCGAAGAGATGAAGTACGACGTCTACCGCGTGGAGAAGATCCTCTTCGGCCTCGGCTTCGACCAGGAGGACCTCGACAAGGCTCCCGGCTCCTTCTCCGGCGGCTACCAGATCCGCATCAATCTCGCCAAACTGCTGGTAACAGAACCGAACCTGCTGCTGCTCGACGAACCGACCAACTACCTCGACATCCTCTCCCTGCGCTGGCTCAAGGCATTTTTGCGCAGTTTCAAGGGCGAGGTGATCCTCATCACCCACGACCGCGACTTCATGGACTCCATCGTCACCCACACCATGGGCCTCGTGCGCCGCAGCCTCTTTGTCATCCCCGGCGACACCCACAAGTTCTACGACCAGCTCAAGGCCAACGACGAGCTCTACGAGAAGCAGAAGGCCGCCGACGACAAGAAGCGCAAGGAGCTGGAGGACTTCATCGCCCGCAACAAGGCGCGCGCCTCCACCGCGGCGCTGGCCCAGTCCAAGGTCAAGCAGCTCGAGAAGATGGGGGAGATGGACGACCTCGGCTTCGACCCCACGCTGAAGTTCGACTTCAACTTCAAGGAGACCCCGGCCAAGGTGCTGCTGGAAGTCAAAGAGCTCAGTTTCGGCTATACGCCGGAGCACCTCCTTTTCAAAGACGTCTCCTTCACCCTGGAGAAGGGGCAGTGCCTCGCCATCATCGGTAAGAACGGTACGGGTAAATCGACCCTGCTCAACAACATCGCCGGCGAGCTCACCCCTCTCGGCGGCGAGGTAGCGTTCCACCCCTCGACCTCCTTCGGCCATTTCGGACAGACGAACATCTCGCGCCTCAACCCGGGCCAAACCATCATGGAGGAGATCTACGAGGCCAACCCGAAACTCTCCGCCTCCGTCGTGCGCGGCATCTGCGGCGGCATGATGTTCAGCGGGGACCTTGCCGAGAAGAAGGTCTCCCTGCTCTCGGGCGGCGAGAAGAGCCGCGTCATGCTCGGCCAGATCCTCGCGCGCCCGGCGAACCTGCTCTTCCTCGACGAACCGACCCACCACCTCGACATCGACTCCATCGAGGCGCTGATGGTCGCCATCGAGAATTTCCAGGGCTCCTGCATCATCGTCACCCACTCCGAGGAGATGCTCCGCCGCGTCGCCGACCGGCTCATCATCTTCTCCAAAAACGGGGCCGAGTACTTCGACGGCGGCTATGACGACTTTTTGGCGAAGATCGGCTGGGGCGAGGAGGACCAGGTAGAAAAGGTCAAAACCGCCCCCAAGAACAACTACAAGGCGAACAAAAAAGAGATCAACGCCCTCACCCGCGAACGCTCCAAGGCGACCGCGCCGCTGCGCAAAGCGGTAGAGAAGCTGGAGAAGGCGATCATGGAGGGCGAATCTCGCATCAAAACGCTCCACGCGGAGCTCGTGAGCGCCTCGAACAGCGGGGACAACTCCAGGGTGATGGAACTTCACCAGACCGTTGCCAAAGAGGAGAAGGCGGTCGAGGCGGACTTCGAACGCCTCGCCGAAGCGCAGGAGAAGCTCGACGAGCTCATGGCAAGCTATGAGAAGCGCTTCGCGGAGCTGGAGGGGTGATCCTCCTCGACTTCGAGACGAACTCGCACAACGTCCACGACGTCATCGAAGTTGCCGCACTGCGCGTTTCGAAGACTGCGACGGGGTACGTCGTCACCGAGACCTTCCACCGCTACTACCTCTCACGCTACCCGGTCAACCCGCACGCCCTCGCCGTCCACAAGCTCTCCCCCTCGCGCCTGATCGCGCTGCGGGAAGACGCGACGTACCCGGAGCATTTCGACGAGGATCGGGAGTTTGCCGATTTCTGCAATGGCGCGACGACGCTGGTGGCGCACAACATCGCTTTCGAACTGCGTCATCTCGGCGACATAGTCGCGTTTCAAAACCACTTCTGTACCATGCAGGCGAACAAGCGCATCGTCAACGCCAAAAATGTCAGGGGCGGGCTGAAAAACCCGAAGCTCGCGGAGACCTGCGCCTTTTACGGCATCGACTTCGACGAGGAGCAGTACCACAGCGCCATCTACGACGTCACGAAGACACTGGAAATTTTGAACCGCATGGACGGTGCGCTTCGGTGAGCGCAAGGCTCGTATGAAAGTAAGTCAACGCTAGTAGGAACCTATAGAGCTTCGACACGTCGAAGCGCGTCCAATCAATAGGCAGAGTGTCGTTAAGCGTGCCTTGAAAGCCGCTGTGGAGGCCCAAAGCCGGGAGCAGCGAGCGATTCGCGCAACGACGATTTTCTTTTGGTTCTTTTCTTTGTAAAAAGAAAAGATAGAGAAGAATGTTTATGCCACTTTTTTAGAAAAAGTAGCGCAAAAAGCGGCCTTTCGCGAATCGCTCGCCCTTCCCGGCTTTAGGCCTCCAGGGCGGCTTTCAAGGAGCGCTCAAGGCCAAGGCCCGATTTATTTGAATGCGCTTCGGGAACCGAAGCTAATGTGAGAGTAGAAAGTGTGTTTGATTGGGACACGCAGCTATTTTTGCTGGCGTGCTGCCCTTCTGGCTGCTTTTTCCGCCGCTTTTGCAGCGCGGAACTCTTCCATATCCATCGCTTTTATCTCTTCGATAATTTCGACAAGCTCCTCCTCCGAAAATACGCCCGGTTTTTTGAAAACGACCGTTTTCTCCTTCATAATCACCGTTGTCGGCGTGCTTGAGATAAAGAAATGATCTGAAATACTCGTTTCCACCTGGGAGTTGAGCTTGGTGAAGGTGATCTCGGGGTATTTTTCAGACGTCTTTTCAAAGATAGGGGCGTACTGTGCACACGGAGCACAGAATTGTTGCCAGCAATCTATGGCCACGATCTCGCTGCCGTCGACGGTATTATCGTAATTCTCTTTTGTCAGTTCGAGCATCTATTTTTTCTCCTGCTTTTGCTTTTACTTACTTGACAGTTTCCAGACCCTTGTCGATCCAGCCCCAGTTGATCCCGCCGTCGAGCTCGTAGACATTTTTGTAGCCGAGTTTGTCGCCCATGATGTCGCAGGCGACTTTCGTCCGGCTCGCATGGGCGCATACCAGGACGAAAGGCTGCTCTTTCGAGGTCACGACCTTTGAAAAGTCCTCCAGGAACTTGTCGATATCAAAGCTGCCCATCGCGTCAAAAAAGGTGATCTTGTGGCTCCCTTCGATGATGCCGTCGTACTCCCACTCATCGGCTCTTCTGATGTCGATGACAGTGAAACCTTCCTCCAGCTTCTTCTGGAACTCCTTCGTCGAAAGCGACTTGAACGGCCCGAAATCTAGCATTGTTTTCCCTCCTGATGGCGCTACCCTGCGCCGGGTGTTTTTGAGGGTATATACAAATATCATGCCTGTTTACAAAAATGAAGGGAGCTTCGACACGTCGAAGCGCGTCAAATCGATAGGGAGATAGCCTTGAACAATCTTTTGACACTACTATTTCTAAAAAAGTTACATAAATATTCTTCTCTATCTTTTCTTTTTACAAAGAAAAGAAACAAAAGAAAATCGTCGTTGCGCGAATCGCACGCCCTTCTCGGCTTTATGCCTTCAGGGCGGCTTTCAAAGCACGCTTAACGACCGTTTGCCTATTGATCAATGCGCTTCGATGGATCGAAGCTAGTAAAAGAAAGAGAGCTTCGACACGTCGAAGCGCATAAATAAAATAGACTCTTGGGCCTTGAGCGCGATCCTTATAAGCCATCCCGGAGGCATAAAGCCGGGAGGGATGAGCGATTCGCGAAAGGCCGCTTTTTGCGCTACTTTTTCTAAAAAAGTGGCAAAGAAGAATCCAGTTCATTCTTTTCTTTTTACCAAGAAAAGAACCAAAAGAAAATCGTCGTTGCGCGAATCGCTCGCTGCTCCCGGCTTTGTGCCTCCGCAGCGGCTTTCAAGGCACGCTTAACGACAGGTCGCCTATTGATTTATGCGCTTCGGGAACCGAAGCTAATGTGAGTTATAGAGCAAAGAGAATGCTCTACCCCTCTTCATCCACCTCGTAATCGACAACGTGCATCTCTTCCGTCTTGTCTTTGATGAAATTGAGCACTTCCAGGCTCTCCTGCTCGACCTTGTACCACATCAGGTGTTCCTTGGTCTTGAACGTCGCGTAGAGACAGAGGTCGTAAGAGTGCGCCCCGTGGTTGAAGTCCATCCCCACCTGCATCGTCTGCAGCCACTCCACCTTTTCGGGCAGCGCTTCGAGCATCTCTTTGGCCTTGACCATGTTGGCCATCTTGTTCAGTTCGAGTTTGAACTTATACATTTCAACGTGTACTATCATCATTCACCCCGTTTAGAAAAAAATATGCTATCAACGAAAAGTCTGCTTTATCCGTTAGCTGCCAGGCGAGTTGCAAAATTTATGCATGAAGCTGGTTTTGTACAACAAAAACTCCCTCAAAATCACCCCTTGAATCTAATTTGCATAGGGCCATAAAAACAACCAAGGAGAAAGAATGGCACCAGTAGCACTGACAGCGGAGAACTTTGACAAAACAATAGCGGACAACGAGATCGTCATCATCGATTTCTGGGCGACATGGTGCGGGCCATGCAAGCAGTACGGCCCCATCTTTGAACGTGTCGCGGAGAACGTTTCAGACATCACCTTCGCCAAGATCAATACCGACGAGCAGCAGCAACTGGCCGCCCAGTTCCATATCCGTTCCATCCCGACGACGGTGGTCATGAAAGACGAGATCATCGTGTTCCAGCAGGAGGGGGTTCTTTTCCACGAGAAGCTGCTGGACATCGCGGAAAAGGCGCAGGCGCTCGATATGGACATGGTCCGCGCAAAAATTGCAGAGCAGGAAGCGGCAGCGCAGCAAGAAGGCTGATTAGCTTCGACACGTCGAAGCGCATTAATAAAATAGACCCTTGGGCCTTGAGCGCGATCCTTATAAGCCATCCCGGAGGCACAAAGCCGGGAGGGGTGAGCGATTCGCGAAAGGCCGCTTTTTGCGCTACTTTTTCTAAAAAAGTGGCAAAGAACTATTATCTTCATTCTTTTCTTTTTCATAAGAAAAGAACCAAAAGAAAATCGTCGTTGCGCGAATCGCTCACCCTATCTCGGCTTTATGCCCTCAGAGCGGCTTTCAAGGCACGCTTAACGACCCTGAGCCTATCGATCAATGCGCTTCAGGAACCGAAGCTAGTATCAGTAAAAAGAGCTTTGTCGCGACAAAGCGCCTTCATTCAAATAGAAATCTGTTTTCATAACGCACTGTCGGAGGGAGGCGAGACCATCCGTTCGACATTGACAGACATATACAGCAGCTCCACGGGGTCGCCGAACTGCGTGTAGATGGCGACGTCGGCGGCATCCCGTCCGAAGGCGATCGCGATGCGCCCGCCCCACAGGTCATTTTGTGTCGGGTCGAACGTGTACCACCGGCCGCCTACATAGGCTTCGAACCAGGCGTGAAGGTCCATCGGTTCAAGGGTCTCCAGGTAACCGACAACCATGCGCGCCGGTATCGACAGCGCCCGGCAGCAGGCGATGCCCAGGTGGGCCATGTCGCGGCAAACACCGAAGCCGCTCTGGTTGAGCTCGGAGGCGCTGATGATCTGCTGCCCCATGCCGGGCGCGTACCGGACCGTATTGCGGATATACTCGACAATAGCGGCGCACTGGTCGTAGCCCGCGGCCCGGCCCGCCGTGATCGACCTGGCCATTTCCGTAAAACGGTCCGATTCGCAGTAGCGGCTGGGGTAGAGGTAAGGGAGCGTCTCGTCGGGCAGTTGCTGCACTTCGACAAAAGGAGCACCCGGGGCCATATCGCAGGCCTCGGCAGTTTCAATGTCGACGGAGGTGTGAACGGTAAAGTAGCCCGACGGTGCGACCAGCCGCTGGCAGAGGTTGCCGAACATATCCGTAAACTCCATCACCGGCACATTGGGCGACAGAACGTAATGTTCGCTGGCAACCCACTGCTGCCATCCGCTCCGGGGGCGCAGCATCAGCAGAAAAGGTGTCGGAACCGGAATACTGAATTCAAGAAAACAAGATGCGTGTAACCACATGACGATCCTTCACAGTGTGACAAGTAGTGCTGCACCCCTATCCCACAAGATTTTCATTATAGCGTGTCACATGACATGCGGGACACATTTAAAAGCAGGTGAACGGAGCCTCTTATGGGGATTCATATGAGCATCTATCGGAATAGCGTAGCCCGGCAAAAAGCCTCTATGCCCTCCCCCATCATAGCTTCGACTCGTCGAAGCGCATAAAATCAATAGACAAAGTGTCGTTAAGCGTGCCTTGAAAGCCGCTGCGGAGGCCCAAAGCCGGGAGCAGCGTGCGATTCGCGCAACGACGATTTTCTTTGGTTTCGTTTCTTTGTAAAAAGAAAGGAAAAGGAAGAACTCTTTGCCACTTTTTTAGAAAAAGTAGCGCAAAAAGCGGCCTTTCGCGAATCGCTCGCCCTTCCCGGCTTTATGCCTCCAGGGCGGCTTACAAAGAGCGCTCAAGGCCAACTTCCAATTTGATTGAATGCGCTTCGATTCCCGAAGCTATTTTAAGGAGATGAAATTCCTTTGCATCTTTTAATATGCTAGACTTCCGCCATGTCAACACAACTCGAAAGCAAGACCGAACTCGCCACCAGCGAACCGAAAATGTTCGCCGTTTTCATGCTCAATGACGACTATACGACCTGGGAGTTCTGCATCAAGATCATCAACACCGTCTTCCACAAAACCATTGCGGAAGCGGACGCCATCACCCATGACATCCACACCAAGGGCAAGGGACTGTGCGGCATCTACACCTACGAGATCGCAGAGACAAAGGCTTTCATGGTTCGGGAGCAGGCCCGCAAAGAGGGCTTCCCCATGCGCTGCTCGGTTGAAGAGCAGTAACGACACACAATACAATTCCAAAATGAATATCTAGGAAAATATTTACATTGTTTGAAAAAAATACAAGAACTAATTCTTTCTATCTTTTAGTCAATCTCGGTAATGACCTCGAAATCACTTAAGGCCATCAAAATAATTTTGAAGGGTATCACACCATCTTTTTATATAGTCAATACTTACTTTATTCGTATTTACAAGATATGACTTATCTTTGTACGTATCATATGTCTGTCTTAAAGATTCTATGATCTCTCTGACATTTTGATTGGGTATTTCGTCGAACTCTTTTACTTTACACTCTAAATAATGGCGGATACAATTATTTCTGCTTAACTCAGTCATTTTATCTGGATCTTTATCATGTAAATATACTATAAACTTTTCTTCTATTTTATCTGTGTCAATATTTTTTTTGCATACTTTGCAATTGCATATTTTTTCGTAAAATTCTTCTTTTGTTTTTAGTTTATGATTCTTAAGAATGTTGATCATATCAAATGGATTGATTTTCTGTTTTATTGTGGGAAGATAATATTTATGTGTAGGTTGCGATCCAATAGGATTCAAGCTTCTATGCTCACCATATACTAGATTATGGCAAACTCCGTCTAATCCAATATGATATAAAAGCTGTGAAAAATACCCTCCATATAATGAAATAATTTCTTTTTGAGGATTCCGCTCTTTGTAGTGATGTACTAATTTGATCAATGACTCTATTTCTTTTCCACTTACGTTTTGTTCATTAAAGTCATTCACCCAAAAGACAAGACCATCAGATTTTGAATATACATCAAGAATCTTTCTTATTAATGAATCATTTAAAAGCACTTCTTTAGTAATTAGAAGTACTGCATATATACTTTTGTTATATATGTCTTTTTGTAGAAGACTCTGTTTTATGAAGTCTTCATTGACGCCTAGCCAAAAATCTATATTATCTTTTAGTAAAAAATATGGAGCAATAAGGAATTTTGGTGTTTTATTTTTTTTGCTTCGTCTTACTAAAATTTTTAAATCGTCTTCTAAGTTGTCGAATAAGTAATTTTCTTGGAAACTTAGAACACTGTGGACAAAATTATTTTCTTTTAAAACATTGATATTTGTAGGATTTATGGGATTTTTATTATCAAGCAAATTTGAGGGTAACTTATATTCAGAAAGTAAACTTTGGTAAGTCTGTCTCACCCCTTTGCCATCTTTTTTTGCCAAGTACTCGATGTCCATTTGAAAAGCATATGTTCTTGGATCAATTATGTATTCTTTCTCATGCAAGTCAACATGCAATAGTTCTGCATTATCTCTTGATTGGTGGCAAATAGTATTGGCATTAAATACTATAGTGGATGCATATTTCTGATACTCTTGAAAATATTTTTTATCAGTCGAAGTTCCATATCTTAATAAATGCTGGAGAGTACTCATTCTATAAGTTCCTTTCTTTTTCTTCTAGTTTTTGAAATAAATAATCTCTATAAAATGGAATATGCAGATGACTTTTCTTAGGTTTTATTATTTCCTCTAACGAATGTTTTTCATGATCATACATATATAGGCCAATACCTCTATCAGTCAAGGTCTGTAATATTTGATGACTTATATTTCTTTTCGGGATACATAAATAAGAATAATCTGAAACTATTTGATAGTCAGAAATTTGCTCAAATGCCTTTTGATAATTTTTCAATTTAAATTCAATAGCAATGAGTTTATTGTCAGGTCTTTTTAGCACAACATCTATTGAACGAGTAAATATTTTCACTTCGCAATAAATAGAATGCTTCTTGAAAAATGGAAGAACATTTTCAACTAATTCTTTTTCTGTCAATAGATCATCCTAATACTTTTTCTTTTATTTTTGAGTTTTTTGTATATTCTGGATACTTTGTATATACAAGCTTTATGAGTTCATTCAGATTCATACTATTGTATTCTTTTTTAAATGCGTCCAAAGTTTCCATTTCAAATGGATTTATTCTTTCTTTCTGAAATATCTCTTCATGCACCGTTGTAATGCCATCTTCTGTAATGCAGTATTCGGTTTCCTTTTCTACCAAATTTTCATCTTCAGAATCAGTCTCATTTTCAATCGTTATCATTCCAAATGTTTTCAAATTTTTCAAATGTTTATAAAGGTCTTTAGAAAATGGGCCATAATGATGAGCAAAAAAATCAAACAAATTTTTTTCACGAATTTGATTGATCTTATTTTGACATTCTTTTTCATAAAGAAAAATCATTTTTTGAAGCCTTGTTTTTCCTACGATTTTACCTTGTTCATCGGCATACATAATTAGGAGTAGAACAAGATCGTTGGATAATTTTTGTTGCATAATTACAAACCTAATAACTTGAATTTGAAAAAGTATACTACAACTATAAATTGTATTTGTTTATTTTTAATATTTTTACTCCTATCAACAATTGAATATGCTTCAAGCCACAATTTTTTGAGGGAATATACGCTCTCTGTGCCATTGCAACAAGCTTTCATATGGATATACAAAACAATACCTATTTAAAAAAATACAACATGATAAATGCCTCAAAAGCTATACTACTATAGGTAAGGAAGGCTTTTATAGAATAAAAAAAGCATCGCTAACGCCCATGGAAATATCAATCGAAATGCTCACGTTCCTCTTTGCCGCATCCATCGTCGCGGGCACGATGGATACGATGGTCGGAGGCGGCGGGCTTATTACCCTGCCCTCGCTGATGCTCACTGGACTCTCACCCATCAACGCACTGGGGACAAACAAGCTGCAGGGGTGCGTCGGCACGGGGACGGCCACTTTTTTGCTGCTCAGAAAGTCCAAAATAAGATGGCGTCACATCAAGCCCCTCTTTATTGCCGCCTTTGTCGGTTCGGTCATCGGTACCGTGGCCGTGCAGTTCATGAGTCAGCATTCGCTGTCACTGGTCATCCCCGTCGTGCTCGTGGTGATCATCGGCTACTTTCTGCTCTACAACCCAAGCAGAACAAAAAACTTCAGCATCAAGGTGGGTGCGAAAAAGTTCACCTGGCTCGTCGTGCCAGGCATTGGCTTTTACGACGGCATGTTCGGCCCCGGGACGGGCTCGTTCTTTGGCTTTGCGAACGTGCTTCTTCGGCGCGCGAAACTGGTGGCGGCTACCGCCACGGCCAAGCCGCTCAACTTCGCCACCAACGTTTCATCCCTCTTGGTCTTCATCCTCTTCGGCAACGTCGTCTGGCACGTGGGCCTCGTGATGATGCTGGGCCAGGCCATCGGCGCCTGGCTGGGGGTGCATCTGCTTTACAAGATCAACCCGCAGTACCTGCGTGCCTTTGTCATAACCATCTGTCTGCTGATGCTGGCCAAATATTTAGCATCATCCTAATGAAAGCGGCAGGCTCGCCCAGCCAAACCCGTCTTTTTCAACCCTTTTACCTTAAATTATAAACAGTATAATCATTGTAAATATTTTTTAAGGAATAGAATGTCCCTCCGCACACCTGAGCCCCTCTTCCCTACAAAAAGCACGCCCCATGAACAGTGAAATCCGGATAGACGAACGTTACGTCTCCTTTGCAAACATCGACTGCTTCGAGAACGCCTGTCTCGTCATCGACCGCCTGCTGTATGTGACCGGGCAGGCCGAGCACGTCAACCTCTACTGGAAAAAGATCATCCCGACGATCCCCCAGGCCTACTACGACCGCGACCCGAAAGCGGACGAGAAAGAGGCCCTGCTCTACCTCGTCTGCTCCAACGTCTTCTACCTCGAAGAGCTCTTCGAGAACGAAGAGGACGAGGAGGGGCTCAATGCCCTGAAGCGCGCCGAACTGGAGTGCTGCTAAGCGGCGGCCCCGCCCCTCTTCCCACCATAGGCTACACAAGTGTTACTCCCAATCTCCCCTCTTGACTATCGCAGATATTTGCAATATACTTGTTTACTCAAATATATTGCAAGGATAATCTATGGCTACGAAACTGGAATGGCTCTTCGCCTTCTCCTCCGCGCATGCGAAGCTCTTCAAGCAGGTCGACCGGGCGCTTAGCGTCCACGGCATCAGCTTCTCGGAGTTTTACATCCTGCACCGGCTCCGGAACGCTCCGGGGCGAGCCATGCGGCGCATCGACCTGGCCGAAGAGGTCGGGATGAGCGCCTCGGGGATCACCCGGGCGCTGAACCCGCTGGAGAAGCTGGGGCTGGTGCAGAAAGAGAAAAACCCCAGGGACGCGCGGGTGAGCCTCGTCAAGCTCTCCGAGGCCGGGGTGCAGTATTGCGCCGACGCCCTGGCGACGGTGCACTCTACCCTCGACACCCTGCTCGCGCCGCTGGAAGCGGGCGACATCGACGCCTGTATGGCGATCGCGGCGAAACTCAGCTAAGGAGAAGACTATGCTGGACCCGGCAAAAAAACACCCCATGGTGATGCCCGACGGCACCGCTGTCGAGCAGGTCGTCCACCTGAGGGCGGTCATAGACCACCCCCGCATTGAGGTGGGCGAATTCATCTACTACCACAATTTTGAAACGTTGGAGGATTACGCGGGCTATCTCGCCCCCTATCTCTTCCCCCTCAGCCTCGACAGGCTCATCATCGGGAAGTTCGTCCAGATCGCCCACGGGGTGCGCTTTATTACCAGTTCGGCCAACCACGCCATGGGCGGATTCTCCACCTACCCCTTCGACAACTTCACGATGAACGCGGAGACGACGGGCGCAGACATCGTCGCCATGTTCGAAAAGTCCGGCAACCGCGGCGACACCGTCGTCGGCAACGACGTCTGGATCGGGCTCGGGGCCACGATCATGCCGGGGGTGACCATCGGCGACGGGGCGATCATCGGCAGCCATGCCGTTGTCGCAGCAGACGTGGCGCCCTACACCGTCGTGGCGGGCAACCCGGCACGCCCCGTCCGCAAACGCTTCGACGACGAGGTGACGGCGGCGCTGCTTGCCATCCGCTGGTGGGAGTGGCCGACGGCGAAGATCGAGAAATACATCGACGTCATTACCGGCGGTGACATCGATGCACTGAAACGCTGCAGCCGGGAGAGCTGCTAATCCTTCAGGCGCTTCTCCTGCAGCTCCCGCCGGAACTTCTCCTGCGCCTCTTTCGCCCTCTCCCGCTCCGCGTCACGCTGCCGCAGCCGCTCTTTGAAAACCGCTTCCTGCTTTTTCTGCTCGGCGGTCAGCTCTTTTTTCGGAGCGGGCTTCTCCTCCTCTTCGTAAGGAACGATAACGCCGACGCTGATGGCGGAAGCCATGCTGCCATAAAGCAGGAAAGCCGCTGCAAATATGCTCTTTTTCATACGCTGATCCTTTTGACTCTATACACCCACAAATAGTAAAACTATTCTAGCCAACATCTTTTCATAATCAGTGAACTTCGGGAACCAAAGCTCATAAACGCAAGTGAGCTTCGACACGTCGAAGCGCATTCATCCAATCAAAGAGTGGTAATCAAATACACTGCTCATTCTTTTCTTTTTCATAAGAAAAGAACCAAAAGAAAATCGTCGTTGCGCGAATCGCTCGCCCTTTCTCGGCTTTATGCCTTCAGGGCGGCTTTCATGGCACGCTTAACGACCGTTTGCCTATTGATCAATGCGCTTCGATGGATCGAAGCTAGTAAAAGGAAGAGAGCTTCGACACGTCGAAGCGCATCAATAAAATAGACCCTTGGGCCTTGAGCGCGATCCTTATAAGCCATCCCGGAGGCACAAAGCCGGGAGGGGTGAGCGATTCGCGAAAGGCCGCTTTTTGCGCTACTTTTTCTAAAAAAGTGGCATAAATATTCTGACTATTAATCGTTATGCGTTTCAGGAACCGAAGCGCATTTCAAGAATAGTGCTTTGGGATACCAGGACTTATTTGTTGCGCTCTTTCCGGTGCTCCTCGTAGCGTTTACGCTCTTCGCGCTCCATCTCTTCACGATGTTTACGCTCTTCGCGGTAATACTCCTCGTCTGCTTTGTTCCGCTCCCGGTAGTATTCCTCGTCCGCCTTGCGCCGCTCCCGCTCCATCTCTTCGCGGTGCTTGCGCTCCTCTTTGTAGCGTTTTTCGCTCGCTTTGCGTGCCTTCTTCTCCTCTTTCCAGCGCTTGTCGCCGTCATCCTCCCGCTCGACGCGCTCGTAGTGCTCAACGCGGGGTGCCGGGGCCGCGGTGCCGCCGCTGCCCACATTGACGTTGACGCCCCAGTTCCCGCTGCTGTCCGCCCCCGCACCCACCGTGTAGCCCGTATCGGCTGCGAAGATGCACCCGCCGGCGAGCAGGAGTGATGCCGTTACCGTTTTAATCTTCATTCTTTTTTTTCCTTTGGGGTAAATTATATGTGGTTATCATCTTAGCATGGCTAACCAAAAGAAACAACAGCGGAGCGGCGGGCGTCCGCAGCGCAACGATCTGCCAGATGATGAAGCTCTCCGGCGTCATGATCTAAAGAAACAGAAGAGAGCTTCGACACGTCGAAGCGCATCAATAAAATAGACCCTTGGCCTTGAGCGCGATCCTTATAAGCCATCCCGGAGGCATAAAGCCGGGAGGGATGAGCGATTCGCGAAAGGCCGCTTTTTGTGCTACTTTTTCTAAAAAAGTGGCTAAGAAACCCTCTTCTCTATCTTTTCTTTTTACAAAGAAAAGAAACAAAAGAAAATCGTCGTTGCGCGAATCGCACGCTGCTCCCGGCTTTGTGCCTTCAGGGCGGCTTTCAAGGCACGCTTAACGACAGGTTGCCTATCGATTTATGCGCTTCGGGAACCGAAGCCAACAAAAACAAGAGAGCTTCGATACGTCGAAGCGCATTCAATCAAATTGGGAATTGGCCTTGAGCGCTCTTTGTAAGCCATCCCGGAGGTAAGGGTATATCTATATAGCCCCTGTGCAGTTTCAGCGAAGCAGAGAAAGACATAATCAAGGCGGCGTTTTGAAGGCCTGGCCATAGCCAAGTCGAGAAGCGGCAACGTAGAGTATGGCTTTTCTCTGTTTCGCCCTGCGGGAGGACTTTGGAAACGCGACTTTCCCTCCTTTTTCCGCTCGACTTGGCTACAGCCAGGCCTTCACAAAAAACAAAGACAACCTCACGCTTCCAAAACCCTCTGAATCTGTACAAGGGTTATAGATATACCCTCAAGCCGGGAGGGATGAGCGATTCGCGAAAGGCCGCTTTTTGCGCTACTTTTTCTAAAAAAGTGGCAAAGAGATTACTATTCAGTCTTCAGTTTGACTGATGAGAAACGCAGCTTATATCTTCGTCTTCAACCACGCACGTCTGCGGAAGATCTTCCAGAAGATAAACCCTTTTATAAAGGTCTCCACCGTCATGATGATGTAGACGGCGATGATGCCGAAGCCCAGTTTCATGGCAATGTAGGAGGGGATGACCCGCAGCAGCCACAGCGCGGCGATGTTGATTTTGAGCGGCGTGCGGGTGTCCCCCGCGCCGCGCAGGACGTTGCTGAGTACGAAAAGCACCGCCAGCGGCACCTGGGAGAGGCCGACGAGGCGCAGGTAGAGCGACGCCTGCTCCACCGTCTCGGGGTCCTGGGTGAAAAGGCGCACGAAGAGCTCGGGCCAGATGACCATGATGAGGCCGAGCAGGCCCATGAACGTTGCGGCGACTTTCAGGCTGTAGAGCCCTCCCTCGTAGGCCTCCTCGGGGCGCTTCGCCCCCAGCTGCTGCCCGGCGATAGCCATCGCCGCGACGGCGAAACCGAACCCCGGCATAAAGGCCAGCCCCTCCACGCGCAGCCCCACCTGGTAGCCCGCCAGCGCTGCCGTCCCGTACGACGCGATGACCCAGATGAAGAGCAGGAAAGACGCCGAGGTGATGAGCCGCTCCAGGGCGGCATGGCTGCCGATGGAGAGTACGCGCCGGAGGTCCGGCAGGTTCAGGCGCGGCAGTAGGTGAAGACGGGCATCATGAGAGCGCAGCAAGAGCAGGTAGAGCAGGATGTTGAGGGCATAAGCGGCAATGGTCGCGTAGGCCGCCCCGGCAACGCCCAATGCCGGAAATCCCCCGTGGCCGAAGATAAGCAGGTAGTCAAGCAGGGCGTTGACCCCGGCCGAGGCGAGCTTGATGTACAGCGAGCTTTTCGTGTCCCCCGCCGCACTGAGCTGGTTGTAAAAGAGCGAATCGAGGAAGATGAGGGGGAAACCGGCGGCGAGAATACCGAAATAGACGTGGCCGTAGTGCGCGACATCCTCCCCGGTACCCATCAGCAGGTAGAAGTCGCCGGCGAACAGGTACCCCGCCGCGGCAAAAGGCAGCGAGAGCAGCAGCGCGAGCAGTCCCAGCGTAAAGAGCAGCGTGTAGGCCCTTTTACGCCGCCGGGCGCCGATGAGCCGTGCGGTGACGGCATTGCCCCCCACGACATAAAGGGTGATGACGACGTTGATGATCATCATGAACTGCAGGCTCATCCCCACCGCCGCCAGGGCAGCGACACTGAGGAAGCCGACCATCAGCATGTCCGTAAGGATCTGCACGACGTCGAGGAGGTGTTTAAAGGCCGCGGGCAGCGCCAGCCGCAGCACCTCGCGCAGGCGCGCCTTGGGCCGCAGGGACGTCAATACGGAGCGGATCGGGTTCGGGTTCATTCAAAGTTGCTTCCTGCCTGCATCCGCTATCGGTGCGGCAATGGTTAAGATGAGTGTTAACGCGGCGGGAGGGCCGAGACGTGCAGGACGACGGAGCGCCTGCTGGAGCGTCTGTTCTCGATGACGCTGCCGCCGTGGGGGAAAAGCGGGTGCCAGATAAGGGCGTCGCCGCTGCGGAAGGCGAATGCCTCCTCTTTCAATCCGGCCGCTTCGTACCGCCGCTTCAGCGTCTCCTGGTAGCGGCGCCATGCGCCCGGATCCTGTGGCGGCATTGTATCGAAACCTTCGTAGAATCGGTGCGGCAGACGGTAGCGTTCCGCCGCAACCCGGTGAGCGCCTTTGACCCCCGTCAGCGTACCGTTTTCCGGCGTCGTATCTTCCAGAGCGATCCAGATCCTGAAATAGGGCTCCCCCGGCATGACGTGAAAGACGGGGATGTCCCGGTGCAGCGGCTGCTGGCTCCCCTGCAAAAAGGTGATCGAAGTCCGCAGCGACGGTCCCAGGCCGAACAGCAGCTCCTGCAATTTGACGATCGTAGGTTCTGTGAAGAGCGCATTGATCTCGGGAATTTCTTCGTGCAGCCCGATCAGGCGCGGGTAGGTGCCGTCGGCTTTCTTGTTCGCCGCCAGGGCTTTGACGTTGGCAACCGTCCAGTCGTCCAGGGCGTCGTTGACCTTTTCGACCGTGTCGTCGCCGATGGCACCCCTGTAGAGGTAGCAGCCGTCCGTGTTGAACTGCTCGACAATCGCCCGCTCCTCCCCGGAGAGGCCGAGGTAGCGGGGGTGCTGAGCGTAGTTTTCGTACTCGAACCAATGGTTTCCCGCCGGCATCGGCCCTACTTTCACTGTACTGCTCCCCTCTCTGCGTTCACGCCTTTTAGACGGTAAAGCAATTTCTGTTCGACCCCGCGTCAAAAGAGCGTCGGCTGCCGCAGCTGCCGGTAGAGCTCCAATACACCTGGCAGCTTCACCGCCCTGCGCATCCGCCCCGCCTCCCAGTAGGAGGGTTTGAGCAGTTCGTCGAAAAGCAGCTGCTTCTCCAGCGGGTCGACGTAATCCACCATCTTAACATCATCGGGCCTGCCGCCCCGCAGGCGGGTCACAAAGAGCTGCCGCGCGACCAATTCGCGTTCGCGCTGGGTGTAGACGGCGTCGATGACGTCACGGTAGGTGTTGTAGTCGCTGCCGGGAAGGCGGCTCCGGTTGTTCAGCATAGAGAAGAAGTGCTTCAGCTCCGGGGCGCGGAGCATGGCGACGAGCGTATCGGGGAGTAGCGGTTCGGGCTCCTTATAAAGCCCCAGGCCCGCTTCGCCGTAAAGCAGAATGCCCACATGCTCGAAACGGTTGCCGAAGGTCTGGAGGTACTTGGTGAGGAACCGCTCGTCGAGGGCGACGTAGACATGGTTGCTGAAGCGGGAGTAGCTGTCAAGCTGACGGTAGAGGCGGTCGAGGTTGTCTTTGTCGCTCTTGATCTCGACGGCGACGAGCGTCTCTTCTTCCGTCAGAGCGTAAAGGTCAGGACGGACGCTGATGGTCCACTGCGTGAACTCGTGGATGACCTTTGTCCCCTCCCCGTAGCGTTCGCGCAGGAAGGTTTCGGCGGCCTCGCGCAGTTCGGCCTCGTTCGACGCCGGGGCGGGCCGGAGCTTGCGGTACTTGGCGAGGAAGCTCTTGTGGTCACGGTCCCGGCGCTGGCGCGGGGTCATATCCGCGTAGGCCTGCCGGACAAAGCCTTCGTCGTCGCCCCCGCTGCAGTAGTCGCACAATTGTTTGCGACGCCGTGTCAGGCGGCGGGGGATGAAGGGGTTGTCGGGCTGCTCTTCGAGCAGGGCTTCGTCGGCGGTGACGGCGTTGAGAAGGGCGAGGACTTCGCCCGCGTTGATGGTATCCATGACGCGATTATAGCGCTTCACCGGGCGCGGCAATAAAAAGATGGCAGGAGTGCCAAGTGAGGGTTGCGGCAATTTCAAAGGATGGCCTTTCCGCCACCCGCAGCGTGGCGCTGTTCAGAACTTCGCGAGCCCCGTTTTCTGTACCACCTTCAGCACGCCGATGACGGCCATCACCGCCAGGATCTCCCACTGCCAGTAGGCGAGCGCCTTCTGCGCCATGACGAAGTGGACCGTTACCAGCAGCAGGGCGACGTAGATGAGCTGGTGGTACCCGTAGAACCTGGCGAAAAGCTTCGGCAGGGAGGTGACGGCCATGAAAAGCAAAATGGCGAAGGCCGTCACCCCGAGATAGATGAAAGGCTTTTTCAGCGTCTCGTCGAGAACGCTGGCGGGATCGAGCTCCATATCGAGGATAAGAAAGTTGGAAAAGTGCAGCAGGGCGTAGAAAAAGGCGAAGAGCCCTACCATCCGCCGGTAGCGCAGCAGCCGGATCTTTTTTCGCACCAATGAGATGGTGGTCGCCGCGTAGAGCAGCGTCAAAGCGCTGTAGCCGGTCACGCTGTAGATGGCCTTGATGGGGTCTTCCGCCCCGCCGGCGAAGAGGCGGTAGAGCAGGAAGATCAGCGGGGAGAGGCAGAGGAGAAAGAGGAGCGCTCTTTTCAAAACTGTTTCCTCAGGTCCATGCCCTTGTAGAGGTGGGCGACCTCTTTCGCGTAGCCGTTGAACAGCTGCGTCGGCTGTTTGAAGAAGTGCCCCAGTACCCGTTCACGTGCCTGGGACCAGCGGGGGTGGTCGACGTCGGGGTTGACGTTCGCGTAAAAGCCGTATTCGCGGGGGGCGTAGACGTTCCATGTGTTCTGCGGCTGGGTGTCGGTGAAGGTGATCCTCACGACCGACTTGATGCTTTTGAAGCCGTACTTCCACGGCACGATGAGGCGGATCGGCGCGCCGTTCTGCGGCGGGAGGGTGTGGCCGTAGAGGCCGACGGCCATCAGGGTCAGCGGGTGCATCGCCTCGTCCATGCGCAGCCCCTCGACGTAGGGGTAGTCCAGGGTCGCCAGGAGGCCGCGGCCCTGGTCGGGGAACTGCTCGGGGTCGTACAGGGTCTCGAAACGGACGTACTTCGCCGACGCGAGGGGCTTGGCCATGGCGATAAGCCTCGAGAGTTCGAACCCGATCCACGGCACAACCATCGACCACCCCTCCACGCAGCGGAAGCGGTAGATCCGCTCCTCCAGCGGCATCTGCTTCATCAGCTCCCAGACGTCCAGCTCGAGCGGTTGCTCGACCATCCCGTCGACGGTCAGTTTCCACGGCTCGCTTTTGAAGCGCTTTGAAAGGGGCTTGACCCCCTTTTTGCTCGTCGTGAACTCGTAGAAGTTGTTGTATGAGGTGATCTGCTCGTAGGTGTTGAGTTCGAGTCCTCCCGCGTTGGGGTCTTTGGCATAGTCGAGGTTGACGGCGGGCAGATGCTCTTTCGCGGCCAGCTCCAGCACCGCCGCCGTGCTCACCAGGCTCGCCGCCCCCAGCTTCAGGAATTTCCTGCGTTCGTCGAAGAGTGCCTCTTCCGTCACGTCGGCTTCGCGCAGCGGCCGGTTTTCGTATCGCGTGCGTTGCATGGTCGCTCCTTTTCGGGCGTTTTACCTTTACTATTACTATACGCCCGGCGCATAAATAGTTCAAAAACGCCCATGGCCGTGTTGGGCGGACAGATGCTACAATGGCGCAAACAAAACAGGGAGGGCGGTATGAAGGAGCTGCGCTATCTTGCCCATTACCCCGAGACGCTCCAGGCCCAGGTGCGCCGCCTGATCGAAAGCGGGAAGCTCGGCGATTTCCTGCTGCAGAAGTACCCCGAAGCGCACACCCTCTCCACCGACGGCGCGCTCTACGACTACGCCGACGCCATGCGCAGTGCGCACATGCGCAACTCCCAGCCCCTGCACAAGGTCGTCTATGACACGAAGATCAGTGTCGTCGACGACGCCCTGGGGATGCACACCCGCATCTCGAAGGTGCACGGAGGCCGGGTGCGCTCCCGGCGGGAGATCCGCATCGCCTCCCTTTTCAAGCGGGTGCCCGAGCCCTTCTTGCAGATGATCGTCGCCCACGAACTGGCCCACCTCAAAGAGCGCGACCACAACAAGGCCTTTTACAACCTCTGCGAGCACATGGCCCCCGGCTACCACCAGCTGGAGTTCGACCTGCGTCTCTACCTGACCCACCTGGAGCACGCCGGGAAACTCTACTGACCCCGCACCGCGTTTTCCCCTGCACGCTATAATGGCGCCTTTCCATACCCTTTATAAAGGCAACCAATGAAGATGTTTTTTTCCCGCCTGGCGGCACTCCTTTTGATCGTTGCGGCATTTGGCGGCTGTTTTGAGCCCAAGACCCCCCAGGAGGCTGCGGCAGCGTTCTGGAAGGCAGTTGAGCAGAACGATGCAGGCGATGCGGTCCGCTACTCCACCCTGGAAGACGAGGCGGCGTTCGACGCCTTCGGACACGTATGGGAAGGGGCCGAAGCGACGGTCGAACAGGTCCTCATCGAAGGGCGAAGAGCGCAGATCGTGTCTCGCATCAGTGCACCGGAAGGGCGTGAACTGCCCGCCACCGTGACGACCTACCTCGTCCAGCGCGACGAGACCTGGTTCGTCGACTACGAGCGTACGGCGGAGGGATTGCGCGGCAACGCCCTCTCCGCCCTCTTTTCGGAACTGACCAAGTTCACCCGGGAGCTGACGGGACAGCTCAGCGCCACCTCCGACGACCTGCAGCAGCAGCTCGGGACGATGCGGCAGCAGATGGACGCCTACGCCGAGACGCTGAACCGGCAGATGTCGGACTCCATCGAACGCTACGGCAGCGTCCTGCGCGAACAGATCGACGCACTGGGCGCATCGGCCCGCGACGCACTCGACGAACACGGGGAGCAGCTCACACCGCAGGAGCAGCAGACCCTGAACGACGTCGCCGGGGAGATGGAACACCAAAGCGACACCCTCTCCGAACCGGACGCGGACAACGTGACCGAAGGGACTGAAAAAGCCCTCGAGGCCCAGGGGATGCTGCTGCAGCTTGATGAAAAGACGCTGGAGCGCTACAAAGCGCAGTGGATCGAGTGGCGCGAACAGTTTGAGAAAGAGGCGAAAGCCTTCTTCGACACCCTCGATGCCGAACTCCGCAAAGCGAAGGAGTAAGGCACACCCCTCTCTGCCGGTCACGCCCAGTCCGCTCTTTCTCTCCAGAAGCTTTTAAATTTTTTTAAAAATATGTTTAATAAAGTTATTAATGTTACAATTATTTTCCCCGGCACCAATTCCGGTGCCGCCGAGAAGGAGAACCATGCGACCGATCATCGCGACACTACTACTGTTTATCACGGCGGCGTCCCTCGCGGCTGCCACCACCAAGGTCATCGTCGTCGGGGCGTTCCATACCCCCGAACAGGCGCAGCAGCGCGTCGACACCCTCAAAGGGTATCTGCGCTATGAACCGGAGAGCTACGCCCTGCAGCGCGCCGGATACTACACCTACGGCGTGCGAAGTGCAGCGCCCTACTACGTCGCGGTACTGTACAATTTCCGCAATTTCGACGAAGTGCTGACCGTGCGCAACAGCATCAAGAAGATCTACCCCGACGCCTACCTGAAGAACAACATGGATTTTACGCGCCCGTTCGGTGCCGCTGCTGAACGCATGGCGGCCGATGAGAGCGCGGCATTCGCTCCGGCGGCCGTCTCTGCCGAGGTCATGGCGGAAAGCGTCGCAACGGCGACGGACACGACCGTCGTCGCTACGGTACCGGGGACAGAAGTGACGGCGGTGACCACTCCCGCGGCACTCTCATCGGCTTCCCTTTCCCCGGAAACGACGGGACCGTCCTTCCTGCCGCTGCTGATCGCCGAACTGCTCGGCGGGGCGGCGTTCATTATGCTCTTTGCAGGAAGACGCCAGCCGGTGCAAGCCTAACCCGCTTAGATCTGCTTCACACTGAGGATCGATCCTGACGGGTCGATCTCTACCGCAAGCTGCACCGTGCAGCACTCCCCCCGGTAATTCTGTGCCGTAAACACGGTCACGACGCGCACGTTGTTTCCCTCGCCTTCGCTGCAGCTGCAGAGGGGCTCGAAGCTGTCCGGTACTCTCAGACGTTTCCGGATGTAGCGTGTCACGGCAGTATGGATGCCGCCACCCTGTCCGGGCTGCCGCTGCGCATGTGCAGTGCAGAAGCCGTTTTCGCAGCGTGCCGCCGCAGATGCCATTGCAGCGCCGTGGCGCTGCAGGGGTTTTCGGGATGTCGGTATCATGGTCATCGTGTTTTCCTGCGCAGATCTTCGTTGGCCGCCACTTTACCCCCTTTGCACTACAGCAGGGTTACAAAAATGATGTTTTTATTGTTAAATCTTCTAAAATGTTAAAAAACGGCAAAACACACCGATTTTTGCAACAGAAAAAAGTTAGACAAAGTTCCGAGTGCTAAAATTGTCTTCTTTCATTGGTGCGTTCGGCACCATATTCGTCAAAGGAGTTCCATGCGTCTGGCCACCCTATCGTTCTTTCTGTCTCTGTTGGTGCTCCCGCTCGCAGCCGCAACGTCAGAAGCCATTATCGCAGGGGCGTTCCAAACGGAACAGGATGCAAAACAGCGCATCGAGGCGCTGCAGTGGTACCTCCAGCAGGACCCGGAGACCAGTTCCCTCCAGGCCGCGGGCGTCTTTACCTACAGCGTGCGCAGCGCCGTGCCGGACTACCTGGCCGTCCTCCACCACTTCCGCACAACCGAGGAGCGCCGCACCGTGCTGCGCACCATCCAGAAACTGCATCCGGATGCGTTCACGACCAACGGCGGGGAGATCATCGCCGGCGTCTTCAAAAGCAAACGCGAGGCACAGCAGCGCAATGAAGCGCTGCAGTGGTACCTCCAACACAACCCGGACACCAGCCGTCTTCAGAATGAAAACGCTTTCGCCTATGCCGTCAGCGGCGGGAGCAAGAACTACCTGACCGTCCTGGAGCAGTTCCACCACAAGCGGGATATCCAGACGATCCTCGGCAGTATCCGGAAACTGCACCCCAACGCTTATGTCGAGAACGACCTCAACAGCCTGAAACCCTTTGTCACCCAGCCGCTCGAACCGCAGGCCCACACGACCATCAAAACGCCCGCGCCGGAGATCGAGGCCGCCGCCCGCGCCGCCGCTGCCCCGGAACCGGAACCGGAGACCCTCCCCGCGGCCCTGCCTGAAAGTACCAAAACCACGGTGATCGAGAACGACGCCGAAGCGCCCGTACTGCAGCAGACGCCGGCCGCCAAACATATCCCGGCAACGCAGGAGTTTGAACGCACGACACCGTTCGAGATCTCGGATGCGTCCGAAGTCTCGGACGAGTCCATGCTCTCCTCCGTCATCACCCTCCTGCTCGCCGAACTGCTGCTCGGCGGCGCCGCACTGATGCTTTTTTTCAGACAGCGCCCGAACTGAACGCCGAACCCCCTGCCCGAAATGCCGCTGAGCGTGCAGCGGTATGAATCTATCTTGCACAGGTACAGCCATGGAAACACTCTACTGCCTTCACTGCGACAAAAGCTACCGGGTCCGACCCGAAGATATCCTCCTCGTGCAGCAAAACAGTCCTGCCCTTGAAAAAAAAGGGGAGCAGTACCGTTTCACCGTAGGCTGCTTTTTCAAAACGCTGACGGCACTCAAAAACGAACGTACCCGCTAAGCGCTGTATCTCACAATTATTTAACGATTTCCCGTTATACTGAAGCTATCAATTAAGGAGGATACGATGCGATACAGCAACTTCATATCCGTCGCAGCCGCACTGCTCATCGGCTCGGCCGGGCTTTATGCGGCCCCCGACCATGACAACAGGAAGGATAACGACAGAGGCGGTTCGAAGCAGGAGCGCTCTTATGAGAAACAGGACCGTTCCTATAATAAGCAGGATCGTTCCTACAACCAGAGCCGTTCCGGTAACCAGGGTAACGCCCTGGGGCAGGAGATACGCCGTGACCATAACCAGCCTTCCAAAGGTGAGATCCGCCGTGAAGAGGTACGCCGTTCCGAACCTCAAAAGTACACACCCCATCCGGTCAAACCCGCGCCGGTCGTCCGCCCGCAACAGCGTGAAGAGTACAGGCACACCGAGCAGCGTACGGTCCGCCCGCCGAAGGTGGACTACCGCGACGGCAAACGGATCTATCCGCCTGCCAAGGGTGACATCGTCCGTATCGACAAGCACAAGCGCTATTACCGCCCGCCGGGGGCCCGTCCTCTGACCTATTATCAGCGCCCGGGCTATGTGGTACACAGTCTGCCGCGTCTGGCGATCTCCCTGAGCCTCGGCGCGCTCTCGTTCTACTATGCCGACGGTCTCTATTACCGCCATCACGACGGCGGGTTTATCGTCACCGTTCCGCCGGTAGGCCTCGTGGTCCGTACCCTTCCGGTGGGCTACACCGTCTTCGTACACAGCGGACGCACGTACTACTACTATGCGGACGTCTACTATACCTGGGACAACTACCGCAACGCCTACCGCGTCGTCAAGCCGCCGGTGGCCTATTATGATGTCGAATTCGCTCCCGGCCAGGTACTCGACAGCCTCCCCGACGGTGCCTACAGCGTCACGATCAACGGGGCGCAGTACTACCGCTATGCGGACACCTACTTCATGCAGGCGATCCAGGGGGACCGTATCGTCTATATCGTCGTCACGCCGTAAGACGGCACCGATGATCCCCTTCAACCATCTCGGTTGGGCCTTCAGCCGCTTCGGGGCGGCCGTCTACCCCGAGACTGCCGTCGCGCAGCTCTGCATCTGCCTGCACGCCCTCCCCCCCGACGCCGATATCCTCGACCTCGGCGCGGGAACGGGCACCCTCGCCAACTACGCCCTCGGCTGCCGCAACGATTTAAGACCCGTCGCCGCCGACCCGGCCGAAGGGATGCTGCGCTATGTCCCCGAGACGGTCGGGCGTGTCATCGCCAGGGCCGAAGCCCTTCCCTTCGACGCCGACCGCTTTGACGGCATCCTCGTGGGCGAGGCGCTGCACCATTTCACCGTTCCCGAAGAGGCGCTCGACGAGATTGCCCGCGTCCTCCGCCCCGGCGGACTCCTGTTCGTCTACGATTTCGACCCCTCCACCCTCCTTGGCAACCTGCTGCGGCGGGCGGAGAAACTGCTGGGGGAGCCGGGGCATTTCTATCCGCCGGAGACGCTGGCTTCGCTGCTTCGGGAGCGCGGTTTTTCCACTACCGTCAACCGTTACGGCTGGCGCTACAGCCTCGCCGCCCTGTTGGAGGCATAGGCCCGGACGTTTGTCGATTTCCCCCCTTTCATTGTAGAATTGTGCTATCCCAATTCCCAAGGCCTCACCATGCAGATCACGAAAAACAGCCTCGTCACCCTGAACTATGAACTCTCCACCTCCGACGGCGAGCTGCTCAACCCCGACGACTCCGAACTGATGTATCTCCACGGCGGCTACGGGCAGATCTTTGCCAAGCTGGAAACGGAACTGGAGGGGAAACGGACCGGGGATGACATCCATGTCACCCTCTCGCCTGCCGAAGCGTTCGGAGAGTACGACGGTTCCCTCCTCGTCGAAGAGGCGCTTTCCGAACTCCCCGACGACCTAGAGGCGGGCATGGAGATCGAAGGGCACCTCGAATCGCACCCCGAGGACGTCATCATCTACACCGTCAAGGAGATCCGCGGCGACGAAGCGGTTCTTGACGGCAACCACCCGCTGGCCGGCCGCAGCCTCGTCTTCGACGGAACGGTCACGGCAGTCGAGCCGCTCGACGATGCCGCCGTCCATGAGATCCTCGAACACGAGCATCATCACCACTGATGCTGGCCGTACTGCAACGCGTCGGCAGCTCTTCCGTCCACGTGGAGGGGCGTGAAGTCGCCGCGATCGGGATGGGGCTCAACCTCCTTCTGGGGGTCCTGGAGGGCGATACGGAGGCGGACGCCGACAAGCTGCTCTCCAAAATCCTGACGCTGCGCATCTTCGCCGACGAGGCAGGCAAAATGAACCGTTCCCTGCTCGACGTCGGGGGCGAGCTCCTCGTCATCTCCCAGTTTACCCTGGCCGCCGACGTCAAAAAGGGGAGGCGTCCCTCTTTCGATGCCGCCGCCCGGCCGGAACACGCCGAAACCCTTTACCGTTACTTCATTGACCGGGCATCCGGGAGCGTCCCGGTCTCGCACGGTATCTTCGGTGCCCACATGGATGTACGCATCGCGAACGACGGGCCGGTGACCATCCTGATCGATTCCAAAACGCTCTGATGGCAGCGCTTTCCGTGCTCCGGCGCTACGTTTCGCTACCGCTCATCGTCCTGCTGGCCGCCAACCTCTACCCGCTCTACGGCGTCCTGGAACGGGGATGGGGCGTCTTCGAACTGATCTTTCTCTACTGGATGGAAAACATCGTGATCGGCCTCTTCAATGTCTTCAAGATGATCACCAACCGTCCCGAAGAGCTTGCCGGCAATCTCGGCAAGCTCTTCCTCGTACCCTTTTTTATTTTCCACTACGGCATGTTCACCTACGTGCACGGCATCTTCGTCATCGCGCTGTTCGCGCCGGAGGAGCTGCACCTGAACGTCTTCGGCCTCGCCGATTACCTCTACCACCGCGACACCCTGTTCGGCAACGGCATGCTCACCGCCCTGACGCTGCTCATCGTCAGCCATGCCGTCTCCTTCTACGTCGATTATGTCCGCAGCGGCGACTATGAGCGCACCACCCTCTCCGACTGGATGGGCGCACCCTACGGGCGCGTGGCCGTCCTGCACATCGGCCTGATCGGCGGAGGCTTTCTCGTCGCGGCCCTGGGCCAGCCCGTCGCCGGACTGATCGTCCTGCTCTTCTTGAAGGTCGGCATGGACGCACGTTCACTCATCCTGCGGCATGACGCGCTGCAGCGAAAACTGCCGGTGGATTAATGTGACTTTTTGATGATCACATTAATCTGATACCTGATTATTTTTTATCCATATTATCGCCGAAAATCTTTCGGCCGTGTCGTACACTTCGGTATTATTCTCGGAGGTCATTATGGCATCAAAAGAAAACTATATTCAGAATATTCGAAATGCACGAACATACCAACTCAAATGGATCAACCAGATCAAACTGATGGTCTCCGGGGTCAGCCAGGAGAAGGATGCCGTCCCCGTCAACCAGTCCGACAGCGACTTCAGCCGCTGGCTCTATGACGATGCGATGGTCTTTTCCACCTCCAACGCCAAAAGTGTCATTGATGAAATGATCACACTCCATACCGAGTGTTACGATATCTATCTGAAGATCTATGCCACGCTGTTTGCCGGAAAATCGGGGGGACTGATGGGGGTGTTCGGATCGAAAAAGGCGAGCGCCAGCGACCTGAAACTGGCCCAGAACTACTACGAGGAGCTCTTAACCGTCTCGGATGCGCTGCTCAAACGGCTGCGCGCCTTTGAGAGCGTCATGCTGGCAACGCCGCAGACGAAGTTCGATGAACTGATGGTCGCACCGGAACCGGTGACGGTCGTCGCCGCCGAACCCGAAGCGCATGCGTCAAAACAGAAGCTCTACTTCCGCGGACAGCTTATCGAGGGCTGAGCCGTATTTAGTGTAAGTATGTGACGTACGTCGTCACACCGCACGGTACCCATACGCCCCAGTCTTCAATGACGGTACCGTCATCATACTCCACGCTGATATCGTAATTCTGGTCGCATTCATAGATATCTATGACCAGATCGTCCCCCGGGTAGAGTACATCCGCGCCCAGCAGCTCGTTCCCCCAGCTCGACGCCGTGGAAGGAGCGACATAGGCGTACCAGATATCGCCCCAGGAGTCTATATCATTATGGATCACGAGTGTCGCCGGCACAAAGGGGACATGGGGATCGTTATCCTCGACATAGATAAAACAGCCCGACAACAGCCACAGCGGCATCAACAGTACGGCGAGCCTGAGCATGACTTTACTGCGCTTCATCGGACACCTCCGGTTTCGGAAGATAAAAGACATTGGGAAGTTTCCGGTCGTTCAGTTTGCCGAAATCCTTGGCCGGTTTGGCAGCCGGCGGCAGCGCGTCGGGCTTTTCAACAGCCTCCGGGGCACTCTGGAGGTGAACCACTTTACGCACCTGCAGCGGACGTGATTCCGTCGGGACGGACGCAAAAACGGTCCCGGCGACGAACGCCGCCGAAATCAATGCTGTCATTCGTTTCATAATCGCTCCTTTGTCAATGAATAAGACAACTGTACAGTGAAACCATGCAGTAATCGTGAAACGGGAATCGTACCGAAATATCAGCGCTTTTCCGCTTGCCAGGTGAAACCGCCGGCAATGATCAACACACCGGTTTGACGTGTCTGCACACCCTGCGCGAAACAAGAGTAAAACGATCATACACAGAGACGGCAAACAGCCAAAGAGTGCAGCAGAGAGGGGAGTCCCCGTGCCCGGCAGGAACGGCGGTTGCATTTTGTACCAAACCACTCAAGGAACCTGTTATGGAACACCATGTCATCATTGAAAAACTCTGCAGCTGCGCCAAAAGAAACGGCCTCGACCAGATCGTCTCCTACGATAACAAAGAGAGCGCCAAAAGCGCTGCGGAAGCGCAACTCTCCTTTATGAAGAACAGCTTCTGCGGCAAACACCATTTCGATGTCACCGAAGTCGACGACCACTTCGTCATCGGGATGCTCCAGGGCGGCTGCGGCTGCGGCAGCCACGAGCACCACTAGGCCCGCGCGCCTCAGTGCTGCACGCGCAGATAGACCTGGAAAAAGGGCAGCACTTCGATATCATCCGCGTCGATACTGACACTGCCGTCCTGCGCAACGCTGGCGATAATCTCCACCGCCTTGTCCTCACTCATAAAACTGAGCAGTGCCACATCCTCGCTCTTCTCCTCGAAAAGCCCGAGGCCCGTCTTTGTGATCATGTCGCGCAGCACTTCCGCCGACTCGAAAGCGGCCGCGGTGATCGCCGTCAGAAAAGCCGCAAAGGGTTCGCAACGCACCTCACAGAGCAGGCAATCCGTTTCCGAACGGCTGATGCCCCGGTTTTCGAAGTGGATAAAATCGTACTGCTGCAGGACTTCAAGATCATCCATCGTAATTTCGCGCGAAGCGTAGACGGCTTTGAGTGCATTGAACGTCGATAACATCGTTATCTCCTCTTCGCCCGGTTTCAGGCGTTTTGGATAGAGTACTGCATATTCCGTGCGATACAGGGGCATCGCATGAAAGTTGCATAGGGCGCGTTAAAGCCACGGCAGTGCAAAGGAGCATCGAATGGAAGAGCTGACACTCGGCATAGAGGTGATGGACCAGACCCACGCAGACTTTCTGCAGCAGCTCACCCTTGTCAAAGCGGCTTCGGGCAGTGACTTTGTCGAGGGGTTCTCCGCGCTTGTCGAGCATACGGAAGCCCACTTCGCCATGGAGGAAGAGATGATGCGGAGCCTCGGGTTCTACGGTCTGCAGGAGCACCTGGACGAGCATGAGACCCTGCTCTCCGAAATGCGCTACTTCCTCCAAAAAGCACGAAAGCTTCCCCCCTTCGGGCGCTCCTATATTGATGACTACGCCTATGAAAAATTCCGGCGCCACATTATCAATATCGACTCGCAGCTGGCGATGTTCCTCAAGACAGTCGAAACGGAGAAAGTTTATGGTTAAGACGCTTCACACGCGCGCCGGCATCGAGATGCCGACACTCATCTACGGGACGGCCTGGAAAAAAGAGCAGACGGCCCCCCTGGTCGAAGCGGCGCTGCGTTGCGGGTTCCGCGGCATCGACACCGCCTGCCAGCCCCGCCACTACCATGAGGCCGGCGTCGGCGAGGCCCTTGAAGTGATGCGCGCCGAGGGGATCGAACGCGAAGCGCTCTTCCTGCAGACCAAGTTCACCCCCGTAGATGGGCAGGACCCCGAAAACACCCCCTACGACCGGAAAGCCCCGCTTGCGGAGCAGGTCCGCCAATCCTTCCGCGTTTCGCAGGACAATCTGCGTACCGATTACGTCGATTCGTATGTCCTGCACTCGCCGCTCTTCCCCTTTGCGCAGCTGCTTGCCGTCTGGCGCGCCATGGAGACGATCGCAAAAGAGGGCAATGCGCGGCAGCTCGGGATCAGCAACTGCTACGATCTGCGCACCCTGCAGCGCCTCTTTGACGAGGTGGAGATCAAGCCGGCGGTGCTCCAGAACCGCTTCTACGCCGATTCCGGCTACGATGTGGAGCTGCGCGCTTTCTGCGACGCCAACGCCATCCGCTACCAGAGCTTCTGGAGCCTGACCGCCAACCCCCACCTGCTCGGCAGCGAGCCGGTCATCCGCGCCGCGATGGCCCGGCGCATCGGCACCCCGCAGATCTTTTATGCGTACCTCATCGCCAAAGGGATCACCCCCCTAGACGGCACAACCTCATCCGTGCACATGCAAGAAGACCTGCACGTCTCGGAGATCCGCCTGGCACCCGACGAGATTGCGGCGATCGACCGGCTGATCCTCTCATGAGCCCCAAGCGCATTTTGGCACCTGCGCTACCTTTTGTACAGCCCCAAAAGGCAATTGGTTAAAAGTTAATCATAAAATTGCATAGGGTGCCTGACAAATATTCTATACTGTGTGTACCCGTAAAAGGGTAAGCATTCCGATGCGATTGATTTGTATCAGACTTTCACTGGAAAGTCGAGCCATTACGTTTTTGTTCTTCTACTCCCTTGCATTCGCGGTGCTGCTGACACCGCGAGCCTTTCACCCTTACATCACAACAATACATTCGGTTCATACATCAGGATGGACGGTAAAACCGTGCGACCGAACCGGCCGTCACGCCGCAGCGGTATGGAGGGGGTTCCGCGGGGGGGGGAAGGTTACTGCTTCTGCGCTTTCGCTTCGGCTTTCTTTTCGAGTTCGTAGAAGTAGTTCGTCGCTTCGACGAAACCGTCGACGCTGCCGCAGTCGAAGCGCTTGCCCTTGAACTTGTAGCCCAGGACCATCCCCTTTTTCGCCTGCGTCAGCAGGGCGTCGGTGATCTGCAGTTCGCCGTTCTTGCCCGGCTTGGTGTTTTTGATCACCTCGAAGATATCCGGGGTGAGGATATAGCGGCCGATAATAGCGAGATTGGACGGCGCTTTGTCATTGTCCGGTTTTTCGACCATGTCGTCGACCATGAAAACACCCTCTTCGATCTCGCGCCCCGCGATAACGCCGTATTTATAGACCTGGTCCTTCGGGACCTCCATGATGGCGACGATGCAGCACTTGTACTTGTTGTACAGCTCCACCATCTGCTTGAGCACCCCGTCGCCCTTGGGGTTGATGCACAGGTCGTCGGCGAGAATAACGGCAAAAGGGTCGCTCTCGCCGACCAGGACTCTGCCTTTGTAGATGGCGTCGCCCAGCCCCTTCATCTCGTTCTGGCGCGTATAGGTGAAGGTGCAGCTGTCGATGAGGCGGCGGATATCCTTGAGCAGCGACTCTTTCGAGGAACCCTTGATCTGATGTTCCAGTTCGTAGCTGATGTCGAAGTGGTCGGTAATGGCCCGCTTGCCGCGCCCCGTAATGACGGCCATGACGTCACAGCCGGCCTCGTTGGCCTCTTCCACCCCGTACTGGATCAGCGGCTTGGTAAGGATGGGCAGCATCTCCTTGGGCATCGCCTTGGTCGCGGGCAGAAAGCGCGTACCGTACCCGGCAGCGGGAAATAGACATTTTGTAATCATTCAAACTCCTTTTCATTGATGATGGGCAGTGCCTGGTTGCAGCACGCCTCGAACGCCTCGACATCGATACGGCATTTTAGCCACATCACCCCGTAACTTTCAATCTGCAGCGTCTCCGACGTTACATAGATATTACTGATGCACTCCGTCGATGGCAGCTCAAGATAATCGGGCAGACGGAACTCGACCGTCTCGTCGCTGAAGTTGTGCACGGCCAGGATATGGCTGTCCAGTTCGCGGCTCTCGCGCTGGAGACAGAAAAGCGACGGGTGCAGGTCCAGGAAGATGAACGGACCGAAGGGGTCGAAGGCCGTTTCGTTGATCCGGATGGAGAGCAGCCGCTTGTAGGCCAGGTAGACCCGGCGCTCCAGGCTCCCCTCTTTCTGCAGCTGCGCATCGAGCCAGTTGGAATTGAACTTCTCGCGGTTGATGGAGCGGTTGATCCCCGTCATCTTGACGCCCTGGAGGTAGTTGCGCGATCCGAACAGCGAATGGAAATAGATCCCCGGCACCCCCGGCATCGCAAGGGCCACGGCCTGGGTCAGCAGCATCCGTTTCGCCCGGACGGCATCGTCTTCTTCGGGCGGCGTGAGCAGATCGATATAGCTGCAGTTGAGTTCGTAGGGGCTCTGCGTCCCGTCGGCATTCGCCCGGTACGACACTAGGCCGCCCGAACGTTTCGCCGCCGCCTCCAAGGTCGCGATATCCTCGATGTCAAGGATCTCGCTGACAGGACGCAGCCCCACCCCGTCATGCGAGGCGGTAAAGTTGAAGAAGCAGACCTTGTCGCTGGGCAGCGTCAGTGTACGCGCCCAGGAGAGCAGTTTGGCCGGGTTCCCCGTCAGGACCGAATACGCCAGCAGCGGGGGGAGCGCGAAGTTGTAGACCATCTGCGCCTCGTCGTCGCCGCTGCCGAAATAGGAGATGTTCTCCTGGTGCGGTACGTTCGTCTCGGTAATGATGATGACTTCGGGGGCGACCTTGTGCAGCACCTCCCGCATCAGCTGGATCAGTTCGTGGGTCTGCGGAAGGTGGACGCTGGTCGTACCGATCTGCTTCCAGACAAAAGCGATCGCATCCAGCCGCAGCAGCGTCGCCCCCTTCTCGATGTAGAAGAAGAGCGCGTCCAGGACGGCCAGCAGTACCTTGTAGTTGGCGTAATTGAGGTCGACCTGGTCCCGGCTGAACGTCGTCCAGATATAGCGGATGCGCCCCTCGGCGTCTTTGAACTCGTGCAGCAGCGGCGAGGTGCGCGGCCGTACGACCGAGCTCAGGTCCAGGGAGGGGTCGGCGTCGATAAAAAAGTTCGCGTAGTCGGGATCGCCTTCAAGGTACTTCTTGAACCAGTCGGAAAACTGGGAGACATGGTTGATGACCGCATCGAACATCAGGCGGAAATGGGTACCCAGCTGCTCCACTTCGCTCCAGGAGCCGCAGTGCGGGTCGACCGCCTTGTAGTCGACGACGGAAAAGCCGTCATCGGAGGAGTAGGGGTAAAACGGCAGCAGGTGTACCGCGTTGACGAGCCCGTCGATATGCGACACCAGGAAGTCGTTGAGCTCTTTGAGCGGCGGTTCGGGCGGACTCTGCACCTGGTCGCCGTAGGTAATGAGAATGGCATCTTTCTCGCTGAGCTGGTAGGGATGGGACGCAATCCGGTCGCAGTAGGTGTTGATCAGCTCCCGGATGCCCTCGTAGGCGCGCTCCGCGTCTTCGGGCGCGTAGAGGACCGTCAAACGCTCCCGTATCGAATGCGGTTCGTACTGGATCATGCGCTACGCCTCCTGCGCATCCAGGGCGACGGCACGGGCAAACTTTTCCGAGAACTCCGGCAGTACCGATCGGACGGTAATCCACGGGGACATCGACGGCACCCCGAGCGGATTCTCGAAAAACTCCTTGGCCGCTTCCTCGATGGCGTCCTGGAAGGCTTCGACGGCGCTGATCTCCTTTTCACGGTTATACTCGAGGCCGTTGAGCTTGGAGAGCGCCACGTACTTGGAGATCTCGAAACGCGACTCCTGGAAGTATGTCGCCAGCAGGGTCTTGAAGTGCGACTCCGTAAAGACGATCCCCTCCTGCGCCATCACCCGGAAGAGCGCCTTGGCGATGTCGCCGGCCATCTTGTAGACGCCGCCGCCCTCTGCCTTGTTGCCGAGGTCCTGGTGCTTGTGCTCGTAGGTATCCATAATCTCCGTCTGGCAGATACGGCGGTTTGAGGTGTTCTTGTAGACTTCGCTCAGCGTCGAGACCTCCAGCCCCCAGGTCGGTGAAATCGCGATACCGCGCCCCAGCGAACGGATAAAGGCGAACTCCCCCGAAAGCGCGTAGCGGAAGCTGTCCATGTATTCAAGGTAGCGGTTCGTGCCCATCACCTTCTCCAGGGCATGGATCAGCGGGGTGTAGAAAAGGCGCGTCACCCGGCCGTGAAGCTTGTTCGTCACCCGGGAGTAGTACCCTTTGTTGAACTCGTAGTCCAGCGCCGGGTGGACGATGGGGTAGAAAAGGCGGGCGACGATCTCGCGCGAGTAGTTGACGATATCGCAGTCATGCAGGGCAAAGGCGTAGTTTTCCTCCCCCGTCAGGCCGTACCCGATCATCGTCCAGACGTTGCGCCCCTTGCCGGGGTCTTTCAGGCAGGGGAACCCTTCGCGGGTCAGCTCCGCGTAGAGCTCCTGGATGCGGGGGCCGTCGTTCCAGAGGACCTCCACTTCGCAGGGGAGCTGGACCATCAGCTTCTTGACTTCGAGGAACTGTTCGCGGGTCGCACGGTCAAGGCCCAGGATGATGCGGTGCAGGTAGCGGACATGCTTGAGCTCTTCGATGATCGTATGCATTGCCGGAGTCTCGAACTCGCTGTAGAGTGCGGGAAGCAGCAGGACCATCTTCCGGCGTTCGGACATGCGTTCCAGGTCCTTCTCCATCGCTTCGAGGCTTCTGTCCCCTACCCGTTGCAGTGACGTGATCACCCCGTTTTGAAAAAAGTCAGCCATTATCCTCTCCTTTGTAAGCTATGACAACATCCATGACGTTGGTGCCGGTGTAGCCGGTCTTGATAAGGGCCTCTTTGCCCGAGAAAAAGGTGTTGGAGTCGAAACGCACCAGGGCGTCGTCGATCTCCTCCGGAGTGCACTGCCGATAGAGGGCATCGGAGATGCGTGCCCCGGCCGCATCCGAATTGCCGTCGATCCCGTCGGTACCGGCACATATGATATCGTAACCGATATTTGTTTTTAAACGTTTCAAACAATGAAGGGCAAAATGCTGGTTCCGCCCCCCTTTTCCGTTGCCGGAGACCGTCACCGTTGTTTCGCCGCCCTGCAGCAGCAGGGTGCCCGGCGGCAGCATCTCGAAGCGGCGGCAGAATGCCTCCGCCGCTTCGGCCACGTCTCCCTGGATGGGGGTTTCGATGATCCGGACGTCCCGGCCGTGCTCGACGCCGCAGGCCGCCGCGGCTTCCAGCGCCTGCTTGTTGCTGCCGATCATCAGATGTGTCACGTGCGGCAGCGGTGCCGTCGGCGTTTCGGGCATGGTACCGGCTTCGCCCGCCGCCAGGACGCCGCGTGCCGTGGCAGGGAGTCTCTCAAAAAGCCCTTTCTCCTTCAGCATCGCCGTGACACCGGCATAGGTACTGCGGTCGCAGTAGAGCGGGGCCGACCCGATGGTCTCGAGGTCATCCCCGATGACGTCGGAGACGACCAGCACGACCACGGTCGCCTTTGTCATCTGTGCCAGCCGCCCCCCTTTGATCATGGAGAGATGTTTTCGCACGCTGTTCGTCTCCCCGATGCTGCAGCCGTTCTCCAAGAGCAGCCTGGTGGTCTCCGCCATCGCGTCGAGCGTTACCGGCGGCTGCGGTTTCTCAATCAGCGCGGAGGTGCCGCCGCTGAGCAGGAAAAGGATCAGCTCACCCTCTTCAGCCGCCCCAAACTGTGCCATCAGCTGCTCGGCCGCCGCGATGCTCTCTTCGGAGGGGATGGGGTGCGTACCGTGCACGTAGCGGCAGTAGCGCAGCGGGCGTTCGGCTTCGGGCGTGACGATCACCCCGCCGGCGATGCGCGCCCCCAGAATGCCTTCGCACGCCTCGGCCATCGGGAGTGCCGCTTTCCCCGCGCCGCAGAGGTAAAGGCGGCCGTAGCGCTCGAGGTCATACCGCTTGTCATCGATGGAGAGGATTCCGTCATGAAGCTGCATCCGCTCCGGGAGCATCTGCTGCGGCATCACCGCATCGACGGCAGCCTCGAAGAGGGCTGGGAGCTCAGGCAACACCGAAGAGCTCCTGCAGCACGGCATTCCAGCCTCTGGGCCCAGGATAGGGTGCCTTGATGAGATTGGGCAGGTTGATGGCGGCATAGCTGCCGTCGTGTTTGGGAATCAACACGGGGATGTCGACGCTCTGCAGCATCGAGAAGTCGTTCTCGCTGTCCCCCAGCGCGATGGATCTGAAACGGATCCCCGTCGACGCTTCGGCGCGCTCGAGCAGTGCTTCGACCGCACTCCCTTTGCTCTGGTTCCGCCCGATGAGATGGTAGAAACGCCCCCCTTTCGTAATCATGAACCCCTCGGCCGATACGGCTGCGACCAGGTCGTCAAGCAGGCTTTCGTCTTCCATAATAAAGGGTTCGGAGCAGTAGCGCGTCTTCGCCATCACGGCGCCTTCGCTCTGCAGCCCCGTGCGTTCGGCCACCTCGTCATGGTGCATATGCGAGAAGCCTCTCAGACGGAAGCGGGTTTTCAGGTTGTCCAGCAGGTTCGTACAGGCGTCATAGGCGGCACCCAGGGTGATCACTTCGTAGTCGGCCTCATGGTCCGCACCGTAAAAGCGGCTGCAGCAGCGCGGGATGAAGATCGCCCCGCCGTTCTCCACGATGAAGGGGGCGCAGAGTCCCATCTTCTCCTGGAGTTTGACGGCTTCAGGCTGCGTTTTGCTGGTGACGAAAACCAGCGGTATCTCTTCACGTATCAGGTAGTCGATCGCGGGCTGGGCCGCCGAATGCGAGTAGGTTTCGTGATCAAGCAGTGTGGCATCTAGGTCAGTGAAAACGATGTAGTGCGGCGAATCAGACATTCGCTTGGCCTTGCATGTTTGTCATGTCCCCATTGTAACATCACTGCCGCCGTTATACGCTGGATGCCTGCCTCCTTTTTAGGCACACCTTAAGGGCCCCCTGGGGTATACTTCAAAAATATCCCGGGAAAAGAGGACATTTTATGAACACTTCGATCATCAAAGGCGTCCTGTGCGACATCGGCGGTGTGCTTTACGAAGGCGACACCCCCTATCCCGGTGCCATCGAAGCGGTCGCGCGGCTCAAAGCAGGCTATCCCGTCCGCTTCCTGACCAATACGACTCAAAAGACGGGTGCGGAGGTCGTGGCAAAGCTGCAGAAGATGGGTTTCGGCATCGAAGCCTCGGAAGTGATCACGGCCCTGGACGTCACCAAAGCGTACCTCATCGAGCGCCGAAGCCGGGCAACCTTCCTGCTCACGGACGCCGCCGAAGCGTTTTTCGAGGACCTGCCCGACGCCCCCTGCCGCTGCGTCGTCATCGGCGATGCCCAGGAGAACTTCACCTATACGCGTCTCAATGAAGCCTTCCGGACCCTGATGGAGGGCGGCGAGCTTCTCGCCGCCGCGAAGAACCGCTATTTCAAAGACCATGGCGGGCGTCTCAGCATGGATGCCGGCGGCTTCGTCGCGGCCCTGGAATACGCCTCGGGCAAAACCGCGACGGTCATCGGGAAACCGAGCACGGACTTCTACCGCCTCGCCTGCGCCCGGATGGGCGTGGCGCCCGAAGCGGCGGTCATGATCGGCGACGACGTCGAAAGCGATGTCGGCGGCGCACAGGCGGCGGGCCTTCAGGGCATCCTCGTCGAAACGGGCAAATACACCCCGTCCGATCTCGCACGCGGTATCACCCCCGACGCCGTTTTCCCCTCCCTCGCCGCGGTCACCCTCTAAAAACCCCGGAACCGGACTTGCATATCCTCCTTGCACTAACGAGGAGGAGTTTCTATATATGACGATTGATGTCAACGTTAAAGCAACCAATGAGGATTTTCTCGACGAGATCGACGAGATCATCGAAGATACGATGGTGCAGATCTTTTTTCTGCAGCCCGAAGACGAAGCGGCCCTGGAAAAGGCCAAGGAGGATGCCGAGGAGTATACGGCCCTCTTCTACACTGCCCCCATTGCCCTGGGTGAGCAGTCGGATACGAAATGCGTCGGCTACCGCGTCAGCAGTGCCGACGAGCTGCGTGCGTCTTCCATTGCGGACAAGCCGCTCTTTGTGGATGAGACCGCGCTGGACGATGCCCTCCGCAGCCTGCTGATTGAACGCGGCGACCAGGGGGTCATCCTCAACGCCACGCAGGCGCACGACGACCTCGAACAGTTCTTCGTGGCCATCGGCCCCTCCAATGTCGGCGCCTTCGACCACGAGGTCCTCGCCGGACTCTCCATGGACAAGATCATGCTGCAAAGCGGCTTCCCCGAGCACGGTTTCGACGAGATCTTCCCGGCGGTCAAAACGATCTCGGACGCGATGTTCCGCCCCGAGCACAGCATTATCGCCCGGGCGACCAAGCACGCCCTCGCCCTTGCGGGCCTGAAAAAATAGTCCAAGGAGACGACCGTGACCGAAACCACACTGACATGGCTGGAAGCAAACGACTACGACGCCGGGAACCTTGACCTTCAGGGCAGCTACGGCAACACGGCCCTGATGAAGGCCGCCCGCGAAGGCAATGCCGCAATCGTGCGCGAGCTGCTCGATGCCGGTGCGGACATCATGCTCAAAAACGTCGACGGCAACACGGCGCTGTGGCTCTCCTGCTTCGGCGAGAACCCCGAGGTCGTCTCCATGCTCATCGACGCGGGCATCGAGCTTGACACGGCGAACGTCAACGGCGTCACCTCGCTGATGTACGCCGCGTCCAGCGGCAAGGAGGCGATGGTCAAGATGCTCGTGGACGCGGGCGCCGACGTCGCTATCAAGAACCCCGACGACTTCACGGCCCTCGACCTCGCCGTCACCCCGAAGATCCTCCGCCTGCTGCGGAAAAAATAAATCCGGACGGGCTTCCCTTCCGGCGACTTGCTTTCCATCTCTTCATCCGTACTACTGACAGATACGTCCCTCACTGTATAATAGGTGATAATAAGTGTAAAAAAACCTTAGGGGAGAAGCCGTGAAATACAAGCTCGTCATTTTCGATTTCGACGGTACCCTTGCCGACTCTTTTCCCTTCTTCCTGCACGCCGTCAACGCCCTGGCGGAAAAACACCATTTCAGAAAAATAGACCCGGAACAGATCGAGACCCTGCGGCACTATGATGCGAAACGCATCATCAGACAGCTCCGCATCCCCTTATGGAAAGTGCCGATCGTCGCCGCCGTTTTCAGGAAGAAGATGGCACGGAACGTCGGCGACATCCCCATGTTCCCCGCGGTCACGGAGATGCTGTGCGCCCTCTCGGAACGGGGTATCATGCTCAGCCTCGTCACGAGCAACTCGCACGACAATGTCCTGAAAATCCTGGGAGAGGAGAATACGGGGCTGCTGCGCTACCCGCAATACGGCACAAGCCTGTTCGGAAAAGCGTCCAAGCTGAAATCCATCCTGCGAAAAAGCGGCGTCAACGCGGAAGATGCCATCTATATTGGTGACGAGATCAGGGACCTGAACGCCGCGCGGGCCGTCAATATGGATTTCGGTGCCGTCGCATGGGGGTATACGAAAGGGGATGCACTGATGGAGCACGCCCCTGAAGTGATGTTTTACACTGTCGGGGAGATTGCAGAGAAGCTGGCGCGCTGAAATACGTGCTTGCCGTTGGTTCAGGCCCGAAGGCCTTTACAGCTCGCAGTATTCGAGCCCGTGCGCTTCGGCGACGGCCAGGTTGGTGAGCTTGCCGTCGTAGGTATTGAGCGCACTGTGCAGCAGCGGGAATTTCGCGTACGCTTCCTCGCCGCCGAACTCCGCCAGTTTCAGCAGATACGGCAGCGTCGCGTTCGTGAGCGCCATCGTCGAGGTGCGCGGGTACGCCCCCGGCATATTGGCGACACAGTAGTGTACGACCCCGTCGACAACGTAGGTCGGTTCGGTGTGCGTCGTCGCCCTGGAGGTTTCGAAACAGCCGCCCTGGTCGATGGAGACGTCGATCAGGACACTTCCTTCGCGCATTTGGGAGAGCATCGCCTTGGTAATCAGCTTCGGCGCTTTTGCCCCGGGGATGAGCACCGTACCGATGATGACGTCCGTCGTCGGCAGCAGCGATTCGATGGCGTCGGTTGTACTGTACAGAGTACTGACATTGGCCGGGAGCACGTCGTTGAGGTAGTGCAGGCGTGCCAGATTGATGTCGAGGATCGTCACCTTCGCCCCCATCCCCGCTGCAACCTGCGCCGCGGAGATCCCGGCGACACCGCCGCCGAGGATCATCACGTTGGCCTTTTCGGTCCCGACGACCCCGCCGGGCAGGATACCGCGGCCACCCTGGTAACGCCCCAGGTAGAAGCCGCCCATGATCGCCGCCATCTTCCCGGCGACCTCGCTCATCGGTTCGAGCAGCGGCAGACGACGGTCAACCTTGAGCGTCTCGTAGGCGTAGGCTTTGATCTTCTTTTCCAGCAGGAATTTCGTCTGCGCTTCATCCGCGGCAAGGTGCAGGTAGGTAAAGAGGGTCTGCCCCTCCTTGAACAGAGGGTACTCCTGTGCGATCGGCTCTTTGACCTTGACAATAAGCTCCGCCGCGTCGAAGACGGCCGCAGCCCCTTCCAGCAGCTCGGCGCCGGCCGCGGCATAATCATCGTCGCTGAAGCCGCTCCCCTCGCCCGCACTGGACTGTACATAGACCGTATGGCCGTTTTTGACCAGCTCCTTGACCCCCGAAGGCGTCACCGCCACCCGGTACTCTTCCGTTTTGACCTCTTTGGGTACGCCGATCTTCATGGGAAACCCCCTGTCATCGATAATGTCAATATGTGTATATTCTACAATCATGGTGCATGAATGGTTCCCGTAGAGGATAATTTTTCTCAAAACCAAAGAAAATTGACAGTTTGGCATCAACTTTCCGGGGAACGGCCGTTTTCTTCTACTCTTTCGACATGCACTGCTGCGTCTTTGGCGACCGCAAGCGCTATTTTTCCAATTTTGATACACTACACTAATATCTTGCGCGTACAAGGACGCATTATGGACTACCAGGCCGTACTCAACGAGATCGCCGAAGAGATCAGGCCCTATGTCGGTGAGGGGAAAGTCGCCGACTACATCCCCGCCCTGGCGGAAGTCGACCCGCACCAGTTCGGGATGACGCTGACCCTCTTTGACGGGACACAGTACAGCGTCGGGGACGCCGATACCCTCTTCTCGATCCAGAGTATCTCCAAGGTCTTTACCTTCACGCTGGCGCTCGACGCCTACGGCTACGACCTCTACCGCCGCGTCGGCCGCGAACCCTCGGGCAACCCCTTCAACTCCCTCGTGCAGCTCGAATACGAACACGGCATCCCCCGCAACCCCTTTATCAATGCCGGGGCCATCAACGTTACCGACGCACTGATCTCGCACTACGGTTCCGTCGCCCTCACCTCCAAAGAGATCCTCGGGTTTATCCGGGAGATTGCCGGCAACGGGATAATCGAGAGCGACAAGGTCGTCACGGAGTCGGAGATGCAGCACGGTTTCCGCAACCGCGCGCTGGCAAACCTGATGAAGAGTTTCGGCAACCTCGACAATGACGTCCTGGAAGTCGTGCATACCTATTTCGAGCACTGCGCCATCGCGATGAACACCCGTACCCTCTCCCGCGCCATGCTCTACCTCGCCAACCACGGCGAAGACCCTATTACGGGCAAAAAGTTCATCACCCCGCAACAGGCCAAGCGGATCAACGCCGTTATGCTTACCTGCGGCCACTACGACGCCTCGGGCGATTTTGCCTTTCATGTCGGTCTGCCCGGCAAAAGCGGTGTCGGCGGGGGCATCGTTGCCGTCATCCCGAAAAAGCTGAGCCTCTGCGTCTGGTCGCCGGCGCTGAACGAACAGGGCAACTCCCTGGCGGGCACGAAAGCGCTGGAACTCTTTACCAGTAAAACGGGATTGTCGATCTTTTAGGAGGAGCGTACCGGGGAGAACCGGTACGTATTTTAAACATAGGCAAGCGGCGGCAGGTTGTATGGAGGAGAATGTGCCGCCGGGGGTGGTGCTAAATACCGAGGTCTTAAAAGGGCACCCCTCAGGCCGTTGGCGCAAGGGGCTTCAGGGGTACCCTCACAGAAGATTTCAGTCCCAGAGGATCTCTTCGCAGCAGTCCGCCAGGGCATCAATGCAGTCAAACTCTTCGTTGAAGTGCATGCTTTCACAGTTGCAGTCATCATAGTGGTGCAGCAGGTGGTTAAAACTAAAATCTTCCAGTTCAATCATTTCACATTCAAACATTTTGTATCCTTTAGGCGGAGTCTCTCGGGCTCCTAGATTTACCCCTACTGATACAATTCGTGTTCCCGTTTTTCACTCCAGATATATGCAATTTTCATACTAAAATTAAAATATTACGACAATTTTGTCATATTTGTCAGAAAAACCCGGATATTTGTCATTAAACAGACTCTTTTTATCTCTTTTAACCCGTTCGTATCAAAATTGCAAAGGCGTCGGCGATAACTATATAGTATTGCAAGGACCGCCATGAACCCGATAAGCACGAAACGCTCCCTTACCCACCTCACCGACCGCAAGGTACCCGTCTTCCTCTGGGGGCCTCCGGGCATCGGCAAATCCTCCATCGTCGCCCAGATCGCCAAGGAGAAGAAGATCTCCTACATCGACCTGCGTCTCTCCCTGCTCGACCCGACCGACCTGCGGGGTATCCCTTTCTTCAATGCCGATTCCGGCGAAGCCGTCTGGGCCCCCGCCTCCTTCCTGCCCGATGGCAGCGAGAAAGAGGGGATCCTCTTCCTCGACGAGCTCAACACCGCCGCCCCGATGGTGCAGGCCTCGGCCTACCAGCTCATCCTCGACCGCAAGATCGGCGAGTACAAGCTCCCCGACGGCTGGGCGATCGTCGCCGCCGGTAACCGCGAAAGCGACCGCGGTGTCGTCTTCCGTATGGCCGCGCCGCTGGCCAACCGCTTTGTGCACCTGGAGATGGAAGCAAGCGTCGAAGACTGGAAACAGTGGGCCGTCGGTGCGGGGATCGATCCCGCCATCATCGCCTTTATCTCCTACCGCCCCGACGCGCTCTTCACCTTCGGACAGGGCAAGGACGACAGCCGCTCCTTCGCAACGCCGCGGACCTGGGAATATGTTAACGAAATCGTCGCCTCCGAACCCGACCCCGACCTGATCATGCCCCTGGTCGCCGGGGCTATCGGCGAAGACCTCGCCGCGGCCTTCCTCGGCTTCAAAGTCGTCGCGGGCGAGCTCCCCGACCTCGACGGCATCTTTGACGGAAGCGTCTCCGCCGTCCCATCCGAACCGGCAGCCCTGCATATGCTCAGTACCGCCCTGGCCATGCGCGTGGGCGAAGGGACCAGCAGCAAGAAGCTCAACAATCTCATCGCCTACACCCTCAAGATGCCGGGCGAATTCGCCGTCATGATCATCCAGGACCTGCGCGAACGCAAGATCGAGCTCGATCACGTCGACAGCTGGACGCTCTGGATGCGCCAGTTCAACAACCTTCTGCGCTAAGGGCCCGCTTTGACCCCAGAGCAATTACTGACCAAAGCCAAGTCCCAGCTGACGATGAAGCACCCCTACTTCGGGATGCTCGCCTCCCGCCTGAAGCAGGAGCCCAAAGAGGGACTGCGCGGCTATGCCAGCAACGGCAAGCGCTTTTTGTACGACCCGGAGTTCATGCAACGCCGCAGCATCGAAGAGGTGATGTTCATCCTCACCAACTGCGTCATGCACCACGTCCTCTCGCACCAGCAGCGCCAGCTCGGACGCAAAGGGGGACTCTGGCAGCTGGCAACCGACTACGCCATCAACAACCTCCTGCACAAAAACGGCCTGGAGATCCCCCAGGGCGCCAACTATAACGAAGAGTTCGAAGGGATGTACGCCGAGGAGATCTACGACGCCCTCAAAGAGAGCTACTACAGCGACATTGATGACGCCTTCGGCGGCGAGGACGACGTGCCGCCCCCGCCGGGCATGCCGGGCGGATCGGCTGAAGGCGGTGAAGGCGAGGAGGACAGCGGCGCGTTCTCCAACCTCGGCAATATCGAAGAGGAGCTCGACGCCCAGAACGAGTCGGAGTGGCAGTACGCCTCCTCCGTCGCCCAGGAGGTCGCGCAGCGTAAAAGCGCGATGCCTTCGGGCATGGACCGGCTGGGCAAGAAGGTCAAGGCCGCCGACGTCGACTGGCGTTTCGAACTCTACAACGCCGTCAACAAGCATATGCGCAACAACTACGCCTTTATGCCGCCGAACAAGAAGCACCTCTACCGCGGTGTCGCGCTGCCCTCCTTGGCCAGCGATACGCTCAGCCTCTGCGTCGCCGTCGATACCTCCGGCTCCATCAACGAGGCACTGCTGGGTGCCTTTACCGAGGAGTTCAAAAGCATCATGACGATCTTCCCCGCCATCCGGATCGAGCTGATCATCGCCGACGCGAAGGTGCACGGCCACTACACCTTCCAGGGCGGCGAGAAGCTGGACTTCCCGCTCAAAGGAGGCGGCGGGACAGACTACCGCCCCGTCTTCGACTACATCGAGGCGGAGCTGCCGATGACGACGATGCTGCTCTACTTCACCGACGGTGACGGCTGGTTCCCGCGCATCCCGCCGCCGTACGAGGTGCTCTGGGCCCTTTCAAGACCGGCCAAAGTCCCCTTCGGGCGCGGGCTGGTCATCTTCAACTCCTAGCCTTCAGCCCCACGGGGCTACAATAAACGACAATTTTTTTGTCGCGAGTAGTCCAAAATGTCCGTCCAAACGATTATGATCATCGCCTTTACCGCCGCCACCATACTAGCCGCCTGGAAGCTTTACGCCTTTCTGCCCAACAAGCCGCTGCCCGATGACGACAGCAACGAAGCCTCCAAGGAGGAGCTGACCACCCTGATGCTCGAGGTGATCGAAAAGGAGCACCGTCATGAGGCACCGCTCACCGCACAGGAGCTCTTTGAGCAGATCGTCCGGCACGAAGCCTTCGACAAGGAGCACTACTGGCGTTTCAACCAGAACAAGCTCAACCAGCTGCTGCAGCGTTACTACCTGCACTATCCGCATACCGGTTCGATCCCTGCCATTTATGATCATCTGCGCGACACAACACCCGATACGGATCGGCAGGAGGAGCAGCGCCCCGAAGCGTGAGACAAACGCACCGTGTCATTTGTCGTCTGCGGGCAAGTCTGTAATATAAAGCGTGGTGAATAAAACGGGAAGTAATGGCGGGACGCCGGGGCGTCCGCCGGAAGATTATTTAATTTTGGCTTTGGAAGTCTTGGTGTTGCCCTTGAGGTCAACCCATGTCATGACGAGTTCGTCACCCGCTTTGAAGTCGCCTTTGAACGCGAACTTGAAGATCGGGTTCTTGGAGAGGAACTGGCTGACAGACGCGTCCATAACGGTTGCAGCGCCGACTTTTGCGTCGATGTGCGTGATGAAGTTCGCGTTGTTGCGGTCGCCGGTTTTCTTCTCAGCGATATCGTATGTCCACATGTCGTGCTTCGCCATCGCTTTTACAGAAACAACATTACCTTTGAGTTTTGCTTTGATTCTCATGATATAACCTTTCTATTTCTTTGTTCTATAGGCGAAGGCGATCAGCCCTCACAACCACCGAGTGCAACGTCGAGTGTTTTGGAGCCGCTGTAGAGCTTGCCGTCTGTACCCTGTACGACTGCTGTGATCGTACCGGAAGCCTTCATCTTGATCTTGATGGAGAAGTCGATGATGCTGTACTCGTTGAGGTCGTAAACGATAACCGCTGCTTCCGGGTTGACGTTCTGGACGATGATCATGGATTTCGCAGCGATGTCGGATTTGACATCGACCGGTACTGCACCGCCGTTGCTTGCAACGTCCGGAGCGACGACAGTGACGCCCTGTGCGACAGTCGCAGTCGTGCCGTACATTGCTTTGAGGGCATCGTCAACAGTTTTAGCCGTCCATACTGTCGGCTTGGATTTACGGAAATCTTCCGCCAGGACGCTTGCCGGTACGGCAGCCAGAGCACAGGCGCCAGCCGCCATGGAGAGGAATGTTCTTCTTTGCATTGGGTTATCCTTTGGTTTGAGATCTAACGGCTCTTACGGAGCACTTTGTCAATCACAGTGTCGAGTTTATCGTACAAATGTGAACTGATTGTGAACGCCGCAGCAACGCAAGGAGACTGCGGCAGAGGGAAAGGTGAAATTAGAAATCGCCGATCGCTGCACGCGCCGGGATCTCGTCCATCGCTTTTTTGACGCTGAGTGCCATTTTGAGCATTTCAGCCGGGAGCTCGTAACCGCCGTGGATCGCCAGAGTCATGTCCATTGAAACAAGGTAGCGTACGCCGCTGCCGTATTCGACCAGCATGATGCGGCACGGCATGAAACCGCCGTAGTAGCGGGAGTAGTTCAGGAAGACTTTCGCGATCGGAAGGCTGCACAGCGAAAAGATGCGCGCATGCTTGACCTCTTCCGGCGCCGCGTCGTCTTTGGTGTACATCTTGATGTCGCCCGTGACGCGCATGTTGTACTCTTCCGCAAGCGATTTGATCGTCTCGGCGACATCTTCGTTCGCGATATCGTCTTTGACCTGCCACTCCTGCATCATTGCTCTGGCAGGATCGCCGTACTCGACAACCTTTGTAAACATGTTGTCATAGGCGTCCATCGCCTTGTCGTCCAGTTTGTGCTGACCCGTTACGGCCGTCCATCCCATATGCATCGTTGAACATCCGCTCATTGTCAGTGCGAGGGCGACTGCAAATACACCCGTCAAAAGGCCTTTTATCATCTACGTTCTCCTAAAGTTTTGTTGATAGACTACGGTTTTCATAGCCCTGGAATTTCACCTTATGTATAATAGTCTATTAAGAAACGGATTTGAATGGGCATTTCTATGAAAAAATTGTCTATTTGTATCAAATGGAGATTTTGGTGGAAAAAGAAACCCTTATACAAGAACTTTTTAAAACCTATGATTTCGAGAACACCCAGGGGTTCAAAGACACCTACCTCGATGAAGTCAAACTGCTGCAGATCAATCACCATGAGCAGGGAAAGTCCCTGCTTTACAACCGCGGGATCGTCCTGATCGCGAGCGGCCGGCAGCGCGGCTATATCGATGACAAACAGGTGACGGTCGGCAGCAGCAACTACGTCATCGTCGCGACCATACAGCCCGTAGAGTGCGAAACGTTCGTCTGCGAAACGGGCATCAAGGGGGTCTATATCAATCTGAACATGCAACGGCTGCAACGCATCAGCGCCCTGCTGGACAAGAAGGCGCCGCCCCACGCCTTCAAAACCCCCACCAACATCGTCACCGGCAATATGAACGAGGATCTCGACGAAGCGTTCAACCGTTTGATGAAGATCCTGCTCAACCCGGAGGATTCCAAGATACTGGGGGACCAGGTCCTCGACGAGATCTACTACCGGATCATCAAAAGCACGGCGGGGGAACACCTGATCCAGCTCTGCTGCCAGCTGACCCATTTTGCACGCATCTCCCACATCGTCGACGAAATCCAGAACCAACTGGACGAAGAGATCAATATCGATGAACTGGCCAAAAAAGCGAAAATGAGCAAGGCCAATTTCCACAAGAAATTCAAGGAGATCTTCAACGATTCGCCGCTGCAGTACATCAAAAAAATACGCCTCAACAAGGCCAGACAATATATCCTCTTCGACAAGATGAAAATCGTGGATGCCGCCACGAAGGTCGGTTATGAGAGTCCGGCCCAGTTCAGCCGCGAATTCAAGCACCATTTCGGGATCCCGCCGTCCGATCTGAAAAAAGGCGATACCCGGGAGATCAGCCAGGAGTGCCGCAAACTCGCATAAGCCGCACCGGCGCGCCCTTCCCACCCGCCTCTTATCTGCATCAGAGCAAAAAGCGCCTAGAATGGCGTTCAGTTTAACCCATGGAGACAACAACAATGTACCGAATCCTTTTACTCCTCTTCTTCGCGGCGGCCACCCTCTGCGCCGAATCGATCTTTACCCTGCGCGGCGTCGACAAGGTCTACCCTGTCGTCGACATCTCGGGCGAGAAGGTCCCCAAGAGCAGCAAACCCGCCATCCGCGAGGCCCTTGATGCCACCATCAGTGAACTGGGCATCGATACTGCCGGCTACAGCGACCGTTCCCTCGCCATCCTTGTCGCAGAAGAGTATGTCGGGAAAACCGTGCTGATCAACGTCCGCCTCGTCATCGGCGAGCAGGTGAAGCGCATGGGCTCCGACGATAAAGTCTTTGCACTGACCTACCAGAACGCACTCGCCTTTGCCTATGACAAGGAGAGCGTCGAAGAGAAGCTCGAAGACAGTGTCGACGAGCTGCTGGCCAAATTTGCCGACCAGTACGCCCAGGAGCGCGGCACGCTCAAACGTGTCAAGGAAAAAGGATCGCTCGCGGCGTCGCTGGGGTATGAAACGGACTACAAAACGGCCGTTGCACGGGCCAAAAAAGAGCACAAAAACGTCATGCTCGTCCTCGTCGCGAACTACTGTCCCTGGTGCCGGAAGTTCGAAGAGCTCGTGTTGCGCAAGGAGGATGTCAACGCCCTCGTGCACAGCAAATACGTCCCGGTGATCCTCAACAAGGAGAAAGACGCCTTCCCGCCGGCATTCAACATCTCCTTCACCCCCGTCGTCCACTTTGTCGACCCCGCGACGCAAAAAGCCTACCACACGGTCGCCGGTTACAACAGCCGCGACGAGTTCGTCCACTGGCTCGAGGCGGACAAACGTCCCTGAACGGGGATGTTGACCCGTTTGTCCCCATACAGTACAATGGCCCAAACCGATTGCTTTGACGAAGGAAGAATATGAAAATACGCCCACTGCTTTTGGCGGCATCGGCCGCGGCCGCGCTGTCGTTTTCCGGCTGCGGCGAGGACAGCTCCACCGAACTGCGCGTCCACCTGCTGACGATGATCAATGCCCTCGACGGCAATATCTCCGCCCACCACTTCTACGGCGACATCACGCCGCTGGCGCCCAAGACATCCCTCGACGACGACTTCGAAGACGTCTCCGAAGCCCCCAGCATCTGGTACACGCTGCCCGCTGCCCCTGACACGAAAGTGGGCAAAGTAACCATCTCCCAGGGCCACCTCATCAACGCCTACATCGCCACCGACTGTACGGATGACGTTTCAGGTTATCACAACCATCTCTATCACACCCCCAACCCCGGTTCGCTCAATGTCGTTAATACGACCAATACCAATTTCAACATAGACTTCGGCGGCACGACGGGTCAGCAGTACTTCGGTGCCTGTGCCGTCAGAGAGTTTGACGGTGCAGCGCTTTCTGATCAGAGCAGTATCAGTGTCGACGTCGACGGGCAAACCTACACGGTCGACCTGCCGCAGAACGGGGGCGTTTACGACGTCGTCATCTACCCAACAGCCACGCCCCCCTACGTTGGCGTCAAAGAGTTCCCCGTCAAGGCGTTCAAAGGCTGATCGTTCCGGTCGGTCCGCCGCTCCCCTCCAAGAGCCCGACAAAATTGTCAACTGCTTTTTTCCCGATCTGCTATACAATGCCACGTAATCTACCGGCGGCCCCGGGGCCGCCATGCAAAGGCCCCCAGTGTCACTCTTTTCCAACTTTCGCGGCAATCTTTTCGGCGGTCTGACGGCCGCCGTCATCGCGCTGCCGCTCGCGCTTGCCTTCGGTGTCGCCAGCGGTCTCGGCGCGGCGGCAGGGCTCTACGGCGCCATCATCCTCGGTTTCTTCGCCGCACTGTTCGGCGGCACCCCCACGCAGATCTCCGGCCCGACCGGTCCGATGACCGTCGTCGTGGCTGCGGCCGTCGCAACGCTCGGCGGCGATATCGGCCTGGTCGCCACCGTCGTCCTCCTGGCGGGGATCTTCCAGCTCGTTTTCGGTTTCACCCGTGTCGGCCGCTTCGTCCGCTTTATCCCCTACCCGGTCATCTCGGGCTTTATGAGCGGGATCGGCGTCATCATCATCCTGCTGCAGCTCAACCCCCTGCTGGGGCTCCCCTCGGACGCCGCGGTGCTGCACCTGCTTGTGACCCTGCCCTCGCTGCTGCCCCAGACCAACTTCTGGGCGCTTCTGCTGGCACTCGCCGCCCTGGCCATTGTCTTTTTCACGCCGGCGCGGCTGGCCAGGGTCGTCCCCTCCCCGCTGATCGCCCTCGTCGTACTCACCCCGTTCTCCGCACTCCTGCAGCTGCCCGTCGAGACGATCGGCACGATCCCCGCCGAGCTCCCGGCCCTTGTCCTGCCGGACTTCAAACTGGAACACTATACGGTCATCATTTCGCTGGCCTTCACGCTGGCCGTCCTGGGGACCATTGACACCCTGCTGACCTCCATCGTCGCCGACTCCATCACCCGTACCAAGCACAACCCCGACCGTGAACTCTTCGGCCAGGGGCTGGGCAATACGCTGTGCGCCCTCGTCGGGGCCGTCCCGGGTGCCGGGGCGACGATGCGGACCGTCATCAACGTCAAGAGCGGCGGTACCAGCAACCTATCGGGTATGACCCATGCCGTGGTGCTGCTGCTCATCGTCCTCTTTCTCGCACCGCTCGCCTCCAAGATCCCGCTGGCGGTACTGGCCGGTATCCTTATCAAGGTCGGTGTCGACATCCTGGACTACCGTTTCCTGAAGGTCTGGAAGGAGAGCCCCCGCAGCGACCTCATGACGATGCTGACCGTCTTCTTCGTCACCGTCTTCGTCGACCTCATCACCGCCGTGGGCCTCGGCATTGTCCTGGCGTCGCTGCTTATCGTCTACCGCATCACCAAGGAGACGCAGATCGTGCTCGAGACTGCCGGTGCCGGTACACAGCAGCCTGACCTGGAAGCAAAAAATGCGCGCATCATCCGGATCAACGGCGCTTTCTTCTTCGGCTCCAGTACCTTTTTCGAGCGCCAGGCGAACAACCTGCTCGATACGAAAACGGTCATCATCGACATTATGAATGTACCGTTTATGGATATTACGGCGATTTTCACCCTCAAAGACCTCATCGAAAAGCTCAAAACGGACGAGGTCAGGGTCATTATCGCCGCGCCCGAAGCGTTTGCCGGAAAACTGATGCGCTTCAACCACGAAAAACGGTTCGAGAACGTCGACTTCGCCCCCTCCCTCCAAAGCGCAGTTGCGCTGATTTAACCCCCCCGGGCTCTCCCGGCCCGCCGCTTCCTACCCTCCCGGAAACCGTCCCGATCTTTTTAAATCCGATCTGCTTTTTTGCCTAAGCAAATAAAAAGATTGTCTATGCAATAGTTGCATAGGTAATTAAAGGAGCCCCATGGAATATCTTCTGGATGATTCAATCGGTTTTCGTCTCAACCGCACGGCAAACATCATTCACGCCGGATTTTCAAAATGTATCGAACTCTTCGGGATCGCACCCGAACAGTTCGCGACACTGAAGATCATCAGCGAGGACGGCGAGATCACGCAGTCCGAGATCGCCGAGATGCTTGCGAAGGGAAAACCGACCGTGAGCCGGGCCCTTGACGCCCTCGAAAAAAAGGGGTTGATCGTCCGCGAGCGCAAAAGCGAAGACCGGCGCATCAAACCGATCCGTCTCACCGACAGGGGGCAGGAGATCCTTGACCTGGTCATCCCCAAAGCCCTGACGTTCAACAATGCCATCAAAGCCCAACTCACCCCGGATGAGATCAAAACTTTTTACCGTGTCCTCGATACCATCGTCGACACCTCCGAAACCCATACCAAGCAACTAGGAGCATCCCTATGAAACGACACCCCTACGCCCCGCTCGTTTTCGCGGCATCACTGCTGTTCGGAAACAGCCTTTTGGCCGAATCGGCAGCTCCCGCTAACCCGGCACCGCACGCCGATGCCTATGTCGTCAAGGCACTCGCGACCAGCGACGTCGTCCTGAGCTACCCTGCCCGGCTCAAGAGCATCCGCAGTGCCACCGTCGTCTCCCGTGTGACGGGCGTACTACTGGAGAAGCGCTTCAAAGAGGGCGACTACGTCAAGAAAGGCACCCGCCTCTACCAGATCGAACCTGACCTTTACCAGGCGGCGGTCAACGAGCAGAAAGCCTCCGTCATCCTCCAGGAGGCGCTCTATACGAAAGCCGAACGCGACTGGGCACGGGCACAGTCCCTCTACAAGGACAACGCCATCAGCGTCCAGGAGCACGATGCCGCGCTCTCGGCCTTTGAAACGGCACGCGCGCAGGTGAACGCGGCAAAGGCGCAGCTGCAGACCAGGGAGCTGGAGCTGGGCTATACCGACGTCACCGCCCCCATCAGCGGGATCGCCGGCATCAAGCAGACCGACGTCGGTAACGTCGTCAACGCCGGAACGCCGCTCGTGACCATCACCCAGACCGACCCGATTTACGCCCTCTTTTCCATCCCTTCGGGTGACCTGCAAAAAGCACGTGTTTCCAACAAAGAGGGGCGCTGGAGCTGGGCCAAAACGGGCAATCTCAAGGCGACGCTGGACGTCGACGGCATCAAGGTGAGCGGCGAGATCGACTATATCGCTCCGGACGCGGATACGCAGACGGGCAGCGTCAGCGCCCGGGCACGTTTCAAAAACAGCGACAACCTCCTGCTGCCGGGTGCCTTCGGGCGCATCACGATCGAGGGTATCCGCCGCGAAAACGTCATCATGATCCCGCAGAAGGCCGTTTTGCAGAACCCGATGGGCACCATCGTCTTTGTTGAGCAGGAGGGGCAGGCCGCCGTCCGTCCCGTCGTTCTCGGCGACCCCGTCGGCAACAGTTTCGTCGTACGCAAAGGGCTTGCCGAAGGGGATAAGGTCATCGTGAACAACTTCTTCCGTGTCAAACCCGGCGCCCCTGTCATCATCGACAAAACCGTCGATGCGGAAGGCAAATAAAGGTAAACGTCTATGTTTTCGAAATTTTTCATCGACCGGCCCATCTTTGCCTCGGTCCTCTCCATCATTGTCATTCTGGCGGGGGTCGTAGCGATCAAGGGACTGCCGGTCCAGGAGTACCCCAGCATCGTGCCGCCGCAGATCAACGTCCAGGCGGTCTACCCGGGCGCAGATGCCGAAACCCTCGCCAACACCGTCGCGGCCCCGCTCGAAGATGCCATCAACGGTGCGAAGGATATGATCTACATGACCTCGACCGCTTCACCGAGCGGGATCCTGACCATGAGCATCACCTTCGCCACGGGCACGGACCCTTCCGCCGCCAACGTCGACGTCAACAACCGCGTCCAGGTGGCCCTGAACAAACTGCCCGAAGAGGTACGCCGCCAGGGGGTCAGCGTACGCGAACGCTCCCCGGACATGCTGCGCGTCATCGCCTTCACCTCGGAAGAGCGCGTCCATGACGCCCTGTGGCTGAACAACTACGCCCTCATCAACGTCATCGACGACATCAAGCGTATTCCCGGCGTCGGGGATGCCTTTTTGTTCGGGTCGAAAGAGTACGCCCTGCGCGTCTGGCTCAAACCCGACAGCCTCGCGGCCTACGACCTGACCGTGAGCGATGTGCTGGGCGTCATCCGCAGCCAGAACGTCCAGCTCGCTGCGGGACAGATCGGCGGCGAGCCTGCCGTGGAGAAGATGGCCTATACCTACACGGTCACGACTCCGGGCCGCCTCAAGACCGCCGATGAATTCGGCAACATCCTTGTGCGCACCAACCCCGACGGCTCTTCGCTGCGCCTCAAAGACGTCGCCCGTGTCGAACTCGGCGCCGAACGCTATATGCTCAAGGGCACCCGCAACAAGGAGCCGATGGCCGTGGCCGGGGTCTTCCTGGCCCCCGGTGCCAACGCGCTCGAGGTCGATGCCGCACTGACAAAGGTGCTCGCGGAGGTCTCGCAGAAGTTCCCCGAGGATGTCCGCTACCATACGCTCTATGACACGACGACCTTCGTCAAGACCTCCATCGAAGAGGTACTGATGACCCTGGCCGAGGCGATCGTGATGGTCGTATTGATCATCTACTTCTTCCTCGGCAACGTCCGTGCGACGATCATCCCGGTCCTGGCGATCCCGGTCTCCATCGTGGGGACCTTCGCCGGGCTCTACATTGCCGGTTTCTCCATCAACCTGCTGACGCTCTTTGCCCTGATCCTCGCGATCGGGCTCGTCGTCGACGACGCCATCATCGTCATCGAGAACGTCGAACGCCTGCTGCACGAGCGTAAGGAGCTCACGGTTCGCGAAGCGACGATCGAGGCGATGCGCGAGATCACGGGACCGGTCATCGCGATCGTTTTCGTTCTCTCGGCCGTCTTCATCCCCGCCTCGCTCATGGGCGGTTTCAGCGGGGTGATGTACCAGCAGTTCGCGATGACCATCGTCATCTCCGTCGTCATCTCGGGGATCGTCGCGCTCAGCCTGACGCCGGCGCTCTGTAAAGTCTTCCTGCGCCGCGAGGAACCGCGCCCGATCCTCCCGATCCGGATCTTCAACGCCTTCTTCGAGCGCCTCACCTCCGGCTTTAACCGCGGGGTACGCATGACGATCAAACTGGCGGTCATGAACCTGCTGATCTTCGGTGTCCTTATCGGGGCCGGTGCCTGGATGTCGCAGAAACTGCCGACGGGCCTGGTCCCCGGTGAGGACAAAGGGGTCCTGATGGTCCTCACCTACCTTATGCCGGGTGCGTCGCTTGAGCGTACCGTCGAGGTCCAGAGCCAGGTGGCCGACGCGCTGCTCGCCGACCCGCTGATCGAGTCGCTGGGAGCCATGAGCGGGATCGACCTCGCTACCTTCGCGTTCAAGTCCGACGCGGGGGTCGCCTTTGCGCACCTTACCGACTGGTCCGAACGCCCCGACCCGAGCCAGAGCGCCGACGCGATGGCCGGCAAGTTCATGATGCAGATGATGCAGAACAAAGAGGCGATGATCATCCCGGTCAACCCGCCGCCGATCCGCGGTATGAGCGCCACGGGCGGTTTTGAGCTCTATGTCCAGGACCGCACCGGCGGCGACCTGCTGGCCTTTGACGGGCTGATGAAACAGCTGGTCGAGAAAGCCAACGCGCGGCCGGAACTTACCCGGGTCCGTACGACCTTCAACGCCGGTGTGCCGCAGTACCACATCACCGTCGACGAGGACAAGGCCAAGGCGCTGGGGGTCCAGATCTCCGACATCTATACGACGCTGGGCTCGACCTTCGGTACCGGGTACGCCAATGACTTCAACCTCTACGGGCGTACCTACCACGTCAATGTCCAGCTCGAGCCCTCCTACCGGGAGAGCGTCGAGGATTACCGCGACGTGTTCGTCCGTTCAACCAGCGGTGCGCTGATCCCGATCAGTTCCCTCGTCGAGGCCAAACGCATCGTGGGGCCGAGCGTCGTGCAGCGCTTCAACATGTTTACGGCGGCACAGCTCTCCGGACAGCCCTCCCCGGGCCACAGTTCGGGCGACGCGATGCGCGCCATCCAGGAAGTGGCGTCAGAGGTCCTGCCCGAGGGCTATACCATCGCCTGGGCCGGTACTTCCTACCAGGAGCAGCAGGTGGCTGGCAAAGGCAACAACGCCTTCATCTTTGCCATCGTCTTTATCTTCCTGATCCTGGCGGCGCTTTACGAGAGCTGGATGATCCCGTTCACGATCCTGATGACGGTCCCGTTCGCCCTGCTCGGCGCGACGCTGGCGGTCTACTTCCGCGGGCTCGAGAACGACATCTATTTCCAGGTCGGGCTCGTCACCCTGGTCGGCCTCACCGCGAAAAACGCGATCCTGATCGTCGAGTTCGCGCAGCAGAAACTGCGCGAGGGGCTCGACCTCTACCAGGCGACTTTGGAAGGGGCGCGGATCCGTTTCCGCCCCATCGTCATGACGTCGCTCGCCTTTATCGGCGGGACGCTGCCGTTGGCGCTGAGCACCGGTGCCGGGGCGAACAGCCGCCATATCATCGGGACGACCGTCGTCGGCGGGATGGTGATGCTGACCGTGGTCGCGATCTTTTTCATCCCGCTCTTTTACTACCTGATCATGCGCCTGCGGGCCAAATTCTACACCGACAAAGGAGGCGAAGATGAACGCGCATAAGCTCCTCTCCCTCGCGGCGGCCCTCTGGCTGCTCGGCGGATGTTCCATGGCGCCGAAGCTCACCGTTACGCCGCCCGAACTGCCGGACCAAAGCACGGCTTCGGCCGACACCAATGCCAGCACGATCGGTGCGACGTGGTGGAAAGCCTTCAACGACGCGACGCTCGATGCCCTCGTCGAAGAGGCGCTGCAAAACAATGACGACCTGAAAATCGCCGCGAGCCGTGTCGCCCAGGCGGCGGCGTCGCTCGGCTTCAGCCGTGCCGAACGCTACCCGACACTGGACGGCGGGGCATCGGCAAACCGCCAGAAGACGAGCGGGGAGACGCTCTCTCCCTTCTCCGGGTTTATCTACAACAGTTACGACCTCTCCGTCACGGCGGCCTACGAGCTGGACTTCTGGGGCAAATACAAAAACCTCGAAGCGGCGGCGCGCGGCCAGCTGATCGCGACCGATGCCGACCGGGAAACCGTGCGGATCGGTCTTATTGCCGGTGTCGCGGAGCTCTACTTCAACCTCGTCTCCCTGCGGCGTCAGATCACGGTCACCGAGGAGACGGTCCAGGCTTACAAGGAGAGTTACGAGTACCGTGCGCGCCAGTTCCAGCACGGTGCGATCGACGAACTCACTTTGCAGCAGTCCCATGCTCTCTATGCGACGGCAAAGGTCGCCCTTGCTTCGCTGCGCGAGGAGCATGCCCTCGCCGAAAACGCGATGGGCATCCTGCTGGGGCGTTCGCCCAAAGCCCTGCTCGAAGCGGCCTATGAGACAGTGAACGCGCTGCCCGAACCGCAGTCTGTTCCGGCCGACCTCACCTCGCGCCTGCTTGAGCGCCGCCCCGACATCCTGGCCGCCGAATCGCGCCTGCGCACGGCCAACGCGACGATCGGCGTGGCGAAGGCCGCCTACTTCCCGACCATTTCACTGACCGGCACCGCCGGCTACAGCAGCAGCGAGCTGGACAACCTCCTCAATGCCTCGGCCCAGATGTGGGGCCTCGGCGCCGCGCTCTATGTTCCCCTGTTCGATTTCGGGCGGATCGAGAACAGCGTCAGGGAGGCGGAAGCGAAGAAGGATGAGGCCGTCACGGTCTATGCTAAGACGGTAAAAGTGGCGTTCAAAGAGGTGTATGATGCGTTGGCGAAGATCCGCGCGGCCGATGAGAAGCTCACCGCGCAGGAGGAAGCGAATACGGCACTGGAGAAAGTCCTGAGCCTCTCGCAGCGCCGTTTTGACAGCGGGTACGGAACCTATCTGGAAGTCATCGACGCCAAGCGCCTCCTGCTTGCGTCGCGGTTGAACCTGGTGCAGCTGAGTGCCGCAAGGATCACGAACCAGATCTCACTCTACAAAGCCTTGGGGGGCGGATGGGAGCGTGCCCGCCCCTAACGGGTACCACACTCCCGAACCGCCGTATCAGAAGTTCCCGTTGAGAAAATCCGAATCGTTGAGGACTCTCGCTTTCTCGAAGCCGTCCTCGGTCCCTTTGGGATTGGTGGAAAAACCTGCGAGCGAGCCGCAGTGGGGGCATTTGCCCTCATTGAGAAGTGCCAGCTGATCCAGGGTGATCTTCCCGTTGCACTCCTGGCAGTAGAAGAAAGTCTCCTCTTCCATCAGAAGCTGCCTTCGCCGACGGTAATGACAAAGTTGTCATCGACAGGCACGACATTGAACTCATGACTGCCGCAGAAAGATTCGTTGAGCTGCTGCGCCCAGGCGCGGGCAACCATCAGAGCATTCTCCTTGTCATCAAAGGTTTTGATCTGCGGCATGTTCTGACGTCTGGCACATTTACACATTTTTTCTACTACAACATGGTATTCCATCTGCAATCCTTTTTTAGAGCTCCCGTTGTTCTGCATACCCCGTTCCAGAAGGCCTTTTTGGGGAGAAATATCTTCTTCCGGTAACACTCTATTCTTGAATATATGATTTAGTCCGGGAGTGATATGTATAAGTAATATAATGTTTGGTAATATTCCGCCCCTAAAAACCATCTTTTAAAGGAATACGTTTGATTCGCAACACTCTTCTTATGATTTTTTTCCTGTTATGGCAGGGCGCCCAGGCGTCGACGACAACAGACCTGCAGGGACTCGTCACGCAGGGCCAAACCCTCAACGGCGAACTTGCGGCGTTCAGCTTTGCCCAGGAAGGATCCTGCAGCGAGCTCGGAACACTCAATACCTCTATCAAGGAGTATATCGCCTCGATTCAGATGGTGTACACCCATATCCCCTCTCCCTACTCTGTCAGTGTTGACGACCTCGACTCACTCGACAGCCTTTCCGCGATTGCCCTTCAGATGGCAAGGAACACCTTCCGCATCTCCACGGGTCTCCAAACGACCGGCAGCTGTTATGACCGTTCCAACTACGAAGTCCTGATGGCGGCGATGCTGCGCCTCTCCGACGATATCGGGACGATGGCCGACCGCATCCTCGAGATGGCCGACCGCATCCTCGTCATGGCTGACAATATCGGCATGATGGCGGACCGTATCCTCATTACCCAGCAGCTGCAGAACAGCAATGTCCTCCTGACACAGGAGTCCGTGCTGCAGACACAGAACAATATGGTCGGTCTCAGTGATGCACTCGCACCGGACCTCTATGACGCCAAGCTTTCCGAACTGATCACGAAGAGCCAGGTCCTGGCGGATGCCATGGCCGGAACGACCCTGACGGAGTCGACGATGGACGTCCAGCTGCAACAGCTTGAAGTCAACGCCTCCAGGCTCATGATCTCTACAAAGAACCTCTACGAATGGTCCGCCAAGAACAACCAGGTCGCGGTGATCGAACCCAGCGCAGAGACCCTGACGATGTTCGGCGACCTCTCCCAGATCCACCAGAACATGGGCAGCAGTCTTCAGACGTTCGCCGCTTCCATCGAAAACCTCTCCGATCAGACCGATTCGGACGTTCTGAAAGCGGCGATCGCCAGCATGCTGAAGCTCAGCTACGACATCGGCACCATGTCAAACCGTATCATGGAGATGTCGGACAAGATCATCGTGATGGCCGACAACATCGGTATCATGAGCGACCGTATCCGTCAGACCCAGGAGCTGCAGCAGGGGAGTTTTGAGACGATGTTTCACTCCATGTTCAGCGCACAGAGTTCCATGATCACCCTTTTCCAGTCCATGAATCCCTAAGGAGGCACCGTGAAGACATTCAAAAACCCGTTTAAACCCCTGATGCTCCTCGGCGCCCTGCTTGCCGTATCGCTCCCGCTCCATGCGGCGCTGCTGACCGACCTGCAGACCGCCAACACGAATGCCGGAAGCTTCAAGAGCCAGCTTGAAGCGATCAACCTCGGCAGCGACAGCGTCTGCGCACCGCTGCTGCAGGCAAACAATGCGGCGCGTGACCTCGTCAACGAAATCAGCCGTATCGACGCAAGCCTTGCCGCCCCGCTGCAGGTGGATGCAGACGTGCTGACGGCGCTGGATCAGTACACCCTGACGGTCCTGGGCCTCGCCAATGAAGCACTGCACCTCTCCACAGACCTCCAGATGCTCTCTTCATCCATGAACGCTGCGACCCTCGGTGACGGCATCACGGCGATGCTCAGGCTCTCGGACGATATCGGGACGATGGCGGACCGCATCGGCGAGATGGCGGACAAGATTCTGATCATGTCGGACAACATCGGCCTGATGGCCGACCGCATCCTCGAGACCCAGCAGCTGCAAAACGACAACGTCGCGCTCACCCAGTCCACCCTCCTGCAGACACAGAAGAATATGCTCGCACTCGTCTCGGTGATGCAATCCGACAGTTTCAACAACGAACTGGAGGGGCTGAAATCGAGCGGTGACTTCCTGGCGCAGCGTATGGAGGCCGTCAGCCTGACGCCGTGGACGATGTCCATGGAACTCGAAGCGGTCTCCTGGGATGTGCATCAATACCGGGGCGAAGTCGAATCCGTCTACGCCAACGTCACGGCAAATACGGTGCATAACAGCCTTTACATCAGTGCCGATACGCTGACGGATCTCGGCAACCTAGCCGTGATGCTCCGTTCGCTTTCGACGGCTGTCGACGGCTATGTCACCGCGATCGGCGGCATGGCGTCCATGACCTCCGACCCGACACTCTATGCCTCGCTCAAAAGCATGCTGCAGCTCTCCGCCGATATCGGCGTCATGGCGAACCGTATCCTCGAAGAGGCGGACGTCATCCTCGCGATGGCGGACAATATCGGGCTGCAGGCCGACCAGATCGTATCCACACAGCAGTCGATGAACATCAATATCGCCGCCGTTCAGGGCGCGATCCTCGCTGCACAGCAGATGGCGATCCCCCTCTTCGCCCAACGGGGACTTTGATATAAAAATCGTTTTAAGCGTCGTTACTGATGCTGGCTGAGGACGACGCCGAGTGCCAGGAAACCGATCACGACGCCGATGAGCATCAATACATTGATGATCGCGGCGACGACCACGACCCAGGTATGGTAGCCGCCGAGCTGTTTCATTGTCGCAATACGCATCTCGTCATCCGTCGAAGCGGCTTCCGCCTTTTGCTTCAGCTCTTTGTAGGTCTTGTAGACGAAATAAGGCGCGGTACCGCCCGCCAGGACCATGAAGATCAGCGAACCGATGAGCCCGAGCGGCAGAAGCGAGAAGACGACCGCCGCACCGAAATAGCCCAGCGCCGCCAGATAGGATTTGCGGTAGAGCAGGAACCAGAACGTCACAAAGAAAGCCCACCAGGACCAGCTCCAGGCGAAACTGTCGACACCGTTCTGGCTGAACTTTGCAAAGGTACGCTTGTACCACGAAAACTTCTCGGGTTTCTGTACAAACGCGTCGAGCATCGCGTCCTCGTATTGCGTCTGCACTTCCGCGGTGTTTTCGGCAGTATCGGACGGCTCTGCCGTTTCTGACGCCTGCGTATTCGGGTGGTTTTCCATACTGGTGGGCTCCTGGATAATCTCTGCTCGTACAATGACTACGCAACGTTACAAGCGCCCTATCGTATCGAAAAAGCATTTAAAATCGTGAAAATGCGGTACACGAAAATTGACCGGGCTAGTAAAGTTCGCACGCCTCGACGAACCCGCCCTCTTCGACGGAGATGACGAAGTTGTCGTCCACCTCTTTCACATCAAACCCGTGTTTGCCGCAGAAACTGTTGTTGAGCGTATCGGCCCACTCGTAGGCGTGCTCTTCGGCCTCATCACGGCTGTAAAAGGTACGGATCTGCTCCAGGCCCCTTTTTTGTGCACAGCCGCACAGTTTTTCGACGACGACGTGGTATTGCGACGGCATGGGAAGCCTTAGGAGAGTTTGCTGTTGCTGGAGATCAGGTAGAACTGGTCTTTGAGTTTGTTGAGTTCGCGGATAACAAGATCGTGGTGTTCTTCGCTGAGCGCGTAGTGCTGCTCCATAAAATCGTAGAGTTTATCGATGTTGGTGTAGATCTCTTTCATCAGATTTTCCTTGATCTTGTCGGAAACGGCCATGGGTATTGTCCTTTTTTCCGCATCTATTGCAAAAACCGTGCTTGAAAGTCGTGAAAGGGAGTGCCCCCCGAAGGGGACAACATGAATTGAGGAGAGAGAAAGTCGGGGGTCCGAAGAAGACGCCCCGGTGCCGCCCCAGCGGTCCGAACCGGCCGTGGGGCCGCGGCGAAACTCAAAAAAAACAGGTATCCCTCTCCCCGGGGGAAGAGATTTAGCGGATAAGGTCGAAGAAGTAGTCCGTCGTAGCGATACCCTTCGTCTCTTCGTCGAGCTGATCAAGAACTTTGTTCGTGATCTGAGTGAGCATGTTGAGCGCACCTTCGTAACCGCTCAGAGAGTAGCGGTGCAGGTGGTGACGGTCAAAGATCGGGAAGCCCATGTAGATGAGCGGAGTACCCGTATCACGCATCAGCTCTTTACCGTAAGAGTTACCGATCATGAAATCGACAGGCTCAGTAAAGAGGAATGAACGCATGTGCCACAGGTCTTTACCTGCCCAGACGTTCAGTGTGTCTTTTGCCGGTGACGTGTCGAGAAGCGCACGCATCTCGTCTTCCCAGCCGCGCGGTGCATTGTGGCACAGTACGTGTGTCGGTTCCGCACCCATTTCGAGCAGGAAGGAAACAACACCGATCAGGAAGTCAGGGTCGCCCCAGATCGCGAATTTCTTACCGTGCATGTACGGGTAGGAGTCCTGCATAGCATCGACCAGGCGCTGGCGCTCTACTTTCAGCTCTTTCGGGATCTCGTTACCAGTCAGTTCGGCAAGCTTCATGATGAACTCGTCAGTGCCTTTCAGACCGATCGGGTTACACGTTGTGCTGCCTTTCTGCTTCCAGCGCTTCTCGACCATTTTCATGGTTTTCGGTGTAGCGTATTTCTGCAGAGAGATCGTCGCTTTAGAGTTGATACAGTCTTTAGCGTCTTCAAGCTTCGTACCGCCGGCGAACATGTTGTATTCACCTGCAGGCATATCCCACTGGTCAGAGTGGTCGCCGAGCATGATGTAGTCTGCACCCATCTTCTCAACGATCGTCTTAACCGCACGGAGTGAACCGATGTAGGTTTCGAAGCCCGGGATGATGTTGATGCGCTCTTTCGTCTCACCTTTTTGGTCTTCAGTGAGCTGCTGCATCGTACCGTGCATCATGTTGTCGTAACCAGTGATGTGGCTACCGACGAATGACGGAGTGTGTGCATACGGGATCGGGAAAGATTCCGGAAGGTCAACACCACCGTCTTCCTCTTTCGCAGCTGTAATGAACGCATAGAGGTCGTCACCGATGACTTCCGCCATACAAGTAGTGGAAACCATGATCATGTCCGGCTTGTAGACTGCTGCACAGTTTTTCAGACCGTCTTTCATGTTGGTCAGACCACCGAATACCGCCGCGTCTTCTGTCATAGAGTCGGATACACAAGGTGTCGGCTCTTTGAAGTGGCGCGTAAAGTAAGAACGGAAGTAAGCAACACAACCGTGTGAACCGTGAACGTACGGCATACAGTTCTCGAAACCGAGAGCGACCATGACAGCACCGAGGGGCTGACATGCTTTTGCCGGGTTGACAGTGATCGCTTCACGAGCCAGGTTCTTTTCGCGGTAATCCCACGTCGTCGTCCACTCAGCGATTTCAGCGACTTTTTCTTTGTCGATGGCGCCCCAGGCACCCTCGAACTGTTTTTTGTTTGCCAGGACATCCCGGTACTCAGGATGCTGGAAGAGGTTTTTACCGTTGTCGATTTTATCTACGTTCTGCATTACGCTTCTCCTTCCGTTTCCCAAGGTGCTTTGCTATATCCCCATACCGGAGAGTTGATCGCGAGGTCCATGTCGGCTGCGAAGATCGCGAAACCGTCGAATCCGTGGTACGGACCGCTGTAGTCCCAAGAGTGCATCTGGCGATACGGCAGACCCATTTTCTGGAAGACGTATTTCTCTTTGATACCAGAAGCAACGAGGTCCGGCTCAAGTTTCTTGACGAACGCTTCGAGCTCGTATTCGTTGACGTCATCGTAGATGACAGTAGAACGCATGATCTCGTCTTTCGTACGTTTGTAGTCGTCGTCGTGTGCGAATTCGTAACCCGTACCGATAACTTCCATACCGAGGTCTTCGTAGGCACCGATAACGTGACGCGGGCGGAGACCACCGACGAACAGCATTACTTGCTTGCCTTCGAGGCGCGGCTTGTACTTGTCGACAACCGCATTGATCATCGGCTCGTATTTCGCGATAACCTCTTCACATTTCGCCTGGATCTTCTCGTCGAAGAATGCAGCGATCTTGCGCAGAGATTTGTAAGTCTGAGACGGTCCGAAGAAGTTGTATTCAACCCAAGGGATACCGAACTCTTTCTCCATGTGACGGGAGATGTAGTTCATAGAACGGTAGCAGTGCAGGAGGTTCAGTTTAACCTTCGGCGTCTGTGCCATTTCTTTGAGCGTAGCATCGCCTGACCACTGAGCCGTTACACGCAGACCCATCTCTTCGAGAAGGATACGGCTTGACCATGCGTCACCACCGATGTTGTAGTCACCGATGATCGCAACGTCGTACTCAGTCGGCTCGATAGCGTCACCCAGAGTCTCAACGTTACCGTCGAAGACGTAGTCACGGACAGTGTCGTTCGCGATGTGGTGACCCAGAGACTGAGAAACACCGCGGAAACCTTCACAGTTAACCGGAACGATCGTGTTACCAGTTTTCTTCGCATACACTTTAGAAGTCGCGTTGATGTCGTCACCGATCAGACCGATCGGACACTCAGACTGGACAGTGATACCGTTGTTCAGCGGGAACAGCGCGTCGATCTCTTCGAAACAGACAGCCAGTTTCTTGTCACCGCCGAAGACGATGTCTTTTTCCTGGAAATCTGAAGAGAAGTTCATCGTAACGAATGTATCGACACCGGTTGTACCGATGTAGTAGTTACGACGGCCGGCACGTGAATACTGACCACAGCCGATCGGACCGTGAGAGATATGAACCATATCTTTGACCGGACCCCAGACAACACCTTTTGAACCGGCATAGGCACAGCCGCGCTGGCTCATGACACCCGGAACAGTTTTCTTATTCGAACGGACGTTACCGCACGTTTTTTGGCTTTCATCCTCTGGTGAACCTACACCGAGGTGCTTAGCACGGTTTTTCGCAGCTTTTGCCGGGTACGCTTTGAGTACCTCTTCGATCGCTGCTTTTTGTTTTGCTTCCAATGATTCTGGACCCATAATATCCTCCTCTATGTCTTATTAAAGAATCTATAATTTTTAGTTTGCTTACGCTGCCGTAATGCGGAACTGAGCCATAGAGTCGAATTTCTTACAAAGGGCCATAGTCTCGTCGTCTGCAGCATCGAGACGCTTGGAGAGCTCTGCAATTTGATAGCGGTTTGTATAGATCATGTAATCAGACTCAGCCGTCTTGGCATAGTGCACAAGCGCTTTGAACATGAACGTATCTTTGTTCGTATAAGAAAGCTCTTCTTTTTGGCCTTCGCGGCTTTCCATGAGCATTTTAATTTCGCTGACGCTGTCGAAATCGACGCCTGCATTTTCCAGTTTTTCAACAACTTTTTCGTCCGGGATTGTATTCCCCATATCTGCCGGGAAGTGGAAACCAAGAATAAACATAATAATTCTCCTTCTTTGTCTGTTTTTTTCTTTTCATTATGAGAATTTTTATTCCCCCGAAGGGGAAAACGCATCTTTCAACCAAGGGAAAGCAAGGGCAATTACGCTTCTGCAGCCTTACCGATGTTGTCTTCGTCAGCCTCGTCTTCAAGACCGTACTTCATGAGAAGGTCTTCGAGGTCGTCCATCTCGAGCGGAGTCGGGATGATTTTCATGTCGTTGCTGATGATCTTGCGAGCAAGTTCTTTGTACTCGAGAGCCTGGTCAGAAGACGGGCTGTACTCAACAACTGTCATACGGCGAAGTTCAGCGTGCTGAACGATGTTGTTACGCGGTACGAAGTGGATCATCTGAGTGCCGAGGTCTTTTGCCAGCGCGATCGCCAGGTCATACTCTTTGTCAGTCATACGTGCATTACAAACCAGACCTGCAAGGCGAACCCCACCAGTGTTTGCATACTTCAGAATACCTTTGGAGATGTTGTTGGCAGCGTACATTGCCATCATCTCACCAGACATAACGATGTAGATTTCCTGAGCTTTACCTTCGCGGATCGGCATAGCGAAACCACCACAAACAACGTCACCGAGAACGTCGTAAGAAACGAAGTCGAGACCTTCTTCTTCGTAAGCGCCTTCTTCCTCAAGGAAGTTAATTGCAGTAATAACACCGCGACCTGCACATCCAACACCCGGCTCTGGTCCGCCAGACTCAGTACAGTTAATCCAGCCGCCCGGTGCATCAGGAGCAAAAATACCTGCACCCGGTTTCATTGCATCTTCGAGTTCGAGGTCCTCAACAGTACCCATTTCAGCAGCAAGCTGCAGAATAGTAGACTGTGCTTTCTCGTGCAGGATCAGACGAGTTGAGTCCGCTTTCGGGTCACAACCAACGATCAGGATGTTCTTATCAAAGTAGTGAGCCATAGAAGCCAGCGTGTTTTGGGAAGTAGTAGATTTACCAATCCCACCTTTACCATAGAATGCGATTTGACGAAGTTCAGCCATTTTTTTCTCCTTGTAGATGTACTTCGCCGTAGTTGATGCATGATGCGTTCCCGGTTTTTTGAGTGACAATTCCTGACATTTCTAAAAAAGTCTGACAACAATCGGAAAAATGTACAAATTTGTAAGAATAGGATTTGCAGCAGCCCCGACATTTTGTCGCAAAACGCTGCAAAGCACCTATTCATGGGGCTTTGAGGGGATTTACTACTGAAAGGAATTCTCAAAATCAGGAAGGAGATACGGGCTTCAAAATTGTCGCAAATAGGATAAAAATTGTCGCAGGTGCGACAAAAAGCATGAAAGGCCCCAAAACAGGGGCTTTGAAGCTTAAAAATTATTTTTAAAATGAAAGACGGTGAGATTGGTGCGGCGGAAGCCGCGGCGGGTGTAGAAGTTATGGGCGTTTTCATTGTCGATATCCGCGGCAAGCTGAATCCGTTTGTAGCCGTATGACTGTGCCATAAAGCGCATTTTGTTGATGAGCCGGCTGCCCACCCCCATCTTGCGGTACTCCTGGCGGACGACCAGGTCTTCGATCTGGCCGACATAGTCGCCTTCGGCACTGGAGATGAGGCGCTGCATCGTCAGCATCCCGACCACTTTCCCCTCGTGCCGCGCGACGAGCAGGTCGGTACCCTCATGGCCGTAGAGTTTCGTAATCCCGGAGAGCTGCTTGTCGAAGTCGATCTCGAAATCCTGCTCGATGGCGAAGAGCACCCCCAGCAGTCCGGCCATGTGCGGCAGATCCTCCTCCGTGGCAGCCTCGATAGTGATGCCTGTCTTCATATTGATGTCGCAGATCTCCGGGTGGAGCACTTCGATGACCAGTTTCGCATGCTCATTGAGCGGGTTGTCACCGATATAGAGGGAGTTCAGGCTCTTCATGTTCGCCAGCTCCTCCGGCAGGTCGACAATGGCGTTGCCGTCGATATCGAGTTCGTACAGCTCCGTATAGCGGCTGATCGTCTCCGGCACGTCGGCAATCGCGTTGGAGGAGTAGCACAGTGACCCCAGGGAGGTCGATGGCAGCATCGGAAACGCCGTCAGCCCGCAGCCGTCACAGGAGAAGGCGCGAAGATAGGGGGCGAAATCATCCGCAATTTGCAGTGATGAAAGCGCGTTGTCGTCCAGCGTCAGCACTTCAAGCTCCTCCAACCCGTGCAGCGTCACCTCCTTGATGCGGTTCGAGGCGAGGTTGACCGATTCGACCCCGAGGGTGAAAAAGGCTTTGTCGATCGTTTCGATACGGTTGTCCGAGAGCTCCAGTTCCAACAGCGAACTGAGGTATGTCGCCTCCGGGGGGATCCTTGTGATCAGGTTCCCCTCCAGGTTCAGCCGCTCGACCGACGTGAGCTGGGCCAGCATGGCGGCAATATCTTTAATGTAATTGCCGGCGAGGTTGAGGGTGCGCAGCTCATTGGGAACGCTCAGGCAGTTGTCGAAGCCCTCGAGCACGTTGCCGCTGAGATCAAGCACACGCAGCATCGTGAAACGGACCAGCTCACTGACGGCGCTGATACGGTTGCCGCTGAGGTTGAGTGAACGGATCGGCAGTGCCCCCAACAGTGCCGGGACGGCCGTGAAGGCGTTACGACGAAGGTCCACGTTGCTCAGTCTCATCATCGACGCCATGGACTCGGGCAGCACGGAAAGTTTGTTGTTGCCCAGGTTGAGCGCGACCAGTTCGGTGAGCAGGCCGAAACTCTCGGGCAGACTCTGCAGCGCGCGGTTGCTCAGATCGAGACGTTTCACCTCGGCAGGCGTTTTGACTTCCGGTACGATGGCCCGCTGCGCCATCAGCCAGGCACGCAGGGACTCCCATTGCGGTTCGGACATAGTTACTCTCCTTCCGCCAGACGGCGTAGCCGCTCGAGGCGCTGTTCGATCAGGTGTTCAATCTCTTCAAAATCGTACGTACCGAACTGGTTCATGTCGTACAATTTTACCAGTGCCGCACGGCAGCAGCTCTTATTGCATTCGGTCACCAGTTTTTTCGCTTTTTTAAATGGGAGGGAGGTGTTTTGAAAGATGTCGATAGCCTCGGCGACATTTTTTTCGCCGCATTCGCAGATCTCCATCTGGAGAATCTCTTCTTTACTGCGCATGATTAGCCTCCGCAGGACGGGCGTCCATGGCGGGGAGGATCAAAGGCCGTTATCAGTCTTGAACGTGTTGGCGTCTTCGACTGCAGCGCGAAGTTTTTCACTCAGTTCCGGCATTTTGACGTAGTCGGTCCAGAGTGTGTCTTCGACGATGTCGTGGATCTCCGAAGCGATCTCGACCGCCAGACGTTTGCGCTTGGCCAACTCTTTTTTCAGTTCTTTTGCATCAGCTGACATTCTATCTCCTTGTTCGAGGTGGTTCAGGCCCCTCTGCAAACACGACCGAAATCGTCTTTGCAAAGAGGCCCTCAGGCCACTTTATGCACCTCGATGAGGGCGGCTTCCTCTTTGCGGAGGCCTACCAGGGTACGGTTGATCATCACCTGGACGGTACTTTTGAACCAGCCGAAATGCTTAATGCTGATCTGTGCATTCGGCATCAGGCCCATCGCCAGCAGGCGTGCGCGAAGCGCACCGTGGACATTGATGGCGTCCACCGCTGCTATTTCACCGACTTTCATCTGCAATAAACACATTTCGGGCTCCTTTAAAGTGAAAATGCGTAAATGTTTTCGAACTTAATCGAATTGCCGCCCTTGCTCATGTGGACGAACTTCTGCTGCTGTTTGAAGTGGTACTTCTCGTAAAGATCGACAACCGGCTTCACCCCGAGGGGGACGTCGGCGAAAACCTTTTTGAGCCCCCGGAAATAGAGGACCCCTTTCATCATCTTCTCCGCTTCGTCCTCATGCCCCTCGCGTACCTGCCAGGGGCCCAGATAGACATGGCGGGCATTCACGACGCTGGAGTGCTGAAAGGCATTGGGCAGCGTGAATTTGAGCGAACTGGTGCGTTCCATCTCATCGAGCAGGAACGCAAGGCGGTTCTCGCCGAACGTTTCATGATCGATGGCATGGATGGCGGATTCGAAGTTCCCGCCGTCCAGTTCTTTGGCATGCGCATTGGTAAAATTGAACGGCGGCACTTTGCCGACATTGATGAAACGGCCCACTTCCATGTTGGATTCAAAACCGTGGGCTTCGAAAAACGGTACGAGGTCCGGGTTGGCATGGAGGTAAATTTTGCGGAAATCGTTCTCCAGTACCCCCAGAAGCGTTTGGAAAAGGCGTTTGCCTATTCCCTTCTTCTGGTACTCCGGTCGTACCATAAAATATTTCATCTGTGCCGTTTCGGTAAAGCCGATCGACATGATCGCGCCCACCAGTTTGCCGTCTTCGTACGCACCGTAGCAGAGGTTGGGCGAGTGCATCATCATCAGCTTGATATGGTAACCGTCGGCAAGCCAGCCCACCGTATCAGCAATCTTGACCAGTTCAGCGACGTCTGCAAATTTAAGCCATCCTATGAACATAGGCTCTGCCTGTAAAGAGATACGAGCTCCATGTCGTCTAGGACCTGCTTACGCGAGGTCACGATTTCGCGAATGCGCGGCAGCAGAGACTGCAGTGCACTTTTTTCGGCGCTGATGCCGAGCTGTTTGAGATGGTACATGACCGTTCCGGTTCCCGAATGCTTGCCGATAGGGAAAGCGCGCAGCCCCCCGACCTCTTCGGCATCGAAGGGTTCGTAGGCGCGGCTGTTCTTCATCATACCGTCAGCATGGATACCGCTCTCGTGGGCAAAAAGACGCTCCCCGACAATAGGGGCGTTCGGCGCAATCGTTACGCCCGCCGCCTCGGCGACGATGGCAATGAGCGAACGCATCTGCATCGCATCGATGCGGCGCGTGTCGCCGTAGAGGTGTTTGAGCGCCATGGAGATCTGTTCGAACGAAGCGTTGCCCGCCCGTTCGCCCAGACCAATGACCGTCGTATTGACGCTGAGCGCACCTGCATCCAACCCGCTGAGCGCATTGGCATTGGCAAGACCGAAATCATTGTGCGTATGCATTTCGATCGGAAGGAGATTGAGGGAAACCAATGCCTTGATGGCTTCGTAGGTTCGTGTCGGTGTCAGAATCCCGACGGTATCGCAGTAGCGGAAACGGTCAGCGCCGAGCGTGTGGCCCAGCTGCATTACGTCGGCAATAAAGCCAAGATCGGCACGGGAGCTGTCTTCGGCCCCGATACAGACATAGAGTCCTTCGCGTTTCGCGGCCATAATGACTGCCTCGAGCTGCGAAAGCATCCGGCTTTTATCACCGCCGAATTTAACGTCAATCAGAATATCCGAAACGGGGATGGAAAGGTCAACGGCTTTCACGCCACACTCAAGCGACGCCTCGAGATCGCGCATCGTCGCACGGTTCCAGGTCATCATCCGCGCCTCCAGCCCGAGGGCCAGCAGTTCGCGGATGTCATCCTGTTCGCGCGTTCCCATTGCGGGAATGCCGATCTCGAGTTCATCGGCACCGCAGGCATCAAGCGCGCGGGCGATCGCTATTTTTTCACCGGTGTTGAACGCCACATAGGGCGCCTGTTCACCGTCACGTAACGTCGTGTCGTTGATCAAAGCCATTTCCATCCTTCACCTTCGTCAATTCGTCTCATCTGACGCAAAATGCGAAAGCATTTGTCTGCTGTTTAGCGGCCTTCCGGAAGTTCCGGGAGATCCCGGAGCGTACCGATCTTAGTTCGCTTCCATCTCCTCGGGGAGATTGAAGTATTTGCGTGTCGCCTTGAGGACGGAAGCCTCCATCGGCTGATACGCATAGCTCATGTCTGCAATCAGTCCCGCTTTCGCGAGGTCGTCCTGCGGACAGCCGCCGATCTTCGCTGTCAGGATCAGCTTGCAGTCTTTGAGTTTCTCAAGGATCGCATCGATCGGGTTCGTGCCGTCCGGTCCCGCACAGTACTCGTAGTCGAGTTTACGGTGGTGGATGAAGCGGATACCGCGGTCGCCTGCTTCGTAGATAAGGAACTCTTTGACCGAACCGAAGTGCTGGTTGATCATCCCTTCGCCCGCCGTCGTTACCGCGACAAGGATGGTCTGACCGTCGGAGCTGAGGTCTGCCTTCTCTTTGCGGACACGCTCGTTTGCACGGTCGAGGAAGAAACGGAACTCTTCGATCTTCGCATGCGCTTCTTTACGGCCTTCAACATTGTAGTGTGCTTCGAGGGCATCGAAACTCATCTCTTTGAAGCGGTCTTTCGTGAATTCCGCACCGCGGTCCTCACCGATCAGACCGACGGCGTCGGCGCGGCACTGGCGGCAGTGCTGCATCAGTTTCATATCCATACCGCATGCTTCCTGGACTTCCATCTGCTGCTGATCCGTCGCAGACGGTACACCGTCAAGGGCGAATTTCGTACCGAACTCCGGCTCGGAGATGATCGGCATGATGTTGTGGAGGAAGACACCGATCTCTTTGAGTTTCTTGGAAACTTCCGGCAGGTGCTTGTCGTTGATGCCCGGGATCAGAACGGAGTTCGCTTTGATCAGGATACCGTGCTCGACACACTTCTTCATCCCTTCGAGCTGGTTCTCGAGGAGGATACGGGACGCCTCTTTACCGTAGATGCGTTTGTTGTTGTGGTAGATCCACGGATAGATTTTCGAACCGATCTCGCCTGTTTCGTCTACAGAGTTGATCGTGACCGTAATGTGGTCGATGTCGTATTTCACCATTTCATCAACGAAGTTCGGCAGTGCAAGGCCGTTCGTAGAGAGACAGAGTTTCAGGTCTGGCGCTTTTTCGCGGACCATTGCAAATGTCTTGAATGTTTTTTCCGGGTTGGCGAGGGCATCTCCCGGTCCGGCAATACCAAGAACACTCATACGCTGAACTTCACCGCCGACGAACATGACCTTCTTGACGGATTCTTCCGGTGTCAGGCGTTCGCTGGTAACCCCCGGACGGCTCTCGTTGGAACAGTCGTATTTACGGTTACAGTAGTTACACTGGATATTACATGCAGGTGCAACCGCAACGTGGATACGTGCGTAGTGGTGGTGGGCTCCTTCAGAGTAACATGGGTGATCGTGGACCTTTTCTGCAATATCAGCTGGCAATGCTGATTCTGTTGGGCTTGAACCGCAGCTCATTTTAGCTCCTTTAATAGATGTATAGGTTTGACGAACCTGACCTTGCATCATGTAGCTACAATCATATTCTGCTGCCAATGATGCAAACCCCATTCCAGCCATTTTCCGGCCCAGAGCGCTACCACCTCCGACAATTCTTACAATTTTGTCCCCCGATGACCTCTTTGAGACCACGGCAACATTATTAATTAGTATCTCATGTAAAACCTCCCATTCTCCGCCAACGCCCGACAGTCGGGCAGCTCTTCACTGGAACGCATCTTGCATTTTAGCCGTCAAGTACGCCTGATTCCGGGCGACGGTAAAGGAAACTCTATGAAGATCGCTGTCCCGTTCAGTCAACAGCTCGAGCTCTATCGCGATAACCCTTCGACCGCCCCGAAATTCGGCATTTATGAAATTGTTATGGAAAAGAGCCGGGTCGGTATCTCACTGCTGAGCGTTGAGATGAACCCCTGGTGCAAAACGGCGTGCGGTCTCTTTGACACCTCCTCGACCACCTGCACCTGCGACGAAGAGCGTCAAAAAGACATCCGCCACATCACCGAGCACTATGCCCTGCTTGAAGTGCTCGCCGGCTGCAGCTACCTGCTGGCCGACCGTTTCTGCGACAACACCAAACGCGCACTGACCAACGGCGGCATCCATCTGTTCAAATTCCCCTCCGTCATCCGCACGACGGAGAATGCCATCAAAAATTTCATCATAGGAGCTTCGCTTGCAAATACAGTTGAACACGTCTACTATGCGTCTTGAAGAGCAGCCGCTTGACATCGGATACGCTTCCGAAAAGGTCACGCTCAAAGCCCCGGACGGTACGTCACAGAGTGTCGGGGGACAGGACGGTAAGACCCATCTGATCGTTACCGTCCCTTTTATAGATGACAACTGCATCGCCGAACTGCAAGCCATCGGCAAGGCCCTTCCGAAAGCCGACGATGTCACCGCGTCACTGATCGTCGCCGCGACCTCCCACGAGGACCCCAAAGTCGAAGGGTTCCGCTTCCTGCTTGACAGCGACGAAGAGTTCGCCGACTGGTACGGTGTGCGCCTCAGCGGTGAGCCCCTTGACGGGGAGCTGACCAAGGCCCTGTTCATCATCTCCAAGGATGGTGCACTCTACTATGATGAATTTGCCAGGAACCTGCATGATCCGTTCAACGCCGAAACGGCCGTACGGAAAGTCTACGCTGCGCAAGAATGCTATACCGGGAAAGGATGCCACTAATGAGTGAAACAATGACGACAACAGAGACCAAAGACTACAGTGAACTGATCGAAACGATCAAGAAAGAGATCCGCAACCAGACGACCGTCCCCTACTTCGGGCTGGGAATCTTCAAAGGGATTACGACCAAAGAGGGCGAACAGATGCCTTTTGACTCGGATTCGATGATTTTGATGATGAACAACGGCCGTGCCATGAGCCCGCGCCTGATGTTCGAATACTCCCGGGCCGCCATGCACCTCGAGCAGCGCCGCGGCGTGGACTACATCCAGCAGATGACCAACTGGATCTACACCAAGGAGTTCGAACCGACGCCGCTGCACAAGGCGATCCTGAACATGTCGCCGCGCTACATCATCGACACCAACCGCGATGCCAAGCTGCAGGAGATGCTCGCCTTCGAACCGCATACGTTTATCATCGGCAAGTCGCGCATCCTCGACAATGACTACCGCTACGAGATCTACGAGTGGGATGTCGAGAACAAGAAGTACTTCCAGGTCGACGAAGAGGCCCTCGACGACGCCCAGAAGATTCTCTTCAAACCAATGGGTTCCCCGCTGCCGGACCCGAGCTTCGTTATCTCCGACGCCGACTATGTCGACTGGCTGACCGAAGCGATGGGCGGCTATGCCGTCCCGTCCGTCCTCAAAACCTACCGCAAGACGAAAAAGTACCTCTTCATGGGGACCTATTTCGACCGCGATACCGACCGTATGGTCGCCAACGAACTGACGCACGACCTCGAAGGGGGTTACTTCATCACCGACCAGGAACTCGGTAAAAAAGAGAAGAAATTCGTCGAGAAGCACAATCTCGAACTGATCAAGATGTCGCTCGAAGCCTTCACCGAGGCGTTTATCTAAAACCCAATACACCTGCCCCAATCGGGGCAAACGATACGCAATCTTGAGCGATCGCTTAGCGGGATGACGCGGCGAAGCCACACAAAGGAAACTTATGCCATACATACCTACCGTAAAAGACAGAACCCCACGGGGCGAACGCTATTTTGACCTTTTTTCCAAACTGATGGGTGACCGTGTCATCATGATCACCGAACCGATCGACGACCACATGATGGGGATCATCGTCTCCCAGCTGCTTTATCTCGAAGCCGAAGATTCCGAAGAGCCGATCCATATGTATATCAGTTCTCCGGGCGGTTCGGTGATGGCGGGTCTCGCCATCCTGGACACCATGCAGCTGATCAGCGCCCCGGTCTACACCTACGGTCTGGGCATGGTCGCATCAATGGCCGCCGTCCTCTTCACCTGCGGCGAGCCGGGACACCGCTACGTGCTCCCCAACGCCGAAGTGATGATCCACCAGCCGCTCGGCGGCGCACAGGGCCAGGCCAGTGATATCGAGATCCAGGCCAACCACATTATCAGCCTCAAAAAGCGCCTCTACAAGATCCTCTCCGAAGCCACCGGTGCACCGGTCAAAACCATTGAGAAAGCCAGCGACCGCGACAACTATTTTGTCGCCGAAGACGCCATCAAGTTCGGTCTGGCGGACCAGATCCTCAATGCTATTACGAAAAAGGAAGTCTGATGAGTACCAAAGAAGAAAAAACATGTTCGTTCTGCGGGCGTAAGCAGAGCGAAGTGAAAAAAATGTTCTCCTCCGAGAACACCAATATCTGTAACGAGTGTGTCACGACCTGTTCAAACATCCTCCAGAAGGAGGTCCGTTACGAGCAGCAGGAGAAGATGCACCAGGAGCTGCCGAAGCCCTCGAAGATCGTCGAGTTCCTCGACAAATACATCATCGGACAGGAGGACGCGAAAAAGGTTCTCGCCGTCGCCCTTTACAACCACTACAAACGGATCGAAAACCCGATCTACAATAATGTCGAGCTGGAAAAATCGAACATTATGCTGCTCGGACCGACAGGGAGCGGTAAGACCCTGCTCGCCAAATCCCTGGCGAAAATCATGAACGTGCCATTTGCCGTCGCCGATGCGACAGCACTGACCGAAGCCGGCTACGTCGGCGAAGACGTCGAGAGTATCCTCTCCCGCCTCCTCGCCGCGGCCAACTACGACATCGAAGCGGCCCAGCGCGGCATCATCTACATCGACGAGATCGACAAGATCGCCCGCAAAAGCGAGAGCGCCACGATGGGCAGAGACGTCTCCGGTGAAGGGGTCCAGCAGGGTCTGCTCAAGATCCTGGAGGGCAGCGAAGTCTACGTCCCGGTCAAAGGGAGCCGCAAGAACTCCACGACGGAGACCGTCCTTTTCGATACCACGCATGTCCTCTTCGTCTGTGGGGGCGCCTTTGTCGGCCTCGTCCCGGACAAGCACACCAAGCGCACCAACAAGGTCGGCTTCGCAAAGGTCCAGAAAAGCGAGATGGCGGCTGATTTCAAAGTCGACCAGCGCGCCCTGGTCCACTACGGTATCATCCCCGAGTTCATCGGCCGTATCCCGGTCATCGCCCAGCTGCGCGAACTGACCAAAGACCAGATGGTCCAGATTCTCCAGGAACCTGACAACGCCCTGATCAAGCAGTTCCAGGCGCTCTTCGAGATGGACGGCATTTCCCTTGAATTCGAGGCCAAAGCCCTTGAGGCGATCGCCCAGCAGGCGATCGACAAAGGCGTCGGTGCCCGCGGTCTGCGCGGTATCATCGAAGAGGTGATGCTGCCGCTGCAGTACAGCTGCCCTTCCCGCGAAGACCTCGAGAGCGTCACGATCACCGAGGGAGTCGTCAGCGACCCGATGACCGAACCGATCTACACCTTCAAAAAAGAGGAAAAAGAGAGCGCCGAAGCGTAATCCTTTCCAATGCTCCCCCGTACGGGAGTATCTCCCAAAATCTAAATTTTCCGTCTAGACGCATCGCTTCCGACCTCATGGCCAAGCATTTACGGGCGTGCAGTACAATGTCTTCAAACCTTGGGGGGAAGAACATGTTTGCACGAAGGCGCTACGCCATCGATCTCGGTACGGACAATACCATCGTCTATGAACCGTCACGGGGAATTATCTTCAACGAGCCGACCTGCATCACGGTCAACAAAAGCAGCGGGAAAACCGTCTGTATCGGGCACGAATCCAAACAGATGCTGGGCAAAACGCCCCCGCACCTCCCAGTCATCCGCCCCCTTGCACACGGTGCCGTCGCCGATCTCGATGCGACCGTCAGTTTTCTGAAGCATCTTATCCATATGCTGATGCGCACACGCGGTCTCTTCGCGCCGGCGATCGCCGTCAGCGTCCCCTTCGACCTCACAGCCTACGAACGCGATGCCGTCCGATCAGCCGGGCTCCAAGGCGGGGCGGGCAGCGTCGTGATGATCAAGGACCCCTTTTCGGCAGCCGTCGGTGCCGGTATCGACTTCCACTCCCCCGAGGGCGCACTGCTGCTTGACATCGGCAGCGGTGTCACCGAGATCTCGCTGCTTTGCTGCGGCGGCATCGTCGCATCGCACTCCGTACGCTCCGCCGGTTGGGATTTCGAACAGGCCATCATCCATCATTTCGACAACGTCCGCCGCGAACGCATCGCACCGCACGAAGCCGAATCCCTGAAACTGCAGCTCTCCCGCCCCGGTCAGGCCGACACGGCGAAAGTCTATGCCCTGAGCCGCGACAATGCGCTTCCCCACGCCCTGCAGGTCCCGCTCGGCGACGTGCGTGAAGCCCTGAAGCCCGGCATTCGCCGCCTCGGCCGCTTCGTGAAAACGTTCATACGTACCCTTCCCGAGGATTTCGCCCCCCGCCTCCGCGACAACGGTCTCTACATGACCGGCGGCAGCGCACAGCTGGCGGGTCTGGGGACGCACCTCGAACACACGCTCGGGATCAGAACCGTCCTCAGCCGTGACCCCCTCCGTGAGATCGCCCTGGGTGCCGGGCGTATCATGGAGGACCGGAAACTGTTCGCGCATCTCAGTGCCGGATAGACCCGCCTAACCATCCTGCCGCAGGGGAACAGACGTTCATCTCCGACAGCTTAATCGACCGCCCCTTCCAACGAAGCAGACTAGGAGGAGACGACCCGGTTCCGGCCGGACTTCTTCGCGACATACATGGCAGCATCGGCGGCTTCGAGCAGTTTGTCAGCCGTATCGATATGCTCCGACAGGCTGGCGACCCCGAGGCTCACCGTCAGGGAAAACGATCGTTCCGCACCCGTCATATAGGGTTCGCCTGCGATCTCGCTGCAGAGCCGTTCGGCCAGTTTCATCGCCTCGTCGTGTGCCGTCTCGGGCAGGATGATCACGAACTCCTCCCCGCCGTAACGGGCGGTTACATCGCTCTTGCGCATCGTTTTCCTCAACATACCCGACACTTTTCGCAGTGCCATGTCCCCGACATGATGCCCGTAGGTATCATTGATCTTTTTGAAATGGTCGATATCGAGCATAAAGAGCGACAGCGGGTGGTCGTAACGCTCCGCCCTGCTGACTTCGGCCTGCAGCTGCTTTTCCAGGACATGACGGTTATAAAGCCCGGTCAGGGCATCGTGCCGCGCCGAATACTCCAGCGCCCGCTCCATCCGCCGGAATTCGGTGACGTCGCGGATGACGCCGAGGAACTGTTCGGTCTCCCCGATCAGAATGGGAGAACCGGAGACTTCCGCCAGAAAGAGGCTGCCGTCTTTACGCTGCAGCTGTACCTCCCGGCGCCCCTTCTGATGCGTCTGCATAATCTGGGAGTAGAGCGTCGGCTGCATACCGGGAGCCATCAGGTCGAAGACACTCATCTGGAGCAGTTCGTTTTTTGTATACCCTACGAGTTCGGCGAATGCATGATTCACCATCATAAACCTGCCGTCCCTGTCCGCCAGGCTGATCCCGTCCATGCTCGCTTCCACGACTGCACTTAAAAGCACCTCCCGCTCTTTGAGGGTCTGTTCGTACTGTTTTCGGTCCGTAATATCATAGATGGTCCCGATGGAGCGAACCGGCATACCTTTCTTGTCATAAAAGGTCTCACCGCTCTCCAGAACGTATTTGATCCTGCCGTCGCGCAGCAGCAGCCGGTGCTCGAGCCTGTAGGGCGTATGATAACTGACCGAATTTTGGTAGCTCCTGTCGACCATCGCCCTGTCATCAGGATGTATAAACTCGGTAAAGAGCTCATAGGAGACGTCGAAATCCTCCCGGTCGATTTCAAAGATCCGGTACACTTCATCGGACCAGTTCAAACTGTTTGTTTCAAGGTTGTACTCCCAGCTGCCGAAGTGCGCCAGGCTCTGCGCCTCCTGCAGCTTGCGCTGGGAGGCTTCAAGGTTCTTCGTTCGCTGCTCCACAAGGTACTCGAGTTCTTGCCGGTCGTGCCTGTTGCGCTTGACGAGATAGCGGTAGATAATGAGATTGATAATGATGTACACGACAATAATGAGGAACATCGCAAATTCAAAAAAGGCGAGTTTGCTGTTGAGGGCATTGAAGATCCCCTCGATCCTCTCATTGAGCAGACTCATGAAATCGTCGATGGGGTTCATGATTTTCTGCTTGGCCTCATAATAGGCTTTGGAGTGCAGCAGTCTTATGGCCTTCTGCTGGTCGGGTTTCGCCCGGACGGTGTACTGGCCGCCGGCATCCTTGTAACGCCCTTCCGCTGCGTTGATGGCCTCGATCTCCAGGTTCACCAGCGCGTTTGAATAGTCTTCCGCCGTTTTCAGTTTGCCCTTCTCTTCCGGGGTAAAGGGGAGTCCCGCGATGATGCTATCCAGGGACTTCTTCTCTCCCGGCGGATGCCTGCGCTCGCGCTCCGCTTTCGACAGATCCCAGTAGACGTTGCCGTACCCTTTCGGTCTGGGGGCCTGGCCGTTGCGGATATCCAGCGTCGTAAAGTAGCGCTGTTTAAACTCCGGGTCTTTCGTCACGACATAGGCGCGTGCGAAATGGGTCAGGTCATCCGAGGTCTGACGCAGCTCGTCGGCCGTCATCAGCATCTGTTTCGCATCAAGGATCTCCTGCTCCATCCTCACATGCAGTTTGTCGGCTTTGTAGAAGACGACCGTGACAATACCGATCATTATGATTTCACATATTATAATAAAAAGATTATTTTTTGTTTTCATGCTATTTTTATTATAGCAGAGTACACGGGCTGCCCGCAATCAAAGCGGCAAACGCCGGTCGTGACAAAATAATCCCTCTTTTTACGTCAAAAACGTATTCGCACCCTTTTCTCGAACAGATTTTGCAAACTACCGGGCATTAACACCCAACAAAAACGAGGAACATTCAATGCGCGTTTATCTCGACAACAATGCCACCACCAAAATCGACCCCCTGGTCAAAGTCAAAATGCAGCCCTTTTTCGAGGAGCTTTTCGGGAACCCGAACTCCCTGCACCAGTACGGGATGGAAGTCCGCCCCCACCTGAACAAAGCGATGGGAAAAATGTACGACGCCCTGAATGTACCGGACGAAGATGATATCCTCATCACCTCCTGTGCGACCGAGAGCAACAACACCGTACTCAAAGGGATCTACTTCAAGCACATCCTGAAAAACCCGGAGAAGAACCACATCGTCACGACCTCCGTCGAGCACCCGTGTATCCTCGACACCCTCCACTTCCTGAGCGACTACGGGGTCGACGTCACCTACGTCGATGTTGACGAAAACGGCGGCGTCAGCGCCGAAGCGATCAAAGCGGCCGTTACTGACAAAACCGTCCTCATCTCCATGATGTGGGCCAACAACGAAACAGGAATGATCTTCCCGGTCGAAGAGGTCAGCGCCTTCGCCAAAGAGAATGACATCCTCTTCCACAGCGACGCCGTCCAGGCCATCGGCAAACTGCCGGTCGACCTGACAAAAGTCAACGTCGACTACCTCACCTTCTCCGCGCACAAGTTCCACGGTCCCAAAGGGGTCGGCGGTCTCTACGTCAAAAAAGGCAAACAGCTCCCCAACCTGCTGCACGGCGGCGAGCAGATGGGCGGTAAACGCGCCGGTACCCTCAACGTCGCCTATATCGTCGGTATGGGTCTGGCGATGGAACAGGCGGCAGGCCACGTCGACAAGATGAACACCGAAGTACGCCGCCTGCGCGACAAACTCGAAGATGCCCTGGCAAAGATCCCCGACACCATCATTGTCGGACCGCGTGAAAACCGCACGCCGAACACCGTCCTTATCTCCCTGCGCGGGATCGAGGGTGAAGCGATGCTCTGGGACCTCAACCGTGCCGGTATCGCCGCTTCCACCGGTTCGGCGTGTGCTTCCGAGTCCCTCGAAGCCAACCCGATCATGAGCGCCATCGGCGAAGACCCGGAACTGGCGCACACCGCCATCCGCCTCAGCCTGTCGCGCTTCACGACCGAAGAAGAGATCGACTACGTCATCGACGCCTTCACGAAAGCGGCTGAACGCCTGCGCTCCATCTCCTCCACATACGGATACAAAAGCGAAGCGGGCTGAACCTGATGCGTTACCTCATAAACGTCCGCGTCGACGGTACGAAAAAACGCACCTACCCCGTCGATGCAAAGGACGAGACACAGGCCAAAGAGCGCCTGCTGCTCCGCCTTCCGCCGCACCAGCGCGAAACGCTGATTGTCGACGAGATCAAGATCGACCCGGCCTCGCTGGTGAATGCCGATCCCTACGGCATTTTCGGCGAAGAGTGATCATTCATTCTTCAGCATTGCCTTGCGCTGCGGCGTATAGGCCCACCACACTCTTGCCTCGCCCCCGTTCATAAAATCCGTAATCGACATAAAGACATCCAGCACACAGGGGTCCTGTTTCATCCCCGTCAGTTCGCACAAAATACCGTAAAGCTCCAGCGGATCCTGGCCGCTCAGCTCCTCGGGGTGGTTGATCCCGATGCGGCGCAGATCGGCAGCCAGTGCAGGACCGATATTGGGCAGATCGGTCAGTGTTTTCGTCGTTTCGCGTTTGACTTTATCGGGGTGCATGGGCGTTCTCCTCTTTGCCGGTCATGGGGCGGGTCGGAATATCATCGTTCCGCCGTCACCGGACAGTTCAAGATAAAGGTTCCCCTCTTCCAGCCGAAATGAGTGAACCCGCATAAGGTCGCGCACGAAGCGTCTGTCCTGGGAATCCGGGCCGCATGCCATTTTTGTCGCGAACAGCTGCCCGAGCCTCAGCGTGTCATCCTCGATCGTATAGGAACCGCCGCCACGGTTGCAGTCCAGTCGGGCCTGTAGCCCCCCCGCTGCGTCAAAACGGACCGTATAGCGCTCCGGCGCCAAAGAAACGAGTTTGCCCGATACTGTTTCGGTCGCGACCCACTCCCAGCGCCTGCCGCTAAGTGGTTCCCCGTCATCGTCGGCACTGTGTTTTTTGATATCGTGGTACGGTGAACAGGCCGTCAGAAAGAGCAGTAAAAAAACGGAGAGAATACGGCGCAGCATTTTCATCACTTTGATTGACACTCTAGTGACAGCGTAGCACACTTTATTTAATATATACCATTATTTGTTGATTACAGATGTCAAATGAACATCACAAGCGTGGATCACAATATTCACGGCCCCTATCGTTCCGATGCGTTTTGTATAAGACACCCCCCTAAGAAGTCCAATCCCTACTTTTTTGAAATCAATAGAACGCATATTGCATTCCGCTTGAAATATCACAACACAAGGATGACACTCTATGTCAACAGTACAGGACTTCATTTTCGGGAACAACCTGCAGTGGCAGGCTTCTTTCAGCGAGAAAACAGACAAATACGCCTACGGCTACCGCGGCAGCCTCGTCATCACCCCGGGCAAGGTGCTCTCTGCCGACAAACAGCTCCCGCCGAAGGCCACAGCGACACAGGTTATCCTCGTCAGCAACAGCGACAAAATCGACTTCATCGCCTGCGAACTCGAAACCCTCGATTTTTTCGAACCGTTCGTTGAACAGTACAAAGAGGTCCTCTCCACCGACGGTCTCTATCTCCTCTTCGTCACCGACCTCGATGCCGACGGCAAGTTCGAGTATGAAGGGTTTACCTTCTACGCCTTCTCTCTCGATGAGAGCTCCGTCTGGAACGAACTCCTCGACCACGCCGACCTTTCAAAAGGCGACCTGAAAAAACTCGATGCCGGCGAGAAGATCGATACAGTCTACGACGAGATCAAGGCGACGACACTGCGCATCTCCGACAAAAGCTACGACGATATCAAAGCCGCACAGAACGGCGAAGGCAGAGTCCTTTTCGGCGCGGTCTGATCGCGATGCCCCCGGGCATCACTGCTTCTCCCTCCTTTATAGACACTCTCCTACCCGTTTCGGCTTAACACATATGGATTACGCTGCGCCGTCGGCATAATCAGCACATCCTGGATATTGACATGCTGGGGTGCCTGCAGAATGTAAAGTGCCAGGTCGGCGATATCGTCGGCATACAGCGGCTCATACCCCTCGTAGACCGCGTCGGCCTGAGCCTTGTCACCCGAAAAACGGGTCGTCGAGAAGTTCGTTTCCACCGCGCCCGGTGCGATGTTGCCGACCCGCACGGCCGTCCCCGCCAGGTCGATATTCATCGCCTCCGTCAGCGCATGGACGGCCGATTTTGTCGCGCAGTAGACATTGCCGCCCGGGTAGGTCATCTTCCCGGCGATGGAGCCGATATTGAGGATATGACCGCAGTTGCGCGAACGCATCTGCGGGATGACGGCGCGGCTGACATAGAGCAGCCCCTTGATGTTCGCATCGATCATCTCTTCCCACTGATCCACATCTCCTGCATCGACGGGAGAAAGTCCCAGCGCCAGGCCGGCGTTGTTGACCAGGATATCGATAACGGTATCCTCCAACAAAGCGTGCATGGCAGCCTCGGCTGCCTGCCGGTCGCGGACATCGAAAGACAAGGTATCGATTACAACGCCGTATTCCGACAGTGCCGACTTAAGCGTCTCCAGCTTTGCCGGATCGCGGCCGTGCAGGACCAGGTCCGCTCCCGCTTCGGCAAGGCGGTGTGCGCATGCCTCGCCTATTCCCGATGTCGCGCCGCTGACAAAGGCACGTTTTCCCGCTAATGATTTCACAACTGACCCCCAAAATATAATGGAGACAATCTATCGGTTTTACGGTGAAAAGGGGCTAAAAAAGAGGAGGTATTTTTGAAAGTATGGTGGAGAAAAAGAGGCGGGAGAGCCCGCCGGGTAGAGGCTTAAACCGCTTCGGAGCCGGATTCGCCGGTACGGATACGGATAATCTTTTCGACATCGCTGATGAAGATCTTGCCGTCACCGATCTTGCCGGTGCGTGCCGCTTCGACGATCGTGTCGACGACCTGGTCGACCGATGCCGCCTCGACGACCATCTCCATTTTGACTTTCGGCAGGAAGTCAACGACGTACTCCGCACCGCGGTAGAGCTCGCTGTGCCCTTTCTGGCGCCCGTACCCTTTCACTTCGCTGACCGTCATACCGGTAATACCGATCTCAGCCAGGGCATCTTTCACATCCTCAAGCTTGAACGGCTTGATGATCGCTTCTACTTTTTTCATTCTGACAATCCTTTTTGTGCTTTGTATTGTAACACTGTTCGGAAGCCGAAGCCCCCGAGCCGTTCAATTAGAGGTTGAATCCGCGTTCGCCGTGGATGGACTCATCCAGACCCATTGTTTCCGTCTCTTCGTCAACGCGTGCACCGCCGGTGATCGCAGAGGAGATCAGGTAGACAATGACCGTACCGACCAGGGTCCACAGACCAACGATCAGGACAGACTCGAACTGGACGAAGAGCTGACCCATACGGTCGCCGCTTGCTTTGAGCGGACCGTCCCAGAGGAGGTCCTGGTCATTGAGCGCGAAGATACCCGTAGCGATCGCACCCCACAGACCGGCGAGGAAGTGGATACCGAATGCATCGAGGCTGTCGTCGTAGCCCAGTTTCTTTTTCAGGATAGCAACACCGAAGAAGCCGATGAGTGCACCGACGATACCGACGATGAAGGCACCGCCGACGCCGACGAAGCCGGCTGCCGGAGTGATCGCGACGAGACCGGCAACGATACCGGAAGCGATACCGAGCAGGGTCGGTTTCTTGAACATGAACCACTCGATCAGCATCCAGGTGACACCCGCAGCTGCCGTAGCGATCGTTGTTGTCAGAACCGCGAGACCTGCAACGGCGTTTGCACCGAATGCGGAACCGCCGTTGAAGCCGTACCAGCCGAACCACAGCAGGGCTGCACCGGCAGCAGTGAGGATAATGCTCACCGGTTTGATCGGAGATTTCGGGTAACCTGCACGTTTACCGAGCATGATCGCCAGGACCAGACCGGCCAGACCGCCGTTCATGTGGACAACCGTACCGCCGGCGAAGTCAAGTGCACCCTCATCGAAGAGGTAGGCACCGTCGCCGCCCCATACCATGTGCGTAATCGGTGCGTAAACCACCAGGCCCCAGAGGACAACGAAGAGCATCCATGTGGAGAACTTCATACGCTCGATCGCGGAACCGGATGCGATGGCAACGGTGATCGCTGCGAACGTACCCTGGAAGGCGATGAAGACGAAGGTCGGGTAGGAACCGGACAGGTCAGACCAGTTGATACCGGAAAGGAAGACGTTGCCGAAGCCGCCGAACACGTTCTGCAGTGCTGCGCTCTCGCTCGCACCGAAGGCGATGGAGTAGCCTGCAATGACCCAGACCACGAAGGCAACAACAAAGGCACCCATCACCATTGCATAGGTATTAAGGACGTTCTTTGTACGTGTCATCCCGGCGTAAAAGAGCGCCAGGCCTGCCGGCGTCATCAGCAGTACGAATGCGGTTGACACCATCATCCAGGCCGTATCACCTGTATCGAGCGTTGGAGCATCCTCTGCCAGCGCAAGCGTCGGCAGAAGCATCATCATGGACAAAAGCCACTTCTTCATTGGTTAATCCTTTTTTCGCAGCCTTGACTGCGGAAGTTTCATGAAAATAGTATACAATTTTGTCGGCTTTTTACTCGATATGGGTGGTTATTTTTTAGGCAGCATATCGCTTTCGTATGTCGGCTTTGAACGCTTTCATCTTGGGACGGGTGATTTTATCCATCGCAAACTCCCGCAGGGGCTTGATCTGCGCGGTGATCTCCTCGGTGAGTGATGAACGTCCCGCCGCGATAAGTGCGGTGACGTCATTTTCAAAGAGATTGCACTTTTTTTCAGGCAGTGCATCATACAGCGCCATAAAGAGCGCCTTCTGTTCCGTACTCATCTTGCAGGTGTCATCGGAGATCTTCAGGGCTACGGTCACGGCGCATCCGGTTTCAAAAGGGTCCAGTGCTGCAGCGATTTCCTGCAGTCTTTCGGTATTAAAGTTCATAAGGCATCCGGACTTTCCTTTAACAGCTTTCGCATCTGTCGATACCGAGGCGCTCAAGCAGTTCCGTGAAGAACTCGCCGCCGTCACGGTCATAGTCGTCGTGAAACTCGATATAGATGGAAGCGTTGCCGTAGTGATTGAGATTAGGAGTGAGACCGCGCCGCTTGGAGACCGACGCAATCGTCTCGAGGATACGCGACTTCAGAGCGGCGGTGCCGTCGAAATCAAGCTGTAATCCCTGGTACCGCTTTTCGCGCTGATGATAGGCGCGGATAGTTGCGGCCGTATCAGCCATCTAGGGCCTTTACCCCGCCTCGTTGAGTTCTTCGGGCTCTTCTTCGACAAGTTTGCCGACACCGCGGTCTTCAACCGGGATATCCTCGCGGAATTTCTTTTTGCGGAACGACGGCGTTTTGAGCTTGCCGTTTTTTTCGCCGAGCTTGTAGATCTCTTCGTTCAGGAAATGCTCTTCGAACTCCGGGGTGAACGGCATGTCCCACGTGATCGTACCGATGCTCGGGCAGATCGCGGCGCATTGCGGGTCATCATAGATCCCGACGCACTCGACACACTTTTCAGGCTGGACATAGTAGCGGCTCTCACCGGTAGGGTTGTCCGAATCGTCTACGATAGCGTTGACCGGACAGACTTGCAGACAGGCGTCGCAGGTGATACATTTGTCATCAATAATTACAGCCATAATTTTTCCTTTTGGGTTTGTTGCGGATTTGATCCTTGTGAAACCTCCGTCATCCCGGGGGTTTTAGAAGAATCAACTTCCTCAGGCGCTGCGCTGGGCACCTTTGTGGAAAGCGCGCAGCAGCCAGATCGGCGGCTGCGTGTTCAGCATCTCGTGGATCTGGTCGATCGCGCCTTTGAGGTCTTCCCCTTCGGCGACCTTGACGGGGTGGATCCCCGCGGCCTGGACCATCTTCGAGGCCTTCGGCCCGATCTGGGTGCAGTACATGATGTCCGCCTCCTCGATCGTCCCGATCTTATAGTTGAGCTTCGCCACTTCCTCTTCAGGCTCATCAGAACTGTCGATGACTTTGAGCAGCGTCGCGCTCTCTTTATCGATTTCGTAAAGATGGAAAGTCTTGGACCAGCCGAAGTGCTGATCGATCTTCTCGCCCGTTGATGAAGCAAATGCAATTCTCATGATGACTACCTTTTGTGTATGATACGACTGGAAGCTTCTCGCTTCACCGTAGTCTTTCATGTGTCAAATACCCTCTCCCGCCGAAAAGGTGCTTGACACATGAAAGCCAATACGTGCCAAGGGCACGTGAGCCTACTGCTGAAGTAAACTCAGCGTTAGCGTAGTGTCAGGGGCTTTGCTCCTGACACGTACAAATTAAAATGAATCGGCGACGTTGGCATGGGCTTCGCGTGCATCCATACCGATCTCGTCCATGAACTTCTGCTCCTTGACGGATGGAAGCATCAGGCCTTTTTTCTTGTGTTCGCGGATCTTGTAGGTACCGTCTTCGTTTCCTTTGGCGTAGTACTCTTCGAAGTCAACCGTGAACGGCATATCCCATACGATGGAACCCTCAGTCGGGCACGCTTCCGCACAACGCGGTGTATCCGCATGACCGACACACTCGACACAGGTCTCCGGCTTCACATAGAAGCGCTCGTCGTCATAAGGGTTCTTTTCGTCACCGTTGCTCAGAATTGCCGCGACCGGACACTCCGGTGCACATGCGTCACAGTTGATGCACTCATCCGTAATCATTACTGCCATTTGTTTCTCCTGTAAAAAGTATGCTTATCAGTTTGCAACTTTCGTTCCCGAACGCTTCTTGAAACTCTCCACTGTCATCGGGACCACATCGGGCTCCAGGTGGATATCCACGCCGCGCAGCAGCATCGTCGCCCTGCACCCCACTTCGAGGCCGAGCTCCCGGCATGCGTTTTCCGTGATCAGCGAAACCACCGTCCCGATATCGCTCTCGAAGGTCAGTTCGCAGAGCGAGTCTTTGCTGCGGATCTTCAGGAGCGTACCCGGAATGCGGTTTTCAATGGAGACCTTGCCCGGACACTCCTTGCTGATACAGACCGAAGCCTCCTGGAAACTGAAGAGGACCTTTTCACCCACCCCGGCCCAAAGCGGTGTCTTTGTTTTGATTAGACGGACCTGCGTGTCATTGCACTGCAGGGTGATATAGGTGACGATGTCCGTCTGTTCGATCTCGGTAACGACTGCGGCGATCTTGTTCATCCTCTTCCCCTTACATCAGGTAAAGGACGACATTTTTGTCGATCAGCTCCTCGAAAGCGTCGAGCAGCATATCCGCTGTCGACGTTGAACCGAGGTGACAGCCCGAACAGGCACCAAGGTAGTTCAACCAGATCTGCGGGGTCTCGCCCGGAAGGTAATTGAGCAGCTCGATCCCGCCGCTGTCGGCTTCGAGGGTCGGGCGGATCTTCTGGTCGATCACCTGCATCACCAGCGTGATCTGCTTTTCCACCGGCAGGCTGCGGAACGGTTCGTTGCGCAGGGTCGCCAGCTCTTTGTTGCTGACATAGGTGACGACTTCCTGTGCCCGTACATTGTTATTGTGCGCGGCGGTAATCAGGTAGCGCATCGCTTCGGCCTTCTGCCCCTCTTCTTTGAGGAGCATGCCCGCTTTGAACTGGGCGTCGACATGGCCGATATCGGCGGCGGCTCTGTAGTACTGCAGCGCCCCTTTGGCATCGGGCGTACCGTCGATCCCTTTCTCATGGATCTGCGCCAGGCTCATCATCGCATGCATATTGCCGCGCTCCGCCGCTTTGGCAAACCACGTTTTTGCCGCTTCGATGTCGCGGCCGCACCCTTTACCCTGCATCGCCATGACCCCCAGGTTCACCATGGCGTTGGCATCCGCCTTTGCCGCCGAATCGACAAAGAGGTCGTAGGCCTCTTTATACTGTTTGGCCTCGTAGGCGCTCACGCCCGCTTCGAATGTAGTCATTTTCTGCTCCTCCTGATTTTGAAAATAGGCTTCGAGCCGTTCATACGCATCCTCTTCGGCCTCCTCGAAGGAGTCGCCGATCCCTTTGATCTCCGGGAAATCGACGAACTGGGCGACGCAACCGTCCCCCTCCTCGTTGGAAAAACCGAAATAATCGAGTGCATACTTTTTCATACCCGGCCTTGTGCAAAGAACGTTCCAGACAGTGGAACACTTTTTGCAAACATAAGCAAAAATCATCTAAGGAGGCGACATGATCGCTATACCGGTGGACAAGGCACAGATGGATGCCAAGTCATCGACACTTTTTGGAAATGTTCAGGCATTCGCCCTATATAATAATGATGAAAAGGCGTTTCACTTCATTCCGAACGAGGGCAAAGGAGACGGCATCATGACTGCCAACCTGCTTGCAGACCATTCCGTCACTTCTGTTGTCTACTCTTTTATGGGGGACGGTCCATTCGGGATCCTGAACCGCGAGGGGGTCAACGTCTACTACCTCGGTAAAGAGCCGATGTCGCTCATGAGCATCATCGAGGGGCTGGACAAAGAAAACTTCGTCAAGGTCGACGCTGCGAATGCACAGACCTACCTTGACCCGGGCACGGCATCGGGAACGTGCGGATGCGGATGCAGCCATGACTGAGATTATCACCAAAGAGATGCATGAGATCCGCGGCCTGATCGCACAGACTGTCGCCAAGCGCAATGCGCTCAAGGCGGAGATGCAGGAGTGGTACGACCGCTTCCCCAACGAACGCTTCGGCAAGTTCAAGGACCTGATCGCCGTTGACGGCGTGCTCTCGCAGCTCGATTCACACTACAAACAGCTCTGGGACTTCCACAATGCCCGCACGGATAGCGTGCAGAAAAAGGCAATGTAAGGGATGCCGGAGTACAGCAAGGCCAGTAAGGCCCGCGTGCCTGATGAGACCTCTGGGTACAGTGAAAAAGGGCGGCTGACAGCCGCCGGTGCGCAGATCGACCGCTACCGGATCATCCTGGACAAGGACAATTTCCAGCCCGAAGAACCCCACTGGCGGCGTATCAGCAAGAATACCGTCAGCCTTTTCCAGGTCCTGATCGACCAGGACCTCAAAGAGCTTGTCATGGTGCTCGAACACTACCCCCGCTACATTGAGTGGGTGTGTGAACACTTCCGCTATGCCTACAGCTACAGCGAGAACGAAGCGAGCATCGACGCCGCTTCCCGGCTCCTGGAACTTGGGGAGCCCTTCTTCACGAAACAGTTCGTCCGCAACCTCGTCCGCAAGCTCCCGCGCCTCGATACGATGGAGCTCGAAAGGCTCAAAACGTTCGCCGAAGCGGTTGCGGCACACCACGGGCAGTGGCACCCCATCATTACGAACCACTACTGCGACGCCATCGGAGAGAGCGTCGAATCCCGGAAACTGCATCCGCTGCAGCGCCTGGCCATCACCGGCAAGATCGCGAACATTACACGGATCGAAACCTTCGAGTACGACGCCGAAGACCGCGACGCCGTCCTCGATATCCCCTACATGAATTGAATTGAACAGAAAGGTTACCTATGGATAAAGAAACCCTCAAAGAAGAACTGCTTAAACACGCGCGCAACGCTTTTGAAACCGCTTCGACCCTGCACGAGAACGAGCGTATCGAAGTCTACCTGCACGACGGTGTCGCCAAAACCTCGGATGTCCTCGACGACAGCGACGAAATCCTCTACGGCGACAACCGGGTGCTGTGCTACCAGATCCAGGGGTACGACTACCTCGAAGGCGAGATCAAAACCTGGATCGACTATGCCCGGGTCATTCAGGAACCCACCGATGAGATGCCGCTGCCCGAACCCACCGACATCGAAAAATCGATCCGCGAGCTTATCGACACGCTGGCGAAATCCAAAGGGGTAAGCCGTGATGATATCAGCTCCTTCGAGGTCTTCGCCAACCTGCCGATGGACCTGCTGGGTTCTATCGAACAGCAGATCATCGAATACTGGTGGAGTGCGGAAGAGGAAGAAAACGGCAAGAAACTCGCCCTGGCGCAGATCGAAGAGGCATTGGCCTAAATCATTCAACGATATCCGGGCACAGTCCGGATAGTCTAACCGCACATACTTTCACCACTTACTTCAGTGAAAGTACCCTCACCCTTTCTTTGGCATTGACGCTTCAAAGCGCCAGCAGCATCTCGTAGAGTTCGAAAGCGTCCTTCGTACCGGCCAGTTCACGGATGGAGTGCATGGCGAAAGTAGGCAGCCCGACGTCGAGGGTCTCGATGCCCAGCCGCGTCGCGGTGATGGGGCCGATGGTGGAGCCGCACCCCATGTCGCTGCGGGTGACGAACTCCTGCAGCGGGTGTCCGGCGCGCTCCGAAGCGAGTACGAACCGTGAAACGGTGCGGGAGTTCGACGCATAGCGCTGGTTGGCGTTGAGTTTCAGCACCAGTCCCTTGTTGATATAGGGGGCGTGCTCCGGGTCGTGCTTGTGGGCGTAGTTGGGGTGCTGCGCATGGGCATTGTCACACGAGACCATCAGCGAGCGCTGGCAGAGCTGCACGAAGGCTTCGTAGCTCCCCGTCATGCGCTGCATCGTATTTTCCAGGAAAGGTCCCGCCGCCCCGCTGGTGCTCTCGCTGCCGACCTCTTCGTGGTCGGAAAGGATCATCAGGTAGGGGCGGTCATTGCCGACGCTGCAGATGGCGAGCAGCGCCACGTAGCAGCTCAGCAGGTTGTCCAGGCGCGCCGAGGCGATAAACTCCTTGGCCACACCGACGTAGGAAGCCTTCTGCGTATCATAGAGGCTCAGTTCGTGCGACAGCAGCCGCTCGAAATCGGCCACCCCTGCCGCAACAAGCTGCTTGCCTACCCACGCTTCAAAGTCGAAACTTTCGTCGCAGCCGATGAGTGCGGGCAGGTCCGTCTGGGGATTAACGGAACGGCTCTGGTTCGCCTCGCGGTCGAGGTGGATCGCCAGCGACGGGATCACCGCTACCGCATCTCCCGTGTCTATGTTCGCCTCTTTGATCTCCCCCGATGCCGTCTTGTAGGCGACCCGACCGGCAATGCCGAGGTCCCGGTCGAACCAGGGGTTCATAAGCAGCCCGCCGTAGGGCTCCACGCCCAGGCGTACGGTGCCGCTGCCTTTGAGGACCGGTGACGGCTTCAGTTTGAGGTTGGGCGAATCGGTGTGCGCCCCGAACATGACGTAGTCGCTCTCCCCCGTATAGGTGAAAGCGATCACTGAAGAGGCGTTGCGGGTCGTGTAATAGCGCTTGCCCGCCTCCAGCGACCATTCGCCGCGTTCGTCCAGGTAGGTAAACCCGGCATTCTCCAGCATTCCCGTGACGTTGCTTACCGCGTGAAACGGCGTCGGCGACGCATCTAGAAAGCCCAAAAGTCCGTCGTTGAAATCTTCTCGAGTCATAAATTATTCCATTTTGAATTCCCAAACATTATAGCGTCCAGTCCAAGGGATCATACTTAGAAACCGTTCTCAGCCTTACTCTATCAAGCTCTGCCTCGTCCACTCACTCATGAACGGTTATTAAACCATCCCACACTATATATCCGTGTCAATGGTTCTTTCTTACTGAAAATTGTTCTCCATCCAGCTAAGGTCATAACGCCAAAGCGCATAAAACTTAACCTGGTCATCTATCCCGCGACTGTTGGCATCTGCATTAAAATCGTACATCTCCGCACCCAGCACAAGGCTGGCGTTTTTTGAAAATGTGTATGTAGGGAATTGTCCCCGGAGCACACTGACTTTATAATCACCTATTTCTCCCCATTTGTACTCCGCATACATTTCCGGACTGCTGGAGATCCGTACCCCCCACGACCACATGGGTGTCAAGCGCGAACCGTCCGCCTCGCTGCTAAAATAACTCTCCCCCGAATCCTCGATGCTCATTAGCCCATAGGTTCCAACAATGCCGATGTCATAATAAAAACGCGCCCCATCGATCGCCTCATCGTTACGAAAGAAGGGCCAATATGCACCGATTCTACCTACCCCCGTACGGGCCACTTCTGTCACGTTGACATCCCCTGTGTTTTCCTGCTTCTCATCATTCACGACCAGTCCCGAAACGGCTAGGTCAAAAAAGACATGTAGCCTCGTGATGGAAAAGCCCTGCCAAATCCCGCTGTGCGTTTCGCTGGGATCAAGTTCCATCTGACGGTAGACGCTCAGACCGAACCGTCCCGTCCCGTCTTTGAGTAAGTTATCGGTCCCCAGGAACTCGTACCCGGCGTATATTTTGACAAACCAGTTGTTGTAATCATAAATATCCTGGAAGAAACGCTCGTCTTTTGGAAGGCGGATGGAAATATTGGCATCGGACAGCCGGCGAAGCTCTACTTTTTCCTGTTCAAGCTTTTCACGCTGTTTTACAGTCTCCTCTTTGGAGAACACATCCTTGTCAAGGTTTGACGTACGTTCGGAATAAGCAGTGAAGATCTCTGTCGCAATACGGCGCAGACAACTTTCGTTTTTATAGAGCTGCCACTGTTCGTCATCCGATAGGATGCGGTTGAACATCGAGGTTTTCTGCTTTGTCCGTAATCGACTCACAACTGCAAGCGCTTCGTCCATGTCGCAAAACTGATGATAATCCGCAGGTGTTTGCTTTGCAGCTTCAAGACGTTTTATGTTCCCGTCCTGCCTGGCGGCATAAGCGGCATACGAGGTGATCTTGGCTGGGCTTTTGCTCTGCAGCTGTCCCGTTTTATCATCTGTGCTTTTCCAGTCGAAACATGCGGTGCCGCACGCCTTGTCGAAGTAAGCTTCGATCAAGGGCCTCTCTTCACCGAGCCGGTTTAGATCGTCCACCGGCACGAACAGTCTGAGGAACGACACCTTATTAAGGCATGACGACTTCAACGACACATTCGATTCGTAAACATCGGTACAGACGAGGTTCCCGGTCGCCTTCAGTTCCTCGAAGAGGGCCTTGGGATACCCTTGTGTTTTGAGGGCTTTTTGAAAGTCACTCGTATCACTGGCATTGTAATCCAGAGGATTTGCCGACAGGGAAGCTGCCATTACCAGCTCGAACAGAACACCTAAAATAAACCACTTCATTTTATCCCCTTTGAGCATGCATGAATGCCAATCAATGACATATTGTTACATCTTTTAACAATTTATATCAATTGGTCTTAAAAAGAGCATGTATGTAGGTGATCATTTAGCCCTTTACAGCGTCATCTGGATCAGGCTCTCGGCCCACATGCTGAGCTGGTCTTTGGAGAGCTTGCTCGTGAAACGGTTCATCTCCATTCCACGGCTAAACGCAATGGTCGTAGGCAACTCGTTCACACCGTACTGCAGGGCCAGCGGGGCGTCATTGAGGGTATTGACCTTCAAAAAGCGTACTTCGAGGGCGCACGAAGCCGCCGCCTTTTCAAAATCGGGGGCCATCTCCATGCAGGGACCGCAGTCGGGGGAGTAGAAATCGACGATGACGGGAATGTCGTTTTCGGCAAGGTGGAGCTTGAACGTCTCCGCATCGCAGGCGACAGGAGTCGTATCGGTAAGGGGTTCGCCGCAGCTGCTGCAGAGCACCTCTTTCTTTTCGACTTCGTTGACAACGTTATTGACGACTTTGCAGTGGGGGCATACGATCTTGAGAGTGTCCATTTTTCGGCTCCGGGAGTGTAGTTGCCGGAGGGCATGCAAAATCCGTGCCCGTCGGCCGTTTACCCATTCCCCCGGCGCTTTGGCATAATAACGGCAATGCAATACAAGGAGTCACCATGCATCTGGGATTTATCGGGCTCGGACACCTCGGCCGCGCCGTCGCCGAAAGACTGCTGGCATGCGGGCATACGCTGAGCGTCTATAACCGCACGCCGCAGCGGGCGGAGGGGCTGGATGCCGAACTTTGCGACCACCCGCGCGACGTTATCGAGAAGTGCGACGTCGTACTGCTCTGCCTCTTTGACAGTGCCGCGGTCGATGTCGTTTTCGCCGGAGAGAACGGCCTGCTCGGCGCCAACGTCTCCGGCAAGACCGTCATCGACCTGACCACCAACCATTTCGACGCCGTCGCCGGTTTCCACGAGCGCTGCCGCCTTGCGGGGGCCTCCTACCTGGAGTGTCCGGTCCTCGGCAGCGTCGTCCCGGCTGCCAACGGGGCACTGACCGTCCTGGCCAGCGGGGAGGAGGAGGTATTCGAGCGCTCCAGAGACATCCTCGAAGCCATCGGCGCGCACCTTTTCTACCTGCGCGAATCGGGACGTGCGACAAAGATGAAGCTCGTTAACAACCTTGCCCTGGGCGGCATCATGGCTGTTCTGGCCGAAACGGTCGGAATAGGCGAAGCGGCCGGGATCGAACGTGGAACGCTTCTCGATATCCTCTCCGTCGGCGGCGGCAAATCCCTCGTGCTCGACGCCAAGCGCCAGAAACTGCTTGACGACGACTACACGCCCCACTTCTCCAACGCCCTGATCTACAAGGACCTGCACTGCCTGCAGGACCTCGCCTACGGGCTTGAGCAGCCGCTGTACACGGCCGGTATGGTCAAAGAGCTCTACGCGCGTACCTTCGCCGAAGGGTTCAGTGGCGAGGACTTCGCCTCCGTCGCCAAACTCTTCCGAAAGTTCGAACGGTGAAAACGCTCCTCATTACCGGCGCCGCGCAGGGGATCGGGCTGGGGACGGCCACCCTCTTCGCCGACCGCGGCTGGAACGTCTACGGCCTCGACATCCAGAGCGACCGTCTCGCTGCCGCCGCCCTCAAAGGGGGATTCGAACCGCTCGTCTGCGACCTCGCCGACCCCGAAAGCATTGTGGAGGCGGTAGCGTCGCTGCCGCAGCTCGACGCCCTCGTCAATAACGCCGCGACGAGTGCCAACGGTGACCCGCTTACCCTCTCTGTAGCGGAGTGGAAACGGGTCATCGACGTCAACCTGACCGCTCCCTTCCTCCTCAGCCGTGCCGCGGCGCCGCTGTTGGCTGCGAGCGGCGGCAGCATTGTCAATATCGCCTCGACCCGGGCCCTGATGAGCGAACCGCATACCGAGGCCTACAGCGCGAGCAAAGGGGGGCTGCTGAGCCTCACCCACGCCCTGGCCATGAGCCTCGCGCCCGTCCGCGTCAACGCCGTCAGCCCCGGCTGGATCGAACACGCCGCGCCCGATGCCCTGCGTAAAGAAGACCACGCCTTCCATCCTGCCGGACGGGTCGGATCGGTGGAGGATATTGCGGAGATGGTCTGGTATCTGACAAGCGAGGCGGCCCGCTTCATCACGGGCCAGAATTTCGTCATCGACGGCGGCGTGACGAAGAAGATGATCTATCCGGAGTAGAAGTCCCCTCCGGCAGCAGCGTTATGCGACGTCGACGTCCGAGAGAGTGGCCAGCTCCTCCATAATGGAGTTGTTGACGCGGATGGCCGAGTCGATGACGACGTTCTGGAGCTTGGAGACGATGTTGAGCTTCAGCGGGCGCGTACCCGGGTGGCGGCGCACCAGGCGGTAGAGTTCTTCGAGGCGCTCGACACCGTTGTCCAGGTGCAGGCGCAGGGTCAGCGGCTCCTGCGGTTTTTCCACGATCTTCGTACTGACCTTCTTGCTCTCTTTTTTCACCTCTTTGAGGGTCATGATCTTCGTGACGCTCGTACGGGTGAACATCTCCGTATGGGTTACCTTGACCTTGAAGGCAATAGGCTCGTCGAGGTTCATCGCCTCTAGCTCCTCGAGCTTGTCGCTGAAGAGCATCACCTCGAGGTTGCCGTGGAAGTCCATGACGTTGACGATGCCGAACTGGTTGCCTTTCTTGGAGATCTTCTTCGTGATCTCCTCGACCTTCCCGATAAAGATGGCATAGGAGCCGTCGGCGATGTTCTCCAGGTCGGACGAGAGGGTGTATTCGAGCTGGTCGAGCTCCTCGCGGTAATCATCGAGGGGGTGGCCGGAGACGTAGAAGCCCAGGGTCTCCTTCTCGAACTCGAGGATCTGCTTGAGCCCGAATTCCGGCGCGTTTTCGAGTTTGAGCTGTACCGTGGTGATGTCGGCATCGTCGCCGAAGAGGCTGCCCGCGGCGTTCTTGCGCGCCTGCATGGAGTCCTTGGCCGTTTCGATCACCGTCTCCATCTGCTCAAGCAGTGCGCGGCGCGAATACTGGTAGCGGTCGAAGCCCCCCGCCTTGGCGACGGATTCGAGCACTTTCTTGTTCACCTTCTGCGGGTCGATGCGGTTGACAAAGTCCTGCAGGTCCGTGAACTCGCCGTCCTTGCGCACCTCGAGGATCGATTTGACCGCGGAGGTCCCGACCCCCTTGATGGCGCCGAGCCCGAAGAGAATGTGGTCCTGGCCATCTTTGCGGGTGGCACTGAACTCGAGCTGCGAATCGTTGATATCCGGCGGGCTCAGTTCGATGCCCATCCGCTTGACCTCATCGATGTACTTGACGACCTTGTCGGTGTTGTCCTTTTCCGACGTCAGGAGTGCCGCCATGAACTCCTGCGGGTAGTAGGTCTTGAGCCACGCCGTCTGGAAGGTGACCATCGCATACGCCGCCGAGTGGGACTTGTTGAACCCGTAGCCGGCGAACTTCTCGATCAGGTCGAAGAGCGCGGAGGCTTTCTTGTAGTCCAGCCCCTGTTTCGCCGCCCCTTCGGAGAACTCGCGGTTGTACTTCTCCATCAGGTCCGCTTTCTTCTTACCCATCGCACGGCGGACGATATCCGCCCCGCCCAGGCTGAAGCCGCCGACGGTCTGGACGATCTGCATGACCTGCTCCTGGTAGACGATCATCCCGTAAGTCGGTTCCAGGGTGTCTTTGAGCATGTCGAAGCTGACCTCTTCGAAGGGGTAGAAGATCTTCTTGCGCCCATGCTTGCGCTCGATAAAGTCGTCAAGCATCCCCGACTCCATCGGTCCCGGGCGGTAGAGTGCCAGGACCGCAATGAGGTCTTCGAAGTTGGAGGGTTTGAGGCGTTTGTTCAGGTCCTGCATCCCGCTCGATTCGATCTGGAACATCCCGACCGTCGCCCCGCTCTGGATCACCTTGTAGACCTCGGGGTCGTCCACGTCGATCGTGTTCCAGTCGATCACCCTGTCATAGCGCGCCTTGACGAGCTTGATGGCGTTGTCGATGACGTCGAGGGTCTTGAGGCCGAGGAAGTCGAACTTGATCAGGTCGACGTCTTCGAGGTAGTTGAGCGAATACTGGGTGACGAAGGTCTCCTCCCCCGGCGGCTTGTAGATGGGGGTCTTCTTCCAGAGCTCTTCATTGCTGATGACGACCCCCGCCGCGTGCATCCCGGCATTGCGCTTGAGCCCTTCGAGCTTGAGGCTGAACTCCCAGACGCGCTTCGCCTGCGGGTCCGTGTCGATCAGCTCCTTGATCTTCGGCTCTTTCTGGAAAGCGCCCGGTTTGAAGTCGTCGCCCTTCTTCTTGCCGTTAAGGGTGATGCCCAGTTCTTCGGGGATGAGCTTCGCCATCTTGTCCGCCTGAGAGAGCGGCATATCGAGGACGCGGGAGACGTCGCGGATGACCCCCTTGGCCAGCAGGGAACCGAAGGTGATGATCTGCGCCACCTGGTTGCGGCCGTACTTGCGCACGACGTAGTCGATGACCTCGCCGCGGCGCGCCTGCATGAAGTCCATATCGATATCTGGCATGGAGACGCGTTCCGGGTTCAGGAAACGCTCGAACAGCAGGTCGTACTTCATCGGGTCGATGTCGGTGATCTCCAGCGCGTAGGCGACGAGGCTCCCCGCCGCGGAACCGCGGCCCGGGCCGACGGCGACACCCATCCGCTTGGCTTCGGCGACGAAGTCCCAGACGATGAGCATGTAGCCGGGGAACTTCATGGAGTTGATGACGTCCATCTCGTACTCAAGGCGTTCCCGGTACTCCTCGTGGCGCTCCGGCGGCACGTGTTTGAGGCGCTCTTCCAGCCCCAGGCGGCAGCGGTGGATGAAGAACTCCGCGTCGTTCTTGTCGGCGGCGCCCATCCATTTTTTCTTATCCTCGGCCGTCGCGTCCGGCCCCAGCGGCGCATCGTCGGTGTGATCGATGTCGAGCCCCTCTTTGGCGGCGTACTCGCGGGTAAACTTGAAGTTCGGCGGCGTCGGGTTGCCGAGTTCGAGTTCGAGCTGGCACTTGTCGACGATCTCCTGGGTCGCCTCCAATGCTTCGGGGACGTCCGCGTAGAGCCGCTCCATCTGTTCCGGGCTCTTGACGTAGAATTCATGCACCGAGTGGCGCAGGCGGTTGGGGTCGTCGTAGAGTTTATTCATCCCGATACACATGAACGCCTCGTGGTACTGGGCGTCGTCGGGGAAGGTGTAGTGTGTGTCGTTCGTGGCGACGAGCTTGATCCCCGTTTCCTGCGAGAGTTTCAGCAGCGGTTCGTCGATGAAGAGCTGGTCGGCGATGCCGTGGCGCATCAGCTCCAGGTAGAAGTCATCCCCAAAGATCTCCTTGTACTCCAGCGCCACCCGCTTCGCCTCGTCGTAACCGCCGGCGCCGAACTTGACGTTGCGTTCGCTGTTGGTGTTGAGGTGCCAGCTCACCTCGCCCTGCAGACAGGCGGAGGTACAGATAAGTCCCTCGCTGTGCTCGCGCAGCTCCTTTTTGGTGATGCGTGGGAAGTAGTAGAAGCCGTGGATATAGGCCATGGAAGAGAGGTACATCAGGTTCTCGTACCCCTTCTGGTTTTTCGCGTAGAGGCAGATGTGGAAACGCTGGCGGGTGCTCTTGTCATCCAGGGTCTCGCCGTTGTGGATATAGCCTTCCATCCCGATAATGGGCTTGATCCCCTCCCCTTTCATCTGGTGCCAGAAATCGATGGCGCCGAACATGTTTCCGTGGTCCGTCATCGCGACCGAAGTCATCCCCAGCTCCTTGACGCGTTTGACAAGGTTGCTGATCTTGTTCGCGCCGTCGAGCAGGGAGTATTCGGTGTGCAGGTGCAGATGGGTAAAGGGGTATTTGCTCATGGGGTTCCTCGTGCATAAGGGCACCTCCAAAACCCTGTACGGATCTCATAAGGTGCCCTATAAATCAAAAAACGATTATAGGGTCCGGGGGATAAAATGCGGCTGTGCCCGCCAGGTTAGCGCAACATGCTATGATGAGAGTTCCCGTACGCGGCAAAGGGAGGACGATGGACACTTTCAGAGACTTTCTACTGCGGCAGGGTCGGCGCTTCGGCCGGGCCGCCTGGATGTTTTATGCGCTGGTTTTCCTGCTTGCCGCGACCCTGCTGCTCGGCCTGGTCTATCTCCTTTTCGGCTGGCTGATCTATGTCAGCCCCAATGCCGTTCTGGTACTCACCGGCCTGCTCGTCATCCTTATCTTCTATACCCAGCGCCGACGCCGCCGGTAGTATAATGCCACGCATGATCCTTGTTTTTGACCACCATGATTTTGCCGTCGTCGCCAAACCCGCCGGGATGAGCTTTCACAGCGAATCCGGGGCCGGGTTCGTCGTGCAGGCTGCCGAGCTCACCGGATGCCCCCTCTACCCCGTCCACCGCCTCGACAAGATGACCTCCGGGCTTGTCATCCTCGCCAAGAGCAGCGAAGCGGCTGCCGCCTTTACGGCACTGTTCGAAACCCGCTCTGTCGAGAAGTACTACCTCGCGCTCAGCCTGCGCAAACCGAAAAAGAAGCAGGGGTGGATCAAGGGCGACATGGCCAAAGCGCGCCGCGGCGACTGGAAGCTGCTCAAGACGATGGAGAACCCGGCGGTGACCCGCTTCATCTCCGCCCCCCTGCACGAGGGGGAGCGCGCCTTCCTCGTCAAACCCTACACCGGCAAGACCCACCAGATCCGCGTGGCACTGAAAAGCCTGGGCTCCCCCATCGCCGGGGACATCCGATACGCCGACAAGACAGAAGCGGACAAAGAGGCGCGCGGCTATCTGCACGCCTACGCCCTGCGCTTCACCTACAACGGCGAGCTTTTCAGTTTCACCCTTCCCCCCGACGAAGGGGAGCGTTTTCTGTCACCGGCATTTACCGATCTGCTGCAGACATGGCAGGCCCCCTGGGAACACTTTCCCGAAAAGAAATAGGCATCCCCGTTACCGCACGAGGTATTTTTTTGCGTTATACTTGAAGCACCACGACCCCTAAGGGTCAGAGCGGAGTGACAACGTGAACCCCTCAACCTACGACGTCCTTATTATCGGCGGCGGTATCTCCGGTGCGGCGCTGCTCTATGCCCTGGAGCGTTATACCGACCTGGGGACCCTCTGCCTCCTGGAAAAATACGGCGCGCTCGCCACGCTCAATTCCAGCGCCACTTCCAACTCCCAGACCCTGCACTGCGGCGACATCGAGACGAACTACACGCTGGAGAAAGCGGCCAAGGTCAAACGGACCGCCAAGATGGTCGAGAAGTACTGCCTGCAGCACGGCTACGAGAACAACATCATCCATGCCCACCAGAAGATGGCCCTGGGCGTCGGGTACGATGAAGTCAACTTTATGACGAAGCGCCACGAGGAGTTCAGTACCCTCTACCCCTACCTGCGTATCTTTGACCGTGAAACGCTCAAACGGATCGAACCCGCCGTCGTGTACGACGCCGACGGCAAGGAGCGCCTCGAACCCATCGTCGGTGTCGGCGTACAGGGAGAGTACACCACCGTCGACTTCAAACGCCTCAGCGACTCCTTCGTCGAGAATGCCATGCAGAGCAGCAGTAAACACACCGACGTTTTTTTCAACCAGCACGTCATGAAGATCGACAAACGCGGAGAGCTGTACGAGGTCCATACCGGCAGCCGCACCTACTACGCCCGCTTCGTCGTCGTCGACGCCGGTGCCCACAGCCTCTTTCTTGCCCACCGCATGGGGTACGGGCTCGATTTCGGCATTCTGCCGATGGCCGGCAGCTTCTACCGTTCGACCAGGCATATCCTGAACGGCAAGGTCTACATGGTGCAGAACCCCAAACTGCCCTTTGCCGCCCTGCACGGCGACCCGGACCTGCTGCTGGGCGGCCTCACCCGTTTCGGCCCCACCGCCCTGATGCTGCCCAAACTGGAACGCTACAAGCGGGGAACGTATCTCGATTTTCTCCGTACCCTCCGCTTCGACCACAATATCGCGAGCATCTTCTACGATCTGCTCAAAGACCCGGACATCCGCAACTACGTTCTGCGCAACTTCCTCTTCGAAGTGCCGTGGCTGAACAAACGCCTCTTTGTGAAGGATGCGCGCAAGATCGTCCCCTCGCTGCAGCTCTCCGACATCGAGTACGCCTCCGGCTTCGGCGGGGTCCGCCCCCAGGTGCTCGATAAAAAGCAGCGCAAACTGCTATTGGGCGAGGAGAGCATCGATACCGGGGAGGGGATCGTCTTCAACATGACGCCTTCGCCGGGGGCGACGAGCTGCCTGGGCAACGCCCGGCGCGACGTGGAGACGGTCTGCGCCTACCTCGGCCGCCGCTTCGACCACGCCCGCTTCGACGCGGAACTTACCGAAGGAGACCGGACATGAAAAAGCTGCTCTACATCACGGACCAGCAGGAGTACGCCGACCACGGTACCATCGCCCCGCTGTTCGGGCACTACCTCAAAAAACACCTGCAGGTCACGATCGTCTACTACACGCGATACAAGGACAGCTTCCAGTACAAAGGCGACGACTGCATCGTTCCCGAGGGCGAACTGCAGAACATTGTCGGCTACCTCGACAAAGAGGGAGTCGACCTCGGCAGCTTTGATTTCATCCTCGTGCGTAACCGCTTCGATATTCTGCGCACGGTGCTCGCCCACCGCGTCCGCTACGGCTACAGGGTCGGTTTCCGCCTCTCCTTCCCCAAGACCGAAACGGCCTACGCTGCGATGATGGCCAAATACAAACGTGCCTTTTTCCCCGCACTGGCCCTGAAGTACAAGCGCGGCCGGGAACGGAAACTCATCGAAGCGTGCGACCTCTTCCTCCCGTCATCTGCCATGCTGGCCGCGGGGCTCTATCCCGGCCTCGGCCTGCCGACGCTCCCCCTGCCCGCCGGGATCGACCCGGCGCACGTCTCGGCACCGAAAAGCGATTTCACGACGCCGCGCCGCTTCATCTACGTCGGCTCCCTCGACCCGCTCCGCCGTTTCGAAACGCTGCTCGACGCTTTCGCCACGCTCACCCGCCTCGAGTGGAGACTGGATATCTCCACCTTCGACCCGACCTACCTCAAAACAATCCTCAAAGGCTATCCACAGCTCTCCGGGCGCATCCGGATCCTGCAGGCCTCCAACCTCACGGAGCTGGGACGGCAAATCCGAGACTGTGACGTCGGCCTGGCCCTGATGCCCGCACTGCCCATCTTCGCCATGACTCTCCCGGCCAAGGTGATGGATTACTACGCCGCGGGCGTCCCGGCCCTGCTCACCGACACGCCCAAGAACCGCGACCGGCTGCGCGACGGGGACGAAGCCTTCTTCTGCGCCTTTGACGCTGCCGCCATCGCCGCGACGCTCGAGAGCCTGATCCGGTGCGACGGCAATCAGCTGTCAAAGGTCCGCGAACAGGGGCTGGGGAGGCTGCTCGGGGCGGGAAGAAGCTACGACATTATGGCCGAACAGCTCCACCGCCGGCTCCTCACGTTGTGAACGCAGAATTTGCATAGGAATTCTTGGCTACAATGACGCAAAAATGAAGGAGTATTCATGTCTACATTTGAAAATGTCAGTGTTCAGAAAGAAGCAAATGTCTATTTCGGAGGGAACGTCACGAGCCGTACGCTCACCCTGCCCGACGGCAGCGTCTTAACCCTCGGCATCATGCTGCCGGGCGAATACGAGTTCGGCACGGGCAAACCGGAACTGATGGAGATCTACGACGGTGAGCTGGATATCCTGCTGCCGGGCGAAAGCGCTTGGCAGACGATCCACGGCGGTGAGAGTTTCAGCGTCGAAGGCAACGCCAAGTTCCAGGTCCGCGTCAAAAGCATCACGGACTACTGCTGCACCTACCTCGACGCGTAACGCCGCTCAGGCGCAGTAATCGGCGAGCAGCCCGCGCTTTACACTCTCATAGGCGGACTCCCCCGCCAGTTTTTTCACAATCGCAAGCCCGAAACAGATCGCCGTCCCGGGCCCGCGTGACGTCATGACGTTCGCGTCTTCCACGACCGCGGCGCGATCGCCCTGGAACCCCTCCGTACGGATCTCTTTCTCCACACCGGGATAAGCGGTATAGTTCGGTTTGAGCACACCGGCGGCATTGAGCGCGATCGGTGCGGCGCAGATGGCGCCAATCGGTTTGCCCTTGGCATCCATCGCCGCCAGCAGCGACTGGACGCCGGCATGTTCCGCCAGACGCTTCGTACCGCCGCCCCCGCCGGGCAGCACGATCATATCGATATCGTCCGCACCCAGCTCCCCGATCGCCCTCTCCGCCTTGACGATCAGGCCATGCGCCCCTTCCACTTCCAGTTCCATATCCAGCGAACGGACCAGGACCTCAAGCCCTCCGCGGCGCAGCACGTCGATCACGGCGACGGCTTCAATCTCTTCAAACCCTTCGGCCAGCGGGACCAATACTTTTTTCGGCATAAAAAACTCCTCAATCGGCTTAATAGGACAATTGTAGCACGGAAGAAAAAAAGAGGGAGGAAAACCCCCGGGCAGGATGCCGGGGAAGCGGGATTATTTTACTTTTTCGATGTACTCGCCGTCAACAGTGTTGACCTTGATCGTATCGCCTTCGAGAACATGATAGGGGACCTGTACAACGGCACCGGTCTCCAGGGTTGCCGGTTTTTTGGAACCGCTGGAAGTGTCGCCTTTGAAGTTCGGCGGCGTTTCGGCAACGACCAGTTCCATCGTATCCGGCGCATCGACGGAGATCGCCTGGCCGTTGTGGAAAACGATCTCCACGTTGGTACCGTCTTTGAGCCACTTCATCGCCTCTTCGCACTGCTCATACAGCAGGCCGAGCTGCTCGTAACTCTCGTTATCCATGAACTGGAGCATTTCGCCGTCATCGTAAAGGTACTGCATCGTTTTGTGTGCCATGTTCGGCACTTCGAACTTGTCACCGGCGTGGACCGTCTTCTCGATCACTTTCCCGTTGAGGAAACTCTTCACTTTCATACGGACGAACGCCGCGCCCTTACCCGGTTTGACGTGTTGGAATTCCACCACTTTGTAAGGAACGCCCGCGATTTCGAGGCGCACGTTTTTCTTGATGTCACCCATTCCGATTGTTGCCATCATATACCCTTAGATTATAATTTTCCGGGATTTTACACTATTTTCGCTAAAAAGCGGCGCGAGTCACTTGTACCAGTGACGGCGGATACGCTGTCCCGCTTCATACTCGTCAACCAAAACGCGCGGAGGGGTTCCGCGGGAGAGGGAGACGATGATATTGCGCTGTCCGTCGACAATGAGCATCTCGCCGTGTTCCATCGTCGTAAAGTCGCCGCGGCTGACATGGTCGTAGACGATGCTGAGGATATGATCGTACTTGGGCAGGGTAAAGCCCTTGATGTCGAGGCCGTCGACGAAATGCTGGTAGAGCAGCCGTTTTGCAAGCTGAAGTGTCGCAAAGAAGGTCGCCGTACTGCGCAGTGACGGCGTCTTGACCAGGGGACGCTGCAGGTCGCCCAGCGGGTTGATCATATCGCTTTTGGCGCAGGCCATGCCGACCATCGCGGCGAAGTGGGCTTCGCGGCTGCCGGCATAGTAGGCCGACAGCCCCGATTTGCATGCCTGCCGGAAGTCACCGTCGCGGTAGAGGGCGAGCACCTGCTTCGTATCGGCGCCATAGCTTGAGAGCGTCAGGAGCGCCAGGAGTGTCATTAGGGGAAAAAATCGCTTCATGGGGGAATTATAGCACTTCTCCCGGCCGTGCAAAAAACCCGCGATCCCCCCGCCGCAGGGCGCACCTTCAAGCAAGTTTCGCTAAAATCGTTCCCCATGCAGATAACGATCGATGAATACGCCAACCGCTTCAAAATGTCCAAAGAGATGATCCGCGCCAAACTGCGTGCGGGCAGACTGCCGCACACCGTCGTCGACGGCACGACCTACATCAGCGTCGAGGGTGCCGCAACCGCTGCCCCGGCTGCAGCGGCACCCCAGCGCACAACCGCCGGTGCCGTCATCATGATGTACCAGAAGGAGAATGCGGAACTCAAGCGTAAGATCGGCGAACTCGAGGCGAAGATCGACCGCCTTATCGGCGACAAGGAGCAGATGCTGCGCGAAGAGCGCGACCGCATCGAGGGGATCTACGTCTCCCGGGACGAGCAGCTCAAATCCTTTCTCGAGCTGGTCAATGCCAAACTGGTCCAGGAGGGCTTCAAGCTCGCTTCCCAGAGCAGTGCATCCGATATGGCCGACACCCCCGCGTACGCCGACCACACTGCACAGACACCCGCACCGCTCCCGGAGCAGATCGAGCTTTTCCGTTACCTCGAGGCCAAGCACTTCTCCTCTTCGGAAAAAAAGACGGTCAAGAAGCGCTTTGCCAAAGCGTACGGGAATGACGTCCGCGTGATCCAGCAAAACGGCGAATTCATCCTCGACTTCTCCAAGTACGACTACAGCGACCTCCTGGCGCGCTGAACGCGCCGCACCGCTCTCCCGCCACCGGCACCCTGTCACTCTATAACCACCCCCACCAGGCACCCTGCGGAAATAAACATCATATACACTATCCCGTATATATAATCCGCTTTTTCTCTTATAAAATACTATTTTTGTATACTAAATACTGTTTTATTCTATAAATACACTATAAATGTATTTTATATACGGTTTTTTGCTTTATTTAAGAATCCTTCTTCTACAATGGAGCAATGGAACTCTCCGATCTTTTCAATATTCTGCACAACGCGGTGGAAGCCCAGGGCAACGGCAAGAAGATCACCCAAAAAGAGATGGCGTCGCTGCTCGGGGTTTCCATGCGAACCTATCAGGACTGGCGCCTGGGAAACGCGAAGCCGCAGGCGGCCAAAGCGGTCATGCAGATGCTGGGGAGGCTCGAAGACGACGACATCATCAGGGTCGTACGGAAAATCAACCGGATGGAGGAAGCATCATGACGACATTGACACAAAAAGAGCGTGAAGATCTGCAGAGCGTTTTCAATTCGATCTCCGAACAGGAACCGTCCCGGGCCGCCAAAGTGCTCCATATAAAGAATATTATTTTTCTTTATATACAGTCGCGCCTCCATCTTCTGCTCAAAAAACGGGTTTCCTACCAGAAATAGGCACTTTCGGGGGACAAATCCCCCCAATTCCCCCCAAAATCAATCACTTGAAGATAAATTTAAGCAAACAGACTATAAAGTAACCGTCAGAACAGCTTTGAGAGCGCCAATCCCCTAAATTGCGTGCTCCAAGAGGTGTTATATTTCAATGACTTGGAGCGTTTTATGAACAAAGCACAGTTTGTCGAACTGGTTCAGAAGCACGGTGACTACAAAACAAAAGCAGAAGCAGAAGCTGCAATCAAAGCCTTTACTGATGCGGTAACAGATGCACTCGTAGCGAAAGAAGATGTCACACTTGTTGGCTTCGGTAGCTTTACATCTGCCCTGCAAAAAGGCAAAAGCGGTACAGTACCGGGTACGGACAAGAGCTATACTACAGCGGACAAAATGGTTCCGAAGTTCAAAGCAGGAAAAGGTCTCAAAGACCGCGTTGCCGAAGGCAAGTAACTCCTCACCCCTGGCCGCCGTCCGCGGCCGCTTTTCCCCACACCACCATTAACTTCTACGTCTAATCCTCCCATGCCTGATTTCAGACAGGATTGTTCTGGCACACTCATGCCTGTAATCATTTATGCAAAGGCATCATATGGAAAAAGTAACCAAAACCGAACAGGAGTGGCGTGCGCAGCTCTCGCCCGAAGCCTACCACGTCTGCCGCGAACACGGTACGGAAGCCCCCTTCAGCGGGAAATTTTACCAGCATAAAGGCGACGGGGTCTACCGCTGCGTCTGCTGTGATGCACCGCTGTTTACATCGGATACGAAGTTCGATTCGGGGACGGGATGGCCGAGCTATTTCGAACCCTACAGTGATGATGCGCTGGTGGAGATCAAAGATACGAGTTTCGGGATGGTTAGAATAGAAGTGCGGTGTGCGCTCTGCGACGCCCACCTGGGGCATGTCTTTCCCGACGGTCCGGAACCGACGGGGCTGCGCTACTGCATCAACTCCGTCTGCCTGACCTTCGATGAGGCGGATAGTTAGAAGTTGACGGCCAGACCGATCATGTAGTTGTTCATAGCTTCGGACGTGTTGACATACTCGACGTAGAGGTCCAGCTGGTTGTTCAGCTCGTACATCCCGGCAATACCACCGGAAATCGTGATATCGCCGCGAGTATGGATCTCATCTGCGAGGTTCGGGAAGATCACGCCGAATTTCGGGCGGACTTTGAATGCGGAACCCGGGATATCGATCGTGTAGGTCGCGTAAAAACCGAGGGTCGTGATGTCAATCTTGTTGTTAGTGTTGCTGTATTCCGGTGAGATCAGTGACGTACTCAGTTCCGCTTCAACGCCGAGGTTGTTCAGGACGTTGTCAAGCTCCAGCCCGCCTTTGATCGCCAGGCCGACGCCGTCATCAACATGTTTCGGCATCGCTTCGAGACCGATACCCGCGCCTACATAAAAGCCGTTGCTTGCCTGCTGCTGGGCATATGCCGAAGATGTGAGCAGCACTGCCGCCGCAATCGATACAATTTTTTTCATCATTTTATCCTTTCCGGTGTGATTGGCGGCATTATAGCACCATGAGATATAATGGCGGAAAAAAAGGAGAGCCCATGCGTAAATTTTTCGGCTTTTTCATCCTCTGTGTTGCGGCGGCCGCCCTCTTCGGTGCGGCGGACAAGCACCCCCATGTCCTATTGAAAACGACCCAGGGGACGATCGAACTCGAGATCCGCGACGACCTCGCGCCCCTGGCGGCGGAGAACTTCCTGACCCATGTCAAAGAGGGCTACTACGACGGGATTATCTTTCACCGTATTATCAAGGGCTTTATGATCCAGGGCGGAGACCCGACCGGTACCGGCCGCGGCGGCGAATCCATCTGGCACAGACCGTTCAAAAACGAATACGCCCCCAATGTCGTCTTCGACAAACCGGGTATCCTCGCCATGGCCAATGCCGGGCGCAATACCAACGGCAGCCAGTTCTTCATCACCACGGCGGCGGCCCCCTGGCTCAACGGCGGCTATACCATCTTCGGTTATGTCGTCAAAGGGATGGATGTCGTTTATAAACTGGAAGGGGTTCGGACAGGCAGACAGGACCGTCCGCTGGAGTCGCAGACAATCCTCAAGGCAAGCGTCGCTAAGTAGCGGCGCTTAGAGCATCATACCGCGGATCGTGTAGAAGATCGCAGCGGCAAGCACGGCGGCGGCGGGAACCGTGATCACCCACGCCGCGATAATCTTCTTGATCGCATCGCGCTTGACATACTTGATCTTCTGGGCACGCTTGAGCTGCTTTTTGTCGAGACGGATCTTCTCCTCTTCATCCTCGATCATCTGGTACAGCTGAACGATACGTTCATAATCTTCCTGGCTTTTGCCCTGTTTCGCTTCCAGGGTCTCTTTTTCGGCATTGAGCGCGTGCAGCAGCTTCTCATCCTCGGCCAGCTGGCGGCGTTCGACGCGGATCAGCTCCTCCTCCTTCGTATGGTAGAGGAACTCGCGCAGGAAACCGACACCGAAGACACCGCCGATGGCGATGTGCGTCGAGCTGACCGGCAGGCCGAGCTGCGAGGCGACGATGACGGTAATGGCCGCCGCCATGGCGATGCTGTAGGCGCGGACCTGGTCAAGCTCGGTGATCTCGCTGCCGACGGTGCGGATCAGTTTCGGTCCGTAGAGCGCCAGCCCCAGTGCGATCCCGACGGCACCGACGAGCATGACCCACATCGGGATGCTCGCCTTGGTACTGATGACACTGTTCTGTACGGCATCGGCGATCCCCGCCAGCGGACCGACGGCGTTCGCAACGTCGTTGGCCCCGTGGGCGAAACTGAGCAGCGCCGCGGCGAAGATCAGGGGGATGGTAAAGAGTTTGTTGACGTCATCCCGGTGGTTGCGCAGGGAAACAGCCGCCTTGGCAACCATCGGCTTGACCACGAGGTAGATGGCGGCGGCAGCGGCAAAACCGATCCCGAGTGCCGTCAGAAAGTCGACCTTGACGATGTGCTTGACCCCTTTAAGCATCAGGTAGGTGACAAAGGCCCAGCCCATGATCGCGACGTAGAGCGGGACCATCTTCTTCATCGCACTCAGTTTATCCTCTTTATAGATCATCGTTTTCTTGATCGTGAAGAGGAAGAGCGCGGCGATCACCCCGCCGAGCACCGGCGAGATCACCCAGCTGGCGGCGATGGTGCCCATCGTCCCCCAGGCGACGGCGCCGAAACCTGATGCGGCAATCCCCGCACCCATGACGCCCCCGACGATGGAGTGCGTCGTCGAGACCGGTGCACCCATCGTCGTCGCCAGGTTCAGCCAGAGTCCGCCGGCCAGCAGTGCCGCCGTCATCGCCCAGATGAACTGGGAAGCATCCACGAAGGCCGAAGGATCGATAATCCCCTTCTTGATCGTGCCCACGACATCGCCGCCGGCAATGAGGGCACCGCTCGCTTCAAAGATGGCCGCGATAATGATCGCACCGCCCATCGTCAGCGCCCGCGAGCCTACCGCGGGACCGACATTGTTCGCCACGTCGTTCGCACCGATGTTCAGCGCCATATAGGCCCCGAACAGTGCGGCGATCGCCAGGAAAAGGCTGTTGGTAACGCCCGAATGCGTTACGGAACTGTAAAAGAGTACACCGACCATGAAAAAGAGGGCAAGCCCCAGTTTCGTGAAATCGTTTTTCGAGCTTTTGACAGCCTTCTTCTCCATTTTTTTGACGGTTCTAATATCCATCGTTTCTCCCCAATTGATATTTATGCGTGGTAAAGTGCCTCGTAAATTTTCAGCGCCTGTGTATGCGCCTTGACGTCATGCGCCCGGATGATCTCGGCACCGTTACGCACGGCTTCGAGATGCAGGGCCAGCGTTCCCGGTAACCGCTCAGACGGTTCGGAGGGAACAATTTTAGCAATCATCGACTTACGGCTGGCCCCGACGAGCAGCGGGTACCCGAAGCGTCTGAAATGTTCCAGGTCGCGGATGAGTTTGAGGTTGTGCTCCAGGGTTTTTCCGAAGCCGATGCCGACGTCCAGAACGATCTGCTCGACCCCGAATGCTTTCGCCTTGGCGATGCGTGATTCGAAAAAGTCGGTCAGCTCCCCGAAAAGGTCATTGTACTCCGGCTGCGCCTGCATGGTCTGCGGGGTTCCCTGCATGTGCATGATGACGGCCGTGGCCCCGTATTCGCCGCAGAGCTTCGCCACGGCATCGTCGGCCAGGCCTGTAATGTCATTGACGATACTGAAACCGCGTTCGAGCGCATAGGAGATGACCCTCGGGGCATAGCTGTCGAGGCTGAACGCCGCACGCTCGTAGAGGCGGTGGGCATAGGCCGCGTCAATGACGGGCTTTACCCGTTCGAGCTCTTCATGTTCGGGCACCGCCGCCGACCCCGGCCGGGAAGAGACCCCGCCGAGATCGATGATCAGCGCCCCCTCCTCGATCATCGTTTCGATATGCGCCACCGCGGCGCTGTCTTTGAAGCGGCTCCCCGCGAAGAAGCTGTCCTCGTTGGTATTGACGACCCCCATGACCTTTACCGGTCCGGGCTTTTGCATACCGGCGAAACGCTTGAGCTCTGCGGCCAGCTCTTTGAGGCCGAAGGGCTGTGCCAGCTCCTTGCGGGAGAGTTCCTGCAGCTGCCTCGAAGTCGCCAGCAGCAGGGCATCGACCCGCGGTGTTTTTGCGACGATGGTGCCTTTGGGCACGGCCAGGTCCGCGCCGACGGAGAGGGCATCCTGCTTGAGGATATTCGCCGCGCCGACATGGAGGTCACGGATGTAGAGGAAGTGGAGTGCCGCCTTGGCAGCAAGGATCTTCCGCCCGCCTGCATCGACGTCGAGGCGTTCCAGAAGCGCCGCGATGTCGCTCCGGGTTGAGAGCTGTTCAACCCGCACGCCGCTGCTCCGGTAAAAAGGACATCAAGACGCTCAGAAGAACGTTCTGCAGCCGGGCGTTCACTTCCAACAGCCGGAACGCCCGGTCGAAGGCGTCGAGCTGCTCTTCGCTCAGCGGCAGTTTCTCGACGACGCTCGCCTGGTAGAAGAGCCGCTCGATCAGGGCCTTGGACTCGTGGCGGTCCATCCGTCCCACCGAGGTGACGAAACCGTACAGTGCCCCCAGGTCAAGCGCTCCGAGGGTCAGTTCGACCCCCTGCGGCGCTTCGCCGGAAAGCTCATTGAGGATCGGAAGGCGCGAACGGACCGTCGGCAGCAGGACCGACTTGCTCAAGGCGATGATGACGAGGGCGATATTGGTCGGAGGTTCTTCGAGGAGTTTGAGCAGGGCGTTCTGGGAGTAGACGTTGAACTGTTTCGCCGCCAGCACAACGTATTTCAGCGACGCCTCGCTGATATAGGCTTCGGCGATGACCGCCTTGGCGTCTTCGATGAGGAAGTCGTCGCGGACGAATCCGACGACGCGGCTCGGATGGACCGCCTGCCTGAAGGCTTCGAAACGCTCCTCGATCTCTTCGGCGAGGATGATGTGGCTGCGTTCGAAACTACTCATCCGTATCGATTTCCCCGAAGAGCACGGCATTGAGCGAAAGATCGAAAAGCCGGTAGAGCTGGATCAGCTTGATATCCAGGTAGGGGTCGAAGGAGCGCAGTTTCATCGCATGCCCGAACTCCTCGTCAAGGAGCCACAGACAGCTGTTGTCCGCCCGCTTGGCGATCTCGGAGCGCGGATCGCTCCCCTTGCCGACGTACCAGAAGAAGTAGTTGCTGTCGAAGGAGAGGTCGAGCATATCCGTCAGCATGTCCATCGCGTCCCCGCTCGTCATCTCGTCGAACTCCGGGTAGATACGGTCCAGGCTGATCAGCGGGACCATCGGCCGGTCGTTGGAGAGCTGGTTGATCGTCGTGGAGATGTAGTGCTGGAACCATTTGCGTTTGCGGTCGGTCACCAGGACGATCGTCTTGCCCGAAACGATCTGTGACACGGCCAGCATCGTGGATGCCGTCCATTCGAAACGGTTCTCTTCGACCCAGTTGAACGACGTCCCTTCGGCGCGTATGGTCTCGAGCATCCATTTCATGAACGACTGCATGGGGGGTTACTTCTCCAGTTCGTAAACGCTGTGAAGCGCGCGTACCGCCAGTTCGGCGTATTTTTCGTCGATGACCATGGAGACCTTGATCTCGGAGGTCGAGATCATCATGATGTTGATGTTTTCCTGTGCCATCGACTTGAACGCCTTCGCGGCAACGCCCGTGTGCGATTTCATGCCGACACCGACGATGGAGACCTTGCAGATCTTCTCGTCGTAGCTTGCTTCTTTGATCTCGCCCTTTTCGATAAAGGTTTCGACGACCTTTTTCGCGTCGCCCAGTTCGTTCATCGGGACCGTGAAGTCCATGTTGGTCGAATCGTCATGCCCCAGGGTCTGGATGATCATGTCGATGTTGACGTTGCTCGCCGCCAGCTTGCCGAAAATATCGGAAGCGATGCCCGGACGGTCGACAACGCCTCCCAGTGAGATACGCGCCTGATTACGGTCGAGCGCCACACCGCTAACCAATGGTTTTTCCATAATGTTCTCTTCCTTTGTGATCAATGTCCCTTCGGCATCCGAAAAGCTCGAACGGGTGACGAGGTTGACGTTAAGTTTCTTGGCCAGTTCGACCGAACGGTTCTGCAGGACTTTCGCCCCGAGCGACGCGAGTTCAAGCATCTCGTCATAGGAGATCTGCTCCAGCTTCTTCGCTTTGGGTTCGATGCGCGGATCCGTCGTATAGATCCCGTCAACGTCGGTGTAGATCTCGCAGAGGTCCGCTTCGAGCGCCCCGGCGATCGCCACGGCGGAGAGGTCGCTTCCGCCGCGTCCGAGGGTCGTGACACGGCCCAGCTCGTTGACACCCTGGAAACCGGCGACGACCACCACTTTGCCCTCGCCGAGCGCACGGCGCATCGGCGTCGGGTCGATATGCTCGATCCGCGCTTTCGTATGGACCGTATCGGTCACGATTCCCGCGCGGCGGCCGCTCATGGACTCTGCCGGGAGGCCCATTTCATTGAGTGCGATGGAGAGCAGCGCCGCCGTCACCCGTTCGCCGGAGCTCAGCAGCATATCCACCTCTTCGCGCTTGGGGTTGTCGCTGTAGTGTTCGGCGTAGGCGACCAGTTTGTTGGTCTCGCCGCTCATCGCCGAAACGACGACCACGACGTCGTTCCCCTCTTTGACTGTTTTGGCAACGCGGTCGGCAACGTTCTGGATGCGTTCCAGATCGCCGACGCTCGTACCACCGTATTTTTGAACAATCAGCATCTTACAGATACCCCTTTGCTTGAAAATAGCCGATCACCTTCTCATAGATCGGTTTTTTGAAGTGTGCAACGTAGTCGTACAGTGCATCGATCTCGATGAACTTGTAATCGATAAATTCCGGATGTTTCGTCTCCAGGTTGATCTTCGCCTTGGGTTTGAGACGGACCAGGAAATAGCGCTGCGTCTGCCCGAAATAGGGGCGCATGCGCTCCGCGACGTGCGCCGGAAAATCGTAGGCCAGCCACTCCGGGTATTCGGCGACGACTTCCACCTTTTTCGTTCCGATCTCCTCTTCGATCTCGCGCAGCAGCGCCTCTTCGGGAGACTCACCCTTGTCGATCCCACCCTGCGGGAACTGCCAGATGCCGCTGATATCACTGCGCTCGGCAATGAAGATCTGTTTGACATCGGGGTATTCCGGCGACACGATGATGGCCGCAACGTTCGGACGATAGGGTTTGACGGATTCCATGAGCCTCTTTACTCGTTTTGGAGCACCTCTAATAACCCCAGCACAACCCGGGTAGGGTTATGAGAAGTGCCCGCTGTTTTCAATGCGCGTATTATAGGGCAAGCGCGGTTAAATCGTGCTTGTTTTTCGCACATCTCAACGACGCCTAACGTCCGAACGATTACAATGCCGTATGCTTTTATACGTCCATATCCCGTTTTGCGACAGCAAGTGCCACTACTGCAGCTTCAACTCCTATGTCGACAAGTTCGGACTACGGCGCGATTACATGGCGGCGCTCCTCCGGCAGCTGGAGGGTGAACTCGCACGCCTGAACCCGGCGCCGCAGAGCATCGAGACCCTCTTTTTCGGCGGCGGGACGCCTTCGACCGTCGCACCGGAACTGTATGCCCCGCTCTTTGAACGCCTGTATCCTTTTCTGAAACCCGGTGCGGAGATCACCAGCGAAGCCAACCCCAACAGTGCCACGCCCGAGTGGCTCGCGGGCATGAAAGCGCTGGGGGTGAACCGTATCAGTTTCGGCGTGCAGAGTTTCGATCCCGAAAAACTGAAACGCCTGGGGCGCGCCCATACCCCCGACCAGGCACTGGCGGCCGTCACCGCGGCACACAGCGCCGGGTACGAGCACCTCTCCATCGACCTCATTTACGGCGTCGCCGGGGACACGAAAGCAGTGCTGGAGCACGACCTGGAACAGGCGTTCACTCTCCCCATCGACCACCTCAGCGCCTACGCCCTCACCATCGAGGAGGGGACCCCCTTCTCCGCGACGCCGGAGGTCGCCGACGAGAAACTGCCGCTGACCGCATGGCTCTTCGGGCAGATCAAAGCGCACGGTTTTGAGCAGTACGAGATCTCGAATTTCGGCCGCTACCGCTCCCGCCACAACCTCGGCTACTGGGAGTACAAGCCCTACATCGGCCTGGGTGCCGGCGCCGTCGGCTGCATCGACTCCGTCCGCTACTACCCCCACCGCGACGTCGAAGCCTACATCGCCGACCCCCTTTTCCGTACGACCGAACCCCTCGATGCGGAAGCGGTCAAAACCGAACACCTCTTTCTCGGCCTGCGCTCCGTCGTAGGCGTCCCTGAAACGCTGCTCGAGCCGGAGGAGCTGCAGCGCGCCCGCTGGCTCGAAGAGGAGGGAAAACTGCGCTTCGAGGGCGGCCGTTTTTACAATACGGACTACCTGCTCAGTGACGAGATCGTCCTCTACCTTCAGGGCTGAATGCGCCTGTTCGCCTCCCCTTAAACCTCCTATGCTATAATCCCGGATCATAAATTTAACTAAGGGGAGAACCGCCGTGCAACCGCGGCGGCGCCCTGACGGGAAACGCCATGTTCGGAATGGGATTTTCGGAGATCCTTATCATCGCTATTATCGCCATCTTGTTCCTGGGACCGGACAAACTGCCCCAGACCATGGTCGATATCGCCCGTTTCTTCCGCAGTGCCAAGCGGACACTGGCTTCGGCCAAAGCTTCCATCGAGGAAGAGCTGCACGTTGATGACATCAAACGCGAAGTCAACAGCTACAAGGACAACCTGCTCGAGGAGAAAGAGAAACTGAGCAAGGCCAGCGCCTTCACCGAACTGACCGACGAATTCGACGCCGTCATCGATATGGCGGACACGACGACCGTGCAGACTCCCGCGCCCCAGAAGCCGAAAGCCGAAGCCGCCCCGGATGCCAAGAAGCCGGAAGTCGTCACCTTCAGCAAAAAGAAAAAAAGTGCCGACAACGGCAACGATACCGAGGAAGCCTAACCTATGTTCGACGAACTGCGTCCCCACCTTGTAGAACTGCGTAAACGCCTGGGCATCTCCGTCCTGACACTGATCGGCATGTTCTTCGTCATGTTCTATTTCCACGAGCCGATCCTCGAATGGATGATCCAGCCGCTTAACGATGCCCTGATCGAAGTCGGCAAAAAGTCCGTCAACGCCGCCAACGGCATGGTGACGACCAACCAGGTCGGCGGGGCCTTCTTCGTCGCCCTGAAGGTCGCCTTCTTCGCGGCACTCCTCGGCGCGCTACCGGTCATCCTGTGGCAGATCTGGCTCTTCATCGCGCCGGGACTCTACGAGAACGAAAAGAAGATGATCCTCCCCTTCGTTTTCGGCGGAACGACGATGTTCGTCGTCGGCGTCGCCTTCGCCTACTATATCGTCACCCCCTTCGGGTTCGACTTCCTCATCACCTTCGGTAGCTTCAAGTTCACCCCGCTGATCAACATCGAGGATTACGTCGGCTTCTTTACGAAGATCATGTTCGGCTTCGGCCTGGCGTTCGAACTCCCCGTCTTTGCCTACTTCCTCGCCCTGCTCGGACTCGTCGACGACCGCCAAATGACCGCGTTCTTCAAATACGCCATCGTTCTGATCTTTATCGTCGCCGCCCTGCTGACCCCTCCGGACGTCCTGACGCAGCTGCTGATGGCCGGTCCGCTCATCGTGCTCTACGGCTTCTCCATCCTCATCGTCAGAATGGTCAACCCGGCACCGAAAGAGGAAGAAGATGAGGAGGATGACGAAGACGAGGACGAGGCCGTTGCCCCTCAGAACATCTAGTTACGACTTCACCCTCCCCGAAGCGCTTATTGCCGTCCACCCGGCGCAGCCCCGTGATCACGCGCGGCTGCTCGTTTATGACCGCGCGACCGATACCGTCACCCATACGCGCTTCGACAAGATAGAGACCTTCCTGCCTGAAGCGTGCGGCATCATCTTCAACGACACCAAGGTCATCAAAGCCCGCCTTTTCGGCAAAAAAGAGAGCGGCGGAAAGGTCGAACTCCTTATCAACCGCCCTCTCGACGCCTACCGGGTCAGCGTCTATATCCGGGGCAAAATGAAAGCGGGATCCCGTCTGCACTTCGGCCAGGAACTCGAAGCCGTCGTCGAGACGCTCCATGATGACGGCAGCCGTACGGTCACGTTTGAGCGCGGCGGGGAGAAGCTGCGTTTCGAAGCCCTGCTGCCGATCATCGATATCATCGGGCATATGCCCCTGCCCCCCTACATCCAGCGCGAGGACAACGACGAGGATGCCGTGGAGTACCAGACGGTCTTTGCGAAAAACGAAGGCGCCGTTGCCGCACCGACAGCCTCCCTGCACTTTACCGACGCACTCTTCGCCTCGGTCTGTGCGCACCACCCCCACGCCTACGTGACCCTGCACGTCGGCGCCGGGACCTTCAAACCTGTTGAAGCGGAGATTATCACCGACCACCCGATGCACTCCGAGTACTACGAGATCCCGGACGACGCCAAGGCCCTTATCGACGGCGACCTTCCCCTGCTCTGCGTCGGTACGACCTCTACGCGGACCGTCGAGTACTATGTCCGCACACACGAGACCGGAGGCGAAGCGAACCTCTTCCTGCACCCCGGCAACCCGCCGCAGCGCGTCAACCACCTGCTGACCAATTTCCACCTGCCCAAATCGACCCTGCTGATGCTCGTCGCCTCCTTCGTCGGGCTGGAAAAGACCCACGAACTCTATGCCGAGGCGATCAAGGAGCAGTACCGCTTCTACAGCTACGGCGACGCGATGCTGATCCTCTAAGCCCCGCCCTACTCCTCGTCATCCTCCATCAGGGCGAATGCCAGCCGTTCCTTGAGCGATGCCAGCGCCTTCGCCGCACAGGCGGCATCCAGTTTGCCCCCGGGGGCGCCGCTGACACCGACGGCACCGAGCAGGGTATCCCCCGATTTGACCGGCAGGCCGCCTTCCATCATGATCAGCCCGTCGATGTTGTTCAGTTCGTTGCGGATATCGCTTCGGTTGGCGACGAAGGTCGTCGTATCCGTTCCTGCCATGATCACCGCATTGGCTTTCTGTTCGGCGATCTGCATCGTGAAACGCGCCGCATAGGTGTCGCGCATCGCCACCTGGACGTTGGCGCTGCGGTCGACCACGACGGCGCTGACCCAGTATCCCTCCTGACGGCAGGCTTCGACGGTGCGTTTGGCAATCTCGGAGGCAAGCCCCAGGTCCATACGTTCTATCCTGACGACATCGGCGGCGTTCAGCAGCAGCGGCGTCAGTGTCAATACACCCAAAACAGTTGCAAATTTCATAGCGGTTCCTTTGCCTAATCTGCCATCGATTATAGCAGACTCCCCCCCGGGACATAGCGGGAGAGTGAAAATGGTAAAATGACGTATACTCCACTATCAAACGGCGATATCATGACGAAACCCCTCGTACCACTCTTATTCGTACTGCTGCTCACCCTTCTGGACGGCTGCCAGCAAAAAGCACAGCTGCCCCTGCCTACCGTTGAGCATGTGGATCTGGAACGTTACGGGGGACTTTGGCATGAGATTGCCCGCTATGAAAACCGCTTTGAGGAGGGGTGCGTCGGGGCGACGGCGCGCTATCGCCTCCAGGACGGCCACGTCCGTGTCGTGAACAGCTGTTATGACGATGCGGGAAGGCTCAAAGACCAGGCGAAAGGCAAAGCCCATGTGGTCGAAGGCAGCGGCAACGCCAAACTCCGTGTCACGTTCTTCTGGCCCTTTTACGGGGATTACTGGATCATCATGCTTGCCGACGACTACCGCTACGCGGTCATCGGCGATCCGGAAAGAAAGTACCTCTGGATTCTGGCACGCGGCACGGTACTCAGTGACGAAGACCGCGGCATTATCCTCTCAAAACTTCCCGCGTTGGGATACGACCCCTTCAAGCTCTACTGGACAGGGTTCAAGGCGATGTGCAACCACTGAGTACTCAGGTCTCCCGCCGGTCTATGACGATCTCATCAAGTCCCAGACGCGGCGTCATCGTGTGGGATTCTTCCGTATAGCCCAGGGCGAGGACGGCATGCGGTTCAAGCCCCATGAGCCCGAAATGCTCTTTGGCCCGCTCCGTACTGAACCCTCCCATCGGGTGCACGGCAATACCCCGTTTATACGCTTCAAAGATCAGAAACGCCATGGCCGTGCCGCTGTCGAAAGCATGCCAGCGGTTCGGTTTCCGGTTGTATGCGAAGGTCTGGGTCGAACAGAGCAGCATCAGCATCGAGGCGGATGTGGCCCACTCCGCGTTCTTCGTCGAAAGGATCTCCAGGAAATCCTCCTTTTCCCCCAGCACGAAACGCCACGGCTGCTCGTTGAAACAGGAAGGCGCCGTCATCGCAGCTTCCAGTACCGCACAGAGGTCCTTCTCTCCCAGGGGCTTTTTTACAAACTGTTTAGGGGAGAACCGTTTCAAAAAGAGGTCGTCGATACCGTATTCCGTGCTGCGCATCTGCCATCCTTTGGAAAGAAACATCTACACATCATACGCTTATCGCGTTTAAATTTTTCCTTAATGCATCAAAAAAACGAGATCCGGATCACCGGCCGGAGGCTTAGACAAGAACGCTGATTTTTCCCGCGACCACCGCGATCTTCCCCTCGAGTTCGTAACGGAAAACCTCCTGCGGATAATCCCGGACGGCGTCCTCGTAACTCGGGGCGGTACGGCAGTAGTCCAGGAAAGCATCGCCGACGCAGCGGGCGGCTTCGCCGTAACCGCTGACAAAGGCGTCGATATCGTAGATCGCTTCGGCTTTCCCCTCTTTGAGGAGCCGGTTCGTTCCCTCGCTTTCACCGATGCGGTGCGGCAGTACGTAGATCTTCTTTCCCATACGCAAAGCATGTTCCACGCTGCGCATACTGCCGCTGTTTTCATCGGCCTGGGTGACGATCAGGGCGTCGCCGAGTGCGACGACGATCTCGTTGCGGACGACAAAACTCCACGGTGTCGCCTGGAAGCCGTCTGCAAAGGGGCTCAGAAGCAGACCGTCATGACCGATCGCATCGAGCAGCGCCCGGTTGGTCGCCGGGTAGCGGATGTCGATTCCGCTTCCGAGTACGGCGATCGTATTGGAGGCGCCGGCGGCCGCATGGGCGGTCGCATCGATGCCCATGGCACCGCCGCTGACGATACAGACGCCCGCCCTGGAGAGTTTGGCCGATAGTTCCGAGGTCATAAAACGGGAGTAGCCGTCGGCGCGGCGGGAACCGACAATGGAGAGTTTGACGCGCGACAGCAGTGCAGTGTTGCCGCAGTAATGGAGCTCACCGGGATACTTGCGCATCGCCTCGAGGGCCGGGACTTTCTCGAAGAGAAGCTCACTCATGGTTTTCATACGCTGCAAGCGTATCGATACGCACCAGTTTGACCGACTCCAGTACATCCTTCGATTCGGCAAGTCCCTGGAGCGTCTGCTTGTGCGGGTGGCCTATGACCACGACCGATCCGTACTTTTTGGCGATCTTCACCGCGCGGCGCACCTGTTTTTTCACCGCCTCGACATCGGGATCGTGATCCAGGAAAACATCGCGGCTTATGTAGGGACGGTGCAGTGTTTTCATCAGGGCCGGTACCGCCGTTTTACCGGTGGTACGGCTGTCGACAAAGGTGATCCCCTCGCGGTCGAGTGCGTAAAGCAACTTCTCCATCGCATCACGGTCGGCGGTAAACTTACTTCCCGTATGGTTGTTGACGAAAGCGACTTTCGGGAAAAGGTTCTTGATCTGGCGGATGCGCTCCTCGATCACAGCCTCGTCATCCCCGACATGCAGTGTCAAAGGCTCTTCGGCCGCAAAAGAGACCGCTTCCATCGGAAGGTGGACCATGTAGTAGGATTGCTTGGCCGCCAGCGCAGCCGAATCGGGGTGGCGCTTGGAAGGGGGGAGGAAGGACATCGTCACCGGCAGGTTCAATGCTTTGATATTGCGGACGTCATGGGCAAAGGAGACGTCATCGAAAATGATGGCCATCATCGGTTTCGTCCCCGCGTCAGGCTCGACTTTTTCGGCCCGTACCACCGGTTTCGGCGGTACTTTTTCATACTCATGGCTGGCCGTTCTCGCTTTCGCCTTTTTAAGTGCCTTTTGCAGTTCGGCACTGTGTTGGCGCTCTGTCAACAGCGCACCGCGATGCTCCTGTTTCCCTTGCTGATAACCGAAAAAATAGCCCCCCGCCGCCAGGATAAATGCGATAAGCAGGAAAATGAGTCCTTTGAGCAGCGCATAAAGAAAAGCGCTTTTTCTGCCCTTCGTCCTTGCCCTGCCCGTGGTGCGTTTCCTGGGTGCACTTTTCTTCCGCTGCTGCGCCATTCCGATCCCTCATGATTCTAATCGGCACATTGTAATCGGAATCGGATAACAGGGCGGTTAACAGGGCATTATGCCATCCGTTCGGGCTTCGTTCACTCCTCTTTGCGGCCGATCTGGATATCCTGACCGTCCCACTTCGTGTGCAGCCGGAACTCCTCAGCCAGCTCCCTGATGCGCATCACCTCCAGTACCCCCTGAGGGTCCATGGAGATCGCTTTGAGCACAATCGTCCCCGCGCTTGGTTCTTGAAGCGCATGATAATGCCAGTTGATCGTCGACAGCTTTGCATACAGTTCTTGTATCATCTGCACCCCTTTCTCATTTCATATCTATAGTGCATTATAGTTCTATTTGATTAATACATCAAATTATTTTGCAACTAATACTCACCAAAGATATTTTCTTTTAGACTAGTGTTCCTTTTTTTTACATCTTATTCCACACCATCACCCGAATTAATGCTCCATTTTTATGCATCGCATCCGGAAATATAAAACAAATCCGGCCTATACTTTCAGCATGGATCAATTACTTTTGGCTATTTTTCTGACCCTCGCCATCGCCGCGGTGCTGAGTATCCTGCTCAAACGTCTCGGCATCTCGCACCTTATCGGCTACATCCTCACGGGGACGATCATCAGCTACCTTTTCGGTTTCAACGGCCTGAGTATTCTCACCCTCGACGTCATCGGCGAATTCGGGATCGTCTTTTTGATGTTCACCATCGGTCTGGAGCTGAGCCTTGGACGGATCCGGAGTATGAAAGAGATTCTGCTGACAAACGGTCTGCTACAGGTGGGGCTCAGCGTCGTCGTCATTTTTGCCCTCGCCTACTTCATCTTCGCGCTGGACTATAAAACAGCGCTTATCGTCGCCCTGGCCTTCTCACTCTCATCGACCGCCATCGTGCTTACCTATCTGAAACAGTCCAAGGATATCCTGACCCCTTACGGGCAGATCTCGATGGGGATCCTCATCTTCCAGGACCTCGCCGTGATCCCGATCCTGCTGCTGATCAGTTTTCTCTCCAACCATGACCTCTCCATCGGCGAGGTGCTTCTCAAAACCGCTTTTTCGGCGGCCGTCGTCATCGCCTTTATGTTCACGGTCGGGGCGAAGAGCGTCAATGCCCTCCTGAAGTTTTCGGCGCGGACGGAACTGGACGAACTCTTTCTCGGCGCCGTTTTCGCCATTGTCATCGGCACCTCCCTGCTCGCCCACGGCATGGGCTTTACCTACTCGCTTGGGGCATTCATCGCCGGGATGATCATCGCCGACACCGATTACAGCGTCAAAGTCGAATCGGACATCGCCAGTTACCGCGACCTGCTGCTGGGGATCTTTTTTTTCGGGGTCGGAACGAAAATAGACCTGCTCTATTTCCTGCAGCATATCCACCTCATCCTCTTTGTCTTCGTCCTGGCAATGCTTTTCAAAGCCGCTGTCATCTACGCCATCATCCGCCGCAACAACGATAAGAACACCTCGGCCAAAAGTGCTCTGGCACTGGCCCAGATCGGTGAGTTCTCCTTTGCCGTCTTTGCCCTGGCCGGCACCGAGGGGCTCATCAGCAGCGAAGCCGCCAGCTTCCTCATCCTCGTGAGCGTCATCTCCATGATCCTCACCCCCCTCGTCGTCAACAACATCTACAAACTCTCCTCCTACTTTGAAAAAGAGTTTTACGAATCCGACGTCATCACCCCCATCGGGCGCAGCGGTCACATCGTCGTCGCCGGCTTTTCGACCCTGGGTAAGATCGTCTGCGCGGACCTCCACGCCAAAGAGGTCTCTTTTATCGTCATCACCGACAACCTCAAACAGGTCCTGCATGCGCGCAAACTCGGTTACATGGCCTACTTCGGCCACCTCAACAAACGCCCGGTACTCGAATCGCTGAATGTGGACAGCGCCAAAGCCGTCATCCTGACGGTCAACAGCGAACACAACAAGCGTCTCATCGGCGAGGCCGTCCGTGCCTTCACCAACTATCCCGACATCATTATGAAGATCGACACCCCTTTGGAACGGCGCCAACTCCGCAGCATTGAGGGTGCCCATTTCATCGATGCCAGTTTTGAGGTCTCCAGCCTCCTCGTCGAACAGGCGACCGCCGCCAAAACGTAAAGGAGTCTTCTATGCAGACAACCGCTCCGGCAACAACGATCGACGACGTCCTCGAACGTCTGCGTCAAATCATCCGGCACGCCGAAGCCACCGGGAACACCATGGGATATTTCGCCGCGCTCTACCACCGCGTGACGGCGGAAGTCAAACACAAAATCGCGGAGGGCTATTTTGACGACGGTGCGCGGATGGCGCGTCTGGACGTCTGTTTCGCGAACCGCTACCTGGAAGCATACGACGCCTACCGGGAGGGCCGGCCGGTCACCCGGGCGTGGCAGTACGCCTTTGACGCCGCCGGTACGAAACGCTACATCGTTTTGCAGCACCTCTTCCTCGGGATGAACGCCCACATCAATCTCGATCTCGGCATCGCCGCCGCCGAAACCGCGCCCGGGGAAGCCATCGCCTCGCTCGAAAACGATTTCAAAAAGATCAATACCATTCTGACGGGCATGATCGACGAGGTGCAGAGGCAGCTGGCAGCCATCTGGCCCCTGCTTCACCTGCTCGACCGCCTGGCCCTCCGTACCGATGAGAAACTGGCCGCCTTCAGTATGGGAAAGGCCCGGGATGCCGCCTGGCACAACGCCCTTGAGCTCTCCCGCATGAATGGGACGGCCGCGGCTGCGTCTATCGATGCCCTCGATGCAAAGGTGATCGACTACGCCGAACTCGTCGCCCGCCCCGGCCCCCTCGCCACAACGCTGTTCCTGCTTGTCCGGCTGGGCGAACGCGGCAGCGTCACGCGGAAAATCACCATCCTCGATTCGGCAAACACTCTTTGACAAGCGCTTCCGTTCGTCTTATAATCATGCAGACCACATGCCAAAAGGAATGAGCGCGTGACCATCCCCCTGTACCAGATCGATGCTTTTTCCGCCCATATCTTTGCGGGCAACCCCGCCGCCGTCTGCCCCCTTGAAACATGGCTCGACGATGCGACGATGCAGCAGATCGCAGCCGAGAACAACCTTGCTGAAACGGCTTTTTTCGTCCGGGAACCTGGGGGATACCGTATCCGATGGTTTACGCCGACGACGGAAGTGGATCTTTGCGGACACGCGACGCTCGCCAGCGCTCACGTGCTTTTTGAACACCTCGGATACAAAGGGGGGAAGCTTACTTTCGATTCGCGCAGCGGTCCGCTGCATGTCACACGGACCGATTCGATGCTCTCCCTGGATTTCCCTTCCGAACCACCCCTCGCCGTTCCCGTACCGCCTGAGATCGTCAAGGCGTTCGGCAAGCCGCCGGTCGAAGTCCTCAAAGCCAGCGACTATATCGTCGTCTTTCCCGACGGGGAGGATCTAAGCGCACTCTCCCCCGACCTTGATGCGCTCCGCGCCCTGGACCTGCGCGGGGTCTGCATTACGGCGCGCCATGACCGCTATGACTTCGTCAGCCGCTTCTTTGCGCCAAACTTCGGCATCGACGAAGATCCCGTCACGGGTTCCGTCCATACCCAACTGACCCCCTATTGGGCCAAACGGCTTGGCAAAAAAAGACTCTTCGCCAAGCAGGTCTCGCCCCGAGGCGGAGAACTGCGATGCGAGCTGGCCGGTACGAGGGTGATCATTTCCGGGAATGCAACAACCTTCCTCGTGGGCAAGATTCATCTCTGACGGGCATGTTGCCATTTTGCCCTGGAAACGCAGCTGACAGCCCTTATGCTACACAGCACTCGCAGATTTCATGTATAATGGCATTCATATACAACAAAGGAGAAGACTATGAACTGTAGTTTCGGCCGCTATCGGCACGCATCACCATCCCACACAGCGATGAACCGCACCCTTCTCCTACGCCTACTTCTTTCTCTATAAACACCCTCTTTTATTTTTGATTTCTGTTTTGCCTTCCAGGGCGGCGCACGCCCGTATGTAGGCATTTTTTTCGTTTTTATTGTCAAGGAAAATGCTATGTATACCAAATACCGGCCCTACCCGGCCGTGGCCATGGAGAAAAGAGCCTGGGCGGACAAAACCGCCGACGTTGCCCCCGTGTGGGCCAGTACCGATCTGCGCGACGGCAACCAGGCACTCAAAAACCCGATGGACATCCCCCAAAAAGTTGCCTATTTCCAGGCCCTGGTCGATTTCGGCTTCAAAGAGATCGAAATCGCCTACCCCAGCGCGTCGCAGACCGAATTCGATTTCTGCCGGACGCTGATCGAGGGAGAGATGATCCCGAAAGACGTCACCGTCGGCGTTCTCGTGCCCGCCATCGAACGCCACATCGTGCGCAGTTTCGAAGCACTCCGCGGCGCGAAGCGGATCATCTTTCACCTGTACAACCCGACCGCTGCGAACCAGCGTGAAGTCGTCTTCCGACGCACGGAAGAGGCGATCATCGGTCTGGCGGTACAGGGCGTAGCGTGGGTCAGTCGCGAAGCGGAGCGCTTTGGGGGCGAGGTCGTGTTCGAGTACTCGCCGGAGAGCTTTTCGCAGACCGAACTCCCCTTCGCGCTGGCGGTCTCCAACGCCGTCATCGACGCCTGGGGGCCGACGCCGCAAAGCCCGATGATTTTGAACCTGCCCAATACGCTGGAAGCCGGTTCGCCCAATATCTACGCCGACCGGATCGAGTGGATGGGGGAGCGTATCGCGCAGCGCGAGAGCGTCATTATCAGCGTCCACCCGCACAATGACCGCGGCTGCGCCGTCGCCAGCGCCGAACTGGCCGTTTTGGCGGGCGCACAGCGCGTCGAGGGTACGATGCTGGGCAACGGCGAGCGCGCCGGAAACGTTGACCTCGTTACGATGGCCTTCAACTACTACGCGCAAGGTATCGACCCGCGGTTGAACGTCGGGAAGATCGACGAAGTCCTCTCGCGGATCACGGCGATCACGGGCACCGAGGTGGCTGAGCGCCATCCCTATGTGGGCTCCATGATCTACAGCGCCTTTTCGGGCACCCACCAGGATGCGATCAAGAAAGGGATGGAACACCGCCGCGCCAGCAACACGCATGCATGGGAGGTCCCCTACCTCGCCATCGACCCGGCCGATATCGGACGCGCCTATAAAGACGCCGTCCGCATCAACTCCCAGTCGGGCAAGGGGGGCGTCGCCTACGTCCTCAAAGAGTGCTACGGCATCGAGGTCCCCGCCTCAGAGCAGACGGCACTCGCGGATGCCGTGAAAAAGTGCTCCGAGGCGCGCGGCGGCGAGATCGGCGCCGACGAAGTGCGCGAGCTCTACGAGCAGATGGCGCAGCACGCGGAGAGCAACAGCTGGAATGCGGCGCATTATGCCCCCCATGCCGGTTTCGTCTCGGCGCTGGCGCTCCCCGTCGTGGAGCTGCTCTCGCCGAAAGCGGGCGAAACAATCCTCGACCTGGGCTGCGGCGAAGGGAGCCTCGCCGTGGAGATCCAAAAGCGCGGCGCCGACGTCGTGGCGGTCGACCTGAATGCCGACATGGTCGAATGTGCCAGGGCCAAGGGGATCGACGCCTATGTGATGAGCGCGACACTGCTCCCTTTTGAGCGGCGTTTCGACGCGGTCTTTTCCAATGCCGTACTGCACTGGGTCACGGAAGCCCGTACGGCCGTGCGGCAGGTCCACCGGGCCCTGAAACCCGGCGGCAGGTTTGTCGCCGAGTTCGGAGGGTACGGCAATGCGGCGCAGGTCGTCGAAGCGATGCGGATGGTCTTTGAACGGCACCCTGAATTCGGCCCCTTTGAAAACCCCTGGTACTTCCCGACCGATGCCGAGTACAAGGCGCTGTTGGAATCGGAAGGGTTCAGTGTCGCCTCCGCCGAACTGATCGTGCGGCCGACACCCGTCGACGACATCGCCCACTGGCTCGACCTCTTTGCCAACGGCATCGTCGCGCACCTGGAGAGTGCACAGCTCTCCCGCTTCAAACAGGAGGTGCGGACGCTGTTGGAACCGACACTGTACAATGCTTCGGAAGGGTGGCATGTCGATTACGTTCGGCTGAGGGTCAAGGCGCGCAGGGGAGGCTGAAGCGATCTTCTCTATACCCAGAGCCTCTATTTGCCAGTGGGAGTACGCCTTCAAACTCCCTGCCGCTTGAATAGAACGCCCTTGCGCTCTATAATACGGCATATAGACCCGAGGAGCAGAAAGTAATGACGCCCGCTGTAAACGCCGCCAAGAAGGCGCGTATCGCTTATACGCTCCATGCCTATACCCATGATCCGGCCGCAGCATCGTACGGTATGGAAGCGTCGGAAAAACTCGGTATAGACGCTGCACGCGTTTTCAAAACCCTCGTCGCGCAAATCGACGCGCACCGTTTCGCCGTCGCGGTCGTTCCCGTCTGCAGCATGCTTAGCCTCAAACGCCTCGCCGAGGCCGCCAACGCCAAAAAAGCCCGGATGGCCGACGGCCCGGACGTGGAACGCATCAGCGGCTACGTGCTCGGCGGGGTCAGCCCCCTGGGACAGAAAAAACGGCTCGACACCTTCATCGATTCTGCTGCGCGGGAGTTTCCGACCATCTTTGTCAGCGCCGGGCGGCGCGGACTGGAGCTGGAGCTCACACCGGATGACCTGCAGACGTTGTCATCCGCCGTTTTCACGCCGTTGACCCAGACACAATAGGATGACAGTAACAATACGACTGAGGAGTCCGATATGGAGCAGTTTCTGGCATCGTCGACCTATATCGACTATCACCATCCCGCCGTCATGGCAAAAGCCGAAGCACTTGCAGAGGGGCTAAGCACTAAAGAAGCCGTCGCACGAAGCTGTTTCGTATATGTCCGCGACGCAATCGCCCATACCGGTGACGCGGGCCGCGGGGTCTCGACGATCAAAGCCAGCGAGGTCCTGGAGCAGAAAACCGGCTGGTGCTACGCCAAGAGCCACCTCCTGGCCGCCCTGCTTCGTGCCAACGGCATCCCGGCGGCACTCTGTTACCAGCGGCTCAGCTGCTCGGAGTACACGCCGGACCTCTACTGCCTCCACGGCCTCAACGCCGTCTGGCTGGAGGCGTACGGCTGGTACCGCTGCGATCCCCGCGGCAACAAAAAGGGGGTCGATGCCCAGTTCACCCCGCCTGTCGAACGGCTGGCCTTTGCGCTCGGTGAAAACGAGTATGACATCGAGGGGCGTTTCGCAGCGCCCCTGCCCGAAGTTATCGACGCCCTGCGGACCTACACGCGTTACGAAGAGATGGTAGGGCACTTTCCCGATCGCTCTGCCTGAGGCTATGACCGACGCCATTCAGCAGTGATGGCTGACACGGCATTTTTGCTTGTAGTTTTCCGAAACGAAATCCCAGTTGATCAGGTGCCAGAAATTTTCGACGTATGTCGGGCGTGCATTCCGGCAATCGATGTAATAGGCGTGTTCCCACACGTCACAGGTCAGCAGCGGATGTTTTCCCTCCGTCTGTACCGGGGTGTAGGCGTTGGAACCGTTTTCGATCTCCAGTGCACCCTTCTCATTGATGATGAGCCATGTCCACCCCGAACCGAACAGCGACGTCGCCGCCGCGGCAAACGCCTCTTTGAACCCCTCGACAGAGCCGAATGCCTCCGCCACTGCCGCGGCCAGCGCCTCTGACGGTGCCGTATCGTCCGGCGTGAGACATTTCCAGTAGAAGTCGTGATTAAATGCCTGTGCGCCGTTGTTGAAAAGCGCCCCTTCCGCCGTTCTCAGGACCTCGAGCAGCGGTTTCCCCTCGAACGTTGAGCCCGTAATCAGCTCGTTGTATTTCTTCACGTAGGCCGCATGGTGTTTTCCGTGGTGATACGCCAGTGTTTCCGCCGATATGTAGGGTTCGAGCGCATGCTCTTCAAATGGCAGGCTTGGTAGATTCAGATGCATAGGAGACTCCTTTGGATGCAGTAAATCTCTATTATCCATGATTTTTCAACAAGCGGACATTAAAAAATTAGCGCTGTATTTTTTATAATTTTTGTGAATATAACGTCAGGGGATTGGCGCCGATCGGGAACGCCGGGAATCGAGAGATTTCCTCCCATAAGATCATGCGAAGAATGTCCGCTTGACGATCTCGATGTTGTGCAGGTGCACATGCAGTGCGATGGCCTTGGCGTCAGGCGTTTGGGGCTGGGCTTCGATCCATGCTTCGGGAGTGTAGGCACTGATGGCCTCGAACGTTTTGAAAATTGCCTCTTCCCAGACCGCCGGTTTCGGGACGTCTGTGATCCGTCCCCGGTCATCTGCGCTTTTGAAGCGCACCAGATCCCACAGCAGAGTCTTGTCGTTATGGAGGCTTTCAAAGAAATCCGCGATATGGTAGACGCTCATCTCCTGGATTTTGGGCAGTTTGACATGCATCTGGCTGATAAAGAGCACCCGCTGTTTGAAGTCAAAGGGGATCTGCATATCGATCAACGGTTCGATCTTGTCGGGGTCGCCGTGACGCGTACCGTTGCCGTAGGTGCGGAAACAGCCCGGTTTGGCGATGTCATGATAGAGTGCCGCCAGCTTCAGGGGGACGGATTCGTTTTTCAGCTCCCGGAGCACCATCATGACATGCGCGAAGAGCGAGGCTTCACGGTGATACTTCGTTCCCTCTTTAAAAGTCGTCATCGCAAAGACGGAGGGAAAAACGGCGTCCAAGACACCCAGTTCGAAAAGGGTTTCAAAAAAGAGGTGGCACTCCGGGAGGGCGAGGACCTTCTCCACCTCCGTCCAGACGCGTTCAGGCCGCAGCTGCTTCAGTGCATCGCGCATCCCGTAAACGACAACCCGCGTCGAGGCATGAATGTTCCAGCCGGTCCCGTAGGTCGCACGCAGCCGCGCCAGCCGCAGGACCCGCATGGGCTCCTCCGCAAAGGCATCTGACGTATGGCGCAGCATCCGTTTCTCGATATCTTCTCTGCCGTTAAAAGGGTCGATATAGACCCCTTCTTCCTCATCGTAGGCAACGGCGTCAATGGTCAGGTCCTGCCGCTTTAAAGCCGCTTCGATGCCCGCCTCGTTCCCGGCGTCCAAGCCTGGGCCCTCCACCAGCGTCAGTCTGCTGCCGTCGTCTCTTACAAAAAACGGATGGGCATCTTCCACCTGCTTCAAGTCGGCAAAATCTTCCGGTGCGTACCCTACGGCGACATACTGTTTTTCCGTGACTGCCCTGCCCATGAGCATGTCTCTGACCGCCGTGCCGACAAGGTAGATCTTCTTTTCGTGCACCTTTTTCTCCTTCATTGGCAGATCATCACCCGATGCCAAATGCCTTCATCCGCCAATGACTTTGCACCGATCGAACGGACAATCACTGTAACCCGATACCCGGCGGTGAACAATAGATGCCATTATATAGAAAAGAGAGGATCAAAATTGAAAGTGATGGTGTAATTTCAAGGCAGTTGCCCTGAATGCGTACCGAAGTACGCGGAGGGGGGCGCGGCGCAGGGGATGCGCGGCTGTTTTAGTTTTTGTCCTGGTCGACGATTTTGTTCGCTTTGATCCAAGGCATCATTTCGCGAAGGCGTGCACCGGTCTGCTCGAGCGGGTGCGCTTTGAGGTTGTTGCGCTCTGCGTTCATACGCGGGTAGCCTGCCTGGCCTTCGAGGACGAAGTCTTTGGCGAACTGGCCGTTCTGGATCTCTTTGAGCACCTGTTTCATCGCCGCTTTGGACTCGGCGTTGATGACGCGCGGACCGGAGACCATGTCACCGTACTCCGCCGTGTTGGAGATGGAGTAACGCATATCGGCGATACCGCCTTCGAAGATCAGGTCGACGATCAGTTTCATCTCGTGCAGACACTCGAAGTATGCCATCTCTTCCGGATAACCCGCTTCTGTCAGGGTTTCGAAACCGGCCTGGATCAGTGCGGAAACACCGCCGCAGAGAACGGCCTGCTCGCCGAAGAGGTCCGTTTCCGTCTCGTCTTTGAACGTTGTTTCGATGATACCCGTACGGCCGCCGCCGATCGCGGAAGCGTAAGAGAGTGCAAGCTCCTTGGTCATGTTGGACGGGTTCTGGCCGATCGCGATCAGGTCAGGGATACCGCCGCCTTTGACGAACTCGCTGCGGACCGTGTGGCCCGGTGCTTTCGGTGCAACCATCATGACGTTGATGTCGGCTGCAGGCTTGATGCGTCCGTAGTGGATGGAGAAACCGTGGCCGAATGCGATCGTCGCGCCCGGCTTGAGGTTCGGTGCGATCTCGTTGGCGTAGATCTCCGCCTGGTTTTCGTCCGGCAGGAGGATCATGATGACATCAGCCGCTGCGGATGCGTCGGCAACCGTCATGACTTCGAAACCTTTCGCTTCCGCTTTCGCCCAGCTGGAGCCGCCTTTGCGAAGACCGACAATTACTTCTACACCGCTGTCGCGGAGGTTTTCCGCGTGTGCATGGCCCTGGGAGCCGAAACCGATCATCGCGACTTTTTTGCCCTTGATGATGCTGATATCGCAGTCTTTGTCATAGTACACATTCAATGCCATCAGTTAATCCCTTGGATTGTGGACGTTCGCGCCCTCTTTCAGACGGTCCCCGCACCACAAAAAATTTTGCGCATTGTACCAAAAAGTCATGAAAGAGTAGTTTAGGCTCCGCTTAGGCCTTTGAAAACGGCGATTTCTTAATCGCCCCTCGTCCGCGGCATGCTAAAATTTCCGAAAAATTGCGGAAGAGTACGTATGAAAAAATTCAACCTTGTCAAAGAGATCATCTCCATCGACAAACCGGCCATGATGGCTGCAGTCAACGGCGGGAAGCCCTTCGGCATCACGATCAGGGGGGAGATTCACCAGCCGCCCTATGATGTGCGCAGCTGCTACATATTCCAGGGCACTATCGAACGCCCGGCACCCTCGGCCCTGATGCCGACCAAACCGAAAAGCCTTGCCGAACTGCTCGGCGGCAACATGCAGGTCGTCGAAGTCGAAGACCGCATCCTTATCAAAGCCGCGCGCAACTGGCAGGAGATCATCGGCTACAACGTGCGCCACGCGGACTATGACGATACGACCGGTGACGGCGTCGCCGAATTCACCGACAGCGAACTCGAGGAGATCGGATGGCAGGCCACCGAGTTCGGCATCAACTACCGCGAGCTCGTCGAATGCATCGAGGCGCAGTGCGACGGTACCCTCCTCTGCATCGAAAACGAGGGGGAGAACTACCACTTCAGCGGCATGGGGTTTATCGACGATCTGCCCTGCGCTCGGAAGCAGTGTTTCGATCTCAGCGTCAAACGGATTACGCAAGTGCTCAATGAGGATGAAAGTTACCGCGGCGCCACGCTCACGGACGACGAAGAGGAGGCACTGGTGTTCTTCGGGGTCGTCCTTCCTGCCGAGAGCTCATCTGCGCAATAACGCGAATAGCTCTTCCCACATCGCCGGAGTGTTTTCACGCTCGTGTTCATGGTAATGGCGCGAATGTCCTGACTTTCGGCGTGTCGCGGTATGGCATTCAGTATACGATGAACGGGGCTGTTCCGGCGCTTCCGCCCGCTTCAGCCCCCCGGCCTTGACCCACTCCATGATCTGCCGCAGTTCTCCCGGATCGAGCCAGATGCCGTGTTCGACGCATTCGTCCATGATGACCCCGCTGCGCCGGCCGAAGTTCCTGCGCTGCATGTGCTTCCGGCAGACCGGGCAGCGGCGGTAGACAACAACGTCCACGTAACGCGGATTTTCCGTCAGCTCCTGCAACAGATTCAGGTTGACGTTCCGCCCCCCTTTTACCGTCATATCGATCATCGACTCCAGCTCCTCCTTGTCAAAAAAGAGGCCCATGCAGCTTTCGCACCGCTCGATCAGGAAAGGCACCTTTTCTCCGACGTCGATGGTGCTCATATTGGTATGGCAAACGGGACAGGGGCGCTGTTGATGCGGCCGGACGTTCATGGGCCTGAAATGGCCGAGATCGACATTGTTCCGGCTGCCGCAGTAGTCGCAGAATATACCGTCAAGCGGTGCCGAACAGCTCTTGCAGCGCTTCATAATACGGTTACATTCTCTCCAGGAGTTCCGCTTTTTTGCGGCTGTACTCCTCTTCGGTAATAAGCGCTTCAACGTAAAACTGTTTGAGCTGGCGCAGTTTGGAGGCGATGTCTTCCGACGGTGCGGCGGTGGTATCGGATGCCAGTTGCATGCCCGTACCCATCCCCATCATGACACCTGCGGCACCGACTTCGTTGGCTGCGGCGTCACGCATGGCGCTGAGGCGCTGCAGTTCGGCATAGGAGACGCCCGCATGTTTTGCGGCATGGACGTCGGCACCGACATCGGCAATGCGCGCGATGCGCTCTTTGGTCCCTTCGTCGAAATCGGTCCCCTCGATCCGAAAATCACTGAGAAAGAACCCGAGAGCATCGAACACCGTGTTCAGTTTCCCGTGCAGGGCCAGTGCGATCTCGTTGCGCTGGGCGTCGATCTGGATATAGGAGTATTGTGACTCGGCCAGGAAATCACTGATGGGCTGAATCATCCGCGACACCATTGCTTCGCGAAATGCCTCGACACTGAAGTGTGATTTGCCTCCAACGATATTGACAAAGAAGCGTTTCGGGTCGGTAATACGGAAAGCGCAGTTCCCGAATGCCAGCAGCGCCACGGGAAAGTTATACACGGGATCGCTGTATTTGATCGGAGACCTTGTCCCCCATTTCTGATTCAGAATCTCGGTACGTTTATAGAAATAGAACCCGGTCTTGTGCTCGCTTTCAAAAGCCTGCAGCACTTTGATGACCGTCGTCCAGAAGGGGATATTTTCCGTTCGCAGCGACGTCATACCCTCGCGTTCATGAACGGCGACCACACGGCCCTCGTAAACAAATATGCATCCCTGCCCTGGTCCGACAATGAGTTTCGAGGCATTTTTGATCTCGTCGCCGTTGTCCGACCATCGGTAGAAAAGATCATCTTCCCTGGGATTTTCCCACTCAATGACCGAACGCAGCTGCCGTTTCACACCGTCCCAAAGTCCCATTGCCACACTCCGAAATCTTTTGGGCTCACTATAACACAGGAAAAGTGAAAACTTATTGGATCAATAGCGGATTAGGCGATATGCTTTACAGAAAGCGTATCCAGTGCATACGCCCTGTATGCCGTCGGGGTCAGTACACGCTGGGTGTACCGCTCCCTCCGCCAAGAAAGCGCTGGAGAATTACCATCGCCGAGAGCGAATCGACGCGGCCGTCGCGCTTGTAGCGGATCTCGCCTTTCATCAACGCTTCGGCTTCGAGGGAGCTGTCGCTCTCATCCTGGTAGGCGACGGGGCCGTCGAAATCGACGAGGTTCATGAAATGCGCGACGCGGCGCCGCATCTCCTCCTCGCTCGAACCGCCCATCGGGATGCCGATGACGACCTGTTTTATCCCCCACTCCGCGATGACATCCCGTACCGCCTGCGACGCCTGGTTGCGGTTTTTGCGCTCGACGGCCGTCAGCGGGGTGACAATGGTGCCGTCCGCGCTGTAGGCCAGTCCGATCCGTTTGAGCCCAAGGTCGATTGCCAGGATCGGTAAAGCTTTACTCATCTTAACTCTTAACGCTTAGCACTGAACGCTATTTGCCGAGGCAGAAGCTGCCGAACATCTTGTCGAGCATCTCTTCGTTGTCGAAGGGACGGGTAATGGAGGCCAGCGCCTGGATCGCCTCGCCGACATGGAAAGAGAAGAGCTCCAGCTCCTGCTCCTCCAGCGGCATAAAGGCGTTGTCGATCGCACTCAGCGCCCCCCTCACGGCATCCGTCTGGCGCTGGGAGATGAGCATGGTCTCTTCCGAGACGTTCTGGTGGTCCATCCGCGACTGCAGCGCCTCTATCAGCGCCGACGTATCCTGCTTGCAGCTCATGTGGATCGGGACGTAACTGCGCAACGGCGTCTCGTCGAAACGCTGCGGCAGATCCGTTTTATTGAGGACGGCGATAAACTCGCGTTCCGCCTTATGGCTGTCCATCAGGGAGAGAATCGCGTTGTCCTCCTCATCAAGCGGGCGGCTGGCGTCAAAGAGCGCGATAACGATATCGCTTTCGCTGACCGCTTCGATGGAGCGTTCGATCCCGATCCGTTCAATCTCGTCCCCGGCTTCGCGGATCCCCGCCGTATCGACCATCCGGATGAGATGCGTTCCGATACGCACCTGCTCCTCGATGGTGTCGCGGGTCGTCCCGGCGATGTCGCTGACGATGGCGCGGTTATAGTCGAGCAGGCTGTTGAGCAGCGAGCTTTTGCCGACATTGGGTTTGCCGATGATGGCGACCTTGAACCCCTGCATCAGCCCCCGCCGCCGTTCGCTCGAAGCAAGGGTACGGCGCAGCGCCACGGCGATCGCCTCGAGCTTTTTGATGATCTGGTCGACGAGGTCCTGCGGCAGGTCCTCCTCGGCATAGTCGATGGAGACCTCCGAATAGGCGAGGATCTCCAGCAGGGCGTCGCGGTTGCCTTCGACGAAGGTCCGCAATGAGCCCTTCATCTGCTTGGCCAGGATCTTGGCCGCATCTTCGCTGCGTGCCTCGATAAGCCGGGCGATCGCCTCCGCCTCGGTAAGGTCGATACGGCCGTTGTGGAAAGCGCGGCGGCTGAATTCGCCCGGCGTCGCCAGGCGCGCGCCACTGGCCAGAACGGCCTTCAGGACCTCTTCGGCGACAATCTGCCCGCCGTGGCACTGCAGTTCGACGACATCTTCACCGGTGAAGCTGCGCGGGCCGCGGAAAAAGAGGACGATTGCTTCGTCGATGAGCTCGTTGCGGGGGTTATAGAGGGGGTAGAGGTGGGCACGCCGGTCTTCGAGCGGGCGCTGCCCCGTCAGTTTCGAGGCGACCGTCGTCGCCTGTTCGCCGCTGATGCGGATGATGGCGATGGAGCCGATGCCGTGGGCGGTCGCGATGGCGGCAATCGTATCGTGCATGATCAGTAGTTGTGGTAATCGTTGATGATGATGTATTTGCCGCCGTCCCGGGTGGTGCGGATGGCAACGTACTTGTCATGGTAACGGTCGCGCAGCTGCTTCAGCGCGATCTGCACGAGAACCCCGTCGAGGACGCGCGTCTGGGCATGGCCGTCACGGTCGATGCTCTCGAAAACGCCGGTCAGGTAGCGGGCGACGGACTCCTCCTGGTTCTGCAGGAACTCGGCGATCTCGAGGCGCAGCTGCAGCTGGTACTCGGCGTTGATCCAGTTGAAGAGCATGTAGGAGAGCGCCTTGTAGCGGTACCCCTCCTTGCCGATCAGCAGCGCCGCGTCTTCGCCGTTGAACTCCACCAGGAGCGTATTGTCGTCGTAGACGGAAACGCGGATCGGTTCGAGCTTGAAGCAGATCGTCTCGAAGAGGGTGTTGAGTTTCATCTCCACCTCTTCGGCGATCAGTTCGAGATCGTCGTTCTCCTCGGTGTAGTGATCCTCGTCCGCGTAGACCTCGGCGTATTCGCTGTCGTCATCTTCGGGGTAGACGATCGGTTCCGGCGACTCCGGGGCCGCTTCAGTCACGGTGAGCGCAGCTGCTTCCTCCGTCTCCTCTGCCGCCGCTTTCGGGCGGGCGACAATGACGGCCTGCTTGCGCAGCAGGCCGAGGAACCCTTTGCTCGGGTGCTGGACGACGACGATGTCGAGCTCCGTCACCGAACAGCTGAACTGCCTGGAAGCCTCGCTGTACGCCGCTTCAAGCGACGGCGCTTCGATCTTCTTCATGTTCAGGCCTCGTCCCCGCTATGCTCTTTTTGCGCCTGGTGTGCCGCTTTGATCTGCGCATACTTCTTGTTCACCATATACTGCTGCGCAATGGAGAGCAGGTTGTTCGTCAGCCAGTAAAGCACCAGGCCTGACGGGAAGGTGACGAAGAAGAACGTAAAGACGACCGGCAGGTATTTGAAGATCTTCTCCTGCATCGGGTCGGTAAAGTTGTTCGGCGTCATCTTCTGCTGGAAATACATGGAAGCACCCATCAGGACCGGCAGGATAAACGTCGGGTCCATGCGGGAGAGGTCATCGATCCAAAGCATCCACGCTGCGCCCTGAAGTTCGACGGCGTTCAGCAGAACGCGGTAGATCGCGAAGAAAACCGGGATCTGCAGCAGCAGCGGCAGACAGCCGCCCATCGGGTTGGCGCCGTTTTTCTTATAGAGCTCCATCACCGCCGCGTTCATGCGCTGCGGATCGCCCTTGTACTTCTCGCGAAGCTCTTTCATCTTCGGGGCAAGGTCCTTCATCTTCTGCATGGAGACCATCCCCTTGTAAGTCAGCGGGTAGAGTACGAGACGGATCGCGATTACCAGAACGACGATCGCCCAGCCCCAGTTGCCGAAGATGCCGTGCAGGAACAGCAGGAAGCCGAACAGCGGTTTCGCCGCCCAGGTGAACCAGCCGTACTCGATCGCGTTGACGAGCACCGGGTTGACCGATTCGAGCAGGCGGTAATCCTTCGGTCCGATAAAGCCGTTGAAACTCAGGGAGTCGGAGGCTTCGAGATAGGCGATCGGGTTGTCGCTGCGGTCGCGGTCGACGTTGACGAGCAGCTCCGCATCGAAGCCGTAGAAGATGGACGCGAAATACTGGTCGAACGCCGACAGCAGTTTCACGTCGCGCAGGGAGGTGCGCCCCTCGACATCGCCGTCTTCAAAGATATTGGAGACGCCGTCGGCGGTATAGGCCATGACGCCGTGTACGGCCATCATCATCTGCCCTTTGTGCTCCGCGTGCTGTCCGACGTAGAGGAAGTAGCGCATCGGTTTGGAGAGGGAGACCTCGATGTCATAGTGGCCGTCCGGGTAGAACGTCAGCGTTTTCGTCACCGTGACCTGCGGCAGGGTCTGCGTCAGCGTCACGCGCTTCGCATCCGCACCCTCCAGGGAGACCGTATTCGCATCGGCACGGTACGGGACCTTGAGCGCCTCGGCATTGACCGCTTCGTCCGCAAAACGGATGAAGAGCGGCTGTGCCCCCTCCTGTGCGACCAGTTCGGTCGGTTTGTCATCCACATAATATTTTTTATCTTTGAGCACTTTGGAGGCGATACGGCCGAGGGTATCGATCTTGAGGGTAAATTCGGAGGACTCCACCGTCACCAGCTTCGTGGCGTCGGGGTTGGCCACCTTTTCGCTGGCCGCCACCGCATGGCCAACACCGCCGTCAGTGACCACCGGGGTCGCCGCCTCGGCACCTGAGCGCTCCGTGAGCGTGACGTTCTGCTCTGCGCTCTCCTGCATCTCCGGCGGGAAGATCGCTGTATAGACAATAAAGAAGACAAATGAAAGGACCACGGCCAGGATCAGCCGCTGGTTGGGACTCATTTTTTCAAACACACGTTAGCCTTTATACGAAAAATTTTTGATGAGATAAAAGCGGTTCCCCGCTTTCGGAACGAGCCAGTACTTTATCCTATTAATGGTTAAATCTTGCGGATTCGGCCGCAATTTCGCCACCTCGACATAGTCGATGCCTCCCGGGAAGAGCTGGTTGCAGGTCAGGATACGTTTCGTTGAATAATAGAAGGCGTGCAGGAGGGGGTTTTGTTCGAATTGCTGGCGCGTATACTCCGAACAGGTGGGGTAGTAGCGGCAGCTTCCCCGCCCGATCAGCGTAAAGCTGCGCTGATAGATCCAGATGAGCCCGAGTACCAGCCGGCGGATCATGCCTGTAGCGCCCCGACCCGCTCCGCCATTTTGCGGAGGGCTTTTTCCATGACGGCGTAGGGGGTGTCCACCGTCGTCGCCTTGGCGACAAGAATATAGCTGCCGGCGGCAAGCTGCGGCTCCAGGCCGTAAAAGAGTGCACGCATGCGGCGTTTGGCACGGTTACGTTTGACGGCGTTGCCGACTTTTTTACTGGCAGTGAAACCGACGGTTACAAAAGGGGTGTTTGGGAGATAGAAGAGGACAAGCGCAGGCGAATGCGCGCTTTTGCCCTTGCGGTAGACCAGCTGAAACTCGCGGTTGTGTTTCAGCACTGCGGACGAACTCAGGCAGCCAGTTTCTTACGGCCCTTAGCACGACGTGCGTTGATGATCTTGCGGCCGTTTTTTGTCGCCATACGTGCACGGAAACCGTGTGTACGTTTACGAGGCGTGTTATGCGGTTGGTATGTTCTTTTCATGACCATTCCTCTCAGAAAATTTAGTGCGCAATTATGCCCTATTCATACTTAATGCTTATTTAAGAATAAGGGGAACTCTCCCTTTTTCCCGCATCGGGGCTCAAAAACCGCCGCTGTTATCCGAAGGCGGCACCAGAAGATCTTTGAGCGGCGGCATCACCGACTGGTCCCGCGGCGTCGCGATATCGCTGAGCGCCTCCTTGATCTGCACATGGCAGTCGCGGCAGCCGCGGATCACCGCATGCTCTTTGACTCCAATGTTCTCAACCTTTTCAACCGGGTGGCAGGTGAAGCACTCGCTGCCGCACTCGGCCATGGCGTTGGGGTCGGCGCTGTGGCAGTCGATGCAGCCGAGCATCGGCTTATGGCGCGGATCCGTCTGGATCGTCGGCAGCAGCTTCGGATGGCAGGTAAGGCAGTCCCCCGTACAGGCGAGGAGCGTCGCAAAAAGCCCCGGTACGATGACCGGGAGAAGGAGTAGACGTTTAAGCATATTCATACCGGGATTGTAGCGTGTCCGGATTAATCAACGGCCACCGTGATTTCGTCGCCCACGGCATCGAAGACGACCCGGTTCCCCTCCTCGACCTCGCCGCCGAGGATCAGGTCTGCCAGGCGGTCCTCGACGATCTCGTAGAGCGCGCGCTTGAGCGGCCGTGCCCCGTAGACCGGGTCGAAACCGGCCCGGGCGATCAGGCGCTTGGCCTCCTCGCTCAGCTCCAGCGCAATGTTGCGCTCGGCGACCTTCTTCGCGATCGCGGCAAAGAAGAGGTCGACGATCGCGACGATCTGATCCTCGCCCAGCGGGTTGAAGATGACGACATCGTCGAGGCGGTTGAGGAACTCCGGCTTGAACTTGCCGCGCAGTTCGCCCAGTACCACCTCTTCGAGGTTCGGGTCCCCCTGCATCGTCATGATCTTGTCGCTGGCGATGTTGGAGGTCAGGATGATGATCGTATTGGTGAAATCGACCGTCACCCCCTTGTTGTCGGTCAGGCGGCCGTCATCGAGCACCTGCAGCAGCATGTTGAAGACATCCGGGTGCGCCTTCTCCACCTCGTCGAACAGGACGACACTGTAGGGTTTGCGGCGGACCGCTTCGGTCAGCTGGCCCCCCTCTTCGTAGCCGACGTATCCCGGAGGCGCCCCGACCAGACGGGAGACCGCGTGCTTTTCCATGTATTCGCTCATATCGAGACGGATCAGCGCCTCTTCGCTGTCGAAGAGAAACTTCGCCAGGGTCTTGGCCGTCTGGGTCTTCCCGACCCCGGTCGGCCCCAGGAACATGAACGATCCTATCGGGCGGTCGGCGTCGGAGAGCCCCGCCTTGTTGCGTTTGATGGCGCGGGCGACGGCATGCGTCGCCTTGTCCTGCCCGACGACGTCGCGGTTGAGCTCATCCTCGATATGGAGGATCTTTTCGCGTTCGCTCTGGAGCATCTTCGTGACGGGGATCCCCGTCCAGCGGCTGACGATTCCGGCGATGGAGGCTTCGTCGACGCTGTTTTTGAGCAGCGTCCCCTCGCCCTGCATCGTTTTCCACTGCTCCTGGAGTTTCTCCACTTCGTCATTGAGCTGCGGGATCTTGCCGTACTCGATCTCGGCGGCCTTGTTGAACTCGCCCTGCTGCTTGGCCAGCTCCGCTTCGCGGCGTTTGGCCTCGATCTCGCCCTTGATGGCGGCGATGCGTTCGAAGACCTCTTTTTCACCCTGGTACTGTGCCTCGAGCGTGCGTTTCTCCTCGTTCGCATCCGCCAGCTCTTTTTCGATCTCCTCCAGGCGCTTGTCGTTGGCCGGGTTTGCGTCCATCTTCAGCGCCTCTTTCTCGACCTGCAGCTCCTGGATCTTGCGTTTGGCAGCGGAGAGCGCATGCGGCTCGGACTCGATCTGCATCTTCAGCTCCGCCGCCGCCTCGTCGATCAGGTCGATCGCCTTGTCCGGCAGGAAACGGTCAGAGATATAGCGGTCGGAAAGCTTCGCCGCCGCCACCAGTGCCGCGTCGGTAATGGTGACGTTGTGGTGCGCTTCCAGGCGCTCCTTGATCCCGCGCAGGATCTGCAGCGCCTGGTTGATGGAGGGCTCGTCCACCGTGACCGGCTGGAAACGGCGCTGCAGGGCCGCGTCTTTTTCAAAGTACTTGCGGTACTCCTTGAGCGTCGTCGCCCCGATAGTGTGCAATTCGCCCCGGGCCAGGGCCGGTTTGAGGATGTTCGCAGCATCCATACTCCCCTCGGAAGCCCCCGCACCGACGATGGTATGAATCTCGTCGATAAAGAGGATAACATTGCCGCTCTTTTTGACTTCGTCGATAACCGCCTTGAGACGGTCCTCGAACTCGCCGCGGTACTTTGCCCCGGCGATGAGTGCGCTCATATCGAGCGCCACGACCTTCTTGTTCTGCAGGGAGAGCGGCACCTCCTTATTATAGATGCGCTGCGCCAGCCCTTCGACCAGGGCCGTTTTACCGACCCCCGGCTCACCGAGCAGGATCGGGTTGTTCTTCGTTTTACGGATGAGGATCTGCATCATGCGCTGCACCTCTTCGTCGCGGCCGATGACCGGGGGCAGTTCGCCCGCCGCCGCCTGCGCGGTGAGGTCAATACCGTACTTCGAGAGGCTCTCAAGGTTCTCATCCGCCGTCTGGCTCTCGATCTTCTGTCCGCCGCGCATCGCCTCGAACGTCTTGCGCAGTTCCGTCTTGTCGAGGTATTTGGTCAGGATCGTTCCGAACGGTTCGCTCTCGAGGTTGCCGAGGATGAAACTGTCGACGGCCATATAGCTGTCGCCGTTGCGCGTCATCTCCCCGACACCGCGTTCCAGCGCCTGCACGAGGTTGCGCGAGATGCGCATGTTCTCCTTGCTCACGCCGCTGCTTTTGGGCAGCTTGTCCGCGGCGCTCTTGACATCGAGCTCGATCGCACTTTTATCGACATTCATCTTCCGCAGGGCCTGGTTCAGTACGGTGTCGCTGTTGGTGAGCAGCGCCCAGAGGACATGCACCGGCTCCACTTCGTTGTTCTGGTTGTGCAGTCCCAGTGAAAGGGCCGATTCGATGGTCTGCGTCATCTGATGGGTCAGTTTTTCAAAAATCGTATTCATATCATGCTTCCTTTGTTAGGATTGGGCTACTTGACTGGAATGATTATAGCATCTTTAGTCAAACAGTGTCAACTATAGTTGATACAAACTGACTAAGCCTTTGCAAATCCCGCCGCTCACCATCTGCACCTTTTCTCCAAACACCACTGCCTGCATGCTTTTATTTTACTATTGTTTGACTATAATAGACGCTCAAAAATCGCGAGACTGGAAAGCAGTATAAAATGAAAAAGAAAAAGATGATGGCGATGGGCTTTCTCACGGCAACGGCGGCCGTAGCCCTGACCTATTCCACCGCCCTCCTCGCCGACGCACCCAAAGAGGGTACACCGACGGTTGAAGCTTCCCGCCTCCAGGCCCTGGCGAAGTTCACGAAGGTGCTCAGCATCGTCGAAAAATACTATGTCGACGAAGAGAGCATCGAGGCCCTCATGAACAAATCCATCGAGGGGATGATGGGCAAGCTCGACGCCCACTCCTCCTACCTGAACCAGAAGGGCTTCAAAGACCTCCAGGTCCAGACCAAAGGGGAGTTCGGCGGACTCGGCATCACCGTCGGCATCAAAGACGGCGCCCTCACCGTCATCGCGCCGATCGAAGGTACCCCGGCAGACAAAGCCGGTCTGCAGGCCGGGGACATCATTCTCAAGATCGACGACACGCCGACGCTCGACATGGATATCGACGAAGCGGTCAACCTGATGCGCGGCAAGCCGAAAACGCCGATCGACATCACCATCGTCCGCAAAGGCGAAACGAAACCGTTCGTCGTCAACATCATCCGCGATATCATCAAAATCCAGTCCGTCTATGCCAAAACGATCGGCGACGACATCGTCTATCTGCGCGTCACCAGTTTCGACCAGAAGGTCGTCGAGGGCATCTCCAAGGCGATCCGCCAGCATAACGGCGAAGCCATGGGCTTCATCCTCGACCTCCGCAACAACCCCGGCGGCCTGCTCGACCAGGCCGTCGGCCTCGTCGACCTCTTTGTCGACAAAGGGGTCATCGTCTCCCAGAAGGGTCGTGACGAACGCGAAAACAGTGAGTACAGCGCCCATCATTCGGCAACCCTGACAGAAAAGCCTCTTGTCGTTCTCGTCAATGAGGGAAGCGCCTCCGCCTCCGAGATCGTCAGCGGGGCACTGCAGGACCACAAGCGCGCCGTGCTGGTCGGGAAGAAAACCTTCGGAAAAGGCTCCGTCCAGGTGATCCTGCCCATCAGCGACACCGAAGCCATCAAGCTGACGGTCGCGCGCTACTACCTGCCGAGCGGCCGTACGATCCAGGCGATCGGCGTCACCCCGGACATCATCGTCGACCGTGGGCTCGTCCCGAAAACCGACGACGACGAATTCGCCATCAAAGAGGCCGACCTGAAGATGCACCTCAAAAGCGAACTGCAGAAGATCGACGGCAACACCACCGATCCCGAGGCGGACAACAAAACGGACACCAACATCATTACGGAAAAACAGGTCAACAACGACATCCAACTCAAAGAGGCGATTGACATCCTCAAAGCACTTATCATCGTGAAAGGAACACATTAATGGAAAAACGCGAATTGCTGTATGAAGGCAAGGCAAAAAAACTCTTTACAACGGACGATGTAAATCTGATCATCTCCGAATTCAAAGACGACCTGACCGCTTTCAATGGCGCCAAAAAATCGAGTGAGGCGGGCAAAGGTGCCCTCAACAACAAGATCTCGACGGAACTCTTCAAACTGATCGAGTCCAAAGGCGTCCCGACACACTTCGTAGGTATGCTCGACGACAACCACATGCTGCACAAGCGTGTCGACGTCATTCTCATCGAAGTCATCGTCCGCAACATCGCGACCGGGAGCCTGAGCAAGAACCTCGGGATCGAGGACGGCAAGGTCCTGCCCTTCACCCTCGTCGAATTCGACTACAAGAATGATGAACTCGGTGATCCGAAGCTCAACGACCAGCACGCCCTGATCCTCGGCCTCGTCGATTACCAGGACGAGCTCGACAAGATCCGCCGTATGGCCCGCCAGGTCAACGACATCCTCAAGCCCTACTTCGCGGAGAAAGGCCTCAACCTCGTCGACTTCAAACTCGAGTTCGGCAAGGACAAAGAGGGCAATATCATCCTTGCTGATGAGATCAGCCCGGACAACTGCCGCTTCTGGGACATGGAAACGGGCGAAAAAATGGACAAAGACCGTTTCCGCCAGGGCCTCGGCGGGCTTAAAGTGGCCTACGAAGAAGTTCTGAATCGCATTTTGGGAGTAAAGTAATGAAAGCAATCGTCAACGTATTTTTGAAGCAGGGTGTCCTGGATTCCCAAGGCAAAGCCGTCCACCACGCACTGGACTCACTCAAATTCGACGGTGTCAACGACGTCCGTGTCGGCAAGCAGATCGTCCTTGACATTACGGCTGCCGATGAAGCGAGCGCCAAAGCGGAGGTGACCGAAATGTGCGAATCCCTGCTGGCCAACACCGTCATCGAAGATTACGCGATCGAGATCGTCTCATGAAAGTCTCCATCATTCAGTTTCCCGGAACGAACTGCGAGTACGATACGCAGTACGCTTTCGAAAAGCTGGGGGCGACGACGGAGATCGTCTGGCACAAAGAGACCAGCATCGCCGCTGATACCGACCTCGTCGTCGTTGCGGGCGGTTTCAGCTACGGCGACTACCTGCGCAGCGGTGCCATCGCCCGCTTCAGTCCCGTCATGCAGGCCGTCGAAGCCCATGCGGCACGCGGCGGAAAAGTCCTCGGCATCTGCAACGGTTTCCAGGTGCTGACCGAATCGCGTCTGCTGCCGGGTGCGCTTAAACGCAACGAACACCTCCATTTCATCTCCCGCCACCACCACCTCAAAGTCGTCGGCAATGAGAATACCTTCCTGCAGAAGCTGAACAAGGGCGACGTCGTGAACATCCCGATCGCCCACCACGACGGGAACTACTACATCGATCCGGAGGGCCTCAAGGCGCTCTACGATAACGACCAGGTCCTGCTGCACTACTGTGACAGCGAAGGCAACGTCAGCAACCCGAACGGTTCCGTCGATGCCATCGCCGGTGTCTGCAACGCAGGCAAGAACGTTTTCGGCCTGATGCCGCACCCCGAGCGCGCCATGGAAGCGATCCTCGGATCCGCGGACGGCAAAGCGATGCTTGAAGGGTTCTTCGCTTCATAATGCGTTCGTTCCTACTGCTCCTCTGGCTCGGTACCTTCGGCCTCCTGCAGGCCGCCACATTCGTGACCGACATTCCCGAAACCGTCATGCCTTTCGGCATGCAGGCCCAAGAGGCGGACCAATCGGCGGAAGTCGAGAGCGATGCGATCTCCGTGGAAGAGGAGACACCGAGCACACGGCATCTCTACGCCACGCTGGTTGAAAAACCCGAGCGCCTCTTCAAAGGTGAAATCGTCTCCATCCTCATCCGTTCCGTCATCACGACCGACCTGTTCGACGGTCTCAGCTACCGCTTCAGCGGCGGCAGCGGCCTCGAGCTCCTCAGTGACACCCCCGAACGCGAAGCGAAAGATCATACCTTTTTCGACCGTTTCTATTTCAAGGTGACGGGGAAACGCGCCCTGCTGCCCGACATCACGCCGGTTCTCGCAATGGGCTATGGGGAAGAGGAGAGCTCCGAACCGCTGCAGGGCGGTGCCGTCGAGGCGACGGTCCTCAACCCTCCGCAAAACTTCTGCGGCATTCTGGCCGACCGCTTCACCGTGACGCATGTCAAGACCACCGTCTACGACAAGGCGAACAACATCATCGTGATCTCCGCCGATGCCAACCGCAGCGACCTGGGGGCGTTCCACCTTCCCCAGGCCGGAAAGCAGGATTTCGAATCCTTGCAGAAAGATCCGCACTTCGCATCGATGAGCTACTATGCCGTGCTGCCCAAGACAATGGAAGTGCTGCGTTTCCAGTATTTCAACCTGCAGAGCAAACGGTACGAGCGCATGAGCATCCCGATCGAGGTGGATGACGATCTCGTCTCGACGACGAGTGACATCAACCCGGTCGAGCATGGACACGTCATCCAGAAAACCATCGTATTCCTCGTCGTGTTCGGGCTCTTCTTCGTGCTCGCGCTCTGGAAACGCTCCTGGACGCTGCTCGCCGTCGCCGTTGCCGCGGGAGGCTATGCCGCATGGCTCAACATCCCGCTGCAGCAGGTCTGTATCAAAGAGGGATCGCCGATCTACCTCCTGCCGATGCGCAACGCCACGGTCTTCGAGATCGCCCCGACGCGCTACCAGTTGAACGCCGAAGGGCATATCAAGGGCTATACGAAAGTTCGCCTCCAAAACGAGCAGATCGGTTGGGTCAAGAATGAAGATACTTGCGCGGATTAACTGGGCTTACAGCACCCTCGTCATTTTTACGGGGCTGCTGCTTAAAATCCTGCTCTACCCTTTCGTCCCCCGCCCCTATGCTTCGAAAATTTCCGCCTGGTTTATCCGGACACTGATCTTCGTCCATGTGCGTGAAATCGGTACCCCCGATCCCGAGGCGCAGATGTATGTCATCAACCACCAGAGCGAACTCGACATCGGTGTCATCGAAAGCTCGACAAAACGTGAGCTCGCCTGGGTCGCCAAAAAAGAGCTCTTCGAAATCCCCTTTTTCTCGCTGGCCGTCCGCCTCTCCCGGGAGATTCCCCTGGAACGCGAAAGCAAAAGCGCCCTTGTCGCCCTGCTCAAAGCAGCCAAGGAGCGGATCGACGACGGGCGGATCGTCTGCATCTTTCCCGAAGGCACCCGTTCGGAAAGCGGCCGCATGCGGCGCTTCAAACCCGGGGCGAAACTGATCGCCGACAAGCTCGGCCTGACGGTACAGCCCGTCGTGCTCATTCATACCGCCCGTTTTTTCAGTACCAAGCGCATGACCGCCGCACCGGGTGTCATCACCGCGGTCTACCTGGAGAGCGTCCAGGCGGACAAAAACGACAAGAAATGGCTGGAACAGCTGCAGCAGCGTATGCAGGAAACCTATGACCGCTACGAACAAAGGAAAGAATCATGAGCCTTGCCACCCTGCTCGCCATCGGAAGCGGCGGTTTTATCGGCGCCGTTCTGCGGGCCTACCTCAACGGTCTCATCTCCCACCGTGTTCCCCATGACCTCCCGTTCGGTACCCTCGGCGTCAACCTGATCGGCAGTTTCATCATGGGAATCCTGGTCGCCTATTTCATGTACACGACCTACTTCTCGCTGCACGTCAAATCCTTCCTCTCGACGGGGATCCTGGGAGCGTTGACGACCTATTCGACCTTCGCGATCGAGAGTGTCATGCTGCTTAACGGCGGTCACCTCGCCCTGGCGGCCGCCAATATCGGGCTGAATGCCCTGGGAACCGTCTTCATGGCCGGAGCAGGATTCAAACTGGCGTCAACCTTCGTGCGCTGAGCACGGGGGTATATTGATTGAAAGGAAGAGTATGCACAGCAATACCGTACGCTATATCCGGAACCTTTTCAGAAGCAGCGGGGCAGTCCCCCTTCATGCACCGCGTTTCGTGGGGAACGAAAAGAACTACCTCGGCAGCTGTATCGAAAGTGTAGAGGTCTCTTCCGAAGGCGAATACGTAGAACGCTTCGAAGGGATGGTCAGCGAATACTGCGGGGCCCGCCATGCCGTTGCCTTCAACGCTTCCGAGTCGGCGATGCGCGTCGCCCTCGTCCTGGCAGGTACGGGTCCCGACTGCGAGGTACTGACCCAGCCGCTCGCGCACGCCATGACGGCCAATACCGTCGACAGCCTGGGTGCTGAGCCCATCTTCATCGACGTCGAACGCAAAACAATGGGCATGGATCCGGACCGGCTGCGCGAGTTCCTTGCCTACAACGCCGAAATCCGTGAAGAGGGGTGTTTCAACCGCCACACGGGACACCGCATCACCGCCTGCGTTCCGGTCCATATTCTGGGCTTTCCCTGCCGCATCGATGATATCCGGACGGTATGCGACGAGTACGGCATCATGCTCATCGAAGATGCGACCGAAGCCTTCGGATCGTCGTATAAAGGGACGATGGCCGGGCGTTTCGGCCACTGCGGCATCTATGGTTTCGAGGGGCACAAGATCGCGACATGCGGGGACGGCGCCGTGCTCGTCTGTGACGACGAGGCCCTGGCGGAATCGGCAAGAAGCACCGGCACGATCCCCTATCTTTCCGATGCGAAGGAAGCAGCCCAGGGGCGTTTCAGCTGCCGTATGTCGAACCTGAATGCGGCGGTCGGCTGTGCCCAGATGGAGCATATGAAAACGATCGTCACCAAGCAGCGCGATCTTGCCCGCCGCTACCAGGAGTTCTTCGCCGACTATGAAGAGGAGGAGGAAGTCAAGCTCTTCCGGATGAAAAAACAGAGCGAACCCAACTGCTGGCTCAATGCCCTGCTCTTCGAAGCGCCTGAAAGCCGCGATGCCTTTTTGGATGCGACGAATGCCGAAGGGGTCGCCACACGCGCCCTCTGGCCGCTGATCAGCGACCTGCCGCGTTTTTGCGAATGCGCCGGCACCGACGCGGACAATGCGCGCTGGCTCCAGGCGCATATCGCCACCCTGCCCAGCGGGGTACGCTAGGCATCGCGGTAAAACGTTTCGATCCGTTCCAGGTACGCCCCCAGATTTTCAAAACGGTGATTTCCGCCCGTTTCCACCACGACCTCATACCCTTCGTAGACGGCCTCGGCCACTTTGTAATCGAGCAGCTCGTCCCCCGTCTGCAGCAGGACCAGCAGCCGTGCATCCGGCAGCCGCATCGTCTCGGCAATGCGTGCCAACTGCAGCAGGTACTCGCTTTTCCATTCAAAAGGTTCCCCGCTGCACCAGAACGTATTGGTGCCCACATACGGCGCCAGGGTTTGGTAGGGATGCACGGAGGGGTTGATCAGTACGGCATCGAGCCCATACTCGCTGCTTAGCGCCGTCGCATAGAAGCCGCCCAGCGACGAACCGATCAAGAGGGAAATATCATACTGCTCGATCACACGGCGCAGTGCCGCCATGGCGGCGTCCGGTTCGACCGGGACATCGGGGGAAAGCAGCTTAGTTTCGCCGAAATGCGCCTTGAGCAGGCGGGTTTTCGTCGAATCGCCGCAGCTGGCGAAACCGTGGATATAGAGGATCATACGCGGTCCTCATCCATTGCCCAACAGCGCCCTCACTCCGGAAACCTCTCCGCTGGACCTGAAGGTCTCTTCCAGGACGGCGAACACCCGGCCGGCGTCGTTGTTGCCCATATTCATCACAAGCCCCTTCAACGCATGCAGCGAGTGCGCCACCCGCTCGGCGTCCGGCGGGACAACCGCCACTAACGCCTTGAGCTGCAAGAGTTCCTTCCGCAGGTCCCTCGTGCCCGCCTCAAGCAGCGCATCCACCTGCGCAGCGTCCAGACCGAACGCTGCGAAATGCGTCCGTGCCGTCGCCAATGTGTCGGTGATCAATTGCTCCATTTTTCCGTTCCTTCAGATCTGTTGGGGACAGGCTACCCCAGGATGAATTAAATCGCGTTAAAGCATGTGCAACAGCTGCTTCCCATCCTCTTTTTATTATAATGGCGCTCAAAAGTGTCCGGGAAGACGCTATGAAAGAGAGTGCGATGCTGAACATTATCATTGCCGATGACCATGAAATCGTCCGCAGCGGGCTGATCATGCTGATCGAGCAGCAGGAGGGGATGTCCGTGACGGACAACGCCTCCTCTTTCGATGAACTGATAGCCTGTCTTGCGCGCAGGGTATATTCCCTGCTGATCCTCGATCTGAACCTCGGGGACAAGAACGGCATGGAATCGATCGAAAGCGTCAGTTCACGCTACCCCGAACTTCCCATCCTCGTCCTCAGCGCCTACCCCGAGGATCCCTACGCCCTGCAGGCGTTCCGGGCCGGTGCCTCAGGCTACCTCAATAAAGCCGTCATCGGCGCCGAACTCGTGCGGGCCATCCAGACCGTGGCCAAGGGCAGAAAATACATCAGCCCTACCCTCGAAGAGAGCATGCCCTACGGCACCGATCTCGGCAAGCAGGAAAAGGCCATGACCGCCACGCTCTCCAAACGCGAACTGGAGGTGCTCTCCTTTATTGCACGGGGCAGCTCTTACAAGGAGATCGCCGCGGAACTGGGCGTCAGTCCCAAAACCGTCTCCACCTACCGGACCCGTATCCTGGAGAAGCTGAACCTCTCCAGCACGACGGAACTGCTCCGTTTCGCGTTCGAACACGATATCGCCGCCTACTGAAAACGAGACGGCTGCGCTTACCCGTTCCGGTCGAGCACGGCCCGGATCTGGTTCGGCAGATAGTACTTGAACTGCTTCGGAAAGATGAAAAAGTCGATGTCGCCCTTTTGCGTTTCCAGCCCCTGCCAGTCGTCGATCTCAAACCGCATCGCCACGACCCCCATCGACGGGATCTTTGAGACGTGCTCTTCTGTCAGCATATTCGCAAAGGCGGTCAGCTGGGGGTTGTGGCCGATGACAAAAATCGTGTCGGCGTCATCCTCCTGCAGCATGACGGTTTCGAGTATCGTCTCCGGCGGCGTCAGGTAAAGCTCGCTCAGGTAGAGCAGCGGCCCGTCAAATCCGACTTTTTTGGCCAGCCTGTCCGCACTCTCCTGCGCACGCAGCGCACTGCTGGAGAGGATGAGATCGGGCACGATCCCGCGCAGAAGCAGGTACGAACCGATGGTATTGATATCCCGGTATCCCCTGTCGGTCAATCCGCGCTCAAAATCGCTCGCGCCCGGCTCTTCCCAGTCGGATTTCGCATGATGAATCAGATATAGCGTTTTGATGATATTGCCCTTCCGAAGCCCGAGACGTCTGTTTAGATGCGCCCCAGCTCCTGTGACATGGTCTTGGCCGCTTTATCCATGATCATTTTTGCCAGCGCGACGTTGCCGTCATCACGGAAGATGGCAAAGACGTTGATCTTCGCGAAGTTGTCCTTGCCGAACTCCCCGGCACTGTTGATCAGGAAGACGTGACCGTCGTGGGTCTTGGCCTCGATGGATGAGGCTTCGCTGAAGCCGACGTCCAGTGAGGACTCCGTCACCATACGGAAGGCGTCATTGAAGATACTGGCCGAATAGGGAATGTCCGTTCCCGTATGGTCATTGTCGATATAGAGGGTCTCACCGGAGTAGTTCAAAACGGCCGAACCGAGGTAGCCGTTCACCGCGCGGAGTCTCTGCATGGATTTGTCGAAATCGATCATTGTCTATCCTTTTTCTCTTATTTGTTCAGCGACTGCATGAAGTCGTTGAATGTGTCAGCACTCTGGCCGTTTTCGGCCAGAAAATCCATCAGCGCTTTTTCGGAAGCTTCCACCCCCTCGCTCTTTTCAATCTCAAGCAGCTTCGCATAGAGCGGGAGGATGACATCCCGGGCCTTCTGCGTCATACGGCGGCGCGTCGAAACGTAGTTTCTGAAAGAGCCGTCCGGGTTCTTGGCCATTCGGACCTGGGCAAGCACGAGGTAATATCCCCCGTCTTTACAGAGGTTTTTGACAAATGCATAGACGTCTTTGCCCGCTTTGATGTTCTCCCAGAGGTACTTGAAGATCACTTTCGGCATATCGGGATGGCGCAGGATCGCATGCGGCTGATCCAGCAGGTCGCCCTGCGAATAACCGGAGATCTTCATAAAAATCGGGTTGGTATAGGTGATGTTCCCTTCGGCATCCGCTTTGGATACGATCATATCCACGTCGGTTACTTCATGTTCCGCATCGGTCGGTGTCGGTCTTTCCATTATCTGGCCCCTTCGTTATTTTTTCACGGGGCAATCTTAACGGAAAGGCACGATCGGAATATGTAGGAAATATCCTACAGGCGAACCGGGAGTGTAGGAATGCCTCTCAGACGGGGGTGGTTCGGCGGAGGGTCAGGAGTATTGCCGGAGCACGGCCTCGAGCTTTTTCTCTTCGAGCGGCTTGGTGAGGTAGCCGTTCATGCCGCTTTGCAGGAACTTCTCCCTGTCGCCTTCCATGGCGTTCGCCGTCAGCGCGATAATCGGAACGCTGCTGCCGAGTCTCTCCCGGATGCGGCGGGTCGCATCGAGGCCGTTCATCACGGGCATATTGACGTCCATCAGGATCAGGTCGAACGCCTCTTTCTCCATTTTGTCAAGGACCTCCTGCCCGTTCTCGACGAAGACCGCGTCGATGCCGTACTGTGACAGCAGCAGCTGGACCAGCAGCCGGTTCATCTCCAGGTCTTCGGCGACCAGTACTTTCATCCCGCTGTTGACCGCATGCTCCGTACCTGTTTCTGCCGCTTCGCTTTCATCCGCCTCCGTCAAAGCGTTGGATGCGGCATCGTACGATGCCAGCATGAGATCAAAATAGAAGACCGTCCCTTTCCCCTCTTTACTGTAGAGCTTCAGTTCGCTGCCCATGGCCTCGACCAGGGAGGCGCAGATACTCAGTCCCAGACCGGTTCCCCCGAACTCCCGCGTCGTCGACTCGTTCGCCTGGGTGAAGGGGCTGAAAATCCGCTCCTGTTTCTCTTTCTGGATGCCGATCCCGTTGTCTTCGACAACAAAACGAACCAGCTGGCCCTCTTTGGGATGGATTTCGAGGACCTCGGTGCGAAGCTGTACCTCGCCCGATGCCGGCGTGAATTTGATGGCGTTGGAGAGCAGATTGATGATGATCTGCTTCAGGCGCGTCGGGTCCCCGAGTACGACCGCATCCATCTCCGGGTCAAACCGGCTGGCGTAGTTCAGCTGCTTCTGAAGCGCGGCGGGCTGCATCAGGGAGAACGCGGTATTGAGCTCCGCGTATAGGTCGACGGGGATATGCTCAAGCACCATGTGGTGGCTCTTGATTTTTGAAAAATCGAGCACGTCGTTGATGATCTCGAGCAGGGTCGCCGAGGAGCGTTCGATAATATCGAGGTACTCCAGCTGCTGGGCATTCAGTCCGCTCTTTTTCAGCATGCCTGTAAAGCCGAGGATCCCGTTCATCGGGGTACGGATCTCATGGGACATATTGGCCAGGAACGTCGCCTGGGCTTCTTCGGCTTTCTCGGCCTGGATACGCGCCTCCTCCAGCTCGGTGACGTCGTTGAAGGAGCAGAAGATGTACTCATCGTTTTCGAACTTCACCTGTCTCGCCCTCACCGAAAACGTACGGACGGTCCCCTCCCGGTCCTCCATCAGCGCCTTGTGGATCCGGTTGGGTTCGTCCAGGAGCTTTTGGTACCACGACCGCCTTCCCCCCGCGCTGAGGAAACCCTCTTTGGGGATAAAGAGGGAATTGATGCAGCGCTTGGAGTTCATAAGGTCCTCGAGGTCGTCAAAGGGGAAGAGCCTGAAAAAGGTCTGGTTCACCTTTTCCGTGACGCCGTTGCGGATGATGAGAATGATGCTTTCGTCGTTGTTGAGCAGTTTCTGCGTAAAGGTATGCTCGCGTTTGTAGGCCAGCTGCGTCTCGATCAGGTCGGTGATGTCTTCACGGATCGCGAAAAACTCGGAGATCCTGTTGCGTTCATCGTGCAGGGGGATAATGGAGCTTTTGACGTAATAGTCGGTGCCGTCTTTGCGGCGGTTCGCAAAACTGCCGTGCCAGATCTGGCCCGCGGTAATCGTATTCCACATCTCCTCAAAGAGTGAATCGGGGGTATTCGGGCTGCGGACAATATTATGCGACTGCCCAATCAGTTCACCACGTGAGTAGCCGCTGATCCGTTCAAAGTTCGGGTTGACGTAGGTGATGATGCCGTTCCTGTCCGTTTTGGAAACGATCAAAACGTCATTGATACCGTCAATATGCTCCTGCAGGCTCCTTTTTGCCGCCGCCAGCGACCGGGACTGCTCTTCGAGTGCTTTCGTATTGTAATCGATGAGATGAAAAACGGCCTTTTCGCCGGCATTGACGGCCCGCTGCTGCTTCCGCCCGCCGAGCGGGCTGTCGAAACGCTGGTTCTGCGTCCCCTTTTCGCGCAGGAAAAGAATCGTTGAAGTGATGTTGAGCAGCTCCGCCCCCGACGCGGAGGAATAAAACTCCCCGTAGGTAAAAAATCCGCACGCGGGGGCAAAGGAGTCGATCTTGTCCAGTGCCACCTCAAGCTGCTTGCCCAGGAACTGTTTCCGGCCCGAACAGGAGTAGATGAATGCCGCCTGCAGCGTCTGTGCTTCGCTGGGGATCGTCTCCCCGGGGATGTAGCTGTTGACAAGATCGGCACTGCCGATGCCGAACTGTACACGGTCCCCTACGCTCAGATTGCCGGCATAGAGGACGCTCCCGTCTTCGAACGCCCCGATCATGGAACGGGCGATCGGGATCCCGCCGCTCTGCTTGATGAGGGGGAATCCCATTGCCGATGCGGGAAGCTCCCGGACGACGGCCTCTCCGAGTACCTCCCGGTAGAGTTCCGTCGTAGGCTGTCCGTCAATCGTATAGACACGGTTCTTCTTGGCGCGGGTGATCGTCATCTCTTTGCCGACCGGGCGCCACCCCATATTCAGATCCTGAAATACCTCCAGAGCCTCCCCGATGAGCGCGACACCGACCGCCCCGCCTTCAAAAACGCGCTCCTGGTGGATGGTATAGGTGTGCTTGAAGCGCAGCAGGTCGCCGGCCATACCGCCGGCAATCGGGATATTGTTGCAATTGGCGGCGCGGAAGGCCTCCAGAAAATCACTGCCGTGCTGAATGCCATCGGCAAAGGTAATGATGCAGCGTACCTCGTCTTTGCAGAGTGACTCTCCGAGCTTTTTCCCGAGAGAAAACGACTCCGTATCAACATCAGAGACGGCCAGGATGCGGCTCTTCTCGAAGACGGAAATTCCCAGCACCGTCTGCTTTTCCGTCATGACGCCTCCGACGATCTCCCCCACCGTCGATGCGCCGATCAGTGTGGCGCCGGGCAGCAGCGACAGCACCGTCGCCGCGATCCCGCTGACAGCCTCCCGCTCTTGAAGGGAAGAGAACATCTGCACGAGAATCGTCTTCGCATCAAAATCGATTCCCGTCTCGGCAAGCGCTAATTCAAGGCCCTTTTTGTCACTGTAAATATGGTTAAACTGTATCATTTATTGCGTTGTTTCTCAATGTGTCTTTTTATGTAGTGTCTCAATTGTATCACGAAGTGTAGGCATTTTCCTACAGTTTTCCCTGCTGCCTTTTAACTATAATCCGTCTCAAAGCTTCCGGGCCGTTCTGCCCGTACACGCCATTGAAGAAGGGGGTACCGATGAAAAAATTCAACAGCGGCGAATTCAAAACACTGCTCCAGGAGACGACGCGCCGGATCGAGGCCGCAGAGGACAACCGTCAGATCAATGCGGTCACCGAAACGCTCGTCACGACGCTGCTGGATTCGGAATTCGCCTCGCTCTGGGTCTTCGACGAGATGGAGGCATCCCTCAAACGCGCCCGTGAAGCGGACCAGGTATGCGAGCTTTCCATGCTTGACCAGCACGGTGTCCTGGCCAAAAGCTTCCTGACCCTGACCGGGGGGATCTACAACTACCTTGCCAGCGAGAAAGAGTATGCTCCGGAAACGGACAACCCCGACGAGATCAGGATGAAATCCAAGATCATCCTGCCGCTGATGAACGACGAACGCCTGCTGGGCATCGTCACGGCCTACTCCTCGGTCCGCCACAAACAGAACTTTGACGAGGACGACATGGAGATGCTCGAAGCGATCGCGCCCTTCCTCGTCAACGTCATCTACCGGATGTACCCGGAAAAGCAGACGGAGGAAGCCCCCGAAATCTATCTTAGCGAACGCCTTAAAGAGAGTTCGAATGCGATCAGCCGACAGGTCGAGGCGAATGAACGTGCACAGCCGACGGCGGCCGCACCGGATGAGACGCTTATGTTCCTGGCCAATACGGTCCACGATATCCGGACCCCGGCCAATGCGCTTTTCGGATTTCTGGAGCTGCTCGAAGGGCAGGTCGACAACGCCCGGCTGCTGCAGTATGTCCGCAACGCCAAAGAGAGCGCGCGCTTTATCAACGAGCTGACCACCTCCATCCTCGACCGTGTTTCGACCCAGCGTGAACGCACGCTCTCCGGGCCCGTTCGGATCACCCCGGCGAAGTTCTTTGCGGATATCGCCGATATCTTTTCGGCGAACATGTCGGACAAGGCGCTCTGCTACCTCGTCTATATCGATCCCGCACTTCCCAAGGAGATCAGCGTCGATGCCGCAAAGCTCAAACGGGTCGTCATGAACCTCATCGGCAACGCCTACAAATTCACCCCGACCGGGAAGTCCGTCGAGCTGGCCGTCGTGTACGACCAGAGTGCCGGTACGATGACCCTGGCGGTCACCGATACGGGAATCGGGATCGCCGAAGAGCACCAGCAGGCGATCTTTGAAGCCTTCAGACAGGCAACCGATGAAACGGCGTCCGCCTTCGGCGGTACCGGTCTCGGCCTCGCCATCAGCGCCCAGTACGTCCACGATCTCGGCGGAAAACTGGAACTGGAAAGCGAACCGGACAAAGGGAGCCGTTTCTTCTTCACACTGCCGCTGCAGGCCGTCAATACGCTCCCTTGCTTCGCCCCCGTCCAGAACCCGCAGAGCAAGATCGCCATCCTCATGGACGAGCCCAACCTGCCGACCAGCAAGAACATCATGCGCTACCTGCTGCGCATGGGGCTCCCGAAATCCAATATTGTCGCGATCCGTTCCGTCATCCAGGCGCCTTCCGACACCACCCACCTCATCGCTTTTCAGAGCAAATTCGATGAGCAGGTGGTCGATCATGCCAAAACGAACAGCCTGCCTCTGACGGTGATGGAGGAGCGCTTCCTCTCCATGACCAAAACGCAGAAAACGGCGGAGGTCGACGTCATCTCGCAGTACGGCTACTATGCGAGCAGGCTCCATGCCATGCTTTCAAGCCGCAGTATCCCCAAAGTGCTTGTCGCCGACGACGACCGCATCAACATCGAACTGATCAAGGCTATTCTCGAAGAGGAGTTCTGCACGATCGAAACGGCCCAGGACGGCCAGAGCGCCATCGACCTGCTCGCCAAAGGGATTCTGGAAAACCAGCCCTATACCCTGCTCCTTCTCGACAACCATATGCCGAAGATTTCGGGCAACGACGTCATCCGGGAGCTGCGGGCCATTGAAAAACAGCACGCCCTCCCTTCGGCCTATGCCGTCTCCATTTCGGGAGACCCGAAAGCCAGTGCTTCGGACAACCCCCACTTTGACGCCTATGTCGGGAAACCCTTCAACAAAAAAGAGATCAAAAAGGTGCTCAAAGCGGCATTGGCCGCGCGGGATTAGGATCGGCCGGGAAGAGGATACGTCTGGGGGAATGTCTTTCGCCCCAGGAACGAAAGCAGCTGCGTCTACAGTTGAAGCAGTCGGCGGACATTTTCTTTATAGACGGCCGGCAGGATAGGCTTTTTGAAATACGCATCGAAATAGGTATGGTCCTGCTCGAACTTCTGGGGATAGATCGTCAGCGCGGCAATGCGCGTCTGAGCGTTTTTGGCCTGCGCCGCCTTGGCGATCTCGATGCCCGTACCGTCAGGCAGGTTCATGTCCACGACCATGGCATCGTAATCGTTCTGCGCGATCTTCGCGAGCGCTTCATGGACGGAGTTCGCCGAATCGATCAGAATCTTCTGCTTGATCTCTTTGGAGAGGGCATCAATGACTGTCGATTCGAATTCGACGATAAATCCGATATCGTCCACGATCAGAATACGTTTGCTCATTGGGTATGCCTTGTAATTTTTTAGGCATTGTAGCGGAGCGGGCCGCTCCATTTCTGTAGGTATTTTCGTACAAAACGGATAGAGGCCGTCCGGAGAGTGCGTTCAGCCTATCTGGACGATCTCGTCGGCGCACCAGTTGGCCAGGTCGATCTCGTGGGTGATCAGGAGCATGCCGACCTCGCCCAGGTGGCGCAGCAGCAGCTGCATCACGTCGAGCTGGATGACGTTGTCCAGCGCGGAGGTCGGCTCGTCCAGCAGCAGCAGCTTCGGTTTCATCAGCAGTGCACGCAGAATGGAAGCGCGCTGCAGCTGTCCGCCGGAGAGCTCATGGGGGAGTTTGTGCAGGAGCGCCTCGTCCAGCCCCATATCGTCAAGGTAGCGTGCCATCCCCGCCGTATCGGCCACATCCTTGATCTGGTTGAGGATGGTATAGGTGGGATGGAAGGAGCTGTAGGGGTCCTGGAAGACCATGGAGGCCGGCAGTGCCTCGATTGTTCCCGACCGGGGACGGAGGTTGCCGAGGATGAGTTCGAAGAGGGTGCTCTTGCCCGCCCCGCTGGGACCGACGATCGCTTTGATCTCTCCCGTGTCAAGCGAGAGGGAGAAGTCATGATAGAGCGGCTTCTCCTGCGTGTAGCCGAAAGAGAGCCCCTCAACCCGTAATACCTGCATCAGCGGATCTGGCCGTTGCCGTAGATCTTGAACTTGTAGGTCGTCAGCCCCTCGATGCCCATCGGGCCGCGCGCATGCAGCTTGTTCGTGGAGATGCCGACCTCGGCACCGAAGCCGAAGGCGCCGCCGTCGGTGAAACGGGTCGATGCGTTGACGTAAACCGCCGCCGCGTCGACGGCATTGAGGAAATACTCCGCCGTCGTGTAGCTCTCCGTAATGATGGCTTCGGAGTGGCCCGACCCGAAACGGACGATATGCGCAACCGCCCCGTCAACCCCGTCAACCGTGCGGATGTTGAGGATGTTCGCCAGGTACTCCGTATCGAAATCCGCCTCCGTTGCTTCGGCGACGTCGATGATCTCACGGGTATCGCCGCACCCTTTGAGCTCCGTGTGCGCCGCGTCGAAGGCCTCTTTGAGCTTCGGCAGGGCAACGGCGGCAATGGCTCTGTCGACAAGAAGGGTCTCCATTGCGTTGCAGACGCCGGGACGGTCCACCTTGGCGTTGACGGCGATCTTCACCGCCTTCTCCAGGTCTGCATCCTTGTCGATGTAGGTATGGCACTGCCCCTTGTCGTGCTTGACGACCGGCACCGTCGCGTTTTCACTGACGTAGCGGATCAGCCCTTCCCCGCCCCGGGGGACGATCAGGTCGACGTACTTGTCCATCTTGATCAGCTTCGCCACCCCTTCGCGCGAGGCGTCCGGCAGCAGGGAGATCAGAGCTTCGGGCAGGTTGTTGCGTTTCAGCGTGGCACGCAGCACCTTGGCGATAGCGGCGTTGGAGTGCTCCGCCTCCTTGCCCCCTTTGAGCACGCAGACGTTGTTGCTTTTGAAACAGAGTGCCGCCGTGTCGGAGGTAACATTGGGACGGGATTCGTAAATGATGCCGATGACGCCGATAGGGATGCTGACTTTCTCGATCTTGAGCCCGTCGTCGGTGACCCAGCCGTCGATCACCCGGCCGACGGGGTCTTTGAGCGCCGCGATCTCCTCGACGGCCGTCGCCATCGCCTCGATACGCTTCTCGTCCAGCAGCAGGCGGTCTTTGAGCGCACTGCTCAGGCTGTTCTCCTCCGCCGCTTTCATGTCCAGTGCGTTGGCTTCGATGATGTCCATCGTCGCGGAGCGCATTGCCCCCGCCATCTCCCGAAGCAGGCGGTTTTTCTCCGCACCGCTCAGCAACATCAGTTCCCGGCTCGCCGCTTTTGCTTCTTCCAAAAATGCATTCATATCGTCTCGCTTTCCCGTCACTTTTTACGGCCATTATACCAAAGGGAGGCTGTACGGCGCGCTTCGGCCGTGAATACGCTACCATTCTTCCGTCAATCTTTCCCGGAGTATCCTCGCGTGAAACACTACATCGCCCTGTTGAAAAACGAACCGCTGCTGCGGCGCATCTCCTTTATCCAGCTCATCGCCTATTTCGGGGCCTGGTTCAGCAACGTTGCCATCTTTACCCTGCTGCTGGGGCTCGGCGCATCACCCCTCGTCGTCGCTACCGTCGCGGCGCTGCACTTTCTGCCCGGGGTCCTGCAGGCCCCCTTCTCCGGGGCGCTTATCGACAAGATCGCCCCGAAACGGCTGATGCTGGCCCTGCTGCTGATCGAGATCGTCACGACCCTGCCGCTGATGCTGATCGACGACGCCGCGCACCTCTGGCTGCTTTTCGTGCTGGTCTTCGTGCGCATGGGGGCTTCGAGCTTCTACTTTACCCTGGAGATGGCGCTGCTGCCGCGTTTTCTGAAGGCCTCGGCACTCAAGCACGCCAATGAACTGCACTCCATCATCTGGTCCGTCTCCTACACGGTCGGGATGGCCCTCAGCGGCATAGCCGTCTACTACCTCGGCGTCAAGACCGCCTTCCTTGCCGACGCCGCCCTCTTCGCCGTCGCGTTCGCGCTGCTGCTGCCCGCCGTTTTTCCCCCGCACAAAGCGCGCGAAACGGACCGCTATCTTGCGCTGCTCTCGCAGAGCGTCGGTTACCTCAAACGCAACCCCCTGACCCTGCATCTCATCATTCTGCATGCTTTTGTCGGCTTTACCGCCTTTGACGGCCTGGTCCCGCTCGCCGCGGAGGCCTATTACCTCCCGGCCGTCGCCGCACCGCTGGCCATCGGGCTTACCCACGCTTTCCGCGCCCTCGGACTGGTGGGCGGCCCGCTGCTGCTGGGGCGCTGGATCACCATCAGGAGGCTCCCGCTGCTGCTGCTGTTCCAGGCCCTCTCCATCCTTATTTGGGCAATGGCACTGCCCCACTTTTACCTGGCACTCGCCGCCTCGATCCTCGTCGGCCTCAGCACGACGACCATCTGGTCCTTTACCTATACCCTGCTGCAGCACCATACCGAAGAGGCCTACTACGGCCGTGTCATCGCCTATAACGACATGATCTTCCTGCTGACGGTTTCCGCGGTCTCTTTTCTGATCGGTGTCCTGGTGGAGTGGGGGATGGGGCTTCAGGGTGTCATGGCCCTGCTCGGACTTGCTTTTGTCGTTTCGGCGCTCTATTTCCGATGGATCAGCAGGCATTATCCGCTGGAAGATCCGGGCGTGTAACTGCACCTTCCGCATTCGGCGGTAAAGGGGCAAAATAAGGAGAAAAAAGGAGGAGTATAGATGAAGGGGCCCGAAGGCCCGGGGGTTATTCGATTTCGGCGTCGATGACGTCGTCGTCGGCTTTCTTGGCGCCTTCGGAGGCCGCGGCACCGCCCTGCTCCTGCTTGTACATCTGCTCGGCCAGTTTGTGGCTTGCTTCCGTCAGCGTTTTGAGCTTTTCTTCGATCTGCTCTTTGGTCGCGTTCTCGTCCTTGAGCGTCTCTTTGAGGGCACTGATCGCGCTTTCGATCGCCGCTTTGTCGCCGGCGTCGATGTTCTCGCCCGCCTCTTTCATCGCTTTTTCCGTCTGGGCGATCATCGCATCCGCCTGGTTGCGCAGGTCGACAAGCTCTTTGCGCTTCTCGTCTTCCGCTTTATGCGACTCGGCGTCCTGGACCATCTTGTTGATCTCCTCTTCGGAGAGTCCTGACGAACCGGTGATCTTGATCTCCTGGCGTTTGCCCGTACCTTTGTCGGACGCGGAAACGGTCAGGATACCGTTGGCGTCGATATCGAAGGTGACTTCGATCTGCGGCACGCCGCGTGGAGCCGCCGGGATGTCGGTCAGTTCGAACATACCGAGGGACTTGTTGTCCTTCGCGAACTCGCGCTCACCCTGGACGACGTGGATGGAGACCGCCGGCTGGTTGTCTTCGGCCGTGGAGAAGACCTGGGACTTCTTGACAGGGATCGTCGTCCCCTTCTCGATGATCTTCGTCGCGACGCCGCCGAGGGTCTCGATACCGAGGGAGAGCGGCGTGACGTCGAGCAGCAGGACGTCTTTGACGTCACCGCGCAGGACCCCGCCCTGGATCGCCGCACCGAGGGCGACGACTTCGTCCGGGTTGACCGATTTGTTCAGCTCTTTGCCGCCGAAGTACTCGGAGACCTTCTGCTGCGCCAGCGGGACGCGGATGGAACCGCCGACCATGATGACCTCTTTGATCTCGCCTTTGTCGAGGTCCGCATCTTTGAGCGCGACGTTGATGTGCGTCATCGTCTCTTTGATGAGATCGTCGATCATCCCTTCGAACTTCGCACGGGTCAGCTTGACGACAAGGTGTTTCGGGCCTGTTGCATCCGCCGTGATGAACGGCAGGTTGATCTCCGTCTCGGAAGCGGAAGAGAGCTCTTTCTTCGCAGACTCCGCCGCGTCTTTGAGGCGCTGAAGCGCCATCTTGTCCGCTTTGAGGTCGATGCCGTTTTCGGACTTGAACTCACCGGCAAGGAAGTCGACGATACGGTTGTCGAAGTCGTCGCCGCCCAGGAAGGCGTTACCGTCGGTGGAGAGAACCTCGAAGGTCCCTTCCGCGATCTCGAGGGTCGTGACGTCGAACGTACCGCCGCCGAGGTCGTAGACGAGGACGTTCTCTTCGCCTTTTTTATCCAGACCGTATGCCAGCGCGGACGCCGTCGGTTCGTTGATGATACGCAGGACGTTCAGGCCCGCGATCGTTCCCGCTTCCTTCGTCGCTTTACGCTGGGCGTCGTTGAAGTAGGCCGGAACGGTGATGACCGCGTCGGTGACCGGCGTACCGAGGTAGGACTCTGCATCCTCTTTCAGTTTGGCCAGGATCTTCGCGGAGATCTCCTGCGGCGTGTACACTTTGCCGGCAACGTCAACGGCAGCCATACCGTTTTTGTCGACGATCTTGTAGGTAACTTTGTCGTGCGCCTCTTTGGCCTTCTCTTCGTTCATCATGAGACCCATGATACGCTTGACGGAGTAGATCGTCTTCTCCGGGTTCGTGATCGCCTGGCGTTTTGCCGGGTCACCGACGAGAACTTCGCCCTTGTCCGTAAAGGCAACGACGGAAGGCGTCGTGTTCTTACCCTCTTTGTTCGGGATGATTTTCGCTTCGCCGCCCTCATAGACTGCTACTGCGGAGTTTGTTGTACCAAGGTCAATACCGATTACTTTACTCATAATTATCTTCCTTAATTTTATTTCATAAAATGAAGGGACCACCTTCATTATTTTGTACGGCATCCGAACAAAGTCCGGACACCTACGCTAACGCTGAGTTTCCTTCGGCAGAAAGCCCGCGCGCCTTGCGCTCTTGATCACGAATCAGTTCGCGATCACTACCATTGCATCGCGCAAGGTCCGCTCTTTGTATTTGTACCCCTTCTGGAAGGTACTGACGATCTCGCCGCTCTCGTGGTCCGGGCTGTCCACCTGCTGTACCGCGTGGTGGACGTTCGGATCGAACGGTTCGTCTTCGCCTACCGCCGCAATGCCATGTTTTTCCAGGGCGCTGAGGAACTGCTTCATCGTCAGTTCGACGCCCTCTTTCACCTTGGCCAGAAGCTCGGCAGCTTCCATACCTTCGGCATCGGCGGCCTTGACGGCCATCTCCAGCGAGTCGACGACCGGGATCAGGTCTTTCGCGAACTTCTCCTGGGCATATTCGAGTGCCTGGTACTTTTCGCGTTCCAGACGTTTTTTGATATTGTCGAAGTCCGCGTGAACCCGTGTATATTTATCTTTGAGCTGGTCCAGTTCCATCTGAACACGTTCAAGGTCCGAACCGACCTCTTCCGCTTCTTCGGAAACCATCTCCTCAATCATTTCTTCATCATTGGGCAAAGTTTCTTCACTGTTTTGCTTGTTTTCTTCTTGAGACATAGCGACTGTCAGACTCCTTTCTCTATGAAATCTGGACAAATTTTACCACATGAGTCTATCTATGTCAAGTACTGATTGTAAAATTTAGTTCAATATACTTGAGTCTAAATGACTAAAGTATATTTTTCCCGTACTTCACACCGCTTCAGAGCCCTGCAGGAGGGGAGATGGTACAATTCCACGACAAGTAGACCCGCTAGGAGAAGGCCGTTTTTATGAGTATTTTTGCTTTGCAATCGCCGGCGGGAGGTTTCCTGGATGAGGATCTCAAACACTTCAACAAGGAGTTCGACGACTGGTGCGTCCACTTCGAAAGTTTTGAAGACGCCGAACTCATCGCCGGGACGCTTGACCGCAGGACAAGTGTGGATATCGTCGAAATCACCCCGCTGAGCTATCCCAAATACTTCTTTCATGACCTTCAGGGCACCATCCACGCGACGCGGCAGGTCGGCGATAATATCATCTGTATCGTCGAACCTTTCATGGGCTCCAACTTCCGCCTGGCCGTCTGCAGTCTGAAAACAAAAAAGACCCGGCTGACGCCGACACGCTACAAAAGCGCTTTGAGCGTGGAAGGCGCCTTTGCGACCTATATGCCGCAAACGTAAACCGACGGCAGCCGACGCAGCGCTATAATAGTGTTTTGAACTCCCGGACGAAAAGGCCCCACATGCACCGGTTCACCCTGACGCTGATTGTCCTGATTTCGCTCATTATCATCCTGCTCGTGCTCCCCTTCACACCGCCGGGCAACCGATTTATCGCCGGTATGCTGCAGGAGAGGCTCGAAGCAGCACTGGCACGGCCCGTTGACGTCACCCGGTTCGACCTCGGGTGGAACCGTTTCAGCATCACTATTCTCCTCGACACCGCCGGCAGTATCGGCGCGGAGGGGGAGTATTCGCTCTTTGCACAGACACTCGCCGCCCGATACCGTGCCGATATCGACGATCTCGCCGCCCTGAGCGGCCGGAACATATCGGGGAAACTGCATACCGAAGGAACGGCGGCCGGCAGCTTTGCCCTGTTGGAAATCAACGGACGCACCGACCTCGCCCAAAGCGAAACGGCCTACCACCTAACCCTCCGTGAATTCAGCCCCGGAGCGATCACCGCCACGGTCCGCCATGCCCGCCTGGATGAGCTGCTTGCCCTCGCCGGTGAACAGCTGCTGGCTTCGGGGGAGCTCGATGCCGACGTGACACTGCACTCCATCGACCCTGCTGCCCTGGACGGCACGGTTGATGCCCGCCTGGCTAAGGGTATACTCAACCAGACCCTTATACGCAGTATATATGGGGTACAGCTGCCCGACACCGCACTGAACGCGGCGCTGCATGCACAGCTCAAAAACGACACCGTTACCTATGAGACCAAAACGGATTCCGCCCTGGGTTACCTGCACTCCGACGGTATCCTGACACCGAAAAACGGCGGGATGGACCTGAACTACGCCTTTGCGGTCAAAGAGCTTGCCCTCTTGCAGGGCTTGACGGGACGTGCCCTGCATGGCCCGGTCGCCCTTTCGGGGACGGTGAAAGGCGACGAGACACACCTCGATGCCACCGCCGCAGGAGAGATTGCGGGGGGCAAAAGCGCCCTCAAAGCCGTTTTAAAGGCCTATACCCCTGTCTCCGCCGACGTGTCTGTAGAACATCTCAGACTGGCAAAGCTTCTCACCATGCTAGGCTATCCAACGATCGCCGATGCCGACGTCACCGGCCGTGCCCTCCTCACAGACCTCCGCCCGGGTGCCATGCAGGGAACGGTTACCGTCGACATGCAAAAGGGCCGAGCGAATGCCGCCGCACTGACAAAACAGCTGGGCCGTACCTTCCCGGAATCGACCTTTACACTCCGCAGCCGAAGCCGCCTCGAAGGCAACCTTGTCAAAACCGAAGCGGCGTTCGACTCCGAGCTTCTCAGCCTCCGTTCCGATACCCTGCAGTACGACGTCGGGCAGATGAAGCTCTCCGCCGGCTATACGGCGGACATCCCGGACCTGCGCAGACTCTCTTCCCTGGCGGATCGGCCGTTGCAGGGATCGGCAAAGATCACCGGGGACCTGACGTATCGCGAACATCTCCTGCTGCATGCCAACAGCACTCTTTTGAAAGGGCAGATCACATCGACGCTCAACGACCAGGTACTGACTGCAACCTTCAAACAGATCAGCACGGGACAGGCGATGCATCTGCTCGTGCAGCCCGAGACCTTCGACGCCCGTTTCGACGGGACCCTCGACTACGCGCTTGACACCAAACGCGGCGAGCTGAAAGGCACGTTTAAAGAGGGCGTCTTCTCCCGCAACAATGCCTTCGACCTGCTGCGCCAATACACCAAGGTTGATCTCTACCGCGAACGCTTCGACGGCACGACGCTGGCACGTCTCGACGACACCGCGATCGATGCCGACGCAACGCTGCGCTCAGACCTCGCCATGCTCCAGACCCGGCATGCGAAGATCGACACCGAAGCGCAGACCGTCCGTGCCGACATCACACTCGAAGCGGCCGGGGCCGTCATCCCCTTCCGTCTCAAGGGTAAGCTAGCCCATCCAGGGGTCACCGTCAACGCCGGGAAGCTGCTCGAACAGGAGGCCGGAAAACAGGTGCAGCAGCTTTTTGACAGCTTTTTCAAATAAAAAAGCCTGTTCTCCCCGGCTGTAGGGACTTTTATGCTATGATTTGTTGTCTTAACATCCAATCACAGGATAAAAGGCCGTGCGGAATGTATCTTAGAGGAATGTGCAACAATGCAGCAATTTGACTTTGACAAACTGAAATACCTCTACGGCACCGTACCGGTTATTCTCGTCATCCATTTTTTCAGCGTCCTTCTTTTCAGCGTCATCATGTGGCACTACGTCGACAACCTCTCTCTGGCCGTCTGGGTCAGTGTCTCCGCCATCGTCCTGCTGTTCCGTTTCTACCATTACCTGCTCTACAGCAACAGCTCCGACGAGGAGCTGCGCGTCCAGAGCACCCTCTGGCTGCACCGGTACTACACCTACATCCTGATCGGCGGGGGGTTGTGGGGAAGCACCGCGCTGCTGCTTTTCCCGCAGCACGAGATCCTCTACCAGATGGTCGTCGTCCTCTTCATCCTCGGTCTGACCGCCACCGCGCTGGGCATCATCTCCGCGTCGTGGGAGCTGGTCGTCGCCTACGCCCTGCTCTCTTTCGCCCCGGTCATTGTGCGTCTGGCATGGATGGAAGACCCCATCTACCAGACCATCGCCTACATTGTCAGCGCCCTGGGCATCCTGCTCATCTTCAGCGCCAAACATTTCGGCGCCGTCATCGACAATGCCATCTACAGCAAATTCGCCCTCACCCAGGCCATGTCCGACCTTGAGAATACGCAGGGGCGCCTGGTTTCCCTCCTGGACAACGCCCCGGTAGGCATCTTTTACTACGACAGCAGCCTGCACATTACCGATCTCAATAACCAGATGCTCAGGATGCTGCAGCTGAACGAGCGTGAATCGCTCATCGGCTACGATCTCAACAGCGTTTCGGACAAGCGCATCCTTCCGGCACTGCAGCAGGTATTCGAAAATGCGCAGGGACGCTATGAAGGGCCTTTTTACTCCTCGTTTTCGGAGGAGTCCTACTATATCGAGCTCTCAACCGTTCCGGTCACCGACAAGAAACGGATGCACCAGGGGGCCGTCTGTTTTGTCAGGGACCTGACCCTGGAAAAAGAGGCCCAGGAGACGATTCAGCAGAACAGTCTTTACGACCCGTTGACCAAACTGCCCAACCGCAGCCTCATCACCGACCGTATCAAGCTCTCCATCGAGCAGAGCCGTCTGCGCCATTTCCGTGCCGCCGTCCTCTTCATCGACCTTGACCACTTTAAACACATCAATGACGACTTCGGCCACTATATCGGCGATCAGCTGCTTTACCAGGTCAGCCAACGGCTGCTCAAACAGCTCCGGGGCGAAGACACCGTCGCACGCATCGGCGGCGACGAATTCCTCGTCCTGCTCAACAACCTCTCCTATGACTATACCGAAGCGGCAGGAGAGGCCACGGAGATTGCCGCCGGACTGATCGACATCATCAACAGCCCGTTTACGATCGACGGAGAGACGGTAAGCGTTTCCGCCAGTATCGGTATCAATATCTTCAGCGGGGAGGAGGCGATCCTTCCCGCACCCGTGATCAAACGCGCCGACATCGCCATGTTCCAGGCCAAACGGACCGGCCGTCAGCATGCCGAGCTCTACCATGAGTCTTTCGAAAGCTCCCAGCACGAACTGCTCCAGATGGAAAAAGAGCTGCGCAGAGCGCTCGATGAGAAGGAGTTCGAGCTCTACTACCAGCCCAAGGTAGCCATCGACAGCGAGAAGATCGCCCAGGTTGAAGCACTTATCCGCTGGAACCACCCGGAGAAAGGGCTGGTGATGCCCGATGAATTCATCCCCTATGCCGAAGAGAGCGGCCTGATCGTCAGAGTCGGCGAATGGGTGATGGAAGAGAGCATCAAACAGATCAAGCAGTGGCAGAAGACAGGTGCCGCCAACGCCATCGAACGCGTTTCCATCAATGTCAGCTCCCACCAGTTCAACCAGCCCGATTTCGTTGACTATGTCCGTGCCCTGGTCGCGGGCAATGAGATCGCGCCGGATATGATCGAACTGGAGTTGACCGAAAGCGCCATGATCGACAACTCCCTCGGCGCCATCGACAAGGTCAAGGCCCTTGAAGCGTTCGGTGTGCATGTCGCCCTCGATGACTTCGGGACCGGCTACTCCTCGCTCTCCTATCTCAAGCACCTGCCCGTCAGCGTCATCAAGATCGACCGTTCGTTCATCACGGACCTGAAACACAACGAGAATTCGATGATGATCGTCAAGACCATCATCGCCATTGCCAAAAGCATGGAGCTGACCGTCGTCGCCGAAGGGGTTGAAACGGATGAGGAGCTGGAGATGCTCAAAACGCTCGGCTGTGACTACTACCAGGGCTTCCTCTGCGAAAAAGCCCTGCCGGCGAAAAAACTCGAAGCGCTTATCAGTACGAAAGCGGGCAGCCTCAAAACCTTTCCTGTAGAAGAACACCCCCTCCACGTCACAGATACTCAGGACAATCAGGCGTGAGCGTATGCAATGCAAAAGGCATTCATCTTTAGGCGCTTAAATATTTTCCCCGTGCAAGGTTTCCAAGCCCCCTTTTAAAGGAGTTTGGGAACAATCACCGCATGAATGCCCTTGCAACGATTTTCGAATACCACGACCGCACCAAGCACCACCCCAACCGCTATGCAGCGTCACTGGGCTATATGGACTGGGCGACGCAGCCCGATCCCTACCGCCGCTTTGACGGGGCGAAAGGGATCGCCCTTCCGCTTCCCTCCCCGCGGTCCGAGCCAACCTATGCCGCTCTTTTTGAAGGGGTCTCCTCCGAACCGCTGACACTGGAAAGCCTCTCCGTCCTGCTGCGCTACAGCCTCGGTCTGGCGGCCATCAAATGCATCGGCAGCGACTGCTGGGCACTGCGCTGCAACGCCTCCAGCGGCAATCTCCATCCCACGGAAGGCTACATCATCCTCCCCCCGGTTGAAGGTGTCAGTACCCAGAGCGTTGTTGCCCATTATGCACCCATGACCCACAGCCTTGAAATCCTCCATGCGTTCGATACGGATTTCTGGTCGGCGATGCCCGAGGGGTCGCTTCTTATGGGGCTCACCTCCATCGTCTGGCGCGAGGCGTGGAAGTACGGTGAACGCGCCTTCCGCTACACCCAGCTCGATGCCGGACACGCCCTGCGCGCCGTCCAGGTTTCTGCACGCCTCAACGGCTGGCATGCCGGCCTCTGCGACACCTTTGACTCCGAAACCCTCGATACACTGTTGGGGCTGGATCAGCCTGCGCGCTTCCAGCCGAACGAGGAGGAGATCGCCGATGCACTGCTGCTCATTACACCGTATAGAGGCATCACGTCGCCCGACTTTATCACGCTGCTCGCCCGCTGCCGTACAACATATGCGGGAACGGCAAACCGTCTCAGTCCCTCCCAGCACCCCTGGGAGGCGATCACCCTTGTTGAAAAGGCCACGGCCGCCGATGTAAACCTCCCTGCGGAGGCAGCGCCCCACGCTTTCAGCAGCGCCTGTGGCACTGCAGCCGAAGAGGTCATCCTCACCCGCCGCAGCGCCCGGGCCATGGATTTCGGCCGTACCCATATCAGCTTTGAGGCTTTCTCCCAGCTGCTGCACGCGGCACGGGTCTCTTTTGAAGGCTTCACACCTGCAGCTTCCCTCGTCCTGTTTGTCCATGACGTCGAGACGCTCGATCCGGGCATTTACCTCTACCTCCTGAACGACAGTTACCTGGATACGTTCAAAACATCTATGCGGAATGACTTTCTCTTCCGGCCGGCCGGCAACCATCTCTACCTGCTCGAAGCAGGCGACTTCCGTCCCCAGGCGAAGTTCATCTCCTGCAGCCAGGATATCGCTTCTGACGGCGCCTTCTCACTGGGCATGCTCTGCGAATTTGCCCCCCAGCTGGAGCGCTTCGGGCCGGGACGCTACAAAAGCCTCTACTGGGAGTGCGGTGCCATCGGCCAGCAGCTCTACCTTGAAGCAACCTCCCTCGGTCTCAGCGCCACGGGAATCGGCTGCTTCCTCGACGACGTCATGCACCGGCTGCTGGGACTGGAGGGGAACGACTTCCAGAGCCTCTACCATTTCACCATCGGCCACGCCATTCCCGACCTTCGCCTGCAGACGAAACTCCCCTACAGCAGACGATAGCGCACTATTATCCGTGCTGAGCTACAATGGGGGCATGGATAATCTCATTATGTTTTTCACCGGCCTCTTCCTGGCGGGGGGCATCGCACTGCTCGTCTGGTACCTCAAACGCAACAAGAAAGAGGGCCCGGCCAATGTTGCCCTCTATTCGACGATCGAGAAAATGGAGTCGCTGGGGACCCTTAACGTCTACAAGGTCGTCACGAAGGAGATCGTCACGGCCTCGGATCATATCTTCGGAAACTTCGGGGAGAAGTATCTGCGCTGGCTCATCTCGAAGAAGAAACTGGCGATGATCTTCACCTTTGACATCGACTTCAGCTACAACCTCAAAGACAGCCACTTCGGCATCGAGGAGCTGGGCGAAGGACAGTACCTCTTCAAAATGCCCGAGTGCCGCTATTCGCTCAGCATCAAGGATATCAGCTTCTACGACGAGCAGAACGGCAAACTCCTGCCGTGGCTCCTGCCCGATCTCATCGCCGGCGTCTTCAGCGACGGCTTTGACGAAAACGACCGCAACGCCCTGATCAGGGAGGCAAAGAAGCAGGTCTCCGCCATCGCCAACGGCATGATGATCGAACTGCTCCCCGATGTGCAGAAATCCGCCCGAACGACCTTAGAGCAGATCGCCTTCGCCCTCAACGCCGCATCGATCCGCTTCGACTTCTCCGAATCGCCGACGATCGAGAACACCGTCAACTACCTGCCCGAAAAGAAAGAGAACGAAGCCCTTCCCGCCTAACGCTCCGCGTCGGCCAGCGTCAGGCAGAAAAGCACCTCTTTCCCCGCCATTTCCAGCGTCTCCGCCGCCTGGGTCAACGTCAGTCCCGTTGTCAGAATGTCATCGACGAGGATGACGCTCTTTTCCGGAAACGGTTTGAGTTCAAACGCGCGCGGATGGGTCAGGCGGTACTGGAAATCCTGCCCGGAGTAGCGGTGCCCCGAACGGTCGCGCAGCACGGCATGCCGCGGTATCAATGTGTCGGTTTTCATCGCACGCGCCAGGATCGCCGTATGCGAATAGCCGTGCCGGACATGGTCATCGACGGCAACGACGGCAACAGGTGCCTCCGACTCCAAAGAAGCCGCATACGGTGCGAAGGAGGCGGATGCCATAATCTTGTAAAGATGGCAGCCGATGTCCGTGTGCTTTGTCAGCAGCAGCGGCTCGATCTCATCATATCTGTAAAAAGAGTGTACGGAGAGTTTCCCGACGATCTTTCGGGTGTGAAGGGAGGGGGCGAGATGTTCCTCGCGGCAGCTCCTGCAAATGCGGCTTAACGACCACGATTCGCAGAGAAGACAGCGCAAAGCCTGCCGCCTAGTCCATTTTGAGGACGGACATGAAGGCCTCCTGCGGCAGCTGTACCTTGCCGATCGCCTTCATCCGTTTCTTACCGGCTTTCTGCTTCTCGAGCAGCTTGCGTTTACGGGTGATGTCCCCGCCGTAACACTTTGCCGTGACGTTCTTGCCCATGGACTTGACCGTCTCGCGGGCAATGACTTTGTTGCCGACGGAGGCCTGTACCGCCACTTCGAAGAGCTGACGGGGGATGAGCTCTTTCATACTCTTGACGAGTGCCCGGCCGCGCTGTTCAGCCTGTTCGCGCGGGACGATGACCGAGAGGGCGTCGACAACGTCGCCGGCAACCCGGACGTCGAGCTTGACGAGGTCGCCCTCTCTGAAATCGATCGGTTCATAGTCGAAACTCGCGTACCCTTTGGAGATGGACTTGAGCTTGTCGTAGAAGTCGACGACGATCTCGTTCATCGGTACGGAGTACTCCAGAAGGACGCGCTCTTCGTTAAGGTAATCCATCTTCTCCTGCATGCCGCGTTTGGCGACCAGCAGGTTCATGATGTTGCCGAGGTACTCCGTCGGCGTGATGACCGTCGCCTTGACATAGGGCTCCTCGATCCGCTCGATGTGGTTCACCGGCGGCAGCTCGGAGGGGTTGTGCACTTCGATCTGCGAACCGTCCGTCAGGTAGACGTCGTAGACGACCGAGGGGGCCGTCGCGATCAGGTCCATGTCGAATTCGCGTTCCAGACGCTCCTTGACGACTTCCATGTGCAGCATGCCGAGGAAACCGACGCGGAAACCGAACCCGAGCGCGACGGAGGTTTCCGGTTCGTAACTGAGCGACGAGTCGTTGAGGCGCAGTTTGTCCAGCGCATCGCGCAGATCCTCGAACTTGTCCGTATCGATGGGATAGAGCCCGGCGAAGACGAAGGGCTTCGCCGGCTCATAATCGCCGACCGGCTCGGCCGCAGGCCTTTTCGCATCGGTGATCGTATCGCCGACGTTGAGCGTTCCGACATCTTTCAGGCCGAGGACGACGATGCCGATCTCACCGCTGTCGATCGACTCGGTCTTCATCTTCTTGAGCGGGTGCGGGTACATGAGGTCCAGGACCTCGTGCTGTTCGTTGTTACTCATCAGCTTGACGATCTGCTTTTTGCGGATATTGCCGTCGAAGACGCGCACCAGCGCCAGCGCACCGAGATAGGGGTCGAACCAGCTGTCGTAGATGATCGCCTTCGTCGGCGCAACCGGGTCGCCCACCGGGGCCGGAATACGGTCGACGATGGCGTCGACAAGCTCGCGGATCCCCACGCCCGTTTTCGCAGAGACCATCAATGCGTCCGTAGCGTCGATCCCGATGCTCGATTCGATCTCCTCGGCAACCCGTTCCGGTTCGGCGGCGGGGAGGTCGATCTTGTTGATGACCGGGAGCAGCTCCAGGTTATTGTCCATGGCCAGGTAGACGTTGGCGATGGTCTGCGCCTCGACCCCCTGCGCCGCGTCGACGATCAGCAGCGCGCCGTCGGAGGAGGCCAGCGACTTGCTGACTTCGTAACTGAAGTCGACGTGGCCCGGGGTGTCAATGAGGTTGAGGACGTAGTGCTCGCCGTCCTTGACGTAATCGAGCCGGACGCTCTGCGCTTTGATGGTAATACCGCGCTCCTGCTCGATGTCCATCGTATCCATCATCTGCGATTTGAGTTCACGCTCCGTCACGGAACCGCACTCCTGGATGATCCGGTCGGCCAGGGTGCTTTTACCGTGGTCGATGTGGGCAATGATAGAGAAGTTGCGAATGTGGCTCAGGTCCATTGTGCTCCCTGTTTACGCGAACAGACTGTTGACGCTCTCGTTGTGGTAAACGCGGCGGATGACTTCGCCGAAGAGCGGTGCTACGGTCAGAACCTTGATGTTCGGGTGCGCTTTGGTCGCCAGGGAGTTGGAGATGATCAGCTCATCGAGTTCGCCCTTGTCAAGGTTCTCGTAGGCTTTGCCGCTCAGAACTCCGTGCGTCGCACAGGCCATGACGGAGGTTGCGCCCTTGGCTTTGAGCGCCGCCGCCGCTTTGACCATCGTCCCGGCCGTATCGACCATGTCGTCGATCATAATGACATCCTTGCCCTCGACGTCGCCGATGATGTTCATGACTTCGGCCACGTTCGCCTTTTCGCGGCGTTTATCGACGATGACCATCTCCAGGCCCAGTTTCTCCGCAAAGTAACGTGCGCGTGCGACCCCGCCGATGTCCGGGCTGGCAATGATCGGGTTGGGGAGGTTTTTCTCCTTGATGTACTGCTGGAAGATGATGGAGCCGTAGAGGTTGTCAACAGGGATGTCGAAGAAGCCCTGGATCTGGCCCGCGTGCAGGTCGATGGTCACGAGACGGTCAATGCCCGCCGTCTGGTAAAGGTTCGCGACGAGTTTCGCACTGATGGGGACACGCGGTGCCGCTTTACGGTCCTGGCGCGCGTAGCCGAAATACGGGATGACCGCCGTAATGGAGCTCGCGGATGAGCGGCGAAGCGCATCGGTCATGATGAGCAGCTCCATCAGGTTGTCGTTGGACGGGGCTCCCGTTGACTGGATGATGAACACGTCGCGTCCGCGGACGCTCTCTGCAATCTGAACGGAGATCTCCCCGTCGCTGAAACGTTTGATGTCCGCTTTGGCCAGGGGAACGTCGAGGTATTTACAGACCTCTTTCGCAAACTCTTCGCTGGCACTCCCGGCAAAAATCTTGTAACCGCGCATCGCACTTCTCCACATTGAAATCCGGTCTGTCCCGACACCCTAAGCAGAGTCTCCGGCCATACCTGTTTTAAGTATGAAATTATAGCGTGCGCTGCTTAGCAGGGAGTAAAACAGCCGCCGTTATACAGGAAGGCCGAATTTCTGTGTCACGAGTTCGCCCTCGTCGTTGAAAAAGAGGTAGTAGAGGAAATCTTTTTTGACCGGCTGACCCGCCAGGTAGCGCAGTGCCAGGTTCGCCTGCAGCGAGGCGATATGCATCACGATCGGCGCAGCGATCCCCGCAGGCTCTTTGAGCGTGATCTTGAACACGTCGTTGAAAGAGGAGCGGTCGAAAAAACAGACCTGCCCGTGAAACGCTTCGACCGAACCGTAGACCCACGGCGTGTTGTGGATCTTGGCGTATTCGTTGATCTGCCCCCGTGTCGGGAGGTTGTCCGTCGCATCGAGGATCAGGTCGACTTCGATCCCTTTTTTGGCGAAGGCGTTGAAGTCGCACTCATGGGCATACGCCTTCGTATAGGGGCAGCGGGCCTCGACGATACCGGCATTGACGACGGCCTTGTTCTTGCCTTCGTCGCCCGTCTTGAAAGCGATCTGGCGGTGAATGTTGTGCACGCTCACCTCATCGAAATCCACGATATGGATCTCCCCGATTCCCGTCGCCCCCAGGGCAAAGGCGAGCGAACTCCCCAGGCCGCCGCTTCCGATGATGGCGATCCGCTTTGCCTGCAGCGACTGCTGGACCTCTTCCCCCCAGAGTTTGATCTGACGATGGAAATAGTGCATCATTCTCCGCACCTCCTCAAATAGCTAATCGCACTGTAACATTAAAAAGTTTAATAACTTTTTGATAAATTCACCCAGAGCCTCCCATTTTAGGCAGTCCGAACGGCCAAAATGTGTAAAAACCGCTATAATGTCCCCACAAAACCGCAGGAGGACGCGTGCTCGCCTTTATCGACAAGACCATCATCCCCTTCGTGACCCGCAGCAATGACCAGCCGCTGCTGCTGCGCGAACTGCTCGAGATCAATAAGAACCACGACGACGGCCTCAAGCTCGAAGGGAAGATCCCGGGACTGAAGCTGCGCATCGGCCGCACGATTCTCGTCTTCCTCATCATCTGGAACTTCATCCTCCTGCCGCTGAGCCTCCTCTTTCATAAAGAGCTCGAGAAGATCGACTGCCACCTGCTCATTATCCTCGCCATTCTCTTCACGGGGATGTTCTTCGGCACCTACATGATGTTCAAGGAGTGGCTGGTCGACCGCATGGCGACCCAGCGCATCAAGGAAGCATGGCAGAACCACTTCCCCCACTTCTCGTATGAGAAACACCACCTCCAGGTGACGGGGCTCTACCGCGAAGCGCTGGAGAAGGACGTCCCCCACAAAGAGCTCTACCTCTTCATGATGAACAGGCTCGCGGAGGAGTAAACGGTTTGTTCCAGGCAACCGTCACCCTGCCCCCTTACCCTCGGGGGTTCCACCTCATCACCGACGCCATTGAAAACGCCGTTGCAAAGTCCGGCGTCACGACGGGACTCGCCCACCTCTTCCTCAAACACACCAGCGCCTCGATCTCCATCAATGAGAACGCCGATCCCACTGTCCGCCGTGACATGGAGCGTTTCTTCAGCGACGTTGCCGATGCCAAGCCCTACTACGTCCACACCTACGAGGGCGACGACGATATGCCCGCACACATTAAAAGCGTTATGCTGGGCACGTCACTGACCATCCCCGTCACCAACGGCCGTCTCAACCTCGGCACCTGGCAGGGGATATACCTCGGCGAGCACCGCGACCACGGCGGCAGCCGGAAGATCGTCGTTACGGTCTACTGAGACTGGACATTTCTCGCTCCTGTACTTTTCATAGGAACCATCTATCTCTTTATTCTTTTCTTTTTCATAAGAAAAGAACCAAAAGAAAATCGTCGTTACGCGAATCGCACGTTGCTACCGGCTTTATGCCTCCGCAACGGCTTTCAAGGCACGCTTAACGACCATTTTCCTATTGATTTAATGCGCTTCGGTTCCCGAAGCTATTTTGTTCCTAAAGAGCTTTGTCTCGACAAAGCGCATTCAATGAAATCAGAAATTGGCCTTGAGCGCTCTTTATAAGCCATCCCGGAGGCCCAAAGCCGGGAGGGATGAGCGATTCGCGAAAGGCCGCTTTTTGCGCTACTTTTTCTAAAAAAGTGGCAGAAGAGTGTTGTCAAAATTGTAGATTGAAGAGCTGCCCGCTATCGTCTATTTAGAAAATCTCGGCCAGCCAAAGCCGCAGCTTCAGTCCCCACGTCGTCGTATACCCGCTCTCGGCCCAGAAGACTTTTCCCTCTCTGTCGACAATAATCGTCGTCGGGAAGACGCCGATCATGAACGCCTCAGCGATAGCGCCGTTCTGGTCGTTGATGACGGGAAAAGAGAGGCCGTTTGCTTTCATGTATTCACCAATCTTCTCCAGCCCACCCGATTTGACGGCGACGGTAATAACCTTTTCCTCTTTGGCAAGGGCGTCGATGTTGCCCGCTTCCGCATGGCAGACGGGGCACCAGGTCGCCCAGAAGTGCAGGATGTAGGGTTTGTCCGGCTTGACGCTGCTGTCATAGGCCAGCCCGTAGAGTTTGGAAACTTCCACCTTCGGCAGGGCGGCACCTTCGAATGAAGGTGCCCGCAGGTAGCCGATGACAGTGGCGCCTACTGCCGTGAGCAGCGCCAGGATCACCAGCTCTTTGAGCCACCGCCTCCATTTAGCCACGGCGCTTCTCCATCGCTTCTTTGAACTTCCAGCCCCGGCGCGACTCCATCACCTGCGCATGGTCGATCTCGACAACCATCAGCTCCTCGGTATCCCCCAGGCTGCTTTCGATCTCCCCGTCGGGATTGACCAGCAGCGAATCGCCGTAGAAGCGCCACAGATGCCCGTCATCTTTCACGTCGCCGATACGGTTGGCCCGCAGCACGAAGCAGTTGTGTGTAAAGGCGCGCATCCTGATCAGGTCGCGCCAGCGCTGCTGCGATTCGAACGTGGAGGCCGTCGGCAGCAGGATGCAGTCGATCCGCTTCTCCCAGATGCTTTGCCACAGCGCGTCAAAGTGCAGCTCGAAACCGCCGAGGATGCCGAAACGGACATTGTCGACACGGAAGGTCAGCGGTTCGTGCAGCGGTGCGACCGGGTTGGCAAAGAAAGCGGCTTCGTTCCAGTGGGGATAGTCGATCAGTACCTGCTGCTGGTAGTAGGCCGTCGAACGGGGAGAGACTTTGACGATGCTTTTATAGGGGGTGCCCGCCTTCACCGTGACCAGGGGGGCGACGAAGGTCATGTCATAGGCGGCCGCGAGGTCGCGCAGGATGCCGAGCTGGTGATCGCAGAGTTCGCGCAGCATCGACACGGGGGTCTGCTGCAACTCTTTGAAAAAGGAGTTCAGGAGGTATTCGCCCATCAGCAGGACGCGGACGCCGCGTTTATGGGCGATCCGGACGTAGTGGTACAGCTTCGTCGTACTCATGCCGACCGAGGGAAGCTGCAGCACACCCACTGTCACGACTCCGTCTCCTCCCCGCCGCGGATCTGCTCGATCTTTTTGCGCGCCGCTTCAAGGATCTGCTGCGCCTCTTTGAGCGCCTTGGTGCCCGACTCGTAGGCCTTGACGCTCTCCTCGAGGGTCATTTCGGGGTTCATCAGTTTTTCCAGGATCTGTTTTGCCTCTTCCAGGCGCCCTTCAAAATCGTTCGCTTCCACTCTCACTCCTTTGCTGCCTGCAGCATCGATATGTTGTGCTAAATACCGTGTTCCAGCGCCTCGCGCACGTAATCATTGATCTTGTCCAGTTCGACCAGGAAGGCGTCGTGCCCGTAATCGCTCGGGACTTCCAGGTAATCGACCGGAGTCATCTTCTCTTTGACAAGAATATCCGCCATCACCCGCATCTCGTCGGGAATGAAAAGCATATCGCTTTCGAAACTGACCAGGTAGAGGCGGCTTCTGATGCGCAACAGCGCCTCTTCCAGGGTATCGAAGCCACGCGAGAGGTCGTAGATGTTGATCGCCTTCGTAATGTAGAGGTAGCTCAGCGGATCGAACCACTTGGTGAAGTTGTAGCCGTTGTACTCCAGGTACGACTCCACCTGGAACTTCCCGAAGAGCTCGAAGAGACCGTCGGTGCGTTTGTATTCGCGCCCGAATTTCCGCTCCATGCTGTGAGGCGAGAGAAAACTGATATGCCCCGCCATCCGGCCGACGGCCATGCCCGTCAGACCGTTCGCTTTGATATCTGCCGGGTCGTAATAGCCGCTTTTGAAATCGGGGTCTTTCAGGATCGCCTCCTGGGCGATCTTGTTAAACGCGATCGCCCAGGGCTGGGTCGCATGGGTACAGGCCATCGCGACGATCCGATCGGCGAAGTTAGGGTAGTGCACGGCAAACTGCAGCGCCTGCATGCCGCCCATGGAGCCGCCCACGATGGCGTGGACCCGGTGGATCCCCAGGCGGTCGAAGAGGATACGCTGCGCCTTGACCATGTCCTTAACGGTGATGACGGGGAACTTGTAGCGGTAGGGCTCTTCGTTCGGGAGCATCGGCGACATCGGCCCGGTCGAGCCGAAACAGCTGCCGACGACGTTGGAGCAGATGACGAAGAAGCGGTCCGTGTCGATCGCCTTGCCGGGACCGATCAGGCCGTCCCACCACCCCGGTTTGTTGTCACCTTCATAGAGGCCCGCCGCATGGTGCGACCCCGTCAGGGCATGCGTGACGACAACGACGTTGTCCTTCGCCTCGCTGAGGTGCCCGTAGGTTTCATAGACAATATCATACGGTTCGAGGATACGCCCGCTCTCCAGATAGAGCGGATTGGTAAAGTGCTCGGTACGGGTCTGAAGGTTCAACGGGTCTATGATGCCGCCTCAAGTGCCTGTTTGATGTCCGCGATAAGGTCCTCGGCGTTCTCAAGCCCCGCACTGATGCGGATCAGCCCTGCCGGGACACCGCAGGCGTCCATCTCTTCGGGGCTGAGCTGCTGGTGCGTCGTCGAGGCCGGGTGCGTGATGATGGACTTCGAGTCGCCGATGTTGACGACGAGCGAATAGAGCTTCGTGGCGTCCACGATCTTCTTGGCCGTTTCCAGGTCCTCAACTTCAAAGCTGAGCAGTCCGCTGCTCATACCGCCTTCGAAGTAGCGCTGCGCATTCGCAAAGTTCTTGTTCGACTCCAGGCCCGGGTAGTTGACCCGTTTGACCATCGGGTGCGTCTCCAGGAATTTTGCCAGCATCATAGCGTTGTGTGAATGTTCTTTCATCCGGATTTTCAGCGTTTCGAGCCCCTGGATAAAGAGCCAGGAGTTGAACGGCGAGCCCACGGCGCCGATGTCGCGCAGGAGGCTGAGACGGCCGCGCAGGGTATAGGCCGGCAATGGCACGTCGACATAGACCAGGCCGTGGTAGCTGGCGTCGGGCTCGTTGAACTGCGGGTAGCGCGCATTGCCGCGCAGTTTTTCGACGAGGTTGCTACGTTCGACCATGATCCCGCCTATTGCCAGCCCCTGCCCCGTCGTATATTTGCTCGCACTGTGAACGACGACGTCGATCCCGTGTTCGAGCGGCCGGCAGAGCGCCGGGGTCGCGACGGTGTTGTCGACGATGCTGAGCACGCCGTACTTGTCGGCCAGCGCCGCGAGTTCATCGATGTTGGGAACGTCGATGCTCGGGTTGGTCAGGGTCTCGAAAAAGAGCGCTTTCGTCTTGTCGTCGATGAGCTTTTCCGCTTCGGCGGGGTTATGGACGTCGAAGAAACGCGCTTCGATGCCGAAACGTTTCATGGTATGGGCCGTCAGGGTGAGGGAACCGCCGTAGAGCTGTGCAGCACAGACGATGTTGTCGCCCGCCTCCGCGGCATTGACCAGGGCGTAGAAGATGGCCGCCATCCCGCTGGACGTCGCCAGAGCGGCCGAACCGCCCTCGAGTGATGCGAAGCGTTTTTCGAACACATCCGTCGTCGGGTTGTTCAGGCGGGTATAGATGTTGCCGAGCTCTTTGAGCGCAAACAGGTTCGCCGCATGCTCTGCATCGCGGAACTCATAGGCCGTTGTCTGGTAGATGGGCACCGCCATCGTTCCCTGCATATCCTTGCTGTAGCCTTCGTGAAGCGCTTTGGTCTGAAAATGCATTTGTTACTCCCCTCATTTAGCAGCTCGAGGGGACCGGCCCCTCCGCTGTCGCCGCCAGAACTCTTCGTTGCGGCTTCTTATAGCGCAGTGGCGTGAAGCTGTGCGCCTACGCTATCCGACAGTATACCAATCAGATATGATAATTCGGTGCTTCCGCCGTAATCTGGACGTCGTGAACATGTGACTCTTTGAGGCCCGCGCTGGTAATCTCGACGAACTCGGCATTCTGCCAGAACGCCTCGATGCTCTCGGAACCGCAGTAGCCCATGGAGGAGCGAAGGCCGCCCATCATCTGGTGCACGATACCCGCGATCGGTCCGCGGTACGGTACACGCCCCTCGATCCCTTCCGGGACGAGCTTGTCCGCCGCCGTGCCTTCCTGGAAGTAACGGTCCGTACTCCCCTTGGTCATCGCCCCGATGGAGCCCATACCGCGGTAGGACTTGTACTGGCGTCCCTGGTAGTTGATCAGGTCGCCCGGGGACTCCTTGGTTCCCGCCAGCAGTGAGCCCGCCATAATACAGCTCGCACCCACGGCAAGCGCTTTGGCGATGTCACCGGAGTACTTGATCCCGCCGTCGGCGACGATCGGTACACCGACGCGGCGCCCCGCTTCGGCACACTCGTCGATCGCGGAGATCTGCGGCACGCCGACACCGGCGACGATACGGGTCGTACAGATCGATCCCGGCCCGATACCGACTTTGACGGCGTCCGCACCGGCGGCAGCCAGCGCTTCAACCGCTTCAGCCGTCGCGACGTTCCCGGCGATGATGTCAATGTTCATCTGCGCCTTGATCGCCTTGACGGTGTCGATGATCCCCTTGGAGTGACCGTGGGCGGAGTCGAGGACAAGCACGTCGACACCCGCGTCGACAAGCGCCTGCGCACGGTCGAGCTGCCCGACGCCGATGGCCGCACCGACGCGCAGACGGCCGAACTCGTCTTTGAGCGCGGAAGGGTACTCGATACGCTTCTTGATGTCCTTGATCGTGATCAGCCCCTGCAGGTGACCCTCGTCATCGATGATCGGCAGCTTCTCGATCTTGTTTTTGTGCATGATCTGCTCTGCTTCATCGAGGGAGATGTTCTTGCCGGCCGTGATCAGCGGCATCTTCGTCATAACGGCATCGGCGCGCTTGCTCAGGTCCTTTTCAAAACGCATGTCGCGGTTGGTCAGGATCCCCAGCAGTTTGTTGTAGAGGTCGACGACCGGGACGCCGGAGATGCGGTACTCCTGCATCAGCGCCTCGGCATCGGCCAGGGTCGCGTCCGGGTAGACGTAGATCGGGTCGATGATGATCCCCGACTCGCTCTTTTTCACTTTTTTGACCTGTTTGACCTGGCTTTCGATATCCATATTCTTGTGGATAATACCGATACCGCCGAGGCGTGCCATCGCGATCGCCGCACGGTACTCGGTGACGGTATCCATCGCCGCGGAGACCATCGGGATGTTCATCGTGATGTTCTTGGTAAGTTTTGTCGTGAGGCTGACCTCTTTTGGCAGCACTTCGGAATAACGCGGGACCAGCAGGACATCTTCGAATGTCAATGCACGTTTACGGATTTTCATAGGACTCCTTCTTAAAGGTTTACGGCCTGCTCAAGACTGAGCGCACCGTCAAAAAGTGTTTGTTCATCAAAGGCTTTGGCAATGAGCTGAAGCCCGACCGGCATGCCGTTCTCCGCCGTATCGACCGGCAGGGAGATCGCCGGAAGTCCGGCAAGATTGACCGAGATCGTGTAGATGTCGCTCAGGTACATCTTCAGCGGGTCGGAGAGCGCTCCGAACTCGTACGCCGTATCCGGCGCGACGGGGCTGAGGATCAGGTCGACCTCTTCGAAGAGCTTCTCGTACTCCTCCTTGATCAGGTGGCGCACTTTCTGCGCCTTGACGTAGTAGGCGTCGTAGTAGCCGCTGGAGAGGACGAAGTTCCCCAGCAGGATACGGCGCTTGACCTCTTCGCCGAACCCTTCGGAGCGGCTCTTGATATAAAGGTCCGAGAGGTTCTCACCCTCGACGCGGCTGCCGTAGCGGATGCCGTCGTAGCGGGCGAGGTTCGTTGACGCTTCCGCCGTCGCGGTGATGTAGTAGGCGGAGATGTCGTACTTGGCATCCATCATCGACTTCTCGACGATGGTATGGCCCGCGGCTTTCAGTGCTTCGACCGCTTTGGCGTACCCCTGCTTGATAGCATCGGATGCTCCTTCAAGGTAGGAAGGGAGGATCGCAATGGTCAGCTTGCGCGACGGGTCGAGCTTGTCCGCGACGCTCTCGTAGGCGACGTCCGCACTCGAGGAGTCTTTCGGGTCATAGCCGCTGATGATGTCATAGAGGATCGCCGCGTCCTCGACGTTCTGTGTCATCGGCCCAATCTGGTCCAGCGAGCTGGCATAGGCGCCCAGCCCGTAGCGGCTGACACGGCCGTACGTCGGTTTCATCCCGACGATGCCGCAGAAGGCTGCCGGCTGGCGGATGGAGCCGCCGGTGTCGGAGCCCAGCGCCGCCACGGCGAGGCCCGCCGCGACCGCTGCCGCGGAACCGCCGGAGCTGCCGCCCGGCACGCAGCCGCGGTTGCGCGGGTTGAGCGTCTTGCCGTAGTAGCTGCTCTCCGTTGTCGAGCCCATCGCAAACTCGTCCATGTTCGTCCGTCCGAACGGCGAAAGGCCCGCCGCAAGCAGTTTCTCGACCACGGTCGCGTTGTACGGTGCCACATAGCCCTGCAGGATCTTCGAGCCGGACGTCACGCTCCACTCTCTGACCTGGATGTTGTCCTTGACCGCAATGGGAATGCCGCTGCCGGCACTCTCAAGACCGACGTACGCGCCCAGTTCGCTGTCGCCTTCGATCTTCGATTTGAGTTCTGCACGCAGGGCTTCCAGCGCCTCCGGCGAGAGTTTCAGAGCCTCTTTAAGCGTCATCAATGTTCATCCTTTGCTTTTTTTGCCCGGCGCACGGCCAGGATACCGATGGCGACCACGGCGAAGATCACCAGGACCGTCTCGACGATGAACGCCATCGGAGCGGGGGCGGCCAGGTCAGGCACCGGTCACCTCCGCACAGCGGGCGCAGAGTGTATCTTCTTCGTGCGCATGGTATTTCCAGCAGCGCGGGCACTTCTGCCGCGCTGCCGCCGCGATCACGTAGCGCTCGCCGTCGACCTCGAATTCGCCCAGGGTCTCACCGGCCGTTTCAAGCGGCAGGACGCCGGAAACGACGAACCAGTCCTCGGCCTCGGTCTGCGGCAGCATCTTGACGATGTCCGCGTCCGTGTGCAGCGCCAGTTCCAGCGTGCTCTTGATCTTCTTCTCTTTTTTGAGGGCGTCGACGATCTCGTACAGCCCCTCTCTGACCTTGACCAGCGCACACTCGTTGAAAGTGCTTGTCGGCACGTCGATCGAGGCGTATTCAAGGTCGAAGATGCTCTGCGCATCGCCCTTGATCACCGCCGGCGCCGCCTCGACGATCTCGTCGGCCGTATAGGTGAGAATAGGCGCGACGAGCAGCAGCATGGAGCGGGTGATCATCGCCATCGCACTCTGGCTGGCACGGCGGTGCGGATCGTTTTTCGCGTCGCAGTAGAGACGGTCTTTCGTGATATCGAGGTAGATCCCGCTCAGTTCGTTGACGATGAAGTTGTTGAGCGTGCTCATCCCGCCGACGAAGTTGTAGCGTTCGAACTGCCCGTGGACATTGTCGAAAACGTGGGAGGCCTTGGAGACGATCCACTGGTCCAGTACGCCCATCTCGCCGAACGGGACGATCGTTTCCAGGTCGTCGATGTTCGCCAGGAGGAAACGGAAGGTGTTGCGCAGTTTGCGGTACTGTTCAGCCGTCTGCTTCAGGATCTCGTCACTGATCTTCTGGTCGTTCTGGTAATCGGTCATCGCGACCCACAGGCGCAGGATCTCGGAACCGAACTGCTTCAGTACTTTGTCCGGTGCGACCACGTTGCCCTTCGATTTGGACATCTTCTCACCCTTGCCGTCCATCGTAAAGCCGTGCGTAATGATCGCCTTGTACGGCGCCCGGTGCTCGACCGCGGCACTGAGGAAGAGCGAACTCTGGAACCAGCCGCGGTGCTGGTCGCTCCCTTCCAGGTAAACGTCCGCGGGGTAGCTGCCCGCGTCGTAGTTGCGCGATTTGAGCACGGCGTTCCAGGTCGAGCCGCTGTCGAACCAGACGTCGAGGATATCACTGACTTTTTCAAGCTCTTCGGGCTTGTAACCGCTGCCCGGGTAGAGCAGCTGCTCGATCGGCATGCTGTACCACGCATCGGTGCCCTGCATCTCGAAGACCATCGCGATGAAGTTCAGCACCTTTTCATCCAGGATTACCTCGCCCGTCGCCTTGACGCGGAAGAAGGCGATCGGCACGCCCCAGTCGCGCTGGCGGGAGATACACCAGTCCGGGCGGTTACCGACCATGGATTCGAGGCGTTTGCGGCCCGATTCGGGGTAGAAGGTCGTTTTTGCAAGCTCTTCCGCCGCGATTTCGCGCAGGGTGCGGTTCTCCCCTTCGGGCTTTTCGTCAACGGCGATGAACCACTGCTTCGTCGCACGGAAGATCAGCGGCGTATGTGAACGCCAGCAGTGCGGGTAGGAGTGGTTGAACTTGCTGACTTTCAGCAGGCTCGCTCCGAGCAGCTCGATGATCGGCTCGTTGGCTTTGAAGATGTGCATGCCGACGAAGCTTTCCGCGTCCGGGATGAGGCGTTCACGCACGACACTCTGGTCGTAGCAGCCCGTCTCGTCGACCGGCATAATGACGTCGAGGTTGTACTTGAGGCCGACGCGGTAGTCGTCCTCCCCGTGGCCCGGCGCCGTGTGGACACAGCCCGTACCGTTGTCCATCAGGACGTGCTCGCCGAGCACGATATGCGACCGGCGGCCGTTGAGCGGGTTCACCGCGTGCAGGTTCTCGAACTGCTTCGCGTCGAAGGTCTGGACGACCTCGCCCTTGACGATCTCCTGTGCGATCAGGGCGTCGTAGAGCTTCTGGGCGACGATATAGCCGTCGGCCGTGCGGACGTACTTCTCGTCCGGGTTCAGGGAGATCCCGGTATTGGCCGGCAGGGTCCACGGGGTCGTCGTCCAGATGACCGGCGCGGCGTTGCCCTCCAACCCCAGGCGGACTTTGGACTCCTCGCTCAGCTCGAAGGCGACGAAGATGGAGTAGTCCTCTTTATCCTCGTACTCCACTTCCGCCTCGGCCAGCGCGGTGCGCTCCGCCCAGCTCCAGTAGACCGGCTTGCTGCGCTCGACCAGCAGCCCCTTCCTCGCGACGTCGCAGAGGGTGCGATAGATGTTCGCTTCGAACTTGTAGTCCATCGTCAGGTAGGGCTTCTCCCAGTCCGCGATGACACCGAGCTGCTTGAACTCGTCGCGCTGGATGCCGACGAAGCTCTCGGCGTGTTCGCGGCAGAGCTTGCGCACTTCGGCCGTGGAGAGCGCCTCCTTCTTCTGTTTGCCGCCGAGTTTCTTCTCGACCTGCTGCTCGATCGGCAGACCGTGGCAGTCCCAGCCCGGGGTGAAGCGGACGCTGTTGCCGTTGAAGTAGTGCTGTTTGACAATGATGTCTTTGAGGATCTTGTTGAGCGCATGACCGATGTGCGTATGGCCGTTGGCATAGGGCGGGCCGTCATGCAGGGTGAAAGAAGGGGCCCCCTCGCGTTTTTGTTTCATCTTCTCATACACGCCCTCTTCAAACCACTTGGCATAGCGCAGGGGTTCGTTCTGGACCAGGTTGCCGCGCATGGCAAAGTCCGTCGTGGGCAGGAGCAGTGTCGCTTTATAATCCATCATTTTCCTTCAAGAAGGGCGAATATTCACATTCTAAAAAATTGGTGCATTATAGCTTCTCACCCATTAAAAAAAGCTGTTTATTCCTGCGCCGGGGCCGATCACGGCGCAATCTTTCCCGCGGCGACAACGGAGTGTTTTGCGCTATACTCACGGTATGAAGTACTCCCTTTTCCTGATCGGCGACGGCCTGATTGAAAACGAACCGATGCGCCGCTATATCGACCGCCACTTCGCCCGTTTCGGCATTGAACCGGACCGGCGCTTTCTTTTCAAAGAAGCCGAACGCTTTTTCCCCGACCGTATCGGCGACACGGAAAAAGCGCAGACCTGTCTCATCCTCTGCGAGCCATCCATGGCCGCCCTGGTCGCGCGGGAGATCGCCACGCTGACGGAAGATACGCTCGTCATGCGCGAGGCGGCACTCGTTCCCTCCCGTTCGCTCAGCCTGAGCCCGGAGTACTACCATCTCAGCGAGGGGCAGCTGCAGCTGCACGTCATGCAGGTCGAGAACGGCGGCGAACTGCCCGCGCCCGAGCTGCACGCCACCCCGGTCGACACCGCGCTCATCCATCTTTTCGAGCGTGATGAGACGGCGCTCAAACCCGTGCTCAGGCAGATTGCCGAGAGCTACCGCGTAGAGTACGCCCTCACCTCCCCCGTTCCCGGCTGGCTGCAGTGCCGCCTCAGCGCGGAACGTTTCGGGGATGTCGACGGCGCACTCCAGCAGCTCGTCACCCGGTTTCCGAGCAGCGTTGCGACAGACAATATCGCCCTGTGGCTCATCGAGGTCCTTCAGGCTGCGGGCAAGACGGTCACCTTCGCCGAGAGCTGTACCGGCGGACTGCTAAGCTACTATCTTACAAAGGAGAGCGGAGCGTCGGGCGTATTTGAAGGTGCGCTCATCACCTACTCCAACCGGCTCAAATCCGCCTGGATCGCCGTGGAAAACGCTACCCTTGAAGCCCACGGTGCCGTCAGCCGCGAGGTCGTCGAAGCGATGAGCGCCGGCGCGCTCGAAGTCGCCGGGGCCGACTATGCCATCGCCGTCAGCGGCGTCGCAGGTCCTACAGGGGGGAGCGCACAAAAACCCGTCGGCACGGTCCAGGTCGCCGTCCGCAGCAAAGAGGCCCTTGAAACGGCGCGGCTGCAGCTAAACGGTGACCGCAACTATATACAGGAACAGACGGTCCTGCATGCCATCAAAATGCTGATGCTGCTGGACAAAAAGACATTTTTCAAAATTTCATGATTTTTTCTTGACTTTATCAGGCGGATTTCCCTATAATTTCGGCCTTGCATTTGTGAGCATGTCTCGTTAGCTCAGCTGGTAGAGCACGTCACTTTTAATGATGTGGCCGTTGGTTCGAATCCAACACGGGACACCATTCATTTTGCAAAATGAAATGAGACCAAATTAATCTTTTTTTAAAGATTAAGCGGTAAAATTTCGCCCTACTTATTACGGATGCGGTGGTAGTTCAGTTGGTTAGAATACCTGCCTGTCACGCAGGGGGTCGCGGGTTCGAGTCCCGTCCACCGCGCCACGTTTTGGTTGGGAGCTTAGCTCAGTTGGTAGAGCGCTACCCTTACAAGGTAGATGCCACTGGTTCGAGTCCAGTAGTTCCCACCACTTTCACAAAATCGAAAAAATCCTTATTCCATCTATCACTACTTTTATCCCGAGAAACAACGTCATTTTCCCGACACCCAATCCCGCACTTCTCTGTACCCCGATCATCAAAGCAGACGCCCGGCCGTTCTCCCGGATCATCTAAAATCCATCCGCGTTTTTCAGACAGACGACGAAAAGAGCGAAAAATCCGACTTTCGATAAATTAATAACAGAATAGGCAACTTCAGAGTATAATCCTGCCCTGCTTTAGCACGATGACCCTTTCGTCTAGGGGCCAAGGACGCTGCCACTTCATGGCAGAGACGGAGGTTCAAATCCTTCAAGGGTCGCCAAAAAGCTTTTTTTAAAGTTAGCGCGATATACTTTCGCTCTACTTCATGTGCGGTGGTAGTTCAGCTGGTTAGAATACCTGCCTGTCACGCAGGGGGTCGCGGGTTCGAGTCCCGTCCACCGCGCCATGCTTTTACAATCAAATCACCTTTTATCAACCTATTTCCAACTGTTCCAATACACTCTCACCCGCTTCGCTATTAAGGTATCGCGTTGCTCTTTATTTATGACACCACCTTCGTGGTCTCACTCTGTTCGACAACACGCCGGTTTCAAAGCTAAAAACGTGAAGCAGTTCACGTTTTGTGACGCTTCTCACATCCACCGCGCCATGCTTTTACAATCAAATTACCTACTCTCAACCTTTTTCATTCATTCCGGAATACGCCGACTTTATTTCACCATAGCATCTGTCACTGTTTTATTTTTTAAGAGTGATTTTGTCTTATTTGCTCTATAGTGGCTGGATAGACACGAGGGCATCACCAAAATCCCTGTGCGGTCTCAGCATAGCAGAGAAAGTCATAATCAAGGCGACGCTTTGAAGACCTAGCCTTAGCTAAGTCGAAAAGTGGCAACGCTGAGTATGGCTTTTCTCTGTTATGCCCTGCGGGAGAGCGTTTGAAGCACGATCTTTCTTCCGTTTTCATCTTGACTTAGCTTTTGGCTAGGCCTTCAATGAAAACAAAAAAAATCTCATGCTTCAAATGCTCTCTGAGCTCCACACAGGGACTTTGGTAATGCCCTTAAAAGGAGCCGCTATGGCACAGTCTGAAGTTGATAAAATTCTTGCCAAAGATTACGAACTCGGCTTTACCGTCGATATCGAAGAGGACACCGTTCCCCCGGGGCTGAACGAGGAGATCATCCGCTTCATCTCCGCCAAGAAGCGCGAACCGGGGTGGATGACCGAGCTGCGCATCAAGGCCCTGCACAAATGGGAAAAGATGGAGGAGCCCCACTGGGCCCACCTGCACTACACCTCCATCGACTACCAGGCCATCTCCTACTTTGCCGCCCCGAAAAAAGCCCCCAACAGCCTCGACGAGGTCGACCCGAAGATCCTGGAAGCCTACGACAAGCTCGGCATCCCCCTGGACGAGCAGAAGATGCTGCAGGGCATCGCCGTCGACGCGGTCTTCGACTCCGTCTCGGTCAAGACGACCTACGCCGACACCCTCCAGGAGCTCGGGATCATCTTCTGCTCCATCTCCGAGGCGATGCGCGACCACGCCGAGCTCGTCCAGAAGTATATGTTCTCCGTCGTCCCGATGACGGACAACTACTATGCCGCCCTCAATGCCGCCGTCTTCACCGACGGCACCTTCGTCTACGTCCCCAAAGGGGTCCGCTGCCCGATGGAGCTCTCCACCTATTTCCGCATCAACGCCCAGAACACCGGCCAGTTCGAGCGCACGCTCATCATCGCCGACGAAGGGAGCTACGTCTCCTACAACGAGGGATGTTCCGCCCCGCAGCGCGATGAGAACCAGCTCCACGCCGCCGTCGTCGAGCTCATCGCGAAAAAGGACGCGGAAATAAAGTACTCCACCATCCAGAACTGGTACCCCGGCGACAGCGAGGGCGAAGGGGGGATCTACAACTTTGTTACCAAGCGCGGCATCTGCGAAGGGGAGAACGCCAAGATCTCCTGGACCCAGGTGGAAACGGGCTCTTCGATCACCTGGAAATACCCCAGCTGCATTCTCAAGGGCGACAACAGCGTCGGCGAATTCTACTCCGTCGCCGTCACGAGCCGCGCCCAGCAGGCAGACACGGGCACGAAGATGATCCACATCGGGAAAAACACCCGTTCGACCATCGTCTCCAAGGGGATCTCCGCCATGCACGGCCAGAACAGCTACCGCGGCCTGGTCAAAGTGGGGCCCAACGCAGCGGGGGCGCGCAACTTCAGCCAGTGCGACAGCCTCCTCATCGGCGGGGAGTGCGGGGCCCACACCTTCCCCTACCTCGAGTCGCAGGAGGCCTCCGCGCAGATCGAACACGAAGCGACGACGAGCAAGATCAGCGACGAGCAGCTCTTCTACCTCCGCTCGCGGGGCATCGGCGAAGAGGACGCCGTCTCCATGATCGTCCACGGCTTCTGCAAGGAGGTCTTCGCCCAGCTCCCCATGGAGTTCGCCGTCGAAGCCAAAGAGCTGCTCAATCTCACCCTGGAAGGAAGTGTCGGATGATGGAGATAAAAAACCTGCATGCCGCCATAGGCGGCAACACCATTCTCAAAGGCCTCAGCCTCACCCTTGAAAAGGGAAAGGTCCATGCTATCATGGGCCCCAACGGCGCGGGCAAGTCGACCCTCTCCAAAGCCGTCGTCGGCCATTACGACGTCGAGGTCACCGAGGGGGAAGTCATTTACAACGGAGTGAATGTCCTTGAACTGGAACCGGAGGAGCGGGCCCTGGCAGGGATCTTCCTCAGTTTCCAGAACCCCGTCGAGATTCCCGGCGTCAATAACGCCTATTTCCTGCGCACCGCCCTCAACGCCAAGGAGCGCCATGAAGGCAAACCCGAAACAAACGCGGCGCAGTTTCTGCGGCTGATGCGCACCCACGTCGAACAGCTGGGGATGAAGCCGGACATGATCTCGCGCAACCTCAACGAAGGCTTCTCCGGCGGTGAGAAAAAACGCAACGAGATCCTGCAGATGGAGATTTTGCAGCCCGACGTCATCCTCCTCGACGAGATCGACTCCGGCCTCGACATTGATGCGCTCAAAGCCGTCTCCGAGGGGATCAACCGGATGAAGAACGGGGAGCGCACCTTTCTCGTCATCACCCACTACAGCCGCATCCTCGACTACATCGACCCCGACTACATCCATGTCCTGCGCGACGGTAAAATCGTCAAAACGGGCGGCCCGGAACTGGTCAAGCGCCTCGAGGCCGAGGGCTACGGGGCAATCGCGGAGGATACGTGATGGGCGCGCTGACCCTTGACCTCGTCCGGGAACAGGCCCAGGGGCCGCTGTTCGAACGGCTCGCAACCCTCGGGCTTCCCGGAAACAAGACGGAGCAGTACCGCCATTTTGCGATCAAACCCCTGCTCGCACGGGACTACACCCTCAAGACGGCGGCAGTACACACGCCGAAAACGGGCGAACGCCTCGTTATCGAAAACGGAACCGTCACCGAGATCCCCGCGGGCTGCTCCGTCTCCTACCCCTCCGCATTCGCGGCCGATCCGGACCACTACGACGCGCTTTATTTTCTCTCGCACCTGCTGACGCCCGCCGTCATTGCACTGCATATCGATGAAAATGCGAGTTTTGAGCTCCGGCATATCGTCAGCGATGCGCGGACCCTGCTGCCCTACCGCATCACCGTCACCGTCGCACCGGAGAAACATGCAGAGCTCTTCGAGACCCTCGAGGGGGAAGGGAGTGCGGAGAGCCTCGTGCTCTACGGCATTGACGCCGAGATCGGCGACGGGGCCGCCCTGCGGTGGATCCGCGACGAGAGCGGCACGTCGGAGCAGACGGCGCTTATCGGCACCCACCGCTTCCATGTCGGCGCAAACGGCCGCCTGGAGCTGAAGACCTTCGACTTCGGCAGCGCCCAGGCCCTGCATCTTTACAAGATCGACCTGGAGGATCATGCACATTGCGATGCCGGCCACCTGCTGATGGCCTCAGGCACGGCGCGCCGGGGCAACGTCGTGCATATCATCCATCACGCCCCCCACGCCACCTGCGTCCAGGAGGCGCGCAGCGTCCTGCGCGGTACGGCCACCGGGATCTTCGACGGCCTCATCCGTGTCGACGCCAAGGCGCGCTACGCCGACGCGCGGCAGAACACCAAAGCCGTGCTGCTCTCCCCGCAGGCCTATATGTACGCCAAGCCGCAGCTGGAGATCTATACCGACGAACTCGAAGCCTCCCACGGGGCGACAATTGGCCAGCTCGATGAAGACGCCCTTTTCTACCTGCGTTCACGGGGGATCGCGGAGGAGGAGGCGCGCAGCATGCTCGTCCTCGCCTTTGCCGACACCCTCATCGGCAGTGTCGGCGACAGCGCCTATGCCGAACGCATCCGCGCCGATTTCCAATCGGCATACTTTACAGAGTAAAGCGTGCTGTGTACTAAGTGCTACGTATTACGATTAAAGGAGACACCATGACGATGGATGAACAGGTTCAGCTCTACAAAGAGGACCTCGCCCTTCTCCCCGACAAAGATGCGAAGATGGAGTACATCCTCGATTTCGGAAAGGAAGCGGGGAAGCTGGAGCCGCAGTACAAGACCGATGAGAACATCATCAAGGGGTGCTCCTCCCTGGCGTGGCTGCACAAAGCCTATGACCAGGGAAAGATCCTCCTCGAGGCCGAGGGGGACTCCATCATCGCCAAGGGAATGCTCGTGATGCTGCTGGGCATCTTCCACAATAGGACCCCCGACGAGATTCTCGCCTTCGATCCGAACAAACTGAAAGAGATGGGCATCATGGAGCTGCTCAGCCCCGTCCGCCAGCAGGGGCTCGAAGCCTTCCTGAACGTCATTTACGGGTACGCCAAGTCCTGCAAAGGGGAGTGATATGGAGTTCGACACCCTCAAAGAGAAGATCACCGAAAAGCTGCGCGGCATCTACGACCCGGAGATCCCCGTCAATATCTACGACCTGGGGCTCATCTACGGCATCGACTGCGCCAAAGAGAGCGGCGGGGCGACCAGGTGCGTCGTGACGATGACCCTCACCTCCGCCACCTGCCCCGTCTCCGAGAGCCTCATCGACCAGGTCCGCAACGTCGGCTACCTCATCGACGACGAACCCGACCTCGTCGTCGAAGCCAACCTCGTCTTCGATCCCCCCTGGACGATGGAGAAGATGAGCGAGGAGGCGCGGCTGCAGCTGGGGATGCTGTAAGTCCGTTTCCAAGCGCACAAGTGCTACACTATGCGTTATGAATAGTCCCGTATTTCTGACCGATCTCGACCACACCTTTCTGCGTTCCGACCAGAGCGTCAGCCCCTTTTCGCGCGACGTCTGGAACCGCATCGCCCGCCACACGCCCCTCACCGTCGCCACGGCCCGCAGTTTTTCCAAGTCGCACGATTTCCTCAGCGCCCTGCATCTCGATGCGCCGATGATCCTGCTCGACGGCTCCATGGTCGTGCTGCCGGACAAAACCCTCATCGACATCAAAACCGTCGGCAAAGAGATCGGGGACGAACTGATCGAGGCGGGACGCCGTTTCGACAACATCGAGCCCTTCGTCATCGGCCTCACCGACCGTGAGCTCAACGAAGCGTTCCGCTACCCCGAAAACGTCACGCCGATGCAGCTGCAGGTGCTGGAAAACTACAGGAAAGACCCCCGCCTGGAGCGGCTAAACCGCATGGAGGCGATGGAGGAGACCCTCAAGATCGTCTACATGGCCGAGGAGGCGCGCCTCCGGCCGCTTACCGAACACTTCAGGGCGCTTTTCGGCGATGCCCTGGAGTTCAAGCTCTCCCCGGAGAAGTATACGGGGGGCTACTACCTTACCATCCTGCACCCCCTCGGCGACAAAGCCCACGCCATGGCGAAGGTCGCCGAATACATGGAGCACGATACCGCCGACTTCACCGTCTTCGGCGACAGCCTCAACGACCTGGGGATGTTCGAACTCGCCGGGACCGCCTGCGCCGTGCAGAATGCCCTGGACGAAGTGAAGGCCGCCGCGGACATCGTGCTGCCCCACACCAATGACGAGGATGCCGTCGCACGCTACCTGCAGGAGGCCGTTCATGCCTGAGAAAACCTCCACTGCCCTGCCGATGGCCATCCTCGGCCTGCTTTTTTTCATCTTCGGATTCGTCACCTGGCTCAACGGGTCGCTCATCCCCTTTCTCAAGGTCATCTGCGACCTCACCGCCTTCGAAGCGCTTCTGGTCACTTTCGCCTTCTACATCGCCTACACGGTGATGGCACTTCCGATGGCGGCGGTACTGAAGTACACCGGCTACAAGCAGGGGATGGCCCTGGGGCTCGGCATCATGGCCGCCGGCGCCCTGCTCTTCATCCCCGCGGCCCAGAGTGCCGACTACCGCCTCTTCCTCGGCGGCCTCTTTACCCTGGGCGCGGGCCTTACTCTGCTGCAGACGGCCTCGAACCCCTACATCGTCCATATCGGCCCCCTGGAGAGTGCCGCGGCGCGCATCAGCATCATGGGCCTCATCAACAAAGGCGCCGGGGTCCTTGCCCCGCTGCTCTTTACCGCGCTCATCTTCGCCGACCTCACCGCCCCCGTCTCTGCCGACGCGACGCCGGAAGTGAAAGCGGCCCTGGCGCAGAAACTCGTCTCCCCCTACCTCTCCATGGCGTCCGCCCTGGCGCTGCTGGCCGTCTTCGTCCGCCTCGCGCCGCTGCCGAAACTCCCGTTTGAAGCCGTCCCGGCCTCCCCGGATGATTCCGTCTGGCGCCATCCGCACCTCCTGCTCGGGGCCGTCACCCTCTTTTTCTATGTCGGCATCGAGGTGATCGCGGGTGACACCATCGGCCTCTACGGCCAGTCCCTCGGCATTGCTAACGCCACGGCGCTCACCGCCTACACGATGGTCTTTATGGTACTGGGTTACCTCATCGGCGTGACGACAATCCCCAGGTTCATCTCCCAGGAGAAGGCACTGCGCTACACTGCCGTGGCAGGGCTGCTCTTTACGGCCGGGATCCTCTGGAGCAGCGAACAGAGCCATACCCTCTCGTCGATCCTCTGGGGCTGGAGCGGCATCGCCACCCTGCCCGACAGCCTTGCCTTCGTCGCCCTTCTGGGGCTTGCCAACGCCCTTGTGTGGCCCGCCGTCTGGCCGTTGGCACTCAGGGACCTCGGACCGCTGACGGCCAAAGGGAGCGCCCTGCTCATCATGGGCATCGCCGGGGGCGCCCTTCTGCCGCTGCTCTTCGGCCAGCTCGGGGAGATCGGCGGCACACTGCGTAACGGCTATGTGCTCGGCTTTGTCTGTTACGCCTTTATCTTCTACTATGCCATTACCGGACACAAGTCAAGGAGAACCCATGCATAAGATCGTCACCGCGGAAAACGGCCTGGAAATCATCGAGATCAGCAATTACGAAGCCACTGCGAAAATAGCCCTGCAGGGGGCGCACCTTTTCGAATACGCGCGGCACGGTCAGCCCGAACTGCTCTGGCTCAGCCCGACGGCCCGCTTCGAACCGGGACGGGCCATCCGCGGCGGCGTCCCCGTCTGCTGGCCCTGGTTCGGCATGGACCCCGACATCCCCGAGCGTCCCCAGCACGGCTTTGCCCGCAGCGTCCTGTGGCGCCTGGAGAGCGTGGAGGAGTCGGACGAGACCGGTAGCACCATCGTCACCCTGATGCTCGATGACACGATGCTCGAACAGCACGAGCGCCGCTGGTTTCCCTACCTCTTCGAACTGACGATGCGCATCACCATCGGCGAGCAGCTTGAACTCGCCCTCACGACGAAGAACCTGGGGGAAGAACCCTTCGAGATCACCGAAGCGCTGCACACCTACTTCAGCGTCGGCAACATCGCCGCCGTCAGTATCGTCGGGCTTGAGGGGATCACCTATGCCGACGCCCTGGACGGTTTCGCCCGCAAAGCCTCCAGCGCCCCCATCGGGATCACCCGCGAGACCGACCGAGTCTACCTCGATACCGAAGATACGGTGATCCTGCTGGACGAACGGCTGGGGCGCACCGTCATCGTGGGCAAAAGCGGCAGCAGCTCCACCGTCGTCTGGAACCCCTGGATCGACAAAGCGGCGCGTATGGAGGATTTCGCCGACGACGGCTACACCTCGATGGTCTGCATCGAAACGGCCAACGCCCTCTCCAACAGCGTCGTCATCGCGCCCGGCGACAGCCACACGATCACGCAGAGCGTCAAGTGAATCAGATCGTTTTCGACGGCCGCGGGCTCTTGCCCTCCAAAGTCGTCTGTATCGGCCGCAACTACGTCGAACACATCGAGGAGCTCGGAAACGAGATCCCCGAACAGATGGTCGTCTTCAACAAACCGAACTCTGCCATCACCGACACCCTCCGCTACGTCGAGCCGACCTGCCGCTTCGAGGGGGAGATCTGTTTTCTCATCGAAACGGGTGAGATCGCGGGAATAGGCTTCGGCCTCGACCTCACCAAAGCTTCTATCCAGAACCGTTTGAAAGAGAAGGGGCTGCCCTGGGAACGGGCAAAGGGGTTCGACGGTTCAGCCGTTCTGAGCGACTTCGTCCCGTTCAACGGCCCGATGGATTCGCTGCGGATGACCCTGCACGTCGACGGCAAACTCCAGCAGTACGCCGGCTACGGCCTCATGATGTACAAACCCTCGGTCATGCTTGAAGAGATCAAATCATTTATGACGCTGGAGGATGGTGACATCATTATGAGCGGCACGCCCAAAGGGGTCAGCACCTACGAAGCCGGGCAGACCTTTGTCGGGCGGGTCTACTCGGATGAAACCCTGCTTATTGAGCAAACGTGGGTTGTTCAGGGCTAGAAGAAAGACTACTTCCAACTGATTATGTAGGACGTAAGGTTATTCTGTCGCGCTTTCATCATCTTCTTCATTGATGATACTTTTTTTATGTCTATGATCAGCGATGATTACGAGAATGAATGCGAATGCAAAAAAAAGATTAATAGCAGCCCATATGGGATGCCCTGCATTATAAGCAGTATATAGCAAAAAGATTATTATGAAATACAGCACTACAATCATGAAATCCCTCTCTTTTTTGAGTAATGATTTCCATCAAAAAAGCATCTCCCCTCTAGGTTAAAAAAACATAGACACCAGGTAGATCCACCCCAGGATCACAAGGGGTCCCAGCACCCCGGAGACGATCCCCATCATCCAGAAATCCCGGCTTTTCAGCGCCCCAGACGCGAAGACGATGGCGTTGGGCGGCGTCGAGACCGGCAGCGCCATCGCCAGCGAGGCGCTGAGCGCGACGGTGACGACGGCCAGTACCGGGCTGCTGTTGCCGATGACGACGGCGACGGCCGCGACCAGCGGCAGCAAAATGTTCGCCGCGGCCGTATTGCTCATAAAGTTCGACAGCAGCACGACGAGGTAAGCGAAAAGAGGAACGAGCAGGAGCAGCGGCAGCGTCTGTTCGGCAAAGAGCGTCGCGATCCAGTCGTCCAGCCCGCTGCTGCTCACGGCACTCCCCAGGGAGAGGCCGCCGATGATCAGGATGATGACGTCCCAGTGCAGCGCCCTGATATCCTCGGCTTCCAGGATGCCCAGCATCGTGAAGATGACAATCGGCAGGAAGGAGACGACCGTCGTCGGGATGTGGTGCAGCGGCCCCGTCAGCCAGAGCATTATTGTCAGTGAAAAGGTGAGGACGACGGCGCTCTTTTTCCAGCTGGGCACGCTCGGTACCGTCGCATGCACATGGCTCGTGTCGTCAGTGTGGTCAACCCCGTGCAGCGGGCCGAGGTCTATCAGCGCTTCGTTGGAGGGGTAGCGCTTCAGCAGCAGAAAACGCAATGAAATGACCAGCAGCAGCGCCGGCGGCAGCGCCAGCATCATCCAGCCGACAAAGCTGGGGGCCTCCGCACCCAGCAGCCCCACGGCAATGGCGTTGGGCGGCGTCCCGATGATCGTCCCCATCCCCCCGATATTGGCGGCCATCGTGACAGCAAGCATCAGCCCCTTTCTATAGGGATTGTCCGGCCGCATCGTGGCGAGCATGGGGAAGAGGATCGAGACGATCAGTGCGGCCGTCGCCGTATTGGAGATGAACATCGACATCGTGAAGGTCACCAGCATCATCCCGCTCATAATGTGCTCGGGGCGGTTGCCGACCAGAAAAAGGACCCGCTTGGCGATCCAGATGTCCAGGCGGGTCTTCGACGCCGCGCTGGCCATGATGAACCCGGCCAGGAAGAGGAAAACGAGCGGGCTGGCCCAGGGGGAGAGGAAGGCCTCCCACTCCCCGCCGGGGATGAGACCGAGCAGCACTATTTCCAACGCGATGATAAGAAAAGAGACGGCAAAGGCGGGAATCGCCTCGGTCAGCCAGAGCCCGGCGGCGAAAATGAGAATGAAGAAGGTCGCCCGCCCTTCGCTGCCCAGCCCTTCGTAGTCGGGAAGATACGCCGCCAGCAGCGCCACGATCAGCGAGACGGCAAAGCGGATCAGGCGGTCAACCCGGTTCTCGACGCCCCCCAGGTTGGCGAACTTCCGAATGCCTTGCCGCGTGTCGATCATCTTCTACTCCCCCTCATCGCCGCGTTCAGCCCTCTTCGTTCAGTTCGGCCAGCCGCTCCGGCGTCCCGATGTCCCGCCACTCTCCCTCGTAGAGTTCCGCCGAGACAAGGTTCCCGGCCATCTTCGTACAGTAGGTGATCTTCAGGGGTTTGTTGCCGTACGTCAGTCCCCAGAAGAATTTCGGCGCATAGTAGCCGATGCCCGAAAAGGTGTAGTTCTCCTCATCCTCGTCACAGGCAGCGCGCCCCTCTTCGATGGCGAAGTCGCCTTCGGGGTTGTGCTCGGGGTTGGGCACGAGGATCAGGTGCCCCAGCGATGCGGGCAGTTCAAAAGACGTGTCGAAGGGGAAGTCCGTCCAGACGTCGCCGCTGATGATGAGAAACGGGTCGTCTCCCAGCATCCCCAGCGCCTTGACGATGCCCCCAATCACCCCCAGAGGCTCCTCGTGCTGCTCGTCGGAGTAGAAAATCTCGACCCCCCACTTTGACCCGTCGCCCAGCGCTTCGGGGATCATATAGCCCAGGTAGGCGATGTTGATCACGATCCGTTTGAAGCCCGCCGCCGCGAGGCGTTCGATGTGATGCACAATAAGCGGTTTGCCCCGGACTTCGAGCAGGGGCTTCGGGATCGTGTTCGTGAGCGGACGCATCCGCTCGCCCTTGCCTGCCGCCAAAATCATCGCTGTATCCATTCATTTTCTCCTTTTTTTAGACGTATGGTTTCTATTGCGCTTCACCCTTCGCCGGAAGCGGCGGCAGTGTCACCCGCTCCAGCAGCGCCGCCAGCGGCTTCGTCTCTTCGTAGCGGTTCGCCGCCTCGATGGTGTAGCGCAGCGTCAGCGGCAGGTCGCCGAGGTAACCCGGTTTGCCGTCGCGGAGCCAAAGGCGCGCAAAGATGCCCAGCACCTTGATGTGGCGCTGCAGCCCCATGAAGTCGAACCATTTCAGGAACGTCGCGTCGTCGGCGACGATGCCCGCCCTGTCCCGGAAGCGCAGCGCCAGCGCCGCCATCTCTTCCGGTTCGAAACGGATGTAGAGGTCCTTGAGCAGGGAGACGAGGTCATAGGTCACCGCCCCCTTCATGGCGTCCTGGTAGTCGATGACCCCGGTCTCGTCCGAGGGCGTCACCATGATGTTGCGCGAATGGAAATCGCGGTGGACGAAGACCCCCTGCGGCTGCGACAGCACCGTCTCCGAGATCGTATCCAGCACCTCTTCCAGCATCCGCTCCTCCTCTTCACTGAGGGTCATCCCGAGGTACTTCTCCAGGAACCAGATCTTCATCAGGTCCATCTCAAAGTGCAAAAAGGCCTTGTCGTAGAGCGGCAGCCCCTCGGCATCCGCCGCCTGCATCTTGACGATCTCGTCGATGGCGCTGCTGTAGTAGGAGTCGAAATTTGCCTCGTTCAGGACATTGAGCAGGGAGCGTGAACCGAAATCCTCCAGGACGAGGAATCCTTCGTCCCTGTCTTCCAGGTACACCTGCGGCGCCTTGACGTCGACACCGAGCAGCCTCTCTGTCACATCGAGGAAAGGGACAAGCGACTCCTTTTCCAATGAGGCGTCCATGACGATGAGCTTCTCCCTCCCCCGGCGCAGCCGGAAATAGCGCCGGAAGCTGGCGTCGGCACTGGCGACTTCCACCTCCCAGTCGCGGTAGGGCGTCTTTGCCAGCCACGCTTTTACTTTATGCATATATCCCCCCGAGGATCGTATTTTGCGACGCGCCCGTCACGCTGGAGAGCTCGACGGCCTCTTCGTTCATGCGCTTTTGAGCCAACCAAGCGAAGGCCATCGCCTCCATCCAGTCGCCGGGGATGCCGTATTCGTCGGTGCGCACGACCTCGACGCCTTCGAGCAGCGAGGCGATCCGCCCGCGCAGGTAGACGTTCTCCGCCCCGCCACCGCAGAGCAGCAGCCTCGACGGGGCGTATTTCGCGGCCTCCTGCGCAATGCTGCGCGCCGTCAGCTCCGTCAGGGTCGACAGGAAGGCGTCGCTGCGCATCCCCTCTTTGACAAAGCGCTCCGCCCAGGCGGCGTTGAACTGCTCCCGCCCCGTGCTTTTGGGTGCCGGGCGCGCAAAATAAGGGTCGGAGAGCATCGCGCCCAGCACGTCTTCGTCTACTTCCCCCCGCTGCGCGATGGTGCCGTTCTCATCATAGGAGCAGCCGAACTTCTCCGCGCACCAGCCGTCCATCAGCACGTTGCCCGGCCCCGTATCGTACCCCAGCAGCGGCTCACCGATCACGGTGATATTCGCCATCCCGCCAATATTGACGACGAGGGTGCGCCCTTCGAGCTTTTCAAAGAGAAAGCGGTGAAAGGCCGGGGCAAAAGGTGCGCCCTGCCCACCCAGGGCCATATCTTTCCGGCGGAAATCCGCGACGGTCCGTATGCCCGTCCGGGCGCAGACGATGTTGGGGTCCCCCAGCTGCATCGTAAAGGGGTTGGGGCCTACGGGGCGGTGCCAGAGCGTCTGGCCGTGCAAGCCTATTGCCTCGATCCGTTCGGTATCGAGGTGGTGCTCGCGGATGAGCGCTTCCACGGCGTCGGCGAAGAGGATGCCCAGACGGTGGTCCAGCTCCCCTATCTCCTCCAGCGTCGTGTTGCCGCCGATAACGCGGAGCAGGTCCGCACGCAGCTGCGCGTCAAAGGGGTAGGCCAGCGACGCCGCCAGCTCAATGCCCTCCCCGTCCACGGGACAGAGCACGACGTCGACCCCGTCCAGGCTCGTTCCCGACATGACACCGATATAACACTGTTTCGAATCAAAGCTCATTTTCATTCCTACCGATATGGTACTATATGCATCTTCAACTTCCGCAGGAGAGTCCTATGACAGGAGGCTTTTTCGCCATTCTCGACGATATCGCGGCGCTGCTCGACGACACGGCCGTCATGAGCAAGGTCGCGGCCAAAAAAGTGGGCGGCGTCCTGGGCGACGACCTCGCCGTCAACGCCGAACAGGCCTCCGGCCACGCCAGCGCGCGCGAACTGCCCGTGCTCTGGGCCATTACCAAGGGCTCTTTCCGTAACAAGGCCATCATCCTCCCCGTCGCCTTCCTGCTCAGCGCCTTCGCCCCCTGGGCCATCGTGCCCATCCTGATGCTCGGGGCGGCCTACCTCAGCTATGAAGGGGCGGAAAAAGTCCTGGAATACCTCCGGCCGGGTCATCATGGGGAAGAGCAGAAAGGCGCCGTCGACGAGGCCGCCAAGATCACATCGGCCATCCGCACGGACTTCATCCTCTCTATCGAGATCATCGTCATCGCGCTGGGCGTCGTCGCCGGGGAAGCGCTGACGACCCAGATCCTCGTCGTCACCCTGATCGCGCTGTTGGCAACAGTGGGGGTCTACGGCATCGTCGCGCTGATGGTGCGCATGGACGACATGGGCTTCGCCCTGGTCGGTTTCAGCCAGACAAGCACGGGCACAAAGGCCGCGGTGTTGAAACGCTCCGGCCTGCTGCTGGTACAAGCGATGCCGAAGCTCATCAAGGCGCTGGGCTACATTGGCACCGTGGCGATGCTGCTGGTGGGCGGCGGCATCTTCGTCCACCACGTAGAGTGGCTGCACCACGCCCTCGCGTTTATGCCCTCCGTCCTGCCCGAACTCGCAAGCGGCCTGGCCGCCGGAATGCTGCTGGTGGCGCTTGTCCTTCTCTGGGAGCGGCTGACGCAGCGGAGCTGATCTCCTCCTTGCCATTCACGTGATAGTACGACAGAATGTCCTCCTATCTAAATCAATCCTCCATGCAAAGAGCAAAAAATCTTAAGTAATACTCTGTAGAATATGTGAAAATATGTCATTTTGTTGAGTTACAAAAATCTTTTTGTGATAGCAGAACACTGTGAATGTCTGAATATCTATTAAGATTCCGACAAATGAACATCGTTTTGGTATCAATAAATAGTTAAGCAGAAAGAGAAAACATTATGAATGCAGAAGAATTTTTCAAGAAAAAAATTGACGAAGTAAAAGTATTTAGATCAGCGCTCTCAACAGAAACGGACAGGGGGTGTGCGCTATTTGCCTCCTCTTATCTTGACAAAGCCTTGTCCGATCTTCTCTATTGTGCTTTGGCTTACGATAAAAAGATTGAAAATGACTTATTTGAAGGTACGGCACCGTTAGCTGCTTTTTCAGCTCGGATAAAAATGGCCTTTTATCTTGGGAAAATATCAAAAGTTGAAAGGCGAGATTTAGATTTAATAAGAAAAATTCGAAATGAGTTCGCTCACAATGCAGATGCTATAGATTTTGAAGAAGAGAAAATAAAGAACCAGTGCAGAGAGCTATCATTCTCATATCATGATAACGACCATCGTCCTAGAGGACATTTTACTGCTGCATGCATGGGGTTGCTGGTTAATATCCACAATGAAACATTGTTGAGCCAGGCTCCAGAAATTAAAGCAGAAAATGCTCCCAGCGAAGAAAAAAAACAAATGATCAGAGAGCGTATACAAAAGTTGGCTGATGAGACCGACAATAATGCTTAACAAATCAGAGGAGACCAATCAAAAACCCGCGGGCGGCTTTTTGATTGCTCATTTTAAACGTTAGACGAATATGAATAGATTCAATCAAAGGGATTTTAAATGAGAGAAGCATATATTGGATTATCAACACCAGTAGGTTTCGACTATCTTAATACTGCAACAAAGACTAAGGCAGATCAAACCAGTTCACCAAATCCAATACTAGATTCACCATTCGGACTAATGCTTCTTTTCGATAAGCTAGTCTTTCTCTCAAAAAGTTTATGCCCAGAAAATATGCGTAACCTCCCCTTTGTTGAATTTCTCGATGAAAATGGTTCTCTTCCTTTTGTGAGTGAAGAAGAAATAGAATTAGCTATTACAAAAATACGAGAGCAAAATAATAGCCGTATGAAAACCGGTATTTCATTTCAAACAGCAATACAAGAGGCTGGTGTTTTGGATGGGATAATGGTAGACAACCATACCCACAGTCTAAAGATAGGCAATTATGTTGGTTATGCGAACTCCGACGAATACAACCTAGCTATCGACTTGCTTTATTTGTCTAAGCTTCAAGGAAGAACCATAGAACTTGTGACAAATTCCAGATTGCGACCAACACATAATCTCCCAACTGAGACTTGGGCTGGGGCTAAGCTTACTGAACTACTGGTCATTGATAATATTTCAAATTATTTAAGTCCGAAGGGACCATACCATCCAGTGATTGATGAAGTAAGAGAAAATAAATATCTTGATGAATTTAGAAAATGGATTATTAGTCAAAATGGCTCAGCATCTATCACTGAAGTGCAAGATATGAAAAAACAAGTGGAATATGCAATACAAGATGCTCAAGACAAGCTCTTTTTGCGCCATTTAGACCCTAAACGTCATTTTCTAACTATTGGTGAAGCAATGCTAGGAGATTTAGCGGGGTTAGTTTACCCACTAGCGGGTACGACAAAAGCCACTGTTGAGGTAGGCAAAGAAATCATCAATCCAACTGTGAATAAATGGCAGGGTTTTATAGTAAGTGCAAAACAGCAAATTCGGAAGTAAGTTGCTGTCTAACAAATCAGAAGGAATCAATCAAAAACTTGAGGACGACTTTTTGATTGGTCATTTTAAACGTTAGGAAGAAGGAGATTAATTTTGGGTAGGAAGCTAACCATATATATGCTCGACGGATCGGCAACTGGTCCAAAGACCATCGAGATTGGCAATTGGTCTGGAAAGGCGGTTTTTTCTCCCCGAGCAATGCTTAAAAGTATGTTGACCCGCCCTGAATTTGATTCCCCAGGTATTTATTTTCTTCGTAGTCAGAGCGAATCATACGAATTCGATGAAAGCATCTACATTGGCGAAGCCGAGGAGTTGAGAGCTAGACTCAAGCAACATATAGCTGACCGAGATTTTGAGTCGGTAGTCTGCTTCCTCAGCAAAGATGAGATGCTTACAAAAGCTCACATCAAATATTTGGAGTCGCGGCTCATCGCGCTTTCACGGGAGGCGAACAGCTCCTTTATTGAAAACAACAACAATCCCAAGGGAGCGCGGCTGTCAGAGGCGGACGTGTCCGATATGGAATACTTCATTGAACAGATACGGCTAATACTTCCAACAGTGGGAATGAATTCACTTGTCATCGCTGCTCCCCATGCCACCACATCAACTGAGTCTGCTGCGTGTGAAGCCACCTACAAGGTCAAATCAAAGACTCTTGACGCAACGATGGTTGAAACAGAAGAGGGGTTCGTAGTAAAGGCAGGATCTCAAGCAAGTCCAAAAACGTCAAAATCCATCGCCGAAGGCTGGCTCAAGATCCGCAAAAAACTTGTTGATGCGGAAGTTCTTCAACAAGAAGCAAACCAGCTTGTGTTTACTGAAGACACAATTTTTTCGTCCCCAAGTGCGGCTTCATCGGTTATTCTAGGGAGACAGGCCCCTGGACCAATCTCCTGGGTCAACGCCAATGGTCAGACCTATAAAGAAGTACAAGAAGGCACGTCTGATACCTAACAAGTGCATCAACGCAGATTGCATTTTCCGCTGGTGCTCCAAATGCAACCAGTTACGCTAGTCGTTATGTCATTAAGGAAATAAATGAATAAAATAGATCTAGAAAATTGCAATCAACTAAAATTTCTACATAAAGATCGTATTTATACGGTCAAAGGCTGTTCAGATATCAAAAGTTTTGCTTTTGATTTTTCAGCGCAGGATTATAATATTTATGATGACTATGGTGCTCCATTAAAAAGGAGAAGGGAATCCCTATTGGACGAGATAAAAAATGACGGAACACATGTAGAGATTCAAGAATCCTTACTCAAAAACTATCCAGAATGTTTTATATTACCTTGCAATACAGAAGATGAAGAGACATAACAAATCATAGAAGGCCAATCAAAACCCGCGAGTGCTTTTTGATTGGTCATTAGAAACATTAAACATGCAAAGACAAAATAAAAAATGAATAAACAAATGTTTAACTGTACTTGCTTAGGTAAAGATGGGGAACGGCGTCAATATCTATTTTCTCTTCAAAAAAGTGGCGGATCAACTTGGATGGTATGCATGTATGACACTGATAGGAAAATAATTGATGACGGACTTGATTTAAAGTTTACTCCATTTACTGATGATGCATTTCGCATTACAGACATGTTTATTAATAACCAAGCATATCGTTCTCACGGAATTGTTGAAGCAGTTATTTGTAAAGTTTCGCAAATCTTAGCTAAAACCATTGTTTCAAGTGGAAAAGATGTTGACAAACAAGATTATCGGAGTCCGGCTTCTGATAGCTTTTGGAAACGTGCAAAAGAAAATGGATGGGCCGAGTACATAAAACCAGATGATCGGTATATATGGTGTTCATCGTCACTGTGTGATTAATAAGATGTATAACAATCAAAATAAGAGCAATCTCAAACGTCACTCGTCCCTACCCCCGAACTGCATAATCACAAACGCCACCGCTGTCCCCCCGACGAGCTGATCGGCCAGGGAAAAGGCCCCGCCGAAACAGTAGGGCTGCAAAAGAAGGACCGTGATAAAACCGCCGCCCAGGGCCCACGTCACGGCCCGCGCACTTCCGCGTTTCGTAAAGAGCGCCGAGGCGTAGACGCCCAGCAGCCCGGCATAGGCAAAGCTCATGACCCCCAGTGCGAAACTGACCAAAGGCAGGTCCGTCGCCCGCTGCCAGTAGTAGCTCACGACGGCCATCGCCGTCAAAATGAGCGCAAAGAGCAGTACCGCCGTCCGGGCGGCGGCCACGTAGTGGCGCTCTTCCGTCACACCCCTTGCCGTCTTCCAGGGGCGGTAGATGTCTTCCACCGCCACCGAGGCCATTGCCGCGAGTACCGAGTTCGTCGAGGAGAGCGCGGCGGCGATCGCCCCCACCGTCACGAATCCGCGCAGCCCCGCGGGCATTTCGTTGAGGATGTAGGTCATGAAAATCGTGATCTTCTCCCCGCTGAACTCCTGCACGGCGCCGCCGCCGATGCCGGAGAGTTCCGGGTGGTTGTAGAAGAGGTAGAGCAGCAGCCCTATTGCCAGGAAGAGCAGCACGACCGGGATCGTCATGACGATGGAGACGACCAGCGCCCGGGAGCCGTCGCGGCCGTTTTTGCAGGCCAGCACGCGCTGGGTCATATCCTGGTCCAGGCCGTAGGCCGCGATGTTGAGCAGCAGCCATCCGCCCAGCAGGCTCCAGATGCCGAAATTCCCGGCCGTGTCGATCACGGTCAGTTTTCCCTCGGCATTCAAAACGTCATACATCGTACCGATGTCCGTCTGCAGCGCGCCAAAGAGGTAGATCAGTACGGCCACCCCCGCCCCGATGTAGGTCACGGCCTGGATGACGTCGCTGTAGATGACCGACTTCACCCCGCCGAAGTAGGTATAGGCCAGCGCCCCCAGCACGAGCATAATGATCGCGGCAAAGAGGTGCAGCGGCGCGATGTCGGCGAAGACGATCATCGAAACGGCCAGCGCCCCGATGTAGAGCCGCGCGCCGCTGGCGAGGACCCGCCCGACGAGGAACATGACGCCCGCTTCCCGTTTGGCCTTCGCCCCGTAGCGCTGCTCCAGCAGTTCGTAGACGGTGACGGCGCGGATGGCGTAGAAGCGCGGCACCAGCACTTTGGCAATGAAAAGCACGGCCAGCAGCGCGGAGACGTAGAAGCCGACAAAGGTAAGGTTGCTTCGGTAGGCGTACTCCGGACCGCCCAGGAAGGTCGCCGCCGACTGCGAGGTCGCCAGCACGGAGACGGCGGCCGCGAGCATCGGGACGCTGTTCCCGCCGACGAAGTAGTCGCGCGATGAACGGATGTTCACGCGGGAGAAAAGCCACGAACTGAAAGCGAGGATGGCAAAGTATCCGCCGAAGACGGTCCAGTCGAGGGGGGAGAATCCCATCAGCGCGCTTCCGGCGGGGCTTTCAGGTGCAGGTCACTGACGGCGCTGCGCACCTTCCGCATAAAGGCCTCGCCCGGGTCGCTCTTTTCCGTGCGGTATCCCTTGTCCCGTTCCCGCCACAGCGGGGTCGCTTCCATCCTGCGGTATTCATGGTGGCCTATGAGGTACTCCATGTGCGGGTACTTCCCGGCGAGGTAGCGCACCAGCGCGATATTCGCGCGCAGCTGCGCCGGGGTAAGGTCCTCTTTGGCATTCCCCTCCCCGCCGACGTTCTCGATGCCGATGCTCTCAAAATTGAGCCCGATGACGTGGCGCGCCATCCGGTTCTCCGGCATCAGGCGGTAGATGGTGCCGTCCCGGTCGACGAGGAACTGCGAGGAGACGTTGAGCGCACCTGCGGTCGCGATGTCGCCGCGGCTTCCGGGCAGCAGCTCCGGCTGCAGGCGCGCAAAAGAAGACTCCAGCCCCATATCGGCCGTCCAGTGCAGCACGATCACTTTCGGGTCGATCGTAATGTCACTCACGTCCATGCCGTAGTGCTGTTTGATGTACTGCTTCGTCAGGGCAATGCGCTGCGGGCCGAAAGCGATGGGCTTGTCGACGATTTTCGGCGCGCCGATGCCGTAGGCGTCGTAAAGCGCATTGATACGGCGGTTCGACTCGGCGATCCGCTCGCGGGAGATCCGCCCCGCTTTGACCTCGGCGTAGATCGTCTCGACGATCCGGCCGAGCATGTTGCTGCCGAGCTGGTTTGCAAAGAGCAGCATGTCCACCCCGCCGTTGATGGCGAGGCGCACCGTCTCTTCAAGGCTGTAGTGTTCCGAGATCGCCTTCATCTGCAGGTCGTCGCTGACGATGAGCCCCTTGAAGCCCAGCTCGCCGCGCAGCAGCTCCGTGTTGATCTTGTGCGAGAGCGTCGCCGGATAGTCGGGGTCGAGCCGGCGGTTGAAGACGTGGGCCGTCATGATCATGTCCGCTTTGCCCTCGTTGATCAGGCGGCGGTAGGGTTCGAGCTCTACGGGCGTCCATGTTTCGCTTACGTCCACGAAACCTTTGTGCGAATCCCCCAGGGAGGAGCCGTGCCCGGGGAAGTGCTTCAGTACCCCGACGACTTTTTTCGCCCGCAGGGCATCGAGCATTATTCCCGCGTACCGCGTCACCTTTTCCGGAGACTTGCCGTAGGAGCGCTTCAGTCCGACGATCACCGTGTTCTCGGGGTTCGCCGCCAGGTCGACGTCGGGGGCGAAATCCGTATTGATCCCGGCATCGGAAAGGGTAGTCGCCAATGTCCCGTATACCTGCTGCGCGTACGCCGGGTCATCCCGCATCCCGACGGCCTCCGCCGAGGGAACCTCAGGAAAGCCGTAGGCGGGTTTCAGGCGCGCGACCCGGCCGCCCTCCTGGTCCACGGAAACGAGCAGCGGGGCGGTGGCAAAGGCCTGCAGCTGGGCCGTCAACGCGGCGAGCTGGCGGGGTGAACGGATGTTCTTCGTCCGTTTCAGGTCCGGGTAGCCGAGGTCAAAAAGGATCACGCCGCCCGGTTTGTACTGCCGCAGTTCCCGCACGAAAGGGTCAGAGGCGTCGAGCGTTTCCGCATCGAAACCGACAATGAGCATCCGCCCGATCTGCGCTTTGAGGTCGGCGTCGGAAATCTCCGTCGCACCGAGAAGAAACAGGGGAAGAAAAAATAAAAGTGTAAGTATCCGCATGCCTCGCATTGTACACACTCATTTTGGATAATGCGTTTAATGAAACGGCACTACCAATGGCGGCGGAAATAGTGTACAATAGTTATATCCCACTGAAAGGAGCGATACCATGTCCGCACATAAAAAAGAGGAAGAGGTCATCGAAGAGAGTCAGAAAACCGTAGAGGGCTACCGCGCCGAGATCGAGGCCCTGAAAGAGAAAGCGACACACTACAGTGCCGAGGTCAAAGCCGAGTTCGACAAGCGCCTGGAGGAACTGGAGAAGATGTACGCTGAAATGCAGGAGCGTTACGCCGCATTCAAGGACAAAACGGAAGCCAGATGGGATGAGACGAAAGCCTTTGTCGTCCTGACCAACAAAGCGCTAGCCCACTCCTACCACTATTTCCTTTCCCATTACAAGAAAAAAGGGTAAGCGGGCGCGAAGGCGCTAGAAAAACTTCGCGTCCTCCATCTCGCCACGCAGTCCCCTGCGTTTGCGGGTCTCTTCGCGCCGTTTGACGGCAGCGTTGGAGGGGGTTTCCGGATTGGAAAAAACAGCCTTCCCGTAAAGCACACACCCCTTGTCTCCGGGATCGCATGTTTTTTTCAGCAGGTCGCACAGGTCACCGTGTTGGTACGAACAGGTCCAGCCCATTGTCACTCCTCCGGCATTTTTTCATCATTATAGCGTCTAATAGACTGTGACGGGCAGCACCCAGTCCGGCTCCGCCGACTCGACGCTTTGTTGCTGCAGAAGTGCATTGGACTTCGTGATATCGTCACTGTCGCTTTGATTGATAAAAACGGCACTGCGTCCCCCGATGCCGAAACTGCGGCGGAGTTCCAAACCATTTTCCGCCGCAAAAGCCTCCGGGTCCACCCCGGGAACAAACCGGACGACGATACGGCCTGTCGTCACATGGCGGAACGCCGCTTCTCTCACGCCTCTTTTGTAGAAGACCTCCCCGGCATGCGGTGCTTTACCAGTTGCCTGGCGTGCATGTTCCGAAGCAGCCTGCTCGGCCGGATCAAAGGTTTTCGCTTCCGCCCGGACAAAAAGCGTCTTTGCGCCCTGGCTGCTCAGTAAAATGCGGGAGTGCCCGACCGTAGCCGCAGCAACCATCCCGGCTGCCATCAGGCTCACTACCATATATACCATTTTCATCACTGCCTCCTTTTAATGACCGCTGATCTGTATGCCCCAGCTCACCAGCGAACCGATATAGCCGCTTCTGAGGTCCATGACCTTCAGACGCCATGTCCCCTGCGCAGGTTCATCCATACACCGTACGGTTGAAAAACGCCAGTCATCATACCGTTCCGCAGCAAGAATATAGTTTTCACCACCGACGGCCAGGACACTCTCTGTTCCCGACGGCGAGATCAGTATGATGCGGAGGTCGTCAATGCGGTAGTGGTCCGTCGTGATCCAGAGATCGACATGCTCCACCGTCATGGCTTCGCTCACCTCCAGGGTACGCTCAATGCCTGTTGTATTGGCATCGGGAATCTCGATGCCGTTGCTGTCGCCGTACCGTATGCTCGTCTGTTCCGCACCCAGGGATGCAAACCCCTCTGCCATGGCGACGGCAGCCGCGGCATCCACGATGCCGAAACCGTATTTGTCGTTGATATGCAGCCCGGCCCCGTTTATACTCCAGCCCGTGTCGGCCGTGTCATTTCGGCGTGCGCTCTTGGCCAGGATATAGCGGACATCCCTCCGGGTCAGTGCCGGATTGGCCTGAAGCATGAGCGCACAGACCCCGGCCACCGACGGACAGGCCGAAGAGGTCCCGTTCATGAAACGGGTGTAATTACCGTCGGGGTTGTTCCCCTCCAGCGAGGAATCGCCGAGAACGTTCCCGTCACCGTCGTACTTGATATCATGCCCGATACCGAGGCCCGTCAGATCCGTCGTCACGATAGCGGGTGCTGCCAGCCCGTATTCACCTCCCGTCCCGGCAACAAGCACGTTCGCCCCCGTACTGGAATAGGAACTGAGCGTGCCGGAGGCATTCACGGCGGAAACGGTAATGGCGTATTTGCTGTTATGCAGGCTGGAGGTGTTGGCATACCCTTCATGGTCCACCGTACGGTCATTGCCGGCGGCAAAAACATAAATGGCCCCTTTGCCGTCACGGCCGTTCACGGCCCCCTCTTCCAGCGCGTCTTCCATCACCGCCCCCCAGTCGGTCAATGCAGCCGAAGTGATAGGCCCCCAGCTGTTGGAAAAGATGGCGATCCCGCTGCGCAGGAAAGCATCCGCGAAATGGGAGACCCTTCCCGTCGCCAGTACATTTAAACCGGCCAGCCGCGTCATCGGGGCAACGCCCCGTACACCGAGTGTGTTGAACCCCTGCGCTCCGATAATCCCCGCACAGGAGGTACCGTGGTAGCCGATATCACTCGTCAGCGGCACGGGGTCGTTCGAACGGGTTCCATAGTGGTAGCTCATGGTCAGGTCGAGGCTGTTTTTCAAGTCGGGGTGCCCGGACTCGACGCCGGTATCGACGACAGCGACGACTACATCACCGCTGCCAGCGTAGGCTGTCGGCACGGCCTCAATGCCGATATCCTCTCCGGCGGTGCCGCCGTGCAGCGCTCCGCTCGTCTGCCCCGTGTTCTGCAGGTGCCACTGGTAGGGAAAAAGAAGATCCCCCTCCACGCTTCCACCGTCTGCCGGGTCCGTACCGCCCCAGACCTCGGCATAGTCATTGACCCCGTCACCGTCACTGTCGGGCAGCCCGGCATCCGTACCGACAAGCTGTTCGAAAGCATCCATAAGCCCCTCATGGTCGGAATCCTGTTTCCAGAGCCCCGTATCGCCCGCATACAGTCCCTCGCCATAATCGCCGTCGGCCAGCGCCCTGTAAATGTCCGGATCATTCAGAAAGTCAAAGTGTGCAGAACGGTTGTTCTCGACAAAGGAAGGATTGAAACGTGTCAATGTCGACGCATCGACCGTGCCGCCGGCCGGGTCGGTAACGAAAAGTTTTTCGGCAGTCCGTTCAAGGATCATCGTAATCGTGGACGGCACAAAGAGATGGCGTTCCGCCGCCACGGCAGCCGCCGCGGAACTGAAAAGGTTGACCGACACATTGCCCTCACGCAGCGCACCGAATGCCGCATAGGCATAAAGCGGCCCGGCGAAACTGCGCTCAGTCCCCTCGATGACAAACCCGTCGCCGTCGGGATCGATTTCCCGACCACCGGTCACTTTCAGAAGCATCATTGTACTCTCCGAAGGCAGGGCCGAAAGTATGAAAATATGGGTTGCCGAAAAGCGCCCGGCGACCCGCTCGGCGAAAGGGCGCAGTTTTACTGCCGTGGCATTGTACTCCGTGCCGTCCTGCAGCGGGTCATACCCGGTGCTCTTCGTCCGGAAAAGCACGGTCCCCGCCAGGCTCATCACTTCGATATCCGCGTCGCATAGCGCCCCGGTGACAGCGGTACTGCCACCGATAACTACTGTAACCGTCTCGACCGGTGTTTCCGGTTCGGAATGCGAACCGCTTCCGCATGCTGCCAGCAGAAAGAGCACCGATAGCGTATAGATAAACAGCATTCTTTTTCTTAAACAGCGCATCTTCATCTTTTTACACCCCCTTAATCCACTGCAACATACATATAATAATTTTTCAATTTACTTTAATTATAGAACATTGCAGCTTCACAACAATAAAATAGCTTTTTTTAACGGATTCAGACGGCTTCAAGCAAACTTTAAGCTTGGCATTCATAAACTAATATTATCTCACTATACACACAAGGGGTGTCCTATGAAATATGTTGGTTTAGTTGGAATTTCGGTCGCGGCTGCGGCTTTGATTATGAGCGGCTGCGGCAGCAGCAGCTCCTCGGGTCCGTCGGCTCCGTCAGAGCTCAAAACCAAGGCTACCGTTGACCTCTCCACGGTAGAGAACGCATTGGCGCTGCTCGGAAGTGGTAGCATTACGGCGGCATCTCCGGCAAGCGCGGCGGTCGCCAAGGTCAAAACGGCGATCAATGTAAAGGCGGCAGCCGCTGCCGGCAGCGGTCAGGACAGCTACTCATACACCTACGACTGTGGTATCAGCGGTACCTACTCCTACTCGTGGGAAACCACTTACGAATACCTTGATAACGGCGGCTGGACGGAAACTTATAAGGGCAAATACAGCGCCAACCACTGTATCGACAACTACAGCACCACCATTAACGGCGAACCGACCAACCGCCGTTTCGAGAACGGTGGCGGCAGTTATTCGCACATCGCAACCTACAGTAGCGACGCGAATATGTCCAAAGAGACGTGGGCATGGAGTGACAACCACAGCTACGGCTACGACAACAACGAGACGACGACGTCACGCACCTATACCTACGTTAGCAGCGGAAAAGAGACCTGGGAAGCAGACGGTGACTACTTCGACGCCGCCGGCGTACCGGCCTGGAGCGATACCTGGCAGTATGTGGGCACTAATAAGCGGGTCGATGTCGACAGCAACGGTGATGTCATTGATGGCTGGAGAGACGTCTTCAATGAGAAATGGACCGAAATGGGTGCCCAGGACGGTTCCCACCACAAAACAATGGTCGACGGCTTCTACAGCTACTATGAAACCAATGCAAGCGGTGTCGAGAGCATGACAGGGGGCGCATACTACAACGACTTTGTCGTGGAAACCTACACGAGCGGCAGCGAAGACAACATTACAATTAGCGGTACCTACGGTACGAGCTGCCTCGGCGGGGCCGTTACGTTCAGTACCAATACAGTCGTCCAGTCCAACCAGGATGACTACTTTGACGGCGGCGGTGCTCACGGCAGCGACGTTCTCCCGTATGCCGGCAGCGTCAGCGTCAGTGCCGGCGGCAGCGCGATGGTTGACTTCGACGCCAATGCATCCATGTACTCGACAGTCACTATTAGCGCAACGGACGGCAATGCAACCTACAGCAGCTGGAGCGACATTCCGGTCGGCACCTGCGGTAGCATGATGCCGTAACGCTCCATGGCATGCAGCAAGGTGGGTCACTCCCCCTTCTGCACCATGCATCCTTTCCCGACTTTCGGCCTCTGAAGTATTTTTAGAGAGTTCTAAGTCCCCATCCACGATAATCCAATATCTTTACAAGCGAAAGCATCTATATATGACCACCATTTTACAACTGGCGGGCCTGCCCGATTCCAATGAGATCGTCCTGGAGACAACGGATGAAACGGGTGCACGCCGTTTTCTCGATTTCAACTGGGTATCCCCCCTGCTCGAACCGCTCGACCCGGCCCGGTTCCGCCACCTCAAACTGCTCTACGGCGGTGCCGAGAACCCGGTCAGCGTCAACATAAGGCCCGACATCGTCTACAACAGCATCAGCGACCCGGAACGCTGCATCCTTGCACTGGACCGTGCGCAGCATGCTGCACGAAGCAACCCCTATCCCTTTATCAATACGCCGGTCAATATTCCCCGCATCCGCCCCGACCGTCTCTGTCAGACCGTTGCACCGATAAAAGGGATTGCGGTGCCCAAAACCCTCCGTCTGACACCGCATTCGCTTGCCGACGTCCGCAAGACACTGGAGACAGACGGTCTGAACACCCCGATCCTCTTCAGGGAAGCCGCCGCGTACCCGGAACAGCCCAACCACTTCATCCTTGAACGTTTCGACGATCTCCACGCCCTCGAACGTTTCGCTTTCGACGGCCGGGCCTACTACGCCTCCTCTTTCACCGACTACCGTTCACCCGACGGCTTCTACCGTCTCTACCGTTTCTATGTCATCGGTGACACCGTACTGCCGGGCCACCTCATCATCTCCGACCAATGGTATATCCGCAATGATGCCGAAGCCCACAAGGGATTGAAATCAGACATGAGAATACTCCTTAACGAGGAGAAAGCCTTTCTCAAAAAGTTTCAGAACAGGAAGTTCCCGGCACTCTCCCTGCTCAAAAAGCAGCTCGGCCTTGACTATTTCGCCGCGGAGTGCGCCATCGACGAAAAGGGGGAACTCCTGCTTTTCGGTCTTGACTGTAACGGGCACTATGCCGACGGGACAAAGGAACAGGGGTATCATTCGCCAGAAGAGCTCGAGCGGTTCAACCGGGCGGTCGAGGAAATGCTCCTTGCGAAACGCTATGCGGTAAAGGCGGACCATGCTTAAAGTACTCAATCCCATCGGCACCCCCGACAGCGGCCGGGCAACCGTCATCTGGAACAACGGGGATCCCCGCCAGATCCGGATCAATTTTGCAGGGACCAATAGCCTTGTCAGCCTCATCGACCCGCAACAGTACGATGTCATTCCCATGACCTTCGGAGGGCAGCACCCCAAACAGCTCGTTCCGGAAAAAGCCGATGTCATCGTCAATTCGCTCTGCGACCCCGACACCAATGCCGTCGCACTGCATCAGCTCGAAAAGGCGCTGGAGCGGCTGGCGATCCCCGTCATCAATCCGCCGGACCTCACTTTTCAGACGACCCGGGAGCAGACCTATGCGCGTTTGCACGGCACCCGGGGGCTCATTGTGCCGAAAACAGTCCGGCTCGCGCCGCGGAAGCTGGCAGAGATCCCGGGTCTGATCGCGGAGCACGGCCTGGAGTATCCCTATATTTTCCGCTCGGCTGGCGAGCACGGCGGCGGGGGAATGGTCCTGGTCGAAAGCGAAAAACAGCTGCCGGAACTGGAACGTTTCGCCTTCGACGGCAGGGATTTCTACGCCATTGCCTTCCGTGATTTCCGTGACGAGGACGGCCTCTACCGAAAATACCGCCTCGTCGTCATCGACGGCTGCGTCTATCCGCGGCACCTCATCGTCTCAAAATCCTGGAATATCCACTCGGAAACACGGGAGGAGATGATGAACGACTCTGCCGCCCGTCAGCAGGAGGAGATCGCCTTTCTGGCAGCCCCGCCCGCGCAGCTCGAAGCAACCTGCCGCCATATTCATGAAAAGCTGCCGCTCGATTTCTTCGGTATCGACTGCCACCTCGATGCGGAGGGGAACATGTTCATTTTCGAGCTCAACACCTGTATGCGGATCGTCGGCGGCACCCCCATCCCCTACCAGGAAGCCGCCCTCGATGCCATCAAAACGGCCTTCAACGCGCTGATAACGCGCAAAGCGGCGCAGGCTTAGGCAAGCCCCATCATCGCACGCGTCTCTTCGGGGGTTGCGAGGCGCCGCTGCATCTCTTCCGCAATCCGCGCAACGCGCCGCACCAGCGCTTCGTTGGACGCAAGCACCTTCCGCTCGTAATCGTAATGGATATTATCCTCAATCCCGACACGGACGTGCCCTCCCGCAGCGATGGCGGCCGTATTCATCGGCAACTGGAAGCCGCCAAGCCCCGCCCCGGCCCAGACAGAGTCTTCCGGAAGGGCCTCTGCAATCATCGCCAGATTGCCGAGTGTCGCCGGTGCCGTGTTGAGATTGCCGAGCATGATATTAAAATATTTCCGCCCTTCGATGATCCCGTGGCGTTCAAGGTACTTGGCCAGGTTGACCATCCCGTAATCAAAGACCTCCATCTCCGGGCGGATCCCCTTCTCCTTCATTGTTATCGCCAGTTGCTCGACCATATTGATCGAGTTGGCACTGGCCCCCGAGAGAAAATTGAGCGACCCGAGCGTCAGACTCGCCATATCCGGTTTCGCCGCTCCCGTCAGGTGCAGCACTTCGGAACGCCGTTCGAAATCGCTCCAGTTGCGTCCGGATGTCGTGACGCAGCAGACCATTCCAGGCCGCTCCCGCCGTATCCCCGTCAGAATCGTTTCGTAATAACGGGCATCCGGCGTCGGCTGCCCCGTTTCGTCCCGGGCGTGAATATGGACAATCCGCGCCCCGGCATCGTAGACACGGATCGCATCCGCGATGATCTCCTCGACATAAACCGGTACATGCGGTGTACTCACCTTCGTCGGGACCATGCCCGTCAGACAGACATTGATCATCAGCGGGGGGTACGGGTTAAGCGGGTGCGGATCGTTCTCGGCAATATAGGCTGCAGCCGCAATATCCCGCTGCGCCTTCGTCTCAAAATGACGCACAAGGTCCATCCGCAGCGTTGTCCAGTGGGTAACATCCTCAAGGCTGAAGGAACAGAGCTTCTCCAGGCGGCCGACAACCTCGTAACCATAGTGCTTTCGGTACCAGACGATCGTCTCGGGATGGTCGGCATTGGTCGTGACGTACTTCACACCCGCGTCGTACATCGCCTCCAGCCGTGCATTCTGGAGTGCCTTTCCGATGTTCATGCCCTGAAATTCGGGGTATACGCCCAAAAGTGTCGTTTTCCCCTCTTCCGGCGCAAGGATCTTGTAACCGCCTGCGCCGATGATACGGCCGTCCTCCGTCCGTGCTACGTAAAAACAGGAGAGGTCCAGCTCTTCCATTTCGACGGAGGGGACATGGTGCATATTCCAAGGCTCCATTACGTTCAGGATCGCATTTCTATCGCCTGCTTCGGCTTTTTCGATACGGTAGTCCATCTGTACCCCCTAAGATAAGTTATTCTACTGTTTTATGACGCTGTTTTCCATTATACCGCCCCTGATCCGGGAGTGAAGTATAATGACGCACCGCATTTGCAAGGAGAACCCATGGCGCTGGGCGCAACGATCTACAAAGTATCCCTTTCCATCTCCGATCTCGACCGCCACTTCTACCATGACTTCGACCTGACCGTCGCCCGCCACCCCTCCGAAACCGAGGAGCGGATGATGATGCGCCTGGCTGCCTTTGCCCTCCATGCCGACGAACGGCTCACTTTTACCAAGGGGATCGTCCAGGAGGATGAACCTGACCTCCGGAATACAGATTATGACGGCACTATCCGTCTCTGGATCGACCTTGGACAGCCCGACGAGAAGCGCATACGCAAGGCGTGCGGCCGCGCAGACGAGGTGATCATCTACACCTATTCCCGCCGTGCGGCCGACGCGTGGTGGCGCCAGAACGGCTCCAAACTGGCGCGTTTCGGCAACCTGAAGGTCATTCAGCTCGATGCGCAGGGCGACGCCGAAACCTTTGCAGAACGGAGTATGCAACTCCAGGCGCTGATCCAGGACGGCGAACTGCTTCTGACCGACGAACGGGATCGGCAGCTTAAAATCACGAGGGAGTCATGGGCGTAAGAACGATCCGGCTCGGCAGCAACTCCATAGCGACCATCGATCTTGAAACGGCCGAAGACGGCACGCAGCGGATTATCAAATCCTCCGAAGACCCCTTTGTGCTGGAGGCGGAAGCGACGATGCTCGAACACCTCCGGCCCCACCTGCGGGTGCCAAAGGTGTACGAGCAGAGCGCAGGGCGCCTGGTCATGGAGTACATCCCCAACGACGACGCCTGCAACGGCCGCTGCGAGGAGGAGATCGCCGACGCCCTGGCCCACCTGCACAGTATCCCCGCCCAGGGTGTCTTCGGGTTCGGCTCCGACACGACCATAGGCCCCTTCCGCCAGCGCAACCGGCCGCGGATACGCTGGGTCGACTTCTACCGGGAGATGCGGGTGCTCGACTTCGCCGCCAGGGCCTTCGACGAAGGGCAGATCGACAAAGCACTGCTGGGGCGTATCGAGAAACTGGCGGCCGACTTCGAGCAGTTTCTGGACGAACCCGAGCACTCTTCCCTGCTGCACGGCGACGTCTGGGGCGGGAACATCCTGACCCGTGACAACCGCCTCGCCGCCTTTATCGACCCGGCGTGCTACTACGGCCACTTCGAGATGGAACTCGCTTTTATCGGGATGTTCCACACCTTCGGCGAAGCGTTCTACGCACGCTACCGCACTCACCGTCCCATCCCGGAGGGCTTTTTCGAGCAGCGGGCCGATCTCTACCGCATCTTCCCCTACCTCGTCCACATCCGCGCCTTCGGCAGCGGCTACCTGGCGGGACTAGAGGCGATCCTCCGGCGCGTCGGCTACTGACCAGAGCGTCTCTTTGCGCAGGAGCTGCCGGTTTTTACGAAAGCTCTGGTGTACCCGGTCCAGAATCCGCAGCAGCGCCCCCGCCGTATCGATGGCAAAGGGGCCCTTGTTAAGCATGACGCACTCCGCCCGCCCCGCCATGGCTGCATCGGTAATCTCGGCACGGCTGGGGAGGTTGTTCTTCATCTGGCTCTCGAGCACCTGTGTCGCCCAGATGACAGGGAGGTGCGCCGCGCTGCAGAGATCGAGCAGGCTCTCCTGGATGGCGGCAAGGTTCTCAAAGCCGGTTTCGATCGCCAGGTCTCCCCGGGCGATCATCACCCCGCTTTTCTCCCACACCAGCAGCTGCTCCAGGATACGCGGCATCCTGTAGACGGCGTGCCGGGTCTCGATCTTGGGCACGATACCGATGTGTTCGTATCCCTCAGCACGCAGCAGGCCCTGGAGGTCGGCGACGTCCCGGTCCGTCTGGCAAAAGGAGAGGCCGAACATATCGGCATAGTGTTTGACGGAGCGCAGATTCTCCCGGTCCGCCGGGGTCAGGGCCGGGATGTTGAGGTAGGTGTCGGGCAGGTTGATCCCCTTCTCCTCCTTGAGCAGCGTACCGCCCGGTTTCGCCTGGGTGACCGTGCAGAGCACGCCGTCGGCCTCCTTTTCATTGACGAAGAGACCGATCTTGCCGTCGTCGATGTAGACCCTGTCGCCCGGGCGAACGTAGGAGGCGAACGCCGGCAACGTACAGGAGATGTGCGCCGGTGCGACCGTCTGGCCGGTCTCGTCACGGATCGCGGCACATCCCTCCGCATCCGTCGCGGTAATGCGCAGCAGGTCCCCCGTAAAAAGCCGGATGCGCTCGGGCTGTTCGACACAGCCCGTCACAAACCCCTTTCGGGCGCCGGCCGATACCGCACAGTTCTCGTCGACGGCGACCTTCTTGCTGATCGCGGCCAAAGCCCCGACGTCGTCAATCTGCCTGATCGTCATCTTGGCATGCCGTCCGTTGATGTCCGTCACCTTCAGCACGTCACCCGCTTCGAGCGTGTCGAAGTAGGTACTCTCCAGCGCAAGCTGCCCCGGGATCCTCGCGCGGGTATTGGGATCGGTACGCTCGGAAAAGGTCTGCGCCGGTGCGGGCCGGATCATGATCATCTTTTCGCGCTTGTTGCTGCCGAGCACGACAGGCAGCTTCAGCCGTCTGACCCGCCCCGTCCGGATCTTCGGTCCCGCCAGGTCGACAAAGATCTTCAGCGCTTCCTCCGCCGGACGCGTTGCATTCAGCGCCGTAATCACATCGGCCATGCCCTGCCAGACGGCAGGGTCATCGTGCGCCGTATTGATGCGGAAAACGTTGACGCCGGCTTCCGAGAGCCCCCGGATCAGTTCCCCGCCGTTGCGGGCCGCGTCGGAGGGGAGCGTCACCATAACGGCCGTCGTCTGCTCCGCCGTATCCGCAGCACTTTTTCCGCCGAAAAGGGCCAGGCTGTTCTGTGCGGTCATCTCCTGGGCCGCGGCGATGCCGAGGTGGTGGAATGCCGCCGTCTCTTCTGGCGAGATCTCCCCCAGGCCCAGCGAAGAGGAGAGCTGGTCATAAAGGGTATCGACACTGGCGGCGACGTGGGCGTAGGAGCGTCCCAGCGAGGAGAGCGAGAGCAGGAAAAGTTTCTCCTGCAGCTCCGTCCAGTCTTTAGAACGCAAGATCAGGTATTGCCTCAGGTTGAGAAGACTCCGGTAACGCGGATGGTTTCTATCGGTCCCGTGGCGGGCCGCAAGCAGATCGCTCCGCAGCTCTTCAAAGGTGTCCAGGGCCGATTGCATCAAAGTTCTGTCCAGCATACCAACATCTTACCGTGAAGGCGTTTCAAATCGGTTACGTTTTACTGCCCATTTCTGCGGCACGCCGCACGATATCCATGCCGTAGCGCTCCCGCATTTTCATCACCGCGCCGTCAAGCCGCTGCATCTTCCGGTCCTCCTCGAGGGTGAACATATCGACCGCCTTTGGATCGTGGTGGAGGAACTTCGTCGCGCTCATGGCGATATAAGTGACGGCCGCGTTCGGATAAAGGTCGAGCTCCCGGAACTTCTCCAGGGCGAAGGCGGTGATAAAACGCTCGTTGAAAAAGCGGTAGACGGTGTACTGTTTCTTGCTGCGCAGCCGCCCCTCGTACCCGATACTGAAATAAAACGTCGTCGGGTTGACGCCGAGGCGGGCGATGGTATGGGTCCAGTGGCGTACCATCACCCGCACGCGGCGGTAGAATTCGTCGCGTTCGCGGATGGGGCGGTCCATGCTGCGCGACATCCCGATCCCCTTGCGGCTGCGGCGGGGGTTGATCCCCTCCCCGTCCCGACCGCTCATGCGGGCGTAGAGGTCCCGCCCGTGCCGCCCCCAGCTGGCAAACAGGTGCGGGCTTGAGACGGCTTCGCCGACGGTGGCGATGCCGTAACGCGCCAGCTTCTTCCCGAAGGCCCTCCCGACCCCGGGAAACTCCCCGACGGGGACATCGCGTGTAAAGTCGGCGATCTCGTCATCGTAGACGACCCGCAAGCCATAGGGTTTCACCGTCGACGTCGCCAGCTTCGCGATCCACTTGGCGTTGCTCGCCCCGATGGAGACGGGCAGCAGCAGCTCCTTCGTCACCTTCTCCTGAAGGTAGCGGATGAAACCGGGCATGTCACGCTCCTCGACCCAGCCCGTAACGTCGCCGAAGAGCTCGTCGATGCTGTACTGCTCCACCAGCGGGATCTCCTTGGCCAGCATCTCCATCATTTCGTGCGACAGGGTGTGGTAGAGCAGATGGTCCGGGGGGACGAGGATCGCCTGGGGGCAGAGCTGCAGCGCCTCGCGGATGGTCATGGCCGTCTTGACGCCGCAGGCCCGCGCCTCGTAGCTGGCCGTCGTGACGATCCCCCGGATGCGCCCCGCGTCGAAAAAGTAGTTCGATGCGTCGTGCTCGGCGTGAAAGAGCGTCGGGACGAAGGCCCCCTGGTTCAGCTGGACGAGCTTCTTCTCCTTTGCCGGTTTCACGTCAAAGATGAACGGGTCCCCCCGCCCACCGACGATGACGGGTTTGCCCACGAGATCGGGGTTGCGGGTCCGTTCGGCGGAGACAAAGAAACTGTCGAGGTCGAGGTGAAGTATCATACCGCCATGATAGGGCTAAATGCGGACGACGGGCCGTTTTATTTCACGGCGCCATGCCCTCCTGCGGCGGGAAAAGGCATCGCAGTAGCATCGGCGGTATCGGCACGCCGTCGTCCGAAAGCGTATAGCGGATCCCGACCGTATCGTCCACGACCATCATCCCGGCAAAGAGCGAGGGAGGGGTGATGCCGAAACGGCTCATTTTCGTTTCGAACGTCCCCGAAACCACCCCCTCTTCCATACGCTCCGGCACGGCGACGACCGGCGTCTCATGGCGGCCTATGCGCATGACCCCTGCCAGGGAGCCGTCCGCGTTTTGGGAGCGCAGCGTGAAGAGGACGGGGCACGCCCGGTCGATGCCGAAAGCCTCGTAGGCGTCGTTGTCCAGCGCCTCGTTCCCGCTTTTGAGCGTCTCGATGACCAGGGCGACCTGCAGCGTTTCGACCCGGCCGTTCTCCTGCACCATGTAGACACGAACAGTGTCCGATGCCATACGCCAGTCATGCAGCGAGGAGGTCCCGTTGACCTCGATGCTCCCTGCGGCCCATACGGCCTGCATCACTGCCGTCAAAAACAGAATCGCTTTCATCATCTCTCCCCTCCCCGTCATACGCGGGGCGCACTTTTTTCGCACCGCGCCGCTGTAAAAAGTGTAACACAAAATGACGCTCTGCCCTGTTTTGATGCTTTGCGTTGAAAGTGCCATAGACTTGCACTTATGAAACGCACTATCAACGCCGAAGAGATCCGGATCCTTTTTTTTACCGCCTACTTTCTCTATAGCAGGAGCAAATACGGCAGCAGCGAACGGGGAGACGTACGCCTGGGAAGGATCGGGGCGTACCGGGGGATCATGCAGCTCTGCCGCGCGGCGATGGACGCCCCTGCGCCCTGCCCCCGCAGCCGCCTGATCGAGGGGTGCCGCCGGCTCGAAGCACAGGCGGAGGGGCTCCCCCAAGGCGCGTTCAAAACCGCCTACCTCGAAACCCTTGCCGTCTTACGGCGGCGCATTGCGACAACCGAAAGCGGCCTAGAACATCCCCATCATTGAGGTGCGGCCGAACTTCTGCACCAGCATCGCCGCCGTACCGCCGCGCTCGTTGGCGATGGAGGTGTCCGCCCCGGCGTCGAGGAGGCGTCTGCACAGTTCGGGCTTGTCGTCCATGATGCTCTCCATCAGCGGGGTCCAGCCGACGCCGTCTTGTTTGTTGATGTCCGCGCCGTGGGTCAGCAGGTACTCCACCATCTCGCGGCGGTCGCGGCGGATGGCGATGTGCAGCGGGGTCCAGCCGTACTTGTTCTGCAGGTTGACGTTCCCGCCGTTTGCAAAGATCGCCTCGAACGCTTCGAGGTCGTTCATGTAGACGACATCCTCCAGCAATTCAAACAGTCCCCCCTCCGGGTGGGAGGCATAATCCAGGATCCGCTCTTCGATCTCCGGCGCCATCTTGTCCAGGATCTGCAGTTTGTGATCGTCCATTTTCGGCTCCTTTTAATATGAATGTTTCTCCCATTATACAATCCGCCGCTTTTTTATACACCCTTCGTATTCCCGCCGTAGTCGTTTTGTGATGTAATAAGAGTAAAATACCGCGAACAGATAGAAACGGAGGCAGGTAGATATCATGCTTTTTTTCCTACTTTTTTCGCCGATTGCCGCGGCACTGCTGCTCTTTGCCCTCCCCTCGCTTCGGGCGCGCTATGCGGTAGCGGCACTGCTCTTCGGCCTTCTTTCGGCCACCGCGCTCTCCCTTTTCTTCCAACCGGCAGCGACAGCGCTCGGCATCGCGCCGGGCATCGGGACCCTGATCGAGGCCGCCGACGTCGTTTTGCTCTTCTATTTCCTCTTCCAGGGGGTGAAGCACCGCTCCGTGCCCGTCCTGCTCCTGGCACTGCTGCAGCTGCCGCTCTACCTCTGGGCCGTGGCGGTCACCCCCGCGGCAGCGTCCCCGGCACTGGTCGTGGACGACCTGGCGCGTTTCATGTTCCTCATCATCAACATCGTCGGCGGGGCCATCGTCCTCTACGCCGTCGAGTACATGCGCCGCGAGAAGAGCGGCGAAGGGAAACAGCGCCTTTTCGTCGCCTACCTGATGCTCTTCCTCTCCGTCATGAACGCCATCGTCATCGCCGACGCGATTTTGCTCTTCTTCTTCCTCTTTGAGATGACGACGCTGGCCTCCTACCTGCTCATCGCTTTCCGCGGTGACGGCGTCAGCCGCCGCAACGCCCTGCGCGCGCTCTGGATGAACCAGGTCGGCGGGGTGTTCCTGCTGTTGGGCGCCCTGGTCGCGGCCTACGGGCCGGGCAGCGCCACCTTCAGTGGCCTGCTGCAGGGCGACGGCGGGGTGCTGCTGCTCGCCCTGGCCCTGCTGGCCATGGCCGCCCCGGTCAAGGGGGCTTCGCTCCCCTTTGACGGCTGGCTGCTCGGCGCCATGGTCGCCCCCACCCCGGTCAGTGCCATCCTGCACTCGGCAACGATGGTCAAGATTGCCCCCTTCCTGATCCTCAAGCTCGCCCCCGGTCTGGACGGCACCCTCCCCGGCACCCTCCTGGCCCTCTTCGGCGCCCTGGTCTTCGTCGCCGCCTCCTACCTCGCACTCTCGCGCAGCCTGCTCAAGGAGATCCTCGGCTACTCAACCGTCGCCCTGCTGGGACTGATGATGAGCCTGGCCGCCGTCGGTACGCCCGAGAGCATGCAGCTTGCGATGGCGCTGATGCTCTTTCACGCCCTCTCCAAGGCGCTGCTCTTCCTCGCGGCGGGCGTGCTCGAGAAAGATTTCGGCCTCAAGGACGTCGAACAGATGAAGGGACTCGTGCAGCGTGCACCCCGCAGCGTCAGCTTTCTGCTCTTTGGCTTCTTCTCCCTTACCCTGCCGCCTTTCGGCCTTTTTATGGGCAAGCTCTTCGCCATCGCCTCCGTCGCCTCCCTGCTCCCCTCGCAGCCGTGGCTCGTCATCGTCGTGACGGGCATCGCCGTCGGCAGCGCCCTGCTCGTGATGCTCTACTTTAAAATCGCCGCGGCCCTGCTCGCCACCGCCCCGGACACCGTCCCCGTGCAGCGCGAAATCATGCCCCCGGGTTTCATGACACCCCTTGCCCTGCTGACCCTGCTCAGCCTGGCTGCGGCAGGCGGCTATATGGTGCAGCAGCATAACAGCCTGCTGTGGCTGCTGGCCCTGCCCGTACTGATCATGGCCCTGCTGCCGCTGCTGACGCGCTCCCTGCAGCGCTTCGACCGCGTCATGCCCTACCGCTGCGGGGAGAAGAGCGAGTTTGACGGTGCGCTCTTCTACGTGGAACCTTCGGCCGCAGCGGCACGGAGCCTGCAGTGGGGCTTCGGCCTGCTCTTCGCTGCCGTGGCCCTCTCGGGAGCCGTCACATGAGCTTGGTCATGATCCTCCTCGCCCCCCTGCTCGGCGGCCTCGTCTACGGCGCAGAAAGGGTCCTGCGCGCCCGGATGCAGCGCCGTCAGGGACCGCCGCTGCTGCAGCCCTTTTACGACATGTTCAAGCTGATGGACAAGCGCACCCTGATCATCCACGCCCCCCACGCTCTGCTGGCCGTGGCCCACTTCCTGCTGCTCTGGCTGGCGGTAGGGGCGCTTTTTGCCGGGTGGAACCTGCTCTATATCGTCTTTTTGCACCTCTTCGCCCTGATCGTGCTCGTCCTGGCCGGTTACAGCGTCCGCTCCCCCTATTCGCAGGTGGGGGCCAACCGCGAACTCGCCGCCCTGGCCGCTTATGAGCCCATCCTCGTGCTCCTCGCCGTCGGCTTCTACCTCGTCGCGGGCAGTTTCGACGTCAGCGCCATCCTCGCCCACGGCGGCTACCTGGCACAGATGCCGCTGCTCTTTGCCGCTTTGCTGATCATCCTGCCCATCAAACTGAAAAAATCCCCCTTCGATACCGTCGAAGCGCACCAGGAGATCGTCGGGGGCGTCGAGGTCGAATACAGCGGGCTCTTCTACGAGTTCCTCTACATGGCGCGTTTCCTGGAGTACCTCTTCGTCTACGGCCTTGTCTTCCTCTTTGCCGGGGCGTCGCCGCTGTGGGGCCTGCTGCTCGTGCTGGCCGTTTTCCTGCTCGTCAATCTCGTCGACAACGCCACCGCGCGCGTCCGGACCGACCAGATGGTCAAAATCATCTATGCCACGGCCTTTACGATGGCAACGGCCAACATTATTTGGATCAGCCTATGAAATTTTTTAACGCTTTTCGGAAAAAATCCCCCTGGATCCTGCACTACAACGCGGGCAGTTGCAACGGCTGCGATATCGAGATCCTCGCTGCGCTGGGTCCCCGCTACGACCTGGAGCGCTTCGGCGTCATCAATACCGGCAACCCCAAGCAGTCCGATATCTTCCTCGTCACAGGCCCGGTCACCTACCGCTCCCGCGAACGGCTGGTGGAGCTCTACTGCCAGATCCCCGAACCCAAAGTCGTCATCGCCGTCGGCTCCTGTACGGCGGCAGGCGGGGTCTTTCGCGGCATGTACAACGTCGAGGACGGCATCGACCGCTACATCCCAGTCGACGTCTACGTCCCCGGCTGCGCCTCCTCGCCCCAGCTCATCATCGATGCCGTTGTTGAGAGTCTGCAGATCCTGGAGCGCAAAAGCAAGGCGATCGAAACGCCCTTCAAACTCTTCGGTGCCGTCGAAACGGTCGCCGGGAAACTCAGCCGCCTCGGCATGGCAAAAAAGGTTACCGATGCAGAAGATTGAAACGACTCTAAATGCGCTGCTGGAAGACCTCGGCGCCTTTTACGACCCCAAAGCGTGGCACTTCCTCACCGTCAACGGGATCGACCTGGGTGAGGGAAAAATAGAACTGCAGTGGATCTTCTCCCGCTACGGCGCCAAGAATGACGTCGTCGTCTACTACGCGCTGAGCGACTACGACACCCCCGTCCCCTCCGTCCTGCCCGTCATCCCCTCCGCTTTCCTGGGCGAACGGGAGATCGTCGATATGTTCGGGCTCAATGTCGAGGGCGCCGCGGCGGGCCTCTACCTCGACAAAGACTCCCAGCCCCATCCGCTCAGGGGGGACGCATGAAAAAAACCGTCCAGATCCCGCTGGGTTCGCAGCATATCTCCCTGCTCGAGCCCATCCGGTTCAAATTCGAATGCGAAAACGAGACCATTGTCGGGGTCGACGCCGATGTGGGCTTCGTGCACCGCGGCGTCGAGCAGGCCTGCACCACCAAGTTCGACTTCAAACAGGTCGGCTTCGTCGTGGCGCGGGTCTGCGGGCTCTGCGCCATCACCCACTCCCTCTCCTACACCCTCGCCGCGGAGAAGCTGCTGGACTTTACCCCGAACGACCGCATCAGGTACCTGCGGATGCTGATGGTCGAACTCGACCGCATCCATTCGCACATGCTCTGCCTGGCCCATACGGCGGAAAACGCCGGCTTCGAGGCGCTCTTTATGCAGATCATGGGCGACCGGGAGCTTGTGATGGATATCCAGGAGGCCATCAGCGGCAACCGCATCCAGTTCGATTTTATCGCCATCGGCGGCGTCACCCGCGACCTTACCCCCGAAATGGTCACGCTGCTGCACAAAAACCTCGACGAGCTTTCCGGCAAGATCGCCGACCTCATCGAGCTCTTCGAATCCAACTGGTCCCTCTCGCTCAAATACAGAGGCATCGGGGCACTCTCGCTGGAGGAGGCGCAGATCTACAACGCCCTGGGCCCCCTGGCCCGCGCCGCCGGACTGGCCACCGACGTGCGGGTGGAGACCGATGACTTCCCCTACGAGGCGCTGGGCTACGAGATGATGCTGGAAACGGGCGGCGACATCCATGCCCGCAACCGGGTGCGGCTGCGCGAGATCATGAACTCCATCGCGATGTGCCGCAACATCGTCGGGAACCTACCTGCCGGGGAGATCATGGAGAAGGCCAAAGGCAAACCGAAAGGGGAGGTGATCGTGCGCCTCGAAGCGCCGCGGGGCGAACTCTTCTACCTCGTGCGCGGCGGCGGGCAGAATATGCTCGAGCGCGTCCGGATCAAGACCCCGACCTTCTCGGGCATTCCGGCCATGATGGAGGTGTTCAAAGGGAGCCGGTACGCCGATGCCCCGGCGATCCTCGCCTCCTTCGACCCCTGCATGTCCTGCACGGCAAAATAGGAGAATCATATGCTAAAAGCGATGATCAACGCCTTCTTAAATCTCTTCAGACCTGTGCGCACCCACAACTATCCCGCCGAGCCGATGCCACTGCCCCCGGCCTACCGGGGATTGATAGAGTATAATGAGGAGGCATGCATTTTCTGCGACAAGTGCGAGAAGGCGTGCCCGCCCAAATCGATCCGCTTCTTCCAGCATGAAGACGGGCGCAAAGAGTACCGCTACAACGCCTGGCTCTGCATCTACTGCGGGGAGTGCGTGCGGGCCTGCCCCAAACCGGAAGAGGCGCTGTGGCAGAGCGAAGCAAAAGCACGCCCCGCCCTCAAAGCGGACAACGTCAACGGCGGCTGGTTCGACTGGGAAGCAGAGTGCGCCCAGAGCCGCGACGATTATGCCGCGGCCAAGAAAGCGGCGAAGGCCGCCAAGAAAAACGAAGGAGCCTGATATGCGTATCGTCATCGTCGGCGGAGGCATCGCAGCCGCGTATATCGCCAACGCGATCAAAGAGCAGTCACCCTCCCACGAGGTGCTTATCGTCACCAAGGAGGCCCATCCTCCCTATGACCGTATCCACCTCTGTGCCCTCGTGGGCGGCAGCACCGGTATCGACGAGATCGCCCTGCCCCTGCCTGCCGATGTCAAGGTGGAGCTGAACGCCGAGGTCACGGGCCTCGACCCCGCTTCCAAACGCATCTTTACCGCTTCCGCGTCTTACGCCTACGACAAGCTCATCCTCGCCACCGGTTCCGCGCCGCGCCGTCTCTTCGACACGGCAGGACTCGCCAACGTCGCCACGTTCCGCAGCGCCGATGATTCCGAATGCATCGCACAGCGGATCGTCGGCAAAAACGTCGTCATGATGGGCGTGGGCCCCATCGGGCTGGAGCTGCTCGATACGCTGAGCACCCTGGAGGGACCGGAGCATATCTACCTCGTCTCGCGGGGGAACCACCTCTACGACAAAGCCCTGACACCTTCGGCCGTGGCGCTCATGAAACGCATCTACGAAGGCGCCGACCCCCGTGTCCATATCCTCTTCGAGGAGGAGATCACGGACAAAGTAGTCGAAGGGGACACGATTACGAAAATCGTCATGAAAGAGCACACCATCGACAACCCCTTTATCATCTTCGGTGTCGGCATCGCCCCCGCCGCCGGGTTTGCCAAAGACGCGCTTGAAACGGACAAAGGGATCCTGGTCGACGAGCATATGCGTACGTCCGACCCCGACGTCTACGCCGTCGGCGAGGTGGCCCAGCTCCGCAACGGCTATATTGCCGGGCGGGTCAAGGAGTGTACGCTCCAGGCCGACGCCGCCGTCGCCGCAATTCTCGGGATCGAGGATGAAGGGTTTCAGGACTTTGTCACCATCGACGGCCTCAAAGTCGGCAGCTTCCTGCTCGCCGACGTCACCTCGACCGCCTATGACCCTAAAGACGATGCGAACGAGGACATCGTCATCGCCTCGAAAGCGGATGCGCGGATCGACCAGTACATCGTCAACGGCGACCGTCTCGTTCGCTTTATCGGGATCAACACCAACATCGATGTCCTGGCCCTCAAAACGATGATGGAGGAGGCCAAACCGGTCGACCCCGCCTTCTTCTACGACAACCGGCTCATCAGTGAACGGGGACGCCTTATCTGCAGCTGCGCCAGCGGCTACGAACAGGACCTCGTCGCGCTGATCAAGGAAAACTGCATCGAGAGCTTCGCCGACATGAAGCCGCTCAGCGAAGCGGGCCGGGTCTGCGGCCGCTGCAAGCAGGACGTCGTCAAGCTCATCGCCGACACGCCGGTCGACCCCGAAGAGGCGGCCCGCCTCAAAGCCGAACGCGAAGCGGCCGCCAAAGCCGAGGAGATGGCGAAGGTGCAGCGGCGCATCGACAAGTTCAACAAGCTGCACCCCGCCAACCGCATCGAAAGCGAAAACCTCGACGAAGCGCTCAAAGCCTTCGACATGAGCAGCGAGTTCAACCGCTGGGTCTCCATGATCACCGCCAATATGCGGCTGCACCCCGAGTACGAACCCCTGGTGGGGCAGAGTATCGAACAACTCAACAAGATCCCCATTATCTGGCTCGAACTCGCCGACTGCAGCGGCAACTCCGAGGGGTTCATCAAGTCCGCCCACCCCAAGGTGGACGACCTCATCCTCAAATACATCTCCCTTGATTACCACGAACTGCTGATGGCGGGATCGGGGGACCAGTCGGAACTCTCCCTCGACGGGGTGATCGAGAACGACAAGGGGCGCTACATTTTGATGGTCGAAGGCGCCATTCCCCTGGGACTGGAGGGCAAGTTCCTGCGCATCGGGCCCAAAGGCGAAACGGGGCTAGAGCTGCTCAAACGCACCGCGGAACACGCGGCCGCGGTCTTCTCCATCGGTTCCTGCGCCTTTGACGGGGGCGTCGTCGCCGCCGCGCCCAACCCCACCGGTGCCGTCGGGGTCGCGGAGGCGCTGGGGCGGAACGATATCATCAACCTGCCCGGCTGCCCGGTCAACCCCATCAACATCGTAGGTACCCTGCTTCACTACATCATGTTCGACGAACTCCCCAAGCTCGACGAGAAAAACCGCCCCGAATGGGCCTACGGCTTCCGCGTCCACGACAACTGCGAGCGCCGCGGCCACTACGACCTGGACGAATTCGTCCTCGAGTGGGGCGACGAAGGGGCCAAGAAGGGGTGGTGCCTCTTCAAGATGGGCTGCAAGGGACCCTATGCCGATCTGAACTGTTCGCTGGTAAAATTCAACGAAGGCACGAGCTGGCCGGTCCAGGTCGGCCACGGCTGTTTCGCCTGCGGCCAAGGCAAGATCGCCTTTGACAAATACGCCAACAACCGGCCGCTGCCGGAAGGGGAAGAGGAAGAAATTCATGGCCACTAAAAAGATCGTTATTGACCCCATTACCCGTATCGAGGGGCATCTGCGCATCGAAGTCGAAATCGACGAGAATAACACCGTCAAAGAGGCGTGGGCCTCCGGGCAGCTCTTCCGCGGCATCGAGACGATCCTCAAAGGGCGCGACCCCCGGGATGCCGGGCTCATCGCCCAGCGCATCTGCGGAGTCTGCACGAACGTGCACTACCGCGCCTCCATCAGCGCCGTCGAAAACGCCTACGGCATCGCCCTGCCAGCCAACGCCGAGAGTATCCGTAACCTCGTCACCCTGGCGCTCTTTGTCCAGGACCACATCGTCCACTACTACCACCTCCACTCCCTCGACTACGTCGACGTCGTCAGCGCCATCTCCGCCGAGCCGGACAAGGCCGCGGAGCTCGCACAGACCTACCACGACTACCCCTACCGCACCTCGACGGGGCACATGAGCGCCGTCAAGGAGAAGCTGACCTCCTTCGTCAATGCGGGACGACTCGGGCTCTTCGCCAACGGCTACTGGGGGCACAGCGCCTACCGTTTCACCCCCGAGCAGAACCTCATCCATATGAACCACTACCTCGAGGCCCTGCGGGTCCAGCGCGACCTCAGCCGGGCGGTGGCGATCTTCGCCGGCAAGACCCCACACCCGCAAAACCTCGTCGTAGGCGGAGTCACCAGTGTCGCAGACATGCTCAACCCTCAGCGCCTCAACGACTTCATGTTCATCATCAAGGACGCCCGCGACTTCATCGAGCGTGCCTACCTCCCCGACATCAAGATGGCCGTCGAAGCGTACAAAGAGGAGATCAAAGCCGGTGTCGGGCGCGGCAGCGGAAACTTTATGGCCGTGGGCGGCTACCGATTCGGCAAAGCGCAGCAGCTCTTCGAGGGCGGCGTCATCCAGGGACACGATTTCGCCAACATCGAGCCCTTCGACGAGCAGTACATCACCGAAGAAGCCTCACGCTCCTGGTACGCCGACGAAGCACCGGTGGCACCCTATGACGGCAAGACCGAACCTTTCTATACCGACCTCAACGAAGACGGCAGCCTCAAAACCGAAGGCAAATACAGCTGGGTCAAGGCACCGCGCTACAAGGGCAAGCCCATGGAGGTGGGGCCGCTCTCGCGGATGATCATCGGCTATCTCAAAGCGTCCCCGGTCATCCGGCCCTATATGGAAGCGTTCATGAAGGACACGGGGCTCGAACTGATGGACTTTTCGACGACCCTCGGGCGCAACGCCGCCCGCGCCGTGGAAGCCCAGGTCTGCTGCGACTACCTCTTTGACTTCTGCAGCGACCTCATCGAGAACATCAAGTACTACGACGAGGAGACCTGGACGAAGTACGACTTCGCCGCCCTGCCGAAAGCGGCGGCGGGACGGGGCATCTTCGAAGTGCCCCGGGGGGTGCTGGGACACTTCATCCGTATCGACGACGCCAAGATCGCCAACTACCAGGCGGTGGTACCGACAACCTGGAACGCCTCGCCCAAGGACAGCGGCGGCGTCCGCGGCCCCTACGAGGAGTCGCTGGTGGGCATCACCCTCGCCGACCCCGCCGCGCCGCTGGAAGTGCTGCGGGTTGTGCACAGTTTCGACCCCTGTCTCGCCTGCGCCGTCCACGTCATCAACGCCAAGGGCAAAGAACTCTCGCACTACAAGATCGCCGCGGCGTGCGTACTTTAAAGAACGGCATCCGAGCGAAGCCCGGATACCTACGCTAACGCTGAGTTCGCCTCGGCAGCGGGCCCGTGCGCAGCTAAACCGCGCTAATCATGATTTTCTGCTCTTACTCCAGACAACGGCTTTAGGCCCCCTCTAACGCAGGAGTCGTTATACTTCCGTCATCTAGTTATTGAGGGGAATACGTATGGAACTCTGCGTCGCGCTCGACCTGCCGAGCATGGAAGAAAACCTGGCACTGGTGGAGAAGATCAAGGCCTACCCGGTCTGGCTCAAAGTCGGGCTGCGCGCCTACATCCGCGACGGCGAACCCTTTCTCAAAGCGCTCAAAGCGATCAACCCGGACGCGAAGATCTTCCTCGACCTCAAGCTCTACGACATCCCCAACACCATGGCCGACGCGGCCGAGTCCATCATGGGCCTGGGCGTTGACATGTTCAACGTACACGCCAGTGCCGGTAAACGTGCCATGCAGACCGTTATGGAGCGCCTCTCGACGTACGAGAAACGCCCCCTCGTCCTAGCCGTCACGGCACTGACCTCCTTCAGCGAAGAGGAGTTCGGCGACGTCTATAACGCCGGCATCGCCGCGACGGCAGACAAATTCGCCCAGGATGCGCACGAAGCGGGATTAGACGGCGTCGTCTGCAGCGTTTTTGAAAGCGCCTCCATCAAAAAAATGACCAGCAGCAGGTTCATTACCCTGACGCCTGGCATCCGCCCCTTCGGCGAAGATGCGGGCGATCAGCAGCGCGTCGCCACGATCGAAGCGGCAGAGACGGAGAAGGTCGACTTCATCGTCGTCGGCCGCCCCATCTACAAGGCCGAAGACCCCGCCGCCGTCGTCGAAAAGATCCTCGAGCGACTTTAAGCGGCTCCGCCTTGCTTTTTAAGCGAAATATTATTTCTAGATGATTATAATCTCACTCTCATTTTTGAGACTTGGACAGGTGGGTGAGAGGCTGAAACCACACCCCTGCTAAGGGTGCGTACGTCCTGCGTACCGAGGGTTCGAATCCCTCCCTGTCCGCCAGAAATGCCCTATAATAGGCACTTTCAGAGGTTTTTTAAAACGTAGCAAAAACCCTCAGTATCTTTATTTTACATTCCGGATTAGCTCAGCGGTAGAGTAGGTGACTGTTAATCACTTGGTCACTGGTTCGAATCCAGTATCCGGAGCCACTTTTTCTGTAACCCCCAAACACCGGACTTTCAAAGAAACAACTTCAAGCACTGTGCCCGAATTGTGCCCATAAGTGCCTAGAGCACATCCGCCAAAAACGCAGCCCTTTTCTTATCTTTCTGCTTGCGATACTTCGCATACATCTGCAGGGTCATGGACGTGTCCGTATGCCCGAGCATATGCGAGACCCAAAGAATATCTTCCCCGTTTTCGATCATCACCGTCGCGAAGGTATGGCGCATCTGGTAAATGGTACGGTATTCGATACCAAGCTTTTTGAGCAGCTTTTTCCAACGGGTGTCACGGATACGCTTGATATCGTAATAGTGTTCACCGTTCTTGTTGAGAAAGACATAGGCGCCCTCCTCTCCCGTTCGCTCGTACTGCGCCTTGAGATAAGGCATCAACGGATCGAGGATATCAATAGTCCGGATACTGCTCTGTGTCTTCGGTGTCGAGACGACACCCATCTTGATCGCCCGCTTGATGGAGATCTCCCCTCTTTCGAAGTCGACATCTTCCCATCGCAGTCCGATCATCTCTCCGCTTCGCATTCCTGTAAAGAATCCCAGGGCACAGAAGGTTTGAAGGTCGCCTTCGGCGTTTTCGATGATCCGCTTCGTCTCGTCCATTGTGAACGGGGTGACATCCACCTTCTCGATCTTCGGGAGCTTCACCTTTGAGACGGGGTTCTTGTCGATGATCTCGTCGCGTATCGCATCCTCGAAGAAAGTGTTGAGCACCGCCCGGACGTTGCGTACCCGTCGTGGCGTGAGCGTCTGAAGCAGCTCGTTTTGCCACAGGGCGATATCCGAAGGCTTAATCCGGTCAAGCCGTTTCTTGCCCAAACGGGGGGCGATGTGCAGACGCAGCGACGTCGTGTAGTCATACTTCGTCGAGGCTTTGCGGTGATGCTCGTGCAGTGCAAAGCTGGTGAGCGCATATTCGCTTACCGTCGGTATGGTTGTTTCTTTGTCAAAGAACATTCCCGAGTTCAGCTTGTAGATGATCTCGGGAAGTATTTTATTGGTCGCTAGTGCGCGATTTGCCTTGTTGTCATCCAATCCCAAAGAGCGTCTATATCTCTTTGATTGATGATAAAACGTTATCCACAACTTGCCGTTGCGTGTAATCAGTTTCACGGTCGTCCTTTCCGACCACCCAAGAGTCAATCGCAACTCTATCAAAGAGTATTTTACCCGTTCGATTGTGAAAGTGCACTCCCTCTATGAAATGCTCGTCTTTGATTTTATAGATGCGATCCCTGGAATAGCTAAGATAGTCTGCTGTTTCCGCCACACTCATCCAGCGCTTTTCACTTGAACTCTCAAGCCTTTTTGATAGTGCATCAATCTTTTTCAGTAGCACCGGGATAAGTTCAAGATGCTCTAGTGACAGTTCCATAACGAACTCCTCTGAATGTGTGTTTCGATGGTTTCATTGTAGAAAAAGCGGATTGTGCGGATGCTGATTTTAGGTTGCGTTATGGAGCAGAGTCGCTTAAATTAGGTTGCGTTTTGCTGAACCGAACGGGGGAAGACCTGATTTACTGTTTCTGGAAAAATCCCAAAATCCTTGACAAAGAAATTTTGATAGCAAATACTCAAGTCAGCTGCACGGTAACGGATGAACTTCTCCGGAAAAATGAAACCGTTGGCTTTCAAGGAGCTATAGATGAACAAGCACACAGCAATAGATGCGACAGCATTCCGCAACACACCGACTGCACTTGAAAAAGTGGCATCAGAGATTGTCGGCATTGCCGGTCGCATGGGGATTAAGATTATCACCGGAGGAGACTTTTATCACTTCCGTCTTGACATTGAAGAAACAAACGGGGCAAGCGAGATCCGAGCCGCTAGTTATCTCAACCATAAAATGCGCAACTGCATGGCACAGAATAAAGAGACCCTCATCCCTTTTGTAGAGGCATATCTTCAGATGAATGGCGGATCAGCGGAGTATTTTTCGGAAGATCTGCTTGAAGACTGGGTGGCAGAGCATTTTGCAAAAGAAAAAGAGAGTATGTCAAATGAATATGCTCGCTATAACAAATTCCCCTATGTTGCTCCTGTATGGGAAATGTTGAAAAGACCCTTTGCAGAGGGTGTCTCTTCAAAAGGCATTACGCTAAAAGATGGGGAGCTTGGCGCAATGGTTCTCTGCCCTCACCCTCTTACAATGAATGATGAAATACGCGAACTATTGAGCGAGAATATCAATTACCATGCAGGAGTACATATGTATGAAAATTTCCGCAAGGTAACAGCGGTTTATTGGTTAAATGGATTGCAAGAAGAAAAAGATATCTCCTTATTGGTTAATCCAAAAATTAGCAAATCTCTTGAGAAGAATAGAGTGCCCATCATATATTTTGAGGTCAAAGAGGGAAGAATCAAATACCGACCAGTTGTATGCGAAGTTCTTGGTCTGTAGCTTCAAAATTCGCTAATACGAAGAGATCCATTCATATAGATCTCTTTCCATAGAATGAAAGTCATGCTGACACCGCACTTGTCTGTACGGCATCTTCAGCATCTTTCTTTTCCATATACTCTGTTACTAGGGACTCATAAATGTATTGGCAATCCTCAAAATAATCACGGCCCAACCTTTGGATTCGATGCAACTCTATGAAATGAAGTTTCTCTTCTGCATTGTCTGCATACTGCACCATATAATCATAATCTCTAGCTGCGAATACTTCCTCCTTCAGCAACAATGAGTCATCCCGTTGCTGGAAAAAATCATATGCATCTCTCAGAGTAAACACTTCTTTCATAGGGACTCCAGCCTCTTGCATATAATCAGTTATTGGTTGAAATTGCTTCTTGAGTTCAGAAGAAGTGAGATTCGGATCTACACGGTTTAAAATCACCTTGATCATCTCTGGTGGAACCTCACACTCACCAATAAGGCATTTAAGGATTTCAATGGTGCGCCGCATGATTTTAAGATCAGGGATGATAGGAATGATAAAAAAGTCAATATCTTGCGATATACATTTATATCTTTGGACCCCTTCAAGAAAATTATATACGCGCTGACCACTGATATCCAGGACTATATCGCCATCTTTTGACTTAACATGATGTAAAAAAAGTTCTACAAATAGATCCATGTAATTCTTATAAGATAGCATCTGGTAATTTTTGTATTTTTGAGCCAACTTATTACACTCAGTCTTCACACCAATTTCCTTATATTTCACCTCCTCTGGCCGTATAGCACAAACATCTTGGGCAATAGTTGTCTTGCCAACGCCACCACAGTTACTGATAATCACACTAATCATGCGACCTCCTTTATTATGTAGATCAGTCGTCAGTGTAGGAAGACAGACCTGTTAGGCCGCCTAAAATAAGTTGCGTTATGGAGCACGCCATAAAAAGAAGTAAAATTTCAGAGATTGCACCCTACTTCTTGCCAAAAAAGGGTATCCACTAAGTGATAGCTATGGGATCTGTTACAATAGGTCTATTCACTAATAGCTGGGTGGTACTGAATGCGTGTTAATAGAGCCCTCTTGTTGCTTTCTCTCATCACAGTAGTATTTCTAAAATCTGCACTTGCCGATGTCAATGCATCTTCATTCAATATCAAATGGCTTGGCTATTCCAGTATTCGTGACAATGAAGGCATTGCTAATCTGATGTCTAATGGCCAACGTGATGTTATATTTGTCCAGGAGGTTGTCGCACCACCGGTGGATGTATACATATCTACAGAGGAGGCAATAAAAGGAGATCCTGAGGTCAAAGCATTTTTCGATGCAATGACTGATCAGGGATACGATTATGTCCTATCTGAGGAAGACACAGGTACAGGCGAAAATATACACAACAACTCCTCCGCAACAGAGTGGTTTGTAGCTTTTTATAAAGCTGACAAGCTTACTCTGATTGCTTCTGGATATCTTGCTGCTGACAGAAGTAATAATATTGACTACGAACGCGTACCTTACTACTTTACCTTCAAGGCCAATGATGGGTTGGACTTTACAGCAATCTCTGTGCACCTCAAACCAAATAAGGACAACGTGTCGACTAATCGTCGATATCATGAATTAAAGTCAATTGTTTCATGGGTATTTTCTCAAGCATCTTTAGCTCCAGAAAGGGATTTCATCATTGTAGGCGATATGAATGTCTATGATTGTGACATACTCAGTGAACGAGTCGATGCCCTATTTTCATTGGCTAACGTAGAATGTGCGAACTCAAATCTCAAGATGACCGAACCATACGACCAAGTGCTGTACATCAAAAATTATACGCAGATCAACAATTACCGCGTTATCAATCTATATGAAACATTTGAACTCAATAGCTCTGTTCCAACGAATGAAGTAATTGCTCGCTACAGTGACCATCACCCAATTTTTTTTACGATAGTCGGCAGTGGTGATGATGATTAATTTTATGTGCTATCACAATTAATGTGAGCACAGAAGTAGAATATATTTCCTCTCCAAATGGTTTCCTATCTTGCATTGCATTCTCAGTAACAGAATGAACCATCAATAGCCTTATCTTCAGACCAAATTTACTTGTAAATATCTTTAGTCAGTTCAACTAATGATTGAAAATTCTGCACTTTGAAAGTCAATTGGTCAACCCTTTAATTCCATAAAAAATGCCTAAAATGGAAATATTTTTCATATTTTCACCATATTCTCTCTTTTCTGAATTCGAAAAGCCCACACCCCCCTATATTACGACGTTTCAGAGGTGGGTTGACAACGTTGTCAACGGTGCGTTAGACCGTTGTGCTGCGTGATTAACCTTAAATGCATGGTTGACCACCCTTGAAAGCACGGTATACAGGGCGATATCGAGGTAATGGCCACTCATGTCATTTGGAGTGTGTGCAGATCAGGTATAGTCCCAAAATATTTTTGGGACAAAACTTAACTACTTCACTGTCGCGAAGTTATGCTCAAATAGTATCAACTCTTTTGAGAAAGATGCTGCAGTCTTTTAATATACATTCGTAGAAAAGGATTCCAATCAAACTAATTTTTCATTTCCATTAATCTCAGTGCAAGTTTAATCATTTGTGAAACGTATCCAACTTCGTTGTCTTGCCAACCCATCAGTCTGACAAACTTTCCCCCCACATTCACCGTCCGCTTTTTTTCAATCGTGATCCCGTGAAGGTCACCGATAATATCGGACGATGCAAGGACATTTTCCGTCACGGCCAGAAGTTCTTTATACTCATTGTGTGCTGCATGTTCAAATATCTTGTTGAGATCTTCTGCATGTATCGATTGTATGAGCTGCATACTGAAATCGTAAAGTGTCCCTGCAGGTACAGGCACCCGAATACTATGGGTTTGAATACGGCCATCGAGTTGCGGCAATAACTTCTCCACGGTAACTGTAGCCGAACTAGAAAGGGGTAATATATTTGAGGAAGCGCTTCTGCAACGAAGCAGTTCAGAGGTATTCACTAGCACATCGAGCAGCTTCTGTTCTGCAGTATAGCTATGGATCATGGATACACCTGCGGCTTCCACACCGGCATATTCATTCAGCAGTTTTAGCACGGGGGCAATAGCATTCGCACTGCAGCTCGCCGCTGATACTATCCTCTCGCCCTGATACTGATCATCGTTGATGCTTCCGATAAACATCGGCATATCATCCAGTGGCGGTGCCGACACGATGATCTTTTTCACACCGCTGTCAAGAAAAGGCTGATTGGCCCTGCAGGTGAGATGTATCCCGGTACACTGAAAGAGAATGTCAATATCCAAGTCGTATAGAGCCTTTGACTCCACCTTCTCTTCGTTAAAAAGTGGAATTATCCTGTCCGCGACCATGATGCGGTCATTTTTCTGTTCAACACCATATCGTAGTCGGCCATATACCGAATCAAACTGCAATAGATATGCAAACTGTTCCCGCCTATAGATATCGTTTATGCCGACAATTTCAAAACGGTCATCTTCAAGCAATCTGCGCATGAGCGCCCGCCCTATCCGCCCGAATCCGTTGATGAAGACATTGATTCTTTTCATAGTGAGATTATAAACCAGCCGGCATGTGCATCATTCGGGTAAGCAGTAACTGTTCTGGTGTAATTGGAGTGTTGTGAATCAAATGAAGTTGCAAGGTTTCTTTCGCACAGTTACTGCTTACCCGAACCGCCCGAAGGCGATATTCATATTGGTTAGTTATGTATATACAATTTACCTGCCCACTAATATCTTTCGAACAGGTAGTTCGAAATTTCCCGTAATTCTTCCTCGGTGAAAAGCGACTTTTGTGAAGGCATAATCCCGCCGAAACGCGCGATAGTCTGTTTACGAAAAAGCATCTTGTCTTCTGACGGATTTTGCATATACTCCACCATGAACTCTTCTGCTTTCTCACGTTCCGGATAAGCCGCTTTTACTTTTTTCATCACGCCCCACATCGGTGGCGCTTTCATTGTAGCGACTCGCTCCGGAGACAGGTTGCTCACCAAGTGACAGCTTGCACACCCACTCTCTACCTTTTGTTCCAGTGATGCCATTGGTTCCGATGCGTAAGCAAACGTTATCAGCAAAAGAACAAACAATATATTTTTCATTGGAATTCCTTTTCACGTTATTGTATCGCGAATCGAGGGGGACGACTTGGTCAGGCAGCGGCTTGATGAAACTCTCGAGTTACATAGGAGTGAATGAATCGGTTACGCTTTGAAATGCTGCCTGGCCAAACCGCCCGAAGGCGGGAAGGCGACTTACTTCGTTGAGAATTTATAGTCGAGCTGGGCCCAGACCTTGGTGACGTCGTTGCCCGTGTCGCCTTTGGAATAGAAGGCCGCCTTGGCCAGGAAGGCGAGGTCCTTGACGCCCGGAACACTGTTCGCGTAGAGCACGTCGAACTCGCTGCCGAGGTCCTTGTCCGCGCCGGAGAGGGCGTCAAACTTGTGGTAGACGCCCAGCACTTTCCCGAAGCCCGCCGCGGCATATCCCAGCGTACCGCTCAGGTCCGCCAGACCGTCGTTGTTGCTTCCGGACGTGCGACCGAGGAAGACGTCCGCCCACCCCTGGAACTTGTGCAGGGTCGCCAGCGGGGTCGTGAACCCTTTCGTGCTGTTGCTTTCGGCGTCTCCCAGCACCTCGTACTCCGCCCCGACAATGAGGCCGGAGATGTTCGCGCCCAGGGCGATGTCGTAGTAGGCAGCATCGATCTCCGGCGCATCATCGAGGGCGTAGGTCAGCGAGGCGTCGCTCTGCTTGGCATAGGAGGCCGCATAGTTCAGCGTCACGCCGTCCAGGGCGATATCCCCGGAGACGCGCAGACCGTAGGTGTCATGAATGTCTGCAAGCATATAGCCGAACCCCGTGACAGAGAGCGCCTTGCCCGCCGAGTACGTAGCGTGCAGGAGCAGCGAGCCCGTATCGGTTGTCGGGTTGGCGTTGACGCCCTGGTAGCCGTAGATCCAGGAGGCCATGAGGGAGAGGCCCTCGATGGAACCGTTGCTCAGCGTCACCGTGTCGTAGGCGCGCTCCATCTGGCGCCAGCCGACGGTACCCACGAAGCGCTGGTCGTCGAGGTTGACGAAGGAGCGTCCCGCGAGCAGGGTCGTGTCTGCCGCCGTGTAGGCCAGGTAACCCTCGGTCAGGATCGCCTGCTGGGGGTCGAGGATCAGGTCATACGTCGCATCCTGCGGCGCGTAGTCGTTGTAGCCGAAGTTGTTGACCGAGGTCATCCCCACTTTGGCAGTGAGCCCCTCGAGACCGAGGAGCGTCCCTTCGACAGCGAGGCGCGTACGTGCCGTAAAGGCGTTGGCCGTATCGAGGCCGTTATCCTTGACGTCCGCCATCTCGTAGCGCGGGCGGATCTCCCCGCTCATCTTCATTCCGTCCAGGAGAACGATCTCTTCGGCCGCCGACGCGGCCACACCCATACTTCCCACAATAACCGGCACGGCGGCCAAAGACAACATCACTTTTCTCATGTTCTACTCCTCAATTTGGCTACTTACGCCTTATTTCCCGACCATGTCAGCAATCGACTGAATATCTGCCTCCGAAAGGCTTGCTACCTGACCTTTCATCATCGCTTTCATCGGGCCGCCGTAACTGCCATCTTTATATCCGCTCAACGCTGTGACAATCTCTGCTTTTGTCATCGTATTGATCACCTTGCTTTTACCGAGCGCCGACTTTTCTCCGGTTGTACCGTGGCATGCCGAACATTTTTTATAAGCAGCAGCACCGTCGGCAGACAATGAACATGTCAAGCCAAACGTCACTACCAATGCCGTTACGAGTTTTGTCATAATCTTCTCCTTGAATATATGGTTATGAAGATTATAAGAAAACAACAAGGGCGTCGTCTTTGACCTAGGTCAAGCGACAGAAAAACTGCTGAGTAAAAAGGGGGTCAGGGGAGAGACCGGCGCAGGAGTCTGCGTCGGATTCGGAAGCACTAGTTTAACTGATTTGCAAGCCACTCCTCGGGGGAGAGACCGGCGTCAGAGGCAGCCTGTAACATCTTTTCGTATGTTCTTGTCGGCAAGTAGCCGACAATACGTACACTGTCGCCCTCTTTTTGCCGCATCGCATCGTAGACATTTTGCATCTCATAACGTTTGCTGTGAGGAACATAGGAGCGAAGCGATTTGTACTCTATGAGTTCACCGTTTTTAAACACACCGCTGACGCGGGCGTACACCCAGTAATAACCGTCATCTTTTCGGCGGTTCTTAACGTATCCCTCCCATGCTTTACCTGCTTTTAGCGTCTCCCACATATGACGGAATGCGCTCTTGGGCATGTCGGAGTGGCGCAGAATATTATGCGGCTGGCCGACCAGTTCCTCCGGAGTATAACCGGAAATGTCGGCAAAAGTATCATTCGCATACGTGATGATGCCTTTGAGATCCGTACGGGAGATAATAAGCTCGTCTTCCGGCACTTCAGTCTCGCGGAACATCGCAAACGACGTCTGCATATCGGCTCCTTTTAAAGCTTCTTCTTCAGATCGCCGTTGTACTGGATATCTTTATACCTGGCATCGGGGTCATCGAGCCATTCAGGTATATCCGTTCCTTCGATCTCCAGTTTGTCCCGCTCTTTGTCCAGCTCATCTTCACTGTAGGCAAATTGCATATCGGCGGCGACAACGTGCGGCATTTCCTGAATCGTAGTCAGCTTTTTCACCTCTTCTTCAACCCCATCACCTTCAATCGTGACAATGATGCGTCCCTTTTCGTCATGGAAGTGATAATCACATACATCCGAAGCTTTGAGCGCTTCGACCAACTCTTCGACAAATTGCGGTGTCGTCTGAACGACAATACTTGAAATATTCATGTTCATCTCCTATTTGATGGTTTCAATGTCCCAGTAAAGGATTCTGGTCTCTTCGGCCGATGAGAAAAAATGGTCTTCATCCACAAATGCGAAATCCGTCAAGGTTGCCGTATGCCCTTTAAGCTCAGCCAACTTTGTCCGACCCGCTATGTCGAAAAGCGCTACATCGTTTTCAACGGTTGCCGCGAATATGCCCCGATTTGCCGAAGGCGTCAGCGCTGCGGCATAGATTAGGAAATCACCCTCCATGTAGTAAGCCGTGCCATCCGGTTTATAGACGGCACAGCGGCGGTCCTGCCCCGCGGTGATGATGACGCCTTGGCGATAATCCACCTTGTATATATTGTCAACGTTCTGTCCACGCAGGAGTTTCATATGGGAAAAGTCCGATACCCTAAAGACATTGACATCCCCGCTTTCATCCGCAGTGACGACCGTCTTGCGGTCCTCGCTTAGCGTCATGTCCCCGAATGCGGATCCGCCGCTTTCCTCATCCTTGATCATTCGGCGGTAAACAACTTCTTCGGTACTGATCCGATACAGAATGATTTCAGAACTCAACAGCCCCAGAAGCATATGGTCTTCGTCAACAAGCACCCCTCTCTTTATCGGAAGGGCATCGCTGCTGTCAATCACTTTTTTCAGTTTTTCATTTTGATAAAGGTAAACGTTGCGATAGCCTGCCTTCCCTTCGGAGACCAGCATCAAAACATCACCGAGTTTGTCGATCGAATATATTTTTGCCGGGATTTCATCTCCCATAAAATCAATGATATTCGGAATCGTAATGACGGCCTGCTTTTTCCTGCCTGCGATGTCGAAAACATCGACCTTGCCACTGTAGGTTGCGGCATAAAGCTCACCGTTCTCGACAAGGATGTCTGTCACCAGCCCATCTGCCGTCAACGCTGCAGCCGGACCGATTTCCCGACCGATCAACAGTGCTGCCGACAGCATGAAAAGCAGGCTGATTTTTTTCACTCGTTCCCTTTAAAGAATGTCGTCTCAATAGCTTCAGACGGGCACCTGCCGATGCAAAATCCGCACGATGTGCATCGGGAGGCATTTATATCCGGCTTGTAAAGCCCTTTGAAATCGATCGCATTGTCCAAGCAAGGTTCTTTGCATGAAAAACACATCACTCCCTGCCAACTAACACATTTTAAAGGGTTGATCCTAACGGCAGCATGAATGGGTTCTTCCGTATGGGAAAGCACCCCGGGACTACAGGCTTCCAGACACGCTCCACAGTAGGTACAGCCACCCTTGGAAAAGTCAAGATGAGGAGTACGGTCTTTACCGATAATGATGATATTCTCTTCGCACGCATTGCTGCACATTCCTTCGCATTCAGGACAAGTTTGCCCGAAGCGCGAAAGATCCGCCGCGTAGGGAGGCCTGATCTGCTTCCCTTTATTCATAACGGCGGCACCGAGTGCACCGAAAAAACCGCGGCGGCTGATGTCAGACACGTTATTGCACCCCTACATTAAGGACATCAAGCAGATCAGACTTGTTCTTCATCGTCTCATCCTGATAATCGGGTTTGAACGTGTTGGCAACTGCCGGCGCGATATTCGCCTGCGGCGCATGGCATTGGGAGCAGTTAAAGCGGCCTTGGTAAAGGTGATCAGATTTCTTTACAATCATTTTAAAATCACCTGTATTGTCAACCTCTTTCCCCTCTTTTGTGATCTTGCCGTCGGCGGCCAACGATGTATCGGGCCGGAAGTTGGCAAAGTGTGAAGCCGGAATTGGCGTTGCCCCCATCGCCTCTGCGATATCCGGCATATGACAGCCGAGGCAGGCATTGTTCTCCTTGGTAATCGGCAGAAGGCCCTCAACGTCATGCGGGATCATCGGCGGCGCGTTGTCGTAGGCGCGCTGAATCCGCTGTGACGTTCCAGGAGCCTCCGCGGAATAATCCGCCATCGCCGGTTTCGTTCCCTGCTCCGTATAGAGATCAGTCTTCCGAAGCCCCAGGGACTCTTCCGATACCGTCGGTTTCACTTCGGCTGTCTTCGCCGGCTCCACACTATTGCTGCATCCAATCATCAGCAGAGCAGCTGCAATGCCGCCCGTTATCACTCTCATTTTCATGACTTCTCCTTTGCTTGTTTCGCAAGTTTGCGAATTGAAAAGTTCAGTGCATCATCCTCACAGACTTCAACACACCTTCCGCAGTTTGTACACTCACCCATCACTACACTTTCGCTGCTTCTCGCAACCATATGCAGCACCTCTTTTTCAGGGCATATCTCTTTGCACTTCATACAGGCCGTACACTTCTCCGCGTCATGGAAGACCCGGATCAGAGAGAAACGGCTGATCAGCGAATAAAACCCGCCCAGCGGGCAGATATGACCGCACCATCCGTGTTCATGGACGAACAGGTCGAACAGAAAGATCACCAGAAGTGCTGCACCGCCGAACCCCATACCGAACACGATGCCGCGATGCGCCATCGAGATCGGACTGATCATTTCAAACGCTGCAACGCCTGTCAGCGCAGAGAGTATCAGGGAAATCCCGAGTACCCAATAACGCATGTTCCGGCTCATATAAACCCGCTTCTGCACCTGGGATATCCCCAGTTTTCTCCGTGTCCAGTTGGCCGCGTCCGTGACCATATTGACCGGACAGACCCAGCTGCAAAAAGCCCGTCCGCCGATCACGGCGTAAAAAACAAAAATGATCACCGCTCCGATGAGTACGGTCGTTGAAAGCGCCGCACCCGCCGAAAGCATCTGCAATACCGCGAACGGATCGGAAAGCGGCACACGCTGAAGCAGCAGTGACGCACTCAGATTTCCCTGCAGGATTGCCGTGTATCCGTACCAGTTGGCCGCACCGTAAAGCGTCAGCAGACCGACCTGGAGCATCCGGCGCAAAATCAGATATTTCATTCGAGCAGATCCCCCATATCGTTCAGCGAATCGATCGCTTTTTCCTGACTGCGTTCCGTTACCGTCGTGCCGCCTTTAGCCGATTTGACGCGTTCCTGGTCCTTTTTATCCCAGCCTTTGACGTAATGACTGCCGGCATGTCCTTCGACAACACCTCTCGGCAGGATGGTAATCGCCGCCTTTTCCGTAACGCAGGCATGTTCGCACATCCCGCAGCCTGTACAGACGTCTGGGACAACAACCGGTTTTAAATAGGCATGTTTCCCCGTCCGTTCATTTTGCTCATATTCCAGCTTTATGGCCTGGTCCATTAATGGACAGGCCCGATAGCAGGCATCGCACTGGATTCCCCAGAAGGCGATGCAGGCCTTCGGATCGACGATGGCAACCCCGATGTCGATCTTCTTGATGTCCCAGAACATCTCTCCTTCGAAGTCACTTTGAACTTTGTTTGCGTCCAGCGCGCCCGTGGGACAGACCGGGACACAGGGGATGTCTTCACACATATAGCAGGGGATCTCCCTAGGGGTGAAAAACGGTGTTCCCATCGGTAATGTATCACCGGGAGCTGCCAGCTTGAGCGTATCGTAAGGACACCCCTCGACACAGAGGCCGCATTTGATACAGGACTTCAAAAAGTCGGCTTCATTCTGCGCACCGGGAGGACGCAGCACCAACGGTGCCGCTTTGACTTCTTCCACATAAGCAGTCCATACCAATGCACCCATCGCGCTGAGGCCTACACCCCGCGCCATGGTCAGAAGAAATTTACGACGGTCGCTCAGCTGTTCGTTTTTCATTGCTCTCTCGTTATGCTTTCGTGATCTTGACCGCGCATTTCTTGAAGTCTGTCTGTTTTGACATCGGACACGTCGCATCCAGACAGACTTTATTGATGAAGACCTTTTCATCAAACCACGGTACGAACACCAGGCCTTCCGGCGGACGGTTACGGCCGCGCGTCTCTACGCGGGCCTTCACCGAACCGCGACGCGATTCGACGTTGACAAGTTCGCCGCGCTGTACACCGCGTTTCTTGGCGTCATTCGGATGCATGTAACAAAGCGCTTCCGGTACCGCACGGTACAGTTCCGGTACACGCATCGTCATCGTACCGGAGTGCCAGTGCTCAAGCACACGGCCGGTTGCCAGCCAGACATCGTATTCGCTGTCCGGCATTTCCGGTGGATCCATGTAAGGACGGGCAAAGATTTTTGCCTTGTTCTCAAGGCTTTTTTTCTCCGCGACTTTGACGCCGCCCAGGTCGCCGTATGGCAGCGCCTTCGCCAGCTTTCCGTAGAACGCGTGCGTGCTGTCCGAACCGGACTTGGCGACCGCTTTGGCCGCATATGGATCGTATTTGACATTGAAGCGCCACTGCGTCTCTTTCCCGTCGACGACCGGCCATTTCAGACCGCGGACTTTATGATAGACATCAAACGGTGCCAGGTCGTGGCCGTGCCCGCGTCCGAAGTCCGCATACTCTTCAAACAGGTATTTCTGAATGAAGAATCCGTAGCCCTTGAAGACCTCTCCGTCGGAACCGACAACGTTCCGGCTGTCACCCAGACACTCAGAGTTGTCGAAACCGGCCTGAACCGGGTCTTTGTCATCCAGTTTGTATGAACGGGCCTTGTCATTCGCAAACAGGATGTCGAACATCGTCGTATCTTCGTCATAGCCCATTTTTTTGGCTTCCGCGATGACATCAGGCATTTTCGTGCCATCACGCAGCGTCGATGCGCCCCAGAGATCTTTGACGGTGAACCGTTTGGAGAGTTCGACCCACTGCCAGGTGTCGGACATCGCATCGCCGACCGGGAGCACCTGCTGACGCCAGTGCTGTGTCCGGCGTTCGGCGTTACCATACGCCCCCCATTTCTCGTAAATCATCGCCGAAGGGAGGATCAGGTCCGAGACCTTCGCTGAAATACCCGGATAGCCGTCGGATGTCACGATGAAGTTGTCCATTTCGCGTGCGGCCTTGATCCAGTGTTTCGCACTGGCGGAATCCTGATAAGCATTACAGACGCTGACCCACGCGAATTTGACGATACCATCCTCGATATCACGGTGGATTTTCATGATGTGCTGGTTCCCGACCGGGTTGAGCGTCCCTTCCGGAATCATCCATTTATGCTCGGCGATCTTGCGGTGCGCCGGATTGGCGACCATCATATCCGCCGGTAGACGGTGACAGAATGTTCCGACTTCACGCGCCGTGCCACACGCTGAAGGCTGGCCCGTCAGCGAGAAAGCGCCGCTGCCCGGTAACGCCTGCTTGTTCAACAGGAAATGGACGTTATACGAAAGCGTGTTATCCCAGGTACCGCGCGTATGCTGATTCATCCCCATCGTCCAGAAAGAGACGACTTTGCGCCCTTTCTCAATGTAGAGATCTGCCAGCGCCTTGAGTTTACCTTTGAAGGCCTCGAGATCCTCATTCGGGTCACCCTTGACAATCTTCGCAGTGTAGTCAAGTGTATACGGCGCGAGGGATTTCTTGTATTCTTCAAACGAGATCTCCCAGTGTGCCAGGGTACCGGGCTGATTATTCATAACTTCGCCCTCTTTATAGCCGTAAGGCTCCAGGGCCGGTGCTTCCTTGGCAGAGACGGGTTTGCTCATCTCCTTTGAAATCGTCTCCATCTCAAGATCGGTGTATTTGCCCTCTTTGACCGATTTCTCGTCACTGCGGCGCATACCGTAGCCGATGTTAACCGGACCTGTCGCAAAAATGATATTCTGTTTGACGAAGTCCCAGTCAATCGCTTCGGGATGGTTGTAAACGATCTCGTGTGCAATGTAGTTCCACAATGCAAGGTCCGTGTTTGGCGAGAAAATAATCTCGATATCCGCCAAGTCGGATGTTCTGTGCGTGTAGGTCTGAATGGAAACAACCTTGACACGGTCGGGATCGGAGAGCTTGCGGTCTGTGACACGCGACCAGAGGATCGGGTGCATTTCCGCCATGTTCGACCCCCAGGCTACGACAGTGTCCGTCAATTCGATATCGTCATAACAGCCCGACGGTTCATCGATGCCGAACGTCTGGTAAAAGCCGACGACGGCCGATGCCATACAGTGGCGGGCATTCGGATCGATCGCATTGGAACGGAATCCCGCCTTCATCATTTTCTGTGCCGCATACCCTTCCATGACTGTGTACTGTCCGGAAGCGAAGTTGGCAACGCCTTCCGGTCCGCTGTGCGCAAGGGCTTTGCGGATATTTTTTTCCATTTCATCAAAGGCGCGCTGCCAGCTGACCGGCGCGAACTTGCCGTGCTTGTCGAACTCCCCCTTGCTGTTGATGCGCAACAGCGGTTGTGTCAGACGGTCGGCACCGTACATGATCTTCGCGTTGAAATACCCTTTAATACAGTTCAACCCGCGATTGACAGGTGCCGCGGGGTCTCCTTTGACCGCGACGATCCTCCCGTTCTTGGTCGCGAGCATGATCCCGCATCCCGTACCGCAGAAACGACATGCCGCCTTGTCCCAGCGCCAGTCTTTCTGGGCATCTGTCCCCGCGGCCTCGACATCTGTCGGAATCGTCATTCCAATCGCGCTCGCTGCCGAAGCGGCCGCTGCACTCTTGAGAAAACTTCTTCTGTCCATACCCATCGTATCCTCCTTGTTGATTACCGATGGCCGCCGTCTGCAAGGGAGAGCGTCTATCAGCTTTCAGGTTACGTTATCATTGTATCGGGACAAGTTGTCAGGTGTCTTTGACCTAAGTCAAGAAAGCATTGCATCGGATTCACCCACGCGGTTTTGGTTCTGTTTTGGTGACGATGCTGTTGAGGTTTTCTTGCAGTTTTGTCAACAGTCTTGATGTGCCGGAGAGCTCTTCAAGCGTCTGGATGACGATATCTTCACTTTTATCTATTGTACGATCAATATCTTTTTTGGATGCCTCATCTATCCCTAATCCCTCAAACTCCTCATCCATCGTTTCAGTGACAGTGGCCAATTCATTAGCAGCCTGTTCGGACTCATGGATCGCCTGCTGGGCATGCTGAAGTATCGTGTTGATCTTGTCCACAAAATGGCTCATATGCAACGATGCCTGTGAAAGTTCATCCGTCTGGACCGTCTCCATCGTCGGTTCGTACCGTACCGTCTCTTCTGAAAGCTTCAACGAATCCGCCATCGACCTGGAACGATCAAGGAAAAGCTCGAAGTCTCCCTGGATCCTTCGTGTCAGATACACGGCATACACCATAAAAAGCAAAGCGATCAAGCTTGCGGCATATTGGAAATATTGTAAAAAGGCACGCTGCTCTTCCGAATAGGCACTGTAGGCTGCTACCGCAGAGTCCATAGTCTCAAGCAAAACAACATTAAGTTCCTTGATATGCAGCACGGCTTCATTGAGCTGCTTCTGCTTTTCCATCAGTTCAAACATATAGGTGGAATATTTCTGCCACTGTTTATCATTTTCAATCAGCAGTTGATGCAGGTCAGGCCGCTGGTACCAGACCCGGTTCTCCTCAAACCGCTTGAGCGTGGCACCGTAGAGCCCGTACGCCTTCTGGAACTGCGTAAAATAGTTGGCATCTCCTGTGATCAGATACTGTGTCGCACTGAAACCGATACGCTGTGTCAGCATGCGCTGTCGCCCCGCATCGTCAATAACCGCTCCTTCAAGCCCTTCAACGACCATCTGCTTTACCACCCGGTCCGAGATCATCAAGATCGCCTCGTTTTCAGAAGGGAGTGACTCTTTCAGTTTGTTCGTCTCCGCCAGAAGCTCTTGGAATCGGACTACATGATCATCAAATGTTTTCCAAAGTGAAGAGACCTGCAAAAGCCTTTCCGTAATGCACTGCTTGGGTGGTGCATATATCCCTCGTTCCGGGGCACCGTTCATGAGATCCTCCAGGCTTGCATCGAACTCGGCACGAGCAGTATCAAGCGCTTTAAAGTTTCCCTCGTTACGGTTTTGGAGCCATAGCACCTCTTTGGCGATCTGCTGCGTCAGCATCCGTTGCTTACCCGCGATATTGATCACCACGGAGTCCTGTTTTGATGCGTGGTTGATATACACAGTGATACCGACAATTGAGGCGATGATCAGCGAGAGCATGCCGCCGATCAGTTTGATTTTGGATGTAATGGTTCTCATCACGATCCTCTCTTATTCAAAAATTTCCCGCAATGTTGCTTCATCTTTCAAAACTGTTTCACCGTCAACAGTATCGATCATGCCACTGCGTGTCAGTTTTTTCAGAATGCGTGAAAGTGTTTCAGGCTGAATATTCAGCATATAGGCTATCTCCTGCTTCTTGAGCTGGTTGAAACTCCGAAGATCGTTGATCAGCATAAAGGCGACTTTCGCCGTGCCGTCAAACACGATCTCCCGGTTGATGATGCATTGCATCATTTTACTCTTCTTGGCGAACTCTTTCAGCAGTTTCAACATCAGGTTTGGACTGTTCATATACATCTGCTGAAAATGCTCAAAGTCGATAACCAGTACATCACTGTCAATGGCGAATTCCGCATTGGCAAAGCACCCGATACGGTCGAAATCAGTGATCTCTGATATCAGCGTATCGCTGAAAAGGTTGTACATGAACACTTCATTGTCGAACCTGTCTACCTTGTAGATCTTGATCAGCCCCTCTTTCAGATAGTAGATCTCATTGTGCTTCTCTTTTTCATAATAGAGAATCGCGCCCTTCGGGTATTTGCGCAGCAACACAATCTTTATGAGCTTCGCCAGCTCCTCTTGTGACAAGTCCGAGAATAAAGGAATGGTCTTTAGATATTCCTCCGTGACACGCTTGGTCATCGGCAGTGATCCTGATTCATAATACCTCCATTCTATCAAAAATATATATCAACCTATACACCCTTGTCCTTGACCTCGGTCAATGCATCATGCATATGGAAAAGACTATGATGTCCATAATACAAGCAAAAAAAGGATTTACCATGCTGCGCGACCAATTCGGCAGAGACGTGACCTATCTGAGAGTCTCGGTCACCGAACGGTGTAATTTCCGCTGCCAGTACTGCATGCCCGAAAAACCTTTCAGCTGGGTTCCCCGTGAAAATTTGCTCAGCTATGAAGAGCTCTACTCGTTTATACGCATCGGGATCGACCAAGGGATCACGAAAATACGTTTAACGGGGGGCGAACCTTTGACACGTGACGATCTGGACCGCCTGATCGCCATGATCATCGAGTATGCACCAGATGTCGATATCGGGCTCACTACCAACGGTTATCTACTGGAACCGATGGTTGAACGGCTCAGCAATGCAGGATTGAAACGGATCAATGTTTCCCTCGATTCCATGCAAAAAGAGACATTGCATGCCATTACAAAAAAAGATGTTTTAGACAAAGTCAAGGCTGGGATTGAAGCCGCTGTACAAGCAGGCCTGAAAGTCAAGATCAACAGTGTCATCATGAAAAAGGTAAACGAGGATGAAGTCATTGCCCTTTTCGAATATGCCAAAGGGCTTGGGGCGCAAATCCGTTTCATCGAATACATGGAGAACAGTTTTGCCAGCAGCCATGTGCAGGGGCTGACAAGTGATGAGATTCTGGACATTCTGGGTAAGCATGTCAGTTTCAGCCCCGTGCTGATCGGCAGTGATGGTCCGGCGACACTCTATGAATGCACAGACGGGTACCGTTTTGGAACGATCGAACCGCATAAACACGATTTTTGTGCCACTTGCAACCGCATCAGACTCACTGCGGAAGGCGATCTCATTCCCTGCCTGTACTTCGATGAGGCCATGAGTGTCAAAGATGCTTTGCGTGAAAATGATCTTGATCAGGCTGAACAGGTGTTGAGAACCGTCGTCTTCAACAAACCCGAAAAAAACCGCTGGAACGCCAATGACTCCGAAGTCTCAACGCGGGCGTTCTACCAGACGGGTGGATAAAGGCTCACCGACATGAATTACCCGACTTTTTTCGACCAGGCACCTACGATCACCCTTTATGATCCCCTCGCCGACCTGCTGGGTGCGATTGGTGACGGGATCATCACCTACAGCTACCTCGATGCCGTCAAGCTCGCCGGCCACTCCTGTCCGACAGTTGCCGGCGCGTATCTGATGGCGCTCAAAGGCATCGATGCCCTCTACCCGGACAGTGTCCCGCAACGGGGAGATATTGCTGTCACTATCCGGGGCAGCCGCGAGGAGGGAACAAATGGCGTCATCGGGAATGTTCTAGGACTCATCACCGGTGCAGCAGGTGACGAAGGATTCAAAGGGTTGCAGGGCAACTTTGCACGAAACGCACTTCTACACTTTCACCGTGTGCTACCGGAACCAGTCATGATGACATGCAAGAGAACGGGAGACACAATCTATTTAAACTATAACCCTTCAGCCGCACCAACTGCGCAGATTCCCCCGGAACTGATGAAGGCTGTCGCCATGGGCACATCTTCTTTTGAAGAGAAGAAAGCATTCGGCCGCCTTTGGCAGCAGAACGTTGCGGCTATCCTTGCAGACCGGTCAAACCCCGATTTGATCACCATACATAAGGAGTAGCTGAATGATTACCGTACATTGTCTGGGCCCAATAGGCAATCTTGTACTTGAAATCAAAGCTGCGAACCTGGCTGAAGTCGCAGACCAGATACGTTTGAACGAAACTATACGTCCTTGGCTGGAAACGTGTGCCGTTGCCATCAACGATACACTGGTTACCGCTTTGGACATGCCGCTGAAAGACGGGGACAGGGTCTCGCTGCTTCCGCCGGTATGCGGAGGCTGAAGATGCTGGAAATCCATCACGGACCACTAAACGTCCCGCTCATCCTCAAACGCTGGTATGAGGAAGAATCCCTTAAAAACTATGGGGCCTTTATCCCCTTTATCGGCACAGTCAGAGAAGAAAACGGCGTTGACGGCCTGAGCTTTGACATCTATGATCCGCTCCTGAACCGGTGGTTCACCGAATGGCAGCAAAGAGCGAAAACGGAAGATGCCCTCGTGAAAATGGCGCACAGCCGTGGCGATGTTCCCGTACACACGTCGTCTTATATTGCTGCCGTTTTCTCACCGAAGCGCCGGACAGCACTCGAAATGATTGAAACATTTGTCGAAAGCTTCAAGGCTAGCGCCCCTATCTGGAAATATGATCTCGTCAATGGGCGGCGCATCTATGCCGCCGACCGCTCCGCACCAATTGAGGGCAGTGGAATACTCGTCTAGTCAGCAGCTCTTTTTTCTCCGATAGCATCAATCTGACGCTGCAATGCACTTTTTTTCAGTTTTATGCCTTCCAACATCGGCAGTGTCAGGTCCGGATAGGCCCCGCCCATCCCTTTGCCATCACTGCCATGACACCCCGAACAGTTACCGGCATAATAGAGACTGCCCTCCTGAATGTATTCCGGATTGACGGGGCTTTTGCCCGCGATAGAGACAACATATGCAGCAATTATCTGAGCATCGGAAGGATCGGAAAAACCTGCTGCCATACTCCCGGCCGGAAGCCCAAGCACATCGGAACCTTGATTGATGACGTCCACGACATACCTTTCCAGATAAGCAGTGCTATTAATTTCATTGTATTCACGCTGCATAGCTATATATGTTTCTCCCCTGCTGTCTTCTTTCGCCAGTGTATGGCTATTGCTATCGCAGGGTTCTTTATCCATGACAGGGTTTGATTCACATCCATGCAGCAAAATAGTCACAAGAGCGAAATAAACAGGGTAATGAATTTTCACCGTCTCTCCTTTAGTAAAAGATCAAACTCTACCTTCCAAAGCATACTCCCCTTCTGGGCAAAACCCATTGACCCGCATCATGCATATCACCTGAGTAAAACAGGTAAAATAGTACCAATTCAACGAAAAAAAGACTCATATGGCAGGCCGTTAATATGGCGCTAACAAGGTGATGGAAAACTGTTATTCTCACTAAGGAGACGATATGGCGGACATCTTACTACTTGAGGATGATGTCACACTTGCAGAATCCCTTATCTTTCTACTTGAAGATGAAGGGTACGAGGTTTCTTGGGTCCGGGACGGCACTGCAGCTATAGATGCTACCGCAACCACCTCGTTCGATTTGCTGCTACTGGACGTCAATGTTCCTGGGACAGATGGCTTCACTGCCCTACGATCTCTACGTGACGCCGCAATCGACACCCCGGCCATATTCATTACCGCTTTGCAGGATATACGTTCACTATCACAGGGGTTTCAAAGCGGTGCCAACGATTACCTCAAAAAACCCTTCGATTTCGACGAACTGATGATCCGTATCAAAGCACTGATCCGGCAGTATTATCAAAGCATCCATGAGACCATAGAAATAGGAGACCTTTCATTCCATATCGATCGCGGTGAACTGTACAAAAAGAGTGTATTCATCCCGTTGAGTGACTACGAACGTCGACTGGTCAGGCTTTTTTTCAGGCACTCCGGCACCACATTGACAAAGGAGGATATCCTTTTTGAAACAGCGCATGGTGAAGAGGCCAGCGAAGGCGCATTACGGGTAAGGATCAACAAACTGCGCAAAATCGGCCTTCCCATTCAGACAGTAAAAAATGTAGGGTACCGGCTTGAAATCAAGTGAAAAAAGGGCTTTCTGGAAGTTTTTCCTCACTTACTTTATAAGTGTTGCTCTGCTCATCCTGACAGCAGGTCATTTCTACTATTCCCAGATGCAGCACCAACTGCTTGAAATGGAACATTTTTCCCTCATAGAGTACGCCAAACGGCTCAAAGTCGGCGAGAGCACTGAAGGTCTGGAAGGCTATACGCACCGATATGAGCAAAGAACATTTGAACATTTCAGCATCGACAATTTCAACCAAAGGAACGATCAGTTCGAAAAATGGGTACCTGGCAATGAAAAAGGTGTTTATATCTTCATTACCAAGAACACCACGCATTTTGAAGAACAACGCAACAGGCTCTTTTTCGTCGTCGCCGGAACGCAGTTTCATCTACTGCTCCTGTTCGCAATCATCAGCTTTATTCTCGCACGAAACGCTATCGCACCACTGCAAAAAAGCATACGCGAGCTCGATCGCTTTGCCAAAGATTTGATCCACGATCTCAATACACCGGTAACATCGATCGGGCTGAACCTCAAAGCATTGCGCAAAGAACCTTTGCTGCATAATCATTCCGCACTGGACCGACTTCAAAAAAGTGCTGATGCCATTTCCGATCTGCACAAGAACCTGAGGTATCTTCTGCACGAGGGGTCCTATACGCCCGAGATGATAGATCTTGAACAAATGGTTGATTCCCTGCTCGCGGAATATCGGCAGCTCTATCCTCACCAGCATTTTGAAGTGGCAATCCTTGAAAGAAGTGTTCAGGCAAACACAGCAGCCCTGCGGCAGATTCTGGACAATCTGCTCTCCAATGCATGCAAATTCAGTGCAGATTCTGGCAAGATAACACTCACTTACAAAGACAAAAAACTAACAATTGCAGATGAAGGAATCGGGATCAAGCGTCCTGAACGCATTTTCGAGCGCAGCTACTCCGAGCAATACGGTAGTGGCATTGGGCTTGATATTGTCAAACGCCTCTGTGATGCCATGCAGGTCCACATCGATGTTCTTTCAACAGAACGCGGCACCTCAATCTCATTAACATTCCGCTAACAGCGTCATTCTACGATATCGCATTCCAATAGACAGTTGAATGCCGATGTTGTTTAAAAAACTTTTTTACCTCCTCTTGCCAATCAGTTCGCTCCTCTATGCAATGAGCATGGAGGAGACTGTTGCTCTGGGGCTTACTCACAATCAGCAGCTTCAATCAGCTGACCTTCAGATATCGCTGGCAGATGAACAAAAGCGAGAAAGCGCATCAAGACATTTCGGGAAGATCGAAGCAGTAGCAAATTACTCGCATTACAATACTCCCAGAACGCTTTTTCCGCTCACTCCCGCCGCCATTGCAACAGGTGCGTCTAAAATCGCGACAACCCAGGATCTTTTCTCGGCAGGGATTCACTACCAGGCTTCGCTATTCAGTGGATATGAACTGCAGGATACTGAAGCGGTCGCCGAGCTTCAAAGAAAGATTGCTTCCTTGAAATATCGTCTTGCGCGTGAAGAGCTCATCTTCACAATCCGCAGTGCATATATTGACGCCCTTGGCGCACAAGCTAATGCAAAAGCATGGGAACACTATTCCGAAGCAATGGGAACCCTCTATAGCGCTACGAAAAGAATGGTATCTCTCGGGAAAAAAGCGGAAGTCGAACTTCTAAAAGTCGATGCGGAACGCCTCGGCAGTGAAACCAATGCCGAGCTTTTCGCGGCTCAGAGAGAATCCATGGTCGGTCTTTTAACCGTACTGACCGGGGGAACCCGTCCTCTTATACCACTGGAAGATATTCCAATCGTTCCGTCCTTGCAATCCCTGAGGGATGCGGCAAGCTCTTCGCGGATACAGATCAACAATCTTCTCATTGACCAAACTGAGAAAAATGAGCACAAAAGCCACGCGTCCTCACTTCCGCAGGCGGGGATAGAAGGCTACTACGGCTACAGTTTCGGCCCCAATGACCCGACCAATCCATACAGCGGAAACTGGGAACATCAAGAACTTTGGAATATCGGCCTCAATCTGCAGTGGAACATATTGGATTTCGGGACCAGTTCAGCCAAGCAACAACAAGCCCGTATCCTGAAAATACAGCAAAAACATTCCAAAGCGCATACCGTACTACAAGTCGAGCAGGATCGCCGTGAAGGGACCATCAGTTTCAATACGGCAAAACGACGGTACGAACTGGCGAAAAAAGAGTATGCACTCGCACAAAAAACAGAGGAGATCGAGACGCTCCGCTACCAGGAGGGGGAGATCAGCATGAACGATTTCCTGTTACAGAAAGCGAAAACCCAAATGATACTGAGTGAAATGATTTCATCGCGATATGCCCTTTTAAAGGCATATTACATCCTCGAATACCTCTATGAACAAGGAGATACACAATGAAAAAATACGTTTTCTTGCTTATCGCTCTCGCGTTCCTCATCTCGGGCGCATTACTGTTGCTGAACAGAAAAGCGGAAATTACCTCACTGCCAGTTCCGCAAAAACACATCGCCAATGTTGACATATTTACACCGGTTGACCGGGAGATTATCACTTCATATCCAACACTGGCCCATATCCAGTCAAAGAAACTCTCTAAACTCGCGACTCGCTACAGCAGTGTCGTCGTCGAAATACCGGTCCATGAGTCGCAACGAGTCAGAAAGGGCGACCTGCTTGTCCGGCTTGATTCTGGCGACGTACAAAAAACAATTCGAGCACTCGAAGGCAAAAAAACAACACTTGAGAGTGAAGTGGCAGTACTTTCAAAACGGTTTCATTCAGATGCACTCCTCTTCAAAGCCGGAGCCATATCCGAAGAACGCTATGATAATTCTCGCCTCTCGCTTGCAAACAAATCCGCCTTGTTGACAGAACTCAATGCCACTCTTCAAATACAGAAACAGCAGCTCCCCTATTACGAACTCCGTGCACCGTATGATGGAATCATCGGCACGGTTGATATAGAAATAGGGGATGTCACTGTACCCGGGAAAGGGCTTATAGAACTGCACTCGGAACCTAAAATCGCCCGAATCGCTTATCCAACGACCCTTTCCATACCCCAAAATGCCGCTGTACATAGCCATGGCATCTTTATTGGGAACGTCGTTTCCCGGTATGCCGACGCACCGCAGGGACTTTACGAGGCCGAAATTGCACTGGAACCGAAATCTACATTTGTGCATGGAGAGGCTGTCCCGGTGACAGTCGAACTTCAAAAGATTATGCATTGCAGTGTCCCGGAAAAAGCATTGTTCAAAAGCGGGAAGTCCCAGACAGTCTTGGAAAACCGCAATGGAGCATTTGTGCCGTTGGCAGTCGACGTGCTTGCGCGTGACGGGTCTTATGCAGCTGTAGAACCCTGCCCCGAAAGCAGTGTCGCTGTCGCATCTGCGACCAAATTAGCAGCGCTGGCCCTACAAAACAGCCACGAGGCAACAGAACATCCATGACATCGAATAGCTTTACGGAACGCCTGTTGCGACGTCCCTATTTTATATACTCATTCCTGGTGCTCTTTGTCTTTCTGGGACTGGTCGGCTACGGCAAGCTTGACCGCAAGCTCTTCCCCGATTCAAACTATCCGGAAATCGCTGTCGTGATCGCTTCACCCGGTACGTCTGCCGAAGATATGGCAGCCAATATCGCCGTCCCGGCGGAACGGAAGTTCTATACCATCGACAACGTCCGACGCGTGTACTCCTCAACGATTGACGAGGTTACAGTCATCCGTGCGGAATTCGAATATGACAAGGATGTGGACGACGCACTGAACGATGTCAGTGCCGCGTTCTCAAAAATCCGTGCTGTACTGCCGACGTCTATACAAGATCCGCAGTTCATTAAAATAACGGCTGCCACGGCCCCGATCATTACTTATGCGCTGCATTCGAAGGATGATACGATTCCCTTGGAAGAGATCCGTCGTCTGGCGGAGCGTACAATCAAAAACCGCCTGCTGAAACTTCCAGGTGTTGCCAACGTTGATCTTTTTGGCGGACATGAAAAAAGCGTCCGGATTTCGCTCGACAAGCACAAGATGGAACGTTTCGGACTGAAATTGGACAGTGTCATAGGTGCACTCAAAAGCAATGACGCTGATTTCGCCATCGGCTTTTTGCAAAACGAGGAAACACGATATCTTCTGCGTTCAAGCGGGCAAAGAGAGGAAGTTGAATCGCTGAGGGCACTCCCCATCTCCGCAAACATTTCCCTTGGAGACATTGCTGAAATCAACTTCGGACACGGCGACAACCACGCCCTCTATTATGGCAACGGAAATGCGGCGATCGCGCTTGCGGTACAGCGCAATGAAAACGCTGATGTCATCGCCGCTATCGAAACCGTCGAAAGAGAAATGCAGAAAATCGCAATTGAGTTCACAAACCTGCAGATCAGTGTCACGGATACACAGAAGGATACTATCGTACAGAGTACGACCAATATGTTCGAATCGTTGCGTGATGCGATTATCCTTTCGACACTCGTCGTTTTTCTGTTCCTCGGAAGTTTCCGACAGATTCTTGTCGTTATGGCGACCATCCCTCTGGTTTATGCCAGTACCGTAGCTCTGATGTGGCTCGTCGGGATCGAGATCAACGTCGTTACCATGACGGCGATCATTCTTGCGCTCGGTCTCCTTCTGGATGATACGGTCGTCGTAATGGAAAACATTGAACGCCATTTTAAGACGTTGCACGACACCATTAATCAAGCCGTAATTACCGGGACTAAAGAGATAATGTTCGCCGATCTTTCCGGCACGATCACTACCATGATCGCCCTTTCCCCGATGCTTTTTGTCGGCGGCTACCCGCAAACCGTATTCCAGCCGCTCGTCGGTACGCTTCTGCTTGCTCTGGTCGCCTCCTACATCATCTCCATTACCGCGGTCCCGCTGCTCTCTTTGAAAATATTGGCCATAAAGCATCCATGGCTGGAAAGAAGTGAAGCTATATTCAACCGCTTCATCATGCGTTTCAATGACCGTGTCCAGTACTTTTTTGCCTCTGCAGTCAAACTCGCCCTTCGCTCGAAACTGGCTGCGACCGGTTATGTCATCGTACTGGTTTTGCTTTTCATCATAAGTGCTAGAGGTGTTATGCCGACTGTCGGGCGTGAACTGATGCCGCCTATGGATACGGGTGCGCTCAAAGTAAATCTGATCATGGATGCGAACCTCCCCATCGAAAAGAGTGAAGCTGTCATACAGCGCGTCAATACTATTCTTGAAAGCAGCGGGGAACTGCGCTATCTCTCCGCGTCAATCGGTTCTGAAGCAGGTGTTCTCAGCATCGGCAGCGGAGGCAGCGTAGACCAGCTGTCCGTCACGGCGACGTACGTTGACCGGTTCCATCGTGAAGAAAACATCTGGGAGATCGCTCGCCTTATTCGATCAAAACTGCAAAAACTGCCCGACGTCAAACAGTTTGACGTCGTCGATTTCGGCGCAACGGCGCTTGCGAATATCCGCGCCAATGTCGATGTTACACTGTTCAGTGATGACCTGAATGCGCTCGAACAGGCCGGTGATCTTGTCGCAAAGGCACTGTATCAGACACAAGGGCTGGTATCTGTATCAAAAACCTGGGAACGTGACAAGAAGGTCTTCGACCTGAAGCTCGATGAGCGAAAAGCACATTATTACGGTACTGGCCGTGAACAGATTGCATCTCAGCTGCAATCACAAATCTATGGTTCCGCTCTTGCTTCAGTACCGGAAAGCAATATCGAGGATTTAACAGTGTGGATTCAGCTGAAACCGCACCAGCGGGCTTCCTCGATCCAACTTGCCAGTTGGCTTATTGATACGCCAAAAGGCAAAATCCCTCTTGGTGCTGTCGCTGAAGTTACAGAGCATATCGGTCCATCCCTGATTACGCGTGAGGGGCTACAATACACACTCAATATTTACGGATATCGCGAAAAAGCAGCCATCTCTCACATTATGGATTCCCTGGAAGCGGCTCTCATGAAAATCACTCTCCCTGAGGGTGTCACGATGGAGCAGAGTGGTGATATCAAGCAGTTCAAAGATTCTGCAGGACGGATGGTCGTCGCCATAGGGTTTGCAGTTATCCTGATTTTACTGACACTTGTTGTTCTTTTTGAGTCCCTGAAGCTTTCTTTCATTGTAGTTCTTTCCATCCCGCTGACAATCATAGGAGCATCGTGGATGATGCTATTGATGCACTACCATACTTCAATGCCCGCCATGATGGGCTTTATTCTGCTTTCGGGTGTCATCGTCAATAACGCCATTTTACTGATCCATTTTGCCAAGGATAGGATGACAGCAGGCCTGAGTGCGGCCGACTCGATGTTGGAAAGTATTCGCATTCGCACACGGCCGGTATTGATGACAGCCTTTGCCGTTTCGGCGGGGATGCTGCCCATAGCCCTAGGGAATGCCATAGGGCTTGAACGGCTTGCCCCACTGGGTGCCGTTGCCATCGGAGGTCTGATCGTCGGCACATTTCTAACACTGCTCTTTATTCCGCTGGTTTTTATATGGACCCAAAGCAAAAAACCACAGAGCTGATCGTCTTGATTGCGTTATAATGTGTACAAGCCGAAGCGACAATCAAGACAACTTGAGAGATAAAATATTTACCCTATGAACCCATTAAGAGCATTGCCGCTATTTGAAGATCTCAACGAGGAGACCTTCTCAAAACTGACCGAGATCGCGAGACAACGTAGATTCCAAAAAGGGGAGATACTCTTTTTCGAAGGAGATGCCCCGAATGATCTGGTGGTCCTGACCAAAGGGGTCCTGAAGCTTTTCAAAACCTCCAGCAGCGACAAAGAAGTTATCTTGCACCATTTTACGCCTGTCTCCCTGGTAGCCGAGGTCGCCGTTTTACATCGCATACCCTATCCTGCCACTGCCGTATTCGAAGCAGACAGCGAGGTGCTCCTTATTAACTACGACGCTTTCGAGTCAATGTTTCTTAGCAATCCAGAACTTGCCCGTATTCTTCTGCTTTCCTTGAGCAAGAAGATACGGATGCTTGAATCAGTCATCGAACGCGGCCTGGTGATGGATGCATCCGAACGCGTTATAAACTTTATCCGGAAATCTCCTGAGCTGCTTAAAACAATGCGGCATTACGAAATTGCGAATATTCTGAACCTGACACCGGAGACCTTCTCGCGCACACTCAAAAAGTTGCAGCATGAAGGTAAAGTCATTAACAGTGAAGCGGGGTGGGAGGCTCTCCCATAAAAGACAATACTTTACGCCGCAGCGTAAAGCTCTTTTTCGCGAGCGATCAGCAAATCACCCAAATAGAAATACGCCTCTTTCCAAGCTGTAAGTACCTCGTCGGTGGCTGCATCACCAAGCACATCCTTTACGGCGCCCAGCAGTGAAACACCGACCATCGGATAATATTCCGGCTTCACACCGGTACGCACATGCGCCTGCGCCATCTTATCCAGTGCATCACCCAGGATATCGAGGCGCTCGATATTGGCGGCATATGCGCCAACTGCCGCCGCCAGTTTTTTGTGCTGATCAGGAGAAGCATCGCTAAACAGTGCTTTCGTCTCCGGATGGGACTCAAACAAGATCTCGTACATTCTCGCCGTAATCGCCTCTGCATTTTCTGCGACCGGTTTTGCGGTTGCTTTTACAATCTCAATTGTCTCTTTTGATAGACTCATGTCAAATCCTTTATATGTCAAAATGTAGCATCGATGTTTGATGATTTTATCAGTGATGGCTGTATTTTTATGCAATAAAATTGTATATATTTTATGCTATAATCTTAATATTTTCTTAAATAACGCCAAGGGAAAGACTGGCGCGAATGTCAGTTGTTGAAGTTAAAAAATGATGGGTACTGTCCGACAGATAAGCATTTAACTGCAAGGGGTCTAGCCCCTATGCAGCACCTTGCTGAAATAGATTTTTCTCGTTGTATCATAGAGAATGACCAATCCTCCAAGTATCATCATACCGTCTGGAAGAATGCGGAACCACATCCATCCGCTGAGCGCCTCGATCGTTTCACGGCTTCGTGCTGCGTAATAACCAAATTCATGTGCAGTCGACGTCTGTTCAAATCCTATGATCAATGTCGGCAGCGCATAAAGCACCACCCCGACGGTCAACAGCCAAAATCCCCAAAGGCTAGGCCGATCATCCCATTCAAGATTCTTTGCCAGTGCATTGGCGCGTGCCGTCATATAGATAAACGCTATCGCTATGTATCCGAAGGCCCCGAGCAGTGCCACATGCCCATGCGGCATGATCAAGTAGGTGCCGTGAGAGTAATAGCTGATTGTGGGCGTATTGATGACCATACCCAAAAAGCCAGCACCAAACCAGTTTAGAAACGCCGAACCCGCAAGCCACAGGAATGGTACATTGAAGACGAATTCCTTTCCAAGGCTCTTAATATGACTACGCTCTTTGATTGCCTCGATCATCAGAAGCGCAAGCGGCAGCGGCTCCATCGCCGAAAAGATGCCTCCTACAGCGATCCAGTATTCGTCAAGTCCCTGCCACCAGTAGTGATGTCCGACCCCGAGCGTACCGCTCATCATGATCAGTCCAAGCTCAAAAAGCATCACGCGTTCTGCCGTACGTTTCGAAACCAGCCCAAGCGCTACGGTCAAGAATGCCAACACACCCGCTGCGAAGAGTTCAAATGTCAATTCAACCCAGAGGTGAACAACCCACCATCGGTAATAATCGTCAACAGTGTAGTTAGGCATGATATCTGTTAATGGCATCATCCCCGCGATATAAAGTGTTGCAATTCCGAAAGCCGACCAGATAATGGTGCCGACGAGCAGGTTGTTCTTGCGTGCCTTGCGAACAGTAGAGTAAACCATACCGAACCAAAGTACGAGACCGATAACAAGACCGATATCCCAGACCCGTCCCAAATTAAGTAGCTCTCGCCCTTCGTTTCCGAACCAGAACCAGACATCACGCATCTGGCCGGTCGCACCAAGATATATCCCTATAAGACCGCCACCGCCGACAACTAGCAAGGCAACCCATAACACGTCCACGAGTCTGGGGAATTTCAGGTCTTCTCCGCCGACAAGCGGCGCGATCAAGAGACCGCCCACCAACCAGCCAACGGCTACCCACACAATGGCGAGATTGGTATGCAGCGCACGCATGACATTAAACGGAAGAATGTCCTGGGATAGAATAAAGTTTTCCGTCGGATCGACATAAATATGTGCCAAATACCCGCCGAGGACAAGCTGAAGCAGGATAAAGAGCGCCACTATCGGGACGTACTTGAGAAGTTTTTCCTGCGATGGAAACAGCTTCGTGATCTTAAGCGCCGGCTCGAGATGTTTCTCTTCATCCGCTTCGCCTTTGAACAAAAATTCGTATGCCAGATAAATGACACCGATCGTCATTGCCCACAAGATCAAAAATTCCCAAAGTGAATAAAAATGTGATACCCATTGAACATCCTGATCAATGAGCGGTTCAGATGGCCAGTTATTTGACCAGGTCCGGTCCGTACCCGGGCGCAAGGAAGATGCGACCAATTGCGACCAGTCGACAAAAGCGGCAATTTTTTTCGCTTCATCTTGGCGGATAACGCCCGCACGCCATGCGCGTTCATGGTCACCGTTGACAAGAAAGTTCACGAGGTAATCTACGTTATGCTCATAGGCTTTGGCCGAGGCCTCCGTATAAACGACACCTGCTTCATCAAGCAATGTCTGTTTTTTGAAGTCGCGTATGGTACGTGCTTTTACACCAGCCAACTCCATATCATCAAGTCTATCCAATGGCTTGCCGAACAATGAACGCGCATAGGACCTATATAGTGATTCAGCCCGCTTATGCATAAACTCCGTTGAGAAATCCGGACCGAGATAGGCACCCATACCAAGCAGCGTGCCGTAATCCATTAAATCAAACTGCTGAAAGTAGCCTTTGCCGGCGACGACGTCATCATAGGTATAAAGTACTTTTCCGCTCTTGCTGACCACCTGTTTGGGAATCGGTGGCACCTCTTTTTGCAATGTTGCCGTGTAATAAATCAGTATCGTGACCATGAAGGTACCGATAATCCAGAAAAAAGCATACAAACTCTTTCTGCTCATCAGTTTTTCCATAAACGATGTTTCCATCATCAACTCCTTAAATCATACCTATAGGTAGTATTTAATGGAACTATAATGCTTTGCCAATTTCACTGCATTGATATCGATCAAGATCGGGAATGTTTTATCTAGGAGATACTGCTAAGCGTTGTTTCTTGAAGCATTCTGCGGATCTGCTCTCTGGGCTTTGCCCATTGCTCATGAAGAGCACACGGTTTATCTGAATCACACCTGTCACGGCCCATGATGCAGTTGACGTAATTATATCCGGGCTCCACAGCTTCAACAATGTCGCTGAGCATGATCGTTTCGGCCGAACGCGAAAGACGATATCCGCCCTCTCTTCCCTGCTCGGTGATTACCAGATTGGATCGGTACAGCATTCGAAGTGTTTTGGAGGTATATTGAAATGGTATGTTTAGGCGTTCATGCAATGTCTTCACACTGACAACACTTTTTGCGCTGGCGAGCTGGGCCATGATAGACAATGCATATTCAGCTGTTTTACTCAGTTTCATGGTTTCTGATTATACCGAAGAGACTCACCTGCATATAATCTTTTTGCTTTTCCTAACAATCACCTATGCTGCAGCGTCGCAGGCTCTTCTCACGATTTCTTACTCATGTCGGAAAATGCGGAAAGATCCATCGGGGTACCGGACTTTCGCTTCCGGCGGTAAACATTCGATGCACTGAGCAGATTCATCCCCAGCAGCATAAAACTCAATAACATGGCGAGCGCAGCCCATGGCAACAGCACATCAAATTCAAAGCTGCCGAACAAAAACAAAAACGACATCAAGGCAAGATAGACATGGAGCTTTGCGCGTTTTGGCGATATGATCTCCGTCATGACAGGCGCATCGAAATATCCCTGGCTGTTCAGATGAAACCAGACCAGGAATGGTACGATCTTGTACATCATCCCGAAAACGACACTGAGTGCAAATCCCCCATAGGCGACCAGCATCATAGGAATGAGGGCCGACTCACCGCTTACGGTATAACCAAACCACCCCAAAACCGCTAAAAGCAGCAGCGCCATGCCCATTCGCCAGAACCATACCGTAGCATCCGCTACGGGACGTTTCCGCTGCGACAGGCGCCGGAATGTGATCACAGCAAATCCTAACAATGTCACTGCAATGAATGTATCGAAAACAGCTGCATACGGCAATGAGAAGATTAACCAGATCATTTTCAGCATGAGTGACGCAAAGAGTATTGCCCAGGCCCACTTTTTGCAGAATCCTGGGTACGGGGGTGTCACATAGAACATCTCGATGACCTGGAATGCCACCGCTATGATGAGCATCCCCATCCATCCCACCAGGGCAAAACTATAATGGGAGGCGCGGATTGCCTCATGCGAAACAGACATTTCTCCCTGTGCAAACATGTAAAGCATTGCCAATGCCAAAAGTACTGCTACTGCAAAAGAGACAAGTGCGATCTGCATCCCGCGTACGGTATCTTTGGCATCTCGCCGCCGTAGCAGGGGAGGAAGCATCAACAGTGCCAGCCAGAACACGGCACTCCCCAGCAGCAAGCCTGCCAGAGCGTATGCCGCAGGTTCAAAGCTTATGAACGCCCAGACAAGCATCATGGTCCCCGTGGTCAGCAACAGATGAACCGCAGTGGCATGGCGAGTCGGTACTTTGATGACGACCCCGGCGAGTACCGGCAGCATCTGGAAGAGTGATCCCGTCATTGCCATAGCGATAACGCCAAGGAATAGCAGATGGACTGCCGCGGCTGCCGACGGGCCGTGCGGCACGAGCATATCACTGCCGGAATAGAACATAAAAAGCGAGAAGAGCACTCCGAAAAAGGGCACCGTGAGGAAAAAACGCAGGATGACGCCGATCGGTGGTGCCTGTTCCAAAGAGAGCCCCTGGCTAAACATCCAGAGACTCCAGGTCGACCGCGGGATCCCTGGCAATCAGAATATGCCAAATGCCGTTTTCATCTTCATAAGAGCGGTAACGTCCCCCCTGCTTCTCGAGAATATCAAAAAGTGGCAGCGGGTTTTTTCGATGAATCATGTGGAGCACTTCGCCCCGTGTGAGTGCGGCAAAAGCCGCAATCGCCTTTTCCAACGGCACAGGATGTTCGAAAATCCGCACATCCAGTTCGATCACATGCATTACAGCGCTTTCATCTCGTCAATGACCAGCGACGCATCGCCCTGCAGGGTATGGTCGCAGGCCGGGTAAAGCATCTGCTCCTCTTTCATGTTATGCTGCTGCAGCAGAATCATCATCGACTCCGCCATCCCGAGAAAACCATTCGAATCTCCGTTATCCAATGCCGTACGCATCCGCTCCAGAAGCCCACGAACCTGCTCGTGTTCCATACGCATCACTTGCGTTGGCCCGCCCTGCATACCGGAACGCTGCTCAAATGCTGGGAAGAGAATCTCCTCTTCCATGGCGAAATGGTGAAGGGTCTCGCTGTTAAATCGTTCAAATGCCTCTCTGGCCGTTGCCAGATCGCCTTTGGCAACAGCTGATTCCGTATCGGCAAAAGCAGAATCACATTTTCGGTGGTCATCTCGCAGAAATTCAAGAATCATCATACATCCTTTTTTACTGCGATCTTACCCCCTTTTGGACCTTTCGCTCATTGATGTGAATCAAGATGCTCCGTCATGGCCGCAAACAGCACCCCTCGATCTCTATGCCGTCTTGTTCCGCATCTTCAGCCATGAGCCGATCGCAAAGCGGATAGAGCAGCTGCTCTTCTTTCATGTTATGCTGCTGCATCAGTATCATGAAAGACTCTCCCCACCCGAGAAACGTCGAAAAATCTCCAACTGCGAGCAGCTGCTGCATCTTCTCGAGCAACGCCCTGATCTGCATATGTTCAAAACGGATCGGATCCAGTCCCGCCTGTTCTTCCGCCTCGAGCCTTGAAAAGACACGAAGCTCCTCATGTTCCATATGCGAGACGGTCTCTTCCACAAACTGTCCGAACAGTTTTTCGGCCCTTTCTATGTCGCCGCCGACAACCGCCCTTTCAGCTTCCGCATAGAGCGAATCACACTGTCGGTGCTCGGCTTTGAATTCATCCATGATCATACGTTCATCCTTTTAAATCTCACAGCTGTCATTTGAGCAGAAACGGCTCTCAATCCCGTCGCTGTCGGAAAACAACTTCCAGTCGATCCGTGGCATTGCTGCCAGTTTTTCGTCATAGGTCTCTTTGCTGATCCCTTCGTAGGGCATCTGTTTATAGGCCCCGGTCTCAGAGTGCGGAAGCATGGAAACCGATTTAATGACCGGGGCGAACTGCGCCAGCATATGCTCAACCTGATGCGCTTCGGATTCGGGATCAAAATAGACGGTACAGCTCACCATGTTGTCACTCCACTCCCGCTGTAGCATGGCGAGAAACGCAAACTGCTCCCAGGCGGAAACTTCGGTGGCCTTTCGTGTCTTTCCCTGGTCTATCGGAAATTCGAAGACGGTCGTGTTTTCACTATAGACGTCCGGTTCATGCGGAATGCCCGCTGCTTTGAGTACACGATAGACGGCGGAATCGTTCCCGACACGCATCCGGCGCAATGCATACTGGAATGTCGGAAAATGCATGCCGGAACTGACTCCGGCCAGTTGCGAGATTGTGCCTGATGGTTTGATTGTCGTTACCCGAATTGACGGCGGCACACCGGCATCCGAAGCCAGCTGACGATTTATCGACCGCACAATCTTGTATCCTTTGCGCAGACGGCGGGTCAGTTCGGTTGCCCCGAGATCATCGAGCATGTCTGCTACGCCGGAAAGGCTCACCCCAATACGTCGATTGCGAACGACAATAGCATTGGTTTCGGAACGATGTGTCGGCATCAATGCTACCGTTGAAGCATAAAAGGTCGCGTATTCGAGCACTTTGTAAAAATCGTTTTCTTCTGCGCATCGGGACGGAAAAACTTCTGCAAGGTTGCAGAGCTCATAGCTCTCAAGAGGGATTTCACTGCACGGATTTGCCAGCCACGCCTGATCATCTGACTCTTTACCGTAACGTGCATACTTCTGCACATTGATCAGGTTCATGATTCCAGGTTCTCCATTGGCTATGATATGCTTGGCAATCATCGGAAGTTTTGCGAAATCCTCGGTTTTTTCCAGGACTACCGTATTGTTTGACATCCATCCGATCTCGGCGCGTTCGGGATAGCGCTCATAATCCTTGAGCTCCAAAAAACTCCCATCATCTGCCGATCCCAAAGCAATTTCAGCGCTGCGGCGCACGTTGCCGGCAACGACACAGGCACCGATTGCGTTGAAGATGTCCGCCGTACAGCGCGTCGTTTCCGTTTCCCCCGAGCAATACGCGTCCAGGTAGCTTTCTATCCTTCGATGCAGTGTACTTAACGGTTCCGGCCCCGAAGCGGTACCGCCGAAACCCTTGATCGATGAGCCTGCCGGGCGGATCGAGTCGTAATCAAATTTGAACCAGGCTCCTCCTTTGGTGTAACTTTCGATCAGCAGCCTGACCGACGCAACCCACCCTTCACGGCTGTCGGGAATGACAAAAGGTACCGGGCGCGATTTGTCTGGCAGCGCGACGTTTGCACCATCCCAGGCCGTATTGAATCCGACACCAACACCGCACATCAGCATGTCCATGGTCCAGTCAGCGGCCGCGGAAAGATCTGCAGTGTCCACAGCGCCGCAGTTGTTAAGCGCGGCACCGCCGCGGGTATAGACGTATTCCGTTCCCATCGCCCAAAGTCCGCGCCCCGGAGGGAGCCATTTCATCTCGAACATCGCTGAAGCCATTTCCGCCGCATACGCCTGCCAATACCCCTCATCCCAATGCAGTCGACTGTTCACGTAATGCTGTTTTCTGACAGACATCACGCCGTTCATCACCCGGATGACCGTATCGGCCCAATGTTCCTGCGATCCGTCTTCTTTACGCCTGCTGTAGGTACGGTAATAGGTAGCCTCCCCGAAACCGCCGAACCCGAATGCCGGCGTTCTTTGCTGAAGCATATCGATGATCTGTTGTTTGAGTTCGAACCGCTCCGAAATCATGATCTCATTTTCACTGTCTTGCATCTCTCTTCTCCCTGAATGATCACCGGCAAGTATATTTTGATTCACAAGATCACTCCATGACTTTCGTCAAGTCAGATTGACGCATGTCAAAGCGCTGCCCGCAAACAGTGGTTATACTAAATTAAAAGTTGAAAGGTTCCTATGCAACAACTGCTCATTACCGTGGAAATCCAGTCTGTCGGCGATCAGTGGCAGCTCGATGTCATAAACACCATTACGCAAAAGCATTTCATTTGCCACAACCTCGACGAAATGAACGAGAATATTCAGATGCTATTTGATCTGTATGAAGGATACGAACTACAGGTGGAGTGGCTGAAAACGCCATTGGCAAGACCGGATCATATTAATGAAGTGCGACAGGAGATCGACAAGATGCAGCATTCACTTGAACAGGCTGATTAGCAAGAGTCTACATACCTTATCTGCCCAAAAATAGTGTGCTAAATCGTCATCCCTCCTGCTTTACAGTCTCATCACCACTGTCGTATCTTCTGATGGCATCCAACGCATTCATTCAGTATATGCGTATAGTAGGCGGCAGTATTACTGTAGTCTTTCGGCCCGCCTAGACTCGAAGAAAGTTTGTCGATATTATCCCGAATTCTGAGCGCTGTATATTTGGCGTAACTTCGAGCAAATTTTGGGTCGTCAGGCATATGATAAACGAGTGCATCCCCATGCCGTTCCACAAAATCCTTAGAGCTTCTGTCAAGCAACTGCGCACCTTTGCGCATCTCCCAAGGTTTGTTATATAAAATTCCGTGCTGGATCAATTCAAGCGCCGATGCAAAGCTTTGCATCGCTTTTTTGAGTTCTTCTTTTTGAACATCTTTACTTTGTTCACCGTATAACATGCTACACACCAATAGTATGGCTACTACGCTCCACAATTTCATATCAACCTCCATTGATAATAATTATTAATAGTATCCGCATTGCTTTTAAGGGTGTCTGACACAAAAATCATAATTCTATTAGTTGAAATATTTTCGTTGGGAAAGATTCAAATTTATCGGGAGAAAGGCTTTTGGCTATATCCATATACATTTTACATTAGAAATTTATCTCTAAGTATTTTTGATATCCATGTCATAAATGTGCCCATATCGTGCCAAAGAATGACTACTTTTGAAGAAATGTAAGAGTAAGTGATAGAGCTGCAAAAGCCCTTTGTCATGGTCTTTTGTAGTTTATTTCATTTCATTCGAGATTATCCAGTATCCGGAGCCATTTTCTTCGACGCTTTTTCCTAAACTCTTCGTTGTCACAGCACTCACGTACAATAGTACGCTTCGCACTGTTCCGCCTTGATTTTAGAAAAAATCGTCTTCGAAAACATTCTTACACAATCTAAATGCCTATTGCTCCCATAAGATAATTAGGAGTGTATACTCGACGCCTAGCGCCCTTCGGCCTCTTTTTGGGCCTGTTCACGCAGACGGTCCTTCTTGCTTTTTTTCTTTCCCTTTACCGGGGCCGGGCCTTTTGTCTTTACCGGTGCTTCGCCGGTCAGCTCGAAACCTTCGACCCGCTCGCGCGGCAGCCGGATCTTCGCGCGTTTTTCGATGACCTTGAAATACGCCTGCGTCTCATGGTCGATGAACGAGATGGCCGTGCCCGATTTTCCGGCGCGTCCCGTCCGCCCGATGCGGTGGATGTAATCCGCCGGGGAACGCGGGAGGTCAAAGTTGACGACACAGTCGATATCGTCTACGTGCAGTCCGCGCCCGACGAGATCGGTGGCAAAGAGGATACGGAACTGCTTCTGTTTGAAATCCTCCAGCGTCGCGCTGCGCTCCTCCTGCGTGAGGTCGCCGTGGAACGACTCCGCCGAAAAGCCGTACTTGCGGAACTTTGCAGCAATATTGTCCGCTGCGCGCTTGTTGGCCATGAAGACCAGAACCTGCTCCCACGGTTCGTTCTCGAGCAGGTGACGCAGCAGCGGCCCACGCATCTCGCGGTCCACTTCGATGACGCGCTGGTCGATGCTCTGAACCGTCGGTGCTTCCGACGCAAAGGCGACTTCCACGGCCTCCTGCGTAATGCGCGATGCGATGGTCTGCATCTTCGGCGGGTAGGTCGCGGAAAAAAGAAGGTTCTGACGTTTTTCGGGAAGCTGCGGCAGAATAAGATCGAGCTCTTCGGCAAAGCCGAGGTCGAGCATCTTGTCCGCCTCGTCGAGGACCAGAAACTCCAGGTGCGAAAGGTTCATCTGCTTCTTGCCCAGTACGTCGATGAGCCGCCCGGAGGTCGCCACGACGATATCGCACCCCTGCTGCACGGCGTAGAGCTGGTCGCCGATGCGCTCGCCGCCGATGATGCTGACGACCTTGGGCGGCGTCGGCAGGAAAGCGCCGAAGGTCTCGAACGCCTGCGCCACCTGCAGCGTCAACTCCCGCGTCGGCGTCAGCACCAGGGCCTTGATTTTCGCCTTGCCCTCCCCTTTGCGCTGCGACCAGAGCTGCAGCAGCGGCAGCACGAACCCGGCGCTTTTGCCGCTGCCCGTCTGCGCCCGGGCCATAACGTCCCTGCCTTCGAGCACCAGCGGGATCACCCGCTGCTGTACGGGCGTCGGTTCGACGTAGCCGTTCTCCTGCAATGCGCGTTCAATCGCGCCGATAAGTCCGAGTCCGGTGAACGGCATGAAGCTATCCTTCTAGTTTGTTACACGTATTTTAGGGGGTTTGGGCTTTAACGCTTATCGTCACCGCGTGTCAGCTGCTAAAAGAGGGTTTGTAAGGGTAAACAGAGGAAAGTGCCAAAACCCTGATGAAGGGTTTTGACCAGGCATTACTTCGATACTGGGACAGGCATGGACACGGTACAATCGAAATTGGCAATACTGTTGATATGCACTGTACCTGTCGTCAGAGGCGTTCCGTTCCCAAAAAGTTCGATATCGTATGTCGCACTTCTTTCAAGGATCTCGGAAGCTGAAGTCACTTCGTATGACATGCCTGCCATTGCATCGGACGTAAACTCCAGAATACCGCTCTGCGCCGCGTATGAGAGGTAACCGTAATCGAAATCGGGCTCATCGACAAGCAGATCAGAACCATAGATGCGATCCTGTGTATACGCATAATAATCATATGCGCCAACAGCATTCGTACAGAAGTAGTAATCGATATTTGAGGCATCATAATCGTTATTCGCAAAATCAAGATCAACATTGAGGTGATATCCCGTCAACCCCGTCGCATTCAAGTCCGCAAAAGTGACGTTAGATTCACCGACGCTTATAGAGCCGGAGTTTGAAGTTCCACACCCTGCAAAGCCTAGGACCAAGGCACCTGCAAGCATAGATGAGATGTATTTTTTCATTTCATTTCCTTTATAGATATTCTTCTTCATCCTACAGATACAAACATTACATATCACTTAATTTTTATCATATAAATAAACAATCTGCTACTGTAAACAATAATCTTCACATTCACCAGAAGCGGACGCAAAATTCAACCGCGGACACTGAGTGCAAACGATTCTACGGGGTAAAGAAAAAATCAGATTTCCAATGCCCACTCTTTTCAAAATTTGTTATAATTCGTCCCGCATCAAAACTTTATCACAATGCATTTACTTGAAAGCCCCGTTCGTGCTGCGTTTATCGAACCGGGGAATGATTACGCATATCCTCATGCACCCAAAGGAAGTTTTTTGAACCTGCAGAGTTTTTTATGGGATTACGGAGAAAAAGTACCCGGGTACGACGTCAGGGTCGTCAATGAAAGAGAAGCGAGAGCCGCAGCGGGCATCCTCGGAACAATGGGAACCATCATCATCTTCGTCGGGATAGGCTTCAACCACATCATGGCGGCAAGAATCTATCTGGCCTTTTTGTTTATCGATTTTACGCTGAGAATGATCAGCCCGAAATACGTCCCCTCCCTGCTGCTGGGCAAATTCATCGTCCAGAACCAGAAACCGGAATACGTCGGCGGGCTGCAGAAACGCTTTGCCTGGACGCTGGGATGGCTGATCTCCCTGCCGATGGTCTGGTGGTTCGTCATTAACTGGGACATTACATTTTACAAAGTACTGATCTGTGTTCTCTGTGCGTCACTGATGTTTTTGGAGAGTGCCTTTTCCATCTGCGTAGGGTGTATGATCTACAAACTGCTCACGCGGTTAGACCCTGTCCATTGCCCGGGCGGCACCTGCGAGCTCCGTATCAAAGAGCCCATCCAGATGTTCAACCCGGTTCAAAAAGTCATTGCAGCCCTGACCATTGTCGGTTTCCTGGTGGGGACCTACGCCTTCCTGGCATACGAAGAGCCCAAAACCTTCTTCGGCGAGTTCCTCCACGAGGCCGTTTTGACGGACGCCCAGCTCACAAAGGAGAAAGAAGAAGCATACCAGCGTGAGATGGAAAAAGAGTTCGGAGACGAGGATTTCTGACGCTTTCCCCCTCCCCGGGGATTAATGCCCCGCCAGTGCGTCGGCCTGCGCTTCCTGCTCTTTCAGTTTGGCATTGACACTCTGCGTGACGCTTTGTGCATCACGCATGACGTCGATCTCCTGCCGCAGCACATGATCGCTTTTATCCCCTTGCGTTTCCGTATTCTGATCGGAACAGCCACCGATGAACAAAAACATCAGTACGCAAGCGGCGAACCTTTTCATCATGAATATCCTTCTTGACAATCTGAAACATTGTAAAGCTTTACCGTCAAACTGTCAAACCCGTTTGAAACAGACCTGCCGCATTAATAAAGGCAGAATAGAGCGTCAGCGCCGCTTTCCCTTAAGCCCCCCGTAGTAAGATTGTGCATGGAAATGACATCTTTATCCCTTCTGAACTGGCTCGGTATCGCCTTCTGTATCACGCAGTCGGCGATGTTCTCCGGGCTCAACCTCGCTTTTTTCAGCATCAGCAAAATGCGGCTGCGCATCGATATGTCCAAAGGCGACGCAGCGGCGGCCAAGGTCTACGCCATGCGCGAGGACCCGAACTTCCTGCTGACGACGATTCTCTGGGGCAACGTCGGCATCAACGTTCTGCTGACCCTGCTCTCAAACTCCGTCATGGCCGGCGTGGTCGCTTTCATCTTTTCGACGATCATCATTACTCTGTTCGGCGAGATCATCCCCCAGGCCTACTTCTCCCGCAACGCCCTTAGAATGGCCTCCGCCCTGGCACCGCTGCTGCGCTTCTACCAACTGCTGCTCTGGCCGCTGGCGAAGCCCTCGGCCATGATGCTCGACCTCTGGCTGGGCAAGGAAGCGGTACAGTTCCTGCGCGAGAACGAGATCGAGGAGATGCTCAAACTCCACATCCTGGAGCGCGATTCGGAGATCACCCGGACCGAAGGGGTCGGCGCGCTGAACTTCCTGGCCATGGACGACCTCAAGGTGAGCGAAGAGGGCGAACCCATCGAACCGCTGAGCATTATCCCCATGAAGTTCGAAGGCAGCGTACCGCAGTTTCCGGAGATCACCCCCTCGGCCAAAGACCCTTTCCTGCGCCGGGTACACAGACCGCATAAATCGTGGATCATCCTCACCGACATGCGGGACAATCCCCGCCTGGTCATGGACGCCGACGGCTTTATCAATGCCGCCCTTTTCGAATTCGAAACCTTCGACCCCATGGAGCACTGCCACCGCCCGACGATCATCACCAATATGGAGACGACCCTGGACTACATCCTGCCGGGTCTGCAGGTGGACCCGGAACATATGGAGGACGATGTCATCGACGAGGACATCATCCTCGTCTGGGGAACCGAACCCCGGATTATCACCGGGGCGGATATTCTCGGACGCCTGCTGCGGGGGATCGTGGCAAAATAACCCCCGCTGCAGCGCCCCCTCATCCCTCCCCTATATCCACACGGTATCACTTCCATTATCTGCCGGGCAACTGCCTAACTTTCGCTCCGTACGCACATCTCCATGCAACAGAAAAAGTTATTTAACACCATTTATACATAGAATACTTTAATGTTTAGATAGGTTAGTTTTAGTATAGTTTTGTGTCAAGCGTGTAGTCAGCGTCGGTCCGGTCCGCTACAGCGGCATCCTGCCGATCAACCTCCCCCATCCAATGAAACAGCGAAAAAGGATTCCATATGCAACGGGAAAGTGTCAACGGTTTATTCGTCCCCACCGACGGAAGTGCCGCCGCGGAGCGCTACAGCGGCCATTTCATGAAAGTCAGCTACGTCCAGCTCATCCAGGGGCGCTCCGTCTACAGCAAAGACCGCGTCGATGTTGAAGCAGACGGCAGTTTCCGGTTCTTCATCCCCCTTAAAGAGCTGCTCTCCGATGAGATGGTTCAGATCGAACTCTATGCGCCCGACGGGGAGCTGATGGGCAAGCACTCCTACAGTTACGGCAGTCTGCATGCCGCATTCATCGATGAGAGCGCGGTGGACGATACGGGCGCGATGCAGATCGCCATCGATCCCAAAGTCATCGATTTCCAAACCTCCGAAGCCGAAGCCCTCACCCACCGTAAGGTCCGCGGCAAACTGCTCGATATCTCCGGTGAACGCAATGCAGCAGGCCTGCAGGTCATCCTGATGGTCAGCAACGATCCGGACGCAGCGTACGACAGTGCGAGCTACCAACCGCTCCTCGCGGCCGTCACCGACAAAGAGGGCTATTTTCTGGGCAAAGTCGAAAACCTGAGCTGGCAGCAGGCCTACGGGGTCGTTGCAGGCCTGGAAGGTCAACCCATTCCCATCGCCCTGGACAGTGAAAAGAAACTCCCCCATGAGATCATCCTCGTCTCCGACCTCACGGGACTGCCGGAGAACCTCGCCGAACTCGAGGCTTACCCCTCCCTGCCCGACGGCGACGCCCTCGCCGGCTCCGGCTCCTACTCCCAGGACCTCGGCGGGAAATGTGTCGACTTTACGGTACCGAACCGCACCCTCGAAGAGTTCAGCTACTACCACACGGTCCGTACTACAGAGCCCGAGATTCGGGGCCTGACGGTCACCTCCTCGGAAACCAGGAAACTGCGGGACGAACTCCTCACGATCTCCGACGGGGCCTTCACGCTTCTGGGAAGGGTCAGCAGCTCCTTTTCCAGCCTCTCCGTCATGGACTACAGCGTTGAAGAGGAGGAACCGGCCGAACAGACGGTACCGGAGACAGCCCTTCGCATGGTCTCGACGGCCGGCAGTACTGCCGCTGCCGCTTCAAATTACGCCGTTGCTACACCGGTCTATAAACTGAAGATCGCGGCCGGTCCCAAAATGCTCGCCTTCAAAAGCAGCGACCTGATACAGAACATCGGATTTGATTTCAGCAATCTGCTCAAAATGCTCGCGGAGCAGCAACGCCGCCGCAAAAAACTCGAAGCGCTGCACCGCAAAGTCGCCGCAGCCTACTGCGGCAAACACGGTGCGGAAGTGGCCCAGGAGTACTGCGACTCCCTGGAGGCGGAAGATACGCTTAACCGCAACACCGTCCGGGCGCTCCTGGGGCATCTGCGCGAGTATGCAGGCTTTGTCAAGCCCAACACCAAGCTGGCGAAACAGTTCGAGACCTTCGCTACCGAACTCGATACCCTTGTATCAGCCCCCTATGCCGATGCGGAAGCCATTGCCCTGACGGAGAAAAAAGGCGAAAAGCTCATTGCCGCCGTCGACAAAGGGACCGAGGAGTCCCAGGACCAGGAGGAGCTGCTGGGCTACCTTCGCCGGATCGTCACCGAACTCGCCCGTGCCAGGGAAGGCAGCGCGATCAACTTCGAGCCCTGCCCCCCGGCCGAGCAGAAAGAGACCATGGGTATACGCTGCCTGATGCAGGAGTTTGAGAAGACCAAGGAGGTCCTGCGCAACAAGCCTGTTTTCACCCTCGGCGAGATCCTGATGATCCGCGCCAACTACGATACCTTCCTCAACAGTATCGTCGCCTTCATGGCGCTGCTCGAAGAGTTCCACGCCTTCTACGCATCGGGCGGGAAAACGGCGTTTGCCCTCTCGCTCGAGGATGATTATTTCGTCGAACATTATGCCAGCGTCAAACACACCCTGCAGAACCTCAAACAGCAGATCTACCGTGCCATCAGCCGGATCGAGGCTATCGAGCGCGCCTACATCACCAACCACCCCGGACGCCGCGAACTGACGGTCGAAACGAGCATCGACTGGGACGACACGCCGACGATCTATGAGAATACGACTATAGCCCACGGCCATATCCTCCATTTCAAGCAGAAGTGGAAAGCCGACGGCTACTCCCTGGGCGACCTGCTCTACAGTCTCCCCCTCGCTCCCTGCCAGGAGAAGCAGATCGCCATTCTCGACTGGGACCGCGAAGAGCGTGCCGCACGCTCGGAGGCGCAGACCGTGACCGAATCGCTGCAGGCAAACCTCTCCCGCGACCGCGACATCAGCGAGATCATCAACTCCTCCCTGACCGAGAACATCTACGCCAGTTCCACGAACCGCACCGGCTCTACCAGCGCCGGGATCGGCGGCGGGATCGGCGGTTTCTTCGGGGGGATCGCCGGCGGGATCTTCGGGGGCGTCTCCCACTCGGGGGCCTCATCGAAATCGACCTCCCACCAGAGTTCGGCCCGCAACCTCTCCTCGGGTGCATTGAACCGGCTGCAGGACAACCTGGCCCAATCCGCCTCCGCCGTCCGGGGACAGCGCAGCACCGTCGTGCAGACCGTAGGGCAGAACGAAACGGTCTCCGCCCAGACGGAAGTGATCAAGAACAACAACCACTGCCACGCCATGACCGTCGAGTACTTCGAAGTGCTCAAACACTACGCCATCGAGCAGGAACTCGTCGACGTACAGGAGTGCCTCTTCGTCCCGCTGCCCATGGGCCACTTCGACCATCAGAAGATCCTGCGCTGGAAGAACACCCTTCGCCGTGCTGTCTACGGGGCGACCCTGCGCCGCGGCTTCGACGCCATCGAGCGGATCGAGAACCACTATGCCAACTCGGACTTCCCCTCCGGGGCCTATGCCGACGAGACCATCCGGGATTTCACGGGCCACTTCAGCCTCTCGTTTGAGCTCAAGCGTCCCTACATCAAAGACATCGAAGAGGCCACCACGACCGAATACATCGACCTGGCCGACTTCTTCCCGTGGCACATCGGCCACCTGGTCATCCCCTACCGCGAAGTGCCGCTGACAGAGGCGGAAAAAGACGCACTCTTCGAAGCCGATTACGCCCCGGATATCGTCCGCTCCTTCATCGACACTCTCGAGATCGCCGCGATCGCCGAAGACGGCACCGAAATCCCGCTTGACCTTGACTATACGCTGCTCTCCACCTACCGCAGGGGGGCGCCGCTGCAGATCAACATCGCCAGCAAAACCGTGCCGGGCATTACCCGGCGCAAGATCGCGCACCTGCGTTTCCGGGCCAAAACGGCGGTCAAAGCCTCCTCGAAGATCCTCCTGCGCTCGGCCTACCTGCATTACCGCACGGACCACCTCAGCGCCTATATCCTCAATAACAGCCGGATCAACAACGACATCATCACGACCCGCGAGATCCAGTGGTCGGACTTCACTATCCGGACCGTCACGGACGCGGCGCTGCTCTATACGCCGATGACCGACCGCGAGGAGCGCGACCCGAGACGCGAAGACCGCGAGGCGGCACAGCAGCTCGTACAGTTCCTCAACGAACACCTGGAGATGTCCCACAAGGCGATCTGGACCGGAATGGATTCCGCCCGCCTCTTCGGCCTGCTTGACGGCTATGTCGCCCCCAACACGAACGGCAAGAGCGTCGCCAGTGTCGTCGAGAACCGGGTCATCGGCGTCGTCGGCAACAACCTGGTGCTCAAGGTCATCCCCGGCGAACGCCTCGACCCCGTTTTCAAAAGCATCGATGACCTGATGGAGTACTACGCACCAACGACCAAACCTGACCCGTTCCGTATCAGCGTCCCGACCAAAGGGGTCTACGCCGAATCCGTCATGGGACGCTGCAACAGCTGCGAAGAGATCGACGACAGCCGCCACTGGCGCTTTGAAGATGCCCCCTGCGGCACGACGCCGACGGCCATCTCCCCCCTCTCGACGGAGAGCCGCCGCAGCGACGTCGGCAGCCTGCAGGTCAAAGACCTGCCGACCAACATCGTCGCCATGCAGACCGCGCCTGCGGCTCCCGATCCGACGGGGCTCACAGCCGCGTACAACCTGCTGGGCAAGAGCGATATCTTCAAAGATATGACGGGGCTCGCCGGCACACAGGCCAATGCGCTTCAGGCCCTGCAGACAACCTCGAAAAGCGTCACGGACCTCGCCGGCATGGCCTCGGACATCGTCAAACAGCAGGCGATGAAAAAAGATATCGACAAAACCCTCAAGACGATCAAAAAGGCCGAGGACGGCAAACAGATCAGCAAAGATCAGGCAAACAAACTCTCCTACAGCGCGCTGAGCTCCATGGTGGGCGAAGCGACGAAGAGCGAGAAACTGACCCAGGAAAACGATGTCCAAAACGCGATCAAAAAAGCGGCCGACGCCAAAAAAGACATCACCATCAACCGCGGCAGCGAATCGGTCGCCATCTCTACGCCAAAAACGGGCGGAAGTACAGAGAGCTCCTACGACTACACCGTTCCGGGCCTCGTCCCCACCGTTGCACAGCCCTCTTCCATGACCTGCTGGGCGACGGTCGCGACGATGATGCTCTCGTGGAAAAACAACCAGTCCTTTACCATCCAGGAGGCGATGGACCGCGCCGGCAGCACCTACCGGACGATGTTCGACAACAACCAGGGACTCCCTGCCGCAGAGCATGAGGCCTTTGCGGCGGCCTGCGGTATGAAAGGGGAGCCGCCGATGAGCTATACGCCCAACGGCATCCGCTCCCTGCTGGAAAACTACGGGCCGCTCATTGCCGTCGCGGACGAGGCACCGGGCGACAAATGGGCCATCCACGCCCGGGTCATCCGCGGGATCTACGGCGACGGAAGCGTCGACAACACCTTCCTGCGCATCAACGACCCCGCCGGGGGCAAACAGTACAGCGAATCCTTCCGGACCTTCGCCAACAAGTTCGAAGAGGTCGCCGACAGCCCGCGGCTGCAGATCATGCACTACTAGGCCTCACGCGGAGCGGTAACCCGCTCCCGCCTCTTTTACGCGGCTTTGCCGCGGCATTAGCTCAACACCGCTGTCTTGTCCATGCACACACCCGTTGGCACACGATGCGTTATACTGCCAGTTATGAAATACACGTATGCCCGCACCGTTATTCCAATATTATTTGCCATTTTTTTATTCTCCGGCTGTGCCACGAAGTCGGGAAACTGGGGAAGTGATGCCACGCTGCTGCCGGGATGGAAGGCCGTCGGCCATGCTGCCGCGGAGGCAGCACTCGACCCCCTTACATGGGCGCCGCTGGGAGCCGCGCTCTGCTTTCAGGTTGAAAATTTCGACCGGAGGGTCTCTGAGTGGGCCGTCGACCAGACCCCGGTCTTCGGCAGTACGGAGAATGCCTCTGATGTCAGCGACACCCTGAAAGAGGCTTCCAAGATCAACTACTACGTGACCGGCGTCACCGTTCCGACGCAGGAGGGATGGCGCGGCCTCGGGGACAGGGCCCTGGGCTTGGGAGTCGGATGGGTTGCGATGACGTCAACGGCGAAAGTGACGGACTGGATGAAAGCCGGTTTCGCCCGGGAGCGGCCCGATAAAAGCGATAAGCGGAGTCTCCCCTCCGGGCACACCTCGGGGGCGTCCGTGGCGGCAACACTTGCCGCCCAGAATATTGGACATATGCCGATTCCAAGAGGCCTGCAACTGGCATGGATGGGGGCCGCATACGGTGTCGCCGGTTTGACCGGATGGGCACGGGTGGAAGCAGGTGTGCATTACCCTTCCGATGTGCTTACCGGTTTTGCCCTGGGGCACTTTATAGGGCGTTTCTTCAACGATGCCTTTATCACGCCCGCCTACCGGGACAAGGTCGCCGTCAGTGTCGATGCCCTCTCCCGCAGCGACATGGCACTGTCACTGCACTACCGCTGGTAGAAGAACCGTTCTGCTCCCTAGGGTATCTGTAACACCAGGTTCAAACGTCCGAAATAGTTGGAGCGGACATACTGCCCGATCGGACGGCTGGGGTAGAGCTCCAGCGAAGCCCGCAGCCTTTCGTAATAGAGATCGAGCCCCAGCAGCCCCGTGATGAGCGTCGTCGGCATCTCGAAATCGTACCCATGCTGCTTAGCGTACTCGTGCAGGTAAAAATAGCCGACTACATCGGCAAAAAGTGCGAGGTTAAAGCTCCATCCCCACCTTCCCCTCCGTGTTTCCAGGTTGAGCTGATGGGCCAGCGAACGGTTGATAATGCCGCTGATCGTCACGAAGTTTTCGGGGACATTCTCCCCGATGCGCACGGCCGTACCCCCGCCCGCCCCGACGTAGCTGCTCCCCGCGTTGACCGAGAGGCTGTTGAACCACTCGAAGGTGTAACGCTCTGCGACACGGCCGGAGTATTGGCGCGTTCCCATCACATAGCCTGTCTGGAACAGCAGCCGGTCCGGTACCTGGTTGTCCCACCCCTGCGGTTCATCGATCCGCAACAACCTATGCAGGCCCTTCTGCACACTTTCGGCCCCCGAAGAGGGTCCCATAACCCCCAGCGTCATCAGCACCTCGTGGAAGATATGCTCATTCCAGATGAACAGCGACGCGGTCAGGGCCGTCGACCCCATATAGGGAACGTCATCGTAGACGGGTTCGGTCTCATTCGTATCTTCAGGCGTAATGGCGATCCCCTGGAGGCTGATGGCCCCGTTTTGCTTCATACCGGAGAGATCAAAGGGGAACACCGCCGTCAGCAAATCGCTCATTCCCTTGACGTAGCCGTATTGAAAACTCCCCTTTTCACTTGCATCCAGTGCATCGCTCATCCAACCGACCTGGAAACCGCCGGTGTATTTGTCGTCCGACCCGAAAATCATATCGTTGTCAATTGAAAACGACCAGCTCTCTGCAAAGAGCGGCAGGAGCAGCCCCGCCGACAGCAGCCCGATGATGAGACGCACCGTCACCCTCATGAAGCAGTGGCCAGGCTACGGCGGAAGAAAAAGAGCCCCAGCAGGAAAAAGACGACGCCGATCCCGCTGATGGCCAGCAACTCCGGCCAGACGATATCGATGCCCGCGCCGCGGTAAAGCACCGCCTGCGCCATGCTGACGAAGTGGCTCGTCGGCATCAGCAGCATGACGTTCTGCAGCCCCTGCGGCATGCTTTCAAAAGGGGTCACCCCGCCCGAAAGGATCTGCAGCGGCAGGATCGTAAGGATGATGATCAACCCCAGCTGCGGCATCGTCCGGGCAACGGTTCCCATAAAGATCCCCATCGACGTCGTCGAGAACAGCATCAGCAGCGATCCGAACAAAAAGAGCGTCAGCGACCCTTCCACGGGAACGGAGAGGATGCGCTGCACGACGATCTCGATCGAGAACGTAACACCGGCAAGCACGACAAGGCCCATCGACCACACCTTCGAGAGCATGATTTCCACCGCATTCAGCGGCATGACCATCAGGTGTTCCAGCGTGCCGTGTTCGCGCTCGCGGATCAGCGCCGCCCCTGCGAGCATGATGGAGAGCAGCGATATCTGCCCGATCACCTCCATGATGCTGCCGAAGCGGATGCTGTCGAGCGTGGGGTTGTACTTCATGCGCGTGACGACTTCGACCGGCAGCGGTGCCGATCTCCTTTGACCGTAGAGGAACTCCCGGACTTCGTCGTTGACCATCTGCTGGATATAGCCCGCCCCGATACCGGCCTGGGACATCCGCGTCGCGTCGATGTTGACCTGCAGCGTCGGATGCCTCCCCTGGAGCAGCTCCTTCTCGAACGAGGGCGGTACCGTGATGATGAAGGTGTACAGCCCCTCTTCCATCCCCGCGTCGGCGGCCTTGGCGCTGATCAGGTCCGGCGGAAGAAACCGGGGCAGGTAGAAGGCGTCCATGATCCGCATGGAGAGGGCCGAACGGTCTTCGTCGACGAAGGCCACGGGGACCTTGACCAGCTCCGTCGAGGTGGAGGTCGCCTTGACGTAGATGGCGAAGGTAAAGGAGTAGATGATCAGAAAGAGCATCATCTTGTCCCGCAGCAGGCTGCGAAGCTCCTTGATCCCCAGAAGGTAGATGTTCACCAGGTGCTTTTTCATCTATTGCTCCTGTTTCTTTAACGCCGCGATACTCAGCAGCGTGATGATGATGACCGCCGCCGTCAGGGCCGCGAAGTCCCGGGAGAGATCACTGAAGGTGAGCGCCTTGCTGAAGACGCCGCGGCTGATGTTGATGAAGTAGGTTGCCGGGTAGAGCTCGCCGATAATACGCCCCGCCCCTTCAAGGGAGCTGACCGGTTCGCTGAGCCCCGAGAAACTGATGGTCGGCAGCAGCGTCAAAATGGCCGTTGCCGCCAAAGCGGCGATCTGGGTCCGGGTAAACGCGGACATGAGCAGCCCGAGGCCCGTCGTGATCGTCACGAAAAGCAGCGCCCCCAGGCTCAGCGTCATCATACTCCCTTTGAGCGGGACCCCGAACAGCCATACGGCGATCATGACCAGGCCGAAAAAACCGACCATGCTGACAACGATGTAGGGAAGCTGCTTGCCCAGCAGGAACTCCAGGCGCGTGACCGGGGTGGCGTAGAAGTTGGTGATGGAACCCAGCTCCTTCTCCCGCACGACGCTCAGCGCCATCAGGATCGACGGGATGAAGACCAGCAGGATCGGGATGATCGCGGGCACCATCGCGAAGATACTTTTGAAGTCCTGGTTGTAGCGGTAGCGCATCTCGATGTCGACAGGTGAGAGCGCGGGAACATAGCCCAGCGTCCGGCGTGTCAGCTCCGTAAGGTAGTCGTAGTGCATCCCGCGGATGTAGCCCAGGATCGTTTCGGCGCGGAACGGCATCGCCCCGTCGATCCAGACCCCGATCTGCGTCTGCTGCCCCCGCGTCACATCCCTGCCGAAGCCCGGCGGGATCTCGAGGGCGACGGCGACCTCCCCGCTGCGCATGCGCCGGTCCAGGTCCGCCTGCGACTGCAGCGGCGGCTGCTCCAGGAAATAGCGCGACCCCGCCAGGCTCTGGACGTAGTCGCGGCTCTGGGGGCTATGGTCCCGGTCGAGTACGGCAAAGTGGAGGTCCTCGACGTCCATCGTGATCCCGAACCCCAGGGTAAGCATCAGCAGCACGGTCCCGAACACGGCGAAAGTGAGCCGGACCGGGTCGCGCAGCAGCTCGAGCGTTTCGCGGTAACTGTAACCGAAAAGGCGCAGCGGGCTGAAGAAACGGTTCGGCGTCCTGGCACGGTGCGACGCCGGCTCCGCGGCGCTCTGCCCCTTCTCCTCCCCCCCGATCGCCTCCTCGAGGTAATCGATAAAGGCCTCTTCGAGCCCCGTCTTCCCCCGCGCGCGGATAAGCGATTCCGGTGTATCGCTGGCCAGGACCCTGCCCTGGTGCATCAAGGAGATGCGGTCGCAGCGTTCGCCCTCGTTCATGAAGTGGGTGGAGATGAAGATCGTAACGCCGTCGTGACGGGCAAGGTCGATCAACAGCTCCCAGAAGCTGTCGCGCGACACGGGGTCGACGCCCGAGGTCGGTTCGTCGAGGATGAGCATCTGCGGCCGGTGCACGACGGCGACGGCCAGGGAGAGGCGCTGCCTGATGCCCAGCGGCATCCCGTCGGGGTAGCTGTGCTCGTACGCTTCGAGCTTGAAGCGTTCGATCATCTCGTCGACCCTTGTCTCGACCTCCTGCGCGGGAAGGTGAAAGAGTTTGGCGTGCAGCACGAGGTTCTGCCGGACCGTCAGTTCCGCGTAGAGCGAGAAAGACTGGGTCATGTAGCCGACTTTGTTCCGCGTCGCGAGATCGTGGCTTTCACTCCGGACGCCGAAAAGCCACGCCTCCCCCTCGCTGGGGTGCAGCAGTCCGGTCAGCATCTTCATCGTCGTCGTCTTTCCGCAGCCGTTGGAACCGAGAAACCCGAAGATCTCGCCGCGTTTGATCCGGAAACTGACACGGTCCACCGCCGTAAAATCGCCGAATCGCATCGTCAGCCCCTCTGCGGCGATGGCATCTTCCGCCTCCGCAAAGTTGCCCGGGGGGACGACGAGGATTTCATGCCCCCGGCGTTTACGCTCGGGCAGCAGGCGGATAAAGGCTTCATCAAGCGTCTCCGTACCGGTCTGCTTCCGCAAGGCATCGGGGGTCCCCGTTGCCAGCACCTGCCCTTCGTCCATCGCCACCAGCCAGTCGAAGCGTTCCGCCTCCTCCATATAGGCCGTGGCGATGATCACGCTCATCCCCTCCCAGTGGGAGCGGATGCGTTCGATCAGCTCCCAGAACTGCCGTCGCGACAGCGGGTCGACCCCCGTCGTCGGTTCGTCGAGGATCAGCAGGTCCGGATCGTGGATCAGGGCGCAGCAGAGCCCCAATTTCTGCTTCATCCCGCCCGAAAGCTTCCCGGCCGGGCGTTCTTTGAAGGGGGCAAGCCCGGTGCTCTCGAGCAGCTCAGCGATCCGCGCTTCACGCTCCGCCCGACCCTGGGCGAACAGGCGGCCGAAGAACTCGACGTTTTCATACACCGACAGGGACATATAGAGGTTCTTGCCCAGCCCCTGCGGCATGTAGGCAATGCGCGGGCAGACCGATGCGCGGTAGCGTGCATCGGCCATGTCACCCCCGAAAACCTCCACGCGCCCCGCTTCGATGCGCCGGACCCCGGAGATCAGTCCCAGCAGCGTCGATTTCCCCACGCCGTCGGGGCCGATAAAGCCGACCATCTTGCCTGCCGGAATCTCCAGGTTGACGCTATCAAGCGCCTGTGTCTTGCCGTAGCGGTGAGAGATTTCTGCAAGGGTGACCACACTGTTCATGGCGTCGGATCATCCCCCGGCAGGCGGTTCAGCCGCTCAGGCCACGGCGTCTGCGTGTCCGTACGCACATAGGCACTCCCCGGCAGTCCGATCTTGACCCGGTCAAGGTAGCGGCGCAGCAGGGCTTCGTCGACTTTCACCTTGATCCGGAACATCAGCTTTTCGCGCTCGCTCTGCGTTTCGATCTCTTTGGGGGTGAACTGCGCCTGCGGGGAGACGAAGGTCACCGTGGCCGGGATCGCGACATCCGGACGCGCATCCAGGACAATCCGCGCTTCGCTGCCGATGTCGATGCGCCCCGCCTGCGCCGTCGGCAGGAAAATCGTCATATAGACGTCGGTCAGGTCCAGCAGCGTCAACACCTTTCCGCCGCCGCCGATGATCTCACCGGGTTCGCGGAGCCGGTAGAGGACGCGTCCGTCGATGGGCGCATAGAGCCGGCTCTCGTCAAGGTTCGCCTTGATCGAATCCGCCTGCGCCCGCGCCGCATCGATGGCGGCATCAGCGCTGACGACCTGTGCACGCGCCGCCTCCAGGGCGGCTTCGGTAACATTCAGGGCCGACTCGTGCTGCTGAAGCTGTACCAGCGGGATGTTCTTGTTGACATAGAGATTCTTGGAGCGTTCAAGGTTTTTGCGCGCAAGGGTCCGTTCGCTCTCGCGCTGCTTGACCACGGAAAGCGCGAGTTTGCGCTGCTGCTCCGCCTGGCGCACCTGCGCCAGCGCCTGGGCGTAACGGGCATCAAGCTCGGCCGTGTCCATCGCCGCCAGCAGCTCCCCTTTTTTGACCATGTCCCCCTCGTGCACGGTGATCTCGGCGAGCCTTCCGGGCAGTTTCGTTTCAATGTCGACCATCGTCGCCTCGATGCGCCCGTTCCCCATCGCGATCGTCTCCGGCAGGGAAGGCCCTTCCAGCCGGAGCAGTGTAAAGTAAAGTGCGCCGGCCGTGACGGCCAGCAGCAGGACAATGCCCGCACGTTTGAAAAATGGGTTATTCATAGCTTTCCTTTTTGACCGAATACGCTTCCGGGGTTTCCAGCGCATGCCGCAGCCGGGCGATAAAATCCCTGCGCGCCTCCGCGTTCATGAAAAAATCGAAACGCCCGCCGTCATACTGCAGCTGCATCAGATCGACGAGGAAACGGTACCGGGTGTTCACGGCACCGAAATCGGCGGAGAGTGCCGCGTTCTGCGCGACAAGCAGGTCCGCCAGTGTCCGGTTCCCCAGGGCGTAATTCTCCCGCACGAGCCTATAGCTTTTGCGCGCGCTCCCGGCCGCCGACCGGGCCAGTGCAATCGCCGGGTACCCGGCACGCAGCGTATGCAGGTCCCCCCGGATCCGCTGCTCCAGTGCCGACAGCCGCTCGAGACGGTCCGCCTCCAGCCGTCTGACCCCCAAGCTTGAACGTGCGGCACGGGCACTGCGCCCCCCGCCCTCGAACAGCGGGAGGGAGAGCGACACCCCCGCCATCCAGTTGGTTTCGTCCTCTAGGCTGAACGCTGCACCCGGCGTCCGGGTCTCGTCGAAGACATGGGTCACTTCGCCGTACAGCGCGATATCCGGGGACCAGTAGGCCCGCCGGTCGGAGCGGTACTGCCGGCGCTGCGCCGAAAGCTGCGCTTCGACCGCATCCAGGTCCGGCGAAACCTTCTGTGCCTCGGCGACATAAAATGCGTTGAGCCGTTCGAACGATACGGCGTTGCTGATGCGTCCGAGCAGGCCGCTATCGCTGATCACGAGGGCGGGATCCTCAAGGGTCACTTCCGTCAATGCGTACCTGTCGGTGATAGGCCGGTGCAGAATCCGGTTGAGCTGTTCATACGCCCTGGCGACATCGGCCTCGGCCCGCAGCCGCGCCTGTGTCGCCACCGCGATCTCGCTCTCCCACTGGTAGACGTCGGAGAGGTCCGTCATCCCCGCATCGACACGCTGCCTTGCCATCGCAAGGTTGGCCTGCATCAGCCGCTCGTTCTCCCGGCGAATGTCTAAAAGTGTTGTGGCCACGTGCGTCTGCAAAAACGCCGTGGTCGCCTGTCGGACCACCTCGAGTTCCAGCCCGCGCTGCTGCGCCCTGCGCCCTTCCTGCAGCGATTGTTGCACCGCCAGCCTGGCCAGCGCCCTCTCCGAGAAGAGGATCTGCTGCAGCTTCAGCGCACCGTCCGTACTCTTCTCCGCGTAGAAGCCCCCTTCGACGTAGACGTTGTCGCCGTTACGCTGGGTATAGAGCAGCTCGGCACTCAATTGGGGCAGCAGGACCGAACGTACCTCGTCGATGCTCTCTTCGCCTTCCCGGACCCCCAGTTTGCCGGCGATCACATTGAGGTTCTGCTTCAGCGCCGTTTCCGCCACACCGACCAGGTCCATCGTTTGACCGTCATCGGCCGACTCGTGCAGCAGGCGCGCCTGCGCCAGGACACGGAACGGCGGCGAGATCTGCAGGGCGCGGGCGACCGCCATATCGATGCGCAGCATGCTCTGCGCTTCAAAAGCGACGCGCTGGCGCTCCGCCGCTTCTCCGCCGGCGATCGCCACGATGTTCAGGGCGGTGCGCCGCAGACGCCGCAGACGCTCATCGGCGACAAAGAGATCGGCCAGCACGCCTGAGCCCACCCCGGGTTCGAAACCGAGCGGGAACATGGGAAGCTTCTCCCGGCGGAGGTTTTCCATCAGCGCCGTGCGTGCTGCCGCAGCGAGCCCCGACATCTCTGCCAGCAGCACCGCCCCGCTCCCTTCGGCGAGACTGTAGCTCCCGTCGGCGGCCACCGGCAGCACCGCGAGCCTGACCCCCTGCGCTTTTGCGCGCTCCGCGGCACGCGCCGCCATTTCCGGGAAGAGCGCAAGGACGCGCGCATCGACCAGCAGCGATGCCTGCTCGAACGGTACGATTTCGCGGTAGCGCTCCAGTGCCGCACCGAATGTGCTATGGCCCAGGACAAAGTTGACGTTGCGGATACCGCTCCCGTCCCCTTCCGGTGCGATCCCCCGCAGGCCGGCACCTCCCGCAAAGGGGATCACCGTCGGCTTTTGCATGGCGCCCTTTGAGAGGGCGACCTCCCCCGCCAGCGTACCGAGGAGAACGATCATGTCGACCTTCTTATCCTTTTGCAGGCGTTCGATCGCGGCAGCGGTACGGACAGTGTCACCCCCGCCTTCCACCTGCATTGTCTCCGGGAAAAGGAGTTCTGACGGGTGAGGGGCGAGCTGTTTCACTTCCGTCACCAGTGCCGCCCGGTCCTGGGCGAATCCCTCATCGTAACGGTCCGCGACGATGCCCACATTGAAACCGAACGCCCATGCGGGGAACAGGAGCAGCGCCGCCGCGCCCCAACGCCTACATCCTGTTTTCATCTGATCCCCCTTTTGCTTCCGCGTCTTTACCCTGCGCATACGGATAACACCCTTTCGTCTGGCAGATGAAGGTCTCGCACAACTGCTCGGCGAGGGCCAGCGGATTTCCGCCTGCCACTACCCAGTACTGCATGTAGCCGTGCAGCTGACCGCTGAAGATATACACGAGCAGGTCGGTCTGCTCCTTCTCCAGGCCGGGATTGATCTTTGCAAAACATGCCGTCAGGAAACTGTGGATTTTTTTGGCGCTCTGCGAGAACTCGTTGCTGAGGGCGTTGAAAAAGAGCGGATTGTTGCGCACCCCCTCTTCCAAAACAATCCGGCCCTGCTCCAGCGTGCCGAAAATGAAGCCGGCATACTGTTTTAACTGCAAGACGGGGTCTTCATCGGCAATACCGTCAATGGCTTCAAGGAGTGCTGCGATCTTCGATTCGATGTAGGCGAGGTAGATCCCCTCTTTTGAGCCGAATATCGCATAGACGGTACTGATGGAAACGGATCCGGCTCTGGCCAGTTCCGCCACTTTCAACTGCTGATACCCCTTCTGCTCCAGCATCGTCGACGCCAATGCCAAGAGCCTGGCTTTTTTTGCATCCATTACACTCTTTTTCATGCCGCACGCCTTTAGTGTGTTGACTGCGTACAGTATAGGAGCTATTTTCTTAAGAGTAATTTAATTACTGTAAATTCGCAGAGGGTGTTTCGGCTGCAAAAGTGTGCGGCCGGTCAGTACTTCCGTTTGTGGGGGATCACGCCGCGTACACCGCCCCGGGGGTCAGACAGGTCCCCTTGGCGGCGCGGGATCAGGTGCATATGGACGTGAAAGATCGTTTGGCCGGCATCGGCGCCGACGTTGATACCGATGTTGAAGCCGCTGATCGTCCCGTCCAATGCCTTCAAACGTACTTGTTGCCGCTGCAGCAATGCGTGCATCGCCGCGACTTCTTCCTGCGTCAGTTCAAAATAGTCCGCGACGTGGCGCCGGGGGATAATGAGCGTATGGTGCGCCGTCACCGGGTATTTGTCGTAAAAGGCGATGGCGAGCGCGTTGCTGTCGATCACGCTCGTTTCGGGGAGATGGCAAAAAATACAGTACATAGCCGTAGGATGGCAGAAGATGGATTAAAATGGGTTTCGTTTCCTTGCAGCAGACAGCAGGAGAGTGCTTCTTTTTCATTTTGCAGAACACATTACATTTTATGCATCGTTTTCTCTTATTTGGCAAAGATTTTGCTAAACATAAGAAAACACCTGTAACAATGGGAAATACCGATTTTTATCAGGCGGCACGTTTCGCGCCAAAGGAGTGTTTACATGAAGTACCTCATTATCCTCTCTCTGCTCGCCGCTTCCCTGTTGGCCGAGATCGATGTCAGACAGAATATCAAAGCCCTCTATATCGGGGTTCCCCTGACAAAAGGCCAGATGGATTACATTCTCGACAACCAGTCCCGTATCGTCGCGCTCATGAAGGCGCAGGCCATCCAGACCGTAGGCGCCCAGCAGATCCACGACAGCAACGTCGTGGAATTCATGCTGCGCAGTGACGGCACGGCCGACAGTTACAGAGTCCTTGACCACGCCAGCCGTCGCAACATCGACCGGCTCAGTGAACTGATCGTCATGGAGGGGTACAAGCAGATGCCCGTTCCCCCTACTGACACCCCCGTCCGTCTTATTATCCGGTACCGTACCGGCAATATGGAGAGCGCCGTCGACCTTACGCCGGAGCCAGAACCGCAGCCGAAAAAACGCGTGCGCTAACGCCAGCAACGGCTGCCTTTCTTTCACGGCAGGCCGTCAACCCCATTTCAAATGAACAATATGATGCCGAATACGACGAAGACAATCGGACTGGCCGGCGCGATCGCGATCGGCATCGGCGGGATGGTCGGCGGAGGAATCTTTGCCGTTCTCGGTGAAGCCGTCTCCCTGTCGCACGGTGCCACACCGCTCGCTTTTCTCTTCGGCGGGGTCATCGCCCTGATGACCGCCTTCTCCTACGCCCGGCTTGCCGTCGCTTTTCCCGGACCCGGCGGGACGGTCATCTACATCGACAGCGCCTTTGGGAACAACCTGGCGTCAGGGAGCGTCAACCTGATGCTCTGGCTGAGCTACCTGGTGACGATCGCGCTCTATGCCGTCGCGTTCGGCGCCTACGCCCATACTTTTTTTCCGCTCGAATCGGCCCTGCTCCATCATATCCTGATCTCCCTGGCCATCGTCCTTCCGACCCTGATCAACCTCGTCAGCAGCGCGTTCGTCAGCCGCTCGGAGACCTTTATCGTCGGGATGAAACTGCTGCTGCTTGCACTCATCATCCTTGCCAGTATCCCCGATATTGACGCCGCGCCGCTTTCCCCTTCGCACTGGGGAGCCTTTCCGACCATCATCGCCGCGGGCATGATCATCTTCGTAGCCTATGAAGGGTTCGAACTGATCGCCAATGCCTCTGCCGACATTAAAACGCCCGAACGCACGCTTCCCCGCGCCTTGATAGGGAGCGTCCTCATCGTCATCGTACTCTATATCCTCATCGGGGTCGTCACGGTCAGTAGCGTTCCCGAAACCGCCCTGGAAAAAGCCAAGGATTACGCCCTGGCCGTTGCGGCGGAACCCGCACTGGGACACACCGGCTTCATTCTGGTCGCCGTCGCCGCGCTGCTGGCAACGTTTTCGGCCATCAATGCCACCATCTACGGGAATGCACGCCTGGGGTATACCCTCGCCAAAGAGGGGCGCCTGCCCGAGGCCTTTGATAAAGAGCGGCGGAATGAACCCTTTGTCGGTGTCCTCGCCACGATGGCCCTGGGGATCGTCATCGCCAATACGATCAACCTGACCGAGATCGCCATCATCGGCAGCGCCGGTTTTCTCCTCATCTTCGCCCTCGTCAATGCCGCGGCGCTGAAACTGGCCCGGGCCATCGGCAGTCAGCCCCTGCTGCACCTGCTCGCCCTGCTGCTGAGTGCGGGGGCGCTGCTCGTGCTCCTCTACCACACCTGGGAAGAAAACAGCGCTGCCGTCATGATCTTCGCCGGCTTTATCGCCATTTCCGTTCTCTTCGAGTTACTCTACGGGCGGCTCGTGCGGGGGCACTTCCTGGACCGGGCTTACCACTAAGTCAGAGCTGCCCAACGCCACTGCGTGCGGGGTGAAGGGAGGGGGCGAAAGCCTTGGTGCTGACCTGCACCGTCTGTCCCACCTCGAAGCGTGCCGCCTCCTCTTTGTCGCAGACAACTTCGACAATCTGCTGCCCGATGGCGACGACGGCGATGTAGATGACGTCGGCGCGGATAATGTCGAGCAGCTCCCCTTCCAGGATGAACTTCTGGCTGCCGCTGGTACGCAGCAGGACTTCGCTTGGGGTACCGTCGTGGACGATGCGTCCGTGCTCAAGCACGACGACCCGTTCGGCCAGGCGGTAGATCTCGCTGGGGTCGTGGCTGACCATCACTGTCGTCGTGCCGAACGCCTTGTGCAGGGTAAGGATGTCATGCTGCAGCTTCAGGCGCATCGCCGGGTCGAGCGCGGAGAGCGGTTCGTCCATCAGCAGCAGTTTCGGCCGGTTCATCAGGGCGCGGCAGAGCGCGACGCGCTGCTGCTGCCCGCCGCTGAGGGTCCCCGGCAGGCGGTTTTTCAGCTCCAGCAGGCCGGTCATCTCCAGCAAGATCGCCGCATGCGCCCGGTCCTTGTTGACGTACAGCAGGTTCTGCTCCACGCTCATATTGGGGAATAGCGCATAGTCCTGGAAAACGAAGCCGATCCCCCGTTTTTGCGGCGGCAACATCCCCTTCCTGTCCAGCCAGCGCTCCCCCGAAACGGTGATCTCCCCGTCGGCACGCTCCAGCCCGGCCAGCAGCCGCAGCAGCGTCGTTTTCCCGCTGCCGCTCAACCCCGCCAGCGCCACGAAGCTCTTCTCCCGGATGGAGAGTGCGACATCCAGCGGCATCTCGCCGCCGCTGCCCTGCAGCATCTTGTGGATGTTCAGCTCAATCATCACGCCACCCCGATCCGGCGGTTCTGGCGCTGGTTGAAGAGGTAGACACCCAACAGCACCACGAAACTCAGCGCCACCATAATCGCGCTGTAGATATGCGCCGTCGTATAATCCATCACCTCGACCATTTCATAGATGGCGACCGAAGCGACTTTCGTCTCGCCGGGGATGGAGCCCCCGACCATCAGGACGACCCCAAATTCGCCGACGGTATGCGCAAAGGTGACAATAAGCGCCGTCATCAGGGCCGGTTTGATGTTGGGCAGCGCCACACGTAGCAGGGTCTCCGCTCTTCCCTTCCCGCTGATGTAGGAGGCCTCCAGCATGTTCTTGTTCAGCGCTTCAAAGCCGCTTTGCAGCGGCTGCACCATAAAGGGGAAAGAGTAGAAGACGCTGGCGATGACAAGCCCCGTAAAATTGAACACGAGTTTGATGCCGAAGGTCTGCTCGAAAAAGGCCCCAACCGGCGAGTTGTACGAGAGCGCGTAGAGAATGTAAAACCCGAGCACCGACGGCGGCAGGACGATCGGCAGGGAGGTGACCGCCTCGACAAAGGGCTTGCAGCGGCACACCGTCTGCGACAGCCACCATGAGACCGGAAGTGCGACGATAAACAGTATCAGCGTCGTCAGTGCCGCCAGTTTGAACGACAGCAGGAAAGGGCCGAAATCAATTGCTTCCATCAGTCTCCCACCGTGCCGTCAGGTCGGCCATGCCCGCCTGGTAGGGGCTGCTGGTGACGACCCCCTCTACACCCGATGCGGCGTAATCGGCCACGTTGGAGGGGTTGATCCCCCCGGCCGCCAGGATCGTCGCGGCGGGATGATGCTCGCGCTTGTATGCGACGAGCTCGCGCAGGGTATCCGGGCCGCACTTATCCATCTGGATCACGTCCGCACCGAGGGAGAGCATCCGTTTGGCATCGTCGAGCGATTCGGACTCCACCGTCAGCTTCTTCTCGACGCAGCGCTGCTTGAGCTCCCGCAGCGCGTCCTCGAACGCGGCGCTGTCTTTGTAGAGCGAGCGGTGCTGTTCGAAGACGAGGACCGTCTCCGAGAGGCCGAGCCGGTGCGGCATCGCGCCGCCGCACATCAGGGCCCGGACGGCAAAGCGTTTGGCGAAGGGGAAACTTTTGCGGGTCACGAGCAGTTCGCAGTGCGGGTTGACCGCGCGCGCTTTGGTAAGCATCGTCCGCGCACGCGTCGCCATGCCGCAGGCGTATTCAAGCAGAATCTGGCAGAGCCGCCACGCGCCGTGCAGCGCCTCGTGATCGCCGTGCAGCTCCAGGAGCACGCTGCCTGGCTCGGCAACGCGCCCGGACGGAAAGGCGCTGTAGGCCTCGCAGCCCAGAAGCTCGCCGATGCGCACCGCCTCTTCGGTACAGGCCGCGACGACCTCGTCGCGCGTCAGCACCTTCAGCGTTCCTTGCTGCGGCGGCAGTGCCAGCAGATGGGTCGTCAGGTCGAAATAGGGGAGGTCCCCCCTGATGTACTCCCAGAGTTCCGGATCGGACAACCGGTTCATACGTCTCCTTCTTTAACGATCTCAAGGATGGAGAGATCGCTTGCCTTGATCAGCGCCGTGACGCTGTCGCCCTCATGCAGCGCCATCGTCTCGGCGGAATCGCGGGTAATGATGCTCTCCATCCGCGCCGGGCCGACACGGAGCGTTACGCTGCACAGCAGCGCCCCCGTCTCAACCGTTTCGATCACCGCTTCGAGGCGGTTGGAGATGGAGAGGTTTCCTTCCAGTTTCTTGGCCAGGGCGACATGGGATGCCTTGGCCCCGAGAATGACCCGCGTACCGACGGCAATGGGGCTTGTCAGCCCCAGGGCCATCATCCGCATGGGCTGGCCGTCCGCATTGAACGACACGACGGTGATATTGTCCCGGCATTCGATCCTGGTGATGTAGGCTTCGATCCGGTTCACTCGACGAGGTATCCGTAGTTGCGCAGAATCGCTTTGGCTTCGTCGCTGAGTATAAAGTCGTAGAACGCTTTGTATTCCGCGCTCTCTCCCGCATGTTTGAGCAAAACAATCCCCTGTTTGATCGGCGTGTAGAGTGCCGGATCGACACTCGTCCAGTTAACGTTTTCCTTGTATTGTGCCATTTTCGGGCTGTAAAGGGAAGATTTCGCGATGAAACCGATGTCCGCCGCCGTCAAGGCGTAGGTCACGGTCTGGGAAATCGACTCTGCATAGACGAACTTCGGCTTGACGGCATCATAGACGCCCCCTTTTTTCATCGCTTCGACCGCGGCGGCACCGTAGGGGGCCGTCTTCGGGTTGGCGATGGCGATCTTGGTCACGGATTTGTCCGCCACCAGGGCGATCCCTTTGGAGAAGTCCATCGGTTTCGCGCTGAGGTACGCCAATGCGCCCTGCGCGTAAACCAGCGGTTTCGTCGTGGCGATGCCGTCGGCATAAAGCGATGCGGGGAACTTCATGTTCGCGGCCATGAAAAGGCCGAAAGGGGCACCGTTCTTGATCTGTGCCGTCAGCTTGCCGCTGCTGCCCAACGTGACCTGGACCTTGGTATCCGGGTACTGTTTCGCGAAGACTGCTTTGAGTTCATCGATGGCGTAGCTGACGTTCGCCGCGACGGCGATGTTGATCTCGCCGGCAAAGGCGGAGAGGCTGAAGAGCAGGCTGAGAAGTGTCTTTTTCATCTTGTTTGGTTCCTTTATTTCGCGATCATAACGTCGCTGGCTTTGACGATGGCGATGACGTCACTGTTTTTGTCGATGCCCAGTTCGGCCATCGATTCGTTGGTGATGATGGCGGTGAGCAGATCACCGCTCTCCAGGCGGATGATCAGCTCCGTATTCACCGCACCCTGAATCACGGTTTCGACACGGCCCGGCAGTTTATTGCGGGCACTGATGTTCGGAATCCCCCCCGTCGCGATCAGCACGTGCGACGCTTTGAAGAAGGCACGGACGGCATCCCCTTCGGTCAGCCCGAGGCTTTCGACGCTTTCGATCGTCACGATGGCACTGAGCAGCGTCCCTTTGGGCGCGCGCAGCGCCACCTTGGCGTTGACCGCCCCTCTGTTGACGGAAAGTACCTCCGCGTCGATCTGGTTTCTGGCACTGATTTTCATTTTTTGTTCCTTCTTTTTATCGGACAGGTTTGGCGATCATCATGTCCGAGGCTTTGACGATCGCGACAACGGGCATCCCCGGCTGCAGGGCCAGGTTGGAAACGGCGTCGTCGGTCACGGTCGCGCTGATGCGGTCCCCGCCGCCGAGCCGGATCCTGACTTCCGCATTGACGACGCCGCGGTGGATGCTTTCGACGACCCCTTCGAGCCGGTTGCGGGCACTGATGGGGATGACCCACCCGGTCGCTACCAGCACGTGCGAATCCTTGAAAAAAGCGATGACCCGGTCCCCCTCCCTGACGGAGAGGGCCTCAGAGGCATTCCCGGTGATCGAAGCGAACAGATGCGTCCCCTGGACTGTTTTGAGCTCCAGCAGAGCACTGACCCCGTCCCGGCACACCGAGACGACATCGGCATCGATCTGGTTACGCGCACTGATCATCATCCTCCGCTCCTTTAGAAGAGGTAGTTGATCTCGAAACGGGCATCCAGGCTGTCGGCATCCGTTTTCTCGGTGTCGTTGTAGCCCAGGCGCAGTCGCCACTGCAGGTCGGAGAGCATCGGCAGGTTCTGGACAAAGCCGAGGTAATAGTAGTTCTCGTCATAGTACCCCTTCGACTCGTCCGCATCGGTATGGAGGATGGATGCCTGGACGAAAATGTCGGTGAAGACGCCGGTTTTGTTGGCGGCGCGCTGCAGTTCGACGCGGTAGCTCTTCGTATTCGCCATCCAGTTGTAGCGGGCCATTGAACGGGTATAGCCCGCCGTCGGGAAGCCCCGCCACGGGGTGATCAGGTCCGCTTCGTCAAAGACCTGGGTATAGCCGAAGTTGAGTTTATACTTGCCCATCTGCGCCACGAGCCGGGCGGCGAGCATCTGCGCGTCGAGGGAGTCGGCCTCGTCATAGCCGCCGGCTGCACCGCTCTGGCCTGCGAGTTTGCCGCTGTACGCCGCGCCGCCGACCTTTCCGGCACCGTTGTCAAACTGCTGGATATAGCGGACCCCCGGTGTCAGCGACACGCTGCCGAGGCTGATCTTGTAGTTCGCTTCCGCCATGAGCTCGCTGACGAGTTCCGGGACGATGTAGAAGGAGGCGTCGAGTTTCAGGTTGGGGATGGCCGTATTGTGCAGGTCCCCCGTGATCAGCGGTGCATCCGTCGGTTTGCCGGCGGCTTTGAGTGCCGTGTAAGTGAGCCCCTTGTGCATCGCGGAGTCATCGTTTTCACTCCACTCCGGATGCTCCGAACTGCTGCTGTTCGCATCCCCGTACATGAGGACCGAGTGCGCCTGCGTATGGTCGCGCAGTTTCTGTTCGGCAAGGTAGGCTATCCGCACCGCCGTTGCCGGCACCGCCGTCGTATCGATGACGATACCGTCGAAGGTGTTCGGGATCATTTTCGTGTCGTTGGATTTGGTGTAGAAGGTCTCCACCAGCTGACGGCCGACGGCGATGCGCATTTTGGGAATGCCGCTGTAGGCGATGTAGGCCTGGCCTACGACACCCATCCCCTTGTTCCCCGTATTGGCGTAATCGTAGCGGCTGAGGAGATCCTTGCCCGGTTTGATCGTGCCGATCGGGTCGTCGTTGTTGTCGAAAAAGGCCTGGGAGTAGTAAAGGCCCATCCCGAAATCGAAACCGCCGAAGGTCGCACTGTTATAGACCAGCGAACCGCCAAGGGCCGAGATAATATGATTGTCCTGCTTCGCACTCTCGTCTTCCCACTGGTAGTAGAAGGTGTTTGAACGCAGCCGGCCGTAGAAGACCCCGCCGCTGAACATTTCCGAGAAGTGCCCGGCCGTCCCCGGCACGTCGTTATGTACCAGCGTATAGTTCGCATTGAGCGCCTGCTTCGGCAGGACCGCTTCCGCGGCATACACCGATACACTCAACATCCCCGCTGCTGCGGCACTTATCCATCCGATCGTCTTCAATGAATCTCCTTATCTGGTGCGCTTGCACATTCGTTATATTTTCATAAACATAACGGTACCTGCAACGAACATTCCTTCCAATATGCTTAAAAAAGGCGGATAAGCACTCAAAAATGCGACAAAACGCGACAAAAGTGTTATATCCTAAAAAACATAACGGAATACTAGAAGAAGTTGCCTTGCCCCCTGCTTAAAAAGTGTACGCCTCCCGTAACGGTATCCTAAGACGAAGCAAGGGGCTCTATACTATAGACAAAAACCCGGACGGTAATGCATGCAGCTTGATCTCACCCGCGGCAATATCAAAACGCACATCAGGACCTTGGCCGTACCTGCCTGTATCGGCTTTTTTTTTCATACCCTTTTTAACATTACCGACACCTACTTCGCCGGGACGATCTCGACCCAGGCCCTGGCGGCACTCTCCCTCTCCTTTCCGATCTTCTTCATCATCATCTCCCTTGCCGAAGGGATGAGCGAGGCGGTGACGGCCCTCGTCGGCAATGCGCTGGGGGCGGGCGAACCGGAAACGGCCCGCCACCTCGCCGGCAATGCGCTCCTCTTCGGCGCCCTGCTCGCGCTGACGCTGACGGCCGCAGGCTTTGCCGCCGCCCCGGCACTGATGGCCTCGCTCGGGGCCCGCGACGCCTACCTAGCCGAAGCGCTGGCCTACATTAATGTCATCATCGCCGGGACGGGACTCTTCGTCTTCACCTTCTTTCTCAATGCCCTGCTCAATGCCGTCGGGGACACCGTCTCCTTCCGCAACGTGCTCATGGCCGCCGCCGTGATCAACGTCGCGCTCGACGCCTGGTTCGTGCGCGGCGGGTTCGGTGTGGCGCCGATGGGCGTCTCGGGCATCGCTCTGGCGACGGTGATCATCGAATCCATGAGCGCCGCCTACCTCTTTTACCGCCTCAAAACCAAACCCGTCTACCGCGCTAACACCCCCTTCCGTTTCGATCCGTCGGCATTGGGCGAGCTGATCCGGCAGGGGATCCCTCCCAGTGCGAACCTGGCACTGATGGCCGCGGGCATCTACATCATCACCTATTTTGCCGCGCCCTACGGTCAGGAGGTCGTCGCGGCCTACGGGGTGGGCATGCGTATCGAACAGATCATCCTGATGCCCGCCGTCGGGCTCAACGTCGCCGTGCTCGCCATCGTCGCCCAGAACAGCGGCGCCCGCCGTTTCGAACGCATCGGCGAGACGGTCGGCCGTTCCCTCTTCTACGGCGCCGTCGTCGCCCTCATCGGCGGTATCATACTCTTTACCGGTGCCGAAACGGTGATGGGTGTTTTCAGCGACATCCCTGGCGTCATTGACGAAGGGGCGCTCTACCTGCGCGTCGAAGCCTTCCTGATCTACCCCTTCGTCGTCATCTTCACCTATGTCGCCATGCTCCAGGGGGTCAAACGGCCCGCGTTCATCTTCTATATCAGCCTTGCCAGGCAGGTCGTCGCGCCGCTGATCGTGCTTTGGATACTCGCCCGTCTTGCCCCCTCGGCCCTCGCCGTCTGGCTCGGCATCGGCGGCGTCGTCATCACTGCCGCCGCCGTGACCTACTGGTACGCTCGCGGTATCCTGGCCGACCTCTCCCGCTCCCTGAACTGACGCCCTTTTACCCACCATAAGTGATGAAATATTCATCATTAAAGCATAGACTTTGCATGAAAACTCATCTACAATGCCCGGCGTACATACGATTTGACACCAGCCATTTTATTTTTCTCCTTTTCCCGCTTCCCGGCGCAGTGGTGCCGGGGAAGAGAATATGCCTATTTTACGAAGGAGTTTCCATGCAAAACCTAGTATCCATCTACGAAGAAAATGCCGACCTTATCCAGAAATTCATCCTCGCGTCCATCCAGCGGATCGGACTTGTCCATCTGACGGAAAAAAACGTCAAACACATTTTTGCCGTCTTCCCGAGCCTGGAGCTGGCCTATGAAACCGACGAAGGGTTCGCCCAGACCTCCGCCAACCACAGCCGCCACAAAAAGGATTCGTCAGCCGTCGGCGCAGACCGCAGCTATCTCATCGACGAGAGCAGACTCACCGGCGACTACTACTTTCACGAGCCCTACCTCTCCACCACGACGGGCCATCTGTGCATCACCGTCGTCTACAAGACGGCCAAGGGCGGCTACATCCTGCTCGATTTCCAGCTGCGCAACCTTCTCGAACGTTTCATGCTGATCGAGAACAACGGCGCCCTCAAGCTGACCCACCGTACCCTCTACGGCATCATCGGCGGGGGCCTGCTACTGCTGGGAATCTTTGTCGTCCTCTACGGGCTTTTCAGTTTCGGCCACTACCTCATCATCGAGGAGGAGCTCTCGCTGGAGATGTTCTTCAAACCCGTCATCGCCCTGACCCTTGGCCTGGCCGTTTATGACCTGGGCAAAACGATCGTCGACCAGGAGGTCATGCCCAAAACGCAGAAAGTCCACGAGGGGATCAAGGTGAAGACCCTGCTCAACTTTTCCGTCTCCATTCTCATCGCCCTGATGATCGAGGCGCTGCTCGTCGTGTTCAAGATCTCCATCTCCAACTACCACGACCTCCCCTACGCCGCAACACTGATCGGGGCGCTCGCCCTGCTCTTCTTTGTCTTCTCCTACTTCATCTACATCGTCAGGAAGAGCGGGAGCGCCCCGGAACTCGAATAGCCTCAGTAGGCGTCAAAGAGCGCCTGGATGTGCGCGGCGTCATGCGTTGCGAGGTAGAGCGGCCGCCGCTGCCCGTGGCGGACGCGTTCCTCGAACGTCTCCGTTTCCCGGCGGTAAAAAATCCCCAGCGGGAACGGCCCGCTCTCCATCGCCCGCGCCATCGCCGCGCCGGGATCGGCCGTGTCATGGGAGGCGTCCAGCTCATAGGTATGTTCTTTGAACCAGCCGAAGGTGTTGATCTTGTTGAACGTCACGCAGGGCTGAAAGATGTCGACCAGGGCGTAACCGCGGTGCAGGAATGCGGCCCTGAGGACGCTTTTGGCATGCTCGGGATTCCCGATATTGACCCGGGAGACGAATCCCGCCCGCAGCGCCAGCGCCACGGCCAGGGGGTTAAAGGGCTCGTTGCCGACCCCGTCGACCTGCACCTTCGTTTCCATCCCTCTCTGGCTCGTCGGCGACGCCTGCCCTTTGGTCAGCCCGTAGATCATATTGTTATGGACGATATGCACGATATCGACGTTGCGGCGGACGGCATGCAGGAAGTGATTTCCCCCCTCCCCGTACATATCGCCGTCGCCCCCCTCTGCCACGACGGTCAGTTCGGGGTTGGCCGCCTTGACGGCCGTCGCGACGGGCACGGCCCGCCCGTGCAGCACCCCGAACATATTGACGTCGACATAATAGGGCGTCTTCGCCGCCTGGCCGATGCCCGAGACGATGACGACGCTGCGCCCTTCGGCCCCGAGATCGTCCAGCACCTTGCGGATCAGCGTGAGGATGCCGAAGTTCCCGCACCCCGGGCACCAGCCGATATCGACGTTTTCGCGTTCAAACGGTTTCATGAGAGCTCCTTTAGCACGGCAGCAAGTTGTCCTGCCAGCTGATCGGCGAAATAGGCGAAGCCGTTGCTCTGCAGGATCCGCCGGTCGGCCCCGACGCCGTGCAGCGCCAGCTGCTCCGCAAAGGCACCGTCGGCATTGTTTTCGACGACGATGCGGTATTCATACGTTTGCAGGAAGGCCAGCTGTTCGGGGTCGAGCGGATGTACCCATGCGAAGTGGACCTGGCAGGTCCGGTCGTCGCCCAGGTGCGCCAGGGCCTCGGCAATCGCACCGCGGCTCGAACCCCAGCCGATCACCGCGATGCTCCCCGCACCGCGCACTTCCGGCGCCCACGCCTCGGCCACGATTCCTTCGGCCTTTCGGGCACGCTTGGCAACCATCGCCTCGCGGACGCGGAAATCCTCGGTGATCTGCCCCCTTGCATCGTGTTCGTGACCGTCGCTGCAGACCAGCCCCTCGCCGCCGCCCGGAACGGCCCGGGGGCTGACGCCTGAAGGGGTATCGGCATAGCGGTGGTATGTTTCGGATGCCGGTGCGATGTAGCGGCGCTGTTCAAAGTCGGAAAAATCGATATCGCCCGTCATCGCCATCGTATCGGCGAGGTACTGGTCGCTCAGCACGATCACGGGCACCTGCCACCGGTCGGCCAGTTCAAAGGCGAGGTGGCCCAGCTCGACGCATTCATGCAGCGAACCGGGGGCAAGGATGATCCGCGGAAAGGGGCCGTGCCCCGAATGCAGCGCCAGGTTCAGGTCGCCCTGCTCGCTGCGGGTCGGCAGCCCCGTCGCCGGGCCGGGCCGCTGGGCCAGGTAGACGACGGCGGGGGTCTCCGTGATGCCCGAGAGGCTGATCCCCTCGCCCATCAGCGCGAACCCGCCCCCCGACGTCGTCGTGAGCGCCCGCGCCCCGGCGTACCACGCCCCCATCACGAGGTGGATCGAGGCGATCTCGTCCTCGCTCTGCTCCACAGCGATCTCGAAGCGTTTGGACATCCCCGCCATAAAATTCAGCACCCCCGTAGAGGGGGACATAGGGTAGGAGGCGACAAAGTTGCATCCCCCGGCGAGAAACCCGAAGCCGCAGGCGGTCGTGCCGTCCATCAGGTGGAGCGCGGCAGCCCCTTCGGGATGGGGATGAGGCAGCGGCGGCAGCGGAGGATGCTGAAGGTTCCGGCCCGCTTCGGCACCGGCCTGCACCGCGTCAAGGTTCCCCCTGTCCCCGCCGAAACGCGCCTCCACGCTCTCCATCAAGGGGGGCGTCTCCAGACCGAGCATCCCGTAGACCAGCCCGGCGGCATAGGTGTTGGCGTAGCGCGGATCGCCCAGCCGCTGCGCCTCGCGCTGCATGGCAACGGCGATCGCGCCGGCCGCCTCCGCCGCAAATCGCTCGTCGGCCAGTACGACCGTCCGTGCGGTCAGGCGCGGCGCCGCATGCGTCAGCGCCAGGGCGTCAAGCGCGATGAAGAGGTCCACCTCCCAACAGGGTGCCTCCTGCGGCGCATCGGCAATGCGGATCAGGGTCGTATTGCTCCCCCCGCGGACCCGGGACATGAACTCCTTGCTCGAATAGACGTAGTAGCCGCTGCGGACAAAGGCGTCACTGAGCAGCTTCTCCATGGTGTCAATCCCCATACCCGCCGCCCCGCCGATCAGGATAGAGAGACTCTGCGCAGCCCCGGACGGGGCAGGCTCTCCCGACTCAGACCGCTGAAACGGCGGCAGGGAAGCCTCTGCGGCAAAAGGGACCTCATACCGCCCTGCCGAAGAGAGCTTCGCGTCCGTGCCCGGCGAAGGCGCAGATTCGGATACCGCCTTGAAAGCGGATGCAGAATCTGTTTGCGCCTGAGGATAGGGCATGCTCTCGCCCCAGGTGATCTTGCCGCCGTAGTAGCCCAGCACGATGACCCCCGCGCCCGTCAGCAAAACGATCGCATGGTAGGCGATGCTCTCCGCCCGCCAGGTGTAGACGATACCCGGCTCCTCCATATAGAGCACGATCGCTACGACCCCCGCCAGCAACATCAGGGTAGAAAGAATGATCTTGACGGCAAAGGGGCGGCGCCAGGTCCCGCCGTAATTGATCCGCCAGCTGATCAGCCCGGGGACCATCGCGACCGCACCCATCACCGTCGCCGCCAGGAAAGTATAGAAAACGGCGGCGGCATACAACGCGGTCGGTGCGGCGAAAAAGAGCAGATCCATCAGCGAAGCAAAGAGATGAAGGGCAATGGGGAAATGGACGGTCATGGGATGGGGGTGGTAGCGTCGGTAGAGCGCCTGCCAGCGGCGGCGGCGCTCCTTGTTCGGGTCCGGCGGCGGCGCATCGGCCCGGGCCGTCTGCTCCGGCTCCGCTTCCAGGGTGCCGACGACACTGTAGCGTTCAAACACCTCTTCGCCGTGCGGGGCGCCCTCGAGCATGGGCGTGAGGTCCCTCCCCGCCCGGTGCATCCCCTGGTGGTTCCCCTCCGCCCACATCGGGCTCTCGGAGACGTCGTAGACCTTCCCTTTATAGGCAACATAGGCGGGCCTTCCGTCACGGCCGTCATACGCCGCAAGTTCACGCGAAGTCATGGCCTCCTCCTTTCTCAAAAGCGTTGTCGTGGAGGCCGTCACGCCTGTTTACGTGGCGGTCGTTTCGTTTGCCTGCATCGTATCGACGTAGTCGCACACCTCGGTGTTGTCGTTGCAGGGCTGGCTGTAGCCGGCGATGGGATCATTCTCCTCCGCGGCAAGGTTATCGGAAACGAAACGCCAGTTGATCAGCTGCCACCACTGCTCCAGGTACTCCGGCCGGGCGTTTCGGCGGTCGATGTAATAGGCGTGTTCCCAGACGTCGCAGACCAGCAGCGGCCGCCGTCCGTAGCGTACGGGCGTATCGGCGTTGGAGGTCGTCTCGATCACCAGGGTGTTCTCGGCGCTCAGTACCAGCCAGGTCCAGCCCGACCCGAACAGCCCTGCCGCCGCGGCGAGGAAGGCCCCTTTGAACTCCTCCATCGACCCGAAGTCGCGCTCGATCATCTCGGCGAGCTCCGCCGACGGCTCTGTGCCCCCGGGAGACAGGCCCAGCCAGTAGAAGTCGTGGTTGAAGACCTGGGCGGCGTTGTTGAAGGTTGCGCCTTCTGCCTCGCGGATGATCTTGAGCAACGGGACATGTGCAAAGATCGTCGCGTTGATCAGCGCGTTGAGTTTTGCAACATAGCCGGCATGGTGTTTCCCGTAATGGAAAGACACCGTTTCGGCAGAGATATTGGGTTCCAGCGCCGTCGCTTCGTACGGCAGTTTCATCAGTTCGAATGCCATGATTTTCTCCTTTTTCCGAGCTCACTTTTATTATCATAACTTATCCAGGTAAAGGAATGAAAAGGAATTCGGGTTAGCGGCAGGATCAAGCCTGCCTTCAGAATAGCCACTGCGGCGTCCGCGTGCCCGGCCAAATAGAGTATACTTCCGCCAAAAAAGTCTTCCCAGCGTGAAAAAGTTTCTCTCCCAGACCGACCGCGGCGTGCTCTTCATGCTGCTCAGCGCCCTCATCTCCGCCCTCAACGGGGCCGTCGCCAAGCTGCTCGGCGACGACCTGAGCGCGCTGGAGATCGTCTTTTTCCGGAACCTCATCGGGGTCGTCATCATCCTCGCGATGCTGCGCCACACCCCGCCCGCACTGCCCGGCGGCAAACTGCACCTGCTGCTGCTTCGCGGCTTCTTCGGCTTCAGTGCGATGATCCTCTTTTTCTATACGATCACCGTCATCCCGCTGGGCGAAGCGATCACGCTCAACAAGACCTCCCCGCTCTTCGTCTCCGTACTCGCCTTTTTCCTGATGAAGGAGCACCTCAGCCGCTACGCCGTCGCGGCGCTCGTTATCGGCTTTGCCGGCGTCCTCTTCATCTCCAAGCCGACGGGGATGCTGATGGGGTACGAACACTTCCTCGGGCTGCTCGGCGGTTTCTTCGCCGCCTCCGCCTACGCGACCATCAAGACGATCCGCCACGTCTACGACACCCGCGTCATCGTCCTCTCATTCATGGGGGTAGGCACCCTCGCGCCGCTGGTGCTCTTCGCCCTCGCCCCCTTCGTCAACGCGCCGGACGCCCTTGCCTTTCTCTTTCCCGCGTTCTTCTGGCCGACATCGCCGAAGGTGTGGGCGCTGATCGCTTTCATGGCCCTTATCTCCACCCTCTCGCAGTGGCTGCTCACCAAAGCGTACAGTTTCAGCAAAGCGGGGATCATCGGGGCGGTGAGCTACACGAACATCCCCTTCGCCGTCGGTTTCGGCATCATGCTCGGCGACGGCTTCCCCGACGCCGCCGTCTGGCTGGGCATCGCCATGATCGTCGCGGCGGGACTTCTGGTCAAAAAAGGATAATACATGCAGCAAGAACACATCGTCATTCTCGGCGGCGGCTACGGCGGTCTGCGGGCCGTCGAGCATCTCGTCGGCGACCCGCGCTTCCGCATCACGCTGGTGGACCGCCACCCCTACCACTACCTGCAGACCGAAGCCTACGGCTACATCGCCGGGCGCTTCGACATCCACGACATCACCATTGACCTGGCGAACTGGTGCCGGGGCTTCGGCGACCGTGTCAGCTTCGTGCAGGCGGAGATCACCGGCATCGACCCGGAAGCGCGGACGGTCCTGCTCGAAGAAGAGCGCCTGGCATACGACAGTCTCATTATCGCGACCGGGGCGCGTACGAACTTCTTCGCGTTTATCAAGGGGCTGCGGGAGAACAGCTACGGGGTCAAGAACCTCCAGCGCGCCTTCGCTTTCCGCCAGACCTTCGAACAGCTCGTCTACACCAAGGTCGAAGAGCCCCGCGATCCGGCGCCCGGAGAGCTGCATATCGCCATCGGCGGGGCGGGGCTGAGCGGCGTCGAGATCGCCGCCGAAATGGCCGACGTCATCGAGAAGCACCACAAAACCCTCGGTACGAACGCCAAAAAGATCCGGATCACCCTTATCGACGCGGCGCCGTCGATCCTGCCGGGGATGAGCGACTACATCGTCCGCAGCACGGCAACGCGGCTGGAGTCCCTCGGCATCCGCATCCTGACCGACGCCTTTATCGACAGGGTCGAAGACGGCACCATCCATCTCAAGGACGGGACGCGCCTTCCCTACTGCTTCATGATCTTTACCGGGGGGATCATCGCCAACACCCCCGCCTCCGAGCCGGCCCGCGAGACCAACCGGCTGGGGCAGATCCTTCCCGACGCCTACCTGCGTCTCGCACCGCACATGAACGTCTATGCCGTCGGGGACTGCGTCGAGCTCAGGGATACGGCGGGCAATCTCCTGCCGCCGACGGCCCAGACGGCGGAGAAAAGCGCCGAATACGTCGCGGACGCGATCAAAAAACGGCTTGAGGGCAAACCCGTCGCCCCTTTCCATGCCAAGGTCGACGGGGTCTTCGTCGCGCTGGGCGGCCGCTACGCCGTCGGCGAACTCTTCGGCGTCATCCGGGTCAAAGGCTACACGGCCTACCTGCTCAAAAAGCTCATCACCAAGGGGTATTACCTCGGGCTGAAACTCCGGATCAACACCGGCTTCAAAAAGCGGAGTGCCGAGCACGAAATTAACTGAAAATTAATGCCTTTGTCCTACAATGGTTTTACGTAACCATTCACAGGAGTTCTCAGGATGAAACCTTTCGCAAAAATGGCCCTTATCGCGGCCGCGGCCCTCGCTATCACTACCACCTCGGCTTTTGCATGCAGCGGGCAGAGCGGCATGCAGGGGATGCACGGCGGCAGCGACAACAAGATGCATATCGCCCGCAAAGTCGTTGACGCCGTCAGCCAGACGGGCCTCAGTACCGCGCAGACCCAGGCCGTCACCGACGCCGTCAACACCTTCAAGGCGAAAATGATGGAGCGCAAAGCGGCCAAAACATTCCCGATCGACGCCTTCGGCGACAGTGCCTTCGATGCCAAGCAGTTCAAGGCGTTCCAGCAGAAGCAGTTTGATGCGAAGATGGATGCCATGACCGAACTCTTCAACAGCATCTACGCCACCCTGACCCCGGAACAGCGCCCCGTGTTCAAACGCGCCTTTACCGCCCCGATGGTCAAAAAGATGATCAGGCAGAACATGATCAAAGGCGGCATGAAAGGCGGCGGGATGAAGAACAGCGGTGCGAAGAGCGGCGGCATGAAGAACAGCGGCATGAAATGCGGGGGGATGAAGTGCGGCGGCATGTCACGCTGACACAGGCCCCTTTCCCTTCAGCCGGGACGGGCCGATGACCCGCCCGGCAATGCCTCCTCACCCAAAGCACAACCACCCTTTTCCCACCGAAGCCCCTCTTAAAGCGGACAGATCCTTTCAGATCACACTGATGGGCAGGTAGAAGTCCAGGTCGAAACGTTCATCCCGCTCAAGAAAATGGTTCCGGCGGTAGACGACGTAGGGCGGCAGGGTCTTCGCCTCGAAACCGCTCTCCGGCAGCCACGTATGGTAGATGTGGCGGATCAGGTTCGGCACCTCGCCGTAGCGCCCCTGCATCGTAAAACGCGCGCACAGCGACGGCGGGATGACGAAGCTGGAGACGCTACCCGTCACTTCGAACGTCTCGGGGATCTCGATGGCCGCGACGTAGGCGCATTCGTTCAGCGGCACGATCGAGGGGTTGTCGTGGTGCAGCCCGATCTGCCGGGCAGACTCCAGGCCGTGTTCGACCGCGTACGCGTAGAGCCGCCGCCAGACGTCGGCGATGGAGCGGTTATAGCCCCGGTGCCGGATGTAGGCGACACGGATGGCGGGCATCTTGACGATCTCCGGTTTCAGCCCGGTAAAATCCGACGTTATCCGCGGCGCGTTGTCCGAATAGCGGATGTTCTCCTTTGAGAAATCGAGGTATCCCCCTTCGCGCCACTGCGTCGGGGTCAGGCTGTAGCGCTGCCTGAAGGCGCGGATAAACGCCGAATGCGTGCTGTAGCCGCACTGCTGCGCGATCGCCGACACCTTCTCTTTCTTGTTGACAATCAGCAGGTTGGCCGCCTTCTGCAGCCGGATGGATTGCAGGGTGTCGTAGAAGTTGCGCCCCGTCACCTCCTTGAAGATCCGGTGGAAATGGTACACGCTCGTACGGTTGCGCTCTGCAAGCACCTCCAGGGTGATCGGCGAGTCGATATGGCGGTAAATGTAATACAGCGCATCGTTGACCACGTGGGCGTGGTGGCGCAGCGTCTCTTTCTTCATAAGACCATTTTAGCAAGATCTGCATAGTTTTATGCAAGAAATATTGAAGAGATATCTTCGGAATCGGCGTATCATCGCATCCATACAAAAGGATACAAAATGAAACGCCAATTTATCCGGGAGATCCTGGATGTTATCACCGCGGACACCATTTCATTCGCCGGCGGCCTTCCCGACGCCGACCTCTTCCCGACCGACGCATTCAAAGTCGCGGCAGACAGGGTCCTGTCCGATCCCGCTTCGCTGCAGTATTCGCGTTCGCAGGGCTACGCCCCCCTGCGCGAAAAGATCGCGCAGCGCTACACTGACGCGGGGTTCGAGACCCGTGCGGACGAGATCCTCATCACCACCGGTTCGCAGCAGGCCATCAACCTTATCGCCCTGAGCATGCTCCCCTTCGGGGTCACCGTCGAGCTGCCCGCCTATCTCGGTGCGCTCGGCGCATTCCGTCTGGCGAAGACGAAAACCGACGGGGTCGCCCTGGAACACGACGGTATCGCGATGACACCGTTCAGACGCAGCATCGCCAGGACGGGGGCGGCCTACCTGATCCCGGACTTCCAGAACCCGACGGGGCTGCGCTACAGCGACGCCAAACGCAATGCCGTCGCCAAGGCACTGCTGGACGCGGATGCGCTGCTGATCGAAGATGCCCCCTACAGCGAGCTCTATTTCGACCATGCGTCCCGGCCCATCAGTACAGCGATGCCCGACCGCAGCTTTCACCTGGGCTCCTTTTCCAAGATCCTGGCCCCGGGCCTGCGGGTAGGATGGGTCCGGGCCAGCGAGGCGAACCTGCGCCGGCTTATCATCGTCAAAGAGGCGATCGACCTGCATACGTCGACGCTGGACCAGCGCCTGATCGACGCGTTTTGGGAGGCCGAGGGGCTTGACCGCCACCTCTCAACCCTCCGCATCCACTACCGGGCCAAGAAAAATGCGCTCTCCGGCGCACTGCGCACCCAGCTGCCCGATTTCATTTTCGACGAGCCCCACGGCGGCATGTTCCTCTACGGAAGGCTGCCCGGCTACGATACGAGAATGCTGGTCAACCACTGCCTGGAGCGCGGGGTCGCTTACGTCCCCGGCAGCGAGTTCTACCCCGGAACGCCTGCGCTCGACGAGCTCCGGCTCAACTTCACCCACACCGACCCGGCGCAGATGCACCGCGGTGTCCGCCTGATGGCCGAAGCCTACCGCGAACAGGTCGTATCCAAAATCACGGGGCTTGCCAAAGCCACCGCGTAACAGGCGCGCATCACGCCTTCACTGGAGAACGGTGCCCGACGGTCGCCTCAGCGCCCGAGCTGCTGCATAAAGTGCAGATAGAACTGCTTGGCTGTCCTGCCGCTGCGCGACGCACGCACGGCCGCGAAGCGCAGCGCTTCGCGCATCAGCGTCTCCCGCTCGACCTCGACCCCTTTGAAATAGTGCTCCACCATCGCCAGGTAATCGTCCTGCGTCCCCTGGTAGAACGAGAGCCAGAGTCCGAAACGGTCCGCCAGCGAGATCTTCTCCTCGACGCTGTCGCCGTAGTGCAGCTCCCCGTCTTTGACCGTCGTACCGGCGTTGTCGCTCATGTATTCGGGGACGAGGTGGCGGCGGTTCGAGGTGGCGTAGACCCGGACGTTTTCAGGGGCGCTCTCGATGGAACCCTCCATCGCACTTTTGAGGTAGGTATAGGAGAGGTCCGTCTCTCCGAACGTGAGATCGTCGAGGTAGAGGATGAAACGGTAGGGCTCGTCGCGCAGCTCATCGATCACCTCCGGCAGATAGGAGAGATCCTCCTTGAAAAACTCGACGATCCGCAGCCCCTCGTCAAAGTAGGCCTGCAGCAGCGCCTTGACCAGCGATGATTTCCCCGTCCCGCGGCTCCCCCACAGCAGCACATTGTTCGCAAAGCGCCCCGCCAGGAAGTTCTCCGTGTTCTCGACCAGTGCCTGCTTCTGGCGGTCGATGTTGATCAATCCCTCCAGCGGCACCGCCTCCACTTCGGCGATGGGTTTGAGGGTCCCCGTACGCCGTCTGAACACAGCGGCCTTGGTCGTCTTCCACGCAATCATAGCGCCTCCTTGAGGACAGAACTTTTGCTGCCATTATACCCCTGTGCAAATTTCGGGCACCTTCGCTACAATGATAATATAATTTCACAACGGAGGCCGGAATGAGAATTGCCATGGGGGGTGCCACCGGGTTCGTCGGAAAACACCTGCGGAAACGATTTGAAGCGGAGGGGTGGGCGGTCGTGCCGCTCAGCCGCAGCGACCTCGCGCTCCCGGCCGAAGCGCTGGCGGAAAAGCTCATCGGCGCCGATGTCATCATCAATATCGCCGGGGCCCCCGTCGACCGCCGCTGGAGCCGCCGCTACAAAGCGCTGCTCGTCTCCAGCCGCGTCGGCACGACGGAGCGCCTCGCCGAGGCGATCGGCCTGCTGGAGGTCAAACCTTCGCTCTATATCGGCGGTTCCGCCGTCGGCATCTATCCGTCGAAAAAGTGGCATGATGAACTGAGTGAAGAGTACGCCTATACCTTCCTGAGCGAACTCTGCCGCCAGTGGGAAGCCGCCGCGACGGAGGTGAAAGCCTACGGCGTGCGGACGGTCATCTTCCGCCTGGGCATCGTCCTAGGCAACGGGGGGATGCTCGCCCGGATGCTGCCCGCCTTCCGGCTCGGCCTCGGCGGGGTGGTCGGCAACGGGAAGCAGTACCTCTCCTGGATCCACATCGGCGACCTCTGCGAGGCGTTTGCCCGTGCTATCTCCGATGCCGAAATGCGGGGGATCTACAACCTCGTCGCGCCCCGGGTTTCGACCAACAAGGAGCTGACCGAGGCACTGGGGACACGGCTGCACCGCCCCACCTTCATGCGGCTGCCCTACTGGTTCCTGCGCCTCGTTTTCGGCGAAGGGGCACAGGTGATCGCCGGCGGGCAGTGGGCCGTCCCGCGGCGCCTGCTCGATGCCGGGTTCACCTTCCGTTTCGAACATCTCGGCGACGCCCTGGACAATCTGCTGGCAAAACGGCATGATTGAAACGCCTTCGTGCATAGCCCGAGTGAAAAAACGCTATAATTCCGCCATCATTCGCAGCGGCGGAGCCCGGCGTTAATCCGCATCTTTCCCTGCATTACCAAGGACATACCATGGCCATCCCATCCGTAGCGTTCAAACGCCAGAACCACCGTCTCCTGCTTTGCCAGGAAGCCCGCAAAGGCGAGCTGCTCTCCCTGCTGCTTGCCGAACATGACGGGAAGAAAATCACCGTCGTCACCGCCGGCGACACCGCCGCTATCAACGTCCCCGATACCGTCACCGTGCTCGGCGACGACGCCCTGGAGGGCGCGGAAAGCTGTGACCTGCTGATCAGCTACGACCTGCCGGAGGTACCGCAGCGCTACCTCGAACGCATGGCCCTCGCCCGCGAAGGGGCGCTCGCCCTGCTGGGGGAAGAGGACCGTTCCCGCCTCATGGGCATCGAGATGCTGCTGGGCCGTGCCATCTCCCAGGAGCGCCCGGAGGGGTTCGCCCCCGAAGAGAGCGCCGCGCCGACACAGCGCCCCAAACGCTACAAAAAGCCTTCCGCACGCCTCTACGAAGAAGACGCACCGAAAAAAGCACCGGCCAAACCCAAGGGGAAGGGTGCGCCGCGTAAGCCGAAAGAGAGCGGCGTCTCACGCTACATCGGCACGGACGAGAACGGCAAGCCGATGTTCTCCGGAAAGACCGGCGAACGTAACCACCGCGCTGACGGCAAGCCCCATACCGAAGAGAGCCTTGCGGCCAAAAAAGAGTGGGAAGAGAAACGCAAAAAAAGCGGCGGCAAAAAGCCCTATGATGCGAAAAAGAAACCGCCGTACAAAGGCGACAAAAAACCTTATGACGCCAAGAAAAGTACGGACAAACCGGCAGACAAGAAAGCGGAAAGCACCAAGCCGAAACGCCCGATGATCCGCATCAAAGCGGAAAAGCTCAAAAAGAGCGAACCGAAAAAATAACCGCCGCTATTTCCCCAGCGTATAGAGGTTGTTGCTGCTATGGCACGCGGCCTGGAAACGCTCTTTGAGCTCCCGGTCATAGGTCATGATGAACACGTCGGCCTGCCGGAGCCGCAAACGCTCGAACTCCCCCAGCAGAAAATCGTCCGCCACGTTCTTGCCGTGATCGACAACGGTAAAGTTGAACGACTCCAGCCGTTTGCCGTAATCGTACAGCTCCGCCTCCCACTCCCGCCGCTTGAGGTAGAGCGAGTCGGGGTTCGCCGCCAGGTAGATGCGGTCGTCGGGAACGTTGAACTTCTCGATGACATGGGTGAACATCGGGCCGACGGGCCCGAAGTTCTCGATGTCCCAGAAGAGGTAGGTGGCGCGCGTCCGGCTGCGGCGTTTTTTGTTGAGCAGCTTGAGGCGCTTGGAGATGTTGAGGTGGACATGGGCATTGTCGTTGGTCAGCTCGATCTTCAGCTTCAGCGCCTCCGCCTCCACCGTCTTGAACCCCAGCACCTTCCCCATATCGATAAAGAGCTGCAGCTCGGCCAGCTCGGCCTGCGCCCCGCCCTTCTGGTAACGCCCCAGCGCCCTGATCTTCTCCGGTGAAAAGAGAAGTGCGAGCGTCGGCGTTCTTTGAACCGCACAGGCTTTTCTGACGGCATGAAAGACGGTGTAGGCGTTCGGGGTCTCGGGCATTTCAACACTCCCTTTGACCTCATCGCCGATAATGATCTGCTTCATGGGCCGGATTATAAAAGGAATGGATAAAAGCGGGCTGATGTTTTAAAGGAGCGGCCGGCGACGTGCCGGCCGTTCAGGAGTGAAAGATGAAACAACGCCGTTGCGGCGCGTTTACTGGAAGATCACCGGTCCGTTGGGTACGACCCGGACAAACACCATGCTGCTGTCAAGCGTCATGTAATTGTTCGTGGCATCGAAACTGACCGTCATATTGACCGGCACCAGATGGCCGGAGGCGTCGTAGGCCGTCAGACCGAACTCCAGGTTCGTATCACCGGCGACGGTGTCGCACCCGGAGGTATCCGCATCGGTACAGACCGCGCTCTCATCCGTCACGGCATCCGGCATCATCGTCACCGTACCGTTTCCTTCGACCACATAGGTACCGAACTCCGTCATGTTATAGCGCCCGAAGCTCCCCGGTTCGATTTCGACAGGATCGGAACCCTGGTTCTCATCGACGTCGGCGACCATATAGTGGCCCGCGCCGTCGAGGGCCAAGATGACGAACTTGACGCTGCCCGTCGTCGACTGGTTCATGATCCACGCGCCCGCTTCAAGACTGATCGCACTGCTGAGGCGGTTGAAGACTGCCGGACCGTCACTGACGGTGGTCAGCGTTGCCGTATCGTCACCGTTGTCGACGACCGTCGCGCCTACGGCACTGTCGCCGGCATTGGTATTGATCAGCGGTGCGGCATTGGTGAAATTGCCGCCCGCATCCAGCGTATACTGTCCCACTTCGACACCGCCGATGATACCGTCGGAACCCAGCACCTGCTGCACCGCCATGTACTTATCGTTGTCGGCGACGATGAGAAGCGCATCCATCGTCGTGATGCCGCCCAGTGCCCAGGCACCGACCAGCGTCGCATCGTTGGCGGTCGTAGGCGTGGTGCTGCTGCCGCCCCCGCTCATAAAGTAGTTGATCAGAGCGTCACGGGCGATGATGTTGAACTTGATCTCGATATCGCCGGTAAAGGCCGGCTGCATGTCGCCCTCGGCGACATAGTCACCGAAGCCGTCGTTCATCACCGTCGCGGCGAAAGGCCAATTCATGCTCGGCAGTTCGACGATGATGACATCGCCGTTGCCGTCGCTCTGGACGTGCCAGCTACCGCTTTCCACGACCTGCGGGTTCTGCATATCGCTGAAATCGATCAGCACGACCGTCCCGCTGCTGCTTCCGCCCGTATAGGCATCGCCGGCAGTGAACTGGATACCGGTGGTGCCGTTGACGTTAAAGACGTATCCGCCCGTACCGCCCTGGTTGGCCGTGACAAACTCTGCCAGCGTCGTGAAGGTCATGGAGGAGTAGTTCACATCAAACGATGCCAACGGCCCCCAGAAATCATACTCGTCGCTCAGACGCAGATGCGCTGTTTTATACCCTTCGGAGCCTGCCGGCATCGTGATGCCGAACATCGCTTCCAGGGCCGCCTGGTCATAGGTTTCCCCCAGGTACGCGAACAGGTGGCCGTTCGGCGGAATGGAGACATTGAGTTCCGTGCCGGCAAGATTGATCGTGAAGGGATGGCTCTCCGTCACCGTACCGTTGATGTCTTTGAACATGACCGTACCGTTCGAGTCGGCATAGAGTGCTTCGGAATCGACGGCAATGACCGCTGTTCCGTTACTGTCGGGCCAGACGCCCCACAGGTCCATGTCGGCGAGGAGGGAGACCTGGGCCTTGGCAAGGGCATCCCACTCCGCCTGGCTGATAGGAATCTCGGTCAATGCCCAGAACTCGTCGACCGTCATCGGCGTTGCCGGCGGCGTATAGTTTGCAATAGCGGTCAGAATATCATTCATCGCCGTATCGTTGTAGGTTACCGAATCATTGCCTACGATAAAGTCCGTCATCGGCGCACTGTACGAACCGTTGTAGACCACACCGTTATGGATATGTGTAAACGCGGCTTCGCCCTCATTATACATGGCAGGGTCGACCAGCGTGGCATTCAACTCGGTACGGACAATCAGGTTCGTATCATTGGGCAGGGTGGAGACCCACCATGTACCGACGATCTGGCTGTTATTGCCGTCGGCGACCAGGTTACCCGTCATGCCGAGCGTCAGCGTCGTAATATCCGCGCCGTTGCTGTCGACGGCAGCGGTGCCGCCGGCATTCCGCTGCGCGACAAAAGCCGGTTGCCATGTCGACTCATCCCAATAGAATGTCCCGTCGCCGTTCATATGGTCTTCGAGTGTCGTGTACCCAAGACCGCTGTTCCAGTAGGAGTAGAAGATCTCGTTGTCCGCCTTGTAGAGGGATTCATACTGTATTGCACCTGCAGAGAACGTGACCTGCATCGTCGTTCCGGAGCCGATCTGGATATCCAACGTCTGCCCGCTCAGGTCCGTGACCGTCCCAAGGCGGTGCGATTCGTTCTGCGTGGAGAGCGTCAGCGTGTCCGCGCTGATGGTGTAGTCGATCTGCAGATAAGAGTCCGGGACCCAGACCGTGTTGATGTCATCCCAGGTCACCATGTTCATATCGATCGGGACCTCGCTCCAGTTGTTGTCCACGAGTTTATAAGTCATGGTCTCGACAGCACCGTAATTAAGGTAGTGCTGTGCATACATCGGCACGTTTGCCGTACCGTTGTTTTCCAGCCAGTAGTCATACAGGTACTGCCCGTCGTAAAAGCTGTTGTCCATCAGTACCGGATCGGCAACGACTGTGACGACGAAGGTCTCCTGGGCAGTAAGAACGCCGTCATCGACGGTGACCGTCACAGTTGCAGTACCTTCCGAAACAGGATCGACCGCTACCGTCGTACCGTTCGCCGAAACTGCGGCGACGCCCGGATTGGACGAAACGGCGCTCAGCGTCAGTGCATCACCGTCAACATCGGCAATGGAGACCGGGACTTCGAAGATCGGTGCACTGACCGCCACTGCCGGCGGGTTGCCGATGGGGTCGATCGTCGGGGCGTCGTTGACAGGTGCGACCGTGAGCGTGACCGTCGCCGGGAGCGAAGTCGCGCCCTGGTTATCCTGGATCGTGTAGGTAAAACTGTCCGTACCGTTGAAATTGGCGTTCGGCATGTAGGTCACAACACCCGTCGTCGGGTTGACGCTCAGGTTACCGTCCGTTGCGCCGGAGGCGGCCACCGTCGTGGCATCCACCGAGCCGTCGCTGTCGCCGGTGTGTGCCACCACGTCGATCAGCACCGCCGTATCCTCATCGGTAGTGGCCGTAAAGTCGGCCGCTATGGGTGAGAAGTTGGCGACGACACTGATGGTGACCGTTGCCGGGGCGCTCGTCAGTGTGCCGTCGGAGACCTCGTAATCAAAGGTAAAGTTGCCTTCCGACGCACTGGTGAACGTGAAGGTACCGTTGCTGTTGAGCGTCAGTCCGGCAAGTGTTCCGACCTGCGTAAAGGTCAGGGTGTCGCCGACATCGATATCCGACGCGTACGGCTTCAGGTCGCCGTCAAGCTGGGTGTTCGTCTGCACCTGGAACGATGCGGCCGACGCCGTCGGGGCGTCGTTGACATTGATCACTTCCAGATCGAAGGCTGCCAGCGATGCCGTCAGCAGCGAGTCGGAGACGGAGATGACGATCCCCGTGGTCGTGCCGACATCGGCATTGCCCGGAGTGCCGGAGAGTGCTCCTGTCGCTGTGTCAAATGTCGCCCAGGAGGGCTTGTTTTGAATGCTGAAAGTCAGCGTGTCGCCGTCGAGATCACTCGCACCCGGCGTAAAGCTGTACGGCGCGTCCTGGTTCACCGATGTGGCCGGCGTACCGTCGATCGTCGGCGCGTCGTTCACGTTGACGACGGTGACGGAGAAGAGCGGCAGGGAGACCGTGGCCGTACCGTCGGTCACCGAGATATTGATATCGGCGGTCGTACCGACGTCGCCGTTGCCCGGCGTACCCGTCAGCGCCCCCGTTGCCGGGTCAAATGCCGCCCATGCGGGCGGGTTGACGATGCTGAAGGTCAGTGTGTCGCCGTCAATGTCACCGGAAGAAGGCGTAAAGCTGTACGCTGCATCCTGGTCGACCGACGCTGCCGGTGTTCCGCCGATCGTCGGGGCATCGTTTACCGCAGCGACCGTGACCGAGACATTGCCGTCGGCACTGCGGCCCGTGCCGTCACCGACCGTATAGGTAAAGCTGTCCGGACCGTTGTAGTTTGCGGCCGGGGTGTAGGTGACCGTTCCGTCCGGATTGATCACCGCCGCGCCGTGGCCCGCGGCCGAAACGGCAGTGACAAAGAGCGTATCGCCGTTCTGGTCCGTATCGTTCGCCAGGACGTTGAGCGTCGCATTGGTATCTTCATCGAGATTCAGGTTGTCGGCCACCGCGACCGGCGCATATTCGTTCCGCATGACGACAAGGTCGAATGCCCGGTTGTTCGTGACCAGGCTGTTCGCGACCGTCGCTTTGAGCACCACGGCCACATCCGCCGTATCGCTGCGTGTCACGGCACCGGTAGCGACATCGATGACGCCCATAGGCGTCGCCGACCATGTCAGGTTCAGATCCGGCGTATCATAGGGCGCCGCGGCAGGACTGCTCAGCACCAGATCGGCCGTAATATTCTCATTGGCCGTATTCGTCCCGAGATAAGTGATATTGTTTGTGAGGGCATCTTCGACTTCCGCCAGCGCGGCGATCATCGGGTCGACGTAGGTCCCCGTTTCGATATCCTGCGCGACCTGGGTCGTGTTCATGTCGCCGAGTGTCGTCGTCAGATCACTGACGGCCGTGAGATCGCCGTTTTCGATCGCCCCCTCCGCCGCTTCGGCATAGGTATTGATGGTTTCGCCGAAACCGTCCAGTTCACCTACCGTCGTGACGTTGGCTGCAAGGTCATCGATCGTCCCGGCGAGCGTTTCGACAAAGGTCGCGATCGACGGGTCGGCACCGACCTCGGCCGCCAGTTCGGTTGCATTGAATTCACCGGAGGTCGTGGTTGCCAGCGCATTGAACACCTGTTCGTAAGCATCGTTAAAAGACTCGCCGTCAGTTTTCGTTGCCGCGCTCAATACTTCAACGACCTTCTGCACTTTCTGTGCGGCCATAAAGCTGTCGCTGTCGAGCATGGGGTCGTTTTTCACCGCATCAGCGCTGATCCCCAGATTGGCGGCGACCGCATCGGCCGCCGTATCGAATGTCATCGTCGGGTCCGAGGCCATGATCGCCGCGACATAGGTTGTCAGCGGCGAAAGGACGATGGGACGTGTCGCGTCATACACGGTTGAGAGCCGCCCTTCAAAAGGGAAGCCGGTACTGATATCGGTACCGCCGTAAGCGTAGATCTTCGTCCCGTCGGCAATCGTCACCGCAAAAGCGAAGTCCCCGTTCGTATCGGTCACCGTCGATGGCTCCGTATCGTTGTGTTCCCCTTCGCCGGTACTGTCGGCAAAGACGGTCGCGCCCGACACATAGCCGTCAATGACTCCGCCGCTGCTGGCAGGGTCGCTGCTGCCCCCGCCTCCACCGCCGCCACAGCCGCCGATGGCAAGCACGGCAGCCGCAGAGAGCATGATTTTTCTAAATTCAACCATAATCAACTCCTGAAGTTTTTTCCTACTGCAAGGTACAGGAAAAAAGTCAAAAAAAGTCAAAAAGTGACATGAAGCGAAGAATGAAGGTTCAGGAGAGAATGTAGCCCTGCTTGCTGAGATTTTTGATCTGGAGTTCCGGTACACGTTTCCGCAGAGAGTAAACGACCGTTTTTAAAGAAGATGAAGAGACCTCCCCGTCGGCCCAGATGGCAAATTCGAGATCGTTATAGCTCACCACCTGGTGACGGTGCGCCACCAGATGCGCCAGCAGAACGTTCTGCTTGACCGTCAGCGTCACTTCCGTACCGTTGGCGTAGAGGCGGCCGTCGGAGGGGTCATAGGTGTGAAGGGGGGAGAGATCGATGATGCCGCCGCTTTGCGTATTTTCTCCGCAGGGGGCGCGTTCCTGCATACGGTGCCGGGCCGTGCGGAGGACCGTTTCGAGCTCTTCCGGGCCGAAAGGTTTCATGACATATCCGTATGCCAGGGGGCGGAAGGCCCGCTGCAGGGTCTCGTTATCGCAGTAGGCCGTGATATAGATGATCGGTACCGTGTGTTTTTCCCAGATCTTGTCGCTCAGGGAAAAACCGTCCATATTCCCCCGGATGTTTACATCCATCAGCAGCAGCGCGGGGAGCTCCTCTTCGAGGGCCGCGATGACGGAGAGGGCGTTGTCGAAGATGCCGGTCACCCGGATGCCCCACCCTTTGAGGAGACTGGCGATGTAGCGGGCCGTCAGCATTTCATCTTCGACGACCATCACGGAGTCAATCATGCCTGTTCTTCCTTTGCGTCAAATGCCACGGTAATCGTCACGCCGCCGTCGGAAATAATATCCAGCGTACTGTTGTCCAAACTCTTGACAAGGTCCGTCATCAGCATCATTCCGATCCCCTCCGACGTGGGTCCCTCTTCGCTGATCCCCTTGCCGTAATCACGTATCTGCAGGGCATAGCTGTCACCGCCCCGGTGCACGAGCCGGATGAGGATCTCGCCGTTTTGTTCACCGTGATAGGCGTGCTTGATCGCATTGGTCACGCCTTCATTGACGATCAGACCGATCGCCAGTGCATTTCGGATTCCCATGCGTATGGACTTTTCGCATTCACAATGGATCTGCACCGTCGATATTTTCTGAAGATTCTGCGTCAGCATCTGCAGATAGTGGTGCATGTCGATGTCTTCAAAATCGTCTGCCCCGTAGAGATTTTCATGCACCATCGCCATCGCCCGCAAACGGCCGATATTTTCGGTGAAATATTTTCGGTACTTCGGATCTTCAATCTTTTCGGACTGAAGCCACAGCAGGCTCATGATGACCTGCATGTTATTCTTGACGCGGTGGTGAAGTTCCCGGAGCATCACTTCCCGCTCCCTTGCCGTTTTCGCCAGGCGCAGCTCATAATCCATACGCATCTGTTCGAAATAGTAGACAACGAACGAGATGGCGACATAGCCGATAAACATCTGGATCAGAAGCCCCGGGGGGAAAATGGGGTCGCCGATATCGAGCGCGCTCAGCAGCAGTACCGCGCCGATGCCCGATGCATTCAGCACGCTCCACCGGATCCCCCGTTCCAACCCGTGCTGGGCGAAGACGTAGATCGGCAGCGATGCCGTCCAGAACAGCGCAGAGTCTTTTTCAAATCCGTCGATGTGCAGCGAGAGGATGGCCAGTCCCGAAATCACCCCGACCAGGATGCTCGAGGTCGTTGCCAGCTCGACCCTCCGGCTGCGGAACATGATGTTGTTAACCAGGATGATCACGATCCCGAACAGCTCCAAGATGGCAAGCGTGTCAAACCCGTGGGTCAGGTTGTTGTAAATGTCCAGCGCAAGGACCAGGACGGCGAAGATCGTAATGAGGTTCGCAATAACGGAACGTTTATGCTCGATCGAGTCTTCGGGATAGTCGATATTGTCGCGGATGATTTTTTTGCACCAGGGAGAACAGAACATTCAGCCATCATAGCATGTTTTTATGCCTGTTTCATTAGCATGCTTCGAATACGCTGCAGCAACCTAGCGCGCGGTTTTTTTCTCTTCTGCCTCTTCCATACATGCAATCAGTTCCGTCTGCATATAGGCACCCTGGAGCTTAGCCAGCCCGGCGTCATGCAAGTCCTGCTGGGCCATGTCCAGCGCCGCGTCGTTGTCCGCGACCCGGTCGTGGATGCTCTGAAGCGCCGGCCCGGCCAGGGTTTCAGCCGAAGCGGACTCGACCATCTCCCGCAGACCGTCGAGCCCCTCGGCGGGAACCGGCAGGTTGCAGTAGTAATCCCGCGTCGGCGTCAGCCCCCAGTAGCAAAACCCCAAAGAGAGGTAAAAATCGAGCGACTGGGGGACGCAGACCGCTTTGAAACGCCGGACATGCAGATGCACGGCCAGTTCGAACACCCACTGCAGCAGCATCATCGCGTAACCGTGCCGCCGGTGGCACAGCGGGGTCAAAAGATTATGGATGGTCAGATACTCGCGATAGCGGTCGATCTTGTAGAAGAGGTAGCAAAGATGTTCACCCGTTTCATCCGTGAGTATGACGCTCCCCTCGGCATTCCAGCTGTAGTGGCGGTCCCACCACCGCAGCGCCTGGTCGGCAAACCCCCTGCTCTTCGCATCGCCGATCTGCGCGATGGAATCAAGGTACTCTTTTCGGTTGACATCGATAACACGGTAAGGCATGGGCGCCCCTTTGCAAGCCAATAATAATGCTTGAAAAGGGCAAACTTCACAGAGGTATTATGAGAGACAGAGTTGTACTATATCCACTATAACACTCCGGCGGTGTCTGCGGGGTACACGGGTGTATAATATGTAACCATTCAGGCAAACTCCCTCCTTCTCCTTCCGCGCGCCAGCATTTCAGCTTGCGATGTATCTGATTTTGAGATATGATACAGCACAAGAAAGATGATAGAGTGAGTTTCATCTTGGTTAGTTAAGTATTGAAGGCATTCTTTCCTCAATTTTTTCGATACCTTGCAGAGTGCTCCACATTCAATTTCGACGACTACATTACACAAGGACTTGCTTTGGCAGATCTTAAAAAGGGAACCGTTAAGTGGTTCAACAGTGAAAAAGGCTATGGGTTTATCTCCCCTGAAGACGGCGGCAAAGACGTATTTGTACACTTTCGCCAGGTCAACAGAAGCGGTTACGGCCGTGTCGAACTCCAGGAAGGTCAGGAAGTGACTTTCGAGATCGGCGAAGGGCAGAAAGGCCCGCAAGCAGAGAACGTTACTCCGCTTTAAGCCCTATCGGCGGATCACTCCGCCGCCGGGACACCTTTTAAAACCCTTCAGCGTCCTGAAGGTTTTTAAAAGATGCCCTTCCCCGGCTTGGAAAATCCAGGCTAGGCTTCCGGCGCGTTTACCGCTGCCGGTTCCGTTTCCTCTTCGGGAACGTAGATCTCCGGAAGCGGCACATAATCATCGCTTTTCTTGACCTCTTTCTTGAGGCGTTTCGCCTCTTTCTTCTGCTTTTTATCCAGTTCCCGGCGCCGTTTTTCGAATGTCTGCGTACTGCGGGCCATCAGCGCGCTCCCGCTTTCATCTGCGAGAGATAGGCTGCGACATCTTCCGCACGCATCGGCTGTTCTTTACGGCGGTCATTCTGTGCGTTGCGCTTTTTATCACGCTGCCCCTGGCGCGGCTTGGCATCGGTACGCTCGTTACCGTTGCGTGCCGGCCGCTTGTTGGAGGAACTGTTCGTTTTCGGTTTGGCTGCAGATTTCGTCTTTTCGGGCAACCGGGTTTCGAACCCTTCGACACTCTTTTGCGGAATTGACGCTTTGATCAGCTTCTCGATGTTGCGCAGGTAATCGGCCTCTTCGGCGCAGACCAGTGAAACGGCCTCCCCTTCGTTGCCGGCACGGCCGGTCCGGCCGATGCGGTGCACATAGTCCTCGGGCACGTTCGGCAGCTCGAAATTGACGACGTGCGGCAACTGGTCGATATCGATCCCGCGCGCCGCGATGTCCGTCGCGACCAGGACACGGACCCGGCGTTCCTTAAAGGCCGCCAGCGCTTTGGTGCGTGCGTTCTGTGTCTTGTTGCCGTGGATCGCCTCGGAGGGGATACCGTCTGATGTCAATTGCTTGCACAGGCGGTTCGCCCCGTGCTTGGTCCGCGTGAAAACGAGGACCTGCTCCCAGCCGTTGGTGTTGATCAGCGTGGAGAGCAGTGCGCGCTTGCGGTCCTGTTTGACCGGGTAGACGACCTGCGCGACGCGTTCGGACGTCGTGTTGCGGCGGGCGACCTCGATGAGTTCAGGATTGTGCAGCAGGCCGTCGGCCAGCGTCTTGATCTCGTCGGAGAAGGTGGCGGAGAAGAGCAGCTTCTGCGCCTTTTTCGGGACGAGCTTGAGCACCTTCTTGATGTCGTGGATAAACCCCATGTCGAGCATGCGGTCCGCTTCGTCGAGGATCAGCAGCTCGATGCGCGAAAGGTCGATGTTCTTCTGGTTCGCATGGTCGAGCAGGCGCCCCGGCGTCGCGACGACGATGTCCACGCCGCCGCGCAGTTTATTGATCTGCGGGTTGATGTTGACCCCGCCGAAAATCACCGTCGAGTTCAGCTTCAGGTACTTGCCGTAGGTTTCGACGCTCTGCCCCACCTGTGCGGCCAGTTCACGTGTCGGCGTCAACACCAGTGCACGGACGGGACGTTTGCCCTTGGAGGGCGTCGCTTGCGAGAGCAGCTGCAGCATCGGCAGGGTAAAGCCCGCCGTTTTGCCCGTGCCCGTCTGGGCGCCGGCAAGGAGATCTTTCCCGCCGAGCACGACGGGGATCGCCTGTGCCTGGATGGGGGTGGGTTCAGTGTAGCCGGTATCGGCGACAGCACGCAAAAGAGGCTCTGACAAGCCCAGTGTTGAAAATGACATCTATATTCCTGTCAATGAGGGGAGAGTGTAATATCCTCTTAGGATCCTTACGTTCCCTCAAGCCTGCCAAACATCCGAAAACATTATCGATCCAGGCTATATGGTAAAAAAATTGTTAAGGTAATCAGTAGATGCGCTAAGCGATCAAAGAAGTACGAAAACGGAGACAGTCGCAGACCGTGGTGCGCTGAAAGTGGTGACATTATACCACAAACTGCACTCCATCGGTTCGCGCCTGCACCGGACTGACAATGGCGAGCTTCTTCCTTACCACCGGGGCACCGTGCACTGAAGGTTTCAGGCTATAATAGTTCTCATTGGAATGCCGTCTTCTCTGCGGTATGAAAGGGAGCAGATGTATTACTACATCGTCAAAATCATCACCACGACGCTGCTGATCGTCGCGATCTCCGAAATCTCCAAGCGGAGCACCCTCATAGGGAGTATCCTCGCTTCGATCCCTCTGGTCTCGGTCCTGGCGATGATCTGGCTCTATATCGATACCGGCGATACCCAAAAAGTGACGGAGCTCTCCTACAGCATATTCTGGCTGGTTATCCCTTCGCTGGCACTTTTTCTCTCCCTGATACTGCTGCTCAAGCGGGGAGTGGGATTTTATCCGGGCATGGCGCTTTCGATCGTCGTGACCGTTCTGGCCTACTATCTGATGATCACACTTCTGGAGAAGTTTGGCATCAAGCTGTAGCAGCGAAAGAACGCAACGAGGTTTAAACAAGGAGAATGCAATGATGGAAACCATGCCGATCGCAAAAGCCTTTACGCTGATGGAATCCGGCCCGGTCGTCCTTGTGACGACCAAAGACGGAGCGAAAAACAACATCATGACCATCTCCTGGACGATGGTCATGGATTTCACGCCGGTGTTCGCCATCACCACGGGGCCCTGGAACTACTCTTTTGCCGCGCTGCAACAAACACGCGAGTGCGTCATTGCGATCCCTACCGTCGACCTTATCGACACGGTCGTCGGCATCGGCACCTGCAGCGGCTCGGATACGGACAAATTCGGGAAATTCGGTCTCACCCCTCTTGACGGGGGATTTGTCGGTGCACCGCTCATCAAAGAGTGCCTGGCGAACATCGAGTGCGAGGTCGTCGATATTATCGAAAAACACAACATCATCGTGCTCGAAGGCGTGGCGGCCTGGTTCGACCATGCCCGACAGGAGCAGCGGGCCCTTCACGCCGTCGGCGACGGTACTTTCATCGTCGACGGCGAAAGAATCGACCGCAAGCGGATGATGCGCTCAAAACTTCCTGACGGCGTCTGATTCACAGGAACTCATCTCCCTGCCTGCAAAAAGTAGAACCTATTTCCCCGGCACCACAGGTTTCGCCGAAAACAGCGAAACGTAAATCCCCGTTCCGATCAGAAGCGCCCCGACAACGTGGTAGAACTGCAGGGTTTCGCCAAGGAAAATGTAGGCCAGAATGGCGCCGAAAAGCGGCATGAGGTGGGCGAACTGCCCCGTTTTCGCCGCACCGAGGACGTCGATCCCCTTGTTCCAGAAGATATAGGAGAGGATCGAGGCAAAGAGCGAGACGTAGATGAAGTATGCCCAGTAGTTTTCAAGCAGCACGGCCTCCGCGTGGAACGTATAGCCCTGCGCCAGGTAGATCGGCAGCAGGTAGAGGAAGCCCAGGTACATATTGGCCATAAAGAGCTCCGCGCTGCTGTAGCCCGCGGGTTTCAGTTTGAAAAGGACCGAGTAGAGCGCCCACGACAGCGAACTCGCCAGCATCCAGAAGTCGCCGTGGTTGAGACTTAGCGCCGAGACGCTTCCGAAATCGCCTTTGAGGATCAGGAAAACAACCCCCGCCGTCGACAGCGCGATGCCTGCGACCTGGCGCCCGCTCACGTCGTGCTTGAGCATCATCGCCGAGAGGATCAGGATCATGATGGGGACGCTGGAGTTGATAAGCAGTGCGTTGGTCGCCGTCGTCGTCTGCAGGGCGGTGTAAAGGATGGTATTGAAAAACGTCACGCTGAGGATGGCCAGCACGGATGTCACGATGAAGTGTTCGCGGACCAGCTTCAGGACATTACGGAGGCTGACATGGTAGAACGCCGGCAGCAGCATGAGGCAGACGAAGGCCCAGCGGAAAAAGGCCAGTTCCAGCGGCTGCACGTCATCCCGGACAAAACGGCCGAGAATAAAGTTGCCGGACCAGAAAAGCACGCAGAGGCCGACAAGGAGATAGACGCTGTACTTTTTCATTGTGCCCCCTTGCCGTTATGAAGCGGCATTGTAACAACTTTTTACCACTCGGTGTTTTGAACAAAAGATAATCAACATATCTTTCAGGACACGCCAACGGTTTGGTAGGCTTGGGCAGGCTTCCATAGTGGAAGCAGGTTCGATGCAACAAATGTTTTTTTACTTGCATATCGCCACCATTTCAGTCCCAGCCACTATTACTCGCAACGTATAGATTACGGAGGAATTCATCGTGAAAAAATTGATCTTGGCACTTCTTGCCCTCGGTCTGTTGTTATCAACAAACGTCTTTGCCCAGGATGCCAAATTCTGTGTGCACCTTGACGACCGGTGGGGTGACAACTGCGGTTCTTCAGACTCATTGTCCATCAAAGTCACCAACCAGTGCAACCAGCGCGTCTATGTCAAGATGTGCCTTGAAAAGAAAAACGGGAACTGGTCCTGCGGATCGGACTCCACGCTTGACCCGGGCGAAACCAACAACGGGTTCTACACCTGCCACGCGACGGGCGACTACCAATGGTCGGCCTGTACGGGCGGCTACAACGAGTGCGGTTTCAAAAATCCGCGCTGACCCTCAATACTATTCCTTGGAGTGCGGCCAATCATTTTGATCTGGGCAAAACGGCGCCGTCCTCCAATCCCCACTTCACTGCCGAAAGCACCCTGCTACCCTTATGCCCGAAGCGTCATCATGAATTGGCTATGATAAACACTATGTTACACCGCTACAGGACACGCGTCATGACTGTGCTCACCTTTTTCCTCGGCATCCTGGCCCTGCTGCTCGTCGCCCTCGTGCTGCTGCGCTACTATGACTACCGTGCGGAAGCGCAAGAATGGCAGCGGCTGCGCTCAAAACAGCCCCTCCAGCCTGCGCGTTTCGACCCGGTAATGGTCACGGAGCTGCCCGTTGCGGCGCAGCGTTACTTCGCCTATACCATCGCTCCCGGCACGCCCCTGCTAAACGTCGCCGAGATCGACATGAAGGGGCGGTTCAGCCTCAAGCCGCCCGAGTACCTGCCCATGGAAGCCCGGCAGATCCTCGCCCTGCCCCACGGGTTTGTCTGGAAGATGCACCTCATCGGCGGCCTGCCCGTTTCCGGTTCCGATACGGGCAGCTGGACGCGCTTCAGGATACTGGGGCTCGTGCCCGTCGCCCGGGCGGGCGGCGAGGCGGACCATACCCGCTCCGCCTTCGGCCGCTACGTCATCGAGGCCCTCTTCTGGACCCCGGCGGCCCTGCTGCCCGGACCGGGCATCACATGGGAGTCGGTAAGCGAAAACGTCGCCCGCGTCACCGTAACAAAGGGCGAGCTTTCACAGGCAGTGGAGATCACGCTGGGCGACGACGGACGGCCCGTTGAAGTCTCCATGATGCGCTGGAGCAATGCCAACCCGCAAAAAACGTACCGGCTGCAGCCCTTCGGCGGGACGCTGTCGGATTTCCGCGACGTCTCCGGTTACCGCCTCCCCTTCAGGGTCGAAGGGGGCAATATGTTCGGCACCGGTGAATACTTCCCCTTTTACAAGGCGGAAGTCACGGCGATCCGTTTCCCTTCACCCTCGCCGCTGCAGTGACCTTCCTGAAAAAAACTGGTAAATGATTAAAAATTATGATAGTCTGATGCCAGAGAAAGCATTGCGTGCGTAGAGGAGGGAATGACATGTACCGTATCAACAGGGAGAAGCTCCAGGCCATTATCCAGGAACTGGACCAGGCCATGTACAATCACAGCCAATGGTACCAGAACATCATCCGTTCCCTCGTCTGCCGCCTCCCCTTCGATCACCGGGACCTGGCCGATGACGCCCACCGCCAATGCACGTTCGGCCAGTGGTACTATCACTGTAGCGACGCCGAAATCCAGCAGAACAAGACCTTCCAGTCCATCCGCACCGAACACCGTCAGACCCACCAGTTTGTCCAGAAACTCCTGCAGGCCTCGGAAAAGAACAAACCGGTGCTGCCCATCGACTACGACAACTTCGCCAACGCCGTCGAGCGGCTGCGCCTGAACATGCAGACGCTCAAATACGAGCTCGAAGAGACCCTCTACAACCGCGATCCGCTCACCGGGGTCAGCAACCGTATCAGCATGCTCAGCGACCTGCGCAAACAGATGGAGCTGATCGAGCGCCACGTCGAGACGACGGTGATCGCCATTCTCGACCTTGACCACTTCAAACAGGTCAACGACAGCTACGGCCACCCGATGGGTGACACGGTCCTCTCCGAAATCGCGGCGTTTATTCTGCAGCACCTGCGCGCGTACGACAGCATCTACCGCTACGGCGGCGAGGAGTTCCTGATCATGATGCCCCACTCCGATCTCGACACGGCTACCGCCATCATCGAACGTATCCGCGAGGGCGTCGGAAACGTCCGGACACGCAGCAGCGGCGGCGAACCGATCAGCGTCACCGTTTCGGCCGGCCTGACGCAGCTACGCGAACACCAGAGCATCGAAGCCGCCATCCAGAGTGCCGACAAGGCCCTTTACGATGCGAAGCTGCTGGGGCGCAACCGGGTGGTCGTCGCGTCTTCATAAGACAACTGTTTGTAGTGATTTGATCCAGGGTAGTTGAGGAAAAAAGTGAAAGAAGCGGGAACGCCGCGGCGCTCCCGAAGAGGGGTTATACGCGGCAGGCGTTGACGACTTCCTGGATCTTCTCGACGACACTGGGGTCTTCGAGTGTCGATGTATCCTGGGTGATCGCCTCGCCCTTGGCGATAGAGCGGAGGATGCGGCGCATGATCTTGCCCGAACGGGTCTTCGGCAGGCCCGGAACGAAGGCGATGTCGTCACAGACGGCGATGTTGCCGATCTCCGTTTTGATGACATTGTTGATCTCTTTGCTCATCTCGACGTCTTCAGCCATGCTCTCCTCACCTTTGAGGACGATATAAGCAAAGATGGACTCACCCTTGATATCGTGCGGCTTGCCGACGACGGCGACTTCGGCGACGTTGGAGTGTTTCTTACACGCCGCTTCGACCTCGGCCGTTCCCATACGGTGGCCGGAGACGTTGATGACGTCGTCCGTACGGCCCGTGATGGTGATGTAACCGTCCTCGTCGTAGTTCGCGCCGTCTCCGGTGAAGTAGACCGGCTCGCCGTCTTTCTTGACGTCGCCGAAGTAGGACTTCACGAAACGCTCCGGGTCTCCCCAGACGCCGCGGATCATCGACGGCCACGGCTTGGTGACACACATGTAGCCGCTCTCGCCGGCACCGACTTTTTTACCGGTCTGCGGGTCGAGGATCTCGCCCATGATGCCCGGCAGCGGCAGGGTGGCACAGGCCGGTTTGATCGGCGTCGCCCCCGGCAGCGGCGTGACGATGTGGCCGCCCGTTTCCGTCTGCCAGTAGGTGTCGACGATGGCGCATTTGCTCCCGCCGATCTCCTCGTAGTACCACTTCCACGCCGGCGGGTCGATCGGCTCGCCGACGGTACCGAGGACCTTCAGGCTGGAGAGGTCGTACTTCTTCGGCTCTTCCGCACCCGTCTTGTGCAGGACGCGGATCGCCGTCGGCGCCGTGTAGAACTGGTTGATCTTGTACTCTTCGACCATTTTCCACGGGCGTCCCGCGTCCGGATAGGTCGGGACCCCTTCGAACATCAGCGTCGTCGCGCCCATCGCGAGCGGGCCGTAGACGATGTAGGTGTGGCCGGTGATCCAGCCGATGTCCGCCGTACACCAGTAAGTGTCGTTCTCTTTGACGTCGAAGACCCACTCCATCGTCATCTGTGCCCAGAGGATGTAGCCGGCCGTGTTGTGCTGGACCCCCTTCGGTTTGCCCGTGGAACCGGAGGTGTAGAGCAGGAACATCGGGTCTTCCGCGTCCATCGGTTCGCTTTCGCAGACGGCGGACTGCTGGTCGATCATCTCGTTATAGGAGTAGTCACGGCCCGCTTTCCATTCGACATCCTCGCCGTTGCGCTGAACGACGAGGACCTTCTCGACGCATTCGCAGCCCGATTCCAGCGCTTTGTCGACGACCGGCTTGAGCATGTACGGCTTGTCCTTGCGGAAGGCGCCGTCGGCCGTGATGACGAGCTTCGCCTCGGCGTCGATGACACGGTCGCGCAGCGCTTCCGCGGAGAACCCGCCGAAGACGATGGAGTGGATCGCACCGATACGCGTACACGCCAGCATGGCGTAGGCCGCTTCGAGGATCATCGGCATATAGATGACGACGCGGTCGCCCTTCTTGATACCGAACTCTTTCTTGAGCAGGTTCGCCATTTTGTTGACGTTGTAGTAGAGCTCAAGGTAGGTGACGATCTGCTTGTCGCCGCGGTCCCCTTCGAAAATGATCGCCGCTTTGTTCTTGCGGGAGTCGAGATGACGGTCGATACACTGGTGCGCGACGTTCAGTTTTCCGCCTTCGAACCATTTGACAAAAGGCATGTTGCTGTCGTCGAGCACTTTGCCGTACGGCTCGAACCAGTCAATCTTCTCTTTCGCGAAGTGGTCCCAGAACCCTTCGTAATCCTCTTCGGCCCATGACGCCAGTTCTTTGTATTCGCACATGTTCTTGATGCGTGCCGTTTTGGCAAACTCGCGGTTTGGCTGAAAAACCGGTTTGACTGTTGTATCACTCATGTTCTCTCTCCTGTTTTGAGTTTAATCGTATTGTTCAATTTTATAAAGATCATTGCCGTCATGATCGCGTCGTTGACGGCGTTATGCCGCCCCATCGGGGGCACTCCCAGGTTGGCAAGGATTGTATCAAAGCGTAAATCAATGTTTCCTTGCGGAATCCCGAAATTTTTTTTGTCAAAGTAAAGGCCCGAAACCTCTATTTTCGGGTTGGGAAGCTCCACCCCGAGCCAGGGTTTGACGTAGCGGTTGATCATCGCCACGTCAAACTCCAGATAATACCCTGCCAGCGGCCGCGGGCCGATAAACTGCAGGAACCTTTCAATCCCCTCCGGCGGAGAGAGCGCATACTCAAGGTCGCAGGGCCTGATACCGTGCACCTCGATGCTCTCCGCCGGGATGGGCCTGTCCGTTTTGAGGTAGACCTCGAAGGTCTCGGAGGTGAGGATCCGGTTGCCTTTCACCTTCACCGCGCCGATGGAGATCACCTCGTCTTTCCTGGGATCGAGCCCCGTCGTCTCCGTGTCGAAAACGACCACCTCGTCACCGTCATAGGGCTCGAACAAAAAGGCGTATGCCTCGTCCTTGAGCCTCTTGCGGTTCCGTTTTCTGCGCCACGCCCCGAACATCACATCACCATGTTCAGGTGGAAGTGATAGGTCAGCAGTTTCTTGAGGGCATTGACGACCTTGAAACTGTCCTTGAGCAGGTCCCGCTCCAGCTTGTCGAGCTCACCGGGACGGACCTCGTTGAGCATCCATTCGTCGCCGGGGCGTGCCAGGCGGGCCCGCAGCCTGATCGAGAGCAGCGTGTCATACGCCTCCATCAGCTCCGCCGAGAAGGTCTTGTCGAACACCCCGATATTGTTGAGCTGCTTGATCCGCTCGAAGGTGTTCGTCTCGCGGATCTTCTTCTGCAGCGCCAGGACGCGGATGCCGTGGACGATGGCGAAGATGCCCCCTTTTTTCAGGTTCAGCGTGTTGCCCTGGCTGCGTTCGACGACCAGCCCCGAAAAGAGGCTCAGCGGTGTTTCGAAGCTCAGTGCCGCCTTCGCCATATGGGCCAGGACGTCGTCACGCCCCTCAAAGCGGCCGTAGAGGTACTGTTTGGCACGTTCCAGGAGCTCCGCGTTCCCGGCGACGCAGCGCGCATCCAGGAAGATGTCGAGGTTCTGCAGCGCCGCCTCGTCCATCGAGCCGACCCAACCGTCGATATCGGACTGGTACGCACCCAGCGGGCGGCGCCACTGAGGGTTGGTGACCATGACGTTGCCCGGGCAGTCGGGGAAGCCGAGCTGCCGCAGAGCGTCGTTCATCGCGGCCATCTCTTCGGCAAAATCCTTCCCGCACCCCTCGCGGATAATGAGGCCGTTGTCCTGGTCGGTGCGCAGGATCTGCTCGCCGCGCCCTTCGCTCCCCATCACTATAAGGGCGCAGTCGTCCCGGTGCTCCGGCGCGACGCAGAACTCGAACACCTTGCGGTAGATCTTCGTATTGAGGGCATTGACCAGTTTGGTGATATAGCGGACCTTGACCCCCTTGGTGTGCAGGGAACGGATCAGGTTGACCATCTCTTCGCCGATGCGCTGAAGCGCCGCGATGCTGTCGGCTTTCTCCACCTGCATCGCCACCAGGTAGGAGTGGCTGGCGAAGAAGCTGAGCAGGTCGAGCTGCTCGAGGATACCGACGACACTGCCCCCGTCCGTCACGGCGATCCGTTTGATGTGGTGCGCGGTGAACTGCAGCAGCGCGTTAAAGAGGAAGTCCTGTTTTTCGATGGTGATCAGCGGGCGGGTGGCGATGGTCCCGATCGCGGCGGAGGCCTCGACAGCACCCATCAGGACGCTTCGGCGCAGGTCCGTATCGGTCACGATACCGTAGCCCTCTTCGCCTTCGACGAGGATCGCCGGGCTCTTCATCGCCTCCATCCGGCGCACCGCCTCCGCAATGGGGGTCTCACCCGCGACGATGCAGGGCGTATGCAGGTAGATATCCCCGATGCGCGCCACCATGAACGGTGTCAGGTCGTTCTGCTGCTTGAGCATTTTGAGCTGTTCGTGCTTGGTGACAAAGTCTTCGAGGTAGAAGTGTTTGAAGGCGTCGTGGTCCTGGATGAGATCGAGAAAGACCTGTTTGGGGAGTTCGTAGCAGATGAGATCTTCGTGCACGACGAAGCGTTTGTCCGTTTTGCCGTAGATGAGGGCGTCGGCGTCGAAGCTGTCCATCGCCCCGTAGACGTCGGTCAGCTCCTCGCCCAGCCACTCATGCACGCTGCCTTTGATGATGATGTAGAGGCACTCCGCTGGGACGTTGGGCGAGACCAGTACCGTCTCCTGCGGATAGTAGGCGATATCCATCTGCGCCATGACGTTGTCCAGCGCCCGCGATGACAACAGGTCAAAGGGGTGCATCGACGCCAAAAGCTGCTTCTGGTCGAATATGCTCATTAATACCTCATGCTAACACGGGAGCCACGCTCCCGCAATTAATGGCTGACGGCGCCTTCGGCACCGATACCAGTCTGTGAACGGATGTTCTGGGCCTCGAAGGCTTCACGTTCGTTCTCGCCGTCCGCGCTCTTGTCGGTAATGGAGAAGAACCAGATACCGACGAAGGCGACCGTGACGGAGAAGAGCGCCGGGTACTTGTACGGGAAGACCGCTTCCGCGTTACCGAGGATCTGTACCCAGACGATGGGGCCCAGGATCACCAGCAGTACCGCCGTAGCGAGTCCCAGCGAACCGCCGATGACGGCACCGCGTGTGGTCAGTCTCTTCCAGAACATGGAGAGGAAGAGCACCGGGAAGTTCGCGGATGCGGCGATGGCGAAGGCCAGACCGACCATGAACGCGATGTTCTGCTTCTCAAACGCAATCCCCAGCAGGATCGCGACGATCCCCATGACGACGACGGCGATCTTGGAGATGCGCATCTCCTGCATCTCGTCGACCTGCCCGCGGCGGAAGACGTTGGCGTAGAGGTCGTGGCTGATCGCCGAAGCACCCGCCAGCGTCAGACCGGAGACGACCGCGAGGATCGTCGCGAAGGCCACCGCCGAGATGAAGCCGAGGAAGAAGTTCCCGCCGACCGCGTGGCTGAGGTGGATCGCCGCCATGTTGTTACCGCCGAGCAGTGCGCCCGCCGCATCAAGGTAGTGCGGGTTGGTCGCCACCATGACAATCGCCCCGAACCCGATGATAAAAGTCAGGATATAGAAATAGCCGATGAAACCGGTCGCATAGAAGACCGATTTGCGTGCCTCTTTGGCGTCGGAGACGGTAAAGAAGCGCATCAGGATATGCGGCAGACCCGCCGTACCGAACATCAGCGCGATACCGAGGCTGATCGCGGAGACCGGGTCGCTGACCAGGCCGCCCGGGCTCATGATGGCATCGTGCGTGCTGTGGACTTCGACCGCTTTCGAGAAGAGCGCTTCAAAGCTGAACCCGAAGTGCGCCATGACGGCGATCGCCATAAAGGTCGCACCGGAGAGCAGCAGCCCCGCCTTGATGATCTGGACCCACGTCGTCGCCAGCATCCCGCCGAAGGTGACGTAGAGGATCATAAGCACACCGACCAGGATGACCGCGACCTCGTACGGCAGACCGAAGAGGATCTGGATCAGCTTGCCCGAACCGACCATCTGCGCGATCAGGTAGAGCGTCACCGTCGCGATGGAGCCGAAGGCCGCCAGGGTACGGATCGGTGTCTGTCTCAGGCGGAAGGAGGCGACGTCGGCAAAGGTGTACTTGCCAAGGTTGCGCAGGCGCTCCGCCACGAGGAAGAGGATCAGCGGCCAGCCGACCAGGAAACCGATGGAGTAGATCAGCCCGTCATACCCTTTGAGGAAGACGAGGCCGGAGATCCCCAGGAACGATGCGGCGGACATGTAGTCGCCCGCAATCGCCATCCCGTTCTGGAAGCCCGTGATCCCGCCGCCGGCGGTATAGAAGTCCTTGGCCGTTTTCGTGCGCTTGGCCGCCCAGTAGGTAATACCCAGCGTCGCACCGACGAAGACGAGGAACATCACGATCGCGGAGACGTTCAGCGGCTGTTTTTCCACGGCACCCTCAATGGCGCCCGATGCCATCAGCGTGGATGCTGCGGCGGTCAAAAGAATGAGAAGACGTTTCATTCAGCCCCCTTTGCCATGTCGCGCTCGAGTTCGGCACGCACCTCGCGGTTAAGATCGTCGAACTCGCCGTTGGCGCGCTTGACGTAAATTCCCGTCAGAATAAAGGCGATAAAGATAATCGCAACACCGACCGGGATGCCGACCGTCGTGACCCCCGTCTCGCTCAGCGGCGTGCCGAGCAGCGCGGGATCAAAGGCGATCGTGAGGATAAAGGTGAAATAGACCACCAGCATCACGATGGAAAGTTTCCAGGCGAAAGCGCTGCGCGTCTTCACCAGTTCCTGGTACTTCGGGTTGTTCTTAATGTGCTCAACCATTTCCTGTGTCATGACCGTCCTTTAATTAAAAGTTATAGTTTACAATAAACCGATATTCGTTCCAGCCCGTGTCGCTGCCCGCTGTTGCTTCCGCAAACTTCCTCGGAAAGTTCCCGCGCAAACGCAGCTGCAGGTTCTTGACCGCTTCGGGGTAGTACTGGATATCGAACCCTGATTCCGATGCCGTGCGCTCCACGCCGTAGCCGCTTTCGGCATCCATATCGAACGATGCGTAGAACACGGCCGTCGAGAGGTTCGTCCCGAGCGATTTGAAGTTGTAGCTCGCCGCCGCTTTCCACGCTTTCGTCCCGGCAAAGAACTGGTGACGCGTCACCATGCCCTGCGTATAGGCCGGCATGCCGCCGAATTGGGAGATGATGGCATGTTTGTACGCATCGTCGCCGGCATCGTTGGCCGTCGTCTCCGAATAGGCCGCATAGGCCGTCAGACCGGCATAACTGGCACCGACTTTCGCCGCCCAGTAAAAGGAATCGACTTTACCTTCTCCGTAGACCGGCGTACCGTTGATGTCTTTGGCGACAGAAACGTTGCTCAAGTATTCACTTCCGACGCTGTCCTGCTTGATCGCCTGCACCGCCACGAACGGATGAACGTTCGCGTTGAGCAGGCAGTCCCAGGTCGCCCCTACTTCCGCATAGAGCGTGTTATACAGATCCCATGCATAATCGTTCGAAAGCTTTGCATTGAAGTTTTTGTTTTTAAAACTCACCATAGCATTGGTAACACCGCCTGTGTTCTTCCCGACGGCGGCCTTCCCCATGTTGTAGTATTTTCCTGCGACGACATCGCCTTCCGTCGTGTAACCGGACGTAACAGGCAGCATGCCGCCGGCATACGGATGGTACGCGTTATAGAAAGAGCCGTAGGCAACCGCCTGGACCTGCGCAACCTGGAACTCGACGTTTTCAATATCGCTGTTCGTCAGCTTGTACGCTTCGAACGTGGTGGGAAGCATACGCGCGTCGTCGCCGCCCATCATCGGTGTATCGTAGCGCTGGTAACCGAGCTTGGCAACGGTTTTTGTCCCCAGTGCGCTCATGTCGTAATTGATATACGCCTCGCCCACGATGGCGTAGTTCTCATAGCCCGTTCCCAGCAGGGAGGGGTCCATCACTTTCAAGTCGAACGTATGAATCGCGTTCGTCGTATAGAGCGCCGCGGCGGCACTCAGGCCGTTCCAGGCATCCAGCGTATACTTGAGGTTGCCGCCCAGCGCCAGGGAATTGCGGTGGGTATCCGCACCCGAACCGCCCTGGTACTCTCTGTCGACGTAAAACATCCGGATCTGACCGCTGGCTTGCCCCTCGGAAAACATCGCGCTCAGGTCTTCGGCGCCAAAGAGGTTTGCACCGCCGAGCAGGCCAACCGCCAAGACGCTTGAAGCTATTTTTTTCATTTTCTCTCCCCGTAATGAAGCTTAAGTTGCATCGTAAGAGAGAAAAATAGCATCAACATAGCATTCAAGCGAATCGATAAAAAAAAAGGCCTTTCACTCAACAGTGTAACTTTTAGTTACATATCTATCCTCCGCCATCGTCGTATTGTTACTATTGGTATTGGCCTGCGCCTTATTCGGAAACCGGCGGCTTGATTCTGACGGTACACGTCATACCGGCGGCAACGGTAAACCCCTCCGGGACCGTGTCGATATGGATCCGGACCGGGATACGCTGTGCCAGGCGGACCCAGGTGAAGGTCGGGTTGACGTTTGCCAGCAGCCGCTCGCCCGTGGCGTTGTCCCGGTCGGAGATCCCCCTCGCGATACTCTCGACATGCCCCTTGAGGGTGTATTTGCTTCCCAGCATTTTCATCTCCGCCAAGTCGCCGACGCGGATGAGGGAGAGTTTATGCTCTTCAAAATAGCCGTAGACCCAGAAGGAGTCCGCTTTGACAAGCGCCATGCGGCTCTCGCCGCGTTCGACATAGTCGCCCGCCCTGAGCAGCAGGTTCGAGACCCAGCCGTCGCAGGGCGCGCGGACAGCGGAGCGCTGCAGGTCGAGCGCAGCGGTTTCCGCACGGGCCTGCGCCTCCTCGTAGCGCGCCTTAGCGATGTCGGCTTCGAGCCGCGCATCCTCGCGGCTCTCCTGTGAAACCGTCTCGCTGTCTAGGGCCGCACGCCTGAGGTACTGGCGCTGCTTCATCTCGTACTCTGCTTTGCGGGTCCGGGCCACCGCTTCGGCTTCGTGCAGGGCATGCTCGAAACGGGCCCCGTCCACGCTGAACAGCAGGTCGCCGCGTTTGACGAACTGGTTGTCGGCAACGGCGATGCGGCTCACCAGGCCGCTCACGTCGGGCGCGACCATAACGATGTCCGCGCGCACACGGCCGTCGCGGGTCCATGAGCTCTCCATATAATTCTGCCAGAGCAGCAGCGCGAGGAAAACAGCGACGGCCACTACCGTAAAGGTAATGGTATAGCGCACCAGTTTGGAAAGCTTGGTATTGAGAGTCATCCTATCCCTTTCAAGTATAGATCAACAGGCACGGCAGGGTAAAAAGGCAGACGAAAACCGCCGTCCTGAAAAGCCCCGGGTGCCAGACATGTTTATAGACCCCGGCATCGGCAAGGATGCGGTCCACCAAAATCTGTAAAACGGCCGCCGCCGCGAAGATGGGCAGGAGCGTAGGCATCTGGATGCCCAGCAGGGTGATCTCTAGCGGCATGTATCCTCCGTCACGACCGGCAGCGACCCTTCACTCAGCATGATCGTACGGATCAATGCCAGTTCCGCCGCCGCCTTTTGTATCCTTTTCAGCTCGGCCGCGCCCGCCGAATCCCCCTGCGCATGCAGGACCGCGACCGCCTCCTTGAGCGTCATGAGCAGCATCCGCCGCATCTGCTCCGAGGGGGTTGCAAAGTAGTTCCGGACCGCGTAGATCGCACCGTCCAGGCTGTCGGATGCCGCCGAAAGCGGCAGCCGCTTCCGGCTGCGCCGCACGGCAATGACCGCACGGCCGATCTCCAGCGTCGAAAGCAGCCATGTGTACACCAGACGGCTCGAGCGCATGTTCAGGCGCCCCTGCGTCGAAAACTGCTGCACCATGTCACGCCCCGTGCTCTCAAGCGCGCTGCGCTGCACCGTGATCGTGCCGCTGCACAGCGTCACGATCTGCCGGCGCAGGATCTTCGCGACACGCTGCTGCGTCAGCGAACAGGACCAGAAGTTGACCAGCAGGTACGCCAGACCGGCGAAACCGATCCCGATCAGGTACGCCAGCGTGCTCTCCATAAAGACCGTCGGATCGACCCGGAAGTAGGGGTCGAGCGAACACTGGTACATGAACAAGAAAATGAAGCCCAGCGCGAAACCGCTCCACCGGGGCTGCGTCGTCCACCACGCCACCACGGCCAGTACAGGGGCAAGCACCAGGGCGAGGGTCAGCATGTCCGAGGTGTACTCGGGAATAATGTAAAAATCGTAGACCGCCGCCACGGCCACGGCACTCACCCCGCCTTTGAAAAAGTTCATCACCGCGGCGAGCGGGCTCGGCAGGGTCCCGATGAGCAGCCCCAGCACGACTGCCAGGGTCACGGTCAGCGTCGCGTAGGGCCACCCGGTCACGATCCAGAACAGCATCGTCACCAGCAGCACCCCGCTGCCCCGCAGTGCCGCCAGCGCGACGAGGACGCTGTCGGTATGGGTCGAAAACCGCACGACGCGGCTGAGCTCCCGGGACGCCCTCCCCGAGAGGCGGTGCCGCAGGAAGGCCCGGTAGGTCACGCAGTGGATGTGGAGTTCGCCAAGCAGCCGCACGATGAGGCCGGACGCCGAGCTGAAAGCCTCGTAGGCATCAGCTTCCAGGAACGGTGCCAGACGGAGCCGTTCCTCCTCCACCAGGGTCTGAAGCACTTCTTTGGCCTCCAGCACGCCGGCAATGATGCCGTCGAGCTCTTCGACGGAGACCGGTGTGCGCGGCGACGCATTCACCACCGAAGCGACCGGGGCGTAAAGTCCGGCCAGCGACTCCCGTGCCTCGGGGGGCATGCGCTCGCCGGCGGCGGCCAGGATGTTTTTGAGCGAATGGAACGTCGTCGAGAGGTGCATATACTCCTGGTTGAGCTGTCCCGAAAGCTGCCGGGCCTTGCGGTCGGTGCCGCTTTCAAAGCTGCTGTTGATCCGCACGGCATGCAGACCGACGACGCCGGAGAAGCCCGCACTCCCGGGTTCCGTTTCCGTGCCGGCTGCGAAGAGCGCGTCGCCCTCGCCGAGGATGGAAAAGAGGTTGGCGAACCGCTCCCGCTCACTGGCCAGCAGCGAATCGAACAGCTTGCGCGGGAAGACCATGTCACTCACGAGCGTCGCGCTCATAATCCCGATGATGACCTCCGAAAAGCGCGACACGGCGATGCTGAAAATCTCCAGCGGCGTCTCGATCACGGGAAGGGCCACGATGCAGAGCGTGTAGCCCGCAAGAACGAAACCGTAGGACTGGAAATTGCGGAATTTCAGCCCGGCGCCGGTACAGAGCCCGATCCAGAGCGCGAAAAACGCGATGAACCAGACGGGGTCCTGCGCGAAGAGGCCCATCATCAGCAGGGAAACGCCGACCCCGGCGATCGTCCCCAGGACACGGTAGTAGCTCTTGGAAAAGACCAGGCCGCTTTGCGGCTGCATGACCAAAAAGGTCGTGAAAATCGCCGTACGCGGGTCGGGCAGGTTCAGCGTCATCGAGATGACCAGCGCGAGCAGCCCGGCAAAGGTCGCCTTCGCCATATAGGTCAGGACGGGCGCGTCCGTCGCGAGCCACTCACGCGCCGTACGCTTCCAGGATAACGGCTGCACCAGGGTATTAGTCATTTGCATCCTCCTTCGCGTCCGGGTCACGGTAGCCGCCGCCGAGCGCGTTGATCAGGGCGATCTTGAGGCCTGCGCGCTCCTCGCGCAGCGCGATGCCGGCCAGTTCGCCGCGCCAATACGCCCTTTTGGCCTCCAGGTAGGGCAGCTTGTCCGTCAATCCGCCGCCAAACCGCTTCTGCGCGAGGGCCGCATTGCGCTGCTTCGCGCGTATATCCGTGTCATGCAGCTGCGTCTGCGAGACGATGAGTCTGGTGCGTTTCAGGACGCCGACGACCTCATTCGCCGCCTTGATGACGGCCGCGTTGTAATCGTTGACGGCGCGGTTGTAGTCACTGACGCTGGCCTGCAGGTTCGCTTCCCGGGCGCCGCCGTCGAACAGGGGGAGCGAAAGGGCCGCACCCCCCGCGGGAGCGTAGGACGACGCCGCGAGCAGCTTGCCGAAATCAAACGAGATAAACCCGAGCAGCCCGGTGAGGCTGATATTGGGGTAGAACTGCGCCTTGGCCTGCTCGATGTTCTGCTCTTTGCTGAGGACAATGTATTTGCAGACCGTCACGTCGGCGCGGTGCGCGACCAGGTCCAGGCGGACTGCTTCGGGGAGGGGCACCTCGGTGTCTTCGCGGAGCTTCGGCACGGCCAGGGTGTCGGTATAGGAGGGCAGGAACCCGCCCAGGATGCCGATCCCCTCTAACTTGCCAGCAATAGCCCGCTTGACGGCGGCCTTTTCCCCTCTGAGGGCCGCCACCTCCGCCTGTTTCGCATAGAGCGCCGTGGCGTCGATCAGCCCCTGTTTCCATTTTTTTTCCAGGATGGCCTGCTCCTCGACCAGCGCGCGCTCGGAGGTCTCGAGAAGAAGCAGGCGCTCCCCGTCGAAGTGCCAGGAGAGGTAGAGCGTGGAGATACCGACGGCAAGGGCCAGTCTCGCCGCATCGACGGCCGCTTTCTGCGCCAGGGCGCCATACGCTGCGGAACGGATCCTTGATGCGCGTTCGTCCCAGAAATCGAAGGTGTAGTCCAGGCTGACACCCGTCTCGTAAAGGGTGTACGTCCCTCCGCCGAGGGGTGCGGGGAAAATGTGGTTCGCGCTGAAACGCTCCCGCGTGACGGCGGCATCGGCCGAGACATGGGGCACGTTGCCCGACTGCGCGGCGGCAATGGCGCTGTTTGCCAGCGCATAGCGCGCTTCGACGCTTTTGAGAGCCGGTGCGTTGCGCAGCGCGTTTTCGATCAGCGCGTCGAGCTGCGCGTCGCCGTACCCTTTCCACCAGTCGGTCTCCAGGCGCGCTTCGGGCAGTTGTGACCCCGGAGCGTCCTGCCCCAGTTCGCGGGAAAGGTCCGGTGTCGCCATCGGTGCCTGTTTGTCGGTCATCGGCACGCAGGCGCCGAGGAAGAGCGCCGGAAGAAGTCCGAATAGGAATCTGTAATGCATTTCTGTATGGCTCTAATGGGATAGGTTTTCGGTGTCAGTTATGTTTTGGATAGCAGCGATTTTCCACCCGTTTCGGGTGCTCTGTTTTTCACGCATTTTGCATCTGGCATTCGGCGGAATTATAGTCGTTTCACCAAGGGAATTCCATACATTCCGCAACCTATAAATCAACACTTCTTGCATCCAAAGTTGGCATATCTTGCTATAATTTCTCTTATGAAAAAAGGCTCCGAACGCCACAGAACCAAAATCACCAACGACCTAATGCACTATATCTACGAGCATATAGACACGCCGATCAACCTGGATACCCTCAGCGCCGATTTCGGGGTCTCAAAGTTCCACATGCACCGGCTCTTCAAGCGGGAGTTCGGCAGGAACATCCACGAGACGATCCAGTCGATCCGGCTGCAGATGGCGGCGAACCTGCTCATCACCAACAAGAAATCCACCATTTCAAAGATCGCCGCCATGACCGGCTACAGTTCGCAGACCTCCTTTATCAGGGCCTTCGGCAAAAAATTCGCGATGACGCCGAAAGCGTGGCGCAACGGCGGGTTCATGGCCTATTCGGATACGATCGTGCGGGAGATGCCGGACGACCTGACCTCCGACGTCACCTATGAAAATCTTTCGCCCGTTATCAAAAAGATGCCGTCATTCAAGGTCTACTATATCCGGCACCGGGGGTACGACGATGCCATCAAGCAGTGCTGGCAGAAGCTCCAGGCGTTTACCCTCGGCAGCGACATCCGGAACTATGCGCAGATCGCGCTCTATCACGACAACCCGATCATCACCCCGCTGGATGAGTGCCACTACGTCGCCTGCATCGTCCTCAACGAACCCTTTAACGCCGAAAAGGTCCCCCTGCCCTCGTTCGAGATACACGGGGGCGTCTACGCGGAGTTCACTGCACGCGGGTACCGTAACGATATCCTGAAACTGATCCGCTGGGTCTACCATGAGTGGCTCCCCTCGAGCGGGTACGAGACCACGGCGAAGCACGCCTACCTCATCTACGACGACAACGACTTTTTAAACGAGACGGGATTTTTCTCCCTGAAGTACTACATTCCCATCGTCCTGCCGTAACCCGGCCGAGACAGGTGCGGCACAGGGCCCCTATTTCAATGATCCGTCGATCATGTACCCCATGGCACGGATATTCTGGATGAAATCCTCTTTCAACGCTTTTTTCAGGCGGTTCACCTCGGCACGGATCGTCGCGTTATCGATGATCGCTTCGTCCCAGACGTAGATGCGGAACGTTTCGAAATCGACCACCCGGTTCATGTTGCGCGCAAGCAGGTCGATGATCTGGTGCTGGCGGCGGGTCAGGGTCTGCGGTACGTTGTCGAAAAGCAGGGTCTCGTTGAGCATGTCGTAGCTGTAGCGCTTGGAGAGGCGCAGGTGTTTGCGCTGCTCGGGCGGGACGTCGCGCATGACCCGGTTGATGTGCAAGAGAAGCTCCTGCAGGTGGAAGGGCTTTTTGAGGTAGTCGAAGCAGCCCAGCTCGTACGCCTTCGAGATCTCGGCGATGTCGGTCTGCGCGCTCGTAAAGATCGCCGGGACGGCAAGTTTCGCCGCATTGAGTTGTTCGAGCAGGCTCAGGCCGTCGATGGAAGGGACGTTGATGTCAAGGATCAGCAGGTCGTACCCGCCCTTCATGATTGCCTCCAGCGCCTCCGCACCGTCGACAAAGGCGTCGACCCGGTGGTTGTGCATCTGCAGGTATTCGCTCACGGCGCCCTGGAGCATCACCTCATCTTCAAGCAGCAGGATTTTCATCGCACCCCCCTTTCGCAATAATATAGGTAAACGCCGTCACGCCGGCTTCGGAGCGGATGTCCGTCTCGATGCCGTACTTGTTGCAGATGGACTTGACCAGGTGCAGCCCCAGCCCGAAGCCGCTCAGCTCGTCCGCTTCCCGGTAGAAGGCTTCGAAGACCTTCTCCGGGCGGTCGATGGGATTCGAACGCGTCGTAAAACGCATCCGGGCCGTCTGCGCCACCACTTCCAGCTCAATGTCGACCGTACTGTCGGGATAGGCGTACTTGATGGCGTTGGAAAGGTTGTTGTCGACGAGGCGCCGTAGCTCCTCCTCGTTGATACAGACCGGGACCGCCTCCGCGATCCTTGCCGCCGCTTTCAGGCGGTTCGCCGTCATGACACTCTCGAAAAATGCCAGCCGCCCCTGCAGGAAAGCCCCCAGGTCGATCGTGTCGGAGGGGTAGTCGATCCGCTCTTTTTTGACCATGTAACGCAGGTCGTCGAAGATCGTATGGAGCATCTTCGCCGCCGCTTCGATATGGCCGAGGAAGCGGTCCTCGCCGTGCATGTGGCGGTAGAGATCGATCTGCGTCATGATCACCGCCAGCGGGGTGTTGACCTCGTGGATGGACTGCTTGATGAAAGCGTCCTGCGACTGCACCAGCTGGTCGCTGAACGCCTTCTCCTTCTGCAGCTTGGCCGTTTTGTCCCGCACCTTCTGCTCCAGCGAGGCGTTGAGTTCGGAGAGCTCGAGGTTGCGGCTGTGGATCGTGTCGACCATCGCGTTGACGTGAACGACCAGGGTCTGGAACTCGGCGATCCGGATCTGTTCACGCTCGATGACGACGTAGCGCGACGCGGCGAGGGAGAAGAAGTCGCTGAAGGTGCGGATCTCGTCGCGCAGGACCTTGTTGATGAGCTTGATCCCGCTGAGTGCCAGGGCAAAGAGGATGGCGCTGAGGGTGAGGATCTCCATGACGTACTTGATGAGCTGGTCGCGTTTTTGCAGTTTTTTCTCCGCGATCAACGCGTCGATGTCATCCAGGTAGACCCCCGTACCGATGAGCCAGTGCCAGGGTTCGAAGATGACGGCCGAGGCGATCTTCGGGGAGAGTTCCCCCGTCGTCGGCTTCTCCCACACATAGTGCAGAAAACCGCCCTCGCGCGCCGCGGCGATGAGCCCGTCGTGGACGGCGACCCCGTTCACGTCATGGACGTTGCGCATATTCTTTCCGAAGTTCTCGGGCTTGTTCGGATCGTTGACGTTGATGCCGTCGACCGTATAGATAAAGATGTATTTGCTGCCGTCCCCGCGGTCATAGAGGGCGTTGATCGCATCGATGATATTGTGCTGGAGCACCTGTTCATCAAGACGGCCGTTCCAGCGTTCATACTCATGCTCGATGAAGCTGATCGCGCGCTGCGTCTCTTCGCGGATCATCTCTTTTTGCTGCTGCAGGTAGCTTGCACGCATCTGCGCGGCATCGCGGTCGAAATCCCGGTACTCTTCGAATATGACCAGCAGCGTAAAAAGCATCGCAAAACAGAAGAGTGCCACAATGGCCAGGAAGTTGATCTTCTCCAGGCTGATCGTATGCCAAAGGCCGTGCGATGCTTTTCTTTTCAAATGCTTATATCCCGTTTTCCCGTTAACTCTATTGAAGTTTATCCTAAAACAGCGTGCAGAAAAAATCCTGCCGGGGCCGGAGAACAACACACCCCGGCCAAAAAATACACCGCGGCAGCATCGGCGTGCCGTGCAGCGGATGCTATAATGCCCCGCAACTGTCAAAAAGCGTTACCCGAAGGTGCCCCTATGCCCAAACTGCCGCTGTTTCATGTTCCCGATAGACTCTACAAGGCCCTCCCCCTGCTCTTTGCGCTGCTGCTGCCGGTAGAGACGCTCCGCGCATCGCAGGATGTCCAGACCTACACCTCGCAGGGGCTGGTCGTCGCCGACTACCAGGTCATCGACCTTCCCGGCAGCGACGCCATCGACCTGCTCGGCCTGCGCTACCTGCTGCAGCTCAACGACTGGCTCTATTTCGGTCTCGGTGCCCATGCCCCGCTGGTCCGCGGGGATTACGGCGGGTTCATGACCCTGGATGCCACGCTGCATGCCCAGTACCCCCTCTATGAGGGGCTCTTTATCGACGCGGGGGCCACCGTGGGCGGCGGCGGCGGGGGTTCCAGCATCGCGCAGAGCAAAGAGCTCTCCGGTTCGGGCGGCTTCGGCATCGGCTATATCGGTCTGGGGTACGAGTTCGACAACCACTTCTCCGTCGGCGTGAACTACGCCTACATCAAATTTGAAGACTCCCAGATCGACAGTTCCCAGGTCAATTTCTTTGTCGAAAAGGCGGTCGATTACACCGCCGCGTCCTATGCCGATGCCGGCAAGATCGTCCCCGCGCTGGTCAAGCTGCTGGGCAGCAAAGAGCATATCCTGACGTTTGAAATGAACAACCTCTTTCAAATCGACCCGACGGGCACGAACAAGAAGACCGTCAACACGATCGCGCTGCAGTTCTCCCATTTCCTCGATGATGCCAACTACCTCTTCGTCGAAGCGGAAATCGGCTACAAGGGCCTTCCGCTCTATAACCAGGTGCTCCCCGGCGCCGGCCGCCGCTTCTCCCTCTCTCCCCACGTTCACCTCTACGGCCAGGTCGGCGTCGGATCGGGAGGGTATTCGCCCGACCTCATCGACACCGGCTCCGGGCTGCTGGTCTACCCCAAGGCGTCGCTGGAGTACCTCCCGGGCGACGATTGCGGTCTGGCCCTCTCCGGCGGCTACCTGGCCGCACCGACGGGAAGCTCCAGAAACTATACGCTGGGGGCCTCCCTCAATTACCATCTCACCGGCGCCAAGAAGGGCACGGCAGGCGGGCGTACCTTCAAAGGGTTCCGCCTCAGCGTCTTTCCCCAGAGCGAGCTGAATGTCAAAGTGGACGGTGCGAGCCACCACGACGTGCATATGCTCTCCACCCAGCTCGACGCCCTGCTGGACCCCCACTGGTACTTTGCCACGCAGGTCAGTGTCGCCTATAACGACTACCTGGGCTACCCGGGGTACGGCGAGATCCTGGCGGGGGTAGGGATCCAGAACCGCTACACGCCTTCCACGCGCTTCCAGAGTTTTTTCCAGCTCCTGCTGGGCACCAACGTGGACGGCGTCGTCTTCAAACCTTCCGTCGGCACGACCTATACGCTCACGGACCGTATCGCACTCTATGCCCAGGTTGGGCAGATCATGTCCGTCAACAGCCAGGACCTCTACCGGGAAGACCGTCCCTTCAGCGCGACCTCCGTCGGGGCAGGCCTCTCTTACCGTTTTTCGCTGCCCTAAGCAGAGCGGCAGCCTTGGCCTATGCCGTTTTCTACGGGTAACCCGATTTAAAAACCGCCCGTTAAGTTTTTCCCAAATATAATGCGCTTTAAAATAGACAGGAGTACTACCTATGTTCGGTTTCGGAAAACAAGAACTCAAGACCTACGACTACAGCGCCGAGGAGATGGCATCGTTCCAATGGGCGAAAATGACGACGAGCAAGGGTGTCATGTGGCTCAAACTCTACAACGAAGAGACGCCGAACACGGTCGCGAACTTCGCCTTCCTGGTCAAAGACGGCTACTATGACGGCCTGAACTTCCACCGTGTCATCCCGGGCTTCATGGCCCAGGGCGGCTGCCCGCACGGTACGGGTACCGGCGGTCCGGGCTGGGCCATCGCGTGCGAAACGAAGAATAACGTTCACAAGCATGTCAAAGGGACCCTCTCCATGGCCCACGCGGGTCCGAACACGGGCGGCAGCCAGTTCTTCATCTGTTTCGTCCCGTGCCCGCACCTCGACGGCGTCCATACCGTCTTCGGCGGCATCGAAGCCGGTGACGCAGACTCCATGGCCGTGCTCGACAGCATCGCCGGCCAGGACAAGATCGAGAAAGTCGAAATTCTCGCCGAAAAGGCGTAAGTTACCGCCATGCTCGTCCATATCTGCTGCAGCGTCGACTCCCACTTCTTCCTGGAGAAGCTGCAGCACGACTTCCCCGAGGAGAAGCTCACGGGCTTCTTCTACGACCCCAATATCCACCCCTACTCCGAGTACCGCCTGCGCTACCTTGACGTCCAGCGTTCGTGCAAGAAACTCGGCATCGATCTGCTCGAAGGCGCATACGACTTCGAAACGTGGATGGACGCCGTGCGGGGATTGGAAAAGGAGCCGGAGAAAGGGGCGCGCTGCGAGGTCTGCTTCGACCGCCGTTTCGAGGTGAGCGCGAACAAAGCCCTGGAACTGGGCGAAAAACGGATGACGACCACCCTGCTGGTGAGCCCGCTCAAGTCCCAGGAGCAGCTCAAGCGCGTCGGAGACGCCTTCCACGCGGAGCACGGCGTCGAGTTCATCGCCGTCGACTACCGCGCCGGCGGCGGCACCCAGGACCAGAGCCGCGTCACCAAGGAGCAGCAGCTCTACCGCCAGGACTACTGCGGCTGCCTCTTCGGGCTGAGCATGCAGCGCGAACACCAGGATCGCCTGATGGACGAGATGTTCTCCCCTATCGACGGCCGCATCCTGCCCGCCTCCATCGAGGAGCGGCTGGCCATGTACGAGCAGCGGATGGCGCTGGAAGACGCAGGTAAGACCTACCGCATCGTCAAGCAGAAGTTCCTCAACTACCGCCAGTTCACCTGCCGTCTCACCCGGGGAAAAGCGGAGTCCGTCCCTGCTTACGCCCTGCACTATTCGACCCTGCCGCGTACACGCGCCAGCGGGAAAGTGGAGTACGAACAGCACGGTATTTACTATTTCAACCGCGACGACGTCCGTTTCATCACCATTGAAACCTTCAACCGCCGCCTGGGAACATCGTATGAAAACGTCAAGGCGCTCTGCTTTGAACCGCCCGCTCTCGAAGATGAACTGGCCCTGCGGCAGCAGCTCTGCGACACCCCGTTCGACCTTTCTCCCGTTATCGTTGTCGACGACACACCAGAGGGCAAACTCACCCTTACCCTCGACGCCAAGGTATACGAAGACACGAAAGAGCGGCTCATCGCAGACTAATCGGTTATTAACCCCTTTTTCGCTAAAATCACTCACTTTTCCCCGGACAAAACATGCCGGGCAACCTATCAGAAAAAGGAAGATCCAACCACTATGATCGATGTTGTCGAAATTCAGAAAATTCTGCCGCACCGCTTCCCGTTCCTCCTCGTAGACCGCGTCACCGAACTCAACCCGAACGAGTCCCTCACCGGTTACAAGAACGTGACCATCGGCGAACAGATCTTCGAAGGCCACTTCCCTGGCCACCCTATCTATCCGGGCGTTATGATCCTCGAGGGGATGGCGCAGGCCGGCGGTATCCTGGCATTTAAAAGCATGGATATGACCGAAGAGGAAGCGGCACAGAAAGTTGTCTACTTCATGAGTATCGACGGTGCGAAATTCCGCAATCCCGTCCGCCCGGGCGACCGCCTGGAATACCGCATGAAAGTCGTCAAGCATAAAGGTGCCATCTGGATCCTCGAGGGCAAGGCCTATGTGGACGACAAGCTCGTCTCCGAAGCCGAGCTCAAAGCGATGATCGTCGACAAGTAAGGCAGGCAAATGAGCAAAATCTCACCGCAGGCGATCATCGAAGCGGGCGCCGTTATCGGCGACGACGTCGAAATCGGCCCCTTCTGTTTCATCTCTTCCGAAGCCACCATCGGCGACGGCACCAAGATCGCCCAGGGCGCCTGTATCTACGGGAAGACGACCATCGGCAAGCATAACGAGATCTTCTCCTATGCCGTCCTCGGCTCCATCCCGCAGGATCTGAAATTCGGCGGTGAGGATGTGGAACTCATTATCGGCGATTACAACAAGATCCGCGAGTTCACCCTCTTCAACCCGGGCACCAAAGGCGGCGGCGGCAAAACGATCATCGGCAGCCACAACCTCTTTATGGGCTACGTCCATATCGGGCACGACGTCATCATCGGCAACCACTGCATCCTGGCCAATGCCGCGACGCTGGCCGGACACGTCGAAATGGGCGACTACGCCGTTATCGGCGGGATGACCCCGATCCACCAGTTCGTCAAGATCGGCGACTTCGCGATGATCGCCGGCGCGTCGGCGCTGTCGCAGGACGTCCCGCCCTACTGTATGGCCGAGGGCAACCGCGCCGTTATCCGGGGCCTCAACCTGACCGGCCTGCGCCGCCACACGGAACGCAACGACATCGATGCCCTCAAGTCCGCCTACCGCGACCTCTTCGAATCGGGCCAGCCCCTCAAAGAGACGGCGGCGGAACTGGTGGAGAGCAGCGAAAACCACTACGTACACAACCTGTGTAACTTTATCCTGAAAACCAAACGGGGTATCCCCTTTGAGAGGAAGTAAGTCATGAAAGATCGTCACTGCAGCTTCTGCGGCACCCATGAAAGCGACGCCAACCCCCTGATCGCGGGGAACGACGCCTACATCTGCAAGAACTGTGTCTTCTCCGCCTACAAGATCATGTTCGGCGACGAAGAGGCCCTCACCGAAGCGGATTACAAGCTCGTCGAACATGTCGGCGAACTGATGACGCCCAAGGAGATCAACGCCTTCCTGGGCGAGTACATCATCGGGCAGGAGCGTGCCCGCAAGCTGCTCTCGGTCGCGGTCTACAACCACTACAAGCGGATCTTCAAGCAGCACGACCTCGACGACGACACGGAGATCGCCAAATCGAACGTCCTGCTGATCGGACCGACGGGCAGCGGGAAGACCCTGATGGCCCAGACGATCGCCCGCATCCTCAACGTCCCCCTGGCGATCGCCGATGCGACGAGCCTCACCGAGGCGGGTTACGTCGGCGAGGATGTCGAGAACATCCTTACCAAGCTGCTGCAGGCCGCCGACGGCGACGTCGAGCGCGCCCAGCAGGGGATCCTCTTCATCGACGAGATCGACAAGATCGCCCGCATGAGTGAAAACCGCTCCATCACCCGCGACGTCTCCGGCGAAGGGGTCCAGCAGGCGCTGCTCAAGATCATTGAGGGCTCCGTCGTCAACATCCCGCCCAAGGGGGGCCGAAAGCACCCCAACCAGGACTTCATCGCGATGGATACCTCCAATATCCTCTTCATCTGCGGGGGCGCCTTCGACGGCATGCAGGAGATCCTCAAGCGCAAGGCGGGCAAGAACGTGCTCGGTTTCGGCCACGAAAAGAAAAGCACCGCCGAGCAGGAAGTCACCATGCAGATGGTCGAGCCCGATGATCTCGTGCATTACGGCCTGATCCCGGAGCTGATCGGCCGTCTGCCGGTCATCGCTTCGCTCAACGAGATCAGCGAAGAGGATATGATCCGCATCCTCACCGAACCGAAGAACTCGCTCATCCGCCAGTACGCCAAGCTCTTCGCCATCGACAGCGTCAAACTGACCTTCGAAGAGGATGCCCTGCGCGCCATTGCCGCCAAGGCCAAAGCCCGCAAGACCGGGGCACGCGGCCTGCGTTCGATCCTCGAAGAGACGATGATCGACATCATGTACGAACTGCCCGATTACAGCGGTTACGAGGTCGTGATCACGGCCGAATGTATCACCGAGGGGGAGAAACCCCTCTACATCAAAACTGACGACAAGAAAAGCGCTTAAAGGAACACGATGCTTCTGAACAAACTGATCGGACTCTTCTCCAACGACCTCTCCATCGACCTGGGAACGGCCAACACCCTCGTCATTGCCAAGGGACACGGCATCATCATCAACGAACCCTCCGTCGTCGCCGTGAAGATGGAAAAATTCGGCCAGCAGCGCGTCCTGGCCGTCGGGCACGAGGCCAAGGAGATGGTCGGGAAAACCCCGGGCAACATCCGCGCCATCCGCCCGATGAAAGACGGCGTCATCGCCGACTTCGACATGACCGAAAAGATGATCCGCAAGTTCATCGAGAAGGCTCACGGCCGCTCGGCGCTGATCAGCCCGCGCATCATCATCTGCGTGCCGTACGGCCTGACCCAGGTCGAGCGTAAAGCCGTCCGCGAATCGGCCCTCTCCGCGGGCGCACGGGAAGTCTTCCTCATCGAGGAACCGATGGCTGCCGCCATCGGCGCAGGCGTAGACATCCGCGAACCGCAGGGGAACCTCGTCGTCGACATCGGCGGCGGTACGACCGAGATCGGCGTCGTCAGCCTCGGCGGGCTGGTGCTCTCCAAATCCATCCGCACCGCCGGCGACAAGATCGACAAAGCGATTATCGACTACGTCAAACGCAAATACAACCTCCTCATCGGCGACCGTACCGCCGAGGAGATCAAGATCGAGATCGGGACGGCCCTGCCGCTGGAAAAACGCCTGACAAAAGTCGCGACGGGCCGCGACCAGGTCGAAGGGATGCTCAGCACCATCGAGCTCACCAGCGACGACGCCTACGAGGCGATGAAAGAGCCCCTCAAAGAGATCGCCGAAGCGCTGCGTGACGTCCTTGAGAAGATGCCGCCAGACCTCGCCGGCGACATCGTCGACCACGGCATCATCCTCACGGGCGGCGGCGCCCTGATCCGCCAGCTCGACAAGTTCCTGGCGGACATCATCCGCATCCCGGTCTTCGTCGCCGACGAACCGCTCCTGGCCGTTGCCAAGGGAACGGGACGCGCCCTGGAGGAGATCGACCTGCTCCAGGAACTCTTCGAAAATGAGTAAGCGCGCCTCCGCGCTCCTCTTCCTGCTCCTGCTGTTCGCGGGCTCCGTCTTCTTTTCGACGACCCTGCAATCCCCCCTCCTCTCCGGCCTGCAATGGATCAACCACTCCTGGAATACCTTTACCACCGGTATCGGCAATATGATCGAAGAGAATTTCGAACAGCAGGAGACCATCCAGGCACTGCGTAAAGAGGCGGAACTCTACCGGCAGTCGCACCTGCTCCTGCACGAGATGGCTACCGAGTTCAACGCCCTGCTGGCGGAGAACAACTCCACCTTCCGCTTTGATCCCCGCCTTGCCCTTGTCCGTACCATCGCTTATGCCAACTTCGCCGACATGACCAAGCTCTGGCTGCAGATGGAGGATTTCAACGCCTCCCGCCTCTACGGCATGGTCTACAACGAAACGGCCGCGGGCATCGTCACGGCGCGCGACGGCAGACCGCTGGCCCTGCTCAACGGCGACTACCAGTGCACCTACGCCGTCTTCGTCGGCCCCAACAAGGCCCCTGGGATCGTCCGCGGCCGCAACAGCGACACGATGCTCGTGCAGTACATCCCAACCTGGATCGGCATCACCGTGGGCGACGAAGTCGTCACCTCCGGCCTGGACCACCTCTTTTTTCCCGGCATCAAGGTCGGAAGGGTCCGCTCCATCGAGCTGACCGGCGGCTACCAGAACGCCGTCATCGAGCCCTATTACAAAGGAAACGATCCGGATTATTTCCACGTGATCACCCGCATACGATGAAGAAATTTTTCCTCCTTACCCTGCTCCCGCTCCTGCTCTTTTCCAAAGACGACGTTTTCATCGGGGGCGGCCCCTATTTCCAGACCCTGCCCTATAAAGACGCCGACCCCGTCGTACTTGCTACACCCGTCATCTTCTTTGACAACTCCCTCTTCTACATCCGCTGGACCCGGGTCGGTATGTACTTCCTCGGCGACAGCGGCGAGACGCAGAGCTGGGGGCTCTCTTTCACGGCGCAGCCGCAGATCCTCGGCTACTACGAGCGCCGCGCGCTGACCCAGTTGAACCAGCGCTCAAAAACGCCCATCCTGCAGGGGATGGCGGAGCGCGACAGCGGCTGGGAAGGGGGCCTCTCGGCCGCTTATGCCCGCGGCGACTTCTTCGCGGAGTTTCTCATCATGCACGACATTACCGATACGAACAACGGGACGAAACTGCGGCTGGAGGCGGGGCAGAGCTTCAGCGTCGGCGACTGGTACTTCGTGCCGAGCGTCCTCGCCGTCTGGCTCTCGCAGCCCTTTGCAAACTACTATTTCGGCGTCAAAAACAGCGAAGAGAACCTGCTGATCGGCCGGCCCGCCTACCGCAGCGACGCAACGCTGAACCTGGCCGTGCAGACCTACGTCAAATACAACATCAACGCACACTGGCACCTGCTCGGCAATCTCCGCGCCGACCGCTTCGGCGACCCCGTCTCCGAGAGCCCCCTGACGGAGACCCGGGTCATGTACAGCGGCATGCTTTCACTGCTCTACTCCTTTAACCTTTTCGGCGAAGAAAAAGCCGTCCTGAACCCGCCGGAAAAGCGCTGAACGGCGCGGGAAGGGCAGCCCCTATTCTTCACCCCTTTTTAAGGGCCTCCCGACTATAATACCCTCCTGAAATTTCATCTTTTTTCCGAAGGGTATCAATGCCAAAACGCGATGATATTAAAACGATTCTGCTCATCGGCTCCGGCCCGATCGTCATCGGTCAGGCCTGTGAATTCGACTACTCCGGCACCCAGGCGGTCAAAACGCTCAAAGAGCTCGGCTACCGTGTCGTCCTGATCAACTCCAACCCTGCGACGATCATGACGGACCCGGAGTTTGCGGACCGCACCTACATCGAGCCGATCAAAGAAGAGATCATCGCCCAGATCATCGAAAAAGAGAACGTCGACGCCATCCTGCCGACCATGGGCGGGCAGACGGCCCTCAATGCCGCCATGAGCATGTACGAAAAAGGGATGCTCGAAGGCATCGAGTTCCTCGGCGCCAACCCCGATGCGATCAAGAAGGGCGAAGACCGCCAGGCCTTCAAGGAAGCGATGATCAAGCTCGGCATGGACCTGCCGCATTCGCGCTACGCCTACAACATGGAAGAAGCCCTCGCCGCCGCCGAAGAGATCGGCTTCCCTATTATCATCCGCGCCTCCTTCACCCTCGCCGGCGGCGGTTCGGGTGTTGCCTACAACATCGACGAGTACAAGCTGCTTGCGCAGCGCGGCCTGGATGAGAGCCCGATCACGGAGATCCTCGTCGAAGAGTCCCTGCTGGGCTGGAAAGAGTACGAGATGGAAGTCATCCGCGACCGCGCGGACAACTGCATCATCGTCTGTTCCATCGAGAACTTCGACCCGATGGGCGTCCATACCGGCGACTCCATCACGATCGCCCCGGCCCTGACGCTGACCGACAAAGAGTACCAGCGCATGCGCGACGCCTCTTTCGAGATTCTGCGCGAGATCGGCGTCGACACCGGCGGTTCCAACGTCCAGTTCTCCGTCGACCCGAAAACGGGCCGTATGATCGTCATCGAGATGAACCCGCGCGTCTCGCGCTCCTCGGCGCTCGCTTCCAAAGCGACGGGCTACCCTATCGCCAAGGTCGCGACCCTGCTTGCCGTCGGCTTCACCCTCGATGAGATCACCAACGATATCACCGGCACCCCGGCCTCGTTCGAACCGGTCATCGACTACATCGTCACCAAGACGCCGCGCTTCACCTTCGAGAAGTTCCCCGAAGCCGAAAGCACCCTGACGACGGGGATGAAATCCGTCGGCGAAGCGATGGCCGTCGGCCGGACCTTTAAAGAGTCCATGCAGAAAGCGCTCTGTTCGCTGGAAACGGGGCTCTGCGGTTTTGATGAGATGAAAGGCGACATGGACCACATCCGCCACGAGATCCGCCGTCCCAACGCCGAGCGGATGCTCTACGTCGCCGAAGGTTTCCGCCGCGGCATGAGCGTGGAAGAGATCTTCGAACTCTCCAAAATCGATCCGTGGTTCCTCTACCAGATCGAAGAGATCGTCGCCGAGGAGCAGACGGTCGACCTCGATATCCTCAACGACGCCGTCCGCCTGCGCAGAGCGAAAGCCAACGGCTTCAGCGACAAGAAGATCGCGCAGCTCATCGTCAAGCAGGGCGCAGGTGACATCCGTGAAAGTGACGTCTACAATGCGCGCAAACGCATGGGCATCCATCTCGAGTACAACGAAGTCGATACCTGTGCCGCCGAGTTCGAGGCGCTGACGCCTTACCTCTACTCCACGACGAACATCACGACCCTTCCGGAGCAGCCTTCACGCGCTTCGGACAAGAAAAAGGTGATGATTCTCGGCGGCGGGCCGAACCGCATCGGCCAGGGGATCGAGTTCGACTACTGCTGTGTCCATGCCGCGTTCGCCCTTGAAGAGATGGGCATCGAGACGATCATGTACAACTGTAACCCCGAAACCGTCTCCACCGACTACGACACCTCCGACGTGCTCTACTTCGAACCGATCGACCTCGAGCACGTCCGCGAAGTCATCGAGTACGAGAAACCCAACGGGATCATCGTCCACTTCGGCGGCCAGACGCCGCTGAAACTCGCCAACCCGCTCACCGCCATCGGGGCGCAGATCGCGGGGACACCGGCGAAGGTGATCGACCTTGCCGAAGACCGCGAGAAGTTCTCCGACTTCGTCACCAAGCATAACCTCAAGCAGCCGGACAACGGGATCGCCAAAACGAAAGAGGAGGCGATCAGTGTTGCTTCGCAGCTGGGCTACCCTGTTCTCGTGCGCCCCTCCTTCGTCCTCGGCGGCCGCGCAATGCGTATCGTCTACAAAGAGGAGGAGCTGCGCCAGTACATGGACGAAGCGGTCTCCGTTTCCAACGACGCGCCGGTCCTCGTCGACAAGTTCCTTGACCAGGCGGTCGAGCTTGACGTCGATGCCATCTGCGACGGCAGCGAGGTCTATATCGGCTCGGTCATGCAGCACATCGAAGAGGCCGGTATCCACTCCGGCGACTCCGCCTGTTCCCTGCCGCCGGTCAACCTCAGCGACGCCCTGCGCGAACAGGTCGAACAGCAGACGAAGACGATCGCCCTGGGCCTCGGCGTCATCGGCCTGCTGAACATCCAGTACGCCATCTACCAGAACGAGGTCTACCTCATCGAGGTCAACCCGCGTGCATCGCGTACCGTCCCGTTCGTCTCCAAGGCGACGGGCATGCCGCTGGCGAAAGTCGCGACCCGCGTCATGATGGGCGACACCCTGCGCAATGCGCTGGCCTTCTACGACCACTACGACATCGTCATCGAAGAAAACGGCCTGCTCAAACCGCGCCTGCGTGACCATATCGCCCTCAAAGAGGCGGTCTTCCCGTTCAACAAACTCTACGGTGCCGACCTGGTCCTGAGCCCGGAGATGAAATCGACCGGCGAGGTCATGGGGATCAGCTCCAGCTTCGGCGTCAGCTTCGCCAAGTCGCAGATGGCGGCGGGCAACCGCATCCCGACGTCGGGCACCTGCTTCCTCTCCTTCATCGAGATGGACAAACCCGCCGGCGTCGAGATCGCCCGCGGCCTGCATGAGCACGGCTTCAAGCTTGTCGCGACCCGCGGTACCCAGAAGGTGATCGAAGCGGCCGGCATTCCGTGCGAACCGGTCCTCAAGATCTCCGAGGGTCGCCCGAACATCGAAGACATGATGAAAAACGGCGACATCACGATGGCGATCAACACGTCCGACAACAATACGTCGAAAAAAGACGCCACCGTTATCCGCCAGATCGTCCTGCGGATGAACATCCCCTACTTCACGACGCTCAGCGCCGCCCGCGCCGCGATCGATGCGCTCGGTCACATGAAGGACGACGCTTGGACCGCCCCGCAAGCCCTTCAAGACTACCTGGCCTGACAGGGGTCCTGCTGGTACAGACCGACACGACCGTCGGTTTCGTATCGCAGAACGCGGAAGCCCTCGCCCTCGCCAAAAGCCGGCCGGCGTCGAAACCCTTTCTCAAAACCTTCGCCTCGTTCAGCGTCTATAAACAGACCGGGCGCATTCCCGCTCGTTTCAAACGTGAAGCACGGCGCAGGGAAAAAACGACCTACATCGTCAAGGGGGAGGCTTTCCGCATCGTTCCCAAAGGAAGCTACCACCGGCTGCTCCGCCCCTACGGCTGGCTCTACTCCACCTCCGCCAATGCGGCGGGGGGACGTTTTGACGCCGCATACGCCTTCGCGAAGGCTGACGCCGTCATCGAAGATGCACGGGGGCTCTACGAAACCGCCCCTTCTGTCATCTATCAACTGAATCAACATAAAAAACGGAGAATCAGATAAGTATGAAGCATGTCAAAGCAATCGCCTCGGGCCTCTATCTCGGTACGGCCGGCATCACGATGATGAGCGTCCTCTCGGGATGCGTCCAGGAGCAGCAGGAGCCCCAGAACCGCTTCCTCGTCGTTCACCAGCAGCCCAGCGGCAAATACGTTGTCGTCGAGGAGGTCCCGACCGACGGACCCAACCGCGCCATCATCCGTGAGTACGATGCCAACGGCACCATCACGGAGCGCTTCATGAACGAAGCGGAGATGAAGGCGCTGGCCGAGCAGGAGTATGCGAAGATGCAGGCGGGCGAGAGCGAACTGAACCGTGCGCCAGAGGGCGAAGGCATGGGGCTCGCCGGGACGATCCTCGCCGTCGCCGCCGGGTCGCTGCTGGGGAACATGATCGGCAACGCCCTGATGAACAACGCCAACTACCGACAGCATGCGGATCGCGTCAACAAGAGCGCCTACCATGCGACCCAGAAGAGCAAGGCAGGCAGCAGTACGAAGAAGAGCTTCTTCGGGGGTTCGAAAACGGGAACATCGACCTCCTCTTCCACCACCTACGGAGGCTGACCCATGGTCCGACTCGATACCGTTTCGGCCCTGCCGAACGACACCCTCGAACAGCTCGGTTTTACCTGGCACACCGACAGTGACGGTACGCACTATGTCGCCGACGAACTGGTGCTTGTCAGCGACGCCGAAGCCGAAGCGTACTACGAAGCGGCCAACACCCTCTACGACATGTATGTCCAGGCGGCCGAATATGTCATCGAGAACGAGCTCTTTTTCGACCTCGGCATCCCCTTCAACCTGGTCGAGCCGATCAAGAAGAGCTGGGAAAATGACGTGCACTGGCACGTCTACGGCCGCTTCGACCTTGCCGGCGGGATCGACGGGGCGCCGATCAAGCTGATCGAGTTCAACGCCGACACGCCGACGGGGCTTTACGAAAGTGCCGTGCTGCAGTGGGCGCTGCTCAAGCATAACGGTCTGGATGAGGCGCGCCAGTTCAACAACATCTACGAAGCTTTACTCCAAAACTTCCGACGCCTTATCACCCTCTTTGACGATCCGGACGATTTCGAGAAGTTCTACGACGGCTGGAAGATCCTTTTCAGCAGCGTCGAGGGGAATGACGAGGAGGAGGTGACGACGAAGCTCCTGCGCCAGATCGCGACCGACGCGGGCTTCGCGACGGGCTTCGAGTTCCTTCAGAACGTCCGCTTCGATGACGAGGGGATATTTGATGCTTCCGATACCCCCTACGAATACTGGTTCAAGCTCTACCCCTGGGAGGACATCGCCACCGACGAACCGGAACTTGCGGTCCTGCTGGGCAATATCATGCAGCACCAGAAAGCGATCATCCTCAACCCGGCCTATACCCTGCTTTTCCAGTCCAAGGGGATGATGAAGATCCTCTGCGACCTCTTCCCCGACTCCCCCTACCTGCTTCAAACCTCCTTCGAACCGCTCGAGGGCACGAAACAGGTTGAAAAGCGGATGTTCGGCCGCGAAGGGGCCAATACAAAGATTATCGGCAGTGACGGCAGCGTCCTGCACGCAACGGAGGGACCCTACGGAAACTACCGCCCGGTCTACCAGGCGTATGCCGAATTCCCGCAGGACCGCGACGGCAACCGCTACCAGGCCGGGGTCTTCTTCGCCTACGAAGCGTGCGGTCTCGGTTTCCGCCGCGGCGGGGAGATCCTGGACAATATGAGCAAATTTGTAGGGCATGTGCTTTCGTAGAAGGTGGTGAGCGCCCCGGACACTGTCCGGGGAAACGCTTTATTCCAGAAAATAGATATCCGGCCGGTCGATGACGCCGACCTCCTGCATCTTCTGCTTGAGATCCTCGGAGTCGGCGAAGGCGCGGGCCTTTTCAAGATCAGCGGCTTCGAACAGCGCGATAACCTCATGGGGGTCATCCGCGTTCCGAAGCAGATAGACCTCTTTCAGCCCTGCGGCGTCCCTTGCCCCCTTATGCCCGTCATACCCGGGCTTCCATTCATTATAATCCCTGACTTTGTGTCGTACCATCATGTAAGCCATCTCGTCTCCCTTGGTGAGTGATTGGATAACCGCCCGAAGGCAGCACGCTTCGTACTTTTTTCAGTATGAAGCACCTCCGGTAGATTCCGACTTAATTATTAAAATCAAAATCTCCGTTTTAGGTGGGAAATGGACGGGAGACGCGGAGACCGGCAGTCCATATCGTAACGTCGTGACGGGGCTTTGACCCCGCTTTGGTGTAGATTTAACACTTCTGTTATAGAGTTTCACTATACTCTATAGATATGCCTGAATACGTCAGAACAACGACAATGTGGTCTGAGAAAATGCAGGACTGTTTATTATCATCTCCAAGGAACATCATGACCCTTTTGCATCGCGTACTGATCACAACCCTTTTCTTTGTCGCCGGCCTCTCCGCCCAATCCGTTGAAGTCTCCGGCATCTATGTCCGCGAAGTACCGCCGAACCTGCCCAACAGTGCCGCGTTCATGGAACTGAAGAACCTGACGGACAAACCTGTCGCCCTTATCAGTGCCGCTTCCGCAGCCGCCAATACAGTCGAACTGCACGAACACGTGAATGTCGACGGTATGATGCAGATGCGCCAGATCCCGAAGATCGACATTCCGGCCGCCGGGACGACAATGCTTCAGCCGGGTGGCCTGCATGTCATGCTCATCGGGCTGACACAGAAGCTCAAAGCGGGAGAAAACGTCACGATCACGCTGAACTTCTCCGACGGCGAGAGTATTACGCTTGAGGCCCCGGTCAAAAAAGTGGCCGGTATGATGATGCAGCAGAAGATGAAATGCGGCAGCGGCAAATGCGGAAAGTAACGGGTGAGCCTCAAAAAACTCTTTAAAATCCTCGCCATCCAGCTGGGGGTGGCCATCCTGCTCGTCTTTGCCTACCTCGCCTATGATGCCGACCTCATCTACGAATGGCTCAGCGGCGACGTCAAATTCGGAACGCCTGCGCAGGAGTGTGATCTGCATACTGGTGCGTGCACGGCGACGATGGGCGACGGCACGCCTGTAACCTTCGCCATGAGCCCGCGTCCCATCCCGGTCATGCAGAAGCTGCAGCTGCACCTCGCAACCGAGGGCCATTACGACAGTCTGAAAGTGGAGATCTACGGTCTCAATATGAATATGGGACGTTACAGCTATACCCTGACGCGTACGAGCGACGGCAATTACAGCGGCGAGGGGATGATCCCGGCCTGTTCGGGTCGGATGGATTGGCGCGCCAACATTATTGCCGAAGAGCCGACCAGGCGTATCGGCACCTATTTCACCTTTTCGACGGAGTAACCATGGTCCAACGTCTGATCCTGATTCTTTTTCCCCTGTTGCTGGCCGTGGGTGCCTACTTCTATGTCATTCCCACCGTGGAACGCAAACATTACGACTTCACGCTTCAGAGTGCCGACGGTCCGGTCAGCCTCAGCGACTTCCGGGGTAAAAAGGCCGTCGCTATCTATTTCGGCTACACCTACTGTCCCGATATCTGCCCGACGACCTTCTCCAACCTGACGGGGGCCATGAAACTGCTGCCGCCCGAAGCGGCTGATGCAATGCAGGTGATCTTTGTCAGCGTCGACACCGACCGCGATACGCCGCAGAGTCTCAAAGAGTATGTCGAATACTTCTACCCTACCTACCTCGGCGTGACCGGGACGAAAGCGCAGATCGACGAAGTCGTCTCACGTTACGAGGGGACCGAATACACGATTATCAAAGGGGGGAGCAAGGCGATGGGCTACACCGTCGGCCACACCTCCTACGTCTACTTTTTTGACAAACAGGGGAACTTCAGCTCCCGCCTGAACCACAGCATCGATCCCCGCGAAACGCTGACGCATATGGAAAAGGCTCTAGGGCTCTCCCATTAATTAGACGCTATCCGAGCGAAACCTGGGGACGCTCGCACAGCAATATTCTCCCGAAAACCCGAGCTGCTGTTACGCTTCCTCCGTCTGACCGTTTCCGCCCGTGCCGAGCAGCACGGCGATCCACCTTGTCGACTCTTCCGAATCAAACACAATCTTGACCATGATCGTGAGCGGAATAGAGAGCAGCATACCAACCGGCCCCAGCAGCCACCCCCAGAAGATCAACGACAGGAATACGACAAGCGTCGAGAGATCAAGCCCCCGTCCCATCACCTTCGGTTCGATGACCGATCCTACCAGCACATTGATCACGACGTACCCGGCCGCGATCCAGAACGCCGATGCTGCATCCAGCTGGATCAGCGCCAGCAGCACGGCTGGTACGGCGGCCATGATGGAGCCGATATTGGGAATAAAATTGAGCAGGAATGCCACGACACCCCACAAGACGGGATAATCCAGCCCGAAGAGCAGCAGCAGGAGATAAACAAGAAAGCCCGTTCCAGCGCTGATCAGCGCTTTAAGCGCCATGTAGTGGTTTATCTTTGCGAGGATCTCGTTGAGATGCTTCTCCCCTTCGGAGTGGTTCCGGCGGTAGATAAAGGCGATCTTGTTGCGGTAGGCGACGCCCTCGAGCAGCATGAATACGGTCGTCAGCAAAATGACGAACCCGTTCGTCAGGATCGATCCGAACCCCTTGAGCGCCCCGGTCATATAGGTAAAGACGGCACCGGGATCGAGCAGCGTCTGCAGGTTCTTTTCCGGCAGCGCCATCCCCTGCTCCGTCAACCAGCCCGCGACACCGCCGAGACGGCTTCTCAGGTCGGCTTCATAGCCGGGAAGGTTACCGATGAAATCATTCGTGGCATGGCCGACGATGACGCCGAAAAGAACAAAGAAGAGGAGCAGCACGCCGATAAGCATCAGCATCGCCAGCGCCATCGGGATCTTACGTGCCATCAGAAAGTGCAGTAACGGCATGAGGATGATCGCGATGAAGAGCGAAAGAAGAAAAGGGATAATGATCGCCGATGCCGCCTTGACACCGGCGAAGACGATGACGACGGCTGCAAGGATGATAAAGACGTTCCCGAAACGGTTGGTCTGCTCCATAAGCTAGGCTCCTGACTGGATTTTTTTCTTGTTGGTCCGCTGCTGCAGATAGTTGGCGAGGTTCATCAGACAGAGCGTGACCAGGAAGATCATCAGACCCGGAAAGAAACTGACCCACCAGGCGATGTCGATCACCTCCTTACCGTTACTCAGAATCGTCCCCCAGCTCATCTGCGGTGCCACGATCCCCAGGCCGAGGAAGCTCAGCCCTGACTCGGAGAGGATCGCCCCGCCGACGCCGAAGGTGAAACTGACGAAGAAGATCGGGGCCAGCAGCGGCGCGTAATATTTGAGCAGTATCTTCGCCCGCGATACCCCGGCGATACCGAGGATCTTGATGAAGGGCTGCGACGTCACGGCGAAACTTTCCGAACGCACCAGCCTCGCCGTCGTCATCCAGCCCGTGACGGAGATGATGAGGATCAGCACCAGCGCCGAGGCGTTGACGTAGCTCACCAGGGCCAGCAGCAGGAAAAAGGTCGGGAAGGTCAGGAAAAGGTCCACCACGATGACGAAACCTTTGTCGACGACGCCCCTGGCATATCCTGCGATCGCCCCGAGTATGAAACCGAGGAAGGTCCCGATCAATGCACTTCCCACACCGATGACAAGAGAGATCCTCCCCCCTTCAAGGATCCGGGCCAGTAGATCCCGCCCGAGACGGTCGGTCCCGAATGGGTGGGCCAGTGAAGGGGCAGCGAGGATAGCATCGCGGTGCAGCAGATAGGGATCAGCCGTATAGAGGAAACCGCCCAGAAAGGTCACCACAATGATCAGCGCCAGTAAGAAAAGCGTTTTACGCGGAAAATCATGCATCTGAAAGACACCAGTCGATCGGGGCGATGCCCGCGCTTTGCAGGTAGGCATTGGTCCGTGAAAAAGGTTTGGAACCGAAAAAACCTCTATACGCGGAGAGCGGCGAGGGGTGAGGTGAGGTAATGATGTGATGGCGTGAAGCATCGATCAGCGATGCTTTCATCTGTGCAGGCCGGCCCCAGAGGATGAAGACCAACTTCTCCCGGCCGTCGCTGAGGGCCTTGATGGTCGCATCGGTAAAACGCTCCCACCCCTGCTCTTTATGCGAATGCGCCTGCCCGGCTCGGACGGTCAAAACCGTATTGAGCAGAAACACCCCCTGCTCCGCCCATGCTTCCAGCGTTCCGTGCTGCGGAACATCGCAGCCTATATCGTCTCTGAGCTCCTTGAAGATGTTCTGCAGGGAGGGCGGATGCGCTATGCCGCGCTGCACGGAGAATGCAAGCCCGTGCGCCTGGTTCGGCCCATGGTAGGGGTCCTGCCCGAGGATAACGACTTTGACTTTCTCATAGGGTGTCAGGTTGTATGCAGCAAAGATATCGGCACCTTTCGGGTAGATGGGAAAGGCAGCTTTCTCAGCGAGGAGAAACGTTTTGAGTTCCGTGAAATAGGCCTGCTCGAATTCCGAGGACAGCACTGCTTTCCAGGAGGAGTCGATCTTGGGGTCAATCTGCATAGCACCATCCATATAGAGAATCCGACGTAGTATACAAAAGAATGTGTTTGGGATGCGTAAAACGGAAGGAGTCCGCCCGAAGGCGGAAGAATGAAGTTGTTAGTGCACGATGCGCTTAGAACGCATAGTTCAGCTGTACCGTAACACCTGTCTGGGAGTGCTTGACATCCGCTGAAGAGTCACCTGTCGCTGCTGCCGCTGCACCGGCCTGAGCAGGCGAACCGCCGTTTTGCAGGACCATATTTGCAGCCAGCCCCTGACCCATGGCAGTTGTGTCGTAGGAGAAGCTGACTTCCGGTGCATAGACAAAGGCCGCATCGACAGAAATCATGTCTGTAAAGCTGTAGGTACCACCGGCTGTGATATGTGATTCGACAACTGCCGGGAACCCCGCGAGGTTGAAGAAGTTTTTGACGGCACCTTCATAATTGACAGGCATTCCTGCCGGAGTGAAACCAGCTGCGGCTCCATCCTGCTCCTGAATCGGGTTCTCTGCATAGTTATAACCGAGGCGGACCGCCCAGTTGTTTCTCTCATACTGGTAACCGACGGAGAAGACATTCTGGTTGTCCCATTCAAACTCTTTATATCCCTTCGCATCCGCCCAGCGGATCTGCTTGTAGTCGAATGCGATCGTGTTGCCGCTTCCAAGGATGTCATAGCTGATACCGACACCGATCTCTGCCGGCTGCTCGAGATGGTCATCGATACCTTGCAGGCCGAATGCCTGGGAAGTTACTTCAAGCGTATGGTCATAAGTCATATCGATAGAAGACTGGTACTTGGCACCCAGTGTCAGGCCCGTGATGCCGACTGCACCTGCATCGTACGCAACACCGACTTCATAACCGAAACCGAAATCTTCGGAGACACCGGACCCCTGCGGATCAATACCGCCTGTAGGCAGCGGCATTGCATAAGCAATATTCAGTGAACCGTACTGCAGCATCGGGGCGACACCGACACTGAAGCCGGAATTGCTGTAAGATACCGGTACGGCGAAACGCATCAGCTGCAGGTTCGTACGCATACCGAAAGAGCCGTTGCTGCTGACACCGCTAGCAGGGTCGAGCGTATCACGGTAATCCGTACCCATACCGGCTACACCGAACATGCCGATACCGACAACGACGTTGTCATTGATACGGGAAGCAAGAGCAACCTCAGGAATCATACTCATATCAGCTTTGCTGGTATCAGACTCTACCGGCATGACAGGAGTAGCTGTCGCTGCTGAGTAAGCTTCTGCAAATGCGTTGGATTCAAAATCAACCTTTGGCATGAAGAGCGTTCCACCGAAAGAGATCTCATTGCTTTTGACCGCAGAAAGCAGTGCCGGGTTAGCCAGACCGCTTTCAGCACCGAATGCGGTGGCAATGCCTACACCACCCATACCGCGTGCTTTAGCACCGAGACCCATAAGGTTATCCCCGTTTGTTGCAAATGCCGAAGTTGCAGTCAGAGCCATTGCAGCAGCCATTGCCAGTTTGATTGTACGTGTCATCTATTCTCCTACGAATAAAAATCAAATGGAAGTTTTTGCTTCCGATTTCGTTCATTATAGGCGTCGGAAAATAAAGTGAATATAAAGCTGGAAGGCCCTACTTAACGGGGATTTATAATTATTCTAAGCGAAAGAGACAATACAGAGCAAATAAAATATATTTATATCTTTGTGTTATAAAAATAGCATATTTATTTCATTTTCTGTTGCTTTTTTAACAGTATTCTTATTTTTATAAAAAAGAGATATGTTTTTGATATTTTTATCACTATGTTACGTTTTGAAACACAATTAAGTTGTATAGAAAGGCAGATATTCTGCAATCCATCGCTTGCACGCGGTCTCAAGAAAGCAAATGCACCTACACTCCATCAGCTGAAGGAAACAAGGTGATACAAACTATGAAAAAGTGGAAAGAATTCTAATCGCCAAATAGCTGCATAATGGGCAATATAGACCATTAAGATAATTTGACCACAGTTGATAGACAAGAATAAAGGTTTAACTGATTGATTAGAAGTAAGGTATTTGATGATTGATTGTAAATTGTAAGTAGAAGGATAAATCCGAGAACCAGGCGGCGACCTACGTTCCCAACCCTGCAAGGGTCAGTATTATCAGCGATGAGAGGCTTAGCTTCCGGGTTCGGAATGGGGCCGGGCGTTTCCCTCTCTCTATAGCCACCTGGACAATCGGATCGAAAAGCTTCGAGAAGCTCTTGGATCCGACTGCGTGTCGGTTATGTATGTTTTATGCTAAGGGTTAGCATAAAATATGATTGTTAAAGTCAACGGTTGCAACTACAGCTATTACAGCTCATACTGAGTAAGGCAGTAAGACACTAATTTTAGGGAAAAAAGACGAACGGACTATTAGTACTGGTCAGCTAAACAGATTGCTCTGCGTACACACCCAGCCTATCAAGCATGTAGTCTTCATGCGTCCTTCAGGGAGAGTTCATCTTGGAGTTGGCTTCCCGCTTAGATGCTTTCAGCGGTTATCACATCCGAACGTAGCTACCCGGCGGTGCCCTTGGCAGGACAACCGGTGCACCAGTGGTTCGTCCAACCCGGTCCTCTCGTACTAGGGTCAGCTCTCCTCAACTCTCCTACGCCCACGGAAGATAGGGACCGAACTGTCTCACGACGTTCTGAACCCAGCTCGCGTACCGCTTTAAATGGCGAACAGCCATACCCTTGGGACCTGCTCCAGCCCCAGGATGCGATGAGCCGACATCGAGGTGCCAAACCTCCCCGTCGATGTGAGCTCTTGGGGGAGATCAGCCTGTTATCCCCGGCGTACCTTTTATCCTTTGAGCGATGGCCCTTCCACACAGAACCACCGGATCACTATGACCGTCTTTCGACTCTGCTCGACGTGTATGTCTCACAGTCAGGCTGGCTTATGCCATTATACTCTACGATGGATTTCCAACCCATCTGAGCCAACCTTTGTAAGCCTCCGTTACTTTTTAGGAGGCGACCGCCCCAGTCAAACTACCCACCAGACATTGTCCTGACAGAGGATAACTCTGCGCAGTTAGCTATCAGAATATTCAAGGGTGGTATCTCAAGGGTGCCTCATTAGCAACTGGCGTCACTAAATCAACGGCTCCCACCTATCCTGCACATGAATATCCCAATAGCAGTGTCAAGCTATAGTAAAGGTGCACGGGGTCTTTCCGTCTTTCCGCGGGTAGGAGGAATTTTCACCTCCACTACAATTTCACTGGATCCCTGGTTGAGACAGCTCCCATCTCGTTACGCCATTCATGCAGGTCGGTATTTAACCGACAAGGAATTTCGCTACCTTAGGACCGTTATAGTTACGGCCGCCGTTTACTCGTGCTTCAATTCACCGCTTCGCAAAGCTAACGGATCCTTTTAACATTCGAGCACCGGGCAGGCGTCACACCCTATACATCCACTTACGTGTTGGCAGAGTGCTGTGTTTTTGGTAAACAGTCGGGAGGGACTCTTTGCTGCGACCCGCTTCCGCTCCACCCGCAGGGGTTTCACGTACAACGGGCACACCTTATTCCGAAGTTACGGTGCTAGTTTGCAGAGTTCCTTAACCAGGGTTCTTCCACGCGCCTTAGAATACTCATCTCACCCACCTGTGTCGGTTTACGGTACGGGCGACTGTAGATATGCTTAGAAACTTTTCTCGGCACGACGGCATCAACGATTCTGTTTCTGCTCCGAAGAGCGTCGACAGCCTGTCAGATCTCGGTCTCATGTAAGGCGGATTTGCCTACCTTACAACCTACATCCTTCGAGCCACTATTCCATCAGTGACCTCGTTTAGCCCTATGCGTCCTTCCATCACGCTCTACAGTCGGTATCGGAATATTAACCGATTTGCCATCGTCTACCCCTTTCGGACTCGACTTAGGTCCCGACTAACCCTACGATGACGAGCATCGCGTAGGAAACCTTGGGTTTACGGCGAAGCAGATTCTCACTGCTTTTATCGCTACTCATGCCTGCATGCTCACTTCCATCCGCTCCAGCACTCCTTGCCGGTATACCTTCAACGCTGAATGGAACGCTCTCCTACCACTTAGTAAAACTAAGTCTAGAGCTTCGGTGTACATCTTAGCCCCGTTATATTTTCGGCGCAGAATCGCTAGACCAGTGAGCTGTTACGCTTTCTTTAAAGGATGGCTGCTTCTAAGCCAACCTCCTGGTTGTTTCAGCAACTCCACATCCTTTTCCACTTAGATGTAACTTAGGGACCTTAGCTGCTAGTCTGGGTTGTTCCCCTCTCGACGATTGATTTTATCACCCACCGCCTGACTCCCGAGGTTACACATACAGTATTCGGAGTTTGATAGGGTTTGGTACCGCGGTGAGCAGCCCTAGCCCTGTCAGTGCTCTACCCCTGTATGCTAATGCTCGAGGCTATACCTAAATATATTTCGGAGAGAACCAGCTATCACTGAGTTTGATTGGCCTTTCACCCCTATCCACAAGTCATCCGGGGGCTTTTCAACGCCCATCGGTTCGGTCCTCCACCGGCTCTTACACCGGCTTCAACCTGCTCATGGATAGATCACTCAGTTTCGGGTCTGCAGCATCTGACTAATCGCCCTATTAAGACTCGCTTTCGCTACGGCTTCGCGTTCGCTTAACCTTGCCAGATACCACAACTCGCAGGCTCATTATGCAAAAGGCAGTCCGTCACCCCTCATAAAGAATGGGGCTCCGAATGATTGTAAGCTATAGGTTTCAGGTTCTATTTCACTCCGTTCACCACGGTTCTTTTCACCTTTCCCTCACGGTACTGGTTCGCTATCGGTCTGGTAGTAGTATTTAGCCTTGGAGGGTGGTCCCCCCATGTTCAGTCAAGATAACACGTGTCCCGACCTACTCGAATAACATGTAGATAGTTTTCGCTTACAGGGCTATCACCTTCTATGGCTCCTCTTTCCAAAGGATTCTGCTAACACACTACACGCTTTAGGGCTAGTCCCATTTCGCTCGCCGCTACTCTGGGAATCTCGGTTGATTTCTTTTCCTCAAGGTACTGAGATGTTTCACTTCCCTTGGTTCGCTCCCCGCAGGGTGACATGACTCGCGCCATGCCGGGTTGCCCCATTCGGAAATCCCCGGATCAAAGCTTCTTGGCAGCTCCCCGAGGCTTATCGCAGCCTAGTACGTCCTTCATCGCCTCTACCAGCCTAGGCATCCACCTATAGCTCTTAATATCTTTATTCTAATTAGCGCTTACTGCCTTACTCAATATGAATAAGACTGTAATATTTAATTGTAGTTGCAATACTTACGAAGTAATCTTCATAAATATTTGTTGACTTTAACAATGATAATTCAATGAACGTTTTAGACTCTTATACACTAAGAAGTCTAATATGAATACTTCATCAAGTACTCGTATTAGGCTTCGTGGTGGAGAATAGCGGGATCGAACCGCTGACCTCCTGCGTGCAAAGCAGGCGCTCTCCCAGCTGAGCTAATTCCCCACATAGTGATCCTGGTGGGCCTAGGAGGACTTGAACCTCCGACCTCACCCTTATCAGGGGTGCACTCTAACCAGCTGAGCTATAGGCCCCTTCTCGGCATTTCTAATTCAATAGAACATAGATCACTGAAAACTAAGCAAGCAAGCGGACAGACACAATCTGAAATGTGAGATTTTCTCTTCGGGCCACCAAACGAATGGTGCCCGGTTACTCTAGAAAGGAGGTGATCCAACCGCAGGTTCTCCTACGGTTACCTTGTTACGACTTCACCCCAGTCGCTGATTCCACCGTAAGCGGTAGCTACTTTAGCTTCCCGATTTCGGGTGAAATCAACTCCCATGGTGTGACGGGCGGTGAGTACAAGACCCGGGAACGTATTCACCGTAGCTTAGCTGATCTACGATTACTAGTGATTCCAGCTTCATGCACTCGAGTTGCAGAGTACAATCCGAACTGAGAGACGCTTTATGAGATTGGCTCCACCTCGCGGTATCGCAACTCTCTGTACGTCCCATTGTAGCACGTGTGTAGCCCTGGCCGTAAGGGCCATGATGACTTGACGTCGTCCTCACCTTCCTCCTCCTTGCGAAGGCAGTCTCCTTAGAGTGCCCAGCCGAACTGCTGGCAACTAAGGACGAGGGTTGCGCTCGTTGCGGGACTTAACCCAACATCTCACGACACGAGCTGACGACAGCCGTGCAGCACCTGTTTTCAAGCTCCAGTAAACTGGCACTTCCGTATCTCTACAGAATTCTATCAATGTCAAGGCCAGGTAAGGTTCTTCGTGTATCTTCGAATTAAACCACATGCTCCACCACTTGTGCGGGTCCCCGTCTATTCCTTTGAGTTTTAATCTTGCGACCGTACTCCCCAGGCGGAATGCTTAATCTGTTAAGTGCATCACCGAAGTAACGAGTACCCCGACGACTAGCATTCATCGTTTAGGGCGTGGACTACCAGGGTATCTAATCCTGTTTGCTCCCCACGCTTTCACGCCTCAGCGTCAGTTATGTCCCAGCAGATCGCCTTCGCTTTCGGTATTCCTAGTGATATCTACGGATTTTACCCCTACACCACTAATTCCATCTGCCCCTTCCATACTCTAGGTTCCCAGTTTCAAGTGCAGTTCAATGGTTGAGCCATTGGATTTCACACCTGACTTAAAAACCCGCCTACGCGTCCTTTACGCCCAGTGATTCCGAGTAACGCTTGCTCCCTCCGTATTACCGCGGCTGCTGGCACGGAGTTAGCCGGAGCTTATTCATTAGGTACCGTCATTTTCTTCCCTAATAAAAGGAGTTTACACACCGAAATGCGTCATCCTCCACGCGGCGTTGCTGCATCAGGGTTTCCCCCATTGTGCAATATTCCTCACTGCTGCCTCCCGTAGGAGTCTGGTCCGTGTCTCAGTACCAGTGTGGCGGATCATCCTCTCAAACCCGCTATGTGTCATCGCCTTGGTGAGCTCTTACCTCACCAACAAGCTGATACAATATAGGCCGATCCCATAGCGAAAAACTTTCCCTGCGAACAGGAGTATCCGGTATTAATCACCGTTTCCAGTGGCTATCCCAGACTATGGGGCACGTAACCTATACATTACTCACCCGTGCGCCACTCGTCAGCAATAGTGCAAGCACTATCCTGCTACCGTTCGACTTGCATGTGTTAAGCACGCCGCCAGCGTTCACTCTGAGCCAGGATCAAACTCTCCATAATTGAAAAGACGCTTCATAAATGAAGCGATTACTGATCCAGCCCAAGATATAAAATCATTGGCTGTATAGTGTCTATCACTATAAATAGTAATAGACGGTTAAATTGTGTCTTATCTAAGTAAGACTTCCAGACCTTGTCTGTCCATCCCACTTGCTTAGTTTTCAATGATCTCAAACTTTCGCGATCTTCAACCCGAAGTCCCGCTAGATAGGCCTCTTTTCGATGCCTCTCATCGTTTGTGGACGGGAATTATAGGGGATTTCAAAAGCAATGTCAAGAGGTTTTTGCGGAAATTTTCATTTTTTGCGAAATTTCTTTTTACTTGCTAATTTATGTAATTATGTTACTTGTTATTGGTACTGTTTTCACGGATGGATTTCACTTCCGCAACGGCCGTATAGTCGCTGTCCATCAGCTCAATTTCATCACCTTCGCTTACATTACAAAGGGAAACGGGCCTTCCCCCTTTCACGACCTGGGCGTACCCTTTCATGACTTTGCTTTTCGGATCCTGGGCATTCATACTTGACTGCAGTGCGTTCAGCAGTGACTGTTTCTGGTTTAATAGCATCATGGTTGCCTGGCCCAGTCGCACCCCCATCGGGTCAAGCAGTGCATCGGCCTGTTGCAAGCGATAGCCGATGCTCTGATCATACCGCTGCTGCAGCTGCACAAGCAGTAGTGACTGCTCTTTAATTCTTTGTTCGACGGAGTGTTGTTTATAGCGTTCGAACAGATGCAGCACGCTTTGCATTTCCCTTTGCACTTTTTCTGCAATGCGCTGATCAAACTGTTCCTGGAGTGCGTCAAGGCTCATCATCATCTCGTATTGGTCCGGAAGGAGCATCTGCATCGCCGCGGAAGGGGTCGGTGCCCGCAGATCGGCGACAAAATCCGTAATCACCCAATCTATCTCGTGCCCGACGGCAGAAACGACGGGTGTCGCAGCCGCAGCAACCGCCCTCGCCAATGCTTCATCATTAAAACCCCACAGGTCTTCCATGCTTCCGCCGCCCCGGCTGAGTACAATGACATCATAACCGGCTTTGTCGGCAGCATTCAAAGCGGCAAGCAGTGAAAACGGGGCCTGTTCTCCCTGAACGATGCTATCGTAGACGAAAAGCTCGGTCAACGGCCAGCGGTGCGCCGCGACCCGTTTCATATCCTGGAGCGCCGCTCCGGTAGCAGAGGTGATCAAGGCAATCTTTTTGGGGTAGCGCGGCAGTGCTTTTTTCCGTTCACTGTCGAACAGCCCCTCCTCCGAAAGCCGCGATTTGAGCTGTTCATACGCCAGTGCCAGTGCCCCCTGCCCTGCCGGTTCGATTACCTGGGCATTGATTTGGTAACTGCCGCGCGGTTTGTAGAGTGTGATCCCGCCGCGGACGACGACCTTGAGCCCCTCTTCGAGGCGGAACCGCAGATGCGCCGCGTTGCCTCGGAACATGACGCCGCTGAGCGCCGAACCGCTGTCTTTGAGGGTAAAATAGATATGGCCGCTGTTATGATAGGTAATTCGGGAGAGTTCGCCTTCGACGGCGACCTGGACAAAGGTCGTCTCGAGAAGGTTCTTGATCTGTTCGTTGAGGGCCGATACGGAGACCGCCTTCACGCTTTACACCTTCTTGGCGATGATCAGCGTGGAGATATCCATGGAAAAACTCTGGATAAAGAGCGGCTCGAAACCGGCAGCTTCCAGTTCGCCGCGCATCCCCTCCACCGTCAGGAAGCCCTCGATAGAGTTGGGCAGGTATTCGTAGGCTTCTTTGTTCTTGGAGATAAACCCGCCGATCTTCGGCAGAACCTTCGTCATGTAGAAGTCGCGGATTTTTCCCAGGATCGACGGGTGCTCGTTTTTCATGAACTCCAGGATGACCACCATCCCGCCGGGTTTAAGGACCCGGTTGAACTCACGCAGCGCCGCTTCGCGTTCGACAACATTACGGATACCGTAGGAGATGCTGAGCATATCCGCCGTATTATCCTCAACGGGAAGTTCCGTCGCCTTGGAAATAGCGAAATCAAAATCGGGGAACTTCTGCCGTCCGACACCGACCATCCCTTCTGATGGGTCAACGCCGAGGATTTGCTTCACGCTGATCGACTTCACCCCGGCGCGTTGGCGCCAGTAATCCATCATGTCCCCCGTGCCGCAGGCGACATCGACGATCAGGTCGAGTTCCGACCGGTCGTAGAATGCGAATGCTTTGTCGCACCCTTTGCGGCGCCAGCTGCGGTCGACACCCATACTCATAACGCGGTTCGCCTTGTCATAGGTCGGCGCGATCTCGTCGAACATCGATACGATTTTTTCCTGTCTATCCATTCACCATCCATTGCTTGACATCCTCTCCCGAGCGGGAGAGATGCCTGATTTCAAATTGTTGCGGTTGTTGCAGAAAGCGTATTGTACCACCGCTCGACGGCGCAACAAAACAGAGGTACATGTCACAGCGCGACTGTACCGCTTCAAACATCCCCGGACCGCCCTCGACAAGAACATTCCGGTACCGGTCAATTACAGTGAGATCCGCCGCGATCATCACCTTCCGGCCGGGGACGCTGAAGAGCGGGATCGTCCGGTCGAAGTCGTCACGCTTGGAGAGAATAAGGATATCCGGTGCCTTGCCCGCCACCATCCTTGCATCCAGTGTCGGCCGGTCGGTGCGTACGGTGTTACCGCCGATGACCAGCAAGTCCGCCGCGTCGCGCATCGTATGCACGAAACGCCGCGATTCGCTCCCGCTGATAATCCCGCCGTCTATCGTTCCGTCGAGCCGCTGGGCCCACTTGAAGGTCACAAAGGGTTTCGTCTGCCACTGTACGAAGGGAAACAGCAGATCATCCGCCGCTTTGGAAGGAGTGTGTTCAACCGTAATGCCAGCATCATTCAGAATGGACGCCCCGCCGGCCGCCTCGCCGTTCGGATCCGCTGCGGTATAGATGACCCGCCCTATCCGCACGCCGGCCAGCAGGCGCGCACAGGAGGGGGTTTTGCCGTGATGGGCACAGGGTTCGAGGGTCACATGGATCGTACAGGTAGTGAAACAGCTGTTGTGATTAGAGAGGAGATAGTCGTGGATCGCGCCGGAATCTTTCAATTCCAGGATAGCGGTATCGGAAGTGAGCAGCGCAAAGGCCTGCTGAAGTGCCAGGACTTCCGCATGGGGGCCTCCCGCTTTTTCGTGAGCGGCTACGGCAAGGATTTTCCCCGAAGCATCGGTGACGGCGGCGCCGACGGCTGGATTGGGGAAGGTGCACCCCTGGTAAGCCCATGCCGCATCGACGGCCAACGCCATCGGATCAGGCCGGGCCATCTGCTTTACCACTCGAAGTAGGTTGCAGCCTTGACGACGCTGTCAAAAGGGACTGTTTCGGTTCCCGCCTCGGTTTCGATAGTCAGAGTGCCGTCCTCGCCGACACTTTTCAGCTCACCGCGAAGTTTCGTCTTGTCCTGCAGTGTCAGTTTGACCTTCTCGCCGACAGAGTAACTGAAATGCTCCAGGGTCTTGAGTTTGCGTTCGACCCCGGGGGAACTCACTTCAAGACGGTATTCGCCCTGTACCGGCGGGGTCACGTCCAGCATCGGGGAGATCAGCTTCGTCGCTTCGACGCACTGGTCCATGGTGGTACCGCCCTCGCCGATAACGTTGACACGGTAGATCGTCTCGCTGTTTTCGGTGACAATAGAGGTATCGTACAGGTGCAGGCCGATCGATTCGACCAGGTTCTTGATATCGCTCTCAAGACTCATCGTGCTTTTCCCCTTCGATCTGTTTGAAAAGTGCTTCGATCTGCTGCGTCTTCTGGAGCTGATCGTCAAAAACGAATGCCAGTTTCGGGCAGCGGTACCACCCCTGGTCTTTCATACAGTAATCTTCGATCACCGGGCGCGCTTTGCGCAGCTGCTTCAAAAAAGCATTGCGCTCCGCTTCGCTGTAGTCATGGGGATCGAGGTAGACTTTGGCATCACTGCGCCCCTTCGCACAGCGGACCTCGATGACATCGAGTTCATGCAGGCGGGCATCCCCCAGTTGCGAGATCGCCTCCGGAATCAGCTCCTGGAGGATCGCATCGGTGCGTTTAAGCTTGATCTCGGCGGGCGTCACAGCTCTACTTTCTGCTCCACACGGGTGAAGGTTTCGATGACGTCACCGACCTGCACATCGTCATAGCCGTTGAGGACAACCCCACACTCGTAGCCGTTTCCGACCTCTTTGACGTCATCTTTGAAGCGCTTGAGCGATGTCAGATCGCCTTCGTGGATAACGACACCGTCGCGGATGACGCGGACCAGGCCGCCGCGGACCAGTTTGCCGTCGACGACCACACAGCCCGCAACCATACCCTTCGGAATTTTGAAGACTTCGCGGACATCGGCCTGGCCGCTGTGCTCTTCGCTGAACTTCGGTGCCATCATACCTGTCAGCATACCCGTAATATCATCGAGCAGCTGGTAGATGATGGTATAGGTGCGGATATCGACACCGCGTTGTTTCGCCAGGGCTTTGACCGCACCCGTCGGGCGGACGTTGAATCCGAGCAGGACGCTGTTTTCCGAGCTGTTCGCCAGCTCGACGTCGTTTTCGGTGATCCCGCCGACGCCGGAGGAGATGATATCGACCTTGACCTCTTCATTACGCAGGGCAAGCAGTGAGGTGCGGATCGCCTCGAGCGAACCGTGGACATCGGTTTTCAGGATAACCTTCAGGGATTTCAGTTTCCCTTCTGCGATCAGTGCCGTCAGTTCGTCCAGTGAAGTCTTCGTACTGGCGGAGAGCTCTTTCTGGCGCTCATACTCGGCACGTTTCTGGGCATATTCGCGTGCCTCTTTGTCGCTCGCCATTGCGATCATGACGTCACCGGCTGCCGGGACTTCATTCAGACCGACAACAACGGCCGTTTCACTTGGGCCCAGGACTTTGATCTGCTGACCCTGATCATTGATAAGGGAACGGACACGACCGAATGCCTTGCCGCAGACAACGTTGTCCCCGACACGGAGCGTACCGTTCTGGACGATCACCGTTCCGACAGGACCGCGTCCTTTTTCAACGGAACTTTCGACGACGACCGCTTTGGCCGCCGCATCCGGGTTGGCTGTCAGCTCCATCACTTCCGCCGTCAGAAGGATGTTATCGAGCAGGTCATCGATCCCCATACCTGATTTGGCGGAAACCGGGACAAACTCAACGTCTCCGCCCCAGTCGATCGGGGAGACGTCCTGCTCTGCCATCTGGGCTTTGACCATATCCGGGTTCGCACCCTCTTTGTCCATTTTGTTGACCGCAACGATAATCGGTGCTTCGGACGCTTTGGCGTGCTTGATCGCCTCGATGGTCTGCGGTTTGACACCGTCGTCCGCCGCAACGACGATAATAACGATGTCGGTCGCCTGGGCACCGCGTTCACGCATCGCGCTGAAGGCGGCGTGGCCCGGGGTGTCGATGAAGGTGATCTTCTTGTTTTTCTGCTCGACCGTATAGGCACCGATGTGCTGGGTGATGCCGCCAGCCTCGCCGTGGGCAACACGGGCGTTGCGGATCGCGTCGAGCAGTGAGGTCTTACCGTGGTCGACGTGTCCCATGATCGTGATAACCGGCGGACGCTCTTCGAGGTGCTCTTCGGATTCCGCTTCGACGTACTCCTCTTCATAGTTGAAGGCGTTGGTCGGATCGATCGTCGTGACTTCGACCTCGAACTCTTCGGCGAGGATCTCGATCTCGTCTTTGCCGAGGAAGTCGTTCTTCGTCACCATCATACCAAGGTTGAAAAGGACCTTGATGACATCGGAAATAGGATGGTTGATCTTTTCCGCGAACTCGTATACGCGGATATCTTCGGGGATTTCGACGTGCGTGACGACTTCCTCCGCACCCTTCTCTTTCGTATACTTTCTGCGTTTTTTACGGGCAACCTGGCGCGGACGGTTGCCGCCCGGCTTCTTCTGACCGCCGCCGCGGCCGACCGGTTTCTTCTCACGCGGGCGCTGCGGTTCTTCCGGCAGTTTCGGTTTGTCCTGCGTCGCTTCGCTCAGGTCAAGCAGTACGACTTCGTCGTCATCGTAATCCATGGAGACATCCGACATGCCGCCGCCGAAGATATCGAGTGACGTGCCGCTGGTTTTGCGCTGCGTCGGCGTTCCCTTCGCAGCTTTTTTGGCTCTCTTCTTCTGTGCCAGCTCTTCGAGTACGTCTGCACCGAGTTTGCCGTAGCTGGAAAGTTTCGTCGTCTCTTTGGAGACCTGTGCCGTCTCCTCGGCGGACGGACGGTTTTTCTTTTTGATCCGCAGACCGCTGCGCTTGATCGGCGTCACCTCTTTGAGGGCCGGTTCCGTCTTCTGAACGACGGCGCCTGAAACGGGCTTCGGTTTCGTTTCCGCTTCTTTCGGTACTTCGGCTTCCTCTTTTTCGGCAGCCGCCGGTGTTACTGCAGCTTCGGACGGCACTGCCGCCGCTTCTTTTTCGGTTTCGGCAGGTGTCGCCGCCTCTTCCTGCGCTTTGGCCGCTTTCTTCACAACGCGGACTTTCGGTTCCGGCGCAGCTGGCGTCGTACCGCTCATGATAAAGTTAGCGATCTTTTCCGCCTCTTCCATGGATACGGAGTTTGAAGCCGTTTTGACACTGTCGAGCCCCATCGCCTGAGCTTTTTCAACGACCTCTTTTGATGCGATGCCCAATTCTTTGGCAATCTCGCTTACTCTAACTTTATCTGACATCCGTGATGATCTCCTTTAACTCGTTCAGCAGGCGCTCTGTCTCCCCGCTTTTACATTGGCGGGCGAGCGCTTTGGCAGTCTGTTTTGCAGTGAAACACTCCGGGCACAGATAAAAACTCCGTCCTGTCCCGCTGTAGGGGCGCAGGGAACGCTCGGTGCATTGCAATCTCAACAGTTGATCCTGTGCTTCCCGTTTCCGGCAGCAGACGCACATGCGAACGGGGCCCGAATAATTTTGGCGCATTATATCCAAAGTTTCCTTGAATGAGCGTTTCAGCGTTCGACCGTCAAACCGTTGTTGTCCAGGTTGAGAATTTTAACCGCAAACTGGGGAAAACGCTGTTCAAGCTTAGCCGCCAGTCCCGCCGCATCCTCGTCGTAGCACAGCGAAAAGAACGTTGAACCGCTTCCGGAAAGCGTGCTCATCAACGCACCCTGTTCGTACGCCGCCTTCTGAATCGTAAACAGTTCCGGCATCATTTTCATCCGCGTTTTCTGGTGAAAACGGTCCTGGGTCGCGATCTTAAGCATCTCCCAGTCCTCGTTGAAGAACGCGGCCACCGTCAACGCAGCGTGCGAGACGTTGAAGACGGCGTTCTCTTTGCTGTAAGACTTCGGAAGCGTCGTACGCGACTTCGCCGTCGAAATCGGCTTGTCGGGGATGACCACGACCGCCCGCAGGTAATCGGGCAGGTGTTTTTTCTGCGAGAAGACCTTGTTCTTCTCCACCGTGGCGACGTTGAAACCGCCCATGACCGCCGGCGTGATATTGTCCGGGTGCGATTCGTAGACGAGAGCATGGTTCAATATCCGGCGCTTGGAAACGCGGACGCCTGCCGCCTCGTGCGCCGTGGCAATAGCACTGACGATCACGGCCGATGAGCTTCCGAGCCCCCGGGAAAGGGGGATGCTGTTGTAAAACTGGAACTTGAAATTCTGTTTTTTGTGCGTCAGGCGCTGATAATGCTCGTTGAAGATGCTCACGAACATGTTGTTCCCCTTCAGACGGGGGTTGCTTTCACCTTCGCCCTTGATGGAAACGCTGAAAAAACGCGACGGTTTGAATTCGACCCGGTTGCGCAGGTCGACGGAAAGACCGAGGGTGTCAAAGCCCGGTCCGAGATTGGCGCTGGTCGCCGGAACGCTGATAATCAATCGTGCTCCTTAACCGACGGCTCCTATCCCGTAGTACGGCAGGGCATCGTCGGAAAAATCATTGAGATTCAGGTGGGACGGAAGGCTGAAATCCGCCTCAACCGGCGTTTCGAACTTTTGCGTCTTGATTGTGTCCGCCATTTTAACGAAATAGAGCTTCCCAACCGCTTTGAGCGGACGGTTCCCGTTAAAGTAAAATGCATCTGCCGCAAGCAGCCGTGCTCCCAGCACAATACTGAGGGTTTTGAGGTAGAGGTAGGCGATCTTGATCGCCATAAAACTGCCGGGTCCCTTGGCGTAGACGAGATGGCCGAGGGTGTATTTTTTCAGAATCGTCTGAAAGAGTTCCGGGAGGGAGTCGGAGCTCTGTTTCGTACTCTCGTAACGCTCGACGAGTTCCCCGTCCTTGTAGATCCCGACGACGATCGGGGTGGTCAGTGCAATGACGACGGCATCATGCATATGCTTTGGCCATCGCCTTCGCTTCCGCCGTCGCGATCTCGACGACTTCGTAATTCGCGGGGTCTTTGAGCAGCTCAAGGGTCAGCTTGTGGTTGAGGTCGTGACTGCCGGCAAACGCCTCGTACTCCCCGATAAAATTGATGCCGATCAGCGACATGTCGCCGATGGCGTCAAGGATCTTGTGGCGGACAAACTCGTTGCTGTAGCGCAGTCCCTCAGGGTTGAGCACCTTTTTTTCATCAAGCACGACGGCGTTTTCCAGGCTGCCGCCGAGGGCCAGCCCCTTGGAACGGAGGTACTGTACCTCGTGCAGGAAACCGAAGGTACGGGCGCGGGCGATCTCCGCCTTGTAGGTTTCACGGCTGAAATCGAGGTCGAAGTGCTGCTCGGAAATGACGGGGTGCTTGAACCGGATGGTGAAGTGGTAGCGCAGGTCATTCGAAGGCATCAGCTTGACGTACTTGTCGCCGTCCTTGATCGTCACTTCTTTCTTGATCCGCATAATGCGCTTAGGCGCATCCTGTTCGACCGTTTCCGCTTCATCCAGCAGGAGGCAGAAGCTCGCACTGGAGCCGTCCATGACGGGAACCTCGTCCGCGTCGACGATAATGCGGAGGTTGTCGATGCCGTAGGCGTAGACGGCGGAGAGAAGATGCTCGATCGTGGAGATGACGTAGCCGTCTTTGCCGATGACCGTCGCCATCTGCGTATCGACCACGTTCTCGGGTTTGAGGGGGATGGAAACGCCGACATCCTTGCGGACGAAGACGATCCCGCTGTCCGCTTCGAGAGGCTCGAGGCGGAGGCGGACCGGAGAGCCTTTGTGCAAACCGATTCCCACCAGTTCAACCGGTTTTGCGATCGTCGTCTGTTTCATGCGTCCCCCTTAGGTACAGCGTATTTGTGGCATTATAGCCAATAAACGTGAATAAATTGTGATAAACCCGCGCTCCCGCCCCTTAGCGGCGGCGGTCGATCACTTTCTTCGCCTCTTTGATGACGTCGGTGACATTGAGGCGGATCCACTGCTTATCCATCCACTCTTCGGGGCGCACTTCGACCCCCTGTACCAGGACGCCGAAGTGGAGGTGGTCTCCCATGGCATAACCGGTCATCCCCGTATTGGCGATGTGCGTTCCCGCATCGACGTGTTCCCCCTGGGTGACGTTGACGTTCGAACAGTGGCCATAGAGCGTGTAAAGTCCCAATCCGTGGGCGAGAATAGGCATATTCCCGTAGATACCGTTCTCGTCGGCAAAGACGATCTCGGAGGGGTTCTGGATCTTGATCTTGCCCATTTTCACGCTGGCGAGGTCGAGCCCGAGGTGCCAGGATTCGCTGACCTTCTCGCCGTTGTAGTAGTAGAGACGGTGGTCGCCGAAACTTGCCACCACCTGGCCGTTGCGCAGCGGATAGAATGGCTGCTGCGCGAAACCGTCGACCTGGGTCTCGCCGACTTTCGAGGTGATATTGTGGATCAGTTCCTCATTCTGGGCCCGCATAGTCTCGTTCACATAACGGAAACGTTCGATCATGTCGGCATTGGCAGGGGCACCGTACATCTGCGCGAGATCGGAGACCTTGCCATTGAGGAAATGGTCGCTGAGCTTGATCTTCGAGACACGGTACTGCTTCTCCTGGAGGTGCAGCGGGATGTACGCCTTGGCACGGTTGCCCGCGACGTCGGTAGCGATGACATAGGCCCGGAAGCGCTCGGCAGTCACCGGCCACGCGATCAGCGCGACATAGTAATTCGTCGCATAGAAGGGTTCTGCTTTGAAACGGCGTCCGAAACTCGTCTCGACATAGAGCTCTTCAAGGTTCTCATCCTCGGCTTCAAAGACAACAAGGGCCGACCCGCCCTGCGTGATCTTGTAGGAGTTGGCGATAATGCCGACTTTCGGGCGGTGCGCATCGATCTTCAGGGTCACACGCTGAACGGCACGGTTGCCGGCGAAAAAGTTCCAGCGGCTGGCGTCGCGCGCTTCCACTTCCAGGGTCACGACATCGGTCTGCTTGCCGATCGTGCGGGCCGGGACCTGCAGCTCAAACTGTTTGGACATCTCCGGCGCAGGCGTCTTCGCCTCGGTAAGGACGGTCTGGCTGCTGCCGCTGGTAAGGGTGATCTTGTATTCGAGTATGCCGCTCTGGTCGTCAATGGAGACCTTGAGCGGGGCTTCGCCGTTCCAGTAGCCGCTGTTCTCGATGCGGATGTCCGGGACGTCGCGTTCGAACGCATCGGACGTATAGAGGTAGACAGCGCCCCCGATGATTGCCAGCAGGATGCTCAAAAACATAATCCCGCCGTACCCTTTTTTTCTTCGTCTCATTCCAACTCCTTTTCAATTATGTCAACAACTTTGGCCGTCAAGGCATCCAGGGTCGTTCCCGTCGCCGTAAAGCCCGACGCAAAATGGTGGCCGCCCCCGCCGAAAGCCGCCGCGATCACACCGACATCGATGCCGTCATCCGTACGGAGCGCTACTTTGAGCGAACCGTCTTCGCGCTCGCAAAGCATCAAAACGACGCTGACCGTCGGCAGTCCGAGGACCTCCTGCAGCACGTCGTCGCAGGCCGTCTCCTCCGCGCCGCTCTGTGCGAACATCTCCCGGGTCACCTGCAGCAGCGCAATACGCGCATCGCCCAGAAGGGAGAGCCCGGAGAGTATCAGCGCCTTCAGGCGCAGGTTCGAAAGAGGCCGGCGCAGAAAAAGTGCCCGGTTGACCGTGGCAACCTCGGCACCGGCCCGGGTAAGTTCTGCAGCCATCTCAAAGACCGACGCATCCGTCCGGCGGCTCATGAACCCCAGGGTATCTTCGGCGATCCCGGCATAGAGGGCCGTCGCCATCTTGGCATTGATTTTGATCCCTTCGGACCTGAACCATGCCATCAGAACGGCCGTGGTACTGGCCGCTTCCTTGTCAATGAGCTTGAGGTGGCCGAACCCGTCGCTGCTGCTGTGGTGATCGACATTGATCACCGTACACTTCGGCAGGACGCCCAGGCGCTCGGAATCGCCGCAGTCGAACGCAATGGCCAGGTCGGCCGCATCACTCCAGCGCGACGTGATCTTATCCGCCCACGGTAAACAGAACAATCGTTCATCAATTGTTTCGCTGGCGCAAAAGAGCGTCACGCGTTTGTGCAGCCGAAGCAGGTGGGCGTACATGGCGCATGCGCTGCCCAGGGAGTCCGCGTCCGGGTGCACGTGGGCAATGAGTGCGATGTGCTCCGCCGCTTCGATCGCTTCGCGCATCAGTCCATTTTCATGGAGAGGTCGATCCAGTTGGCCTGATGGATCAGCGAGCCGGTACTGATGGCATCGACCCCGGTGGCCGCATAGGACTCGATCGTTTCGAGGGAGATGTTCCCGCTGGCTTCGAGTTTGATGTAGGGGAAGTTCGTATTTTTGTAGACGACCACTTCGCGCAGCTGCACGGGGGTCATGTTGTCGCACATGACGATATCGGCCCGCACGTCCATCGCCTTCTTCGCCATCTCGAAGGTCTCCGCCTCGATCTCGATCTTCGCGGTGTAGGGGATCTTTTTACGGGCCGCGGCCATAAAGGCGTCGAGGTCCTTGATCGTGCGCAGGTGGGTATCTTTGAGCATCAGACAGTCATCGAGCCCCATGCGGTGGTTCACCGCCCCGCCGATGCGCGTCGCGTACTTTTCAAAGTTGCGGAGCATCGGGCGGGTTTTGCGCGTGTCGAGCAGCTTGGTGCCGTAGGGTTCGATCAGGTCCACGTACCGGCGGGTCAGCGTTGCGATCGAGCTGGCATGCAGCATCATATTGAGGATCGTGCGTTCACACCGCAGGAGGGTATGCGAGTCCCCGCTGAAGTGGGCGATCACGTCGCCTTTTTGAAAGCGCTCTCCCTCCTTGACGAACCATTTGACATAGATGCTTTCCATCTTCGCCAGGGTGTCGACGTAAAGCACACCGGCCAGGACGCCGTCGCTTTTTGCATAGATCTTGGCCGACGCCTCGATGGCCTCCGAAACCCGCGCATAGAGATCCCCGCGGCCGACATCTTCAGCCATCGTCTCTTCGATAAAACGTTCGATATTCACAGTGCCATCATCCGATCAAGGGCGACCTTGGCCCATTTGCGTGTCTCTTCGTCCACGTGGATCTCATTGATCGGTTCCCCGTCCTCGATCGACTTGAGGGTATTGTAAAGGTCCTCGAGCGTCGTTTCGTTCATCGTCGGACACTCCGGCTTCGTCGACGAAAGGACGTAGGTGTTCTTGGGGCGCAGGCGGTTAACGAGGTTGAACTCGGTCCCGACGGCAACCTTCTGATCCTCGGGCAGCTCGGCGATGTATTTGATCAACTGCGACGTCGAGCCGGTAAAATCGGCTTCGGCGACGATCGCCGGGTCGCATTCGGGGTGGACGGCGATGAGGATGCCAGGGTACTTTTTGCGGTAGAACCGGATATCGTCGACGCTGAAGAGCTGGTGTACGGAACAGAAGCCGTCGTAGCAGATGATGTCGGCGTCGGCAAGGTTCTCGTCGATCCCGATAACGGCGGACTTGAGCCCCATCATATTCGCGATGTTCTGGCCCAGGCAGCGGTCGGGCACGAAAAGGATCTTTTTGCCCTCTTTCAGAGCCGTCTCGATGATCATCTTCGCGTTGGAGCTCGTACAGACCATCCCGCCCATCTTGCCGACCTTGGCCTTGACGTCCGCGTTGGAGTTGATGTAGGTGATCGGCAGGATGTTCTCTTTGGCGATCCCTGCCGCTTCCATCTTCTTGACGGATTCGTCGTAGTAGAGACTGTCGATCATCCGGGCCATGGCACAGCAGGCGATCTTCGGCATGACGACCCGTTTTTCCGGGCTGAGTACCTTGACGCTCTGGCCCATGAAGCCGACCCCGCAGAAGACGACAAACTCGCTGTCGTCCGCCATTGTCTTTTTGGCCAGTTCCAGCGAGTCGCCGGTAATATCGCCCATTTCAAAGACTTCGTCGCGCTGGTAGAAGTGTGCGACGACCGTGACGCTCAGCTTCGCTTTGAGCGCGCGGATCTTCGCTTTGAGTTCTTCGGTATTATCCGTCAAATCATCTCCCCTCTCTGTCTGGTATCGGGCCGCCGCCAGCGGTACGCCGCCCGGAATATTAATGGAATTATAACCAAAGCGTCGTTACCATATCCCTTATAATTCATATCTACTCTCAAGGCCCCGTGTTTATGGACTTTCTCTTCAATTCCAATGTACAGTTCTACCTGCTGGCTTATTTCGTAGGCGGTATCCCCTTCGGACTGGTCCTGGCCAAGTTCTTCGCCGGCGTCAACATCAAAGAGAGCGGCTCGAAGAGCATCGGTGCGACGAACGTGCTGCGCGTCGTCAAAGAGAGCAACCCCGCCCTCGCCAAGAAACTGGGGATCGCGACACTGGTCCTCGATGCCCTTAAAGGGGTCGTCGTCTTACTGATCGCAAAAGCGTTCGGGATGAGCGAAGCGGCCCAGTGGGCCGTGGCCGTCCTGGCCGTCGCCGGCCACTGTTTCAGCCCCTACCTCTGGTTTGAAGGGGGCAAAGGGATCGCAACGGGCATGGGCGTCATGCTCGTCATGCTGCCGCTGGAGACGCTGATCGCCCTGGCGGTCTGGGGGATGATGGCCAAAACGGTCCGCATCTCCTCCGTCTCGTCGCTGACCGGCGTGCTTGCACTGCTCGTGTCCAGCTTCTTTATTCACCCGGAGATGGCACACGCCCCGGTTACCCTGATCGTCGTGCTCCTCTTTTACAAACACATCCCCAACATCGTCCGTCTCGTCAAAGGCGAGGAGAAACGCGTCGTCTGATGACCATCGAGATCCGCGCCCTCACCTTCGACTGCATCATCGGCATCCTCGATTTCGAGCGGGTCACCCCGCAGCGGGTCGTCATTGATACGGTCATCGACTACGACTACGACGGGGAGCAGTTCCTCGACTACGCCGCCATCGCGGCGCATATCAGAACGCGGATGCGCGAGGGAGAGTTCGCCCTTGTCGAAACCGCGCTCCAGGTCCTCACCGATACCCTCAAAATATCATTTCCCGCCATAAAAAGCCTCTCTATCACCATCGCCAAACCCGACATTCTCCCCGACTGCAGGGTCTCTGTCACAAAAAAATCCAATTTTTAAAGAAAATTGAAAAAAAGTTTAAAATTTTCTAAAACTGTGCTATACTTCGCGAAAATTTTCAACAGTTAGAGGATTAATGCATGCGCATTTTGATCATTGAAGATGAGATCACACTCAACAAAACTCTTGCCGAAGGGCTCAAAGAGTTTGGATACCAGAGCGACGTCGTCGAAACCCTCAAAGACGGTGAATACTACCTCGATATCCGCAACTATGACCTGATTCTGATGGACTGGATGCTTCCGGACGGAAACAGCATCGACATTATTCCCGACATCAAAGCCAACACACCCAAAACGGCCGTCGTCGTCCTCTCCGCCCGTGACGACAACGAGAGCGAAATCGCCGCACTTCGCGCCGGTGCGGACGACTTTATCCGCAAGCCCTTCGACTTCGACGTCCTCGTCGCCCGCCTGGAGGCGCGCCTGCGCTTCGGCGGCAGCAACATCATCGAGATCGAAGACCTGATCATCAACCCCGAAGAAGAGAAGATCATCTACAAAGAGAAGGAGATCGAGCTCAAGGGCAAGCCGTTCGAGGTCCTGACACACCTGGCGCGCCACCGCGACCAGATCGTCTCCAAAGAGCAGCTGCTCGACGCCATCTGGGAAGAGCCGGAACTCGTCACACCGAACGTCATCGAGGTCGCCATCAACCAGATCCGCCAGAAAATGGACAAACCCCTCAGCATCACAACGATTGAAACCGTACGCCGCCGCGGATACCGTTTTTGTTTTCCGAAAGAAGCATAAGAAACCGGTTTCTCATCCAGCTCATCGTCGCTTCGGCGGCGCTGCTGATCATCTTCTCCTCCATACTCTATTTTTACATCCGGCAAAATATTTACGACGAAAAACAGCTTGAGATGCTGCAGTTCGCCAAGAACATCACCGCATTTCAGTCCCTCTCCGACACGATGAGCAACGATACCGACCCCCTGCTGGGTGTCAGCGTCGAACTGATCCGCTACGATTCATCCGATACCGAACCGCATTTCTTTGACGACAGCAGCGAGGGGCGCGACTACCTGATTCTCCTCTACCCCTTCGAGCAAGCCCAGCAGACCTACCTCAAGGTCTCCAAAGATATCAGCACGATGAAGAAACTGCTCAAAAAGATCCTGCGTTCGATCTTTATCATCAACGCCATCGGCTTCTTTATCATCGTGCTCTACGCGATCGCCCTCTCCAAAATGCTGACGATCCCCATCCGGCAGCTCAGCCACCGTCTGTCCAACATGAACGAGCACCTCGTCCGGCCGATCCGCGTGGAGCACCTCCCCGAGGAGTTCGAACCCCTCGGCATCACGATCAACCGCCTGCTCGGACGGATCCAGAACTTCGTCAAGTACCAAAAAGAGCTCTTCATCGGCGCCGCGCATGAGCTCAAAACCCCCCTGGCGGTCATCAAGCTCAAGAACCAGGTCACCCTGATCAAAAAACGTTCTCCCGAAGAGTATATCGAGGCGATCAAAAAGACGAACGAAACCGTCGACGAAATGAACAAGATCGTCGCCGACATCCTTAATATCGGGCGTCAGGAGGGGGCGCAGCTCGAAGCGCCGGTACGCCGGGACATCATCGACATGCTCCGGCGCAAGGGGGAAGACTTCACCCTGCTCGCCCGTGCCGAACAGAAGACGCTCGAATACGACCTCCAGCCCGAAACCTATGAGGCGACGATCCAGGAGGGACTGCTCAACCAGATCCTGCAGAACTTCCTGCAAAACGCCGTCAAATTCACGCCCGAAGGGCGCAAGATCACCCTGACCAGCCGCGCCGAGGGGGAAGACCTCGTGATCAGGGTGATCGACGAAGGGTGCGGGATCGACGATAGCGTCGACCTCTTCGCCCCTTTCAAACGCCTCGGGAACAAATCCGGCGTCGGCCTGGGACTCTTCCTGGCCAAAAGCGCCGCGGATGCCATGGGGGCGGAGATCTCCCTGCGCAACCGGACCGACGGTGTCGACGGCACGGAAGCGACGCTGGTGCTGCGCGCTAAGCTCTGCTGCCCGCTTCCCCTGCCCAAGAAAAAATAGGGCGGACTTTCCATCATATTTATCACGAAATCTAATCTCTACAACACCTTTCGGGCGAATGTTTTCCGCTTCAAACTCACCAAAGGTTTCTTCTGCTATAACTCGCAATTAAATTACTGACGCTAGCGCGTCAAAGATAAATGAGGTATGTATGTCCCTGCTGATCAACGATGAATGTATCGCCTGCGATGCCTGTAGAGAAGAGTGCCCGACCGAAGCGATTGAAGAGGGGGACCCGATCTACATCATCGACCCCGACCGCTGTACCGAATGCGTCGGTACCTATGACGAACCGGCGTGTATCGCCGTCTGCCCGGTCGACTGTATCGTCCCGGACAAAGACAACGTCGAGACCGTCGCCGAGCTGAAGTTCAAACACGACCAGATCATGGCCGAATACGAGGAGTAATCGCTCCTTCTCCCGATCCATGCGGGTCGGGAACCCTACCCCCTGTGTGCCTGCGCCGCAGCTGACGCCCGTCTGCTTTTCAGGACAAAGTACCCCCACAACGTCACACCGTAACCGAAGATACTCAGCATAACGACACCAATGGTCACCGATTCGAAGAGCGCCTTATGGGCAAAGCTGTCGGGGATCATATGCACGAGGATGATCGAGAGCGCCCCCTTCATCCCGCTGAAGGTGAGAATGAACCACCCCTCGAACCCCACCGGCTTGATCAGGTTGAACCGGTGGCCGAAAAGGGCGAACTTCGCCATGGAGAGGGCCCGGATCAGCGTCGTGGCGGCGAACATGGCGAGGATCTCGTACCGGTAGTGCCAGAGCTGTTCATAATCGACCATTTCCGCCAGGGTAAAGAAGATCATGACCGTCGCCAGGTAGCCGAACTCCTTCGCCATCTCGAAAATATACTCCAGGCGCTGTTCCGTCGTCGCCTGATAACCGCCGAAACGGAGCTGATGATAAAGCTGCTCAAGCCGGTAGCTCTTCGTTTTGCGCGCTTCTCGGGCTTCGCTGCGCCGCAGATCGGCATCGATCCAGGCTTTCGTGGCGATGATGGCCGCGATAAGGGTCAAAATGCCGCTGACGTGCATCTCTTCACCCAGCACGTAGGCCGCATACCCTTCCACGACAAAGATGAAGAACTCCCCGCGCTGATGCTCGACCAGCTTCATCATCAGGTAGAACCCGAAGCCCATCGCGATCCCCAGGCCGAGACTGACCGCGAAGACCCGCAGCGCGTCGAACGAAGCTGCCGCCGGATCGATCGACCCGCTGAGCATCCACGGCAGCCCGACGAAGAAGAAGGCGATGACTGCCGTGGCGTCGTTGCCGAGCGATTCGCCCTCGATCAGCACCTTGAGGTCATGGCCGATCCCCTCAAAGCGCGACAGCACGGACTGCACGCTCACCGCATCGGTCGCCATGTTGATCGCAAACAGCGCCACATAGCCGCCCAGGCTCAGCGGGGCGAAGAGTTCCAACTGGTACAGGCTCGCTCCCGCCGCGATGGAGAGCGCTACGGCGAAGACCGCCAGGTAGAAGATCTCGAAGCCGAAACGCCGCACATCCGCAAAATGCAGGTGCAGCGCATCCCCCATAAAGATGAGCGGGATACAGAGCAGGATCACGGTATCGAAGTGGAGCCGCAGATCGAGCGGAACGGCAGCGGGCAGCAGGTGGTAGACGAGGTAAGAACCGATCAGCAGCAAAAAGACGGCGGGAACCTTCAGACGGTCGGCCAGTGTATCGGAAATAACGACCACGGCCAAGAGGGTAATCAGCATGATTTCGGGGGCAAAAGAGTGCATGGACCTTCCTGTTTTCGCCATTATAGCGTGTCGTCCGGGCGCCGAAGGCCTCAAACGAAGCGGCCCGTACCCAACCTTGGCGGACTCTGAGGCGGATTTTTGTATAATCCGCTCAAAAAGGCTCACTTATGGCGAAGCGCACCGCGATCATCGATATCGGGTCCAACTCCGTACGGATGGTCGTCTTCGAAAAAAGCAGCCGCTTTGCCTTCTCCCTGCTGCATGAGTCCAAAAGCCGCGTCCGGATCAGCGAGGGTGCCTATGCAGCCGGCGGGACCCTTCAGCCCGATGCCATCGAACGTGCTTTGAAAGCCCTGGGAGAGTTTTTGAGCATCGCCCGCTCCTACGGCAGCCGCAAACTGCTCTGCGTCGCGACCTCCGCCGTCCGTGATGCGCCCAACCGTGCCGAATTTCTTTCCCGTGCCAAAAAGGAACTCGGCCTGCAGATCAAGGTGATCGACGGTGAGAAAGAGGCCTACCTCGGTGGGGTTGCGGCCGCCAACCTTCTGCCCTCCATGGCGGCCCGCACCATTGACATCGGCGGCGGTTCCACGGAGTACGCCTGCATCGCGGCAGGGAGTGTCATGCAGAGCGCTTCGCTCGACCTTGGGACCGTCCGGCTCAAGGAGCTTTTCTTCGACCGGGGCGACGTCGAAGGGGCCAGCGCCTACATCGATACCCAGTTCGCCGCGATGCCGCCGGTGAGCAGTCCGATCGTTATCGGGATCGGCGGGACCTTCCGCGCCCTCGCGCAGATCATCCAGAAAAACCAGGCACATCCGATGAAGAAGCTGCATGCCTTCACCTTCGGCGCGGATGCCCTGATGGCGCTGGGAAAGAAGATCGTCGCCGCGCCCGACGACGCTTCGCTCAAACAGCTCGGGGTAAAAAAGGAACGCTACGATGTTATCCGTCCCGGGACGCTCATTCTCATGCGCTTCTTGCAGCATGTCGGCTGCGAGACCCTGGTCACCAGCGGGGCGGGGGTACGCGAAGGGCTCTACCTGACCGACCTCCTGCGCCACAACCGCCACCGCTTTCCTGAGGGGTACAACCCCTCCCTGCGGTACCTGCTTGACTGCCATACGATCGAAACGACCTTCTCCAACCAGCTTCCGACCGTAGCCATGCGGCTCTTTGACCTGCTGCAACCCCCCATGGAGCTGCCGGCAGAGAGCCGCCGCCTGCTCAAGATCGCGGCGCAGCTGGCCAAAGTCGGTGCGTCGGTCCATTTTTACTCCTACCACAAGAACAGCCAGTACCTCGTCGAAAGCGCCCTGGAGTACGGCTACAGCCATGAGGAGATCATGACCGTGGCGGCACTGGTCCGTTACCACAAGAGCCGCAAGATCGCCAAGCCGTTCCAGAGCGACTACCAGCGGCTCCTGCCCAAGGCGAAGATTCTCAACCGCCTCAACCTCCTGCTGGCTCTGGCCGACGCCCTGCTGACCCACCGCCCGCACAATATCGACTTCACCCTGACGCTCGACGAAGCCGGCGCTCTGCACGTACGCGCCACAGAAGGTGCACACCTCTATCTTGCAAAAGAGCAGATCGAACGCCTCGGGATCGAGAAAGAGCTGACGGTATCTATCGATTAGGCAACGGCCGCCCGGCCGTGTTGAAGGTCAAAGCGCCGGAGGTTAGAAGCGCTGACCGATGGTGAATTCGAAGTGGGAGATCCGGTCGTCCGTTTCCGGGTTGATCGGGTTGGCGAAGACCAGCTGCAGCGGCCCCATCGGAGAGAACCACTCCAGTGACACCCCGTAGCCGCCGCGGGAGAATTCCGACAGCGAAGAGGTACCGATCCAACCCCAGTCCAGGAAGGTCGTCAGGCGCATCTTCGCTTTCGGGGCCAGCGGGAAGCTCAGCTCCGCGTTGTTCGAGAAGGTCTGCTTCCCGCCGATCCGGACATTGTCGCCGGAGGTGGCATTATAGTAGTACGGCATCGAGTATGACTCATACCCGCGAACCGAACCGAGCCCACCCATGTAGAAGCGCTCTGCCAGCGGCAGGTAGCCCGTATCACGGGCGAGGTAGTAGCGCGCCTTGTAGCGGAAGATAAGGTCGAACCCGAGCCACTCGTCGAGCCCGTTGTACTTGCTCAGTTCCGTCCGGCTTTTGACATAGTCCGCCTGGGCCCCGAGCCCGGCACGCTCGATACTCTCCGAGACCGCCCAGCCGCGCCGCGCCACGTAGTAGTCATCGGTGTTGTCGAAGCTCATGGCGACCGAGACGGCGCTCTTCGCATAGCTCTCGAAGAAGCGCTGCTGATCCTGGGTATAGAGCGACAGGTTCGCATCTTCGTAGTTGACGTTGGAGTAGGTGTAGTTGAGGAAGCCGGAGATGTAGCGGCTGAAACGGTGACCGGTCCCCAGCGATACCCCGTCGGAGTGGGTCGTGTAGTCGTTATACTGGAAATCGCTGTAGAAGATCGAGAAGTTTCCGCTGAAATCGCTGTCGTTGAGGCGCGGGTTGGAGATATTGAACGAGTAGTTGTTCGAACGCTGCGAACGCTCCAGGCGCAGGCCGACGTTGATCCCCGATCCGAAGATGTTACGGTCGCTGACGCCCACGCTGAGCATGAACCCGCCGTAGCTGCCGTACCCGCCCCCGAGCTGGATATTGCCCGTCGGTGCCTCTTTGACCTTGACGACCAGGTCCATGGAGTGGTCGTCGACCCGTTTCTCCTCGATCGTGTTGGCGTCGAAATAGCCGGTACGCCCCAGGGCATTGCGCGAATCCTGCAGGTCCGTCAGCGAATAGAGGTCGCCCGGCCCCAGGTAGAGCTCCCGGCGGACGATACGGTCGAGGGTCCGGTTGTTCCCCGCGATCACGACGTTGCGGATCCACACCTTCTCGCCCGGGATGATGCGGTAGATCACCTCGAGGGTCCCCTCTTCCTTGTTCTTGCGCAGGTCGGGGAGGACGCGGACATAGGCGTACCCCAGGTCCGCGATCTTCGTTTTGATGCGCTCGGAGTCCTCACGGAACGTTTTGATGTTGAAGGGCTTTTCCGTTTCCAGGGTGATGACGTCACGCAGCTCGGTGTCGTCGATGACGTGGGTCTGCTGGTGCAGCTCGATCGCCTTGGTGATATAGACCTGCCCCTCGGTGACCTGGTAGCTCATCTCAGCCGTATAGTCGTCAAAATCGATCCGGGTGAACGGGGCATCGACCTTCGCGTCCATATAGCCGTGCTGCATGTAGGTATCGCGGATCCGCATCGGGTCGTACTGCAGCTGGTCGAGCATCATCTTCCCGTCGTTGCGGCCCCAGAACCACCCCATGAACTGGTGCTCTTTGTTGGCGATGTTGTCGTCGAAGGTATCGGGGTCGAGTCCCTCCACGCCGCTGAAACTCAGTTTTTCAATCAGGATCGTTTCCCCTTCGTTCACGACGAAGGTGACGCCGACGGAACCGTTGTCAAGGTGCTCGGTTTCGATCTCGACGACGGAGTCGATCTTCCCCTCCTGCGAAAGGTTGTCGACGATGCGTTTCTTGGCCGCCTCGAGTTTTTTGGGATCGTAAAGGGTCCCTTTTTTCAGCTGGACGACATCGCGCAGGGTGTCCTCGTCCTTCTCTTTCCAGCCCTTGAGCTCGATACGCGAAATGACCGGTTTTTCTGTGAAATGGAATGTGAGCGTGCCCGCTTCGAACGTCGCGTAGATGTCCGTAAAGTACCCCTGCCCGAAGAAGCGTTCGATGGTCTGGTCGACCTTCTCCGTCTCCAGCGGCGCCTCCGCTTTTTGCACCAACAGCTGTTCGGCCACCCCTTCGGAGATGTGGACCAGCCCTTCGAATTGTACTTTTTCAACGGTTTCGGCGGCGAACGCAAGCGTCGAAACCGTCAAAAACACCGCTATCAGTGCCGACCAGTGTTTCATCAGAACCCTATTTGCATCTATTTTCTTGTTTTTAAGAAGAAGGATTCTACCAGCCCGCAGGTTAATAGGACGTAAAAAGCCCCCTCTAATCCTGCGGGCGCTACAATTAGCGCGACATTAAGGAGGCGTAATGACACTGGGAATTATCGGACTGGGACTGATGGGCGGCTCGCTGGGGATGGACCTGCGGCAGCTGCCTTTCGTCAATGAGGTGATCGGACACGACCACAACGCCTCCCACTGCGACACGGCGCTGGAGCTGGGACTCGTTGACAAGGTCGTCGACTTCGACACGCTCCTGCAGTGCGATACGATCTTCCTCTCCGTCCCCGTCGACGGCATTATGAGCATTCTGCAGCAGATGCCCGGCCGTATCAAAACGGACGCGACCGTCATCGACCTCGGCAGTACCAAGGCCCGTATCGTCGAAAGCATCCCGGAGAGCATCCGCCGCAACGTCATCGCTGCCCACCCCATGACCGGGACCGAGAACTTCGGTCCCAAGGCAGCCATCACGGGACTCTACAAGGACAAGGTCGTCGTCCTCTGCGACATGGACGAGTCCGGTAAGCGCCAGCAGGAGACGGCTGTGCGCCTCTTCTCGGGCCTGCACATGCGGCTGCATTACATGCGCGCCCACGACCACGACCGCCATGCCGCGTTTATCAGCCACATGCCCCACGCCATCTCCTACTCCCTGGCCAACACGGTACTGAACCAGGAGGACAAGTACAACATCCTCGCCCTGGCCGCAGGGGGTTTCCGCTCCATGAGCCGCCTGGCAAAGAGTTCGCCCAATATGTGGGAAGATATCTTCCGCCAGAACAAAGAGCACCTCCTCGAGGCGATCAACCTCTTCGAAGATGAGCTCAGCGCCATGAAAAAGGCGATCAAAGAGGAGGCGTGGGACGAAGTACACGATCGCCTCGAGACGGGCAAAAAACTGCACGAGATCCTTTTATGACCGAAGCCAACACGATTCTCCCCCAGAATCTGCAGGACTTAATCGCCAACCTCTCCTATGTACAGGCCGTACCGCTGGGGACCCAGCAAGGCATCCCCTTCGTCGCCGTCAAGGTCGCCGACACCAACAGCAAACTGCTCGAGGACAACGCCGTCACCTGCGAGTTCAAGCCCTCCATCTTCAACGTCGACTACAAGGGGCATACCCTCGCGCTCTGTATCGTGCAGTTCCGTCTCAACGGCTCCGACCGCCACATCTTTACCGCCAGCTACGACCTGCATAACGACAAACAGTACAGCGACTGCCACGACCTCCTCGCCATGACCCAGTACGGCCTGCTCGTCGCCACGGCCGAGGTGCACACCTTCTTGCAGTTCGATACGAACTTCGAAGGGACCTTCAACCCGCAGCAGGTCCTGGCCCAGGCCCGCTCCGCCGCCACCGATTACGACCCGCTGCTCTTCAGCGAGGTCTCCTACGGTCTGACCATGCAGGCCGATACGCCTGCACACCTCTGGGAGTACCTGGAGCAGATCGCCCCCGCCCTGCACCGCTGGTACGCCCGGATGCAACTGGAATCCGAAAAGGTCGAATGAACGCCTTCGACGTCATCGTCACTGGCAGCGGCGCCGCAGGCATGATGGCCGCTATCGTTGCGGCCCGCTGCGGCAAAAGGGTGCTGCTGCTTGAAAAGCTCTCCAAACCCGGCGCCAAGCTCAAAGCGACCGGCGGCGGCCGCTGCAACCTCACCAACACCCTCGACAACGCCGCGTTTATGGCCCGTTTCGGCCGCGACGGCCGCTTCATGACCCCGGCGCTGGACGCCTTCGACCACAAAGCACTGATCGCTTTTTTCAATGAGATCGGCGTCGAAACCCATGCCCCCGACGGTTATAGGGTCTTTCCCGTCACCCACAGTGCGGAGACGATCCTCTCGGCGCTGGAGAAGGAGCTCGAACGCCTCGGCGTCGAGGTGCGCTGCAAGCAGAAGGTCGTCACCGTCGAGCATGACGGCGGGCATGTGACCGGGGTGAAAACGGAGACGGACGCCTTCAGCGCCCCCCATGTCGTACTTGCCACCGGGGGGCTCGGCTACCCCCAGCTCGGTGCCGAAGGGGACGGTTATGCCCTCTCCGAGCAGGCGGGCCACACTGTCACCGCGCTCTACCCGGCCATGATGCCGCTCAAGACCAAAGAGACCTGGGTAGAGCACTGCCGCGCCGATACGATCCCCAAGGTCACCATCAGGGTCGATCTGAAAAAGGCGAAGAAACTGCGCGCGACCGGGGACCTCATCTTCACCAGGAGCGGTATCCGGGGGCCTGCCGTCCTTGACTTCGCCCGCGACGTCACCCCGCTGCTGGAGACCTACGGCGAAGTGCCGCTGCTGATCAACATGACGAAGGGGATGACCGAAGACGACCTGCTGAAGCATTTCAAGGTGTACCAGGGGGGCCATCCCGATGCCGTCACGATCGACCTCGTGCAGAGCCTGCTGCCCGAAGCCCTCGCGCTTCAGCTCTGTGCCCTCGCCCACGCCGACCCGCAGGCGAAGTTCAACAAACTCGACGGCAAGATCCGCAATGACCTCATCCGCCTCCTCGCCTGGACCCCGCTCACCGTCACCGGCCACGACGGTTTCAAGATGGCGATGATCACCCGCGGTGGGGTGTCGCTCAAGGAGATCCGCCCCGAAACGATGGAGAGCCGGCTGCTCAAGGGGCTTTACTTCTGTGGCGAGCTGATGAACCTCGACGGCCCCTGCGGCGGCTACAACCTGCAGTGGTCCTTTGCCAGCGGCTACCTCGCCGGGCAGCTGGGGATGATTCCGCACGCATCCTGACCCTTCGCCGCCACTTGACGCCTGCCGCTTCAAGAGGCGCTTGTCTATTTTTGTGTACACTGGGGGAAGTGGCAGTCGATGGGAGGTCCCTACACAATGAGCGCCGAATGGTGGGAGCACGCCGTTTTTTACCAGATCTACCCCCGCAGTTTTGCCGATGCTGACGGCAACGGCATCGGCGACCTGGCCGGCATTATCGGGAAACTTGACTACCTGCAGTGGCTCGGTGTCGACGCCCTCTGGCTCTCCCCGCATTACCCCTCCCCGCAAATCGACACCGGTTACGATATCACGGACTTCACGGCGGTTGAACCGGCGTACGGAACGATGGAGGAGTTCGACCGCCTGCTCGACGCGATCCATGCGCGGGGCATGAAGCTGATCCTCGATCTCGTCCTCAACCACACCTCCGACAGGCATCCGTGGTTCCTGGAGGCACGTTCAAGCCGGGACAACCCCAAGCGTGACTGGTATGTCTGGCACGACGGCGACGGGGAGGGACCGCCCAACAACTGGCAGTCGGAGTTCGGCGGCTCCGCGTGGGAGTACGATACCCTCACCGGGCAGTGGTATTACCATGAATTCCTCAAAGAACAGCCCGATCTCAACTGGCGGAACCCAGACGTTCACGCCGCGATGTTCGATGTCGCACGTTTCTGGCTGGACAAAGGGGTGGACGGCTTTCGCCTGGATGCCATCGGCACCCTTTACGAAGACCCCGCGCTGACCCCGCAGACGAGCCGTTACAATGCCATTGACGTACTGCGGCACAACTGGCTTCCCCAAGAGATACGTGACGGGATGCACTACATGGATATCGTCCGCGACTTGCTCCGGTATCAGCACGAGCAGCCCGAAGTCTTTGAACTGATGCGCGACTTCCGTACCCTGATCGACAGTTATGACAACCGTTTCCTCGTCGGTGAGACCTCCGACGTCCGCTTTCTGGGGAACGGCAGGGATGCGCTGCACGCCATCTTCAACTTCGATGTCGTCTCCCTGCCGGCGTTGACGCCTCAAGCCCTCCGGAACATCCGGAATACGTGGCAAGCCGACATGCCTGAGGGCGGCGTTTTCTGCACGACACTTAACAACCACGACCAATCCAGGAGTGCGACCCACTTTGCCGCAGGTGCGAATCAACTGCAGCAGTGCCGCATCGCCCTCGCCGTCACCCTTTTTATGGGGGGCATCCCTTTTCTTTATTACGGCGAAGAGATCGGCATGCGCGACTATGCCATCCGCAGCCTCGGCGAGCTGCACGACAGCGTCGGCTGGATCTACCGCGATCTGCGTCTGCAGGAGGGCATCGGCGAAGCGCAGATCCTCGCAGAGCTCGGCACCTTCTCCCGGGACCGCTGCCGGACGCCGATGCAGTGGGACCGCTCCCCCAACGCGGGCTTCACGCCGGCCGGCGTCAGGACATGGCTTCCGGTGCATGACAGCTACCTTGAAGGGGTCAACGTGGCCGACCAGGCCGCCGACCCCGATGCGCTTTTGCCTTTTTACCGGGAACTGATCCGTCTGTACCGCACGCATCCCGCACTCCAGACAGGCAGTTTCCTGGACCTCGACCCCTCCAATGAAGCGCTGCTTGTTTTCCTCCGCACATCCGGTGAAGCGCAGTGCCTCGTCATGATCAGTTTCGCCCCAAAGCCTCTGCGATACCGCCTTGAATGCCGCGGACGCATTTTGTTTACAGACGCGCAAAAGCAGACGCCCCTTGAACCGGGGGCGTACACCCTCCCCCCTTTCGGTATCCTGGTCGCAGCACTCGAAGAAAATACACGCGCCTCGGCCTGTTTACCTCTTTTCGCTATGGTATAAGGGACACCGCTTGCACTTCTCGTATGAGATTTGCATATTGACTTTCTTTAATTTTTTCCACACTACAAAACACCATCACAGGAGGGTAGTCACATCTCTATTGTTATCACAGAAGACATCCACATTCTCGCCACGGATCTCGACGGAACGTTTCTCGAAAGCGCCAACAAAGCAGACGATCCGCTTTACCGCTACTTGCACGACAATCCGAACATCATTCTTGTTTTCAACTCCGGGAGGAATATCGAACTGATCCTGCCGCTTTTGGATGATATGTCCATTCCAACCCCCCACTACATCATCGGCGACGTCGGCGCCTCCGTGCTTGACGGTACGAACCTCGAACCGGTGCAGCCGCTACAGCACAATATCTCGAAGCGGTGGTACAAGGCCCTCGACTCCATCGCGGACCTCCGCGACCGTCTCGAGACGCTCGAACGCCAGGACCAGCCCCAGGAGCGCCGCCTCTCCTACTACGTCACGAGCAGCACCATCCCCAGGGAGCTCGTCGACGAACTCAGCACCCGCGAGTGCGACGTCCTGCACTCCAACGAGATCTACCTCGACATCCTGCCCAAGGGCACCAGCAAAGGTTCCACCCTTGAAGCGCTGGTCGACCATCTGGGGGTGCCCAAAGAGCGGGTCATCGTCGCCGGGGACACCCTCAACGACCTCAGCATGTACCAGCACGGCTTCAAAGGCGTCGTGCTGAACAACGCCGAAACCCCGCTCAAAGAGGCGGCCAGCCAGATCGAACACGCCTATTTCTCCAAGGCCCCGGGGACCCACGGCATCCTCGAAGCGATGCACCATTTCGGCATCGCCGAAGCGGAGCATATCGCCAACCTCCCGGCCCCGACTTACGGCGACGCGAACCTCGTCATGGTCTACCACCGCCTCCCGTTCCAGGAGGTCGAAGAAGCGGGGAAGATCGTCCACAAAAAACACACCAGTCCCAACGGCATCCTCCCCACCCTGCTGGGCTTCTTCGCCAACGGCGAAAAGGGCTCCTGGGTCGCCTGGTCCAAGTGTGAAAGCCGCACCCCGGAGGATTTTGAAAAGTATGTCGAGGTGGACAAGGAGCAGTACGAGCACCTCCGGGTCTGCCGCGTCCCGCTGACGGCCTATGACGTCAAGATATTCTACGAGGTCTTCTCCAAAGAGGCGTTCTGGCTTCTGCTGCACTCTTTCCACGAAAAGGCCGTCTTCAACCACGACCACTGGAAACACTTCTGCGATGTCAATCGCATCTTTGCGGAGAACACGGCGGCCGAAGCGGCCGAAGGCGCCGTCGTCTGGATCCATGACTACAACCTCTGGATGGTCCCGGGCTACCTGCGGCAGCTACGCCCCGACGTCAAAATCGCCTTTTACCACCATACGCCTTTCCCGTCGGCGGATATTTTCAATATGCTCCCCTGGCGGCGCGACATCATCAACTCGCTGCTGCAGTGCGACTATGTCGGCTTCCATATTCCCCAGTACGTCGACAACTTCGTCAATACGGTCCGTTCCAACACCCAGATCGAAGTCAACTCCCGCAAAAATGCCGCGCCACTGTTCAAAACCTACGGCTGCGCGATCGGCGTCGATGATTATGCCGACTCTTTCACGACCGAGCTCAATACCGTCCGCCTCGGCGCACACCCCGTCGGCATCAACTGCGGTTATATCGAACAGCTTGCGGCCAGCGACCATGTGCAGACGCTCTACCACAAGATCCGCGACGAGATCGGCGACAACAAGCTGATCGTCTCCATTGAACGCACGGACTATACCAAGGGGCCGGTGGACAAGCTCAAAGCCTACGAGCAGTTCCTGGAGACCCATCCCGAAATGCGCGGCAAGATCAACCTCTTCATGGTCTGTACCCCGCCGGCCAAGGGGATGGCGATCTACGAAGAGATCACCCAGGATATTGCCTACCACGTCGGCCTCATCAACGGCCGCTTCGGCTCGTACAAATGGACCCCGATCCACTACGTCAACCGCGTCATCCCCTTCGAGGACGTCATCGCCTACAACTGCGCCGCGGACATCGGCTGGGTGACGCCGCTGCGCGACGGCCTGAACCTCGTCGCCAAAGAGTACGTCGCCGCCCAGCACGCCATCGGCGGCAATGGTGCGCTGGTGCTCTCCGAATTCGCCGGGGCCGCCGTGGAACTGCACGGCGCTTTCCTCGCCAACCCCTACGACAGGGTCGACATGAGCAATACCCTTATGCAGGCCCTCGAAGCCCCGGAAAAAGAACGGGCCTCGCGGCTGCAGCGCATGTCGAACATCATCCACCGTTACGATGTCAACGCCTGGGGGCAGGACTTCCTCTCCAGCGTCACGGAGAGTGACTAAACCTTTCGGATGATTCCGCCCCTCTCCTTTTCCGCGCGCCTTGACAAACCTATGCGCCGCCGAGAACGTGGAGAGGGAGTTGCAATGCAGCATCCTAAAAATAGAGATGAAATTTCAGCATATGAGGGAATGGGACGTGTTATGAAAAGGTATCTCGGCGCCTTCACCATCGATATCTACGACCTCGGCGGGATCATGGAGACTCGTATCAATGATGAGGCCCGGTGGGTCGTCGAACAGTATATCCGTACTATCAACGATATTGCGGAGGTGGAGCCTCTGAGTATCGAGCAGAGGGTATCCGCTGAGTACATCGACGAGGAGCTGGACCGGTACCGCAATCTACAGTTTTCGTTCGTGATGTCCTCCGGCGAAGAGCGCCATGTGCTGTTTCGGGAGCTGTTCAGGCGTTTAAGGGACATCGACACCGGCTGCATGGCCAATGTCGAACTCGAGCCCTATTTTGGGACATAACCGGATGGAAGGGCGTTTCGGAGAGCACCGGCTTACGGCGTACCGAACTCTTTGATGACGAGGTGATCCGCACTGCTGTCGGCGGGGTTGTAGAGCGCATTCGTCGACCCGACAGCTATCCCGGAGGATTCGGCCCTGACCCACATACTGACGGTATGGCTGCCTGCCGAGAGGCCGTCAAAGATCCCCGTGATCGTCGCCGGATGCGAAGGTAAACACCCCTCTTCACCGTACTGCAGCATCGTACGGGCAGGTCCTGCCGAAGACGGCGTATCGTCGACCCTCAGTTCGAAAACAACTTGATCATCGGCAATGACGCCGACGCAGATACGGCCGTTGTACTGGATCTCGAGCACCGAGGCGTCCTGCTGCTTGACATAACTTCCCATATCGCCTATTTTGACGAAATCTCCGAGAAATGTCCCAGTAAGAGGGGATGTCGTCCGCGGGACGGCCAGGGTACTCCACCCCACCAGACCGGTCGCGGCGATGGCGTTCGTATTGGCCGAGATACGGCTGTTGTTGTCGTTGATCTGCGTCGTCTGCTCGTTGAAATTGGCGTTGACCTCGTCAGCGATAGCCGGCGTATTCGCGACAAAGGTATTCATGGCACCGACTTCCCCCGCACGGAGCACACTTCCTGCCAGAAGCAGCGCTGCCGCTGCAGCCGTGATGCTTTTCATGGAAACTCCTTCTACTTTATCTGCCGGCGTTATTTGAATACGCTGCCGAGCATCCCCTTGATCGCCTGCTGCACGTCGGCCGGGTAGACAACAAACTTGCCGTTCTGGCTTTCGCCCAGTTTCTCCAGCGCGGCGATATAGCGGTCGCCGAGCAGGAACATGGCGGGGAGCTCCTTCTCCTGGATGGATTCGGAGATGCGGGCGATCGCTTCGGCCGAGGCCTGTGCCAGCGCCACCTGGGCCTGGGCTTCGAGCTTGGCCGCTTCGAGTTTCCCTTCGGCTTCCAGGATCATGGCGTTCTTGTTCCCGTCGGCCTTGGTGACGACAGCACGGCGTTCACGCTCGGCGGCGGCCTGCTGCTCCATCGCTTTTTGCATGGAGGGGCTGGGGCTGATGTCCTGAATCTCGACGGACTTGACGGTCACGCCCCAGTCGGCGACGTCGTCGATGATCTGCTCTTTGAGGCGCGCCTTGATCATGTCGCGGTTGGAGAGCGCCTCGTCCAGCTTCATCTCCCCTATAATGGAACGCAGCGTCGTCATGACGAGATTGACAATGGCCATGCGGAAATCCTCGACCCCGTAGACCGCATCCGAGGGGCGCGTGACACGGATAAAGGCGATGGCGTTGGTGAGGATGACGGCGTTATCCATCGTGATGACCTCCTGCTGCGGGACGTCTAGGATGATATCCCTTGTCGTCATCCGCTCGCGTACACTGTCGATGTAGGGGATAATGAGGTTGAGCCCCGGGGTGAGGGTCCGGTAGAACTTGCCCAGCCGTTCGATGATCCACTCCTCGCCCTGCGGGACGACCTTGATCCCCTTGTAGAGGGTGATGATGATGACGATGGCAAAGACGCCGATAAGGTAGAGTGAAACCATTTAGTTCTCCTTCAGGGGGGTCACTTTGATCAGCTGGCCGCTGACGTCGACAATACGCACCTTGGTGCCGACGGTAATCGGCTCGTCGGCGAATGCAGGCCATTCGCGGTTGCCCAGCACGGGGATGTCAAAAAGTACTTTGCCGCGCTGCGGCGGTTCGATCCCCTCGGTGACAGTCCCCTTTGTGTCGACCCTGTAATTGGGCTGACCGCTCTCCGACACCGTACGCTGACGGATGAAACGCCACCACCCTACGATGAATAGGGTGGAGAGGATCGACCAGATCAGCAGTTCGGCGGAGAAGGAGAGATCAAGGAGATAAGCGAGCGTCCCCGTCAGGATCGCGGCGACGCCGATTCCCAGCAGCAGGAAGGTGAGGGCCATCGTCTCCAGGCCGATCAGCACCATTCCAAGGATCACCCAGTGCCACCATTCTACGTTTGCGTTCAACCAATCGAGCATGCTTTACTCCTACGTCTTCACACAAGTATAGCAAATAAACCTGCAGGGCTGTGCCGTCAATCCGCTTTCCGCTTCCCCTGTTTCAACCGGCCGAGCAGCGTAGCGATCCCCTTGGGGTCCGGGGCATCCGCCCCTTCGTAAAGATGCCGTTCCAGCGCTTCCGCACTCTTTTTCGCATCGGGGTCGTCCAGGTAGCCAAAAAGTGCGACCAGCGCCGTTCGGAGCGAATCGAAACGGACCCGTTCCTCTTTGCTTCTGCGGCGCACAGCAAACAGCGTCAGTGCGACACCGAGGACGAAACCGGCGACGCCCCCTGCCGCCAGACTCCATATCGTCATCGTCTCCTCCTTCATATTTTTCTTCTTTACCCTGGGTTCCGCCGCGGCGCGGACATGGACCGGGATCGGCAGCGACGACGCCGTGACGATGCGCTGCGTCGCCGGGTCGAAACTGCGGAAGCTCACCGAGGGGATCGTAAAATCCTGTTCGCCGACGAGGGCGAAGGTCCGGTTGAGTTCATTGCTGTAGCACCCCTCCTCCCACGCGGCGTTTTGCGTATGTCCCTCCTCGAAAACGCTTACGCCGGCAATCGCCATCCGCAGCGGTTCCGCCGTCTCCAGGTTCCCGCACCCCGAGAGCGACAGGGTCAGGCGGACCGGCTGCCCGCTGTCGGTCACATTGCGGTCGACGACGGCCTGCAACGCAAAAGCGCCGACCGCCTGCACCCCTCCGGGAACGGGGTTGGCAAAAAGCGTCACGGGTTCGAAGAGGTGCTGCTGCCATGCGACCGAAGGCATCCACTGCCCCCACGCATCCTGTGTATAGGTACGTTCGGCGACGTTCATCGCCGCCCTGCCGGTCGAGAGCTCGCCGCCCTGCATCGGGGCGATGACGTAGCTCTTTTCCCAGATATCCGCCCCCGCTTCGTGCCGCTCTTCCGCGTGACTCTGCAGGACCTGGAAATGCGCCAGTTCCGGTGCCGCGAAACGGAAGTCGATCCCCTTGTCCGACGCGGCATGCGCGAAACGGTAGACGAGCCGCAGCGGTTCGCCCTGGTAGAGCTGGCGGGAGGAGCTGTCGACCGTCAGTTCATACCCCGAAAGCGTACTGACGGCCACCAGTAGCCCAAGCGCCTTACCACGGAACGACATGGTCGCCTCCCCCTGTGCGATCCGGCGTGATCTTGTAGAGGTGTGTCCGGCTCTGCCGCTGCAGCGACTGCCGCCACATGGCCGCCTCGTAATCGCTCATCGCGGCCGTTTTCGCTTCGCCGGAGGCTTCCGAAGGCCTCGCCGCCTCCCCCTCGGAAGTCTCCTTCTGTGCGGAAGCATTCTGCCCCCCGTTCGCCGGAGACGATGCGTCCGAAGCGTTATGCTCCCCTCCCGCTTCAGTCGCCGCCGCAGCCGTTCGGCGGCGCTCCGCCTGCACCAGCCGCATCAAGCGTCCGCGGACAATGGCCATGTTTTCGCGCGTCTGCGGGTCGTTTTGGAGGTAGAGCGCCTTCTGGTATACCTTGATGGCGGCTTCGAGGTTCTCCCTGCCCCCCAGCATCGCCCTCGCATTGCCCAGATTGTGCAACGTCGAAAACTGCAGCATCCGATCCTTGCTGCGGATACGTTCCCACAGTGCGGCCGCCGCATCGTATTTTCCGGCACGGTAAAGGGCGTGTGCGCTGTCGTACATCGCCTGGGGGTCATTGCCGTTATGGACGCCGTAACGGTAAAAGGCGCGCGCGGCCCGTGCATAATCCCCCTCTTCATAAAACCCTTTCGCGGATTCGAGCAGTTCATAGTCGAAAGGCTCCGCCCGCAGCGTGGCGGTATGCCCGAACAGCAGCACGCCCAGCAGCAGTGCGGGAGGGACGGCCACCCGTTCGCGGCGGCTCATGGAGGCATTGGCCAGCAGCAGTAAAAAGAGCGCCACTCCCAGCGGCAGGATGTAGAGCTGGCCGTACCGGCGGATCTCCTTTGTCCCCGCTTCGCCCCCTTCGGCATGGCGGCGCAGCTCGGAGAGCAGGGCCGCGACGTCACGGGAGCCCATCGTCATCTCGACATAGAGACCGCCGGTGGATTCGGCCAGAGAGCGCAAAGAAGGATTCAGTACCGTCCTTACCGGTTCTCCCCCCTGCATGACGGGTTTTCCTTCCTGCTGCAGTACGCCCCCTTCGGCCGTTCCGATCCCGAGGATATAAATGTGGAGCTTCTGTGCTTTGGCATAGGCGACCGCCTCGGAGAAATTGCGTCCGTCGCCCCCGTCGGTCAGCAGCAGCAGATTTTTGCGCCCCGGATTGCTCATCACCCCCTTCGCCGCGGCCAGCAGTGCCATGATATCGGTCCCCTTCTCGGCGTAGGTATCGGGTGCGAAATCTTCCAGTAGCTCCGTCAGCGCGCTTTTGTCCGCCGTGGGCGGCACCACGGCATAGACATCCCGCCCGAAAGCGAGTACCCCGATGCGTTCCCGCTTGGCCCGAGCGACCAGTGCAAGCAGCTTGGCCTTCGCGACGGCGGCGCGGGAGGGGTAGACATCCTCCGTCTGCATGGAGGCCGAGATGTCGACGGCGACCGTCAGCGCAGTGTGCGGGCTCTTGACGACGGCCGTCGCTTCGGTAATGACGGGCTGGGACATCGCCGCGATCAGCAGGACGAAAACGGCCAGGTAGATCAGGTTGCGCTGGCGGAGGCTGAGACGCTTTTCGTTCACCCGCAGCCGTTCGAAAACGGGGCCGGAAAAGAGCTCCGCCGCCGGCTCCTTCTGGGTCAGGATAAAGTAGAAGAGCACCAGAACCGGCGGCAGCATAAGGTAAAAGAACTCGGGGTGGAGAAAGGTCATGCCACCCTCCGGTTGCGCAGGTAGACATAGAGCAGCAGCGTCATGAAGCCCATAAAGAGCGGGTAGATGTAGTAGTACTCCTTGACGATCAGGACCGGGGGGCGCTGGGGCGACTTTTCCAGGGCGTCGATCTGCGCGTAGACGTCGGCCAGGGATGTACTGTCCCGGGCCGTGAAATAGGCGCCGCCGCTCTCTGCTGTCAGCGTTTCCAGTACGGACTCCTGGGCGGCCGGCTCGTCCCCGATGACGACGGCGTAGAGGCGCACGCCGTCTTTGAACGCCAGCCCCCCGACAACGTCGCTGCCCACCGGGGCACCCGGGGTGTTCCGGCCGTCGGTCAGGACGACGACGATCTTTTCAGCACTCTGCACGTCATGCAGCGAGACGATCCCCCTGGCCATCGCCTCGTAAAGGGCCGTGTATTTGCCCGCAATGCCGACATAGAGCTGCCCGATGATCTGCGAGAGCATGCCCATGTCGGAGGTGGGCGGTGCGGCCGTAAACGTGTGGGTGCCGAAGACGACGAGGCCGACGCTGTCGCTGCTGCGCTGCGCCGTAAACGCCTGCAGGATCTCCTGGACCGCCTCGAAGCGGCTGCGGGTACGGTCACCCGGGTCGAAATCGCCGTTGCGCATGGAGGCGCTGGCATCCACCACGAGGCTGATCGCATACCCCGGAGCGCTGACCGGCTGGTAGACCTGCTCTTTCACCGGTGACATCAACGCGACGAGCAGTAGGATGACTGAAGCCCATTTGAGCAGCCAGAGCCAGAAGGAGGGTTTGAGCGTGACCGCGGCGAAGGCGGCGAGGTGCGGGAAGTAAAAGCCCTGGTGGCGCAGGCGGCAGAGCGCTTCGCACGCCAGAAAGATGAAGAGGAAGGAGATGACTTTCGGGAATTCGAAGAAGATCCCCTCAAACATCGATCATCCCGAGATAGATCCTGAAATACGCTCGGGTCTCCTCGTCGATGGGCGGCACCGTTTTGCGGAATTTGTAGGGTTCGAGGCGCTGTTCGAGATTTTCGAAGGCCTCCTGAAGACGCGGGGAGTCCTCCGCGAAACGGCGGCCGAGACGGGAGATGGCATACGCCGCCTGCTTCGCGTCATCCAGATCGACCGCCTCGAGGGCCTTGCGGCACGCGCGCCGGGTATTTTCCCTTCGCTCCTCGCGGTAACGGCGGATCAGCAGGTAGAGGACGAGCAGAAGAAAAACGAGCACCATGGCCGCCGCGGCTGCCAGGTAGTAGGGCGTATAGTCATGGATCTCGACCAGGGGCTTGATGTCATGCAGCGGGATATCGTCTGAATGCATTATCGCCCCTCGAAAAGGCGCCGGAGTTTGACGCCGATGTGGTCATCCGTATAGATCTTCGTAAAACGGATGCCGTCTTTACGAAGCTGCTCGTACAGGGCATGGTCATGCTCACGCACTTTCGCTTCGTAATCGTGTACGGTCCGGGTGTTAAAGTCCCCCTCGAGCAGCATCCCGCTCTCGGGGTCGCGCAGTGAGGCGAAACCGAACGGCGGCGGGTGCTCTTCCAGGCGGTCACGGACGATGATGCAGACGACCTCGTGCTTCTTTGCCAGCAGCCGCAGCTGGGGAAGTTCGAAGAAATCCCCGACAACAAGCAGGAGCGAGCGGCGGCGGATACGCTGGTAGAGCGTCTTCACCATTGCATCGTAATCGCTCTTTTTCCCGACCGCCTCGAAAGCGTCTACCTTCTGTGTCAGCTCGGAGACGGCATAGCGGTTCTTCGTCGGGCGCCCCTCGTCGTAGAGGCGGTCCGCAAAGAGCATGTAGCCCAGCGCGTCGCTGTTGTACTGCACGGCGTACCCCACCGTCGCGGCGATCTCGGCCATCACCTCCTGCTTGAAACGGTGCTGCCCGAAATGGACGCTGCCGCCGAGCATCATCGCGACGACGACGCTGAGCTCCCGCTCTTCGCGGAAGATCTTGATATAGGGGGTGCGCATCTTCGCCGTGATGTTCCAGTCGATATGGCGGATGTCGTCGCCGGGCATGTACTCGCGCAGCTCGATAAAGTCGTACCCCTCCCCATGGAAGATCGAGGGGTTGTTGCCGATCAGCTCGCTGAAGACCTGTCGCCGGGCCTTGACGAGGATGCGCTGGACCGTTCCCATAAGACCCTACGGCAGCGGGACCGCTTCGATCACCCTGTCGATGATCTCGTCCGACGTGACGCCGTCGGCCTCGGCCTCGTAACTGAGCACGATGCGGTGGCGCATCAGCTCCTTGATAATGAAAGCGACGTCAACAGGGCTGACGTAGTCCTTGCCGCGCAGATAGGCCATCGCCTTGACGGCCTTGAACATATCGATGCTCACCCGCGGGCTCGCGCCGAACTGCAGCTGCGTTTCGAGGGCATCGAGACCGTACGCCTTCGGGTCGCGGGTCGCACTGACCAGCTCGATCATGTAGCGCTCGACCTCTTCATCGACATGCACCTTTTTGACCTCCGCTTTGAGCGCCTCCAGGTCTTCGTGCATGATGACCGCATTAATCGTCTCGGAAACGCCCGCAGCAATGCGGCGGGCGATCTCGAGCTCCTCCTCTTTCGTGTTGTAGCCGACCTTCAGTTTCAGCATAAAACGGTCCAGTTGCGCTTCGGGCAGCTGGTAGACCCCCTCCTGCTCCACCGGGTTCTGCGTCGCCATGACGAAGAAAGGGGGTGCGAGTTTGAAACTCTCCTCGCCGATGGTGACCTGCCGCTCCTGCATCACTTCCAGCAGGGCCGATTGCACCTTTGCCGGGGCACGGTTGATCTCGTCGGCGAGTAGCAGGTTCGTGAACACCGGACCGTGTTTGATCTTGAACGCGTTATGCTGCGGGTCGTAGATCTCGGCACCGAGGATGTCCGAGGGGAGCAGGTCCGGGGTAAACTGCACCCGTTTGAACTGCAGTCCCAGGCTTTGCGAGAGCGCTTTGACCGTCGTCGTCTTCGCCAGTCCGGGGATCCCTTCGATTAGAATGTGCCCTTCGCAGAGCAGGCCGATCAGCAGCCCGTCGATCATCTTGTCCTGGCCGACGACGACTTTCGCCACCTCGGACTTGATCGCTTCGATTTTGGAGTACATCAATCACCTTTATAAGGATAATAGCGGCCATTATAACGTTTTGAAGGTATAGATTGCCCTGCCCCGATGCCGAAGCAGCAGAGACGGCGGATGGGAAAAACAGGGATTTCAGCGCCGAAAATGCGACGCCAGAGGTTTTTTCGTTTTTTTTGTATTTTCTTCCGAAAAACTATTGACTTTGAAGAGTGTTTTTCGTATAATTCCCGTCCACAAACGAAGAGAGCTTATCTCATTGTTTGCATGTCTCGTTAGCTCAGCTGGTAGAGCACGTCACTTTTAATGATGTGGCCGTTGGTTCGAATCCAACACGGGACACCATTGTTACTCCTATAGTGGCCCCATCGTCTAGCGGTTAGGATCCCAGATTTTCATTCTGGTTACCGGAGTTCGAGTCTCCGTGGGGTCACCACTTATTTTTCCCTCTTTTGAAAACATTCAGCATCTTTTAAAATCAACTATATGTTATTTATACGCTCTTTTCACTCATCCGCGATATAACTTCAATATCATGTATGCATCACTAAACGGCTCTAGATGTTGCGATAACTATACTATCCCTTAATTCCACGGTGCCTTATTACGTCTGACGTAATCCTTTAATAGCTTGTATCTTGATCGTAGTTTCAAGCGTTTCTCTTCATCATCACAACCGTTGACTTCACGATATTGTCTTTCAACAAAACTCTGTAGACCTCGATAAACTTCTTTTCTCTCAGGGCCCATGCTCTCAGCAATGCTTTTATCCAAGTAGTGGAGAATGCTATGTCCATCACTATCAGTAGTAATCAGCGGATACAAATGAGCTAAGGCTTCTTGGTTGGAGACCTTAAAATAATCGTCTGCAACGGTTTGCTCTCTTTCAAAGTCTTTCATCATCTGTATCAACTCTTGTCCGATTATAATCCTAGGATATTTTGCCTCTTTACTTTCGAGATGATGCAGATTGTGCAGAATAGGACCATAGATACCACTTCTTTCAATTTCTGTAGCTATGCCGATATTTATTGCCCCTCGTAGAGGAATACCCTTCGACATCATTATAAGAAATGAAATGGCAGCAGAGGACAAAGCATTATATAAACTACGAATCGGAGTTTTGTTTTTTTCCTTGTCTAGAGTGAAGTATAAGACGACTGTATCGGAAAAATACAATGATTGCAGGTTTAGTTTCCTTGATTCTTCAAACTGCCCACGTACTTCGGGTGATACAGAATCAAGCCACACCTGGATATCAGGAGTAATTGTTTCATAGCCTTTAAAAATTTCATCGAAAAGATGATGCAAACGCCTGACGTATCCAGCTGTTTCTCTGAATATGGCAAGAAGTTCTTCCCTACCCTCTTCGGTTAAAGGCAAGTGCTTTACACTGGCAAGCTTGTCACCTTGTCCGAGAATATCAATGAATACAGCAACATAGTAATTGATTCTAGCCATTCAATTCTCTTCTTGTCCATACTTCTTCATACATACTCTCGTTCATATCTATGTATTTGATTTAAGAAATTGTATCAGAGGGAAAGAGCGCACGGCAAGTGCTTTTTTGTTGTAGCCTTTATTTCAGCTGCCCAGAAGCGACAAGCCTCTTTACCAGCTTCATATGGTTCATGACACGTTCAAAATAGGGCCAGTTCACCATGCCGCCGTTGTAGCCGCTGACACTTTTCATATAGTCGTGGCGGCGGTTCTTGAGGATGACAAGGTAGTGCGCGGCAATGCCGGCAGAAAGTTTGAGGTCCGTGAGCAGCAGGTTCGCGATCTGCATATCGCTGCGCGCTTTCAACCACGCCAGCTTTTCGACCCGTGCGGCGACATAGCGTGCCGTCGCGACCTGGACCTGCATCGGCCCCAGCGACGCCTTGGTGATATCGACCCCTTTATGAAAGTCGCCTATGATATTCCTTCCTGCACTGCTCTCGGTAAGGCAGATGGCGCTCAGGGTGTTCTCGTACGTCTCGCCGCTGCGGTCGGGAACGGCCCGCGCAATGTCCCGGACCGTCTGCAGCGTTGAGAGCTGCTCCGGCGTGAGCGCGGCCCGCAGGAATTCGGTCGTGGCATAGAAAAGTATCACTAGACGTTTCAATAAAACTTCCTCGTCAAAAAAATGCGTGGAATTTTACAGGAAAAGGACGTATGGGGTCTACCAATAATGTTTTTATATAAAATAATTAAGAACTTCTAATAGATATTAGCTGATACGATCGGTGACACTGTGGATAGATGCCTTAAGTTTCATGCGTAAAAATGATACATAGTTGAGGAATTTCTGTCAAAAATGGCTTTTTTCTTAAGGATGACAATCAAGGAAAGCGGCAGAAGATGCTACCTTTATTCCCAGTCTCTGAATTTCTCCGAGGTGTGCTTGTCTTTTTTGTAACGGCGGCGGTTCATGGACTTCTCGATCTGGTTGGCGGTATAGAGGATGTCCTCTTTGAGCTCTTCGATCGTGGCGTCGCTGTCGCGGTAGGCAAGGATCTTGGTGACGAGGGTTTCGAGGTCGTTGTAGTCCCCTTTGTAGAGCGGGACCTTTTCGGTACGGTCTAGGTATTTGCGGTTGTTGTCGACTTTCTTGTCGAACTGCTCGCGCGTCGCGTCCTCCGCCTTGAAAAGATACTTGGTGATACTGCTCGTAAAACGCTCGAGTACCCGGATGTAGCGGAGCCTTGCGGTATCTTCCACTTTTTTCGCCGAAACCTTTGCCAATAGTTCACCTTTCTCGGAAGCTCAGTCGCTATAATTATACCTATTCTAAGAAGGTAGCAACTCTATATGAAAAAACTGATTGTTTTATGGTTTATCGTCGTCGCCGGTCTCCTGCATGCCGAAGTCATCAACGAGCCGGCAAGCAAGGCGCTGCTGGCCAAACAGATCCCCGTCGTCGACATCCGTACCCCGGGCGAATGGAAAGAGACCGGCCTGCTCAAAGGGAGCATCCCCATCATGTTCTTCGATGAAAAAGGGGGCTATAACGTCGACCGCTTTATGCTGGAGCTCAAGGCAAAAGTCGATACGACCAAACCCTTCGCGCTGATCTGCCGCACGGGTAGCCGCACCTCGATGCTGGCCCCCTTCCTGGCCCAGACCTACGGCTATACCGTCTATAACCTGCAAGGCGGGATCATGACCGCCTACCGTGCCGGCCTTCCCATCGTCCCTTATCAGTGAAAGCGCTTAAAATCGCCCTGCTGATCCTGCTGCGGGCCGCCGCCGTTTTCGGCGTCATCGCGCTGATCGTCTTTCTCTTCTGGGGATTTTTGTACCTGCTGCTGTATTGAGCGGTTACTTTTTGAAGCGGAAGGATTCGGCTTCGAGCAGGCTGCGCAGCTTCTCACTGCACTCTCCCTGGAACTCCATCCACGGCGCCTTGTAGCTGCCGCCGGAACCGAGCTTTTTCTTCACGCTTTTGAGCACGCCTTCGGCATCGCTCTTTTCCAGGGCGAACGGCCCGACGAGCGTGACGGTTTTTCCCCGCCGCTTTTCACGTTTGAAGACGAGAAGGTGTTTTTCGGGTGCGAGCAGCTCCGCCGGCACTTCCGTCCGGTGCGCTTCCACTTCCGACCAGCCGCTGCCGAGCTCCCCGCCGATAAAAAGGTCGAGCTTCTTACCGCGGCTCATGGGCTTCCCCGATATATTCAAACCGTTTGATGTAGACGCTCTCGTGGGGGATGCATTCGGTAAACATGGAGAGCGGGCGGACCCAGAGTCCGTGTTCGCCGTACAGGGCACGGTAGACGACGAGCTCCTCCTCCGTCTCGGAGTGCTTCGCCACGCCGAGCACCTCGTAGTGCTTCCCTTTGTAGTGCTGGTAGAGGCCCGGTTTAAGCACCGACGACCTTTTGGGAGAGGACGCACATCCCATTCGCTCTGTAGGCACCGGCGTCGATGCTTTCCATCACGGTATCGGCGTCGCAGCAGTTTGTATCATAGAGCACGACGATCACCTCGTCGCCCTCCTGAAGGAAGGTCGTCTCACCGTAAGCCGTATAGCGCGTCGCCCCGATGCTGATGATCATCTTCTCGGGGTATCCCGCCGCTGCCAGATAGGAGAGCACCGGTTCGAGCGGACCGGTATCGGTCTGCGTGTTGAGCTGATTGACGATCCAATCCGTGAGCTTGCTGTGGAAATAGCTGTAGCCCGTCAATGCGGCATCTTCACCGTAACGGTGCAGTTCGCTGCCGCGGCGCAGGAAGGAGGCGATGTGCCAGCTGTCCATCACGCCGTCCGGCGCGAAGGTGTCAATCGGCGTCATCTCCGCTCCGAGCCCCTTGCTCATTTCACCCCAGTTCTTCTTCTGCGAGATCTTTTTCGCTCCCGGGCGGCGGATGGAGCAGTCGTTGTAGGGAGCGAAACGCTCCGGCACGACCGCAACGACTTGGCCGTCTTCATAGCGCAGGCTGCACTCCAGTGCCACTTCCGGTTCCGCCTGGACATTCAGTGCTGCATCTTCGGGCAGTCTGATGGTGTCGGAAGAGAGGGGGTAGACGCCTATAGGCGCCTCAAAGCCCGGCATGTAGAAAGGGAAGATCCCCTTGGGACCGTTTTCGTCGGCGACTTCAAGGTCTTTGAAATCCTCGATTTCCCCGGCCTGCTCCAGGTGCAGGGCGAAGTTGCCGGCGATGCCGAACCCGGCGTAAGCTTTAAAGCTTTCCATGCTCTTTCGCCTCGGCAAACTCTTCGTAGCTGCCTTTGAAGTCGATATAGCTGCCGTCGGGCTTGAGTTCGATAATACGTGAGGCGAACGCGTCAAGCAGTTCGCGGTCATGGGAGACACAGATGACGTTGCCGTCGAAATTGAAAAGCGCTTCACCGAGGGCAACGATCGCTTCGAGGTCGAGGTGGTTGGTCGGTTCGTCCATAACGAGGAAGTTCGGCCCTTCGAGCATCAGTTTGCTCAGCATCATCCGGTGCTTCTCGCCCCCGGAGATGTTCGTCGCCGATTTCTCCTGCTGCTCACCGTTGAAGAGCATACGCCCCAGGCAGTTACGGATCTCGGAGATGTCCGCTTTCGGGTCGAAGGCGCGCAGCCAGTCATAAAGGGTGTCGTTGCTCTTGATACGGTCGGTCGTATCCTGCGGGAAGTAGCCCGGCTCTATGGTCGCGCCCCACTTCACCGTACCCTCTTTGGGCTTGAGCTCTTCCATGATGATCTGGCAGAGCGTCGTTTTACCGACACCGTTGGGACCGATCAGCGCGATCTTCTCGCCCGGCTCGATGTGGAGGCTGATGTTGTTCAGGACCGGGCCCTCGCCGTAGTCGTGGCTGACGTTGATGACGTCCAGGGCTTCGTCGCCCATCTGGCGCTTGGCCTTGAAGACGATACTCGGGTCACGGCGGCTTGATGGCTTGATATCCTCGATCTCCAGTTTTTCCAGCTGTTTCTGGCGGGACGTCGCCTGCTTCGCTTTGGAGGCGTTGGCGGAGAAGCGGCGTACGAAGGCTTCGAGCTGCTCTTTTTCCTTGAGCTTCTTATCGCGCTCCATCTCCATCTGCTTCGCCATGACGTTCGCGGCGATGTACCAGTCGTCGTAGTTGCCGGTAAATTCGCGGATCTTCTGGAAGTCGACGTCGAGGATGTTCGTGACGACGGCGTTGAGGAAGTGGCGGTCGTGGGAGATGACGACCATCGTCCCCTCATGGCGCTGCAGTTCGTTCTCCAGCCAGCTGATCGTCTCGATGTCGAGGTTGTTGGTCGGTTCGTCGAGGAAAAGGACTTCCGGTTTCGGGAAGAGCACCTGGGCCAGCAGGACCTTGAACTTGTCGCTGGAAGGCAGCGAAGACATCAGGTCATGGTGCTGCTCCGCCGGAATGCCGACGTTCTCGAGGATCTTCGTGATGTTGACGTCATACTCGTACGTCGGGTCCTCCTCGACGCTGATCACTTCCAGCTCCGCCAGGCGGTTGTTGACGGCGTCGTCTTCGAAGTCGCCGTTGGCATAGAGCTCCTCTTTTTCCTTGATGGCATCATAGAGGCGCTTGTTGCCGTACAGTACCGCGTCGGCGATGGTGTAATCTTCGAAGGCGAACTGGTTCTGCCCGAGGACGCCGACCTTCAGGCCCGATTCGATGGAGATCTCCCCTTCGTACTCTTTGTCCTGTCCGCTGAGGATCTTGAGGAATGTCGTCTTCCCGGCGCCGTTCGCACCGATGAGACCGTAGCGCTTGTGCGGGTCGAGTTTGAGGTTGATGCCTTCGAACAGCACGCGGCTGCCGAAGCGTTTTGTCAGGTTTGTAACTTGTACCATTATGTCATCGCTTCTGTAATTTTTTCGCGATTATACCATACAGCACTTTTTGAATTTTTTTCCGCTGCCGCAGGGACAGGGATCGTTCCGCCCGACGGAGGCTTCATAGAGGGTGCCTTCGTCATAGTACCAGCGGCCGTCCATGCGGCGGAAGGTGCTCTTTTCGTGGTGCACCCTGATGGGACCGTCGCCTTCGCGGTAGTAGGCTTTGAAGCTCACCGTTGCCGCACTGTCGGCCTCTTTTGCCTCGAGCACGTCCAGTTTAAGCCACCTCGTCGCCTCCGCATGCTGCCGGATCAGTTCGGCATCGTCTGGCACCTGTTTTTCGGGAACGGTTGTCGCGACGAGGTACTCACCCGCACCGAGCACATAGGCACTGTAACGCGAGCGCATAAGCGCCTCCGCCCCGGACACCGGGGCACTCCCGTCGATCAACGGTGCGCAGCACGTCTCGAACGTTTTTCCGCTGCCGCAATAACACTGCATATCCTCTCCTTCAAATGGGGGACGCATCATACCATGCAGCGCCAAAAGGGGTTATGCGGCGGAAAGGTAGCGGCTCATCAGGGCACAGTGGCGCGCCCGTTCGTAGTGGGAAGGGGTCAGGGCGACACCCTCGAGACGGTGCAGCATCCCGATAAGCTGGTCATAGTCGTTGAAAGCGAGCCCTTCGTTATGCAGGACACGCCGCGCCATCTCGGCAAGGACGGCGTCACTCGCATATTCCGGGAAGAGCATCCGGAAGTGGGCGTACGATACCGCAAGGCCGCTGCCCTGCGGTGCGAAGTGTTCCGCGACGATCTGCTGGGCGGTGCCCGCTTCGAGCCCTCTGGCGACGAGCGCTTCGGCGACGGCCTTGCGCACTTCGTGTTCGGACTGCTCCGCGCTACGGACAGTCACCGCGCTCGGACGCAGCGGTACGGCAAGCAGCAGATTACCCGCCAGAATCAAAGAACCCATAACTGTCATGACCGGTCGCATTCACTCTCCTTGCCGTTTATTTTGATATCGGAACAGTCTACCGACAAAGAGTAAACAGCGCATCCGCCCGCACACAAACCCAAGATTCAGGCTATAATTACGCATGACATACAAGATCGAAAACGAATTCATTGAACTCAATAAACTCATCAAGCTGCTCGACCTCGTCGACACCGGCGGGCAGGCGAAACAGCTGATCGAAAACGGCCTGGTCCTCCGCAACGGCGAGGTCGAAACCCGTAAACGGGCGAAGATCCGTCCCGGCGAAACCATCACCATCGGCGACGTCACCATTAAGACCGTCTGAGGCGTGTACGATTTACGTACTGTTAATGCGCCTCTAAACACCCCCTTTGCTATAATCGCGCCATGATTAAAACATTTGCACAACTCCTCGCGGAGGAGAAGATCGACACCATTGAAAGCGCACTGAAGGTGGCGCTGACAAACGCGAACGAATCCCCCTTCTGGTCACAGAAGGTCATGCCCCTGGCCCAGGCCGTGCTGGCCGTCCTCGTACCGCTGCGCGACCAGGGGCTGCTCTTTGACCCCGAAGGCAAACCCCAGCCCCGTCTCACATCCGAGCTCGTCCTGCGCTGGTGCGACCTTGTCAGCCTCAAGACCCTGGCGTTCACGCTGCAAAAAAGCAACGAGGCCGGCCGGCTGCTCCGCACCTCCCTCCCGGAAGAGGCCTGCGCAGCCTATGCGCCGATCGACCTGACCCTGCTCGGCACCTACCTGAGCGGCTACATGGTCAACCTCGAAAACGAGGCGCTCGATTTTCCGATCGCCCACTACAACCTGCACACGGGCATTGCCGGTGCGCTCGAACCCCTGATGAAATAAAGGCGAAACGTGATGACACAGGAACACCAGGCCCTCAAGACCGAACAGTACCTCAACCCGGCGGAGATCGCTTCGCACCTCGAAGGCGTCGAGTACATCGTGATGGCAGCCCCCGCCGTGCGCGACACGGCCAAAGCGCCGATCCACTTCACCCTTTTTCTCAATACGGCCGACAACCTGCCTGCCGATATCCAGCAGGCCGTCCTCGACAAATTTGCCGACCAGTACGGATTCCGCGGTATTGCCGACCTCTTCAGCCAACCTGACCGTGTCGCTTTCGCCGTGACCACGCAGGAGACGCCGATGCCCCTGCACCTCTTCAAGCCCGAAGACAAGATGCGCCTCCCCTCAACGGTGATGTTCGTCATGGATTTCGAGGCCGATTCCGACAACTTCCCCGAAGTCAAAGAGAAACAGCTGACCGGCTGGACCTACGCTTACGAAACGGAATAAATACACCCTGTTCCACCCGCTGGCATCTACTGCATGCCGGTGTCGCTGTCATCATGCTATAATTTTGCCACTACCATTCAAAGGAATCCTCTTGTCTAAACGTATCATGCTCCCTGCCCTTCTCCTGCTCCTTCTCAGCGGCTGCAGCAAAGTCACCAAAGAGAACTACGACAAAATCGAATCCGGCATGTCCTATGACGAGGTCGTCAAACTGATCGGGAAACCCGAAGAGTGTGCGGAAACCCTCGGCATCAGCAGCTGCCAGTGGAAAAACGACGGTGCCGTGATCGATATCAAGTTTATCTCCGACCAGGTAACGTTCACCTCGGCCAAAGGGCTGAAGTAAATCTTCCCTCTTCTGCTTCCGGCGGGAGCAGACCTCTTCTCATGCATTTAGCATCGTCTCTGCAACCCCTTTTCATACCGCACGCCTGAACAAAACTTCCGACACGACAAACGGTGCCGGTCTGATCACGGGGAAAAAAAGTGGAATAAAATAAAGGGAAAAAAGGTGTAGAAGATGGCGGGAACCCGTCGTTAACGGGTCTCCCTGAGGAGGCGCGTGGGGAGTTACATCATCCCCGGCATACCGCCCATGCCGCCCATGCCGCCCATATCCGGCGCAGGTTTCTCTTCCGGGATCTCGTGGATCGTCGCTTCCGTCGTCAGCAGGAGGCTGGAGACGGATGTCGCGTTCGTCAGGGCGACGCGCTCGACTTTGAGCGGGTCGATAATACCCGCTTCGAACATGTCGACATACTCGCCTGTCGCCGCGTTAAACCCGACGTTCTCGTTCGTAGCTGTCTCGATGCCGTTGACGACGACGCCCGTATCAAAGCCCGCATTGGCAGCGATCTGCTTGACCGGCGCCTTGACGGCGCGCAGGATGATCTCGTAACCGATCTTCTGGTCGCCTTCGAGGTCCAGCTGGACCTTGGACGCGGCACGGATCAGTGCGGCACCGCCCCCGATGACGATCCCCTCTTCCACGGCGGCTTTCGTCGCGGAGAGCGCATCGTCGACGCGGTCTTTCTTCTCTTTCATTTCCGTCTCTGTCGCGGCACCAACCTTGATGACGGCAACCCCGCCGGAAAGCTTCGCCAGGCGCTCCTGGAGCTTCTCTTTGTCGTACTCGGACGTCGTCGCCTCGATCTGCGTCTTGATCTCGTTGATGCGCGCCTGAACCGCCGCGCTGTCACCGATACCGTCGACGATCGTCGTGTTGTCTTTGTCGATGACGACGCGGGACGCCTGGCCGAGGTCGGCCAGGTTCGCGGACTCGAGCGTACGGCCGATCTCCTCGGAGATCACCTGGCCGCCGGTGAGAATAGCGATATCCTGCAGCATTGCCTTGCGGCGGTCACCGAAGCCCGGTGCTTTGACTGCTGAGATGTTGAGGATACCGCGCAGCTTGTTGACGACCAGGGTCGCCAGTGCTTCGCCTTCGACGTCTTCGGCGATGATGAGCAGCGGGCGGTTCGTCTTCTGCACCTGCTCGAGGACCGGCAGCAGGTCTTTGAGATTGCTGATCTTCTGGTCGAAGAGCAGGATGAACGGGTTTTCGATCTCCGCAATCATCTTCTCGCTGTTGGTGATGAAATAGGGGCTGAGGTAACCGCGGTCGAACTGCATCCCTTCGACGACGTCGAGTTCGTCGCTGATCCCCTTCGCCTCTTCAACGGTGATGACACCGTCCTGACCGACTTTCTCCATCGCTTCGGCGATCATGTTACCGATTTCGCTGTCGGAGTTCGCGGAGATTGTCGCGACCTGGGCGATCTCGGTCTTGTCCTTGATGGACTTGGAGATGGCTTTGAGCTCGGCGAGGATCGCTTCGGTCGCCTTGTCCATACCGCGCTTGACCTCAACCGGGTTCGCACCGGCCGTGATGTTGCGCAGACCTTCCTGGAAGATAGCATTGGCAAGGACCGTTGCAGTCGTCGTACCGTCACCGGCCTCGTCGGCCGTGTTGGATGCGACCTGCTTGACCAGCTGCGCACCCATGTTTTCCAGCGGATCTTTCAGTTCAATCTCGCGGGCGACGGAGACACCGTCTTTGGTGATATTAGGAGAGCCGTAGCTCTTCTGGATCAGGACGTTGCGTCCGCGCGGCCCCATCGTGACCTTGACGGCGTCCGTCAGCTTCTGTACGCCTGCGGCGAGGGTATTGCGTGCTTCATCCGAAAAGTGAATCTCTTTTGCCATATCTGTCTCCTCTAAAATTTATTTGATGATTCCAAAAATATCGTCGGCATCCATGATGAGATACTCTTTGCCGTCGAGGGAAAGCTCGTTGCCGGAGTATTTGCCGAAAACAACGGTATCGCCGACAGCGATGCTCTCGACGTCGCCGCCGATCGCAACGATCTTGCCCTGGGAAGGCTTCTCTTTTGCATTGTCCGGGATGATGATCCCTGAAGCGGTGGTCTGCGCATCTTCGACACGCTCGACAAGCACACGGTTACCAAGTGGTTGAAAGTTCATGTGTTCTCCTTTGCTTTACAAAGCACTATGTGCTAAAAATTTTACGCGCTAATTTTACTTGATAGCCATTTAATTGTCAAGAACTTTAGTGTATTTGGCTAAAGAATAGTTAGCCAATTAACATATAAACTGTTTAGCTAAACTATTGCGAAAAAGAAGACGATCACTTTTAGGAAAATCTAAGGACTCTGAAACTATAATTTCGGTCTTTCAAACGGATGTCAAGGTAGCTCAGCTGGTTAGAGCGCTGGTCTCATAAGCCGGAGGTCGAGAGTTCAAGTCTCTCTCTTGACACCATCCTTCCAAAAACTCCCTATTTACAGAACCTTCAAAATCAATACATTTAAAGTGTGCCCGAATCGTGCCCTTTTGGTATTCCGATCCTATACAACCATTAAATGCTCAAGCCATTTTTCTGATATAGAAAGCTGCGTAGTTTTGTGCCGTGTGCTTCGGCGTTGTATGAACAAAGGTTTCAGTATCGACGAGCTCCAGGCCTTCTGGCAGTTCTTCCTCTATCCTCTTCCGGTCATACCGCATCGTACTCAACCCCGCACACTCGATTTCGCCATCCGCGGCAAAGGTGTTGATGATGGCGGTGCCGCCCGGGAGCAGAGCGGCCTGCATCACCTCAAAATACTTCCGGCGCTCTGTTGCGTCCAGCAGGAAATGGAACATCGCCCTGTCATGCCAGACATGAAACTGACGCGGCGGGTTGAAATTGACGATATCCGAACAGATATATTCAGGGATGTTGGCATCCGACGCCAAACGCTCCCGGACAATCTGCAGTGACACTTCGGACGCATCCAATAGAGAGAGGTTCCGGTACCCCTTCCCAATAAGATAGTCGACCAGTAACGAGGCGCCGCACCCCACGTCGATGACAGCGTCATCCGGTTGCGCGAAGGTTTCAATCTGTGCAAGTGATTTGGCAGGAGTGGTTTGATGCCACAGGACGTCGGTATATGTTTTGGATCTGAAAAGGCTGTCCCAGTGTTCCCGGCGGAACGCATCCGGTAGAACGTTTTCCATACTTTCTGTCGTGTCGCTCATCCGGACGATTACGAAAGCCCCAGCTCTTTGTCGATCGTCTTCTGGTCGAAGCCGCAGATCCAGCGGTTGCCGATCAGCACGACCGGGACGCCGCGGCAGCCGTGTTTGAGACAGTCCTTCGCCGCCTGGTTGTTTGTGGAGATGTCGAAGGTACGGAACCTTATGCCTTTGTCCTTGAGGTACTTCTTGGCCGTCGTACACCATTTGCAACCCGGTGCCGTGAAGAGTGCCACCGGTTTCTGGCTTTTTGGCTTCGGTTTGCCACCGGCTTTTGCAGGGGAGGACTTGGCCTGTCCCGGTTTCGCCCCCTGCGGTCTGCTTTTTGGTTTTTCCGCCATCGTCTTGCCGCCCTACTCTTTCGTCACGATATAAAGCTGCTCGTGGTTGTACTTCTTAAGCAGGTCCATGACCGTCACGAAGTTCTGGAAGGTCGCGTCTTTGTCGCTGCGCAGCACCACCGTCTGATCCTTGGGAATCTCTGAAATGCGTTTTTCCAGCTCCGCGACGCTGATGGGTGTCTTGTCCAGGTGGTATTTCCCGTCCTTGGTCACGTAAACATCAATCTCTTTCTGCTCCTCTTTCTTGTCCGCGGACTTGGCATCGGGCAGTTCCACGGGAAGGATTCCCTGTTTGATGAATGTAGCGGTCGTCACGACCATGACCAAAAGCACGAGCAGGATGTCGATCAGCGGGATGACATTGATCTGGTCAAAGCGTTTACGCTGCATCCTACCGGTTCCCTTTTTGCGTGTTGACGTCCCAGTAGGTGAGCAGCCGCTCCATCTTGCGCAGCAGCGCCGTGTAGAAGACGATGGAAGGGATCGCGACGAGGATACCGAAGCCGGTCGCCTTCAGCGCCAGCGCCAGCCCCGTCATGACTTTTTTCGTATCGACCGTACCGATCTCACCGAGACCGTAAAAGGTGATCATGATCCCCAGGATCGTCCCCAGCAGGCCGACATAGGGCGCATTGGCCCCGATGGCAGAAATCGTCGAGAGGTTGTCGCTGAGATCGAGCTCCAGCAGTTCTTTGTTGTCATAGGCGTTGACATCGACGCCTCTGTAATACATCAGCCGTTCAATAAAGAGCCACAGGGCAACCACACTCATCAAAAGCAATGTGCCCATCACTCCGTAATCCAACAACTGTTCCGCCAACTCCAACCAATTACCCTGCATCTTCTGCTACCTCCGCTAAATTAAGTGTTACCGTCGTCCCCTGTCCCGGCGCCGAATCGATACTGAGCCCGATCTTGTGCCGGTCGCAGTAGCGTTTGACGAGGTCGAGCCCGATCCCGTACCCGGGGAGGGAGTCATCGCTCTGATAGTACCGGTCGAACACCTTGAAGAGCTCGACCTCATCCATGCCGCGTCCCTCGTCCCGGATCTCAAGGCGTCTGGCTTTCAGGTTCAGGCTGATTGTTGTCCCGCCGGGGGAGTTTTTGACCGCATTGTCGATCAGGTTGTCCACGACTTTGATGAAGCCCATTCTATCGAGTTTCAGACTAATGGGCTCTAAATCGCACACCAGCGATACGCCGGGGTAGATCTCCTGCAGCGCCTCGCAGCGCTCCTGCAGCAGCGGGGCGATCGCAACGGTGTCGATCCGCTCCTTTTGCATTTGGCTTTTGATCAGGTAGTCCAGTTCGTCGTAACGGGCCTCCAGGAGTTCGCACGCCGAGGCGATACGGCCGATCCGTTTGCGCGACTTTTCATCCGTGCACCCTTTCTCGAGCATCTGGGCGTTCGTCTTGATCGTACTGACCGGGATGTTGAGCTCGTGCAGCGTCTCTTTTGAGAATCGCTCCAGGGTCTCGAAGTGGCTGATCAGCGGTTCGATCGCGATCTTGGAAAACATCCAGCCCAGCAGCAGCGCAAACGGCAGAGCGATAAAAAGCAGCGCCACGATGGAGAAGATCTGGAACTGCAGCTGCAGCACAAACACTCCGGCGACTATCGTCAGCACCGAGACCACGTAGAAGAAGGCTATTGCCAAAAAGAAGTTACGAAACAAGGCGGTACCCCACCCCACGGATATTTTCGATCATCTCCGCGCCGATGAGCTGTTTGATGCGGTTGATGTAGACGCGCACGGCCCCTTCGCTCCCTGATTCGCCGGCGCTCCAGAGCACCTCCTCAATCATCGCCTTCGTGACGGTCTTGTTGCAGTGGCGCATCAGCAGGGTCAGCAGGTCATACTCTTTGCGTGTCAGTTCCAGGGCGTTACCGTCGAAGAGAACCGTGTGGTGTTCCGCGTCATGGCAGAGCCGCCCGTTGCACAGGCCGTCGAGACGCCCGCTTCGGCGCAGCAGCGCCGTGATCCGCCAGAGCAGCTCGTCGTTGTCAAAGGGTTTGGTCAGGTAGTCGTCCGCCCCCGCGGTGAAGCCCTCTTTACGCTTCTCTTTTTCTTTATGCGACGTCAGAAAGATCGACGGCGTCGTATCGGCCGCCGAGCGCAGTTCGGAAAGCAGGGTCAGTCCGTCGACCTGCGGCACGTTGATGTCGAGGAGGTAGAGATCGAAGCTCTCTTCAAACGTCACATCGAGCGCTTCCTGGCCATTGCGGCACCAGCGCACACGGTAGCCCTCATCCTCCAGCAGATCGCCGAGCGTCTCGCCCAGCAGAAGGTCGTCTTCAAGCAGGAGGATGCTGGCCGTCGTCATAGCACGTCTTCGATACTCCAGCCAATCGTCTCACCGGCGAACATCGGAACGACGTCGCCGTATTTGGCCGGAACGGTGAAGGGGGTGTCGGAGAGGGTTACCTCTTTGAACTCGGGACAGATGCCGTAGATACTCTGGGCGTTGTCGCTGATGAAGGCCTGCAGGTTATCGAGCTTGCCGTAGTGGTCAAAGAGCTCGCACAGCGCCTGCAGCGCGATGGGTGCCGTAAAGACGCCGGCGGCGCAGCCGCAGGCCTCTTTTTTATGCTGAGGGTGCGGCGCGGAGTCGGAGCCGAACATCACCTTCGGATGGGCTTCAAGCGCGACGCCGAGCAGCGCTTCGCGGTCCTCGGGACGTTTCGCGATCGGTTTGCAGAAGAGGTGCGGCCGCATCAGACCGCCGGCGACGTCATCAAGGGTGATAAGGAGGTGGTGCAGCGTGATCGTCGCGTAGAGGTTGGGATATTTGTCCAGCATATCGACGGCCGCCTTCGTCGTAATGTGTTCCATCACGATTTTGAGGTCGGGGAAGTTGGAGGCGAGCATCTCGTAAATGCTCATAAATTCCGCTTCGCGGTCCATAACGAAACCGTCGGTCTCGCCGTGGATCAGCAGCGGAATACCCAATGCGCTCATCGCCTCGAGGGTCGGGCGCATGGCATCGAGGTCAAAACGGCTGACACCGCCTTCGGAGTTCGTCGTGATCCCTGCGGGGTAGAGCTTGATCGCAAAGATGTCATCACGTACCTCTTCGAGGAATTCGCGCTCATAGTGCTGGTAGAACAGGGTCATCAACGGCTCGAAATAGTCGGCATTGGTCGTTTCGAACATGTCGTCCTCGTCGGTGAGGGGGGTACCGAGGGCTGAAAAAATACGCTCTTTATAGGCCTGGACATCCTCTTTGGACGTGACCGGCGGGACCAGGTTCGGCATCACGACGGCGCCGCTGAAGCTGTAGGCGCTGAGCGGGGCGACCGTCTCGAGCATTACCCCGTCGCGGAGGTGGAGGTGCATGTCCAAAGGCATTAAAAGCGTATGGGTTTTCATTGAAATCCTTGAATTCTTAATCGATACTTTATTCTAACATTTCGCGGATTTATTTGAGCACAAAGCGGATCGGGACATTCAGCGTCAAGGCGTGCCGGGGATGCGGCAGACGGCCTGCAAGCGACGTGATCGTTCGGATGGCCGCCCGGTCAAGGATCTCCCGGGCATGTTTCTGAATCGTGACGTCGTGGACGCTGCCGTCCGGCTCCACACGGAAACTGGCGACAACCTCCCCCTCGATATGGCGCTTGCGTGCCATACGCGGGTAGTAGAGGTGCCGCTGCAGCAGCTGCGCGATAATGGCCAGGTGCTCGTTCATATAACTCTCACTGCTCTGTACGGAGGCGCTCTCATCCGCACCGGTCTGTGCAGCAGTGGGGGCTTCGGTTTGGCTCTCCCCCTCGGCCGCAGCTACCGGTTCCGTTTCAGTCATCACTTCCATCGCTGTCTCGGGCAGCGTCTCTTCGATGACCGGTGCCGGTTCCTCTTTGACAACCGGCAGCGCTTTGACCGCGGGGGTCTTCAGGACGACCGCCGGTCTGACGATTTCCGGGCGCTTTACGACCTTCTCGGGCGCTTTTTTCTTAACTGGGGCAGGCTTGACCGCGGCAGGTGCCGGGGTCACAGCCTGTTCGCTCTTTTTCGGCGGCAGTTTCGGGGCCACCCGTGACAATGAAAGGCAGTAATGGGGGGCTTCCGCCGAGACCGACATCGGAATTTTCGGCAAAACGACGATGAGCAATACAATCCCGATTGTGAGGTGCAGTGACAGTGAAACCAGAAATGCCTGCGGGGAACGTGCCATACCGAATCCTAACCGAAAAGTATTACAAAAGTATTAATATGCTTCTGCTATGATTGCGCGATGTACGCGAGACTAAAACGCCTGTTACGGCCCGAAAAACACAGCTCCGAACCCCTGACGACCGACCTGCATTCGCATCTCGTCCCCGGGATCGACGACGGGGCCAAAGACTTAGAGACGTCACTCAACCTCGTGCGCTCCCTCTACGATCTGGGGTATCGCCGCCTGATTACGACCCCGCATATCATGATGCACCGCTTCCCAAACTCCCGTGACATCATCCTGCGCGGACTCGACACCCTTCGCAGTGCGGTCGATGCCGAAGGTATCCCCGTGAGTATCGACGCGGCCTCCGAGTATTATGTCGACGAGCATTTCCGTGAACTGATCGAGAAGGAGGAGCTGCTCACCTTCGGGAAGAATGAGGTGCTCTTCGAGCTCTCTTACGTCATTCCCCCCATCGACCTCGACACCATTATTTTCGAGCTCCAAAGCCGCGGTTACCAGCCGGTACTCGCCCACCCGGAGCGTTACCTTTATATGCACAAGGATGAAGAGGCCTATCCCCGCCTCAAAGAAAAAGGGGTGCGTTTCCAGGTCAACATCAACTCACTGGGGGGCTACTACTCCAAGCCGGTACAGAAAGCCGCGCGGCGGCTGATGGACGAAGGCTGGATCACCTACCTGGGATCCGACACCCACCACCGTCGCCATATCGAAGCCCTCACCAAAACGCTGCATGCGGACATTGTCGCCAAGGTGCAGCGGAACAACACCCTCCTCAACAACGCCCTCTAGGCGCTGTGCTTACGAATAGTATTTGTCCCCGCCGTACTTATAGCCGTAACCGTAACCGTAGCCATAGTTCTTCTCAAGGTTCACCCCGTTAAAGACGAGGCCGACATGCTCGATCTTGTGGTCTTTAATCAGGCGGTCAAGCCCCCGGACAAACTCTTTTTTCGAATAGCCGTAGCGCGCCACGAGCAAAGAGGCATCCGCACGGTGCATCAGGATCGCGGCATCGGTCACCAGACCCACCGGCGGCGTATCCAGGATGACATGGTCGTAGCGTTCCCGCAGGGTATTGATCAGCGTTTCGGCATGCTCGGACATGATGAGTTCCGACGGGTTCGGCGGGACCGGCCCGGCGGCAATAACATCGACACCGTCCTGCTCCGAGTGCTGCAGTACTTCGTCCAGGGTGTGGCGGTGGCTGAGCAGGGTACTGAGTCCTTTTTCATTCCCGAGGTCAAAGTATTCGCTCAGTTTCGCCCGCCGCATATCAAGGTCGAGAACGACGACTTTTTTCCCGCCTTTGGCCAGGATCGCTGCGAGGTTCGAGGCAACCGTCGTCTTCCCTTCTCCCGATACCGTCGAGGTGACCGCAATCGTTTTGTAAGGCGTATCGCTGCGCATAAACTCCAGGTTCGTACGCAGGGCCCGGAACGCCTCGAAGAAGATGGAATTAAACTTTTTGCCTTTGACCGTCGGGATCATCCCGTACAGCGGTATCGTGGTCAGCTGTTCAATATCTTCTTTGCTTTTGACCGTATTGTCAATGAATTCGCGCAGGAACGCAAGCGCAATCCCCCCGATGAGTCCCAGGATCAGGCCGACGACGGCAATCAGCGAACGTTTCGGCTTGGTCGGTACCGCCGGTACCATCGCTTTGTCGATCACCCGGGTTTTCGAGACGGTGGAAGAGCGCAGGATCGCTGTCTCCGCCCGTTTTTCAAGCAGGAATTCGTAAATCTTTTCATTGACCATCGTCGAGCGCGTCAGGTTGGCCAGCCGCTGCTCCTGCACCGGCAGCGCCTCGAGGGAGCGCTTGTAATCACTGATGATCTTGTTCAGGGACTGTTTGCGCTGCACGATCACGGCGAGCGTGCTGTCGAGGGTGTACATGATCGAACGGCGCAGGGAGCTGATGGACTCCGAAAGCTTGACGACATCGGGGTGCAGCGGTGTATACTCCACCAGCAGGGCATTGCGTTCGACCGTTTTCTTTTTGAGCTCGGCGATCATCTGCATCAGGTTCTCGTTCGCGAACCCCTCTGCCCCCAGCGCGATCCCGGAGATGTCATCATTGCTGCTGATGTACTCCTGCAGGTTTGAAAGCACGTTCTGCTGGATATCGAGTTCCTGCAGTTTGCTCTCGTAATCGCTGAGCTTTTCAGCCATCAGCGTCGCTTTTTCCGAAATATCGACGACAATGTTGCTCTGCTTGAAGCGCTCAAGGTTCTTCTGCGATGACTGCAGCGCCTTGTTAATCGCATCGAGCTGGCCGTCGATGAAAGCCAGGGTATGGTCCGCCTCCGCCGTTTTACGCTCGATCTCCTGGTCCAGGTAGGCCTGGGCTACGGCGTTGACCACCTCTTTGGCACGGAGCGGACTGTTATCCTGGTAGCTGATCAGCAGGATCGAGCCCATTTTGGTGGGCAGACTCGTCGTGATCCCGCCCTGGACCATCCCCCACATCTCCTCGTTCGGCATCACGCTGAAGCGGTAGGGTTTCGTTCCCATTTCCGCAATACGACGGACCTGCAGCTTGAACCACGGTGTGGCAATCGTCTCCCCGAAGGTATGCTCGCCGCTGTAGGTGATCGGCGTCTCTTTGAGCGGCTCAAGCAGACCGATGCGGCGCAGGATACCGCGGACCGTCCATTGCGAAGGCGGGTCGATCCTCAGTTCAAAATGTTCTGTGTCAAGGGGCACCAGCTCCATCATCAACCCGTAGGCACGCTCATCAATGTATTGTATATTGACGATAAAGGGCGCTTCACGGTAGAGCTCGACCTCGCGGTAGCCGCGGGTCGTATAGTAACGCGTACCGATATCGAGGTAGCTCAGCGCCTTTTGCGCCAGGAAGCGTGACTGCAGTACCAGCTGTTCGTTGTCGAGGTTTGTCGAACCGCCGCCGAACGCCTGCGTCATAAAGTCCGTGGTCTGGCCGCCCCAGTAGCGCTGGGCCTGCAGCTCGATCGACGTCGAAGCCGTATAGACACTCGGTTTGAAATAGGCATAGGCTGCCGCCAGCATAAAAGAGAGCAGCGCGATCAGAATAATTGAAATCTTATACCGGTACAGCGTCGAAAAGATCGCCTTGAGGTCGATCTCGTCCTCTTCGACGGGGGTTACGGGGGTGTTGTTCATTCAGACTACTCCAAAGCTTTTTGCAGATAAACGATATTGACGAAAGGCTGTAGAATAGATGAAAGAAGCTGGAACGGCGGTGCAATCTCGTTAAAGGCCATGTTATAGCCTTTCATCGCCCGCGGCTGGACATAGACGATATCGTTGGGTTTGAGGTAGAGGCTAGTGAGGCGGATCGCCGACATCTGCGTCAGATCGACCACGCGCACATCCGGAGCGCGGAGGTCACCGCGGATAATCTTGATACTCGTCCGGTCGGCGTAGTCGGTCAGGTCATTCGAACGTGCAAGCGCTTCAATCAGATTCATCATCCCATTGGTGACCGGGACGACGCCCGGATCTTTCACTTCGCCGAGCACAAAGATACGCTGGTTCATAATCTCGACAGTGACATAGGGGTTACGCAGATACTTCTGGTACTGCGTGATCAGGAAGTTGGCGGCCTCATCCTCCGTCATCCCCGTGATCTTCTGGCGCCCGATAAGCGGCAGCCGGACCGTCCCCTCCTGGGTGACCAGAAGTCCCAGCGTCTCGTCCCTGCCTGCGGATGAAGCACCGCTCATGCCGCCGCGGCTGCTCACCATGGAGGTCATCTGCCGCGAATCCGTTGAGGACTGGTTATAGACCATCACCGCCACACGGTCGTTCGGTGCAATGATATTCTCGAACACCATCTCGTCACGGTACTCCGCCGCTGAAACCGCCGTCGTTTCGTCGGAGAGATTGTCGTCCTGGAACAGACGGTACTCCTTCATACTGCATCCGCTGAGCAAAAAAAGCGAAACAGCCGTCATAATCGTCAACAATCGCAGGGGCATCGGTACTCCATCATCACGTTATATATAGTGGTGGATTATAGACTATGGAGTGTAAAAAGAAGCTAAGCCGAGGAAAAACGTTATGGATTGTGAAAGGGGTTGGTGCCGTAAAGGCACCGTTTTAGTGGCAGCCGCAGCCTGTGCCGCAGCTTTCGCCGCTGCTCTGCTCGCTCTGTTTCGGCGCCGCCGCCGTGGAGCAGGCGGAAACGCCCGGAGGGGTGTTCGGCTGGATCGCCATGTTGTCGACGCCGCCCTCTTCGTTGATCTTTTCGATCTGCGCCCAGATATCCTCGGCCGCTTTCATATAGCGCTTCGCCGTTTCGGATTCCGGTTTCGCATAGGTGACAGGTTTCCCTTCGTCACCGCCGATGCGGACCGCCGGCTCGATCGGGATCTCGGCGAGAATATGCGTACCGAACTCCTTCGCGAGAGGTGCTGTCGTACCTTTGCCGAAAATGTCGTATTCGACACCCGTATCCGGCGCGATGAAGCCGCTCATGTTCTCGACGATACCGCCGATCGGGATGTGCAGTTTCTTGAACATGTCAAGTGAACGGCGTGAGTCGTCCAGGGAGACCGTCTGCGGTGTCGTGACCGTGACGCCAAGCGTGACGGGGACGCTCTGTGCCAGGGTCAGCTGTGCGTCACCCGTGCCCGGGGGCATATCGATGACGAGACAGTCCAGCTCGGACCAGAGAATGTCGCGCAGGAACTGTTCGATCGCCTTCATGATCATCGCCCCGCGCCAGATGAGCGACTGCCCCTCTTCCATCAGGGAGCCCATGGACATCATCTCGATACCGTAGGCTTTGAGCGGCAGGACCTTGTTGCCCTGGATCTCCGGCTTGACCTCTTCGACACCGAGCATACGGGGGATGTTCGGCCCGTAGATGTCCGCATCGAGCAGACCGACTTTCTTGCCCTGCATCGCCAGCGCGATCGCCAGGTTGACGGAGCTGGTCGATTTGCCGACGCCGCCCTTGCCGGAGCTGACCATGATGAAGTTTTTCACCTGCGGCGCGATGTTCTTGCCCTTGGAGGAGCTTTCGCGCGGCATTTTCGGTGCCGTTATCTTGATCTCTACGATCCCCGCACCGGCGCGTTTGAGTTCCGCCGTCGCTTCGTCCGTGATCTGCTGCGCCACTTCCGGCGCGCTGGAAGTGATATCGACCGTGACGGCGACGTCGTTGCCGTTAATCGTGACCTCTTTAACGAATCCGAAGGTCACGATATCTTTCGTAAAGCCCGGGTACGTCACGTTAGACAATGCCGATTTTACAATTTCTTCTGTCATAACTGTTTCCTTTTAAAATTTAGTGCTGTGCCGCCGCCGCTTCTCTGGCGATGGCTTCGATAGCTTCTGGGTTTTCCATGATGTTCTGCGTGATCTTGTACGAGCAGAACTTCGGTCCGCACATGGAGCAGAACTCCGCCTCTTTGAAGACGTCCTGCGGCAGGGTCTCGTCGTGGTACTCGCGTGCCCGTTCGGAGTCCAGGGCCAGTTCGAACTGCTTCTCCCAGTCGAAGGTGTAGCGCGCGTCGCTCATCTCATCATCAATATCGCGCGCCCCTTTACGGCCGCGGGCGATGTCCGCCGCGTGCGCCGCGATCTTGTAGGCGATGATCCCTTCGCGGACATCTTCCGCGTTCGGCAGCCCCAGGTGCTCTTTGGGCGTAACGTAACAGAGCATGGACGCCCCGTGCCAGCCGCCGACCGCCGCGCCGATCGCAGAGGAGATGTGGTCGTATCCCGCCGCGATGTCGGTAACGAGCGGCCCGAGGATGTAAAAAGGTGCCTCGTGGCAGAGCTCGCGCTGCAGCTTCATGTTGCGCTCGATCTGGTTGAGCGGCACGTGCCCCGGCCCCTCGATCATCACCTGGACGTTTTTCTCCCAGGCGCGCAGGGTCAGTTCCCCCAGGACTTTCAGTTCGCCCAGCTGGGCGTCGTCGCTGGCATCCGCCAGACAGCCCGGGCGCAGCGAGTCGCCCAGGGAGAGGGAGACGTCGTGGCGCGCACAGATGTCCAGGATCTCGTCGAACGCCGTGTAAAACGGGTTCTCGCGGTGGTAGTGCATCATCCATGCCGCCATCAGCGAACCGCCGCGGCTGACGATCCCCATTTTGCGCTTGGCGACCTTCGGCATCGTCTCGAGCAGGAAGCCCGCGTGGATGGTGAAGTAGCTTACCCCCTGCTGCGCCTGGCGCTCAAGCACCTCGAGCATCTTCTCGATGGTGAGGTCTTCGATCTTGTTGTTGACGTCGTGCAGGATCTGGTAGATCGGCACGGTCCCGATGGGGATCTTGGAGTTGGCGATGACCGCTTTGCGGATCTCGTCGAGGTCGCCGCCGGTGGAGAGGTCCATCGCCGTATCCGCTTTATAATGTTGGGAAACCTGGACCTTCTCGATCTCGCCCTGGACATCCGAGGCGATCGCCGAGGAACCGATGTTCGCGTTGATCTTGCAGGTCGCAGCAATCCCGATGGCCATCGGTTCAAGGTTGGTGTGGTTGACGTTGGCCGGGATGATCATGCGGCCGCGGGCGACCTCGGAACGCACCAGTTCAGGCGACAGATTCTCGATCTTGGCGACGTACTCCATCTCTTCGGTAACAATGCCCTGCTTGGCATAATACATCTGCGTGCGGACTTTATCGTTCTTACGTTTCTCTACCCATGAGGTTCTCATAGCGAACTCCTGTAGCAATTCTTTGGCGTAATATAGTCACCGCCGATAAAAAGGCCTACGGCATATCGAACGAGCGACAATCTTTCAAAATAAATTAAGAGAAATTTACTCCGAATTGCAGCAATCTTATTTGTGGAATCATACATTATCCGCCGCAATTTTCCGCTGGCACCGCCAGCCTGAAAAGAAAAAGTATTACGATTCTACACAAGCATCACAAAAGCTTTGCATCTGTATAATTTCGTAACATTTTTCCGTAAAGAGGATAATTTTTGTCTGATTTAACGCTTATCCTGCTAGCTGCCGGAGATTCAAGCCGGTTTCAATGCGGAGTGAAAAAACAGTGGCTTCGCATCGGCGACGCACCGCTGTGGCAATTTGTTACCGATCGTTTCATCCGGAGCGGACAATTTGCAGAAGTGATCATCACCGCCCATCCCGATGAAGCCGACTATATGCGCCTGCACGGTGCGTACCGTGTCGTCAGCGGCGGCAGCGACCGCCAGGCCTCCCTGCGCCATGCACTGGCCGAGGTCAAAACCCCCTACGTCATGGTCACCGACGTCGCCCGCGGCTGCATCGACACGGCGCTTGTTTCACGCCTCATCGCGGCACGGGATCAAGCGGACTGCATCGTACCGGCCCTCGGCGTCCATGATACCGTCACCTTCCGCGGCGAGACGATCGACCGCGGCGCGCTGCTGCGCATCCAGACCCCCCAGCTCTCCAAGACGGACGTGCTCAAAACGGCCCTGGCCACCGATGAAACCTATACCGATGAGAGCAGTGCCATCGTCGCCGCCGGCGGCAGCCGCCACTTTGTCGAGGGGGATGAAGCGGCCCGAAAACTGACGACGCTGGCCGACCTGAAGGCCATGGCATGCTTCGAGGGACCTGCGGCGACCGTGTTGACCGGCAACGGTTTTGACGTTCATGCCTTCGATACCGTAGGGAGTATGGTCCTCGGCGGCGTGGCCATCGACCACCCCGTCGGGTTCAAAGCCCACAGCGACGGCGACGTCGCCATCCACGCCCTCATCGACGCCCTGCTCGGCGCCGCGGGCCTTGGGGACATCGGGATGCTCTTTCCCGATACGGACGACACCTACAAAGGGATCGATTCGGCCGAACTGCTGGACACCGTCGTGACGCGGCTGAAGCGCTACGGTTTCGGCATCGTCAACGCCGACATCACGATCGCGGCGCAGGCCCCGCGCCTCTCGCCTTATAAAGAAGCGATGCGGCAACGGCTCGGTGCCATTCTCGATCTCCCGCCCGTGCGCGTCAGCGTCAAAGCGACAACGACGGAAAAACTCGGCTTCGTCGGCCGTAAAGAGGGGGTCGCCGTGATGGCCTCCGCTACCTTAAATTATATAAATTGGACACAGTTATGAGAGTATTGATTATTGAGAACGAGATCTATTTGGCACAGAGCATCGCCAGCAAACTGGGTGAACTGGGCTACCAGTGCGATATCAGCAGTTCCATCCAGGACGCTTTCAAAGGGGTCGCCTACGATGTCGTATTGCTCTCGACCAACATCAGCGGCCAGGACATCTACCCCGTCATCGAAGCGTTCCGCGACGCCGTCGTGATCCTGATGGTCTCGTATATCAGCAACGACACCGTGACCAAGCCGCTGGCCGCCGGGGCAAAAGACTACATTCTCAAGCCCTTCATGATCGAAGAGCTCATCAGGAAGATCGAACATTTCCAGGAGTTCAACCGCCTCAAACTGGCCAACGAGACCTACAAACGCTACCTCGACCAGCACTTCAAGGGGGTCAAGATCACGCAGGACCTCGACAACGTCACGCCACCGGTCTTCATCGCCTCGAACTTCCAGAAATACGCCGACCGCTTCGCCTTCGATTATGCGAAAACCAACGGCCGGGAGCTCGTCTACATCAGCCTCGACAACTCCAGCGCTTTCAACGAGATTTCCAAAGCGCCGGCGGCCGCCCTGCTCTACATCACCGATTTCCAGTCGCTGAAGAAGGCCGACCGCAAACCCTTCCTCGAGCTCATCAACGCGCGCAACGTCATCGTCTCCAGTACCGATTCCGTCGATGTTGAAGGCGTCCAGATAATTGAGATAAAAAGTGACAGCACGGTCTTCGAACAGGGCGATATCCTCCCGATCGAGGACTATGTTAAATATATCGTGTTAAATTATCAGCATAAATTCCCCGATACGGAACTCTCCAAAAAACTGGGAATCTCGCGTAAAAGCCTCTGGGAGAAGCGTAAAAAGTATGGCATCATCAAGAAAAAATAGCGCCCTTTTCCTCGACCAGGAAGCGCTCTCGGCCCTCAGCATCCTCAAAGCCGGCATGCTCTCGCCGGTCACGGAGCTGATGAACGAAGCGCAGATGAAGCAGGTCCTCTCCACGGGCCGTTTCGATGACACGACCTTCCCTTTCCCGTTCATTCTCGCCCCGGCCGGCAGTACCAACGAAAAGGTCCTCGGCGGTGCCAAGCAGGGGGAGACACTCGACCTCTTCGTCGACGGTGAACTCTCCGGAACCATCACGGTCGACGAAGTCTACGAGATCGACCCCAACGAGCGTGTCCGCCACATCTACGGGACGGACAACCCCTCGCATCCCGGGGTCAGCTCGACCCTCAAGCGCTTGGGGAAACGCGCCGTCAGCGGTGCGCTGTCACTGCTGAACGACCCGGTCGCGCCGATTCTCCAAAACATCGAAGAGGCCAAACAGCGTATCGGCGCGAAGCATACGACCGCGATCATGATGGCGGCCAACCCCCTGCACCGCGCCCATGAACGTCTTATCCGCCAGACCCTGGACAGTACCGACCTCGTCGTCATCTTCCTGCTCAAACCCTATAACACGGCGGACCTCAGCTACGAGATCCGGGAGCAGGCGCTCACCTACTTCGTCGAGAACTACCTCCCCCGCAACCGGGTCGTCATCATCCCGCTGGAGTACAGCTACATCTTCGCGGGCTACAACGAGGTGATCATCGATGCCATCGTCGCGAAGAACTTCGGCTGCGACCGTCTGATGATCGGCCAGAACCATGCCGGCGTCGGCATGTACTACGACCACAACAGCAACCAATCCGTCAAGGACCGCATGTACGGCATCGACATCGAGGTCGCCATCGCGCGCGAATACGTCTACTGCAACGAGTGCAAGACACTGGTAAGCACCCAGACCTGCCCCCACGGCAACCACCACCACATCTCCTACCACGCCGACTCCATCCTGGAGCTCGTCAAAACAGGGCTGATGCCGCCGGCGGTGCTGATGCGCAAGGAGATCTCCGCCATCCTGCTCTGCCGCCTCTTCCCGGGCCGCATCAAGAACATCGAGAAGCTCTACTACGACATCATGCCGGTCAACGGCCTGCTCGAAGAGCATACCGACCGCGACTTCTACATCAAACTGATGGAACTCTACCAGACGACATCGCTGACCTGAGACGGCATTGAAAGGACACTCTTTGAAACTCAACTGGATGTTTCTGACCGTAGGCTACAGCGGTCTCTCCCCCAAAGCCCCCGGCACCGTCGGCACCCTGGTCTCTTTGCCTGCAGGGATGGCCATTCTGCTCTTCCTGGGCCCGCAGACCCTCTTCCTGGCGACGATCCTCATCACGCTGATCGCCGTCAAAACGATTGACGCCCACGAACAGGCCGGCAATCCCCATGACGACCAGCGTATCGTGATCGACGAGCTCGCAGGGATGTGGCTGGCACTGGCCATTGCACCCGGCATCATGATCGCGCCGGAAGCGTTAATGCAGTGGGAAAACGGCTTTGTCATTCAGAGCCTGCTCGGATTCGCTTTTTTCCGTCTTTACGATATCAAGAAACCGTCGATGATCGGCCGTATCGACCGTGAGGCAAAAGGGGGAATCGGGGTCATGGGCGACGACCTGCTCGCCGGCGTCCTTGCGGGGATCTCCACGGCTATTGTGTGGCAGGTTATCCTCAAAGCCATGGCGGCTTTTTCCGCTTAGAAGAACTCCATCAACAGGTGCAGTGACCAGTCCGGGATATAGATCCCCGCATCTTCATACTCCGCCATGTGGTGGGCGAACGCGCTGGAGGCCAGCGCACCTGTCAAACATACTGCTGCAATCAGTTTCTTCATGCTGTTTCCTTTGAATGAAATCAGCGAAATAGTACGAAAAGTGTGTGAGTAAAGTGTCAGCGTCCCAGAGGGACTCAAGCCTTCTTGGGGGCGAGGGCTTCCGCGATGAGCTCGATGGGGTTTTTAAAGACCGTGTCGACGTCGGCCTGGTGCATGGCGTTGTTGATCTGCATCCGGCAGGCCGAACACTCCGCGGAGACGACCTGCGCCCCGCTGGCTTTGATCATCGCCGCTTTGGGCTTGCCCGCCGCTTCGGCGAAGTGGTACTTCTCCGTCTGCATCGTCACCCCGCCGAAACCGCAGCAGGCATTGGGGTCGCTCATCTCCTGGATGGCGTAGCTCTGGCCGATCAGTTTGCGCGGCTCCTGGTAGACCCCCTGCATTTTGCGGGCATGGCAGGGGTCGTGGTAGGTGACGGTGAGATCGCGCCGTCCCTTTGAGGCGAGCAGTTCACTCAGGTGCGTCTTCTGCTCCAGCCACTCCGTCGCCATGAAGACCTTGTTTTTCAGCTTATGCGCCCGTGCTTTCCACTCCGGCTGGTCGTGGAAGAAGTGCTCGTAGTCGATCTTGATCATCGCCGAGCAGGTCGCTTCGGGGATGATGATCGCCTCGACCTCGTCGATGAAGCTCTCGAAGTACTCGATGTTCTTCTTCGCGTTGTGGTCTACCGTCGCGAAATCCCCCGTGAAATAGGCCGGTGCCCCGCAGCAGAGCTGCTTTTTGGGGATGAAGGCGTCGATCTCCAGCACTTCGAGGATCTCCATCAGCGATTTGCCGATGCCGGTGTAGTTGTAGTTGGCCAGACAGCCGATAAAGATGGCGACTTTGCGCTTGCCGCCATTGTTCGTCATCTCCGGGTAGGAGTTCAGGAAGGACTTTTTGCCCATGGAGGGCAGCAGGCGCTCTTTCTTGATCAGCGGCAGGGAGAAGCGCGGCTGCATGGAGGAGGTCTGCTCCTTGATCTTGAAGCCGCAGGTCTGGAAGGCGTAGCCGGACTTCATGAAGAAGTCCATCAGGCGGCGGTGGCGCAGCAGGAAGAAGAATGCCTTCTTGAACCAGGCGATGCCGAACTTGTCCGCGATGTCGGCGCGTACCTGCTCGATGACCATGTCGGTGGGCAGGGACTTGGGGCAGACGTCGGTACAGTTGGTACAGAGGAAGCAGCTCTCGAAGATATCCTTGGCCGTCTTGTCCAGCTCCAGCTGGCCGCGCTCGTAGGCACCGAGCAGGTCGATGAAACCGCGGGGGCTCGTGACCTCGTCCGCGTTGACGTTGTGGATCGTACAGACGGGAATACACTTCCCGCACTTGATACATGCATCCGACGTGGCCGTAAAATTGAAAATCTCTTCCGAATACCGTTTAGTCATGGCGCAATTTTAGCGAATGTTTTTCAATTCGTTTATATTTTTGATCATTAATACGAATCAGACAGTTTTCGAAAATGTCTTCTTGCTGCCGGCGTGTTTTTTCATGTAGGCGTCAAAGGCCATCGCGATGTTGCGGATCAGCAGCGTGCCTGTCGGGGAGCACTCGATCTTCTCCGGGGCGATCTCCAGCAGCTCCTCGTGGACCATCGGCTGCAGCTCTTCCAGTGCATCGGCGAAATACTCGTCGAACTTCACGCCGAACTTCGCTTCGAAGCGGGTGATGTCGAGCTTGAAGTTGCTCATCAGCTCCATGATGACGTGCTGGCGGATCAGGTCATCGGCACTGTGGGTAACCCCGCGCTCAAATGGCAATTGGCCCGCATCGATCGCCGCTTCGTAAGCGGCCATCTCCTTGAAGTTCTGCGCGTAGTAGTCGACGCCCTCGCCGATGGAGGTAAGGCCGACGCCGACGAGGTCCGCCCCGCCCTTGGTCGTATAGCCCTGGAAGTTGCGGTGCAGCTCCCCCTTCTCAATCGCCTTGAAGAGCTCATCCTCGGGTTTTGCGAAGTGGTCCATCCCGATCATACGGTAGCCGTTGTTTTCCATAAAATCGATCGTCTGCTGCATAATGGAGAGCTTCGCTTCCGGCTTGGGCAGGGTCGTCTCGTCGATCTTGCGCATCGTCTTTTTGAGCCACGGCACATGCGCGTAGTTGAAAACGGCGAAACGGTCGGGGTTCAGCGTCACGGCGAGCTTCAGCGTCTCCATGAAGGTCGCCAGTGTCTGGTGCGGCAGGCCGTAAATGAGGTCGACGTTGACACTGACCATGTTGTATTTGCGCGCCAGGTCCATCGCATTTTTCGTAATGTCGTAGGGCTGGACCCGGTGCACCGCTTCCTGGACCTTCTCGTTGAAGTCCTGGATCCCGAAGCTCACCCGGTTGAAGCCGGCGTCGCTCATCACCTTCATCTGCGCCTCGTCGATGTGGCGCGGGTCGATCTCGCAGCTCACCTCGGCATCGGCGGCGAAGTTCGGGAAGTGGGCCTTGATGGCCGTAATGATTTCGTCGAGCTGTGCGGCGCTGAAGAAGGTCGGCGTCCCGCCCCCGAAGTGCAGCTGGATCACCTCCCGCGACGTATCGAGGTGCTGCGCGAGGATATCCATCTCGCGCTTGAGGTAGTCGATGTAGCGGATCTTTTTATCCTCTTTGGAGGTGAAGACGACATTACAGCCGCAGAAATAGCATGCGTTGCGGCAGAAAGGGAGATGGAAATAGAGCGAAAGGGGGCGGTTCTTGTCCTGCCCTTTCAGCTTTTCGAGGTAGGTGTCGTAAGCAAAGTCGGTGCTGAATTCCAGTGCCGTCGGGTAGCTCGTGTAGCGCGGTCCCGGTCTGGAATATTTGGTGAATTTTGCGAAATCAAGCATGCTCTGTCCCATCAAGGAAAATTAAGATGCTATTATGCCCGCAAGGGGCTTGAGGGGGGATAAAGCAGCGGCTTTTGCCGCCGCCATCAGAAGGTTGCGCGTACCGAGAGTGAGTAGGAGCGGCCTGTTTTATACTTGAAGGTCGTCTGGCTTCCCTGCTCCCAGACCGTTTCGTCGTCGAGGAGGTTCTTGACTTTGAAAGTCAGGTCCAGCGTCGTATTGAGCGCATCGACCTCGAACTTCTCGATCCAGGTGAAATCGAGCAGGTGCGGCGGGATCTCGTAATCGTCCAGCCCGAGGATAACGTCGCCGTTTTTCAGTGCGACGCGCATCAGACGGCGGGCCATCTTGTTGTACGAGAGGTTGACCGAACGCGTGTTCGGGTCGTCGTAGGTGAGCGAGAGGTTGAGCACCTGCGGTGAAAGCCCCTGCAGACCGCGGTCCTGGGTCACGAACTTCGCTTGCTGTTCCGGCGTCAGCTCCACCTTGGAGTAGATATAGGTGTAGTTCCCGCCGAAACTGACGTCCTCAAGAGACGAATCGATGAAATCGAGGTGCTTGTTCCAGCTCAGCTCGATCCCCGCCAGCTCCGCCGCCTTGGAGTTGTCGAAGGAGAAGCGCGGCAGGGTACCCGTCGTGAAGGCGCGGGTATCCTCGATCGGGTTGTCCATGTGCTTGTAGAACAGCGCCGCCGTCAGGGCGTCCGTCTCGTTCATATAGTATTCGTAGCGCGCATCGATGCTCTGGATATCCGTCTCGATCAGGTCCGGGTTCCCCGCGACTTTCGCCAGGTAGAGCGGGTGCATGAACTCGGCATTGACGAACTCACGGAAGTCCGGGTAGATGAAGGTCTCCGAATAGGCCAGACGGAACTGGTTGCTGTCGTCGAGGCGGTAGGTCATCCCGAGGCTCGGGAGGACTTTGTTGAACTTCAGCGTGTTCGGCGTCAGGACGATGATGTTGTTATCGACCTGATACTGCTCCACCGTCTGGCGCAGATCCACGTAGCGTCCGCCGAAGGTGATATCCATCGCCTCCGTCGGTTTGATCATCCCTTTGACATAGTAGGCGTTGCGGTCGAGCTCCGCATTGTACTGGTCTCTGGGCAGTGAGGTCAGCGAGAAGTCCAGGTCCGAACCGTCGCCGTAGTTGATAATGCCGTTGATCGGACCGGAGCTGACACCGAGGTCTTTGATGTTACTCTGCATCTGCAGGTCGACCCGGCGCCCTTCACGCTCTTTATGCTCAGTGACGATCCCGGCTTCGAGGTAGTCCTCGTCGCTGAGCATCGGCACCTGGGTACGGTTCTTCGCATAGACGTTGTAAAGCTTGTCGTCCGTCGTACGGTGGCTGTAGCTCAGCATGCTGTCCGGACGTGCAAAGACGTACGGCTGCGTCGAGAAGTACTGTTTGTAGTTGTAATAGACATCGTTGGGAACGTATTCGCTCGCCTGGGCAAGCTCCGCGCCGAAATCGAAACGGTTGTCGACCCACAGCTTGTAGTCAAGGCCGCCGCTGAGCTGATCGATGTTGAGCTCGCGCTCCTGCCATTCGAAATAGTACTGGTGCTCTTTGGAGTTGTTCTCGCCGAACGTCCCGTTGACGTCACGGGTCTGGTCGAGCGTATTGAGCACGAAGAGTTTCGTATACTGCAGATCCAGGTTGCGGAACTGGTACCCCAGGCTGATAATCCCGCCGTGCTGGATCGTCGTCTGCAGCATGTCGTTCGTCGCGGTGTTGTCCGGCGTCGGCGTCTGTACCCCGTCACGGGAGACGAGGTAGTCGTAAGATGTGTAGGTACGCAGGCTGGATTCGCCCTTGTAGCCGTAGGAGGCCAGCAGGCTCAGCTCGTGCTCGTCGGCGATCGTATACTGTTTGCCGAACTCGACCTGCACTTCGCCGCCGTAAGGCACCGTCGTCGACTGCGCGTTGACGTCACGGCGCTGCAGCATGGAGCGCAGCTCCGCGTCCGTATAGTTGAGTGTCGGCGGTGTCGATCCTACCGTCGGCAGGGATGCACTGTTGAACCCGCCCGGGAAAGGGCGGAAACTGTGGTCATAGCCCGTCCAGTCAGAGGAAGCACCCTCATACGTGGTCGCATCCTTCCCGGCGCTGTCATGGGCATTGATCCCCAGCTTGATGCTGGCATGGTCCTCATCGACGTTCGACTTGGTCCGCACGTTGACGTAGCCGCCGCCGAACGCACCGGTGATGTCCGGGGTGAAGGTCTTCTGGACCTGCAGGCTCCCGATGACCATGCTGGGGAACATGTCCAGCGGGACCGTCCGTTTGATCGGGTTCGGTGAGGGCAGCGACATCCCGTTGAGCTCGGTGTTCGAGTAACGGTCACCCAGACCGCGGACATAGATGTACTTGCCGCCGATAATCGTAATCCCCGGGACACGTTTCAGGGCGCTCGCCGCGTTGGAGTCCCCCTGCTTCGACATCTGCGCGGAACCGATCACGTTCGCGATCGTCTCGCTGTTGCGGACCTCCGCCATGACGGCCGCGATACTCCCCTCGACCTGCGGCGCCAGGACGACGAACTCTTCGAGTTCCATCGCCGCCGGGCTCAGCTCGACCGTACGGCTGACCATCTCTTTGGGCAGGACCGTCACTTTGATGTTCTGCGAAGAGTAGCTGGTGTGGATGATTGAGAGCGTCTGGTTCCCCTCCGGCAGGTCGATCACGATATGACCGGCCGCATCCGAAACGGCGTTGACCTTCACGCCCGGCACGAAGACACGGGCACCCGCAACCGGTTTCTCATCTTCGCCGGAGAGCAGTGTCAGCGCCACCGTACCGTTGACGCGCGCGACACTCTTCTTGGTGTCCGCTTCCGTGGCCAGGTCGGCCGGGGCTTCGACGTCCGCGAAGGAGAGCGTATTGTCCGTCTTGAGCGACAGGATGATCTGGGTCTGTTTGCCCGGCGCGATCACGAAGTTCTTTTTGACGAAGGCCTGGGGCGTCCCGTTGTCCGTCGCCAGCAGCTGGAGCTGGTAGCGCCCTTCGGGCATTGCCGTGGTCAGGTAGCCCTGCGCATCCGTCATCCATTCGGCGCCGAACATCTCCGATGCCGCAGCCCCGTTTTCCGTATCGGAAGGCAGTTCGAGGATAACGACCTGCTGTTCCGGCAGCGGTTTGCCGTCTTTGAGCACGTAGAGTGAAAGCTCTCCGCCCGCGGCGAAGAGGCTCATGGTCAGCCAGGTTACCAAAAAAAGTATACGCATCATTGCTGGCACTCCCAGATATTGTTTTTGCATTTTTCCATCTTCTTGCGCAGTTCGACCGCCTTGGAAAAGAGATCCGGCTGCGTCAGGGTCTCGAGCAGCGCTTCGGTCTGTTCGAATTCACCCTCCATATAGTAGGCGTATGCGAGCGCGTAACGCATGCTCTCCTCTTCCATCAGGCCGCTGCGCGCCATCGCCTGGCGGGTCACGATGATACGCTCATAGTCGCCGTACTCCAGGAAGATCGCGATCCGCTGCTTGTACTTCTCTTTCGTATCGAGCATCTGCGTGTTTTTGAGCAGCGCCATAACGTAATCACGCGCACGGCGGTACATCTCCGCCGATTCGTTGGTGTACTTCCCGTCCTCGATGGAGGCTTCGTTGAAAAGCTCCGCCGCGGCACCGATCATCTCCTTGTCAAGGTAGAGGTGCGCAAGCATCACCGTCACCTTCGCACTGCTCGGGTAGCGCAGGTTCGCCGTTTCGGCGAGTTCGATCGCCTTGTCCGTCTGGCCGCTCTGGCGCAGGGCGTTGATGAAGTTGATCAGGATCGTCTCGTTCGCCTTGGCATTGGCCAGATAGATCTGCGCATCTTCCAGCGCCGCCTGGTAAAGCCCCAGGGAGACGAGGTAGTAAAAGCGCTGCTTGTAGGCGTCCCAGTACTCCGGGAAACGGCTGTTCACATCGCGCAGCACCGCCATCGCCCTGTCTTTGTCGCCTTCACGCCAATAACACTCCGCCTTGAGACCGAAGAGTTTCGGGTTCTGGGCCATAAGGTCGGGGACCTTGTCCAGCGCCGCGATACACCCTTTGTACTCTTTGAGCTTGAAACTGTTCTGGGCGATATAGAGGTAGAGCGGTTTGGACGCGTTCGTATCCTCGTTCAGCTCGATGGACTTGTAGAAATCCGCATTGGCCTCTTTATAGAGGCTCTGCTTCGTTTCCACCAGACCCTTGAGCATGTAGTAGCGCGGCAGGTCGGTCTCGGTATCGTTGAGATCGACCATATTCAGGGCATCGCCGGCACGTTCAACGTGACCGTCGCGCAGCATCATCGCCCCCAGTTCGACATAATCGACATCATCGGTTTTGGCAGCCAGTGAGACGGAGAGAGCCCCGACCAATGCCATAACAATCAGTATCTGTTTCATCGGTTCTCCTCCTTAATTGAGGTCGAAGCGGATCTTCTGCTTCGCCCATACTTTGACCGGTTCGCCCTGGTACTGCGCCGGTTTGAACTCCCAGCTCTTGACGGCGGCGACGGCAACATCATCAAAGGTGTCGGCCGGGTCGCTCTCGAGCACCTTGACCTTCTCGACACGCCCCTGCTTGTTGATCAGCAGGTTCATCAGCACGTAGCCCGTGATTCCCATCTTGCGCGCCTTCTTCGGATACTCGATCGGCGTGCGGCGGGAGGGCTGCGGCGCCTGGTCGACCGTATCGTCGGTCATGACCATATCCTTGCCGACATCGCCGAGCAGCGCATCGTCGCTGAGCAGGTCATCCGCCTGGAACGCTTCGAGGCCCGTATCGAGGCCGGAGAGCTGTGAGCTCAGATCCGGTGCCGGGGCGGCGCGCTTGGGCTTCACCTTTTTCGGTTTCGGCTTCGGCTTCGGTTTGGGCTTCGGTTTCGGTTTGGCAACTTTTTGCATATCGAACTGCGCCGAGGCCATCTTCTTCTTCGGCGGTTCCGTCGCCCCCTCGTTGTTCATCTCGATCACGACGATAAAGACGAAAAAGAGACCGAAGACGCTCCACAGCAGTGCGAGCGCATGCTTTTTCAGCGGGGAAGCGGTACGCACCTTAACCGACCTCTTTTTTCGTGGCGACCGCGACGTCTTTGGCACCGGAGAGGCGGCACTGGTCGACGACTTCGATCAGTTTTTCCACGGCGATCGTGTCATCGGTCACGACGAGCACGGACTTCTCCGTAGAGGTGCGCAGCATATCCCGCAGTTTGCTCTGGAGCGCCCAGACTTTGATGGGCTGGTTGTCGATATACGCCTGTGCCTGGTTGTCGAGGTAGACCTTGATCACCTTGCTTGATGCCCGTGAAGCCGACGAGGCCCCCGGACGTTCAAGGTCGAGCTTCATGTCTTTGACAAAGGTCGTACTGACCATGAAAAAGATCAGCAGAATGAATACCATGTCGATCAGCGGCGAGATATCGACGGCCTGATCCAGCTCTTTTTTCTGTCTAAAACGCATTTATTTTCCTTCTTCTTCGGAACAGACGATGTCTTTGATCTGTTCCAGTTCGAGTTCCATGATCTTCGAGCGGCGGTCGATCAGACGGCCGATGACCAGGCCCGGTACGGCGACGACGAGCCCCAGCTGCGTCGTAAAGAGCGCCTGCGAAATACCGGCGGCGATCCCGCCGCCCTGGCTGTAAAGCGTCATGCTGCCGAGCGAATCGAAGGTCTCGATCATCCCGGCAACCGTACCCAGAAGCCCGATCAGCGGGGCGACCATGACGATCGTATTGACCGTCTTGCGGTATTTTTTCAGCTCCTGGCGGTAGGGGTAGAACGCGTCCTCGATCAGTTCGCGTCCGACCGTACCGCGGTAGCCCTCATTAGTGATCTTGAGCGCATCGACGACGGCGCCGTCAATGAGCCCGCGGGGGATTTCGCGCTTGCCCGAATCGAATTTACGGATCAGAACGCGGACGCTTTTTTCCGATCCGCGCTTGATGGCGTGGAAACGGTAGCCCAGCGCATACCACAGGACGATGACCAGGACGAACAGCGGCCACATGACAAAGCCGCCGCTCTGCATGTAGACATCGAACTGGCCGAAAAGGTTTTGAAGTGCCGGTTGCATTACTTCAGCTTGTTATACTCGTTGATCAGGTGCAGCGCAGACTGCTCCATACCGTCTTTGATACGCTCCGCCCAGCCGTTGAGCATATTGCCCAGCAGCAGCAGCGGGATCGCCACGATCAGACCCAGCTCCGTGGTAACGAGCGCGATCGAGATACCGCCGGAGAGCAGTTTCGGATCACCCGTACCGAACTCGGTGATGATGTCGAAGGTTGCGATCATCCCGGTAACCGTACCCAGAAGACCCAGCAGCGGTGCGACGGCGGCGACGACCATGATGGCCGAGCCGTAACGGTCGAGGCGTTCGCTTTCGTGCATGATGGCTTCGGCGACGATATCCTCGATATGCTCGCGGTCGCGGTCAAGGTTACGGACCGTCGCCTTCATGACGCGGGCTGCTGCCCCTTTGCGGCTTTTTAGGAATTCCAGTGTCGCTTCAACCCCTTTGGATTTGAGCTCGACCAGTGTCTCTTTGGCGACCGGCAGCGTTTTGGACGCGGCGCCGCTGAGGAAGAAGCTGCGCAGGACGACGAGCAGGAACGCAAAGAGGCCCATGACCACGATGACCCAGCCGATGACGCCGCCGGACTCGATGACATCCATCAGTCCTTTTTCCGTTTTGTCCTCAACCTCTTTGGAGACGTTCTCATAGACGAAGATCTCAAGCGATGCCGGTGTCTCTCCCTGGGCCAGTGCCGCCGCTGTCGCTGCAGATGCCGGGGCATCCCACAGTTTCAGCTTGTCGCCGCCTGCCGGTACCAGGACGCCGGATGCGCCTTCGGCAACGCCGTAAGTCGCGATGTTACCGACCATGACAAGCTTGCCTTTCTGCTCCGTACCGTCTTTGAGGTAGAAGCTCCCCTCGGTCACGCGGACAGATGAGAGTTCACGGCCGAGTGTCAGCGTCGATGCAAAAAGCTGCTGCAGGGTCGTCGGGTAATCTTCTTTGTCGATCGCCAGCTTGATGCCGTACGGGGCGAGGGAGGATTGTCCCTGCAGTGCCACGGACTCAAGCAGTGCCGTATCGTCGCTGATGCTCTCCGCATTCTGCTGGGAGCGGAAAAGCTGCTCGGCCAGACGGTCGGAGCTCTGTGTTTTGACCAGAACCTCGTTCTGCAGTGACGCGATCTCATTTTTCGCGGACGCGATACGGGCCGCATCCTCTTTTTTCACCTGTGAAAGGCGCTTCTGGAGCATCTCTTTCTGGGCTTTAAGGAACGCGAACTCTTTGGCATAGGCGCGCTGCAGTTCTGTTTCTGTCGCGGCGGAGAGGGAAAGTACCGCCATCATCAGGATAAGGACAATACGTTTCATTATTTCACCTCCGTCGTCGCAATGGCATTCGGCAGGGTAAAGTAGCCGGTGCGGATCTGTTTTTGCATCGCGTCAAACAGCGCGATGATCTGCTCTTGTTCGGTCTTGCTGACGGACTCTTTATAGAACCAGCCGTTGGCGTCTTTGGCCGCATAGCCGACACGGTCGTCCGGTGTTCTGAAGAACATCATGATGCTGCCCAGACGCGCGATCTCTGCCAGGCGGTCTTCACCGTCGAGCTTGATCGTCTGCTTGAACAGGGCGTTCTCCTTGCTCATACGCACTTCATCCGCGTAGCTGTTCCAGACCTGGGCCAGTGCCTTCTGCGGCGTGATAAGCCCTTCGTTCATCTGTGTCTCGATCCGCGTAACATCGTCGAGGCGCTCTGCCGTTTTGAAAGGAATCTCGGAAGCGATCTGCGCTTTGAGGTCGGCGATGGCGGCAACGACAACGGGTTTGATCCCTTCGCTGTTCTTGCTTGCCGCCGTGATCTGCTTGCGGACCTTCTCGATCTCCTGCTCGATCTGCTTGATCTTCAGGTTTTCGCGCCCGATCGTTGCGTCGAGTTCATTCTTTTCGATGACGAGCGAACGCATTGTCGCTTTCGTGTCATCTTTTTCTTCCTGAATCTGCGTGTTCAGTTGTTCGACTTCTGCACGCAGCTTCATCAAGGAAGCCGCCATGTTTTCTTCGGTGCTTGCTGCGAGTGTTGACGCTGCGATCAGCGAACCGGCCAGCCAGAGTTTTATCGTATTCGGTACCATACATACCCCACATAAAAAAGATAGGCGAAGGGTACAGAGTTTGCGTTACGTCATCGTCACCGTTAGGTAACATTACGGAAACATTTTGAGATAAATGGGAGGGAAAAAGGGGAAGAAAGGGGCCGGGAAACCCCTGCAGGGGCTCCCGGAGGGCTCAAAGGTTACTTTGCAGTAACATCTTTGAAGCTGATAGTCGCTTTTTGTAATGTTGAGAAGAGCTTCTTCGTATGGAAGGCTGCATCCGTGTCGGTGAGTCTGCTGATCAGACCGTTGACGAATGCCGGAGCCGTCGTATCGTCTTTGATGTAGATACCGCCTTCGTCGCTTCCGTTGACCTTGTTGATGGAGAAGTTGGAGATCTTCGCCATGGTCATCGGAGTGTCACCGCCACTGGAGATTTCGAAACCAGCATGAGCAATCTCTTTCTGCTGGACAAAGATGTTCGTTGCATGACCGCTGTAACCGTAGTCAAGGTCAAAGCTGTCATCCTGGCAGTTGATCATCGCCAGGTTGCTGACGTCTACCGTACCGCCCCAGATCTCGATACAGTCATCGGAAGAGTTGATGACCGTGACATCGTCGACAATAGTGCCCGCACCGACACCTGCCAGTGAAAGACCGTTGATCTCGAGGTCTGTTGCGACCGTGTAACCGGAGTTCATGATGTAAACGTTGCGCAGGATACCGCTGTTGTCGTTCGCATCACCTGCACCCGCTACCGCGTTACCGAATGCGAAATCTGCATCCGTCTCGTCAACCTCGTAGAACGGGCTGGCGTGGTTTGTCGGTGCCGCACCCAGAACGGTCAGACCGCCCCACTGGCCGACGTCTCCTGCCGCCGGGCTGAGCAGTGCCGTCTTGGAAGTAAAGATGATCGGATCGGCTTTCGTACCGTCGGCGATGATCTTGGAACCCTGTGTGATGACGATGTAGTTCGCACCGGCGTCACCGAAGACAACCGTACCCGCTTCGACTGTCAGCGTTGCACCGTTCTTGACTTTAACCAGGCCCTGAACGTCCCACTGCTTGTCCGCCGTCAGCGTCGTGTCAACCGTGATGTCGCCGGTCAGAGCCATGACGTTCGCCGCATCGTATGCCGGAGCCGGCACTGCACTGTAAGTAGAATCGTTGGCTGTATAACGCGTCTCGATGTCCGCTGCACCGGCACCGTCGTAGAGCGTTTCCGCACGTACGGTTACATCGTTAAATGCGATGACCGCTTTCTGTGTCGCCGAGAAGAGTTTCTTCGTATGGAAAGCCGCGTCCGTTGCACCGAGCGTGCTGATCAGGCCGTTGACGAATGCCGGAGCCGTTGTATCGTCTTTGATGTAGATACCGCCCTCGTCGCTTCCGTTGACCTTGTTGATGGAGAAGTTGGAGATCTTCGCCGTCGTCATCGGAGTGTCACCGCCACTGGAGATCTCGAAACCAGCATGAGCAATCTCTTTCTGCTGGACGAAGATGTTCGTCGCGTGACCGCTGTAACCGTAGTCAAGGTCGAAGCTGTCGTCCTGGCAGTTGATCATCGCCAGGTTGCTCACGTCAACCGTACCGCCCCAGATCTCGATACAGTCGTCAGAGGAGTTGATAACCGTAACATCGTCGATCAGTGTACCTGCACCGACACCTGCCAGTGAAAGACCGTTGATCTCGAGGTCTGTTGCGACCGTGTAACCGGAGTTCATGATGTAAACGTTGCGCAGGATACCGCTGTTGTCGTTCGCATCACCTGCACCCGCTACCGCGTTACCGAATGCGAAATCCGCATCCGTCTCGTCAACCTCGTAGAACGGGCTGGCGTGGTTTGTCGGTGCCGCACCCAGAACGGTCAGACCGCCCCACTGGCCGACGTCAGCCGTTGAAGGATCCTGCAGTGCAGCCTTGGAAGTAAAGATAATCGGATCGGCTTTTGTACCGTCTGCGATGATCTTGGAACCCTGTGTGATGACGATGTAGTTCGCACCGGCGTCACCGAAGACAACCGTACCCGGCTCAACCGTCAGCGTCGCGCCGTTTTTAACTTTGACCAGGCCCTGAACGTCCCACTGCTTGTCCGCCGTCAGCGTCGTGTCAACCGTGATGTCGCCGGTCAGTACGCTGATGTTCGCAGCATCGTATGCCGGAGCCGGTACTGCACTGTAAGTAGAATCGTTCGCTGTGTAACGTGCCTCGATGTCCGCCGCGCCCGCACCATCGTAAAGAAGCGTGCTTGTTGTCGTCGTATTCGTATCTGTTGTCGTGTTCGTATCGGTGTTGACAGTGGTTCCTGTACTGCCGCCGCCGCCGCCGCAGCCTGAGAAAGTCAGAAGAATGGCTGTCGCAGCGCTCAGGGCGATTGCGGATGTGTTTTGTGAAAGGGCCATAAATGTTCTCCGTATGTAAAAGATGGCGGAAGTGTAAAATTGTTTTGTTACAGCCCCTGCACAGCAAGATCACTGAATGATTACATTGTTTTGGTGGGGGAGTATTGTTTATGTAACCGAAACGTAATGTCCTTTTAATAAGGTTCCGTGCTATAAACATTAATTTGCACAAGGTACAAGCTATGAAAGCTACGATTGCCATCGTTGAAGACGATACTGATCTTCTTGAGCTCCTGGAATACAGACTGGGCAAAGAGGGCTTCGACGTTGTCGGTTTCACCAATACGAAAAATGTCAAGCAGGTCCTGACCGAAGAGCCGGTCGACCTGATCCTCATGGACCGTAACCTTCCCGATGTCGAGGGAAGCGAATATATCGCGATGCTGCGCTACCAGGGGCTGAAAACCCCGGTGATCTTCCTCTCGGCCAAAGACGGCAGTGCCCAGGTGCAGGAGGGGTTTCTCCGGGGCGGCGACGACTACATCACCAAGCCATTTGAAATCGATGAGCTGATCCTGCGGATCAAAGCGGTCCTGCGCCGCACCCGCGGCGAGGAAGAGGAGCAGATCGTCACCTACCGCGACATCGAGCTGCACCTGCATTCGCGCGAAGCCTTCATCGCCGGCATGCCCGTCGAACTGACCAAACTGGAGTTCAACCTGCTGCGTACCTTTATCGAGAACCGCACCACCGTGCTGCGGCGCGACTACCTTCTCAAAAGCGTCTGGGGGAAAAGCGACAGCTACCAGGGGCGCACGGTCAACGTCGCCATCAACCGCCTCAAAGAGAAGATCGACCCGGACAAAAGCAAAGACTACATCAAAACCGTCCGCGGCATCGGCTACATGATCCGCTAACCGGTGCGCCCGCACCGTAGACAACAGCAATAAAATCAAAAAATATATTTTAGAAAAGAAGTTAAACGAAAGAAAGCGCAGTTCAACTGCGCGCGCCCTGGAAGAAGTACCCGCGGGGTGTGAGCTCTCTGCTGAAGAAGATGATCAGCCGAACTTGCCGCTGATGTACTCCTGGGTCAGTTTTTCCGCCGGGGTGACGAACATCTCGTCGGTCTTGTTCAGCTCAATCAGCTCGCCCAGGTACATGAAGCCCGTATAGTCGCTGACCCGGGCCGCCTGCTGCATGTTGTGCGTGACGATGATGATCGTGACGCGGTCGCGCAGCTCCATGACGAGCTTCTCGATCCCCTGGGTGGAGATGGGGTCGAGCGCCGAGGTCGGTTCGTCGAAGAGCAGGACGTCCGGCTCGACGGCGATGGCACGGGCGATACAGAGGCGCTGCTGCTGGCCGCCGGAGAGACCATTCGCATCGTGCTTGAGGCGGTCCTTGACCTCGTCCCAGATCGCGGCGTCGCGCAGCGCCTTCTCGACGCGGTCGGCGAGCTCCGTCTTGTTTTTGAGTCCCTGCAGGCGCATGCCGTAGGCGATGTTGTCGAAGATGCTCATCGGGAACGCCGTCGGTTTCTGGAAGATCATCCCGATCTTGATGCGCAGGTTGATCAGGTCCTCTTTGCTCTCGACGATATTGCGCCCTTCGAACATGATCTTGCCGTCATACTGGTTCCCCGGGTAGAGGTCGTGCATGCGGTTGAACGAGCGCAGCAGGGTCGTCTTCCCGCAGCCCGAAGGCCCGATCAGGGCCGTCACCGCGTTTTTCGCGATCGGCATGGAGATGTTTTTGAGGTTCGGTGACGTGGCACCGGCATAGGTAAAACTGAAATTGTTGACTTCGATCGCCTTCTCGGACGGAATGTCGATTACGGTCGCCATAGGCTATCTCCCTTTTTTCTTGAGTAGGATCAGACGGCCCAGAATGTTGAGGCCGAGAATGAACATCGAGAGGATGAACGCCGCGGCCCATCCCATCTTCTGCCAGTCCTCATAGGGGCTGGTCGCGTAGTTGAACATCGTCACGGTCAGCGACGCCATCGGCTCGCTGAGATCGTAGTTGAGGAAGTTGTCGTTGAACGACGTAAAGAGCAGCGGTGCCGTCTCCCCGCCTACACGGGCGATCCCCAGCAGGACACCGGTGAGGACCCCCGCTTTCGCACCGCGGTAGACGACCTGCATGATCACCTTGTACTTCGGTGCGCCCAGGGCGAAGGCCGCCTCGCGCAGGGTCGAGGGGACCAGCTGCAGCATATCGTCCGTCGTGCGCAGAATGATCGGGATCATGATGATCGCCAGCGCCACGACGCCGGCCCAGCCGCTGAAATGGCCCATCGGCAGGACGATGATGGCGTAAACGAAAGAGCCGATAACGATACTCGGCGCACTCATCATGATGTCGGAGATGTCGCGGATGATCTCCGCGAGCTTCGACTTCTGCCCGTACTCGCTGAGGTAGGTCCCGGCCAGGATGCCCAGGGGCACGCCGACGGCGGTCGCCACACCGACCAGGATCAGCTGGCCGATCAGTGCCTGCCGCAGACCGCTCTCCTCGTAGCCAGGAGGCGCCCCTTCGAAGATGAAGATGTTCCAGTTGATGGCGTCGATGCCGTTGGCGACGAGGACGTAGAGGATCCAGAAGAGAAACCCGATCCCGATCAGGGCCGAGAGGCTCGAAAGCCCGAGAACGATCTTGTTGACGAGCAGGCGTTTTTCAATCGCGGTCATTTCACTTTCCTTGTACGGCGCAGAAAATAGAACTTGGCCAGCGCGATGATGACGAAGCTCATCACCATCAGGATCAGCGCCAGTTCGAAGAGGCTCGAGAAGTAGAGATCCGTATCGGCCTCCGTGAACTCATTGGCAAGGGTGACGGGAATCGACGTCGCCGGCGCGGTAATGTCCAGCGAGATCTTGTGCACGTTCCCCATGACGAAGGTGACGGCCATCGTCTCGCCGACGGCACGGCCCAGGGCCAGGATCAGCGAACCGATGATCCCCGCCTTGGCGTAAGGGATGACGACATCCTTGATGACGTCCCACTTCGTCGCCCCCAGGGCGTATGCCGACTCTTTGAGGATGTCGGGCGTCGTGTTCATCGCGTCGCGGGTGACCGCCGCCATGAACGGCAGGATCATGATCGCGAGGATGATCCCCGCGGTAAGCATCCCGATGCCGAGTCCCCCGAAAATGTCCCGGATGATGGGCACGAAATAGAAAAGCCCCCACATCCCGTAGATAACCGAGGGGATCGCCGCCAGCAGCTCGATGGAGACCCCGACGGGGGATTTGAGTTTCGCCGGGGCGATCTCGCTCAAAAATATCGCCACCCCGATCGCGACCGGGACCGCGAACAGCATCGCCAGGAAAGTCGAGATGACCGAACCGGCAATCGCGGCGAACCCGCCGAATTTTTCCAGGTTCGGCGCCCATTTGTCCTGGAGGATGAAATCGAACCCGAACGCGGCGATCGCCTCTGTGGAGTGCTGAAAAAGCACCGTAAAAATCCAGGCGACGAGCAGCAAAATAGCCACCGCGACAAAGCGGGTCGCGTTCGCAAACAGTTTGTCAATCAGTAGTGTCAAACTTCTCTCTCTTCATCGGGCTTAGATGCCCTTAATATGGTGGGCGCAATGGTAAGCTACAAAGGTTACAGAAACATTACATATAGGCGGTAAAGCCCGCAGGCAAGGGGCTTCAGAGCAGTGGGACGTCGGCTGCCGGCGCGGTATCCGAAGCGGCACCCGGCAGGAGGGGGGCGAGGCTGAATCCGAACGAGGAGCCCTCCCCTTCCACGCTGCTGATCTGAAGCTTCGTGTTGTGCAGGGCCAGGATGTAGCTGACGATGGAGAGCCCCAGTCCCATCGAATTGTCCCAGGTGTTCTTGTCGACACGGTAGAACTTGCTGCTGATACGGTCAAGCTCCTTTGCGGCGATGCCGATCCCCCGGTCATGGACCCAGAGCATCCCGTCCACGATCTCCAGTGTCACCGCACCTTCGGAGTATTTCATCGCGTTATCGAGCAGGTTCGTGACGACCAGGTCGATCATCGTGCGGTCCGCTTCGACGCTGCTGGGGGGACAGGAGACGTCCAGGGTCCGGTCGGTGTACTTTTTCCCGATATTGTTTGCACACTCGGTCGCCAGGTCGCAGAGGTCGAACCGGCTCTTCGCCGGGGCCAGGTCGTTGTTCTCGAGCTTGACGGAGAGCGACAGGCGGTCGAGCATCGTCGAGATCTTCTGGGCGTTGGCCGTGATCTTCTGCAAGAAGCGCTGCCGGATCCGGCCGTCGATTTCCGGATCGTCATGGAGCGTCTCCGCGTAACCGACGATCGAGGCAATCGGGTTCTTGAACTCGTGGCTGATCGCCGAGAGGATATCGTTGCGCTGCTTGTTGATGAGGCGCAGCCGCGCCGTGTACTTGCGCTTCTGCCGCTCCCGCTTGGCCAGCTTCTTGACAAGGTTCTTGAGCAGCAGCGAGATCTGCAGGAACTCGGTGAAATAGCGCGGTTTGACGACCGCCTTGTAGTTCTTGTCGCTGATCTCTTCGAGGTAGGCCGAAAGCTGGGCGATGTCGTACCGGATCTTGCGGCTCATCCGCACCGCGAGGTAAACTACGACGAGCAGCAGCAGGGCCAGGACGCCCGCCAGCCGGTAGAGCAGCTTATAGAAGTCGTCGAGCACCTTCTGCAGACTGACGGCGATGCGCAGCGTATAAGAGCGCCCCTGCCAGACGATGCGCTTGGCCACGTAAAGAAAATCGATGCCGATAGTATGGGAGAAGCGGACGGCCTGGCCGAACTCCCCTTTGGCGGCGGCCATGACCTCTTCGCGGTTGGCATGGTTCTCCATCTCTTCACGGTTGGCATCGCTCTCTGCGGCCACCGTGCCGTCGGAGGCAATCACGGTAATGCGTTTGCCGATCCGCGGTGCCGTCTCCGCAATATAGGCGTCAAGGCTGGGAACGTAATGCAGGGTGGACTCGATCAGCCCGATCTCCTGCTTGAGACGTACCTCGTAGTCGCTGATGACGGACTCTTTGAGGGTAAAGTAACCCACAAACGAGGCAATAACCCCCATCAGCGCGAAGATGCCGAGGAACTGGAGTACGAAAGAGTGGTGGATTTTCAGCAAAGTGTGTACCCTACTCCGCGTACCGTTTTGATGTACTCTTTGCTCTTGTCCGGGTCGATCTTCTCTTTGAGGCGGTTGATCGCGACGTTGACCGTGCGGTCCTGGTACACCTCATCGCCTCCCCAGACATGTTCAAGCAGGTAGTCCCGGTCGAGGACGACGTTCTGGTTGGAGATTAGCGTATGCAGCAGGTCGAATTCGAGCTTGGTGAGCGTGACGGGGCTCCCCTCGATGGTCACCTCCCGCGAGGCGAGGTTGAGCAGGATGTCCCGGTAGGCGACGACCCCCTCGGAAGGGCTGCCCTTGGTCCGGCGAAGCACGGCATTGATGCGCAGCAGCAGCTCTTTCATATTGAAGGGCTTGGTCATATAGTCGTCCCCGCCGCGCATGAACCCCTCTTCGATGTCACTCTCTTTGTTTTTGGCACTGAGGTAGATGACCGGGGTCTGGATCCCCTCCTTGCGCAGCCCCGCGACGAATTCGCTCCCCTCCGCACCGGGCAGGTTCCGGTCCATGATCATCAGGTCGACCGACTCCTCCTCGAGCACGCGGCGGACGTTTTTCGTGTTCAGGAATCCGATCGTCTCAAACCCCTCTTTCTCCAGATTGTACTCGATGAGTTCGAGAAGGTCCTCTTCATCCTCAACAATGACTATCGTCGTTTGCATCGCGTTTCCCACTCCCTTATTCAATAGCTCTGAAGTTTCCCGCCTTTGTGTTCGAACATCAGCAGGTTGGCAACGTTGACGGCACGGTCACAGACCCGTTCGAGCTTGCGCAGCGTCCCCAGCATCCGAACATACGATGCGGAGAGCTCATGCTCGGAGATGATCAGGGACATGATATCTTTTTCGAGGATCGCGAAGAGGTCGTCGTTTTTGCTCTCTTCGACCATCACTTTCCGGTAGGTCTCCTCGACATCGCAGGAGTCGATCTTTGACACGCACTCATAGATGCTGGTTAAGGCGTTGACGACGCTCTTGTGCAGCTGGATAATGGCGTTGTCGAAAGGTTCGAGGTTGCAATCGGTCTGCATCAGTTCACGGATGCGGCGGGCATATTTTTTCGTCCCCTCGGCGATGCGGACCAGTTCGTTGGTCATCTTGAGGTAGGCCACGAGCCCGCGGAGCTCCTGGGCCTCCGGACCGAACAGCGCAAAGGTCTTCACGATCTCGTTGTCGACGGTGTTGCCGTCGCTCTCGATCATCTTCAATGTTTCCGTCGCTGCTTCGAAACCGTCCGCATTCTTGGCGCTGTACGCCTCGAGGGCCATACGGTTTGCTGTGACCTCTTTATGAATGATCTCGGCGACCATCCCCTGTATCTCGCGCAACTTTGTTTCGTAGCGTGGAAGCATGCTCATCCTTACTTTATTTCAGATAGTGTAACACAACTCCTTAGCGTGCCGGTATCCCCGGGCCGCGGCAGCCGTGTTTTATAAATAAATGACGGGCGGGATTATACGGGGGCTAGGTAACATAAAGGTTACAATCCCCGCCGCCCGGAAAATGGAGTGTAATCATTTTGTAACCGTGCGATTCTACAATTCGGCCATCACAACACGAAGGATCGTTTATGTTCAAACGCATCGCAACTGCCCTGACACTTGCATCGCTTGCACTGGCCTCTGCATCTGCAGCCGACAAGATCAGCGGCGCGGGCGCTTCATTCCCCGCCCCGCTCTATTATGACTGGGCTTTCAACTACGGCAAAGAGACCCGCAGCCGTGTCAACTACCAGTCCATCGGTTCCGGCGGCGGGATCAAGCAGATCACGAACCGTATCGTCGACTTCGGTGCCTCCGACAAGCCGCTCACGACCAAGGAGCTGACCAAGGCGAAACTGCTCCAGTTCCCGGCCGTGATCGGGGCGATCGTCGTCTCGTACAACCTTCCGGGCATCGCCGACGAAGCGCTCAAACTCTCCAACACTCTGGTCGCCGACATCTTCGCCGGCAAGATCACGATGTGGAACGACCCGGCGATCGCCGCCGAGAACAAAGGGCTGGCGCTCCCGAACGAAAAGATCATCGTCGTCCACCGTTCCGACGGATCAGGCACGACGTACAACTTTACCTATTACCTGACAAAGAGCTCCGAGAACTGGGCGAACACCTACGGTGCCGGCAAGGCGATCGACTGGGCCGTCGGTATGGGCGGCAAAGGCAACGAAGGGGTTTCCAACCTCCTCAAACAGACGCCTTTCACCATCGGTTACATCGAAAGCGCCTACAAAGAGAAGAACCACCTCGCCGCCGCGACGCTGCAGACGGCGAACGGCAAGTGGGTCACGGCCCGCGAGGAGAACTTCAAGGCGGCGGCACAGTACGCCAGCTGGACGAAAGAGGACAACTTCTACGCGCTGCTGGCACTCCAGCCGGGCGACACCTCCTACCCGATCGTCGCGGCCACTTTCATCCTCCTGCCCAAAGAGAAGGCGGGCATGAACAAGAAGGTAACCGCCTTCTATGACTACGCCTTCAAGCAGGGCGACGAGAGCGCCAAGAAACTCGGTTACATCCCGCTGCCCGAAAGCACGAAACAGATGATCCGCGAATACTGGACAACGAACATCAAATAATCCGGGCGGTTACACGCGCCTTTATCCGGCGGCCCCGCGCCGCCGTTCCCCCTTCCATCCACGCTAAATCAACCTTTTTCTCTCTGCCGTACACCACCAAACCATGTCACTTCCGGTATTCTCCGTGTGCTATACTGGACCGGATACGGTTCATCCCACCGGACGCCGCATTATGGTTACGCCACCGTTGCTCTATGGTTACAGAAGGATACGGCTTTGTAATCTTTATGTAACCAAGCTGCTTTACAATTCACACAACTTAATGAATGAGGAAGCACAACAATGAAACACATCGTTCTCTCAACGATTGCCGCACTGACACTGAGTACGGTCGCATCTGCCGACGCCACCACGCTTTACAGTGATCCGACGACGGGACAGGTCTTTACTCAGCCGGGCGAGAACCGTGTCAAGATGGGTGAGTTCGTCGATGCGAACACCCTTGAAACGTCCGGAGAGAAGACGACGGTTATTGCAAAGGATTCCCCGGAATTCCTGCTGGGCCAGGAGACCGCGCCGAACATGAAGTTCACGGCGTCGGACAACCCGGACATGTGGCTCAAACTCGGGGTCCGCATCCAGGGCACGTTCGAGAACTACCAGCGTGATTATGAAGACGCGGCGAAGAGCGACACCAACAACTGGGACGCCTACCTCCGCCGGACGCGTTTCGAAGCCGCTGCCGGCTTCAGCAAAAACGTCTCATTCACAATGGATATCCGCAACGACAAGGCCAACTACCAGGACGACGGCGAGCAGAAGTTCAATGTCGGCGATGCATACCTCAAGATCAGCAAGCCCTTCGGGACATCCCTGGTGAACTTCCGCCTCTACCGCGGCAAGATCGACGTGTCCCGTACCGAGACCGTCAAATCAGCCTATGTCCTGCACTATGACCGCCCGCACGTCGCGGATGAAGCGGCGCAGTACATCACCCACAACCGCCGCGGGACCAATGCGAAAATGTACGGGGACTGGAAGAAGAAGATCTATTACGAGGTCGCCTTCGGTGACGGTGTCTACTCCGGCAAGTTCAAGGACGCCGGCGGCAGCAGCTTCGACGGGGACGATTTCAACCAGAAAAGCTTCTTCTACGGCGGGAAGGTCGTCCTCTCTCCGTTTGACGGCTGGGAAGAGACGAAGCGGACCGAAACCTACTTCGGCAAAGGCAAGCACTTCGAAATCGGCGCCTCCTACTGGAACAGCCCCGGCATCGAGTATGCCGACAGCAATGTCTCACAGACCATCGACCACGAGCTGATCAACCTCGAGATGTCGGCACACTACAAAGGCGCCTTTGTGCAGGCGGAATGGTTCCAGTTCGACGGCGTCGTCAAGAACTGGGGCGAGGCCGAAACCGGTAAATCCAGCGGCTGGTACGTCACCGGGGAATACGTCATTGAAGCACTCAATTACCTCGCACCCTTCGTCCGCTACGAAAACTGGGACAAATACGACGGGAAAGGGGACTGGGAACTCGAGTCGAAAATGGCAGGGGTGAACTGGTACCTCAGAGGCAACTCGACCAAAGTCGGTCTCGTCTTCCAGGAAGACACCTACGGGAAAGATCTCGGTGATTACACCGATACACGCTTCAAAGTCACGACACAGTGGTTCTTCTAAAGAACCGCTGCCCCGCGCCTAAACTTCAATCCTCGATATAGTAACCGATCCCCGAAGCGTTCTGGATAATGTCTGTCGGCAGTTTGTTGCGCAGGCGCCACACCAGGGTGCGCACGCTGTTCTCCGTCGCCCCCTTCTCCTCCCAGACGTAGTTGATCGCCTGGTCGAAACTGACCACAAGGCCCAGCTGGGCGACCAGCAGGCGCATGAAAGCGTTCTCTTTCTTCGTCAGCTTGATCTTCTTGCCATGATAGAATGTTTCGCAGACGCTGATGTCGAGGTAATAGTCGTCACCGAACGGGACGATCGGCTTGTCGGAGAGCTTCTTGTTGTAGAGCAGCTTTTCGAGGTTGAGCTTGTCGTTTTTAAGCCCCTCCATATTCTCTTCACGCTCTTTTTCGACATGGTATTTGTACATCGCCATCTGGATCGTCGCATGCAGCGATTCCGGGTCGAAAGGTTTGACGATGTAACCGTAAGGTTCGGTCTGTTTTGCTTCGTCGATGATGTTGGCATCGGAGTGGGCCGTGAGGTAGATGAACGGAAGGGCGTGTTTCTCGCGGATATACTTCGCCAGTTCGATCCCGTCCGCATCTTCTTGAAGACTGATATCAACCAAGACGATGTCGGGTTCGTATACCTTGATCTTGTTGGGTGCCTGGATCGATGAATCGACCGTCGCAGCAACCTCATACCCCTGGTTTTCCAAAGCGATCTGCAGGTTCATCGCCGTAACGGGATCGTCCTCGACGATCATGACTTTGTAACTTTCCATCCCCACCCTTATACAAGCTCGATCAGTGCATCAAAAGTGCATTAAAAATAATTATAGTGAAAAAGGACTTTATTACAAAGTTATCATACAGATGTCACATAAAACAAAATTCACCAAATAATGAAATGTTTCAAAACGAATCAGCTTTTTTCCGCAACGAAGGCATTGAAACAGTTCCGCATCTCACTCAGCACGCCGGCATAATCAAGCGCGCTGTTTCCCCCGCGCGCTTCCCACTCCATCGATTCGGCCAGCCGGGTCATCGCCTCGAAACGGAAATTGCTGCTTGAACCTTTGACCGAGTGGGCCAAAAGGGCGACCTGCTTGAGGTCCCCCTCGGCGATCGCCTCCTCCAGCGCCCCGAAACTCTGCATCATCTTCTCCCGGTAGACGCCGAGCAGCATCTGAAGCTGCGCCTCCGTGACCTGCAGAATCTCGCACAGCTCTTTGTGCTCCGGGACCGTCACTTCAGGCGCCACCTCCGCCGCATCGGCCCTTTCGGCGCGGGGAAGATAGCGTTCGAGGGAAGCAACCAGGGTCTCCATTCGGATCGGTTTTCCGAGGAAGTCGTCATAGATGCGCCGCTGTTCGATCCCGCCCAGCACGTTGGCCGTCAGGGCGATCACCGGCAGGTGCGGCCGCCGCTCCCGGCTCTCGATATGCCGGATCGCACTCACCGCGTCCCGGCCGTTCATGACCGGCATCTGCTCGTCCATCAACACGAGATCAAACGCCTCAGAGCGGAACCGTTTGAGCGCCTCGGCCCCGTTGCCGACGATCGTATAGGTCACCCCGAGGTTCCCCAGCAGGGTGCCGATCAGCTCCTGATTCGCCTCATTGTCCTCGGCGACCAGGACGTGGCCGTCGAAACGCACCCCCGCTGTGTCCCGTTTGGGCTCCGGTTCGACGTCACCCGTCAGGGCCGTTTCGATCACTTCCTGCAGTTTGGCGCAGTACAGCGGCATCACGAGCGGGGTCACCCCGCTGACACTCTCATAGGTGTCATAGGGGGCATCCATCAACACCACCTTGGGGGAGGCCTCTTTCAGCAGTGCATCCCGTTCCGGCGCTCCGATACAGTGTTCCGAGAAAAAGAGGAGGTCGTAATTGCCGTCAAGCTGCTCCACCGCCGTGATCTCCACGCCGAAGCTCTGGAGATAGCGCACGAGCGACGCCGCCATCGGGTCGAATTTCTGCTCGGGGCAGTAGAGTGCGAGCCGTTTGGTGCGGATACACTCCAGGTCCGTCAGCAGCGGGCGCGTTTCATCCCCGACGCGGACGGGAAGCGCGATGGTAAAGGTACTCCCGATCCCGGGATGCGAGTGCACCGTGATCTCCCCCTCCATATGCCGCACCAGCTGGGCGCTGATGGAGAGTCCCAGCCCCGTACCGCCCGCGGCCGGATGGTCCGCGTTCCTCGCCTGGGAGAAGGGGTCGAAGATGTGACGCTGATCTTTGGCCGCGATCCCGATCCCGGTATCGATGACGCTGATGCTGATCCGCCCGTCGGTGTAGTATGCCTCGACCGTGATCTCCCCGCCCGGCGGGGTGAACTTGATGGCATTGCCGAGCAAATTGGAGATCACCTGCTGAATGCGCAGCGGATCGGCGATCAGCTCGTAGGGGATGCGCGGATCGATGAAGCTTGTGAGGGTGAGATGCTGCTGGTTGACGCTGGGAACGAAGAGTTCCAGGGTATGGGTGATCGTGCGGTGCAGGTTGAAGGCTACGGGGTCGACGGTGAACTCGCCGCTGCGCAGTTTGGAAAAATCGAGGATATCGTTGATAATGCTCAGCAGGTTCTCGCCGCTGCTGTAGATAATATCGAGGTAACGGCGGTCTTTGGCCGTCTGCGCTTCATCCTTGAGCAGCGCCACAAACCCCAGGATGGCATTGAGCGGCGTACGGATCTCGTGCGACATGTTGGAGAGGAAGTACTCCTTCGCCTCCCCCGCCGCGATCGCCTCCTCCTTGGCCACGACGAGGTCGGTGACCTCGTAACTGATCGCCATGTACTCCGTCACCCCGCTTTGCGTGTCGGTGATCGGCACGACCGTCGTATCGATATAGAAGGTCCGCCCCTCTTTCGCCCGCCCCTTGATGGTCCCTTTGAAGACCCCCTCTTCGCTGATGGCCGCCGCCAGATGACTGAAAAAGCTCCCCGGCATTTCAGGGTCGTAAAGCATGGTATGGGAGCTGCCGACAAGCTCTTCCTGGCTGTAGCCGCAGACGCGTGTCAGTTTCTCATTGGCATAAGTAATGATGCCCTGCGCATCCGTTTTGGCGACAATGGCGCTTTCGTCGATGGCCCGGCGGTACTCCTCGAGCAGTTTGACGTTGCGCTCGATCTCCCGCTCTTTCTGGTAGATCGTCTCGGTATAGCGTTTGAGCACCCCGGAGAAGTTGAGGTCGAAGACGTAGCTGATCTCGTCGTAGACCTCCTGCGAATTGACGCCGATCTCGTAGGAGACATCCACCATTGCACGGCGGAAGTGGCTGCAGAGCATAAAAAGTTCGTCGGAGGTAACCTCGTGGTCTTTGAGGTATTCGAGCAGTTCCGCCATGACCGGGCAGTCGCCGATCTGCATCTCGCCGCGGATGACCATCTCGAAATAGTCGTAGACCCCCGAGGCGTACTGGCGGATAAAAAAGTCGGTTTCGATCCCGTGGCGCCGCAGCACCGATCCGGCCGCCTCATAGGAGACCCAGCGCTGCAGAATGGTCGCCTTGGCCTCCTTGAAACGGTCAATAACCCGTTGAAGCTGCGGAACGGACGGCATACGCTTCTCCTGCGATATTCAAATTAAAAAAATTGATTTTAGCACATCGGGGGAAACGGTTGGATCAGGGCGCCACCCAGGCGACGACGCCGAGGCCGAGCAGCGCCAGCTGCCCCAGGGCAATCGCGGAGGTTCCGATGATGTTGCCCGTCTGGCAGCTGGTGCACTGCTTGTACTTTTTCGCCTCGTACTCGGCATAAAAAAAGTAGGCGATGATCAGCACGAAGATGAGGGCCAGGGCGCCAAGGTCCGCGAGGGCTACGCTCTGTACCGCCGGTTCTTCGAGCATGAAGGGTGCAAGGAAACTGAGCAGGACGCCCAGCATCACCAGGCGGTAGGCTTTCTTGATATAGTCGCGTACGAAGACCGTCGGGCAGCTGCCGCTCTTTTCGCCGGGCATCCGGCTCTCTTTGACGAGGCCGTGTTCAAGGTAGGCGTCGATCTGTGCCTTGACCGCGCGGGGGACCCGGTCGACGAAGGTGCTGCCGAAGGCGTAGTCGAGCTGGTGCTGGAAGGTCCGTGCCAACGCCCCCTCCACGTCACGCGAATGCATCGCTCCCGTCTCATCCTCGTAGATGACCGTCAGGGAGGTGTAGCGCTCCACTTCCGCCGTAAAGTCGTAATAGGTCGAACGCTCCACTGCGGCCGCCTTGCCCTGCTCTTTGAGGAAGCGGGCGTTGATATAGGGGGTATATTTCCCCTCCTCTTTGAGGACGATGACGTTGTACTGGATGCCGATCTGGATCGCAGAGAGCGCGTCGAGGCCGTTGGCCTCCATCGTGTCGGTCATATCTGCGATAATGTCTTTGAGGGTCTCATTGAAAAAACGGACATTACCGGAAATAAGACGTATGCGGGGGTCGGGGTATTGAAGCAGGGGCTGTATCATTGATGGATTCTTTAAAGTGGTTCAATTGGTGATGTGACGGCCCGGGGGCCGCAGGTGTTATCCGTGGCTTTTACGGACGACGATGATCATCTTGATGTTGATGATCACAAAACGGATGAACTGCCAGATTTTACACGTACGCATCATCCGGGCGAAACGGCCCGGGATCATCGAGGTGTTAAACTTGTCATTCAGCGCGAAATTCACTTCTTCTTGTCTCATATTCATCTCCTCCTTTCTTATTCCGGAATCAGCGTCCAGCCCGGCTTGAGCTTCGCTTTGTAGATAAAGAGGTAGTGCAGGATGTGCTTGATCCAGTGTCCTGCCAGACCGATCTCTCCGAAGGTATAGTCCGTATCACGGCCCGTACCCGGGTACTTGTCGAAGTCCGGAACGACCGGGTAGACGGTCATCGCGGCCGCCTGGCCGTTGAGCCACCCTTTACCGGCGGAAGCGACACAGGCCGCACCCATCTCTGCCATGGAAGCTTCATGCAGGTGTGCATTCTCGCCGTTCTTGATCAGGTCGACGACGGAGTGCGCAACAGCCTTGCCCATGATACCCGAAGGCATACCCGTCCGCGGCGGTGTCGGGTTGATCACCGTGCCGTTGGGCGATTTCATCGGTTTGGAGATGATATGCGGCGGTGCGAACGCGATACCCGCGGCGAACATGTTCTTGTACGTCGGGTTCTGGTAGGTACGCGGCCAGTCGCTCGCTTTCCACTCTTCGTACGGTTTCGGCGTGTAATCCGCGTCGACTTTCATAAAGCCGTTCGGTGCGAAAACCGTGTCGGTGATCTCTTCGCCCGCTTTGTTGTAGGCTTTGAGGCCGACACCCGCAAACGGCGGGATCAGCATCGCGAAATCGAAATTCTCTTCGCCGGTGGAACCGTCAAGCAGTTCGTAATCGACTTTACCCGCTTCAACCTTGTTGACGTGCGCGCCGATCACGTAATCGACACCGCGCTCGGCAAAGAGGGACTCGGTAAAGATACGGGAGCTGACGACGTAGCCGCCGACTTTCATATGAAGACCGCCCATACCGAAGTCACCGAGGAAGGATTCGTTGGAGATCCACTTGATCTCGACATTGTCGCGGATGCCCGCTTTGCGCGCTTCGTGTTCAATGTTGAAGATGTACTCGAACGCCGCACCCTGGCAGGTACACATACCGTGGCCGGTCCCGACGAGGATCTTCTGCTTTTCACCCGCTTTCGCTTTCTCGAAGACCTTGTTCAGCTCTTCGCTCGCATGGACGGCGTGGTCGGCGGTACAGACGGAAACGGTATGCGTACCGATCTCGCTGCCTTCGCCCAGCCCCGGAGTCGCACCGAAGTTCAGTTTCGGACCCGTGGCGTTGATCAGATAATCAAAAGTGACATCTTCATTCTCACCGGCTTTGTCCTGCGCCGTGTATTCGATCGTCACAAACGGCTTGTCGGAATTCGCATCCCCCTCCGGATTGATCGAAACCGCTTTCGCCTGTTTATAGGTAATACCCGCTTTCGCGTAAACCGGTGCCAGATCGAAAGTGACATCTTCTTTTGTCATCTCACCGACGCCAACCCAGATGTTCGACGGAATCCAGTTCCACTTTGAATTCGGTGTCACAACGACGACTTCATGCTCTTTACCCAGCCACTTAGCGGCGAATGTTGCCGCCGTATGGCCGGCAACACCGCCGCCGAGTACGACTAATCTTGCCATGCTTACTCCTTCTCTTATCATCGCATAAACTCACGAAGATTTTAGTGCAAAAAAATACATTCATGACAATTCTACGACCCTGGAGTCACAAAATTATCACTTTGATAAGTTCTGCTTAACTTATTCTCCAACATGTTTCATAAATTTACATTTAATCTTTAAGGAAAATGACGAAGAAATTAACAAAATAATCATTGATTATAATTATTCTAATTTTATCTTATTTTAATTTTGACGTTAGTACTATTCATTTTCATCAATTTCATCGTCAAAGGAAAAAAATGACAACTTTTGGAAAACTCACTACCTCCGCACTGCTGGGCCTTGGCCTCCTCACAACCTCCCTCTACGCCGATGCCGACAAAGGTCAGCGCCTCTATCAGAAGAAGCTCAAAGCGACCTGCGGGATGACCGGTGCCGTCTTCGCGGCGAAACATACGCAGATGGAGTGGGAAGAGGCTAAAGAGAGCGGCAACCTCGCCGAAATGATGACGGAGGCCTGCCCCGAAGGCAAAAGTTTCTTTGAAAGCGGCAAGTTCAAAAGCAAATTTGAAGAGCACCTTTACGACTTCGTCCACGACTTCGCCAGCGACAGCGGAAACATCCCTTCTTGCTAACCGCATCACAACTTCACTAGGGGGGCCACGCCTTTTCGGCCCCGCTTCTTTACAACCGATTCCCGTTACCCTAAAGGATTATTATGCGAAAAACCCTTCTTTCGACTGCCGTGTTGAGTCTGTTCGCCGGCGCGCTTGCCGCCGACGATGCATCGATGCAGGCGGAGATCGACGCGCTGATGCAAAAAGTGCAAAAACTCGAGCAACAGCAAAAGCGCACCAACAAAAAACTGAGCCAGGTCAATGCGCAGAGCGCGAACGACAATGTCAAGTTCGGGCTCGACTTCAGAAATGCCGTCGACGTCATCGATTACCGGAACAATGACGCCGACACCTATGCGACCAACCCTTCGCTGCTCACCAGCCGCCTCTACCTGACCATGGGTGCGGCCCCGACGGAGGGGCTCACCTTCCAGGGCAAACTTGCCGTCTACTCCACCTGGGGCAGCCATCTTTACGTGACCGACCCCGCACTGAAAGACTGGGCGGCGAGCTCCAAAGCCTCCGACACCGTCATGCGCATCAAGGAAGCCTATTTCGTCTACTCCGACGAACTCGGCGGACAGCCGGTCAGCGTCTCGGTCGGCCGGCGCCCCTCCACCAACGGGTTCCTCGCCAATTACCGGGAAAACGAAGCCGACCCCGGTTCCCCGCTCGCACACATCACCAATATGGAAGTCAACGGCGCCATGGTCCGTCTCGACTGGAGCCGCTTCATCGACGGTGCCTATACCAAATTCGTGTTCGGCCGCGCGCACAGCGGGGAGATGCAGGACGTCTACGGCGACGTCTCGGGTGCACGCATGCCCTACGCTCTGAGCGGCGGTGACGTCAATACGACGCTCGAAGACACCAGTGTCGATTTCTTTGTCATGCCGGGGAACGCCTATGATGACGGGCAGTACCATGTGATGTACCAGTGGGCGCATATCTTCAACACCAAGGGGATGAAACTCGACGGGAACATCCCCAAGGCGGCATCCGGGTCGGCCGACCTCTTCTCCGTCGGGCTGAAAGTGAGCGGTATCGGCGAAGAGATCAGCGATTTCCTGGATGAGACGACCCTCTTCGTCTCCGGTGCCTATACGCACTACGACGCCAAAAACGGTTACACGCTCCTTGGTTCCGCCGACGGCGGGAGCCGCAGCGGCAGCTCCGTCTGGGCCGGGATCATCATCCCGGATATGCTCACCGAGCGCGGCCGACTCGGCTTTGAGTATAACCACGGTTCAAAATACTGGACGCCGATGAACTGGGCGGAAGATACGGCAATAGGCTCCAAGCTCGCTGTACGCGGGAACGCCTATGAAGCGTACTGGAACTTCGACCTCTTCGGCGTCAAATACCTGCCGTCGCAGATCCGCTACACCTATGTCCAGCACGACTATACGCCCAATATCAACTGTGCCGGGTGGGTGGCCCCTGTGAAAACGGATATCACGGCGACGGACCTGCGGCTGGCCGTCACCTACCGATACTGACGCTACCGTCAAAACGACCTCCCCTGCCGTTTCGTACGGTACGGGAACCTAAGGAGTGGAATAAATGAATATGAAAAAACGATTTGAATCCCCGGAGACCAACACGCCTCCGGTCAACCTGTCGCGCCGCGAGGCGCTCAAACTGATGGGGATCTCCCCGATTGCCGCCGGCGTCCTTGCCGGCAGCGGCAGCAGCAGTTTCAACGAAGCCCGGGCCTCGGAGGCCAAGGGCAAGATCGTTATCGTCGGCGGGGGTGCGGGCGGTATCATGGCGATGGCGCGCCTGCACCGCGCCCTCTCCGATCCCGACATCACCCTCATCGCCCCGAACGAAAAGCATCTTTACCAGCCGGGCCAGGTCTTTATGGCCGCGGGCGAATACACCTTCGATGATATCGTCAAAGAGAACCGGGAGTTCATCCCCGAAGACGTCAACTGGATCAAGGACGAGGTCAAGACCTTCGATCCCGACAACAACAGGGTCATCACCCGTGCGGGCGAGGAGATCGCCTACGACTACCTCGTCGTTGCAACGGGCCTGCAGTACCATTACGAATGGATCGAGGGGCTGAGTGCCGACATGATCGGCCAAAACGGCATCTCCAGTGTCTACCTGAACGACCCCGAAAAGGGGACGGCCGACGGCGGTTCGATCACCTGGCAGTGGTTCAACGATCTCAAAGCCGCGGCGAAAACAGGGAATCCGAAGGTCATCTGTACCCAGCCGGGCACGCCGATCAAGTGCGGCGGCGCCCCGCAGAAGATCCTCTACCTCAGCGACGACTTCCTCAAGCGCGACGGTCTCAGCGCGGCGTTCACCTTTGCGACGACGAGCGGCAGCCTCTTCGGCGTGCCGGAGGTGAACAAGACCCTCGTCGAAGAGGTTCAGCCGCGCTACGGCAACATCACCAACAAGTTCGGCCATAACCTCGTCGCCGTCGATGCCGCCGGCAAAGTCGCGACCTTCGAACACAAGTACGAGGTCCAGGGTGACTACGACGAGGACCTCGAAGAGTACGATATGATCACCAAGGTCGACCGCGTGGAGATGCCGTACGACTTCCTCCATGTCGTCCCGCCGATGAGCGCGCCCGACGCCGTCGCCTCCTCGCCGCTGGGGTGGCAGAAGGGCTCCGCCAAAGGGTGGCTCGAAGTGGACCGCTACACCCTGCAGCACCTGCGCTATCCCAATGTCTTCGGTATCGGGGATGTCTGCGGAATCCCGCTGGGCAAAACGGGGGGCAGTGCCCGCCACCACGGGCCGATCATGGTCGCCAACCTGCTGGCGCAGATGGAGGGCAAGGAACCGAAGGAGAAATTTGACGGTTATACCGTCTGTCCCCTCAAAACGCAGTATGGTAAAATCATCCTGGCCGAGTTCGACTACGACGGTGCCGCGCCCTCCTTCCCGCTTGCCGTCGGCGAAGCGCGCTGGGCGTGGTGGGCCTTTGACCTGTACATGCTCAAACCGATGTACTGGTATCTGATGATGCGGGGGTTGATGTAGAAAATGCGGAAATACGTGATAAAAGAGGGAGTGCTCTTCCTGCTCCTTCTGATCACACTGTCACTGCTGCTGCACCCGGACCTGCTGGGCGATCCGGCTTCGCGCCTGTCGCAGATGCTGGGAAGGGAGAATTACTTTCACCCCCTCCTCTACACGCTGCCGGTCTATCTGATCGTGCTTCTCTTCCGCGGCATCCTGCAGCTCTTCCGGCACCTCATCCGCCGGAACGAAGCGTAGGGCGGCTGCGCCTATCCCGCCAGAATCTTTCCGACGATCTCGTAAACGTTTTTAGAAATGCCCCGGTGCGCCTGTACCTTCTCCAGCGCGTCGCGCATCTGCGCCCGGCTGTGCGGGTTCAGCCGGTTGTAGGTCTTGTACGCGCCCGCCAGCCCTGCCGCGATCATCGGGTTGATCGCATCGAGGGCGATGATCTGCTCGGCAACGAAGGCGTAGCCGCTGCCGTCATAGGCGTGGAAATGATAAGGGTTGCGGGCAAAACTTCCGATCAATGCGCGCACGAGGTTCGGGACCTTGATGTTGAAGACCTCATCCTCCATCGCCGCATGCACTTTTGAGAGCGTATCGGGCTGCGGGGAGGAGGCGATGACGCTGAAATACTTCGTCATCACCAGCATATCCGTGCTGTAGCGTGCGTAGAAGTCGCGCATCGGCGCTTCGGCCGCTGCCGGTGCGCCGTGGTGCAGCAGTTGCAGTGCGGCCAGACGGTCCGTCATCGTCCGGCTTGCTTCGTACTGGGCCAGGGCGGCAGCGATGCTCTTCGAATCCTGCTGCGCCATCAGGTAGCCGAGCAGGCGGTTCTTGAGCGCACGGGCACCGATGCTCTCCGCCTCGAGTCCCACGTGTTCGGCACGGTGAAGCCCCTCGTACAGACGGCGCATCGTCGCCTCGCAGGCCACGGCGATCTCGCGCTTCAGCGCGTCGGAAGCTTCGAGAATGGCGTGCACATCGACACTCTGCTGTGCCTGCATCAGCATCGTCACCGTCGGCAGGGAGAGCAGCTGCGCCTTGAACTGCAGGTCAAGAGATTCGTCTTCGAGAATATGGCTGAAGCTCTGCAGGAACTGGGGACTGACCGCTTCGCCGCGCATCATCGCCTCGAGCGTCGAACGCGCAAAGGACTGGGCCGCTTCGTACCGTACGAACCCGTCGCTGTCATAGCGCATCAGGTTCATGACGTCCGCCTGCGGGTACTCCATAACGACCGGCGCGCCGAAATGACGGTTGAGCGACAGCGCGGGTTCGGAAGCCAGCCCGCCGAAGGTGAAGCTCTCCTCTTCACGGGTCACCAGCAAGATACCGCGTTCGAGCAGCGGCTGTGCCGCGGTGTCGCCCTCAAGCTGCAGCGGGAGCGTTTCGCCGCCGTGCCCCAGCAGCGCCAGGCGCAGCGGCATGCAGTAGGGCTCCTGCTTCCGGCCGTCTACCGCGTCAGGGACGATCTGCTCCAGCTTCAGCGTCAGCCTGCCCGTGGCCGCATCATAGGAGTGCTCCGCGCAGAGCGAGGGGGTGCGCTCCTGGGAGTACCACCGCGCGAACTGCGTGAGGTCTATCGGGCTGTGCTGCTGCATCGCCCAGAGGAAATCCTCCGTCCGCACCGCCTGGCCGTCGAAGGTCTCGAAGTAGAGATCCATGGCCGCGCGCCACGCCTTCTCCCCCAGGATAGTGTTGAGCATACGGATCACTTCCGAGCCCTTTTCGTAGACCGTCGCCGTATAGAAGTTGTTGATCTCGATGTACTGTTCGGGTTTGATGGGGTGCGCGGTCGGGCCGGCATCTTCGGGGAACTGCCGCTCGCGCAGCATGTCGACATCGCGGATGCGCTGGACCACTTCGGACTGCATGTCGGCACTGAAGCTCTGGTCGCGGAAGACGGTAAGCCCCTCTTTGAGGGTCAGCTGGAACCAGTCGCGGCAGGTGATGCGGTTCCCCGTCCAGTTGTGGAAATACTCGTGCGCAATCACGCTCTCGATCCCCAGGAAGTCGGCATCCGTCGCCGTCTCCTCGTCGGCCAGGACGTAGTGGGAGTTGAAGACGTTGAGCCCCTTGTTCTCCATCGCCCCCATGTTGAAGCTGTCCACCGCGACGATGTTGTAGACGGAGAGGTCGTAGCTGCGGCCGTAGGTCTCTTCGTCCCAGCGCATCGACGCTTTGAGCGAACGCATGGCGTGGTCGGCACGGCTTTCGTTGCCTTTGTCGACGTAGATGTTCAGTGCCACCGTGTTCCCCTCCGCCGTCGTAAAGGAGTCACTGATGTGTCCCAGGTCTCCTGCGACCAGCGCAAAGAGGTAGGAGGGTTTCGGGAAGGGGTCATGCCAGAGGGCGTAGTGGCGCCCGTCGGGGAAGCTCCCCTCCTCTTCCAGGTTCCCGTTGCTCAGCAGCACCGGGCAGCCGGCCTGCTCCGCGATCACCTTGACGGTAAAGATGCTCATGTTGTCGGGGCGGTCGATAAAGTAGGTGATGCGGCGGAAACCGTGCGGCTCGCACTGGGTACAGTAGATGCCGCCGGAGCGGTAGAGCCCCTCGAGGGCCGTATTCTGGTCCGGGTAGATCTTCGTGACGACCTGAACCGTCGCTTCCGCACCCGGGTCGAAGATCGTCAATGCCTCCGCATCACGCGTATAGGCTTCGTCGGGGATCTTGACGTCATCGACCTTGACGCAGAGCAGTTTGAGATCATCACCGTCAAGGACCAATGGTACCGGCACGTCGCCGCGGCGCTTGACCGTCATGCGGTTGATGACCAGCGTATGCTCTTCGAAAATCTCGAACGTCAGCTCTGCCGTCAGGATCTGGTATGCCGGGGCTTCATACTCTTTCAGATAAATCGTTTTGGGTTGGGACATGCTTTTTCCGTTTCTCGTAAATAGGCTGTGCAATATTAACGTAGGCAGACCTGAACCCCATTTAAGAACATTAACTTCCATTTTGGGGTAAGATAAGAACACCCACAGGAATAAATAGTGAACGGGAGTTCTTGAGAATGAAAACGACACACACTTTTGCGCGGCAGCCCATCGTGGATGCAGATAAGAACACCTTCGGCTATGAGTTTTTCTACCGCAACAGCATCGGTGAGAGCGGGTTTGAGAATGCGCGGGCCGCGACCGCAGCCCTGCTCGTGGCGCTGCTCAACCAGATCGGGCTGCAGAAAGCCGCCGAAAGGCATACCCTCTTTATCAACATCGATTCGTCGGTCCTCCTGACGGATCTCCTGCTTGCGGTGCCGCCGAAACCCTTTGTCTTCTCTCTCCCCGCCGATGCACAGCTGGGGACGCGGGAAGGGGAAGTCCTCAAAAAACTCTATGACCTCGGATACCGTTTCGCCCTTGAAAATGTAGACACGAAACAGGGGATGGGCGGCATTTACGACGCGCTGCTCCCTTATATCGATTTCATCAAGATCGACGCCAGCGCCACCGACAACGACCTGCTGCCGGCGATCGTCGAACGCTTCAAGGGCAAGCAGCTCATTGCCGAGCGCATCGAGATCGACGAGGTCCTCGAGGCCTACAAGGAGAAAGGTTTCCGGTATTTCCAGGGATTCGCCTGCGGCGCCCCAGTTCTCATGGAGTACAACCGTGTCGACCCGAAGCACATGGGGGTCGTCAAGATCTACAACATGCTCCTCGACGGCACCCCCATGGAACAGATCGCCAAGGAGATGCGCAGCCACAACGAGCTCTCGATGCAGCTGCTGCAGTACCTGCACTCCTTCTCGCTCGACAGCCCCTTCCCGAACCGTTCGATGGAAGAGATCATTATCAAGATGGGTGCCGAGCGGCTCAAGCACTGGCTCTCACTCATCATCTTCGCCAAAAGCGGCCAGGCGATCCGGGAGGACAAAAGCCCTCTTTCCAGCCTGATGGAACAGCGCATCGACCTGATGCACTGCACCATTACGTGCCTGCAGAGCGAAGACGAGCAGCTCTTTGAACGGGCACGCCTCATGGCCCTGATCTCCCTCATGGAGCCGGTCCTCGGTGTCCCGCTCAAGGCGGCGCTCAACGGCCTTCCCATCGAAAACAGCATCGAAGACGCCCTTGTACTGCACTCGGGACGCCTTGGGAAAATCTTCGGCCTGACGCTGGCCCTGGAAAAAGAGGACAGCGACCTTACACGCCTGCTGATGGACGAGCTGGGGCTGGAACCGGAGGTCCTCCCGACACTCAAAAACATGATCAAGATGTAAATGCGTCTTTTCCTCGCCCAGACGGCGACACTGTTCGACTACACCGGCATCCGGGACGCGTTCGCCCCCTGCATAGAGGGGCGCTGGCGCCCGGAAGCCTCCCTGCACGCCACGCTGCTCTTCCTGGGTGACCGCTTTCTCCCCGAACAGGTCATCGAAACCGTCCGCGGCTGCGATCTTTCCCTCTCGAATGCCTATATCAAAGGCATCGACCGATTTGCGCACAACCGTATCCTCTACGCCGAGAGCGATCACCCTACCCTGGTGGAAGGGCATCACCTGCTGAGCCATGCCTTTGCGATGACGCCCCACCGCCGCTACATTCCCCACGTCACGCTGATGCGCTACAAGAAGATCGACATCGGCTGTTTTGAAAGGGAGAAGATGAACACAGAAGCGGTGATCGCGGGGAAACTGGAGGGAACGCTGAAGCTGATGCGCAGTACGCTCACCCCCTCAGGCGCCGTTTACGACACCCTCCATCAGTTCTGAGCGCAGCGCGCCTCGATCTCCTCGACCGACTTCGCCACGGCCGCGCTGAGGTTCTCGTGCCCGCTCTCCGTCACGAGGATGTCGTCTTCGATCCGGATCCCGATGCCGCGGTACCGTTCCGGCAACGATGTATCCGAAGCCGGGAGGTAGAGCCCCGGCTCGATGGTGAGCACCATCCCGGGGGCCAGGACGATCTCATTCCCCTCCCCGTCAAAATAGGGGGCCTGGTCGTGGACATCGATTCCCATCCAGTGGCCGATGCCGTGGGGGAAATACTTTTTATGCGCCTTCGCCTCGATCAGCGCATCGACCTCCCCTTCCAAAATGCCGAGCTTCACCATCTTTTCACAGAGCATCCATTCGGCGTTTTTCTGCAGTTCGCTTTTGAAAACCCCCGGCCCGATCTGGGCGATGACGGCGAGCTGAACGTCAAGGACCGCTTCATAGACCTCCTTCTGGGCCTCGGTGAAACGGCCGTCGACAGGGAAGGTACGCGTGATATCGGTCGCATAGTGGCGGTATTCGCACCCCGCGTCGATAAGGACAAGCTCCCCCGCGTTAAGCGGCGCATCGTTTTTAATGTAGTGCAGGGTATTGGCATGGTCCCCGCCGGCGATGATCGTCGTATAGGCGTCGCTGTAGGCGCCGTTCTTGGTAAACATGTACTCATATTCCGCCTGGAGCGCATACTCCATCATCCCCGGCGTACAGACCGCCATGGCGTGGTGGTGCGCCGCCGCCGTGATCTCCAGCCCCGCACGGATCGTCGCGATCTCCTCCTCGCTCTTGAGCAGCCGCATCTGCCGCACCATCTGCGTGAGGTCGATCAGCTGGATCACGGGCCGTTTCGTCTCGCGCTTGTGGCGCAGTTTGTCCGCCGCGTCCCGTGCCGCTTCGAACCGTGCGTCCGTTCCGAAGATATCACCGTAGAGGCGCGGCAGGTTCTGCATCAGCTCCGGCAGTTTCTCCTCGAACGCCTCGACAGAGAAGACCTCGTCGACGTCAAACCGCGCCTTCGCCGCGTCGACGCCGGTACGCTTGCCCGTCCACAGCTCCATCTCCTCGACCTTCGGCTGCACAAAGAGCACACTCTTGTAAGTGTCGCTGCCGCGGACCAGCACGAGGGCGGCATTATCCTCTTCGAAACCGGTCAGGTAGAAGAAATCGCTGTTCTGACGGTAGGGGTACTCCGTGTCGTTGGAACGGGTCTTCAGCGTCGCCGTTCCCAGCACGGCGATCCCCTCTTCCATCTTCGACAACAGGCGGTCCCGCCTCTGTTTATAGGTCATTTCGTTCATGCCGTAATTGTAGCCCGTTTCGCTATAATTGCACAACTTTTACGGCGCAAAAAGCGGGCAGCAGCCCGCTGCCGCCCGGACAATCCACTTACCAGGGACCCAGATGATCGACCTCAAACTGCTTCAGAAAGATTTTGAAAACGTCAGTGCCGCACTGATGCGCAAAAAGGTCAGCCCGGAGCTGATCGACGAACTCAAAGCGCGCAACGAAGAACTTAAAACGGCAAAGGTCGCCTTCGAAGAGGCCCAGGCAGAGCAGAACCAGATGAGCAAGCTCTTTCCCCAGTATAAAAAGGAGGGGAAGGATGTCGGCGAGCTGAAAGCGAAGCTTGACGCGAACAAAGCCCGCATCGGCGAACTCCAGGAAGCGCAGCGCGACGCGGAGGCGGCCCTGGATGCGCTCGCGATGGGGATCCCGAACATGCCGGATGCCGACGTCCCGGACGGTGCGGACGAAAACGACAATGTCGAAATCGCCAAAATCCTCGAACCGCGCAGCTTCGCCTTCACCCCGAAAGAGCACTGGGAGCTGGCCGAAACCAACGGGTGGATCGATTTCGAACGCGGCGTCAAGGTCGCGCACAGCCGTTTTGCCGTGATGAACGATATGGGTGCACGCCTGGAACGCGCCCTGATCAACTTCATGCTCGACTTCAACCGCGAACGCGGCTTTACCGAGATGAGCGTGCCCGAACTCGTCAACAGCCGCGCGCTGGAGGGCACCGGCCAGCTGCCGAAGTTTGAGGAAGACCTCTATAAAACCGAAGGCGAAGACCTCTACCTCGTCCCGACGGCCGAGGTGCCGCTGACGAACCTCTTCCAGGACGAGATCATCCCCGAAGAGGCCCTCCCGGTCAAAATGACGGGCCACACGGCCTGTTTCCGCAAGGAGGCCGGTTCCGCGGGGCGTGACACCCGCGGCATCATCCGCCAGCACCAGTTCCGCAAAGTCGAGCTTGTGAGTATCACCAAGGCCGACGACAGCGACCGCGTCTTCGACGAGATGGTCGCCTGCGCCTCCGACCTGCTCAAGGCCCTCGAACTCCCCCACCGCCTCGTCACCCTCTGTACCGGCGACCTCGGCTTCGGTGCCGCGAAGACGATCGACCTCGAAGTGTGGCTGCCGGGGCAGAACACCTACCGCGAGATCAGTTCCGTCTCCAACACCCGCGATTTTCAGGCGCGCCGGGCAAAGATCCGCTACAAAGAGGGCAAGAAAAACATGCTCGCCCACACCCTCAACGGTTCATCCCTCGCCGTCGGCCGCACGATGGTCGCCATCATGGAGAACTTCCAGAACGAAGACGGCTCCGTCGAAATCCCCCAGGTCCTGCACAAATACCTCTGATCCTGAAAGGTTCCCGCAACGGGGACCGCTAGACCAACTCCTCTCTTCTGCGTAAAAACATCCAGGTCTGAACCGCGCCCCGGAACAGGAAGAAAAGCATGAAATTAATCCAGAGCGCATAGGTGAAATCCGTTCCCTTCGTCAGGTAAAAAAGCGCGAGGAAGAGCGCGGTCGAGTAGAGAATCGCGTTGCGCAGCGCTCTTGATGCCGTCATCCCGATGAAGACCCCGTCCCAGATAAAGGCGGCAAAGCTCAGCAGCGGTATGGCGACAACGTAGGGCATGAAAGGCAGCGTCGCATCGATAATGGGTTGCTGGTCCGTGTAGAGATGCAGGATCGCCTCGCCGAAGAGGCCGTAAAAGAGCATATACAGCAGGCTGAAACCGACGCCCCAGGCGAAGAGGTAACGGATCACGCGGTGAAAATCCTCCCATGCTCCGGCCCCGTAATAACGGCCGACGAGCGACTCCGCCGCGTTGGCAAAGCCGTCGAGACTATAGGAGAACCAGACGACGAACTGCAATAGAAGGATCATCACCGTCAGGGTCTGTTCGCTCTCTTTGGCCGCCTGGGAGTAGAAGAAGGCAAAGACGAAGGTCAGCGCCGTCGTGCGGATGAAGATATCCTTGTTGACGTGCAAGAAGCGCCCCAGTTCGCTGCGCTGCAGCATCGCCGAAAGGTTATAGGGGTGCAGACGCGCTCTGTACTTCAGCAGAAACGCCAGCGCGAGGAACAGCCCGGCGTACTGGGCGATGAGCGTGCCGTACGCCGCCCCCTCTATCCCCCATCCCAGCTCCATGACGAAGTAGTAGCTGAACACGATATTGACGAGGTTGATGCAGAGGGTGACCGCGAGCGGGATCACGGCATTCTGCATCCCGAAGTACCACCCCGTCAGTGCATAGAGCATCAGGACCGCCGGCGCCGTCCAGATACGCAGCTCGAAGTAGCGCATCGCCTCTTCCGTGTACCCCGTCCCGACGTTCATCAACGCGAAAGCCGTAGAGGCCAGAGGCCCCCGGAACAGCAGCAGCAGTCCCGCAAAGAGCAGCGTCACGAGCAGGGCGCGGTAGAGCGTCAGGGAGATACCCCGCGCATCGTGCGCCCCGAAAGCCTGTGCGGTCATGCCCGTCGTCCCCATGCGCAGGAAATTGAGCGAACCGTAGAGGAAGACGAAGATCATGCTCACCAGCCCCAGTGCGGCCAGTTCGGCACTCCCCTGGTGCCCCATCAGCATCGTATCGACCGCCGAGACCAGCGGCACGGAGATATTGCTGACGATATTCGGAATCGCAAGGGCGAAGATCTTTCTATTCATTGCGGCGCATTATAGTGTAAATGGTTCCCATGCGCGATCCTGTGCCCAGAACGCTTATCCATTTTCGCAGATCTCCCCCTCCTTTTCGGGATGCCGGGACGCCCTCTAAGCTCTGAAAAAGCCCTGTTTCAGGCGTCCTGAATTTTCCGGTTGCAAACGCCGAAAAAAAGAGTATGATTCCGAAAATATCACCGCTCCCGCTCTTTGGGCGGGGGAAAAGCAGGCCGTGTATGCCAACACGTCACTACCGCAAACTTTTCAGCGAACTCCGGCGCAGCCGCCTGCTCAAACTGCAGGCCGCCGTCCTCTTCGTGACGACCTTCATCGACTGGGTGCTGATGCCGTTTCTGACGAAACTCGAAGGGACGCACCTGCCCGTTTTCATGATCAGTCTCTATATGCTCCTGGGCGCATCGGACGGTTTCGTGCAGCCGTTTTTCAAGCACGTCCGGATTCACAACATCTATCTCTCCGTCATCCTCCTCGACCTGCTGCAGATCCTCGTCTACATGCTGGTACAGGTCGACATCGTCCTCTTTACCTACGTGATGCTCAGCATCTTCACGCTCCAGGCGATCACCTTTGAGATCTCGCGGGTCCATACAATCGATTTTATGAAGGAGGCGATCGACCTCAAAGACTACCTGATGCTGCGCTCCCTGATCATCTCCGCCGCCATTATCGCGGGCAGCCTCAGCTCTATGATCCTCGACGCGCTCGGGATCTCCCTTGCCGCCATCCTCAGCGGGCTTGCAGTGCTCGGGCTTTTTGCCGTCGTTATCGAATACCGGCTCTACCGCAAATTCAGGAAACTGCTGCAGGAGGGGGATACCTTCATCGTCAGGCAGACCGGCACCCTCGATAAAAAAGTATCGGTGTTCCACGACGACCCCGAAGCATCTCAGTAAGATTTTTGCGCCGCGCCGATAGGCTATAGAAAGAACTCCAAAGGAGAGTGTATGCCCGCCCCGATCCCGGATCTGATTGCATCCCTTGAAACGCAGATCGCGTGTTATGAAGACGGCCGGGAGGCCGACGTCCACCCCTACGATATCGCCGAGCTGCTGCTGCAGCTGCGCAGTGAAGACGAAGCCTCCTACCTTGCCCTCCTGTCGCGCCTGCCCGAGACCCTGCAGGCACAGGTCCTCGTCGAACTGCCGAAGCCGTGCCACGAGGAGATGATCGAACACTTTACGCCCGAAGAGATCGCCGACCTCACCAATACCCTCGACACCGACGATGCCGCGGAGCTTATCCGCAGCATCGAGGAGGTGGACGAAACCGTCGCCGGCGAAGTGCTCCAGAACCTGCCCGCTTCCGACCGCGAAACCCTGGAGACGCTAATCGCCTATGACTGGGAAGAGGCGGGGGCCTACATGCAGACCGAGCTCTTCTCGGCCTACATCGACGAACAGATCGGCGACTCAGTCCGGAGACTCAAGCGCCTCAAAGCCGCCAAGGAGCTCGACAACGTCTTCCAGGTCTACGTCACCGATCGCGACCGGACCTTCCTCGGTTCCATCCCGCTGGAGGATCTCATCCTCCTCGGCCCACAGGTTTCATACGAAACGCTGGTAGCCGAAGGCGTCAACCGCGTTGCCGTCCGGGCGACCGACGACATCAAAACCATCGTCGATATCGCCGAGAATTACGACATGAACGTCGTACCGGTCGTCGATGCCCGCGGACGGCTGCTGGGGCGTATCACCTCCGACGATATCTACGACATCATCGAGGAGCGTGCGACCGGGCAGCTCTACAACCTCGCCGGGGTCAGCGACACCGCGGAGCAGGAGGAGAGCCTGCTGCGCATCGGAAAGACCCGGGCCGTCTGGCTCGGGATCAACCTCGTCACCGCCGTTGCTGCTTCCGCAGTCATCGGTCTGTTCGATGCAACGATCCAGTCTCTGGTCGCCCTGGCCGTGCTCATGCCCATTGTCGCCTCCATGGGCGGCAACGCCGGAACGCAGACGCTGACCGTCACCGTACGGCAGATGGCCCTGGGAGACATCAGCGGCGGGGATGCCCGCGCGACCGTGCTTAAAGAGGTCTACCTCGCCCTGATGAACGGGCTGCTCTTTGCCGCCGTCATCGGGGTCGTCGCCTGGATCTGGTTTTCGATGCCCATGCTCGGCGCCGTCATCGCCGCTTCGATGGTCATCAACCTATTCTCGGCAGGTTTTTTCGGTGCACTTATCCCCCTGCTGCTGCAGAAAATGCAGATCGATCCCGCCGTCGGTTCCTCCGTCCTGCTGACGACGGTCACGGACATCGTCGGCTTCTTCAGTTTCCTAGGGTTGGCGAGTCTGATTCTGCTCTGAAAAACGCTGTTTGAGGGAAGTTACTTCTTATGGCGGCGGCGGTAGCGGCGCAGCAGGGTATAACGCTGGTAGAAAAACCATGTGGCACGCAGCGGGCCGTAGAGAATATAGAGGGTGAAAAAGAGGGCTACGCCCTCGATGGGATAGAGGAAGATCAGCGACGCCGTCACGAGCAGACCCACCAGGACCCGTTTGACGTGCATGGCATGCATATCGATCTTTTTGAAACTGGGATAACGGATATTGCTGACCATCAGCAGCGCCGTCACCAGCGCACCGACGAGGATGATCCAACCGTAGGTGGCATGGCCGCCGTATTTCGTAAAGAGCAGCACCAGTACGGCCGCAAACGTCGCCGCAGTGGGAATAGGCACCCCGATGAAGACCGAAGGTTCCGACTGCGCGGTCATCACGTTGAAACGGGCCAGTCGGATCGCACCGAAAATGACGAAGAGCGCACTCACCAGCACACCGAAACGCCCGTACTCATGCCCGGCATAGAGGTAGATGAGCATCGCAGGGGCCGCGCCGAACGCGATGATATCGGCCAGGGAGTCGAACTCGACGCCGAAACGGCTGCAGGTATTGGTCAGGCGGGCGACGCGGCCGTCAAGCCCGTCAAAGATCAGGGAGAGCAGGATCATCCACGCGGCGAAACCGAAACGCCCCTGCGTCGCGGCGATCATACTGTAGACGCCGGCGAAAACGCTTGCGGCGGTAAAGAGGTTCGGGAGCAGAAAAGCGAGCGAGCGCGACGGCGTTGCCATGGATTACCTCATGTATCCCAACAGGGTCTGGGTCGCGTAGACCCTTTCACCCGGGTTGACCGCGACCCGTGTCGAGGCCGGCAGCGCGAGGCGTGTCACTCCGTGGGTCAGTACCCCGTAGCGTTCGCCCCGCATGCGGCGCTTCCCGGGAAGCGTCGTGTCGATCAGCAGCGCGAAGGGGGTGAGCGTAAGCATATGCGTCAGGCGGACGCTCCGCCCCTCTTCGTCTTCAAACACGAGCGATCCCCGTTCGTTGAGGGTATCAACAAGTGCAGAGCGGCGTGGCAACCGCGTCCCCCGGGTCACCGTCTCGAAACTGGAAACGCCCTCCACAAATGGTACCGTCAGCAGGGCCGCATCGAACCAGCCCGTTTCGATCTCGACGAGAACGCTGCCGTCGGAAAGGGTATCGATCGCCGTCACCCTTCCGTCGCAGGGCGCGGTCACACTCCCCTTTTCAAAATAGGCCGCCGTGCGGGCCGGTTTGCGGTACTTCCACAATAATGCACCCGCCAGGGCCAGGAAAAACCATGCCGCCAGATCCCAATCGAAAAAGGCGCAAACCAGGGCCGCCGCTGCGGCAATGCCTAACGGCCGCCACCCCTCTTTGACGATGAGATCTGACAAGGCGTTCATGACCGCTCCGTATCGTCCTCTTGCATCGCAGTGGCCTGCGACATGTCTTCCGAGACTTCACGGTTGGCTTCGGCTGCCGCCGATTCGTCCAGCAGCGTCTCCATTCCGTTGGCCGTCTCAAAGCCGCGGATAATCTCGCGGACTTCGGCGCCGCTGATGTTCTCGCGCTTGTACAGCAGGGCGACCATATCCTCGATCGCGCCGCGGTAGGTTTCAAGACGCGTCTTCACGTCGACGTAGTGCTCTTCGAGCGTCTGCTTGATAAACGTATCCATCTCCTGGGCCATCTTCTCGCTGTACTCGCGCGCCTGGCTCATCCCACCGCCGAGGAAAGTGCTGCGCTGGCGCTCAAGGACCATCAGGCCGGCAACGTCACTCATACCGTACATCTGCACCATCGCCTTGATAATGTCGGTTGCACGCTCCAGGTCATTGCTCGCGCCCGTCGAGATCTCGCCGATAAAGACCTCCTCGGCCGCCCGGCCGCCCAGCAGGACATCGACTTCGGCCAGCAGCTCGTGCTTCTGTGCCAGGTACTTGTTCTCCTCGGGCGTATTGAGCGTATAGCCCAGCGCCGCAAGACCGCGCGGGACGATGGAGACCTTGGAGACCTTCTTCGCCCCCTTCGTCGTCTCCGCCAGCAGGGCATGGCCGCTTTCGTGGTAGGCGACGATGCGCTTCTCTTTTTCGTCGATGCGGCGGCTCTTCTTCGCGAGACCGGCAATGGCACGCTCGACCGATTCGCGGATATCGCGCTGTTTCACGCTCTTCTGGCTCTTGCGTCCTGCGAGAAGCGCCGCTTCGTTGATGATGTTGGCAAGGTCCGCCCCCGCCAGGCCGGCGGTCAGGCGGGCGATCTCCTCGAGATCGACATCCTCGTCGATCTTGATCCCCTTGACGTGGACTTTCAGGATCGCGATACGCCCCTCGTAATCGGGCTTGTCAACAAGCACCTGGCGGTCGAAACGGCCCGGGCGCAGGAGTGCCGGGTCGAGGATCTCCGGGCGGTTCGTCGCGGCCAGGATGATAATAGGCGTATCGGTGCTGAACCCGTCCATCTCGGCGAGCAGCTGGTTGAGGGTCTGCTCGCGCTCGTCGTTGCCGCCCATCATACCGCCGGCGGCACGGCTCTTACCGATAGCGTCGATCTCGTCGATGAAGATGATGGAGGGAGCATCCTTCTTCGCCTGTTCGAAAAGGTCGCGGACCCGCGCGGCCCCGACCCCGACGAACATCTCGATAAAGCTCGAACCCGAGACGGAGAAGAACGGGACATCCGCTTCACCCGCAACGGCCTTCGCCAGAAGGGTTTTACCCGTACCCGGGCTGCCGACCAGCAGGACCCCCTTGGGGATCTTGGCACCCAGTTCGACGTAGCGCTCCGGGTAACGGAGGAAGTCGACGATCTCGTGGACCTCCTCTTTGGCCTCTTCCGCCCCGGCGACGTCGTCAAACTTCGTCTTCGGTTTTTCGGAGTTGACAAGCTTCTTGGCGTTCCCCATACCGAGGATGCCGCCGCCCATGTTCTTCTGCATGCGGCCCGCCATGAACATCCAGATCGCGATGATGATCAGGAACGGCAGCAGCCAGCCGAACATCTCCGTGAACCAGTTGGACTCGGAGAAACCGCTGTAGTCGATCTTCTCTTTGTCCAGCAGCGGCACGAGGGTATCGTCGTTGGCGACCTTGCGTGCCGTGTAGGTGATCTTCTGGCCGTTCTGCTCGCCCAGCGCCCGGATATAGGACTGGCCGATTGCCACTTTGGAAATGGTGTGGCTCTCGATAAGACCTTTGAGCTCGGAGTAGCTGACTTCCTGCGTCTTGCTGACGCTCTGTCCCATCACGCCGTTGCCGCCCTGCTCCCCGATGAGGGCTTTGAAGATCAGGATGACGACGACCGAAAAGATCGCGAAGGTGATCAGGGGGTTCTGGTTAAAAAAGTTCTTGTTATTGTTTTCTTGATTATTGTCTTGTTGCGCCATAAAATCATTATCCTTTTGGTGTCACGACAAGGGTGACCCATTCCTCTTTTGCGATTCGCTCCGCGACGTCCATATCCGCGTAAGCCTCCACAATTTTAGCTTCATATTTATCCAATATGCCTGAAAGAATCAGCCTGCCGCCCGGCCGCAACAGCTTTTTCAGCTCGTCGGCGATAAAGACCAGGACGTCTGCGACGATATTGGCGATGACAACGTCGTACGTCGCCGTCGCCTGGGCCGCGGAACCCTCCCAGATATGCCGAAGGTCAACATCGTTGAGTTCGCAGTTCTCCAGGGTGTTGGCGACCGAAACCGGGTCCGTATCGCAGGCGTCGACCGTTGCGCCGAGTTTGCAGGCGGCGATGGAGAGGATGCCGCTGCCGCAGCCGACATCGACGACCTCGTCGCCCGGTTCGACAAAGCGTCCGACCGCTTCGAGGCAGGTCGCCGTCGTGGGGTGGTGCCCCGTACCGAACGCCAGGGCCGGGTCAATGGCGATGTTGATGCGCTCGGGGTTCGGATCGCTCCAGGTCGGGTGAACGTAGAAAGGCTCCACCTCGACCGGGGTGACGCTCTCCTGATAGGCGCGCACCCAGTCCTCGGTCCGTTTCTTTTCCAGGGTCATCTCGACGTCGATGCTGCTCCCCAGCGCCTTCTGCAGCGCCTCGGCAAACTGCTCCAGCCCCCACTGCATGGTGGAGAGGTCATCCTCGCTGCGGACGACAAAGCCCGCGTCGGTCTCTTCGAAACCGACCGGAAGGGTATCGGCCAGGAAATCGGCAAAGAGTTCACGGTGCGACGAGGGGTTGACGGTCAGTTCATAGTAGATCTCATCCATTACCGTACACCTTGAGTACCTCTTCGAGGTCGATCGTCCCTTCGTAGAAGGCCTTTCCGATGATGACGCCGGCGACTTCGTCCGTCACGGCCAGCGCCGCCAGGTCGCTGTCATCGCGGACCCCGCCGCTGGCGATCGTCGGGATGCCGGAAGCGCGGGCGATGTCGAGGGTAAAGTCGACGTTGACGCCGCTGAGCGTCCCGTCACGGCCGACATCGGTGCAGATGATCGCTTCGACGCCCGCATCGGCAAAAGCCTTGGCCAGGTCCGTCGCTTTCATTTCGCTCACTTCACCCCACCCTTCGACGGCGACGTAGCCGTCAATGGCGTCGATACCGACGACGACGGGATATTTGGCCGCCATCGCCTTGACGAATTCCGGGTCCTTGACGGCGATGGAACCGAGGATGACACGGTCGATGCCCAGGTCAAGGTAGCGTTTGATCGTCGCTTCGTCGCGGATGCCGCCGCCCAGTTCCAGCTTGACGCTGCAGTTCTTGCGGATCTTCTCGATCTGCTCCAGGTTCTTCGGTTCCCCGGCGAAGGCGCCGTTGAGGTCGACGAGGTGGACCCATTCGGCCCCCAGCTCCTCGAAACGCTTGACAAGTTCCCAAGGCTGGGAGGAGTACACCTTCGCACTCTCCATCAGCCCCTTGGTGAGGCGGACCGCCTCGCCGTCTTTCAGGTCGATTGCCGGTAATAACGTCATACTATGCTTCCTCACAGGTTAATAAAGTTTTTCAGGATCTGCAGCCCGTTCTTGTGGCTCTTCTCCGGGTGGGGCTGGATGCCCATCACATTGTCGTGCGCCACGGCGCTGGTGAAACGGTAGCCGTACTCCGTCTCGCCGATGATATCGGCATCTTCGCCGGCCACCGCGTGGAAAGAGTGGACGAAGTAGAGATAGTGCGCCTCGTCCAGGCCCGCAAAAAGGGGGTGTTCCTTCGTAAACATGCGGTTCCAGCCCATATGCGGCACCTTCAGCGGGTGGTCAAATTTCGCCGCATCGAATTCGACAACCTTCCCACTGATCAGTCCCAGGCCCGGGTTCGGTCCGAACTCCTCGCTGCTCTCGAACAGCAGCTGCATGCCCAGGCAGATGCCGAGCATCGGTTTGCCGCTTTGCGCATAGGCTTTCAGCGCCTCGTCCATGCCCCGTTCGCGCAGGTGTTCCATCGCGTCACCGAACGCGCCGACCCCCGGAAGGATCAGCCGGTCGTACCCGGCAAGTTTCTCCGGGTCGCTTTCAACGGCAACCGTCTCCCCCAGCAGCGTGAAAGCATTTTTCACGCTGGCCAGGTTCCCCATGTTGTAGTCACAGATTCCTATCATTCTTCAATCGCTCTTTTCGTAAATTTGATATAGAGTGCCAGTGCCACGAGCAGGATCGAGACCCCGCCGATAATATAGATGGCGTTGACCAGCATGGCCGGTTCGGTCATCGCGAACTTGAAGACAAGCATCAGCGCCTCGATGGAGAGAGCGATGATGATGGATCCCAGGAAACGCACCATTGTTTTATGCGGGTCCGAGGCCCCGCTGTCCTGCCGGTGCCGTCCCAGGACCTCCTCTTCGAAGAGGGTCTTGACGAGGTCGAAAATGGCCAGGGCCAGCGTCAGGAGGATCGTCGACTCGAAGACCTCCTTGATCTCGATTTTGCGCACATCCAGGCCGAAGTGCAGGAAGGTCGTCACCCCCTTGATAAAGAGCAGCAGCGCCACCATGGCCAGCATCACGGTAAACGCCGCGTAGCCGTAGCGGAAAATGCGCCCGTAGAAGGAGTGCAGCGCCATCGGGTGTGCGATCTGCAGCACCGCGTCCATCGGCATGTCGAGGCAGGCGACGTAGAGCATCTCCCCTTTTTCGTCGAAGATCGGCTGCGACGCGGTGATGGTGAGATCCTGGGTGATCAGCGAAGGATACGGGTCGGTGATGGTACAGCGCTTCTCCCGCGCCGCGCGGTAGTAGTAGGCGCGGTCGGAGCGGATGCGGCCGAAATCCTCGTCCGTCTGTTTCCCACCCGGCAGGAAGGTCGGGGTAATCTGCACCCCCTTCTGGTCCAGCAGGTAGATTCCCTCGGCATCCCGCAGATCGCCCATGATCTTCTGCATGCGCGCCATGATCGCTTCGGGGGTGATCGACGGCAGGCGGTTGGGCAGGTTCTTGGAGAAGAGGTAGCAAAAGTAGGCCCGCGCTTTCGTGCGGATCTCGGAAAAGTTCTGTATGTCGCGTGCGACCATGGCAGTCCCGTCCTCGTTTTAGTAGTATGGGATTATACCTCACCCCCGATGGCAAAGCGCTAAAGCAGCCGCGGCGCCTCAAGGGTTTGTCGCTATAATAGCGCCATGAATATTGCGCGCATCGCCATCGTCCGACTCAGTGCCCTGGGCGACATTATCAACAGTGCCGTCGTCTTGCAGTTCGTCCGACGGCACCATCCCGAGGCCCGTATCGACTGGATCACCGAGTCGCAGTTCGCCCCCATGCTGCAGGGGCACCCGGAGCTGGAAAAGGTCCACGGCATTCCGCTCAAGCAGCTTAAACGCGAAAAACGCTTCGCGCTGCTGCGCGACACGGTCCGCGATCTGCGGGCCCTCGGTCCCTATGACGTCATTATCGACATGCAGGGACTGCTCAAGTCGGCCCTCGTCGCCCGCCTGCTCGGCCCGAACGTCCACGGCTTCGATGCCGCTTCGGCCAGAGAGGGAGCGGCCGCACTCTTCTACCGCACCAAAAGCCGTATCCCCTACGAGGCCAACATCATCCGCCGCAACTGCGACATCGTCGCGGAGGCTCTCGGTTTTACCGTCAGTGATGCGGAGCTGCTCGCCAAAGCCCCGGCGCTGCCGGTCGGTCCGCGCCCGGATTTCCTCGACGACACACCCTACATCGCCGTCGTCGTCGGGGCGTCCTGGCCGTCAAAATGCTACCCGCCGGCCCAGCTGGCCGCCGTCTGCGACGCCCTGCCCCTGCCCTGTATCCTCGTATGGGGTTCCGAAAACGAACGTATGGACGCCGAGGCGATCGCCGCAGAGAGCAGCAATGCCCGTGTCGCCCCGAAAATTGGCCTGCCCGCACTGCGTGACCTCATCGGCCACGCGGCACTGACCGTCGGCGGGGATACGGGACCGACGCACCTCGCCTGGGCATTGAACCGCCCCTCCGTCGTCCTCTACGGCCCGACGACCCCCCGGATGATGTTCGAGACACCGCAGAATGTCGCTCTCGAATCGGACTCCGTCGTCGACATCCTCCGTATCGACAAGACCGACATGAGCATCGGGACGATTCCCCCCGAGTCGGTCATCCAGAAAGCGAAAGAGCTGCTATGATCCTCTACTACCTCTACCGTGCCCTCGAGTCTCTCCTGATGCTCCTGCCCTACCCCCTGCGCAAAGCCTTCTTTACGGGCCTTGCCTCCCTCGCCTATCTGGTCGACCGTCAGCACCGCGCCGTTATCCGGCGCAACCTCGAGATCGCCTTCGGGAAAACCCTCGACGAAGCCGAGGCGGAAACGATCGCGCGCTACTGCTACCGCAACCTGCTGCTGAACTTCCTGCAGGTTATTGAAAACCGCCGCATGACCCCGGAGCGGCAGCGCGAACTGGTCACGTTTGCCAACCGCGATATCGTCGACCGTGCCCGCGCGGAGGGGCGCCCCGTCATCTTTGTCTCGGGGCATTTCGGCAACTGGGAGCTCGGTGCCACGGCGATCGCGTCGCAGATCATGCCTACCGTCAGCATCCACAAACAACTCAACAACCCCTACTTCGACCGCTACCTGCTCGAATCGCGTTCGCGCCTGCAGATGCACATGGCGGAGAAACACGGCGCCGTGAAACACCTGACCCGGGCCCTGAAAAAAGGGGAGGCGGTCTCGCTGATGATCGATCAGAACATCCGGCCGCGCGAGAGTATCTTTGTCGATTTCTTCGGCACGCAGGTGACCCAGACCTCCGCGCCCGCCTTCCTGGCGCGCAAGTACAACGCGGCGGTCATCCCCGTCTTTATCCATACCGACGATGAAAAACACTACACCGTCCGCTTCGAAGAGGAGGTTCCCGTACCGCATACGGAGAACGCCGAAGAGGATGTCCGCATCGCGACGCAGCGCCAGTCCGATGTGATGGAGCGGATTATCCGTGAAGAGCCGAAATTCTGGTTCTGGTGCCACCGCCGCTGGAAAGGCGGGAGCAAGGGGATCTACGCGGCGTAGGCCCTAACGGCCGCGCCGTCTTTTCGCCCCGGCAAAAAAAATCGGCCAGAGCAGGACGGCCGCCGCCATCATCAGCGCACTCAACAGCTGCCCCATCGTCATCCAGCCGCAGCAGATAAAGCCCAGCTGTGGGTCCGGCGCACGCCAGAACTCCGCCGTAAAACGCATCGCCCCGTACGCAAACCCGTACAGCAGGATCAGCTCCCCCCGGAAACGTCGGTGGTTGCGGTAGAGCCAGATGACGGCGAAGACGACGATCCCTTCCAGTACGGCCTCGTAGAGCTGCGAAGGGTGGCGAAGCGCCCCGCCCACGTAGATGCCCCAGGGCACATCGGTCACCCGGCCGATAAGCTCCTGGTTGAGAAAGTTCCCGATCCGCCCGAAGACATAACCGATGGGAACGGCCACCGCGACGATATCCATCAGCTGGCCGAAATGGATGTGATGACGCTTGCTGAAGAGGGCCGAGGCGATGAAGAAGCCGATCACGGCCCCGTGGTAGCTCATCCCCCGGATGCCGACGAATTCGCCGTTTTTAAAGGGGTTGAAAATCTGCCACGGATGCGTCAGGTAATAGGCCGTATCGGGATCGTAAAAGAGAATGTATCCCAGCCGCGCCCCGAGGATCACGCCGATCTCGACCCAGATAAAGTAGTTGTCCAGTGTCAGCGTGTCGACGGGGACCCTGTCGCGGCGCACGTACCATTTCGCCCCGTAGAGTGCGGCGAGGAGAGCCAGCACGTACATCATCCCGTACCAGTGTACCGGCAGGCCGAAAAGGGAAAAGGCGACGGGATTGAAATGTTCGTAGATGTGGTTCCAGTACTCCATGGCAGCTCTTTCAGTGGATTTGGCGCAAGTATAGCCAACTATATTTACAGATAGTAACTCAGTGAGGTCTTCCCGAACTTCTTGCGTTTTTGCAGGTTATACGCGCCGATTGCATCGGGAAGTTCCAGCCCGCTCATGTGCTCTATCGTGATCAGGCGGACCGACTCCCGGGGCAGTTTCGCGATCAGGTCGAGCATCTTGTCGTAGATATCCTCGTGCCCCTCCCGGATGGAGAAGGGGGGATCGATAAAGAAATAGGCGGGTTCGCCGAGCTGCTTGAGGCGCGCAAGCGTCTGCCCTATCGTCTCGAAGGTGTCGCCGGCGATCACCTCGCAGGCGGTGGGGTCGGTCTGGGCAATATTGCTTCGCAGTACCTTCAGGGCGTCACGGTCGCGCTCCATGAAAAGGATGCGTTTTGCGCCGCGGCTCAGTGCCTCGAGCCCGATGGAACCGCTGCCCGAGAAAAGTTCGACGAGAACACTGTCTATGATCTCAAACTGCAGGGTATTGAAATAGGACTCCAGGACGATCCCCTTGGAACTACGCGTCGTCGTTTTGGATGGCAGTTTCAGCAGCTTCCCTTTGTATTTCCCTGCCACGATCTTTTTTGTCAGCGGTTTCATCCTCGCACCTCGTTCATGTAATATTCAATGCTGTAGCGCAGATCTTCGTCAAGATCGCTCAGACTGCGGAGCATCCACTCCAGGTAGGCCGGGTCGCGGCGGGCGATATCCTCGATAAACTTGCCACCGTACTTGCCGAAAGTAAGCTTGTGAACCAGCGCCTGTTCCGTTGTCAGCGTCATCAGCCGCTCGCGGTCGGCCATCTCTTCGAGGTAGCGGTGCAGCAGCATCGTGTGCAGGGCATCACTCAGCGCATGATGGGCACAGAGCGGAATGCCAAGCTCGTCGGCAAGAGACTGTTCACGCTGGTAGAGCCGAAGTTCGTAGCGCAGGTACTGCAACGAGAAGTGGGCGATCTCGCTGCCGAGCAGGTGCTTGACGCATTTGAGCGTGTCGATCATCCCGCCCTGCCAGGTGATCCCCTCTTTGGCAAGCATGCCCAGGTCAAAGGCCAGGTTGTGGCCGACGAGGACCGTCTCGGGGGTATTGAGCGCTTCGAGACGCTTTGCCGCCGCCGTCGCATCGAACTCCGGCGCGTCGGCGAGCATCTCGTTGGTCAGGTGGTGGACCGCCATCGCCTCCGGGGGCACCTTTTTCGGCGGCCGTACAAGGTCGTAGAGGGTCTCGTACCTGCCCCCCTCCTCAAGGATCATCCCTACCGAACAGATGCGGTCTTTTTTTTCGACACCGGTCGTCTCCACGTCAAGGTAACAGAGCATCAAAACCGTTGCAGAAGGGTGTGGTAGTGTTCAAGGGTCCGGAAACTCTTCTCGAAGCGCCAGCGCAGCACGAAAGCGACAACGGCATCGCGCTGGGAAGCTTCAAGCTTTTCGGCACGTCCGAAATAGGCAAGCGAACTGTTCTTGTTCCTAACTTTCGCCTCGCGGTCGTAGGTAATAGCGATGATCTGGACGTATTTGCCCTCGTGCGGATTTCCCAGCGTATCGTCTGCAAGGGAGATCCCGGCGAGATTCATCGCCTTGAATTCAAAAAGGTCCGCGAACTCGGGTACCTTTTCGTCGACGCCGAGGGCGTGGTAGAGGGATTCGAGCGCAGCCATGTTCTCCTTGCGCGCGACTTCGTAGCTGGAAATCTTGGCTGTCAGGTTTTTCAGACGATCGAGTGCCGTTGACACGCCCCGCTCCTTTCCGCTCTCCCGGCCCTGCAATCCAAGCTACCGGCAAACGCATTATCATAGCAGTTTAACCAACCGTGCTTTATAATCAGCAAAAACTTTGGCGCGTCGCGCCTGCGAGGTGATATGGATTATTTCAAGATCAACGGACCCAAAACCCTGGAGGGCAGCGTTGCCGTCTCCGGCGCCAAGAATGCCGCCCTGCCGCTGATCGCCATGACGATCCTTGCCAAGAACCCTGTCACGATCACGAACCTGCCCCACGTCGTCGACATCAAGACCCTGCTGAAACTACTGACAAACCTCGGTGCGGCGTTTGAACTCGACGGCAACCGCGTCACCATCGACACCCGCCCGGTCAACCATACGATGGCCACGTACGACATTGTCAAGACCATGCGCGCCTCCATCCTTGTGCTTGGACCGCTGCTCGCACGTTTCGGCCACTGCGAAGTCTCCCTCCCGGGCGGCTGTGCCATCGGGCAGCGCCCGATCGACCTCCACCTCAAGGCGCTTGAGCATATGGGCGCGGAGATCACCATCCACGCCGGTTACGTCCGCGCCGAAGCACCCAACGGCCTCAAAGGGGCCCATATCCTCTTTGACAAGATCACCGTTACCGGCACGGCCAATGTCGTGATGGCCGCGGCGCTGGCCAAAGGGAAAACAACGATCACGAACGCCGCGCGCGAACCCGAAGTCGTCCAGCTCTGCGAACTCCTCCGCGATGCCGGGGTGGCGATCAAGGGAGTCGGCAGCTCCGAACTCGTCATCGAAGGTACCGGGGGTGAGCTCGTCGACATCGCCTCCTTCGCCGTCATCCCCGACCGGATCGAAGCGGGTACCTATCTCTGTGCCGCGGCCATTTCACGCTCGCCCCTGACCCTGACCAACGTCCGTCCCGACCACCTCGAAGCGGTCCTAGGCAAACTCGAAGAGATGGGCGTCGGGATCGAAACGACGGAAGACACGATCACCGTCCACCCTGTCCAGTCCCTCAAACCTGTTGACATCACGACCATGGAGTACCCGGCCTTCCCGACGGATATGCAGGCGCAGTTCCTTGCCCTCTGTACCCAGGCGGAAGGGACGTCGACCGTCGAAGAGCGCCTCTTCGAAAACCGCTTTATGCACGTCAGCGAACTGCAACGCCTCGGCGCCGACATCACCCTCAAGGGCAACACCGCCACCGTCAAAGGCCCCTCCCCCCTCTTCGGGGCTGATGTCATGGCCACGGACCTTCGGGCCTCAAGTGCCCTCGTACTGGCGGCACTCGTTGCCGAGGGGGAGACGAATATCCACCGTATCTACCACCTCGACCGCGGCTATGAGGCGCTCGAAGAGAAATTCAGTCTGATCGGTGCGGACATCGCCCGCCTGAAAGAGTAAGTCGGAAAGAAAAAGGAGAGGATCACTTCTCTTTGAAGATGATCATTTCGTAGATGCTTTTTTTCGTGACCAGAGCCTTCTCGGGCGGTACGCTGGTACTCTGTCTCGCCTTGGCCAGCTGATGGCGCAGCTCGGCGATCTCCTGCTCCATCGTATCGATCTGTTCCTTGAGGCGCAGCGCCACGTCGACCCCGGCGAGGTTGACGCCCATCTCACGGGTAAGGCGGAGGATCAGCTTGATACGATCGATGTCGCGCTGGGAGTAGAGACGAATCCGGCCGTCCGAACGCGAAGGGGTGATAAGGTTTTCGCGTTCATACTGCCGCAGGGTCTGCGGATGGATGTCGAGGATCTTCGACACGATGCTGATCAGGTAGACCGGTTCGTCATAAGTGTGCATGGCTTACTCCTTCGGTAATTGCGCTTTCATCGCCTCGACAAGGGAGGGCTCGAGGCCGTCCACGTTCGGCAGGATGATGTTCGCGACGAGGTAGAGGTCCCCGCGTACGTTGCTTTTGCGGTTCATGACCCCCATCTCCTTCACCCGGAAACGCTGGCCGTTTTTCGTGTTCTGCGGCACCTTGAGGGTGATCTCCTTCTCCAGCGTCTTGACGGTCACCTTGTCACCGAAAAGCGCCGCGTAGAGCGGGACGTCAAAGGTTTTGATCAGGGTATCGCCGTCACGCTCGTACTCCGGGGTGGATGCGATGTTGATCTTGAGGTAGAGATCGCCGACGCTGCCGCCCTGCTTGCGCCCTTTGCCGCGGACGCGGAGTTTCTCGCCCGACTTGATCCCCGCAGGGATCTTGATGTCGAAACTCTCCCCTTCCACGTTCACCTGGTGCTTGCCGCCGAGGATGGCCGTCTGGAACGGGACGGTGATGGAGCTCTCCAGGTCAAGGTTGACCGGCTGCTGGTAACCGCCGCCCCCGAAACCGCCAAAGCCTCCGAAGCCGCCACCCCCGCCGAAACCGCCTGCACCGCCGCCAAAGCCTCCAAAACCGCCCCCGCCGCCGAACATCTGGCGAAGGATCTCATCGAGGTCGACGTTGCCGCCCTGCGAACGGGCGAAGTCCTGAAAGTTCTGACCGCCGAACATCTGATCGCCGAAACGGTCGTACTGCGCTTTTTTCTCTTTATCGCTCAGGACCTCGTACGCGGCATTGATCTCTTTGAACTTCTCCTCCGCTTCGGGGGACTTGTTCACATCCGGATGGTACTGGCGTGCCATTTTCCGGTAGGCTTTTTTGATTTCCGATTCGGTCGCATTTTCATTGACGCCAAGGGTTTCATAAAGGCTTTTACTCATAGACAGTTACCTATATACTATAGTTTCTTTTTAAGAGGGAGTATAGCACATAAGTTGAGTCGAAGTCAATCAAGGTTGTTTTTTTGCACTTTATGAAACTTTTAAGTTTACGGTAGTATAATTTCGGCCCTCGGGGTGTGGCGCAGACTGGTAGCGTGCTTCGTTCGGGACGAAGAGGCCGCAGGTTCGAATCCTGTCACCCCGACCATCGAGAGACTTTCTTCCTACAACATTTACAGAAAAAATCCATCAAAACAACATCGAAAAATCAAGCGTTTTTACGTAATAACACTCCACCCTCTTGTCAAGTCATATACGGTCATTAGCGTGTCAGCCGGATTACCGCGGCATGGCTTGTCCCGAAAGCGGCAGCCTTTCGCACTTTCTTCTTTCGGGTTCGGTTTCTTCTTTGTGCGCACAAAGAAGAAAGGGAACAAAAACATCCATGTAAACAAATAAGCATTAAATGTAAAGAGGAACTGCCCTGGGTTGTGTAATGGGAGGGATTGGGTTGAAGAGAGATATGCAGCCGGAGCCGCATAGGGTTTAGTGGAGGAAGTGACGTACGCCTGTGAAGTAGAGCGCCATGCCGTACTCGTCGGCAGCGGCGATGACTTCATCATCGCGGATGGAGCCGCCCGGTTCGATGACCGTCTTGACCCCCGCGGCCGCTGCCGCGTCGATGGAGTCGCGGAACGGGAAGAAGGCTTCGCTTGCCAGCGCGGCGCCGGTGACGTCCAGCCCCATCGCCTCGGCTTTTTTCAGTGCACACTGCGACGCATCGACGCGAGACGTCATTCCCATGCCGACGGCGACCATTGCCGCGTCTTTGACGTAGACGACACAGTTCGACTTGGTCAGCGAAGCGACTTTCCACGCGATCTCCGCATCTTTCATCGCCGCGGCATCCGCGCTCAGCTTGCTTTTAAGCTCGGCATTCTTGATCTCGTCGTCGCCCACCTTGTCGGCATCCTGGAAGACGAACCCCCCGTCAATGTGTTTGAAGTCGCTCGCGTCGTTCGCAAGGACGATCTTGTCGCTGCCGTATTCGAAGAGCTTGATGCGCTTCTTCGCTTCGAACACCGCCTGCGCTTCCGGCGTGATACGGCCGGCAATGATGACCTCGAGGAAGATCTCGTTCATCTTCTCCGCCAGCGCCTTGTCGACGACACCGTTGACGGCGACGACGCCGCCGAAGGCGGAAACCGGGTCGCACTTGAGCGCTTCGGTGTAGGCGTCAAGCAGGCTGTCGCGGATCGCGAAGCCGCACGGGTTACCGTGCTTGACGATACAGACGGCATTTTCGTCGCCGAACGCCGCCGCGATCTTGACCGCACCGCTGATGTCGGTGAGGTTGTTGAAGCTCGCTTCGCCTTTGAGGGTCGTGAAGTTCTTGCTGAAGTGGTCTCCAAACTCGTACAGCGCCCCTTTCTGGTGCGGGTTCTCGCCGTAGCGCGTGTTCATCACTTTCTGGCCGACGACGAACTGCTTCGCGCCCATGCCATCGTTGAAACGCTTGTTCATATAGTTGGCGATCATGCTGTCGTAGGCCGCCGTGTGCTCGTAGGCCTTGATCATCAGGCTGCGGCGGAATTCGACGCTGTTCTCGTCGTTCTCGATGGCACCCAGGACCAGGGAGTAGTCGGAGGGGTCGGTGACGATCATGACGCTGTCAAAGTTTTTCGCGGCGGAGCGGACCATCGCCGGTCCCCCGATATCGATGTTCTCGATGATCTCCTCGAAATCATCCGTACGCTCGATGGTTGCCTTGAAAGGGTAGAGATTGACACAGACGAGGTCGATAGGCTCGACGCCGAGCTCGGCAGCCTGGTCCAGGTGCGACTGCTTGTCGCGGCGGTGCAGGATGCCGCCGTGAATATAGGGGTTGAGGGTTTTGACACGCCCCTCGAAACATTCCGGGAACTTGGTGACCTCATCGATCTCGATCGCCGCGATACCGGCCTCTTTCAGCATTTTGAACGTGCCGCCGGTCGAGATGATCTCGTAGCCGTGCTTCACCAGTGACGCCGCGAATTCAACGATATTGCTCTTATCGCTGACGCTCAGCAGTGCTCTTTTCATTCCGTTTCGCCTTTTTCCGGGCATACCGCCCATGTATTTCGTTGATGGAATTTTAACAGAGGGGCGGTTAGGATTGGATCAAACGCGGATCATTCCTGGTATTTTTGGCGTATCTCCAGGAACTTCCAGAGGTTGTCGACAAAGAGCCCCACAAGCTTCGGATCAAAGTGCCTGCCGCTCTCTTCGGTCAGGTACGCAAGCGCTTTGTTCACCTGCCACTCCTCTTTATAACTGCGCTTGCTCACCAGGACGTCAAAGACATCCGTCACGGCGACGATACGGCCGAAGATATGGATATTCTCCCCCTTCAGCCCTTTCGGGTAACCGCTCCCGTCGAATTTTTCATGATGCTGGGCCGCAATCGTCGCCGCGGCCCGCAGGACGGGTCGGTCGGTTCGGCTGAGGATGTGCGCTCCCCACTGGGTATGGTTCTGTACCATTTCACGCTCTTTCATGTCGAGCGGGAAAGGTTTGTTGAGGATCCGCTCCGGCACGACCACGTTGCCGATATCGTGCATCGCCGATGCCATCTTCAGCATCGCCACCGCTTCCGGCCGGAGCCCGTAGAGCTCGCCGAGGAGCGCACTGTATTCCGATACCCGCTTGAGATGTGACTTGTCTTTCGAACGGAGTTCGCCGACATACGCCAATGTATAAATGAGGTCTTCCTGCGTCCGGTCTTCCTGCCGTTCGCGGTGCTTCTGCAGTTCCAGGTGTGTCCGGACCCTCGCATAGAGCTCTGCGCTGTTGAAGGGTTTGTTGATGCAGTCCGCACCTCCGGCTTCAAAACTGCGTTGAATCTCCTGTGCCCCCGGAATGGTTCCGGTGAAAATGACGGGGATCTTCTGCGTCAGTGCTTCGGATTTGAGCCGTTTGCAGATGGCATAACCATCCATGCTTTTGGCCGTCGCATCCAGCAGGATCAGGTCGATCTTCACGGCCGACGTTATGGCCAGCGCCGAGGCTTCGTTCTTTGCACCCAGAACGTTGCACCCCTCTTTCTCAAAAATTTCCCTCACCGTTACGACATGCATCGGCGTCTCGTCCACGACCATAATTTTTGCCGGAAAAATATTCATTGTCACTCTTTTTTAAACAATTTTCAATATCATACAAATTTTGTGTTAATAATTTATAAAATTTTTTGTTTTTTTGCATTTCTATCACTTTTTCCCGGGAAAAGAGCGTCCAGCCGGTTCGCTATAATGCCGCATGCAAACCAGACGCCTGCTGCTCTTGTTACTGTTCCTCGTCGCCCTCAGCGGCGAAGCACTGCACACCCTCAGCGCGCACCATGACGGGAGCCACTGTCCCGTCTGTACCGTCGCCGCGCACGCAGCAGCACCCGATGTCGTTACACCTTTCGAACCGTTCGTCCTCTTTCACGACGGTGCAGAGCCCGGCCCTGTTGTACACTCCTACCACGGCCTTACGCTCCATTTCGTTCCGGCACGGGCCCCGCCCCGCTTCGTTTAATTCCTGAAAAAAAAATCCATACTTTTTGCACCCATCCCAAAACCAACACGGGTGCCCTGATGAAACGGAGTCTATATGATGAAAAAAACCCTTATTGCCATTCCTCTTTTCTGCACGCTGCTCTTCGCGGATGCCGCCACGATCCTCCCGGTCGAAAAACGCACCTTCGAGCAGTCCAAGTTTATCCCGGATATTTCCCTGATCCTCGATGCCTCCTACGTCACCCGCAACAAGAAAGATGACGAGATCGCCCACTACGAGATCCCCGGCGTCGCCCACGGCATCATGGGCGCCCATGCCCACGACGGGCACTCCCACGCCACCTACAACGCCGCCAACGGTTTCAACCTCAACTACGGCGAACTGGTACTCTCCAGCTCCGTCGACCCCTACTTCACCCTTGACGGCACCTTCCACTTCAGCGAAAACGGCGTCGAGATCGAAGAGGCCTACTTCACCTCGACCTCCCTCCCCTACGGCCTGCGTCTGCGCGGCGGGAAACTGCTCTCCAACTTCGGCCGCATCAACTCCCAGCACCACCACTACTGGGATTTCGGGGATATGCCGCTCATCTACCAGGCCTTTCTCGGCGATCACGGTATCAATGAGAAGGGGGTCCAGCTGCAGTGGGTCGCCCCGACGGAGACCTACCTGATGTTCGGGGGCGAGGTGCTTCAGGGCGAGAACGAGATGATGTTCGGTACCGGCAGCATCGCCGACCCGACCGCAACGGACCCCGATGCGGCACCGCTGGCCGAAGCGGCCGACGCACCGGCCCTCTTTGTCGCCTATGTGAAAACCGCCGTTGATATCGGCGAGACGACCGTCATGCCCGGCATCTCCTATGCACGCGGCACCTCGCGTCTCGACCACTTCGAGGACGAAGAGCCCCACGCCTATGCGGGGATGAGTTCGCTCTACGGTTTTGACCTCACCGTCAAACACTACTTCGACTCCTACAGCTTCCTGACGTGGCAGAGCGAATGGATGATGCGCGACATGAAAGGGACCCAGTACGCGCAGCTCGACGCCAATACGACGGCATCGGCCTCCCTGCGCAAAGAGCAGTCCGGCTACTACACCCAGCTCGTCTACGCCTACAATATGAACTGGCGCGCCGGCGTCCGCTACGACAGCATCTATAAAAATGATATCACGAAGAACGGCACTGCCTTGGAGATGGAAAACAGCTTTGAACGTTACAGCGCGATGGTGGAGTACCACCCCAGCGAGTTCAGCCGCTTCCGTCTGCAGTATAATCACAACACGGCCCTCTTCAACGAGGACGGCGAACGCCAGAGCATCGATACGTTCATGCTGCAGGCCAACATTGCCATCGGAGCGCATGCGGCGCACGATTTCTGATCCGTCAGACATACGCGGGTGGGGGTATAACCCCTGCCGCGGTATTGACACCGGCTCCCCTTCGGCGGGAACCCTACACGCCCCTGTCACTTATGCGGGGGCGCAATCACAACCAATGAGTGCACAATGAAAAAACTGTTTTTTTACCTTCTCCTGCCGGCCGCACTGTCGGCGCACCTGAACATTGCCGTCAGCTACCCCTACATCGGGGCGCTGACGAAGGCTGTCGGCGGTGACCATGTCACGACCGTCGTGCTGGCCAAGGGCAACTGGGACCCCCACTTCGTCGTTCCCCGCCCTTCGCTGATCGCCAAGATGCGCCGTGCCGATGCGCTGATCATGAACGGCGGCCAGTTGGAAATCGGCTGGCTCCCGCCGCTGATCCGCCGCGGCAACAACCCCAAGGTCAACCCCTCCGCGCCGACCTTTCTGAACCTGGCACAGGGCATCGAGCTTATCAACAAACCGAGCGAGGTCGACCGGGCAAACGGGGATATCCACCCTGCGGGCAATCCCCATTTCCACCTCGATCCGAACAACATCCCGCTTTTGGCCAAGAGGATCGCGGATTTTCTGGCCTCGATCGACGCGGAGCACAAAAGCATTTATGAAAACAACCTCGCGGATTTCACGCTGAAATGGGGGAAAAACCTCGAGCGCTGGGCGCAGGTCATGGCCCCGAAAAAAGGGATGAAGGTCGTGCAGTTCCACGATAACCTCGCCTACTTCAACAAGGCCTACGGTTTGCAGAACATCGCCACGATCGAACCGCTGCCGGGGATCCCGCCCTCCCCGCGCCACACCCTCGAGGTGATCGAGCTGATACGCGCCGAACACCCCTGCTGCATCCTGCATGACGTCTACCACTCGACGAAAACGGCCGAATACATCCGAGACAAGACCGGGATAAAGATTGTATTGATGCCGCATGACCTCGGTGCGCTGGAGTCCGTCGACACCCTGGGCGCCCTGTTCGACCATCTGACCGAGGCCGTGACCCATGATTGAGATCTTTCTGCCCCCGCTGCTGCTCGTCTTCGTGCTCGTGATGATCCACGCCTGGTTCGGCAAAGGGGTCCTCGAGCGCGGCATCATCTTCACCGATCTCGCCATCGCCCAGTTCGCGGCGCTGGGCAGCGCCGTCAGCCTCGGCATTTTTCACGGGGAGTATCTCTATGTGCTCACCCTCGGGAGCGCCCTGTTCAGCGCCGTACTCATTGCGTTCGCATCGCACAGAAGCTTGCATCTGGAGGCGTTTATCGGGATTCTTTACGTGCTGGGGGCCAGCGGGGTCATGATGGTCCTGGCCAACTCCGCCGAGGGGATGGAGCACTTCAAGGCGCTGCTGGCGAGCGACATCCTTTTCACCCCGATGGAGCATGTGCTCTACAGCAGCGGCGTCTATGCCCTGCTCGGGCTTCTGATCTGGCAGCTCTACCCACGCCTTACGGGGTTTATGCAGGAGCTGCTGTTCTTTGTCATGCTCGCCGTCACCGTCACCTCGTCGGTACAGCTTGCCGGTGTGCTCGTCGTCTTTACCCTGCTGATCGCACCGGTCTTCATGGCCTCCATGCAGAAGCGTTTCCCGCCGCTGCGCTTCGCCTTCGTCTTCGGCTGGTCCTTCAGCGCCGCGGCGATCGCCGCCTCCTACATCTTCGACCTGCCGACCGGGTACACCATTGTCTTTCTCGGTGCACTCAGCGTACTGCTCGGTACCCTGATGCTCAGCCGTACGAAAGCCTGAACTACTCGTCGAGGTTGTTCGCGTCCCAGCAGGCATCGACCTGACGGTCGATCGCCAGGTCTGCGCTGGTCTGTTCGTTCACGTCACCGATAATGTCCCAGGTGCTGATCGCCATAAAGGCAAAGGCCGCGACCATGGCCGCCGTGACGACGTAGATATTCATATATTCTTTGTTGAAAAGTTTCACAGGACTCCTTTCCACTCCAATAGTCTCCATTTTATAGCATAAGGGTTAATAATATGAAAAGCCGTGATGGAAGGCCGCTTCTTTTAGGCTTATCTAAGGCGGGTATAATGTCGCCATTAAAAGCAAAAGGAAATCCATGAGCCTGAGAGAACAGATCAACAACGATATCAAAGAGGCAATGAAAGCCAAGGACGTCGAACGCCGCGACGCCCTCAGACTCCTCAGCAGCGCCATGAAACAGATCGAAGTGGACGAACGCAAAGAGCTCAGCGATGACGACGTCATCGCGATCATCCAGAAACAGATCAAACAGCGCAACGACGCCGCAGGCCAGTACAAAGCGGCGGGCCGCGACGAGCTGTACGACAAAGAGATGGCGGAAATCGCCGTCTACGAAGTTTACCTGCCGGCACAGCTCGACGACGCCGAACTGGAGCGCGCCGTCAAGGCGATCATCGCACAGACCGGCGCGGCGTCCATGAAAGATATGGGCAAGGTCATGGGCGTGGCAAGCAAAGAGCTCACCGGCCAGGCCGACGGCAAACGCATCAGCGAGTGCGTCAAAAAGCTCCTTTCATAACTATCTTGTTCCGTTGCTTTCGTGACGGAACATCCCACATTGATGTCCCCTTCCCTTTCTCATGACACCGCTTCGCACTCAAGGGCACCGACAGCATTTTCATAAAGGAATATCATGCCAACGAAAATCATAAAAGAGCTCAAACGCTACCTGCTGATCCTGATCGGCGGTCTGGTTCTGGCCGCCGGGGTCACCCTCTTTCTCGTCCCGAACCATATCACCTCCGGGGGGACCCCCGGGATGGCCATTCTGATCAACTTTTTTACCGGCATCTCCGTCGGGACGATCATGCTCTCTATCAATATCCCGATGGTGCTCATGAGCATGAAGTTCATCGGAAGGGGATACGCATTCCGCACCGTGTTTGCCATCGTCGTCATTGCCATGTCGGCGGATATGTTCCTGGAGGTTCTGAAGCTCCCTGCCCTGACGCATGAACCGCTGCTGGGCGCTGTTTTCGGCGGGATGCTTATCGGCCTGGGGGTTGGGCTCATCGTCATGTCCAGCGCCTCGCCCGGCGGCCCCTCCATCATCGCCGGTATGATCGCCCACAGAACCCACTGGAAGGAGGGGGACCTCATCATCGCGCTGGATGCCCTGATCGTCTTCTCGGCCGGCTTCGTTTTCCCCGCACTCGACAGCATGCTCTGGAGCCTGGTCGGCGTCTACATCAGCGCCAGGGGGATCAACCTGATCCTCTCCGGCCGCCCCTCCAAAAAGGTGCTGCATATCTCTTCGGAGAACGCCGAAACCCTTAAAGCCCATCTCCTGCACAAACTGGGGCATGAAGGCGGTGTGATCCTTGAAGGAACGACACTCCACACGGGCGACGAACGGCGGCTCCTGATGCTGATCGTGGATAACAATAAAGTCCAGAGTGTCAGGCAGATCGTCCAGGCGTATGACCCTTCGGGGGTCGTCGTGGTCATGGAAGCATCGGAATTGATGGGCGGGGGGCATTGACGACGGCCATGCCAATCAGCGGCATGGCGCCTTTCAACGGCAGCAATTAGTTCGGGCAGCCCTCGCCCGTTTTAAGGCAGTGCAGCGCGCTTTCAACGTCGTCCTGGCGCATCAGGGACTCTCCGACGAGGAAGGCGTCAACACCGGCCTTGCCGAGATCTTCGAGCTGGCCGTGCTCGTAGATGCCGCTCTCGGCGACGATGATCTTGTTGTTCGGGATGAGCGGGATAAGCTTGTAGCTCAGCTCCATATCCATCTCGAAAGTCTCCAGGTTGCGGTGGTTGATGCCGATAATGTCCGCCCCGGCGAAGATCGCCTTGGTGAGGTCCGTTTTGTCATGGATCTCGACAAGGGCCTCCATCCCGAGATGGCGGGTGTAATCGAGCAGCTCCTTGAGCTCTTTGCGCGAGAGCGCCTTGGCGATGAGCAGGACGAAGTCCGCCCCGTAGACGAGGGCCTCGACCAGCTGGTACTTGCTGACGATGAAGTCCTTGCGCAGGAGCGGGATGCTTGCGTAGCGGCGGATCTCCGCGAGGTAGTCCAGGCTCCCCTGGAAATAGTGCGGTTCGGTGAGGATGGAGATGGCGTTCGCACCCCCGCGCTCATAGGCCTGCGCGATGGCAACCGGGTCGAAGTCTTCGCGGATCACGCCTTTTGACGGGCTCGCTTTTTTCACTTCGGAGATGATGCGGTACGGTTCTTCCTCCGTCGCTTTGAGGTGCGGGATGACCGGGCGCGGCGCACGGGCGTTGAAGGCGAGGGAGCGCCCCAGCCAATCCATGCTGTACTCCTTTTCGCGGCGGGCGAGGTCCTCTTTGGTCTTCGCGATAATCTCATCCAGAATCATTACTTTCCTTGTGTTGTTTTACGTTGGCGTTTCATGCACTCGGCAATGGCTTTGACATGCTTTTCGAGTTCGGGGTCCGTCTCGCCGCCCATCGCCTTGAGCGCTTTTTTCATCGTCGCGTCGGCTTCGCTGCAGCGGCCGAGTTTGTAGTACCCCCAGGCGAGCGAATCGAGGTAGAAGGGCGATCCGGGTTCCTGCTGCAGCGCCGCTTTGACATAGCCAATCCCCGCTTCCGGGTCAACGTCGTTGTCGATCAGCAGGTAGCCAAGGTAGTTCAGCATCAGGGCGTCTTTTTCGCTTTTGACGGCCGTCTTCAGCTTCTCGACGGTCTCGGCCACCAGCTTCGGGTCACGCTTGTCCTCCGCCCCTTCGAAGGCGAAAATCGCGCTCTGCCCCAGGTAGTTCGCATCGCCGTTCTCCTTATAGAGGTTTTCGGCCAGTTCGGAAGCCGCGGCGTACTCCTTGGCATTGATATAGAGTTTGAGCAGCAGGGCATCGTCCGTATGATGCTGTTCAAGGAAGTGTTTCAGCGGAACCATGTCGTTTTGGTAGCTGTAGATGCGGACGATGGCATCGGCCACGTCTTTGGAAGGGTAGTTGCTGTAAAGGCGCAGGTAGGTGCCCAGCATCCCCTCGATATTGTTCTGCTCGCTGTAGAGCCCCGCCAGCCGTTTGCAGATGCGTTCGGAGCAGCCGTTGAGGCGGATATGCGTCTCAAGCTGGGCGATGGCGTCCTTCTGCCGGTCGAGGTTGACGTAGAGGATCACGGCCATCCGGTCGAGGACCATCTCATCGTAATCAATGTCGTAGGCACTCTCCAGGTAGCGCAGCGCCGTGTTGTACTGCTTCTGCTGGGCGTAGATCTCGGAGACGCCGATATAATCCTGCTTCGCCTTCGTCTGTTCCAGCAGAGCCAGGGCTGCGACCTCGGCTGCTTTCATCTCCCCCTTGCCGATCAGGGCACGGATGCGGTAGCGCTCCACCTGGGCATCGAACCCCTCCTGCTCGCGGAACGATGCGGTGTTTTCCAGCACGTCGTCGTACTGTTTGGCATGCAGCAGGTTTTCAAAGAAGTGGTCGCGGTAGGGGACGCGCGGCGCTTTCTCATACAGCACCGCGTAAAGCTGCGCCGCCGTCGCGTACTGTCCGTGCGCCTCCGCGTCAAGGGCAAAGAGGGTGTAGGCGTCCTCTTCGTCGAAGGCCTTCGTCTGCGGCGAGAGCGCCGGCTCTTTCAGGCTGCACCCGGTGAGGACCAGCAGCAGGGCTCCGCTCAGAAGGGCCGACTTAAACATCGACGATCCCCGGGCACTCCCGCTTGAGCTCATCGACGCGGGTCTTGTAATACTCCCAGAAGGGGAAGGTACGGCACTGGAGGGGACGGGCCGTGTAGACGCCGCAGCCGTTCGTTTCACGGTCGAAAAAGATGCAGTCGTGCGACATGCCGACGATCTTCTCTTTGAGCGAGAACTTGTAGCCCCGTTTTTCAAGGTAGGTGCGGCGGAAGTCCGCCTCCTCCATCGACAGCGCACCCGCCAGTGCCCGGATCTCGTCGGGGGAGACGAAGATATTGCCGCTTTCGCCGGTGCAGCAGCGCCCGCCGCACCCGGCGCAGGCGGAAGGGTCGAACGCGTAGGGGTAGCCGTCTTCTTTTATCATAGGGTGCATTTTATACTGTGCGTCCTTGCATCGCGGTAGACCTGCAGGCTCTTGGCGGAAAACTCATCTTCGTCAAAGGCGAAAATCGGCGGCCGGACGCGCATGAGCGAACGGGAGTTTTTCCGGGCGTGCAGCATCACCAGGGTCGCGTTGCGATCCGGTTTCGAATGAACGAATTGTACATCAACCACTCTTAATTTGGCGCGTTCGCAGGCGGCGCAGAGGTGGGCGAACTGCTGGGGGTCGTAACAGAGCATCAGGTGCCCCTGCGGCCGCAGGAGCTTCGCGGCATGGGAGATGAACGCATCTATGGGAAGGTGCAGGTTGTAGCGCGCCGTGTGCACCATCTCATTCTCCGAGCGCGAGGCCCCCTCGTGGTAGAAGGGGGGATTGGAGACGATGTACTCGAACCCTTCGGGGTCGTTAAACGTGAGAAAATCCGTGTGGTGAACCCGGTAGCCGATCCCGTTCACTTCCGCGTTCTTCGAGGCGTACTGCACGAAAGCGTCCTGCTTCTCCACCGCCTCGAGCCGCACTTTCGGGTTGTCGCGGGCTACCAGCAGCCCAACGACGCCGCAGCCGGCCCCCACGTCGAGCATGCGGCCCCGCGGTGCGAAAGAGGAGATGAAGTCGTAGAGGAAAATCGAGTCACTGTTGTAGCAGTACCCCTCCTGCGGCTGGTAAAGCAGCATCGAACGCCTTTTGATTTATAATTCCGTCATTATACAGTGCCGCGGCGTTCTCGCCCAAAAGAAAGGATTCGCATGATCATCATCCCCGCCCGTCTGGCTTCGACCCGCTTCCCGCAAAAAGTCCTGGCGGATATCGGCGGCCTGCCGATGGTCGTCCGCACGGCGCGGCAGGTCGCGCACCTCGACAACGTCGTCGTCGCCGCCGATGACGAAAGCATCATCGAGGTCTGCAAGGCCCACGGCGTGAAGGCGATGCTTACCTCGACAACGCACAAAAGCGGCACCGACCGCATCAACGAGTGCGCCCAGCTGCTCGACATCCCCGACGACGAACTCGTCATCAACATCCAGGCCGACGAGCCCTTTATCGAGCCGGAGGTCCTGACCCTGCTGATCGACCGCCTTGGTGCCCTCAAAGCGGAAGGGCGCCCTTTTGTCATGGGCAGCTGCTACAATGCCGTCAACGCGGAAGCCGCCGACGACCCGAATCTCGTCAAGGTCGTCGTGAACGCGAAGCATGACGCCATCTACTTCTCCCGCTCCAAGATCCCCTACAACCGCGGCGGCGGGGCGACCTACTTCGGCCATATCGGCATCTACGGCTTTACCAAGAAGAGCCTGCACGATTTCTGCGCCCTCGACGACGCCCCGATCGAGGACATCGAAAAGCTCGAACAGCTTCGCGCGATTCACCACGGGCTGCCCATCAGCATGGTCAAAGTCGCCAGCACTGGTTTCGGCATCGACACGCCGGAGGACCTGGCACGGGCCAAAGAGATCTTCGGAGTCCAGTAAAGCGGATCCGTTACCGATCAAATGCACAGCGGCATCTTCGTATACATGCCGGATTACGCGACAGACTGATACGATTGATAGATCGATCAAACAGATTTAAAAGTGATATGGGTATTTAAAGGGAAGAAAAAATATTTCCGGCAGGGGCCGGAAATGTAGAAGAAAGTTAGATGTTGTCGCGGATACCGAGATCGGCAACAAGTTTGTCGTATGCAGGGCGGTTTGTGCGTTTGAAGTAACGCATCAGACGGCGGCGCTGACCGACGAGTTTGAGCAGACCGAGGCGTGACGCGTGGTCTTTCTTGAAAGTTTTGAGGTGTTCAGTCAGTTCAGCAATACGTGTGCTGAGCAGTGCGATCTGCACTTCTGAAGAACCAGTGTCGTTTTCGTTACGTCCGAATTTTTTAACAATCTCTTGTTTTTTCGCCGCATCCAAAGCCATAATAGCCTCCTGAGGGTATAATAAATTTTCCGTTCACAATCGAACAAGGGCGAAATTATAGCGAATGTTTCCTGTTTTGGCAATCTTCCCGGACTGCTCGAAGACGTTTTTTACTAAACCCATACTCTATAGTCGATTTTTTTGAGCTACGCTTTAGAGTAATCGGATATAATTTCTCTTAATTAAATCAGATCTCGTGTACCTTGGGATCGGAAAGTGACACCATGCTCATTACCCGTGCCAGCGAATACGCCCTGCTCTCGCTCATCGTCCTGGCCAAGGCCGAGAAGCCCCTCGACGCCGACACCCTCTCCCGGGATCTCGACATCTCCAAGAGTTTTCTCGCGAAGATCCTGCAGTCGATGGCACGCAACGGCATCCTCAACTCTTTCAAGGGCGCCAACGGCGGATTTGCCCTAGCGAAGGACATGCACGACATCACCATCAGGGACATCACCTGCGCCGCCGAGGGGAAGAACCCCTCCGTCTTCGACTGTTCCAAATCCCAGAAAGACTGCCCCTCCGACAAGGCATCCACCTGTCAGATCTGGCCCGTCGTCAACCGGCTTCAGGGCAAGATCGACACTTTCCTGGAGGGATTGACCCTCGCCGACCTGATCGAACAGTAACCAATAGAAAGGCCATTGTGACCATTTACCACCTCTCCCATATCGACCTCGACGGCTACAGCTGCCAGCTTGTCATGCAGCATACGCCCCATACCATGCATTTTTACAACGCCAACTACGGCGAAGAGGTCCCCGAACGCCTGCGCCAGATCGTCGAGGCGCTTGAACACGAACGCGAAGCGATGATCCTCGTCACCGACCTGAACCTGACCCCCGACGAGTCCCGCTGGCTCGACGGCGAAGTGAAACGCTTCAACGAAACGGGTAAAAAGATCACCCTGCAGCTGCTCGACCACCACGGCAGCGGCAAGGAGAGCGCAGCACGCTACGGCTGGTACCTGCTCGATACCGACCGCAGCGCCACGAAGATCACCTATGAATTCGCCAAAGAACAGGGGTGGCTGCAGGAGGAGCCCGCGTGGATGGAGGCCTATGTCGCCGTTGTCAACGCCGTCGACCTCTGGCTGCAGCATGAAGCGGAGAACTTCGAATACGGAAAGGTCCTCATGCGCCTCGTGAGCGAGACCCGCGAACTGGGCCGGACCCTCTTTGCGGAGCAGGACCGCACCTACAAGCTGCGCCTGCTCACCGAAGCCGCGGCGATGATCGATCTTCCCGACGCCCCGATCGTGCTCGATGAGAAGATCCACCTGATGAAAAAGGGGTTTTTCCGCGAAGAGGAGAACAATACCCTCGACAACCTCGTCACGAAGTACATCGTCTCCCTCATGGGAGAGAAACGCAAGGAGATGACGATCTACTACAAAGGGTACCGCGGCTTTTTAAGCTATGCCGTCGGCAACACTTCCATCATCGGCAACGGCTTTCTCGTCGCCTACCCCGAGTATGATTTCATTGTCGACATCAGCCCCCGCGGGACGATGAGCCTGCGTGCCAACAACCAGGTCGACGTCTCCCTTATCGCCAAAGAGTGGGCGGGCGGCGGCGGACACCCCAACGCCTCCGGCGGCCGGATCCAGGGCTTCAAAGAGCAGTTCCGCTACGACAAGGTCAAAGCGCAGATCGAATCACTGATCGCCAAGCGCGAATCCGTCTCCGGGAAACTGCCGCAGAAAAGCGAATAGACCCCTAGCGGTTTTTCGCGAAATAGCGCTCCACACCCTCTGCCAGGCCCCTGGCAAAATAATCCTGATACGTATTGCTGTGAATACGCACCGCCTCTTTGGGGTGGGTAATAAAGCCTATTTCGACGAGGACCGCCGGCATCTGCGCGCCGACCAGAACCCAGAACGGCCCCTCACGCACCCCGGCATCCTTTACCTCTTTGTAACGGGCCCGCAGCGACGAGAGTACGCTGGATTGCAGGTCTATTGCCAGTTTGTGTGACGCGACGATCTTTTCGGAGTTGAGGACGTTCAAAAAGGTGCTCTTGCCGTAAAAATCCATATCCTCGACTTCCGCCTTGTTCTCCAGGGCCGCGGCATTCGTTGCCCGCTTGGAACGCGACGGGGAGAGAAAGTAGGTCTCGATGCCGTACGCCTTGCGCGCCTTGCTTTTGGGCACGGCGTTGGCATGCAGGGAGATGAAAAGGTCCGCTTTCTTCTTGTTGGCGTAGCCCGTACGGTTGCGCAGCTTGATGAACTTGTCGTTGCTGCGGGTCATGTAGACGGTGTAGCCGCGTTCGCGCAAACGTGAGGCCGTCTTCGCCGCCAGGGAGAGGACGATCTCCTTCTCCTTGTAACGGTTGTGCCCGACGGCCCCGCCGTCCTTGCCCCCGTGGCCCGGGTCGATGACGATTACCCGCTCTTTGTTGCGGGCCTGGCCCGGGCTTGCCACCGGCACGTGCTTGGGCGACGTCACCCCGGAGAGCCCGGCACGTACCGTCAGTGTCTTTTCCACTTTTGCAAAGCGCACCGGCAGCGCCTTGGAACTTTCCAGAACCAGGCGGATGGTCTGCGGTTTGTACTGGGTCAGGCTGATGCGCTTGAGCTCGCGGTGGGTCAGTGTATGGGACTTATCCAGAACGGCGTGAATGTCCAGGACGTAGCGGTAGCCGTGCTTGCCGCTTTTTTTCAGCTTGAAGAAGTTGACATCCCTGTTCGAGAGCGGTTTCTCAAAATGGAACACGAGATTGCCGCTGTCCCATTCGACCTCTTCCAGACGGTTCTGCCCCTTTATGCTCGGTGCTTTCACCTTTGGTGTTTCAGCTTCCGGCTCCGGTGCTGCCGCCGGAGCCGGCACGGTTTTGGGTTCGGGCGCGGGCAGGGTTTTGAGTTTTCTGCTGTAGTCGCTGACGTCGATATGCAGCGCGCTGCCGCTGGCAACGATCCCCTCGAGCGCACGGCGTTTCTTCGCCGTATCGCCTTCCATCGTTGCGTCCATATAGGCCGCTTTAAAGGTATCGTACGCCTGGAAGATTTCGGACTGTTTGTTAGAGTGGAGCGCGGCTTCCGCCTCGGAGACGGTCATCGCGTTGAGGGACGTACCAAGCAGTACGGCAGCGGTGGTGATCAGGCAGAGCCGCTTCAGCGTCATCAGGGCCTATTCGCCTTCGGTCAGCTTCTTCATCAGGTCGGCCACGCTGATGAGCTCGTTGATCCGGTAGCCGTTCGTGCCGGAGAAGAAGAGGCCGAGCTCGGTATTCCCCTCGTAGGCATCGCTGAGGCGGTCGGCGATACAGAAGCCGACCGCTTTCGCCTCGACCCCGCGTTCGCAGGGGGCGACGCAGTTCGAGATACACTTGATCGCAGGTCCGGTGCGCGTCTCGATCAGGCTGCTCAGGTTGGTACGCACCCCTCTGGCCGGGTAGCCGACCGGGGATTTCATGAGGTGGATATCCTCTTCTTTGGCTTCGAGCAGAACCTTTTTGAAGTTCGGGTGGGCGTCGCATTCGTACGTACCGATGAAACGGGTACCCATCTGTACCCCTTTGGCACCCAGTTCCATCATCTCCTCGATGTCCTTCTTGTCCCAGATGCCCCCGGCGGCAATGACCGGGATATCGCCCCAGGTCGCGGCCTCTTCGACAACGGGCTTGACGAGGTTCTCGAGCTGGTGCTCCTCCATGGAACACTGCTCATAGGTAAAGCCCTGGTGGCCGCCGCTTTTGGGACCTTCGAGGATGACAGCGTCAGGGAGACGGTTGTAGCGCTTTTCCCAGCGTTTACAGATGATCTTGAGCGCTTTGGGCGAAGAGACGATCGGTACCAGGGCCACATCGGGGTACCCTTCGGTGAACTCCGGCATGTTCGTCGGCAGTCCCGCCCCGGTGATGATGATGTCGATTCCCGCTTCGCAGGCATCACGGACGACACGGCCGTAGTCGTTGATGGCGTAGAGAATATTGGCCGCGAGCGGTGCATCGCCGCAGATCTTGCGCGCGTTGTCGATGATGGCGGTCAGCCCCTCTTTGGAGTAGAAGTTCTCCACGTCCAGCGGGCGGCCGGCCACCAGTTTGTGCGCATGCTCTTTCTGCTCGTAGTAGCCGGTGCCGACGGCGCTGATGACACCGAGTCCGCCCTCTTTGGAGACGGTTCCGGCCAGACGGTCCCAGCTGATGCCGACGCCCATCCCGCCCTGAACGATCGGTTTTTCAAGCGTATATTTACCGATTTTCAGCGGTTTGAAACTCATCTATTTCACCTTTACGCGGGCAAATTTGCGTTTGCCTACCTGAAGAATGTACTCGCCCGCTTCCAGCTGAAGCTGTTCGTCATCCACTTTTTCTTGATCCATTTTAACGGCTCCTTGCTTAAGGTCGCGCCGGGCCTGCGATGTAGATGCCTCAAGGCCGCAATCCTGCAAGGCTTTGGCGATCCAGACCGGGCCGTCAAGCTCGAATTCGGGCATGTCGCTCGGCAGTTCGCTCTTGGCGTGGACCCGCTCGAACTCCGCCTTCGCCGCATCAGCATCCGTTGCGCTGTGGAAACGCTCGACGATCTCCATCGCCAGCGCTTCCTTGACCTTTTTCGGGTGGGCCGCGCCGCTCTCGACATCGGCTTTGAGCTGGGCGATCTCGGCAAGGCTCTTGTGGCTGAGCAGCTCGTAGTAGCGCCACATCAGCTCGTCCGAGATACTGAGCACCTTCCCGAACATCTCCCCCGGAGCTTCGGCGACGCCGATATAGTTGTTGAGGCTCTTGCTCATCTTCTGGACGCCGTCGAGGCCCTCGAGGATCGGCATCATCAATACCGCCTGTTCCTTGCCCTTCTCGTAGGCGCGCTGCAGGTGGCGTCCCATCAGAAGGTTGAACTTCTGGTCCGTCCCCCCGATCTCGATGTCGCTGTCGAGGTGGACACTGTCAAAGCCCTGGAGCAGCGGGTAGATAAACTCGCTGATGGAAATGGGCGTGCCGCTTTTGTAGCGCTTCTCGAAATCATCACGCTCGAGCATCCGTGCGACGTTCATCAGGGTCGTGAGCTCCAGCATCCCCGCCGCGCCGATAGGGTTGATCCAGTCGGCGTTGAAGAGGACGTCCGTTTTTTCCGGATCGAGGATCTTGAAGACCTGTTCTTTGTAACTTTTGGCATTTTCCGCGATCTGCTCGGGGAGCAGCTTCTTGCGCGTCTCGCTTTTGCCGGTCGGGTCGCCAATCTGCGCCGTGAAGTCACCGATGATGAACTGGACGCGTCCGCCGATGCGCTGGAAAGCGGCCAGCTTGTTGAGCAGGACCGTATGGCCCAGGTGCAGGTCCGGCGCCGTCGGGTCGAACCCGGCTTTTACGCTGAAGGTTTTCCCCTCGTCGAGGGCCCCTTTTACCAGCGCCTCGATACGCGCTTCGTCGATGATCTCCGCCGTACCGCGGCGGATCTCAGCCAATGCTTCTGTTACTGTCATTCTTTCCCTTCACCTCTTACACGGAACGATACGCATCGTCCGTTCGAATAAACTGTATGATATGAATTTTTTGTTCAATTTTAGCGCGCAGGCGGTTAATATCCGCTTCCGAACTCTGGAACTCCAGCTCGCACAGCTGCTGGTGTTCCTGGCGTTCCTTGCCCAGCTCGATGCTGACAATCTCCGCCCCCAGCTTCGCCAGGAAGGTGAGGAAATCCGCCAGTGCCCCCTTGGCGTTGTGCATGCTGACAATCATGTGGTAGTGGAAGATGCTCTCCTGCTTCCAGCGCACGAAGAGCATCGGCTCCTCATCCTCGATCAGCGTTGCGGCGTGCTGGCACATCTTGTGGTGGATGTGCGCCTTGCCGTTACTCACAAATCCGACGATCTCGTCCCCGGCCTTGGGGTGGCAGCAGAAATCGAAAACGACGTCCGAGATCGTGTGGTTCGAGAAGAGCTCGATCGAACCGAAACGGTAGAGCTTGAGCTTGAAACGGTGTGTCGCCAGGAAGGCACCGAACTTCTTGTGCGAACGCAGCGCCTTGAGGTAGTGGTGCAGCACCTCTCTGAGGTAGTCGACGTCCCGGGCAATCATCCAGGCGTTCTGCAGCCGGTTGTGTTCGCGCAGCCACTCCCGGATGCGGGTAACGTTGAGCTGCATGACGCCGCGCATGATCAACAGGCCGCTCTTGCTGTCGATATCGCGGATGCGGTGACGGCAGTTGATGCGGATATGCTGTTTCGCCCGGGAGGTCTTGACGGCATCCATCCAGCTGCAGCGCAGCTGCTTCTCCTCGGAGGTCATGATCCGGACGATGTCGCCGTTATGCAGCTCCGCCAGCAGGCTCTTGCTCTCCTTGTTTACGAGGCACGATTCCGCCCGGTCCCCGATCTCTGTATGGACGGCGTAGGCGAAGTCGAGCGCCGTGGCACCGCGCGGGAGGGTGTAGGGTTTTCCCTTGGGGGAGAAAACGCTGATATCCTCGCTGTAGAGGTCGGTCTTCGCCAGCTCGTAGAAGTCCTCGATCGACTCCTCCTGATACTGCAGGTTCTGCAGCCAGTCGAGGTTGATGTTGTTGCCGCCGCTCTTGTACTTCCAGTGGGCTGCGACCCCCAGTTCCGCCGTCTTGTGCATCTCGAAGGTACGGATCTGCACCTCGATAATGGAGGTGTCGTCGAACACCGTCGTGTGCAGGGTCTGGTAGCCGTTCTCTTTCGGGATGGCGATGTAGTCCTTGAACCGCGACGTGAGCGGCTGGAAATGCAGGTGCACGAGCCCGAGCACGCTGTAGCACTGGGTCGGGTCGTTCACGAGCACCCTGATCGCCAGCAGGTCCAGCACCTCGTCGATGCTGATTCCCTTGCGCTGCATTTTGAGGTAGATGGAGTAGTCGTGTTTGATCCGGCTGAGGATCTCGTAGCTGCCGGGCATGATGCCGTGGCGCTCCATCAGCTTCGCGATCTTCTGGCGGAAGCCGTTGAGGCGCAGCTCGATATCGTGGTAGTTCGCCTTCAGGTAGTCGTCGATCCGTTTCTTCTCGTCGGCGAAGACATAGGTAAAGCTCAGGTCTTCCAGGAAGTTCTTGATGTAGGAGATACCGAGGCGGTGGGCAATAGGGGCGTAGACGACCAGGGTCTCCTCGGCGATGCGGCGCTGCTTGGCCTCCGGCAACGCATCGAGGGTCAGCATGTTGTGCAGCCGGTCGCAGAGCTTGACGACCAGGACGCGGATGTCCTTGATGGAGGCGAGCAGCATTTTGCGGAACGTCAGCGCGGAGACGACGAGCTTTTCATCCGAATGCGAAGGGATGAGCTCCTTGTCCCGGATCAGGTCGATCTTCGTGAGACCGTGCACCAGGTGGGCGACGTCGGAGCCGTAGCGCATCTCCACCGCTTCGATGGTGTTGGGCGTATCCTCGACGACATCATGAAGCAGCGCCGCGATGACCATGGCGCGGTCCCCGGTAATGGAGGCTACCAGCGCGGAAACAAGGATGGGGTGGACGACATAGGGTTCGCCGCTCTTGCGTGTCTGGTGCGCATGGGCGTCTTTGGAAAAAAGCAGCGCATCTTCGATCAGTTCGTCAAAGGCGATGTTTTCGTGCAGCAGCGCCGTCGCACTTTCAATATCCCGAATGGAACGGATCTGGTTGATATCAAAATTGTTTGCCATGGCTGCTCTTTGCGGTCAAATGTAGGAGCGCCCGGCGGGCGCAGGGAGGGAGGGTCAGGCTTTCTGCTTGAAGCCCTTGATGAGAACGAGGCCTTCCGCGATCTCCATCAGCGCGAGGTCGGTCGACTTGGTCGTTTTAAGGTCGAGGTTGAGCTTGCTCTGGGCACCGTTTTCCAGCTCTTTCGCGCGCTGTGCGACGGCGATGGCAAGCTGGTAGCGGTCGATGCCGGCAGTGCTGAGGGCTTTAGCGGTAATCTCTTCAAGACGAAGGTTTGTCATGGTGTTTTCCTTTGGTAAATTTCTTACTGCTGTACGATGGAGCAGTTGGTGTAATCGCCGCCGATGATCTCAAGCAGGTTCCCCTGCTTGAACATGTCGCAGACGATAATCGGCAGTTTGTTATCCTTGGCCAGCGCGATGGACGTATCGTCCATGACCTTGATGTGGTCATGCAGTGCCTGATCATACGTCAGGGTGTCCAGTTTGACGGCATCTTCGAATTGATTCGGGTCCCGGTCATAGACGCCGTCGACCTTCGTTGCTTTGATGATGACATCGGCGCCGATCTCGACCGCCCGCAGCGTCGCGGCGGTGTCCGTCGTAAAGAAGGGGTTCCCCGTGCCCGCCGCGAAGATCACGACGCGTCCCTTTTCCAGGTGGCGGACCGCACGGCGCTGGATGTAGGGCTCGGCGATCTGTTCCATTTTGATCGCCGTCTGCACCCTTACCTTCAATCCGGCATGCTCGCACGCCTCCTGCATCGCCACGGCGTTAATGACCGTCGCCAGCATGCCCATGTAGTCACCGGCGGTACGGCGGATGATCCCGTCCTTTGCCGCCGTTACGCCGCGGATGATATTGCCGCCGCCGATGACAAGACCGACCTGGATCCCCGCGTCGACGAGGCTCTTGATCTCCTGGGAGATGTAATTGAGGATCTGGGTGTCGATCCCGTGACCGGCTTCACCGGCCAGCGCTTCACCTGAAAACTTAACCAACACCCGTTTTTGACCCATCAAACACGCTCCTCTCTCTTACACCAACGACGCCAGCAGCGCGTAAAAAGTGTCTTTATAAAATCCCGCAATTATATTTTACAATCGCTTTAAAGAAGCTTTAAGAAAAGAAAATCCCCGGCATGCGGGGGAAAGAAAGTTTCAATCGGAAGCAGCGGATCCGCGCTAAAACCAGAGCTCGTCGCCGTGGCGGAGCAGATCGACGTAGTTCGCGCGCTCCAGGGCCGAAGGGTTGGGGGCCTTGGCGTAGCTGATGGCCCCGCGCATCTGGTCGAACGATTCGTACTCATGCTCCGTCATCCAGTGCTCCGCGGCCTCCAGCATCACAGCGGCATGGGTCTCCCCCCGTTCGTAGAAGACCGTTGCGGCCGCCACCGTACTCGCCCCGGCCATCACGGCCTTGACGATATCGGTTCCCTCCGTTACCCCGCCCCCGGCGCAGAACTGCAGCCCGCTCTGTCCGTAGCAGATCGCCACGGCGCGCAGGGCCGCCGCAAAATCGGCCGGGGAACTTTTGTAGAGTTTGCGGCTCCACTCCAGCGCTTCGAGGTCGATATCGCTGTGGTAGAAGCGGTTGAAGAGCACGGCGGCTGCCGCCCCGGACTCCTCGGCGGCCTTGAGGAAATGGGGCAGCGCCGTAAAGGCCGGGGCCAGTTTCACCGCGAACGGCAGGGTCGTCTCCCGCCGGACCGCCGCGATCGCCTCGAGGTAGTGCGCCTCGATCTGGTCGGGGGCGATCCATGCCCTGTCGGCGGGGTAGTAGAGGTTCAGCTCCAGCGCTGCCGCGCCCGCATCCTCGAGCATCCTGGCGTACCGGGTCCAGCCGCCGCTGCTCACCCCGTTGAGGCTGGCGATCACGGGGATATCCAGTGCGGATTTCAGGGCGCGCAGACGGTTGACGTAGTTCTCGGTCTCGTAATTCTCGAACTGCCCCTCCGGGAAGAAGTCAAGTGCCTCGGAGAAGGCATTCTTGCCGTGAAAGAGCATATGGTCGATCTCGTGCAGCTCCGCATTGATCTGCTCCTCGAAAAGCGAATGCATGACGACCGCGGAGACGCCCTGCTCTTCCAGGGCACGGCAGCGGTCGGTATGCAGGCTCATCGGCGAGGCCGAGACGATGAGAGGGTTTTTCAGTTCCAGGCCGAGATAGTTGACACTCATTTGCATGTCTCCTCCTTGCTGAGATTGAGATTGCCGCTGGCGGCCAGGTCGCTGTAGCGGACCCAGTCGTGCTGCGCCTTCCGGGAGGCTGCGCCCAGGAAGGCATCCGCCCGTTCGGCATTCATCTTGAGGACCATCTTGAAACGCGCCTCGTTGTACATGTACTCCTTGACCGGGAGCTTCGGTGCTTTGTAGTCGAGGCTGAAGGGGTTCTCTTCCGTGCCGACCTTCTCCGGGTTGTAGCGCATCAGCGGCCAAAGGCCGCATTCGACCGCCCGCTTCTGCTGGGCCATGCCGTAGCGCAGGTCGTAGCCGTGCGCAATACAGTGGCTGTAGGCGATGATGATGGAGACCCCTTCGTACGCTTCGGCTTCCACGAAGGCCTTGAGCGTCTGCGCGTCGTTGGCCCCCATCGCGATCCGGGCGACGTAGACGTTGCCGTAGCTTAGCGCATGCATCGCCAGGTCTTTCGCATCGGCGGGTTTGCCCCCCGCGGAGAACTTCGCCACCGCCCCGACCGGCGTCGCCTTGGAGGTCTGGCCGCCGGTGTTGGAGTAGACCTGGGTATCCATCACGAGGATATTGATGTTACGCCCCGAGGCCAGTACGTGGTCGAGCCCGCCGTAGCCGATGTCGTAGGCCCAGCCGTCGCCCCCCATCGCCCAGACGGATTTGCGCACCAGGTAGGAGGTGACGCCCGCGAGCAGCCGCGCCTCCTCCCGGTCGATTCCGGGCAGTTTCGCTTCCAGTGCGGCGACATCCGCACGTTGGCGGGCGATCTCCGCATCCGTTTTCTGCGGGTTGCCCAGCAGCGCGTCGGTCAGATCACCGCCGACTTCACCGCGCAGGGTTTCGAGCAGCTCCCGGGCGAATACCGACTGCTTGTCGATGCTTGCGCGCATGCCCAGGCCGAACTCGGCGTTGTCCTCGAAGAGGGAGTTCGACCAGGCCGTACCGCGCCCCTCGCTGTTCTTCGCCCACGGGGTCGTAGGCAGGTTCCCCCCGTAGATGGAGGAGCAGCCCGTCGCATTGGCGATGATCATCCGGTCGCCGAAGAGCTGGGATGCGAGCTTCACATAAGGGGTCTCGCCGCAGCCCGGGCACGCACCCGAGAACTCGAAGAGCGGCTGCAGCAGCTGCGCCTCTTTGACCTTCGTACGGTCGAGACGGCTGCGGTCGACCTCGGGCAGGGAGAGGAAGTAGTCCCACTGCGCCACGGCCGCATCGTGGATCGGCTCGATCGGCGCCATGTTGATCGCTTTTTTGGAGAGGTCGGATTTATTCTTGGCCGGGCACATCTCGACGCAGAGCGAACACCCCGTACAGTCCTCGACGGAGACCTTGATCGTAAAGCGTTCGCTGTCCTCAAATGTCTTCGACTTCACGTTCACGGCGCTGAAACCTTCGGGGGCATCGGAGAGCAGCGCTTCGTCAAACACCTTGGCGCGGATGACGGCGTGCGGGCAGACCTCCATACATTTGCCGCACTGGATACAGACGTCCGGGTCCCAGACCGGGGCATCGAGTGCGATCTCGCGCTTCTCATACTTCGTCGTCCCCAGCGGCCAGGTCCCGTCGGCCGGGATGGCACTGACGGGCACGCTGTCGCCTTCGAAGGCCTCCAGCTTGGCCGTGACGTTCTCAAGGAACGGATCGGCGACGTCGAGCTTGTAGACCGGCAGCAGGTCCGCCCCGGAACCGACCGCGTCGGGCACGCTGATCTCGTGCAGGTTCTCGATCGCCTTGTCGACCCCGCAGAAGTTCATCCGTACGATCATCTCGCCCTTCTTGCCGTAGGTCTTTTCGATGCTCTCTTTGATCTTCGCGATCGCCTGTTCCGGCGGGATGACGCCGGCGATATGGAAAAAGCAGGTCTGCATGATGGTATTGATCCGCCGCCCCAGGCCGCACTCCTTGGCCACCTCGTAGGCGTTGACCGTGTAAAGCTTCAGCCCCTTCTCGATGATACGCTGCTGGGCGATCCGCGGCAGCCGCATCCACACTTCATCGGCGTCGTAGGGGGCATTGATGAGCACCTTCGCCCCCGGTTTCGCCTGTTTGAGGATATCGTACTTGAGTATGAAGACGAACTGGTGCACGCCGACGAAATCGGCGGTATCGATGAGATAGGTGGAGAGGATCGGCTCGGCAGAAAAGCGCAGGTGCGACGTCGTCATCGAACCCGATTTCTTCGAGTCGTAGACAAAATAGCCCTGGACGTGCCGCCCCTCCTCCCCGATGATCTTGATGGAGTTCTTGTTCGCCCCGACGGTCCCGTCGCTGCCCAGGCCGTAAAAAAGCGCCTGTTCCACGCCGCTGCCGTCCGTCTCGAATGCAGGGATATCCAGGGAGAGGTGGGTGACGTCGTCGGTGATACCGACCGTAAAACGCCGTTTCGGCTCGGTTTTTTTCAGCTCGTCGAAGACCGCTTTGACCATCGCCGGCGTGAACTCCTTGGAGGAGAGGCCGTAGCGTCCTCCGATAATGCGGGGCATCTGTTTGCACTCCCCCATCGAGAAGGCTTCGGCGTAGGCGTGCATGACATCCTGGAAGAGCGGTTCGCCGTTGGAACCGGGTTCCTTCGTGCGGTCCATCACGGCGATGGACTCCACGCTTCTGGGGATGGCACTCAACAGCCGGGCGGCATCAAACGGTCGGTAGAGGCGGACGACAAGCACCCCGGTCTCATACCCGAGCCCGTTGAGCGCGTTCACCGCCTCCCGCACCGTTTTCGCGGCGGAAGCCATGATAACGATGAGCTTTTTGGGGTTGGCGCAGCCGTAGTATTCATAGAGCCCGTACTGCCGTCCCGTCAACGCGGCGAACCGGTCCATCTGCTCCTGCAGGATCCCCGCAAAAGCGTCGTAATAGGCATTGACGCTCTCGCGCCCCTGGAAGTAGACGTCGGGATTCTGGCTCGTCCCGCGCAGGACCGGTTTCTCCGGGTCGAGCGCCCTCGCCTTGTGCGCCGCCACCATCTCCGGCGTCACCATCGCCTTCATCACGGCATCGTCGAGGGTCTCGACGCCGACCAGTTCATGGGAAGTGCGGAAACCGTCAAAGAAATGCAGCACGGGGATGCGGCTTCGCAGGGACGCCGCCTGGGCGATCAGGGCAAAATCGTGCGCTTCCTGGGCGTCGCAGGAGGCCAGCATCGCAAAGCCCGTCGGACGGCACTGCATGACGTCGCTGTGGTCGCCGAAGATGGAGAGGGCCTGGGCTGCCAGGGAACGGGCCGCGACATGGAAGACGGTCGGAGTGAGCTCCCCGGCGATCTTGTGCATATTCGGGATCATCAGCAGCAGGCCCTGCGACGCCGTAAAGGTCGTCGTCAGCGATCCGGCCTGCAGGGCGCCGTGGACGGCGCCGCTCGCCCCGCCCTCGCTCTGCATCTCCATGACGTCCGGGACCGTTCCGAAAATATTCGCGTCCCCTTTGGCAGCGTATTCGTCAGAGTGTTCTCCCATGGGTGACGAGGGGGTAATCGGGTAGATGGCGATCACTTCGTTGGTTTTGAAAGCGACACGCGCAACGGCTTCGTTGGCATCCATGACAATTCGTGGCATCTCTTGTCTCCTTTGCTCTTGCGTCGGCATGATCCCGCTGCGGAGAAAAGCCTTTTGTTCCCGCTGTACGCGTCAACGCCAGCCTTGCGACGGTACTGCAAGAAACTTTCTACCCGTCGGTCATCGCCCATTGTACTGCGATGCGCTAAAAAGTCAAATTAAATAAAACGGAATGAAACCAAAGGGAGATATTCAGGGGGACACCGCCCCGGAAAATACGCCGCTGCGCGTCAGTCGATCAGGTTGATGGACGAGAGCAGCTCGCTGTCGATCGTGTAGGTGTGGGAGACGACGTCGTCGATCTCCATAAGGCCGTAGGCCCCGTCACGGTAGTAGACGACCTTGTTCGCATCGCGGGAGTGCAGCAGGTGGTCGATGGCATGGATGACGAACTCAAAGGCCATCAGCCTGTCGGTGACCGTCGGGTTCCCCCCGCGCTGGATATGCCCCAGGATACTCACCCTGGTCTCCAGACCGATGGTCGTCTCCAGCCACTCGGCGATCTCCGCGGTCTTGCCCGTTCCCTCGGCCACGACGGCCAGAACATAGCCGCGCCCGCCAGCCACCTCTTCAAGCAGCTGCTTTTCCGCCACTTTGATATTGAAATCGGCCTCGGGGATGATGCAGATCTCCGCCCCGCTGGCCAGGGCGGAAACGACGGCAAGGTAGCCGCACTCGCGCCCCATGACTTCGACGACAAAAGCGCGGTCGAACGTCGACGCGGTATCGCGGATCTTGTCCAGGGCGTCGCGGATGACGTTAAGCGCCGTATCGACGCCCAGGCAGTAGTCCGTGCCGTAGATGTCGTTGTCGATCGTCGTCGGGATACCGACGAAGTTCAGCGGGAACTCTTCGCTGAAACGCTGCATGGCACGGAAAGAGCCGTCCCCGCCGAGCACGACGAGCCCCGTGATGTCATACTTTTTGAGGTTCTCGAAGGCCTGTTTCCGGTATTCATACTCGAAAAAGCGCTTGGAACGGGACGAGCGGATAATGGAGCCCCCCCGGTGCAGGATCCCGGCAACGTCTTTATGGGAAGCTTCGGTAATCTCGCCGTCGATCATCCCCTCCAGGCCGTGGTGGATGAAATAGTGCTTCTCCCCCCGCTTGAAGGCGTAGTCGACAAACTTCTTGATCGCGGGGTTCATCCCGGGCGCGTCACCGCCCGAACACATAATGGCCAGTGCCATGTGCGCTCCTTTATTATTCGTCGATGGTGACGATGTCGCTCCGGATATCGTTGAACAGCAGGGTCTTGTGGTTCATGCGGCGCTGATAGAAAAACTGGTTCCGCTTCATATTTTTCAGTTCGGACGTATTGTAGTAGTTCGCATTGGAACAGCGGCCGAGGAAAAGGAACGTAAAGAGCAGTTTGAGCTGGGCATTCTCGAAGATCTCATGCGGCTGCGTCAGGAAGGTCAGTCCGTATTTTTTCATGTTGATCATGTTGAAAATATACATGAGGAAGTCTTCGAACTTCGTATAGAACCCGCCCAGCTGCGCAATCTCGTGGAAAAAGTAATAGTAGTTTTCCAGCAGCTCCTGCTTGGAGATCGTCTGCGAGAGCCGGCTTTTGACGTCACGCTTGTTGGAAAAGTAGCTCGGGTTGACCGCAAGGTAGATGTGCTTCCGCGCCTTGACCGCCTCGTCGAAGGCTGCATCGAAGGCATCGCTCTCTTCAAACTGCATGTAGTAAAAGTATTCGTCTTTGTAACGCGTCTCAACCTCGTCGGATGTGGGGTCCGAAAAGTCCATGTAGAGCGTCGGGATGCCGCTGGCAATGACAAACTCGCGGATCTTCGACGCGAGGTTCGTCTTGCCCGCCCCCTCTTCGCCGAGGATCAGCGTATTTTTATCGAGGAGATCCTCGGAGAGCTTGAGGGCGGCAATGCTGCTGTTGCAGTGTCCGATAATGCTTTTCATCCGCGTTCCTCAGTGTTCCCCGACGAACTTCGCCATGTCCATCAGACGCTCGGTATAACCCCACTCGTTGTCGTACCATGCCAGCACCTTCACGACCGTACCGTCAATGACGCTCAGCATGTCCGGGACGAACGTACAGCTGTAGGAGGAGCCGACGAAGTCGCTGGAGACGCGTTTGTCGTGGTCGATCTCGACACGGCCCGCGTATTCACCCGCCGCAGCGGCTTCAAAGGCGGCAATAACCCCCTCTTTGGTCGTCGCTTTTTTCAGGTTGACCGTCAGGTCGACGACGGAGACGTCCGTCGTCGGGACACGCATGGCGTAGCCGTTAAGCTTGCCCTGAAGATGCGGCATAACGAGACCGATCGCCTTGGCGGCACCGGTGGTCGTCGGGATCATGTTGACCGCCGCCGCGCGGGCACGGCGCATATCTTTGCTGTGCTTGACGTCAAGCAGGTTCTGGTCGTTCGTATAGGAGTGGATCGTCGTCATCAGACCGTTTTCGATCCCGAAGGTGTCATCGAGGATCTTCGTTACCGGCGCCAGGGCGTTGGTCGTACAACTGGCGTTGGAGATGACCGCTTCACCCTTGTAGCTGTCGGTATTGATGCCGATGACATAGGTCGGGGTATCATCCTTGGCCGGCGCGGACATGACGACCTTTCTGACGCTTCCTTTGAGGTGTTTTTTCGCCGTTTCCGTCGTCAGGAAGACGCCCGTACACTCGACGACGACTTCGGCGCCGGCTTTGCTGAAGTCCAAAGATTCGGGATCGCGCTCGCTGAACATCATGACCGGCTTGCCGCCGACTTCGATCGTATTTTCGTCAATGACCTTCGTGTCGATGCCGGCGTGCACTGAATCGTATTTGAGCAGGTACTCCAGCATATCGGGTTTGGCGGTCGTATTGATCGCCACCAGTTCCATATCATCACGCTGCGCCGCGATCTTGATCGCGATAAGCCCGATGCGTCCCGTTCCGTTAACCGCCACTTTGATTGCCATAGTCATTTCCTCGCAAAATGTTTAATATCGCCATTATAGTAAAAATGGTTTATAGAAAAGGTTACATATTTGTTTAAATACTGCCCACAGCCCGTCGTGCCGCGGCGATGCTTACCGTGCCGACGTCGGCGTCGGCACGCGGGATGGTACCCAGCAGCGGTTACTGCCGCGTTACGCTCTGCCTTGATCCCTATACCCCGTATACCACTCTTCTGGTACAATGGTCTCATACCGATCCCTGCCCGGCCGAACACGCCGGTGTGACCCGCAGCATGCAAAGGGGGGAACCATGAACCTTCTCGAATCACTCCACGCACAGCCCTGCAGCATTGAAGGGCTCCGTGAAAGCCTACGGCAGCGACACATCCAGACCCATGAGCACTGTGAACGGGTCGTCCTGCTCGCCGACGCTTTCGGCCACGCCTGCGGCCTCTCCGAGGATGAGCAGATCCGGCTGCTCTACAGTGCCATGTTCCACGACATCGGCAAAATCGGCGTTCCTGACAGCATTCTTCTGCATCCGGGTACCCTTGAGGCCGAGCAGCGCGAAACGATGGAGCTGCACTCCACCATGGGCGAAGCCATCGTCAGATTGATGCAGCTCCCCCAGGGCGACCGGATTGCCGCTTATATACGCCACCACCACGAGCACTATGACGGCAGCGGCTACCCCGACGGGCTGGAGGGCGAAGCCATCCCCCGGATCGCACGTATGCTCTCCATCCTCGACAGCTACGACGCCCTGCGCGAAACACGCCCCTACCGTGAGGCCCTTCAGCATCATGAAGCCGTTGAGATCATGCAAAGTGAAAGCGGCACCAAGCACGACCCCGTACTGCTACGTACATTTTTAGAGCTGGAAAATATGGATGAGATTGAAAAAAAATATTGTGAAAGATAGCATCGGTTAAAAAAGAATTGGTGGAGCTGTGGAGAATCGAACTCCAGTCCGAAAACAAGCTACCTGCGGCGTCTACATGCTTAGAGAGGTTGTTTGGTTTAACCGGGCTTCACACAACCTGCAAAGCTAGACCGGGCGAGTCTCGAAGTTCTTCTGCAGATGAGACACGCTGCAGATATATCTGGAGAAGGGTGATACTTCAAAATCCTTCCTATCCAGAGTCGGAAGGCGAAGCAGTCCTAAATGTTAGTTAAAACTTACGCTACAGCGTAAGCAGGACGATAATTTGTATTGTTTGCAGTTATGCAATCTGAGCCGTATAACGGGATGCTCAGCCCGGCATGCAACCGTAGGCGACCAGCTCCCGTCGAAACCTGGTCAGCCCCGTGTTTAAGTAAACATTCAATTATACCATAATTTCGGGGACCCCGGAGAAAACGGGGTCTCCGGCCGGTAGGAAGCGGCGTCTTATTTCAGCAGCCAGACTTCGATACGGCGGTTTGCCGCGCGCCCTTCTGCCGTACCGTTATCGGCGATCGGCTGGGACTCGCCTTTGCCTTCAACAATAATACGGTCTTCGGCGATACCGTTGGCGATCAGGAGGGTTCTGACGCTGTTCGCACGCGCTTCGGAAAGCCCCTGGTTGTATTTATCGGAACCGCGGCTGTCCGTATGGCCGAGGATCTTCACGTTGTATGACGGGCTCTCCTTGAGGAAGTCTGCGAATTCCACGACTTTGCCTTCAGAGTCTTTTTCGATGACCGCCGAGGCCGTTTCATAACGGATCTTCAGGGTCTTGACAACAGGGCAGCCAACCATATCGACTTTGAAGCCTTCGGGCGTATTCGGGCAGTTGTCTTTCAGGTCGCTGACGCCGTCGCCGTCGGAGTCGACCGCACAGCCCAATTCGTCCACGCTGGCACCCTTCGGCGTATTGGGGCACTTGTCGGAAGCGTCGACAACACCGTCTTTGTCGCCGTCAAGCTGGCAACCCATCGCATCGACCGTCGCACCGGCCGGTGTATCCGGGCATTTGTCCGACGCATCGGCCACACCGTCTTTGTCGCTGTCGAGCGGGCAGCCGCTTGCATCAACGGTCACACCGGCAGCGGTACCCGGGCATTTGTCCGCGTCATCGGCGACACCGTCGTTATCACTGTCTGACGGAGCCGCGGCGACCGCGGGTGCCGGTTCCGGTGCAGGTTCGGCAGCCGGTTCGGAAGCACCGAAACTGATGGTGAAACCGACGAGGGCCGCCAGGTTGTTATCCCAGCGGTCGTCGTTGTATTTGAGCATGTAAAGCGCTTCGGCTTTGAGGGCAAGCATCTCGGTGAGCGGGAACTTGAAGCCCAGGCCGGCATCGGCCATGACGCTGTCTTCGTTGTCGTACATATCTTCCGTCATATTCTCATACCCAAGACCGATCTTCATGAACGGGATCGCCGAACCCAGCGGCGCGTATTCATGAACGGCGTTGAGCATCACACGGGTGATCGTCGTCTCATCCGGACCCGGTTTGTAGTCGGCATCCGGCGAGTAGAGCACCGCCAGTTCCGGTTTGATACTGTCAAAAATCCCGTTAAACTGGAACTCGGCACCCACGGTACCTTCTTGTTTCAGGTTAAGGTTGCCTTCCGGCCAGACCACACCGAACAGCGGCGTGACCTCATAATCCGCTGCAGCGGCGGACGTTGCAAGTACCGCCGCAGTCACGGCAGATGTAATCAATCCAATTTTGCGCATTATTTCTCCTTTGTTTATAACGGAATTTCCCCTCACTTCATGGAAAACCCGTCATCTTGGCTGCATTATAGCACGTCAAATTCTCATCATTAATGACAAAAACGGAAAATTTGATAGATATTTGATACAAAGAGGATACAAAAAGGAAAAAGGAGTTAAGAAGAGGGGTTACTGCGGCAGGTGGCCCGGCCCGACGGCCGCGCTTTCTATTCCCACTCGATCGTTGCGGGCGGCTTGGAGCTGATGTCGTAGACGACGCGGTTGATCCCGTCGACTTCGTTGATGATACGGCGGCTGATACGCTCGAGCAGGTCGTGCGGGAGGTGTGCGAAAGTCGCTGTCATCCCGTCCACCGCTTCGACGACGCGGACACAGACGGTGTTGTCATAGGTACGGTTATCCCCCATGACGCCGACGCTCTTGACGTTGAGCAGAACGGCAAACGCCTGCCAGGTACGGGTATAGTAGCCGCTCGCCTTGAGCTCGTCGAGCAGAATGACGTCCGCTTCGCGCAGGAGATTGAGGTCCGGTTTGTTGACGTCGCCCATGATACGGATCGCCAGGCCAGGTCCCGGGAACGGATGGCGGTTGATCATGGATTCCGGGAGTCCCAGTTCACGGCCGAGCTTGCGGACTTCGTCTTTGAAGAGTTCGCGCAGCGGCTCGATCAGCTCGAAGTCCATCCAGTCGGGCAGTCCACCGACATTGTGGTGGGACTTGATCGTCTCGGAAGGTCCTTTGACGGAAACGGACTCGATGACGTCGGGGTAAAGGGTCCCCTGTGCGAGGAACTTGATGCCGGAGTGCTTTTTGGCCTCGGCTTCGAAAACTTCGATGAAGGTGTGTCCGATCGTTTTGCGTTTCGTCTCCGGGTCGGTGACGCCCGCCAGACGCTCCAGGAAGAGCTCGGAAGCGTCCGCAACGACAAGGGGGACTTTCAGGTTGACCTTGAAGACCTCCTCGACCTGTTCGCGCTCGCCCTTGCGCAGCAGCCCGTTATCGACAAAGACCGGGATCAGCTGGTCGCCGATCGCTTCGTACAGAAGCGCCGCGACGACGGAGGAGTCTACCCCGCCGGAGAGTCCGCAGAGGACCTTGCCCCCGCCGACCTGCTCTTTGATCTTCGCGATCTGCTCTTTAAGGAAGTGGCCCATGTCCCACTTCTCGGTCACGCCGCAGATCTTGCGCGCGAAGTTGCGCAGCATGAGGTAACCCTCTTCACTGTGCTGTACTTCCGGGTGGTACTGCATGGCGTAGACGCGTTTCTCCTCGTTCGCGATCGCCGCGTAGGGGGAGTTGTCGGAGTAGGCAACCGGTGCGAAGCCTTCCGGCAGAACATCAACACGGTCGCTGTGGCTCATCCAGACGACACGGCCGTTCTCGCACGATTCGAACAGCGGGGAGACATTACCGTGCTCCTCGTTGATATAGAGTTCCGCCTTCCCGTATTCGTGGTGATCGGAACGGATAACCGAACCGCCGAAATCGACGGCGATGCGCTGCATCCCGTAGCAGATCCCCATCACGGGGAGACCGAGGTCATAGATCGCCTTGTCCACTTCGTAGGCGTCTTTGTCGTAAACCGATGCCGGACCGCCGCTCAGGATAATCCCCTTGGGGTTTTTCGCGGTAATCTCATCGACTTTGGTGAAGTAGGGAACAATTTCACAGTAGATGCGTTCCTCGCGCAGGCGGCGCGCAATAAGCTGCGTGTACTGTGATCCGAAATCCAGTACGATAATGCTGACGTCTTTCACGGTAAGACCTTTATGAATGGTGATTGGTTATGGAAGGATAGCTTAAAAGGGGTTAGAATTGGGTTAGTGTCGGGCAGTGCGCCGGAGGGGTGATCCGCCCCGGGAGGCAGTGCCGAAAAGCGGCTTAGTACAGCCCGAGGATCTCGAACTGGACGTACCAGAGCGCCAGAGAGAGAAGATAGCCGGCCAGGATCGTCCAGGCGTACTTCATATGCGCGCCGAAGGTGTAGATCCCGCGCAGACGCCCCATGACGCCGACGCCGGCCGCGGAACCGAAGCTGATAAGGCTCCCGCCGATCCCCGCCGTCATCGTCACGAGCATCCACTGGTCCAGCCCCATCTCCGGGCTCGCTTTGAGGATCGCGCTCATCACCGGGACGTTGTCGACGATCGCCGAGAGGAACCCGACACCGATATTCGACGCCGTTGCGCCGATCACGCCGTAGAGGTCGTGGATATAGTTCAGGAATCCGACATAGTGCAGCGCACCGACGGCGGAAAGGATCCCGAAAAAGAAAAGCAGCGTATCGTTCTCGATCTTCTGCATATTGACGAAGATATCGAAAGAGTCCCGCTGCTGCTTCGTCAGACGGAAAGAGTAGAGCTTCAGGAGCGCCAGACCGAAGACCATACCCCACATCGCCGGGAAGTGGAAAAACTGGTGCCCGAGCACCGCGATAACGATCGTGGCAGCGCCGAGGTAGACGACGGTCATCCCGCCGTCGCGTATCTGCGGTGCCGCTTCCGTGCTGGCATCAAACGCCGGCGCACCCGCAGGCACGAAACGGGCGAGCAGCCACGCCGTCAGAACCCAGCCCCCGATGGAGGGGACGAAGAGGAAAAGGAAGTCCACAAACTCGCCCTTCTGCGCCGTCCACGCCATGAGCGTCGTAATGTCGCCGAAGGGGCTCCAGGCGCCGCCGGCGTTGGCCGCCACGACGATGTTGATCGCCCCCGGTACGAGGAACTTGTGGTTGTCGCGGTCGATCGTAAAGAGGACGGTCGAGAGGATCAGTGCCGTCGTGAGGTTGTCCGCCACCGGGGAGATGAAGAACGCCAGCAGCCCCGTCAGCCAGAACAGCTTTTTGTAGCTGTAGCCCTTGGAAACGAGCTTGTATTTCAGCACGTCGAAGACGCCCCGTTCGATCAGGGTTTCGATAAAGGTCATCGCCACGAACAGGAAGAAGAAGATCTCCGCAATCTCTTCGATCAGGGTGCGCATCTCGTCATGCAGCGGGTCCGGGGAGAGCCCGTTGAGCGCATAGTAGATCCCGATCAGCATAAACGAGAATGTCCCGATGAACAGCGCCGGCTTGGCCTTGTTCAACTCATATTTTTCTTCCGTCGCAATAAAATAGTAGCCGATGATAAAGACGGCCAGTACGGCGATCCCGACCCACGTCGAGGTCAGATCAAGCATGGTATCATGCATATAAAACTCCCAATTGAAATATATCCTACACCTCCGACGGTGTCATAAACTCAGTTTTCGCGGTAATGGACCCCGACCGATTCTTCCCTGGCCAGCGCCGCGCGGACGATCTCGTGCGCCGTCATCAGACGCAGCCGAAGCATCCGGCCGATCGGGGAAGCGAGCATGGCGTCGATTTCGCCCAGTGCTTCCTGGAGCCCTTCCGTTGTCCGGACAATGGAAACGTGTTTCCACATTATACGGCGCAGCTGCTCCTTTTTCTCTTTGTCCCCCTCGACGAACAGGGCATCATCCCCCGGTGTAAAAGGCGTGGAGCAGTGGGTACCGGACTCACCCAGCAGCACCGCGGTCGCGCGTTTGGCGAAGACCAGCCCCTCCAGCAGCGAGTTGCTCGCCAGCCGGTTGGCGCCGTGCACCCCCGTCGACGCCGCTTCGCCGATGGCATAGAGCCCTTTGACGCCGGCGACATGGCCGTCGAGATCCGTCTTGATCCCGCCGATGGCGTAGTGAAACGCCGGGGAGACCGGCACCCGGTCCTTGGGGACGTCAAAGCCCATATCCCGCAGGTTGGCGCTGATGTTCGGGAAACGCTTGTGGAAATAGGCCGGGTCGAACTCCCGGAAGGAGAGGTAAATCTGCTTTTTCGTCTTACGGCGGTAGTCGAAAAGTGCCCGGCTGACGATGTCGCGGGGCGCGAGTTCGCCCCGGGGGTCGTAGTCGAAAAGGAAACGGTAGCCGTCTTCGTCCTCGACCTGCGCCCCTTCGCCCCGCAGGGCCTCGCTGAGCAGCTGTTTCTGCACCGACTGGTTACCGAGGTAGACCGTCGGGTGGAACTGCATCATCTCCATGTTTTCAAGCGCGATCCCTTTTTCGGCGCAGATCCCCTGGATATCGCCGCTGATGCTGTAGGCGTTCGTATGGAAACGGTAGAGCGAGCCCACCCCGCCGCTGGCCAGGATGACCTGGTGCGCGAGGATCACCTTGCGTTCGCCCTTGTAAACGACTTCGACCCCGCAGATCTTCCCCGCTTCGATCAGAAAGTCGATGACCGTGGCGTTGGCCAGCATGGGATGGGGGTTGTTCATCAGCAGAAAGTGGTGCAGGTGCCGCCCCGTCGCATCACCGCCCGCGTGCAGAATGCGGTCGGCGGAGTGCGCCGCCTCCTTGGTGTAAAGCAGACGGCCGTCCTCGGCGGTATCGAATTTGAAACCGCGCGCCATCAGATCCCTGACGACTTCCTGCGACGTTTCGCTCAGTACCCGGACGGCTTCCTCGTTACACATCCCCGCCCCGGCTTCGAGGGTGTCTTTGATGTGAATCGGGATGTCGGCATCGTTGCGTGCCGTCGTCACCCCGCCCTGGGCGTAATAGGTATTGCACTCCCAGGGGCGGGTCTTGTTGATGAGAAGTACTTTTTTATCGGTGGGAATGTTCAGCGCGGCGTAGAGTCCGGCGACCCCGGCACCGATGATGAGGATGTCATACTGCATCAACGCACCTTTTGCGGGGCTTCGTAATAGGGGTCGCCCTTGTAGCCGCATCCAGTAAGGCTTAACAGGCAAACCGCTATAATCATCATATGAAAAATGCTTCGCATATTCTCGCTTCGCTGCGGCAAAAGCCGTCGTTTTCAAAATTGGCGCGCTTTGAGTGCATCCGCCGCATCCAGGGGCTTTTCCCCCCGCATCTGCAGCGGCTCGTACGGTACGGCTATTTTCACAACAATATACTCTATTTTGTGCTCAGCCATCCGGGCGCCAAACAGGAGTTCGATAATATCATTGCCTCGATTAAAGCCCCTTTAAGACAGTACACCCCGCCGGAGTGCCGGGAGTGCCCCCCTGAGGATATCCGTGCCTTCGTCACCCACCGTATCCAGCCCGCGAGTACCGAGGATGCAGGGCTTCTGCGCCAAAGCGAGGCCCACTATACCGAACGCTCCGAGGGGGCATTCTCCAACGATACGCACCACCCCGAACTGCACCGCCTTATCGAACGGATCAGAGAACACGTCCATGCTCGAACAGATTCAGAACCTGCCTGACCGCCCCGGCGTCTACCACTACTACGACGCCGGCGGCCATCTGCTCTATGTCGGCAAGGCCAAAAGCCTGAAGAAAAGGGTCAAAAGCTATTTCCGCTTCACCCCCGTACTCGCGCCCAACCCGACCCTCTCCCCCCGTATCCGGAAGATGCTCGGCGAAACGGTCTCGCTGAACTACATCGTCGTCGAAAGCGAACACGACGCGCTGATCCTGGAGAACTCCCTGATCAAGCAGCTCAAGCCCAAGTACAACATCCTGCTGCGCGACGACAAAACCTACCCCTACATCTACATCAACCGCGCGCTCCCCTTCCCCCGTTTCGAGATCACGCGCAAGGTCGTCACCGGCAGCCGGATCGAATATTTCGGCCCCTACTCCGTCGGGGCGCGGGACATTCTCGACTCCCTCTACGACCTCGTGCCGCTGGTCCAGAAGCAGAGCTGCCTTTCCGGGGGAAAGACCTGCCTCTTCTACCAGATGAAACAGTGTCTCGGCCCCTGCGAGGGGCTGGTGACGCCCGAAGCCTATGCCGGACTCATCGACGAGGCCAAAGGCCTTATCGACTCGAAACGGAAACTACTTTCCCGGCTGGAAGAGAGAATGGCCTTTTACGCCGAAGCGCTGCGCTTTGAGGAGGCCGCCAAGCTGCGTGACCGCATCGACCGTATCGAACGCAGCGAGCAGCTCTCCAAGATCGACCTGGCCAACGCGGCGGATTACGACATCTTCGCGGTGGCCCACAATGACCGCTACGCCGCTATCGTCCGCCTGTTCATGCGCCGCGGCAAGATCGTCTCCTCCGCCTTCGATACGATCCGCACGGGCGCCCTTTTCGACCCCGGCGAGCTGTATGAACGCACCCTGCTGGAGTTCTATGTCCACGACCAGCCCCCCATCGTCGCGCCCATTCTCGTCGCGGACGATTTCGAAACCCGGGACTGGGTCGCGTCGGCACTCTCGAAACATCTCGGGCGCAAGGTGGAGATCCACGCTCCCCAGCGCGGGGAGAAGCGCAAGGTCATCGATACCGCACGGCTGAACGCCGAAGAGCTGCTGAAAAAGCAGCGGCATACGGGAGCCGAAGCAACGGCCGAAGCCGTGCAGGCGCTCTGCGGGCTCTCTGCCTTCCCCGAACGCGTCGAGGTCTTTGACAACTCCCACCTCGCCGGCGTTGCCCCCGTCGGTGCGATGATCGTATCGGAAAAAGGAACGTTCCTCAAAAAGGCCTACCGCCACTATAATCTCGACGCGCGGGACGAGTACGCCCAGATGCGCGAAATGCTGACGCGGCGCATCGAGAGTTTCGGCGCAAACCCGCCGCCGGACCTCTGGATCATCGACGGGGGCAGGACCCTCCTGCTGCTGGCAACGGACCTCCTCGCCTCGGCGGGGGTCAACCTCGACGTCATCGCCGTCAGCAAGGAGAAAATCGACGCCAAGGCACACCGCGCGAAAGGCAAGGCCGCCGACCTGATCCATACCGCTGAAGAGACCTTGCGGCTGCCGACATCAGACCCCCGTCTGCACTGGGTACAGCGGCTGCGGGACGAAGCCCACCGATTCGCCATCACCTTTCACAAAAAGCAACGGGAAAAAGAAGCAAAAAGCTCCAATCTGCTGCAGCTCAAGGGAATTTCAGAGGCCAAGATCAAAAAACTTCTCAACCACTACGGCACCTTTGAAGCCGTTTATGCTGCACCGGAAGAGGAACTCGCCGCACTCCTCAACATCGCCGATGCAAAAATAATCAAAAATAGTTATCGATAAGTTGCATTTTGCGGTTAATATGCTATATTTATCCAGACACAAATTAAAACAAGGCCGACTATGCAGGTAGTAGAACCGATAGATGAAGAGTTTAAATTCGAAGGCCGTGCGATCGTCAGTGAAACCGATCTGAATGGGATCATTACCTTTGCGAACCGGAAATTCTGTGAAATTTCCGGCTATACCAAGGAGGAGCTGATCGGACAGCCGCACAATATTATCCGCCACCCGGATATGCCGAAAAAAGCGTTTGAAACCATGTGGAACACGATCAAACAGGGGAATGTGTGGAGCGGTCTCGTCAAGAACCTGCGTAAAGACGGGCGCTACTACTGGGTCGAAACGACCATCACCCCGATCCAGGACGAGTCCGGAGCGATCACCAAATATGCCGCGGCGCGCAAAGGGGCCAGCGAAACGGCCATCGAAGAGGCCGAGGCGCTGTACGCGCGCCTGCGCAGCGAAGAAGCAGAATCATAACGTGAAGGAGGCATTGTGCTAATCTACAACCACAACAAAAAACTGGTGGGCATCGACGACGAAACGCTGCATCATCTCGGATACAAAACCCTGTCCGAATTCCTAGCGGAGCATAACGACGTCGCCGAAATGTTCGTCAAGAAACCGGGGTATATCCACAATTTCCAGAACTTTCCCTGGATCGATTTCGTCCTCCATGCCGATGCCGAAGACACCCGTGCCATCATCCAAAACGGCAAGGTACAGTTCTCCTGTACGCTGAGCCTTTCGCCGATCTTTATGACGGATGCCCCCGACAATGAGGGGTACGTCGTGCAGCTCAAGCAGATCAAGACCCTCAGCGGAACGATCGAACCGTTTGAACGCTCCGAAAGCAGCGCGCCTTCCGCGCTCCCGGATATCCCGTTCGAGGCCTCGAAACCGGAAACCCCGGTCGCCCCTGCCGCACCCGCCGAGGAGGAGTTCGAGTTCAAAGAGCTGCCGGCCATCGACCTGCCCGACATCAACCTTGACGGTTCCTTGAGCGGCCTCGAAGATATCGAGCCCGAAAGCTTCGGACCGGATATCGAACCCGAACCGTTTACCTTCGATGAGGATTTCGAGCTGCCCGAAAGCTTTGAACCGGAACCCGCCCCGGCGAAAACCGAACGCCCGATGCTCGGCGACTACATCAACCAGGAAGAGCAGGCCTACCTCGACAACCTTCAGACGGACAGCGATTACCGCTTCGATCCCCATGTCGCAGCCAATGAGCTCGGTCTGCCCGTCGAACTGATCGAAGAGTTCATCGGCGACTTCATCCAGCAGGCGCACGAGTTCAAAGCGGGCCTCTTCAATGCCAACCATGAAGAGGATTTCGACGAGGTCCACCTTCTCTCGCACAAACTCAAAGGGGTCGCCGCCAACCTCCGGATCGAAGACGCCTTCGAGGTCCTGAGCATCGTCAACACGTCGCGCGACCAGGTCGAGATCGAGGCAAACCTGAAGCAGTTCTACCTGATCGTCGCCAAGATGGAGGGCAAACCGCTTCCGGAAATGATGGCCGCTACACCGCCGGAAAGTGAAACGGTCGAACCGGAAGCCCCGGCCGCCGAAGCCGACGTCCCGGCTGCAGCCGCCCCGACGGAAGAGGAGGAAGACGATCTCTATGACTTCGGCGACCTGCTCGGCACTTCCGCACCCGAGGAGTTCCCGGGCTTCAAGGAGGAGCTGAAAACACCGACCGTCGAAGAGGAACCGGCTTCCCTGGAACTGGGCAGCCTGACGGACGACGATATCGAACTCCCGCCGATCAAAGACGAAAACGCCCCGGCGATTGAAGAGGAGCCCCGCGAACCCGCCGAGGATGTCGAACCCTTCAGCCTCGATGTCATCCCCGAAACGGAACAGCACCTGATCGACGATGCCGAAGAGCATGAACGCTACAAGCAGGTCAGCGGTGACAGCGCAAAAGACGCTGCACTGATGTCCGGTTCCGAAGAGAGCGAGCTCCATTACGACCTCACCCGGGCTGCCGCCGAGATCGGGCTTAGCGAATCGTTTGTCAAGAGCCTCGTGGAAGATTTCATCGATGACGCCAAAAAGAAAAAAGGTGAGATCCTGCAGGCCATCGATGACGGCGATCTGAAAAAAGTACGTGCCGCGGCCTTTGAATTCAAAGGTCTTTCGGATAACCTTCGTATCGAGGATGTCTCCCGGAGCCTGACCAAGCTGCTGCGTCAAGAGCAGCTGCCGGCACTGAAACGGGAAGCGGAACACTTTTATTCACTTTTGAATCAACTCTAAAAAGGAAGCTATATGAATTTGGGACTTAAAAGCCAGCTGCGCCTGATCAGCCTTTTGCCGATCCTCCTCCTGCTGAGCCTGGCCAGTTTCTACGTTTATACCTCGTTCAAGGACTACCAGTCTGCGGAAGTCCTGCAGACGAAGTTGGCCGAGAATAAATACCTCAACGGATTGTTCACCAACATTTCCCGCGAACGCGGGATGACGGTTATGTACATGGGTAACCACTCCGAAGCGACCAAAAAATCGCTGCTCTCCCAGCGTGACATCGTCGACCAGTCGCTGGCGCAGCTTAGCAGCACTTTGAACGCCCAGGACGCCCTCTCGCTGAAAAACACGGCCAACACCATCGAAGAGGTCCGTAACGCCGTCGATACCGGCAGTGCGGAATTCGAAGCCGTCTACGCTGAGGCGTACGGGGTACTGCTGAACAACATCCTCGAGATTCTCGGCCATATTACCCAGATCTCCGACGACAAGGCGCTCTCTTCCAGTGCTTCCGCCTACTTCAACCTGCTCCAGGCCGAGTTCTATACCGCTTCCGAACGCGACTTCATCTCTTTCATTCTTGCCCGCTCCACCGCGCTGGAGACCGAAGAGGTCAACCGCTGGCTCTCGCTGATCGGCCGGGCTGACGCCATCAGCTACGATACGGCCCTCGATGCCGATCTCAAGGCCGCTATGGATGCCCTGTTCAAAGGAGAAGACAATACCGAGCTGTTCGAAGACATTACCGCCGAACGCGCCGAAATCATCCAGGCGATCAACGACGGGCTCTACTCCACGCAGTCCGGTGTCTGGTTTGCGATGCTCTCGGAAAAGACCAACCTGCTCTCCGAAGCCGAAAACGTCCTGATCACAGCCATGGACAAACGGGCGGCCATCGTCCAGACCCAGGCCCTCGAAATCCTGACGGCCGCCGTCGTCATCTGGGCGATCGCGATCATCATTGCACTGCTGGGCTACTTCCTCGCCAACGACATCGCCCGTAACATCAAGGACCTCGAATCGGTCCTCAAACGGGCGGCAGAGGGTATCGAGACCGAAAGTTCCGATATCAACCTCGAAACGGCGAAGGGTACGGCACAGGCCTACGCCCTGCTTGAAAGCGTCATCGAACAGACCCGTATGGATAAGGTCTCCGCACAGGAGGCCAGCGAAGCGAAATCGATGTTCCTGGCGAACATGTCGCATGAGATCCGTACGCCGCTCAACGGGATCGTCGGCTTTACCGAACTCCTCAAAGATACCGACCTCCAGGAAGAGCAGCGCGAATTCATCGATATTATCGAGAAGAGTTCCGAGAACCTGCTGGAAATTATCAACAACATCCTCGACCTCTCCAAGATCGAAAGCAACAAGCTCGAGATCGAAGAGATCGCCTTCAACCCGCTCGAAGAGTTCGAAAGCGCTGTCGAAGTCTATGCCGTCCGCGCTTCCGAAAAACACATCGACCTCGGCTGTTTCATCGACCCGAGCCTGGAACGCCCGCTCAAAGGGGACCCGACCAAGATCAAAGAGGTTCTTATCAACCTCCTCTCCAACGCCGTCAAGTTCACCAACAGCGGCGGGGCGATCAACGTCAACGTCCGCCGCGAAGCGTGCGATACGCCGAACCGTGCCCGCGTGCGCTTTGAAGTCAAAGACAGCGGGATCGGCGTTACCGCCGAGCAGAAAGCCCGCATCTTCGAAGCCTTCGGCCAGGCGGATACCTCCATTACGCGTAAATACGGCGGTACCGGCCTTGGTCTGACGATCTCCAGCAGCTTCATCGAGCTGATGGGCGGCAAGCTCGACCTCGAGAGCGAACCGGGACACGGTACGACCTTCTTCTTCGTTCTCGAACTCGAAGAGATCGAAACCCTCAACGAGTCGCTCCGTCACAGCTTCACCAACATCAACGCGCTCATCATGAACGATGAGACGCGCCAGAAAGCGCAGACGGAGTACCTGCTCGAGTACCTCAGCTACTACGGGGTTAAGCACACCACCTTCAACGACCTGCGCCAGCTGCAGGCGCTCCAGGAAAAGGGAAGTTATGACATCCTGATCGCCGATTTCGACTACTGCGACGAAGAGGTCCTGCAGAAAGTCAGCGCCACACCGGAGGCAACGGTCCTCATTACGAAGTCCTACTACATGAAGAAGATCGAGAGCATGGAGCTCGACCTCTTCAAGGTCCTGTACGAACCGCTCAACGCCACCAAGCTGCAGAACGTGCTCGAGTCCTTCGATGCCGAAGACTACGTCGTCAAAAAAGCGCAGAAGAAGCGCAAAAAAGTCAGCGCCGACAGCCGCTTCAACGCCAAGGTCCTTGTCGCGGAAGACAATATCATCAACCAGAAACTGATCCGCCGTACCCTCGAGGAGCTCGGCCTGGAGATCACCATTGCGAACAACGGTCTCGAAGCCTTTGAAAAACGCAAAAACGGCGACTTCGACCTGATCTTCATGGATATCCAGATGCCGGTACTCGACGGGATGGAAGCGACCATGGAGATCCTCGATTTCGAAGAGGATGAGAACCAGCCGCACGTACCGATCATCGCCCTGACGGCCAATGCCCTCAAAGGGGACCGCGAACGCTTTATGGACGTCGGGATGGACGAATATACGACCAAACCGCTGGTCCGTACCGAAATTCTCAACCTGCTCAGCCAGTTCATCGGTGACAAGATCGTCGATACGCGCAGCACGGCGGCAGCCGAAGTAGAGACGGCAGCAGAGACTGCTGCCGTCGAAGAAGCCGTAGAGGAAACGGCGACCGAAGCAGCGCCGGAGATCGCCTATAACGCCGACATCCTGCTGGTGAAAAAAGGGGTGCTGGAGAACAAACTCTTCGGTCAGCTTCTCTCCGATCTCGGCTTCAGCTATGACAGTGTCAGCGGCGGCCGCAACATGATCGAGGCCCTCGAGGACAAAGCCTACAAACTCGTGCTGTTCGACCAGGAGATCGAAGGACTGGATCTGGAAATGCTGCAGACCACCCTGGGGAACAAAGCGCACAAAACCGCTACTGTCATGATGGTCGATCCGGGTGTCGAACCCGACGAGGCGACCCGCAAGCGCGTCAACGACGTCATCAAAAATGTCATCAACAAAGACCTGCTGCGCCTGATCTTTGAAAAATACGTATAAACTCTAAAGGAAACTGAATGCCGAACAAACAACTGAAAGTACTTGCCGTAGACGACGACCTCATCAACCTGAAACTGCTGAAGTCCATGCTGATGAAAACGGGTTACGTCGCTGAAGTCATCGAAGCCAAGAATGGCGCCGATGCCATCGGTGAGCTGAAAAATACACCGGACATCGACGTCGTACTGCTTGACATCATCATGCCGGTCATGGGCGGTCTGGATATGCTCCGCGTCCTGCGCGCCGACGAGAACCTCAAACAGCCTCCTGTCATCGTTCTGACGACGGATGAGACGAAAAAAGCCGAGGCCCTCGAAGCCGGTGCAAACGGTTTCCTCATGAAACCGGTGCGCGAAAAAGAACTGAGCGCAAAGATCTCCCAGCTGATCCTCTGATCAGCCGGGCTCCCCGCAATTCCCCTTTACACTCCCGACAATACCCTGTTGATCGAATAGCGCATATCGTCGTCGAGACTCTCCATCTTCTCCACCATCCACTGCAGGTAGCCGCGATCATCCGCTGCAATTTCAAAGAGCGTTTTGCCCTTGTACTTGCCGAAACGCATCGGACCCTTGTAAAAGACGGGTTCCAGGGTCAGGGCGACCATCTTCTCCACAGGGTTTTCGCCGGGGAAGCGCTCCTGGACACGCGCACGCAGACGGCTTAAAAAGAGTTTGAGCGTCAGGACGTCGCCGATGGCATCATGCGCCTTGATCTCGACGCCGAGCTTCTGCGCTTCAGCCGCCTCCTCTTTGTAAAGCCCCATTTTGTAGCGGAAATACTGCAGCCGGTGCGCCTCCTCATCTTCGAAAACATGCCGTGCGCAGCGCAGGGTATCGATGAGCTTCATGCCGTTGGCAAACCCCTCTTTTTCAAGCATTCCCAGGTCGAAAGGCGCGTTGTGGATCACCAGGTAATTCGCATCATTGTTGAGGGCCATAAGTGCCCGGTAGGCCTCAGTCTCGGTGCAGAGCGGTTTGCCTTCGATCATCTCCGGAGTAATGTTGTGCACCTCCATCGCGCCATACGCGATCGGCACATCCGACGAACAGAAGTCATTATAGACCTCCGTCTGCTGTCCCGCCTCCAGGACCATGAAGCCCAGCTGAATGATGCGGTCCGTCTCTCCCGCCCCTGTCGTTTCCGTGTCCAGCAGTACGAATTTCGCCATGCCTAACGTTCCTCCTCGTCAAAAAGTTCTTGAAAAAGCCGTTCCATGTCAAAGGCCGCCTTGGGTGCCTTCCAAAGCAGATGCGGCAGAAGCTCCAGGAAAAAATAGCCCGCATAGATCATCGGGTAGAAGACTTTGACTTCGTAATAGAGCTGCTTGTAGGTGTGGTGTGCCCGGATCCATTTTTGGGCGATCTTCGATCCGCCCATGGCCAGGTTGACTTCGAACGATACGATAAAGCCCCAGACAAGGTAGGTGAGAATCGTCCCGAAAAAGAGGTACCAAAAAGAGAACTGGAGCGAATAAAACATGCTGTCATTGTGCCATAGCAAACCCGTAACTAACCAAAAAGTGTCTACAATGTCTCCATGATTACTAGCGTCTTCGGATACCTCGGCATTGTCATCGCGCTCGGCGGCGGCCTCTGGTGGATCGAGATGCGCACCCCCCTCAAACTCTTTACCTGGCTCCCCGCCATCGTCTTGATCTACCTGGTCGGCATCACACTGTCGCAAAGCGGCCTTTTTGCGCAGAATGCCGCGCAGGCTTCGGCGTACATGCAGGTGAAATCCTGGCTTTTGCCGATGATGCTCTTCACCATGCTGCTGCAGCTCGACCTGCGGGCGTTCGCGACGCTCGGCAAACCCCTACTGCTCGCCTATGGCGGTGCCGTCCTCTCCATTACGGGAGCCTTCTTCGCCGTCTTTGCCCTCTTCGGTTTCGGACCGGAAGCTGCCGGCGTCTTCGGTGCACTCGGCGGGAGCTGGACCGGCGGTACGGCCAATATGCTTGCCGTCGCCGCCGCCCTGGAGATCTCCGAGAGCCAGCTCGGCCCCGCCCTCGTCATCGACTCGCTGCTCTATACCCTCTGGGTCAGCGCCCTGCTGCTGGCCGTTCCCTTCGCCCGCCGCTTCGACCGATGGAGCCGTGCGGGGAGCATCGAGATCGCCTTCGCCGGCCCTTCGGAAACCCGGGGAAACCTGCGCATGTTCCTGATCCTTCTGGCCGCTGCACTCCTCATTGCCACCGCGGTCAAAACAGCAGCGCCGATGCTGCCCATCCTGCCCGAAAGCACCTGGAGCGTTCTGCTCGCAACCCTTGCCGGTGTTGCCGGCAGTTTTACCCCGATGCGGCGTCTGGGGGGCAGCAGCACGCTGGCCTCCTTTCTCCTCTACGTTCTGATCGCCCTGATAGGCTCCCATGCCCTGTTGCACGGCTTTGCCGATGTCCCCGTGTACCTTGCCGCAGGTGCGGCCATCCTGCTGCTGCATGCTCTGGTCATGCTCCTGCTCGCCCGGATCTTCAGGCTCTCGCTGTTCAGCATCGGTGTTGCTTCACTCGCCAATATCGGCGGGGTCGCCTCTGCTCCCATTCTCGCCGCCGCCTATAACCGTCTGCTTGTCGGTCCCGCCGTCATCATGGCCATTATGGGCTACCTCATCGGCACCCTCGTCGGCCTCACCATCGCGACGGGCCTGCGGAGTGTAGCGGCATGACCATTGCCGACGCCAGGATTTACCGCGGATCGCTCCCTCTGGCCACCCCCTTTGTCACGGCCCTGCGGCGCGTCGATGACGTCGTCTTTGTCGTCCTTGAACTGCATACAGACAACGGTTATATCGCCTACGGCAGCGCCCCCGCGACCAAGGCGGTCACCGGCGAAACGCTCGAAAGCATCGAAGCATCCCTGCGGCACCATATCCTGCCCGTTCTGCTCGGCCGTCCTTTTGTATTCGAAACACTGCTTCATGCTGTCACCACCGCCCTGCCGGGCAACAGCAGTGCCAAAGCCGCGGCCGACATGGCGCTCTACTCCCTGGCTGCCCAGGAACAAAACCTCCCGCTCTACCGCTACCTCGGTGCAAAAGAGCCCGTTCCCGTCACTACGGCCGTGACCGTCAGCCTCGGGGCACCGGACGCCATGCGGACCAAAGCCGCCGAGCTGTTGCGCAACGGGTACGACATTCTCAAGGTCAAGGTCGGCGGCAGGGACGGGTTGGACGCGCAGCGCGTCAGGGCGATCGCCGAGGCCCTCCCCGACGCACAGCTGCTCGTCGACGCCAACCAGGCCTGGGATCTCCGCGAGAGCCTCGACTTTATCGAACAATGCAGCGATCTGCCCCTCGCCCTGATCGAGCAGCCCGTGCCCGCAGCCGATCTCGAAGCCCTCCGCCAGATCACGGAACGTTCCCCTTTCCCGATCCTGGCCGACGAAGCGGTCTTCGATGCCGAAGACGCCCGGCGCGTGCTCGGCAAGGGTGCCGCAAACCTCATCAATATCAAGCTGATGAAGTGCGGCGGGCTCGCCGGCGCCCTGGCGATCCTTGACGTCTGCCGGGTTCACGGCGTACAGTGCATGCTCGGCTCCATGCTCGAAGGCCCCGTCTCCATCACTGCCGCCCTGCACCTCGCCGCCGCCCACCCCGACCGTTTCGCCTGGGTCGATCTCGACAGCCCCCTGCTCTACCGTACCCTCCCAGCCGACCTCCCTTTTACCGTCGAGGGGAACCGCTATGTGCTATAGCGTCTACATCGTCCGCTGCAGCGACGGGACCTACTATACGGGTATCGCCGTCGATACGGAAAGGCGCCTCCATGAGCACAACCACTCCCAGAAAGCTGCCCGTTATACCCGCGCCCGGCGCCCGGTCGTCCTCGTCTATACGGAACTGCATCCCGACCGCAGCAGCGCCCAAAAACGCGAATACGCCATCAAACAGATGACGCGGGACGCCAAAGAGGCCCTGATCAAATGCGACTAGGCTTCAAGCCGCCCTATGTTATAGTTTTACAAACATCATGCAAAGGGCTCTTATGACCGAATCCGAAGACCTTATCGACCTGTTGGAAAACGACGTGATCCCCGAGATCGAATCCTTCATCGACGACCTCTATGAGAAGATTGCCGAAACGAAAAACGCGACGGATGACGACAAGACGCAGCTCGCCGAACTGCAGGAGCTGAAAAAAGAGTTCGCCCTGCTCCTCGACGAAGTGAAAAACGGCGAACTCGACGAGGAAGAGTGCCGCGCCATCATCGACGAAATCGACATGATGCGCGAAGAGGAGGAGTAGAAGGCATGAAAAAGACCATCACCTTCATCGGCAACGGCAATATGGCCACCTCCATGGCGAAGACCCTCAAAAACAACTATCTCATCGAAGTCGTCGGGCGGAACCTGGAAAACCTCGACACCTTCGAAGCTGCCGTCGGCACCGACGTCACCAAGCATCTGCTCAACGACTTCGACATCACCGGCAAGACCATTCTGCTGTGCGTCAAACCGGCCAATATCGCCGAAGTCGGCACGAAACTGCAGGGAAAGGCGGAAGCCCTTTACTCCGTCCTTGCCGGGACGAAAGTCGAAACCCTCAAAAGCCATATCGCCGCAGCAGGAACCGTCCGTGCGATGCCGAACCTTGCCGCAACGGTCGGCCGTTCCATGACAACGCTCACCGGCGACCGCCACCTCGAGGCCGAGGCGGTCTCCCTGTTTAACGCCATCGGTACGACACTCTGGCTCGGCAGCGAAAAAGAGCTCGACATCGCCACGGCGCTTGCGGGCAGCGGCCCCGCCTACCTCGCCCTCATTGCCGAAGCCCTCGCCGACGGCGCCGTCAAGCAGGGGCTCAGACGTGACGATGCCATGACCGTGATGCGCGGCCTCTTCGGCGGGTTCGGCGAACTGATTCAAAACGAACACCCCGCTCTTCTCAAAGACGGCGTCATGAGTCCCGGCGGGACAACGGCGGCGGGATACAGCGCCCTGGAAGCGTCCGGGGTCCGCCACGGATGCATCGATGCCATCGAAAAAGCTTACAAAATAACACAAAAAAGTTAGCATAAAGTTATTTATTAACAGCAATCAATAGCTATTAAATATTGTGGTTTTTGTTTAAGACTACATTTAGTCGAGCGGCAGTAATATAGATATTATGCATCAATACTGTCTACCGGAACCCCCGATATTGTGAAGGAGAGGAGTAGTTTATGAAACGGTTTTTATCCATTATCTTTCTGCAGAGCTTTTTGGTAGGAGGGGTTTTTATCTCGATCTCCGAAGCAGCGATAGAAGATCTCTGTTATGGTAATGTTCAGGGCATTGGTAACAAATGCGAGAAGAAAGGTTACTTCTACTACGGCCCGAATAATCCGCATACCTGTGAAGCAACACAGGAGATCAGGAACAAGGACACGAATACCAGCCTTAGTTCCGTCTTCGTCTACAAAATGTACGATCCGACCATTGACAACGGAACCTGTGGCGTCGGTGGCTGTACAACGACCAACCCGGCACCTCTCTCCCTTGTTTCAGGGTTTGGCAGCGGTTATACCTACGATATCGGGACCCTGGCGCCGGAAACCAACGTCACTGTCAGTGATTTCAACTCCTGGTACAGCGGCGGTGAAATCGATGACATTATTCTCTATGCGACCTACACCAAAGACGGCCAAGACTATGAAGGGATGATCCCTTCTTGTCCCGGTGCCGGCGGGACGATCGACATCAACGATTTCGCTTCGCAGGTCGACATCGTCGATACCGTCGTCAATACGGCAGATCCCTATACCGGGGTTATCCACACCAAGGTCTCCAATAAACCGAACTACCAGATGACCGCCGTTTTCCTCGGGGACAGCAATGAAACGCAAAGTGCAGATAATACCTACGGCGGCCATATTACAGAAAATAAAACCGTCGATATGTATGTTGTCTACTATCTCAGCGATGAGACCTGTGACGAAACCGTCCGCCTGATGACGGTCCCCGGCGGCAACGAACCCGTCGTATCCATCTTCCAGGCAGGCGCTTCCACGGCAGCGAGTAATGTCTTTACCATGGCCTATACAGACAGTTTGCGCGCGAAAAGAGCGGCCCGCTTCAAATACAAAGCCCTTGACCTCAGTAAACTGATCATCGATGCGGATATCGACTGCCCGAACTCCAGCACCTCCGGGAGTGCTTCGGGAACCGTCACCGGGATCCCGGCCTGTCTGACATCCACCTCTGCGGAGAGTACCCCGGCGGAGCGCTACAAGGAAGTCTTCGGCGACGTGGCGTTTGAGCGCTGCTGGGAAGCGATCGCCAACGGACAGCCGTGTAACAGCAGTGCCATCGCGGCCAATGTCCCCGAACCCTACAACACACAGTACGGATGTCTTGAATGCAGTCTCGGCGGCATCCCCTACACCTGTTCCTCTGATGCGTTTGCCATCCGCCCGGACCACTATGCCATCAGCACCATCGATCCCCACTACCCGGACCTGCTCCGTTCCGGCAGTGACCACAACATGACGGTCTATGCGCTCAACTACGACAGTGCTGTCGCGACGCTCGATTATAACCAGAGCGGGGGCAATGGCGGAAATATCGAACTCCAACAGAGCATGTATCTCAAAACCGGTGTGCTTGACACCACCGGCCTCCTCCACGGTACACTGCAATGGAGCACCTGGGAATTTGATATGAAAAATGGTTTGTCGATCTACCCCGCTACCGGTGCCACTGAAGTCGCCGGTGTGAAATTCGATGATGTCGGCAGGGTCGTCATCGGGGTACAGGACCATGAATGGGCATCGGTTGACATTGCCAATGCCGACGACAGCACGCCTGAAGACTGCAGCCCTGACGGCGCCTATATCTGCGGCGACCAGAACGTCACCTATATCCCCCACCACTTCGACTTCAACGAGACCAACGTCACGAACAACAACGGCCTTCCGGGCAGCTTCACCTACCTCGCCAACCTCAACGAGGCCAATACATCCACCTATGTCATGGCGGCGCGTGTCGATACGCTGGTATCCGCCAAAAATGCCCTTGACGGTGTAACCCAGAACTTCCGTGACGGTGCCGAGTACTACGAAAACAAAGTCTGGCTTGTCCAGGCCGCCCACGATACGCTGCACGGAGACGCAAACGTCACAAAAATCGGTGACCCCGCAGTAGACGGCGTCCTGCTCGGTTTCGGGAAAGACGGGGATGAAAACGGGACCAAGAGCATTACATGGGATGAAACAGACCTCACCCAGGTCCTGCGTTTCAACTTCCCACGCAAGAAGAATGCCCCGGTCAACCCGTTTATCATCGACGGGCCGGACTATAACGTCAGTATCGTTTCGCACTATACGCAGACAGCTCCGCCGGTACCGCCTGCCGTCGCGGGTGTCACCTATGATACCGATGCGTACCCGCGCGGGGACCGCAATGCGACTGCGGACGGACGTGTCCTCTTTGTTTATGGCCGTGCCCACTCACCGCGCTTCCGCGTCCCCTGTGACGTCGCCGGAACCGCACCCTGTTCAACAGAAGTCGCAAAACCGGTAAAAGTCTATTACGAGTTCTATTATTACGTACCGGGCTCCTACTCTCTCGATGCCAATACGTCCATTCCGGAAATGAATGCCCTTTCAGACGACAACCGGCGCAGTACCGATTCGATTAAATGGTATATCAATACCCTTCACACGGCCACCGACGGTAACATTACGACAACGTCGCCTGCCGTCGGCGCCCTCGTCAGCGACGGCACCTATACAAATGTCAATGGCTGGACACAAATCCCTTATACCTACAACGGCAATGAGGGCTATCCTTACAAGGCAACGATCCGGGTGAACCCATACAATGGAAGCAACAGCTGGCTCATCTATAACAAGTACAATGCCAATGCGACCCGCAACGAGTTCGAACTCGAATTTAACAATAAGAGCGGCGCCAAAACCGGTACCGATGCAGCAGATGTTACTGTCGATTCCGAGGGGAATACAAATACCAATAGGAGAATCCAATGGTAGTACGCCACGCAATGACCATGATCGAACTCATCTTTGCAATCGTACTGATCGGCATCGCGGTTGCCGGGGTGCCAAGGATGATTGAACGGAATAACAGATCACTCGAAAGCAATATCGTCGACGAGGCGGTCTTTGCCGTTTCTGCCAAAGCGGCACAGGTGCTCTCCTTCCGATGGGACGACAACTCGCAAAACGCGGGCGACCTGCTTTCGCACTCCAAGATACTGGATGTTGCCGGCAGCGGGGGTCTGAGCAGAACGAACAGCATCTTCCGTATCGGGGGGATTGCAGAGAATGCGCACCGCCGTTTCCACTCCGCGGTTGCAGGCCCGGCCTCAAATGAACTGAGCGGCATGACGACAGGGAGCGCACTCACCTTTATTACAGGAGGAGACGCCACCAGTGCCACCGCCTATAAAAAGGACTACCAGCTCAATGTCGCTGCCAGTTTTGTGGGAGACGGAAATGCCGCTTATAACACCGGGGCTACAGCCTCTGCAACATACAATTTCCCCAACTTTCCCTCTCCGGTCTCCGGAACGGCAACCAATATGAAAATGGTGAAAATCGAACTCCAGCAAAACGATTCGGTGACAGCCACACCGTCATGGACCAATGTTGCGACCCTCTATGTATACGCTGCCAACATCGGTGAAATCGACTACTTCAAAAGGACGATGCAATGATGCATAAACGCGCATTTACCATGATGGAGCTGATCTTTGTCATCGTTATCATGGGGGTCCTCGCCAAGTTCGGGGTAGATATTATGCAGCAGATCTACAACAACTTTGTCTACAGTCAACGTACCAACGTCCTGCAGGCCCAAAGCGAAGCCGCCGTGAACCAGATCGCCAACCGGCTCCAAAACCGTATCAAGGACTCCGTCATTGCCAGTACGCTTAACCACGGCGCCTACCAGCCCCTCGGAAGCAATACGGCTGCCGGTTCAACCGTTTTGGAGTGGGTCGGCATCGACTATGACGGCTGGCAGTCGCTCCCGCCGCTTTGGAGCGGGACTATCGACCTGACGGATTCAAATGGCACCAACCTGAAATCGCCGCGGACATCGTCACGTTCCGGTTTCTACAACGGCGGAACCGCAGCGGTCTATTTCCTCGGATCGAACGTTGATGTACTCTCCGGATTCGGCTGGCAGGCCGCCGCATTCGCGGACCAGTCCCATACGATGCACCCCGTCAATGTCGGGGCAGGACAACTCACCCCCGCCGTCGGCTCTTTCAGCGGCCGTGACGTCTATGAATTCTACCAACTGGCGAACAGCGCCTTTGCGGTCGAACTGAATGGACGTATTTTAACGCTTTATACGGATTATCAACCCTGGGACGGGGAGATCTATACGGCCGGTACCGCGTCGATCCTGATGGAAAACGTCACGACGTTTACCTTCACGAAAGTGGGTGACATCATCAAGTTGCAGGTCTGTATCGGTGACAACGATTTAACTGGGGAAGGAGAGTATTCGTTATGCAAAGAACGAACCGTCTTTTAAAAAAACGAAAAGGATTCGTCCTCATCGTCGCTGTCTTCATGATGCTGGCCATCAGCTTTCTGCTGCTTCGTATGATCGGCGAAACAGCTGAGGGGAGCCAACGCAGTATCAATAACTATATCCATCAGCAGGCCATCCTGCTGACCTATGCTGCAACCGAAGAGGCCGTGCTGGCTGTTTCCGGCAGGGATCGCGAAGCCAATGGCTGTATCAGGACCATCACCGGGCAATTCCCGGCCAACAACCCAATGCTGACGTACACGACGCAGATCAGCTACATCTGGTCCAATGATCAGACTGCCGCTCTTAACGTATCAGGCAGTGGCGGCGCCAACTGCTTCGGCTATATCGATGGCAACCAGGCAGCAGCAAATCAGCTAATTACGAATGAAACCGGCGGTTCCATGCTGGTAGATGTCTATGTCAGCGACCACGTGGGAATAGGTCTTGCTGAGCCCATCCGATACCATCGCCGGACCCTGCAAAAACTGTAAATCGGGAAAGTCTTAAAGAAGAGACGGCTTCCCGCCGTCTTATGATCAGTAGAGGCCGTAACGGCCGTCGTTTCGTTTGTAGAGGACACGCGTCTTCCCGTCGTTGTCCAGGAAGATCTCGAACTGCTTTTCACCCGCTTTCAACTCCTCGAGCACATCGGCCACCTCTCTCGGTTTATAGCTGTCGAGTTCGACCGGGATCACATCATCTTCAAGGGCTTCTGCGGCGGCTTTCACATCTGCCGATTCGGTTTTGGCACTGTTCATCCCCTCGTGATGGTGATCGCTGATCTTGTCATGCATACGGCGAAGCGCCTTCTGGGCCCGTTCGATCGCAATGTCGATAGCGGCATACATGTCATCATCGCTCTGTTTGATGACGACGGTATTCTTGCCGGCAAGGTTGATGGTAAACTCTACCGAAACCCCCTGTTTTTTCCCGATGCTGCGCTTGGCACAGACCGCCTGTGCCGAAATGATGTCCAGGTTGAACTTCGAGAGTGATCCGATCGCGTTTTGCAGATACTCTTTGATGGGATCGGTCAGTTCGATCGCTCTTCCGGTCAGTGAGATATTCATCATGCAACCTTTCCGGGCAAGGCCCTCTGTGTAATTTGTCGTGGCAACGATTATAACACAGCAAACATGTCATTATTCAAGCCGATCGGGCACAAACGCGTTAAAATACCCCATGCAAATTGAACAGGCCGATATCGAAAAATTCAAAAAGCTCGGAGTCTACTCGGCCGCAGAACTGGCCATACTCGTCCCGGTCCGGTTCGAAGACCGCCGGCTCTATCCCAGGTTGACCGAGGGGCATGATCAGGCCATCGACGCCACCGTCGAATCTATCCACCGTACCTCTCGCACCGTTACGATCACCCTCTTTGTCCACAATTTCGGTCACCGCATCGAAGGGGTCCTTTTCAATCCGAAACCCTATATGCTCCGTTTTTTCGTCGAAGGGGAGCGGGCCCTTTATTACGGCCGCATCGACTGCAGACAGGGACGCTGCCAGATGAGCCATCCACAGCGCATCCCCGAAGCGGGCTCGCTGACACCGAAGTACAAAACGGCGCTGCGGACTGACGTGATGGCGCGTCTGGCGGCGCGCTACATCACCCGGGAGAGCCTTTTGGAAGAAGGGCTGCCGCCGCATGTCTCCGATGCGCTGCTGGGGCTCCATTTCCCCCAAACCGCGCCACAGAAGGAGCCGACACCCGCAGAGCTCTATGCACTCAAATACGCCGAACTCTACAGCTACATGCGTTCGCTCCGGGGGAAACGGCGTTACTTCGATGCCCTGCAGAGACTCGGCAGTGATTGGCGCCGCTGGGCCATGCAGCTGCCGTTTCTGCTGACCGATGAACAGACGCGGGCCATCGAGGCGATCGAAGCGGATTTTAAAAAGCCCCATGCCGCCAAGCGGATGGTCGTCGGCGATGTCGGCGCCGGCAAGACGATGGTGATCCTTGCCGCCATGCAGATGGCCACACCGCACCGCAGCATCCTCATGGCCCCGACGACCATTCTCGCCAACCAGCTTTACGAGGAGGCACGGAAATTCCTCCCGGAAAAGAAGATATTACTCATCACCAATGCCACACCGAAAAAACTGCCGCTGGAGGAAGCCGATGTCCTCATCGGGACGCATGCCCTGCTTTACCGCGACCTGCCCGAAGCCGCGCTCATCATGGTGGATGAACAGCACCGTTTCGGCACCGCGCAGCGCCACCGGCTCGAGAAGCTGATCGCCGACGGTGCCCGTCACCCCCACTACCTTCAGTTCTCCGCCACGCCCATCCCCCGGACCCAGGCCATGATCGATTCCGCCCATATCGACGTCAGTCTCATCACCAAGACCCCTTTTAAAAAGGACATTACGACCACGGTCATCCACAAACCCGATTTCCCCTCCCTGTTGGCACATATCCGCTCCGAAATCGCGCAATCGCACCAGGTGCTCATCGTCTACCCGCTGGTGGAAGAGAGCGAGAATTTCGGCTACCAGAGCATTGAAGAGGCACGGGGTTACTGGGAGAAGCATTTTGCGAACGTCTACGTCACCCACGGCAAGGACAGGGAGAAAGAGGTCATTCTTGAAACGTTCAGAGAGCGGGGGGATATCCTGCTTGCGACAACCGTCATCGAGGTCGGGATCTCCCTTCCGCGCCTGACAACTGTTGTCATCGTCGGCGCCGAACGGCTCGGGCTGGCGACCCTGCACCAGCTGCGCGGACGCGTCAGCCGCACCGGGCTCAAGGGATGGTGTTTTCTCTATACGAACCTGAACGAGAGCGAGCGACTCGACGCCTTCCGCCAAACGGATAACGGCTTCGACATTGCCGCACTTGACCTCAAATACCGCAAAAGCGGTGATCTTCTCAAAGGGAGCATCCAGAGCGGGAAGAAGTTCCTCTGGGCCGATCTGGCCGAGGATGAGGGAATTGTGCGGGAAGTCAAAACGGCGCTATCGCCCTGATGTGTAATGAGACAGCTTGACAATATCCGCTTCTACTGTCAAAGCCGAAACGGTCGTTAGCGTCTCAGGCGGCTCACCGGGGAATGGAATGTCCCGAAGGCGTCAGCCCTTTGTGCTTTCTTCTTCCCGGTTCGGCTTCTGCTTTACACAAGTAAAGAAGAAGGGGAACGAAAAAGCCTTTTACTCCTCCGTCACAATCGCGAAGGTAAGCTTCTCGATCTCCCCATGCTTTTTGATGAAGGCATTGAGCGTGGCAAGGTCGAGCGTTTCGATCTGCGCGAGTTCGCGGGTGGAAGCACCGATGCCCTCCCCCTTGTAGTACTCCAGGAAGGTGCGCGAAAGGCGCTGGGAGAGTGTCTCGACACGCAGCGGTTCGGAACCGAGCAGGAAGCGCTTCGCCTGATCGAGCTCCTCCTGGGTCACCCCCTTCTCGATGAACGTTTCGATCACTTCCCGCACCGTTTCTACCGCCTCTTTCTGCGAAGCGATCTTGGTCTGTAGGTACCCGAAGAAGTAGCTGCTCGAACGGGCGATATTGGCGCGGCAGTATGCAGAGTAGGCCAACCCGCGCTTGACACGGATCTCCTCCATCATCCGGCTGCCGAAGCCGCCGCTGCCAAGGATGAACATCGCCACGCGGCTGATGTAATGCTCGGGGTCGCTGACTTTCATCTCAAAAGGTGCGCCGAAATAGACGTAGGCCTGTTCCGTCTTGCGTTTGAGCAGCTCCGTCTTTGCGGCTGCGCTGGCCGGGTAGAACCCGAGGCGCTCCAGTGAACCCTTCGGCAGGTGCCCCAGCAGACGGCGCGCGGCATCAGCGGCGTCCGCCTTGGAAATATCCCCGCCGATCACCACGATGGCACGTGACGTCTGGAGATGATTTTCGACAAACGATTTGATCTGTTTGAGTTCCATGGCCTTGACACTCTCAACCGTCCCGGAAGCCGGGGTAGCCAGCGGTGTTCCGGCAAAAAGTGCCGCTTTGAGCTCGCGGTTGGCAACATAGTCAAAGTCACTCTCTTTGCGGCTGAGCGCACCGACAGAAGTCGTCTTCACCTTCTGCAGGGCTTCCTTACTGAGGTTGGGAGAAGTGAGCAGCTCTTCGAGCAGACCGACCGCTTCGCCGAACTCCTCTTTGAGCGACCCCATTTCAAAGACCATCGTCTCTGTCCCGGCATGCACGCTGAGATGGATGGCCCGGGCGTCGAGCGCCTCTGCAAAACCGACGGCGCCGCGCTTCTGCGTCCCTTCGTTGAGCATTGAAGCCGTCACCTTCGCCAGGCCCGCACCGGCGCCGTCCTCGATCGAACCGCTCTGACGGAAGACCAACTGCATGGAGACGATCGGAAGCCGAGGGTCCTGCTCAAATATCATCGGCACCTCGATGCCGTTTACTTCTACCTGTTCCACCGTCGTTTCAGCCATTACAATCTGTCCTGTGAAAAAAATGAATATTAATAGCGCTTTGAGGCTCACGCAAAAAGCTCCAGGGTTTCATACGCCGTGTTCCGGATCGCCGGGGTCTCGCCGATGTCACGGATGAGACGGACCATTTCGTCTTTGGCCATGCGGAAACCCGCCCCCGCACTGCGGACGACGTTCTCTTCCATCATCGTCGATCCCAGGTCGTTCGCACCGAACTGCAGTGCCATCTGCCCGATATAAGGTCCCTGGGTCACCCAGGAACTCTGCAGATTCGGGACATTGTCCAGGAAGAGGCGTGATACCGCCAGCAGGCGGAGATACCGGTTCGCCGAATGCTTTTTCATATCGGGGAACTCCGCCAGCAGCTTCGTATTCTCCCCCTGGAACGACCACATGATAAAGGCGCGGAAACCGCCCGTCTCGTCCTGAAGGCGGCGGACCATCTCCCAATGCTCGACGATCTCTTCGTCCGTCTCCATCGTGCCGTACATCATCGTCGCCGTGGACTTGATGCCGAGCTTGTGCGCCTTGCGGTGGATATCGATCCAGACGTCGGCATCGATCTTGCGCGGTGCGATGATGTCGCGGACGCGGTCGTTGAGGATCTCCGCCCCTGCACCGGGAATGGAAGAGAGCCCCTTTGCCTTGAGACGGGTCAGCACCTCCTCGACGCTGATACGCGACACCTTGGCGATAAAGTCGATCTCGATGGCTGAAAATCCGTGAATGGTGATCTGCGGATATTTCGTATGGATATGCTCGACAAGATCCTCATACCATTCGATCTTCAGTTTCGGGTGGACGCCGCCCTGGAAAAGGATCTGCGTTCCGCCGATTTCCAGCAGCTCTTCGATCTTGGCATCAATCTCGTCGTAGGTGAGGACATACGCATCTTCATCCTTCTCATGACGGTAGAAGGCGCAGAATTTGCAGTCGACCCAGCAGATGTTCGTATAGTTGATATTGCGGTCGACGACGAAGGTCGTCACCCCTTTGGGATGCAGCTCCTTTTTACGGGCAGTTGCAAGCTTTCCGAGGGTTTTGAGATCGGCATTGCGGATCAGATCAACCGCTTCTTCTTTTGTGAGTCTGCTCATGATGGTTCCATTCTCTCGTACGTTTTTTCCTTGGGCGCAGTATAACCGCCCCAGGATTCAGTTCCGCCCCCGGCTCCGGAGGCGGAAAACTTTAAAAAGATTGTTTTAAGCGCGGGCGGGACTTAGGAAGCGGCTTTTTCTCTGGCGATCGCATCGAGCACGCCGTTGATGAATTTGGGAGACTGCTCCGTACCGAACGCTTTGGCGACTTCGATCGCCTCGTTGATCACGACGGCGGAGTCCAGGTCGCTGTAGAGCGTCTCATAGGCACCCAGGCGGAGTGTCGCACGCTCGATGGAGCCGAGGCGGTCAAAATCCCACTCTTTAAGGTGTTTGACAATCGCCGTGTCCACCTCTTCGAGATGGGCCATCACCCCGTCAAAAAGCGTCAGTGCGAAATCCTTCTGCTTGTTGCGGATCTTTTTCTCCTCGAGGATCTCGTCGGTGTGATCGGCAATCGCCCCGTTTCCAAGGTCATAGGCATACAGCAGACTGACGACGGCCATACGGGCGTGGTGACGTGTCGCCATTACGCTTCGATCTCCGCGTAGAGGTTGAGCATTTCGATGACCGTCGTCATGGCTTCGAAACCTTTGTTCCCCGCCTTCGTACCGGCACGTTCGATCGCCTGTTCGATGGTATCGGTCGTCAGCAGACCGAAGGCGACCGGTTTGGCGTATTTCAGTGACACCGTCGCAATCCCTTTGGTTGCTTCCGCCGAGACATAATCAAAGTGCGGTGTGGCGCCGCGGATGACGGCACCGAGCGCACAGACGGCGTCGTACCGGCCGCTGGCGAGCAGGCGTTCCGTTGCCATCGGCAGTTCAAACGCGCCCGGGACCAGGACGAGGTCCAGCTCCGCTTCGTCGCCGCCGTGGCGGGCATAGGCATCTTTCGCCCCTTCGACCAGGCGGTCCGTGATGAGATGGTTGAAACGTGCCGCGATAATGGCGACTTTCTTGCCCGGACGTACCTGCAGATTTCCTTCGATGATTTTCATCTTTCATTCTCCTTCATTTACTGTAAATATCCCGTCGGGCCTAACGGCTGCAGGCCTCGATCGCCAGCAGACTCTCCGTCAGCTGTTTCAGGCCCTCGAGCGTAATCATATTGGGACCGTCGCTCAGGGCACAAGAGGGGTCGAAATGGGTTTCGAAAAAGAACCCGTCGACACCGACGGCCGCGGCCGCCTTCGCCAGGTACGGCACCATCGAACTGTCGCCGCCGGTCTTGCCGCCGCCGCTGCCGGGCATCTGGACCGAATGCGTCGCATCAAAGACGACGGGCGCGAATTCGCGCATGATGACCGGTGAACGCATGTCGACGACAAGGTTGCCGTATCCGAAACTCGAACCGCGTTCGGTGAGAAGGACCTTGTGCTTTTGCGCATTCTCGTAACTCACCTCATCGCAGCCGCGGGTTTTGAGGACTTTGAGCACCGAATAGCGCATATCCGAGGGGTTCATGAACTGCCCCTTCTTGATGTTGACGATCCGGTCCGTATTGGCTGCGGCCACGAGCAGATCGGTCTGGCGGCAGAGGAAAGCGGGGATCTGGATGATATCGGCCACTTCCGCCGTCGGTGCCACCTGATACGATTCGTGCACGTCGGTGACGATCTTGTAGCCGAAGGTATCTTTTACCTTCTGCAGGAGACGAAGTCCCTCCTCGAGCCCCGGTCCGCGGTAGCTTTCAAGCGAGGTACGGTTCGCCTTGTCAAAGCTCGCCTTGAAGTAGAAGTCGAAGCGTGCATCCTCATGATAGGGCTGCAGCGCCTCGGCGATGCGGAAAAGCGATGCTTCGCTTTCGATAACGCAGGGGCCCGACATCAAAATCATTCTGTTGCACTCCCGTTCCCGTCGAACATCTCTTGCGCTTCGACAGGCCGCATCTGCGGGGTGACCACCCGCTCTTTGTACTTGCTGTTGCCGACGGCCTCGTCAAAGTCGTCGACTGCCTGTTCACGGAATTCCGTCAACGAATGCCCCGTTTCGTGCGAATAGATAATATAGCCCAAAACAACGAGGATCAGGATCATCGTTTTCTTTGCGTTGATCTGCCACTGCATGTACGCCAGAATCAACAGGACGACGATGGTCGCCGGATAAAGCCATGATTCATCCATGATTTCTCCTTTCGCGTGTCACGGCCGAGCCGCCGAAAATAAATAGGATTATACCAGAGGTTGTTAACAAACCCGGCATCGTGTTGCCGTAACAGACCCCATCTCTAGCGGGAGGCCTTGATCGTTTCATAGGCAGCATTGATCTGCTGCATCTTCTGCGTTGCTTCCGCCATATACGCCTCGTCCGCGCCTTTGGCTTTCATGAGATCGGGGTGGTACTGTTTCACCAGCGCACGGTACTTTTTCTTGATGCTCTCCATCGATTCACCCTCTGCTGCGCCCAGCAGGGCATAGGCCTCTTTCAGTCCGGTACGGGTCGGGCCCGTTTTGTAGATCTGCGCGAACTGCGCCATGATCGTCTCGACCTGCTCCGGCGCAATCTTCAGAAAGGCCGCAATCTTGATCAGCAGATTCTCTTCGCTGTGGCTGAGCTCGCCGTCGACGAAGGCAAGATTGACGAGGAAAGAGAACATCCCGAGCCGCTGCTGCGGATGGTGCACCGTAGCATAGGCGAGCCGCTGTGCGATCGCATCGGCATTGAAGCGCTGCTCCTTTTCACGGTTGAATATCGCTTTGAGTTCCTCGCGAACCGCTTCGGCATTTGGAAAAGTGTTGGCGATATCCGTAAAGGTGTTACCGACCAGTTCCGCCTCAAGGGTATCGACCCGCCCATCGGCCTTGGCCACCTTCGCCATCAGCGCGACAAAAAGCCCCAGCTCGGAGTTACGCAGCGCCTCGGAATGCAGGGGAGCATGCCCCGCCGCGTTCGTGCGGTACTGATAGCGACCGTAACTACGGAAAACCCACATCAAGAAGAGGCCGACACCCAGGTAAAAGATCAGTGATCCCAACGCGCTTCCTCCGTATCGATTTCAATGGAAACGATCCGCTCACACGGCACGATGAGCGTTTTTTCAGGTGCAGTGACTACAAAAAACCATCGGTTCCCCGCCATCAGCTCCGCATCGTATTCACCGGTCCGTTTGACATCGTCCACGTCCAACCGGCGCAGGACCACCCCGGTGCTGAACCCCTGCCGGTAATCATCGTCCGCCGTGTCCAAATCCGCAAACTCCACCCGGTCGGCCGTGCGGATCAGCCGGTAGCGGTTTCGGCGGGCCCAACCGCGTACGGCGAACCAGAGCGCCCCCATGCCTGAAAGGGCCGCGGCCCCTGCCACCGTGGAAAGCACAAAGCACAGGAGCGTGACGAACAGCGTCAACGCTCCCCACATAATCAGGGCCGCTTCATCGGTCTTTTCAAACGCGATTACGCGAAACGCCAGCGAGAGCGTCCGCAGATACTGCAGCCACGCCAGAACCCTACTCACTGAAACGGTCCCAGAAGAACTCGATCCACTCCGTCGCTTCCCGGCAGGTGAAGTCGGGCTGTTCACAGGCGGCGGGTTTATACCACGGTGCAGCACATTTGATCGTGCTGACGGGGAAGCGTTCCTGCAGATACGCTTTGACCTGCTGCAGCGTTTTGCCCGAATCAACAATATCGTCGACGATCAGGATGCGCTGGGCCGCCTCCTCGGGACAATCCCCCTCGATGGTGACTCCTTCACGCTGGGAATCATCGTCGTATGACGCCACCCGCAGCAGGGCGATGTTCCGAACATCCAGACCATAGCCGAGCAGTTGCGCCCCCATCATGCCGCCGCGGGCAAGCGCCACGATCAGATCCGGTGCATACGCGCGACACTCCGGCAGCAGGGAACGCATATCCGCCTCGAAAGCCTCATAGCTGTAATAATACATGGCCGCATTATACCACTAAAGCCCCCCTTTACCCTTCCGTTGATACCATGACACAAAAGGGAGTTTCATGCGTTTGAACTTACTGACTCTGCTGTTTGCCACTATCATGTTTTCAGGCTGCCTCACGCCACAGACCCCTGAAGTCCCTGGCTGGGTCGAGCATCCTCCGGCTCCGACGACGACAGAACTGTACGGCGTCTCGGTGGCCAAAAGCAAAGAGGAGGCGTTTCTTTCCGCCATCGGCAATATTGCGGCAACGATGCTCAAAGGCGCCCAGCTCCCCCTCGGTCGGCACATCCGCGACGTCAACGAGCGCCAAGCGATTACAAAGGCAATGGAGCAGGCCCTTCAGGAGATCGACTATCCCGACGTCGTCCTCAAGCAGGAGGCGGAAATGGGCGAGGAGTACGCGGTCTTGATCACGATGCCGCGGGCCGTATTCGCGGCACAGATCGATGCCCGGCTGAGAGCGCACCGCCAGACGCTCGAACAGCAGGCCAAGAGCGATGAATACGCCCCCCTCTTCCAGAAACTGGGGAAACTGGGGGCCACGCATGAGGAGAAACCGATGCTGCTCGCAGAGATGTTCCTCCTCGAAACGGCCGATCCCGGCAGCGATACGAAACCCTATCATGCTTTTGCCGAGCAGATGGATTCAGCTTATAACACCCTCAAATTCGGCGTCGCCGTCAATGTGATCAGCGATGCGGAAGGCATCGTCTACGTCGATACCATGGAGAAGGCCCTTCGTGCCGAGGGGATGCTGCCGACCGGCAACCGCATCGGCCTGCTCCTGATGCATGCCGACAGTCAGCAGGAACGGCGAAACGGGCTTTTCCACGTCACCGTGCGGCTTCGGCTGGAATCTGTTGCCAAAGGGGAGCGGCTCGCCCAGAACGAGCTGTTCCTTGAAGCCGTGTCATCCCACAGCTTCGCAGACGCCAGACGACAGACGGCAGAGGGGTTGAAAAAGCGCATCCGGGATGAGGGTATCTTCCATACGCTCGGTTTCTGATACTTCGTCCGACGGATATCTTACTCCTGCGCATACCCGTTATCCCGAACGGGTTCCTGCGCCTTGATACGCCTCAGCGCCTCCGTGTCGCCGCTGTCCCTTGCCGCATTCAGGGCTCTGCGCCATTCACGCCGGGCCTCGATATAGGCAACCCGTGCGCGTTGACGCTCGATGCGCTGCTCGGAAGCGACAAGACGGTTATAGGCTTTCTGCTCATCGGAAAGTGCAGGCACCTCAGGAGGTAAAGCCGTCATCACCTCTCCATCCGAGGGAGCCTCTACCGCCGGAACGGGTTTCACCGCCATTTCCAGCATGGTCGGCACACTCAGTACCCCGTCAACCGGTCGGTTCGGATGCCCCTCCATCCTCCCCGCGGCCAAAAAGGCAAGTGCCATTACCCCCGTCCCGAGAATGATCCACCGCATCGCTCATACCTGCCTATGAGGTCGGGTCCCCGTCGCAGTCCCAGTCTTTCGGGTCCAGCGGGCGTTCCGTTGCACCGGGGAAGATCTGATCGTTCGTGTCGTCGCAGTCGGGAGACCAGTCTTTCGTATAAAACCCGTCACCGTCACTGTCCGTCCCGATGGGGATCATTGCCGGGGCATACCAGGTCGTCGACGTCCCGTCTCCGGATACGACTTCAAGATAGTAGGTCTGGGCGGCCGCAATCGCTCCGGCATCAGGCGTACTCATCTCAATATAACCGCCGGCTGCCTTCACGCCTGAGATCCCTGTAGATGCGCCGCCGTCATCAAGCAGCGCCATCGCTATCCCGGCGGGTCCCTGTGAGTAATCCACGATATAGGCGGCGCCATACGGCGGAAGTGTCACTTTGTAATAATCGGTGTCACTGCCGGGATTGATCGTATGGGCCAGGGAATAGAGGGTATGGTGGTAGATGATCTCGCCGACCGCACCTTCGGTGCTGTAGATCGTTGTCGCGCCCCCAAGCGTGCCGTCAGGCTCAAAACCGTCACTCCCCGAGGGGGCATCCGCCCCCGAACAATCCTCATCAATCCCGTTGCCGGCGATTTCTGCTGCATAAGGGTAGACGGCATTGTTGCTGTCGTTGCAGTCATACGTCGCGGAGTAGCCGTCATTGTCGCCGTCGACAAACACCCTCACCCCGAGTTGGTAGCTGGCCGTATCGTACGGGTAAAAGGAGTAGACGCGGATCAGATAATTGCCCGTTTGCGTAATCGGTACCTGTTCGATGTTGCTGTCAAAGTCAAGAAAATTATCATTCGAAGCCACCAACGTCGTCCCGTCAGATTTGTAGAGTTCGATAACGGTATCGGCCGTATAGTTCAGGTTGGTGGCAAAAATTTCGTAGGTCTTGCCGACTTCCAGGGCCACCTGTACCCAGTCCTCATCCCCCTGCGGATAGATGGTGCGCGTCTGCAGCCCCTGATCAACGAGCATACTGCTGGGATGGTCCGGGGCATTATCGCCGGAGCTGCCTTCAAAGCCGTCGACGGCTGTCGGGAAGGCGGCGATGACAACGGTGCCGCCCCCGCCGCCGCCACCGCCTGTCCCTGTATCCGTTTCACTCTCGACCTTGCAGCCCCCGGTCAACAGTGCAATCGCGGCCAGCAGTACGATGCCTTTCTCTTTCATCCTTTGCATTGTCCCCTCCTTTACAATTAACAGGGAATAACGTCCAGTAAGACCATCTTACTATCTGCCTCCTTTCGCATAACTGCGCAGAAAACAACTAGCTGTTAAAATTCAATTACATTATATAATCAAAAATAATAGTTTATTTTGAAAAATCAGGCACTGACAAAGGCCAGTGCTTTGGGGTGCACAAAAGCGAGGTTTGCCCAGTTGACACGAGGCTGTTTCAGAATAAGGGTATGGGGGGAGACGGCGCGTGAAAGGGCGACATAGAACTGCGACGGGGCGAAGATCTCCGTGGTATCGATGACAAGGTCGGGAATGCTCATCCCCTGTGATTTGTGGATGGTGATGGCAAACGCTAGCACGATAGGGAACTGGTAGAGCGTGATAAGGGGCACTTCGACCATCTGCTTCTCCTGCTCCACGGTGCGTTCTTCCCATCGGCTTTTCTCCGTACCGACGCGTTCGAGCTTGACCACGATACCGTCACTTTTACGGACAGAGACCGCATCCTGCTCGAGCTTGACGATACTTCCCCGCTCGCCGTTGACGTAATTCCAGCTGTTGCGCGTAAAGAGGACCGGCGCCCCGATTTTCAGCTCCAGGATCTCGGGGATACGGGCATCTTCCATAAAACGCTGCACTTCCCGCGGCTGGGTCTTGGTGTCATGGCAGACACTCTGGGTTTCAAAGGCATAGAGATCCCCCTCCACCGCATCCAGCTGCTCACGGTTATGTTCGAAGGCCGAACGGTTCGTACCGTAGAGGAAGGTATAACTTGACAGGTCCTCGCCCGTCGGCTTGATCAGCTCATGCAGATAAAGGTGTTCCTCCTCGCCGACACGGGCATGCCGCACGGCGTTCAGGATGCCGTTGAATTCGGTATCCTCGCTGCGCCAGTTGTGCGTCAGTGTGACGGTCTCGAATGCAAACGCACTCCAGCTGGGGGCCTCGAACGCGAAACGGATCGTGCCCCTGGTCACCGGCGGCAGCTGCAGGAAATCCCCCACGGCCAGAAGCACGCCGTCAAACCCGCACTGCAGCAACCGGAGCCGGACCATATCAAGTACCTCCGCGCTCACCATCGAAATCTCGTCGATGACTATGAGGTCCATGGCACGCACCAGCTTCACGATCTTCTTCTTGGGGATCAGCTTGCCCCGCCGCTCCAGGTCCGTTTCACTGTCGGCGATGCCGAGGTCGAAAAAACTGTGCAGGGTCTGGCCGCCGATCAGGGCTGCCGCCATGCCCGTCGAAGCGAGCTTGGCGACTTTTTTCCCTTCGACGCCGTACGCGGCGATGATCTGGCGTGTCAGGGTCGTTTTCCCGGTGCCGGCCCCGCCGGTGAGAAAAAGGTTCTGTCCGGATTGCAATGCAGAAAGCAGTGTAGAGAGTGAAGTATTTTCCATACGTTCGGGCCGCGCAGCCCTGAGGGGGTTTAGAGAACCGGTGCGCGGCCGAGGCTGATCTTGCTGCCCTTGAATTCGAGGATCTCGACATCGATGTCATCCCCCTCGCTCAGGACATCGGAAACGTTACGGACGTGCGAGTCGGAGATCTTGGAAATGTGCAGCAGCCCGTCGACGCCGCCGGGCAGTTCGATGAAGGCACCGAAATCGACGATCTTCTTGACACGCCCCTTGACGATATCGCCGACATGGTATTCGGGTTTTTCCATCTTCGGCACGGAGACGATCTGCTCGATATGCTCGCGCGCCCCCTTGACCCCTTCACGGTTCTTGCCGGTGACCTTTACGTTGCCGGCTTTCTTGTCGATGTCGATCGCGACCTCGAACTTCTCGATGATCTCTCTGATCGTCTTGCCCGCCTGGCCGATGACGTCGGCGACACGTTCGGGGTCGATGCTGAAGAAGTCGCTGCCGGGCAGTTCGTCGCTCAGTTCGATCTTGCTCTCGGCGTCGGCCATGATATCGATAATGTGGGCACGCCCCGCTTTTGCCTGGTAGAGCGCGGTTTTGAGCAGCTCAAGCGAGATACCGCCGAGCTTGATATCCATCTGCAGCGCCGTGATCCCCTCTTTGGAACCCGCGACCTTGAAGTCCATATCCCCGTCGTGGTCCTCAAGTCCGGTAATGTCGGTCAGGACCATGTGCAGGTCGCCCTCGCTGACCAGGCCCATCGCCACACCGGCGATCGGGTCGGTCGTCTCCAGGTCCGCCGCTTTGAGCGCCATATAGCCGCCGCAGACGGTCGCCATGGAGGAGGAACCGTTGGATTCCAGGATCTCGGAGACAAGGCGCACCGTCTGGCCCGGGGTTTCCAGGACCGGTTCGAGGGCCCGCTTGGCGAGGTTGCCGTGTCCCAGCTCCCGGCGGCGCGGCGGCTGGACCGGTGAAGCTTCCCCGACGCTGAAGCCCGGGAAGTTGTAATGCACCATGAAACTTTCATACTGCGCAGCGCTGTCCGTGAGCTCCTCGTACATCTGGGCGTCTTTGTTGCCGCCGATCGTCAGTGTCACCAGCGCCTGGGTCTGGCCCCGGGTAAAGAGACAGGAGGAGTGGACGGAGGGCAGAACGTTCGTCAGAATGCTGATCGGGCGGACCTCATCGAGTTTCCGGCCGTCGGCACGGCTCTGCGTCTGCAGGATCTGCGCGCGGACCGTCTCGCGCTTGACCGCTTCGATCGCTTTTTTGAGGGCATGCTCATCATATTCCGGCTCGGCATCGAGAATCTTTTTGCGCAGGTTGCGCAGGGCCGTGGAACGCTCCGTGCGCGCCATTTGAGCGATGGCCGCAGCGATGTCGCCGCTGTGCTGTTCCTTGACATACGCCATCAGATGCTCATCCGGCTCCGCGGCAATGCAGGTCAGTTTGAAGGTCTCTTTCTTGAACGGGGCAAAGGCTTTTGCATAAGAGCCGTTCGCCGTCGCCAGCAGCTGCTGCGCTTCGGAGAGCATGACGATGAAATCATCCTCGCCCATCGCGTTGCTGCGGTAGCGGGCGATCGTCTCGGCGGCCAGCGCCGGATCGACAAGGGGGTCGACCATCATCGTATCAAGCAGTTCCGTCTCCACCGAACCCTGGACCCGCATCTCGATCATCAGCAGGTCCGATTCCGTCCCCGCGAGAAAGAGGTCAAGCGTGCTGTTTTTGAGCTGCGGCAGCGTGGGATTGAAGACGACCTCTCCGTCGACTTTCGCGACACGGACGGCGCTGACGGGGATGTCAATATCGATGTCGGAGACATACAGGGCCGCCGATGCCGCATTGAGACCGAGCACCTGGAGGTCGGCATCTTCATCCGCGCTGAGGACCATCACGGTGATCTGGACGGGGTTGGCGAACCCTTTGGGGAAGAGCGGACGCAGGGAACGGTCGATAATGCGCGAAGTCAGCGTTTCGAAATCGCTCGGTTTGCCCTCGCGTTTGATGAAGCCGCCCGGGATCTTGCCCGCGGCATACGACTTCTCGATGTACTGCACCGTCAGCGGCAGGAATCCCTCTTCGACGAATTCCGTCTCGTCGATGACGACGGTGGCCAGGACAACCGTGTTGCCGGCCTTGAGCCATGCGCTTCCGTTTGCCTGACGGGCCACGCTTGTAAGCGCATACTCTTCCGTTCTGTTCTCGACGGCTACCAGTACATCATAATCCATTTATTCCCCTAATATCTTGATAATCATTTCATCCGAAACATCTTCTAATTGTGAATAATAACATGATGTTTCTATATAATCCTCCAGCACGTGCGGGCAGAAGAGCGCGTCGCAGAGCGGTTCGATGGCCGCATAGACCTCTTTGGGCAGCACCGGCGCGCAGGCAAAGAGCGCATCGGGCGAGCGCGAAAGCACCGTTTTGATCGCGCAGATCAGTTTCAGCCCGCTCTCCGACCCCTGGTCGACCAGCAGGACGTTTTTGCCCCGAAGGCTCGTGAGCGGGCGCCCTTTGCGATAGTGGTAGATCTTCGAGAGAATCCTCTCCTCATGCTTGCGGCGCGCCTCGCCGTAGACATAGTCGTACTGCACGCCGAACGCTTTGACGAGGTCGTCATTGATGACGATCTCCTCCATCTCGCTCACCCGTCCGAGTTCGCACTGCGGATTGTGGGGGGCCATGATCGATTCGCCCATCAGCCAGTCGATCTTCAGTTTCATCCGGCCGTTGAGCTCCTGGCAGAGTGCGACACCGCCTTCGGAGACGGCAATGAGTATCCACGACTCGCGCTGCATCTGTGCCAGCGGCAGGAGTTCTTTTAGCGCCGAAGCGGCCGCTTTTCTATCTTCAAACAGTATCATCACGAACCATCCAGTACATCGCTGAGTTTATAGTTCACCTCCGTGCCGCCGATCGGACGGAGCTCAACGGTAAAATAGACATACTTCTCGAGCACCGAATCGGTCTGGGCATTGGTGAGGATCGGCCGGTTGTTCTCGACGTAGCGCATCCCGAACTTCCAGCAGCGCTTCGTATAGTCGAACCCGATCTCGGAAAGCTTCTTGACGTGCTCCTCCAGATCATAGGCGTAACGCCCGAAATAACGGTAGTGGTCATTATAGCGGTAGACGGCATCAAACGTCAGGTAATTCACCCGGTTGGTGCCGTTGACGTCGGGCTGGTCTTCATAAAGGTCCGTCACACCGACGTTGAACGCATCATCGCTGTAGCGGACCCCGTTGAGCGTCTTGGAGACGCGGTGGTAATCATAGTTGTAAAAGACATCGGAATAGAGCGAGATTTCCGGCGTGACCTGCCAGTCCAGCTCGTTCTCCAGTTCACTGAGCTGATCCTGGTAACGGTCAAAGGAGAAGCGCTGCGAGATGCGGTGGTAGAGGACCTGTTCTCCCTCGTCATTGACAAAGAACTGGCTGAACTTCAGATCCAGCGCCTCTTCGATCTCATTGACGGCGTAAAAATCGCACTCGGGGTAAAGCGCCGCATCACTCCCGGTACAGAGCGACTGCTGGGTCTCGTAATAGCCCGTTGCATCGTCAACACCGGCCTTGGTATAGGCAAGGTCAAGCCCCGCGGTGTGACTGAATCCGTCAAAGGCTTTTGTCACCTGCGTCCCCGCGTCGAAGACGTGGTAGATCCGGCCAAAAAGCCCCGATTCGTACATCCCGCCCGTCGGGATCGCCGACACGCTCGTCGGTTCGTTCCCGAAGGTGATATATTTCCCGTTGAGACGGGCGCTGTAGGAGAGCAGCAGGTAATCTTCGAGCGCCGAGGTCTGCAGCGTTACCGGAAGGTCCACTTCGCCCTCGACCGCACGCATCCCCGTTTCGCGGAAAATATTGTTCCCGCGGAGGTTGAAGGTGTAATAAACGTGCTCATCCAGGAAGGTGTCGATATAGCGGTGGTAACGCAGGATCGGCAGGTTCTGCGGCGTATCGGCATTGCTCTTTTTGTTCAGGTCGAGGTAGTAGCGCAGGTTCATACCGTAGTAGGCATTCTCCTCGTTGTAAAAGAGGTTCACCCGGGAAAGAACCTGGTTTGACGTCGCGTAGTTGACGGTATCGTTGGAGGAGAGGTTGATGTAGTCGATATCGTTCATCCACTTGATATCGGCATAGAGCCCCGACTGTCCGTGAAGGTCGAGGCCGAGCCAGCGCTGCAGCACCGCCGTGTTGGTATAGAAAAAGTCGAACCCGTAATGGTTCGAGTTGGCCAGGTCATAGGTATCGACATAGGAGGATTTCTCCTGGAAGTAGCCCGCGTTGATCGACCCCTTGGAGACGTTCGAATCGACAAAACGGAACTTCCCGTAAAGCCCCTCGCCCCGCTCCGTGCGGATCTGCGGCCGCAGTTCCACGTCCCAGGAGGGGTCGATCGCGATGTAGACGGGCTGTTCGACGAAGAAACCTTCCGTACTGGAGACCCCGAAAGAGGGGACCAGCAGACCGCTGCGCCGGCGGTTGTCCAGCGAGTAGCCGAAATAGGGAAAGTAGAAGACAGGAATACCGTAGATCTTGAGGTAGGCGTTGTAGACGTTCATCCAGCGTGATTCGCTGTCGAAATCGGCGCTGGAGAAGTAAAGCACCCAGAAGGGGTCGTTGGGGTCGCATCCCGACACCATCCCCTTCTCTACCGTAAAGTCCTTGTCTTCCGCCCCCGAACGCGAGGAGCTCATCCAGACGTTCGTATGGCGGTCGAGCATAAAAAACGGGGAAAACTCCCGGCTCTTCTTCGCGACATCGAGCTTGGCATAGTCCCCCATCGCGAAATAGTCCGACCCCTGCATCGCGACGATATTGCCGAAGAGCTCCAGCGTGCTGCTGTTGCGGTCGAAGTAGGCCTCGTTGGCACTGAGGTAGTAGCTCTTATAGAGGACGAGCACATCCCCGCTGGCATGGACGACGCTCAGGTTCGAATCGAGCCGGGTCGCAAAAAATTCAATCTGGTTTTCCGCCCGCAGGGCGGTCAGCACAAGCGTAAGAAGGAGAAAGAACCTAAGCATCGACAACGACGGTGCGGGCGGTGCGGTCATGCCACGCCTGGTTGTTGGGGTCGAACATCGCCCAGATAAAGCCGAGGTAGAAGATGATCTCGCTGAGAATTCGGAAGACGGCGCGGTTGAATGCCGGCAGCCAGCCCGGGACCCCGCCGTCCTCCACGGCCACGACGCGGATGCGCATCGCCATCTTCCCCAGCGATGCCCCGTAAAGGGCGACGAAGAGCGTCTGGTAGAAGACCTTCATCCCCAGGTACTCCAGGGCGTAAGCGTTGGTGATAAAGAGGAAGGTCTCCATATCTTCCGCCTTGGAGATTGGACCCCAGAGCATGATCGTGAACAGGAGGCTCAGCAGGAGCTCGTCGATCAGGAACGCCACGGCACGCTTCGGGATGGAAGCAAGGTGCAGTTCGTACCGGTGCAGCAGCGTTTCGATCGTCTCGTTCACGGGTTAGAGGGCCTGGTATGCGATATCGGTGCGCAGTTTCTTGCCGGCGAAATGGACCTGGCCGCAGAGCAGGTAGGCGCGGTCGCGGGCCTCGCGGATGCTTGCTCCCGTTCCGACACAGACGAGGACGCGCCCGCCTGTCGCAAAGAGCTTTCCGTCCTCTTCACTGACGCCGGCATAGGCGATGTGCGAATGCTCTGCCAGCTCCGTATGCACGATCTCGTCGACAACGATCTCCGCCGGTTCGCTGCTGCTGTAGGGGTAGTCACGGCTCGCCATCACGACACCGACAGCGTATTCGTTTTTGAACTTCACGTCCAGGGTATCGAGCTGCTTCGTCGCGGCCTTGTAGAAGAGTTCGCTTGCCGGGGAGCTCAGCAGCGGCATCAGGATCTCGCACTCCGGGTCGCCGAAACGGACGTTGAATTCCAGGGTGATCGGTTCGCCGTTTACGATCATCAGTCCGATGAAGAGGACCCCCTCGAAGGGCGCCCCCTCCGCCTGCATCCCGTCGAGTGTCGGGCGGACGATACGCTCTTTGACTTTGTCATAGATCTCGTCGTTGACGAGCGGGGTCGGCGCATAGGCCCCCATACCGCCCGTGTTCGGCCCCTGGTCGCCGTCCTGGAGGCGCTTATGGTCCTGCGCCGCCTGCAGGAGGATAAAGTCCTCGCCGTCACAGATGGCGAACATGGAGAGTTCGTAGCCGTCGAGGAACTCCTCGATAACGACCTTTTTGCCCGCGTCGCCGAAGGATTTTCCGCTGAGCATCTCCGAGGCCGCTTTTTTCGCCTCGTCGTGGGTCGTTGCGATGATAACGCCCTTGCCCGCGCAGAGGCCGTCGGCTTTGACGACGACCGGCGTCGGCAGGGTCTCGATGAACTTGAAGGCCGTCTCGATATGGTCCGTTTCGATGTAACGGGCCGTGGGGATGCCGTACTTGGCGAGGAAGTTCTTCATGTAGACCTTGGAGCCCTCGAGCTGGGCCGCCGCCTTGGAGGGGCCGAAGATCGTCAGCCCCTTCGCCTTGAAGATGTCGACGACGCCTTCGGTGAGCGGCGCTTCCGGACCGACGATGGTCAGCTCGATATTGTTCGCAATCGCAAAATCCGCCAGCGCGTCGTAATCCTGGATCGCGACGTTCTCGCCCAGCATCGGCGTCGCGCCGTTGCCCGGTGCGAAATAGAGCTTCTCTACCGCTTCGTCCTGTGCCAGAACACGCCCGATCGCAAATTCGCGTCCGCCGCTGCCGATTACCATTACATTCATATTCTGCCGATCCTTATCTGTCTGTTTTCATTCAAAAAGACGGCATCTTCTTGAATGAGAACGGAGAGAGAAACCCGAGTGGCCGTTCCGCAAGATAGCTTTGGTTCTCAAAGCCAAAAAAATACGGATTGAGCGCTTCATCAGGCGGCGGTCTCTCGGGCTTGCGCCCTCCAGCGAGATCACCGGCACACAAAAGCGACTACTCCATCCATAGTATAGATATGTAGAACCCCCTGAAATGCGAGAGCTCGCACCACCCAGGCTGCTAGTCAAATTATAGCCGATGCGCCATAAAGAGGGGCTAAAAAACGGGAGGTGATTTCCCTATTCGTTGATGCGGGTTTTGATCGTTTTCGCGATCGCGCAGCAGTGGTTGATCTTTTCGGAAAAGGAGAGGTCCTCGCGCAGCAGCACATTGATAAACGCAGAGCCGACGATGACGCCGTCGACGCCCTCCGCCTTCGCCTTTGCCGTCTGCTCGTTGACGCCGAAACCGACGTAGACGGGGGTCTGCGTGTGGCGGCGGATCGAAGCGACGACCCCGCCGAGCTCTTCGCTCTTGCCCGCCCCGGTGATCCCGGCGTAGGCGACAAGGTAGATGAACTTCTGCGCCGCACCGACGACCGTTTTGATCCGCTCATCCGTATCCGTCGGCGCGACGAAGGCGATGTTGCTGATGCGGTGTTTGGCGAAGGCGTCGGCATACAGGGACGCCTCTTCGTGCGGCAGGTCCGGGACGATCAGGCCGGTGACGCCGAGATCGTTCGCCTCGCGCAGGACGTTCTCCATCCCGAACTGGTAGAAGGGGTTGAAGTAGCCCATCCAGAGCGTATCGACACGCGGTGCCACGGCCCGGGAGACGTCCAGGACGTCTTTGAAACGGAACCCGTTCTCCAGGGCGACGTAGTTCGCCGCCTCGATCACCGGGCCGTCGGCGACGGGGTCGGAAAAGGGGATCCCCAGTTCCAGCGAATCGACGCCGTTCTCTCCCAGGGAGAGTGCAAGGTCGATCGTAAAATCTTTGTCGGGATAGCCCGTCGTAATGTAGCCCACCAGTTGTTTTTCCACCGATTACCCTTTTGCCGTATCGCCCGTACCCGGGCGCTTCCGCCCCCTGCAACGGGGCGGCGGCCTGCCATATTTATCCGCAATTGTAGCATTTTTGGATAAAATCGCTCTCAATTGACTAGGGCGCCGGAGAGGGGAATTCCCCCTATTCCGGCATGCCCGCAGGAGCAATCAATGGCCAAAAAGCTGAGCGTCGGTGCCATCCGAAATGCCAAAGGCGGCACGCCGCTGATGATGATCACCGCGTATGACGCCCTCTTCGCACGCCTCTTCGATCCCATCGCCGACATTCTGCTGGTGGGGGATTCGCTCAATATGAGCTTTGCCGGGAAACCGGACACCCTGAGCGCAACGCTCGAACAGATGATCTACCACACCCAGGCCGTCTGCAGCGGGGCACCGGGCACCTTCGTCATCTGCGACATGCCCTTCGGTACCTATACAACGGCCGAGCGCGCCCTGGACAACGCCATCGCCGTCTACCAGCAGAGCGGCGCCGACGCCGTCAAGATCGAAGGGGGCCGGGACAAAGCCGGCATCATCGCCCACCTCACGGCCAACGGCATCGCCGTCTGCGGCCACATCGGCCTGCTGCCGCAGGCGGTCCGCGGCGAGGGGGGCTACAAGGTCAAGGGGAAAGACGAGGCCAACGCCCTCTCCCTGATCGAGGATGCCAAAGCCGTCGAAGCGGCCGGGGCGTTCTGTATGGTCGTCGAAGGGGTCAAGGCCGAGGTCGCGACGCGGATCGCGGAAGTCGTATCGGTCCCCGTCATCGGTATCGGAGCGGGCAGCGGCGTCGACGGGCAGGTGCTCGTCTTCTCCGATATGCTCGGCCTCTACGAGCCCTTCGTACCGAAGTTCGTCAAGCAGTACATGCAGGGCGCCGACGCGGTCAAAGCCGCGGTCGCGCAGTACAAAGAGGAGGTCGCGGCGCGCACCTTCCCGGCCGAGGAGCACACCTACTGATGGAACGCATCGTCGAGATCGAAAAATTCAGCGCCGAGGAGACGGTTGAGACCTCCCTGCGCCCCGAAGGGTGGAAGGATTACATCGGCCAGGAACAGATCAAAAAGAATCTCGGCGTCTTCATCGAGGCGAGCAAAAAGCGCGGCGAAGCCCTGGACCACACCCTCTTCTTCGGCCCTCCGGGCCTGGGGAAAACGACCCTCGCGCTGATCATCGCCAACGAGATGGGCAGCAGTATCAAGGTCACCGCCGCCCCGATGATCGAGAAAAGCGGCGACCTGGCCGCCATCCTGACCAACCTCGAGGAGGGGGACATCCTCTTTATCGACGAGATCCACCGCCTCTCCCCCGCCGTCGAGGAGATCCTCTACCCCAGCATGGAGGATTTCCGCCTCGACATCATCATCGGCAGCGGCCCGGCGGCCCAGACGGTCAAGATCGACCTGCCCCGCTTCACCCTGATCGGGGCGACCACGCGGGCCGGGATGCTCTCGAACCCCCTGCGCGACCGCTTCGGCATGAACTTCCGCATGAACTTCTACCACCCCGAAGAGCTCTCCCGCATCATTATGCAGGCCGCGGAGAAGCTGGGCAAGCCGATCAAACACGACGCCGCACTGGAGATCGCCCGCCGCTCCCGGGGGACGCCGCGGATCGCCCTGCGGCTGCTGCGCCGGGTCCGCGACTTTGCCGATGTCGCGGATGAAGCGACCATCACGCATGAACGCACCGTCTATGCCCTGAACGAACTGGGCATCAACGCCCACGGCTTCGACGAGATGGACCTGCGGCTGCTGGAGCTCCTTGTCCAGGCCAAAGGGCGCGCCATGGGACTCAGCACCATCGCCGCGGCGCTCAGCGAGGATGAGGGGACCATCGAGGATGTCCTAGAGCCCTACCTGCTCGCCAACGGCTACCTGGAGCGTACCGCCCGGGGCCGCGTCGCCACCCCCAAGTGCTACGACGTGCTCCGGCTCACCCCGCCCGCCGAACAGAGCGGGCTCTTCTAGGATCGCGCCGTGAAGCCGCAGACGATCTTCGCCATCCTGCTCGCGGCATCGCTCTACTGGATGTACCTGCTCTACAGCCCCTACCTGATGAGCATCCTGATCGCCTCCCTGCTGGCTGTTTCGACCTTCTCGTTCAAACGGCGTCTGCGGGAGTGGTCCGGATCGGTTCTCACGGCGGCGGCCCTCTCGACACTCGTGATGGCCCTGCTCTTTTTCGCACCGCTGGGCTACTTTCTCGCCAAGATCACCATCTACCTTCAGCACTTCGACCCGGCGACCCTGGAATCGGTCATGGACTACCTGCAGGAACTCATAGAGCGCGCGCCGGGATTCTCCGGGCGCTCCAGGTCCCACATCTCGGACTTTATTGCCTCGTATGACCCCGCCGAACTGACGAAGAGAGCCCTCGCCTACGCCGGCACCATCGGCAGCATCAGCGCCTCCTTCGTCAAGAACGCGTTTATGATCATCGTCTTCTACTTCTTCGCCCACCTCTACGGCCAGCGGCTGGCGGCCTACTTCAAACACGTCATCAATCTTCCCCCCGACGATGCGGCCCTGCTGGGCTCGGAGGTCTCTTCGGTGATGAGCATCGTCTTCTACTCGATTCTGCTCACCGCAGCCCTGGAGGGGGCCCTCTTCGGAATCGCCGTCAGTTTCATGGGCTATAACGGGCTGCTTTTCGGCATCCTGTTCGGATTTGCCTCGCTCATCCCCGTCGTCGGCGGCGCGCTGATGTGGGTCCCCTTTTCCCTCTACGAACTCTCCGTCGGCCATACGGGCAGCGCCGTTTTCATCGCGCTCTATACGATCGTCGTCATCTCGGTAATCGCGGACACCTTCATCAAACCGGTGATCATCAAAAGCATCGACAGCAAGCTCTCCACCACCGAGACCAAGCGTAACGAGCTGATCATCTTCTTTGCCATCATCGCGGGGCTGACAAGCTTCGGTTTCTGGGGCATGATCCTCGGTCCCGCCATCACCGCCTTCTTTATGGCGCTGCTGACCCTGGTGGAACGCAAAAACGCAATCAGCGAACGGGTCACGGATATCAGTTGAATAGCAGTCAGAGTTAAGAGTTAAGAGCAGCCTGTGACAATCCGTCCATTCTGTCAAGGCCGAAACGATCATTAGCGTGTCAGCCGGATCACCGGGGAATGGAATATCCCGAAAGCGGCAGCTTGTTGCCCTTTCTTCTTCCCGGTTCGGCTTCTTCTTTGGGCACACAAAGAAGAAAGGGAACAAACAATTGCAAATTACGCTGCCGGGTAGACGCTTTCCAAAGCGGCATAAAGTTGCTCAGGCGTCATATCGCCTTTCTCTTCCCAAAGCCGCTTCATCACAACGTTGTCCTCTTCCCCGTTCCACACCTTGACGTAGTGCCCCTCTTTATAACCGTGGTCCTGGCGGAACTGGTTGAGGATGTTCTTGCCGACATAGAGGCGGTAAAGCGACGTGAGGTCGAGGTTGCTCATGCGGACCAGTTCAAAGAAGTCCGCCAGCAGCTTGGTGAGGTCAGGCTTGCTGTCGAGGGCATCTTTCATCACCGACTCCACCTGGGCCATCACGAGCTTCTCGACGGCGAACCCTTCTGCATCATCGTTGAGCATCTCGTAAAAGGGCATGATCGCGATCGCCTTCGCCGCGTCATCGAGGCTGCCGAGATCGCGCTGCTTGTACTCCTGCAGCACCAGGCTCATCACGAAGTGCCAGACATCGATGACTTCGATCTGCAGGTTGGCCCAGTCCGGCTCGGCCGCGATGTTTTTCCAGTGCTTCCAGGCGAACGAATCGATCATCTCCGCGCACTCCATGTAGATGCAGCGCTTCCAGTTGATCGCCTTGCCGTTCTTGGTCGTACCCGCTTCCCAGTCTGCTCCGTTTGTGGCATCGTTGAGCTGCTGTTGCAGCTGCAGCATCTGTAAAGCTCTGTTCATAGGTACGCTCCGTTTTTTGACGACATTTTAGCGGGAATTGTATTCAGCCCCCCTTCCGTCCGGGGCCATGGGGAAAACTGGAACGTGCCAGTGCGGCTACTCGACCGCCGCTGCGGCTTCCCAGACCAGTTTCTTGCCGAAACCGAGCCGGTTGTCGGTCAGTTTCATCCAGGAGGGCTCCAGCCGCCACAGGGTGGGAAGCAGCGCGCGGGCATAGGGGAAACGGGCGTAGTAGCAGCGCGCATCCGCCGCATCGGAAGCGACGACCCGGCCGCGGCACTGCAGCCCCTGGATCTTTCCGACCGCATCCGTTTCCAGGGCGATGCCCGCCGCCACCGAAGGATTTGCTTTCATCTGGGCGGTGTGCTCCGTCTCCTCCGCGGAGGCGAATACAAAGCAGTTGCGCGTATCGTCATAGGCGTAAAACAGGGGCGTCGCATAGGGGGAGTCGTCCCGGCTCGTCGCAAGGGTCAGGACATGGTGCTCCCGCACGAATGCGGCGATCGATTCAAGTGTGGACCGCATGGCGACGGCCGAAGAAGGGATGTAATAGCATGGAAGGATTATAGCGCGAAAACGCGCCGTATCCCTCAGGCGCAGCGCATCAGATTGACGTACCAGTCATCGCGCATATAGCCGCGGTCGGGAATGAGGGAAAGCTGCATCGTTCCCTCGCCGCAATGTACCTCGTTGATCAGCTCTTCGGGGATCTCGAGCTCTTCACACAGGTACTCCACCGCGACTTCATCGCAGTCGATATCGGGCCAGCCCCAACCGTTTTCCAGATGATGGATCACAAAGGTCGTCTCTTTCATTGCTCACTCCGGATGCAAGATGGCGAAATGATAATGGCGTTTCATCTCCTTCCAGTTACGGCAACGTCTCATTTCCATTTCAGAACGCTATACATCTTCATGCATAAACCGTTCTACTATGTCCGTCAGCGGTACGGCGGCCGCCACGGCACCCATCTGGAGAAAGTCGGTGAAGAACGCGTCGATGTTCTGCTCAAAAGAACCGAACATCGTCACATACTCCTCCCGCTTCGGGTTGACCAGGACGGAACGTGCGAACTCCCGGGCGATAGGAACGATATCGATCACCTGGCCGCTGGTGCCGATGGCGATGAAGAGCTCCGCATCGTTTACCGCTTCGTAAATTTTGCGGTACATCGGCGCGCTTTCGCCGAACATGACGACATTGTGGCGGACAACGGCGCTCTCGCAGCGCGGGCAGCAGTCCGCTTCGGTCTGTTCCGTATAGCCGATGTCCCAGACATGCCCGCAGCTTTCGCACCGCAGGTCCCGAAGCGTTCCGTGCAGGTGCAGCACCTCGTTGCATCCCGCCCGCTCCAACAGGTCATCGACGTTCTGCGTCAGGTTCCAGATCTGTCCGGGGTAGCGCCGCTGCAGTTCGGCGATGGCGCGGTGCATCACGTTGGGTTCTTTATCCTCCAGATCGAGACGGCGGGCGTTGTAAAAGCGGGTCACCAGGCCGCGGTCCGCTTCCCAGCCTCCGGTCGAGCAGACCTGCATGACGTCGTACTCTTCCCACATCCCGTCATGGTCGCGGAACGTCCGCAGACCGCTCTCCGCACTGAGACCGGCGCCGCTCAGGATCATCACTTTTTTCATGGCTTCTCCTTCGAAAGCATTCCCGGGAAGCGCCCCGGTGCATGCCGTCAGGATACCATGTCTGCCGTAAATGAAAGTGCCGGATTTCAGTGCCGATCGGCCAGGCGGGGGGCCATCATCTCGAACTGCATCTTGATCTTGTAGGTCAGCGGTTTCAGACTGCCTACATCGGCATAGCCGACCGCGCGGTAGGCAGTGTTCATTTCATCGAAACAGGCTTTGTAGGCATCCAGGTACTCAAAAAGGGGCTGTTCCATCTCCTCGTCGAGGTAGAGTTCCGAAATCGTCACGGTCACCCGGGTCCACGCCCCCTCGAAGGCTTTGGCCAGCCGCGCGTCCGGCTGTTTGACGAAGCGCCCTTTGATACGGCTGAGTTCCCGCCAGCTGTGGAGAAGTTCCCGCAGACCGATACTGCCGAGGCGGCTGTTAAACGCCCCCAGCCCCTCAAGAAGCCGGCGGTAGTGCCGATGAAGATCCGGCGCGCTTTTTTGCAGCTGTGCGCCGATCTCACTGACGGTCGTTTTATACGTATCCAGATCGTGCAGCAGCGCTTCGCGCTCCGTATCCGGCAGCCCCAGTCTAAGCACTTCCGAACGGATACGGGCAATGCCCTGCGTCTGTTCGTTTATCAGCGAATATTCGCCGCGCTTCGTAATCGCGCTGGCATCGCTTGCATTCGCTTTGAACTGCTTCAGAAGCCCCATTTGGCGCGACGCCTTCTCATGCACGTCCCCGTCGAAAAGTGCCGCCTGCAAACCTACAAACGTACAAACTGCCACTACAACCAATCTCATCATGCCTCTCACACCCCCCGGAGCACGCGGATGCGCCCCCGATTTTTTCGCGAAGTGTAGGCAAAACAGATTACGTACCCGTTACAATAACTAGGGTTCTAAAGGCGTTGCAGAGCACCTTCCAAACGATTCAGCGCCTCGTCCATCGTCGGCGTCGGGACGGCGAAATTAAGGCGCATGAAACCGCTCCCTTCCCGCCCGAAAGAGATCCCCGGGCTGAGGCCGAGGCGTGCTTCCCTGATAAAAAACTCCCGCAGGGCCTTATCGGAATCAAAACCCATCTGCCGGCAGTCCAGCCAGGCGAGGTAGGTCCCCTCCGGCGGCCGGAAAGCGATCGTATCAAAACGCCCCGCCAGATCGGCGAGCCTGTCGACGTTGCCCTGCAGGTGCACCAGCAGCGCTTCCAGCCACGCTGCTCCCTCCCGGTAGGCCGCTTCGAAACCGGCATGACCGAACACCGTTCCCTGGGCAAAATGGATCGTGTCGTAAACCGCTTTGAACCGTGTGCGCATCGCCGTATCCGTAATGGCCACGGTCGACACGGCCAGGCCCGCGACGTTGAAGGTCTTGCCCGGTCCGAGCGCCGTCATCGTCATCGCCCGGACCGCATCGCCCAGCGCGACAAAGGGCGTATGCTTATGCCCGGCAAAGATCAGGTCCGAATGGATCTCGTCGGCAAAGACCGTGATGCCGTGGCGCAGACAGATCGCGGCAAGCGCTTCGAGCTCCGCCCGTTCCCAGACCCGTCCCACGGGGTTATGGGGTGAGCAAAGCAGCAGCAGCTTCGTCTTCGGCGTGATCTGCTTCTCAAGCCCCTCCAGGTCAAATCGGTAGATCCCCTCTTCGTCCTGCCGCAGCGGGTTGGAAAGCACCCTGCGGCCGCTGTGGCGCACCGTACTGACGAAGGGAGGGTAGATCGGGGGCTGCACGACGACCTCGTCCCCGGGCTCGGTAAACGCGGCGATGGCAGCAGAGATGGATGCGACGACGGAGTGCGAAAAGAAAAGCTCCTCCGGCGCCATGGTCACACCGTGGCGGGCTGCCATCCATGCACACTGGGCTTCAAAAGCGCTGCGGGGCATCTCTTCGTACCCGTAAACGGGGTGCTCCGCCCGCTTCATCACGGCAGTACGGACGCACAGGGGGGTCTCGATATCCATATCGGCCACCCACATCGGCAGGACGTCTTCCGTCCCGAAAAGCTTTTGGCGCAGGGCGTACTTCTCGGCGTTACCGCCGCTGCGCTCCGTGACGCGGTCAAAGATCGACATCGCTGCGGTCAATCCCTGCCTGTGTCTCGCACTGTTCTGCCAGCCACGCTATCAGTGCCGATTTGAAGGCGGTGACACCCTCGCTCCATCCGCGTACCGCACTCTGTGCACCGGCATCGGCATTCTGCTGCCGGTAGCTGAACGTCTTTTGCGCGAGGATCCGCCGGCTGTACTGGTCCACCAGGACCGCATAGAGCATCAGCTCTGTTTCACCCGCCCCCTTACTGTCGATCGTCTGCAGCATCTGTTCAATACGGACTTCCAGAAGCCAGTCGTTCTTGGCCAGGGATTTGTACGGAACCACCCCCTTGAACAGGCCGCTTTCGATGACGCTCTTTTCGATCAGCTGCTGGATCTGCTGCACCGGGGACTGCTCCCAGCGCGAAAGGGTATAGCGGTAGAAACGGTGGTCCGTCCCGGCGTAATGGATCGCGGTGCCTTCCAGCCACTGCGGGGCCTCGATAAGAGCGATGCGTATGACACGTTCCCTGCACCCTTCCGTGCTCTCCGTGCCGATCATCTCCCCGCCGTCAAGCCGGTAGCTCTGCACCGGCGGCGCCTCCCGCGTCAGGCTGCAGCCGCCGATCAATGCTGCGATGATTATCGCTGTTACCCATTTCATTTCGCTTCTCCCGGTCCCACCTGCGGCGGTTGATGTTCAAAGAGCATATCCGAGGGGTTCTCGCCGTAGCGCAGCAGCATCTGGTTGAGCAGCACGAGGCTCTGCTCCATCTGCCGCATCGTCACCTCAAACTGTGCCATCCCCGGCCCCATCGTCTCTTTGATACTGTAATCGCCGTTCTTGTTGCGGGCGTTGATCACCCGCAGCGTTTCAGCCATGGAGGCGAAACTCTCCTGCAGGGAAGCAAGCGAGACCTTGGCCTGCCCCATCGCGGCATCGCCGTTTTGCAGCAGCTGCGGGAGTCCCTTTGTGCGGGCATCCAGGTCCGCCGCCAGCCGGCCCAGCTTCCGGACCGTATCGTCCAGGTGTGCGAACCGTTCCGGTGTCAGCCCCGCATCAAGCTTCTCCGCGACATTGGCGCTGTGATGGAGCAGGCGGGAGACCTCCCCCTGGTTCTGCTCTCCGATCAGCTCTTTGAGGCGCAGCAGAAGCTCGGAAATGTTATCGGATGCCGATCCGAACGTACGCTCCAGCGTCACAAAGAATGAGGGCTCAAACGGGATCGTCGGGACCGTCTCTTTGCCTTTGGGCTGCAGCAGCGGGGCCGAATCGCTGCCGCGGCTCAGGTCGACGTAGCTCAGCCCCGTGATCCCCTGCGATTTGAGCATGGCGATCGTATCCGTTTTCACCGGCGTCGTTTTCCACACGTCGATCAGGACCTCGATCTTCTCGATATTGTTGGGACTGATCCGGATGGCACGCACCTTGCCCACCGTGACGCCGCGGAACTTGACGGGCGAATCGACGTTAAGCCCTGAAACCGATTCACCGAACTCGATGCGGTAGCTCTGCAGCTCATCCTTCTTGGCCGGCTGCAGCATCCAGATGACAAAGAAGGCCATCAGCGCCAAGGAGAGTAGGACAAAGATACCGACGATCGTCTCGTTCGTTTTGGCGTTCACGACACGTCACCTCCAAAAAATGTACGTATAAACGGGCTCGGCACCTCTTTGACCTCCGAAAGTGTTCCTTCGGCGGCAATGCGACGCTCATCGATGATCGCCATGCGGTCAAGGGTCGTTTCGATCGAGGCGAGGTCGTGGGTCACCATTACTACGGTTAATTGTAGCATGTCCCGCAGCCGCATGATCAGGGCATCGAACTCCCGGGCCGAAACGGGGTCGAGTCCCGAGGTCGGTTCGTCCAGGAACAGCAGCGGCGGGTCGAGGGCCAGGGCGCGGGCCAGGGCCACCTTCTTTTTCATCCCGCCGCTGAGCTGGGAGGGGTAGAGCTGCCCCTCTTTGGGCGTCAGCCCCACAATATCCAGTTTGAAAGCCACGATCTCATCGATCACCCCCGCGGGCAGCGCCGTATACTCTCTGAGCATGACGGAGATGTTTTCGGCCACGTTGAGCGAGGTAAAGAGGGCGTTGGACTGGAACAGCACCCCCCATTTGCGCCGCAGGGCCTGTGCCGCCTCGAAAGAGAGCGTGTTCAAAGGTTCGCCGAAGAGGCGGATGCTCCCGCTCTGGACCGGTTCCAGCAGAATGATCTCGCGCATCAGCGTCGATTTACCGCAGCCGCTGGGACCGAGAAAACCGTAGATCTCGCCCGCGTTGATATGCAGTGAGACCCCGTCATGCACCAGGCGATCCCCGAAACGCGTGACAACCTTTTCAACCTCGATCACCGGCCGCATCTCAGAACCCCAGCTTTGTGAAGACGATGGAGAAGAGCGCATCGCAGATGATCACGGCAAAGATCGCCTCGACGACGCTCTTGGTCGTGTTGATCCCGATACTCTCCGTGTCGTTTCTGACCTGCATCCCGCGGTAGATCCCGATCGAGGCGATGAGGACCGCGAAGAAAGGCCCCTTGACCAACCCGACCCAGAAGTGCTTGAGGGCCACGGCTTCGGTGAAACGGTCGGTAAAGAGCGTCACGGAGAGGTCCAGCTCCGTATGGGCGATCAGCATGCCCCCGAGCATGCCGAAGGCATCGGCGAAGAAGATGAGGATGGGCATCATGATGATCAGGGCGAAAAGCCGCGGCAGGACCAGGAAGGCAAAGGGGTCGAAGCCCATGGTCCGCATCGCGTCGATCTCCTCGGTCATCTTCATGACCCCGATCTGCGCGGCATAGGAGGAACCGCTTCGGCCGGCGACGACGATGGCCGTCAGCATCGGGGCGAGTTCGCGCAGGATCGAGATCCCCAGCGCGTCGACGATGAAGATGTTCGCCCCGTAGGTTTTAAGCTGCACCGCCGATTGGTAGGCGACGACAACCCCCACCAGGAACATCGTCAGCGCGATAATGCCCAGGGCCTTGATGGCGCTCTCCATCATCTGGTAGCCGGTCTCTTTGTAACGGAACCCCACCCGCAGGAAAAGCAGGTTCACAAATGCCTTGAACGTCCGCCCGACAAAGGCGGTAATGCCCATGCCGTTCGCAAAGACCTCGGCCGCCTCCCTCCCGGTCTGCGCCAGGAAGCCCGGGGAGGCTACCGCGAAATCCGTCCCGGGGTGGCCGTACTGGCGCACCATCTCCAGCATCCGGGCGCTGTCGTCATCGGCCCCCTGAATCTTGACCAGGTTACCCCCGGCTTCCAGTCGGCGCTGCATATGCTGCAGCAGCAACGCCCCCGCCGAATCGATCCGTTCGACCCCCGAAAGCTCAAAAGTGATTTCGTAACTCCGGAGAGGGGCAAGCGTCTCCCGGACGCTTCCGGCGACTTCATCGAGCGCCGTGGCCTGCCACAGGCCGCTGCAGTATACCGTCATCCCGTGTCCGGTCTCTTCGATCCGCAGCTGCGCCATTGCCTTTAACCGTCCTTCCACTCCCGCGTCTGCAGGGTAAACCCGTTTTGGTCGTCTCTAACGATAGCATAGCGAAGATTACAGGCAAATGCATCGGGATTGAAATAACGCAGGCCCTCAAAGTCGAAGGCCATCCCCTGGTGGTAGTGTCCTTCGATCAAGACATCGGTGCCCGCAAGCGCCAGCGGGGCGAGATGGCGCCGTACGAACCCTTCGTAGTCCGTCATGGCGTGGCAGTGGTTTTTCCTGTTCAGGTGCGCCTCGAGTTTCGCGATGATACCGTTCCCGGTCAGGCGGTTGATCCAGCCCAGCAGGTGCAGAATGACGCCGTTGCGGATCAGTGCCGTATAGAGGTTGTACTGCCACGGCTGGTTGAAGTCCCCGTGTGCCAGCAGCAGTGTGCGTTCCCCGCATCGGCACGCAAAGGGCTGACGCGACAGTGGTACGACGGTGGCATCCGGAAAAAGTCCGGCGAGGTTGTAGTCATGGTTGCCTTCAAGGTAGAGAACGGGTATGCGCCGGCTGATGCGCTGCAGCGTTGCAACCGCTTCGGCATTCATGGCATGGGTCACCGCGATCTGCCCGAAAAGCAGGTCGAAGATGTCCCCCATCAGCAGCAGCTGCGGTGTGTCCAGCTCTCCCGTGTCGATCGCCTGCAGCAAAGCGAGCAGCTGCGGGCGCGTTTCGGCGTAGTGGGCGTCGCTGATCAGCAGCGCGCCGGGCAGCACCTCGTAGGGGTCACGGGACATAGGCGATATTCGGGATTCCCGTGTTTTCGTCCAGCCCCATCATCAGGTTGGCATTGACGACGGCCTGCGAACTCGCCCCCCGGAGGAGGTTGTCGATGGCCGAGGTGATAAAGAGCGTATCGCCGCTGCGCTTGGCGAAGACGTCGCAGAAGTTGGTCCCGGCCACCTGTTTCATCGAAACCGGTTCGGTCCGGACACGCACGTTCGGTTCGTCCGCATAGTAGGCCTGAAGCACTTCCAGCGGCTCGAAACTCCCCGTAACCTGCATGTAGACGGAGCTGAGCATCCCCCGCGTCACCCCGAGCAGGTGGGGCACGAAATGGACCTGTCCCTCCTCGAGGGCAAGCTTCTCGGCGATCTCCGGCCCGTGGCGGTGCCCCAGCGGATTATAGGCGAAGGCGTTGTCGTTGATCGCCACGAAGTGGGTACTCTCCGTGCACTTCTTACCGGCGCCGCTGACCCCGCTCTTGGCATCCACGATCAGCGGCGAACCCGGCTGCATGTAGCGCATAAAAGGGAGTGCCCCGAGGATCGTCGCCGTCGGGTAGCATCCCGGGTTCGCCACGAGGTCGGCCTTTTTGATCGCGCTGCGGAAAAGTTCCGGCAGTCCGTACACGGCATGCGCAAGGTTCTCCGGATCGATATGGGGAACATAGTGCGCCTCATAGGTCTCGCGCTTGAGGCGGTAGTCGGCAGAGAGGTCGACGACTTTGACACCGCGCTCCCGCAGCGCTTTCACGAAGCCCATCGCCGTTTTGTGCGGGAGGGCCAGGAAGGCCAGCTCCGCCGCGTCGGCAACGGCGTCGGCATCGGCCTTGAGCACATCGCACTCGTAGACGCCCGCCAGAGAGGGGTGCAGTTCGGTCAGACTCACGCCGCCTTCGCTGGTGGCGACATAGGCCAGCTCGAAACGCGGGTGCGTGATGAGCATTTTGATCAGTTCAATCCCGGTATAGCCGCTGGCCCCGATGACCGCGACTTTAATCATGGCACTCAAAAACAATCTCCTGGTATTTTACTTCGATGACTTCGAACGCTTTCATCCCGCCGGGCAGCTTCGCCTTGAGCTCGTCGCCCTCCTCTTTGCCCAGCAGCTGCTTGGCCAGCGGCGACGCGAACGAGATCAGCCCCAGCTGCGGGTTGCTTTCGCAGCCGCCGACGATGGTATAGGTCACCTCTTCATCCGTATCCATGTCGCACAGTACGACCGTCGAGCCGAAACTGACGCGGCTGTGTTCCAGGGTGGAAGGGTCAACGATCTGCGCATTGCCCAGCAGCGCTGACAGTTCGTTCAGGCGGTCGTCGATCTGACCCTGGCGCTCCTTGGCGGCATGGTACTCCGCATTCTCCTTCAGGTCCCCCAGGGCCACGGCCTCCTCGATCGCCTTGACGATCGTCGGGCGTTCGACCGTTTTGAGATGATTGACCTCCGCTTGCAGTTTTTCGTATCCGAAACGGGTCATCGGTTGTGCCTGGCTCAAAATCATTCCTCGTTTTTAGATGAATTATAGCGCACAATCGGCATCCGCCGCCAGAAATACCGCCAAAGGCGAAACGGCGGGTTAACCGATTTTATCCTACTATGCTGCTTTCAAGCGTATTCAAAACGTCCAACAGAAGGTCCCCACCCGACCCCACTATACCGGAGCCATCATCATGAAATTTTCCCGCAGAGATATCCTGAAATTCGGCGGAGCCCTCGCCGCCGCCGTTGCAGCCGCCGGAGTCGCCGAAGCCGCCGATACCGTCCCGAAAAACCGGCCAACCGACAGCCCGGCCACGCTGCCGAAGCCCAAAGGTCCCCGTGTCGTCGTCGTCGGCGGCGGCTGGTCCGGGCTCAGCCTGGCCAAGTACACCAAGCTCTTCGCCCCCACGGCCGACGTCGTCCTCGTCGAACAGCGCGACGTCTTCATCTCCTGCCCCGTCAGCAACATGTGGCTGGTGGACAAGGTCGACCTGGAGTTCATCACCCATGATTATTACCAGGCGGCCCAGCAGCACGGCTACACCTATTTCCATGCCGCCGCGACGGGCGTGGACAAAGCCCGCAACACCCTGCACACCACCATGGGCGACATTACCTACGACTACCTCGTGCTCGCCCCCGGCATCGACTACGACTACTCCTTCTGGACCAATGACCCGCAATTGGAGAACCGCCTGCGCCAGGAGTACCCGGCCGCTTTCCGTCCCGGTTCGGAGCATATGACCCTCAAGCGCAAGATCCACGCCTTCGAGGGAGGGACTTTCCTCATGACCGTCCCCGGCGGCAACTACCGCTGCCTGCCCGCGCCCTACGAACGCGCCTGCCTCATTGCGGATTACTTCAAACACAACGGGATCAAGGGCAAAGTCCTTCTGCTCGACGAGAACAACGACATCACGATCAAGGCCCACGGTTTCCACACGGCGTTCGAAGAGCTCTACAAGGAGTACATCGTCTACGAACCCAACGCCGTCATCGAGGAGATCGACCTTGACAAAAAAGTCGTCAAAACGGAGTTCGACACCTTCGCGTTCGACGACGCCTCCTTCTACCCCCATGTGCGGGGTGGGAAGCTCCTGGAGGTGTGCGGGGTCGCCAAAGACACCGTCTACAACCGGCTCGAGGGGGACATCGACCCGATGACCTACGAGGTCCGCGGCCATTCCAACATCTACGTCACCGGCGACGCCCGGCCCACCGGCTTCTCAAAGTCGGGGAACACGTCGCTCAGCGAGGGGCAGAATGTCGCGAAGATGCTCGCCGCGAAGATCAACAAACAGGCCCCCCTGAAGTGGATGTCGCCGGTGACGCTCTGCATCTCCGCCGTCTCCGCCTTTCCCGAACACGGGATCTTCATCCACTCCGAATACGCCTATAACGCGAAGCAAAAACAGTTCGAGTTCGCCACCCCTGTTACCGATGAGCACTGGAAAGGCGAAGAGGGGCTGGAGAATGCCCGTAACATCTACGGCTGGGCAGAGGCCTGCTACATCGATATGTTCGGGGCCGCCAAGAGCTGATGCCCGACCAGTGAGGTACGCCCTCGGCATCACCGAGGTGCAAAGCCTCCCCCCGCTTCTTTCCCTTTTCAACCCCTACCGGCACCCGCTTTCCCGCAACCGTCATCTTCATCCGCAGCTGCAAATAACGCCGTATCACAGTAGTTTGAAAAAATTAAAATCGATGAAATTAAAACTCATTTAACGGAAGTTGCAGGACAATAGACATAGAAACCAAACAAGGAAAAACAATGCGATTCAATACTCTTTTCCGCGGGGGATTCGGCCTCCTGTTCGCCGTCGCCGTCATCTTTACCGGCTGCGGCTCCTCTTCGGACGGGCGGGACCGCGACGTTGTCTGGGCCGTCGGCAATGCCGACAGCAACGGTTACGCCGCGCTCTACCGCTCCGACGACGGCGGAACGCACTGGTACCGTCCCGATGCCAACGCCACGATGCTCGAAGGGTTCGATGCACAGAACCTCCACGTCACCGCTGTAGACGACGTCTGGGTCGTCGGGACGGTTCAAACCCTGGTGCATACCGATGACGGCGGGCAGACCTGGGCAAAATACGCGACCTTTCCCGATGAAAACAGCTCGATCGACCTGTACGGCATCTCTGCCCTCTCCCCCGACGAGTTCTGGGTCAGCGGCAGTAACGGCAGCGTCTACCATACAAAAGACGGCGCACGCCACTGGGAAAAGATGGATCCCGCCGCCTTTCATAACGGTCTTGTACAGGGGATCAAGGCGATCGATGCCCTGACGATCTACGCCGTCGGCAAGCCCGCCGACAGCACGGGCGGCTTTGTCTCCCGTTCGCTGGACGGAGGTGAGAACTGGGAAGCGATCACCCTGCCGGACAACTACAATGCCAACGAGTGGATCGGGGTCAAGGCGACCGATAAAGACCACATCGTCGTCTACGGGGGAAGGGGGCACTACAGCGCGACCGCCGACGGCGGCACGACCTGGATCAACGGCCTTATCAACGTCAGCGGTGGGGTCGACGGTGCCGACATCAACGACCTCATCATGCTTGACACTGTACGGTGGTGGAGCGCCATGGACCTTGACAACATCTTCCTGACCACGGACGCCGGAGTGCATTGGAACGAACAGAACAGCAGCGGCGCGAGCAATATGTTCCTGGTGGGAATAGACGCCGCCGATGCCCAGCACGCCGTCATCGCCGGGATGGCCGCGGGCTCTCCGCAGATCGGGAAGCTCCTACTGACCCGCGACGGCGGTACGAGCTGGACGCAGCAGCTCCTGACGGAGATGCCGATGCAAAAAGTGATGTTCGCCCCCGCTGAAGATGTCAATGCGACCGAAGAGGAGGGAGGCTCGATGTTCGCCTCCATCATCCGGACATCGGTCGAAGGATTCGTCGGCGGGGCGACGGGGGACATCGGCGGGGTGGTCATGGGGTTGATTCTCGAGAAGATCGGCTGGGGCAGCCAGGGGGATGACGAAGCGAACAAACTCCTTCAAAGCATGAACGCCAAACTCGACGATATCCTCAATGATCTCCAGGCGATCAAGGAGAGCCTCGACTCCCTCAAGGTACAGCTCAACCTCGATATGGAGATCATCAACAAAAACATCCTCGACCCCACCGATGCCATCACCGATATCGGCACGACGCACGACGAATTCGACGCGACTTTCGGCGGCGTGAAATCGGGCGAAGGGAATCAGACGGAGATCCATGCGTTTATCGACAATCACATCGTCAATGATTTTCACATCGAGAACGATGTGAATACCATCCACGACGCCATCGTCCCTCCCGATATCGCCAAAACACCGGCGCTGACCAACTTCACCAATTTCGTCAACGACAGCTATACCCAGGGCTACGGCACGCTGACCGATGCCTATAAGGCTATGGAGCTCTACACCTCCCAGCTTATCGTCAACCAGCTCAAGGGGGTGAACCTCGTTGTCGAAGCCAAACACGTCGAAGAGGGGAACGCGTCCGTGACACAGTACATGGGGAGCTACCAGACGAAGTTGCACGAGATGCTCGGCGATCCCGGCAACGGCGAAAGCTTCATCTACAATGCCTACCGCCTGGCCCTGATGCATGCCAACCCGCTGCCCTACCAGTCCGGCGACGACTACTTCACGGACGAAGCGGCCGCCCTGCTCAAACGCGCCGAATTCTACCGACTGCTGGCCTCCGGCAGCAAAACGTTCGGACCGCGCATCCTCGTGTTCCAGACGCAGGACACCCCCAGCGACAACAGCTTCTACATTGCCAATCCCGATACCATCTTAAAGAATTCGCAGTTCGGCTGTGTCCAGGCCGACGGATCGGTACCCGGCGCCACCTATGTCTACTGGGACGGCAACAGTATCAAGCCCGAAACCGCATACGACGTCTACGAGTGCGGCATTACCGATCCGATCGAGCCCCGTACCTACGATATCCTCGATCAGAACCCCAACCCCTACATCATTGCCCTGAGCACTGCGAAGACCATTGGACAGATCACCGTACAGCGTTACGATGAAAACTATAGCGTCCAGCCCGACGGGAACTACACCTACGGCCATACGACCTTTTTCCGCCGCAGCGCCCTGAACCACTTCGCACAAGATTCGGAATACTGGAGCGCGCACACCGATGGCATGTACCTCTCGGATACCTACGGCAGTGCACCGTGGGGCACCGGGATCCTCGGACAGGCCGACGGGGAATACGAATACACCGGCCACTATGAAATCGACGGCAGTTTCCGTTACGACGGGACGCAGGAGCGCACGCTCTATGTCGACTACGACGCGACGTACCATATGGTCACGAACAGCTACTACACCGGCGCCGGTTCAAGCGAAGCCCACGCCTATGTCCATTTCGGCGTCTGGGATGCGACGGCGGGCCAGGCGGCCACCGTCTTCCACAGCCATCACCAGGATACCGTCGGCGACACGAAAGACACCCTTCAGCACCCCACAGGTGTCGCACACTTCACCGCAAAACCGGGACACAGCTACTACGTCTATTTCAGTATGCATGTAAGCGGCATCAGCGGCATGCCGGACGACGGCACCCACTCGCGGGTCTATCTCGAAGAGATCAACTACATCTATCTGCACTTCTGACGGTGCAGGTGCCTATCCCAGCAGACGCATCATGACCGTTACCGTCGCCATGCTGCCCAGCAGGGTGGCGAACACCAGCTGTGAGGCGAGCCGAACGTCGCAGCCGTAGCGCTTGGCGAAGGCGACGCTCAACATCGCCGAGGGCATGGCGGACTCAATCACCAGCACCTGGAGCTGCCACGCTTCAAGCGCCATATAATGGGCCGGCAAAGCAATGAGGAGGGGGGAAACGACCAGCTTCAGGAGCAGCACGGCCGCAGCGATACCGGCGATCTCCCTGAGGCGGTCGAAACCGAGCGTGACCCCGACGAGCAAAGTGACCAGCAGGGTATTGGCTTTCGCGACGATCTGCACCGCGTCGAAGAGCGGTGCGACCACCATGCCCGTCACGGGCAGCCCGGCAACGCTCCAGGCACTCCCCGCTACAATGGCGATGAACATCGGCGAGCGGAAGAAGGCCGCTGCCCCCGCCCCGCCGGATCCCGGTTCTTTTTTGCTGCCGTAGTGCTGGCGATCATCGCCCCCAGCGTAAACAGCGGCAATCCCACGCCCAGCTCCGAGACCAGCGACGCTTCGGCCATTGCGGCCGCATTTTTCCCAAAGACCTCGGCCACCAGGGCGTATCCCAGCAGCGCGGAGCTCCCGAAGACGGACGCCAGGATAAAGCTGCCCATTTTCGGGGCGGAGAGTCCCATCACTCTGCCCGCACCCCACGCCAGCACGAAAAGGAGCAGTTCCCCCGCCAGCATCAGGCCCGTGACAAGCAGGTATTTCCACTCCAGCGCGGCATGCGAAAGCGCATAGAAGATCAGGGCCGGCAGGGTCAGCTGCGTGATAAGAGAAGCGAACAGCGTGCCGTTATCTGAGGTGAACATGCCCGAACGGCGCAAGTAAGTTACGAGCAGAATGATAGCGGTGAGCACCAGCATCGAGCTCAACGTATGCAGATAAATATCCATACTCTCCTCCCCGTCTTTCAGGCGATATAAGTCTCGAAAGACATGGACGACAGATCATACCTGATAACGCGGTGCGCCCCGCTCTCGGCGATATAGAGGCTGCACCCCTGCTTGCACACGCCTGCGGGTTCCTGCAGACCCTCCATCAGTGTCATCATCCGTCCGCTTTGAGGGTCGTAGACCTTGAGCTTGCCGTTATAGGTATCGGCGACAAAAAGCCGCCCGCCGCCGCAGCCGTCCCCGATCCGTCCGCAGGCGATGCCCTGGGGGTGCTGCAGCAGGATCGGGTCGCTGTCCGAATCCCCCCAAGTGAACAGTCCCTCACCGACGACAGTATGCACGTGTCCGTTCTCTATATAGCGCAGCGCGGAGCTCTCCGCGTCGACAAACCAGAGGGTCCCGTCGTCGCAGCGTGCCATCCCCATCGGCTGGGCCAGCTGCGCCCCCTCCCCCGCCCCGTCGCGCAGCGCTTCGAAGCGGTTGCCGTAAGTCTGCAGCGGACGCAGCGAGGCCTTGTCATAGACGGTCACGGTGTGCGCCCCCGCCTCGGCGATCGTGATCGTCTCCTCCTCCACTATGAGTGCCGAGGGGGAACGAAGCTGTTCGAACAGGACCGTCCGCTCTTCCGTACGTAGATCGATGCAGCAGACGCTGCCGGCGGCGCGGTCGGCGACATAGAGCATCCCTTCCCAGAGGGCCAGGGCTGCAGGGGTCCGGAAGGGGGTAAAACGGCGGACAAGCTGCCCGGCCGCGTTGTATTCGCGGACATCCCCGCCCCCGCTGTTGGCTATGAACGTTTGTTCATCAGAGCGAACGACAGCCTCGGGAAAACGCAGCGGACCCGGCAGGGCCGCACTTTCGGCCGTTCCCTCCCGCGGGAGCAGGTCCAGCTTTTGCAGCGCCAGGTCGATGGCGACGCCCTGTGCCTCGCCCCGGAATGTCGCCGCGATATAGCCGTTCCCGTCGATCAGCACCATCGTCGGCCAGGCCTTGACCGCGTATTGGTCGACCAGCCTCCCCTCCGGGTCGTTGAGGACGGGGTAGCTGATCCGCAGCCGCGCAACGGCGGCACGGACGGCATCGGCCTCTTTCTCATGGGCGAATTTGCCGCTGTGCACCCCGACGACCTGGAGGCTGTCGCCGTAGCGGGACTGCAGACGTTCCAGCATGGGGAGGTTGTTCATGCAGTTGATGCAGCCGAAGGTGAAAAAGTCGAGCAGTACGGCCCGCGGGCGCAGCGCTCGTAAACTCAGCGGCCCTCCGGTGACCCAGTCGCCGCTGAGAAGCTCGGGGGCGCGGACTGTCATTTCGACCCTATGAGCCGCCGTACCGCCAGCGAGCACATGGTCAGGCCGAAAGCGGCGGTCACGCCCATGAAGCTCCCCTTGACCTTCACCCGCGGCGGTTCGCTGCTGAAAATGACCGGGTATTTCTTACTGAAACGGCGTTTTTTAAGCTCGTAGCGCAGTTTGGAGGCAAAGCGGTCGCCGTGTGCCGTCCAGATGGTCCCCACTTCGATCTTGCTGGGGTCCAGCCGCTTGGCGGACCCCGTCGCACTGATGAGTTTCGCGTAGCACTTCTGTGCCAGGGCCAGTTTCGCCTTCGTGTCGTCGATAGCGTCGAGGACCAGGTCGTAGGGTTCGAAATCGAAGGCTTCCACCCATGCCTCGTCAATACGCGTTTCGATCACGGTGATCTGCGGATAGTGCGTCTTCAGCGCTTTGACCTTCGACTCCCCGACATGGTGTTCGCTCCAGAGCTGGCGGTTCTGGTTGCTTTCGTCGTAGGTGTCGAAATCGACGATGGTGATGTCGTTCACGCCGGAGCGGATCAGGCAGTCGAGGCAGAAACTCCCGACACCGCCGACGCCCAGCAGCAGCACTCTGGCCCCCTGCAGCTTTTCGAAATCCTCCCCCAGCAGCATGCGGGAACGTTCATAGCGCATCCTTACGCCCCCAGCCAGTCGTCGAGCGTGCGTATGGAAGCGTACGCACTCAGGTCCAGCATGATCGGCGAGACGGAGATGTGCCCCTGCATCACCGCTTCGAAGTCGCAGAGCTCCTCGCGCCCCTCCCGCGCTTTGTACTCCAGGGGGTGCAGCCCCAGCCAGTAGTACTCTTTGCCCCGGGGATTGCGGTGCAGGTGGGCGTCGTTGGCGTAGAAGCGGTGCCCCGCGTAGGTCACTTTCGTCGCAGCAGAAGTGACGTCGGCGGGGATGTTGACGTTGAGGAACTGGCGCGGCGGGAGGGGAAACTCGGAGGCAAATATCTTTTCGACCAGCGTGGAGACCGTCTGCTTCGCCAGGGCAAAATCCGGCAGGGGCTTTTCAAAATCCATCACCTGCGAAACGGCGATGGCCGGCACGCCGTGCAAGACCGCCTCCATCGCCCCGGCCGCCGTCCCGGAGTAGGTGATGTCTTCGCCCATGTTCGAGCCCTTGTTGATGCCGCTGACGACGAGGTCCGGTTTGCGCCCCTCGAACATCGAGTGCAGGGCCAGGTAGATACAGTCGCTCGGCGTCCCGTCGTCAAGCTTGTAAAAATCGTCACCGACACTGATGAAGCTGAGCGGGTGCGACAGGGTCAGGGAGTGGCCGCAGGCCGATTTTTCGCTCGAAGGCGCGACCACCGTCACCTGCCCGTGGGGCTGCAGCGCCTCCACCAGTGCCAGCAGCCCTTCCGATTCGTACCCGTCGTCGTTGGTGACAAGAATTTGCTTCACGTTGTATTTCCTTACTCTTTGTGATATTATGGTTTGCTATAAATCAATGGTAATCAATACCGGAGTTCGTTCCATGATTCATACACATCCCCCGCATGAGGGTCTAGACGACCCGAAACCATTTTCACAGCAACAAGTTGACCTTGCCAAGGTCTTCCCGTTACCCGAGGGGTATGAGCGTCTGTTTCTCGGACTCTATTTTATCATTATCCCCTACGTCACCGGCCTGATCTTTCTGTTTATCTTTATCGCCAAGGGCAGTTTCAACAATTTCCTTGCACTCGATATCGCGATGTTCGCCGCCGTCTGGGCGATCGGGTATGAGATCTGTGCTTCCGTCGCCCTGACCATCATCTTTTACATGATGATCAAGTACAACCGGACCCATAAAAGCGTTGTACGGAAGAAAAGACGAAAGGTCAAGCCTCTCCACGAGGTGCACAACCTCTCATAAGGCGGTGATGTAGAAGCGGTTGACCCCGTCACTGTACGCATACGCCAGCTGCAGGCCGTGGGCATGCAGGATCGCGTCGACCAGGTAAAGCCCCAGCCCGAAGCTGTTGCGCGCCGGGTGCTCTTTGGTAAAGGGCTCCACGTAATAGCGCAGCGGGTGGCGCAGTTTCTCCCCCCGGTTCTCAAAAACGAGTTCCTTGCCCTCCATCCTTATGGCCACCCTTTTATCAGGCGAATACTTCACCCCGTTATCGATCATGTTCTTGATGACCGTCGCCATCATCGTGAAATCACACTCTATCCGCTCGCTGCTGTCGATATCGACAGTGATCATCTCCGGTTCCAGCATCGACTGGTCGATCGCCTCATCGATCAGATCGACCAGCCGGTAGGTCCCGATGTTCTTGTTGCCGAACCCGGAAGAGGCCTCCTCGATCATCGCGAACTCGTTGATAAGCTGCTCCAGGCGCAGGAAGATATTGTTGAAACGCGATTTCTGTTTAGGGTCGGCCAGCAGTTCCGCGCTGATGCGCCCCTTGGCAATGGGCGTTTTGAGTTCATGCATAACGTTGCGAAGGAATAGGGTCCGCGATTCGATCAGGGTGTTGATGTTCTTGCGCGCCTGTTCGAGTTCGTTGGCAAGAATGGCGATCTCGTTGTTGCCCTTCATCCGGAAGACGACATTCCGGTCCCCCTCGGCATAGCGGATCACCCGCTTCGTCAGCAGGCGCAGCGGACGGATCCGGCGCCAGATAATGAAAACCGCCCAGACGATGACGAAGACGATCGTCAGGTATGCACTGAGCAGATGGGTCGGAAAGTAGGGGCGGAGCTGTTCATCCAGCAGCAGGAACCTTCCCTGGGGGGTCTCGAGGAAAAAATAGATCTTCCCCTGCGACTCCAGCATCGTCGCGCGGAGATCGCTGACCCGGTCAAGGGCGTGCATCTCCTCGTTGGAGAAATGCATGGTACGCACCACTTCCTGGAAGCCGACGCGTTTGAGGACATCGGCCTTGTCGAAAACGGCGCGGACCGCTTTGTCCCCCTGGATGTTCGACAGTCCGTAGACGGCGAGGTTCGCCTCCAGGATCGCCTCGGAGGTGTGCTTCATCATATGCTCGCGGTAGATCTGCGTGATAACGGTGTACTTGTTGAAAATGTTGTCGATATACTGGGCGCGGTTGTTCTTGTAGAACTCCCAGAAGACAAAGGTGACGCTCGTAAGCGTCACCGCGAAAGCGAAAAGGATGGTCAGTAAGACGGCATTGCGCCTCATTTGATCAGCTTGTAGCCGATGCCCCGCACCGATTCGATCAGGGATTTGTCTCCGAGCTTGTTGCGGATCCGGCCGACCATGACATCGATGCTCTTGTTCGAGGAGTCTTCATTGATGGCGTTGACGTTGAGGATGATATCCTCCCGGGAGACGACCATCCCCTCTTTTTTGATCATGAAGGCGAGGATACCGTACTCCGCATTGGTGAGGTCAAGCGCCCGCCCCTTGTAGCTGATCTGCATCGCCCCTTCATCGAGTTTGAAGTCGCTGTGGTGCTCCTCGGCCTGTCTCGCCTCCGTTTTGGCGGCGTAGCGGCGCAGAACCGAGCTGATACGGGCTTCGAGTTCGCGGGGGTCATAGGGTTTGGGGAGGTAGTCATCCGCACCCAGTTCCAGGGCGTTGACCTTGTCGGTGACGTCCGAACGGGCCGACGAGATGATGATGGGAATGTCCTGGCGCTCGCGGATCGCTTCGCAGACCTCAAGCCCGTCCATCCCCGGCAGCGTCAGGTCAAGGATCACCAGATCGTAGGGCTTGAGCTTGAGAATGCTCAGCGCTTTGAAGGGGTCGTCTTCCGTTTCGATCTCGTACCCGAACTGTTCAAGGTACTCTGTCAGGATCTCCGCCAGCTCCAGATCGTCTTCAATCATCAGTATCTTTTTCATGCGAGCATTCTATCCCAGCAGCGTTAACTTTTAGCTAACGGTGCTAGTGCGGCAGGAGGGCCGGAGCGCCCGTCAGCATGAGGGTGAGACGGTAGGCAAGGAAGGCCAGCGTATAGGCTGTCGCCGTCGTAAAAAGAAACAGGTAGATAAAGTATTTGATTCCGCCCGCTTCGCGGGTAAAGACGACCGACGCGGCCAGACACGGGAGGTAGAGCATGATGACGACGATAAATGCGACGGCCGACGCAAAGGGGATATGTGTGCGGATGGCGCTGATGAGGGTTTTGTCCGTCTCCGTCACCCCCTCGCCGACGGCGTAGAGGACACCCAGGGTCGAAACGACCACCTCTTTGGCCGCCAGTCCCGTCTGCAGGGCGATGGCCATTTTCCAGTCCAGCCCGATCGGCGTAAAGAGCGGTTCGATCGTCTTCCCGATGCGCCCAAGGTAGCTCTGTTCGAGCTGGGCGGCATCCTTCTCGACGATCAGGTGCGACGCCGCGTGCTCGTCTGCGGCCTGTTCGATCTTCGCGCTGTAAACCGCTTCGATCTCCCGCGAGTGGGGATAGCTGCTCAGGAACCAGACAAGCATCGACGCACCGGCAATGAAGGTCCCCGCCTTTTTGAGGTACATCAATGTTTTGGTCAGCACCGTGTGCCAGATCAGTTTGACCGACGGCAGGCGGTATTTGGGCATCTCCATGACGAAGGGTTCGTCCTGCCCACGGAACGCCGTCATCTTGAGGATCTTCGCCGCAATCAGCCCGATCAGCGCCCCGGCGATGTAGATGGCAAAAAGAACGTTGCCCGCCACGCTCGGCGCGAAAAAGGCCCCGGTAAAGAGGACGTAGACCGGCAGACGTGCGCCGCAGCTCATGAAGCCGATGATAAAGAGCGTCAGCAGACGGTCGCTGTCATTTTTGAGGATCCGCGCCGACATGTAGGCGGGAATGGAGCAGCCGAATCCGGTGACGAGCGGAATGAACGACTGGCCGTGCAGGCCGAACTTATGGAAGATGCCGTCGAGCAGGAAAGCGACCCGCGACATATACCCCGTCGCTTCGAGCAGGGCGATCCCGATAAAAAGAATAATGATGTTCGGGGTGAAGAGGACGACGGCCCCGACCCCGGCGATGACCCCGTCGACGACGAGGGAGCGGATATCCGCGTTGGGGATCGTCGCGCCTACCGTTTCGCCGAACCAGCCGAAGAAGGCATCGATCCACTCCATCGGGATGTTCCCGATCTCGAAGGTGAGCTGGAAAAGCCCCCACATCAAAAAGAGGAAAATAGGGATCCCCAGCACCGGGTGGATGAGCAGATCGTCCACCCGCTCGGTGAGGCTCTTCTTTTCGACGGGCTGTTCGGTGTAGCGCACCGTTTCGGTGATGACCCCCCGGATGAACGCCGCGTACTCTTCGGCAAAGACCTCTTTGACGTCGTCGGTATCGTGGTGCATCTCGATATGCTTGTCCGCCTCGATCAGCAGCGGCTGCAGCTCCGTCCAGAGGGGCAGGTCGTGCAGGGTGCGGTAGGTCTTTTTCTCGTTCTGAAGCAGGTTGATCGCGATGTTGCGGTTGGAGATCGCCGCGCTGAACCGGTGCTCGTCCAGGTAGGAGGCGATCAGGCCGATCTCCTCCTCAACCGCCTCGGAGAAGATCAGCTTCGGCTCCTGGTAGGGGGCCTCGTGCACGGCGATCACGGACTCGATCAGTGTTTCGATCCCCGACTTGGCTGCCGCGGAGACCCGTACGGCCGTCAACCCCAGCAGTTGCGAGAGGTACTCGTAGTCGATCCGGATCCCTTCGCGGTCCGCCTCGTCGCTCATATTGAGCGCGAGCACCATCTTCTTGTTCATCGTCATCAGTTCGGCGGTGAGCTGGAGGTTCTTCTCCAGGTTTGTCGAATCGACGACGTTGATCATCAGATCGTACGCTTCGTTGCAGAGAAAATCGTGGGTGACGCGCTCCTCGATGGAGTAGTCGGTGAAAGCGTAGGTGCCCGGAAGGTCTACGATGGTGAAATGGAAATCCTTATAGTCGAAGAAGACCTCGGATTTCTCGACGGTGACACCGCTGAAGTTGCCCACGTGCAGACGGGCGTCGCTGATGGCGTTGATGAGCATGCTTTTACCGACGTTGGGCTGGCCGACGAGGGCGATGCGGATATGCTTTTCGGTGACGGGGCAGACAGGCGTGTTACTGGGCATCGGCATTGACCTCGATCAGTTCGGCTTCCTCTTTGCGCAGGGCGAGGCGCATCCGGCCCACCTTGATCTCCACGGTACTTTTGGCCGGGGCAAAGCCCATCAGCTCGACCCGTGCCCCTTTCATCACGCCGAAGGAGACAAGACGCTGTTTCAAAGGCCCCTGGGCATGCAGCTTGACGATCGTGGCGCTGCACCCTTTCATACACTCTGTCAATTTCACTGTTACCCGAGTCCCGTCCTGATTGGTTTCTAAATGATAATAAAAATCAAATTAATTTAGACTAAATTAGCGGTGCTAATCCTTTGGCCGTATTATACCTGCCCCGCCGCCGATTTTTCCGCTTCGTTTGCTATAATGGCGCCATGAAATTTCTTTACCGTGCCGACAACCATTTCAACCTGGCCAACCTCTTTACGATGGTCAATATCGCCAGCGGGCTCCTCGCTGTCTATTTCATCAGCCAGAACAACTTCTTCACCGCGATCATCTTCGCCTGGATCGGCGGGGCCTTCGACATTTTCGACGGCAAAATCGCCCGGAAGTATGCCCTTTCGAACGAGTTCGGCATCCAGCTCGACTCTTTCGCAGACTTCCTCTCGTTCGTCCTCGTCCCCGTTTTCCTGATCTTCCAGGCCGTTTACTCGGGCCTCGACGGCGCCGCGCTGCTCGTCGCGGGTGCAGTCAGCATCTACTACGTCGTCAGCGGCCTGCGCCGGCTGATCCAGTTCAACATCAACGCCGAAGAGGGGACGGTCGAAAAGTACTTTACCGGCGTCCCCACCCCGCTGGGGGCCATTCTGCTCTGGCTTGCCTATCTTACGGCGGCCTATGACGTGACCAATGCCACCATCGTCATGGGGGCGATGCTGCTGATCGGATGGCTGCTCAACTCGAAGGTGAAGGTTCCCCACCCGTAAGCTCCTGGCGGAACCGGCATTCGCCCACGGTCACCGTTTTGCCCGTTTTCGTCGCTTCCAGCACGTAGGCGAGCAGCCCTTCCGGGTCCGCCCCGTCCATCTCCTCACTTAGAATGCGCAACGCATCCTCCCGCCGGGTCGGGACCCAGCGCGTCTCTTTGATGAAACAGGTCAGCAGTGTCGGCCTCTTCATTCCGTCTCCTCCGCCTGGTGTTTACCGATCTTCAGATAGAAACAGGCGCCTTCGTCGATATTGTCGAAGATCAGTTCGCCGTTGCAGTGCTCTTCGACGATGTTGCGCGCCATGTAGAGTCCGAGTCCGGCCGAACGGTTCTTTGTCGAAAAATAGGGTTCGAAGATCCTGTCGGCAATCCCCGCTTCCACCCCGCCGGCATTGTCGCAGAGGCGGATGACGATAAACTGTCCCGTTTCATAGCATTCGACCTCGACACGCGGCAGCGCGACGCGCCGTTCCACCAGGGCATCCTTCGCGTTCTGCAGCAGACTGATCAGCACCCGAATGATCTCGTTGCGATACAGCGGCAAGGTCTTGGAACACTCCAGGTGCGTTTCGACACTTATGCCAGCGTCAGTAAACTCCAGCGCCAGCAACGCCAGCGCGCTTCTGACGCTCTCACTGAGATCCACCGCCTCGCGCGCGGTATCGATACGGAAAAACTCCTCCCACTCCTCAAGGCTCTCGAGCATCGACGTCGCGATCAGCGCAGCCGACTCCAGCCGCCCCGACGTCGGTCCCTCCTCTTCATGGAGTGACGCGAGCCGCTGCAGCGGTTCGCGCCAGCGGCTGCCGACCAGCCTGACCGTTTCGTCCATGGCCTGGGTGACCGAACGTTGTATCCCCTGACGGTCCATGCGGCGCTGCGCTTCCACGGCCTCCTGCACCCTCGTTTCAACGTTCGCATTGAACTCCCGCAGGGCATTGTCGCGAAGCTGTACCTGTTCGCGGTGCCGCACCAGGAGGGCATACCCCCAGTAACCCGAAATAAAAACGGAAAGCAGGGTCATCAGGGCGATCAGCGCCGCGCCGATGACCATCTCATCCTGCGCCAGCGTCTTCCCGAACACGGCATAGAGGATGGCGCCGGCGAGCAGCGCGAAGAGCACGGGGACGATGGCGGTCATCCACGGGATCAGGCCGTCGCGCTTCATTCCGCCCCCTCGTCGTCACTGCCCGGCAACGCCTTTTTCGGGCTGAGGCCGAGCTTCTTCATCTGGTCAGCACGGCGGATCAGGTTCCCCTTGCCTTTGGCCAGTTTGTTCATCGCGCCTTCCCACTGTGCCTGGGTCTTGCCCAGCTGGTCGCCGATGCGTTCCATATCCTCGACGAAGCCGACGAACTTGTCATACAGCGCCTCCGCCTGCCGTGCGATCTCCGCGGCATTTTGCTGCTGCTGCTCGGTCCGCCAGATATTCTCGATGGTGCGCAGCGTCGCCAGCAGGGTCGAGGGACTGACGATGATGATCCGTGCATCGTACGCCTTTTTGAAGAGGCCGCTGTCGTTTTGCAGCGCCAGGTGGAAAGCGCCCTCGATCGGCATGAAGAGCAGGACGAAGTCCAGTGTACGCATCCCCGGCAGGTTTTCGTACCGTTTCTCGGAAAGGCCCTTGATATGCGCATTGATCGAGAGGAGGTGCTGGCGCAGTGCACGGCTCTTCGCCTCCGGGTCGTCGCTGCTCATAAACTGTTCGTAGGCGACAAGCGAGACCTTGGAGTCGATAATGACGCAGCGCTCCTGCGGCAGGAAAACGACGACGTCCGGGCGCAGCATGTTCCCCTTGTCGTCTTTGTAGGTCCCCTGGGTCTCGTACTCGTGGCCCGGCCGGAGCCCCGAACTCTCCAGCACCCGTTCCAGGACGATCTCGCCCCAGTTCCCCTGGGTCTTCGTCTCCCCCTTGAGGGCGTTGGTCAGGTTGAGTGCATCCTCCGCGATCCGTTCGTTGAGGACCTTCAGGCGCTCGATCTCGCTTTTGAGCAGGTGGCGTTCCTTGCTCTCCTCCACATACTGGTTCTGCGTCTGTTTCGAAAAGGCGTCGATCTGTTCGCGGAAAGGTTTGAGCAGCAGCTGCAGCTGCTGCTGGTTCGCGGCGTCGAAAGTCTTCGCCTTCTGTTCGAAGATCCGGTGTGCCAGCCCTTCGAACTGGGCGCCGAGGGCCTGCTTCGCCTCGTCAAGGAGGCGCAGCTGCTCCGTATGCTGCTTTTGCGCCTCTTCAAAGCGTGTCTGCAGCACCGCGAATTCGCGTTCAAGGCTTTGGTGGTCGCGCCGGGTCTGCTCAAGCTGCCGTTCCCGCGCCTCGACGCTGCCGCGCAGACGCGTCTCCTCCTGCTCCCGCCATGCCAGCGTATCGCTCAGGCGGATGTTTTCCTGGTCACGCTGCTGCAGTGCCGCCTGTTTCGCTTCGGCGACTTCCCGCAGCGCTTCGAGCGCTTCGCCGCGACGGCGGAGCTGTACGAGCAGATATACCACCGCACCCGCCAGCAGCAGGATCAGCAGAAGAGGAACGATCACAAGAGGGGTCAAGGTTTCTACAGACACGGCTTACTTTTGTTCTGGATTTTGATATTGATTATAGTGAGAAAATAATTAGGGAAGCGTAAATAGGGCAGCCCGGGAGGGCTTACTCCGGCAGGAGGGTCAGTTTGATTACCTCTTCGATCCGTTCGACCGGCACTATAGTCACCACCTCTTTGACCTCATCGGGGATCTCGTCGAGGTCGCGGTCATAGTTCTTTTTCGGGATGAGCGCCGTGTGCATGCCCGCCTTGTGCGCGGCGATCAGTTTCTCTTTGAGACCGCCGATGGGCAGGACGTTGCCGCTGAGCGACACCTCGCCCGTCATCGCGATCCCCGCGCGGACCGCCTTGTTGCTCAGGATGGAGGCGATCGCCGTGCTCATCGCGATCCCCGCACTCGGGCCGTCTTTGGGCGTCGCACCGTCAGGGACGTGGATGTGCAGGTCATAGCGCTTGTAGACCTCGCTGGCATCGAGCGCCGTCTGCTCCTCCTGCTCTTTGAACGTCTTCGGGATGATGGCGTGGTCGACTTTGACCTTCCCGTTGTCGATGAGGGTTTTGACGACGCTCATCGCGATGCGCGCCGACTCTTTCATCACCTCGCCGAGGCTGCCGGTGAGCTGCATCTGCCCCTTGCCCTTGATCCGGATCGTCTCGATCTTGAGCACGTCCCCGCCGACGGCGGTCCAGGCCAGACCGTTGACGACGCCGACACGGTTGACGTTGTCCGTCTTCTCGATTTCGAAGACGGTCTTGTCCATGAACTCCTTGAGATTCTTGAGCGATACCGAAACCTTCGTCAGCGACGGATCTTCCAGGATCATCTTCGCCGATTTACGGGCGATATCGGCAATGCGGCGGCGCAGGTTACGTACACCGGCCTCGCGGGTGTAGCTGTGGATCAGCTCTTTCATCGCCGATGCCGACACCGTCACTTCCTGTTTTTTCAGGCCGTGTTTTTTCAGCTCCTGCGGCAGCAGGTAGCGTTTGGCGATCTCGTACTTCTCCTGGGGCGTGTAGCTGCTCACCCCGATAAACTCCATCCGGTCGCGCAGCGGCGCGGGAATCCGGCCGACGTCGTTCGCCGTCGCGATGAAGATCACCTGGCTCAGGTCCAGGTCGAAGTTGACGAAGTAGTCGCGGAAGTGGCTGTTCTGCTCGGGGTCGAGGATCTCGAGCAGGGCCGCCGTCGGGTCGCCGCGGTGGGACATGCCGACCTTGTCGATCTCGTCGAGGACGACGACGGGGTTCATCTTTTTCGCATCGATGATCCCCTGGATGATCCGGCCCGGCATCGCGCCGATATAGGTACGGCGGTGCCCGCGCAGTTCGTTGACGTCTTCAAGCCCGCCCAGGGCGATCCGCACCAGCGGCCGTTTGAGCGCCGTGGCGATGGAGTTGGCCAGAGAGGTTTTTCCCACACCCGGAGGGCCCGCAAAACAGAGGATCGCGCTGCCGCCCTTCTGCGCGCTCTTGCCGCGCAGCTCCATCAGCTCCTTGACGGCAAAGAACTCGGCAATGCGCTTCTTCGGTTTCTCCAGGGAGAAGTGGTCCGCATCGAGCTGGGACTCGACGTTCTCGATCTTGAGGGCTTTTTTGGCGTACTTGCCAAACGGGATCTCCAGCACCCACTCCAGGTACCCCTGGATCATCCCCGCATCGGCGGAGTCGGGGTGCAGCCGCGCATAGCGGTCGAGCTGCTTGGAGATCTCTTTATAGGCGTCCTCGCCCATATGCTCCTTCATCCCTTCGAGCTGTTTGCGGTACTCGGCGATCTCTTCTTCGCGCTGGTTGTCGACGCCCAGCTCCTGCTGGATCTCTTTGAGCTGCTCCTTGAGGAAGTACTCCTTGTTGATCTGCTCCATCTTCGTATTGACTTTGGTGCGGATCTCGCGCTGCAGCTTGCTCGCCTCGATCTCTTCGATCAGGTAGTCAATGAGCAGCAGCAGGCGCCGCTCGGTATCCGCCTCGACGAACATCTCGTAGGCGCGCTGTTTCGGCAGCTTGACCGTGCTGCAGATCAGATCGGCGATGCGGTTGTACTCCTGGGTCTCCTCGATGGTGCGCAGCAGGTCCGGCGGAAAGAAGTTGCTCACCTGCGACAGGGCACGTACCTTTTCGCGCACAACCTCCAGGATCGCGTCCATCTTGATCTCGTTGACCGCCTTGGGGTCGATGGTGTCGACCAGGACGCGCAGCGGATCTTCCGCACGCCCTTCCATCACTTTGCCCCGTGCCAGCCCCTGGAAAAGGACCTTCACCCGGCCGTCGGGCAGGGAGACCTTGCGCATAATGGAACCGATCACCCCGGCGTCATGAATGCTCTCGAAGGTGCGTTCGCCCTCCTGCCCCTCTTTTGTCGGACAGACGATGACCAGGGAGTCGTGTTCGATCGCATGGGTGACGGCCGCGATGTTCTCGTCGTCTTTGAGAAACAGCGGGGAGATCATAAACGGGTAGAGGAACAGCCCGTCTTCAAAGATGACCGGCAGTTCGGTCGGGAAACTTGCATAATGATCCAATTGCATTACTCTTCCTTCATATCGGTTCGGTTTTCATCCGCACTATCGTCATAGCGGTGGCGGGAGACGACGCTCTGGGTGTCGGGAATGATGAAGGCGTACCAGCTTCCGTGGCCGTCGCCTTCGAAAATACTGCGGTACCACGCCGTCTGCGCCGGGTCCACTTCATTCCAGTCGATCCACGGCTGGGGTTTCTTCTCGCGGTAGAAAGTCGCCCCCTTCGGTTTGTCCAGCCGGTCGTACAGTTCGGCGATCGATTCGTTCAGGGCCGCTTCGGCCAGATAGAGCCTTGTGACCATCGTATCGACGACGGGTGCATACGTCGAACGGGGGTAGCGGCGCATAAAGGTCTCGCCCTCCGTGATCGCCTCGTTGATCAGCCCCTGGTCGCGGCGCGGGTTCGGCAGTGCCATGTACTTGGCCTTGACCTTCATATACTCGGCATATTCGCGTTCAGCCGGGGTTGCATAGCGCTTGATGTACTCGGTCAGGAAGTGCTCGGCGAGCAGGTACTCCTCCGCCTGGAGGTGCGAGATCGCCATGATCATCGTCGCCTCGGGCAGCAGCAGCGAACCGATATGTTCGCTCTGCAGCGAGCTGTAGTAGTTGTCCGCTTTGTCCAGGTTGCCGTCGGAAACGGCCGCGACCATCTTCTCATACCAGTACGCGGCCGGCTTGTTATATTCGTCCAGTTCTTTCGTACAGCCGCCCAGCAGGAGCAGCAGCGTAAACAGGGTTGCAATCGTTTTTTTAATCATTCTCTCCCACACGGGTTCCAAAAAGTGAAGCCATTTTAGCGAAAAAAGTTAAAGGGACGCGCCGCGGCGTGCCCACAATCCCGCACACACCGCAAAAGGGAAAAATTTCGCTATAATTGCACTAAAATTTACCGGGCCCGATCAAACTGTCTTTCCTGCTCTTTAAGCCGCTTCAGAAAATGCAACTCTTTTTTGATTCACTTCAGTCGCAACGATGGTTTAGCCGTGTCCGTTTCAAGAGAGAAAATGCAGACACCACCCATCGAAACACTCGACGATACCGCCGTACCGACGGCCTCCTTTGACGACTTCGGTCTTCGCGACGAGATCCTCCAGAGCATCCGCTACGCCGGTTTCAAAGTCCCCAGCCCGATTCAGCAGCAGGCCATCCCCCTCGTCCTCGAGGGGCGCGACGTCGTCGGCCAGGCCCATACCGGGACCGGGAAAACGGCGGCTTTCGGTCTTCCGACCCTGAGCCAGATGAGCCTCGACCGCGGCGTTGAGGCGCTCATTATCGTCCCGACGCGTGAACTCGCCAACCAGGTCAGCGACGAGCTCTTCAAATACGGCAAGAAGCTCGGTATTCACACCGTCACCGTCTACGGCGGCAGCTCCTACAACCGCCAGATCGGCCTGATCGAACGCGGCGCGCAGGTTGTCATCGCGACCCCGGGCCGCCTCAAAGACATCCTCGAACGCAACATGCTCAGCGATTTCGCCCCCTCCACCGTCATTCTTGACGAAGCGGACGAGATGCTCGACATGGGCTTCCTCGACGACATCAACACGATCTTCGACTTCCTGCCGACGGACCGCCAGACCCTGCTCTTTTCGGCCACGATGCCCAAACCGATCAAGGCCCTCGCCGAACGTATCCTCGTCAATCCGGCTTTTGTCTCCATCACCCAGGAGGAGACGACGAACAAGGACATCGCGCAGCAGTATTACGTCATCGAGGAGAATGAGCGCGACGACGCGATCATCCGCCTGCTCGACGCCGAAGAGCTGGAAAAGACCATCGTCTTCTGCCGTACCAAGCGCGAAGTCGACCGTCTTTCCAACGTCCTCTCCTCCGTCGGCTACAACGCCAAGGGGCTTCACGGCGACATGGAACAGCGCCAGCGCGAATCCGTCATCAGGGGTCTCAAAGAGAATGCAATTGACATTCTTGTCGCCACCGACGTTGCGGCGCGCGGTATCCACATCAACGACGTCAGCCACGTCATCAACTACCATATCCCCTTCGATCCGGAGAGCTACGTCCACCGTATCGGCCGGACGGGACGTGCAGGCCAGAAAGGGGTCGCCATTACCCTGGTAACGCCGCTGGAGTTCAAAGAGCTGCAGCGTATCCGCAAGATCGTCGGCACCCAGATGGCCCACTCCTACATCCCGACAAAACAGCAGGTACAGTCCAAACAGATGTCCCGCCTCGTCGACGAGATCGAAAAGCAGAAGATCTACGAAGAGGCGACCGAACTCTTCAACGCGCTGTGCGATGACATGGACCAGACACAGATCGCCTACAAGCTCATCTCGATGCTGATGAAAAACACAAACGTCAAAGGCCCTCAGTCAATCGGTGTCCCGAAGCAGCGCCTGGACAAAATCATGGAAGCGATGGAGCGCAATGATCGCGGCGGCCGGCGCCAGGGCGGCAAACCGCGCCGCAACGGCGGCTACAATAACCGCCGCCGCCAGGACGGCGACCGCAACCGGGGCGACCGCAACCGCGGCGGACGCCGCTCCTAACTGATATTCATCGAGAAGATCGGCAGCAGCATCGCGGTGACGATGAAGCCGATCACCCCGCCCACCAGCAGCATCAGCATCGGTTCCAGCAGCGAAAGGAAAAGCCCGATCTTATCCTTGTTCTCTTCGAAATAGAGCTCGGAGAGGTTCTGCAGGATCGCCGTCACCTCACTCGTCTCCTCCCCCAGCGCGATCGCCTGGGCAAAAGACGGATCAATCTCAAACCCGTCCCGCAGCAGCGCATTGGAAAGCTTTGAGCCTTCAACGACCCGGTCCGAAGCGTCCGAAAATTTCCGCTGCAGCACCTGATTGTGCAGCACGTTCGCCGAGAGGTTGATCGTCTGCGCGAACGGTACCCCCGAACGGATCAGCACCGACGCGATATAGGAGAAACGCCCCAGCTCCGAGGTCTGAACGACCTGCCCGAAAAAGGGAAGTTTGAGCTGCAGCAGATGCACGGCGTAGCGGAAGGCGCGGTTGTACTTCATCGCCGAGGTGAAGAGGCCGATCAGCGCCACCAGCCCCACCGCGAGCCCCAGCCAGTGCGCGGTAAAGAAATCCCCCGTCGCGATGACGAACTGGGTCACCGGCGGCAGCTCCTGGTCGAGCTGATCGAAGATCCCGGTGATCTTCGGCACGACGAAGGTGATCATGAACGCGACCATGAAAATCGAGACGATGATAATGAATGCGGGATAGGCGAATGCGCTTTTGATCTGCTTGGTGATACGATCCTGCTCTTTGAGGAAGATCGCCATCTCCAGCAGGACCTCCTGCAGGATCCCGCTCTCCTCGGAAACGCGGATGGACTGTTTGTAGAACTCCGGGAGTGCCAGAATCTTCTGGCGCTCCAGGGCCTGGTAGAAGCTCTTCCCCTCGTCGAGCATCGTAATGATGCTGCTGAGGAAGTTCGTCATCCTCTTGTTCTTCGCATACTGGTTCCGGGCCAGTTTCAGGGCGTTGACAATGGAGATGCCCGACTTGATATAGATGGAGAGGTCACGGCTGAGGATGGAGAGTTCGCTCGCCCCGGCGGTCTTTTTGCGGGAGAAGCTCAGACGGCCGACGGACGCGCTCTTCTCCACGTCGAGCTTGGTATAGAAAATGCCCTGGGAACGGAGACGCTTTTTCGCCTCCTCCAGGTCAGCGGCTTCAAGAACCCCCTTGGTCTTCTTACCGTCTTGCAGCAGGCCCCGATAGGCAAATACCATGCTTCCCCCTTAAAAATCGTAGACCCGTTTGTCGTCGGGTATCAGCGCCTTGCGGCTGTAGGCCTCCGCCGCTTCGTCGAGCGTCTCGAAGCGCCGCACGGGCTCTCCGAACGCCTCAAACAGATAATACAGCTCCCCCGATTCGACAATGTAACTTGAACTGCTGTCATTGTCACGCAGGGTAAACGCGAAACAGACGTTCACCGTATCGGTCTCCCCCCGGCGCACCGGCAGAAAGACGTAGGGTTCGAACTGGCCGTACCGGTCTCTGCGGTAGACGGTGGGTTCCTGTTTGAAGAGGCTGATATCCGCCCCCTCCACCGCCTTGCCGTCGATGAAAACGCTGCACGTTTCGCAGGGTTCCGGACAGACAAGGGTCACATCCCCACGCTGCGGGCGGAAACGTGAAAGGTAGTCACGGAGCGTCTCCAGCGTCACGGTATCTTTCCCGTCGGCCGGGCCTTTGCCCGTCGAGAGTTTATTGATGAAAACGCCGTACAAAACGGCGATCAGCAGGACGACCAGCAGCAGTTCAAAGAGGGTGAACCCCCTCCTACTGCTTGATGCACTCGGCATAGGTGATATCTTTGCTCTCCGCGGTTCCGCCCTCTTTACGGTCTGCGCCCAGCGAAATCAGGTTGATACCGTCTTCGCCCGGCACGTAGATGTAACGGTTTTTCCAGGGATCTTTCGGCAGGACGCCGTCTTGGAAGTAGCCGCCCCCGCTGTAGTTGGGGTACTTCTCCGCATCCGGGTTCTTCGCCAGAGCCTCAAGCCCCTCTTCCGCATCGGGGTAGGTTCCGTTATCGAGCCGGAACATATCCAGGGCGTTCTTGATCCCCTTCATCTGGACGCAGACGAGCTTCTGTTTCGCCTCTTCGCTCTTGCCGATCAGGTTCGGCATGACCAGGGCCGCCAACAGCCCCAGAATGATGATGACGATCATCAGCTCCATCAACGTAAACGCCCCGCGGGCCGCTCCCCGGTAGACTCTATTGCTCTGCATGCACATCCTTAAATCCCTTCGAATCATACGGTATCACTCCGCCTCACGAAAGATAATTTTTTCGGCGATTATAGTATACTTAAAATAAACAGAGATAAAATGCTGGGCCAAAGCATGGAAAGAGGTATGATTTGCACCGAAAAGGGATAGCGCTGCTGATGACGCTCGCGTTCGTTACCGCCATTGCAGCACTAATCGCCGTCGGGGCAGGCCTGCTCGAACGGGGCTACAACCAGACCGAGACGAAAGCGTTCCTCGTGCAGAGCAACACGCTGCTGCCGAGCATCTACACCATCCTGAAGCAGAACACCGGGGACATCAACGACTCCGATGCCCTCGATATCCTGCTGAGCATCCCCCTCTTTTTCGAAAACAAGCAAAACGGGATGATGATGGACATCACCTTCGCCTCAGATGCCGGAAAAGTCAATATAAACCACCTTCTCAAAAGTAACAGCGAGGTTACGGCAGACCCCTACACCGCCCTGCCGCTCGATCCCGCGGTGGAAGGCTACCTCGAGCGTATACTGACCGTTTACAATGTTTCCGATACCATTCTGCTCATTTCCATGGTAGCGGACAGTATCGATATGGACACCAACGAACGTTTCCCGGGCTCGGAACTCAACCTGAAAAACCCGGATTTCACCCAGGGGCGCCTTTACGACATGCAGCATTTCAACGAAGTGATCGAGGGGTATAAAGCGCTGACACAGGATTACAATGTCGACGAGGTCCCCTGGGAACACCTTATCGGCTTCCGCAATACGGCCGTTGACTTCAACCATATCGAACCCGATACCCTCCATTTCATCGACCCCTCCATCGATCCGGCGACGCTGGCCGAACTCACAACCAAACGGGTCGCGACCTACGCCTCCCTCGACGCACTGCCGTTTACACCGGAAACGAAGCAGCTGCTGCAGGACCTGGGCGTCACCTTTTACGCCCCGGATGTGGTCGGGACTATGAACGTGCTGAGCAAAACCCATCAGACCTCCTATACCTTCACCTACAATCTAGCCGACCAGAAAGTGAGCGAAATTGCAGTTTCCAATTAAATTCTCCCGTCCGGAAGCCGCTGTGCCCACCCTCTTCCTCGACCGGGAAGCACAGCCCGTCAGCGTACAGGGGAAGGTGGACCTCATCCTCTCCCCGTCGCTGTACTGGTTCCGCACCGAGGCGCTCCCCGTCAAAACGGTTTTCCAGGCCAAAAAGCTCGCCCCCTCCGTCTTCGACGCCATCACGCCAGAAGGGGTCTACAGCTACCATGTCCTCAAGCACGACGAGGGCTTCTGGCTCTTTGCGTACAACGAGGAGCAGATCATCAACGCCATTACCCGCGCGGGCATCCGTCCCTCTGATGTACGACATATCTACTTTGCCCAGACCGAATGCGCCGCGCTTGAAACACCGCTGCGCCTGAGCGGGACACGGATCCTCTCCAGCGTCGACGGTGTCGTCACCGAGCTGCCCGCAAGGTATGCGGCCACGGCCGAGGAAGCCGGCAGCTTTTTCGAAACCCATGCGCGTAAAGGGCCCACGGTCGGTATCACCCTCTACCACAGCACCCTGCTGGACAAGAAACAGTTCAAACGCCTCAGCATCGTCGCCGGCGTTTTCGCCCTCCTCTACGGGATTGAATATTTTACCGCCCGTACACAGCTGGCAACACTCCTCGAGGAGCAGGAGAAGATCGCGGACACCTACCGGCTTCCCCAGACCTCGTTCGAACGCGACGGCCTGATCAACGCCCTGAACAAGAAACAGAAACGCCAGACGCAGCTCCGTGCGACGGCCAAGGCCCTCTTCGCCCTGCCCGCCGACGAGGAGAACCATGTGGAGCGTCTGAGCCTGGGCACCCGGGAGCTCTCGATCGCCGCCGTCTTCAAAGACCCGGCAAAAGCCGACGCCTTCAAAAAGCAGCTCAAAGCCATCGCCACCGTCACCTCCGAGAAGCGCAAGGGCGACACCCTCTACCTGGAGGCGACGTATGAATAAGATCAATATCGTCTACATCTTCGGCGCGGCGCTTTTTCTCGCCCTGCTGATGGTCGTACAGAGCGGCCGCACCGAACGGGCCATCAGCGATGCGGTAAAGGCGAATGCCGAAACGGCACGTCTGGGCAAAGAGATCCGCACCATGCAGCAGCAGTGGGACGACACCAAGCAGATACAGCGCCGCATCGATGCCATCTTGACACAGGGCGAGTTCAAAGCCTATGTGGACCGCAAGAACAAGAACGGCCGCACCTACCAGGTGCAGTTCACGCCGCTGCCGGCACAGACCTTTGACCGTCTCACCGCAAAACTGTTCAACACCCCGGTAACGATCTCAAAGATGACCGTCAGCCGCAGCAGTGACCAGAACGTCAGTCTCAGCGTGGAGTTCGCCTTATGAAGCGCATGAAAATGGGCCTGCTCTACAGCGCGGCGTTCGTTCTCTTCCTGCTGGTGTTCCTGCCCAAAACCGCCCTCTACCACGAAGCGGAGCTACAGATGAAGCCCTTCGGTCTCGCCGTTGCCGCCGAAACGCCTGTCGACCGCGGCGTTGATTTCGTGCTCAAAGGCGGCGACCTCTATTTCGAGGATCTGCACGTCGCCCGGCTCGAACGGATCACCGTGACGCCGTGGTTGTTCTACAACAGTGTCCGGGTGGCACCTTTTACCCTCTCCTCGGACATGGAGAGCTTTGCGCCGCGCAGCGTCGACGGGATGCGCGTGACCTACTCCGTGCTTGACCCGCTTCACGTCACCCTGGAAGGCTCGGGCGCGTTCGGCAGTGTCACCGGCCAGGTCGCGCTGCTGGAACGCAAGATTACGCTGGAACTCACCCCCTCTGCCGCCCTGCGGGCCAAACGGCCCTTCTGGTTGAAACAGCTGCGGAGTATCGAAGGGGGGGCTTACCGCTATGAAACAACGTATTAATCCGCTATGGGTACGGCGCTTCATCACCCTGGCCATCCTCGCCGCCGTCGCCAAAGCCCTGATGCTCATCCTGGCGGTATGGCTGCCCCGCGGGGGCGTCGAACCGGCAGTGGCCTCGGGAGACACCGTCACCTACGCCCGTTACACGCCCTCGCAGCTCTTCGGCATCGAACAGCGCAGGGCCGTTGCGAAGAGCGGCGGCAAGCAGACCGAAGTGTACCGGCTTGACGCGCTGACACTGCGCGGGATCTACCTGGAAGAGGCCCACCCCTTTATCCTCGTCGAAGAGGGGAGCAAAACCGAACTCCTCTCCATCGGGGAGCAGTACAAACGCTATGCCCTCGTCGACATTCTGCCGACCAAAGCCATTTTCGAAAAGGACGGCCAGCGTTATGCCCTGGCGTTCAAAGAGGAGAGTATGGGAGGGGTCGAAACGGCAGCGGCTCCGGCCACCTCCGTCGTCACCCAGAACGGCTTCACCTCCATCAAGCGCAAAGAGATACGCTACTACACCGAAAATTTCGACGCCATCTGGCAAAACGTCAAAATCCAGGAGGTCTACCGGAACAAGAAGCTGACCGGCTTCGAAGTCAAGTGGATCAAAAAGGATTCGATCTTTGCTAAAATGGGACTGCAGGAGCATGACATCATCACCGGCATCAACGGCAAACCCCTCACCTCCGTGGCAGAGGTACTCAAACTCTACAAGAATATGGACCAGATCGACAACCTGACCCTGGATATCCAGCGAAACCATACAGAAAGGCAGCTTGACTATGCAATTTACGACTAAACTCCTCACCCTGGTCCTGGCGGGGGCCATGGCGTTCGGCTCCGCAGCGGCCGCACGCGAACAGGTCAATCTGAAGCTCCACGACATCAAGATCGAGGAGCTGATCAAGATGGTCGGCAAAGCCAACGGAAAGAACATCCTGCTTGACAAACCCATCCCCGGCACCGTCAACTTCGTCTCGTCGACGCCGATCTACAAAGACGAACTCTTCAGTATCCTTCTCTCCGTGCTCGACAGCAAAGGGTTCACGCTGGTGCAGGAGGGGAGCTACCTCAAGATCGTCCGCCAGAACGTCGCGGTCAAAGAGAACCTGCCGATCAACCCCGGCACGAAATCGATGCTGATGCAGACCCGCTTTATCTCCGCCAAGAACGAGAACATCGACGTCATCGCGGCGAAAGTGCGCCAGTTCCTCTCCCCCGCCGGCAAACTGCTGACGATCAAAGAGAACAATATGATGATCGTCAGCGACACCCCGGGCAATATCGGCGTCATCGAAACGATCGTCCGCAAGATCGACCGGGACCAGGCGAAGGACGTCAAAGCCGAATTCATCCCGCTTTCCAATGCCAAGGCAAGCCGCCTGGCCGCCTCCGTCACGAAGATCGCCAAGGCGATCATCAACCAGAAAGTCGAGAACAACAAGGTCGAGATCCTCAGTGACGACGCCACCAATGCCATCATCATCCTCGCCACCCAGGAGAACATCGACAAACTGACCCCGCTGATCACCCGGCTCGACGAGAAAGACGACTCGACGAACCAGCGCCTGACCATCATCCCCCTCGAGAACAGCGAGGCCAAAAACGTCGTCGCCTCCCTCCAGGCGGTCCTGGACAAAAAGAAATACGCGAAAGAGGCGGACAAGCCGACGGTAAGCGTCTATGACGAGCTCAACGCCCTCGTCGTCTCCGGGCTGGAGTCCGACATCAAGGATATCCAGGCGATGATCAAGATCCTCGACGTTGAGAAACCGCAGGTCTTCGTCAAAGCACGCATCGTCGAGATCAACCAGAACATGGCCGACAGGATCGGGGTCAAATACGGCCTTGCCGGCGGCGCCGTCACCGATGCCGGCCTCTTCACTTTCGCCGCGGACCTCGGTGGTTCCGCCATCGCCTTCGACGGCGGCGGGCTGATCAACCTGAGCAGCGCCACCTTCGACTCGGGCATCGCTTTCGGCGCCACGATCGATTTCCTCGCCAGCAACGGCGCGGCGAACACCCTCTCGCAGCCGACCCTGCTCTGTGTCAACAACCAGGAGTCCTCCATCTACGTCGGTCGCACGGAGCCCATCGTCACCTCAACGGCCCAGGCCGCCGATACGACCTCCGTCGCGCGCAACACCTACACCCGCGAAGATATCGGTCTGACCCTCAAGATCAAGCCGCGCCTCTCCCAGGGCAACAAGGTCACCCTGATCACCACGGCCAAGCTCGAGGACATTCTCAACAGCTCCGTCCCCGGCCTGCCGAGTACGACCAAGCGTGAAGTCGTCACCACTGCTATCGTCAGCAACGGCGAAAGCGTCATCATCGGGGGGCTCATCTACGACAAGAACCGCGATGAAGCCCAGGGGATTCCCCTCCTGCGCGACATTCCGCTCATCGGCGGCCTCTTCGACTGGAAATACAGCACCCACGAAGAGATCAACCTCGTGATCGTCCTCACGCCCTTCATCGTACGCAACAACGAAGATATGCCGAAAGTCCGTAAAATGCTGCAGGAGCTCGACGCCATCCAGGCCAAGTATGAGGAGCTGATCGAAGAGAAGCTCGAAGAGCGTAAAGAGCAGCTGGACAAGCAGGATCCCGACAGCAATGCGACTGAAGCCGCCGCCCCGGCCGCCGGGAATGCGCTCTCCGTCATCAGTCCGGCCAAGCGATAACGCATGCTGAACATTCCCGAACTCGAAGGGGTTGACCTCAAACCCCATCCGCTCGAATCGGTAGATCTGAACCTCAGCCTGCGCAGCTACGTGCTTTTCAGCGAGATCGACGGCGACGTCCATATCGTCCTCTCCCGCGCCCACCTCTCCCAGGCCTTCGACTTCCTCGCCAAGTTCGACCTTGACCTCCCCCTGGTCATCGTCGATGCGGACTCCTTTGACCGGCTCTACAACAAGTTCCTCGAAATCCGCACCGACTCCGAACTCAGCGGGATCGAACAGGAACAGGAGGAGATCGAAGAGGAGGAGATGTCGCTCTCGGATTTCCTGCACACCTCTTCGGACCTGCTTACCAGCGAGGAGTCGGCGCCGGTCATCAAGTTCGTCAACGCCCTCTTCTACCAGGCGGTCAAGCAGCGTGCCTCGGACATCCACGTCGAGGTGCATGAGTACAAGGGCGAAGTGCGTTTCCGCGTCGACGGGGCGTTGACCAAACATGCCGACATCGAAAAACGGGTCGCGAACCTCATCATCAGCCGCATCAAGGTCATCTCCAACCTGGACATCGCCGAAAAACGCGTCCCCCAGGACGGCCGGACCCACGTCAAGATTGCCGGCAAAACCCTCGACGTCCGTGTTTCCGTCCTGCCGACCTACTACGGCGAACGGGTCGTCATGCGTATGCTGATGCAGTCCGAGGACATCCCCCACCTCGAGGGACTCGGCTTCGACCATGCCCTCACCAAGCACCTCGACGAAATTCTCAAGCACTCCCACGGCATCATCCTCGTCACCGGACCGACGGGAAGCGGGAAGTCGACGACGCTGCACGCCTTCTTGCAGCAGGTCGCCACCCCCGATATCAATATCATCACCGTCGAAGACCCCGTCGAGTACAAGGCCGACAACATCAACCAGGTCCAGACCAACGCCAAGGCGGGGCTGACGTTCGCTTCAGGGCTGCGCTCCATCCTGCGCCAGGACCCCGACGTCGTCATGGTCGGGGAGATCCGCGACAGCGAAACGGCCGAGATCGCCATCCAGGCGGCCCTGACCGGCCACCTGGTTTTCTCCACGCTGCACACCAACAACGCCACCGCCTCGGTCACCCGTCTGGTCGACATGGGCATAGAGCAGTTCCTCATCAGCTCTTCGCTGCTGGGGGTCCTGGCCCAGCGCCTGGTGCGCAAACTCTGCCCCGAATGCAAACAGCAGACCGTCCTTACCGACGAATACGCCGAAGAGCTTGACCTCCCCAGGGGGGCGCTCATCTTCGAGGAGCAGGGGTGCAAAGCGTGCAACTACACGGGCTACGCCGGCCGCCAGGCGATCGGGGAGTTCTTCGAGATGACAGACGATCTGGTCTCGATGCTCAAAGACCGGGTCAATGACCATGACCTGCGGGCCAAAGCGATCTCGCTGGGCATGGTCCCCCTCTCCGGACAGCTCAAGACCCTGCTGCTGGCCGGGACGACCTCCCTGCACGAGATCATCCGCGTCGGGGTCAAAGACGCCTGATGCGTCCCGCCTTCACCCTCGTCGAAGTACTGGCCGCCGTCGCGATCGCGGTCATCGCGGGCGCGGCGATGCTGAAGATGAACAGTTCGAACCTCTTTTTCCTCGGCCAGCTTGAGCAGACCTCCCTCATGACCGAGAACCTTGCCGTCGCGGCCTTTCACGCCGACAAGAGCCTCCACCGCAGCGACAAGCCACTTTACGACCTGCTGCGCGACAGCTACCCCATTGAAAACGACGATCTGCGCGCCTACCTCAAATCCCAGCGCTACCGCTACACGGAGACCCTGGTCGACACCATTTCGTTCGATACCGGGACGTTGACGGAGGGGGCGGAGAGCGGGGAGGAGTTCAATGCCAGGGACATCGAGGCAGCCGGCGCCGTTCCGCCGATCCAGTTCGAACTCATCCAGGTGACGCTGAGCGCGGAGCGGCAGCACGGCTCCATCCTGACCATAAGGCCGATGGCCCAATGAAACGCACCGCTTTTACCCTGATGGAACTGCTGATCTCGGTCGTGCTGATCGCTATGCTCGCGCTCTTCCTCTACGGGGCACTCGGGGGCACCCGTGCCAGCAACGTCACGATGAAGAGCCATGCGGATGCCCAGAGCAAACGGCTCAAGCAGTATGCCCTGTTCTACCGCGACTGTGTCGAATCCTATGCCTTCGGCGTCCTTGCCACCAACGACAAGCACTACCAGGTACTGCAGCTGCAGACAAAGAACTCCCTCTACGGCATCGCCGCACCCTATGTCACCTACTTCGTCCATGCGGAGACCCTTCAGCTCGTGCGCCTGGAGGCGGCTTTCCCCATTACCCTGCCGGTGCCCTACGATGACCGCGAACGCATCCACGTCAGCATCATCGACAGTGACGTGACAGATTTCAATATCTATACCGGAAAAGTGCAAGAGACGGCGGAGAGCAATGCGACGGCTCTCCCGCCCGGCAGTGCCGTCCCCTCTGATACAGGGGCGGGGGATACAACACAGAGCCTGAAGTCAGGCCCGCGTACGATCAAAACGCATCTGCTCTACCTGAAAACGAAAGCGGCGCAGCAGCCGCTGCTGATGGAACTGGCTTTTTAGGGAAGGAAGCGCTAGAGGCTTTCGCGGATACGCTCGGCGAGCTGTTCGGGGCGCAGCCCCAGCGACGCTTCGACTTTCAGTGTCGCGCCGTGGGTAATAAAGGCGTCTTCGTATTCGAAGCTCTGAAGGCGGACATCCCCGATCCCCTCGATTGAGAGCCACTCCAGCAGGGCGCTGCCCACCCCGCCGGCCGCGGCGGAGTCGCTGAAGACGAACCAGCGCTTGTGGCGGTTTGAGAGCATACGCAGCAGTTCCGTGTCGAGCGGTTTGACGAAACGCAGGTCCAGCAGGGCTGCCGGCATCCCCAGCTGAGAGAGGGTCTGCGCCGCGCGGCCGACACCGTTGCCATACCCGATCAGCAGGATATCGCTCTGTGCTTCTATCAGCAGCTCCGCCTTGCCGTATTCAAAAGAGGCGGACTCGGGCAGTTCCGCTTCCAAAAATGCCCCCCGGGGGTAACGGAGCCCCAGTGGACGGTCAAAGGCCGCCGCAAAGGCCACGGCCTGGTGCATCGACTTTTCGTCCCGGGGCGCGCAGAGCGTCATATTCGGGATCGCGCGCAGGAAGCTGATGTCGAAGACTCCCTGGTGCGTCTCGCCATCCTCGCCGACGATCCCCGCCCGGTCCATCGCAAAAACGACCGGAAGGTCCATCAGACAGACATCGTGGATCACCTGGTCGTACCCGCGCTGCAAAAAGGTGGAGTAGATCGTACAGAAAGGTTTGAACCCCTCTTTAGCCAGTGCACCCATCGACGTCACGGCGTGCTGCTCGGCGATCGCCACGTCCCAGAAACGTTCGGGGTACTTCTCGAGCAGGGGCGTCAGGCCGGTGCCGCTCGGCATCGCCGCCGTGACGCCGACGACCTTCTCATCACGGTCGGCCTGGTGCATCAGCGCCTCGGTGTAGATCTGCGTCGCACTCTTGCTCCCTCCACTCTTCTTCCGCGATACGCCGCTGTCGATATCAAAGGGACCGACACCGTGCCACTGCTCGTGCTGACCCTCGGCGATCTTGTAGCCCTTGCCTTTGACGGTCTGGGCATGAATGATCACCGGCTTTCCCATCGCGCGGGCGGTCTCGAAGGTCTCGACGAGACGTTTGATGTCGTGCCCGTCAACGGGACCGATATACTCGATTCCCATCTCTTCGAACATGATGCCCGGCGTGATCAGCTTGAAGGACTCCTCGAAGCGTTTGGCCAGGTAATGCGCCCCCTCACCGAAATGGTCCACAAACATTTCCGTGCCGCGTTTGATTTTCTGATAGAAGGGGCTCGCCATCGCGGAGCTGAGCATCCGGCTGACGGCCCCGATCGGCTTGGCAATACTCATCTCATTGTCGTTGAGAATGATCACCATCGGGTATTCGCGCTCGCCGAGCTCGTTAAGGGCCTCGTAGGCCATCCCCGCACTCAGCGCCCCGTCGCCGATCATGACGACGGGAATCCGCTCGTTCTGCTCCCCTTTGAGGGCAATCGCTTTCGCGGCACCGACCCCGAGGGAGATGGAGGTGGAGGAGTGGCCCGCAACAAAGTAGTCGTGCTCACTCTCTTTGGGCTTCGTGTAGCCGCTGAGACCGTCGAACTGGCGCAGGGTGGCAAAAGCTTCCCAACGCCCCGTCAGCAGCTTGTGGGCATAGGCCTGGTGAGAGACATCGAAGATGAAAGGATCCTTGGCCGAATCAAACACCGCATGCATCGCCACGATCAGCTCGGTCGCCCCCAGCGTGGAGCTCAGGTGCCCGCCGTTGGTACTGACCACGTCCAGGATCCGCTCCCGGATCGCGCGGCACTGTGCCTCCAGCGCTTCATAATCGTGTAATGGTTTTTGGTTCATCCTGTCCTCGTACAATGGCCTCTCCCTGAAAAAGGGGAAAAAAGGTGAAGCATATTAGCGAAAAGGGGCTATTATCAACCTTCTCCGCCCCGGGGCGCCTGCAGTGCTTCAGCTTCAAGTAATCTGATAATCCCCTCTTTGGGGTGTCCCCGGCGCAGGGCCGCCAGCAGCGCCTCGCGCGTCTGCGGCGTGAGCCGTCGGTAGATGGCGACCATCTTCTCCGTCGTCTCCGCCGGCCGTACCCGTTTCTGCAGCGCTTTCATTTTTTGGGCAAAGAGTTCCGACAGCCGACGGCGCAGCCCTTCGTCACACTCCCCGCTGCAGGCCATCCGTTCCCAGACCCGGTCGCGCTGGTGCACCTCCATCGCCTCCATCGCCGCGGCGGCTTCCGCCGTCGCCAGCGTCAGGAGGTAGACCGCGACAGTCTGGGGATGCTCCCCCTCATAGAGCCGCTGCGTCCCGGCCGGAATAGGCGCCTCGGGAACGGTCGCGGGCGGTTGCGGCAGCGGCCGGGTTTCAACGTGAGGTTCGGTCACAGCCGATGCCGGGTTCGTCGGCTGCAGCAGTCGCACAAAGCGCCGTGCAACCGACGCGACGCCCCCCGCCGTCGCCAGCAGCAGCAGGATCAGAAGGAGCTGGGATCTGCGGTCGGGCTGCGGGCGGACCTCCCCCAGCGCGAGCCCCTGGCGCTGCAGGCGTGCGGCATCGCGCTCATCCACAAGGATACGTCCGTCTTTCCTGACACGGTAATCCGCATCGAGCAGTTCCAGCCGCTCCATCAGCCGCCCCGTCATAACAGGGTCGGCAATGGAACCGATAGCCATTTCCATGTGCGTAAGCGAACGGTAGAGCATGCCGCCAAGCAGCAGGAAACAGAGCAGGAGCAGGGAGAGCAGAACGGCGGTCTTCGGCAGGGAGGAGAAAGCGTCTGCGATCTTCACCCCGCCCTCCGATCAGACCAGCTCCGCGGCCAGGGCGAAAAAGCGGTCGTTCTCTTCGGGCTTTCCGACGGTGACCCGGATCGCATTGAGCCCATAACCGGCGAGGTTGCGCACGATCATCCCTTGCCGCAGCAGGGCATCGGCGATCGCGGTGGAATTCCTGCCCTCGCCCAGGCAGAGGGTGACAAAGTTCGTATAGCTCTCGATCGCACGGATACCGTGCGCTTCGGCAAAGGCCTCGTAACGCGCCATCTCCTCGAAGTTCTTCGCGATGCTCATCTGCACGAACGCCTCGTCCTCCAGGGCCACGGAAGCCGCTTCCAGCGAGAGGGTCGTGATGTTGAAAGGGGGACGGAGCTTGTAGAGCGCGGTGATAATATCGCGCTGCGCGATACCGTACCCGACACGCATGCCCCCCAGCCCGTACGCTTTCGAGAAGGTCCCGAGGTACAGCACGTTCTCATAGGTCTCAATGAGTTCTTTGGGCTCCAGGGCCTTGGCGGCATCCTTGTAGCGGGCGTACTCCATGTAGGCGCCGTCGACGATGACCAGGGTCTCCTTGTCGATTTTAGAGAGGAAAGCTTTCACTTCGGCCGCATCCGCGCTGTCGCCGGTCGGGTTGTTCGGCGTACAGAGGAAGATGATGGAGGGTTTGTGCTCCAGGTAGAGCGCGTAGAACTCATCGAGATCATGTTCGCGTGATGCCGTGCGGATCACCTCCGCACCGACATGGTGCGCGTATATCTCGTACATCGCGAAAGTGACGCTGTTCACCAGCACCTTGCTGCCCGCACCCGCCTTGGCGTGAACGGCGAACTCGATCACCTGGTCCGAACCGGCCCCGATCACGACTTCATGCGGATCGACGCCGAAACGTTTTGAGAGCCCCGCTTTGAGCTTGTGCATGGAGTCGTCGGGGTAGAGGGCCATCTTGGAGACGATCGCGCCCACGGCCTCCTGCACTTTCGGGGAGCAGCCGAACGGGTTCTCGTTACTGGCGAGCTTGACAATATCCTTCGGCGCGATCCCGAATTCGCGAACGACAAGCTCGATCGGCTTGCCCGCCTCATAGACGCTGATGGCATCAAGTACTGGATTGAATCTCATTGTTCCCCTTCGACGTAGCTTCCCAGCCACGTCACTTCTTCGGTATATTTTTTCAGAACGCGTTGCACGTTTTTATCGTCGATATGGCCGTAAAAATCGATAAAGAACCAGTACCCGAAACCGGAACCGCTTTTGGCCGGGCGGCTCTCGATCTTGCTGAGGTTGATCTTGGCCTTGTCGAAATCGTGCAGGAAATGGACCAGGACACCGGCACGCGTCGTCTTCTTGAGTTTGGCCAGGATCGAGGTCTTGTCATGGCCGCTCGGGACGTTTTTGAAATCGCTCAGGATAAAGAAGCGCGTCGTGTTGTCGGTGACGTCCTCGATGTTCTCGAACAGCATCGGGACCCCGTAGAGCTTGGCGGCGATATGGCTGCAGATCGCCGCGGACTCCGGGTCCTTTGCCGCGAGGATGGCGGCCTTCGCCGTCGACTCGACGGGAATCTGCTCCACATTGTGAAGCCCATGCTCGTCCAGGAAGGCGCGGCACTGGCCGAAGCCCTTGTCCTTGGAGTAGATGCGCTTGATTCCGTCGAGGTGCGGCGCCTTCGTTGCAAAGGTCATGTGGATCGGCATGTAGAGTTCCGCCACGATCTTCACGGGGCTCGCCGCCAGCAGGTCGAGCGTCTCGCCGACGACGCCGTCGCGCCGGCTTTCGATCGGGACGACCCCGAACTTCGCGCGCCCGCTCTCGAGGGCCTTGAAAACGCCGTTGATCGTGCCCATCGGGAGGTATTCGCTCATCGCGCCGAAACGGCTCTCCGCCGCCTGGTGGGTAAAGGTGCCTTCCGGACCGAGGTAGGCGATGCGTTCAGGGAGTTCGAGGTTGCGCGCGACGGCGAAGATCTCGAGGAAGATCGCTTCGATCGCCCCGGCATTGAGCAGTCCCTTCTGCTCGATGTTGAGCGTCTCAAGCCGCTTCAGGATCGCCCGTTCCCGTTCGGGGCGGTAGATCGGCGCGCCGCTTTCGTTCTTGATCTCCCCGACGCGCTCCACCACGGCCATGCGCTCATTGATCAGGGCCAGCAGCTCCGTATCAATCGCATCAATGGCATCGCGGCACGCCTCGAGGGTGTCCAACGCTTGTATCGCTTCGCTTTTCACTTCACACTCTTTCCGGACGGTATGTCAGTGACGTCATTATACACCACCGTCCCCGATTCTTCCCTTCGCAGCCGCGCCGCGAGCGCGTCTTCGGGACGCACTTTTCCGCTGAGGACCAGGGCCGTCCGCATCCCCAGTCCCGCCGCGCCGGTCAGGTCGCCGGCGTAATCGTCGCTGATCATCGTCACGCGCTCAAAGCCGGCTTCCGGGCACTGACGGCGCAGCAGGCGCAGCGCCTCGGCGTAGAAAGCCTCGGAAGGTTTGCCCACGACCGTAAACGGGACGGCCGCGGCATAGGAGAGCATCCGCAGCAGCGCCCCCACTCCGGGATAGCGCCGCTCCTGCGTCGCGTACAGCGACGTATCGTGCATGCCGACCAGGCGTGCCCCGTTCATCAGGAAGGTGATCATCTGCGCGAAATCCTCCGCACCGTAATCGGCCCGGACGGAGAGCAGGAGCGTTTGCGGCGCGATGTAATCGCGTTCATACCCCATGGCATCGAGCTGCGCCAGGAAGGTCTCGCTACCGTAGGCGGCCACCCCCTTCTTCGGGACTTCGCGCTCCAGCAGCATCAGCGCATCAAGGTAGCGGTTCTGGGGGATGGCAAAACCGAGGCTTTGCAGGTAAGCCAGAAACGCGCTACTGGCGCGTTTCGTGTTATTGGTGACGACAAGGTAGGGAATATGATTGCGGTTGAGGGCGTCGATGAAGTCGACCGCCCCGGGGATGGGCGCCTGGGCCCGGTCATCGATCAGGGTGCCCTGAACGTCGACGAAGTACATGAGATCAGCCGAGGTACTTGAGCTCCGGTGCGACCAGGTCCTCGAAAGACTCCCGGTCCCGGATCAGGCGGTCCGCTCCCGCTTCGACCGCGACTTCCGCGGCACGTCCGCGGGTATTGTAGTTGCTGCCCATGCCGAAGCCGTAGGCCCCGGCGCTGTGGACGACGAGTAGGTCGTTATGCGCCATCGGCGGCAGCGGGTAATCCTTGGCCAGGAAGTCCCCGCTCTCGCAGACGGGACCGACGATATCCGCCGGCGTCTCGTCGCCTTCATGGGCCGAGGCCGGGGTAATGCGGTGGTAGGCACGGTAGAGGCTCGGGCGGATCAGGTCGTTCATCGCCCCGTCGACCACGACAAAACGCTTCGCGCCGTTTTGTTTCTCATAGAGTACCCGTGTCAGGAAGTAGCCGGCGTTGGCCGTCATGAAACGGCCCGGTTCGCAGACGACGGTGATGTCCATCCCCGTCAGCGTGGAGAGGACCGCCTGGGCGTAGTCGTACGGCGTGATCGTTGTTTCATCCTTGTATCGGATACCGAGTCCCCCGCCGACGTCGAAGAACTTCAGCTCGATGCCGATAGCCGCCTTGAGGGAGCGCACGAGGTCGGCGACGATCTCGCTCGCTTCGCGGATCGGATCGAGCTCGGTGAGCTGGCTGCCGATATGGAAGTGGATCCCGACGGGCTCGATCCATTGTGACGCGTTGGCGCGGATATACATCCGCTTGGCCGCATCGATCTCAACACCGAACTTGTTGTCGTGCAGCCCGGTGGAGATGTAGGGGTGGGTCTTGGGGTCGATGTTGGGGTTGACACGGATACTGATCCGCGCGACCTGCCCCAGCTCCTGTGCGATCATCTCGACGCGCCCCAGTTCCGCCTCGCTCTCGAGGTTGATGTAGAGGATGTCCCGTTCGATCGCCTCGCGGATCTCGTCGTCACGTTTGCCGACGCCGCTGAAAATCACCTTGTATTTGGGCACGCCCGCCATCATCGCACGGCGCACCTCACCGATGGAGACGCAGTCCGCGCCCGCACCGAGGTCGGCGAACTGTTTGACGACGCTGAGGTTCGAGTTGGCCTTGACGGCGTAGGAGATGAGGGATTTGCGTCCGCGGAACGCCTCTTTGAGCTCCTCGTACTGTGCACGCATCGCATCGAAATCGTACACGTAGAGCGGTGTACCGTATGTGTCTGCCAGGGCATTGAAGTCCATTGACATGCTTCCTTCTTTCGGGGCCGGGGTGACGCCAGCAGCAGCACCGTGCCCGGGAAAATTGTTGCGCGATAATAGCGAAAAAGGGCTAAAGGGGGCGTTAGGAGTGTGCGTCGACGCCGTGCCCGTGGTTGCGGTACCAGAGGATCAGGGCCGCCGCGAAGAGTGCGAGCACCGGCATCACGATGCCCACTTCGCTGGGGATCGTTTTGTTGTTGGAGAGCTCGGTGAGCATAAAAAGGAACGACCATGTCATCATCGTCGCCAAGATCGCGATGAAACTGAACAGCGTGATATTGAGGAAACGGGGGCTGATCGGGACGAAGAAGAAGATCAGGATGATCAGGCTCGGCACGAAGAGCGGCGTAATGAAAATGCGGTAGAGCGCACTTTTGATCTTGTCGATATTGAGGTTTTCGCTCCCCAGCAGCAGCAGGGCATCGATCGCATCGAGGATGGTGTAGTTAACCTTCCCCTCGTAGACCTGGTCGAGGATCTTCGGGCGGAACCCCTCGAGCATCATCAGGTCCTGCAGCTGCGTCACGGTAATCCCTTCCCCCTCCAGGCTCAGCGTTTCAGGTTTGCGCAGCGAGACGGCGTGGCTCAGGTGCCAGTGTTCATCGGTATAGTAGGCCCCCTCGGCGGAGAGCACCTGCTGGAGCTGTCCGTTCTCATGGGTGAAGATACGGATGTCTTCGGCCCGTTCCTGCAGCGGGTAGAGCTTCCCGAAATAGACGTAGCGGTCCTTGAAGGTGAAAAAGAGGTTGGAGGTGGGCTGCAGGTACTGCGCTGAACGGCGGATATTGTTCGCATACTCGTCCGCACGGGCAAAAGAGGTCGCATGCAGGGCGATGTAGAGCGTCATGATCACGACTGCCACCCCGACGAAGGGCTTGATCACGTCTGTTTTGTTGTAGCCCAGCGCATAGATCGCCACCAGGGCGTTGGAGCGGATCAGGAAGATCTTCGTTGCGATCATCGCGAAAACCAGGGAGAGCGGCAGCAGCATGTCGACGGCAAAAAAAGTTTTGTAGGTCAGGTAGATGACGATAAGGTTCGCCGACTGCAGTTTGTCCGCACTCTCCATATAATCAAAGCCGACCATGAAAAAGACGAGGGCGAAGAGGATGACGGCGATGTATTTGAGATAATGGTAGGCAATATAGCGGAACATCAACATCGCAGGCCCTTGAAAAATATCGGTTATTGTAACGGAGTTTTTTTGACGGTGTACTTAGAGGCGACCTCGTCCATGCTCATCCGCATCAACGCCTCGACCGCGTCCGCAGCCCGGTCGATCCAGGCGGGAAGATGTTCACGTTCTGCCGGGGTAAAGGCGCTCAGCACATAATCCGCCACCCGGTTTCGGTCCTCCGGATGGCCTATACCCATCCGCACACGGATATAATCGGGGGAGATCGCCGTATCGGTTGATTTAAGGCCGTTATGCCCCCCATGGCCGCCCCCGCGCTTGAAACGCAGCGTTCCAAACGGCAGATCAAGATCGTCGTGGATCACGATAACCTCATCGATCTTGTAAAAACGTTTGACATTGGCGATGGAACGGCCCGAAAGGTTCATAAAGGTGAGCGGTTTGAGGAAAAAATGGGTGGAAAATTTATAGAGGTCGCCTTCAAAAACGGCTTTTTTGACGGCATCGCACTGATGGCGCTGCAAGAGCGCCTCAATGACCATGAACCCGACGTTGTGCCGGGTCTTCTCATACGCCGAACCCGGATTACCCAGTCCGACGATCAGCAAAATTACTTCGCTTTGATGATGGAGAGAACGGAAACGCGGTCAGCGTCGGTGAATGTAAACGCTTCGGATTTCTCCAGGTCGCGGATCAGTACGGAGTCACCGAGGTCGAGCGGAGCGACGTTAACAGTGATTGCATCCGGGATCTGATCGATCGCACCTTTGACGCGCAGACGCTTCTTCGCGACATACAGCATACCTTTGTTCTTCAGACCGACCGGAGAACCTTCCGTTTTGACCGGAACGTTGTAGTGGGTAACGACACCCGGCTGCGCGACCATCAGGTCAACGTGCAGCAGGTTACCAGACACCGGATGAGACTCGTACGCCTGAACAACAACGTTCATCTCCTGGCCACCGACTTTTACCGGGAACGCCAGGGTGTCTTTGTTGCGAACTGTACGGATGAACTCATTCATCTTGAAAGCGGCGTGAACGTTTTCAAGCCCCTTTCCGTAGATGTTGGCAATCAGATAACCATCGCGGCGACACGCTTTTGTAGCGCTTTTACCGGTACTCTCTCTAACAATACCTTCCAACATAGGTGTGTCCTTGTAATAAAATAGGACGGCATAATACTTAAATGTACTTTAAAAACAGCTAAAGCTGATGCTACTCGCCTTTGAGCTGGAAGATCTCGTCTTCGCTGAACTGCGGTTTATCGCCATCTTCGGTACTGCGCTGCTGCGTACTGCCGTCTTTGGCGGTCACGCGGCTGGTGAAGCCCTCCATGCGGAGCTTGAGGTCTGCCGGCGAGGTCGCATATTTGAACGCCTGCTCCGTCGAGATCCGCTTGGCATGCCAGAGGTCCAGGATCCCCTGGTCGAAACTCTGCGAACCGTAGATATCTTTCCCCTCTTCGATGGCGTCCCGGATCTCGCTGTCGCGGTCTTCCATGATAAGCTGGGCGATATAGGGCGTATTGACGAGGATCTCCAGTGCCGCCGTCCGTTTGCCGTCCAGGGTCGGGATAAGACGCTGGGAAACAACCCCCTGCAAAACGGCCGCCAGGGTCATACGGACCCGGTTCTGCTCCCCGGTCGGGAAGATGGAGATGACACGGTTGATCGTCTCCTTCGCATCCAGGGTGTGCAGGGTGGAGAAGACGAGGTGCCCCGAGTCGGCCGCGTGCAGCGCCGTCTCGACCGTCTCGATATCCCGCATCTCCCCGACGAGGATGATATCCGGGTCTTCACGCAGAACGGCGCGCAAAGCGTTGGCGAAGCTCTTCGTATCCTGCCCGACGCTGCGCTGGTTGACGATACATTTACGGTCCTTGTGGACGAATTCGATCGGGTCCTCGATCGTGACGATGTGCTTGCGCTGCGACCAGTTGATCTCGTTGATGATCGCCGCGAGTGTCGTCGATTTCCCCGAACCGGTGACCCCGGTCACGAGGACCAGCCCCCGCTCGGTACTGGCGAACCGGTGAACGACCTTCGGCAGGCCGAGATCATCGATGGAGACGATCTTGACGGGAATGACACGGAAAACTGCGGAGACCCCGTCCATCTGGAAAAAGATGTTGACACGGAAACGGGTATTCTCGTCGAAAGAGTAGACGAGGTCAAGCTCTTTTTGCCGGACGAACTCTGCGAAACGGGTCCGCAGCAGCTCCTTGGCGAAGGTGAGCGCCTCCTCTTTTTTAAAGATCTCGCCGCTCAGCGGCGTAATATCGCCGTTGATACGGGCACGTACGACGGAGTTTGCCTTGAGGTGGAGGTCAGACCCCCCGGCATCCATCATGCGTTTCAGGTAACCGCGGACACGCCGGAGCGTTTCAAAGGTCAGGTTCTCAATATTGATTTCGGTATCGACTTGATTTGTACTCATAAATTACTCCAATTCCGCCAGGATTTCGGCAAATGCCGTTTTAAATGCTTCGAGCCCTTCGGCCATCAGCTGGGCGTAAACCGCCTCGATATCGACGCCCGCTTCGGCGACGGCGTCGAAATGTTTCTCGATCCGTTCCGCGTCAAACGGCAGCTTCGCCTCGGTGTCGCCGTGCGCCACGAAAGCCTCAATCGTCTCGATCGGTGCCGTGTTGACACTGTGCGCCGCCAGCAGGGCATCGACATAGTAGGAGGGGCGCAATCCGCCCCCCTTGACGCCGGTCGATGCAAACAGTGCGCGGCAGCGGGGCACTTCCAGCGACTCGACCGCCTCGTAAATGGCCGCGGCGTTGTAGACGCCCGCCAGGGCCGGCTGTACTCCTTTGGCTTCGAGCGTCGCGTCGATGGCACGGTCCAGGCGGCTGACGAAGATGCTGATCACCGTGTCGACCTGCGCCGAGCCTTTCTCCAGTCCCCTGGCAAAGGAGTTGGCACAGGCCAGCGCCTGCGCCTTGGAGAAGATCAGCGTCGCGTTGACGGGGATCCCCTCGCTGACCAGCATCTCCATCGCCACATAGCCTGCATCGGTAGCCGGAACTTTGATCATCACGTTGGGGCGTCCGATCTCACGGAAGAGGCGGCGTCCCTCCTCGATCGTTCCGACGGCATCGTCGCAGAGATAGGGGTCGACTTCGATGCTCACATAGCCGTCGTCGCTCTGATCGAACAGCGGCCGCAGGGCATCCGCAGCCTTCTGGATATCCGTGATCGCCAAGGCTTCGTATTTGGCTTTTGGGGTGTGGTTCTGCAGTGTCTCCAGCTGCATCTGGTAGGCCGGTGAGGTCAAAATGGCATTTTTGAAAATAGCAGGGTTGGACGTCGCCCCGTTGACAACGCCCCGCTCGACGAGGCGTTTCAGGCCCGTATCGATGAAATCGCGTTCGATGAAATCGGCCCAGAGGGAAAACTGTATTTGCGGAATGTACATCGGCTCTCTTCTACGTTGATATCGTGTAACGATTATAACCGATTGCGACACCGGTGTCTATAAAAGCATGTTAATAATAGTGTACGAATGTAGCGCTGAAACTGCGCTGGGGACCGTCGGTTTTGTCCGTGTATTCAAAGGAGAGCTTCAGGGCGTTGTTCTGTGAAAGTCGGCTCGTATGCTTTACCTTTCCCGTCCACTGGCGCATCCCGTCGGCATAAAAGCGGTAGCCGCCCTCCCCGGCCAGTTTGGCACCGCCGCCCGTTTCAAAAAGCACCCCTGCCGTCGTGTTCAATGCGCCGTACCCTTTGTCCGTGATGAAAATTTCCGGCTCCGCCAGGAGATACCCGTACCCCCAGGTGCCCCCGGCGGCAAACCCCGCACCGACCGTTGTACCGAATACCGCATCACGGCTCAGAAACGACTGGTCCCACCCTGCGCGCATCCGCCAGGAGAAGGGGCTGAAAAAGGCGCTTTGCGGGGCAATCGACGTAATAGAGACGATCGTCGCCTTTTCCACGGCGGCACCGTCACGGTCATAACGTGCTTCAAGGTCCAGGAACTCGATCTGCGTTCCGGGCATGAACCCGACGTCACTGTCGCTAAGATCGTGATAGGCCGGGCGGATGCCGATGCGCTGGTAAGGGGTGCCGTCACGCCATCCCGTTGCGGCGAGCGCCCGCGTCGCGCGGTGCCCCTCATCGGGGTTTCGCGGGCGTGTCACGGGCAGTGTCTCCCCCTTCCCGAGGGCCGCCCGTGCGGAAAGGATGGCGTGAAAGCGCTCCGAATAGGCGGCCTTGTCGACCGCTCCCTTCATCAGGCGGTACTCGGCAAGCTCCGACGCCGCCTCGAGGGTATAGCGCTTCATCTGCGGATCGCGCCCATTATCGTTCAGAACGGCTATGGGGTTGAGCAGCCCGTCGGCCAGGGCCATGGCTTCCGTTTCGCCGCGGCCGTCCAGCACCCTCTCATAGGCGAGCAGCAGCGTCCGCTTCGACGGACGGTAGTGCTTGGCATGCACCAGCCCCTCTTCCTCGGTCGCATGCACGGTCTCCATCGGGATGATGTGGTAGGCGAAATGGCCCCGGACATCCACGTCCGGCCGGGCGATCTCCATGAGCCAAAGCATATTGTACGAACAGTTCTCGTCGAAGAAGTAGTACCAGTTGTACACCCCTTTGAGTTCCCAGATATGGCGGATCATCGCCATCACCTCGTCGTGGTCCAGGTCCAGGTCGTACTCCCAGACGTCGCGCTGTTCCGTATCGCGGTACTCCTTGAGTTTCTCATAATAGGGCAGCAGGGAGTAAAAGCCAGGATAGCCGCCGAAAAGCCCTTTGATCGCGAATACAACGCCGTTCTCTTTGTCCGGGTCCGCCCCGGCGGCGTAATTGACGGCATAGGAGAGCATCTTCGATTCATACGAGGAGTCGATGCGCAGGAAGGTGTGGCCGAACATGGAGGCCGGGGAGTTGATGTGCGCCGCAGAGAAGACCAGCGTCACCGACTGCGGGTCCATCTTCCGCACCAGCGTTTCGTAGGCGGTGCACTGCAGCTCCGGCAGACCTTCGTGCCCCAGGGTCTTTTGCAACCAGGTGCGGCGGGCGGGGAAGCGGCACCCCGTCGCGTTGTCGTCAAAACGGGTCTCCCCGTAGAGCGCCGTGATCGTCGCATTGAGTTCGGACGCTGCGTTTTCCCTGCCGTCCGGTGCAAGGAAGAATGCCGGGTCGTCGACTTCGCTGAGGTCACCTGGCATATGCAGCAGGAGATGCCAGTATCGGCTCTCTGCCAGCGCCATATCTGCCGCCTTATCCAGGGCGTTTTCCACTACGTTTGCCTGCACGACAGACGCCAATATCATCAGCATAATGAGGAAACGGTACAAGAAAAAACCCTTTGGGGGAAGATGGAAGGATGGGCCGGGAACCCGGCCCGTAAAAAGTAGGGTCAGCCCTCGACGGTTGCGATGTTGTCGAGAACGTCAGCCATCTTGACGTCGCCGGACGTGTAGATGCTGTTGTAGTTTTGCTGCAGGGAAGCCGCGAAAGCCGCTTTGTCTTCGACGTTGAGCAGTTCCGCAAGCGTATCGACGGATTCACCGCCGCCGATTGCAACCTCTTTCGCAATCTGATCCATGTTGGACGCGACGAATTCGGCAGCACGGTCGTTCATGACCAGCGGCATGCGCTTACAGCCGGACGTTCCGGAGGTGATACCGAACGTCTGGTTTGCAGAGGTACCGTTGGTTGTCGCCTGCAGTGCGAGCATAATCGCGGAGCTGTCATCTTTGATGATCATCGCACCGAGACCGCAGCCCGTCTGGCTGTTAACACCGGCGAAAGCCGCCGAACTGAGCGCCGCAACTGCAGCAAGACTTACAAGTACTTTTTTCATTGTGACTCCTTCATCGTTTGATGATGGTTCAGTATAGGAATTGTTTCCTTAAAGCGGTCTAATAAAGCACCCTATTTCACCGTTGCGGGCAGCGGCTATTCGTTGAGCTCTTCGTCCTGCCAGTACTTCGTCCCCTGGATCGTCGCCTGCAGCGCCAGGCCGGTCTTGGTTAACTGGTAGAGACGGATACCCGGGGCGACGGTCACCGCCCCGCCGAAGGCAGCCCCTTTGTCGTCCGCTTTGGCGGCGGCATCCGCCTGGGCGTTTGCCTCCCACCCCTTGTTGATGAAATCCTCATAGACCTTCTTGTTCTCGAAAAGGAAGACCCCGCGGAAATCCTTGATGCCTAGCCCAAGCCCGACACCCACGGTCCCCATATTCATATAGGTATCTTTGCCTGTTTTATTGTCGTGCGCCACCCCGGAACCGCCGCCGGCGGAGACAAGGATGACGTTGACCCCGATATTGCTGAACACCGCGTAGCCGTACGCTTTCTTGATAATCGCCTTTGCCTCGGGCGCCTCTTTATAAAGCATCGCCAGCGTTTCCGCTTTCATCTTCTGTACTTCCAGGCGCTTCTCGTCCGCCGTCTTCCCGCTCCAGAAGCCCGAAAGCAGTATGACGCCCAGCAGTGCCGCAACGGCCGCCCTGATCGTTTGCAGTTTCATGCCCACTCCTTTTACGCTTGCATGAAACCCATTATACCTTTATCGCGCAGCTGTTCGAGACGCATCAGGAAGTAGTCGCGGCTTACTTCGATCGCGCCGAGGCTTTTGAGATGCTCCGTCGGTACCTGGGCATCGATCATTTCAAACCCGCGCGCCTTCAGATGCTCCACCAGGGCGGCAAATGCGGCCTTCGAGGCATCGCTGACATGGGCGAACATCGATTCGCCGCAGAACATCCCACCGACCTCGACACCGTAAAGTCCGCCGACAAGCCGTCCCTCCTGCCACGCCTCCACAGAGTGCGCATGCCCCATGGCATGCAGCACCTCATAGGCCTCGACCATCTCCGGCAGAATCCAACTCCCCTCCTGCCCCGGGCGCGGCGTCGTCGCGCAGGCCCGGACCACGTCGCCGAAGGCCGTATTGAAACGGATCTCGAAATGTTTCAGCCGTTTTCGCAGGGAGCGGCGCAGTACGAAGTCCTCAAGGTTGAGTATAAAGCGGGGATCGGGGGACCACCACAAAATGGGGTCGCCTTTGCTGTACCAGGGGAAAATACCGCTGCGGTAGGCCAGCAGCAGCCGCGAGGGGGAGAGGTCGCCTCCGAAGGCGACAATACCGGACTCGTCGGCATCTCTCGGGTCGGGAAATGCCAGTTCGTAGCGGATCTGCTGCGGGATCACACCGCCGCCTCTTCCTCCGCATGCTCGTCGTACGTGAAAACGATCTCGTTTTTGTAATCGACGTGGACCTTTCCGCCCGCCTTCAGGCGGCCGAACAGCATCTCATTTGTGAGGGGATCTTTGATCTTCTCCTGAATGATACGCCCGAGCGGGCGCGCACCCATTGCTTTGTCATAGCCCATCTCAGCGAGATAACCGCGGGCCTTCTCGCCCAGGGTGATCGAAATGCCCTTCGGCGCCAGCTGCGAATTGAGCTCGACGATGAACTTGTCGACGATTCCCTCCACGATCTCGCGGTCCAGCGGTGCGAATTCGATAACGGCGTCGAGGCGGTTGCGGAACTCCGGCGTAAAGAAGGCCTTGAGCGCTTCGCCGCGGGCAAGGCTGCTGTCGGCATTGAAGCCCATGACGCTGCGCTCCGTCGCGCCGACATTGGAGGTCATGATGAGGATGACGTTCTTGAAGTTCGCCTTGTAGCCGTTGTTGTCCGTCAGCGTCGCATTGTCCATCACCTGGAGCAGCACGTTGATCAGCTCCGGGTGGGCCTTTTCGATCTCATCGAGCAGCAGCACCGTGTAGGGGTGCTTGCGGATCGCTTCGGTGAGCAGACCGCCCTGCTCATAGCCGACATAGCCCGGAGGCGCACCGACCAGTCTAGAGAGCGCATGCTTCTCCATGTACTCACTCATGTCGAAGCGCTCGAAATGGACCCCCAGCGTCTCCGCCAGGGACTTGGCCAGTTCGGTTTTCCCGACGCCCGTCGGGCCGGCGAAGAGGAACGACGCGATCGGCCGCTCTTCGGGATTGAGCCCGGCGCGGCTGCGTTTGATCGCCAGAGCGACCTTCTCGACCGCCGTATCCTGACCGATTACCCTGCTACGAAGGTCGCGCTCGAGGTGTTCGAGCCGCAGGGTGTCGTCTTCACAGACCTGCGAGGTCGGGATCCCTGTCATCTTCGCGATGACGTTTTCGATGTCAAGCGCCTCCACGACGTTACGGTCATGTTTTTTCAGATGGAACGATGCACCGGCCTCGTCGATAAGGTCGATCGCCACATCGGGCAGAAAGCGGTCAGAGATATACTTCTTCGCCAGCGTGACCGCCACTTCGAGCGCCTTGTCCTCGTAGGTGAGTTTGTGGTGCTTCTCGTACTTCGGACGCAGCCCTCTGAGAATCTCGATGCTCTCGGCCTGGCTCGGCTCGTCCACATCGATCTTGGCAAAGCGGCGGCTCAGCGCGCGGTCTTTTTCAAACACGTTGCGGTACTCGGCATAGGTCGTTGCCCCCATACACTTCATCGCCCCCGACGCGAGGGCCGGTTTGAGCTGGTTGGAAGCGTCCATGCTGCCGCCGTTGACGGCACCGGCGCCGACGAGCGTATGGATCTCGTCGATGAACATGATGGCGTTCTTGTGCGCCGTCACCTCATCGATCACCCCTTTGAGACGTTTTTCGAAGTCACCGCGGTATTTCGTGCCCGCCAGCATCGCGCCGAGGTCCAGGGCGTAGACAGGGGCCTCTTCGAGCAGTTCGGGGACCTCCCCGTCCGCAATGCGCAGCGCCAGGCCCTCGGCGATGGCCGTTTTGCCGACGCCGGGTTCGCCAACGAGCAGGGGGTTGTTCTTTTTGCGACGGCAGAGCGTCTGCACGACCCGCTCGATCTCGTCCTGGCGCCCGATAACCGGGTCGATGCGTCCGGCACGGGCCTGCGCCACCAGTTCCACCGTGTACTTCTCGAGGTAGCTCTCTTCCGCGTCCGACACGGACTGGGGCTGCACATCCTTGTGCGAGATCACCTCCAGGACGTCGACACGGTTGATATCGCTCTCGAGCAGGACCTGGCAGGCGTAGGTGTGCTTCTCTTCATAGATCGCCGCCACGAGGTCGCCGACTTCCGCCTGCTGCTTCTGCGCACTCTGGATATGGCGGATCATCTGGTCGATCATCCGCGAGAGCGCGACCGTCTCGAAGGGTTCCTGGGTTACGTCTTCGGGGAGGGGCTCCATCGTCATGGAGAGGTAACGGCTCACCATGGCACGCATGGACGCGACGTCGCCGCCGCACTCGCGGATAATCGCGATCCCCTCTTTGGAACCGAGCAGGGCATAAAAGACATGCTCGATCGTCAGGTATTCATGCCGCTGATCCTTGGCATACAGCAGCGCTTTTTGAAAGACGGCATTAAGTTCGGCACTGATCATTACGCTTCCTCCATCGTTGCCTTGAGCGGATACCCATGCTCCCGCGCCAGACGGCTGACCTGCATCACTTTGGTCTCTGCCACCTCATAGGTGTAGACACCGCAGATCCCGCGGTCCTGGCGATGGATGTCGAGCATGATCTGCTCCGCTTCCTGATAACTCTTGTGAAAAATACTCATCAAAACCTCGACGACGAAATCCATAGACGTGTAATCGTCGTTGAGCAAAATCACTTTATATTGTCCCGGTTCCTTGAGCAGCAGTTCACCCTCAAGTTCAAGCTCTCTTTTCGTACTCAAACATTGTCCTTAACACGTGCATTCCACTGCTTCTGCAGTGCAAAATGCATAAAACAGTCTTGTTCATTACTAACGTCAGTTAGATTAGCAGGGATTGTGTAAGCAACGACTTAAAAATGAAGATTAACGGCAGAGGCCCCGAAAAGGCCTGCCGTCCGGAGTGTATCAGAGTTTGACGATGTCGCGGGTATAGTCGCGCATGGGCACCGTGACGGCATGTTCGCCCACCTTAGCTTTTGCCTGGCGCTTGCTGCCGAACTGCTCTTTGAGCTCGCGGCGGAAGCTTTGAAAAAATTCGTGGAACTTATCTTTGCCCAGCACGCCCACCGCCCAGAGGGTGTTGTCGCTGCCGACTTCAAGCACGATGGCCGCCAGCGGCTGCGGCGCCTTGCCCTCCTTGACGCGGCAGCCGTTGCCCGTATCGTAGACCGAGGTATGCCCGTCGCAGACGATATCGCCCTCAAAACGTTCGCCCGGATTGCGGAAGGTGATAAAACTGTCGTTTTTATTGATGTGCGTCAGCTGGTGCGGGCAGATGCCGCTGAAGGCGACGATCGTCCCCCCGCTTCCGACACCACCTTTCCAGATGTACTCGTTCCCGAACTCATCCGTCAGTGTGACATCCTTTGCCGCCGGTTTCGGCATTTTGACCAGCAGGCAGCTCGTGCCAGCATAGGGGTAGTTGAAGACATAGTTTTCACCTGTTTTCAGGGCATCGGCCTTCAGCGGTGCGCCGCTGTTGTCAACGAGCTGCACCCTGGCATAACGTTTGTAGAGCGACCCGTCCTTGGCCATCAGCGTCTGGCCGATCGTCGAGGGGTCGATCGCAATCACGGCACCGGTGGCACCGACCACTTTTAAAAAATTTCTGCGTTCCATTCCTCTTCTCCTATGCGTTGAACATGTCGCGGTACATACCCTTGGCCCATTCCATGAGCCCCCGACCGTTATTGATGCCGACACGGCCATCCCACGTCTCGTTGGCATAGACATTGGCAAAAGTGAAACGCTTGGCCTTGGCATCATAGGCGTAGGCGGCATTGATCGAGATGGCCAGAACCGGGTCGCTGGAAACGGCCGAGTAGCAGATCGTCAACGGGGACTCCCACGGTGTTTCGCCCCCGCCGTTGATCTTGGCGGCGATGCGCTTGGCGATATAGACCCCTTCCGTATTGGCCGTATTGCCGGATTTGCTAAAGCCCATCGGACGGACGTCACCGGCGCAGTAGATCTCCGGATGGCCGTTGGCTTCATAGGTCAGCACGTTGATGTCCGCTTCCATCTTGTTGAAGATACTGTCCTTTGCTACCCCGGCAACTTCCAGGATCTTGCCCCCGCGCACATGCGGATAGAACGCCGCATCCGCGAAGGGGATGACATCGTCGTATTCGGTCGTGATCTCTTTTTTGTCCAGATCGAACGCCGTGATCTTCGTACCGGGCATATACTCGATGTAATTCTTGTAGAGCTTTTCGAAAGCGGAGTGGAAGCCCTCGGCCTTGATCGTGACATCTTCGTTCTCATCGATCAGTATCACCTTGCCCTCGATCCCCTCTTTTTTGAAATAATCGGCGATCAGGCAGGCACGCTCGTAGGGAGCGGGAAGGCAGCGGTAGTTGCCGCCGGGTACCGTCAGGATAAAGTTGCCCTCTTCGAAGTCCAGCACCTTGCTCCGCAGGGAAAGGTGTTCCGACCCCGGTTTGAAACCGGCCGGATACTCCGTCCGCAGCCGGCATTCCAGCGCCGGGTCTTTCGTCCACCCGGAATAGTCGTAATCGACCCCCGGTGCCAGCACAAGATAGTCATAGGAAAGATCGCCGTCGCTTGTCATCACAACCCGCTTGGTCTTGTTCACTCCGACAACGGTCGCGTTGAAAAAGGTATAGCCGTTTTCCCGTGCAGCCTGCAGGTAGTCATGCATCAAAAAGTCCAGTTCGACGGCATCCACCAGCCAGAGGTTGCTGACCGGGCAGGACATGAACTCGCTGCGCTGCTCGACCAGAACCACATCCGCATTCGGCGCATATTTCTTGACGTATTTGGCTACCGTCAGGCCCGACCAGCCTCCGCCGACAACGACCACCCTCGGCGCATCGGTTTTGGGCAGCGGGGCCTGGGTACCGATCCCGACGCTTCCCTTGTTTTCGGCCTCACCCTCTTCCGGCGACAGCCCCATTTGCGAACACCCCGCGGTCCCCACCGCTACGGCGGCGACTCCGGACAGCTTGAGCAACTCTCTTCGTGACAATCCCATGCTTCTCTCCTTACAAAGTATGATGGCATTCTTAACCGTTTCCGGTAACGCCCCATTGTCACTTCTTCAACCTTAAAAAACAGATAAACTATTATTGAAAGTAATATATTACATTTATAGTATTATATTTTGTTCAAATATATTTATTTTAATTATTGTTGTTTTTGAGAGGGTTGTCAGACGGCTTCAGGACTCGAGAATAAGCCTGAACCCGACCGTTTCGCTGCGGTATGTAGGGATGTTGGAATCGCGGTAGGAGGGTGAAAGCCCCTCATCCTGGCTCTTGATGGAGCCGCCGCGGATGATTTTCATGGCGTCATTGTCCGAACCTGTTTTCTCCGCTTTGGTCGGGGCGCCCTTGTAATCGGCGGTTGCACCGTCCAGACACCACTCCGCCACGTTCCCGGCCATATCGAAGAGGCCGAAGGCGTTGGGCTGCAGCAAGCCGCGCGAATGCACGAAGCCGTGTGCGTTGGTCGCCATCCAGGCATACTGGGCGGCATTGGCAGCACTGTCTCCCCACGTATAGAGCGTATCACTTCCGGCACGGGCGGCATACTCCCACTCCGCCTCTGTCGGCAGGCGATACGTTTTGCCGGTGACCTTGCTCAGCCAGGCGGCGTAGGCCATCGCCTCTTCCCAACTCACAAATGCCACTGCGGCACTCTCGTTTTTGAGCAGTTTTTTCTTGCGGTACTTCGTCCCCGTTGCTTTCAAAAAGGCACTGTACTCCAGATTGCTGACTTCATAGGTACTCATTTTCAGACCGGCCTGGACCGTGACCATATGGACGGGCTTACTGTTGTCGAAACGGTCCGAACCCATCAGGTAGATCCCCTCCGGGATGGCCACCATCTCCGTAGGCTCATAATAGAGCGGTGCCGCATCCGCATTCTCGGTTCCGTTCGAGAGCGCCTTCTGCTCTGCTTTGAGGCGTGCCAGTTCCGCCTGCTGCACTTTGAGCTCGGCTTCCACCTTCTCAAGTTCCTTGTTCTTGGCGCTATCTGCAGCAGCGCTTTTTTCCTTGGCCTTGAGGGCATTGATCCGGCCTGTAGCTGTCTGGGTGTATGCAGAGTTGGGGTAGGCGATCAGAAAGGCTTCATACCCGACGACACTGTTTTTGGTCTCCGCGCGCTGCCACGCTTTGTCCGCAGGGGTCAACAGTTTGGACGGGACATTGAAATAGAAATCGGCAGCGGCGATCCGGGAGTGGACACCCGCTTTGGAGAGTTTGTCGGCCAGACTGTCCATATCGTCATGGCCGTTCCCCACGGCCCCCGTCACGTGGCCGAAGAGCGGTGAACTTGCCGCCTTGCCGTTCCAGCGTACCATGGAATCGGCCTCTTTGACATCCTTGATCGCGTCAAGAATCAGTTCGCCGTCGGTCGTATTGGGTTTGCCACTGTAGGCGAAAGCATCCACGAGTCCGATGCTGACACGGGGGGTGTGGCGCTGGAGTTTCTGCAGCAGAAAGTCGAAACTGACTGCCGAAAGACGCAGCTGCGGCAGCCCTTCCAGCTTCATGCGCGCCGGCAGGATCCATGCCTGCGAATCGTGGACGATCATCCGTCCGCTGTAGACAAGCGTGACGATAGCGTTCGGAGTGAGCTCCTTGTCAAAGCTACGGAAGGTCTTAATGAGTTCCGCGCGGTCAAGGTTGAAAGCCGTTACCGTCTTGAAGCCCTTTGATTTCAAAAACGACGCCAGCGCCTGGGCGGATGCCACTGCCTTGTCATCACCCGTCTCGGTGACGAGCCCGTTCGCGATCACCAAAGCGTAACGCTTCTCGCTCTTCATCTGCTCTACGGTGGCGGAAAAGAGCAAAGAGGCACCCAGGAACAAAAAGAGGAAAAAAATACGCATCATAAGCCTTGCAGGAATATCAAATGCTTATATTATCTTTTCCTTAAGCTTACAATCTAATTAAATCTAACAACACATGTCCACTAACGACATTTGTGATACTCTTGCCGCACTTTAGAGTGTCACTCTGCCGCGGTAATGAAATCCCGGATAAGATCATCGGGGTTTTCCAGCCCGATCGATACGCGGATCAGCCCCGGTGTAATCCCGAGGAATGCCCGTTCATTGTCGCCGAAATCACTATAGATCGTCGACGCCATATGCAGCGCCAGGGTACGACTGTCGCCGATGTTGGCCGTGATCGTCACGAGTTTCGTTTTACGCAGAAAGGCATAGGCGGCCTCCGCACTGCCCATATCGATCGTCAGCAGGGGGCCGGTCCCGTTTGCAAACTGTGTCGTGTACCGGTCATGGTGGGGATGATCCCTCAGCACCGGGTGATTAACGTTCAGACCGGCCTCTTTGAGGGCGTGTGCGACCGTTTCGACACTCTCGACGATCCGGTTCAGACGCAGCGGAAGCGTCTCGAGGCCCAGCAGCGTCAGATAGCTGTTGAACGCCGACGGGCTCATGCCGAAGTCACGCATCGCCCGTTTTTTGCCGACCGCGACAAGGGCCATCGCCCCCATTTTGTCGATGAACTTGTGGATCGACGCATAGCGTGACGTTTTGAATTTGTCTTTGCCTTCGCTGATGGCACGGAAGACAGCGGCACCGCCGAGGGCCGAAGCGTTCCCTGCGATCAGTTTCGTCGTCGAATAGACAACGATATCCGCACCGAGTTTGAGCGGCTGAATGCTCAGCGGCGTCACGGTATTATCGACCATCAGGGCGATCCCGTGGGCGTCGGCGATGGCCGCAACGGCCTGAAGGTCCGGCAGCCGCATGTTCGGGTTACCGACACTCTCGAGGAAAATCAGCTTCGTCTTCGCATTGATAACGGATTCCACCTCTTCGAGGGCATCAACATCAAAAAAAGCGGTGCGGATACCGAAGCGTTTCAGGGTCTCCTCAAAAAAGGAGTATGTCCCCCCGAAGAGTCCGCCGATGCTGATGATCTCGTCCCCGCTCTCCAGCAGCGACATCACGGCCAGGGTCGTTGCGCCCATGCCCGAACTTGTCGCAATAGCGCCGACGCCCCCTTCCATCTGTGCCAGGAGGCCCTCAAGTTTGCCGGATGTCGGGTTACCCACCCGGGCGTACAGCGGTTTTTTGACGCTGCCGTCGAAAATCCCCTCTGCCGTCTCCGGGTCCCCGTATGCAAAGGCCGCCGAGTTGGCGATGACGGGTGATATGGCCCCCTCTTTCGCTCCCGTTCCCTGCACGAACTGTGTCGTAAACGCTTCAAAACGATTCATTGCTTTAAACCTGTTGATTGTAGAATTGGCACATTATAGCTGAAAGAGGTTTAGGTGGCGCAACACATTTTTATCACAGCGACCAATACGGAGATAGGCAAAACTTATACGACTCGGAAGCTGATGCACGCACTGAGCGCGCGTGGGCTGCGCATCGGCGTGATCAAGCCGATTGAAACCGGTGTTCAGAACCTCCCCGAAGACGGCACCCTGCTGCTGCAGGACCTCAAGCAGCTCAATCCCCAGGCGTGGGCGCTCGACATCGACGATATCGTTCCCGTGCAATTTGCCTTGCCGGCCGCCCCCTATGTCGCCAGAGGGGACACACCCATCGACTGGGACGCCATCGACCGTGCCGTCGAGGCGATGGACGCGATCTGCGATGTCTGCCTGATCGAAGGGGCCGGCGGACTTCTCGTACCCGTTGATGCCGAAACGGATATGATCGACCTGATTCCCCGCTACCGTGCCAAGGCACTGCTCGTTGCCCACTGCCGTCTGGGCGGCATCAACGACCTGCGTCTCAGCCTCGAAGCGCTCGAACGGCGCGGCATCGCATCCGAATGGGTATTGAATTGCCGGGAAGGCGATATGGGCTTCGATGAGACGTCCCGCCCCTGGTTCGATACGGCCGCACCCGGATGGCACCGTCTCGAAGACGATATTGAGCAACTTTGCGACGCGCTTTTGCTATAATTCTCCAAAAATAAAGAGGGTCTATGCAGCATCTCATCCGTACCGACGACTTCAGCACAGAAGAGATTCTCTCCCTTTACAACGATGCGGATCTCTATGCACAGGGCGGTTTTCACCGTATTCTGCAGGACCGCATCATCATCACCCTCTTTTTTGAAAACTCGACACGGACCCGCAGCTCCTTCGAAATTGCGGCCAAGCGACTCGGTGCGGAAGTCGTCCACCTCGATGTCGGCAAAAGCTCCACGAAAAAAGGGGAGACCCTTGTCGATACGGCCATGAACCTAGATGCCATGGGGCCGGATGCCATTATCGTCCGCCATGCCAATGCCGGGGTCCCGAAAATACTCTCCAACCATACCCGTGCCGCCATCATCAATGCAGGCGACGGGGCCCACGCCCACCCCACACAGGCCCTGCTCGACCTCTATACCCTGCGCAAACATTTCGGGGACGTCAACGGTAAGCGTATCGCCATCGTCGGTGATATCAAGAACTCGCGGGTCGCAAACTCCAATATCGAGCTACTGCAGCGCTTCGGTATGAAGGTCACCCTTGTCAGCCCGCCGCAATTCATGCCGCAGACCGAACTTCCTTCCACCTACCACCTGCATGACGTGATGGACGATGTCGACGTCATCATGAGCCTACGTACCCAGACGGAGCGCCACTCCCAGCCCAGTTACGCTTCGCTGCAGGATTATGCCAGCGACTTCTGTATCACCAAAGAGCTGGTCGGCGACCGCGACATCATCATCCTGCATCCAGGGCCGGTACACCGCAATATCGATATCGATGACGACCTTCTGGCCGATCCCCGCTGCAAAGTCCTTGAACAGGTCTCAAACGGTGTTTCCGTACGTATGGCCGTGCTCAAAAAACTGATCCTTGATGGCAACCGCTAGTCTCAATTCCCTCTGCGCAGTCGCCACGCCTTTCTTTTTTCTATCCGACTTCGAAGGGAAAAGTCTCACCTGCTATCCCCTGGATACCCTGTCGGATGAAGACATCGAATTTTCTTTTCATGCCTCAGGCACGCCACATGCTTCTACGCTGGATAAAAAGCCTGTTGATTTTGAGACCTACAAAGCAAAATTGGACAACGTACAGGAGTACATTCGTTGCGGAGAGACCTATCTCCTCAACCTGACCCAGCCTACACCTATCAAATGCACTGAAACGCTCCATACAATCTACCAGAAGGCCAATGCCCCTTTCAAAATTCGCTTCAAAAATAAGTTCGTCTGCTTTTCTCCGGAAAAATTTATTGAAATCATTGATGACAAGATCTATACCTATCCAATGAAAGGCACCATTGACGCATCTCTTCGTGATGCTGAAGCAACAATCCTTGGCGATGAAAAAGAGATGGCGGAGCACCTGATGGTCGTCGACCTCCTGCGTAACGACCTTGGCATTGTGGCATCCAATATACGTGTCGAAAAGTTCCGCTATATCGACAGGATCAAAGCCGGAGCAAAAGAGCTACTGCAGGTTAGCTCGCAGATATCCGGACAGTTGGAAAACACATGGCCTACCCGCATCGAAGAGATCCTGCGATCCCTTTTGCCTGCGGGAAGTATAAGCGGTACACCGAAAAAACGAACCGTAGAGATTATCAAAGAGATTGAAGGGTACGAACGCGGTTATTTTACAGGGGTATTCGGCTATTTTGACGGCAAAAACCTCTATAGTGCCGTATCCATCCGCTATATCGAACAGACATCGAATGGACTGGTCTACAAGAGCGGCGGCGGGATAACAATCGACAGTGATGCGAAAAAAGAGTATGAGGAACTGATCGACAAGATCTATATTCCCTAGAGCACAGTAGCAGAGATAGAAATAGGCTAATGCAGTTGATGCCAAGTGATTGATTAGAAGTAAGGTATTTGATGATTGATTGTAAATTGTAAGTAGAAGGATAAATCCGAGAACCAGGCGGCGACCTACGTTCCCAACCCTGCAAGGGTCAGTATTATCAGCGATGAGAGGCTTAGCTTCCGGGTTCGGAATGGGGCCGGGCGTTTCCCTCTCTCTATAGCCACCTGGACAATCGGATCGAAAAGCTTCGAGAAGCTCTTGGATCCGACTGCGTGTCGGTTATGTATGTTTTATGCTAAGGGTTAGCATAAAATATGATTGTTAAAGTCAACGGTTGCAACTACAGCTATTACAGCTCATACTGAGTAAGGCAGTAAGACACTAATTTTAGGGAAAAAAGACGAACGGACTATTAGTACTGGTCAGCTAAACAGATTGCTCTGCGTACACACCCAGCCTATCAAGCATGTAGTCTTCATGCGTCCTTCAGGGAGAGTTCATCTTGGAGTTGGCTTCCCGCTTAGATGCTTTCAGCGGTTATCACATCCGAACGTAGCTACCCGGCGGTGCCCTTGGCAGGACAACCGGTGCACCAGTGGTTCGTCCAACCCGGTCCTCTCGTACTAGGGTCAGCTCTCCTCAACTCTCCTACGCCCACGGAAGATAGGGACCGAACTGTCTCACGACGTTCTGAACCCAGCTCGCGTACCGCTTTAAATGGCGAACAGCCATACCCTTGGGACCTGCTCCAGCCCCAGGATGCGATGAGCCGACATCGAGGTGCCAAACCTCCCCGTCGATGTGAGCTCTTGGGGGAGATCAGCCTGTTATCCCCGGCGTACCTTTTATCCTTTGAGCGATGGCCCTTCCACACAGAACCACCGGATCACTATGACCGTCTTTCGACTCTGCTCGACGTGTATGTCTCACAGTCAGGCTGGCTTATGCCATTATACTCTACGATGGATTTCCAACCCATCTGAGCCAACCTTTGTAAGCCTCCGTTACTTTTTAGGAGGCGACCGCCCCAGTCAAACTACCCACCAGACATTGTCCTGACAGAGGATAACTCTGCGCAGTTAGCTATCAGAATATTCAAGGGTGGTATCTCAAGGGTGCCTCATTAGCAACTGGCGTCACTAAATCAACGGCTCCCACCTATCCTGCACATGAATATCCCAATAGCAGTGTCAAGCTATAGTAAAGGTGCACGGGGTCTTTCCGTCTTTCCGCGGGTAGGAGGAATTTTCACCTCCACTACAATTTCACTGGATCCCTGGTTGAGACAGCTCCCATCTCGTTACGCCATTCATGCAGGTCGGTATTTAACCGACAAGGAATTTCGCTACCTTAGGACCGTTATAGTTACGGCCGCCGTTTACTCGTGCTTCAATTCACCGCTTCGCAAAGCTAACGGATCCTTTTAACATTCGAGCACCGGGCAGGCGTCACACCCTATACATCCACTTACGTGTTGGCAGAGTGCTGTGTTTTTGGTAAACAGTCGGGAGGGACTCTTTGCTGCGACCCGCTTCCGCTCCACCCGCAGGGGTTTCACGTACAACGGGCACACCTTATTCCGAAGTTACGGTGCTAGTTTGCAGAGTTCCTTAACCAGGGTTCTTCCACGCGCCTTAGAATACTCATCTCACCCACCTGTGTCGGTTTACGGTACGGGCGACTGTAGATATGCTTAGAAACTTTTCTCGGCACGACGGCATCAACGATTCTGTTTCTGCTCCGAAGAGCGTCGACAGCCTGTCAGATCTCGGTCTCATGTAAGGCGGATTTGCCTACCTTACAACCTACATCCTTCGAGCCACTATTCCATCAGTGACCTCGTTTAGCCCTATGCGTCCTTCCATCACGCTCTACAGTCGGTATCGGAATATTAACCGATTTGCCATCGTCTACCCCTTTCGGACTCGACTTAGGTCCCGACTAACCCTACGATGACGAGCATCGCGTAGGAAACCTTGGGTTTACGGCGAAGCAGATTCTCACTGCTTTTATCGCTACTCATGCCTGCATGCTCACTTCCATCCGCTCCAGCACTCCTTGCCGGTATACCTTCAACGCTGAATGGAACGCTCTCCTACCACTTAGTAAAACTAAGTCTAGAGCTTCGGTGTACATCTTAGCCCCGTTATATTTTCGGCGCAGAATCGCTAGACCAGTGAGCTGTTACGCTTTCTTTAAAGGATGGCTGCTTCTAAGCCAACCTCCTGGTTGTTTCAGCAACTCCACATCCTTTTCCACTTAGATGTAACTTAGGGACCTTAGCTGCTAGTCTGGGTTGTTCCCCTCTCGACGATTGATTTTATCACCCACCGCCTGACTCCCGAGGTTACACATACAGTATTCGGAGTTTGATAGGGTTTGGTACCGCGGTGAGCAGCCCTAGCCCTGTCAGTGCTCTACCCCTGTATGCTAATGCTCGAGGCTATACCTAAATATATTTCGGAGAGAACCAGCTATCACTGAGTTTGATTGGCCTTTCACCCCTATCCACAAGTCATCCGGGGGCTTTTCAACGCCCATCGGTTCGGTCCTCCACCGGCTCTTACACCGGCTTCAACCTGCTCATGGATAGATCACTCAGTTTCGGGTCTGCAGCATCTGACTAATCGCCCTATTAAGACTCGCTTTCGCTACGGCTTCGCGTTCGCTTAACCTTGCCAGATACCACAACTCGCAGGCTCATTATGCAAAAGGCAGTCCGTCACCCCTCATAAAGAATGGGGCTCCGAATGATTGTAAGCTATAGGTTTCAGGTTCTATTTCACTCCGTTCACCACGGTTCTTTTCACCTTTCCCTCACGGTACTGGTTCGCTATCGGTCTGGTAGTAGTATTTAGCCTTGGAGGGTGGTCCCCCCATGTTCAGTCAAGATAACACGTGTCCCGACCTACTCGAATAACATGTAGATAGTTTTCGCTTACAGGGCTATCACCTTCTATGGCTCCTCTTTCCAAAGGATTCTGCTAACACACTACACGCTTTAGGGCTAGTCCCATTTCGCTCGCCGCTACTCTGGGAATCTCGGTTGATTTCTTTTCCTCAAGGTACTGAGATGTTTCACTTCCCTTGGTTCGCTCCCCGCAGGGTGACATGACTCGCGCCATGCCGGGTTGCCCCATTCGGAAATCCCCGGATCAAAGCTTCTTGGCAGCTCCCCGAGGCTTATCGCAGCCTAGTACGTCCTTCATCGCCTCTACCAGCCTAGGCATCCACCTATAGCTCTTAATATCTTTATTCTAATTAGCGCTTACTGCCTTACTCAATATGAATAAGACTGTAATATTTAATTGTAGTTGCAATACTTACGAAGTAATCTTCATAAATATTTGTTGACTTTAACAATGATAATTCAATGAACGTTTTAGACTCTTATACACTAAGAAGTCTAATATGAATACTTCATCAAGTACTCGTATTAGGCTTCGTGGTGGAGAATAGCGGGATCGAACCGCTGACCTCCTGCGTGCAAAGCAGGCGCTCTCCCAGCTGAGCTAATTCCCCACATAGTGATCCTGGTGGGCCTAGGAGGACTTGAACCTCCGACCTCACCCTTATCAGGGGTGCACTCTAACCAGCTGAGCTATAGGCCCCTTCTCGGCATTTCTAATTCAATAGAACATAGATCACTGAAAACTAAGCAAGCAAGCGGACAGACACAATCTGAAATGTGAGATTTTCTCTTCGGGCCACCAAACGAATGGTGCCCGGTTACTCTAGAAAGGAGGTGATCCAACCGCAGGTTCTCCTACGGTTACCTTGTTACGACTTCACCCCAGTCGCTGATTCCACCGTAAGCGGTAGCTACTTTAGCTTCCCGATTTCGGGTGAAATCAACTCCCATGGTGTGACGGGCGGTGAGTACAAGACCCGGGAACGTATTCACCGTAGCTTAGCTGATCTACGATTACTAGTGATTCCAGCTTCATGCACTCGAGTTGCAGAGTACAATCCGAACTGAGAGACGCTTTATGAGATTGGCTCCACCTCGCGGTATCGCAACTCTCTGTACGTCCCATTGTAGCACGTGTGTAGCCCTGGCCGTAAGGGCCATGATGACTTGACGTCGTCCTCACCTTCCTCCTCCTTGCGAAGGCAGTCTCCTTAGAGTGCCCAGCCGAACTGCTGGCAACTAAGGACGAGGGTTGCGCTCGTTGCGGGACTTAACCCAACATCTCACGACACGAGCTGACGACAGCCGTGCAGCACCTGTTTTCAAGCTCCAGTAAACTGGCACTTCCGTATCTCTACAGAATTCTATCAATGTCAAGGCCAGGTAAGGTTCTTCGTGTATCTTCGAATTAAACCACATGCTCCACCACTTGTGCGGGTCCCCGTCTATTCCTTTGAGTTTTAATCTTGCGACCGTACTCCCCAGGCGGAATGCTTAATCTGTTAAGTGCATCACCGAAGTAACGAGTACCCCGACGACTAGCATTCATCGTTTAGGGCGTGGACTACCAGGGTATCTAATCCTGTTTGCTCCCCACGCTTTCACGCCTCAGCGTCAGTTATGTCCCAGCAGATCGCCTTCGCTTTCGGTATTCCTAGTGATATCTACGGATTTTACCCCTACACCACTAATTCCATCTGCCCCTTCCATACTCTAGGTTCCCAGTTTCAAGTGCAGTTCAATGGTTGAGCCATTGGATTTCACACCTGACTTAAAAACCCGCCTACGCGTCCTTTACGCCCAGTGATTCCGAGTAACGCTTGCTCCCTCCGTATTACCGCGGCTGCTGGCACGGAGTTAGCCGGAGCTTATTCATTAGGTACCGTCATTTTCTTCCCTAATAAAAGGAGTTTACACACCGAAATGCGTCATCCTCCACGCGGCGTTGCTGCATCAGGGTTTCCCCCATTGTGCAATATTCCTCACTGCTGCCTCCCGTAGGAGTCTGGTCCGTGTCTCAGTACCAGTGTGGCGGATCATCCTCTCAAACCCGCTATGTGTCATCGCCTTGGTGAGCTCTTACCTCACCAACAAGCTGATACAATATAGGCCGATCCCATAGCGAAAAACTTTCCCTGCGAACAGGAGTATCCGGTATTAATCACCGTTTCCAGTGGCTATCCCAGACTATGGGGCACGTAACCTATACATTACTCACCCGTGCGCCACTCGTCAGCAATAGTGCAAGCACTATCCTGCTACCGTTCGACTTGCATGTGTTAAGCACGCCGCCAGCGTTCACTCTGAGCCAGGATCAAACTCTCCATAATTGAAAAGACGCTTCATAAATGAAGCGATTACTGATCCAGCCCAAGATATAAAATCATTGGCTGTATAGTGTCTATCACTATAAATAGTAATAGACGGTTAAATTGTGTCTTATCTAAGTAAGACTTCCAGACCTTGTCTGTCCATCCCACTTGCTTAGTTTTCAATGATCTCAAACTTTCGCGATCTTCAACCCGAAGTCCCGCTAGATAGGCCTCTTTTCGATGCCTCTCATCGTTTGTGGACGGGAATTATAGGGGATTTCAAAAGCAATGTCAAGAGGTTTTTGCGGAAATTTTCATTTTTTTTCGAAATTCCGAAAATACACTCTTTTACAGTGCAGTTCCGTCAATATTTGCCACTTTGACAAAGCCCGTTTCTTTGGTCACCAGAACATCCGCACTGTGTCCGTCGCTTGTGGTCAAATGGACGGTACAATCATTTGCCAGCAGGTTCATCGTATTGCCACTGATCTGTCCGACTCTGCCCAGGTGATCAAAAGCCAGATTCTTTATACCCGCGGAGGATGTCGCCACCCCACATACCGTCACTGCATTAATGCCGAAGCTTTTCCACAACAATACATCATCATTTGTCCCATTACAGGATGATCCACCGAACAGACCTTTTTTGGTCATTGGATCGACTGCCATTTCACTACTTGCCGGAGTCCCTCCGTTACCATCCCGGTCTGCATGGATCTGGTAGCATTCGCCGCTTGTACCATTCACAAAGGTGATTCGCCAGTTTGTCTCTCTCCAGTCCACACCTGCAGGTGCATCATTAAAACGGTCTTCAACCATTGCATGGTGTTGTGTCAGTCTGATATGTCTGGCAACCTGGTAAGCAGCTTCTGCAATGTTATCTCGCTCCATACGTGGAATAAACACCGCTGCCAGTATTCCGGCGACAACAATAACGAAGACCAGTTCGATCATTGTAAAAGCAGATTTTCTCATTGAGGTTCCTATCTTTATTTGGATGATAGGTCATTATAACATAAGAAAACAGAAGCGGGGATGGTGAAGATTGTGGGAAGAAATCCGGGGAAGTGCGCGTTGCGCTTCCCCGGAGGCATTACATTTTGTCGAACGGTGCTTTTTAGAGCTCTTCCGCTTTTTCGACGTTGTAAAGAATGTCGTCCATCGGGTGGCGGTACATCGGCATCCCGAGACGTTTTTCGTCCAGGATATGACCGATGAAGCCAATCGAGCGGCCGACCACGAAGAATGCGTTAAGCGCACCCGCGTCGATGAAGCCGTCGATTTCCTCTTCGGAGTAGCCGAGCGCACGCCACATGTCGACCATAAGAATACCGATCGTACCGTCGACGTTCAGGATCAGGTTATCCTTCTTGGACGTCGTCAGCTTCTCGACTTCAAGAGCGAAGTCAAGCAGCGGAGTCGCCGGGAAGTTTTCTGCCGCAAACTTCTTCAGACCGGAAACGCGCAGGTCCGGGTTACGGACGGACTTGATACGGTGACCGATACCGGAGATCGTTTTGCCCTCTTTTTTCATGTAGGCGATGAATTCTGCCGGGCTCATACCGTTATCGTTCGCATACTTGAAGTAGCGCGCCGCGTCATCGATCGCACCGCCGAAACGCGGTCCGATAGTCAGAAGACCAGTGACCAGCGCAGAGATAACGTCTTTGCCGGCACGCGCAGTGACTTTCGCGTTGTGTGCACCGGAAACCGCCGGGCCGTGGTCTGCAACAGTTTTCATGACGGTTTCGATGTAGTCCGTCGCCCATTTCGGGTAGCGTTTCTTGAACCACAGCAGTGAAACAACGTCACCGATGCCGAAACCGGTATCCGGCGTTGCGACAGAGCTGATCGGGTAGCCTGCGTACGTCGCTTCGTCACCGCGGTCGTCAGAGATCGTACAGATGAACTCTTTCTTGCGGCGGACTTTCGGTACTTCGCGCAGTGCAGGCTCTTCGATTTCGCCGATGACGCCTTCTGCTTTCAGTTTTGTATAGACTTCATTGATCTTCGCCGGAAGATCGTTGAAAGATTCCGGTACATAGATACCGGCTTCTGCCATTGCCGCATTTTTCGCTGCTGCCGTTTCGGCATCGGCATTTGCGGATGCACCCGCATGACCGAACTGAACGCCGGAGCTGAAGTGCTTCGCGATCGTACCGATACACCATGCGATGATCGGTTTTGTGATCTTGCCGGACTTGACCGCTTCGATCACTTTGTACTCTTCCGTACCACCGACTTCACCGAGCAGGATCATGTATTTGACCTGCGGGTTGTTCTGCATACGCAGGAGGTTGTCGATGAAGACGGAACCGACGAAACGGTCACCACCGATCGCAACACCCTCCGCAATACCGTCGGCATTGATGGAAATAATGTTGGAAAGCTCGTTGAACAGACCGCCGGAACGTGTGACAAGGCCACAGGAACCTGCACGGTGCAGTTTAGAGTTGATGATGTTCTCGATCGTACCGCCGACGTTGGCGATTTTAAATGCGCCCGGTGCGATACCGCCGACCGTCGCAGGTCCGATAACCGTAACACCTGCGTCACGTGCAGCCTGGTTCATGCCGCGGGCCAGACGCTCCGGGATACCTTCGGCCGTAACCATGATCGTTTTGAACTGGCCCTTGAGACCGATCGCTTCCATCGTGACGTCATACGCCGTACGGAAAGAGGCGAAGTTCAGCAGGACGTCTGCGTTCGGGAACGCGCTCGCCGCATCGGTCGTGTTGCGGTAAACCGGGACCATAATTTCGTCCGGCCCGTAGAAGAACTTCTCGAATTTATTGCTGGAAGTCGGTGCGACGATCGCCGCGACTGACGGTGTTGCACGATTGATGACATAGTCATAGTCCAGCATACGCTGGATCGCGCTTGCGTTGTTATTCCAGAAAATTGCCTGTGTGTCTTTTGTAAACAGTGCACCCATTCTTCTCTCCTTACTTCTCAAGTGCCATACGCACGATATCGGTTACGTGTGTTTCCGGCCCATAGACTTCGATATACAGGCCAAGACGGTCTGCCGCTTCTTTAATGTCTTTGAGACCTTTCTCGTAGTTCGGTCCGCCGCGGCGTACATAGATACGCGTGTTGTGTTCTTTCATCTTATCCGCATACTCTTCGAACGACTGGATAATACCCGTGAAGGTCTTCGCAACGTCGGTAAAGTTTGCAATCGCACCGCCGATGATGAGGATCTTGTCACGGCCCTGGGCATCTTTGTGACGTGTCATCAGGTCAAGGAGTGTGTCGGCGTAGAACTTCGTTTCACCCGTTGTCGGACCACCGGAGTATTCTCCGTAGTTCGCGAGGTCTTTGACGTCGCCGGAGAGGTCGGCAATGGTGTCCGCGTAAACGACGGACGCACCGCCGCCCGCAACCATCGTCCAGATACGGCCGAGCGGGTTGAGGATCGTCAGTTTCAGGGAAGCACCGGATTTCGCATCGGCTTCAGCAACCGCTTTCTCTTCCGGGGACTGGTCTTCCATACCGAATGCCGTCGGGTACTCTGCATCGCACCATGCGTCACCCATCATGAAGCCTGCTGTATCGTCCAGGCGTGCAACGAGGTCAAGAATGGCCATTTCGTTGTTGGCGAGCATGACGATCGGGTTGATTTCAAGGTAAGCAAAGTTCAGGTCACGGTAGAACTTGAAGAATGCGATCGCGAAAGAGGTGAAAGACTCTTTGTTTGCAGCCGGAATATCCGCAGGAACGTTAGCACGGACGGCATGCTCCATATCCGCATCGCTCATGTTGATCGGGATGTGGACCTCGTTGACCTTCTCGTCCCAGCCCTCTTCGACTTCCATACCGCCCTCTGCGGACATGTAAAGGACGTCGTCTTCGCCGACGGTCGTTGCGGAGATATAGTACTCCTGCTCCTGCGTATGCGGTGTGAACGGCTCGACGACGAAGTGCGTCAGGCGTCCGTGCTGACCGGAAAGCAGCGTGACGTCATGGGACATCTTCTCATCGATCCATGCCGCTGCATCTGCCAGGGTAACGTCACCCGGCTTGTTCGTCTTGAAGAGAACGAGATCGTTTTTACCGCGTTTACCGAACAGCATATCCGGCTTCGCGACGAGCGGCTCCTGCTTCAGCCACTCAAAACCGTGCTCCTCGGCTTTCGCTTTCAGTTCCGCACCGCTGGTGACAAGAACTGATTTGAATCCATAGTGAAAACCGCTGAAATATTTTTCCCAGTGGCGGGCAAAGATGGCTTTACCGTCGTATTCACGAATCGCTCTTTGAGCCATTTCAACTCCTTGAAAATCTTTTGGTTTGGATTATATCACGGATGATCTCTCACCCCTGCTTGAGACTTTCCCGGGAGGTCGTGGAATTAATTTTTGAGTAATTTAGTAACATAAAAAGTCGCTACCGGCACATTATAGTAACGAATTGTTACACTTTTGTGTCCCGGGAGCCTTTCAGAGCGGATGACCGTCTCTTCGCACTCTCCGATCCCGTAGAAACGCAGACGCAGCTGCATGGCCCGGTTCTTCGGGAGCGTCGCACAGAAGATATTGCGCGCTTTGAGCGCTTCTGCCAGCTCCTTGGCAATGTGCGTGCGGTAGGCAAAATAGTGCGACGGCTCATCGATAAAAAGGTACGCCGCTTTATTAAAGAAAACGGCACCCGCATTCACGACCAGCAGTGCCATCGCCAGCGTAAACAGCAGCCGGTAACGTTTACGGAAGGGCCGGAGTCTGACCCGGTAGGAGTGATAAAAAGTCTGCATGCCCAGCGGAAGGGCCACCATCATAAAGGGGGCAAACTGCTCGATCTCGATACGCTGCCTGAAAGAGAGCAGCAGGGAGAGCACCAGGGCCGACGTCGCGATGGCCAGGAGAAGGTCCAGCTGCCCCGTCACGTAACGGCGGTAGAGCACGTAGACCAGGTAGACGAAGACGACAGGGGAAAAGACCGCCGCATATAGCCCCATCATATCGAGGAACTGGTTCTGCGGCACGCCCCCCGTATTGAAACCCAAGGCCCATACGGTGACAACGGACAACAGAAGATAGGCACCGACGAAGCGGTAGCGTTTCGCATGGAATGCCTGCAGTGCCAGTGCCATGAACAGCAGGGTAAAGGCTACATCGCATAGCGCCAGCAGCGGGAGGAGCAGATCCGCCCTCCTCCCAAACCGCTGTTCCAGGTAAAGGTAGAAGAAAAGGCCCAGGGTCACCAGCGCAGCATTATCCACCAGCAGCGAAGAGCTGATCACACCCGGCAGCAGCAGGAAAACGGCGACAAGCCAGACCCGTTCCCTGCCGTGTTTACCGTAGGGCTTTGCCACCTTGTAAAGCAGCAGTGCGCTTGCCAGGTTCATCAGGATCATCGGCAGGCGCAGCGCCACGTCATTCTGACCGAAGAGGGCAATCGACCCCTGAATGATCCGTGTCATGACGGACGGTTCGTAGTCGTAGAGCAGTTTGGCGCCGTGGTAGGTCAGAGAGAGGGAGGAGGCCTCAAATAGCAGGATGGCCGCATCGATCCCGAGCAGGAGAAAGAGCGCCAGACGTGGGGTCATAGTTTGAGAAAGTTGTCCAGTATCTCGTGCCCGAACTCGCTCATGATCGATTCGGGGTGGAACTGCACGCCGTAGATGGGCTTGTCTTTGATCTGCAGTGCCATGATCTCATGGTCGTCCTGGCTGTAGGCTGTCGGCACGATCGTCTCGGGCAGGCCCGCTTTTTCGACGATCAGGGAGTGGTAACGGGTGGCCGTAAAAAACTCCGGAAGGTGCTTGAAGATCGCGCAGCCGGTCTCGCACTCCATCACCGACGTCTTACCGTGCATCATTTTTGCTGCGCGCACGACGTTCCCGCCGAAAACCTGCGCGATACTCTGATGCCCAAGGCAGATACCGAGGATCGGTACCTCATCTTTGAAATAGTCGATGACGGCCAGGCTCACCCCCGCTTCATCCGGGGTTGCCGGGCCCGGTGAGATGATAATCTTCTCCGGCTGGAGCGCCGCGATCTCCTCCACCGTCATCTCGTCGTTCCGGATGACTTTCAGGTCCGCGCCGAGTTCAAGGCAGTATTGCACGATGTTGTACGTAAAACTGTCGTAATTGTCGATCATTAATACCATGCGAAGATTATACCTTACCAGACTTTCAGTTCGTTATAGAGGCTGTCGCGCTCAACCGGGGTGAATCCGCTCTCTTTGATCAGGTGGACGAACTCCTCAAGGTCGACACCGTTGGCACTTTTGGCGCCGGCGGCGGAGTTGATGGACTCTTTTTCGATCGTACCGTCGAGGTCGTTTGCCCCGAACTCCTGCGCCACCAGGGCGAGGTTCACCGTCGACGTCACCCAGTAGGCTTTGAGGTTGGGGACATTGTCGAGGACGATACGGCTTATGGCCATCGTTTTGAGGATCTCGTTTGCCGTGATGAACTCTTTGACGTTCAGGAAGTTGTTCTCGGATTGGTACACGAGCGGGATAAAGCAGTTGAAGCCGCCGGTTTCGTCCTGCAGATCACGGATGCGCATCATATGGTCGATGCGGTGCTTACGCTCCTCGACATGGCCGAACAGCATCGTCACGTTGCTCTTTTTGCCCCGTTCGTGCCACTTGCGGTGGATCTCCAGCCACTGTTCGGAGGTCACTTTCCCCTTGCAGATATAGTCGCGGACCCCCTCGTCAAAGATCTCCGCACCGCCGCCGGGCATCGAATCGACGCCGTTCTCGACCATCAGGTCGAGTATCTCGTCGTAGCTTTTGCCGTACTCCTCGGCAAGGAAGTGCACTTCCGCCGCCGTCAGCGCCTTGACGTGAAGCTGCGGGTATTTCTCCTTGATTTTACGGAAGATGTCCAGGTACCACTGCAGCCCCGTCTCCGGGTTGTGGGCGGAGACGATATGCACCTCTTTGATATCGCGAGAAACGATGTCGTCGACGATCCCGAGGATCTCTTCATGGCTCATCGTATAGGGGTTGGGGTTTTTGCGGCTGGCGCTGTAGGCGCAGAATTTACAGACGTCCTTGCAGACGTTGGTCGGATTGATATGACGGTTGATATTGAAGTAAGTCTTCTCGCCGTGCAGCTCGCGCCGCAGTGCATCCGCGCGTTCCCCCAGGGCGAAAAGATCTTCGTCGTACAGCGCCAGCGCCTCTTCAAAGCCGACCCGGCGGTTTGCGATTTTCGTCATGCTTACTCTCTGCTTTTCTTTTCGCGCATTATAGCCAGATGAGCGCCTCCAAAGGCTAAAGCGACTATAATAATAGGATTTCATCAGAGGAACAGCCCCCTTGAAAACACTTGTAGAAGATATTGAGACCCTTATCGAGAAGAATGCCAGCGACTTCGAGATCTCGAAACGGTTCAAGCAGGCGATCAGCGTCTATCTCGACTCGCTGCCCGATCTCTTCGAACAGACCCAGGGGAAAGACTTCCTCGTGCGCCACACCAAGGCCCTCGACCAGTTCATCACCCAGATGTACAAAACGGTGCTCCGGCGGATGTTCGGCAACTACCTGCCGATGCGCAACGCCATCCCCATCTCCCTGATGGCCCTGGGCAGCTATGGGCGCGAACAGCTCTCCGTCTACAGCGACATCGACCTGATGATCGTCTACGTTCCCTTGGAGGGGTACAATACCGAGGCGATCATCGAGAAGTTCCTCTACCTCGCCTGGGATGCCGGTCTGAAGCTCGGCCACCGGGTCCACAAGGTTTCCGAACTTTTCGATGCCGCCGACGAGGACATTACCATCCGCACGGCGATGATGGAGGCCCGCTTCATCGTCGGCTCGACCTACACCTGGCACGCCACCCAGCGAGAGCTCGGGCGTATCCGCCGCTATGAGCCGCGCCGTTTCATCGAGGCGAAGATCGCCGAAGCGCAGAGCCGCCGTCGAAAATACCCCGTCTCCATGCAGCCCAATATCAAAGAGGGCGTCGGCGGCATGCGCGATGCCCAGCTGCTTTACTGGGTTGCCAAAACCCGCTTCGACGTCACCAGTCTCAAGGAGCTCGACGGCACCATCTTCAGCGAGGAGTCCTACCGTGCGTACCGGATCGCACTGGAACTTATCTTCCGCGTGCGCAGCGCCCTGCACCTCGTCTCCGGCAAACAGAACGACCAGCTCAACCTGGAGTATCTGCCAAAGGTACGGAAAATGCTGGGCTTCTCCGACGATATGAAGCTTGCCACCCAGGTCATCGAAGCGATGTGGCGGATCCACAACTTCAGCAGCATCTTTGTCGCCAAGATGATCAGGCCCATGTTTTACGACTCCTCACGTCTGCCTGCACTACGGGGCCAGCGGGTGCATCGCGGCATCTTCGTCGCTGAGGACAAAGTGTTTGCCTCCTTCCGTCTCAAAGCACAGCCGATCGAATCCCTGCTGAACATCCTGATCAACCTGGAAGACCGCCCCTACTGTTTCGATGACAGCTTTGTCAGCCAGTTCACTTATACGACGGTGCCGCATCCACGGAGCAAAACCGTCAAACAGCTGCTCCGCAAGCTCTTCGAACGCGATCACACCTACGGTTTTCTCCGCCTCTTTTACGACGCCGGGGTGCTCGCCGAACTGATCCCCGCACTTAAAAAGGCACTTTTCCTGCCGCAGTTCGACGGCTACCACCACTACCCCGTCGGCCTGCACTCCATCCAGTGCGTCAAGGCCTTCGAATCCATCGATGACCCCGATGTCAAGGCCCTGTACGACACGATCAGTCTTGAAGACAGGACGATGCTCAAGATCATCGTGCTTCTGCACGATGCAGGCAAAGGAAGGAAACTCGACCACAGCGAGGTCGGCGTCAAACTGATCCGTCCGGTCATGCAGAAGATGGGCTTCAGTGCCGAAATGACGGACGATGCCACCCTCCTGGTCCGCCACCATATCCTTATGAGCATCATCGCCCAGCGCCACAACATCCACAGCGAAAAAACGCTTTATAAATTCATGTCCATCATCAGGACGCCGCGGCTGCTGACCCTGCTCTACATTCTCACCTACGCGGATATGAGCGGTGTCGGGCCCGGGACCTACAACGCATTCAATGCGAAACTGCTCAACGAGCTCTACCACTCCTCCCTTGAGGTCGCCCAGGAAAAAGAGCGGATCACCGATGCCGCACGCCGTCTCAAGGTCGAACAGCGCATCCAGCGGCTCGACGCCTTCAAAGCCCTCCCCCGCCTGATGCAGAAAAAAATCCTCGCGGTCGAATCGAACATCTTCTTCTTCCTCCACGGCCCGGAAGAGGTCCTGCAGATCGCCCAGCGTGCCCGTGAAGTGAAAGAGTACCAGTACGCGCTGGATTTCAGTACGGGGCTCAGCGTCGAGATCCTGCGCAAGATCCCGCTGAACCTCACGTACCTGCTGGGGCGGCTGGGCTACCTCGATGTCGTCTCGATGGAGGTCTTCACCCTCTTCGACGACGTCAAGTATTTCAAGCTCGATTTCCTCCAGACACCGACACCGGATATGTATGAGAGCATCCGTGAAGTCGTCGAAGAGTCATTCGATATGCAGCGAAGTGTTGCCCTCGAGGCCCCCGTCATCAAACCCGAGGAGATCACCATCGACTGCGAACACTCCAAGAACCTCGCCGAGCTTGCCGTCCACACGGCGAACCAGCGCGGACTCCTGGCCTTTATCATCCAGTGCCTCGATGCCCTGGACATGCAGATCGTCACCGCCAAAATCCATACGACGAAGCGCCGTGCACGCGACCATTTCTTAATCGAGAAAACACCGCATATGTGTAATAATGCCGATCGATTAATCCCCCTTCTCTGCAAAGGAAATGCGTAATGTGCGGCATCGTCGGCTACCTCGGAAAACATGATACGAAAGGCATTCTGCTCGACGGTCTCAAAGAGCTCGAGTACCGCGGTTACGACTCCGCGGGGATCGCCGTCCTGCAGGCCGATGAGTTCTCCTACTTCAAAGCGGTCGGGAAGCTGGCCAACCTGGAGGCCAAAACGGCCGACTTCAGCACCAGCGGGTTTGCCGCGGGAATAGGCCACACCCGCTGGGCGACCCACGGCAAACCGACCGAGATCAATGCCCACCCCCACCTGGGAGACGCTTCCTACGTCGTCCATAACGGCATCATCGAAAACTACCAGGAGCTCAAAAATGCCCTGGTCGCCGGCGGGGTACACTTCCTGAGCCAGACCGACACGGAAGTTATCGTTCACCTCTTCGAATCCCTGATGAACAGCGGTATGGAGCCGATGCAGGCGTTCCGTGAAACCGTCAGCCGCCTCAAGGGGGCCTATGCGATCCTCCTCGTCACCAAACAGATGCCCGATACCATCTTTTTCGCCAAGCACGGCTCCCCGATGATCGTCGGGGTGAACGAAAGCGATGAGAAGTTCTTCGGCTCCTCCGACGCCGCACTGATCGGTAAATGCAGCCGGGTCATCTACCTCGAGGACGGCCAGCTCGGTTTTGTCTCGCGTACAGCCATCCACCTTGAAGATGCGACCGGCACCGCTGTCGTACCGCGCTTCGCCGCCCTCCCGGAATCGAAACTCTCCGCCCAGAAAGAGGGGTTCAGATTCTTCATGGAAAAAGAGATCTACGAACAGAGCGAAGTCCTCTCCGATACCCTGATCGGGCGGCTTGCGGATGAAACAATCGTCTTCGACGAGCTTGATCCTTCCCTGCTGGACGGTATCAACGAAATCAAACTCTGTGCCTGCGGAACGAGTTACCATGCCGCGCTCGCATCCAGCTATCTCTTCGAACGCCTCGGCAAGATCCGTACCTCCGTCGAAATCGCCAGCGAGCTGCGCTACAAGGAACCTCTGCTCTGTTCCGACACGCTCTTCGTCGTCATCAGCCAGAGCGGAGAGACCGCCGACACCCTTGAAACCCTCAAGATGGCCAAGGCCGCGGGCCTGAAGACCCTTGTTATCTGCAACGTCGATAACTCCTCCATGGTCCGTGAAGCGGATGCCGCCATCCTGACCCGCGCCGGGATTGAGAAGGGAGTTGCCTCCACCAAGGCCTTCGCGACACAGATGGCGGTACTGTGGATGTTCTCCCTCTACGTCGCCCAGACCAAAGGGATTATCGGCACGGAAGCAATACGCGAACAGATCGCTCTGCTGCGCGAGATCCCGGCCGTCGTCAGAGTCGACGACGACCTGCACGAACGGATCCGCCGCCTCTCCAAGCGCTATCTGCACGGGCACGGTTTCTTTTTCATCGGCCGCGACATCTTCTTCCCCCTCGCCCTGGAAGGGGCCCTCAAGCTCAAAGAGATCAGCTACCTCCATGCCGAGGGGTACCCCAGCGGCGAAATGAAGCACGGTCCCATCGCCCTGGCCGACCCGGAACTGTTCACGATCGCCCTGATGCCCAAGAACCTGCTCTATGACAAAACAAAGAGCAACGTCGAGGAGTTGAGTGCACGCGACGCCACGATCTGTGCCATCAGCGATGAACCGTTTGAGAAGGCGGACGACTTCATCCCCATTGCCGCGCACGCGCATTATATGCCGGAATTTTTCGAAATGATGGTCGTACTGCAGCTGCTCTCCATGGAGATCGCCATCCGCCTCGGCAACGACGTCGATATGCCGAGAAACCTCGCGAAAAGCGTGACCGTAGAATAGTGAAGCGTGAAGCGTGAAGCGTGAAGCGTGAAGCGTGAAGCGAAACCTGTCAGCTTCCATTTATTTTGTCAAGGTTTTAGAAGGTCATTAGCGGATCGAGCAGATTCGTGATGCATGGAGAATAGGCGAGGGCGTCAGCCCTTTGTGCTTTCTTCTTCCCGGTTCGGCTTCTACTTTGCACAAGCAAAGAAGAAGGGGAACAAAAAACCTGAAGAAAAAAAGCGAGTACCGTTTCCGGGGAATGCCCGAAAAGGTTAGAACGCCCGCTTGAACTCCGGGTAGGCCTCGAGACCGCATTCAGTGACGTCAAGCCCTTCGACCTGCTCATCGTCGCCGGCACGGAACGGCAGGAACTTGTTGATGATATAGATCGCCGCGTACGAGACGGTAAAGACGAATACCGCCACGACGGCGACCCCTTTGAGCTGTCCGAGGAACGTGATCCCCGCTTCGGGTTCGGCGGCGAAAATACCGACCGCGAGGGTCCCCCAGATGCCGTTGACCAGGTGGACCGAGAGGGCACCGACCGGGTCGTCCAGCTTCAGCTTGTCAAACAGCGGAACGGCGAAAACGACCAGCGCCCCGCCGATGGCGCCGATGAGGATCGGCGTATGGATGCTGTACAGATCCGGACCGGCGGTAATGGCCACGAGACCGCCCAGTGCGCCGTTGAGGATCATCGTGATATCGAACTTGCGGTAGCGCAGATACATGAAGATCCCGGCGATCAGCGCCCCTGAAAGGCCCGCCGTATTGGTATTCATGATCGTCAGCGCCACGGTGTCCGCATTCTCTTTACTGGCGATAGAGCCGACGGAGCCCCCGTTGAAACCGAACCAGCCGATCCACAGCAGCAGTGCCCCCAGCACGACCAGGGGAATGTTTGACGCCGGGATGACGTGGATCTTGCCGTCTTTATAGCGCCCTTTACGCGGGCCCATGATCATGATGGCCGCCAGCAGCGCCCAGCCGCCCGTCGAGTGAATGACGGTCGACCCTGCCAGGTCGTACATATGCAGATCGAGCATGGTCCCCGCCAGCAGGTCGGCACCCCAGGAGACATTGACAACGAGCGGGTAGATCAGCCCGCCCATCAAAACGGTAAAAAGCGCGATCGGCAGGATCCGTACCCGCTCGCTCACCCCGCCGCTCATGATATTGACCGTCTTCCCGACAAAGGCCATCTGGAACAAGAAGGCGGCATAGATGCTCATCCCGCTGTTTTCCCAGCTGCCGAAAGCCAGTTCGTAGCCCACCAGCAGGAACATCATCGACGCCACGGCATAGATCATCGTATTGACGGTCAGAACGGATGTGACGTTTTTCGTACGGACCAGCCCCGCTTCGAGCATCGCGAAACCGGGTACCATAAAGACGATCAGCGTCATCGCAAAGAGGGCGAAGAGCGTATCGACAATATAACCGAAATCTTCCATCGCGCCGCCTAGATCGCTTCGGAACCGGTTTCACCCGTACGGATGCGAATCACCTTTTCAATGCCGCTGACAAAGATCTTGCCGTCGCCGATCTTACCGGTACGGGCCGCTTCCGTGATGGTATCAAGTACCTGCTCAAGCTGCTCGTCGTCAACGACCAGCTCCACTTTGATCTTCGGAAGGAAATCGACGACGTACTCCGCCCCGCGGTAGAGCTCGCTGTGCCCTTTCTGGCGTCCGTAACCCTTCACCTCGCTGACCGTCATACCGGTGATCCCGATCTGCGCCAGCGCATCCTTTACCTCTTCAAGACGAAACGGTTTGATAATCGCTTCTACTTTTTTCATGTATTCTCCTCATAAGACTAATGCAATCTTATCAAGAAAACCATGATCTTTTTTTAGACACATGATTATTAATTAATCATCAAAGCCTTGACAATGGTAGTCGGTGTTCACTTTCAAGGCAGGAAAAGCCTGCCCATGAAAGGCTTAAACCGCTTCGGAGCCGGATTCGCCGGTACGGATACGGATAATCTTTTCGACATCGCTGATGAAGATCTTGCCGTCACCGATCTTGCCGGTGCGTGCCGCTTCGACGATCGTGTCGACAACCTGGTCGACCGATGCCGCCTCGACGACCATCTCCATTTTGACTTTCGGCAGGAAGTCAACGACGTACTCCGCACCGCGGTAGAGCTCGCTGTGCCCTTTCTGGCGCCCGTACCCTTTCACTTCGCTGACCGTCATACCGGTAATACCGATCTCAGCCAGGGCATCCTTCACATCCTCAAGCTTGAACGGCTTGATGATCGCTTCTACTTTTTTCATTCTGACAATCCTTTTTGTGCTTTGTATTGTAACACTGTTCGGAAGCCGAAGCCCCCGAGCCGTTCAATTAGAGGTTGAATCCGCGTTCGCCGTGGATGGACTCATCCAGACCCATTGTTTCCGTCTCTTCATCAACGCGTGCACCGCCGGTGATCGCAGAGGAGATCAGGTAGACAATGACCGTACCGACCAGGGTCCACAGACCGACGATCAGGACAGACTCGAACTGGACGAAGAGCTGACCCATACGGTCGCCGCTTGCTTTGAGCGGACCGTCCCAGAGGAGGTCCTGGTCATTGAGCGCGAAGATACCCGTAGCGATCGCACCCCACAGACCGGCGAGGAAGTGGATACCGAATGCATCGAGGCTGTCGTCGTAGCCCAGTTTCTTTTTCAGGATAGCAACACCGAAGAAGCCGATGAGTGCACCGACGATACCGACGATGAAGGCACCGCCGACACCGACGAAGCCGGCTGCCGGAGTGATCGCGACGAGACCGGCAACGATACCGGAAGCGATACCGAGCAGAGTCGGTTTCTTGAACATGAACCACTCGATCAGCATCCAGGTGACACCCGCAGCTGCCGTAGCGATCGTTGTTGTCAGAACCGCGAGACCTGCAACGGCGTTTGCACCGAATGCGGAACCGCCGTTGAAGCCGTACCAGCCGAACCACAGCAGGGCTGCACCGGCAGCAGTGAGGATGATGCTCACCGGCTTGATCGGAGATTTCGGGTAACCTGCACGTTTACCGAGCATGATCGCCAGGACCAGACCGGCCAGACCGCCGTTCATGTGGACAACCGTACCGCCGGCGAAGTCAAGGGCACCCTCATCGAAGAGGTAGGCACCGTCGCCGCCCCATACCATGTGCGTAATCGGTGCGTAAACGACCAGGCCCCAGAGGACAACGAAGAGCATCCATGTGGAGAACTTCATACGCTCGATCGCGGAACCGGATGCGATGGCAACGGTGATCGCTGCGAACGTACCCTGGAAGGCGATGAAGACGAAGGTCGGGTAGGAACCGGACAGGTCAGACCAGTTGATACCGGAAAGGAAGACGTTGCCGAAACCGCCGAACACGTTCTGCAGTGCCGCGCTCTCGCTTGCACCGAAGGCGATGGAGTAGCCTGCAATGACCCAGACCACGAAGGCAACGACAAAGGCACCCATGACCATTGCATAGGTATTAAGTACGTTCTTTGTACGTGTCATACCGGCGTAAAAGAGCGCCAGGCCTGCCGGCGTCATCAGCAGTACGAATGCGGTTGACACCATCATCCAGGCCGTATCACCTGTATCGAGCGTTGGAGCATCTTCTGCCAGCGCAAGCGTCGGCAGAAGCATCATCATGGACAAAAGCCACTTCTTCATTGGTTAATCCTTTTTTCGCAGCCTTGACTGCGGAAGTTTCATGAAAATAGTATACAATTTTGTCGGCTTTTTACTCGATATGGGTGGTTATTTTTTAGGCAGCCGCTTCCTGTTTTATCACCGCCATCCCGTCCCCGTCCCCTGTCCGTCGTGTTTAAGTATATATAGGTTAATATAAGCGCCAAAAATCTTAGAACACGGGGCCGGCAGGCTCCTGTACGAGGTGGGACAAGCAATGAGCGAACTGTTGGACAACAGCGAAATCGAAAATATCAATATTGAAGAGAGTCTGCAGAGCAGCTACCTCGACTACTCCATGAGCGTCATCATCGGCCGGGCGCTTCCGGACGTACGCGACGGTCTCAAACCGGTTCACCGCCGAATTCTCTACGCTATGGACAAGCTCAACCTCTCCGCCGGGGCAAAATACAAGAAATCCGCCCGTATCGTCGGGGACGTCATCGGTCAGTACCACCCCCACGGCGACACGGCAGTCTATGACGCGCTGGTCCGTATGGCCCAGCCCTTCTCCATGCGGATGACCCTGGTCGACGGTCAGGGGAACTTCGGTTCCATCGACGGCGACAACGCGGCGGCGATGCGTTATACCGAAGCGCGCATGACCAAGTATGCCGGGGAACTGCTCAAAGACCTCGACAAAGAGACCGTCAACATGATCGACAACTACGATGCGACAACGCAGGAGCCTGAGATCCTGCCGACCCGCGTCCCAAACCTGCTGATCAACGGCTCTTCCGGTATCGCCGTCGGTATGGCCACCAACATCCCGCCGCACAACCCCAAAGAGGTCCTCTCCGCCCTCGTGCATCTTGTCGACAACCCCAAAGCGACGCTGCCGGACATCATGCACTACATCAAGGCACCGGACTTCCCGACCGGCGGAACGATTTTCGGCAAAAAAGGGATCATCGACGCCTATGAAACCGGCCGCGGCCGCATCAAGGTCCGTGCGAAGACCCACATAGAGCAGACCCGCAAAAAAGAGATCATCGTCATCGACGAACTGCCGTACATGGTCAACAAGGCGCGCCTGATCGAAAGCATTGCCAATCTTGTGAAGGACAAGCAGATCGAGGGGATCAGCGAGATCCGCGACGAATCCGACCGCGAGGGGATCCGTGTCGTCATCGAGCTCAAACGCGACGCGATGAGCGAGATCGTCCTCAACAACCTTTTCAAGTCGACCAATATGCAGACGACCTTCGGGATCATCATGCTCTCCATCCTCAACCAGGAGCCGAGAGTCTTCCCGATCCTGGAGATGCTGAACCACTTTATCAACCACCGCAAAACGGTTATTATCCGCCGTACGATCTTTGACCTCGAAAAAGCGAAGGCGCGTGCGCATATCCTCGAGGGTCTGAAGAAAGCGCTGGATCACATCGATGCGATCATCAAGCTGATCCGCGCCAGCAAGGACACCGAAACCGCCAAAGAGGGGCTCATTAGCGAGTTCGACTTCAGCCCGGTCCAGGCCCAGGCGATCCTCGACATGCGCCTGCAGAAGCTTACCGGCCTCGAGCGCGAGAAGATCGAGAACGAGCTCAAAGAGCTGCTCGAGCTCATCGAGTACCTCGAGAGCGTCCTGCGCAGCGAAGAGGTCCTCCGCGGCATCATCAAAGAAGAGTTCAACGAAGTGATGGAGGTCTACAACGACCCGCGCCGTACCGACATCGAAGATGACTACGACGACATCGATATCGAAGACCTGATCCCGAACGAGCCGATGGTCGTCACCATCACCCACCGCGGTTACATCAAGCGCGTGCCGCTGGTGAACTACGAGAAACAGCGCCGCGGCGGCAAAGGCAAAACGGCCGTCACGACCTACGAGGATGACTTCATCGAGAGCTTCTTCACCTGCAACACCCACGATACGCTGATGTTCGTCACCGACCGCGGGCAGCTGCACTGGCTGAAGGTCTACCGTATCCCGGAAGGCTCCCGTACGGCCAAAGGAAAAGCCGTCGTCAACCTGATCCAGCTCCAGCAGGACGAAAAGATCCAGTCGATCATCCCGACGACCGACTTCAGCGACGAGAAGTCCCTGGTCTTCTTTACCGAGAACGGTATCGTCAAGCGGACCAACCTCAGCGAGTTCTCGAACATCCGCAGCAACGGGGTGCGTGCGATCGTACTCGACGACGACGATACGCTGATCACGGCGAAAATCGCCACCGCGGAGACGAAGTACCTCTTCATCCTGACGAAGTACGCACAGTGCATCAAGTTCGAGATCGAGAAAACCCGCGATCAGGGACGCAGTACCCGCGGGGTACGCGGTATCAAGTTCAAGCATGACGGCGACCGCGTCGTTGATGCGAACATCATCGACAGCGACGAGCAGGAGATCCTCACTATCAGTGAGAAGGGAATCGGCAAGCGGACGACAGCAGGCGAATACCGCCTCACCAACCGTGCCGGCAGCGGGGTCATCGCAATGAAACTCAATGCGAAAACCGGCCAGCATGTCGTCGGTTGTGTGATCGTTAACGAAAATATGGACATGATGGCGTTAACGAAAGGCGGCAAGATGATCCGCGTCGACATGGAGAGCATCTCCAAGTCGAGCCGTAATACGAGCGGCGTCTACATCGTCAAAGGCGATGATGTCGTCAGCATCTCCCGCTGTCCGAAAAAAGAGCCCGTGACAGACGAAGAGGATGACGGCGAAGAGGGCGACATCGAAAATGTCCAGATCGAGCCCGAACAGCAATCATTTGATTTAGAATAATTTTACGAGGTAGTAAACAGTCATGAAAAAATATAACGTAGCCGTCGTCGGCGCCAGCGGTGCCGTCGGCGAAGAGATCCTGCGCATTTTTGAAGAGATCGATTTCCCCCTGGCCAAGCTCGTACCGCTGGCCAGCAGCCGCAGTGCCGGCAATACCGTCGAATTCCGCGGGGATGAGCTTGTCATCAAGGAGCTGACCGAAACGGTTTTTGACGAAGAGGAGATCGAGATCGCCCTCTTCAGTGCCGGCGGTTCCGTCTCGGCCAAATTCGCACCCTTTGCCGCCGCGGCCGGGGCCGTCGTCATCGACAATACCAGCCATTTCCGTATGGATGAAGAGGTTCCCCTCGTCGTCCCGGAGGTCAACCCCGAAGATATCCGCGAATGGAAGAAAAAAGGGATCATCGCGAACCCGAACTGTTCGACCATCCAGATGGTACAGGCCCTCAAGCCCCTCGACGACGCCTTCGACCTGGTCCGCGTCGATGTCAGTACCTACCAGGCGACCTCGGGTGCGGGCAAATCCGCCATGGAAGAGCTTGTTCAGCAGATGCAGGACTTCTTCGCCTTCCGCCTCGGTGAAAGCGAACATAACAAGTTCCCGCACCAGATCGCGTTGAACCTCATTCCGCAGATCGATGTCTTTACCGACAGCGGCTATACGAAAGAGGAGATCAAAATGGTCAACGAGACCAAGAAGATCATGCATAAAGCCGTCGAACTAAGCGCCACCTGCGTCCGCGTCCCCGTACTGCGCGGCCACTCCGAAGCGCTCACGATGACGTTCGACAGCGCCGTCGATGCCGCCGAAGCACGCGAGATCCTCTCCAAGGCCCCGAACATCATCATTCAGGACGAGCCTGCCGAGAGCATCTACCCGATGCCGGCCGCCTGCGTCGACCGCAACGAGACCTTTGTCGGGCGCATCAGAAACGACCTTTACCGCGACAATATGCTCCACATGTGGGTCGTCGCGGACAACCTCCGCGTCGGTGCCGCGACCAATGCCGTGCGCATCGCGCAGAAATGGGTAGAGATGGGGGGTGCGGATGTTTGAGAAGATGTTTGAATCCGGCCTCTGGAACAGCCGCCTTTTTACCCTCTTTGCCGTTGTTTTTTCGCTGATCGGCGCGATCATCCTCTTCGTTGTGGCCAGCCTCGACATCTGGAATGTCCTGGTCATGGTGTGGGACGTTGTCGCACACCACGCCCACCCGGAGCACCTGCATGAAGATGTCGTGGCGAACATCATCGGCGCCATCGACCTCTATCTTATTGCCATCGTACTGCTGATCTTCAGCCTCGGGGTCTACGAACTCTTCGTCTCCAAGATCGATGCGGCCGAAGATGGGGACGGCAAAAGCTCCTCGGTGCTGCAGATCCACTCCCTCGACCAGCTCAAAGACAAGATCGCCAAGGTCATCGTCATGGTCCTCGTCGTCAACTTCTTCCAGCGCGTCCTGCACACCCAGTTCAACGGGGCGCTGGAGATGCTCTACTTCTCGGGGTCGATCCTGCTGCTGGCGCTCGCCCTCTATTTTCTGCATAAAGGCGATCAGCACTGATCGCCCGCAAAATCCAACACCCATAGGAATATAAATGAGTAAAATTTTCGTCGATGCCTGCCTCGGAAAAGAGACACCGTATACCCCGGTCTGGATGATGCGCCAAGCCGGCCGCTACCTGCCCGAATACATGGAAGTCCGTGCCAAAGCAGGCAGCTTTCTGAATCTCTGCCACGATCCGGAAAAAGCGGCGGAGGTTACGCTCCAGCCCCTTGACATCGTCGGCGTCGACGCGGCGATCCTCTTCAGCGACATTCTCGTTATTCCCGATGAAATGGGTATGGACCTCTCCTTCGTCAAAGGTGAAGGGCCGAAATTCAGCGACCCGATCGAAACGCAGGCAGACGTTGACCGTCTCCTCGGCGGCGAGGAAGCAGCGGACAAGCTCACCTACGTCTATGACACCATCAAACTGCTGCGCAAGCAGCTCGACGCGCGCGGCGACGAAAAGGCGCTGATCGGTTTTACCGGTGCCCCGTGGACCCTGGCAACCTACATGATCGAAGGCCAGGGAACAAAGACGTACAACATCTGCAAGAAGATGATGTACTCCAACCCCGAACTGCTGCACAGCGTCCTTAAAAAGGTCACCGAGGTCGTCAAGTACTACATGGAGAAACAGATCCAGAGCGGCGTCGACGTCGTGCAGATCTTCGACTCCTGGGCCGCGGCGATCGAACCGGGCAAATACGACGAGTTCTCCTGGCAGTACATGGTCGAGATCGCCGAGTACCTTAAAGCGAAGTACCCGCACATCCCGGTCATCATGTTCCCCAAAGGGATCGCGGCCTTCATCGAACGCGGTCTCGTCTACGGCAACTTTGACGTCATGGGCATCGACTGGGGCACGCCGATGGCCCTGGCCAAGGAGAAGCTCGGTGACAAGTACGTCCTGCAGGGCAACATGGAGCCGTGCCGCCTCTACTCCAAGGAAGCCACGACGGCCTGTATCGAAGTGATCCAGAAGACGATGGGCGGCAAGCGCCACATCTTCAACCTCGGCCACGGCATCCTCCCCGACGTTCCCGTCGAAAACGCCATCCACTTCGTCAACGAGTGCCACCGCGTCAGCACCAAAGCCTGACGTCTGGCATGCCGGTCTAAACGATGAGCGCGATCTTCGGCCCGGTCAACTCCCGCCGCTTCGGCACCTCCCTGGGCATCGACCTCTCGCCCGGGCTCAAGCAGTGCAATTTCGACTGCCTCTACTGTGAGCTCGCCCCCGCCGCGCCGGTCACTATACAGACACAGCGCAGCAGCGTCGACGAGATCATTGCCGAACTGCAAAGCGCCCTGGCCGAACATCCCGGCATCGACGACATCACCGTCACCGCCAACGGCGAACCGACCCTCTATCCGGACCTGGATGCCCTTATCGACCGCATCGACGCTATCAAAGGCGATACGAAGACCCTCATCCTCACCAACAGCGCCACCCTGACCGACCCGAAGACCTTTGCGACCCTGCTCAAGTTCGACCAGGTCAAGCTCTCCCTCGACGCGGTCACCCCGGAGGTCTTCCGCAAGATCGACCGCCCGGCCGAAGGGATCGAGATCGGCGCACTCGTCGACGCCGTCAAAGCCTTTGCCCGTGAGTACCGCGGCGACCTCTACCTGGAGATCCTCTTCGTCCACGGCCTCAACGACAGCGATGAAGAGATCGCCGCGCTCAACGCTGTTCTGCACGACATCCCCTGCAAACGGATCGATATCGGGACGATCGACCGGCCGCCGGCCTACCCCGTGCAAGGGCTCAGCTACGGCGAACTCCATGAGGTCGCCTCCAGATTCGATCCGGAGCTGCCGGTCCACATCGCTTCGCGCACCCATGCCGAATCATGCCAGGGACGTTACAGCGACGATGCGATCCTCAACACCCTCGACAAGCGCCCGCTGAGCATGGAGGACATCGCCCTGCTCTTCGACAATGAGAGCCAGGCGCGTTTCCGGACCCTCGTTGAGACGGGCCGGATCGTTGCCGAAGACAGCTCGGGGATCACCTTCTACATCCCGGCCGGGAACCTCCACCGAAAACGCACCAAGAATTCTTGACTTTTCAGGAAGTTTCTTTTATAATTTCGGCCTCTTAATGATTCCGGATTAGCTCAGCGGTAGAGTAGGTGACTGTTAATCACTTGGTCACTGGTTCGAATCCAGTATCCGGAGCCACTTTCATTAGACGCTTTTTCCTAAACTCTTCGTTGTCACAGCACTCACGTACAATAGTACGCTTCGCACTATTCCGCCTTGATTTTAGAAAAAATCGCCTATGAAAGATCTACGCAAATAAAAGTGCCATTGCATCTTCTATGGCGTGACGATGAAGTTGACTTTCGCTGTCGCCGTGTTTCTGCCGTCATTCAGTGTGACAGTGACTGCAGTCGCGCCGGTAGCACCGGGCACGGATGTGACAGGGATCGTATACGTTGTATCTTCATACTGCAGCGGTTCCAGCCTTTCAGAGGTGGTCCCCAGCGCAATAATATCGTTCCTGTCCGCTGCCACCGTCAGCTCCAGCGTGCGGCTTGCACTGCTGTGTATCTTGAGGCCCAGTGTCGTTGAACCGAAGTCCTGCGCCTCCGACACCGCATAGACCGTTGTCGCCATAACGACAATGGCCGTTCCGTCTGCGATATAAAGTACCGTGCCGTCTCCGGAAAGCACAACGCTGCCGGCACTTCCCGGACTATCATAGGTGTTCAGCAGTATAAGCCCTCCAGGAACGCTCACATCCAAAACGCTGATGCCACTACTCCCTTCAGCCACGTAGAGTGTCGTGCCGTCGCTGGAGAGTGTCATCCCGCCGGCACTGCCTGTCGTATTGAAAAGTGCCCGCAGAAAAGGGGCCGTCGGATTACTGACATTGAGCACCACAATGCCGTTAGCGCCGTCGGCGACATAGAGGTGCGTACCGTCGCCGGAAGGCAAAACGCCCAGCGCTGCACCTGCCGTATCGGAAAGCCCCAAAGCCGCCAACGTCCCCGCATCCAGAATCGCAACGCCTTTACTGCCGTCGGCGACATAGAGAATGCTGCCGTCGTGAGAAAGCGCCACATCCATGGCCTCTCCAGCACTGTCGAAGACCGCCACTGTCGCCATCGCGGCAGGATCGCTCACATCCAGGACCACCACACCGTTGCTGCCGTCGGCAACATAAAGCAGTTTATTGTCCTTTGAGAGGACCGTGCCGCGGGCTGTCCCCCCTGCAATGTTCGCTATACCCAATACGATCGGTGCAGCGGGATCGCTGACATCGTAAACGGCAACGCCCGAACTCTGGGCAACATAAAGTTGTGTACCGTCGCTTGAGAGGGTGACGCCCAGCGCATCGCCGGCAGTCGCCTCGGTTTTGAGCGGAAGCACTCCGGCGGGGCCGCTTACATCGTAAATGGCGATGCCGCTGCCCTGTTCGGCAACATACAGTGTTTTGCCATCACCTGAGAGGACAACATCAGAGGCCGGACCATCCGTATTGGAAAGCACAAGGGGGATCGGTGCCGCCGGAGTGACGACGCTGAAAGAGAGCGTTGCGTGCTGCGCCGATCCCCCTCCGCCGCAGGCGCTAAAAATGAGAAGTGCAAGGGGGATCAGCACCATTTTCATCCGGGAAAGAGCCTTCATGCCGTCTCCTTTCCACAACAGACATGCATGCCGCGACAGATTCGGTTGTGGGTAATAAGCCTCCATTATGCCCGACTTCTTTGAGAGGACTATAATAAATACCAACTACTTTCGAAAAGAGCGACAGGTTGTCTGAGGGGGCACTGCTCCCGGAGCCTCCTAGCCATCGTCATGAGAGTTTCATAATATACGCAACGTTTTCAGTGTCGCTGTCTCCTATACCGGTCTTACTATCAATGTCACTCTTTTATATGGCCCGTCCTATATGATGAAAAGACTCCCTTTTAAAGTTCGCAGGTGTCGTTCGAACAGAAACGGCTCTCGATCCCGTCGCTGTCCGCAAAAAGGTTCCAGTCGATCTGCGGCATGGCGGCGAGCTTCTCCTCATAGGTTTCGCGGGAGATCCCTTCATAGGGCATCTGCTTGTAGGCACCCGTCTCGGAGTGCGGCAGCATAGACACGGACTTTATCACCGGGGCGAACTGCGCCAGCATATGCTCGACCTGGTGCCCCTCCGTTTCGGGGTCGAAATAGACGGTACAGCTGACCATGTTGTCGCTCCATTCACGCTGGAGCATCGCCAGGAACGCGAACTGCTCCCAGGCGGAAACCTCCGTCGCCTTGCGGGTCTTCCCCTGGTCGATCGGGAATGCGAAGACGGTCGTATTGTCGCTGTAGACGTCCGCTTCATGCGGTACTCCCGCCGCTTTGAGCACACGGCAGACGGCGGAGTCGTTGCCGACACGCATCCGCCGCAACGCGTACTGGAAGGTCGGGAAGTGCATCCCCGAACTTACTCCCGCCAGCTGCGAAATCGTGCCCGACGGTTTGATCGTTGTCACGCGGATCGATGCAGGCACCCCCGCATCCGCCGCCAGTTGCTGGTTGACGGCACGCACGACCTTGTAGCCCTTCCGCAGCCGCCGTGTCAGTTCGGTCGCGCCAAGCGCATCGAGCATATCCGCCACACCGGAGAGACTGATGCCGATGCGGCGGTTGCGCACGACGATGGTATTGGTCTCGGGCCGGTGCGTCGGCAGCAGGGCGACCGTCGACGCGTAAAACGTGGCATATTCAAGCACCTTGTAAAAATCGTTCTCATCCTCGCAACGCGACGGGAAAACCTCCGCGAGGTTACACAGCTCGAAGCTCTCCAGCGGGATTTCGGAACAGGGGTTCGCCAGCCAGGCGTTGTCGTGGGCGTCCCTGCCGTAACGTGCGTACTTCTGCACGTTGATCAGGTTCATGATCCCCGGTTCACCGTTGGCGATGATCTGTCTGGCGATCATCGGCAGTTTCTTGAAATCGTCCGTCTTCTCCAGGACCACCGTGTTGTTGGACATCCAGCCGATCTCGGCACGCTCGGGGTGGCGTTCGTAATCTTTGAGCTCCAGGAAGGTGCTGTCGTCCGCCGAGCCCAGTGCGATCTCGGCACTGCGCCGGACATTGCCGGCGACGACGCAGGCCCCGATGGCATTGAAGATGTCCGCCGTGCAGCGCGTCGCGTCCGTCTCCCCCGCACAGAAGGCATCCAGGTAGCCCTCGATCCTTCGATGCAGCGTTTTGAGCGGTTCCGGTCCCGAAGCGGTGCCGCCGAAGCCCCTGATCGGCGCACCGGCAGGGCGGATCGTATCGTAATCAAACGCGAACCACGCCCCGCCCCTGGTGTAGCTTTCGATCAGCAGCCTGACCGAGGCGACCCACCCCTCGCGGCTGTCCGGAATGACAAAGGGCACCGGGCGTGACTTGTCCGGCACGGCCGCACCCCTGCCCTTCCAGGCGGTATTGAAACCGACACCGACGCCGCACATCAGCATATCCATGGTCCAGTCGGCCGCGGCGGCAAGGTCGGCAGTGTCGACCGCACCGCAGTTGTTGAGCGCCGCACCGCCGCGGGTATAGACGTATGCCGTTCCCATGGCCCATAGCCCCCGTCCCGGCGGCAGCCATTTCATCTCGAACATCGCTTCGGCCATTTCGGCGGCATAGGACTGCCAATGCGCTTCATCCCAATGCAGCCTGCTCGTCGCGTAATGGTGCTTTCGCACGGACATCGCCCCGTTCATCACCCGGATGACCGTATCGGCCCAGTGCTCCTGCGAACCGTCCTCTTTGCGTCGGCTGTAGGTGCGGTAGTAGGTTGCCTCCCCAAAGCCGCCGAAACCGAAATCCGGGGTGCGCTGCCGCAACTCGGCACAGACCTTTGCCTTCAGCTCGAACCGTTCCGTGATCATCATATTGTCGTCACTGTCGTCCATCCCAACCCTCCTTGCAAGCATCTATCACAAGTATAGTGGGATTTTCATACCACGTCCGTTAGTTCTATCAATCTGTCAGACGACATCTATATCGGCGGAAGTGCTGACGATCGTCAGGAAAGGCAGCGTCATTGGGGAGGGGGAATGAAAACGGTGTGAAAGAGCTGTTGGTGCGGCCGGGAGCGCACTGCCGTTCGTCCAGGAGCGGCTATCCTGTCCGGACTACCCTTCGTAGCTGCGCGCGATGCGCTGGAAATCTTCCGAACGCTCCATCAGTTCCGCGAAGCTTCCTGCGTCAGTGATCTCGCCCGCTTTGAAGAAGTAGAGCCGGTCGGCGTGCTCCACCGTCGTGAGGCGGTGGGCGATCATGATGGTGATCTTGTCTTTCGAGTAGGACGCCAGCGCCTTCTGGATGCGGTATTCGCTCTCGTTGTCCAGCGCACTGGTCGCTTCATCGAGGATCAGGACCGACGCATTCTTGTAGATGGCACGGGCGATGGCGATGCGCTGGCGCTGGCCGCCCGAAAGGTTCACGCCCCCCTCTTCCATCGGGGTATGGATCCCCTCCGGCAGGCCCCGGGCGAAGTCGTAGGCGTCGGCCAACTCCAGTGCCTCGATGACCCTCTCTTCGTCCAGTTCGAGGCCGTACGCGACGTTTTCGGCGAGGCTGTCCTGCATGATGTAAACGCGCTGGGAGACGACGGCCATCTGTTTGAGCAGGGAGCGGTGATCATACTCCCGCACATCCCGGCCGTTGATACGCAACACCCCCTCGGACGGGTCGTAAAAACGCAACAGCAGGTTGACCAGTGAGCTCTTCCCGCCCCCGCTGTCGCCGACAAGGGCGATCTGCTCGGAGGGGTGGATGGCGAGCGACACATCCCGCAAGGCCCGCTTCTCACCGTAATCAAGCGAGACATGGCTGAATGCAATCTCCCGGATCGGTTCTTCCAGGGGCTCTGTTCCCTCTTCGATCATGCTTTTGCGGTCAAGCACGTTGAAGATCCGTTCGCTCGCGGCGATGGCGTTCTGGATCTTCCCGTAGATGGAGCTGACGCGACGCATCGGCTGGAAGGTCAGGCCCACGGCCGTCAAAAACGCCGTGAACTCCCCGACGGTCATCTGGTTGTTGAACACCTGCTGCCCGGCAATGAAGATGACGGCGGCCAGCCCCGTGGCCCCCAGGACCTCCATCATCGGGGACACGATCTCGTTCGTATAGACCGCCTTCATGTTCAGTTTGAAGAACTTGTTGTTCTCCGCATCGAAGCGCCCCATCTCGTAGGCTTCGGTACCGTTGGCCTTGATGATCTCGGCGTTGTTGAACACTTCGGTCAGGCGGGTGACGACGTCGGCGTTCTTCTCCTGCGAACGGTGCGAAAGGCGGCGCAGGCGCTTGGCGATGAGGATCAGCGGGTAGATCGCCAGCGGCAGGACAACCAGTGAATAGAAGGCCAGTTCGGCGTTGAGGTAGATGACGTAGACGATCAGGCCGAGTGCCGTCAGAGACTCCCGGACCAGTTCGGGCAGCATGTTGGAGACAAAGTACTGCACCCGGTTGATATCGTTGGTGATGCGGCTGATCAGCTCCCCGCTGCGGTTGGCGTGCAGGAATGCCATGTCCAGGTGCAGCATATGGTCGAGCAGCTGCGAACGCAGCCGGGTAATGATATGCTGGCCGATATAGTTCATAAAGACGGCCTGCAGGTAGCGCCCGACGGACTTGACGACGTAGATGACAATCATCATCAAAGGGATGTAGTAGAGCATCTGCGGGTCTTTCTCGATGAACATCTTGTCCATCAGCGGCTGCATGATCTGCGCCGTCGCCACGGTGGCGAGTACCGTCATGATGATCCCGATGAGGACGATGAGATAGTAGCCTTTATACCCCTTGATATACGGCCAGAACCGCCTAAAAGTCTGTTTCATTCACTCCCCTTCTCCCATACGGGTTTCGCCGCTTTATACGCCTGCCGCACCAGGTACTCGGTCACCGCCAGTGCGGCGTTGTACTTCTGCTCGCAGGCACGCTGCAGCGCATTGACGGCATGGCCGGTTTTGAACGCTCCCCCTGCCGAGACGATGACCCCCGCGTCGTTATAGCCGCAGTGCAGCGCCTCAGGATCGTAGAGGTCCTCCCCGACGGCTATATAGGCCGCGTTGGAAAGGGTGCGGCCGTAAAGCGTCGGGAAGAGGTCGTTATGCGATGCGCTGACGTGACGGTCGAACGGTTCGCTCTTCAGATACGGCGGCAGGTAGAGGTAGAACGGTACCTGCTTGCCCTCCTGCAGCGGGTTGTCGTAATGCATGATCCCCTCGATGGTGTTGTTATCCGCAGTGATCGCGACGACGGTCCGCTCCCCTAAATTGGAGGCTTTGACCCCGTCCATAAAACGCCCGGCCATATCGAGGGCGTACTGGTAATCCTGCAGCCGCCGGTGCGCCAGCTCCATATCCCCGGTAATATGCGCCTGCAGTGCTTCCGTGAACTGCAGCGGCTTGGAGTCGTAGCTTTTGGAGAGGATATAGGGGGGATGGTTGTTCGTTGTCAGAATGTAGACGAACTGCGGCTTTTCCGCCTGCTCCAGCTTACGCAGCACGAAGTCGTACGTGTACTGGTCATACACACCGTAATCATGCTCCTCCGCCCCGGGAAAGAGCACTTCTATATCGCTTTTCCCCTCGACACGGTCGAACCCCTGGCGTTTGAAAAAACTGCCGACGTTGCGCCACGAGAGGTCCCCGCCGTAGACGAAATTCGTCTCGTAGCCCGCTGCTTTGTAGACCCTCGCTGCCGCCTGCGGGAAGGGGGTACCCTGGTAACGACTCTGCCCGTAGGCGATGCTGCCGGGACGGGCGACGACATTGAGCAGAAAGGGTTCCATCGACGCGATCGTCCCGTTGGCGCCGGAGATGAAATCGGTAAAGAGGATGTCTTCATCAAAATGTTTTTTCAGGCGTCGCAGGATATCGAACATAGGGCTCTGGTACTGCAGGATGGGCGCCCCGAAACTCTCCACCATGACGACGACGACATGGGGCGGTTTCGCTGCCGCGGCGCTATTTTTCGGCGTCATACGACGCAGGTTCGAGACGAGATCTGCCGTATTGATCCGGTCCTGCCCGAGGTAGTCCCTGAAAGCCTGCGGCACCTTGCCTTTGTAGCCGCTGCGTTTGATCAGATCGTAGCCGCCGTTTTTGTCTTTGAGGTACTGTTTGAGCGCTTTCTCGAACGCGAAGACGCCGCTGCGCGGGATGGCGTTTACAAAGACGTCCGTCGAGACCTCCGGGATGTCTTTAAGCAGGGGGAAAAGCCCGAGGCTGCCGCGCGCACCCACCCCGACCAATAGCAGCAAAATCAGGTAGACGGCTGCCGCGCTGAACGGCCCGGCCGCCGCGCCCGTCGGGCGGACGTTACGGAAAAAACGGCCGACAAGCCAGACCAGGACCACAGCGTAAAAAAGAACCAGACCGATGATCAAAGTGACATTGTAGTTTTTAAGCCCGATCTGAACGAGGGCCCAGGTGTCGTCGTCGAAAAAGCCGAAGAGCATGATCGTGATGTGCTCGCCGAAATAGGAGTAGAAACCGAAGTCGATCCCGACCAGGGCGCTGACGATCAGGTACGTCAGGGTGAAATAGCCCCGGATGAACCGTGTCAGCCACGGCAGCGGTACGACGTTGCGGGCCAGATGGTTCAGGATGATGAGCAGCAGGGGAAGTGCAGAGAGGTAGCAGACGAGCACCAGATCGATACGCAGGCCGAGGAAGAAAGCTTCGGCCAGTTCCTGCGCGGGGAAAGTCACCTTCGCCGGGGAGAACTGCCAGAAAAAGAGCAGGCGGAAGAGCGAAAGCAGCCCCAGGAAAAGGAGCTGGAGTTTCACCGTCTGCCGCAGCAGGCCGAAATAGTATTGCGTCGGCGAATCGTTCAAGCGTCAATACCCTTTTTAAGGCGTATTATACAGTGTTGCGCCGCTTTGGTATACTTTCACCAAAAAGCGACACTATGACACCGCAGCATCTCTCCCTTTTTTTCAAAGCCAACCTGCTTCTGAGCGCGCTGCTTTCACTGGCTTTTGCCCTCTTTAACAGCCACTACACCGCATCCGCCTTTGTTTTCACCCTGGCCGCCCTACTCTCCACGACGGCAACGCTCTACCTCGTCTACTGGCTGCTCCTGCGGCTTTTTTTCCGTTTTACCCGTGTGACGGCGGTCCTGCTGTTTGTGCTGTTTTTCCTGACCGATCTGCTGCTCATGACCGACTTTGCCATCTACCGCATCTGGAATTTCCATATCAACGGCATGGTCCTCAATATCCTCTTCTCCCCGGCTGCCTACGACAGCCTTCAGATGACGGGCCAGGCCGTTGCGATCGTCTTCGTCGTCATCGCCGCGCTGGCGGCGCTGCTGCTATACACTCTGAAACGGATTGCCCGGATCGACGCCGGGAAAGCGTCTCGGGTCAACCGCCGGCTGAACCGCTCCCTCGTGCCCCTGCTCTTCCTCGTCATCGTCGGCGAAAAAGTGACCTATGCCGTCGCGAACCTGCACCTCAACGGCGACATCCTCGAACGCACGAAGGTCGTCCCCCTCTACCAGCCGCTGCTGATGGACGACCTCCTTATCGGCACCTTCGGGATGGAAAAAGCCCAGAACGACGGGATCAACGTCAATATCAAAAAGATCACCAATATCCGCTACCCGCTGCACCCCATCAGCGTCACCCAGCCCAAAACGCCCAATATCTTCATCTTCGGTGTCGATGCCCTCCGCCCCGACATCGTCAGTGACGACAACATGCCGAATATGGCCTCGTTCAAACGCGACGCCGTTGATTTCGAAAACCACTACAGCGGCGGCAACAATACCCGCTTCGGCTTCTTCTCGATCTTCTACGGCATCAACTCCAGCTACTGGTTCGGTTTCCTCAATGCCAAGAAGGGGCCGGTACTCTTCGAGACCCTCAAGAAACTGGGTTACCAGATCAGCATCGACTCCAGCGTCAACACGGCGTGGCCGGAGTTCCGGCAGACGATCTTTTACGACGTCCAGGACGCTATCAAGGATGACTACAACGGCACCAAGACAGAAAACGACCTGGCCACCGTAAACTATTTCGACGCGTGGCTCGGGAAGCAGGAAGTGGACAAACCCATGTTCGCCTTCGTCTGGCTCGACGCGGTCCACAGCCGCGCCTACGACGACGCTTTCCGGAAGTACACCCCGGACCAGGTCAGCAGCCAGTACCTGACGGCGACCGCCGAGAAGCGGACGGAGCTCTTCAACATGTACAAAAACGCCGCGTATCAGGTCGATGACCGCTTCGCCCGCTTTATCGCCGCACTCAAGGCAAAGGGGCTCTACGACGACGCCGTCATCATCGTCCTTTCCGACCACGGGCAGGAGTTCTTCGAGCACGGCCACTACGGCCACAACTCCGCCTACGACCGCGAGCAGGTCAGTACGCCGCTTTATATCCGCGTGCCGAGCACGGCACCGAAAAAAGTGACCCGCCTCACCTCGCACCTCGATATCGCCCCGACGCTGATGGCGATGCTGGGGGCAGACAACCCTGCAAGCGACTACGCCCACGGCTACGACCTCTTCGCCCCTCATTACAACCGTGAGTGCGCCTTCGTCGGGAACTGGAACGAGAACGCCATCATCTGCGACAACGAGACCTTCGTCATCTCCGACGTCCTCTCAAAGGCATTCAACAACGAGATACGCGATACGAAGAGCTACAAGAAGGTCAAACTGAAAGACAGACAAAAGATGAACGAGATCCTCGTCAGAAGCCTGGAGGAGAACCGGCAGTTCAGCCGGTGATGCGATAGCGGAACGGCCTAGTCACCGTAAAAAGAGCTGACGACATCAATGACGCGCTGTCGCGTTGCCTCGTCCATCCCATAGTAAAGCGGCAGACGGACAAGACGTTCACTCTCGACGGTCGTAAAGCGGTCTTCGCCGTGAAAACGGCTGAACCGTTTGCCCGCCGGCGATGCATGCAGCGGGATGTAGTGGAATACGGCCAGGATCTCTTCCGTTTTACACCGCTCCAGCAGGGCCGTGCGCTCTTCGAAAGAGCGGCACTTGAGGTAGAACATGTGGGCATTATGCTCGCACTCCGCCGGCACCGTCGGCAGGTCAACCCCTTTTTGCGCCAGCGCGGCAAACGATTCGTAGTAGTCCCGCCAGCTCGCCAGACGGTCTGCATTGATGGCATCGGCCGATTCGAGCTGGGCATAAAGGTACGCCGCGTTTATCTCCGCCGGCAGATAGGACGAACCGATGTCGACCCAGGTGTACTTGTCCACCATGCCCCGGAAGAACTGGCTGCGGTTTGTCCCCTTCTCCCGGATAATTTCCGCACGCTCCGCAAAACGCGCGTCGTTGACGATGAGCAATCCGCCCTCACCGCCGGCCGTGTAGTTCTTCGTCTCGTGGAAACTGTACGTCCCCATATGACCGATGGTCCCGAGGGGCCGCCCCTTGTAAGTCGCCTGCATACCCTGAGCGGCGTCCTCGACGACATAGAGACCGTGGCGTTCCGCGATCGCCATAATGGTATCCATCTCGCAACCGACGCCGGCGTAATGCACCGGAACGATTACCTTCGTTCTGTCGGTAATCGCCGGTTCGATCTTTGTTTCGTCAATGTTGAGCGTATCGGGCCGAACGTCGACAAAAACGATTGTCGCCCCCCTCAACACAAATGCGTTGGCCGTCGAAACAAAGGTATAGCTCGGCATGATGACCTCATCGCCCGGCTGGATATCAAGTAGGATCGCTGCCATCTCCAACGCATGCGTGCATGATGTCGTCAGGAGGGCCTTGGGACATCCGAGTGCGGTTTCAAACCATTCATGGCACTTCTTGGTGAACATACCGTCGCCGGAGATCTTTCCGCTGGCGACCGCTTCGAGCATATAGGGCTCTTCATTACCCGTATAGGGAGCTTTGTTAAACGGAATCATTTGACGCCTCTTTCATAAATTGTGCTTCGAGTTTAAGCAGTTCGCGGCTGCGCTCTTTGATCCTTCTGGCCGGTATGCCTGCGTAGATGCCCCAGGGCTCCGTGGAAGCGAGCACCAGTGCCATCGCGCCGACGGAACTCCCTTCACCAAGCGTCACACCCGGCATGACCGTCGCACCGGCCCCGAGAATGGAGTGGCGCCCGATACGCACTGCCGCCATCGTCTCGTTTTTGTACTTTTTCGGTACCGTCGAGTTTGTCATCGTTCTGCCGCTGTAATCATCAGACTGTGTAAACACCTTGACGCCATAGGCGCATGCGCAGAAATCCCCGATCTCCAACCCCGGTTCGCCTCCGGCCAGAAGGCACATGGGAGTAATGTGCACATGTGCGCCGATCGTCACGTTGCCCGAGACGACGCAGAAGTCGTCGATCCGGGAGTCGTCCCCGATGGCAATACTCCCGCAATCGTAAATACTTGCTTTTGTACTGATCTTGACATGTTTTCCAAGGGATTTGAACCCCATCGCCCGAAGTTCTTCATCCGTATAGTAGGCCATATCTATCCTTTGAACAGCTCTTCGAGCTGCTGTTTGAGATTTGCCTCGGAGAAGTAGGCTTTGACTTTCGTCTCGTTCTCCGCCTTTGTCTCCGCATCCATCGGCTGCAGGTCAATCTCAGCCGCGTCAAAAACCTTGATCCCCAGCGCTTCGAACAGGGACCACGTTGCGACATCCCTGCGGAGGTGAACCTTTTTGCCAAGCCCCAGCAGTGTGATGATATTGCCCATCCCCTGCTGGCGCTTATGGTTGAAGACCGCGATATCGATTTCCGAAAGAAGCTGCAGGTACTCTTCAAAAGGCATAAACTCCACCAACGGCTCGAACTTGTCTCCGAACAGCTCCCGTCCGCGTGCCATGACCCTGTCGCGATAATTTCTGTTGCCGTACGAGAGCGGACAGACAACCCTGATATTTTCCCGGGCAAAACACGCCAGTCTGTCAAAAATTTCCAGATGATGGTTCGATGCGGTGGCTGAATTGCCGACCTGTATGCAGGCCTCTTTCTTCGGCGCCGCGCTCTGCACCGGAACCGAAGAGTAGATATTGCTTTTATAGATCAGGCACTCGAAATGTTTCCCCGTCGCCCCATACCACTCCCGTGCCAGATCAACGTCACCGTCTACATAGGTAACGAGCCCCGCAAAACGGCGGATCACCTGCTTTTTTTTGTAGAGGTAGAACTGCCGTTTGAGCTGTTTTCGTTTTGCAGGATAGTCGTAGAGGTCCCCGCCCCAAATCACCCAGTAAGCCTTGGCGCAGTAGCGAAGGTTGTGGAAAAAAAAATCCACGATTCCCCGGATAAGGAGGCTGTGAACGATCACCTTTTCCGCCCGGTCAAAATAGGGTTTGAGCTGTTTGGAAGTCTGCAGGTAGCGCAGGGGATTGTTCATCTTTTTGAACACCAGCACGTTCGGGTGTTTCGGAAGCGGGTGCTTCTGTTCCGACAAACCGCCGAGCACGATGAACTGGTGCTCGTCTGCATCAAAACGGGTATCGATAAAATCAATGAACGAAGCGATGAACTTTTCGTTCTTCATGATGTGCAGGTATTTCACACTGTACCGTCTTTATGTTGCCCGTTTTCCTGCAGTTCCAGCAGCATCACGTATTTCATATAGGTGTGATAGCCGGAATTGATGGAGACGGTCCAGCCCGGAATGCCGTGGAACATTCCCCCCTTCATCACGAGCTTTTTGAAGCAGTTGGAAAAGCCGTGCGTAAAAGGGTCGTACCAGGATGCCCGCTTTCCTTTCTCGTACAGCATCTTCGCCCCCCGCGCCGCGAACTTCTCCGTCGTGCGCATGAGGTGGGCATAATCATCGAAGGAGTAGTGCAGCATATCCGCATCAAGATCCTTGATGTTTGCTGTTTCAACCCGCGCGTGCCCGATTGCCTGCGAATAGCCGCATTTCCGCCGGTCATACAGCCGGGCGACGCGGTCGGGGTACCAGACCTTGATGAAGTGCTTTCCGACGAAGGTCTTTCGCTTGAATGAGAAGGCGTCATAGGGGGTCTGCTCGAGGTCAAGTGCTGCGATCGCCGCAATGGCATTCGCATCGAGACGTTCATCCGCATCGATACTGAGGATCCAGTCATTCGACGCCAGCGGGGCGCCGAAGGCCTTCTGGGGACCGTCCCCGAGGTAGGGCTGCACGACGACTTTCGCACCGAGGCTTTCGGCGATCTCGCGGGTACGGTCGCTGCTCTGCGAGTCGATAACGAGGACCTCATCGCACACGGGCAGCACCGAACGGATCACCGCTTCAATGTTCTTTTCCTCGTTGAGTGTTATAATATTGGCCGTAATCTGTTTTTTCATCGTGTCCCCGAAAATGATGAAAATCTTAACCGAATCACCATTACACTCCCATAAAAAAGGGGCCTCGGTTGCCTGCCAAACACATCATCCATCCCGACTATGCCGACTTTGAAAACGCGCTGCTCACGGTCAAGGAACAGTTTGCCTCCTCGGACGAGAGCATCCACAAGGCGCGCAACGAACTCCGGATCGTCCCCCTGCACGGCATCCGGACCGTCATCAAGGCGTTCAAGGTCCCCCACCTGCTCAACCGTTTCGTCTACGCCTACCTGCGCGATTCGAAGGCCAAAAAGTCCTATAACAACGCCGTCAGGCTGCAGGCGCTGGATGTCCCGACCCCCCAGCCCATCGGCTACATCGAGTTCTTCGAGGGCGGCCTCTTCGCGCAAAGCTTCTTCATCTCGAAATACGAGCCCTACGATTTTACGATCCGGGAGGTGCTGCACCATGAGGTAAAGGATGTGGAGGCGATCCTCCGCGCTTTTACGGCCTTCACCTGCAGCCTGCACGACAAGGGGGTCTGGCACGAGGATTACTCCCCCGGGAATATCCTGATACGGAAAGAGAACGGTTCCTACACCTTCATGCTCGTCGATATCAACCGCATGCAGTTCCGTCCCATCGGGCCCCTTGAAGGATTGAAAAACTTCAGCAAGCTCTGGGCACAGCCCGATGACCTCGCCCTGATGGGAAGGGTCTATGCCGAACTGCGCGGCATCGACGAAGCGCTGGCATTGAAAGCCATCGCCGCGTTCGACCGCAAGACCAAAGCGGTCGTCAACTTCAAAAAACGCCTCAAAGGGAAAAAGTAAACCCTTTTATACCCCGAACAGCGCCGGGACCGGGCGGACCGTACGCCGTCTTTTCTGTGCACGCGGACGCTGACGCTCCGCTTCCAGCTGCCCCGAACGTTCGAAATACTTCTCCAATACCGACACGGACAGTATCGCCTCGCGTTCACTGTCCCGGAACCGTGCCACGTGGCGGTGGGCATTGGCAATGATCGCCTTCGCCTTCTCGGGATGTTCACTGTAGTAGGCGATCTTCTCCTCCAGGTCGGAATAGTCATCCTTTAGCAAAACATAGTGGTAATCGGGGAGAAGGCTGCCTTCCATGAACCAGGTCTCGTATTTGGGCCGGGCCATAAACGCGAGTGAGTTGGAGGACATGATCCACTTGAGATTCGAGGCAACATCGTTGCCTTCGATCGAGACGATAAATTTGTACTGCAGCTGCTCTTTGAGCGTCATTCGCCCCTTCTGCCAGGGCACGTCCATCTCAAACTTCGTATTCGTCTGTCCGATGTTGCAGAGCGGGTGGTCGTAAAAACGTTTCACGAACGCCTTGCGGTGCTCTCCGTATGCCTTGCCGCGCCAGACCGCCATACTCTTTTTAGCCTCGAACGGAACCTTGTCGTTCACGAAAACAAAGTGACGTACTTTGTTCAGGTTCATCAGCACCGAATTGCGGTTGTCACCGTCGATGGGGCGGCTTTTGACCAGGGTCGGCTGCGGCGGCACGTGGGTGATATCCCCAAAGAGGTAGGCGCTGCGGCATTCGGGACGGAAATAGCGCCACCAGCCGTAAAGATCGAAAAAATAGGTCTTTTTTTTCGCCTTTCTGAAAGCATCGAGGGTGTCGGCTTCGCTTCCCAGGCGGAATGCCGTGTCGCAGCGGTTATAGTAATGCAGCCGCTCCTGCACTTCCGCATCCGCTTTCCCCCGCTCCAGAAGTGAATCGCGGTGCCGGCGGAAGAGGACCCCCGGCAGCGGATAGGAAAGCACGTTGCGCATATAGTAGGTAAACTTGCTGTTTCTGTCCGCATCGATCCGGAGGTAACGGCGGTTAAGCATCACCAATCATCCTTCGTCCCCGGCAGCGGGGCATCGTGATTTTTGGCAATGTTACAGTACCATACGACATCCTTCCGACACGATCCGGTTACCCTTCGGATACGTCCGGAATATGCAGTGAGAGGACAGTTACGATGGAGCATCCCGGAGCGCTTATCGCCCACGCCAACTTTGCCAAAGGGTTCCGCGGGGGCGAGCGGCAGACGCAGCTGCTGATCGAAACCCTCGCAGCGCGGGGCTACCGTCAGCGGCTGCTGGTACGCAAAGGCTCGGAACTGGGGCGGCGCTGCCGGGAGATCGAGAACCTCACCGTCCTCGAGATCGGCAAACCCTACGCCTTTCACCTCCGCCGGCTCAAAGGGGCGGCCCTGCTGCATGCGCACGAAACAAAGGCGGCGCAGTTCGCCCTCTTCGGCAGGAAGCTTCTCGGCATCCCCTACATTGTCACCCGGCGGGTCGACCATGCCATCACGAACAACGGCTTCAACCGCGCGATCTACGCTTCCGCCGCACAGTGCGTCGCCCTCTCCGGCGCCATTCAAACGGAGATACACAAACTCGTTCCCGATACCGATGTCGCGATCATCCCCAGCGCCTGGAGCCGCCTCGCATTCGACGGGGAGAGTGTCAGCAGACTGAAAAGCCGGTTTGAGGGAAAATTCGTCGTGGGGCATATCGGCGCGCTCGTCGATGCGCACAAAGGCCAGGCCGTGCTCATCGAAGCGGCCCGTCTCCTGGCGCAGACACAACCGGACATCCAAGTAGTGCTGCTTGGCGGCGGTCAGGACGAAGCACAGCTGAAAGCGGCGGCGGCCGACCTCGCAAACGTCACCTTCGAGGGGTTCGTCAACAACGTCGGCGACTACCTCAAATGCTTCAACCTCTTCGCCTTCCCCTCACGCTATGAAGGACTGGGCTCCATCCTCTTCGACGCCATGCAGTTCGACGTCCCCATCGTCGCCTCGGACGTCGGCGGCATCCCCGACATCATACACCATGAAGAGAACGGGCTGCTCGTTCCGCCGGGCGACGCCGATGCGCTGGCTGTGGCCGTTGAACGTCTGTACCTGGATGCTGCGCTGCGGGAACGCCTTGTCGAAGCGGCACGCACGCAGCTTGAGCACTTTTCGCCCACCGCGATGACCGACCGGTACGAGCAGCTCTACGGTCCCTGCCTCAATCAGTAGCCCCTCAGCAGCACAGCAGCTGCTCAACGTTCGCCACGACCTCCGTAACAGAAATAGTGTCAATCGGCGCACCGGCCTCACCGATCAGGGCAACGGCCCTGTCATGTTGATGAAACCACTCATTGATCGTTCCGCGCGCAGAGTAAGTCTCGTCGGTGAAAAGAATGACGCTCCGCTTTTTATAGATCTGTGCAATGTGGGAGGGACCGCAATCGTTCGCGATGACGCACTTGGCGCGTTTCACTGTCCCGACAAGCGTCCGGATGTCCAGATTATCATAGACCGCGAAACCGCTTTGTTCAATCGCCTGCCGCATCCCTTTTTCTTTGGCGCCCAGGACAAACGCTACTTTGAGAACGGGGTGGCGTGCAGAGAGTACCCGCGCGACCTCGAGATAGTTCGCCAGCGGCCAGATCTTGTGTTCACCGCCCGCACCGGGCATAATCAGGATCTCATTGCCCTCGGTAAAATGCGCCTCTTCCATCTTCCTGTCGAGCAGACGCAGATAGTTCTGCGCCCGGTAGATGCCAGTCTCATGCGTCCGTGTCCGTGTAAAGAGCTTTTTGCTGATCGGGGAGGCAAACCCGATTTTCGTCTGAACGCTCCCCAGACCGACAAGAGTATTGACGAAACCCGACTGGCGCCGAAGGTTCAGGGTGATCTCCGGCGCGAGCGCAAAGTAGCGTGATGCAAGTTCCAATTTACCCGATTCAAGGATCACCTCATCCGCCAATCCAAGCTCTTTTAACAGGTTGGAGATCTTGTGCTTCGAAACAAGATGAATCTTCCGTCCCGGATAGACCTTCCGCAACGCTTCCAGCAGCGGGATATGGCAGATCTGGGCACCGAAGAAGTCCCGGTTCTGCAAAAAAACCACGATATTTTTCGCCTGCGAAACGGAGTGACGCTGTTTTCCGTCAGCCGGACGGTACGCCTGTGTTACGCGCCCGGCCGTCGGTGCCGTGAAGAATTTGAAAGGTTCCCGGAAACCGTTCCAGGCGAAAGGGGGGAAATGCATTGCCTCTGCTCCTGCCCTACCCATAACGGCGGGACATTTTAGAATAAGCAATACTACAGGAGCAAAGGACATGCTCCCGTCACGAAACGGTTACCCTTCGGTAACTGTCGATACGAAGTAACTCAGGTGTCAGCGCTCCGGCCGAGTGTTTTCACCAGCGTGTCAAAATTCTGCTGCAGACGCGCCAGCTGCCGGCGGATACGCATGCGCGAGAGCAAACGGACGTTGCGGTAGAGCCAGAACTTCGGTCCGCAGTGCCTTGAGCCGAGACCGTCAACAATGATCAGTTTTCCCCCCTCCTCGCTTTGCCGGTAGATGACATTGCTCAGTGCGACATCGGCGAAAAGAATGGAGTTTTCCAGCAGATAGTCCCCAAGCGCATGCAACATCTGGCGCCCCTCCTGCTCGGAAACGGTGCCCGAACGGAGCGCTTCGTCAAAGGTGACGGGCGCCGTACCGTCCGCATTGGTGATACGGTCGAACATCAACCCTTTTCCTTCGGACGTTTCGATCCAGCCGCGGCACTTGGGGAGATGATGAAAAGAGACTTCCCACCACCGCAGGTTCCGGTAGTAAACCGCCTCGATGCGGTTCTGCTCCCTTCCTTTGACCCCCTTGCGGTTGACCTTGATGACCTTCGACGGGTCCCCGGGGTGGACATAGCACAACCGTTCATTCCCGCTGCCCAAAAGCTGGGCCCGGCTCAGATCAAGCTGCTGCGCGCTGCTTTTTTTTTTGACGCCGACGCCTTCCATCGCCTGCATCAGTGTCTGCGAGCAGGATTCCAGGGGACGTGAGGTATTCAGGTAGAGGTAACGCGCCGACGGTTTTTCCAGGTAGAGGCGGAACATCAGCGTCCGGTAGCGGCCTATATCTTCCGCTGAGAGCTCCTCTTTCCGGGCACGGATCACGGAAGCGGGGGCGTCAAGCTGTACGAGCAGCCCCGGCGTCGGCAACAGACCGAGCCAGCGCTGCCACCCTTCTCTCAGTCCGCTCTCATGTCCCTCGAAACGGCTGTTTTTGAGCAGAAAGTCGAAATAGTACCGGTCGGCAAGCAGGTAGCCTTTCAGCCGTGTCTGCAGCCACAGCAACGGATAGCGAAGCAGTGCGATCCCCAGCACCGCGCCGCCGCAATAGTCGTCGACCTGGTTCTTCTCCGGTTTCATCCCCATCGCTTTTTTCGTCCGCAGGCGCATGAAGGGCAGGGCCGCTTTATAAAGCAGAGCCTTGCGGAACATCTTCTTGAAGCGGTAATACGAGGCCTTGAGTGTGACGCTGCAAGCGGCTTCGATCAGTGTTGTTTTTCCGACACCGTCGGGCCCGACAAAGGGGATCAGCCTGCGGTTGGTGCATTTTTTCATCCGGAAACGGTGCCACTCCTCGAGGAAGCGCGCACGTTTCTCCTCCCAGTAGCGTGTTTTATCACCGCTGCTCCGCAGGATGCCCAGTGCCATCAGTTCGCGGTTCGCCTCGTGAGCAACAGCCTTGATGCCCCGCGACGGCAATTCCCGGAAGAGTGCCACGATCACTTCCTCGCCGCGCGCTTCCGCTTCCTGCAGATAATACGCGACACGCCGCGCCACCTCTTCCGCATCGAGGCGCTTGTTCTTGGTATAGAGGTGCGAAAGGTAATAGAGGGCTTCTATGGGAAAAGGAAGTGTCATCCTTCCCGCTTCCGTTGCACCGAGCATGGGCGCGAGGTCCTCCCAGAATATGCGCTTGAGCGACGCGCCTTCAGGGTCATGGACCTGCAGGTGGTTCCAGATCTCCAGCGTGATATACGCCGGTGATTCCGTATCGTAGAGAAGCAGTTTCAGTTTCCCGCTCTTCGTCTGGTCAATACCGAACGCGATAGCGGCATCGCTCGCCATCTCAAACAGCAGTGTCAGAAAGGCCTCGCGCTGCTCCTGCGGAAGGAGAAAGTCATAATCACCGTGAAATGCGAACTCCTCGCTGATGGGACGGTGACGCAGCTGGACCAGCGAGAGCTTTTTACGACGGACCTCGGCAAGCAAAGCCTGAAACAGCTCCAGAGTCTCATTCTGCACTTTCATCGTGACTCCCGACGCAGATACCATTCGACCGTTTTGACGATCCCGCTTTCAAAATTCTCATCGGCCTTCCAGCCCAGTTCCGTTTCGATCTTCGTCGCATCGATCGCGTAGCGTCGGTCGTGCCCGGCCCGGTCCTCGACGTAACGGATCTGCGCTTTGTAGCTCCCCTGCGCTTTCGGTCTGAGCGCATCAAGGATCTCACACACTTTGTCCGCGATGTAGTTGTTCGTGCGCTCGTTGCGGCCGCCGATATTGTAGACTTCTCCGTTTTTGCCTTTGTGGTAGGCCAGGTCGATCCCTTTACAGTGGTCGAGTACATAGAGCCAGTCACGGATGTTCTTGCCGTCGCCGTAGATGGGGATCGCCTCCCCCGCGAGGGCTTTGCGGATAATCGTCGGAATCAGCTTCTCGTCATGCTGTTTCGGCCCGTAGTTGTTCGAGCAGTTGGTGATCACGGTATTCATTCCGTAAGTGTGGTGGTAGCTGCGCACGACCATGTCGCTGCCCGCTTTTGAGGCGCTGTAGGGAGAGTTGGGAGCGTACGGCGTCTCTTCGGTAAAAAATCCTGTTTCTCCCAGCGTGCCGTAGACCTCGTCCGTGGAGATGTGGTGAAAGCGGCACGCCTCGTACGACGCTTTGTAGACGAAGGGTTTTTGCATCCACTTTTTATAGGCGACGTCAAGCAGGGTAAAAGTACCGTTGACGTTGGTCTCGATAAAGACCCCCGGGTTAGCGATGGAGTTGTCCACATGGCTCTCCGCCGCAAAATGGATGACACCTCTGATATCGAAATCCTCAAAGATCCGCCCGACCAATTCCCGGTCGCAGATATCACCCTCGATGAAGGTGTAGCGTTCATGCCCCTCCACCTCTTTCAGATTATCAGGGTTACCGGCATACGTAAGGAGGTCCAGGTTGACGAGGTTGTACTCCGGGTATTTCTCGAGAAAATAGGGGACGAAGTTGCTGCCGATGAAGCCGGCGCATCCGGTGACGAGAAGCGTTGTCATATCTCCTCCACCAGTTCGATAAGGTACTGACCATACTCCGTCTTCTTCAATGGCTCGGCGAGTTTTCTGACCTGCCCGGCATCGATCCAGCCGTTGGCATAGGCGATCTCCTCGATACAGGCGATCTTGTACCCCTGCCGGTGTTCGATGGTCTGTACAAACTGCCCCGCATCGAGCAGGCTGTCGTGGGTACCCGTATCCAGCCAGGCATAGCCCCGTCCCATCAGTTCCACCTGTAGCTCCCCCCGCTCAAGGTAGGCCCTGTTGACATCGGTAATTTCCAGTTCCCCCCGTTCCGAGGGGGTGATCCCCTTGGCGATCTTCACGACATCGTTGTCGTAAAAATAGAGTCCCGTCACGGCAAAATTCGACTTCGGTTTCTCCGGTTTCTCCTCGATCGAAACGGCGCGGTTGTTCTCATCGAAAGCAACGACGCCGAAACGTTTGGGATCTTTGACCTTGTAACCGAAGACCGTCGCACCGTTTTGACGCGCCGCCGCTCTTCTGAGAATATTCGTAAAGTTCTGTCCGAAAAAGATGTTGTCCCCCAGAACGAGGCAGACGCTGTCGCTACCGATAAATGTTTCTCCGAGAATAAACGCCTGCGCCAGCCCTTCGGGTTCGGGCTGTACGACGTATTCGAAACGCATGCCGATATCGCTGCCGTCGCCGAGCAGCTCTTGAAACCGCGGCAGGTCCTTGGGGGTGGAGATAATCAATACCTCGCGGATCCCGGCGAGCATCAGGACCGAGAGCGGATAGTAGATCATCGGCTTATCGTAGACCGGCAGCAGCTGTTTGGAAACGCCCTTCGTAATAGGGTAGAGCCGCGTCCCACTGCCGCCGGCCAGAATGATGCCTTTCACGCTTTAGACCCCGATCTGGAAATATTCGAATCCAAGACGCGCCATGCGCTCTTTATCGAACTGGTTGCGGCCGTCGAAGAAGACGGGGCTTTTGAGGCGTTTGTCGATCTCGTCGAAGTCCGGGCTGCGGAACTCCTGCCACTCGGTGACGAGGATCAGCGCGTCGGCATCGGTGAGGGCGTCGTATTTGCTGTCCACGTATTCGACGCTTTCATTGCCCTTGAGGTAGTGGCTCTCCGCCTCGTGGCGGGCTTTGGGATCGTACGCCTTGATCTTCGCGCCGCGCGTTGTCAGGGCATTGATGATCGTGATGGCGGAGGCTTCACGCATATCGTCGGTTTCCGGTTTGAACGCCAGGCCCCAGATGCCGAAGGTGAGGCCCGAGAGGTCCTCGCCGAAGCGCTTGATCACCTTGTTCGCAATGACCATCTTCTGATCGTAGTTCACGGCCTCGACGGCGTCGAGAATCCTCGGGGTATAACCGAAGTCCTTGGAGGTCTTGGCGAGGGCCTGGACGTCCTTGGGAAAGCAGCTGCCGCCGTAGCCGCAGCCCGGGTAGATGAAGCTGTAGCCGATACGGGCATCACTGCCGATACCGTGGCGCACCTTGTTGACGTCCGCACCGACGCGTTCGCAGATATTGGCCATCTCGTTCATGAAGCTGATCTTCGTCGCCAGCATCGCGTTCGCGGCATACTTGGTCATCTCGGCGCTCTTGATGTCCATCCCGATGAAGCGGTCGCTCTTCTTCATGAACGGTGCGTAGAGGTCATGCATCACCGCCATCGCCTGCTCGCTCTCGGCGCCGATGACAACGCGGTCAGGGTGCATGAAGTCCTCGATGGCGGCACCCTCTTTGAGGAACTCCGGGTTGGAAACGACGTCAAAATCGATGTCGGCACCGCGCTTGTCCAGTTCCGCCCGGATCGCGGCTTTGACCTTGTCCGCCGTCCCGACGGGCACCGTCGACTTGTCAACGACGACCATGTAGTGCTGCATATGCTCGCCGATGCTCTTGGCGACGGCCAGGACGTACTGCAGGTCCGCGCTGCCGTCTTCGCCCATCGGGGTACCGACGGCGATAAAGGCGACATCCGTCGAGGCGATCGCCGCTTTGATGTCGGTCGTGAACGTCAGCGTCCCCTTCTCATGGTTCTCCAGGACCATCGTTTCCAGACCCGGTTCGTAGATCGGAATGATCCCCTCGCGCAGTTTCGCGATCTTCGCCTCATCGATATCCACACAGGTGACGCTGTTGCCCATCTGTGCAAAACAGGTCCCGCTGACCAGTCCGACGTAGCCCGTTCCGATGACGGAGATTTTCATGAGTGTCCTTGCTGCTGTTTTAATGGGGGATATTTTATCTCATCCCCGGTTAGAAGCCCATTGAGGCGATTACTCCGCGGTTACGAAGGCCGTGCGATACACGATATAATGCCGACATGAAACTGCCGTACGCCTGGGATTTCCACTCCGACCAGCCCTATCAGCTCAAAGACCGCGCCCTCAAACGCCGCCTACGAAAAGCGCAGCGGAGTTCCCTTGCCAAAACGGCGCTCTCGGGCCTGTTCTGGCTGCCGCTCGGGCTGCTGGCCATGCCTTTCCTGCGCCGCCGCCCGGTTGAGTCCTCCCGTTTTACGGGCCTCGTCATCGACCCTCTCCGCGAGCCCGATGCCACGTTCGACGCCGTTGCCGAGCTTGATGTCGACGAGCTGCTGATCCGCGTCAAACTCTGGGAGCCGGACACCCTGGAGCAGATCACCGCCTTTGCCCGGAAACTCGAAGGAAAGCAACTGCTCTTCGTGCTGATGCAGGACCGCGAGCACATTGAAGATACAGCGCTGCGACGGCAAGCATTCGAACGCACCTTTAGCGCCCTCGCCCCCTTCGGCGACCGCTTCCAGATCGGCACAACCATCAACCGTGCCAAATGGGGGTTTGCAAGCGTCAACGAATACCTGGACTTTTTCAAAACGGCGCAGCAGCTCCGCGACGAGCGTTTTCCGGAGCTGAAGCTGATCGGCCCCGGCGTGATCGATTTTGAATACCACTTCGCCGCCCACGCCCTTTTCAACCTCCGCGGTGTCCGGTTCGACGCCGTCAATGCCCTTCTTTACGTCGACCGCCGCGGGGCCCCGGAAAACACCCAGGCGGGGTGCGACCTGCCGTGCAAGATCAATTTCCTTTCTTCACTGGTGATGCTCTCCCCCCGGGCGAAATACCCCCTCTATCTCACCGAGACGAACTGGCCCCTGAGCGGGACGGCCCCCTACGCGCCGACCAGCGAAAAGGAGTGCGTCGACGAGGAGACCTACGCCTCGTACATGGTGCGCTACTACCTGCTCGCCCTGGCAACGCAGCAGGTTGCCACCGTCTACTGGCACCAGCTCGCCGCCCCCGGCTACGGCCTCGTCGATACCCGTGAGGGGTGGCATGAGCGTCCTGCGTTTCGTGCGTTCAAGACCATGATCTCCCTGTTGAAAGATGCGCATCATATCGCACTTCAGCAGCGGCGAGAACAGTTTGAAATGCTGCTGCAGCGCCCCGAAGGCCTGATGCGCATCTTCTGGACGAACGGGGAGTCGTATACCCGGCACTTTGCCGAACCCCGCCACTTTATCGACCGTGACGGCAACACTTTTACGACGAATGCCCTGACTGTCACCGGCGCCCCGGTCTATCTCATTGAAAAGGACGAAGCGTGAAGCTGCTGGTCATCCTCCCCAACTGGCTCGGCGACGCGGTGATGGCCACGGCCGCCATCGAGTCGCTCTGCGAATGCTACCCCCAGGCGCGGCTGACCCTGGTCGGCTCCTTCGTCTCCGTCGAGGCCCTCAAATACCACCCTATGTGTGTCAATGCCTACGTTGACGAGACGAAAAAGGGAGGAAACCGCCTCGCCAACACCTACCGCTTCGCCAAAACGATCGGCCGCCATGACGCCGCGGTCAGTTTCCGTAACCAGCTGCACGCCTCGCTGCTGCTGCGCTGGACAGGAACCCCCAGGACCGTCGCCCGTAAAAGCTGGCATGCGCAGCTGCTGCTCAGCGACGCTGTTGCCCTCTCCCGCGAAGAGCATCTCACCCGGCAGTACCAGCGGCTCGCCGACCGTCTCTGCGGCGGCGAAACAACACCGGGACCGCTGCGCCTTTTCATGACACCGCAGACCTTTGACAGACCGACGCTCGGCATCAACCCGGGAGCGACCTACGGTTCGGCCAAACGGTGGTATCCCGAAAAGTTCGCCGCCGTTGCCGCCCATTTTTCAGACCGCTACGACATCGTTATCTTCGGGGGTCCCGGTGAAACGGCGATGGCGGAGGCGATTGAAAAGGATCTGCAGGAACAGGGGGTTGAGAACTACCGCAACCTCGCGGGAAAAACGACCATCCCGGAACTCTGTTCAGCGATCGGGGGCCTTTCGCTTTTCGTCACGAACGACAGCGGTCCCATGCACGTCGCGGCCGCCTACCGCGTGCCCACCGTCGCCATCTTCGGCCCGACGCGCCACAAAGAGACCTGCCAGTGGGGCAACCCCAAAAGCGCCATCGTCCGCCACGACATGGAGTGTGCCCCTTGCATGAAGCGCGAATGTCCCCTCAAACATCACGAATGTATGAAATCGATTGAGGCCTATGAAGTGATCGAGGCGGCGGAACGGCTCATCGGCTGAGCCCGCCGAAAGCAGAGAGATTTAGAAGCGGAACTTGACGCCGGCGAACCAGGCTTCATTGAAAGTGAAATCCCCGCCGGGAAGGTCGAAGTCCGTATCGATCTTGCGGTACCCCGCCGTCACCGCGGCACGTTCGATGATCTGGATATCGAGCGACACGTCATACTCCAGGTAGTTCTTCGCATCCTGCCAGGCAAGCACCTGCGGCGCGTAGTAAAGATCGGCTCCCACGACGAAGGGGATCGGCAGGTTCAGCGGCAGCGTGTAGCGCGCGAAGAGTCCGAGCGGCATGGCGTAATAGTCATACCCTTCAATAGAGGTGTAAACGAGTTTGGCCCCGAGCCCGAGCTTGAGCGCGCGGTTGGCATCCAGGTGCTCCCCGACGGCAAAATGCAGGTCGACAAGATCATGATCCTTGTCGCGCAGTTCGTCGCTGTGGTGGTAGGAACCGTGCAGATAACGCGCACCGACAAAGACGGTATCCGGATCAACGGCATCGTTGAACTGCCCCATATCAAGATCGAGTTTCAGATTGAGATCGTAGTTGTTCAGGTTCAGTTCCGCTTCGTGCATCGCGAACAGCGAGCAGCCGAGCGCCAGCGTAGCTACCAAAGTTTTCAGCATGTTGTTCCCTCCTGGATTTTGGCTATGGTTTTCGTCGTACTTTTGCCTTCGACGAAATCGACGAGTTTGAGTTCCCCTGCAAATTCGGTTCCGACGACGGCTTTGCCCTCGTAATCCCCCCCTTTGACAAGGACGTCGGGGCGGAGCATCTTGATCAGCTCGTAGGGCGTGTCGTCGCCGAACTTGACGACATAATCCACCGACTCGAGCGCGGCGAGAATATAGGCGCGGTCGTTTTCACTGTTGACCGGGCGGGACGGCCCTTTGAGCGCGCGGACGGAGGCGTCGGAGTTGAGCCCGACAATGAGGATGTCGCCGAAGCTCTTGGCCACCTGCAGGTACTTGACATGGCCGACGTGCAGGATGTCGAAACAGCCGTTGGTAAAGACGATGCGTTTGCCGCCCGCACGGCAGCGGTTGACGATCCGGTCGATCTCCTCGAAACTCTTGATGTGCGCATCGGAGCTGCTCTGGTGCAGCATCGCCTCGTACTCTTCGATCTCATCGAGGGTCACCGTGGCCGAACCGATCTTGCCGACGACGACGCCGGCGGCAAGGTTCGCAAAGCGGGCCGCATCGTCGATGCTGAGGCCCGAGCTGAGGCCGAACGCGATGGAGGCGATGACCGTATCGCCCGCCCCTGTCACGTCGTAAACTTCCTGCGCCACGGTCGGGAAACGCTTGAGCTTCTCGTCGAAAATCGCGATCCCGTCCTCGGAGAGGGTGATCATGGAGCGGTCGAGGTCGCATTCGTTCTTGAGCCACAGCAGCGCCGCCTGCAGGCTTTCACTGTCCGTGATCTCGATGCCGGTCGCCTCGATCGCCTCTTTTTTGTTGGGGGTCAGCAGGTGCGCGCCGCGGTACTTCGAGTAGTCGCGCCCTTTGGGGTCGACGAGCACTTTCTTGCCTCCCCGGCGTGCGCGGGAAATAATCCCCTGGGCCAGTGCCGGGGTCAGGACTCCCTTGCCGTAGTCGGAGAGGATAATGATGTCGTAGAGAAAAAGGTCTTTCTCCACGGCGGCGAGGATCTTCGCCTCGGAGGACTCCGTAATGGCGTCCTTGGACTCCTTGTCGTAACGGAGGATCTGCTGGTTCGCGGCGATGACGCGGCTCTTTTTGCTCGTCTTGCGGCCGGCCTGCGTCACCAGCCCCTCCGTCTTCACGCCGATGCTTTTGAGCATCAGCGTCAGCTCCTTGCCGTTGGCGTCATCCCCGATGGCCGAGGCGACGCTGACGGAGGCACCCAGGGCGATCAGGTTGTTGATAACGTTGCCCGCCCCGCCCAGCACCGTCGTCTCGTTGGCGACGTCGACGACCTGTACCGGCGCTTCGGGCGAGATGCGTTCCGCCCGGCCCCAAAGGTAGTGGTCGATCATAAGGTCCCCGATGACGAGAATATTGGGACGGCTGTCACGCAGGATCGGGATCATTTGACCTCTTCTTCAAAGAGGCGCTTGATCTCGGGGATATAGGCTTTGATACCGTCTTCGAGTTCATAGCGCGGCGCATACCCGAGCCCCTGCTTGGTGCTCTCGATATCCGCCTCGGTGTGGAACTGGTAGCGCCCGACGAAGGGGTTCGGGATATACTCGCACGGCATGGAAGTCCCCAGCTCTTTTTGGAGTGTGTCGACGATGGACTGGAAGGAGCGCGCCTTACCCGTACCGACGTTGTAGATCCCGTTCTCCCTGGGCTGCATCGCGAGGATGTTCGCCTGGATGATATCCTCGATGTAGATGAAGTCGCGCACGATCTTGTCCGAGCCTTCGAAGAGGCGCGGGTTCTTGCCGGCGAGGATCTGGTGGCCGAACTGCACCACCATCGACGCGGTCTTGTTCTTGAAGAACTCCCGCGGCCCGTAGACGTTGAAGTAACGCAGGCCGACAATGCCGATCTTCTCGCGCTTCATGTAGTCACGGCTGAGGTGGTCCATCATCAGCTTGGAGAAGCCGTAGACGTTCTGCGGTGCCTCGACCCCGACGCGCTGCGGCGAGGGGGCATCGCCGTACGTCGCGCCCGAAGAGGCGTAGATCATGTTCGCCCCCTGGCGCACCGCCATATCCAGGAGGTCTTTGTAGGCGTTGAGGTTGGTGCGGATCATCAGGTCCTGCTCCAGCGCCGTCGTGTCGGAGATGGCCGCTTCGTGGAAGATGTAGTCGAAATCGTAATCGTTTTCCAGCTTGGCCAGCAGCGCCTTGTCGTTGATGTCGCCGCTGATCACCTCGCCCGTAAAGCCGACCAGGTTCTTGAAGTGGCCGAAGCTTTTGAGGTTGCCGTTGCTGAGCGTCTCGCCGCTGCGGAAACTGTCGAGGACGACGACATGGGCATCGGGATGATTCTCCTGAAAATAGAAGGCCAGGTTCGCGCCGATAAAGCCCGCGCCCCCTGTGATCAGAATCGTCTTGTCTTTCAGGTCGTCATCAATATAGCGCATCGTTTTCCCCATGTTAAAAATAATGGGGATTTTACCATTTTGAACGTAACAACCCTCTAAGAGCCCCTTTTGTTCAGCAGAAGTGAACATCTCGTTAAGCGAAACTAATAGGAATGATTAACAATGTTTAAGAGTCAAATCTGTATAATGAACCCCGAAATTTTCACTTGGAGACCTAAAAATGAAAAAAATCGCTCTGACTCTGCTTGTTGCTAGCGTATCTCTGATGGCGGCTGACGGTGCTGCTCTGTACAAAAAATGTGCTGCATGCCACGGTGCAAGCGGCGAGAAAAAAGCCCTCGGTAAATCTGAGATCATTAAAGGCTGGGATGCTGCTAAAACTGAAGCGGCTCTGACTGAATACAAAGCCGGTACACGCAACATTCACGGTATGGGTGCACTGATGAAAGGTCAGGTTGCTCCGTACTCTGAAGCAGACATCAAAGCTGTTTCAGCTTACATCGCTGGCCTGAAGTAATTCCGGCTCCGTTCCGCGCTCCTGCGGAACACCTCTTTTCTACCACCCCATTTTTTTCCCTGATCTGCTTTAACGAAACATTCAACCGAACCGGTACAGACCTCATCCATCATCACACCTGACCCGAAGCGATGCCTACCGAAACGATTTCAGCAATAAAAGTCTAGCCCAGCCACTGATCCAGAATGATCAGCACCAGGAAAACGATCCCAAGGTAGCCGTTGACCGTAAAGAAAGCGCGGTCGATCTTCGTGAAGTCCTTGCGGACAAGATAGTGTTCATACCCCAGCATCACTGTGCTGACCGCGACCGCCATCCATGCGAAAAAGCCCAGCTCCGCCGCCCAGACGAACATCCACCAGAACAGCACCGTGTTGAGATGAAACAGGGTCGAGATGAACAGCGTCGCCTTCGGACCGTACACGGAGGGAACGGAGTGCAGGCCGTGCAGCTTGTCGAACTCGATATCCTGCAGCGAATAGAGCAGATCGAACCCTGCGACCCAAAAGAGAACCCCCAGGGAGAGCAGCACGGACCACTGCGGTACGCTCTCGCTCACGGCGACCACCCCGGCCAGGGGTGCCAGGCCCAGGGAGATTCCCAGCACGACGTGGGCCAGCTCGCTGAAACGCTTGAAATACGAGTAGCTCCCCAGCACCGCCAGTACCGGAATCGCCAGCGTAAAGGCCAGATCGTTAATCAGGTAGGCGACAATGATAAAGACGAGCGCATTGACGGCGGAAAAGAGCAGGATCGTCGTACTGTCAAGCCTGCCGTCGGCATTGGGGCGCCCCTGGGTCCGCGGGTTCTGCGCATCGATATCACGGTCGGCGTAGCGGTTGACCCCCATGGCGAAGTTGCGCGCCGAGATTGCCGCAAGGATCCCCAGCAGCAGCAGCGAAAAACCGAACCACCCTTCGGCCGCGACGATCATCGCGATAAAGATGAAGGGGAGAGAGAAGATGGAGTGCTGGAACATCACCAGCTCATTGAAATCATGCAGTTTGGCGACGATGCGTTTCACCCGGCTACTCACTTTTTTGTTTAATTGTATCAAAAATCAGCATAGCCGAGGTATCAGCCTCTAGATAGGCTGCAAAAACTCTCGGAAAGAAACCCTTGAAGAAAAGAATAGACGGAGAGCGGCGGAATGCCGCCTTCTAATCACTGACAGTTCTCATCACACAGAGGACATGTTCCCGAGGACACCGGCAATGTCGAATTGCTTTCGCCCGTCAGATTTTCATCATAATATACCGTGATTACATCCGAATGCGCATTATCTTTCGCACAGGTAATACCCGGTGTATTCGGATAGTATGTACCGCTATACGACGCACACTCTCCCGGTAACAATTCAGTCTGATTCAGATCGGCTGTATAGCCTGTTTCACTTTCCGTTGAGTCACTCAGACTGAGGTTCCCCACTTTCGTATTCCCGTCATTACATACGGTACCGTCAAAGTCGACTCTCACCACCGTATAACCGCTACTTTCATTGCCATCCAGTGTCGTTTTACACTGTTTGGTTACCGTCACATTCTGGTCAACCGCAACCGGGCACTCATTCGGCTCATCTGCAGAAGCTGTTTTTTCCACTCCCAGTCCTGTTGCTTTAACTCCGTTCGTTATACCAAGCGGAGCACCCAGGATTGATACTTCGATAATTGCAGGTGAAGCATTAGACACCGACACGCTCCCGCTGGGGTCATCGCTACCATTATTTGGCGTACCGTAATCGTCGGTCCAATTCACATCCAGTGTACCGAAACCTGTATTGGTAAGGGTAATGTTATAGTCGTAGTCTACTCCGGTACCGGTCGCATTGATCGCAGAGCCGACACAAGTTTTAGCCACACTGAAGCTACAGGTACTGAAGTCGTTATCGATCGCAAAGTCTTCCAATGCTGCATCGATGGAGGATGAATTGCGTGACTCGATCATGACCGTCGTGAAGCAGGGTACGTCCTGTTCAATATATCGGTAAAATTTGGAGAGATTGAAGCCCCCTTCGAAAAACGTAAACGTCGGAAACTCCCCGGCCGGCGCAGACTTGTCTTTGGTGACATAGTTATAATAGGGGCTCGTTGGACCTCCTGTACTGACAGGTGAAAGATTAGTGTTTACACTCCCAAACAGCGTCCCGTCTACGCCTGTTGTATCCAGTCCGGTTTCTGTCCAGACAAAGAATTGAATCGTATACTCAGCACCGCCGTTGATAAAATTCAACAGCATCAAGACATCACCCGGTTGATGGCTGCCGTAAAAGGTTCCCTTGTCAGGCCCTGTGCTAACAGGGATGATTTTATCTTTGAAGAGCCAAGCGCCCAGATAGGCATCCCCTCTGTTGTCAAAACGGTCAGCCTGGAGATAAATGATCATGTCTCCATCTTCTTCGTAGATGGATGCGGAGGCATGCACAATATCGACTTTGTCCGTCGCCTTATGGTTATTCGGAATTTTCCACTGCCAATAACCTCCACCCCCCGCTGCTTCCGCTTCGGCTTTACTTATATACATATCATCTTTCGAACCTTTATCGAAGATGTCTTGGTCAACCCTGTCTGTTGTGGGACCATTGTCTTGAATGACAGTCGTCTGGTACTCATTCGTACCCGTCCCGATATTGACCCAGTCTACAGGATCACCCGGCCCACTGTTATCTACAACATTCCCATCCAGTTCTACCTGGGCTGATCCGGGAACATAATCAGATGCATATACAGCCACACTTCCGACTAAAAGACTCCCCGCCACCATTAACGTTTTAGCCACTTTGGATACACGCGTTGCGCAACACATTGTGAACTCCTTTTGAAATAGGCAGTTCGGTTACACTCATCTCAACACTACTGCCTCTTTTTTAAAGGGCAGCCCGGCGTTTCAAAACTTGCTCCGTGGCTTTCCGTACCGTCACACGCGGTTTGGCTTTTTCCTAATAATTCACTATAGTCCCTCTTGACTTAATCGGCGCGTATAAAATTGTAATAACTTATAACAGAAAGCTGTCGTCGCGCCGAAGCTGTTCCGTCTAACGCGCAGGCTCGGAACGGTCGAAAATCAGCATGGCCGAGGCATCCGGGTCGAAAACCGGGCGGCGTATAAAGGCGAGAAAGCGCGCCCGGACAAGGGGGGCGTTGAACGTTGCGATGTGTCCCGCTTCCGTCACCAGCCAGAACGCACGCGGCCGGGTCGAGGCGTCAAAGAGCTGCCAGCTGTGGTTGGGGGAGATGATGCTGTCCTTGCTGCCCGCAATGTAGAGCTTCGGAACCGCCAGCGACGGGGCGATCCCGATGGGATCAAAGCGGTCCGTCAGGGCCAGCGACGCACCCCACTGCACGGGCCACCCCACGACGGAGCGGTCAAGCGCCTCCCTGCCCGCCTGGGGCAGCGAGGCGAAGGTACTGTCGAAAACGGCCAGCGCGATGCGCTCCGTCCCCTGCCGTGCCAGGGCATTGAACAGCAGCGCGCCCCCCAGCGACTGCCCGATGACGGTCACCCTGCCCCCGCGCCGGGCCAGCACGTAGGCCAGGGCGGCCTCGGTATCCTCCACCGCCCCCTCCAGCCCCGGGCTTCCCTCCGAGGCGCCGTACCCCCGGTAATCGAAGATGAACACCTCGTATCCCGCCCGTACCAGCCAGTCGAATCCCAAAAAATGCGCCGAGATATTCTGCGCATTGCCGTGTACGACCATCACCGTTCCACGCGGTACGCCGCCGGGTTCAAGCCACCAGCCCGACAGCCGTGTACCGTCCCGGGAGTCGAAGCGCACTTCACGGTAGCTGAGATTGAGATCCGTCGGCGTCGCGTAGACCCTCGAATCGGGCTGGAACACCATCGCTTCGCACCCCGACAACACCAGCAATACCGCAATTGCAACCGCGTATGCAGCCAGTTTCATCCTGCTTCTCCTTGTGCCCGTTGCACGCAACTTTAACAGCGATTGTAGCGTATACTGTCGTCATGAAAACGATCGCCCTCATCGGACCCACGGCCTCGGGCAAGAGCGACCTCGCCCTGCAGGCCGCCGCCGTCACGGGCGCGCGCATCCTCTCGCTTGATTCTCTCAGCATCTACAAAGGGATCGACATCGCCTCGGCCAAGCCCACCGTAGAAGAGCGCGGGGAGATCATCCATTACGGCATCGACGTCCTGACGCCGGACCGGCCTTTTGACGTCACGACCTTCGTCGACCTCTACCGGCAGGCCCTCAGAGACTGCGAAGCCGCCGGTGTCCCGCTGATCATCGTCGGCGGCACCTCCTTTTACCTCAAAGTCCTCTTGGAAGGGATTTCCGAAACCCCCGTTACCGATGAGAGCACCCGCCAAAAGGTCGCGGCAATGCTGCAGGATCAGGCGAATGCCTACGGGCTGCTGCAGCGCGTCGATCCTGCCTATATGGCCGGGATTGACCCCAACGACCGCTACCGCACCGAAAAGATGCTGACGATCTACCTGCAGACGGGCACGCCCCCCTCGGCATGGTTCGCAGTCCACCCCCCCGAACCGGTCCTGGCCGACGCGCCCCTCTTCGCAATCGACGTACCGCGCGACGTATTGCGTGAGCGTATCACGAGGCGTACCGAGAAGATGGTTGCCTCCGGCCTCATCGATGAAGTTGCCCGTCTCGAGCAGCAATACGGGCGCACGCCCAACCCCATGAAGGCGATCGGCATCACCGAAGTGCTGGAGTTCCTTGACGGGAAAGTCTCCAAAGCGGAGATGACGCAGCAGATCATTACCCACACGGCACAACTGGCCAAGCGGCAGCAGACCTTTAACCGGAACCAGTTTGCCGCCAAGACAGTTCTGCCGTACGACGTGTTGCTCCCGCACCTCACTGCCGCGCTCTCAAACTGAAACAGACTCAACGCCTCCTTTCATCACGATCTAAGCTATAATCTATAGATATACATACATCAGATACTATGAACCTACAGGGAAGAAGATGATAGGGAAGATAACATTGCTGGCGACGGGGTGGATACTCGTTGTTCTCTTTTCATGGGCATGGGAGTTCGCCCACCACAAAAAACTCGACGAGGAGGCCATGCTCAAAAGCGGACGGGCGTTCTTCCAGCAGATCCTTCTCACACGGGAGTGGAATGCACGCCACGGCGGCGTCTACGTCTTCGCCGACGCTTCGACACCGCCCAACCCCTACCTCAAAGGTGTACTGCGGGATATCCCTCTCGAAGACAACCGGACGCTGACCCTCGTAAACCCCGCCTATATGACGCGCCAGCTCTCCGAACTGGCGGAAAACTACGACGGAGTGCAGATCCATATTACCAGCCTCAAGCCGATCCGCGCCGGGAATGCCCCCTATCCCTGGGAGCGAAAAGTGCTTGCTGCCTTTTACCGGGGGGAAAAAGAGTACGGGGCATTTTTCGATGACGGGTACCGTTACATGGCACCGCTCTATACCAGGAAAAGCTGCCTTCAGTGCCACGGAGAGCAAGGGTACGAGGTCGGTGATATCCGCGGCGCGATCAGTGTCACTATCCCCCATGTCAAGATTCCCCTGCTTCCGCTGGGTGGCGGGCATCTTCTTATCGCCCTGATCGGGCTTGTCGTCATTCTGCTGGTGGGCTGGCGCCTCCGGCGTGCCTACCGGGCGCTCGAGGAACAGAGTATGATCGATCCGCTCACCGGTATCGCAAACCGGCGCCACTTTATGAAGCGCCTGAACGAGGAGTACCAGCGTGAACGACGCGAAAAGCAGCCCCTTGCGCTGATCATGGCTGATATTGACTCTTTCAAAGCTTATAACGACACCTACGGACATATCGAAGGGGACCGCTGCCTGCAGAAGATTTCCCATACCATGCAAAAGGCCCTAAAACGCCCCGGCGACTGCATTGCCAGGTATGGGGGCGAGGAGTTCATCATCATGCTTCCCAATACCCCCATCGCCAACGCTACACGTTTTGCAGAAGCGCTGCGTCATCATATCGAAGCGTTGAAAATCCCCCATAAGAGCTCACCCGGCACCGGCGTCGTGACTGTCAGTTTCGGCGTTGCTGAAACAGTAGACGGCGACCCGGACTATGAAACCGTCATCCGGCGGGCCGATGCCGCACTTTACGAAGCCAAAGCGGCGGGACGGAACCGCGTCATCACTTCCGTCTAGCGATACGCCATCCCCATACCGCCGCTGCACCAAGGGCAACGGCGAGGGCACCGTAGAGGGCATAGCGGTGTGCCTCCGCGAAAAAGAGCGTCACAGTGTGCCCCAGCAGGTAACCCGCCAGCGCAATAGCAACAGCCCAAAGCGCCGCACCGGCGGCGTTGAGCAGTATGAACTTTGCCGGGCTGATCCCGCTCGCTCCGAGCAGGAAGGGGGTGACCGTCCGCAGCCCGTAGAGGAAACGGAAACCGACGATCACGCTGTTCTGGCGGCGATGCAGCAGCGAACGTACCCGTTCGGACTTCGCCTGCCACCGGGGACGTTTTTCCAGCAGGGCGATCCCTCGCCTTCGCCCGATGAAAAAGTACAACTGGTCCCCGGCAAAGCTGCCTGCAAAGGCGGAAACGATCACCCACGGAAGCTCCAGGTAGCCTGCATGGGCAAGGTAGCCGCCGATCACTAGGACCGTCTCCCCTTCCAAAAAAGTGCCCGCGGCGATCATCGCGTAACCGTACGTCATCACCAGCGTTTCAAACATATCAGCGTCCTAGATGATAAAAGCGACCCCTATGGTCGACAGCCCGAGCAGCAGCAGCCAGAGCGCGGCGATCCGGCCCGCGGCAAAGCCCCCGAACCAGACGGCATAAATCGCCTTGAGCAGGTTATTGCTGCCCGCCGCGATCATCACCGATGAGACGATCACCGGCGTTTTCAACCCCTCATGGCCCGTCAGCAGCGACAGGACAAAAGGGTCGATATCGGTGAAGCCGACGGCAAACGAGAGCAGCTGCAGCCCGCCCGTGCCGAAATGGGCCGTCACAAGCTGCGTCACCGCCATCATCACGACAAACAAGATGGCAAAAAGGAACGCCGTCCCCAGTTCCAGCGGATTCGTATCAACACTCCCTTCCACCGGTACCGTCTCCCCGCTTTGCCGCAGGGCATACGGTGCCGCGATCGCAAAGGCCGCCAGGGCAAAGAGCATAAATGGGAGCAGAAGCGCCTCGGCCACTTCCGGGGTGAAAATCACGGCGATCACGATCAGGCGCAGGTACATCATGGCCGAGGCAGCGACGATGGCCCCCGTCATCAGGCGCCGGTTCCCGATCTCGGCGGCCTTGCGCGAGAGCACGACCGTCGTCGCGGTACTGGAGTAGAGCCCGCCGATCAGCCCGGCGATCAGGTACCCCCGCTGGCGGAAAATGTATTTTTGGGCCAGATAACCGCCGTAGGAGATCGATGATACGATCACGACCGCGCTCCAGAGTTCAAAGGGCGACAGGGGCAGAAATGTACCGATAGGCTGATGCGGCAGGAGCGGCAGGATGACGGCCGAGAGCAGTACCATCTTGCCGACCGTTTCCAGCTCCTCGGCGTTGAGGCTCTTGGAGAGTTCCTGCAGACGCGGCTTGGCGTTGAGCAGGAAGATCATCAGGACAAAAACCAGGGAGGGGAGCCAGATCGCGAAAAGCTCCGACAGCGGCCCGATGGTATAAACGAGCAGCGCCGCGAGGTAGAAGAGAATGGAGGGACGCCCCTTGTTGAGCTGCTGGACGTAAAAAAGCGCAAAAAGCAGGGTGACCCCTCCCATCGCGACCAGATAGGGGGCCGTACCGAGCAGCCAGCAGAGATAGCCGAGGATGCCGAGAAACGTATAGGTCCGTGCCGAACCGAACGTATGTTCCTGGTCGGTGGGGTGGAACCGGAGCCGGTAGGTCTTGATCTCCAGGCCGATCAGGAAACTGAACATCGCCGTCAGGGCGAAATGTGCCAGCCGGCTGTCAAAATACTGTTCCATCACTTGACTCCTCAAAAAAGCATCGTCATGTCTTTCGCCTCTTGACCCCTCAGATCACCGCGATGCCGAACCGTTTACGATAATAGCGCAAAACCGCCATTTTGACGACATCGTTAAAGATGAACCAGATGAAAGCGTATGCCCCGACGGCTGCAGCGGCACCCCATCCGATCGGTACCATCACCCCCAAACCGTAAACACCGATAATGATCCCGGCGGCGGCGCTGAGCAGCGATGCCGCCAACAGCCTTGCCGAGGGGAGAGGACGACGGAAGAACCACTCATCGATACGCGTATTGAAAATCGTGCCGTGGCCGGCGACAATGAGCTTGACGAAAAAGAGCGACTGCACGAAATCGAGCGGCAGGTGCATGAGCGACATCGTGATCCAGAAAAGGGTGAACGAGGAGAGCACTCCGGCAATCCCCAGCCAGGTCGCCAGGACGAACACCTCCCGCATATCCCACCGTACCGGTCTCTGCCTTACTTTGGTATTGTCGTAGGCGATGGTCATGATCGGGATGTCGTTGAGCAGCGCCAGGATGATGATCATCAGCGCCGTCACCGGGTAGAAGTCGTAGAGCACGATGGCCAGCGTCATAAAGATGATGACGCGGATCGTCTCGGCGATGCGGAAGATCGTATAGCTTTTCATCCGCTCGAAGATCTGTCTTGCCTCCTTTATCGCATCAACGATTACGTGCAGGCCCGGCGCCGTCAGCACGATATCGGCCGCCGCGCGCGCCGCATCCGTCGCCCCGTCGACCGCGATGCCGCAGTCCGCCTTCTTCAGTGCCGGGGCGTCGTTGACCCCGTCGCCGGTCATCCCCACGATATGGTCCGCCTTCTGCAGCTCGTCGACGATAAAGTACTTGTCTTCCGGGTAGACCTGGGCGAACCCGTGCGCCGCCTCGATCAGTGCGATGATCTCCGATTCGTGCTTCTTCACCACGCCCTTCGGTATCGGCATGTTGTAGAGCTCGCGCTGCACCTTCTGCAGGATCTCCCGCACTTTCGCATCCACCTCGGCCGGGGCTGCATGCGGCATCACCGCCTCGGTGATGGCCGAGGTCAATACCTTCGAGAGGTAGATGTACTCTTCGATCGATTCGCCCTTCAGGGCGCGGACGTCCTCGATCTGTTCCCCGATCGAAAGCAGCCGGGCGATATAGGTCGCGACGGCGATGTTGTCCCCCGTCACCATCTTGACATCAACCCCGTTCGCCTCCGCCTCCGTGACGGCCAGTTTCGAGTCGCTCCGGGGCGGGTCGAAAAAGGGGAGCAGTCCCACGAAGTGGTAGACATCCTCTTCACATTTACGGTAGGCAACCCCCAGGGTGCGGAACCCCTTGTCCGCGAACTGTTGTACCTGTTCATTCGCCTTTTGGCGGTCAAACTCATGCGCATCGCTCTGCTCGATAATGATCTGCGGTGCCCCCTTGGTGACGATCAGCTCACACTCCCCGCCGTCATAGATCCCCTCGGTGCGTTTATGGACGGGATCGAACGGGAGAAATTTCTTGAGCTGCCACGGCGTCAGCCGCTTCCGCAGCCCGCGCGTGTCGATCATGTCGAAAATAGGGCGTTCAATGGGGTCGCCGTTCTCCTCACTGCTTGCCAGGGCGGCATAGACGTAGAGCGCCTCTTCGTCGAAACCGTCGGCGATGTAGGGGTCGGCCAGGCTCATGCGGTTCTGCGTCAGCGTCCCCGTCTTGTCCGAGCAGAGTACATCCATACCGGCGAGCTCCTCGATCGCGGCCAGACGGCTGACAATGGCCTCTTTCAGCGCCAAGACGTGCGCCCCTATCGCCATCGTCACCGCAAGGACGGCAGGCATGGCGACGGGAATGGCAGAGATTGTCAGCACCAGCGAAAAGATCAGCAGTTCGACCGTCGGTTCGTTGTTCTGCACACCGTGGTAGATGATGACGGTGATCATCGCCAGTGTCAGCAGAATGAGGAAATTCCCGACACGCACGACCATTTTCTGGAAATGGCTCCGCCCTTCGCGCTCCGCCTTGGCAACAAGCCCGACCGTTTTTCCGAAATAGGTGTGTGACCCGGTGCCCGTAACGTGGGCGATCAGCTCCCCCTGCCGGATGATCGCGTTGGCGTAGAGGTCGTCACCAACCTTTTTATCGACGGGCAGGGACTCCCCTGTCAATGCGGACTGGTCGACCTGGATATAGTCGCTTCCGCTGAGCAGTTTCGCATCAGCCGGGATGATATCGCCGATTTTGATCTTGATGATGTCGTCGGGGACGAGGTGTGAGGCGTCGACGGTTTGCCAGGCCGCGTCCCGCAGCACCAGCGCTTTGCGGGCCAGCTTCTTCTTGAGCACTTCTATCGCGTTGAGTGCTTTCGACTCCTGGTAGAAGTCCACTGCCGCATTGACAAGAAGCATCACCATGATGATGGTGAACTCTTCCCACCGCTGCACGCTCAGCGACAGCACGGCGGCGGTTTCGATCATCCAGGGGATAGGGCCCCAGAAGCGTTTGAAGAGGCGGGCCGCCCAGGAGACCTGCTTCTCCTCGATCGAATTGGGTCCGAACTGTGAAAGGCGTGCTTCGGCCTCTTCACTGCTCAGGCCGCGCTGTAGTGAGTCGGGCGTCTGCGTATCCATCGTAGCTCCTTTTCAGGAATTCCGGTTGCCCCAAGCATGCCCATCGCATCTTCAGAGCCTTATGGCATCATTGTAGCACTTTAATAAAATCGGTAGTAAACGGGAAGAGAACGGTGAAACGCTGAGAAAGTAGCAAAGGCGGCACAAGGCCGCCCCGGGATCAGTACCCGGAATTGTAGACGAGAGTCGCGATGAATTCGATCAGCGGATTAACCGTGATGACCGCGAAGATCGTTGCGAACGCCGCGATACCGATGATCGTCTTGAGCGAAAGGGAGGCGTTCATCATGTAGTACTCGTGTACGCCATGGATGACCGGCTCTTTCATGAACATAAAGATGATCAGTTTCAAGTAGTAGTACCCGGCAATGGCGGAGTTGAGCGCCATGATAAGTGCCAGTACCGTGTAGCCGCCGGTGACCGCGGAACTGATCATATAGAGTTTACCCCAGAAGAGGCCGAACGGCGGGATACCCGCCAGCGAGAGCATGAACAGACCCATCAGGACCGCTGCAAACGGCATGATCTTGACCATACCGGCGAACTTCTCGTACGGGTGATCCGAGCTCTGGCCCGGGAGCAGGTGCTTCTGGCGGTTAACCCACAGCATCGTAAAGGCACCGAGGTTCGTGAAGCTGAAGAGGACCCAGTAAAGGAACAGGGCCGTATTGGCCTGTGTCGTCCCGATCAGGATCGCCGCGAGGACGAAACCGGCGTGCGAGATGGAGCTGTACGCGAGCATCCGCTTGACATCGGTCTGCACCAGGGCCCAGATGTTCGCCGCCGTCATCGTCACGACGACACCGCCGTAGAGGATAACCTGCAGCCAGACGACTTCGCTGTGGACCATGAATTCGAACAGACGCATGACGACGACGAAGCCCGCGATCTTCGGTACGATGGACATGTAGCCCGCCAGTGCCGCGCTGGAACCTTCATAAACGTCCGGTGTCCAGGTATGGAACGGAACGAGGGAGACCTTGAAACCGAGGGCTGCGAGCATGAAAACGCTGCCGATGCTGGCATAACCGATGTTGCTGAAACCGTCCGCCGCCATCACTTCGGCGATCGTATGGATCTCAACGGAACCGCTGATCGCGTAAAAGATCATCGCGCCGAAGGCGTAGAAGCCGGCAGCAAGCGCCCCCATCGTAAAGTACTTGACCGCCGCTTCAAAGGACTTGGAGCGGTTGTGCAGGGCGATGAGCGTATAAAGCGCCAGCGACGCCGTCTCAAGCCCTACGAAGACGAGGATCAGGTTGTCCGTCGCGACCATGAACTGGAAGCCCGCGATCATGAACAGGAACAGCGAGAAGTACTCCGGGTAGTTGTACTCGTGGAAACGCTTCGACGTCAGGGCCAGCGGGATGAAGAGCATGGAAGCCCCGACGATGATCAGCTGCGAAAGGATGGAGATCCCGTCCATCAGCATGACATTGAAGAATCCGAGCATCGTGCCGTTTTCCGTGAAAATACCGGCGAAATCGACGAGGGAGCCGAAGTCCAGCAGCAGGAACAGCAGGGAGACCATGACGTAGAAGGACTTGTGCAGCCCGCTCTTGGCCAGGTCGACGACCAGGATCGAAAGCGCACCCGTGATCGCGATGAGCATCGGGGCGAGGGTGGCAATGTTCAGCTCACCCAAAGATACATTGACAGCTTCCAACATTATTCTGCCTCCCTTTCAACGTCCACTTCGACTTCCGAGACGGAAGCCATGGCGATTTTTGTTTCGGCCGGGTTCGGGATCGCCGCTTTAGCCTCCGGCGTAATCGCCTTCTCATGCATCAGCTGGACGATGGATTCGACCGAGTTGTTGATCGGCGTCAGGACCGGTTTCGGGTAGACCCCGAGCCAGACCGCAAGGATGACCAGCGGGATCAGCGCGACCAGCTCTTTTTTGTTGACGTCTTTGAGGGTCTTGTTCTCCTCTTTGGTCACATCCCCGAAGAACGCTTTCTTATACGCCGAAAGCATATAGATCGCACCGACGATGATCGCCGTACCGGCGAGCAGCGTCATCACATGCGACTGGGAGTAGAAGCCGAGCAGGCTCAGGAACTCGCCGACGAAGTTGATCGTGAGCGGCAGGCCGACGGAAGCCATGACCATGATTCCGAAGATCGTCGCGTAGCGCGGCATCACCTGCGCCAGGCCGCCGAACTCGCTCATCAGCTTCGTATGGCGGCGGTCGTAGATGACGCCGACGAGCAGGAAGAGCGCGCCGGAGACGACCCCGTGCCCGATCATCAGGAAGACCGAACCGCTGATCCCCTCGACGTTCATTGCGAAGGTACCGAGGATGATGACACCCATGTGGGAGATGGAGCTATACGCAACGACCTGTTTGATATCTTCCTGCGCATAGGCGACCATCGCCGTATAGATGATCATGATGATCGCGAGCACCGCGACCGGGACCATGAAGAAGACGGAAGCGTCCGGGAACATCGGCAGGGAGAAACGGACAAACGCGTAGGTTCCCATTTTCAGCAGGATCGCCGCCAGGATGACCGAACCGATCGTCGGCGCCTGCCCGTGGGCGTACGGCAGCCAGGTGTGGAACGGGAACATCGGGACCTTGATCGCGAAACCAATGAAGAAAGCCACGAAGAGCCACAGCTGCAGGTTCTCCGGCAGGACCAGGCGGTACCACTCAAGGATCGAGAAGCTCCACTGGCCTGTCGCCTGGAAGTAGAAGTACGCCATGAAGAGCATACCGACGAGCATCACCAGTGAACCTGTAAAGGTGTACAGGAAGAACTTGATCGAGGCGTAGATACGCAGCGGCCCGCCCCAGGCACCGATGATATAGAGCATCGGAACAAGGGAGAGTTCCCAGAAGACGTAGAAGACGATCGCATCAAGCGCTGCGAAAACACCGACCATCGTCATCTGCAGGAACAGCAGGGTGATAATCATGTCCTTGACGCGGCGGGTCTCCGTCAGGGAGGCGATACCGATCAGCGTAAAGAACGCGGCAAGGATGATAATGAACAGTGAAATCCCGTCAACTCCCAGGAGGTAGTTGATGCCGAAGGCAGGGACGAGGGCGAACTGTTCCATGAACTGCATACCCGCAACCGCCGGGTCGTAGGCATACCACAGTACCAGGGAGAGCACGAACTCGATGGCGCTGACCGTGATCCCGTAGGCGCGGATGCTCTCTTTGGACACGATAAAGCCCAGCATACCGGCCAGTGCCGGGAAGAAAATCAGAATCGAAAGAATATGATCAAACATCGGTTAAGCTCCTAAACCTGGGAATACCATCTGCATCAGCGCCAGAATGTCATAGCGTTTGACGTAGAGGACTGCAAGCACGAGGAGGCCAACGGTACCGATGACCATCCAGCGCAGCATGGATGAGAGGTTCCCGTTCTGCATCGTGTGCGTCCCCTCACCTGTTTTGTAGATCGTCGTCGCAATGAAGTCGACAGTGGCGTCAACGACTTTGAGATCGATCTGTTTCCAGAAGACTCTGGAGAGTTCCGCATACGGCTTGGAGAAGAACTCGTCGTAGAACTTCGGAATATAGTACTGGTTGAACAGCAGTTTATAGACCGCCGTCTGCTGCAGTTTCGGGTTGAGCAGACCTTTGCGGTAGAGCAGCACCGCAACGACGATACCGCCTACTGCCATCAGTGACGTGACGGCAATCAGCATCATCTCGACGTGGTGCGTATGGAACTCAAACGTCGGCAGCAGCTCCGTGACGAAGTGGACGAACTGGTGCTCGAACCATCCGGCAATGACGGCCAGGACCGCCAACGGCGCCATCGCCCAGAGCATGAACTTGTACGCCTCGTGCGGGTGGAAACCGTGCTCTTTGTATCGCTCTTCACCGGAGAAGAAGGTCAGCATGATCAGACGGAAAGAGTAGAACGCCGTCAGACCCGCCGTGATCCAGAGGACCGCCCAGATGATGTAGTGCTCGCTGCTGAAGGCGACTTCGAGGATCTTGTCCTTGGAGAAGAAGCCCGCCAGCGGCCAGATACCGGCCAGGGCGACGGAAGCGAGGATCATCAGGATCGCCGTCCACTTCATCACCTTGTAGAGCCCGCCCATCTTGAACGGGTCGAGCTCGTCGCTCATCGCGTGCATGACGTTACCCGCACCGAGGAAGAGGAGCGCCTTGAAGAAGGCGTGCGCCATCAGGTGGAACAATGCAACCCAGTAGGCACCGAGGCCCGCCGCAACGAACATGTAACCCAGCTGTGACAGCGTCGAGTAGGCGATGATACGCTTGATGTCGCGGTTGACCAGTGCCATCGTAGCCGCGAACATTGCAACAAAGGCACCGAGGCCGGCGATGAAGTAGCCGACTTCCGGGATCAGGCTGTAGAGCGGGTTGGCGCGGACGACGAGGTAGACCCCCGCCGTAACCATCGTTGCCGCGTGGATCAGCGCGGAGACCGGTGTCGGACCTTCCATCGCGTCGGCCAGCCAGGTGTGCAGCGGGAACTGCGCCGATTTACCCATCGCACCGATGAAAAGGAAAATTCCCATCAGTGTCAGTACGGAAGTGTCGAGTGCCGGAAGGGCCGGGAAGACGACGTCATACTGCAGGCTGCCTGTGTGCCAGTAGAGCAGGAAGATACCGATCAGCATGCCCAGGTCGGCGATACGGTTCATGATGAACGCTTCGTTCGCCGCCCATGTTGCAGACTCTTTGTGGTACCAGAAACCGATCAGGGCCCAGGAACAGAGGCCGACGCCTTCCCAACCGATAAAGAGGCCGGCGAAGTTGTCGCTCATGACGAGGATCATCATGGAGAAAACGAACGCCGAGAGCCATGCGAAGAAGCGGTTGAACGCCTTGTCGTGGTCCATGTAGCCGATCGCGTAGACGTGAACGACCGTGGAGACCGTCGTGACGACGATCATCATCGTTGCGCTCACCTGGTCGACGACGAAGCCGAACGGGATGTAGAGGCTTCCCGTCTCCATCCATGTCATCAGTTCCGTATGGATCGGTTCACCGCCCTGGAGCAGGTAAACAAACAGTGTGACGCTTGAGACGAACGATGCAAAGAGCAGCGCCGAGGTGACAACCCCCGTCCAGAGCGTTTTCGGTGACGCACCGAACAGCGCCGCGAAAAGCGAGCCGACAAACGGTGCGAACAGTGCAATATAGAGATACATTTCCATTCTTATTACCCTCGCATCGATGTCATAGTATCAAGATCGATCGTACCGGTACGCTTGTACCAGATGATCAGCAGGCCGAGGCCGACCGCGACTTCGGACGCCGCGATGGCGATGACGAAGAACGCGAACATCTGTCCCGTCAGGTCACCGTAGTAGTGGCCGATGGCGGCAAACGCGACGTTGACGGCGTTGAGCAGAATCTCCGACGCCATAAAGAGCATCAGGAGGTTCTTGCGGCGCATGACGCCGACGAGACCGATCGCGAACAGTACCGTAGAAAGTACCAGGTAGTGTGTCAGTCCGATTTCCATCATAATGTCACCTTCTGCTGAGTCTCTTCTTGATGCATCATCGCGATCTCCTCTTCTTTCATTTTCGTGAGGCTGCGGTCCATCTTCTTACCGGCCATGACGATACCGGCGATCATGGCGACCAGCAGCATCACGGCAGCGACCTCGAAGGGGACGAGGTACTTCGTAAAGAGGACGATACCGACCGCTTTCGGGTTCTCGACATCCGCCGGTTCCGGGAAGGCCGCACTGATGTTCTCGGCCGCGATCGGCATGGTAAAGATCGCGATAACGAGCAGGGTCGCCAGGACGCTCAGCGTCAGGACGATCACCTTGGAGGTGTTATGTTCTTTGACCGCGCGCGTCGTATCGAAGAACATCATACCGAAGGCGTACAGGGCCATGACCGCACCGGTATAGACGATGATCTGGACGACCCCCAGGAAGTCCGCGTTCAGCAGGAAGAAGAACGCCGAGATCATGATCATCCCCGCCGCCATGGAGCTCAGGGCGTAGAGGGCCTGGCTGCTCATCACGGTGTAGGAGAACATCGCGATGGTCAGGACCGCGAAAAGGTAAAATGCAATAGCTTCCATTCAGGCTCCTTAATACGCCAGCGGCGTCTTCGTGACGCGCGCATCTTCGTTCGGGGTAACGGCACCGAATCCCGGGTACTCTTTCTGCTCGCCCTTGATCGCCATATCGATCGGGGTCAGCATATCCTCGAACAGGATGAAGTGTTCGCGCTGCTCGGAGGTGTTCTCGTAGCGCGGCCCGTGGACGATCGCCAGCTCCGGGCAGACTTCGGCGCAGTAGCCGCAGAAGATACAGCGGCCGAGGTTGATCGTATACTCCGTCACCGCTTTGCGGCTGTTCTCGTCGATGCGCGTGTCCATGCGGATACAATCCGAGATACAGATCTTCTCGCAAAGCCCGCAGCCGATACAGCGTTCCGTACCGGATTCGAAGAGGCGCTGCATCTCGTGAACGGCGCGGTAGCGCGGCCCGATCGGCAGCTTCTCTTTCGGGTACTGCACGGTATGGATGTCAAATTTGATCATCTCGCGCATGACGACCCAGAGGCCGACGAAAAGCTCGCCGCTCGCCGCCCGCTTGACCACCTGTTTGAACCGGTCCCATCCCGTTTCCGGATAGTCCTCGATATCGACCTTGAAGTAGTGCTGCTGCACGTTTCTGTCAGTAAATTGTTCCAGACTCATCACGACCCCTTAAAACATCATCACAATGCCGGTAACAACGACATTGATAACCGCGAGCGGCATCAGCACTTTCCAGCAGAGCCACATCAGTTGGTCCGGACGGACATCCGGCCATGCCGCACGTGTCCAGAGGAAAAAGAAGAAGAAGAACGCCACTTTGAGCAGGAGGCCCAGTGCGCCCATCACCGTACCGTCACCGTATCCGCCGAGGAAGACGATCGCCATCACGAAGGAGATGAAGAACATGTTCGCATACTCCCCGATAAAGAAGAGACCCCAGCGCATGCCCGAATACTCCGTACCGAAACCGTCGATGATCTCGTGGTCGTTGGCGACGAGGTGGAACGGCGTACGTCCCGTCTCGGCAAACGCCGCGATCCAGAAGAGGATAAAGGAGATGAAGCCCATCGGGTGCGCGAAGGCCATCCAGCCGTTCGCCGCCTGGTACTCGTTGAAGTCCAGCAAGGAGAGCGACCCGATGATCATCAGCGGTACCAGCAGCGCCAGCCCCGTGACCACCTCGTAGGAGATGAAGATCGCCGCACCGCGCGCCGCGGAGATAAGCGACCATTTGTTGTTCGACGCCATACCCCCCAGCAGCGGGCCATAGAGGCCGATGGCCATTACGCCCAGGATATAAAGGATCCCGATGTTGACGTCGGCGATGATCGGGTGCACCGTGTAGCCGAAGAGCGTGAACTCCGGCAGGAACGGGATCGCCGCTGCCGCCATGAATGCCGTTGCCGCCGTAATGACCGGTGCGATCTTGAAGATCGGCCCGACGACGCCGGACGGAACGATGTCCTCTTTGGTAAAGAGCTTGATCCCGTCGGCTGCGATCTGCAGCAGGCCGTACGGACCGACGTGCATCGGCCCCAGACGGCGCTGCATAAACGCGAGCACTTTACGTTCGAAATAGGTTCCGAAGCCGGCCAGTGCCGAGAAGACCAGCAGTACCACGACGATCTTGACGAGCGTCTCGATAATAAATGCTGTATCCATTTACCCCTCCTTATGAATGGATGCTGTCGCAAAGCGGTATGCGCCGAACAGCTCCTCTGTTTTGATGTTTGGATCGAACGTCGTGACGCACATAACGCTGCCGTCGATCTTGTTGTCTTCGACCACTTTCAGGCTCTGTTCGCCCGCAGCCGTTTTGACGCGGACCGTGTCGCCTGCAGCCACGCCCATCGCTGCAAGCTGTGCCGGAGAGAGGTAAATACCGCTCTCTTCGTTCAGCTGGTGCGGCTTCATCGTGAAGGCCGTGAACTGGCGTACCGGGTTTGCCGCGTAGATCACGTTTTCGCCTTCGAGTGCCAGGGCTTCATCGATCTTTTCAACCGCTTCGTCACCCGTTGCAACGGCAACGTTGTTCAGCGCGTAGCCGCGGACTTCCGTGCCGTCGTTCTCGAAACGGTTCGGCAGGCTGTCGAACTCGCGCGCCTCGAATCCGCACGCAACCGGAAGCTGCGCCGTATAGTTGATGGCGTACTTCGCATTCAACCCGAGGGCATTGGCGATGTCGTTGAGTTCATAGCCGCCGTACGGCAGCGCCGCGTTGGTCGGGTTGACACGCTTCTCGATGCCGGTCAGCGTCCCCTCCTGCTGGTTCATCGCCGGCATATCGAGGTCGCCTCCTCCCAACGCGCTGAGGGTAAAGTCGCCCTTCGTGTTGTAGCCGATGCTGTAGTCGCCCGCTTCGCTGTCGAGGTCGCAGATGAGCGCCACGCCGAGCGTATTGCTGAGCGGCGGAATCATCGTGAGGCTGAAGTCCGTGTACTTCTCGACGAGCGCACAGAGGCGCGCCAGGTTCTTCGCGTTCGGGTGCGTATAGAGGTCCGGACCCGCGATAAGGGCGAAGGCATCTTTTTTCTTCAGGTTTTTGTCCAGGAAGTCGTCCCACGCCTTCGTGTCGATATCGAGCAGCTCAAGCAGGCGGTTCTCGTCGACTTCGACCTCTTTGGAGACCTTCTTGGGAACCATGGTCGTCTTCTCTTCCTCGACCTCTTCCTCTTCGCCCGTCTCCTCGTTGACCTTTTTGACCATCACCTTCTCGACGACCTTCTCTTTGATCGTCTCTTCGACCGTAATCGTTTTGAGCGTGTGGAAGGATGCCAGGTACTCCGTGACGTCGGCAGGAAGCTTCTCTTTGTCCCCGAAAAGGTCGAGGATCAGATAGAGTGCCGCCTCTTCGCGCAGCGGTTTGTGGTAGGCCGTAAAGACCCCCTTGCCGATCCCTTCGATGACCGGGTCGGCCAGCGGGTGGAAATAGATCCCCGCGCCCTTGTTCATCTTGATGGCGTTGTTGAAGGCGTAGCGTGCGTTCGGGTTGTCCGATTTGAGCGCCGTACCGACGGAGACGACGAAGTTCGCATCGTGCGCCATCTTCAGGTCGCCGCCGTAGAGCTGCTGGCCGCTGACCGCTGCATAGTCGTCGAGGAACGTTTTGAACGTACGCGCTTCCTCGTTGATGAGGCGGTACCCTTTGAGTTCCTTCAGCTTCTGCAGCATCAGCGCCTCTTCGTTGCTGATCGTGCTCGTAAAGCGGATCGTATCTGCCTTATCGAAGGCTGCGATCGCCGCGCCGAAGGCCGCTTCGTCTTTTTCGACACCGCGGTTCTCGAAGTCGTAGCCGTAGCGTCCCGCACCGCAGAGGGAGACGTAGTTCCACTCGTTGCTCGTACGGTAGATCTTCTCTTCATTGCTGTCAACGGAGGTGTGCTTCACTTCGTAGTTGAGCTGGCAGCCCGCCGAACAGTGCGAACAGGTTGCCGGGACCTTCTGCTGTTCCCACGCGTTTGTCGTGTAGACGAAGTCCGTGTCGACCAGGGCGCCGACCGGACAGACCGCCGCACACTCGCCGCAGGAGGTACAGTCAAGCATCTCTTCGCCGGAAGTCAGACCGATAACGGATTTGTTGAGCTTGTTCCACATCGCGTAGGCGTCTTTGGGCATCGTCTCTTTGAATTCCGCATCGATCGCGTCGCCGCCGCGGGGAACGGTTTTGAGCGAGTTGTCGCCGATCATATCCTTACAGACGGTGACACAGCGTTCACAGACGATACAGAGGCCCGGATCGTAGTGGAGGTGTCCCCAGTCTTTGATGGGACGCTCGACGTCGGCGATGGAGTAGCTCTGCGAATCGACACCCAGTTCCAGGGTGTAGTTCTGCAGTTCACACTCGCCGGACTGGTCGCAGACCCCGCACTGCAGCGGGTGGTTGACGTCGTAGACTTCCATGATCGCACGGCGTTCCGTCGCGATGTTGTCCGTCGTCGTCGTAATATCCATCCCGTCCTTGGTCTTGGCGTTACAGGCGTACACCTGCTTGCCGTCGGCCTCTACCAGACAGATACGGCACGCCAGCGTCGGGCTACAGCGCGTCAGGTAACAGATGGCAGGAATGAAAATGCCGTTGGCCCGCGCCGCGTTGAGGATGTATTCGCCCTCTTCGCACTCGATCGGCCGGCCGTCGATGGTGATAGTGATTTTACTCATCGTTACTCGCTTTCATAATATTGACTTTCTCAAACCTGTACGCCCCCGGGTCGACGGAAAGACCGCGGTCGAAGGTCGGTTCAAGGGCAATGGTCCCTTTCAGGCTCGGATCGATGACAAAACGGCGTTCGCGGGCCGCGTCGCCGCTGCCGATGACGACAAGGTCGCCGTCGCCCAGGCGCGCCGCCACGGCGAACTGTTCGCTGCCGCGCAGTTCATCGTTTTTCTCCAGCTGTGCCGTACGCGCGGTAAAGCGGTTGAACTGCAGGACCGGGTTGCAGGCGTAAACAACCGTCCCGTTGAACTCCGGCAGCTCCTCGACTTCGTCGCACTTCTGCGCCGCGGGCTTTTTGGCCTTCTCCAGGCGGTAGCCGCGCTTGTCCTCGCCCAACGGGGAGTAGAAATTCTCCAGGGCGTCGAAGGCGACCGGCTTAAAGCCTCTTTCGGCCGGAAGTTCCGGCGTGAAGTCGATGGTGTAGCGCTTGCCGACACCCAGGGCGTTCGCCAGGTCGTTGAGGACGTACCCCTCGAAGCCTACGGCGACGTTCATCGGCAGGAGCTGGCGGTCGAGGTTGACCACCGTCCCCTCCTGCTGGTTCATTGCCGCCACGGTCAGATCCGCATCGGCGTCCGCGGCGATGACGAAACCGCCGGCGGCGTTGTAGCCCACGACGCCGGCATTGCTGCCGCTGTCCGCATCGAGGTCGCAGACCAGGGAGACCCCGACCGTATTGACTTCGCTGGCGGCGACAACGACTTTATAGCCGCCGAAGCGTGCCAGGAGCCCGGCCAGTTTCGCGATGTTTTCCGCGCGCGGGTGGGCGAAGAGATCGCTTCCCAGGACGAGGGTTTTCGCCTTGGCGCGTTTGAACTGCTTGCCGATCAGGGCCAGCTCCTCTTCGCCGACGTTGCTCTCCGCGCTGAGGTAGCCGTCGTCGAGCGCTTCGAGGAACGCTTCGGTCGTCTTGTTCGTTTCGACGCCTGCAAGGAGTGCCTGCACCAGCAGCGCCATGACACCCTCTTCGGTCCCGACTTCGTACTTGATGAACTGCGTCACGACATTCTGCATCAGCGCATCCTCGAGCGGATGCATGTAGACGATCTTCGCCCCGCGGTGGCGGGCTGCCGTCGTCATCGCATAGCGCAGCGCAGGGTTGTCGGTCCCGATGCGGCTGCCGATCACGACGATGCCGTCGCTGGCCTTGAGGTCGGCCATGGTTGCCAGTTCCGCCTTGCCGTCGGCCGTAGAGCCGAAGGCGTCGACGAAGGCGCCGTAACGGCGGGCATCTTCGTTATAGAGCTTGAGGCCCGTCTTTTCCTTGAGGCGCTGCAGGATGAGCGCCTCTTCGTTGGTGATGACGGAGGAGAAGCGGATCGCTTCGGCGCCTTTGATAGCGTCAAGGGCAGCGACGAACGCTTTGCCGTTCTTTTCGCCTTTCACGTCGAAGTCGAAGCCGAAACGCCCCGCCCCGCACAGGGAAGCGAACTCGAAGTTGTTCGTGACACGGAAGATCCGCTCTTCGCCCGGCTTGGCGGCACCGGAGGTCTTTACTTCGTACTCCAGCGCACAGCCCGCGGAACAGTGGGCACAGGTGGAGGGGATGCGCTCCAGTTCCCAGGCGTTGGCCTTGTACTGGAAATCCGCACTCACCAGCGCGCCGACCGGACAGACGGCGATACACTCGCCGCAGAACGTACAGTCGAGCTGCTCGCTGTTTTTCGGGATGATCGTCGATTTGTAACCGCCGAACTTGAGTTCGATGGCATCATCGCCGATCACTTCGTTACAGACGTGCGTACACTTCTCGCACATGATACAGAGGTTCGGATCGTAGTTGATCAGCCCCCAGTGCTCGATCTTGCGCGACTGCTCCTTCGCCGTAAAGTGCTGGGCACCGACATTAAACTCCAGCGTTTTGTTCTGCAGGTCGCAGGCACCGGATTTGTCGCAGACCCCGCACTCGAGCGGGTGGTTGACGTCGTAAAGGCGCATGATGTTCGTACGCTCTTCGTGCAGGACGTTGTTGTTGGTAATGACGGCCAGTCCCTCGGTCGGGGGTGTCTGGCAGCTCAGGACCATCCCGTCGACGCCCTCGGCTTCCACGACACACAGACGGCATGACGCCGCCGGGTTCGTTTTCTCCAGGTAACACATCGTCGGGATATAGATCCCTTCGCGGCGGGCAACCTTGAGAATGGTTTCGCCCTTTTTCGCGCTGACTTTGCGGCCGTCAATCGTAAAGTTGATCATTTCACTCATCCGGCCTCCTTATTGCGCGACCATCGCGATGTAGTAACAGCGCATGCAGCGTTCCGCCTCGGCGATCGCCTGCTCCTGGGTCAGACCGAAGTTGACCTCCATGTTGTTTACCTTGCGGATATCGACGTCGAGAACTTCACTGTGCTGGCGCGGCAGACCCGGCAGCCACCCCGTGACCTTCTCGTTCTTGTCGTAGACCCGCATCTTGCGCAGCTGGTCTTCCATGACCTCGTCGTCGCTCAGCGTCACTTCGCCCGTTTGAACGTAGCGTGCCATGACGGAGGCGGCGCGTTTCGCCTGCCCGACGGCGTTGACGATGGTCATCGGACCGTATTCGCAGTCGCCGGAAGCGAAGATGCCCTTGCGCGAGGTCATATAGTCCTTGCCGTTCGTCTTCAGCGTCGCCCAGGAGGTCATCTCCAGTTCCCACTCTTCGGGGAGGAACTTCAGGTCCGCGCTCTGGGAGACCGCCGGGATCAGGTAATCGCACTCCATCTCGAAGGAAGCCCCTTCGATCTTGACGAGCTGCGGACGCCCGCCGTCCGGATCGGGTACCAGTTCAAACTTGTCGACGGTGAGGGACTTGAGGATGTCATCCTCGTCATTCATCTTCTGCACCGCGGAGTGGAAGATGAACTCGACGCCCTCTTCGACGGCCTCGTGGTACTCTTCGTAGGTGGTGTTGCGGATGATCGTCTTCTCGTCGCGGCGGTAGAGCATGACGACACGCTTCGCACCGGCACGGATGGAGCAGCGTACGACGTCCATCGAGGTGAAACCGCCCCCGACACAGACGACGGTCTTGCCCGTCAGGTCGACGTAGTCGCAGTCGATGGCATACTCTTTTTTCTGCTCTTCGGTGAGGGTGATCCCGAACTTGACGTAGAGGTTGACGCGGTCGAGGAAGTCGATCGCACCCCAGTAACCGGTGATCTCCGGACGCTCGTTGTCACAGTAGACCTTCTTGGAGATCCGCGTGCCCGAGGCGATCATGACGGCGTCATAGTCTGTTTCGAACTGGCGCATCATATCCGCCGTGACGCGGGTGTTCAGGATGAAGTTGACGCCGAGGTCCTTGACGGCCTCGATATCCTTCTCATACTTGTCCCACGGCATGCGGTACTCCGGGACGCCGACGGTGACTTCGCCGCCGAGGACCGGCAGCTCTTCGTAGACGTCGCAGTGGACCCCTTCGAGGGCCAGGTAGTACGCCGTCGTAAGGCCAGCAGGGCCCGCACCGACGATGGCGACTTTTTTGCCGGTGGAAGGTTTCTGTTCCTCCGGATGGAAGAAGCCGAAACCGTGGTCGGTCTCGTAGTCGGCACCGAGGCGCTTGAGCGCCATAATGGAGATCGGCTCGTCCAGGTTCGTACGGCGGCACTCGTCCTCGCACGGATGCGGACAGACGCGGCCGCAGGTATGCGCCAGCGGCATCGTCTGGCGCGTTGCCATCAGGGAGTCGTCGAAACGGAGGTCGCGGACACCCTCGATGTAGGCCGGGATGTCGACGTGCGCCGGACAGGCGTCCGTACACGGCGCCGTGATCTTGGCGATGTATCCGACTTCCTCGTTGTAGTGCTTCGAAGGCTTCTGCTCATCGATGCAGGCACGGAAGTCCGCTTCGAAATGCGTCATCAGGTCCAAGAGCGGGTTCGGTACGGTTTTACCGATCTCGCATTTGGACGTCAGCTGCATATTGCGCGCAACCTCTTTGAGGTGATCCATGTCACTGAGCGCACCTTCGCCCCGGGCGATCTTGTCCAGAAGGTCGTACAGGATCCGTCCGCCCCAGCGTCCGGGGGCACAGCGCCCGCACGCCTCGGAGTAGACCTGATACTGCGCGGCATACTCGGTTGCCAGGCGTACAACATCCACCTCGGGATCGTACAGCGCAACGCCGTCCCAGCCGATAAAGGCCTTGGCGTCGCTGTGCTCGTTGTACTGCATCGGCAGCTTGTATGCACTCTCTTCCCACGCCTCTTCGGATTTGCCGATATTGTTAATCTGCTCCGATTTCCACGTGGAGAAATAGACTTTACTCAACTTTTCTTCCTCTTATTTGCGGACAACAAGGGTCCAGTCGACTTCGTTGAACTTCAACGAATTGAGCAGTTCGTATCCCTGCTCTTTCATCAGGTCGGCACTGCGCTGTACCGGCGAGAAATCACCCACTTCGAACAGGAAGATGATCACTTCGCCCGCAGGAGCCGTTTGCATGATCTCCATCATGCGGCCATCAAACTCATTGTGCAGATGTCTAAGGTCGTAACGTAACATTCATGCGCTCCTTATTAACGGTCGACTTCGCCGAAGACGATATTGGTCGTTCCAATGATGGAGACGACGTCCGGGATGTAGTGGCCCGGGAGAAGATCCGTGAGGATCCCCGTGTGCCAGAACGACGGCGCGCGCAGCTTAAGGCGGTACGGGTATGCGCCGCCCTGGCTGTTGATGAAATAGCCCAGTTCCCCCTTCGGAGACTCGGTCGGGACGTACACCTCGCCGACCGGCGGGCGCATCCCCTGCGTGACGAGGACGAAGTGCTGCATCAGCGCGTAGTTCTGCGTCATGATGTCGAGCTTCGGCGCGGAGATGTACTGCGGCGCGTGGGCCATCAGTTCGGTCTGGTTGTTCTTGACCGTCTCCTCGTACATATCGATCGTCTGGTAGAGGATCTTCGCGGACTCGCGCATCTCGGCCATGTAGATCTTGTAACGCGCGTAGTTGTCGCCCTTGTCGGACCACGGGATGTCGAACTCGACTTCGTCGTAAAGTTCGTACGGCTCCTCTTTACGGATATCCCACTGGACACCGGAAGCACGCAGCATCGGCCCGGTACAGCCCCAGGAGAGGGCCATTTCCGTCGAAATCGTCCCGACGTTTTCCATACGCATCTTCCAGATACGGTTCTGGTCGAGCAGGTCCTCGTAGTCCTTGATGTTCTGCGGGAGCTTGTCCAGGAACTTCTTCAGGTCGCCTAGGAAGTTGTCCGGGATGTCGAGCGGCACGCCGCCGATGCGGATCGCCGCGTGCGTCAGGCGCGCCCCGCAGTAATCCTCGACGAGGTCCATCAGGTATTCGCGTTCGCGGAAAGCGTAGAGGAAGACCGTCATGGCCCCGATGTCGAGTGCCGTCGTCGCCAGCCAGAAGAGGTGGGACATCAGGCGGTTGACCTCGAGCAGCATCATACGGATGACTTTCGCGCGGCGCGGCACTTCGAGGCCGATGAGCTTCTCAACCGCCAGGGCGAAGCCGTAGTTGTTGGAAGAGGACGCGATATAGTCCATACGGTCTGTCGTCGGCATGAACTCGTTGTAGATCATGTTCTCCGCCATCTTCTCCATCCCGCGGTGCAGGTAGCCGACATCCGGGTGCGCCTTGACGATCTGCTCCTGCTGGAGGTGCAGCATCAGTCTCAGCTGGCCGTGCGCGGAGGGGTGCTGCGGTCCGAAGTTGAGCACGAGTTCGTTGTCGTCACGCTCAAAGGTGATATTTTCAAAAAACGGTCGTAATCGGTTCGTCTGTTGCATAGCTCGCCTTATCTGTCTCTGTCTTCAATAACGACAGATTTTTCTTCGTGGAATTTCGAAATCATGAAGACGCCGCCCTCTTCCTGGTAATCGAGATCCTTCTTCGTTTCGCCCTCGGAGATATCCGTACCCTTCGGCACTTCGTGGCCCAGGCGTGCAAAACGTGTCGTATCGTAGCGGTTGACTTCCGCCGGGTCGCGCAGCTCCGGCCCGATGATGTCGCGGTACTCTTTGCCGAAGATCTTGTCGACTTCGTACCATGCGGCAAACTCGTCGCCCTGCAGCGGGTAGGTCTTGCGCAGCGGCCAGCCTTCCCAGTCGTCCGGCATGAGGATGCGTTTGGGGAACGGGTGGTTGTTCAGTTTAATGCCGAACATGTCGAACATCTCGCGCTCGCTCCAGTCGGCACTGCGGAAGAGCTTCTCGACGCTGTTGACCGCTTCGTTCTCATCGATGAACATCTTGATGCGGAGGCGTTTGCGCTTGGACATGCTGAGCATCTGGTAGAAGACCTCGAACTGCCCTTTTTCCGCGAGCCAGTCGATGGCGCTCAGCTCGGAGAGCTGCGTGTAGCCCAGCTCGTCGCGCAGGAGTTCCAGGACGCCGTAGTTATCCTCAGACTTGATGTAAACGACCATCTGCTCGACCTGGATGTAGGCCTCGCTGACATCGAATTTCGCTTTGATCGCTGCGAGGTCCGCCGCGAAGATCTCGTCTTCGCTGACGTCGGTTTTCGCGACCTGCGGTGCGACCCAGTAGCGGTCCGTATAGTAAGGTTTAGCCTGTACGTCGTCTTTCGGGGTATAGCGTCTCATTACAGCAGCCTTTTCGGTTTCTGGGCTTTGATCGCCTTTTCGCTGCGGATCTTCTTCTGCAGCATCAGGACCGCGTACTGCAGGGTCTCCGGACGCGGGGCACAGCCCGGCAGGTAGAGGTCGACCGGAATAACACGGTCACACCCCTGCACGGTGGCGTAGGTATTGAACATCCCGCCCGTATTCGCGCAGGAGCCCATGGAGATAACCCATTTGGGTTCCGTCATCTGGTCGTACAGACGGCGAATAAACTCGGCATGCTTCTTCGTCAGCGTTCCCGCGACGATCATGACTTCCGACTGGCGCGGCGACGCGCGGAAGATCGTACCGAAACGGTCGAAGTCGTAACGGGAAGCCCCCGAAGCCATCATCTCGATCCCGCAGCAGGCCAGACCGTATGTCAGGGCCCAAAGCGAGTTCGAGCGCCCCCAGTTGACCACCTTGTCGACGGTCGTCAGTGCGACGGGAAGCCCGCCGTCTTGCATGAAATTTACTTGATGTTGTGCCATTCAAGTGCTCCTTTCTTCCAAGCGTACACGAAACCGATGGCCAGCAGCAGGATGAAAAGCATCATCTCCGCAAAACCGAACCAACCGAGCAGTTTGAAGTCGATTGCCCACGGGAACATGAAAACGATCTCCACGTCAAACAGCAAGAACAGCAGCGCGAACAGGTAAAACTGCGGCGAGATTCTGTTGGGCTGTTTGGTCACTTCCGGTCCACACTCGTAGATGGAAAGTTTGATCTTTTCCGTATCTTTTGCCGCCATAGCGCGGCTGGCCCATCGTGCCAGAACCGTCGTGCCGTAGAAGGCGCCGAAGGTCAGCACGAAGAGGATAAAGACCCCGAAATAGGGGTGAGCAACATCTACATGTTCCATGCATCTTACCTTTTTTAGTGGTATCAGACCGGGGAAATCCCAGAATTTCGGGGCTTTCTCCAGGCGAGATTCAATATAAAAACAGTTGATAGCAATATAGCGAAAAGGTCATTAAAACCCCTAAATTCGGCCTTCCCAATTGGGGAGCATGTCACCGATGGAAACAGGTCAAAAATGAGGGTGCAGGAGGCGTTGTTTCATTTTGTAGCAAAGAAAAGCAGGGGGTTGCTGAAATATTCACCCCTGGAGGAATCCCATCGCTTTTTCGGTATCGAAGGTACCCCGTTTCTCTTTTTCGATCTCCTCGACGAAGGCTTCCAGGGTAAAAAGCGGCTCCTCCATCGTCGCGACGTTGAAGGCGGTATTCTTGATCACGAGGCTGATCTGCCCGCCGCTCAGGTCGTACCCGGCGAGTTTCTCGATGTCGAAATCCGCGGCATAGGGCGCTTTTACGGGAAGCATCTTCTCCCACAGCGTGCGGCGCTGTTCGCGGTCGGGGCGTTTGAACTCGATCTTGTAGTTGAAACGGCGCGAGAAGGCGCTGTCGATGTTCTCGAGCAGGTTCGTCGTCGCGATCAGGATCCCCTTGAACGCCTCGATCTGCTCGAGGAAGATGTTCTGCATCTGGTTGTGCATCTGCTCGGCGCTGCTGCCCGTCCCGGAGGAGCGCGCGCTCAGGAACTGGTCGGCCTCGTTGAGCAGCAGCACCGGTTCCGTCTTCGTCTTCTCCGTCAGCTCTTTATAGGTATCGAAGATCTTCCGGACGTTCTTCTCGCTCTCGCCCACGTACATGGAGAGAATCTTCGAACAGTCGAAGCTGAGCACCTGCCGCTTCAGAGACTTGGAGAGCGAGTAGGCCGTCATCGTCTTGCCGGTGCCGGGAGGGCCGTAAAAGATGATACGCGCGTCGACACCCTGTTTTTTGCTCTTGACACCCCACTCCACGAGCCGCTGTACGACCCGCTTGTCCATCTGGTGCATCAGGTTGTCAAGCACCCGCCGCGTCGAAGGGTTGAGCACGACGTCATCGAGGGATGTCGTGGGGTCCACCAGTTCGAAGATCTCCTGCTCCTTGATAAGCATGTCGAGTTTGAGCTTGTGCACCTTCTTCTTTTTCTGGGGATGCATGATGTTCTGCAGCACCTCGTCGACGATGTAGAAAGCGCGGGCGATCCCGCCGAAGGGGTTGAGCATCTCCTCGTAGTCGATGATCTCCTCGGTCAGCAGCTTGGAGCCCTCTTCGAGGAGGGAGCGGTTGCGGATACGGTCGTACTCGTCGCTGCTGATCAGGTCGATCAGCGCCGTCATTTCACGCAGGGAGTTGTCCCCGGCGCTGTACTCCTCTTTGAGCAGGGCCAGGAAGATCACCTCCTCCTTGCCTTCGAGTTCGCTGGTACGGATGTACTTCTCCAGGGCGATCTCCGACGTCGTCTGGGCGATCCGCTCCCCGATCCGTTTCTCCAGGATCTCCAGCTTGTTCTGCAGACGGTGGATGGAGAGCGACTGTTCATTTCCCTGGTGGCGGACGGTACTGATCTTCTGGTAGAGCTCGATGCGGAAGAACTGGTCCTGAAGGTACTCCAGGTGATCTTCGTAGGGTTTGATCTCCGGCAGCGTCATCTCCAGCGACCCCAGCTCCAGCAGCCGCAGGAACGGGGTGCTGAGCGCCACCGACGTATTGAGCAGTTCCAGGTTGCACGCCTCGCTGACTTTCAGCGGCGTGAAGCTCTGCTGGGCGATCCAGCCGAGCTCCAGCAGGTTCTTGATCTGATCAAGGTGGGCAAGAAAACCGTACTCCTCCTCCCCGAAAAGCTCCTGCAGCAGCTCCAGCACCCCGCTGTCCTCCTGCCCGGTAATATAGCGGCGCGCCATCGCCTGAAGGATCTTTGCCTCTTCAACACCGCACTTGAGCTGGGCGAAGATGGTGCTTTGCTCCACCTCCCCGCGTTCAACGAACTCCACCAGATATTTCACTTCAGTCACTTCCTTTGTATTGCTCGGGGCCTAGAAACGGTACTCCGCACCCAGTGTCACCAGGATGGCGGCCGTATTCTTGAAGATCCCGTCGATTTCATTGTCATTGACGGTGCCGTCGATTCTGCGGTCCTCTTTACGGTCATAGAGGAGCCCGCCGCCGAAGTTCCACGCCTCGTCCAGACGATAGCGCGCCCCGGCGGAGAAGATGATCGCATCGGCGTCGGGGAGCTCGAAATTGAGCGTCTTCTCCGGCACCGGGGTCTCGTCGATCGCGATACCCGCCATCAGCGTCCATTCGTCAAGCCCCTGCGTCACGCCCAGGCGGTAGACGTTCGTATCCTTCCAGTTCTTCGGGATCGGGTCGTCAAAATACATGGCCAGTGCCCCGATATCGGTGTCGTAATCGAAATCGAGGTCCTTGAAGACAGACCAGTAATCTTTTTCGTACATGAATTCGACCGTCGTCGACTGCGCCGTTCCCTCATTGAAGGTGTACGCCGCAGCCACCTGCAGCACCGCCGGCAGCGGCAGGCCGACCGAACCGCCCACATCGTAAAGCAGCGTACCGTTGTAGGCGCCGTCATCGGGGAAGTAGAGTTTTGCATCCCCTTCGATATCGAATTCAACGCTGCTGCGGTAGGTTGCCGCCAGTTTCAGCGCCGGTGTCGGACGGTAGCTCAGTGCCAGATTGTACCCGAACGCGAACCCGTCGCCCGCCATATCCCGTGAGCCGATGGAGCCGCTTTTGACAACGCCCTGCACGTAGAGCGCCCGCAGGCCGCCCCCGACGGAGAGCTCCGGCGTAATGCGGTAGGCCACCGTCGGATTGAACTCGATGGTCTGCACGGTCACTTCCCATGCGTAGCTTCGCGCCGGCTGGTCGTTCCAGCGTTTGGAGAGGCCGCCGGGAGAGAGCATGGAAGCACCGAAGCGCCAGTCGCCGAAAGCCGGGGAGACGTAATGCAGCGTCGGGACGAGAAAGTGCTCGGGCTCCGCATCGGAGCCGCTCGTATCCGTCCCGACAACCCCGGCCTGCGGCGCGGACCCGTTGAAATGCACCCCGGTCAGCCCGATATAGGTCAGGGCCGCCTCCGCCTTCTGCGCGGCATCGCCGAAGACCATGTTCGCCGGGTTGTAATAGGTGGCATCCGCCCCGTTGGCATTGGCGGCATAGGCCGCAGCCAGTGCCAGGCTGTTGATTGAGTTTTCGGGGATGCGGTATCCCCCGGCCGTCAATGCCGTAGCCGCCGTCGCCAGCAGAAGCGCTCTCTTCATCTATCTCTCTCCTGATCCACAGAGTCTATCTATAGGCTTATGGTATCCAATTGACGCCTAGAATTGTCATAATACCGTGGCGTGCCGCCATCAATCGTGGGTAGCTGTTCCGATACGTTTAATCTCATTTTATAGCGATCTCCTCTATAGTAACAGCTGCACTAACAACGAAGAGAGGGAATGACCTATGGGAAGCTTGCGTCTTCATCCGTTTTACAGCGCCGCGGCGCTGCTGCTCGCCGCGGCGGGCGCACACGGTGCCGGGTTCGGCATCATCGAGAATTCAGCCTCAGGCATGGGTGTGGCCTATGCTTCGGGCGGGGCGGCAGGCGAGGATGCCTCGACCGTCTGGTTCAACCCCGCCTCGATGACCCTGCTGAAGGGCCAGAACGTCGTCGGGGCGATCAACGCCATCTTCCCGACGGCCGATTTCAGTAACACCGGTTCCACCTTTGCCGACGGCAGCGCTCTCGGCGGTCCCGATGCGAACAGCAACACCCCGGCCGTGATCCCGACCTTTTACTACAGCGGCCAGGTCAGTGAGCAGCTCTTCGCCGGGATCAGCATCAACGCCCCCTTCGGGCTGGTGACAAAGTATGACGACGACTGGATCGGACGCTACCACGCCGTCGAATCGGACCTCAAAACCGTCAACATCAACCCTGCAGTCGCCTACCGGATCGACGAACATTGGAGCGTCGGCGCCGGGGTCAGCCTCCAGCTGCTCGACATTACCCTCACCAGCGCCGTCGACTTCGGTGCCCTGCTCGGGAGCCCCGGCAGCGCGGACGGATTTGCAAACCTGACCGGCGACAATTACAACGACCTGGCCTTCGGCTGGAACGTCGGGGTACTCTACAATGTCGATGAACATACCCGGATTGCCCTCGCCTACCGTTCCGCTATCGACCAGCATGTCGAGGGCGACGCCGACTTCCGCGTCCCCGCGGCGGCCGCCCCCATCGTCAGTACCGGCGCTTTTACCGATACGACCCTCAGCGCCGACGTCACCCTGCCGGCCTCCGCCTCGCTGAGCCTCTTTCACAGTTTCGGGGTCCTTGACCTGATGGCCGACGTCACCTGGACGCAGTGGAGCACATTCGAAGAGCTTCGTATCAAGTACGACAACCCGGCCCAGCCCGATTCCGTCACGACAGAGGATTACCAGGATCAGTGGCGTGTCGCAATCGGCGAGCGCATTCATGTCAGCGAGAAGCTCGTACTCCGGACGGGGATCGCCTATGACCAGAAGGCCGTCAAGAACCGTTACCGCCGTACCCCGCGCATCCCGGACAACGACCGTTTCTGGCTTTCGCTGGGTGCGGGGTATGCCGTAAACGGCATGCTCAGCATCGACGCGGCCTACAGCCACCTCTTCGTCGCAACCACGAAGATCGAGAATACCTTTGAATCCGGTCTTCCGGAACTCAACCACACCCTCAAGGGAACCTACAATTCCAGCGTAGACATCCTCAGCGCCCAGCTGAGCATGAAATTTTAGGAGGCCACCATGCGCTATCATCACCTTACCCTCACCGCGGCCGCCGCGGTACTGGCACTGACGTTCGGCGGCTGTAACGGCGACAAAAGCACGGACCTGCAGGACAGCCTGAACGGCAACACGGTTGACGATCTCATCGCCGGCTATACCCTGTTCGACCCGACGACGGGAACGATCCCCTATCCCAACAACATCCTGTTCGCCCCCAACAGCAGTTCGACGAACGATTACGACTTCGGCCAGACGCTCAACATCCCCTACGAGCCCACGGACGCCGACGCCAACGTCAAGCGCCAGCTCAATACCCTGACGGGCTTCTCGACGACCATGCCGATTACCGCGCCGATCAGCGACGGGGTAACGCTCGACGCCACCTCCCTGCCCGTCGGCGTGCAGCTCTACAAGGTCGACGTCAATGCCAGCGGCTATGTGACCGACATCAACGCGACCCTTCAGTACGGTGTCGATTTTGCCGTCGCCCAGAGCGGCAGCAAGGTCGCCATCGTGCCGATGAAACCGCTGGAGCCGCTGACGAACTACATGGCCGTCCTCACCAATGACCTTAACGACAGCGAGGGCCGCATCCTCGCCCCGGACTATGCGACGGCCCTGACCCTCTCACCGAACCCGGTCGAGGCCGGCGGCGCCCTGGACGAAGCGACGGCCGCCGCGCTCGAAGCGATCCGCCAGGGCAACCAGGCCATGCTCTACGCCCTGGCCATGACCGGCAAGGACCCGACCAAAACGGTGCAGGTCTGGACCTTCCGTACCCAGATGATCGGTGCCGTGCAAAACAGCATCGCCCTGTATGCGCAAAACGACACCAACGCCGCCCTGGCGATCCAGGATGTCAATGTCACGACCAAAGCCCTTTTCGCACAACTGGGGATGGATACCAGCCTGATGTCGGGCAGCGCCGAGATCTATGCCGGGACCCTCTCCAACCTCCCGCAATATATGCCGCAGGGATCGCCGATGAACCCCCTGCCTATCCTGGCAGGTGAGTTCAGCTACAGCGCACCGTTTACGCCGATTATCGAAGCCAACGTCACCGTACCGGTCGTCGCGACGGTTCCGAGTGCGGCGTCGGGATGTACGAAACCCGCAGCCGGCTGGCCGGTCGTGATCTACCAGCACGGCATCACCCGCGTGCGTACCGACCTCTTTGTCTACGGTGAAACGCTGGCCTCGGCCTGCTACGTCGGTGTCGCCATCGACCTTCCCCTGCACGGTGTCACGGAGTCCAATACGACGCTCAACCCCTTTTACATGGGAGCGCTGGAGCGCACCTTCAACGTGGACCTGGTCACGGAGAACCCCTACGGCACCGTTACAGGTTATGCCCCCGACGGCGTGATCGACTCGACGGGGATCCACTTCATGAACCTCGCCAACGTCACAACCACAAGGGACAATCTGCAGCAGACGACTTCAGACCTCATCGAACTGACGAACAGCATCGCATCTGCCGTCGTTTTTGAGCTGAATGCGACGCTCTCGAACCTCGACGGTTCGCGCATCAGTTTCCTCTCCCACTCCCTGGGTAACATCGCCTCCATCGGCTACCTCAACCAGACCGATGCGCTGCAAAGCGCCGTCATGATGATGCCCGGTCAGCAGATGATCCCCTTCCTGATCAACTCGCCCGTCTTTGCACCGGAGATCAATGCAGGCCTGGCCGTCTACGGCATCATGCCGGGTACGGAAGAATACGCGGCCTTTATGCTCGCGACGCAGACCATGATCGACGATGCGGACCCGGCGAACTACGCGGCAGGCATCGGTGCAGCCAACACCTTCCCTATCCTCGAAATGCAGGCGATCGGCGACGGCACCGAGGGGAGCGGCGACCAGCATATCCCGGCCGTCGTAGCGGGTTACCCGCTGGCCGGCGGCAGCCCTTTCATCGCCTTTACGCAGGCGAAAGATCTCAACACCAGCGCCCTGCTTCCGGGCAACATCTACCTGCCCGATACGAGCAGGACCGTCACCCGGGTCACCGAAGGCGAGCACCGCTCCCCGCTTGACCCGCAGTACAGCCTCGACGCCTTTTTCGAGTACCACACCGAGCTGATCTCTTTCATCTACAGCAACGGTACGGCGATCCAGGTCAACAACCCTGCGATCATCAAGTAGCAGCGGCCGCCTGGCCGTGCTAAGTGCTAAGTGCTAAGTGCTAAGTGCTAAGTGCTAAGTGCTAAGTGCTAAGTGCTAAGTGCTAAGTGCTAAGTGAAGGATGTCGGGTTCCGCTTCTTCTGTCAAGTCCGAAACGGTATTTAGCGTGTCAGGCGGATTTGTGATGAATGGAAGCTCCCGCAAGCGGCAGCCTTTCGCACTTTCTTCTTTCGGGTTCGGTTTCTTCTTTGTGCGAACAAAGAAGAAAGGGAACAAAACCTCATGCTTCTTCAAACAAATAGAATGGCAATAAAACATCCTGTTCATTCTTTTCTTTTTACCAAGAAAAGAACTAAAAGAAAATCGTCGTTGCGCGAATCGCTCGCTGCTCCCGGCTCTTTGCCTCCGCAGCGGCTTTCACGGCACGCTTAACGACAGGGTGCCTATTGATTCATGCGCTTCGATAAATCGAAGCTAGTAAAAGGAAGAGAGCTTCGACACGTCGAAGCGCATCAATAAAATAGACCCTTGGGCCTTGGGCGTGATCCTTATAAGCCATCCCGGAGGCATAATGAGCGATTCGCGATTTGCGCTACTTTTTCTAAAAAAGTGGCAAAGGAGGTATAGGGAGAATGACACTGACGATTGACGTCAGCGCTCTTCCAGGGAATAAAGCAGCTTGATCTCCTCCGCCCAGATCGTCTCGTCGATCGTCTCGAGGATGAGCGGAATATCGTCCATGCGCGGGTCGTTCATAATGCAGCGGAACGCCTCAAGCCCGATCTTGCCTTTGCCGATACTGTCGTGGCGGTCGACATGGCTGCCGAGATCCGGCTTGGAGTCGTTGAGGTGCATCCCGCGCAGGTATTTGAAGCCGACGATGTTCTCGAACTCCGCCATGGAGACGTCATAGGCCTCCTTGGTGCGGATGTCGTAGCCCGCCGTGAACATGTGGCAGGTGTCGATGCAGACGCCGACGCGGGACTTGTCCTCGACCTTGTCGATGATGTGGGCGAGGTGCTCGAACTTCCAGCCGAGATTGCTCCCCTGTCCCGCCGTATTCTCCAGCACGAGCGTCACACCGCTGGTCACGTCGAGTGTCCGGTTCATACTCTCGGCGATCCGGTCCAGGCACGCCTCTTCGCTGATCTGCTTGAGGTGCGAACCCGGGTGGAAATTGAGCCGGTCAAGCCCCAGCTGCATACAGCGCTCGACTTCATCGACGAAGGCGTCGAAGGATTTCTGGCGCTTCTCCTCTTCAGGGTGGCCCAGGTTGATCAGGTATGAGTCGTGCGGCAGCACGTGCTTGGGCGCGATCCCGCTCTCGTCGAGCAGGCGCTTGAAAGTGTCAATCGTCTCCGTATCCAGCGCTTTCGCGTTCCATTGGCGCTGATTCTTGGTAAAGAGAGCGAAGGCCTGCGCCCCGATCGCCTCGGCATTCGTAATAGCGTTGTAAACCCCGCCCGAGGCCGACGTATGTGCACCGACAAATTTATTGCTCATGATAAAAATTCCTGTTTTTGGGCAGAAGCATAACCAATCACGCGTTAAACCAGACGAAAGGGGTGCAGGTAGTATCAGGGGCTAAGTGCCATTGGTGATATCTCAATAACTAATTAAGAAACGGCACGCTTCGGGAACCGAAGCGCATCAATAAAATAGACCCTTGGGCCTTGAGCGCGATCCTTATAAGCCATCCCGGAGGCATAAAGCCGGGAGGGATGAGCGATTCGCGAAAGGCCGCTTTTTGCGCTACTTTTTCTAAAAAAGTGGCATGAACATTCTTCTCTATCTTTTCTTTTTACAAAGAAAAGAAACAAAAGAAAATCGTCGTTGCGCGAATCGCACGCCCTTCTCGGCTTTATGCCTTCAGGACGGCTTTCAAGGCACGCTTAACGACAGGTCGCCTATCGATTTTATGCGCTTCGGGAACCGAAGCTCACAGCACTGTTGGTTTACTGCAACCGTTTGAACTTGATCAGGATCCCGTGCTCGAAATCTTTGAAATAGATCTGCTCCGGCGTGACCCTGTAGACGATCCCCCCGATGTTCTGTTCAAAGCCCGCGTCGGTATGCACAAGATTCTTGCGCTCCATGATCGCCTCGCCGCGCAGCAGGTGATAGAAGAGGTCGTCGGGGTAGTCGGCGCTGAGGTATTTGGCATTGAAAGCCGACTTGGAAAGACACCCCTCGCCCTCCGTACAGACCAGGGTTTCAACCTGAAGCCGCAGGATGCGCTGGCCCGCCTCGAAGACTTCCAGCTCCGCCACGCCGTCGCCCTTGCGGATATAGCCCGTGTCGGCAAAGCGCCACTGCGGCGTTTTGAACACGACGACGTAGGCCTCCGTCTCCGGGGGTTTTTTCATGGTGCAGCCGCCGAAGAGGACGGCCACAAGCGCGGCGAAAAGCCACGACCGCAACGTTGTCATGCTCATCTGATCCTTCTCGTCGTCCAGTAGTGCCGTTTCCAGTAGGGTTTATCCATGCTCGAGATCATCACCCCGTACCTGGTGGAAACATGCATGAACTTCCCCGACTCAAGATAGATACCGACATGGCGGTCCCGCCCGCTCGTACGGAAAAAGACGAGGTCCCCGGCCTGCAGCTCCTGCCTGTCCACGGCACTGCCGCAGTTAGCCTGCTGCCGGGTTGTCCGGGGCAGTGCGATGCCGAAAAGGTCCCGGTAGGCGCGCTGCACGAACGCGGAACAGTCCATCCCCCGGGGCCCGGTGCCCCCGTAGCGGTAGGGGGTATGGTGCCACTGCTCCTGGAACGGGTAGAGCTTGGAGAGGATCGGATCCTCTGCCAGAGGTTGCGGTTGCGAGGTTGTCTCCCCCCCCTGCAGCAGCCATACCTCTTCTGTCGGCGGTAAGGCCGCAAAGGTCCTGTCGGCGACGTGGAGAACCGGAGCCGGGAGCGGCCTGCGGTCGGCATAGCGTGTGGAACAGCCGGCGAGCAGCAGTATTGCGATGCCCAGCCCTCCCAGTTGCCGCACTGTGCCACGCCTCATCCTTGCACCGCCCTGTCAGCCCATCGGGTAGAGGATATCGGCATGCACCGCGTCGCAGGCCGCCATCACCTCTGAAGAGAGGGTCAGCTCCATGGCCGCGAGCGACGCGTCGAGCTGCTCGGGACGGGTCGCCCCGATGATCGTCGAGGCGACAAAGTCGTGCTGCTTGCTCCAGGCCGCCGCCATCGTTACCGGGTCCAGCCCCGCGTCGGCGGCGATCTTGAGGTAGCGCTGCGTAGAAGCCAGGGTCTTGTCGTTGACAAAGCGTGCAGCCATTAGGCGCTGGCGGGCGTTGGGAGATTTGAAATAATCCGCAAAACGCCCTTCGTCTATCTTGGCCTGGTTGTATTTGCCGCTGAGGACCCCGCCGCCCAGCGGCGAGTACGGCAGCAGGGAGATCTGCTCACGCTCGCAGAGGGTGGAGAGCTCATCCATGAAACGGCGGTTGAGCAGGGAGAAGTTGTTTTGGATCGACTCGAACCGCGCCAGCCCCCTGTAGTGGCTGGCGGCCAGGGCCTTCGCCGTCCCGTAGGCCGTGTCGTTGGAGGTACCGATGTAGCGCACCTTGCCGCTCTGTACCAGGCGGTCGAAAGCCTCCATCGTCTCCTCGACGGGCACGACGGTATCGGGCCAGTGCATCTGGTAGAGGTCGATATAGTCCGTCCCCAGCCGCTTCAACGAGCCTTCGACCGCCCGTTCGATATGAAAGCGGTCCATGGCCGTCAGCCCGTGGCGCACGGGGGGCACGAACCAGCCCGAGGCCGCCCCGGCGACTTTGGTGGCCAGAATGATGCTCTCCCGCGGTTTGGTTTTGAGCCAGCGGCCGACGATCTCCTCGGTCTGCCCCGCCAGGTCGCTGCGCGGCGGGACCGGGTAGAGCTCGGCGGTATCATAGAAGTTCACCCCCGCCGCATACGCCTTGTCCATGATGGCGAAGGCGCTCTTCTCGTCGCACTGCCCGGGGAAGGTCATCGTCCCCAGACAGATGGGGCTGACCCGCAGGCCGCTTCGGCCGATATAGCGGTATTGCATCTTTTTTCCTCCTAAATGCGTTAAGCGAAGAATGACACGCCATCCTTATCTCTTACTTGGTTATTAATGCTTAACGCTTAGCGCTATTCCAGCATCACTTTCATCTCTTCCGCGCAGACAAGCACCAGCGTATCGCTGCGCATCGCCTCGAGTTCGTTGGAAAAGCCCCGCTTCGCAAAGAGCCAGATCTGCTCCGGCTCGAGCCCGACAAGGGCGCACTTCTCCTGCAGTTTCTGCAGTTCGCCTTTGTTGACGTTGGTATTGGTCCATTTACACTCGCCGACGATGAACCCGCCGCCGGGGGCACGGGCCAAAATGTCGAGCTCGATCACCCGGTCCCAGTAGCTGCCGCAGCGCAGGTAGGGGTCGTCGCCCAGCTGCCGCCGCAGGTAGAGCTGCGAAATCTCTTCGAAAACCAGTCCTGTAAACGCCGTGTCCTGCTCCTCAAAACGCGACAGGACGCTTTCATAATCACCCTTCTCGATGCGCCGATGCTGCGGGGAGACGAACCGGAACCAGAAGCGCAGAAAGGGCGATCGGAAGCGCAGCTTGTGCGAGATACGGTGGCGGGCGACCTCGCGCTTGAGCTTCTGTTTCGGGTACTCCTTTTTCGGGGGCGCTTCGCGGGACGCCTCCAGGTCGAGGATGCCGATGGTACGCAGGTGGTCGACGATCTCGCCCCCCTTCGCTTCGCTGATGTGTGCCCGGCGGCAGGCGGAGTGGATGCGGCGGTCCCCCTTGGCCACGGCCTGCAGCAGTGCGATGACCTGCTTGTCCTCGAGAAATCCGGTATGAATGCGGTTGTAGTGTTCGCCGTAGTGGTCCAGGATCTTCGTTTCGATCAGTTCGGGAAGCGGTACGGTCGTGTCGATCTCGATGCCGCTCTCGCCGAATACGGCAAAGTACGCAATGAGAATCTCCATCGATTCGGGAAACGTCTCATTGTAGAAACGGCGCAGTTGGTTCAGCAGCAATTCGGGACCTCGGTCAGCATGGGGGGATTATAGCACATACGCATACAGTGTGCCATGATCGGTCATTCATAAAAAATCAGTGCCTAGGAGATATACAGGAGTTCATTCTTTTCTTTTTCATAAGAAAAGAACCAAAAGAAAATCGTCGTTGCGCGAATCGCTCGCCCTTCTCGGCTTTGTGCCTTCGGGGCGGCTTTCACGGCACGCTTAACGACCTTTCGTCTATCGATTTTATGCGCTTCAGGAACTGAAGCTAACTGAAAAGCAAAGAGCCTCGACACGTCGAAGCGCATCCAATCAACTCACGAAGCAGGCTTGCGCGCTACTTGCTACGCGCTCAATACTACTCCCCGCAGATCCGCCCATACATCTCCGGGCGGCGGTCGGCGAAGAGCGCCCAGTAGTCGCGCTGTCTGGCAATCTCGTCAAGGTCGTATTCGGCATAAATGACGCCTTCGCTCTCCCTGTCGGCTTCGGCGATCTTCCTGCCGGTATAGTCCGTCGCGAACGAAGAGCCGTAAAAGGTGAGTGTACAGCTCTCCCCCGCCTCCTCGCCGATGCGGTTGGCCGCGATGACCGGGACGGTATTGGCGGCACTGTGCCCCTGCTGGACCCGCTGCCAGTGCGCTTTGGAATCGACGTTTATTTCCGGTTCACTGCCGATCGCAGTAGGGTAGAAGATCAGTTCGGCACCCATCAGTGCGAGCGAGCGCGCCGTCTCCGGGAACCACTGGTCCCAGCAGATGCCGACGCCGAGCTTGCCGAAACGCGTCTGCCACACTTTGAACCCGGTATCCCCCGGCACAAAGTAGAACTTCTCTTCATAGCCCGGACCGGAAGGGATGTGGGTCTTACGGTAGTTCTCCAGCACCGACCCGTCCGCGTCGATCATCACCAGGGAGTTAAAATAGCGCTCGCCGTCGCGTTCGAAATAACTCAGCGGCAGTACGACGCCGAGCTCCTTGGCGAGCGCCGAGAAACGCTCAATCATCGGATGGCCGTCGCGCGCACGCGCCCAATCGAAATACTTGGCGTCCATATCCTTGCAGAAATAGAGCCCTTCGAAAAGTTCCGGCAGCAGTACGATCTGCGCCCCTTCTGCCGCCGCAGCGCGTACCAGCGCTTCCGCCCGGCTTCTGTTAACCTCTTGATCCTCACCCATTCGCATCTGTACTGCGGCAACCTTGACCATGGTTCTCTCCCTATCAAACTGAACCGAATTATACCGATTTCGGGCATGGCCGTATCGTGAAAATGCTTCGTGATTCATGATTCCTGAACAGAGCTTCGGCACGCCGAAGCGCATTGATCAATAGGCAGATGGTCGTTAAGCGTGCCTTGAAAGCCGCTGCGGAGGCCCAAAGCCGGGAGCAGCGAGCGATTCGCGCAACGACGATTTTCTTTTGTTTCTTTTCTTATGAAAAAGAAAAGATAGAGAAATGTATTTCTTTGCCACTTTTTTAGAAAAAGTAACGCAAAAAGCGGCCCTTCACGAATCGCTCGCCCCTCCCGGCTTTAGGCCTCCAGGGCGGCTTACAAGGAGCGCTCAGGGCCAATGCTTGATTTGATTGAATGCGCTTCTGGTGACCGAAGCTAACAGGAAAGAAGGAGCTTCGGCATGCCGAAGCCGCCGGTCATGACAAGGAAAGTGATTAGTGATTGGGGTGAATGGTCTGTGGTTGTAGGTGGCTGTGCAGGAAAAGGGGCCGCTCTGAAAACCCTGCACGGTGCGGAGGTTGGCTGGCAAGGGCCGGTGGGGAGAACGGTTCCGCCGGCCATGCCCTCGCACACCGCACAGGGTTTTCACAATTGCCTGTAAGCCATCTGCCGGGCTGATCCCGGCAAAGGGAGGGTCAGACCTCGAGTTCGTCCTTGATCTGCAAAAACGTTTTTTCGCCGACGCCTTTGACATTCATAATGTCCTCGATGCTGTTGAACCTGTGTTCGTTCCGGTATTCGATGATCTTCGCCGCCGTCGACGGGCCGATACCTTTGAGACTTTCCAGCTCTTCAGCCGTCGCCGTATTGAGGTTGACACCGGCAAGCAGCGGCATACTCATCACCAAGGCAGCCAACACGGCTGCCGTTCTTTTCACGAATCCCATTAGAACTCCTTTTTACTCAAAAATTCCAGGTACCCTTCCGTAATCGTACTAAAATAGTTTTAAATATATTTTAACTATATATATTTCAATATGCAATATTACAATTATTTTATGTTTTTTATAGGTATTGTGCATTTTGAAACATCTTGATATTAGGAGCGGGCTTATGTATCAGACAATGACCCAGATCGGCAGAACCTACGGTGTTGACGCCAAGAGCGTCGGCAAGATCCTTTACCTGCTGAAGATCCGTGATCCGGAACATCCGGAGCAAAAAGGGTTCCCTTATGAACAGGCTGTCGTCCACGGGATCGCCAAAGCCTACACGGGCCGTACCGGGGAGCCCTACTACCGTTACGACATCGAGCGGATCAAAGAGGAGTTCGAAGCGGAACTGCAGCGGCTGAAGGCAGAGTCACCTGAACAGCAGACGGTGCCGGAAAAGGCAGCCACTCCCCCGCCGACCGGTACGGTCGAAGCAAAGTTGCAGGAGATGCTCACACTCCTCAACAATGTCCTGCAGACAGGAGACATCAACGGCATTTACCGTCTCAAAGGGCATATCGCGGATATCTACGCGCTGCTCGCGGAGCGGTCGTAGCGCGGTTGCGCTGTCGCCGTGCTACGTGCTACGTGCTACGTACTACGTGTTACGATGATTGGAGAAAACAATGAAATGTGAAAAACTTGATGTTTGGAAACAAAGCACTCGACTTTCCGCGGATGTTTACAAGGCACTGCGTCCTTGCAAAGATTACGGATTTAAGGACCAGCTTACACGCGCGGGCTCTCCATTCCCAGTAATATCGCGGAGGGGATGGAAAAAGAATCCGTCAAAGAGCAGTTGCGTTTTCTCGAAATTGCCAAAGGTTCTGCAGCCGAATTCGCTACGCAAGTTTCTATCGGCATGGATGTAGGCTCTATCTTGACAAATATGAAGCCCGCCAATGGCTCGAAAAGTCGGACCACATCCTATCCATGCTCTCCAACCTTCAAAAAACCATAAAAAATCGTAGCACGTAGCACATAGCACGTAACACTACTCGTTCAACGCCTTTTTCGCCTCCGCGATCAGGTCATTGAGCGCCTTTTCGTACCGCTTCGCATCTTCAAGGTCCGGCGACTCGAACCGGGTGACGAGAACCGGGGTTGTGTTCGACGCGCGCACTAATCCCCAGCCGTTTTCAAAGATGACCCGGACACCGTCGACCGTGATGATCTCGCTTATTGCCGGAAAGTCCGCCGGCGGGTTTTGCAGCATCTCCCCCAGTTTCGCCATCAGCGGAAACTTCTCCTGCTCGGTCGTCTCGACCTTGATCTCCTCGGTGGAAAAGACCGGCGGCAGCTTGTCCAGTTCCGCGTCGAGGTCGATGCCTTCGTGCACCAGTTCCAGCATCCGCAGGGTGCCGTAGATGGCGTCGTCATAACCGAAGTAGCGGTCGTTAAAAAAGACATGCCCGCTCACTTCGCAGGCCAGGTCGGCATTGAGCTCTTTGATCTTCACCTTGAGGTTGGAGTGGCCGGTCTTGTACATTACCGGGGTAGCACCCCGCGCTTTGAGGGTGTCGTACATCACCTGCGAGCACTTCACCTCCCCGATAACGGTGGGGTTCTCCATCCCCATGGAAAAGAGCAGCGCCATCTGGTCGCCCTTGATATTGTACTTCTTCGTCAGTACGGCGATGCGGTCGGCGTCACCGTCGTAGGCGAAGGCGATATCGCCTTCCGCTGCCAGGGCCGCCTTGACGTCGGCCAGGTTCTTCTCGACGGAAGGGTCCGGGTGGTGGTTGGGGAAAGTACCGTCAGGATCGACATAGAGGCCTCTGGCATCCAGCTCCAGGCGGGAAAATATCTCCGGCACGACGACGCCGGCCGCCCCGTTGCCGCAGTCATAGACGATCTTCTCTTTCATCCCCTTGAGGTGGGAAAACTGCTCGACCATGTAGTCGATATAGCGCGCTTTCACATCGACCTCGATGATCCGCGTTTCCGCCTTTGGCGGCAGCCCCATCGCGGCGACCTCATCGCCCAGGGCGTAGATCTGTTCCCCGAAAAAGGGGGCCTTGGCGACAGTGATCTTGAAGCCATTGTATTCGCTGGGATTGTGCGAGCCCGTGATCATGACGGAAGCAGACGGTGTTTTCCCCTCAAAGCTTTGATAATTGGCAAAGTAGTTCACCGGTGTCGGCACGAGATCCATGGCAAGCACCGTCTTCCCCCCGGCATTGAGCCCTGCAGCCAGGTAACCGAACAGTTCCGGCGAATGCATCCGCGCATCATAGCCTACGGCCACGTACTCACCGTCGATCTTCCCGGCCAGCGCGAACCCGATCTTCGTCACCGTCTCCTCGTTCAGTTCCCCCGGTACAATGCCCCGGATATCGTACTCCCTGAAAATGCTCATTTATAGCCTTTTTTTCGTTTGCGCCATTTTAGCGAACACACCGTTAAGCACTGAACTTATCCGGCGCGAAAGTGCGCCGGTACCAGTACTCGACATTGATGTAGCGCCAGAAAGTGACGGTTTCGGCGGGCGAAATCCGACGATTACTATACTTTCCGTACAGCACATCGATCTTCTCTTTGTCAATCCACCCCGTACGGACAATCAGTGGATCATCTAGGAGCGGCGGCAGGTCGATGGCGTCGATCTGCTGCTGCAATACACTGGAAAACTCCGCTTTATCCTGGCGTGTGCGTATCTTGTCGGGGAGAATGCCCTTCATAGCCAATCGCAGCAGGTTTTTCGTACGCCCTCGCCCAAATTTGAATTCCGGCGGTAAAGAAAGCATAAACTCCACCAGTTTGACATCAAAAAACGGGTGACGATACTCTACGCCAAAATATTTTTCAATCACGTGGAATGCAGCCGCATCCATCATCATTGCCTGTACTGGCCCCGATACACGCTCCAAATCCAAAGCAAATGCGTTTGGAAGATGTGGATGCTTCTCTACAATACTTCTAAAAGAGCGCTTCTTTTGTCGGGGTGTTTCCACATCACTACCTAACAACTTTTTTATGTAGTACTTTGTCCTTTTATTAATGAATGGAGCCAGAAGGTACCTTTTCACTACAGCCTTTCGATTCTCTATATGCCGTAGCTCGTACGCAAGCCTCAAAAAGCGCATCTGCTTAAACAATTGCGTCAACGTATATGGACTTCCTGCCATAACATGGTCACCCCCCTGCCCCGTAATGATCGTCGCGATACCATCACATTTCATCTGATGAACAGCCGGGAACATCAGCGTGAAAGTAACCAATAAGGGCCAATGGGGGTTAACCTTATAACTAAACGCCATATCATAATCTTTGGAATAATCAGTTTGATCAATGTGAAGGAATTTAGGAAGAATGTCGTACTTCGATGCCATTGAGTCTATGTATTCTCCCTCATCACAAGAGAGATCGCCAAATCGCATAGAATAGATATTAAGAGGCTGTCTTTTTTTTCTAAAGCACAGAGAAGAGACAATAGCAGATGAGTCTAGTCCTCCGCTAAGCTCAAAAGCCGTCGTCTCATAGTCATCAATACGGGAATGGATCGCTTGTTCAAAAAGTTCTCGAAAGCGTTCAACTGCCTCGTACTGTGTGATCCCATAGTTGATCGCTATCGTCTCAGGATGCCAATATCGAGTTATTCTCTTGTCGTTTTTTTCAATCACCATCCAGCAGCCGGGCGGCAAACGGAAAACACCTTCATACATTGTGTCCATGTAATCAATTACGCCATGTTCCAACAATGACCTGATTGCCCTGTTGTTGGGATTTTTTTTCATGCCCGATTTTTCAAAAAGCAGTTCCAAATCACCCGAAAAATGGTAATGATTATCTTGCAATGTGTAGTAAAGAGGCTTAATCCCCAAAGAATCCCGGGCACAAAAAAAACGCTCTTCTGATTTATCATAAAGAACAAAAGCAAAATCACCTGTCATGCGTTCAAGACATGAAGTCCCCCAGAGTGCCTTTGCTTTTACAAGTAGTGTTTCATCACTTGTCTGTGAAATTTCAAGGGAAAGATCACGGCACAGTTCGTCACGATTATCGAACCGCGATCCTTTCGCCAGAAATACTAATTCCACTGTCCTATTTTTGCTTTTTAAGACTGTAACAAAATCAGATCGGAGCCCAAGCCAATCGAACCTTTCGTAGTATCGACCATCGATCCCATCTCCACAAGTTCAGGTTTATTGTAAGGTTTTCTGGAAGAGTGACAATCTTCCTTCGCCGTATCTATAGCGCTTTCAACATTCTTTGGTTGCTTCTTTTTCATGCATGGCCTTTAAGTAGGTATAAGTAACAGTGATGCTAGCCCAAAGAAACTTTAACAACTCTTTAGCGTGAGCCCAGCCTACTTAAGCACAAACCCCGTCATCGTCTTCATGGCCCCACGGTATATCGGAGAATGCAAACCCAATCTTCGTCACCGTCGTCTCGTTCAGCTCCCCCCGGCATGATACCCTGATGTCGTACTCTCTGAAAACGCTCATGCTTCGCCTTTTTAGCAAAATCGGACAAAATCGCTAAAATACTCCATGCAAAAGAGTCAAGCCCTTCCGTCCTCATCAGTACCACTTCTTTCCCCTGATCTACAATTCCTCATTGCCTGCTGCCAAACGGAACCATCCCAAGAGGATCTCGACTTCATCCTTTCCTTCCAACATAAAGCTGGTTCAGTCCTTCCACCACTGCTGGAACTGGCAGGCGCCCATGGTGTCATTCCCCTCGTCTACAAGGCACTGAAAAAACTGGCTGACGATGGCCTTCTCGACAGTAAACATATAGTGCTAACTACTTGTAAAGATGCCTATCTGCAGATCGCCCGCCGCAATATGCTCATGACTGCCGAACTCTCGCGAATTATGAAAATGTTGGAAGAAAACGGTATCAAGGCGTTGGCGTTCAAAGGGCCGACGCTGGCACAACTTGCTTACGGAGATATCACGCTTCGGCAATTTGGGGATCTGGACATCCTGGTGAACGAAACACAGATTGTCCCTGCCGGTACCGTTTTATCAGAATACGGTTACCAAGCGGAATATTCTATAAAGATTCTCGAAAATGCAACCTGCAGGGGTGTCATCAACGACCTCGGGTTTAGACATACTTCCGTCAACGTGTTTCTAGAACTTCACTGGCGTCTATTCAGGGAGAAGATCGGTCAGCATCTCGATTTTGAGCAGATCAGCAAACACACTCATTCCGCCGTGATCTCCGGTATTTCCATAGCAACACTATCGCCGGAGATGCTGCTGGTCTATCTCTGCTTGCACGGTTCTAAGCATGCCTGGGAACGTTTGGAATGGCTCTGTGATATCGACAGACTTATACGCATGCAGCCCATCGACTGGGAAATTACACGTACTATCGCAGAGGCCATGGACACTTCAACTACTCTGTATCTCGGGCTCAATCTTTGCCATGAACTTTTCAATACTCCACTAACGGAATCTTTCTTGACAATGACGCATCAAAATCGTATTGCTGAATTGACCGAGCAAACGTACAAACTACTGGATTCTTTGTGTAAGAAAGAGGGATATTCCAAATATAATACGATCCACTTGTACCAGATGGCACTGCTAAATACAAGGACAAAAAAACTGCAACACCTTCTAGCAACCTATTTCAGTATCTCAAGAAATGACTGCCAGCAATACCCGCTACCATCGGCGCTGAAGTTCCTATATATTTTCATTAAACCCGTGAGAATCGCCTACAAATACCTTCGTTACGGGAAATGAAACGGCTAAAAAAAGCTCTTGTAGAAACAAGAGATACACCGTTTAATCGTTCTCCTGCCAAAAAGAATGATCCTGCGGTATTTGAAAATATATACTGCATAGGCGAATACAATCACAAGCATTAGAGCATAAACATTTTGATAGCATGAAAAAGCGAGCATGTTGATCAATATATGGAAAAGCAACAGGCTATTGGTTGCACCGTAATTCTTTCTCACTTTTCGCCGAAACTTCAAGGTGTGCAAATGTACCTTTTCCGCTTCAAAAAACGGCACACCCTTTTTCTTCCTGCGCTTGATCCTCCGTTCTATTGTCACGAAGGTTTCAATAATGGGATAAGAGAGCGCTGCCAACGGGTACCAAAGCGGGATTTCTGCATGACGTTCAGACAACATGATCGAAAGAATAGCCAAGAGGAATCCCAGAAAATATGCCCCTCCATCACCGAGAAAAATTTTCCCGTGAGGATAGTTCCATAAAAAAAAGCCAAGTGTTGCAGCAATGCCGATCAGTGATAGTCCTAGAAGAGCATTGTCATCATACAGATAGGACAGCAGTGCAAAAAACAGAAGGGTTATGATACTGATGCCGCTGGCCAGGCCATTCAAACCATCTATGAAGTTTATAGCGCTGCTTAACCCCACAACTGCAAAAATAGTAAAAAAGACGGCTATCCAATATGGCAGGATGAAAAATTCACTGTTGTCTGCCACATAACCGCCAAAATATACGGCCATTAAGGTACCCAGTGCCATCGCTCCGAGACGATATTCTTTCTTGGTATCACCGTGCCAGTCTTCAAAAAGTCCAAAACCGAAGACAACGGCTCCACCGGCCACAAGCCACCAATATTCTGGCAACACATACAGCACCGTTATTGCGAAGGCAATAAACACACCGAGCCCTCCAACCCTTGGCGTAGGAGTTGTGTGAACCGCGTGAGTTTTGAAATCAGAATCTGTAAAGAAGCCGAATCTATTTTCTATTCTGATCGTCACATATTGATATATTAAAGATTGTAGAAAAGCTATTACAAAACTCACAATAAATCCTAACAATATAAAATTATTTGAATTATAGCTCAAATATCTTTTTTAAGAAGCCGTATTAGCGCCCATTGTTTCATCAGTAACAAAATAAATGGAATATTCGTCGTTAGATATCGTTTCCACAATCGGCGTGGTTCCTGCATAAGCCTATATGCCCATTCCAATGAAAAATCCTGCATCCATTCGGGTGCCCGGCTTTTCACACCGGCATAAACTTCGAAAGCACCACCCAGACCAATCATACAGCTTGCAATCCTGCCAAGATGCTCCGCCATCCACTTTTCCTGTTTGTGCACCCAAAGGCGACAAAGAAAAAATCGGGATTTTTCTCATTTTTCATCGAGACAATTTCATCCTTTTCATCCGATGACAGCGCAAAAACGGGCTAAATACGTGTCTATCGTGAGCTTTGTCAGCTCCTATCTGGCTTTTACATCAATTTTTTCAAGGATCTCGTCGGTAGAGCCATATAAAAAGATGGATTTCCCCTGTTTTTCTCATTCGCGTATGAGATGGATCGGGCAGCAAGTCCATCCCCGCCACACTCTCTACGAAGATGCTGCTAGTCTACCTCTACCTCCACGGTTCCAAACATGCCTGGGAACGACTTAAATGGACCTGCGATATCGACAGGATGGTTACGGAAAATACAAAGCCATCCCTGTCTTTACCAAATAGATATTCTCAATACTACCTCCAAAAAACCAGGCATCTACTGGCGACATATTTCAGTATATCAAGGACTACTACCAACTCTTTCCCCGGCCATCTTCTCTGACATTATTACCTTTTCTCAAGCCTATTGGGGTCACCTACAAATACATTCCCTCCGGTAAGTAACAACTTATTTCACTGTCTGAGCCCGATGTTGTAGTGACCGTATCCAGCACGTCGTTAAGGCGTAGCCTTTTCCAGAATCAGGCCTCTTCCCAGAGCACAGCGAATTCTCCACTTAAGCGATGTCCGCATCAGGTTGAAGACCAGTGAGTAACATCAAAATATGTCACTTTGCAGCACACGCCAACAACTCAGTTAACCTTGCAAGTCCTTTATCGTTTCACTCTCAAACATTTTACTCAGCTACTTTCAAACAATTATTTTAGAACTTAATTCTTGCGGTTATTTTGTGAAGGCCAAAGGCTGTAACAGCCACTAATAATAAAAATATGGCAACATGTTCTATCGAATTAAAATCGCGTAAGAATACTATTAACACCACATGTGAAAGATATATTTCATATGCATAAACACCTATCAATTTAAGTATCTTTGAATGGATATTTGCAAATATACTTATAAAAACAATCAATAAAACAAAAGTTGTAGAAGAGAATGTTTTGCCAATGCTGGGGAATAGGGGAAACGGTGCCAATGCAACTACGGTTGATATACCGAGTGCAATAATTATCCCCGTTAAATACATAAAACGTCTTTGAAAAATATGGGGAATTAATACATCTTTGTAGATTGCGAACAATATTCCAAGTGGAAAAGCGAATGACGTTGTGTACCACCATTTACCTAATCCAAGTAGCAAACAAGTAATCCAATATAAGGAAATAAGTAATGTCACAGACAAGAGCGCATTTTTAGGCTCAAACTTTTTAAATGAAAAATAAAAAAATATATAGGCAATCATTATAAATATAACGAACCAATATGACCCGCTAACAAGTCGTATTCCAGAAGACACTAAAAATGCATCTCGCAAGTCCATTCCACTTCCGAACATAAACTTTAAGATAACATAAAAAAGTGAGACAATAAAAAATGGTACATAGACTCTGAAAACCCTTTTTCTTAAAAAATGGTCCAGGTGTTTTTTTTGCAAATAACTACTACTCAAACCATAACCAGAAAGAAAAATAAAAATGGATACCCCAAGGTAGCCAAAACTTTGATAGGGTGCCAATAAGCCCGGCGGGGAAAAAGTCTGCGACATATGGTGTAACATGATGACAACAATACTAACTCCCTTAAGAATATCAGAAATATCTCTGGACATAAACTCATCCGTATTTTTCTTCCTCCTGATACCGCTTAGTATCAGAACAGGCAAAATCACGTACGACAATGTCACCATAGTGTAATAACCAACTCCCATTTCCGCTCCTATCAAATTACATCAGAATCTGCAATTCATTTTTGAAAAAATTCAGTGTATTTTATGTTAGATCACCTACCACAATTAAGCCTCCATGACAAACAGAATTGTTTGCGAAAAAGCTACAAACATTCCAATACAAGCAGTCGTTTTGGTTAAGACTCTTTTTTTAACAGTCAAATATGCGCCCATTGTTTAATCAGCAGCAGAATAAACGGGATATTCGTCGTCAAATAGCGCTTCCACAAACGCCCCGGCTCCTGTATCAATCTGTACAGCCACTCTAGCGAATACTTCTGCATCCAATCGGGTGCCCTCGTTTTCACCCCGGCATAGACTTCGAAAGAACCTCCCAGACCGATCATGCAGCTATCGATACTGCCCAGGTGCTCCGCCATCCATTTCTCCTGTTTGGGGCACCCGAGGGCGACAAAGACGAAGCCGGGGTTTTTCGCATTGATCCTCGACACTATTTCCTCTTTTTCCTCCGGTGACAGTGTCCTGAACGGTGGTGAATAGGCGTCTATAGTGAGATTCGGCAGTTCCTGTTTGGCCCGCACAACGATCTTCTCGAGAATTTCATCGGTCGATCCATACAAAAAGACTGACTTCCCACGCTTCTCGCATTCGCCCATGAGGTCGGGCAGCAGGTCCATGCCTGCCACCCTGTCCTGCTCGATGCCGTACAGTAGTTTCATCGCTTTGGCAATCGGCATCCCATCCGGCGTGGCGATATCCGCATTGTTGACCACGGCTCCAAATGCGGCATCGCGATGAGCTTCCATGGTCATATGAACGTTCACGACACAGACATAGCTCGACTTTTTCTCCGATGACAGTGTCATGAGATTGTCTATGAACTCCCCGTACCGCCCGGTACTAACCGACGTTGAAATTACACTCTTTTTTTGCATCCTACTTTTCACCCTGCAATATCCCGATAAGGTTGTGTTCAAATTTCTCCAATGTAAAATTTTCCAGATACCGCTGACGGCAATACCTGGCTGTTTCAGGGTTTAAAAGCTTTTGCTTCGCAATCTGTAATGAGTTGTATAGTTCGGCATTGTCATGCAAAACAATTCCGCATTTTTCATCAAGAATATTGGGAATGGAACCTTCATCTGTGGAAATAGTAGGTACACCAAATGACATCGCTTCAATGATTACCAACCCAAAAGTTTCTGCTTTATACCGAGTCGGGAACAACAATAAATGTGCATTTTGTAGAAGAAATGCTTTATCATCGCCTTTCATAAACCCGTGAAACGTCACCCGCTCCTGCAGCCCTTTTTCGTTTATGAACTCGAAAAACTCTTTTTCGTCCTCATCGTTTTGCCATCCGCCGGCAAAATGGAAATGAATCTTCTCCCCTTTGGTCACATCGGCAAGTTTCAGGACTTCGACGTACCCCTTCTCCTTGATCATATTCGACAGGTAAAGGAGCTGCACTTCATCAATAGAGGCGTACTTGTGCTGCAGAAGCGTTTCGAAACCTTTCGGCTCCGCCAGATCTTCCACCCCGTTCGGCAAAAAGGCGACACCCTTGTACGTTGCAACGTGTTCAAAATCCTTTTCCAGCAGAGGGCTAAGTAGTATGAGATTGACCCCCTTTAGGAAAAAACGGGTCAGCTGGAGGTTACGCGTCGAATCGGAGACGAAAGCGTCGACTCCCTTGGTATGGTAATGATAGAAGATTTCACATTTCGTCATAGCGCTATAAACTTTCCACAGCGGCGAAAGCAGCAGGTCTCGATAAAAAGCAAACCCCTTTACGGATGCCGTAAAGTAGATCTTCTCCGGCCGAAATACGATCAACGACCAGAGCACTTTGAAAAAGAGTTCCACGAAATACCAGAACTTTTTAACATTCACCTTACCGATTTCGCCTATGGTCTCGGATGAACGTATAGGAATAAACCGACATTCAAAAGTATCCTTCAGCAAGCTGCTCTCATGAATAAAATCACCGACCTTTGCTGCTCCATGTGTAGGCGGCGACAGGTGAAGAATACAGAGTAAGTTAAGCTTCTTCATCACAATTAGCGAGGCAAATTTTCTTAATGAGTTTTGCGGGATTACCAGCAACAACACTATTGGGTTTAACATCCTTCGTCACTACAGAACCTGCACCAACAATCGAGTTCTTACCAATTCTTATCGGCCCAATTAAAACACTGTTCGGTCCTATCACAACATTGTCTTCAATAATAGGTGATCCCAAATCTTTCCCATCAGGCCCCTGCTTATTGCCAATTGTCGTATTATGTTTCAATGTCACATTATTACCAATTACTACATTCGCATTAAGAACTAGTGCCCGCCCATGATGGATAATAAATCCTCTGCCAATTTTCGTAGATACCGGGATTTCGCACCCCAATACTAAATCAGTAACTAATTTGTATAGAAGAATGATCGGTGCAAAAAGTAGATATGTGAATCTACCTGTCATTTTTTTGCGGAAAAAGCTTGCTATTCTATAACTGACAACAATGATTCTACCTTTGAAATTGTCGTTATTTTGTACGTCTTCTAAAACTTCATTCCATAGCTTCATCATTTCACTCTTGTTTTAAATTTCATTTTTTGAAACCCTTCAAAAAAGCAATAGACTTTTTAATAAGCTTATTGGTATAACTGACTTGAAATTTGAATTCTTTTGCTATCTTTGAATTAGGCAATATTTCATCTGTAAAATCAAAATCACATTTGGAAGTTGTGTCCAATACTGTTTCATAAATATTCGTATTAGAACAATGGGTTGCTTCTGATCCAAAACCTATATTTTGTACTTTGGAACTTTTTGCAAAAACAGCATATTTCCCTTGTTTGTACATGGCGTACGACCATCGGATGGCCCAGGAATTATTTTTTCCTTCTTTGTAGTGCTTTAGCATGCGTGTCATATCAATGCCACCGCGATTAAATGCTCTCACGGATTTCCAGTCTTTTATAAAATCTTCATAATCCGACAAATCCCAATCAATACTTTCCCATTGATCTAACCAGGTTGCCCAACCCCAAGACGATGGTCTATATGTAAGATAAGTCTCATTCTCATAGCATATCAGAGACTTTAAATTCGGTGAATAGCCTGAAATTGCAAAGATGTCTTTTCTGTCTTTATAATAGTCCAAAGCTGAATTCATATAGCAAAGAAAGTTTGTACTTGTAATAAGATCATCTTCAAGAACAATTACCTTGCCATATTTATTTATTATTTCTGTAACACCCTCAATAATATTTTTCGCCAGTCCATAATTTTCTTCCCGCTCTATAATGTTGATCGTTTTAAAACCAGACAAGTCGCGTAAATAAGACCTTACTTCCTGTACTTTGACTTCATCTTTATTTTGCCTAGGTGCGTCGGAAAATATGAATATCTCTGACTGATCAGCGAGCTTGTTCAACAGGAGTTTTTGAGTTGTACTTTTCAAATGATCTAATCTGTTATATGCAAAAAGGAGTACCGGCGCGCGTTTGTTATTCACTTGCATCAATTACCAATAACATGAATTTTCAACCTTTTGTGCACTAGAGGGCTTTTCATCTTCCGACGGTCTAATCCACTGTGCATTGATTATATTTTTAAAGTCAGGATTGAGTTCCCATCTTCTTCCATAGATACCAAATAGCATTTGCGTCGATCCACCTAAATGGATTGCTTTTTTCCCCATCTTTTTAACATGTGCTGCTAATGGCAAACCATACGCTCCTGCGCCGATAATTGCAATATCAAAGTCAATCAAAGATATCTCTTTTTGCATATAGTTCAATGCATCAAACCATGACTTGAAATTTGACTCCCCCCCCAATGACTGCACTGCAGCATAGGTGACCAGTTCAAAATCAGGAAGTACCCTGTTGTCATTAAACAATTGCTCCCGCTTAAGATACTGATGTTCAATGCTCCTGGCAAAAGGATGAATAACAAGTACCTTCTTGCCTTTTAAATAATATGACCATGGACGTGCAGAGAAGTAAGGTTCCAAGTTCCTTAGTTTTGTTAATTTTGCATTCGGACAAAATCTATTGGCAATGACATTTTCAAATGGATTGAACCAAATTCCCAAAAGATCGATTTCACCAATCTCATCAAAATATAATTCAGAAAACTCATTTAAACTGTTGTCATCCACGGGGAATACACCCGAATAGTCTTTAATTATATGCTTAAGATTTGCATTGTACATTCTTTTAGAGAAGTTTGTTTTCAGCACTTTCAATTCAGTACTGCCCAGTCTAGAAATCATACAAGGGTTACTGCTTTCTAGTAACTCTTTAATATAATCAACAGTATCGGCAGCGCTTAGTATCGGCTGATTGTAATCTTTAGGTTTGACTTTATACAGTTTATCTCTCACCCACCTGTATATCACTGTTTTTTTTATTAGCTCCAAAATCTTTTCATTCCGCATAAATCAAATCCTTTTATTTAATCCAATATCCAAATATTCGTCTTATGACGCCAATAAAAATAAACTGGAATCTGTACTTTATTGGGCAATTTTTTAATGCACAAACGACAAACCACTTAAGATTTCCTCCACCTCTGATACCGAACAAGTGTTGAAAGTAATTTTTCCAACTTTTGTTTTTGCGAAACGCGACCCCACCGCTTTCTTCCGGATAAATTGCAATTTTTGCATCGTAATTACAAAAAATCCCAAATCCTGCCCTCTTGGCTCTATAGGTAAAATCTAAATCAGCAATCGTTTGAGGGAAATGCTTCGAATCATAAAAACCAATTTCGTCAAAAACCTGGGCAGGTATCAACAGACCTCGTCCAGGAAATAAATCCACTTCATGCAGTCCTTTTTGTTGTGCTGGAGATAAACTATCAATGATTGGAATCCCTCTTCCTGTCCGCCAATTTCTCTTTTCACCGCCGTAGACAACATCTCCGGTTTTCTGATCTATTGCCAACGCACCCAAAAGTGCATCTGGCTTGTTCTGAGACCAATACATCATTTTTTCCATATAGTCTGATTCTGGGATCGTATCGTCATTCAGTGTCATAATATAAGTGGCCCCCTGTTCCAACGCATATTTCACACCAACATTTGTTCCCTCAGCCCACCATAGGTTCCCATCGCCTTCAATGTAATGGACTTCAGGAAAATTTTTTAGGATCATCTCTTTTGTACCATCTGTCGAGCCATCATCAACAATGACTACTTTAAAATCTTTGCATGTTTGAATCGATAAAGCTTCTAAGTAATTTCTGGTAAATTTTTTCCTGTTGAATACAGGAGTTACTATGTATATCATGCTCAAGTCCTCAATCTTAATAGTTTTGCTCTATTCAATAAATCATTTATCCAGAACCTAAACTCATTATTTGTCATCTTCCTAAAACTGCTTGATAAACACATAGAAATAAAAATCCACAAGACAATAGTTTGTATTCCAAATGATGAAGGATCTTCTACAAAAGAAAATGCCCACCTAAACGCCACAAATAAGCCAACAATCCTTATGAAGTAATTATTTGACCTATAAACTGCCAAATATGAACTATAGAAAAATACAAGAAAATATAAAAATACTCCGATAAGTCCAAACCATGTAAAGACATTCAATATAGAAACTTCTGAAGCGAATCTCTCCTTTTTACCTGTACCTAATTCGTATTCCAGATAATCACCGAAATATACCGAATCATAACCTCGAGCTGGTGTTCTGCCTTGGATTATATAGTCATGCTTTATCGCCGAACTAATAGTTTCAACATAGATAAATGTTCTTGTATCTGCTGTCAAATCTCCCTGAGAGGCGTCGGAAGTTTTAGAAGTATTAATAGTATAGCCACCCAAATAATCCTTCATATGAAAAACATTAAAAGTATTGGTAAGTGCTAGAAAAAACAGTATTATAGGAGCAATGATTAAGCTAATATGCATGATTTTAAAAAATTTTTCTATTTGAAAAAATCTCGCATAATACATAGAACCGAATAAGAAAGCAGTGCTAAATTTAATTACTGTACTTCTAGATTCCAAACTGAAAATAATCACACAAAATGTAATAATAACAATAAAGACCCTCCACCTATATGGTATGACAGGCAGAAGCAATAGCAAAAGTAATAATGGCGATAAGTATTGGCCAATAAAAGTTGTATCTACTATGAACGGTATAAAAAGCAAAAAAATTATTAGCATATATTTAAGCCAAAAAGAGATGATTTGTTTTAATAATTTGTCATTAATAAATAGAAAAACAAATAGAGGTATTGAATAAACAAATGCAATACTAAATAGGTTTTTCCATTCCCAATAGTTATCCGCTATAAAAAGACCACGTAGAAAACTTAAAAAGCACCACATCATAAATACTTTTACAATTAACAACGGTGTTCTATCTTTTGCCTTTTGGTAATATATAGATTTTGACATGAATGCTACTGCTAAAAAAATGCTATTAAAACCCCACCAAAAAAGAAGTGGTAAACTAGGAGTAATACTCCATTGCAGGATTGATTCAAAAGTTACAAAAGCGAACAAATAAGAAAAAAGTTGCGCGTAGCTAATCGTCATATTGATCACTAATCTTTCGGATGAACTTTGCAGGATTTCCTGCCCACACTTCATTCCCAGGTATACTTGTAGTTACAACCGAACCTGCTCCAACTATGGAGCCTTTCCCAATGTTTACACCCTTTAATATCAATGAATGAGCCCCTATAAAGACATCATCACTTATGAAAATTTCAGCTGATTTGACACCTTGCTTATCATGAAAGGGGTCTCTTCTCGTCTTCATATCCAGAGAATGAAAATCTGTATCATAGATACATGTATTACCGCCTATTTTGACATTGTCACCTATTGTAATTTTGCTATGGCAAACAATCGAAACTCCTGACAATCCTGTATTTTCACCTATTATCAATACCCCATTTTTTCTGACTACAAACAAAGATCTGTATGTGCCGCCTATTGGATTTGAAGACAACCGGTTATTATTTTTAAAGTTTTTGCCAATATTGAATTGCCCTTGAATGCTTAAATAAGGCAAACCTTTACAGTCTAATCCTTCAGAAAAACAAATTCCATTCAAACGAAAATATATAGGTACAACCACTTTTGACAAAGCATTAATAACTTTGTTTATCAAAAAATATATAGCTTTATAAATTATTTTCATATTGATTCCTGGTTTATTATTTCGTAATAATAATCCAAATAGCCATCAACAACACTTTTTGATGAAAACTGCTCGACAACATGCTTATAGCATTTTTCAGACAAATGTGTATATAGATTTTTGTCTGAGAATACCTCAGTCATTTTATCGCTAATGTCAACAGGATTATTTATATCTACCAAAAGACGAGTTTCATTGATTACCCATGGAACGGCACCAGATGTTGTCCCTCCAATGACTGGCACTCCTAAAGACATGGCCTCTGTTAAAACTACACCAAAAGATTCTTCTCTTGCTGTATGAAGAAGTAAGTGTGCGCTTTCCAATTCATGCAACAACTCTTCAGTAGTCAATTTCCCATGAAAATATATGTTTTCTATTTTCAAAGATGAAATACTCTTATGTGCAATGCCGTTTTCTTCATAGCCACTTCCAATTAAATGTAATTCTGCTTGAGGAAATTTTTTGTGAAAAATTTCAAATGATTTCACTCCTTCCATTACATTTTTCAGGCTATTCCAACCATTATTTATCATTATAATTTTTAGTTTATCCATATTATTAATTCTTAATTTTATAAATGATGATATTTGTTCCTCAGTGTATTTGATTGGAACAGGGTTTGGAATAACCCTAACATTGTCAATCCTTTTTTGTGCATATTCAAGCATATAAGGAGAGACTGTTGAAGCATATTGAATGTTTCTAAAATTTAGTTCAGACATAATCAATCTGAAAAACCTGTATATACTTCTTGTATACTTTAGAACTTTATACGCATTGTCATGAATAGTAATTAAGCTTTTATATTTTGTTTTTAAAGCAGATTTTGCGAATTCATAAGACCAATGTGCATGGATAATATCTGGGGTTAATTTATTAATTTCACTTACTATCTTTTTTGTTTCATAAGAATAGAAATCTAGAATTCTTCCTAGCATCCAATTGTTAAACCTAAAAGAATGAGGTCTATACGGAACAACTATCCATGTAAAATTCTGATAATGAAATTTTTTTATTTCATAGTCTCCATCTACAGCTCTGGTTGTTGTAATCGCTGTTACTCTATGTCCCCTGGCTAATAACTCTTCAATGATTGTTCCAATAAATATAGCTCCAGAATAACCTTCCGGTAAATTGTCATATTTTATATTTGGCAAAAACTTATGTATATAAGATCTATCTGATGGTGACAATATGAGTATATGCATTCTTTTTCTTGTTTGATTAGATAATTTTTTTACCAATAACATCCACTTTCAATATTACTTGACTTGGTAGGAGTTTCTTCTTCTGATGGTCGAACCCAATATTCATTCATAAGAGATGAATAATTATAAGTTGGATTATAAGTGGGGTCTTCCCATCTTTTTCCTTTGATACCAAATAACAATTGTAAACTACCACCTAAATGTACGGCTTTTTTACCTTGTCTTTTTACATGTGCCGCCAAAGGGAATCCATAAGCTCCTGCACCAATTAAACAAATATCATAGTCGACTTTGTCAATTTCCGCCTTCATGAAATCCAACGCTTCGAACCAATCTCTAAATTCAGTGTTTTCACCACCAAGGCTTTGTACCGCTTTTATGACGGTTAAAGATTTAAATTTAGGTAGAATGCCCTTATTTTGAAACAAAAATTCTCTTTTTTCATATTGGCTCTCTATAGTATTTTTGAAAGGATGCACAACTAAAATATTTTTACCTTCCAAGGCTCTTGTCCAAGGCTCCTTAACCCAATATGGATCTAATAGAAGCAAGTACACTTTCGTTACAGATCCCATATGATTTTCAATTTTTTTCTCATCAGCTAACCATGATCCCAGAATATCTACCTCTAACATGTCATTAAGCATTAATTGACAAAACCGTTCAACTTTTTCAATTTCAGGAGGAAAGAAACCGGCATTGGTATTCATGGAAGAAATTAAAGAATAATTCCATTCCCAATCGCCTTCATCTCCCTTGATATACTTAATAAAGTTTTTTTTACCTTGTGATACGCCAATGTAATTGACTATAGATGCTAATTCAAAACCTCCAAAACGGGCTATCATACAAGGAGCATCAGCTCGTAATGTGTTATATATAAGCGTTGTTGCTGTTTCAGGATCTCTTTCACAATTCGATAGAGTGTTGGGATAACACAAGTTCTTCAAAGAAAGGTATATTCTTCTTAAAGCTTTCAACAATAGAATCGTTAACTTATTCAATGTTTTCCTTTATATTTGCCAATAACATAATCATCTTTTCTTTAAAACAAATGATTTTAGTTTTATATATGCCTTTATTTCAAGTAACTCATATGAAATATAGGAAACAAACAATGTCATCATAAAACTAACCAAAAAAACTCCGAAAGGTTCAATGATAAACTCTTTCACAACATATATACATATCATATGTAATAAGTAGAACGAATAACTCAATGAGCCGATAAAAATAAAAACTTTGTTGTTTAAAAGGAAAGAAAAAACACTGTTATCTCTAGTAAATAGCAGCAGAATAAAAACTATTAATGCTGTCAACCCCCCTGAGACCTTTGCCGGAAAATAAGTATGGTTTAATGCAAGACCCAACCATAAAATAATGGCGATAGCAGTAGCAGAATTTGATATCAAGGATAGATTAGTAGAATTAAAAGATTCAGTAATATGCTTTCTTAATGAGTATGCGAAACCTCCCAGAATGAACATATAACCGTAATAGAAGGGCATCCAATTAACCCAAAGTGGGTCAATCATATGCTTATACGAAATAATTGCAACGATAAAAGATAAGAGTAAAAAAACCACTAAATAATAAACCGTATTTTTTATTTCACCTCTTAATAGACCTTTGTAAATCAAATAACCTAATAGAATGTAATAAAAAACTTCAACATTCAGAGTCCATTCTACACCAATAATCGTATTCGCATACTTGACATCAAGAAAACCCAAATAAACCATGTGCACTAATAAATTCTCTAGCGAAATCACACCGTTATTTAATTTATACGACAAATCACTAACTATTACTCCAGTTGTTTTGTAAACTACATATAGAAAAAGTAATATTGGAAAATAAACCAAACTGATACGAATAATTCGAACTTGTAGAAACTTCTTGAATTCGTAATTTTTTTCAAAAATCTGATAAAAAATAGTGAATCCTGAAATGACAAAAAATACCTCAACACCATTTTGTCCATAACTTACAAAATCACTCGTCCACAAAGAATATTCTCTTAATCCAGCACCACCAGAATGAATAAGAAATACTAAAAAAACTGCAATAAATCTCAACCCAGTCACGAAGTTTGTACCGCTATAATTTCTTTGTTGCATAAATGTTTTCATTTTATTGCACTAACACGAGATTGCCTATATTTTTCTATCGGCATATCAATGTATTTCACCAGTACTATTCCACCTATTACTGACAACACTACGGCAAACGGCACTAAAGATGCCTCTAGTTTTAACGCCCTCAGCATAAAAATCATTAGAACATGGATGAGATAAACAGGATATGACAATTCCCCGATAAAATTGTCAATCTTTGAACTTTTTGTCGCCGTGAACAGATACGGAATTACGACCACTGTACAAATATATAATGTCCAGTTTTTTATCTGTATTAAATCAATTGTCTCTGTCGATATAAGTGGATATGAGAGGATTAAAAGTAGATAAGAGAAAATAAAATAATTCTGCAATCCGATCCATTTTTGATTATTAGTTAGGTATTCATAAAAATGAAATGAAATGCTCCCCAACAAAAACAATGCCAATTCGGTAGGGAAAAACCTATATAACCATGGATCATTCATCCAGTCAAGACAGTAATAGATTACTCCCCTTAAAAATAAACTTGCTATCAAAAAAATCAGAATATAACGCAATTTCTTTCTAAGGAGGAAGGGTGCAACCAGATAAAATAGCAGTTCCACTCCAATACTCCAAGCCTGCGGTATGATAAGAAAACTATGCATTTGCGGTATTGAATTTTTGAAGTTTTCCGTAAAAAACATTGCACCAGTTAATGGGTCAAACCCCATAAACATTACGACGTCCTGCCCGAAGATTAAAATATTCGTTGCAATAAGATACAAAAATGTGTAGCCATTTATGACATCAAAGTAGTTTACATACGCTTTCAGGAAGACCCATTTGCCAAAAAGTGTTCCTGATAAAAGTGACGCCAGAAGCGACAGAAGCAAAACAATGATATAGATCGGAAACAATCGCAAAAAACGGTTTGAAAAGAACAGGTAATTACTCCTAACACCGACATATTTTTTGTTTAGCACCAGCGTCATATAGAATCCAGAAATAATAAAAAAAATTTGAACGGAGGCCACCCCGCCGATAAACGTATAACCCATCAACGGCCCCGCATGAGCTACAACGACACTTATGGCCAAAAAGAGTCTCAGAAATCCCACTGCAAGTCCTTCCTGGTCGAACAATATGAAATTCCCCAAACATCAAATTCTATTAAGTCCCGATCGTACTCCGCACGCCTCTTTTTCAACATTGCTTTTCTCCGACGACTTCGCGCAAACGGCCACCGTCAAACTTTCCGTTGTCATCCGCCAAAATCCAATCTTCCGAATTAGGATAGCCATGCCAGAAGTTGTCGGGGCATACCTTGATGCCGTTTGAGAGCAGCGCCGGTTTGTACGAAAACGAGCTCTTGCTCGTAATCAGCAAATCCGCATAGACCATGTGTAAAAATGAATCCATTGCCCCCATTTCAAGGCAGAAATGGACATTCTCAAACTGGTTAAAATCTGCAAAATCTTCCGGCTTTCCCTGGGAAAACAAGTAAATACGAACAGGCTTCTCTGTTAAAAGGTTTTCAATGACGTTCGTTAGGACTTTCGCAAAATAGTCGTTGCTCTGCCAGCGCATCAGCAGATTTGGGTTCTTATTCGCCTGTCCCGCAACGATATCGCCGCGACGCACGTGAATGGCAATGTTGAAATACGCTTCGTCGTACAGGAGATGTTCCCCCCGGCGCGCCGGTGCTGCGTAAAACTTCTGTTTCAGCTCCTCCATCACGCCGAACTGATCCGCATAGAACTGATCCTGCTCAGCCAGAAAGACAACGTTTTTATCGCCGTAGGAACGGATGATGTCCCTGACCCGGGCAACCTCTTCAGCGTTGTTTTCATTGAAAAGTGGCAGCCTGACGATGCGGTAGCCTCGGGAAGCCAGCTCCTCTACGGACACTTCCCCCCTCCCGAATCCGAAAAAATCCTCCCACTTGTCGGAAGAGAACGGAAGGTGCGCAAAGCCAAGGCCGAACTGTTTGGCAAACCAGAGCCCCGCGATCCAGTTGGCCATCTGGTGCCCTATGCCCGCGCCGGGATTTGGCCGCGCGGCGAAATAGGCCGTACCATTTGTCCCTGCGGATGAATGCAGACGACTGTGCCACCAGCTTCGGTAAAGCAGGGGATAGATCGCGGAGTTTCGCGTCATCCGTATCAACTTTTGCGAGATTTTATTTCGCACCTTTCTCCAAAATGTTTTAAGACTATACATCGGCACTCCTGTTCCTCCTGCGGCGAATGACCCTGAGGGCATACTCCCTTTCCTGCCTTGACATCCCAAGGGTCCAAACCGTCACCGCAAAAGCGGCGGAACTGGTCAAAACAACCGCACCAAAACGCCACGGCTCCTGCGGCACCAGGATATATGCCAGCGCAGTAGCAGCGAAGATCACGACAAGGGATATAACAGTCGGAAAGATCACGTCGATGAAGTAGCTCCGGATCGACAACCCGGCCTCTTTTTTGGCAAAGTAGAGCACCAGTCCCCCGTGGGCGACGGCATAGAGAAGATAGACCACGTACAGCGTGAAAGGTTTAAACCCCATCATAAAGAGCAAATAGCTGACAACCAGGGGGACCAGCGTCAGAAGCGAGTGGAATATCTGGAAATGCTTGATGTTCCCGGTCGCCGCAATCGCCGAGTTGAGCGTCAGGAAAAGCTGCTCAACGAGGTTCCGCGACAGCATCAGCGTCGTGAACACCAGGGTGTACTCCGGTACATCTTTCAACCAGACATCGAGGATGACCGGCATCTCTACGAAAAAAGGGATGTAAAAAAATATCAGGAGGAAAAAGGAGAACTTTGTCCCCGCATAAGTGGCCTGAAGCATCAGCTTACGGTTGCCGGCCCCTTCGCTCTTCGCGATCAGCGGATTCAGCGCTTTCATCATCGTCGCCGCAAACGCGCTGAGCTGCCCGCTGACCTGCCCGCCGATGCCCTGGGCCGCGTTGACAATCGTGCCGTAAAACATGTTCAGGACAATCCCCTGTCCGTAATTGGAGACCATGCTTGACGTAGAGCCAAGCGTGGAATAGCCCGCGAAACTGAACATTTTTTTCAACAGCTTCGCGTCATGGTACTTCACGGGGTTCAGCCTCACCTCGCGATACTGCCGGTGACAATAAACGCCTTTGACGGCAAAAACCGTTACGCTGATAATCAACACGGCAAATCCGAAAAAGACAAGTTTATCGCCCGCATACGCTACGACTAGCAGAGCGCTTCCCAGCTTCAGTAGTGATTCGAAAACTCCGAGTATCGCCACGAAAAGCATGTTTTCATGCGCATTAATCACCGCATCGTACGGTACGGAGACGATCATGAACAAAGCGCTGAGTACGGCGAAATGGTAGATATCCTTCGCCGCTGCCAGCCGCTCCGGTTCTATTTGGAATACATGACCGAAGAGAAACGGGGCAATGGCCTCAAGGATGCCGATCAGAACAATGCCCACACCGACATGCAAAACGACGCTGATGTTAAAGATACTGACCTGCTCGTTGAAATCACCTTTGCCCTCGGCATAAGACATATAGCGCTGGCTGCTTGAGGTCATGGCCACGTTGAGGAAAGTCAAAAGCGTCACAAAACCGCCGATCAGCGTGAAAAGACCAAAGTCGTGCGCCCCCAATGCGTTAAGGATTAGGCGAGTGACATAGAGCGAAATAAATACGGTGATGCCCATTTTTGCATAGAGGAACATCGTATTTTTCAAAACTCTGTTTGCGGCTTGCATTCTTTCTCTTTAAATCGTTCTTGATACTGCTGACAATGGCATGTCAATCTGATCGTAGTTATCGCTTGAATAGACGCAGGGTGAACACATCTTTGTAGTTAACCACTCTCGTCGGGAACCTTTTGATCTTTCTCACAATCCGCTCAAAGACAGTCAGCGGTTTGGCCTCGTCGATGAATCCCCTCTTGGAAAAATCCATGCGGATCCCGTTCGCTTCGAACAGCGTCGTAACCTCTCTTTTCCATCTTCCCTGAACGATGCCCGTAAAGACGTACGGCAGGAGTTCAAACACGTCTTTCCTGATGTAGGACCTGTCCGGAGTATAGATTCCAAGATCAAGATACCTCGCCCTTTTGGAGCCGTACTCCTCAAACTGCCATCCACTTTCGGAAGGTTTCAGGCATTTCACAAGCACTTCTTTCTTCCAAAAGGCCGCCTGACAGCTCAAAAGGTCCCGGTGCGCAATGTCCCCAGGATAGAGTTCGTGTTTCTTCTCCCGCGTCACGTCCGGAGGCGTACCTTGGTCTGTCAAGTGAATACAGCCGATCCCCCCGTCCTCTTTGATCAAACGCAGGTATTTCATGACCAGGTCGCTTTTAACGTAGTCCCGCAGAAAATAATCTTCTTGCATGTATAGGATTACGTCATCATCGATCAGCCCCAGTGCATCGATCAGGCATTCGCTCCAGGTCAATCCAAACGGTCCGAGGTTTTTAATGCCGGCCACTCTTAGAGGAACAATGTCCAGGCCAGGGTAGGCATAGGACTTCGTCTCGGTATTTAGATAAATCACCCCGTCGAAATCGGGCCAATATTTTTTAAATAACGCGAAAAAAGGATCCCAGCAATCTTCAAAAGCATCGCAGGTGTTAACAAGTAAAGAAATTTTCATGAAACTATCCACTTCCTTCCGCTGACTAATTCCGTCTTACAAATGAGTGCAATGTCACGAATCTGAGTAAACTCACTCTTACAAATAATGTCTACGATATTATGTATATTGTCGAAGATATTCAACTTTTTACTTTCTTGCACTTTGTGATACATATTTAACTTCCCTTATCATCTAACGTCTTTTGCGACAAACCAGGGGTTCAAAAGATCAGGCTTGTTGTAAACCATCGGTACGTTATCCGATATATCCGGGGCATATTGATATATCATCTTCCCGCTTTCGCGGACAACGGCGTCCGCCGCCGCCGTATCCCACTCCATCGTCGGGGCGAGGCGGGGGTAGACGTCGGCTTCGCCCTCTGCGACCATGCACAGTTTGAGCGAGCTCCCCTTAGAAACCTGGTGGATCTCCCTGGTCGTTTTGGCCAGTGTGTCAATGAAGGCTTGCGTCTCTTCGGAAAGGTGTGACTTGCTTGCAACAACGTGCAAAGAGAGTTCCGGTGTTTTATTCTCTTTCAGAGGAAGTCTGAGGCCGTTCTTGAAAGCTCCCTCCCCCTTTTTTGCCTTGTACATGTCGCCCAGGGCCGGGGCGTACACGACGCCGAGAACAGGCGTGTCTTTGTGGATCAGCGCGATGTTGACGGTGAACTCGCCGTTTTTCTTGATGAACTCCTTGGTACCGTCGATGGGGTCGATGCACCAGTAAAATTCCCAATGCTTTCGTTCCTCGTAAGGCACGGCCTTGTTCTCTTCCGAGAGCAGCGGGATCTTCGGGTAGAACTCTTTGAGCGCCTGGCAGATGATCTCGTTGGCAGTCGTGTCGGCTGTAGTCAGCGGGGAGTTGTCATCTTTGTACTCGACAGTAAATCCCTGCTCGTAAATAGCCATAATGGCATCACCCGCTTTTTTGGCAATGGCCACGATGACTTCCAACTCGATCGATTCAAGCATTCTGATGATCTCTATACCAGTTGTACATCGTCTCGATCCCGTCACGCAGTTCGACACGGTGCCGCCATCCCAATCCATGCAGCTTTGAGACGTCCGTGAGTTTCTTCATCGTGCCGTCGGGCTTTTCCGCGTTGAAGTAAAACTCGCCGCCGAAGCCGACGATCTCCCGGATGGTCTCGGCCAGCTCCCGGATGGAGACATCCGTGCCCGTACCGATATTGATGTGGGTGTTCCGGATCTCTTGATTTTTGACCGCGTTGGGGGTACAACTGACATTGTCCCCCTCCGAAACCGAATAAGTGTCTTTGAAGTCACGGTTCTCCATCAGAAAGACGCAGGCGTCGGCCATGTCCTCGGACCAGAGGAATTCGCGCATCGGCTTGCCCGTCCCCCAGATCTCTACGCGATTTTCATCGACACCGAACTTTGCAAGATACGTTTTCGCTTCTTCCATCGTTGCAACGCCGAGATCCTTCATAAGGGCATCATCTCTGCCTTCGTTAAGGAGTTTCGCACAATGAATCTTTCGGATAAGCGCCGGCAGAACGTGGCTCTTCTCCAGGTCGAAGTTGTCGTTGGGGCCGTAGAGGTTCGTCGGCATGACGGAGATGTAGTTTGTGCCGTACTGCAAGTTATAGCTCTCGCACATCTTGATCCCGGCGATCTTGGCGATGGCGTAGGGTTCGTTGGTGTACTCCAGCGGACTGGTCAGGAGATACTCCTCTTTCATCGGCTGGGGACAGTCGCGCGGGTAGATGCAGGTACTGCCGAGGAACATCAGTTTTTTGACGCCCTGCAGGTAGCTTTGGTGAATGACATTGTTCTGGATCTGAAGGTTCTCGTAGATGAAATCGGCGCGGTAAGTGTTGTTGGCAACGATGCCGCCGACTTTGGCCGCGGCAAGAAAGACGTATTCGGGTTTTTCGTGCGCAAAAAAAGCCGCCACCGCCTGTTGGTCGGTCAGATCGAGTTCGGCATGGGTACGGGTCAGAAGATTCGTATAGCCTTTTGCTTCGAGGTTCTTGACGATGGCACTGCCCACCAGTCCCCGGTGGCCGGCAATGTAGATCTTCGCATTTTTCTCCATCAGTTTACTCGAAGTAGTTCATGACGGTATAGCCGCCGTCTTTAAGGTACTGGTCCTTCGTCATCAGCTTGAGGTCCGAGGCCATCATGTCGTTGACAAGCTCCTCGAGGCGGTATTCGCGCTGCCAGCCGAGCTTTTGCTCCGCCTTGGAAGGGTCGCCGATAAGCAGGTCAACTTCCGTCGGACGGAAATAGCGTGGATCGACGGCGACAACGGGAGCGTTAAGCGTTAAGTGCTGAGTGTTAAGACCGTGCGCTTCGAAGCGTACTGCATCGATCGACTTGATATAGCCGACCTCATCGACCCCCTCGCCCTTGAATTCCAATTCGATGCCGACATACTTGAAGGCCATACGGACGAAATCGCGTACGGCGGTCGTCTGGCCCGTCGCGATGACCCAGTCTTCGGGTTCGTCGGCCTGCAGGATCATCCACATCATCTTGACATAGTCCTTGGCATGACCCCAGTCACGCTTGGCGTCGAGGTTACCGAGGTAGAGCTTATCCTGGAGCCCCAGCGCGATCTTGGAGGCCGCACGGGTGATCTTGCGGGTGACGAAGGTCTCGCCCCGCACCGGCGACTCGTGGTTGAAAAGAATGCCGTTACAGGCGAACATGTTATACGCCTCGCGGTAGTTGACCGTGATCCAGTAGGCATACATCTTCGCGACCGCGTAGGGGCTGCGCGGGTAAAAAGGTGTCGTCTCGCTCTGGGGGATCTCCTGTACCTTTCCGTAGAGTTCGGAGGTACTGGCCTGGTAGATACGCGTCTTTTCTGCCAGGCCCAGCAGACGTACCGCCTCGAGGATGCGCAGCGTCCCCGTACCGTCGGCGTTGGAAACGTACTCGGGCTCCTCGAAACTGACGGCGACGTGACTCATCGCGGCGAGATTGTAGATCTCGTCCGGCTGTACCTCCTGGATGATCCTTGTGATGTTCATGGAGTCCGTCATCTCCCCGTAGTGGAGAATAAAGTTACGGTTCTCGATATGCGGGTCCTGGTAGAGATGGTCGATGCGGTCCGTGTTAAAGAGTGAACTGCGCCGCTTGATGCCGTGCACCTCGTACCCCTTCTTGAGCAGGAACTCCGCCAGATAGGAGCCGTCCTGCCCCGTAATGCCCGTGATCAATGCAACTTTTTTCTTTTCCATAATGCTTCTTATTCCTCCTGGTTTTGTGGGACGGTGCCCTTGGTTTTCGTAAAATAGTCTTTGACATAATCATGCACGTCGTCCCGTTGCATCAGCTCTTCCAGGCTGAACCAGCGGTAGTCGCTGTGCTGCTCCTTCGGCAGCTCCCGGAACGGTGCGATTTCCACCTCGTAGCCGAGGTTGAGATAATGGGTGGAGACATGATCAAAAATAGCATCTTCATATAGATGTTCGAAGACACCGACAAAGCGTGGTTCCGATACGAGTTCGGTACCCAGTTCCGTCTCCGCAATCCTCCTAATGGCACTATTGATCCGTTCATTTTTCAGCACCCTTCCGCCCAGGGTGAACCAATAGCCCTCTGCAGGTCTGTTCACCCGTCTCCCCAACAGTACCCTGCCGTTTTCCCTGACGATAAGATCGACGGAGACGAGCGGCGTATTGGCTATGACCGTTTTGAACGTCTCCCAGTCAATATACCCCGTCACTGTTTTCTCCATCGTCGTGCCCTACACCCGTTTGAAGTCGTCTTCGATCCTGACGATATCGTCTTCACCGACGTATTCGCCTACCTGCGCTTCGATCATCACCAGGGGGATTTTCCCAACGTTCTCGAGACGGTGCAGCTCTCCCATCGGAATATAGGTGGATTCGTTGGCACGAACCAGGAAGACCTCCTCGCCCCGGGTGACCGTCGCCGTGCCGCTGACGACGATCCAGTGTTCACTGCGGTGGTAGTGTTTCTGCAGGCTTAGGCGTTTGCCCGGTTTGACGACGATGCGTTTCACCTTGTAGCCGTCCGATTCGTCCAGGATCGTGTAGGTCCCCCAGGGACGGTGCGCCGTCACGTGGATATTCGGCAGCTCCGAGCCCCTCGATTTCAGGAGATTGACGACCTCCTTGACCTTCTGACTGCTTCCCTTTCTGCTCACCAGCAGCGCGTCGGCCGTATCGACGATCAGGAGGTCATCCACGTCGATCGCGGCAACGAGTTTCTCGGAGACGATCAGGTTGCCTTTCGCATTGATACCGACCGGTTCCCCGCCGCCGTCGGTCTGCAACAGGGCATTACCATTACCGTCATGGGGAAGTTCGTCGTAGAGCGCATCGAAGCTCCCCAAGTCGCTCCATCCCAGGTCGGCAGGGACGACTTTGACCTTGCTGCTCTTTTCCATGACGGCGTAGTCGATAGAATCTTCGGGGATCGCCGCCATCCCGTCATGGGCAATGCGGATCAGGTCATCTTTTTTCGCCGCCGAAAATGCTGCGACACAGGCATCGTAAATCAATTCACTATGCGTTTTGAGTTCCCCGAGGAAAACCCCGGCCTTGAAACAGAACATGCCGCTGTTCCAGTAATACTTAGGCGCTAAGTGTTGAGCACTAAGCGATAAGTTCTCTTGTAAATAGCCTTCTGCCGTCTGCAAATCAGGTTTTTCTCTAAACTGCTTAACGCTTAGCGCTACCGGCTCAACGCTCTCTTGAGGCTCCGCCTCGATATAGCCGAAACCCGTTTCCGGGTACTGCGGCGCGATGCCGAAGGTTACCAGGTTGTCCTCCTCGGCCAGGGCCTCTGCCTTGGCCAGCACCTCCCGGTAGGCCGCTTCGTCCCGTACCAGGTGGTCCGAAGGGGTCACAAGGACGATCGTATCGGCAGGAAGCGCCAGGCATGCCAGGGCGATGGCCGGAGCGGTATTGCGCCCGACGGGTTCGAGCAGGTATTTGTCCGTCGGGTTGGCAAGGGAGAGTTCGTCGATCTGATCGATGGCGAGAAAGTACTGCTCGGCGTTGGAGACTATAAACTGGTCCTTGCAGACGGTCTGATTGCGCCGTACCGTCTTCTGGAAAAGCGACTCCCCCTCGAAAAGTTTGACAAACTGTTTAGGCATCAGCGTCCGACTGAGCGGCCACAATCGTGTTCCGCTCCCGCCGCAGAGAATAATGTTAGTCATTCAGACTCCTTTCCCATTCCAACGCCGTTTGGCATATAAGTGCCAGGTCATCATATCGTGCCTGCCATTTGAGCCCTGACTTGATGCGGCTGTTGTCCGCGATAAGCAGCGCAGGATCTCCGGCTCTTCTTTGACCCTTGTCAACGGTAAAATCGGCACCGCTCACCTGCTTCATGGTCTCGATCACCTGCTTCACGCTGAACCCGTGCCCATAACCGACGTTAAAGATGTTGGGCCCATCGCTCTGTTCTACAGGTGCGCCGAGGTACTCAAGAGCTCGAAGGTGTGCCGCGGCAAGATCCTCGACATGGAGATAATCGCGAATACAGGTCCCGTCTTCGGTATCGTAATCTTCGCCATAGACCGTAATACTGTCTCGTTTGCCTAGGGCAGTTTTGACAACCAGCGGAATAAGGTGGGTTTCCGGTTCGTGCCACTCCCCGATGCGCGGTGTTCCATTGCTGGCAGTCACGTCCGCGCCGGAGACGTTGAAGTAACGCAAAATGACATAGTCGAAATCTTCTTTCACCGCTGACGTGTCGCGGATAACCCGCTCGCTCATCAGCTTGCTCATCCCATAGGGATTGATGGGATCGGTCGGCGTCATCTCTTTGACCGGTACCTCCCGAGGCTCGCCGTAGACGGCCGCAGTAGAGGAGAAGATAAACTTTCCGATACCCGCTTCGACACACCGGCTGACAAGGTGCGTCGTGTTGACGGTGTTATTCATGTAGTATTTGAGGGGGTTTGCGACCGATTCGGCAACGAGACTGCTCGCCGCAAAGTGCAAAACGGCATCGAACCTTTCGGTCATAAAGAGTTTTGCCACGGCTTTGAAGTCGGCCAGGTCCATCTTGTAAAAACGCAGCGCACCCCGGTTTGCCTCGCGGGCAATGCTTTCAAGCGTCTCCACTGTCTCGAGGTGGCCCGTAGAGAGGTTATCAAGAATACAGACATCGTGGTCCGTCGCTTCAAGCAGCTGCTTGACGACGTGCGAACCGATGTAGCCGGCACCGCCGGTAACCAAGATCTGCATTACTACCCCTTATTTTTGTCTTGCAATAATACCCCGCGGGGGGTAAACCCTCTATTAAAATGTGTTACAAATTACTAAAAAAATGGAATATATTCAAGTGTAGTTCTGACTATTTTTTATGCTGAGACGATTCTAATTCGATGGATGTGTATAAAAGATGGTGTCCCCACGAGGACCGAAAGGCAACCTATTTTGCGGGGATTATTTGGAAAATATGAAAATGTACTGCGAAATGTACTGCATCGGTGCAGGTGTATAAAAGCTTATATATTGACACTCATTGCAGCATTATAACAATGATTTTCTACACTGGCCTCTGCAACGGATTTTCCATGAGCAGGTACACAGAATCGACAAAATCTGAGTCGTACTCTTCATAGACAAAGCTGATAACGTCTCCTGCTTTTTCCAGCGCATCCTCTGCCGGTTCTGTCACTGTTGATGTCTTCGGCATCGCAATCTCCAGCGCCGCATCGAGCGCGACGTCGGAGAACTCCACCGCCAGCTCTGAAAGACTCATGGACCCAAGCTCTGCCAGGGAGTCCTCGAACTCGGACAGGAACCACTCTTCGACGAACTCGCCGCTCTCCGTCGTCCCTTCCATTGCCGCGCTTCCCCCCGAGGTTGCAACATACGTCAGCACGGCCGTACGGAACTTCCGGTAAACGGTGTCCAGGTCATCGGAAAGCTTGCCCTGTCCGGCCAGCTCCAGTGACCACTCTATCGTGAGGACCATCGGGTTGAGCACGGGCAGGGCGTCGATGAACGATGTCACCGTGGCAACGATGCCGATGATGTCTTTCAGGAACCCCCCGACGAACGTCCCCCAGAAACCGCCGTCATCACGCGCCTCTCCTTTGATCTGTACCAGCTGTGCAACGAGTACGGTCGCTTCCAGGAGTGATAGTGTATCCCAATATGCTTCATTGATATAGAGGCTCTCCGAGTAGAAATAAGTCCCTTCGATCGTGTTCATATCCTGGTTGAAACTGATGCCGCTTCCCTCACCCCAATCGTTGACCAGGTTCCATAGCAGCCCGGAAACGTAGGTGAAGAGCGTGGCGAACTCACCCGTCGCGCCGGTGTCGGTACCGTAATCCGCCTCGTCGTCGCTGATATATATATCGGGGTAGAGCTCGTTATCAAGATAACCGGCATTGCCGAGCCAGGAGGTGTCAGTGGCCCCCAGCGCTATCGTGGCGACGGTACGCCAGTAGTGCCGGTAATAGACCACGCCCCCCAGGCTGTAAAAGTCCATATCGTAGAACTCCGTCGTCAGCGTTACGGCATCGGCGTGATTATCGATGAAGTCGGAGAGCATGTAGCTGTACATCAGCGTCGTGTCTACCGTAGTATCGCCCGTGGCGCTGCTGACCGTCACCGTCCAATTGATGTCCGTTTTCCCTACCTTGAAGCTGCGGGGGGTCGGTAAGGCAGGCAGATCTGTGGAAGTAGTGGTGATGTAATCGCCAGTGAGCGTCTTGTGTAGGGTGAGTACCTGGCCGACGGGGACGTTCGGCGCGATCTCGTGCTGGAAGTGCGCTTTGAGCGCATCGACGGTGTAGATTCTGCGCGCTTCCAGGTTCATGTAAATGCGCACGTCACCGTTGTTCGCGTCGCGGATCTCCTGCTTCCCGTCTTCATTGACGCCGAAGAGCTCCGCCAGGTACTCGATGTCAGGATCGTCGAGCTCCCCCGTGTTGACGCGACCGCCGAAATAGCTCTCCCCGTCGAAGGTCCGCGTCCCGGTGAGCAGGATGTACTGGCTCTTGAACTCCCGCTTCCACTTTCGCAGCGCCATCGTCGCGGAGATAATGCGCTGCTTGAACGCCCCGGCGACGTCGCCGTTGACGATCCTAAGTGCCGCGCCCATATTCTACCCTACGGTACCGCAGGCACAATGGCGCCTATCGCGTCGGAGTAAGACGCTGTCAGGTTTGCGTCCAGAGACCCGGTAGCATTCGACGTCAGCCCCAGCGCCTCGCCAAGACTCTTTGCCTTCTCGATCCGCAGCTTATCGTCAAACCCGGCCATCTGGCGCACGATGAGATCTTTCCGCGCACCCTCTGCCGCCGCCTTGTTCTGCGCGTAGGTCACCTCATGGTCGATGGTTGCACTCTTCGTCACCAGCTCCAGCGCCGTCGCCTGGGAACTGTTGACGATCCCCACCGTGATCTGCGCCGTCATCTCCGCCAGCAGCTTCGCTTTTTCCCCCTCGGTGATGCTCCATTGATCATACTGCTCCGTGAGCTTCGTGACCGCCGTGGCAAATGCCCCGGTAAAAGCTTCATCCTGGACCAGCTTATAGAACTCCTTGAAACTGGCATTTACGTCAATGGCCATATCATACCTTTCTCACAAACTGGATGTGGTTTCCGTCCGGCAGGGTATTCTCGCGTTCCGGCCGCTCCAGGCTCTCCATCATAGTCGAGCGCCACTTGAACCCCGTCATCACTTCGATGCCCATGCCGTGCGCCAGACCATGCACAAGCCCGTCGAACTGCCCCCAGCGGATGTTGTCTTCGCTGCCGTCATCCAGGTACATATTGACCCCCTTCGGCAGCGGGAGGATGTCGAGCGCCCAGCCGTAGCCGTCGTCTCTGACCTGGTGCGCGCTCTTCTGCTCGTACCCGTCTTTGGTCGTGAGCCCCTCCGCGAACTTCGCCGCCTGCTCCGCAGTGGTCCGCACCCCGGAGACGATCTTGCAGTCGACGATCTCCGCGAGCTTGAACGCCAGCAGGACCAGTTCGGGCCTGACCCCTTCGAGGTTCGCCAGCGACGCGGCGCTGTACGGGTAGCGCACGTTTGCGTTCATCGCCTGCAGGTTCATCACACCCCCTTTACGCTGTTGGTGAGGTTGACGCTGAACGAGGCGCTGACAATGGTTGCCCACGACGCGGTGATGGGCGTGAAGAGATCCGTCATCATCGTTGCCGCAACCTTTGCCCCTTCCGCGTCACCGATCTTGAAAGCGACCATGACGATGAGCATGGTCGTGCTGATGAGATAGAAACCGTACATTTTGGAGGCGAAACGGGAGAGATCCCGGCGCATCTTCCCGTTGGGGTCGAGTACCTTCGCGAACAAAGACTTCGCTTCTGCCTTTTCCTTGTCCGTGTCGATCGCTTCGAGGGCGATCTTCTCGATGGAGTTGACGACGCCGCCGGTAAAGATTGCTTTGAGTGTCGGCCACATCACTGCGCCCCCCCGTGCTCTTTCGCTTCTGATTTCTCCAGGCGTTCGATTTTCGTTTTCAAAACGGCGACATCCGTCACCAGCCCCCCGATCATCCAGACGATCGTCTCGTACTTCTCCGAGTTGCCGGAGATAGAGCTGTCGATGTGGCTAAACTTATCTGTCACGGCCCACACGGAAAAAGAGTAAAGCGCCGCCATAACGCCCAGTATGGCTTTTGACCCGGTGATCTTTGTTTCATTGCTCACAGCTACACCCCTTTCACTTCATCGTATGAAAGCTCGTACAGCTTGTTACTCAACATCATCCCGATCAGCGCACAGTAAAGCTCATTCGGGTGCGTACCGTCGTCTGAGTATGATGTATGATTATGCTGGTTGATCCCAAGCTCGTTCACTTCCAGTACCGGGAGACCGTATACCTTTGCAACCGTTCTGATAGCATCCCTGAACTCTTCGACGGTGTTGCCGTTGGCATTGACCCCGAGGTTATCACCGCTGTTGATGCTGGTAATGTTACAGATGATGATCCGAGCATTGGGGCAACGTATGTGGATCTTGTCGATCATACTCTTATATGCGCCGTAAAATGTCGGGCTGACCGTCGTATCGTTCGGTGCGTCCCCGATCGCTCCAATTGCGGCATCCTGCCCCCAATCGTTAGCCCCTCCCATGATCGTAATGAGGTCGGCATCTACCGGCAGCGTGTCAATCCGGTCCTGCGTACACATCCCCGATGTGATCGTGAAGTAATCAACCCCCTCCGTCCCTGACGGTGGTGCTTCCGGCGGTCTGCCGAGGTAATTACCGTCAGCGTCCACCCATGCCGCACCACCGTTGTTGATGACGGTGGTGCCGCCAATGCCTCTGACTGCGCTGGTCATGGCGTGAATCGCGGCGGGGTATCTCTGGTAGTTGCCACCTGCGCTGATCGAATCGCCCAGGCTGGCATAGACCTTCTCTTCAAACAGACTGTCGTTCGCCCGCGTGGCGAACACTACATCATTGCAGTGCCCCGTTTCGCTCAGCACACTCGTCAGTCCACAGACTTCTACCTTGACAACTCCGGTTGCAGGGGTGCAGTTAATCTGTATCGTCTCTTTCAGGGCCTCAAGGTCTGCCCTGCTTGAAATAACGGTAGGCATCGTCGTCAGCTTAACCCACTCCCCTACCGGCAGATTGTATTCAAAGCGTGTCACACCGGATGCAGTATGTGCTGTATTGAATGTCGTTGCATCTGCAGTCACTTTGACAAGCACAATCTGTACAAAATATTTGCCGATGTAGTTATTGGTAGCAAGGTATACATCGGAAAATTTACCTGTAGAAGCATCAGTAAGCCCCATATAGAAGTTGATCCGCGTAAGGGCTGTCTGTGTACCCTCAAAGACGAAGCAATCTCCGACAATGGGGTATGTTACAGGTACCACCGATTTAAGAAGCGGTTGCGAAAGCTGATCATAGGTATTTTCAAGTTGACTCATGGAACCTGCCAGCCCAAGCTCTGGCGGGATAAATTTCACAAAACTGTTCAGGTTGAGCAGGGCTTTCTTGTTTGCATCATCGATAGCAGTTGACTTCCGTTCGCCTACCCATGTGTCCGTATCGAGGTTGGTGATCGTAAGTCCTCTGATATGGAACTCCTCCGTCGCACCGATCGTATCACGAATGCCGAGGTAGATTCCCTGCCAGTTGTCACTATTCAAGATAGTGTCGCTCAGATAGGTTTCGTGCCAGTGCCATTCACTGTCATCGACTGTCGTGATCGTGTCATACGCGGCCAGGGTGGGCCCGGTATAAATCCTTCGTGTGCTGGCAGGTCCGGCGTCAGGGTATCTGAAATAGAAACCGACCTTTACCCTATCTCCAACGGAATAGCCCAGCTTTTCAAGCAGAAAGTGCTTGCTGAATCCAAGGTTCAGGTTTACGGCTGTAGAAGCGATACCCATGATGAACGCTGCGTAGTTATTCCCAACCTCTTCTCTGTGATTAATCTGAGATCTCGTGATAAAGTCTGCTACCATGTAGTCGACGTTGTCGAAAGTACCATCGTACGGGTAGGTGAGCTGAAGATCAGGGTCATGGAAATCGTTCTGAAAGTGTTTCGCCTGAAGTGCGGTGATCTCTGAGTTCATGTCTCCAAGCAAAGATGGGTCAACATTCAGAGCATAGGACTCATAGTTCAGAGGTGTTGCATCCACCGAGAGCATAAACGTGTTCAAGTCACTGTCGTTGACAGTGATCTTAAAGAATGCGGCACCAGCGGGAGCGGTAATCCCTGCCGTACTGACGTTTCTGAACCCGCCTGCCACCCAGTTGAGATCTTCGTCATAGAACGAGGCAAAGCTTATATTCGTGCTGAAGTCGTAGTATGTCCCTGCTGCCACAGGGATATAGTCGGATACCCCCTTGCCAGTTGATGCTACGAACGCCCCATCCAGGTTGTCATCAACGTAACCGTTTGGGATGATCGTATCTTTATTGAATAGGTTATTACCTAGAAGAAGACCTGCCCTGTACTTTTGAGCCATCAAGATTTTATTGTTTACGAACGATTTTGACGGGAGTGTTGCGATCAATGTTGAATTTGACGTGTCGACGCGTTGATACAAATAGGCAAACACATCACTCCCACCGGCTACCCTGAAATACTCCCCATCCAGCACGGCCGCCCGTCCCGTCGCCTCATCGGCGTAGAGCGTCGCCCCGGCCAGTGCGGCGTCACGTGCTGCTCCTGATTGCTGTCTAGACGTTTCAGAAGCGGTTGCCGATACAGCAGCATTCTGCTCGCTCGTTTCGACCGACGTTTTCATCGTTGCCACGGCCTGCTCGCTCGTTTCGACCGACGTTTTCATCGTTGCCACGGCCTGCTCGGATGTAGCAGCCGCCTGTGCGCTTCCTGCAGCAGCGCCAGCATCATTGGAAACCTGCTGATGTTTTTCGTCAATGTCCGGCTTGATAACATCCCGGATGTTCTTCAAGATAGCGATAAAATCTCCTAGTGCCACAATACTCTCCTTGTTAAATTACGCGCACACCAGCGCGGTCGGGATGGGGTCGCCGTTGACGAGCCCGACGAGCAGCGCGTCAAGCGCCGCCAAAGCATCTGCGTTCTCTGACGTCAGCAGCCCGTCCTGGGCAAGGGTAAACTGCGAAAAGAAGTCGCGCTGCACCGGCGTCATGCCCGCAATACAATCCGTATCAAAGGCCGTATGAATGAGGTCCACGTACTCCTGGCTGAAGTAGTAGCTCTCCCCTCCGCTGTCCTGCTGGACGATATAGGCCGTCTTCGGCGTGTACAGCGTCTCGGCGGTGTTGATCGTATCGGCGGTACTCATAACGTCAGCTCCTCTTCGGTTTCGTAGATCTTGAAGTGGTGGTTGGCAAGATGCTGATTTGAAATTTCTTTGTAAATCTTATAGGAAGCGACATCCCTTGCCAAAGAGGCCGCAACGTCAAAGGCGAGCGCGTGTATCAGTGAATCGTCAAGATCGATCTCGTCGGTAGCATTCAGAGCCTGTACCGGCACCCTTAGATAAACACCAGGCTCTATGGTGCGTAGGATGTTATTGTTCGCGTAGTCCGTCACCTTCAGCCGAAGCACGACCGCCTGCTCCGCAAGACTCAAAACGCTTTGATGCACGAGTACGGCCAGCACGTCTAGTGCAGGGACTTTGAGTCCGCCCCTGGCGCGAAGGCTCGCATCTATCATGGTCTGAAGCGCTTCAAGTGTCATCGTCATGTCTCCTTAGTAAGAGCCTCCGAAGAGGCCCATGTAAGCCGACCGTTACGCCGTCAGACCTACGCCGATTGCGAACGCATCGGCATTGCGAACTTCCATTGTGGTGGAGGTGTAGTAGCGCTTCGCCTTTGCCGTCTTCGATGTCGGGACGTCTTCGAGGTTTGTTTCAACCAGCGGGGCGTCCTTGAGGTAATCGAAGTTGCCGGCGATGAATGCGTCACCGAGGCCGTACTTGTCGCTCAGGAAGCGGGACAGGCGGATGTTGATCGTTCCGAAGTCCGTTTCGAGAGAGACGACGTTGCGGACCGCTTTGTTCTCGTTGCCGAGCTGGCGCGTGACAAATCCGTTGAACGCCTTTTTCAGGTTCGCACCGACGTAGATGTCCTTGACGGTTTCTCCCGCGTCGTAGATGGACTGCAGGACAGTGTTCATGCGGTCCTCTGTCAGCGTTGCAGCCATACCGTCAGACGCCCACGTATAGTCTCCGCCTGCGCCTCCTGTGTCGAACGCAAAGACGTTGCCGCGGCGTCCGGCAGTTGTGGCGCCGAAGGTTGCATCACCCTTTGCCAGGTAGTAGAACAGACCGGCCATTTCACCGGCCAGCACTTCGGTACGGATCTGCGGAGCCATAAAGACAGAGACGCGCGGGTCTGCATCGCGCCCGAGGCCGTACTTCATGTACTCGAGCTTCAGCGCGTGCTCTTTCGCTTTCTTTGCGACCTCATAGGCCATCTCGTTACCGCCGTATGTGGCAACGGCCATCATGTCGCGGGACACCATGACCTCTGTGGTCACGATCTCGACGGCATTGGTGCGCTTCTGCTTCGTTGATTCCGCATCGCCTGTGAAGTCTGCGATCTCAAGCTGCGGGCTGCGTGTCGGGTCTGCAATCGGATCGATGATCCAGGAGTGCTCGATACCCTTCGCTTTGGACTTACCGACCTTTGACGTGATCGGGGTTTCGGTAGCGCCGATCTGGATTACGGCGTCATGTACCGAGGGCTTGATACCTTCGCGGGATGTAGCCGGGGCCTGATACCCTGTGGATGTAATAGCCATCTTCTCGTTCCTCTTCTTTTAAGAATTCCGGCTTTTTCAAGCCTTTCGAGAGGATTTTCGCGCTTATGGCACTGCAAAATATATGGAGGTTTTTACCGTGTCTGTATAATGTTTGGACATAGTTCAGCGGAGGGTTACCGCACAAAGGAATAAACGTGAAGATTCTTGATATTGCTTTGATGGGAGTTGCGGCCATGCTGCTGGCAGGGTGCGCCGGAAACAGCTACGTCGATACTGCCGGGGAGGTGTTCGCCACGCCGCTTTACACGAAGTCCATTTCATGCACCGACGGGAACGGGAGCGTCGTTCAGGTGAAGAAGGGCGACGACGACTTTGAATACAACGGCGATTTCTTCGAGGGTAGCATCTATACGAAACACGGTCTCTTCTTCATGGAGGGAGAAGGTGGTTCCGCAGTCGTCATCGCATACCCAAACGACATCAGGATCTCCTACAACGACGGAGGCACCGTTTTCCTCGATTGCAATGACAGCGACCGTTTCGGCGCCCCGCTGAACTATACTATGACGGAGCCTGAATATGCTTATGCTTCATGGCAAGAGGTCGATGCGGAAATAGAGCGGATGAAGCAGGCAGAGATTGCGCGTAAAAAAGCAATAGAGCAGTGCAGGAAGGAAAACCCGGCATGGCTTATCGAAAAGAAATGCAGAGAGTAGCCGTTCTGGTATAATGTTCAAATGCATGATTTTGATTACGCGCCCTATGGAGCGGTAGGCGGGGACCATTGGTGGCACTTCCTTGTGTTGGCGATTTACGCCTCCGCCGGGATGTACTACATGTGGCACACTAGGGAGACTTGATCTTCTCCCGCTGTGTTTTCTGGCGCTGCTTCGCCTTGTCGTATGTGAGCACGTTTGTCCCCATAATGTTCAGTAGCTCCTCTGTCGTTGTTCTCGGGGTGACGACCGAATCCTTTCTACGCTGCTGCTGATCTAAGACGCGGCTCTCTACCAGATTGAAAGCCTGGTCCAAAACGTCCGGCATCGGCAGAACATTCTGCACCGTATATTTTCCAAGATCGTATACCGCTTTCGACCCATCTTTTCTCGTGATCGGCCTGTTGAAATAGGCGTTATTGTTCTTGATGACGTCCACGGCCGGCTGCCATGTGCCGAAGTTCAGGAACCCGCGCAGGAACTCAACCGGGTTTGCAAGTTCTCCATGCGGGAGCCACTTGTCCACTTTCAGCGTCGTTACCTCTTTGCCGTCGGTGTAGATCGGGATGCGCTTGTATGCGAATCCCTCCTTTGGCATGTCCTCGCTGGTTGTGAACGGCAGTGGGGCATCGATACCAGCCCCTTCGTAGATGGCAGACATTGCAGCGATGATGCCCAGCGCCCTGGTGGGATGCTCTTTCATCTGCCGCATCAGGATAGGGATGGAATAGTACGTCCATGACATGAACGGGGTGATCCCGGATCCGCGCAACCACTGCGCCGCCTCGCTCATCGGCTTCGAGTAGTCCGGGATGGTGCGGTTGACGTGCGTGATCGCTTCACCGAACGGCTCCCCGCGGTCCACAAGTGCCTTCAGTAGGCTGAAGCGCATTACGTTGTCCTCTCCCTCGTAAACGTTGCCAACGTTGCGGTGGATGCTTCTGATAACCCCGCCGGACTCCTTCGTGTTGTTGACGTACCGGTTCAGGATGTCGTTGAGCTGCGATCGTCCGAACAGCCCTGCGGCTTCCGCCTGCATGTATAGCTTCACATCGTCGTCTGCCATCAAGGCGTCAATGGCACGCTTCTCTTCGTCGCTGAGGCCGATGAGTCTCTTTGCATCCAGCTCTTTGAGTTTACTGACCTTGATCGACGCCTGCAGACCTCTCCTAGCATTGTTCATCGCCGTTATAGGGTTGACCCCTTCCATGTACTGCAGCGTGACGTTTGACATGAGGTTATTTACGTGGGCCTTTGGGTTGTAGAGTGTATGCGAACTCTTCCAGAGCGAGATGTATGTCCGCATCCCTTCTCGGAACTTGTGCGCCGCCTCATCTGGGTTGTGCCCGAAGAATGCGTTGGAATAGAAGTCGATGTCTTTTGCCACGTCGCGCGGAACCCACTTCTGGTTAAGGGCCCCGTACCGTTTGCCTTGAAGCTGCATGTAGGCGCCTTTCATCGTATCGTCTACCGCGTCATGCACATAGCCGGTATCGGTCAGCACCTTTTTTAGGAACTGGCCGTTGGCGATCATGTCATCCATGCGTGAAAGTGTTTCGGGCAGTGAGTAGGCGATATCCTCGACCTCTCCCCATCTTGCACGCTGCTCCGGCGTCCAGTCCTGCGAGAAACGGTACTGCCCATTCTCCATACGGTGCGCCTCTATCTTCCCATCGAAGAAGTCACCGATCTCCCCGCGCTGCAGCAGGTCATCGTATTCTGCTTTCGGCCCTGTCCACGTATTGCCCCTTGAGTAGACGCCCTTGATCGTTTTCTTATTGGTGAACGCAGCCGCCCGGCCTTCGGCCATCGTTTTCATGTAGGAACGGTGGAGGTACCGGCCTTTAAACTTCTCGAACTGCGAAGGATCAAGAATGCCGAGGTCAACCAGCTGCTGCCCCTTCTGGTTGATCTTGTCGATGTACTCATCTGCGAACGTCTTAATGGACGGGTGCAGGGCTGTGTCTCTATTGCCGCTCATGTAGCGGTAGAGGTCTCTGCTTGTGCCTTCATCCATGAGCAAAAGCTGTCGGTGCAGTTTTTCGTAGTTTACCTGGTTGCCGTTGATGCTGCGGAACAGATCGTCACGCAGCGACATGTAGTCACCGCGGCCATAGATTTTATGCCCAGTGATGATGTTCGTTACATCGGAGTCTTTGACGGTTTCCCACGCCTGATTTATCCGTCCGCCTGCAAGGTAGTCCGCGGTCTTGTAGGCTGCTTTTGCAGGAACCTTCACAAGTGATCGGATGATGTTGTCCATGCCCTTCTCTGCTGTGTCGCTCAGGAACGCACCTCCGCTGTGCATCATCATGATCCCATTTTTATCTGCTCCCGGTGTCTTGAAACTTTTTTCTGGAAACAGATTTTCAGCTTCTTTCTGAAGAGCACGATTCTCAACATAATCTGCACGCGCCTTTGCGATTGACAGCCCGTCCTCTGTGAGTGGATACTTGCTATCTGCTACGTTGTGCGTGTTTCCGTTGAATCTCTGTACCTCATAACCGTCTTTGGTCTTTACGACGAACGTGTCTCCATTCTGATGCATCAGTCCTGCTTTGATGTCTTCTGGTAGGAGTTGTATGCTCTGCTCCTGCTTGAGCATTGCATCATACTCCTGCATCTGTTCAGGCGTCATGGTCTTGTATGCAGCGTCAGCGTCAGGCTTCGGCTTGAATGCCTGTGCATTGGTCTGCTTCAGTACGTCCTCGCTGCTTCCGTGTATGACTTCGTTCATCAAACGTTCTGCGCTTTTTGCCCGTCTTGCGTTGGCGTCAGTTTCTGCAACGGCCAAGCTCTGTACCCTTGCGTCTTCAGCCAGCTTTGCTGCCTTATCAACGTACGGCATAGGAGGGTTGTTCGGCACCATTCTGAAATTCGGTTCATACGGCTTTGGCGGGATCGGCGTCTCTACCCTGTACTGGTCCTGCACTTTGGGGTAGGCGCTCTTCGGCTTCAGCCCTGCCGCCTGCATCAGCTCGTCGGTGCTCATCTCTGAGACGTGTTTCTTCGACGTCAGCGCTTCGGCCACATCGATGGACTGCTGGTCTGGTACAAAGGTGTCTGCATTCTTAGCAGCCGTCTTTGTCGCGCCTGTACGCAGCGAGTCGATGTAACGCTTTTCGGCTGCATACCCGGCACCTATACCCACGAGCAGACCGGCACCAAGCCTTACGGCCCCTGCTGCGGTTGGATGCTCCTGCTGGAAGTTTGCACCCATCGCCTCGTCTGCGCCTTCAATCGCAGCCTGTGCTCCGACGTCGCCGACAATGGAACCCTTCGTGAAGCTGAGACCGCCTGTGATCTGTTTCCCGGCGTTCTGGGCTGTCTTTGGCACTGTTGTCGCAAGTTTCGGCGCAAAGTGTTGCGCTGCTTTGTTCAAAACTCCTGTTCCGGCCCGTACAAGTCCTGTCAGCGCAAACTCTGGCGACACGACGGGGTATTGCATTGCCTGCGACTCCGCAGACGGAAACGTTTTATCATCAGGGATGAACGCATCTTTCGGTGCCTTGACGCGCACCTTGTCCATCATCGCATGGATCTCTTTGTAGTCGTCTGAGTTGCCGTCGGGGATGAAAGTGTTATTGTCCATTTTCGATAAAGTACCCGTTCACGATGGTGCCGCGCTTGCCATTGAATGATCCGGTCGTTCCGTCTGCGTACTGCGCGTATGGGCCTTTCGGCTTCTCCGGTTTTGTCGGTGCTTTCTGCGGAGCATTGAAGCCGTCGAATGTGTCACCTGTGAAAAATCCGGGCTTATCGACGATGCCAGGGTAGTACCCTTTCTTCTTGTAGAAGTTGTAAGCGTAGTCGTTCTCGGCGTTGTTGAAGTCGTTGACATCGTACGGTGCGTTTTCTACATAAGCTTCACGCGCTTTGCGGTCGCGCTCTTCGACCTGGCTGTTCATATTGGCAGACTGTGCCTCTCGATACATCTGCATCCACGGATCGACCGGACGCGGTGCATATTCACCGAGTCTAATGCGATCTGCCGGGTTGGAGGTATTGACCATAAACACACCGTCGCCGGTGTTGACGGAACGGTACTGTCCCTTGTTGGCATAGTCGCCAAGACGTACGCGCTGCATCGGGTCTGCATTATTGACCATAAATACGCCGTCTGCTGTGTCGACCTTGCTGAATGACGGGGTGATGGGTTTGCGGTACACCGGCACGTTTGTTTTCCCGGTCTCCCCTGTCTTAGGGTTGAAGGTTCCGTAGTTCATCTCCCCCTCGAACAGTTTGAGGTCCGGGCGTGCGCGGTCGAGTTCCACCTGCGCTTTGACGGCATTGCCGAAACGGTTTTGCGTAAAGACGTTTGGGTTTGATGGGTCGTAACCTGTTTCTTTTGCGAGGGATGGATAGGCGGGTACCCCGGCTCGTGCGAACCCGCCGAGTTCAGCGTTCTTATCGGCTACGGCCTGGTCCTGCACGGACTGCCGCATGTTGAGCTCTTGCTTGACATTCTGATCATGTGTTACACTATTGCCATAATCTTGTGCAAGCTTCCCTGCGCGGTAGAAGCCGTCCCCGATAGCGCTTCCGTAGCTGGTATCGAGACGTGGTACGGTTGGGCGGAACATTACCATGCTATCCCCCCTATACCGTCGGTACGGCGTATGTGCCGAGACCGCCGAACGCATTGGAGACGGCATCTTCGTTCTTCTTGCGCTGGTTCAGGAAATCCTTGTACTGCGTGTTATACGCATTTTTCTGAAAGTTGAGCGCGTCGTTCCCGAGCTTGTAATTCATAATTCCGCCCGCAATAGAGCCTAACCCTGCCCCAAATGTCCCAAGCGCTTTCATGTTGTCGGCGTTTGTAAACCAGTCCCATCCTGACATGATGTTACCCCCTGAAGGTTGTTTTTACACGAATCTATCGCATCGCCCGGTGCAAAATATATGGACATTTGTACTCGGCGATAGGATAGGGAGGGCTTCAACCCCCTCCTATCATGTCGAGGATTGCACGCCCCTGCTCGAGTGTGCTGTCCGCTTCTTTCAGACGATCCATGGGGCTCTTCGAAGTTGCAGCCGTGTCTGCCCCCGTTGCCTGTACGATTGGGTCAGGCGTCGGTGCTGCCGGTTTGGCAAACTTCTCCGTCCAGATCTGGCGCCACCCTGCAGGGTTGTCCATCGCTGCCGCTTTTGAAATGATATTTCCGTTCGCATCGCGGGCAGGCATTCCGTTCGGGAGCATGTAGGGCTCTTTTGCCATCGTTGCAAGCTCTTTCGCCACCAGGTCAGGGTTGAAATCCGGCACCTCCGCTTTAAGCGCGTTGATGTCGCTCTCGACCTGCTTCTGGTAAGCCTGCATCTGCTGCGCCGTCATGGTCTGCTCGTTCTGCTGCAGTTGCTGCTTCAGGCGCTCGTTTTCAGCCTGCAGATCATCGATTCCTAGGCGCTTTCTCAGTTCTGCCATAGCCTGCTCTTCTTCTGTCGGCTCCGGCTTGTTCTGTTCTGCCTGCTGCTGCATCTGCTGCTCGAATCCTGCCTGCCTTTCATTCATCTGCTGGATGGCGGCCAGGATCGCCGCAGTGTCTGCCCCGGGGACAGGTGCTGCAGGTGTAGGCTCCGGAGCCGGTTTAGGAGCTGGCGCCGCTTCAGCTGGTGGCTGAGCAGCCTGCTGAGGTTCAGGTTCCTGAGAGGGCTGTGCTGGGACCGGCTCACCCTCCCCGTCCGTGACGGCTTCAATCAGCGTGTTCAACGCCCCGACATTCCCTTCGCCGCCGAAGTCGTTCATATCGATAGGTGTGCTCATCTTATTTACTCCTCAATATCGAATCCGCGCCCGTTGGCGTCTTTTTCCTGCTGGTCCTTGATAATGGCGTACGGCATCGTGATGATCTCGTCAATAACCGCAAGCTGGTCCGCAGCACTCATACGTTCGTTCACCTTGTTAGGGCCTGTAACCAATCTGTAGAGGGTTTCCCGCTTCCCCTGAAGTTCCCCCACCAGGATGGCCCACCCATCCGATTGCGTCAGCGCCGCCAGCGCCGTGATTTTGTCCGAGTTCTGGCTCATTGTCTTCTTCTCCTAGATATTCGTCAGTGTCCTCTATGCCCATGATCGGCAGTGCGTCTCTGGTCAGCTTCTTCATGGCGTTGTAGGCTCTGCCTGCTTCTTCGACGTTCTGCGTCGCCATCGCCATTTCGAAAAGTCTTGATACCATGCCCGCGCTGCGTTCTATACCTGCCAGTTGCACTTCTTTGTTTGTTGCGCCGAGGCCGGTATTGATCCGGGCTACAAATTCAAACTGCTCCGTGCGGCTTACACCGGGGAAGAAGCGAGGATCGCCGTACTTCCAGACCAGACGCGCCGTGCGTTTGAAGATGAGCTTGAAGAATGTTTCGTTGAAGGACCGCATATACGCCTGCATCCGTGCGTTCCCCTCGTTGGAGAGGATGGAGCTTTCCGTAGCCGTCTGCTTCGTGTCAGTCCCGATGCCGTTCTGCTGCGCCGATACACCGAAGTTCTCACTCATGTCGCGGTCGATATTCTCAACGTCATAAGAAGAAGAGCTTATGTTCGGCGCCGGGACAGGGATGATTGGTGCATTCCCCGTCGCCGTCGTTCGGATGAAGCGGGCCCCCTTCTCAATGTCAAGCGGGTTGACCTTCGCATTGCTCGGAAGGAGAAACTGCGGGTCAAGCTGCTTCTTTACCGCATCGATCTGTTGGTTGCGACGGATGTTCAATTCGTTCTGGAGCGCAACGATAGGTGCGATTGCCGGGTCGCCATACACCCGCACGATGTTCTCGTCAATGGGCTGCTCGATCTGCGGGACCAGGAAGCCGACAATGAACGGGTTACCGTCTTTGAGCACTACCCCCTTCCGCAGCGCATAGGACTTGTCGTAGAAGGTCGATACCGTCCACTCCCCTTTTGCGTTGATCGTGTAGACCTCCTGCAGTTTTATCCGGCTGTGGCTGTTCGTGATGAACTCGCGGTCATCCTTGACCATCTCCTCCGCATCGATGTCTCTGCGGTATACCCCTTTTTGTTGGTACGATTTGATGTCGTCGACGGTGAGGTAGATGTCGTGAACATAGAACCTGATATCTTCTACTGTGCGCGCCGAAGGGTCGAACTTGATGTCCCTGATGTGCACGTTTTCAATGACCGGTTTCCCTTTTCCCCAATAGACCCGAGCGATAACGGTCCCAAAGATGGGTGCAGCGTAGAAGGTCGGCGCGAAAGTGACAAAAAGCGGTGTCATACGTTTCTGCGTGTAGTGGTCGAGCGCCTTCTGAAGCATCTGTACCTTTTCGGCATTCTCGTCATCATCGGCATGGAGCTTTGCAAACGTATCAGTGCTGAAATAGGCTTCCTGGAAGCTCGACACGATCCGCTTAACCTTCGAGTTGATCCGCGGGAAGAACAGGCGGGACTTGTTCTTTTTCCTCAGCTCTTCGTAGAGCTCCGGATTCATTTGGGACAGGTAGTAGTCCGAAAGCTCCTGGAACAGCGGCTCGTAGTATTCATACCCGTTCTCTGCGGCGTCGATCATGTCGAGTAGATGCTGTTTATTCATCATCTTGCAATACCTCTTTTTGGATATTCCGCAGCGTGCGGTGTTTGAGCGATACTGCCGTCTCCACCACGTCAAAATCTACGCCCTTTTTGAACATGAGCTTCGCGATCTCACGTTCCTGCATCTTCGCCGGGATCGTGATGGTGCACCCGGCCAGGTTCCGGCAGAACATCGCAGCCCACACGATCTTTTCCGTTTCGTCCTCAAACGGCATTGCCTCTACGATGAAGTCGAAGTTGGTAAGACCGTTCATGCCCATCCCCCTACTCCGTGGTCCTGCGTTTCCCCCCACTCGTCCGTTTCGTTCTGCTGGGGGACGATGGTGGTAAAGAACTGCAGTGCAAGGCTGTCGGCTTTGTCCGGGGATCGGCCGAGGATCTCTTTTATCTCCTCTTTTTTCAGAATCTTTATCCTGCTTTTCCCATTTCCGTCCGTGTAGCTATATGTGATGACGGAGAGCTCTTCGTACAGCTCATCATCTTTCGGTATGCTCCCGCCTTTTCGGATGAAGTTTGCAAGCCCGAAATACATTTCAGCGCGCTTGTTGAGGTAGGCATCATCGTCGGCAGCCATCGATGCATTTCCTTCAATAGCTGGCACGCCAAGTTCTATCAACCTGTCAAAAACGCCGGCGCCTACTCCAATAGTGTCCACAACTACCGCATCAGGCTTATGCTCCGCCTGGGTGTATTGGTTCGCGACGAATAACGCCAACTCCATAGTGCTCTTATGCTTTTTCGGCGTCATCTCATAGACTTCGTACCCGCGTCGCTTTGTCAGTTGAGAAGTATCGTCTCCGAACCTCGCAACGTCGAGGGCCCACACATGCACACCGCTGCGATCGATGTCCGCATTGACATCCATTGCCATGGACTCGTCTACGGCGACCATGTCGAAAAGGGCATCTGTCGTTCTGTCCGGGAATTGACCGCGGACACGCACTTTGTAGACCGATGACTCCCTGCCGTATTTCTTTGCCATCATTTCGATCCATGACGGTTTGACGTTGGCGGACTTCTCACTGTCCATGTGCACGGTGCGGTAGAGGGATTTGTTCTTGTTGTGCGAATCGAAGAATGTGCCGGCCGTCCTCGTCGGGTTAGACGTCATAACGCGCAGGTAGTCGCCGGTAAGTGCCCCCTCGATGACCTCAAAGATCCGCTGATCTACCCCGGACGCCTCGTCGATGATGTAGAGGACGAACGTTGCGTGCACCCCGGCCAATGCTTCCGTGTTCTCCTTGCGCGCGGTCCTTGCGAAACACTTATTGCCGTTCCTGAACTTCACGTCCTCCGTCAGCGGCTCTACCAGGCGGGCAAAGCGCGGGTGCATCTTCTTATGCCACTTCTTCACTTCCGGCAGAAGCATGTTGATCAGCTGCGGGGCGGCCGGGGCCGTCGCCGGTATCTTTACATCATCGTAGACGAGTCCAACATACAGGATCAGCCACGATAGGATCGTCGTCTTCCCGGTACCGTGTCCGGACCTAACCGATACGTCTGGCAGTACCTTCGTCGCAAGAGCATCGTCTAACTCGAAAATGAACTCCGCCTGCTGTCTATCTCTTGGTCCGACCTTCAGCGCGTATTTGATGAAGTTTGAGAATGTCTTTTTTGCGAGTTTAGCCTGGGCCTCCAGGTCGAGGAGAGCGAACGCTTCAAAGGGCATACCGTCGAGGTACTGCGACTGCCACGAGTACATTACTTCTTCAGCCATTGTGCCAGCTCCTCGTCCATGCTGTGCTCAACTTTGTCGGTAAACATTTTAAAGTGCCGTCCAATCAGTTCAAGCGCCTTCACCTTGTCGTGTCTACGGTACTCGTCGATGGTGTCGAACTCGTCATTTCCATCAGCGTTTTTCCCTACGCTCTCCCTTCTTGTCTTGAACGTTGCAACTGCTGCAGAAGCATTCTCTGGTAGATTCTCAGGATGAATAAGACGACCTTCTCCATCGTAAAAATCCGTCAGCTTTGAAAATGCGATCTTGCCAAGCTCATCTAATACCATGTCTGCTGTTATCTGCGTGCGCTCCTGCTGCTTTTCGATCAACTCTGAAAGGTACGCCTGTATTTCAGGTTTTTTCAGGATATCATGCGCCTGTGACCCGGCTGTCTTCTCTTTGTACCCTGCACGGATAGCCGCCTGCGTTGCGTTCATGTCGATCATGTATTCTTCGCAGAACCGTTTTTGCTTTTCCGTGAGTTTTGCCATGGGTTAAGCCTCGACTTCTTCCCAGTCTTCAGCAAGCATATCTGTCTGGCTTGCAAGCCATGGGACAACAGTATCTTCTGCAGTTTTCATGTCGATGTGCGGCTGATAGTCGATTGGGTGCCCCTCTTCATAAATCCCGAGCAACGGTGCGCGGTTTACTTTGAAATGGCTGCCTGGGACTAAAAAGACAAACATACCATTGCCATTCCAACCTCGGCGGGCCACCTTCGCACCGTCTTTCATGCGAGCAATAGCCCATCCAAATGTTCCAATATCTTCCATCACTCACTCCCTTCAGCAATCAGCTGCTTCACGCGGTTGATTGCGCTGCGGGCGCCCATGTATGCATCGTAACTGATTGGGTTCTTCTCTGCGCCGCGGCGTTGCTCGAACTCTTCCATGATCTTGTCGAGGTCGGCTTCGGTGATGTTTGCGGTTTCGTGGGTCGGCTCTACATCAGTGAACTTGCGTGAGGGTCCTTGTCCATGTTCATCGGCAACGGCTTCATCCACATTGACTTCGGGTACACTTGTATGCCCTCCTCCGTTACTTTCGTCACTGCCACCCCCGTTCGTACCAGTTCCGGGAACACCCTCTCCTGAAGTTGCAACGTTATCGGATTTGTCGCTGCCGATAGCATCTGCATCACCACCGGCTGCAGTGTCGGTAGGTTCATCTTGCCCGTCGGCAGTGGACTCAAGCTCTGCTTTCTTTGCATTAATACGCTCCTCAAGCTTTGCGTCTCCGATGTTCGGGGAGAACTCAACTCCCAACGTGTCTGCTTCTTCTTCGAGCGCTTTGCGTTGCTCCGTCTTTTCTGCTGCCATAATGGTGCTCCTTTGAATTATTCAAGCACCATTATTTCTGTATCAGAAACTTTTTCGTAGGGTTAGGTTATTTTCGTGGTAGTTTTTGCAGGATCGTTTTGGGATACGAACTTTGCCATGATTTCATTGAGCAGGTCGGAGGGGGTAGTGTTTCGCTGTGCAGCTATCCGCTCCATTGCCAGGATGTACTTTCCTTTGAGGCACCATGACGGCACGTTGATCTTTCTTTCTTCGAACGGTAAGCTACGACGTCCCATCACTTCCCCTTTTTTTCAATAACCAGCTTGATGCGGTCTTTCTCTCCACGACTGATGCCGCGGTAGGTCTTCAGCAGTTCCAGCATTGCTTTGTCATATTCGGTCACGCCGCCCTCCTGCTGATAAGATACGTAACCGCCTTTCCGCGGAACCGCTTAGGCACACGCTCATCCAGGCACTCTTCCCAGTACGGTTCAAGCTTCGCGTTGTAGTACCGCGCAGCCTCTTTACGGCTCATCCGTTCGGGAAGCTTCGAGCTGGCGTGGATGAACTGGCTGAACTTACCGCCGCCTTTGACGACAAAGCCGTTATATTCGCAGCGCAGACGGTAGAGCTCACCGTGTGTCATTACGCTTATCTGCTCATCACTGATGCCTTTGCCGGAGGCCCATGCGGAAAACATATCCTCGTTGTTCTGCGCCGTGTCTTCGTCAAGCGTCTGTTGCATCATTGGCCTCCTCGAATACGGTATCGATGTACGACCGTGCTTCCTCCATGCTCATGAACATCGCGCTCCCACCACGTCCGTCTATCTCGACTTCCACCTTCCCATCGTGCTCTTTGATGATGGCAGTGATGCCGTTCATCTCTGCGCGTTCACATTCGTAGACTGCCTCTCCGCGCGCGACGAAGTATTTCTTCCGGTCTGATCCTTCCAGCTTCCACACCGATTGCAGGGCCGACTCTTCATTGATGCACTTTGTTTCAACCTTGCCATGTTGCATGATTACGACAATATTGCCTTGGTGATGGATAGTGTAGTTGGTTTTAGTCATTTGATTTCCTTGAAGATGATTTCAGTACCGTAGATGCTGAGGAAGAGTTGCTTTTTCAGCGAGTAGACCGGCGTGACCATGCCCTTCACATCCTCGACGATGGTGCGGCCATTCCCGTCGACGTAGCGGAAGTCGGCAACATAGTGGCGTTTCGGCATCGTTCGGTGGCCTACAACGCGCAAAGTGTCTACCAAGAGGTATCTTGGCTGAAGGGTGAGGTCTTTGATCTTCCCGGCCTTTGCAAGCGTGTGCAGCTCGTCGAAGCGGCGTGCCTCGGCGCGGCTGTCGAAGGTGACGGTTTCGCCGTTGATGATGCGGGTATCTTTGATAGCGCGATATTTGCTCATTTTCTACTCTTAAAAACGTTACAAATTGACTTAGAATCTGGGTTTATTGCTCCACTGTTAACTACGCGCAGTTTTGCCCATTTCGGAAGACAGTAAATCGGTTGTTCCAGAAATCTACACACACCCCATGCTTCCCTGTTTTCACCCAAAAGCTCAAAGAACTCACAGTCTCTGCACTTCACTTTCATTACATCACCTCCCCGCAATACTCTGCATAGATCTCCGCGGCGATCTGCTCCTGGAACTCCATGCTGTACTCTTCCCGCCAGCGGCGCGGCGTGCCGTGCGGAGACAGCATCGGGCCGGTGTGGTGCTCTTGGCAGAGAGGGATCATCTTGTGGTCGTCTTTCTGGTCACTTGAATCACGTTTCACATGGTGTCCTTCGATGCCGTCAGGTGTTCCGCAGACAAGGCACCGGTGCGGCTGCTGAGCGAACCAGTTGAGGTAGTCACGGTCGCGGGCTGGCTTTGGCTTGATGCGAGCATGCTTTGTCTGGTAGGCTTTGGTGTATGGTGCGTTCATGCTCTTACCGCCTCTGCCAAAGGGGCAATCATTCCAGCGACATCACGCTTTGGCTTGTTCAGCGCTGGTACTGATCTCACTTTTGGGATCTTATAACCCGCCTCTACGACCTCAACGGTCGGCAGATAGCGTGATGGGTCAGAGTTAGGGTCTGCCTCTGCAGTACCAGGAAGGTGATCGATATGCGTATCACGTCTCGAGTGTGTCTTGTAAAGCTGCGGGAACTCACGACGCTTGAACTCCCACTCTCTTGCCTCAAGGTTGCACAGATACACCCACCCTCCCATGGCATTGACGACGCTGTTGATGACGACATCCTCGAATGCAACGGATGCGACACGCCCTTTCGTTTTGAAAGCACGCTCGAGGTCTTGAAGCGCGAGTGATGCGATGGCGTCGATGTCAGGGCGAACGTACTCGAGCAGCTCGGCAGGGTGCGGCATCTTGTGGAACTTCCGGTTTGCAAGAACGCTCATGACAGCACCGTCAAACTCGTCATCACTCATCGATCTGCTGAGGATTTCGTAATGCAGTTTCATGCGGGCATCGCTCATTGTTTCACCGAACTCTTCGGCAAGAACGGTGTAGCGCTCGACGAACTTCTTGAAATCGATCATTGCACACCCCCAGCAAGTCTTCTGCCTGCCGCCATGGTGTGTGCAGCGTTGAAACTGATCTTGTTCGCTGCGACCATCTGGTCAAGATCGTCAAACCCTGTCGAAGACTTACCCGGTGGCGTCTTCGGCTCAAACAGCCCTTGCCACCCGTTGCGGATGCTCGTGTTGATTATTTCCCCCTGCCGGTCCTTGAAATTCTCAAGAAGTGACAGCTGCTGTTTGACAGTCGATGGCGTCATTTTCTTTCTGAGCTCTTTGCGATACTGAAGCCACTCTGACCATGCATTCTTGTCGAGCCATTCAGGAAGGTCTTCGCTCTCACATGTGCGCGCAGGCGCATTGGCTTTCTCTTCCTCTTGTACTTCCCCTTTCTCTTTCTCTTCTTCTTTCTCTTCCTCTTGTTGGCAAGGGGCTTCATAAGGGGCTTGGCAAGGGGTTACATTTTCTTCGTAACACCCCTTGTAATCACCTTCTTTAGCCTTGTTCAAGTACCCTTCAATACTGCTTTGAAGGCTATGCTTAACCCCTTCGAATGCAAGGTCAAGCATCGGATCATCAAATGTGATTTCGTCCGGCTTCTTCTCGAGAAACTGGATCGACATGATCGCTTCGATAAATTCCGTCTTCTGCTCTGCAGTCTGCAGCTTTTCGTAGATGCGCTTGTAGCTGTTTAAAAAACTAAAACCCTTTCTCATGATGCTATCTCCTCTACATGTGCCGCATATGTATGCTCTACATGCGGAATAAACCGCTTCTCGATCGACAGCAGACCTTTAAACTGGAATTCACGAGGCTGGATCCTGCACTCGAAGCAGTAGTTAATCAGCGCCTGCTTTGCCGCGAACTCGTTCATGGGGCAGAACGTCGCCACCAGACCCTTCATGTCCCCGAAGTGGTGCAGCAGGTCAAAGTAGACGCCAGGGAGTGGACCGCCGCCGTCCTTGATCTCGATGATGCTTTCTGCCGGTACTGATGCGACGCGCATGATGTTTTGGTAGGCGGCGTGGAAAACCTGTTTTTCTTGAATGGTTAAGACTCGCATGGTATACCTCTCATTGGCAATGCTGCTCTCTGCGCGTTGTAGTTGATTGTTCCGTGGTTTTTCATGCATCATCCTTCTCGCTGAAGCATCGGCATTGATGCTTCGATGAACGTGGCCGCGACGTCGTAGTTGATGGCGTCGCCGTAGCCTTTAATCCCAATGCGGCGCCACCTGGTATACACGCGTCCCAGATCTCCGGAAGGCCCTGAAGCCAGCGGGAATGTGCCGGGTTCAACTGGCCGCCACTTTCCATCTGTGCAGTAGAGCCAGTCAGCAGCGTCCCATCCGATTTCAGGCGGGCGGGGCAGTCCATTGTCAGAACTTCGTCCGGCTGTGGGTGTCCGGCCCGTACCGAACGCTTCCGACCTCTTCTTCGACGACGCGTCGGTGTCGCCCAGCCCGTCCTTGCCGCCGCATGGTTCAGCGTCACATTCTTCGCGTCGATCGAGACGTCGCCGCGTCGGTCCGCGTCTCCGGCTGTCGCCGTCGGCCAGCCGGCCAGTGTCGCTTCCTCTCTCAGCGGTTTCCCGCGAGGGTGTGCGAACCTGGCAGCCACTTTCTCCGGAGTGGTAAGCGCTCCCGCGTAGTCCCTGGCTATCGGCGTAGCCCACCCGCTCAGCGACAAAGTAGAGCCGCTGTCTGATGTTCGGAGCGCCGACGCCCGCAGAGCACAGATCGGCCCCCCCAAGGGCATACCCCATGTTTTCCATGTCAGCGCGTACAGCGGCGAGCCACGTCCGGCCGTCGATGCTTGCAACCTGTTCTCCAAAGCAGACTGCAGGCTCAAGCTCTCCGACGATGCGCGATACTTCCGGGTAGAGGTGCCGCTCGTCGGCGAAGTGACAATGGCCGCAATCGAGGCAGATGAAATATCCGGTTCGTTTAGGATGGCAGAGATGAGATCCGCCGCCACAGTTCGGGCATGTCTGCCCGGAGCCCGCCGTGGAGAATGGAGGGCAGGGGCATGAGAAGGTGCAGGCGTATCTGTCGTCGGGCCATCCGGCACGTCGCAGTGCGGAGCTCCACACTCCGATGCCGGCGAAGAAGTGGTGCTGGCTATATCCCATAAGGTCAGATGCTTTGACATCGGTAATGCTCCTTGTATCTATTGCTCCCGGGGCGATGGCCCCGGCGTTCATGAGGTTTTGAAGCCATTCGGCTTTTTCGGGGTCGAATTCGTTGTAGTAGGCGGCCATGTCTATGCACCGCACTTCTCTTCCATAAAGTCAAACAGCGTCGGCATATTTGCCTCTTTCTCTGCAGCCTGCAGGTAGTGCACCCCATCGGTGAAGTATGCGGGGTTCAGCTCGCACGCATACCCTTTACGCCCTTTCTTGATTGCACGGTACGGCACCGTCATAATCCCGCCGAATGGATCGTAAACCGTCTCTCCCTCGTTCGAAAACCGCTCGATCAGCCGGTCGACGATATCGAACTGCAGCGGGCAAAGGTGCTGCTCCTTTCCCTTGACACTCTGGACCATATTCAGCGTGCGCATCCTGGCCACGTCGGTCCATACGTCATCCATCCAGCTCGGAGGCTGCAGGAGCATGAACGTGACCGGGAGCTTTCCTTTCGCGTCCAGGTGCTCCCCGATCTTGACATGGTGGTCGTAGTCGTATATCTCTTCGAGGTGGTAGTCGCGGAACGCGCGGAATACCTGCGCAGGTTCCATCGCCTCAAGCTCTTCCGGCAGGAGGTGACGGTCGCCGCTCGATCGCCAATATCCATGCGCGTCGGTCTGCCAGCGGGCCCGTGTATAATCCTCCTTTGAGTGCGTGACCGGTTCGTCGGCATAGGAGCGCTCGCTATTGGTCTGAGGCTTGCGGAAGAGCAGGATGTACTCCGGGAGCCCCGCGCTGATCTTCGTGCCGTCCTTGCACACCTCTGACCACCCGAGGCGATAGGTCTGGTTATTCTCGCGGACCACGTCGGTGACGACGGTGATCATCCCCATGTAAGCGAAGCCATGGCTAGTGTAGTGCTCGATGCATTTGACGTGGAACGGGTAGACCGTCTGAAACCCGAGGCCCGTGAGCCCCCCAGGGACGATGCGGTCCTTGACATGGATCGCAGCGATGCGCCCTGGCTTCAATGTGCGCAGCAGTTCCGGGGTCAGGTAGTCCATCTGCTCGAAAAAGTGCTCATTGGTATCCGTATGCCCGAAGTCGGCATAGTTGGGGCTGTATTCGTATTGCGTCGAGAACGGTACCGACGTGACGATAAGGTCCAGGCTGTTTTCGTCCATCCCCTTCGTCTCCTGCACACAGTCGTTGTTCACCGCGGTATAGTGATTTCCAGACACCTCAATGCGCTCGACACCCATGGATCGTTTGAGCGCGTTCGCCATTGCGGCCGATGAAAGGCCGAACTCTTTGATAATCTTCGTCATATTCAGTCCTGTCGTTCTGTGTTTTTCCCATTTCTCTTCGAGTACCTTCCGGATCTCGGACTCGGCCTCGGTGTAAATGCTGTCAATGCGGACCGACCGCGCCTGGAGGAAACGGTAGACCCGGTGGACGCCCTGAATCCAGTCGTTAAATTTGTAGTCGATGCCGAGGAAGATTTCTTTATTGCACTGCTGGAGGTTTGCCCCGGAGCCGTACATCATCGGCTTTGTGAGAAAAACGCGCGTCTCTCCGCTGAGCCATTGCTGCAGGAGCTCGTCGCGCTTTTCGATTGTCTGATTTCCTGCAAGGGATGAGAACGTGATGCCTGCAGCGCGGAGCGCCTCTTCGACAGCCTTCTGCTCATCGTTGAGCGTACACCAGACGATAACCTGGTCTTCCTCCTCGTAGCTGTCGAAAATTTCCATCATACGGTCGATGCGGCGCCCGATGCTGTCCCGTTTCTCCCGGGCGGCCTGCGACAGTCCGGCGGCAGCATTTTTGAAGAGCAGGCCCTGCCCATCCTTCTCCGCTTCAAATTCGGAATAGTCGTTCGGCACTTCTGACCAGTTGACCGTCATCGCGGGGAGCTCGTATCCCTCGTCGGAAAGGCCGAGGTCGGATGGCTTCTCGATGAAGAGGCCCCATGACGAAACCCACATCCAGAACTCTTTTTCTTTGTGCGGCAGCAGCGTCAGTTCATCGGCCTTCTCGCTGTTGCGCTTGAAGAAGCGCGTTTTGGCCTGCGATACATCCATGATGCCGAGGAAAGCAGCATAGGCGAGCAGCTCGATGTAGTCGTTCGGTGACGGCGTGGCCGTGGCGACAAAACGGTACTGCACTTCCTTTCCTCTCACCCGGGCACTCATAGTCTTCCGGTCGCCAGCAAAGATCGCCATGAATTCCCGGAAGGTCTTGGTCCCGCCGAAGCCGCGGAGGACAGACGCCTCATCAAGACTGGCTGCATCAAAATCACGCGGGTCAAGTTTTCCGTCTCGGACCGTCTCGTAGTTGGTGATGTAGATACCATCGCCGTTGGCCTCGTCGACGCTTCTGATAAACTTGATTTTCGGTGCCGTGTTTCCATCGATCTGCAGCCATGCTTTCAACTCTTCGCGCTGTCGATCGGTGATGAAAGGGTGCTCGCCCGTCGCCAGGACCTTCGCATCATTGAAAAACTCTTGCCGTACCCCCAGCGGGGCGACGATGAGCCCCCGGCCGCCGCCGATCTTCTTGAGCACGATCCGGACGACCTCGAGTTGCATGATCGTCTTCCCGAGCCCAAATGATGCGAATATGCCGCGGCGCCCACCTCGGACGGCCCATGCGACAATATTTTGCTGATGTGGCTTTGTGATAGGGTTGACTTCCGCTATTGTGCAGTCAAAACCTTGATTCTCTGAGAGTTTGATTTTGCTATGCAGAAACTCACTGTATTCCATGGATAGCCTTTGTGGGTGTGAAGCACAACGGAGGGAAGGCAGGGCACACCCCCTGTAACCCCTGCCCACCGTTCTGCTTGTTAAAAGGCACTGGTATAATTGCAGTGCATCCTTATTCGGTTGCCATGCCCGTATCGCTTTGGTCGGTTGATGACGGGCGTGTTATCAGATGAGACAACACATAACGACAGGCAAGGAGGAGAGAATGAACCCGCCGTTATCTGTTGTCTTCCCCGGCGCTAACCGGGTTTGTCGCTTTCGACGCTTTTGAGAAGATCAATGAGTTTGGAATGAGGGTTGTCTTCTGACGACTGCAGGACAGACGCGAAATCTACCGCGCACTCACCAATGAACTCTTCCACCTCTTTTCCTTCGTTCCCCGCGTGTTCCGCGAGCACCTTGTACGTTTCTTTTGGGATAAAGAAACTAAGCAGCTTCATGCATGTTGCCTCCTTGCTTTGATTTAAGGAGCATCAGCAGCACGCCGATGAAGCCCTTCTTTTCTCGCAGGAAGAACAGAAGCTCAAGTGCAGTGTCGACAAGTTCACTCTTGCTCACGCCTTCGGCTTCCGATATACGGTTAACCTTTTCTTCGAGCAGTGGATCGATTCTTACATTCAACGCTTCCGTTTTCTTCATGTAATACCTTGTTTACACACTGTCTATACACGTGCCGTCTTGATGTTTTACAGACGGTTCTGCGACAATGCTCTTAGCTTCATTGGAAGCAGAGGAACCGACCGGGGCCGCGGCTTCGGTTGGGTTATTTTTAAAGTCCCTTCCGAACAGAAAATATTCGATAGGGTAGTTGGCATCGTAGATCTTTTTAAGCTTGTCACGGCCGAGAAGACGGGACGCGCTGAGCGCCATACTGATTTCAGGAACATTCAGTCCCGTATCGTTGGCAATTTCAGTGATCGGTTTATCAATGGATTTCTTGCTCATAAATTGAATGTTACTGTAACAGTAATTAAATGAAACTGAAATAATTTCTGTAGCAGTAATTTTATACGTGTTACTATTTTAGTAACTTAATAAGGATGAACATGACCCCGGAAAAGAAGGTAGCTGCACTCCTGGATGACTATGGCCGTGGCGGGAAAACAAAACTGGCCAAATTCCTGGATGTACCGCCTGTGTACATTACCAGATGGGTCGGTGAGCAGTATGTTGATTACTCGATCCCGAAAGAGTACATCGCAAATATAGAGAAATTCTTTAATAAACCGCCAGGGTTCCTACTCTCATCAGAGCACATGAGCGAAGTAAGCCTTATCCCTGTTGTTGGAACGGCAGACTGCGGCGGAGGCGATGTAAACCATTTGCAGGATCGGAGCCGGGTCTGCTATTACAATGGAGAATACTACTCCGATAAGCTGTATTGTGTCATTGCCAGTGGCGACAGCATGTCCACATTTATCGACAACGGGGACGAAGTGATTTGCGATCCAACGGTTGTGCCAGAGTCTGGTGATATTGTGCACTATCGTATCGGGAACGAAAGTGCGATCAAGGTATTCGTTTTCGACCAGGAAGCCAACATGGTGCAGTTTGTGCCGATCAATAGCAGTGACACCTTCAAAACAAAGACGATTAGGCTGGACACCGAGGGCGACATATTTGATGAGCTGTTCATGGCTAAGGTCGTTGCTGTCAACAAACTATGTTTTTCCAATAGATCCGCAATTCTCAAGATGATAGGAAGATGACTTGAAAAAGTTTTTTACTGCTAGGAGGGTCGCAATAGAGTGGCTATTCATTATGGCCTCCCTTATTGCTATCATACTTATAGCTGTGATTGATAGTGGTTTTTCCGCCGGAATTGCAGGTTTTACGAGACACATTGATGAAGTGCCATTGGTCATGATGGTTTTTTATTCCATCTCCGTTGGAGTAAGACTCACAATATGGTCCATTAAAACACTGCTTTCAAAAGATAATGAAAAGATATCTGGTTCATAACCTAAAATACTCAATCATACTATGGATCATCCTGGCGATGATCTACATAATTTACACTACCATCTTCAAATAAGTACTCCGTCCCGAAAAGCTTCCCATATTATCACATGATTTATTTACTGTTACAGTAACTATTTAAGAAATCTTTAATTACTGTTACAGTAAGATTTGAAATGCAAGCAGAGAAACCACTTGCAGACGATCCGATTGAAAAAGCATCGTTTCGTCGAGTTCAATGACTTATCAATGTCAACAGAGCTTTCAAAAAGGCACACGTGGATCACCGGGATAAAAAGTTCATCGGTCCGAGTGGTGGAGCGGACGGCGCGTGTCTTTCAGAGAGCTTTTTATGAAGTGGTGTAGCTCAGTTGGTAGAGCCATGGCCATAGCATTGGGATGAAGTAAATGGGAAGAGCGCGCTCCATTGAAAAGTCGGCGCAGGTTCAAGTCCTGCTACCACTTCACCGAGAGCTTTCACTACACGCATACCGAATGGGCATGCCAACGCCCTTTGCCGTGGCTGGTTGGGGATGCGTGTAGTGAGGGCTTACCCTCGCAAGTTGCCTACGTGCTAAATTTTACCGCCCTATACGAGCATCCATTTCTAGGTGGCGTAAAAAAACAATGGAACCGTTCACTTGCGGAGCTGGGCTTTGCTCCGCTGGAATCTATATCGGTGCTGCTGTCCGCAACTCACGGCGGCACTACCGATATGCGTTGAAGTTGCACAAGGAAAGAAAATGAAAATTGAACGCTGGGATACGAAAGAAGTTATCTTCGAAATGGAATGCGACTCATGGGTCGACTTGATAAAAGGTGCATTGAAAGCAAAAGTTTCTTTTTACTATGCCAACCTGCGCTATGCCAACCTGAGCTATGCCGACCTGAGCTCTGCCGACCTGAGCTATGCCAACCTGAGCTCTGCCAACCTGAGCTATGCCAACCTGCGCTATGCCGACCTGAGCTCTGCCGACCTGAGCTATGCCAACCTGAGCTCTGCCAACCTGCGCTCTGCCAACCTGCGCTATGCCGACCTGAGCTCTGCCGACCTGAGCTATGCCAACCTGAGCTCTGCCAACCTGCGCTCTGCCAACCTGCGCTATGCCGACCTGAGCTCTGCCGACCTGAGCTATGCCAACCTGAGCTATGCCGACCTGCGCTATGCAGTTTGGAAGTGGGCTATTGGGAACATGGAAGAACTTAAAAGTATGCAACTTGATAAGTACACGATTGTTTTTAGCTCTACTGAAATGGCCATCGGGTTCCAGATGCACAGTATTGAGAAATGGAAATCTTTCACAGACAATGAAATTTCAACTATGGATGATGGCGCACTTGAATGGTGGAGAAAGTGGAAAGAGTTTATTTTTAAAGCAATCGAGCTTTCAGGTGAGGTAAAAGATGACACAGAATGACTACGAACTTAGGTTCTTCATCATGGCCGCCGCAATAGCGATTGTCGGTCTGTTCGTATGGGTTGGATATTCAATGCGCCGGTATGAAGAAGACTGGTCGCTGGATGAGAGTGAAAGGTGAAGAAGATGAAACAGGCCGTGGAAAGCATTATCAACTTCTTCAAGCGTGATGATACCCCATTCGATGGGTATCTGGCAAGACTGAACGAAAGGTTGCTGTGATGATGAACGCTAAACGAATACAAAGAGAATTGAAACAGCCATTTAGTGCAAACGATCTCGAATGGCGTGTACAGGCATCAGGAAAAGCAGGTGATCGCATCTGGTGTCGTGTTATTGCCTATGTGACAAACAGGGCGATTCAGACGAGGCTTGATAGCGTGTTCGGCATCTTCGGATGGCAGAACGAGTATAAGCCTTCCCCAAACATGGCTGGTACGATTTGTGGGATCTCCGTGAACGTAGATGGTAAGTGGGTCACGAAATGGGACGGTGCCGAAGACACTGCAATCGAATCCACCAAGGGTGGGCTGTCAGGATCAATGAAACGTGCAGCAGTTCAATGGGGCATCGGGCGGTATCTGTACGACGTCGACGCTGAATACGCACCGGTTATCACTGTTGACGATTTCAAGAAATTACAGCGCAACGAGAAAGACGAGTATAAAAAGGCAAAGACAAAGGAAGATGAATATTTCTACTGGAAGCCCCCAGTGCTCCCTGAGCGGTTCCAGCCAAAGAAGCACGTCACACCTTCCATCGTCAAGAAGATCGAAGAGCTTGCTGAGAAAACAGATACGGATGTGAAAAGCATCTGTGACAACTATGGTGTCGATGAGATCGTTGACCTTTACGGAGATGAGGCGGGTGAAGCAATCGCGCTGCTGCTCAGAAAACAAAAAGCGGAGGATGAGCATGGAACTGATGAAACGAACAAGTCTTGAAAAGACAGACGACGTTGCAGAAACGCTGACATGGAAGATCGCCACGATCAATGAAAAAGGGCTCCCGGTAGAAAGCAGCCTGGCGGACTACATAGCTCTTGCTCTTCGCAACGTCGATGGAGAGCTTGCCTACCTGAAAGATATCAAGAGCCAGATCAGCGACCGTGAGAAATTCATGAAGGCACAAGCTGAGAAGATCAAGCTAGGAGGCGCAGCGTTCATGCTGGAAAATGGGCTTGAAAAGCTCGAAGGAGAAATCTGCTCGTCTATCACTGTTACTGCGGCCAAAGAAGCCACCGAAACAGAGGTAACGGAGGAAGTGTTCACGCTCCTGGTTGACGAAGCGGAAGCGCAGGAACTGCTCATCGCACTTGGCAAGGCTGAAATGCGGAAGGTGACGAAGACAAAGACGACCGAAGCAACCCCTGCGAAGATCAAGGTGAACCAGCGCCGTGTCGCAAAAGCCGAAGTGGTTGAAAGCATCGAGGCAGCATGAAAATCTCACTCGTAAAACAGGGGCAGTGCCTCTACCCATATGGTGAGGCAGACCGCGAAGCACTCGAGAAGATGAACAGCGCTGTCTATGTAGCTGAGGTGCGCGACATGGATCTGCGGACACTGCAGCAGAACCGTGCGCTTCATAAGCTGTTCTCGCTGATCTCCGATGCCCTCAAAGAGAGCGGCCAGGATATCAAGACCGTTATCAAGGCTGACGTACCGTGGACCCCTGATCATGTGAAGGAGCTTATGTGGCGCCCGGTCATGAAGATGATCACCGGCAAGGACAGCACGACGAAGATGACCAAGCAGGAAATCGACGAAGTGTACGACGTGCTCAACCGGGCACTCGGTGAGCGGTGTGGGATTCATGTCCCGTTCCCGTCTATCAATTGAGGGAGCCGGCATGAGAGTAATCGCAGACATTTTCTACCTTTGGGCCCGTCACGACATTACGCTGCGTGAAGCGTACCAGGTCGTCATGTGGCACCGGAAGCACAAGAGATATTGATTATGACCTCAAAAGAACAATCCATCAAAGTGCTCATGCTGATCGGAACGCTGATCTCCTACGTCAAGCATGGCGAGACGACACGGAAGATCGACAGGCTCCGCAAGCATGTCCGCAAGGGACTGCAGGCGCTCTACAATGCCAACCCATCCGACTATGACCGTATCGCGAAAGAGGCCGACATTGTCTGGGCTGGCGCAAAGCACGAACTCGACGATATGAACTACACGATCAGCCTGATTGCCACATGCCGCGCGCTGTGGTCCATGCTCGACGGATCTCCGTATCAGCAGCTGTGGTTCACCGAGCGAACGTTCACAGCGGCCATGCAGTCCATGGAAGGCGTGACAACGCGGCAGGACACCTACGAAGTAGAGCGCGACAGCAATATGCTGACCGATATCTTCGGGCGGCTGCTTGGCGTTGAGAAAAAACGATCCCTGCGCGTATTGTCGGCGCAGATCAAACTGAAACAGAAGGAGTCTGTCTATGTTCAATAAGGTAATTTTGGCGGGGAACCTCACCCGTGATATCGAACTGCGCTATACGCAGGGGGGCACGGCGATCGGCAAAACTGGCATCGCTACTAACCGAAAATTCAAAAAGCAGAGCGGTGAGCAGGTCGACGAGACGATGTTTATCGATATCGTGTTTTTTGGCCGCTCGGCTGAGATAGCAAACCAGTATCTCCGCAATGGATCAAAGGTGCTCATCGAGGGGAGGTTGATGCTTGAACAATGGACAGACCAGGGCGGGCAGAAACGCTCGAAACACTCGATCAACGTTGAAGAGATGAAGATGCTGGATTCCCGCGGCGACGCGCAGCAGGGCAACGGCGGCTACAACGCCCCTAGCTCCCAGGAATATAATGCGCCGCAGCAGGGCTATACCCCGCCACCTCAGCCTCAAAACGCTTATGATTGCCCCATGACCCCACCGAGAGATCCAGGTGCTGGCAGCGGCCATCAGCAGCCAGGCTTCGATATCGATGAAGACGAAATTCCATTCTAGGGATCAATGATGGAAAAGTTTATTTTTGAGCCTGATATGTATGTGGTGATGGTACTGATCCTTTACCCGGTCGTGTTAGTAGGTTCCTCCTTTGGGTGGCGGTTTATTGAAAAGAGGAGAGGGTGATGGAACGGCAGAACAAATACAAATGCGAAGAATGCGGTCATATCTGCGAGCCTGTAGATATCCTTGAAGCGAAGCATCCGTTTATTGATGACGAAAAAGTAATGGGATGCCCAGAATGCAGAGAGATTGATAGTCTTCAGAAAATGTGCGAAGTTGATGGATGCAACAAAGTTGCGTCATGCGGTACACCTGCAAGCGGTGGGTATCTCATTTGTTGTGGCGAGCATTCAGAGAAGTATGGCAGGAGAAATAAATGAAACCCTACACCACAACACCAGAAATCGCCAAAGGACTCACAAAAGAGGACATTGACTTCATCAAGGAGCTGTCCAACGAAATGAGGACTCAGGATACACGATGCACGGCGCAACCGTATGGCCTTGTCATCCGCACAAAAAGAACAGTTTGGGGCTTTGATCCCGACTATGGTGACAGTAGCAACATGGGGCTTATTTGGGGTGAGGAATCCTACAAGGCTGATGAATGGAGCGATTTTATCAATCAGCTCGAAGAGTATGAATACCATGACCTTCTGAAAGAAATTGACGAGTTCGGTGTTTCAAACTTTGTAGACCTTGAAAGAATATGCGACATTAGAAGTTATGACTTCACCATAGCCTGCTATCAGGAGGGCATGGTCGCTGATTCATCGTCAGGTGGATACGAGGGAAATTTCTTCCTCACAGAGAAGGCCGCATTCGCACACATCGAACAGAATAAGCACCACTTTAACAGCCCCGACACTTACGGGATTCATTTGTTCAGAAACCCAGAAATGAAAAGACTGCTTGAAATTGTGCATAAGATAGCGGACGGTGCTGAATGAAACCACAATCCTACAAAGACTACATTCCCAAAGGCGCCCGCGTCCTGCATCTCGTCGTCACTCAGCACTGGTTTGATGAGATCGCGGCGGGGCGGAAACTGGAGGACTTCAGAGTTATCAAAGATTGTTGGTTCACTCGTATGATGCGGAAGAATGAGTCTTCTACATATAAGAAAGAAGTGATCATCGCATCACTACGGCGTGATTGTACTACCACATCGCTCCCTATTGAGGGGTTTGAACTTCTCGGAATTGAATATAGAGAGTTCGACTACGTTGTCCTCAGCGTCGGCTACAAAACCGTCCGCCCGCAGATCATCAGCAAGTGGGGCGGCACACGGATCACCGGGGCGTACGAGCAGACTGACCTCGGCGTCGGTCGGTTCTTCGCGGTGGACGTTTCGGACGTCCTGCATGTTTTGAATTATGGAGGTGAAAGATGACTGTTTTGAGAGTATCTGACTGCCTTAAAAAGGTGAAGTGCTCCCGGGCGACATTCTACCGCCGTATCAAAGAGGGGCTATACCCAGAGCCATTCTACCAGGGCGGGACGCCCTGCTGGGATGAAGAGGACATTGATGCAGCTATTGAAGCTTTAAAGCATCGAGGAAGTCCGACCACCATTGCATCATGACCGTGCGCTCTTTCAAGTGCTGCGCGTGGTTATAGATCCCCCTCACCCCTCCTTTCTCATGGGCCATCTGCGCCTCTATCACATCCGAATTTATGCCAATCTCATACATGTGCTCCGCCAGGAGCGTCGCCGCTGTATGCCGGAAGCCGTGCGCCGTCTGAACGTCTTTGAAGCCCATGCGCTTCATGGCGTAATTGAGCGTGTTTTCCGAAAGCGGGCTGTTCTTCGAGAATGGGCTATTAAACACATAGCGCCCCTGTGGCTCCCCCAGCTCCTTGAGCATGGCGACGACCTGGCGGGACAGCGGGACGATGTGCGGCCGCTTCATCTTCATTTTTTCCTTCGGGATCTTCCAGGTACCAGCTTTCAGGTCCAGCTCGTCCCACTCCATAAAACGGATATTTGCCGGGCGGACGAAAACGTGCGGTAGGATACGAAGTGCCTTCGCCGTCGATGCATCACCGCGGTACTCGTCGATCACGTTGAGGATGGCGCCAAGCTCGCGCGGATCTGTGACGTGGGCGTAGTGGGACGTCTGCATCTTCCCGACGAGAACAGAGACATCGATGTCGTTGACCGGGTTCCGTCGTGCCTTGCCTGTCGTGACGGCCAGGGTGAAGATCCTGGCGGAGATACCGTGTATCCGCTTTGCCGTCTCCCAAAACTCACCTACCCCCTGGATCATCCTGACGATATCTGACGGCTCGACTTCATCGAGATCCATTCTCCCGATCGTGCTGCCAATGTATCTGTCATAGCGCTGCTTCAGCTTATGGTAATACTTTTCCCCCACCTCGCGCTCGAGACGAGCAAAGAAGTCAGCCGCGGCGTCGTCGACGGTATGCTTCTGTACCTCCACCTTCTTTTCGACAGGCGACGTGCCGGCGGCGACCATCTCACGGTACTGCGTCCGGAGCTCCCTGGCCCTGGCCAGAGAAACATCCGGGTACTTCCCGAGTGAGACGGTATTGCGCTTCCCGCCCAGCGTATAGTCGAAGCGCCAAAGCTTCGAGCCTGTCGGCTTTATGATGATGTAAAGCCCGTCGCCGTCGCTGAGGCGCTGCTGGGCTTCGGTCGGTTTTGTGTTCCTGATCTTCCTATCAGTCAGGGGTGTAACTGGTTTGGCCACGGTTCGAGTCCTTAACGTACTGCATCAAAATGGTATCAGATGACGAGCGTACTGCATGATGTACTGCAAATAGCTTGAGATACTGCGATGCACAATGATACAACGTAAGACACTATGAAACAAAGGAAAAGGCAAAAATAGGGCGTTATTGAGACAATATGAGGCTTTATGAAATAGTATGATTCATGTGTGTGGTGTCCCCACGAGGACTCGAACCTCGAGCTAGGCCTTAGGAGGGCCCTGCTTTATCCTGTTAAGCGATGAGGACGTATTGGATAGAAATGAAGAAAGACATTGTATCGAACGGAGCTTTCAATACTGGTAGACGCACTCTTTGTAGATGACGTTGACAATGGGCTGGACGTTGTTGACGCGCCACTGCTCTTCGATGACGCTCTGGCGCAACCCGATGCGTTCCCGGTCCGCGGCGCGTAACTTGCGTACGATCTCCGTGTACGTGTAATTGCGCGGATCGTTGCGGCACCAGGCCATCAGCTCGCTCCCCTTGGCGATGTAACGGTAGTAGTAGTCGTAGCGCGACGTCGGGGATTGGATGCGTTTCGCGGCGCGGTACTGTTTGTCCAAAGAAGCAAAATCGCTTTCGAGCTTTTCGCACGACACCGCCCCCACCATCACCGGGAGGAACATCAGGACAAGGATGGTTTTTTTCATGATATTCACCTCGGCAAAGGGTGGACACCCTGCTGTATCGTGCCGCAGCGCACCTCGGTCACGACCGGCGGGTGGGTAATGGCGTAGCGCGTCAGCTCTGCAGCACTTTCCATGTGAAACGCAGCGATATCGGCCTTTTCCGGTGCGATCTTCTTGCCCAGCATATACCACTTCGTCGTGCTCATCCGGTCTTTGCACGCTTTGTAGATCTTCCCTCCCTCGCTCCTGAACTGCCGTATCACCTTTTCGCTCGTCGGGGAGGGTATCTCGGCTTCTATGACGGCATCATATGCCTTTTCGACCGGTGTAAAAGCTTCAAGCATCCGGGTACACTCCTGCCGTGTTGCGGCAACAAGTAGCATGGGAAAGATCAGGAAAAAAAGTTTCATGCGAAGCCTTTACTTTAGTGCGTAGTAGGTAGTGAGTAGTAAGTAGTTGCTGGATGACGTGTTAGCCTTCACTACTAACTACCCACTACTCACTGCCAACGACTAACTCCCCACTTTTAGACATTCGCATTGGCTATAATGCGAATATCATGTGGTACACCTTCGATAACGACGACCTTATTCTCTCTTTGCGTATTCAGCCGAAGGCGAGTTCGAACGAACTGGCGGAGATCATGGGAGAGGAGCGAAAACTGCGCATTACCGCCCCGCCCGTCGACGGCAAGGCCAATAAACACATCATAGCACTGCTGGCGAAAATGTGCAAGGTGGCCAAAGGGGACGTCACGATAGAGTCGGGGGAGCTGGGAAGAAACAAGAGGGTGCGGATCAGAACCCCCCGGCTTCTGCCTGAGGGAGTCGAGCCGCCGATGTCAGCGTAATCCTTGTTATGTTTGATAAGAGCTTCGACATGTCGAAGCGCATCCATCAATAGACAGAAGGTCGTTAAGCGTGCCTTGAAAGCCGCTGCGGAGGCATAAAGCCGGGAGCAGCGTGCGATTCGCGCAACGACGATTTTCTTTTGTTTCTTTTCTTTGTAAAAAGAAAAGATAGCGAAGAATGTTCATGCCACTTTTTTAGAAAAAGTAGCGCAAAAAGCGGCCTTTCACGAATCGCTCATCCCTCCCGGCTTTATGCCTCCGGGATGGCTTACAAAGAGCGCTCAAGGCCAATTCCTGATTTGATTGAATGCGCTTCGACACCTCGAAGCTTTTTTTGTAGAAGAAAGGAATTAGTGGGTAGCGAAGCAAGCGCTTGGCTTACTTCTCGTCGGCGACCATCCGGTCTTTGGCCGTGATCCCCATCAGGGAGAGACCGGTTCGGATGGAAAGGGCAACCATCAGGAAAAGCTTGAGCAGTTTCGCCTCCTCCTCGGTCCCCAGTACGCGGTAGTCGTAGTAGAACTTGTGCAGACGGGCCGCGAGTGACTTGAGGTACTCCGGCAGTTTCTGCACCTGGCGCGATGCGAAGGCGTCCTCGATCACCTCGGGCAGCAGCAGCGCTTCGAAAAGCAGCGCGTCGGCGTCGGCATTGAGCCCTGTGAGCTCCGCTGCCATAATCTGCTCTTCACTCAGCTCGCTCTTGGAGAGGATCGTCTGGATCCGCGCATGGGCGTAGTTGATGTAGTAGACCGGGTTCGAGTTGTCCTGCTTCTTGAGCGTCTCCACGTCGAACTCAAGGGCCGTATCGCTCTTCTTGCTCGCGAAGATGAAGCGCAGGGCATCCGCGCCGATCTCCTCGACGATGTCGCTCATCAAAATGACGTTGCCGGCACGCTTGCTCATCTTGTACGGTTCGCCGTCTTTGAGCAGGCTGACCATCTGCGACAGCAGGATCTCCAGCTTCTCCGGGTCGTACCCAAGGAAACGCGCCGCCGCCTTGACGCGGGCGATGTAACCGTGGTGGTCCGCGCCCCAGATGTTGATGTAGTGGTCAAACCCCTGTTCGAACTTGCGGTTATGGTAGACGATGTCACCGGCCAGGTAGGTCGGGCGGCCGTCTTCGCGCACGACGACGCGGTCTTTCTCGTCCCCGTGTTCCGTCGAACGGAGCCAGAGCTTCTCTTCGCCCTCGTAGACACCCTCGCCGAGTTTCTTCATGACCCGGTCCCAGTCGTCGTAAAGCGACGCTTCGCTGACAAAGGTATCGAAGTGGATGTTCGCATCTCCCAGGTCGGAGACGATGAGATCCATCACCTTGTCCTTCGCCCAGAGCGCGAGTTCTTTCTGGCGGTCGGCGTTGGTGAGAACATCGCTGCCGAATGCCGTGAGCGCCTCTTCGGCAAGGATCGTCATGTATTCGCCGCGGTAGTACTTCTCCGGCCACTCGACTTCCATGTTGAGGACGCTGTGCTGCCCTTCAAGCTGCAGGCTCACTCCCAGGAGGTCGATCTGGTTGCCGGCGTCGTTGACATAGTACTCGGCCGTGATGTCGTAGCCCAGGCGGCGTCCGAGGCGCAGGAGCGTATCGCCGTAAACCGCGCCGCGGGCATGGCCGATGTGCAGCGGACCCGTCGGGTTTGCGCTGACGAACTCCAGCAGGATCTTGCCTTCGCGGTCGGCATGGCCGAAGGCGTCCGGGTTGGCAAGCGCCCAGCCGGCGTACTCGTCCATAAAGGCTTCGGAGAGACGGAAGTTGATGTACCCCTTGGTTGCTTCGACCGCGGTGAACATTGCATGCTCGCCGAAGGAGGAGGCCAGTTCATCGGCAATCACCATCGGCGATTTGCGCAGTTCCTTGGCCAGGGAGAAGGCAATGGGGGTGGCGTAGTGCCCGAAAGAGCGGTCTTTGGGCTTTTCGAGCACGACCTCGCGCTCAAATTGCGCTTTGAGAAGCGCCGATACACGCTGTTTCAAATCGATTACGCCTGTTTTTCGGATTCTTTGGGTGCTTCGGAAGCCGCCGTTGCATCACCGCCCTCGACTTTCTTGGGGGCCTCGCCGCTTGCAACCTCTTCCGGTTCGTCTTTCATCTCATTCTTGAAGTTCTTGATTCCCTTGCCGATACCCTTGGCAAGATCCGGAATTTTTTTCGCACCGAAGAGCAGGACGATGATCCCGAAAATCAACAGCAGTTCAGTTCCGCTTGGCATACCCATAGTAATTCCTTAGGTGGTTTTTTTGGAAATGTAATAATAGCGAAAAAATGCGGGGATATTGGTTAGTAAAGCCGTTTTACGGCATGGAGGGCGGCGCTACTGCGCTTCCCAGGCCTGTACGAATTCATTGATCGTGAGCGTCGGCACTTTCAGGCGGGCGGCCCTGGCGACGGAAATGAGCACTTCCGCCGCTTCGTCGAGGTCGTCATTGATGATGATGTAGTCGTATTCGCACATGCGCTGGACTTCGCGCTTGGCCATATCGATCCGGCGTTCGATCACCTCCGGCGCATCGGTGGCCCGTGACCGGAGACGCTGCTCGAGTTCGCTCAGGCTCGGGGTCGTAATAAAGGCCGAGGTCGTGATGTCGCCCATGCGGTTCTGGACCGCGTCGTGTCCCTGGACGTCGATGTCGAAAATGACGAGCTTCCCCTCGGAGAGGGCCTTTTTCACGGGTTTGAGCGAGGTACCGTAGTAGTTGCCGTGCACGACGGCGTATTCCAGGAAATTCTCCTCGTCGATATCGCGTTTGAAGCTCTCTTCGTCGACGAAGTGGTAGTGCACACCGTCAATTTCCCCCTCGCGCATCGGGCGTGTCGTCGTCGAGATGGAAAAGTAGTAGGGCCCGATCGCCTCGGCCACCTTCTTGATCAATGAGCTCTTCCCCGCCCCGCTTGGGCCCGAAAGCACCAGGATCGCTCCGCCGTTTTTGTTCATGCCTTCTCCCCGAATGAAATATCGATGCGTACGCCCATCGCCTTGAGGGCCTGGGCAACGGATTCGTCGCTGAGGATCGCCATCAGGTCCTGCAGCGCTTCGACGCCGCGGGCATGCAGGTCGATGTCGCTGAAATCCGTTCCGCCTTCGGCGGGTTCCGGCGCATCGGCGTCATAGAGTACCTCGTCGACGGGCCGTTCCCACTCCCTCCGGTCCAGGTGCTCCATCGCCGCCTCGATCTGCTCTTCGTAGCCGGCCGCCATCTCCTCGTCGCCTTCCACGGCGTCCAGAAGCTCTTTGAGCTCGTCGATCTCCGCACTGTTGAAAACCGGAGCCGACGACTCCGCCTCCCACGCTTCGGCCGCTTCGTCGGCATCGAAAACGTCGCTGCGTTCGACCAGGGCGCTTACCGCCAGTTCCGCATCATCCAGGGCATGGCCGAGCTCTTCGGGCAGGAACGGTTTGCCGAGCACGGCATCATACCCCTGGGGCATCGTTTCGAAGCGCGATCCGATAAAGATGGCGTAGTGCCCCTCTTTTTTTGCAGCTGCCGCGTCATAGCGCATCGCGACGCTGTCGTCGACGATCACGACATCCGCCCGTTGCCCGCCGGAGCGCTCCGTATTCAAAAAACTATCCCCGCGTTTTTGGGCCAGACGCTCGACCAGTTTAGCGACGATCGGTGTGGTGTTGAGCAGCGCGATGGTCATAACGTCCCTTGATTGCGGTATGAGAATACCCGTAAAAGTGTGTTAGCATTGTAACAAAAAAGCATCGTGATCCGAATGAAACACCTCCTCTTTGCCGGCCTTTTCCTCATGCCCCTCTTGGGCAGCGAGGCATTTTTGCTGCCGCACCGCTGGCAGGATGCCCGGCATGTTCTCGGGGTCATGATCCGCAGTGTTGACACCCCGCTCACCATCGTGACTGCGCGACTGGACGACCCCTATTTGCGCCGGACGCTCCGCCGTGCTCTTGAACAAGAGAAAGCGGTGACGCTCATCACGTCCTCGCCGGCAACGGCATCGCAGTGGGCGATGTATCGTTCCCTGCAGGCCTGTATCCTTCCACCGGACAGCAACATGACCTTCAGTCTCGTCCGTTCGTCCAAGCGAGGCTGTATGCTGAGCCACACCCTCGATACGGAGTTGCTTCGAAACATCCCGGGCCTGATGCTCTGCGATGACGGCACCGTGTTCGATGAAACACTCAGACTGCTGCGCCAAGAGTGCAAACCGTATTTCGCCCCTTAGCGCCTATTTGACCTGGACCAGCTTCTGATCTTCGAGCTTGTAGACCCGCTGGCAGCGGTCCGCCAGCTGCAGTTCATGCGTCACGAGCAGCAGACCGGCATCGTGTTCATGTATATAGCGGTCGAACAGGTCCATGACCTCGCAGGCCGTCTCCAGGTCCAGGTTCCCCGTCGGTTCGTCGGCATAGATGAGACGCGGTTTCTTTGTCAGCACCCGCGCGACGGAGAGGCGCTGCTGCTGCCCGCCGGAGAGCTCCGTCACTTTCTGGCCCACAACATGCTCGATCTTAAGCGCACGCAGCAGCTCCGATTCGACCGGTTCGTTGGAAAGGATGGAAGCGACCTCTAGGTTTTCCGCACCCGTAAACCCTTTGAAGAGATAGTGTGACTGGAAGATGATCCCCAGCTGATGCCGGCGAAGCTCCACCAGGCCGCGGTTGGAAAGCCCCTGCATCGGTTCGCCCATCAGGGTGACACTGCCGCTGTCGGGGGAGAGCAGCGTCGAGAGGATATGCAGCAGGGTCGATTTACCGCTGCCGCTGACGCCGATGATGGCGACGGACTCGTGACTGTCGATCGAGAGGTCGACGTCGGAAAAAAGCGGGTAATCGAAATGGTGGGCAATGCCGCTGGCTTCAAGCAGTTTCATGAATGCAATAGTAGTGCGTTTTGGGTTAGTTCTGGGTTAGTTTGAAGGGTTTTGGGAGAAAAGCGGGTGACGGTGTCACCCGGAAGAAGGCAACAGCCGGCTTACGCCATCTGTGCAGCGACTTCGGCAGCGAAGTCGTCTTGTTTCTTCTCGATGCCTTCGCCGACTTCAAGGCGGATGAAGGCAACGACTTCAGCACTGCCGCCGGCAGCTTTTGCCGCGTCAGCGACTGCCTGGGCAACCGTTTTCTTGTCGTCGAGAACATAGTTCTGATCCAGGAGACACTGCTCTTTATCGAGGGTAGTGTTGTCCTCGATGTAGCGTGCAAGTTTACCCGGCAGGATGTTCGGGATGATTTTCTCCGGTTTGCCTTCGGCGAGGAGTTCTTCTTTCATCTTCGCTTCGGCCACGGCCAGGACATCCTCAGTCAGTTGGGACATGGAGATGTACTCCGGAACGTTTTTAAGCGGCTTTTTCAGGCGGGAGAGCTCTTCGTTCTCTTTTTTGATCGCTTCGATGCGGCCTTTTGTTTCGGCAGCAACGAAATCAGCGTCGAAGTCTTTGAAGCTCAGCGTAGACGGTTTCATTGCAGACGCGTGCATCGCGACCTGCTTGGCAACCGGTACCATCGCTTCCGCTGTTTTCGCAGAGTCACACTCGATCGCAACGATAACACCGATGCGCGTGTTGGAGTGGATGTAACCGTTGACCGCGACGTTCTCGCTGCCGCTCAGTGCCGCGATGCGGCGCAGTTCGATCTTCTCACCGATCTTTGCGACCGCTTCGTCGAAGTAGACGCTGAACGCCTTGCCTTCGAGTTCCGTTTCGCGCAGTGCTTCCGCTGTATCGGCTTCCGTCGTGAATGCCTGCTCAACGGTTTTGGAAACGAGATTCTGGAAGCCGTCGTTTTTCGCAACGAAGTCCGTCTCGGAGTTGACTTCAACCAGAGTCGCGCGTTTGAAATCTGCAGAAATTTTCAGGCCGATAGAGCCCTCGGCAGCAACACGGTCCGCTTTTTTCGCTGCCTGAGCAATCCCGCGTTCACGCAGCCACTCTTTGGCTTTGTCCATGTCGCCGTTTGACTCGGTGAGCGCCTTTTTACAGTCCATCATCGGTGCGTCAGTTGCCTGACGCAGCTCTTTTACCATTGCTGCTGAGATTTCTGCCATGATTATGCTTCCTCTGTCGTTGTTTCTTCTGCTGCGGCTTCTACAGTTTCCGCCGCTTCAGCTTCTTCGCCTTCCGCTTCCGCGTTGTCGGCGATCATCGCTTTACCTTCGTTAACTGCTGCCGCCATCTCTTTACAGAAAAGCTGGATAGAGCGGATCGCGTCATCGTTACCCGGGATCGGGAAGTCGATCAGGTCCGGATCACAGTTTGTATCGAGCGGTGCAACAACCGGGATACCGAGGTTGCGTGCTTCTTTAACGGCGATGTGCTCTTTGACGGCGTCAACGACGAACATCATGTCCGGCAGTTTTTTCATATCGCGGATACCGCCGAGGTAGGACTCGAGCTTCTCTTTCGTACGTGCCATCATCAGCGCTTCTTTTTTGGTCAGAAGGTTGATCTGGCCGCTCTCTTGCATCTGCTCGATGACTTCAAGCTTGCGCAGAGACTTCTGGATCGTCGGGAAGTTCGTCAGCATACCGCCGAGCCAGCGGTTGTCGACGTAAGGCATACCGCAGCTCTCAGCCGCTTCTTTGATGGCAACGCGTGCCTGCTTCTTCGTACCGACGAACATGACGGTTTTGCCTTCGGCAGCAGCATCAACGACGATCTGGTACGTGTTGCGGAAATAGCGCAGCGTCTTCTGCAGGTCGATGATGTAAATGTTCTTGCGGACACCGAAGATGTATTTTTTCATTTTCGGGTTCCAGCGGCGTGTCTGGTGACCGAAGTGGACACCGCATTCGAGAAGGTCTTTCATAGTTACCATAATTATGGTCCTTTCAGCATCGTGCCCCGGGGGCACGATTAAATGTAAAAAATACCGGTTCGCTTCAATGCCCCCGGCAGTCCTCTTCTATTTTTTCAGACGAGGCTGCACCGGTTTTTGGGTTTGGCACCTGAGATCTTGTTCCCCGGCATTCCAACAGAACGCATGGAGAAAATCGCGGAATTTTATCTTATAAAGACTTAAGTAATAGTTAAGCATACATATTGATATCTCCTCCCGTTTCACCGCTGTTAATTTCAATTGCGCTTTATATTTATTCTGGTAGGCTGTGTAATACTATTGTGATTAATTCGTTTTTCTTATGTTAAGGATTAGATGTCCGGAAAAACGATACACATGTTCAAGGAGATAATAATGAAAACACCGTTGATCCTTTCCGTTGCCGCTGCGGCGATTCTGAGCGTCGGCCTCCAGGCCGATGAAACGACCGACCGCATGGAGGCGATGGAGGCCCAGATCGAGGCGCTGCAGGCGGAGCTTTCCGCCATGAAAGATGCCAAAGCCGACACAGCGGAAGCGGCGGTAGACGATGAAGAAGGCAGCGAAGAGGAAGGCGATGAGACCGATGAGCGTCTGACCGACCTCGAGGAACAGGTCAGCACGATCAACAAAAATACGTCGGGGAGCCACCTCAAGTTCGGCGTCGATTTCCGCACGGCCGTCGACAACCTGAACTACGAAATGGCCGGCAAGGCCTACAATCCGGACACGATGGCCTTTGACGGCGACGACACACAGAGCAACGACGCTTTCCTGACCAACCGCCTCTGGCTCAACATGGAGTGGCTGGCAACGGAAAATATGAGCTTCACCGGCCAGCTCGCCTACAACAAGGCCTACGGCTACCGCAGCGGGTTCAATGGCGGTTACCCCGGTTTCGAGACCTTTGACTGGATCACGAACGAAAATGCCTATGACGACGTTGTCCGTGTCCGTTCCGCGTATTTCTTCTACCGCAACGACACCTTCCTCGGTGCGGACATCCCCTGGACCTTCAGCATCGGCCGCCGCCCCTCTACGAACGGCCACCTCATCAACCTGCGCGACGATGACCGCCCTGCGTCACCGATGGGGCACAACATCAACGTCGAATTTGACGGCATGAGTTCCAAGTTCAGCTTTGAGGAGCTCACCGGTATCGACGGGATGTACATCAAGTTCTGCGCCGGCCGCGGCGGCACGAATGCCAACGCGAAGTTCTTTACGGTCAGCATGGAGAACAACAATACCCTGGGCACGGCGGCACCTTATGCCAAGAATGACGCCGACCTCCCCGACATCGACCTGGGCGGCGTGATCTTCGTCCCCTACGATGACGGTCAGTACAGCCTCGGCACGCAGTACTACTATGCCACACACCTCATCGACGCTTCCGTTACCCCGACTCCGGGCGGGTACGTCTTTAACGGGATGGAGGACGTCGGGAGCATGCACGCCGTCACGGCGAACTTCATGATCAACGGTATTGGCAACGGTTGGAGCGACTTCCTCGACGATACGGTCTTCTTCGCCAGCGGCGCGATGAGCATCACCGATCCCAAAGAGAACGGCCAGGGGATGCTGGGCTCCACCGACAGCAAAACCGGTTCGTCCTACTGGGTCGGGCTCCAGGTCCCGACGCTGTTCACCGATATGGGACGCATCGGCTTCGAATACAACCACGGTGACAAGTACTGGCGTTCCATTACCTACGCGGAGGATACGAACATCGGTTCCAAAGTCGCCGCACGCGGTAATGCTTATGAGGCCTACTATACGGACTACCTCATCGAAGATGTCTTCAGCTTCCAGATCCGCTATACGTACATCGACTACGAGTACACCGGTTCAAACGGCTTCTTCGGTACCGCAACGGGTGAGCCGCTCAAGATCGAAGATCTCGCGACGACCAATCCGGGACTGGCCAGCGTCACCGTCGACAAGGCCCAGGACATCCGCTTCTACCTGCGCTACCGCTACTAAGCGCCTGCCCTCCGGGCGGTGCCTTGTAACGTTTTACGTCGCCAACGGAAAAAATCCTTTAGCTGTTCTGCAGCTCCGCCAGCTTCTTCTTCACCTCTTCGACATGCACGATCTCGTACTTCTCACCGTTCTTTGAACGTTTCTGACGGACTTTGACATTCCCCCATGCCGCGGCAACCTTTCCTTGCGGATCGATGATATAGGTCGTACGGACGATCCCCATATACTCTTTGCCGTAGTTCTTCTTCAAAGCCCAGACGCCGTAATCTTCCATCATGGTATGCTCCGGGTCGCTGAGCAGGGTGATCTTCAGCGACTGCTTCTCGATAAAGCCGCGGTGGACCTTGGGCGAATCGGCGCTGACGCCGAAGATGGCGGCATTCAGCCCCTTGAATTCGGGCAGCTGTTCGGTAAAGTCGCACGCTTCGGTCGTACAGCCGGGCGTATTGTCCTTGGGATAGAAGTAGAGCACGATCCACTTTCCTTTGAGATCGCGCGAACAGATCTCCACCTCGTCCTGGTTCTCCAGGCAAAAATCCGGTGCAACGGTTCCGACTTCAAGCATTATTTTGTCCTTTATTTTTTGATGAATCATAGCATAGGTGCCAAGTGCAGCAACCATTCCTTCCCCGCAAAACCAATCGAAAGAGCTTCGGTTCCCGAAGCGCATAAAATCGATAGGCACCCTGCCGTTAAGCGTGCCGTGAAAGCCGCTGCGGAGGCACAAAGCCGGGAGCAGCGTGCGATTCGCGCAACGACGATTTTCTTTGGTTTCGTTTCTTTGTAAAAAGAAAGGAAAAGGAAAGACTCTTTGCCACTTTTTTAGAAAAAGTAGCGCAAAAAGCGGCCTTTCGCGAATCGCTCATCCCTCCCGGCTTTATGCCTCCGGGATGGCTTACAAAGAGCGCTCAAAGCCAATTCCTGATTTGATTGAATGCGCTTCGACGTGTCGAAGCTTTTTTCCAATCGGTTTTGTTTCTTTGTAAAAGAAAGGAAAAGAACAACGGGACCTATAAACTATTCTCGTCGACGATACTGATATCGGGAAAGGCATGCAGCAGCAGGTCTGCCGCAACGCCGTTGCCTTTGGCGATCTCGTTGCCCGCCTCGTCCAGAACAGGCGTCGTGCCGATCCCGCAGCTGGGGGATTTCGATTTGAGGATGACCGCCGTTGCATCCGGGTGCGCCTTGATCAGCGCCTCGGTCTGTTCGACCAGCGCCTTAGTCACGTCGGTACCGTCCGCATCCTTTTTCACGCGCAGGCCGTGATCCTCGGTCGCGACGACGCTGATCCGCCCGCGGGGTGTCCCCAGGACCGGGGCTTCCGGACAGAAGGGAATGACCTCTTTGTCTGCCAGAAAGGCGAGAACGCCGTCATCTTTTTTAGTAGCTCCATCATATCGGCATTTTTCGCCCAGCAGACAGGCAGAGACAATCACCTTTTCCTTCCTCATATTCCATCCCATTAAACTATCTTACTCTGAAAAATCGTGAGGTTGCTCACGATTCTTTCCGAGATATCATCATATCTACAAGCTTCTCCCAGCAGACAGGCGGAGACGATCACCTTCTCTTTTTGCATGGCACTACGCGATGACGACCGATTTGAGTTCCGTCATCTCCTCGATGGCGAACCGCGGTCCCTCGCGGCCGACGCCGCTGAGTTTGACCCCGCCGTAGGGCTGGATGTCGAAACGCAGGGTCGGCATGTCGTTGATGACGATCCCGCCCGCCTCGAGTTCGCTGATCGCGCGCTGCGTCAGTGCCAGGTCGTTGGTAAAGAGGGAGAACTGGAGCCCGTAGGGCGAATCGTTCATCCGGGGAGCGGCGTCATCGAAACCGTCAACCTTCACCAGGGAGACGATCGGCGCAAAAACCTCTTCGCAGACGATCGCCATATCGTCGGTGACATCCGCCATGACGGTCGGGTAGAACATCGTCCCCTCGCACTTCACCTCCGTCATCGGACGGGCCCCTTCGTCGATGGCGCTCTGCACCCAGGAGAGCGCCCGCTCCGCCGACTCCTCGTTGATGAGCGGTCCCATGAAGGTATCGTCTTCGTAGGGCGATCCGACAACGAGCTTCTGCGTCGCTTCGGCCATTTTCTGCGCAAACACGTCGTAGACGTCACTGTGGACATAGATGCGCTGCAGCGAGATGCAGACCTGCCCGGAGTTGACAAAGGCCCCGAGCGCACAGCGCTGCGCGGCAAGATCAAGGTCGGCACTCTTGTCGATGAAGGTTGCCGCGTTGCCGCCCAGCTCCAGGCTCACCTTTTTGATCCCGGCACTCTTGGTGATGATGTTGCCGACCGGAACGGAACCGGTAAAGCTGATCTTGCGCGGGATATCGCTGCCGACCAGGGTGCTGCCGACTTCGGCATCGCCGTAGACGACGCTCAGCGCGTCTTTGACCGCATGGGGGCTCTCGATGAATAGTTTGGCGAACTTGTAGGCCGTCAGCGGCGCTTCCGGTGTCGGCTTGAGCACGACCGTATTGCCGGCAACGAGGGCCGGGGCGAGCTTGTGCGCCACCAGGTTCAGCGGGAAGTTGAAGGGGGTAATCGCCGCGATAACGCCGACGGGTTCGCGGATGTAGAAGGCCGTCGTCTTACGCCCGCTGGGCATCGCATCGGTGTTGATGGTTTCGCCGTGCATGGTGCGCATGGTCTCGGCGGCGAGGGTGACCGTTTCGATGCAGCGCTCCACCTCGACCCGGGCGAACGCGATCGGTTTGCCGACCTCGTCCGTGATCGTCTTGGCAATATCCTCTTTCTGTTCCCGCAGCTTTGCCGCCACGTCATGCAGCCAGTCGCAGCGCTGCGACAGCGTCGACACTTTAGCTGCTTTTGCGGCCGCTTTGGCGATCTCCAGTGCCCGCCGTGTCTCTTCCGCGCCGCAGTGCGGTGCCTTTGAAACGACCCGGCCGTCAAAGGGGCTGCAGCGCTCCGTCCAGCTTCCCGTCACCGCTTCGTTTGAACCGAAAAATACCTTTGCTTCCATCGTCCGCTCCCAGATGTAAAGAGTGTTTCCATTATACAAAGCGCCCCGTTAAGCCATGGATTCTTCCCGGCCTTTACGCTGATTTTAGAAAAAACCTTTTACAATCGAAACAAAAAATGCGGCATCTCCCGAATGCCGCCGTGAGGAAAACGATGCTTAACCTTGAAATCATGCCCGGCCAGCTCGGCGTCCGTCCCCCGGTGACCAAACCCCACCCCGGCTTCTACCCGCAGGTCGGCGAAGAACGCTTCCGCAAGCTCGTCGACGACCACTACGAACTGATCCGCGACAGCGATATCGCCTTTTTGTTCCCCGTCAACGACGAAGACGATTTCCAGCAGGCCAAGAACAATGCCGCCGACTTCTTTATCCAGATCTGCGGCGGCCCGGACTACTTCAACCAGCACCGCGGCGAACCGAGAATGGTCGGCCGCCATGCCCCCTTCCGCATCGACGAAGCTGCCCGCCGCCGCTGGCTGGAGTTTTACGCCCAGCTGCTGCCCCAGCTCGTCGAAGAGGGCATAGACGAAGCCTACGTCCAGTCCTTCTGGGACTACATCAACGTCTTCTCAGGATGGATGATCAACACCCCCTCCGCTTAAGTGCTAAGTGCTAAGTGCTAAGTGCTAAGTGCTAAGTGCTAAGTGCTAAGTGCTAAGTGCTAAGTGCTAAGTGCTAAGTGCTAAGTGAAGGGTGTGACAATCCGTTTCTTTTGTCAAGCTAGAAACGATAATTAGCGGTCGAGCGAATCTGTGATGCATGGCATGTCCCGAAAGCGACAGCCTTTTATCCTTTTTTCTTCCCGGTTCGGCTTCTTTTTTGGATAAGCATAAGTGCTAAAGCACAATACATGCGAGGCACTAAATGCCGAGTCGTAAAAAAGAAGGGGAACAAAACACCAATAAGAAAACGATAACGCCCCAAGTAATCCCCCCTTTATCCCATCTATGCAAAAATGTACCCGACTAAAAAGGGGTGCAAAATCATGATAATCGAATCAAACTACGTCGATATCCGCCGCCGCGAGATCTACCCCGCCAAAGTCGTCATTGAAAGCGGCGTTATCGATTCCATCACGCGGATCGACACCCCCTGCTCCACCTACCTCCTCCCCGGTTTCATCGACGCACATATCCACATTGAAAGCTCCATGCTCCCGCCGAGCGAATTCGCCCGCCTCGCCACGCTCCACGGCACCGTGGCGACCGTCTCCGACCCCCACGAGATCGCCAACGTCCTCGGGATCAAAGGCGTGGAGTTCATGCTGGAGAATGCCCAGAAGGTCCCCTTCCATTTCGCCTTCGGGGCCTCCCCCTGCGTCCCGGCGACCCCCTTTGAGACGAGCGGCGCGGCCCTCGGCATCGAGGAGGTGAAAACACTGCTGATGAACCCGCAGATCGGCTACCTCAGCGAGGTGATGAACTTCCCCGGGGTCATCGCCGGCGACGCGGAGATACTTGCCAAAATCGCGGCCGCGAAAGCGCTGGGCAAACCCGTCGACGGCCACTCCCCCGGCCTGCGCGGCGACGACCTGAAACGCTACATCGCCACCGGCATCACGACCGACCATGAGGCCTTCACCTACGAAGAGGGGCTGGAGAAGGTGCAGTCGGGGATGAAGATCCTCATCCGTGAAGGCTCCGCCGCGAAAAACTTCGAAGCCCTTGCCCCGCTGATAGGCGAATACCCCGAAATGCTGATGTTCTGCAGCGACGACCGCCACCCCGACGACCTCCGCCGCGAACACATCAACGCCCTCGTACGGCGTGCCGTTGCAAAGGGGTATGACCTTTTCGACGCGCTCCGTATCGCCTGCCTCAACCCCATTGAACACTACGGCCTCGGCGTCGGGACGCTGCGGCCGGGGGAGAGCGCCGACCTCATCGAAGTCGACAACCTGGAGGGTTTCACCGTTCTGCGCACCGTGATCGGCGGCCGAACAGTTGCCGAAAAAGGCAGGAGCCTGATCCCCTCCGTGCCGCTGCCGGAGCTCAACAACTTCCATACGGCGCCGAAGCGGCCGGGGGATTTCGCCCTCCCCTCCTGTGACACTGCGGAGGTGATCCAGGCCGTCGACGGCGAACTGGTCACCCACGAGATGATCGTCTCGCTGAAAAACGTTCCCGCCCGCCGCATCGGTGACCCCGACCACGACATTCTCAAAATTGCCGTCGTCAACCGTTACGAAGACACCCCGCCCGCCGTCGCCTATGTGAACGGTTTCGGGCTCAAAGCGGGGGCCATCGCCTCCAGTGTCGCCCATGATTCACACAACATCATCGCCGTCGGCTGCAGCGACGAAGCTATCGCCAAAGCCGTGAATCTCGTGATCTGTGCCGAAGGCGGCATCTGCGCCTTGAACGCTTCCGAGCAGCATCTCCTCCCGCTGCGTATCGCCGGGATTATGAGCGGGGAGGACGGCTTCAAAGTCGCTGAACAGTACGAAGCCCTGGATCGCTTCGTCAAAAGCGCGCTGGGTTCGAAATTGCATGCACCGTTTATGACGCTTTCGTTTATGGCGCTGCTCGTCATCCCCGAGCTCAAGCTCAGCGACAAAGGGCTCTTCGACGCGCGGAGCTTCCACTTCATCAAAGGGTGCAAATTAGAACCATGAACCTTTTTCAACTCCGCGACCACGGCACGGACATCCGCACCGAGATGACCGCCGGCTTTACGACCTTCCTCGCCATGCTCTATATCGTTCCCGTCAACGCCGCGATCCTCAGTGCAGCGGGTCTCCCCTTCGATGCAGTCATTACCGCAACGGCAGTCATGACCATCATCGCTTCCGTCCTCAACGGCCTCTGGGCCAACACCCCTATAGCCATGAGCGTCGGCATGGGGCTTAACGCCTACTTCAGCTTCGGACTCGTCAAGGGGATGGGGCTGGTGTGGCAGACGGCGCTGGGGATCGTCTTCCTCTCCGGCATCCTCTATATCCTCATCAGCATCACCCCGCTGCGGCGCTGGATGATCGCAACGATCCCCATCGACGTCAAACGCGCCGTCAGCGCAGGAATCGGCGCCTTCATCGCCTTTATTGGGATGGAACAGCTCCACCTCATCACGGACAGCCCGGCGACGCTGGTCACCCTGGGGAACCTCAAAGACCCCCACCTCCTCATCGGCCTTTTCGGCCTCGCTCTGACAATCTTCCTGGTCATCAAGAAAGCCCGCGGGGCCTTTATCCTCTCCATCACGCTGACCGCCCTGCTCGCCTGGGCGACTGGGGTGGAGCCGATGCCCGGGGCCTTTTTCTCCCTACCCGCCTCCATGGCGCCGATCGCCTTCGAACTCGACATCGCTTCGGCCCTGAGCCTCTCGATGGCACCGCTCATCCTCATCTTCCTTATCACCGACCTCTTCGACACCCTCGGCACCCTGACCGGGGTGGGGATGCGCGCGAACCTCTTTCACGGCAAAGACTCGGTACCCCTGCAGCGCACCATCGAGGCCGATGCGGCGGCGACGATGCTCAGCGGCCTCGCCGGGGTCACCAGCACGACCGCGTTCATCGAGAGCGCCGCGGGCGTCGAGGCAGGTGGACGGACGGGACTGACCGCCGTCGTCACCGGGCTGCTTTTCATATTGCCGCTCTTCTGGCTCCCCTTTTTCCAGGCAATCCCCTCCAACGCCATCTACCCCGTTCTTATCGTTATCGGCGTCATGATGTTCGGGGAACTGCAGCACATCGACTATTCGGACGCGGCGGTCAAATACAGCACCTTCCTCATCGTCCTCGGGATGCCGCTCACCTACTCCATCACCGACGGGCTGCTGCTGGGGTCACTCGCCTACGTCTTTATCCGCCTCATACAGGGGCGTTTCAGACAGATCGATATCGCGATGGGCGTCCTCGCCGCCGTCGCCCTGCTCGTCTTCTTCGTCCTCTAAACTCAACCGAAAATACGTCTGAGCTCCTCGTCCGTATTGGCGTTGAGCACCACCTTCGGATCGTCGACGTCAACGGCCTCTGCGATACCCGTAGCCTCGATCCATGCATCGAGGCGTCCCGCGTCCGAGGCGAGCAGATCGCTTCTCATCACGGCACTGATGCGCTGCGGCGGGGCGCGGTGCCCCTCGAAAAAAGCCGTCGCCACGGCGCTATTACTCCGGGAGAGTGCCTCGAAGACACGTTTGTCCGGCACGGGGCGGTCCACCTGGCAAAAGTAGAGCTCCGGGGCATCAAGCGTCTCGAACGCCCTCTTGACGGAGGAGAACATCCCCTCCTCGTACACTTCGTTGCGGATCACCTTCACCCCATCGGGAAGGATGGCACTGATCTGATCAAAGGCATGTCCCAGGACGACGGCGACGTCATAGCCGTAGCTGCGCAACTGCCGGATCTGCCGGTTGATCAGGTACTCCCCCTCCACCCTGTACAGTGATTTCAGATCAGAGGTGCGGGAGGACCTCCCGGCGGCGAGCAGAACGACCGTCATCTCTCCTCCGGCTGCGACAGCGCTTCTTTGATCATGTTGAACGCCACCCGGAGGCGGTACGCTTGCGTCGAACGGAAACCGCCTGAAGGGTCCGTATCGCTCTCAAGGGCCGCTTTGATCGCCGCATCGTCGTACACACCCCCATCCAACAGGGCCTCGAGGGTTCTGAAACGGACGGGATTCGGCCCCAGCGAGGCCCCGCTGATACGGAAACCGCCGTGGCCATGCGTCAGGGCGATGCTCACCTTTGCGATGTTGAGCCGCTCCCGCGTTCCCGCCTTGCGGTAATACCAGCTCCCCGTCTGCAGCGGGACGGTGACGGCGGTAATAAGCTCATGGTCGAGTTTCGTGCATCTGTAGCCGCAGAAGAGCGTTTCAAGCGGCACGCTCCGCTCCCCGTCCTGCGACGTCAGCGTCACCGTAGCCTCCAGCGCCACCAGCGCAGCCGTCAGGTCGGCCGCAGGCGAGGCGTTGGCGATGTTGCCGCCGACGGTGGCGAGGTTGCGGATCTGGTGCGAGCCGAAGGTTTCGGTACAGGCCGCCAGCAGCGGCAGGGATGCCCGGACCACATCGCTGCGGAGCAGTTCGTTGAGCGTCACAAGCGCGCCGATCCGCATGTAGTCGCCCTCCACGCTAATGCCCCGCAACTCCTCCAGGGTGTGTATGTCGATGAGAACAGTTGTTTGGGGCGCATGCCGAAGCTGCAGCGCCGCGTCGGTACTGCCGCAGAGCAGCTGGGCTTCCGGATACTGTGCCAACAGCGCCGTTGCCTCATCCAGGTTTGCCGCACGCCGATAGTTCATGACTTTACCTTTACGATGGCCTCGACGATCTTCCGGTAGCCTGTACAGCGGCAGAGGTTACCGTCAAGGGCCGCCTTGATCGCCTCTTCACTGCGTTCTCCGCCGTGACTGAGGTAGTCGTAGGCGCGCAGGACGAAGCCCGGCGTGCAGAAGCCGCACTGCACCGCTCCGTGTTCGGCGAAGCTTTCGCGGATCGCTGCCGTCTCTTCTTGCAGCCCCTCGAGCGTCACAACCTCCGCGTCCTGTATCTGCGGGGCGAGCAGCAGGCAGGCGTTTACGAGTCTGCCGTTCACAAAAAGGCTGCAGGCGCCGCACTCCCCTTCGCCGCAGCCCGCCTTGACCGACGTCATTCCCGCCTCGCGCACCAGGTCGAGCACCCGGCTCTCCGGGGCACAGTCAAAGCGGTGGGTGCGGCCGTTGATCGTACACGTTATCTGCATGCTTCCTCCACCGTTTCCGGGGTGATCGGCAAAGCGTCAAAAGCGTTTCCGAGGGCATGCCCAAGCGCGTTGGCGACGGCGGCCGCCGGACCGTCCATCGGCAGCTCCCCCAGCCCCAGCGAAGGAGCTTCCACACCAAGGAAACGCACGGAAATTTCCGGCAGGTCGGGTGCCATCGGCAGCGTATAATCACTGAAACGGGGACTTCGTACGCGCCCCGCTTCATACACCAGGCGCTCGAAAAGGGCATACCCGATCCCCTGGGCCACCCCCCCTTCGACCTGCCCCTCCGCCATCATGGGATTGACGACCATTCCGACATCGTTGTAGGCGTCGAAACGTACGACCCGGACGCGGTAGTCGACGGGGTCGACTTCCACCTCGGCGATGTAGCATCCCAGTCCGTACGCCTCGTAGCCGTTGCCGTAAAAGAGGTCTTCATCCCAGAGAATGTCGGCGGGCTGTTCATAGGAGGCCCCGAACTGCTGCGGAGCGCCGCTTTGCCGGTAGCGCGCCACCGCCTCCCGGTACCCGTCTGGAGTGTCGTAGTCCCCAAGCGCCGTTTTCAGCTTGCCCGCCGCCTGTGCGAGCAGGCGCCCGACGATCATCACCGTCCGTGAGGCGACCGTCGGGCCGCTGTCGGCGACTTCGGCGGTATTCGGGGTACGGCAGGAGACCATATCAACGGGGAGGTCCAGTGCATCGGCGACGATCTGCGGCAGCGCCGTCAGCGTTCCCTGTCCCATCTCCACGCTCCCGACGCGGATCTCGACGCTGCCGTCCGCCTCCAGGACGATCGAGACGCCGGAAGCCAGCATGCTCTCCCCGACGCCCGTGTAGCCCGCCCCGTGCATGAAGAGCGCCATCCCGACCCCTCGGTGCGGCGCCGGGGAGTCATAGAGGGCATCAAAACGACTCTCATTGCGTGCGCTCTCGAACAGATCACGCAGCCGGGCGTGTTCGGCGATCGGCACCCCCGAAACGCCGACCGATCCCGCACCGGGAAGGTTGCGTTCGCGCACAACTGCCGGCGAGAGGCCGAGCGTGCGGGCGATGTCGTCCATATGGCGCTCGATCCCGAAAAGCACCTGCGGGGCACCGAAACCGCGGAATGCTCCGTTGGGCGGGGTATTCGTCGCCACGGCGCGGGCGTCGACCCTGATGCAGCCGCAGTCGTAGAAGCCCGCCGCATGCAGAACGCAGCGCGCGAGGACAACGGGCGAGAGCGTTACATAGGCGCCGCCGTCGATCGTGATATCCACCTCAAGCGCATGAAGTTTACCCGTGGAATCAAAGCGGCTTCTGTAGCGCAGTTTTGAGGGGTGCCGCTTGGTCGTGTAGGCAATATCCTCTTCACGGTCATAGACGATTTTGACATCCTGCCCCGCCTTCTTGCAGAGCAGGTAGGCGTAGCCCGCGATCAGGGAGGGGTAATCCTCCTTGCCGCCGAAGCCGCCCCCCGTCGGGGCCTGTTCCACCTCGATCTTCTCGCCGGCCAGCCCTTCCAGCGCCGCCTCGACGAAGAAGGGGCACTGCATGGAGCCGATGATCTTTACCCTCCCGCCATCAAAGCGCGCCACCATGCTCTGCGGCTCCAGGTAGGCCTGTTCCTGATGCGGGGTCGTGTAGGTCTTTTCCAGGGTGTACAGCCCTGTCTCATCCGGAGGGTTTCCTTTTACCGTATGAATGGCTTTGAAAACATTGTCATCGCCGTAGAGCCGCTGTTTGAGTGCCAGGGACTCTTCCATGCTCAGTACCGGCGCCTGCGCGTCGTAGTCGATCATGATGTGGGCCGCCGCCTCGCGGAGCCGCCGTTTTGAACGGTGTGCCAGCAGCAGGATCGGCTCCCCGATATGCCGGACCCTCGCCTCCGCCAGGAAGGGCTGGTCGTCTGTGAGGACAACGTTGGCGTTGCGACCCTCGATGTCTCTGTGGTCGACGATGACGATATCGGAAAAGTCGAAAGAGGGGTCAAAAGTGATCGCACTGATCTTTCCGTAGGCGATCTCTGAGCGGACAACCGCCCCGTACAATCCGTCAAAAGGCAGATCATCCGTATAGCGCAGCGTCCCGTCCGCTTTCGCTGCGGCATCGACACGAACCACACTCTCGCCTAGCACTCCCATCACGGCCTCCTCGCACGAACGGCTCCCTCCGGAGCCACCTTAAACCATTATGCCCAAACCTTCGCGAAAGCCCCATTAACACTGCCTTAAACACCTCTTGGATAAAATATCCGACTTTCGTAGAATTACCGATAATTTGGAGAACCAATGAACGAAGCCAAGTACATTTGGATGAACGGCGAATTCCTTCCATGGCACGAATCAAAAGTCCACGTACTGTCACACACGCTGCACTACGGCAACGGCGTCATCGAGGGGACCAAGGCGTATAAAACCGACAAGGGGTACGCCATCTTCCGCCTCAACGACCATACCGAGCGTCTGATCCAGTCGGGCAAAATGGTCCTGCTGAACATCCCCTACAGTGCTGAAGAGCTCAACAATGCACAGATCGAGCTGATCCGCAAGAACGAATTCACGGGCGACAACGTCTACCTTCGCCCCTTTTCCTTCCTGGGCTACGGCGTCATGGGCCTCTACCACAAGGACGCCCCGGTCGAGACGGCCGTCGCTGCGTGGGAGTGGGGCGCCTACCTCGGCGAAGAGGGCATGCGCAAAGGGATCCGCCTCAAGATCTCCTCGTTCACCCGCCCGGCCAACACCTCCAACATGGGCAAAGCCAAGGCGGTCGCAAACTACCTGAACTCCCAGATGGCCAAGTTCGAAGCGGTCGAGTGCGGTTACGACGAAGCCCTGCTGCTTGACGACCAGGGCTACGTCGCCGAAGCGAGCGGCGCGGGCTTTTTCATGGTCCGCGACGGCAAGCTTATCTCGCCGCCGAATGACAACTCTCTCGAATCGATCACCCAGAAGACGATTATCGAACTGGCCCAGGATATGGGCTTCGAGGTAATCCGCCGCCGCGTCACCCGCGAAGAGGCCTACATCGCCGATGAAGCCTTCCTGACCGGTACCGCCGCGGAGATCACCCCGGTCCGCGAGATCGATGCCCGCATCCTCGGCAACGGCGCCCGCGGCCCGATCACGGAAAAACTGCAGAGTGCCTACTTCGACGTCGTCTTCGGACGCAACCCGAATTACACGCACTACCTGACCTACGTCTAAAGGAACGCAAGCATGGCAACAGACATGAACGACTACTTCAACAAGAAAAAAAGCAGCTCCGGCGGCAGCGGCGGCGGGTTCACCCCTCCCAAGCCCCCCAAGATGGAGTTCAACATGGGCAAAGGCAAATCGGCACTGCTCCTCCTCGGCGTTGTTATCGTCGTTTTCCTGCTGATTGCCAAACCATTCGTCATCATTACCGAAGGCGAACGCGGTATCCTCGCGACCAACGGGAAGTATGAGCCCAATGCCCTCCTCCCGGGCCTGCACTTCATCATCCCGGTAATCCAGAAGGTCTACCTCGTCGACACGAAAGTTCGTATCATCAACTACGCCAGCCGCATCGAGCGCGCCGGGGCCGAAGGCGAAGGCCTTGAAGTCCGTCCGGCGATCACCGTCCTCGATAAACGCGGTCTGCCTGTCTCGATCGAACTGACGGTCCAGTACCGCCTCAACGCCCAGTACGCGGCCCAGACAATCTCCAACTGGGGCTTCACCTGGGAAGAGAAGATCATCAACCCCGTCGTACGCGACATCGTGCGTAACGTCGTCGGCCAGTACGAAGCGGAGTCCCTGCCGACGAACCGCAACACCATTGCGAACCAGATCGAACAGGGCATCCGCCAGAGTATCGAGGGGCAGGAGAACTCCCCTGCCATCTTCCAGTCGGTGCAGCTGCGTGAGATCGTCCTGCCGCAGAAGGTCAAGGACCAGATCGAAAGCGTCCAGATCGCCAAGCAGCAGGTCCAGAAGGCCGAGCAGGAGGTCCAGCGCGCGAAGCAGGAAGCCCTCAAACGCGCCGCAGAAGCCCAGGGTAAAGCCGACGCCGTCCGCATCGAGGCGGAAGGTAAAGCGAATGCGATCAAGATCGAAGCCGACGCGACCGCCCAGGCCAACAAGGTGATCAGCGCGTCGCTCACCGGCCAACTCCTGCAGATGGAGCAGATCAAGGTCCAAGGGAAGTTCAACGATGCCCTGCGCGAGAACAAAGACGCGAAGATCTTCCTGACCCCTGGCGGCTCCACGCCGAACATCTGGGTCGATATGAAAGATCCGCAGAAACAGAGCGCGATCCGCTAAGCGCCTCCCTCCCTCCGGAGGGTTGAATCAAGCCGGACCAACCTCCGTTTTGATTCAATCCTTTTTCCTGGAAACAACATGCAAGAAATTCTCAACCGGGTCGACTGGCAAAAACAGGAACTCCTTCCCGTTATCGTGCAGGACGTCCATACGAACGAAGTCCTGATGATGGCCTACATGAACCGTGAAGCCCTGAAGCTCTCCCTCGAGACGAAGCTCGCGCATTACTACTCCCGTTCCAAGCAGCGGCTGTGGAAAAAGGGCGAGAGCAGCGGCCACCTGCAGCACATCAAGCAGTTCCTCATCGACTGCGACGACGACACCCTGCTGCTCAAAGTGGAACAGGAGGGCGTCGCCTGCCACACCGGCCGCAAATCCTGTTTTTTCACCGAGCTGGACAGCGGCAGCGAGACAATGGCAGTCGAGGTCGACACGACCGCGGCCTACGGCGTTATCGACACGCTCTACCACACGATCCTCGAGCGCAAGAACGCCGACCCGGAAACGTCCTGGACGGCCAAGCTGCTGAGCAAAGGCGAAAACACGATCCTGAAAAAGGTCGTCGAAGAGGCCGGGGAGTTCAGTTTCGCCGTCAAGGATAACGACGAGGAGGAGATCGTCTACGAGGCCGCGGACCTCACCTACCACGTCCTCGTCGCCCTGGGTTACAAGAACATCTCCCCCGACCGCATCAAGCAGGAACTGGCCCGCCGCTTCGGCATGAGCGGCATCGCGGAAAAAGCTTCACGCCCTTCATAGTTAAGTGCTATCCCCCGAGGGGACTTCCTCCGGGGCGAGTGCTAAGTGAAGCATGTGACGATCCGTCTCTTCTGTCAAGTCCGAAATGATAATTAGCGTGTCAGTCGGATCACCGGGGAATGGAATGTCCCGAACGCGGCAGCTTGTTGCCCTTTCTTCTTCCCGGTTCGGCTTCTTCTTTGGGCAAACAAAGAAGAAGGGGAACAATAACCCCTAGTATTTCATCCCGATTGTCTTCAGCGCCGCATTGATATGCCGCACCTGCGTATTGCGGTCCCGGCACCACGCCGGCGCAATGAGGGTGTCGTTGTCGATCCCGGCGGTAATACGCTGCACGGAGACACGCTCGGGCTTCATCTCGATCGCTTTAAGCAGGGTATCGAGGTACTCCTCCTCCGTAATCGGCGTAAACTCCCCCCGGGCGTACTCGTTGGCCAGAGCCGTGCGCGTCACCACGTAGAGGGGATGGTACTTCACGGAGTCAATCCCCCATTCATATGCCTTTGCCGCCGTCTCCAGCATCATTTCCTGCGTTTCGCCCGGCAGCCCGAAAATAAGGTGCCCGCAGACATGCAGCCCCGCCGCCTTGCTCTTCTTGATCCAGTATTCGACATTGGCGCTGTCATGACCGCGGTTGATCCGCTCGAGGGTCTCGTCGTAGACGGACTGGATGCCGTACTCGACCCAGATCTCTTTCGTTTTGGCCAACTGTGCAAGGTAGTCGAGCGTCTCGTCGGTGATACTGTCCGAACGTGTCCCGATGCTGAGCCCCACGACGTCATCAAACGAGAGCGCTTTGTCATAGAGGGCCTTGAGGGTCTTGAAGGGAGCATAGGTGTTCGTAAAGGACTGGAAATAGACGAGGAACTTCGTCGCCCCGTATTCGCGACGGAGGCGTTTTGAGAGGACATCGAACTGCTTTTCAAGCTGCTCGAGCTGTTTGGGGAGGTAGGGGTTCTCTTTGCTCTGCAGGTTCAGGTGGAAACCCTTGAGGGGCTGCACCTTGTCGAGGCTCGGGCTGAAAGAGTCGTTCTCACAGAAGGTGCATCCCCCCCGGGCGACGGTACCGTCGATATTGGGGCAGGTAAAGCCGGAGATGGAGATGGAGACTTTGAAGACCTTCTCGCCGAATTTCTCCTGGAGATAGGTCCCGAAAGTATAGATCTGCTTCGGCTGCAAACGCGTCCCTAGACGATGTACTCGCCGGTAAAGCAGGCGGTACAGTATTCGCTGCCCTCGGCGCGTACCGAACGCATCAGCGCCTCGGTGCTGAGGAAGCCAAGGGAATCCGCCTCGATGTAGTGGCAGATTTCCTCGATGCTCATGTTTGCCGCGATGAGCTTCTCTTTGTTCGGCGTGTCAACGCCGTAGAAACAGGGGTCCGTCGTCGGCGGGCTGGAGATGCGCATATGCACCTCGGCCGCGCCCGCCTCTTTGAGCATACGCACGATGCGGCGGCTCGTCGTCCCGCGTACGATGGAGTCGTCGATGACGATGAGGCGTTTGCCCTCGATCAGTTCGCGGATCGGGGAGAGCTTCATCTTGACCTTGAGATCGCGCATCTCCTGCGTCGGCTCGATGAAGGTACGGCCGATGTAGTGGTTGCGCATGATCCCCATCTCGTAGGGGATCCCGCTCTCCTGCGAATAGCCGATGGCCGCCGGAACGCCCCCGTCGGGGACGGGCACGACCATATCCGCCTCGATCGGCTGCTCTTTGGCCAGCTGCACACCCATGTTCTTGCGCTTCTGGTAGACGTTTTTGCCGAAAACTTCGGAGTCGGGACGCGCGAAGTAGACGTATTCGAAAATACAGTGTTTCGGGGTGGCATCGAAGATCTTGAGCGACTGCGGTGCTTTCCCCTTTTCGAAGATGAGCATTTCACCCGGCTCGACGTCCCGGATGTAGGTCGCGCCGATCAGGTCAAAGGCGCAGGTCTCGGAGGCGACGACATAACCGTCACCGATACGCCCCAGCGCCAGCGGTCTGAAACCGAAACGGTCGCGTACCGCGAACATCTTGGTGCGGCTGAGGAAAACGAGGGAGAAAGCACCTTCGATCTGCTTGACGGCATCGATGATGCGGTCTTTGAGCTTGCCCTGGTTGCTTCTGGCGATCAGGTGGATCAGGTTCTCCGTATCCATGGAGCTCTGGAAGATCGCGCCTTCCTTGATGAGCTTGTTGCGGACCTCCTGTGCGTTGGTCAGGTTCCCGTTGTGCACGATGGAGATCTGCCCCAGGTCGTAATTGGCATGCACCGGCTGGGCATCAAGGATGGAGTCATCCCCGGCCGTCGAATAGCGGGTATGCCCGATGGCCATGTGCCCTTTGAGGGTGGCCAGCTTCTGTTCATCAAAGACCTGCGTGACAAGGCCGCGGTCCTTGATGGTATGCAGGCGCTCCCCGTCGCCGGAGCTGATCCCCGCCGCCTCCTGGCCGCGGTGCTGCAGCGAATGCAGGGAGAAATAGGCGAGCTTGGACGCTTCGACGTGGTTGAAGATACCGACGACGGCACATTTTTCATTCAGAGATTGACGCATATGACTCCTTTTCTTACAGCCCGAGGCAGTCGGCGATGGAATAGAGGCCGCTGGGTTGGGTATGCAGCCACTTGGCCGCACGGATGGCACCCTTGGAGAAGGTGTTGCGGCTGGTGGCAGTGTGGTTCAGTTCGATAAACTCCCCGTCGTTGTAGAAACCGACGGTGTGGCGGCCGACAATGTCGCCGCCGCGCAGCGCCATCACGGCGATCTCGTCGGCAGTGCGTTCGCCGATATTGCCGTTGCGGCCGCTGACGCGGACCTTGTCGAGGTCGAGTTCACGGCCCGCCGCCGCCGATTCGGCCAGGGTCAGCGCCGTGCCGCTCGGGGCATCTTTCTTGTGGCGGTGGTGCATCTCGACGATCTCGATGTCGAACCCTTCGAGGGTCTTGGAGGCGAGGTTGACAAGCTTGTTCAGCAGCGCCACGCCCAGAGACATGTTCGTCGCATAGAGGACGGGCGCCACGCCGCTGAGCTCTTTGAGCAGGTTGAGCTGGTGCACATTGAGGCCCGTCGTCCCGCTGACCAGCGGTTTCGGGGTCTGGAGCAGCGTTTCAAGCAGCGGCTGCGCCGCTTCGGGGAGTGAGAAGTCGATAATGATGTCAGACGCTGCGACAAAGGCCTCCACGTCATTGGTCACCAGTGTCCCCTCCGGCAGGGAAATCTCGAGACTGTTGCGGACATAGACCGCGGAGAGCTTCAGCGTCTCCTCCGGCACCAGATCCTCAATCAGCAGTTTGCCCACACGGCCGGTCGCCCCGTATATTCCGACATTTACCATTCTCATCCTCTATCCGTTTTGTTTTTCATCAACGTACGTGATCACCTGCAGTGCCGCCGTGGCACCGTCGCCTGCGGCGCAGACCACCTGTTTCGGCGCTTCGATGCGCAGGTCGCCCGCGGCAAAAAGCCCCGGGGTGCTGGTACGCATACTCAGGTCTACAATGACCTGTCCCCATTCGTTGACATCACAGAGCCAGCTGCCGTCTTCTTGTTTCAGTACGGCATTGTTGACATTGTGGCCGACGAAAACAAAGACCCCGGGAATCTCCAGGTCACGGCTGACGCCGTCGCGGAAGCTAACGCGAAGCCCGGTCACGCCCATTGCGTCTCCGTGGACCTCTTCAGGCACGGCGTCAAGCAGCAGTTCGATATTTTCCGTGTTCATGATCCGCTCGATCGTGCTCGGGGCGGCACGGAACCGGTCACGGCGGTGCACCAGGTAAACCTTGGAACAGATCTTGGAGAGGTAGAGCGCCTCTTCGAGCGCCGTATCCCCGCCGCCGATCACGGCGACTTCCTTGCCCTTGTAGAAGAAACCGTCACAGGTGGCACAGCTGCTCACCCCGCGGCCGAAGAGCTCGTTCTCGCCGTTGAAGCCCGCGCGCTTGGGCGTCGAACCGGTACAGACGATGACGCTGAGCGCTTCGTCGACCTTACCGTCTTCGCGGGTGATGCGGAAAATCCCCTCTTCCGTGCGTGAAACGTTGGTGACTGCGACCATCTCGTGTTTGAGCCCGAAACGCATGCACTGCTCCGGCCACGGCATCATCAGGTCCATGCCGGAGATTTCGCCGGTCACACCGGGGTAGTTTTCGATTTCGCTGCTGCCCGTGATCTGGCCGCCGGGCATGCCCTGTTCGTACATGACGACATTTTTCAGGCCGCCGCGCGTGGTGTAGAGTCCGGCTGTCAACCCGGCAGGTCCGCCTCCGATAATGGCACAATCGAGCATGGAAAACCCTTTATTCCCTTACGGTAATTAATGGAGAAATAATATCGCTAACATACTAAAGATGGACTTTGACACAGAAGCAGTGAGAAGTTTAAAGTTGGGGTGCAGGCGAGCGCCTGCAGAGTATTAGAGGTGTGCGTTGATTTTTTCTTCGAACGCCTGCTTGGAAGCAGCACCGATCATCTGATCAACGACTTCGCCGTTCTTGAAGATCATGACAGTCGGGATAGAGCGGATACCGAATTTAACAGCGATGTCCTGCTCTTCGTCCGTGTTCACTTTCGCGATAGTTGCTTTGCCTTCGAAATCTTCAGCAAGCTCTTCGATGACCGGAGCGATCATACGACAAGGTCCACACCACGGTGCCCAGAAGTCTACCAGTGTAACACCCTCTTTTACAGTTTCCTCAAAAGTCGCAGCCGTCAGTTCAACATATTTTCCCATTTTGAATTCCTTTCATGAATATCGTGTCTTCATTATACCTGCAAAATTTATAAAGTAAACTTCGCATGATAATTTTTATTATGAAGCTTTGTCTCCGATATGTTTTTAAATCGGAGAAATATTATCCTATTTAAAATAAGTGCATTCTGAAAGATATCTACAAGGTGATATTTTCAAGTAATTCACACTCCCCGCCGCAAACAATCACCGCATCAAGCACGTAGTCAAGTTCCAGGTGATGCTTCTTCATATAGCTTTCCGCCGTCATCAGAATCTTGCGGATTTTCGCCGGTGTAACGTTGTTCGCAGCCTGTTCGAACGTCGGTGCGCTTTTGACTTCGACGATATGCAGCACCCCCTCTTTCATCGCCAGGATGTCGATCTCGCCGAAGCGGCTGCTGACGTTCCTGTCGATGATCGTGAAGCCGCGTTCCCGCAGGAAATCGACAGCCTGCTGTTCGGCGACGTCCCCTGCAGCCCGGCTCATACCGCTTCGGCCCGGACCTTGATCGATTTGAACGCCGCCGTCAGGATCAGCTCGTCGCGTTTGTCCCCGAACAGCGCATTGATGCGGGAGCCCGCATGGTGGAACGTTGCAAAGAGTGTGCCCGGCTGTACCTTGTCGGTGATCTTGACCCGCAGCGGGGCCGAGGAGCCGTATTCGGTATGCAGGACCGCCATCTCCGTCGGGAAAGCCGCCGCGTCCGTTTCGCTCACCAGCAGAATATCTTCGTCATACCGCTTGTTCAGGCGCTCGGAGGCTTTCGTCTGGGCAGCGTTGTTGTAGTGCGCCAGGGTCCGGCCCGTCGTCAGATAGAAGCCGTCTTCCACCCGCTTTTTGGCGATCAGCTCGGGGACCATCCCGCGGGGCTGGTACTGGTGGTAGTGGAACTGCCCCAGACCATCGGGGGTACGGAAGTCGAGCAGGTGAAGCACCGGGGTGTCTTCCGTATAGACCGGCCACTGGAGACCGCGTTTGCGGTGGCGCTCAAGCCGCATGTAGGAGGCGCCGCTGAAACGGCGGTGGGCGACTTCGCGCACCTCGTCCCACACCTCGGAACTGTCTTTGTAGTCGTAGCTGCCGCCCATCTTGTTATCCAGCATCTGGATCACTTCCCAGTCGTCGGGGAGATCGGACTGTACCAGCGGCTGCGAGAGGTGCAGACGGCGCATCGCGTTGACGTAAACCCCGGTCTTTTCATAGGCAGATTTGACCCCGACGACGATGTCGGCGCGGTTGGCGACATCGTTCATCATGATCTCCTGCACCATCAGGAGCTCGAGCTGCTCGAATGCTTTGTCGATCTTGTTGAGGTTGGGATGGATGTGGGTAATATCCTCGCCCATGTTAAGCACCGCCTTGATCTTGCCCTCAAGCATCGCGTCAACAAGCTGCGGCGTCATCAGCCCCTCTTCCTTGGGCTTCTGGTAATCTGGGTCGTAGTAAGGCAGACACCCCATGTCGCAGGCGCCCTGGACGTTGTTCTGGCCGCGCAGCGGCATGAGACCTGCACCGGTCTGGCCGATGTTCCCCGTCAGCAGGGCGAGGTGGGTGATCGCCATGACCGCGTAGGAGCCGTCGAGGTGTTCGGTGATCCCCAGCCCCCAGAAGATCATCGACTTCTTCACCGCGTACTCGCGGGCGATGTTCGGGATCAGCTTGGCGAGGTGCTCGAAACCGCTGACCTGTTTGAAATACTCCGGGTCCGTATAGGGGTCGTTCAGAATCTTCTCTCTGTACTCCTCGAACCACTTCGTGCGCACGGCGATAAAATCTTTATTGTACAGCTCCTCTTCGATGATGACGCGGGCCATCATGTTGAGAATGAGCAGGTTCGCTTCGTGCGGGATGATCGCCTTGTGCTTGGCGAACTTCATCAGCTTGATGTCACGCACGTCGATGACGGTGAGGTTGTGGTGTTTCTGCGCCGCTTCGACGATGCGGTTGGCGACGATGGGGTGCGCCTCGGTCGTATTCGAGCCGATGACGACCATGAACTCCGTCTCGTAGATGTCGTTGTAAGGGTTCGTCGCCGCCCCCTCGCCGATCGTCGTGCGCATCCCCTTGAGGCTGGGACTGTGGCAGACGCGGGCACAGTTGTCGACATGCGGGGAGTTCATCGTGTGGCGGGTGAATTTCTGGAAGAGGTAGGCACTCTCGCAGCTGGTGCGCGCCCCGCCGATCGCGCAGAAGCTCTTCTCGCCGTGCTTTGACTGGATCTCGCGCAGCTTCATCGCCGCGGCACCCACCGCCGTGTCGACGTCGCACTCGAACCAGGTCTCATCAAAATCATGCAGTTTCCCGCCGAACGCCTCGGCGATGGCCGGGTTCTTCGCCAGGAAACTTTTACGGATACGCGGCGTACGGAGACGGTTGGCATCACTGACGAAGTCATACCCGTATTTGCCCTTGATGCAGAGCTTGCCCTGCGAGACGTAGCCGTCCGCCGATGCGCCGATCTTGACGATCTGGTTGTTCTCGACATGTCCCTCGATATCGCAGCCGACGCCGCAGTAGGTACAGACGCTGTCGATCACCTTGACCGAATTGCCCATGTTCATTCCTGGAAAGCAGACGCCGATTCTGACAAACGGCGCGTGCCTGAAATTTTTAAAAAAGTCTATCGGTTAGGCGCTTAATCCGCTGTAGCCTGACCTCATATGGCATATTGTTTCAACATAGTATAATAAATCAAAAAAGAGAGATACATTAGATGAATAACAGTCTGCAGGAACGTCACAAACTTCTGGAGATGGGGGCCTTCGCTTACGCCGTCGGCATTGCCAGTCTCGCCGTCGTACATCTTCCCCTCATACGCTACGGCGCACTGCCGCTTCTCGCCATTTCGCTGCTGGGAATAGGGTATGCCATGCTTTTTGTCGCACGGCAGTCAAGCTCTCAAGCAACGCTCTTCCAGGGCATCGCCCTGGTCGCCCTGGTCGCTCTCAGCGGTGTCCTCTACGCCTTCGGTGCCGAATTCGCCCACTACAAGAGCCTGAAGCTGCATCACTCCCTGACCGAGGCCGACCGGGCGTCCCATATCAATACCGTCTGGATGCTCTTGGCAGCACACACCGCCGGCGCGCTGCTCTTCGTCGCGGCGCTCTGGGCGCGTACCCGTTCGTTTACGCGCACGCTTATCCCGCTCTTCGCCATCGCCTGGCTGAGCCTTCCCGTTATCTACCTGCTGATCCAGCTTTTTGAACGGCTCCTGCCCCTGCTGGAACAGAGCACTACCCTCATCCTCTTCCTCGGCTGGCTTGCCGTCACGGCCGGCGTCGGCTACGGCAGTCACCTGATGACAGGCGGCAAAAAGCTCTATGTCGGCCTGCTCACCCTGCTGACCTTCGTGCTGCCGCCCGTCGGTGCAGTTGCCTTCGTAATTTTCCTGTTTGTACGCGGGCTGATGCTGCTCAAAGAGTCGTAAAGCTCAAAAAAGGTGGAGAAAACCGCTTCGGGTTGAAGCGGTGGGCGGATACCGGCTCTGGATCAGACGATCCGGATCATCACCGGTTTGGATGCGACGAAGGAGAGGGCTTCGATCTGAGACAGCACCTCTTTCATATTCCCCTCTACCGCGTTGTGTGTCGAGAAGAGCAGGTTTGCGAACCCGCCCGAAGCGGGACGCTGCAGCATCGTCTCGATCGAGATCTCGTATTCGCCGAAAAGCTGGGTAATCTTCGCCAATACCCCCGGGCGGTCCTCGACACGGATGCGCAGGTAGTACTTGGTGACGATCTCATCGCTCGAACGCAGTTTCAGCCCGTGTTCCAGCGGCGTGTTGTAGCCGAGCATCGGCGAACGTTTTCCGCCGGCCCGTGCAATGTCGATGATATTCGCGACTACCGCGCTCGCCGTCGCATCACCGCCTGCTCCCGGTCCGTAGTAGAGGGTCTCGCCGACACGGTCGCCGATGACGCTGACGCCGTTCATGACGCCGTCGATCTTCGCGATCATCTGTTCCTTGCTGATCAGGGCCGCATGCACCCGCAGTTCGACCGCGTCGCCGTCGCGCTTGGCGATGCCCAGCAGTTTGACCGCGTAACCGAACTCCTTCGCAAACGCGATGTCATCCTGGGTGACGGACTCGATCCCCTCGATCAGGATATCTTCGGGTTTGACGTCGATCCCGTACGCGATGGAGGCAAGGATCAGCAGCTTGTGCGCCGCGTCGAAGCCCCCGATATCGAAGGTCGGGTCCGCCTCGGCATAGCCGAGTTCCTGGGACTCCTTCAGGATCGCGTCGAAGGCGACGCCCTCATCCGTCATCTTCGTGAGCATGTAGTTACAGGTACCGTTCATGATCCCCTTGATGCTCTCGATGTGGTTGGCGGAGAGGCCGTCGCGCAGCGCGTTGATGATGGGGATTCCCCCGGCGACGCTCGCTTCGTACTCGAATGCCAGGTCCCCGGCGAGCTCCTGGAGCTCATAGCGGTGGTACGCCAGCAGCGCTTTGTTCGCCGTAACGACCGCCTTGCCGTTCTCCAGCGCCTTCTTGACGATGTCGAAGGGGCCTTCGACCCCACCCATCAGTTCGACGACGATGTCGATCTCCGGGTCGTTTACGACCTCGTACGGGTCGCTGGTGAGGGCGATGTCGATCCCCCGCTCTTTGTTCAGCGTCCGGACGACACCGGTCTTGACGACGACTTCCGTCCCGGCCCGCGCCGTGATCATCTCCTTGTTGTCTTCAAGGATCTGCACCACGGCCGTACCGACGGTTCCGACACCGATGACACCGACTTTAAGCATCGGCGTTTTCCTCGAACTGCTTCAGGAACTGCTTGATGTTCTTCGCCGCCTGGCGGATACGCTTGTCGTTCTCGATCAGGGCGATACGGACATACCCTTCGCCGTATTCGCCGAAGCCGATGCCCGGGGCGACCGCGACCTGTGCCTCGACCAGGAGACGCTTGGCAAATTCGAGCGAGCCCAGGTGCGCCGCGCAGTCGGGGATCTTCGCCCAGACGAACATGGAGGCGCGGTTGCGGCGGATCGGCCAGCCGGCGCGGGTAAAGGCGTCGATCAGGACGTCCTGGCGCACATCGTACTTGCGGACGATCTCGTCCACGCAGCTCTGATCGCCGTTGAGCGCCACGGTCGCGGCGACCTGGATCGGGGTGAACATCCCGTAATCCAGCCAGCTTTTGATCTTCTGCAGTGCGCCGATGAGCTTCTTGTTCCCGACAAAGAAACCGACGCGCCATCCGGCCATGTTGTAGCTCTTTGAGAGCGTGAACGATTCGACGGCGACGTCCTTGGCCCCTTCGACGCTCATGATGGAGGGCGTCTGATAGCCGTCGAAAGTGATGTCACCGTAAGCGATGTCGGAGATGACGTAGAAACGCTCCCGCTTCGCCATCGCGACGATACGTTCGTAGAACGCCGGTGTCACCGTTGCCGTCGAGGGGTTGTGCGGGAAGTTGACAACCACGTATTTCGGCTTCGGGAAAGCGTCCTTGAAGGCCGTCTCCAGGTGCTCGAAGAACGCGTCTTCGTCGACGTTGTAATCTTCATCAAAGATCAGCGGCATCTTCTGGACACTGCCCCCGGCGAGGATGAACGCGTAGGAGTGGATCGGATAGGTCGGGTCCGGGACGACGGCAACGTCGCCGGGGTTGGTGATCGCATAGGCGAGGTGGGCGTACCCCTCTTTGGAGCCCATCGTGGCGACGGCTTCGGTGTCAGGATCGAGGTCGACATCGTAACGGCGCTTGTACCAGTCGCAGATGGCCAGGCGGAGCTTGTAGATCCCCTTGGACTGCGAATAGCCCTGGGTCTTCGTTTTCATCACCGACTCGATCATCTTGTCGCGGATATGCGCCGGAGTGTCGCCGTCGGGGTTACCCATACTGAAATCGATAACATCTGCACCGGCACGGCGCTCCGCCATTTTCAGGTCGTTCACTTCTGCAAAAACATATTTAGGGAGACGGCGAATGCGGTCAAACTGGATTTCGTCAAACATTGTTTTTTATCCTAGATGCGACTATTGCGCTTTCACACTCAGGCCCGCATTCATGTTTTTGCGGCTGTAGAGGTCCGCAATCTTCACATAGGCGCAGCCGCTGGGAAGATTGATGGTGATCTGCCGGGTTCGCTTGTCCCTTTTGTAGAGCTTGAGCAGGCGCAAATCGTCGTCGTAAAATGCGATGTAAGGATACCAGTTATTTCCTGACAGGCTCCAAAGGGTCAGACTTCCCGCTTTGGAAACATCCAGCCAGCGCGGATAGACGAGCCTTTTCATCCGGATCTTCTTTCCCACTTCCAGCGGGGCGAGCTCCAGATGTGCACCGCTCATGTCGACAAAATAGCGCCACTGCGTATCGCTGCTGCGCTCGATATCGAGGATACCGCAGCCCCGGCGCGAAAGCGCCTGCTGCAGGGCGGTCGGGTCCGTCGCATACTCGGACTGCATCTTGATCCGCCAGCTGTACCCGGCGTTCGTCAGCATCGCCGAATCCGTCAGATAGTGGGTGTATCCCATCCCCCGCAGGGTCTCGTTCATCAGCATCATGAAAAACTGAGGGCTCCCGTTGGTCTCAAAGGTGAGCTCCAGTGTTTTCGGACGCTTGTAGAAGAGCGACAGCAGGCCGTTTTCCTTGAGGGTCTCCACCACGCTGACCACGTCGATCCGTTCCCCTTTGACATAGCGGCTCCGGTCGGCGAAGATGATCTTGACAAAGGCCTCGTTGCGGCTGTAAGCCTGCTCCCCGATCAGTGCACGCACCTTGTCAAACAGCGGCGACTGCCCCCACGCCGACAGCGCGACAGCGAGCAGTATAACGATCTTTTTTACCACACCCGTCCCTTGTTGCGCGCTCTGAATTCCGTCTCGTCAAGCGTGCGGCATACCCCGCCTTCGTACGTCAGCAGGACCCGCTCGCTCTGTTCGAACTTCTGCTCTTCCCCGCCGCAGTCAAGGGAGAAGTAGCCGTGCCCCGTCACGATCAGCCACGCTTTCGTTCCGTCGAGGCGGACCGGTTCTTCCGTCGTATAGACGCTGCGTTTATGCGTCTTGGCATCGATAACGCCGACCCAGATGGAGGTGGACGCCGGCCGCAGGATCACATCCTCGAACGCACTGCTTTCAACCGGAACGGCGACAGCCGCAGCGTCATCCGTCCCGTTGGCTTCCGTCACGGTCGCGTTCGGATCCGCCGCAAGCAGCACACCGGCTTCGGCCTGGTGCGCCTCCTGGATGGCATCGGCCTCGTCGCGGGTACTCGGGGCCTCCGTCGTGTTCATCGCCGCCATGGTGGCACGGGCCTGGTCAATCGCCGTATTGTTCACTTCGAATTTTTCCGTTTTCCCGCCGGCGCCGAGAACGAGGTAGGTCACGACGATCACGACCAGCAGTGCTGCAACGAGCACCGCCACCGTCAGCCGCTGACGGCGCCTGGATTTTGCCGCGTTGGCAAAAGGGTCCTCGTCGGATGCGGCCAGAGGCTCCTGCGGTGCCGGGCCGGAGGCGGCGAACTGCTGTCGCCATTCGGTCAGATCGACGTCAAACTCCCGTTCGATGATCGTGACGAACCCGTTGAACTGGATGGCCGAGAAGGCATCAAAATCCCCCTCCAGCAGTCTATGCATATTGTCTGGCGAAATATGGGTCCGCATACTGAGATCGGGGACACCGATCTGCTTGAGCGTTTCAATCACCGATACCGTGCTCATACCGTGCGCATCCTCTCCATTAAAATTGCGCCCGCAGCGCTGACATTGAGTGAGTCGAACCCATGCGCCATCGCGATACGCACCCCCTGATCAAGACGGCGGACGGCCCGGGCCGGGATCCCTTCCCCCTCGTTGCCGAGCAGCAGTGCCCGTTTGCCCTCGAATGCAAGGGTGCGGACATCTTCCCCTTCCATGACAGCCCCATAGAGCCGGTGGCCCCGGTTTTTAAGCTCGGTGAGGACGTCGTAAAGGTTCGTCGTCACATTGAAAGGGAGGTCATAAAGCGCCCCCGTCGAACTGCGCACGACCGGTTCAAGTGCGAGGGATTTGATCCCGGTCGCGATGATGCCGTCCGCGCCCAGCGCATAGGCGCTGCGGACAATGGCACCGATATTACCGACATCCGTAATGCCGCACAGTACGACAACGAAATCTTTCTCGGCAAGCGAATGCAGCGATGTCGGCTCGAGTGCCGCCGTTTCTGCCAGAAAACCCTGATGGTTGCCGCTGCGGCTCATCTTCTGCGCCGCCTCCTGAGGAATGCGTTTGACCTCAAACCCCATGCGCATCAGCCGGTTATACTCTTTCGCCTCCAGCTCTTTGGCGAGGTACAGCGTCTCGATCTTTTCGGGATGCCGGGAGATCAGATAATAGACCGGTTGTTTTCCATATATCAACATGCTCTGATTGTAACCAATTTTCTGTTAGATAACGATTGAAATGTATGCAGGAAAGCGCTTCAATCGGCTCTGTGTTATTTGTCGGTTTCCAATAACCGTTGATAACAGCTTTTCGGTGTTTCTCCCGTCAGTTTTGCGATCAGCTTCGCCGCGGCCTTCTTCGGAAGGTCAAGGGCAAGGATCTCCTTTTCGGAGAAGGTCGCATCACGCAGCTCCCCCGCCTCGATGACAACGACCCACTCGCCTTTGTAATTGCCTCCGAGCGCTTCGAGCACTTCGGCGGCCGTGCCGTGCAGGTAGCGCTGGTGCATTTTCGTCAGTTCTTTAGCCGCAAAGAGGCGGCGTGCAGGTTCCGCTTCGGCAATTTCTCCCAGGAGTTTCTCGAGGCGATGCGGGGATTCATACAGTACGGTCGTATAGCCGCTGTAAAGCGCGCCGCCGAGCGCCCCGGAACGGTCACTGCCTTTATGGGGAAGGAACCCGAAAAAGAGCAGCTGCGTTTCGACAAATCCGCTGGCGGCAAAGGCCGTCAGGACGGCATTCGCCCCCGGAAGTACATCGTAGTCGATGCCGTGATCGATGCAGTAGCGCACGAGCATCTGCCCCGGGTCGCTTACCCCCGGCATCCCCGCGTCGCTGGCATAGACAACGTTCTGTTCAAAAAACGACGGATCGGTCTTCTCAAGAAAACGGTGCTCGCTGTGGGAGTGGACGGAAATGAACGACTGTTCTTTGGCGGTTTCCTTGCCGTAGCGCTCTTTGAGCAGGTGCAGCAGTTTCTTCGTCACGCGGGTGTCTTCACAGAGCAGCACGTCCGCATTGACCAGTGCGTCCATGGCACGCAGCGAAATGTCGGCAATATTTCCAATCGGGGTGGGGACAAGCGTCAGCATATTCAGAACCTTTATCAGGTGAGCAAAAAGAGGGAAAAGCGCCCAAGGCGCGCCCGAAGGAAATCTCCTCGGGGGACCGGGTCCACCGCTGAGGTGACCCCGGAGTTAATGTCGTTGCAGGGCGTTGGCGCCTGCAACGGCTTATTTCATGTTGTAGCGCTGCTTGAACTTCTCGATACGTCCGGCAGTGTCTACCTGGCGCTCAGAACCGGTGAAGAACGGGTGGCACTCGTTGCAGATGTCGATACGCATCGCATCCTTCGTGCTCTTTGTCTCAAAAGTGTTGCCGCAGGCACAAGTAACTGTACAAGCCATGTATTCCGGGTGAATACCTTTTTTCATCGTTAAGCCTTTTGATACACGCAGTGTACGTATATCGGTATATTTTTTAAATCCGTACGGGTGCGGATTTTAAGACCGCAATTATAGCGGAATCTCGGTCATCGATCAAGTTTGCTCCGGTTTAGAGCAGGATCTTGGCCGCTGCCGCGACGGCGGCGCTCTCCGAACGGAGGATCAGCGGCGTCTCGAAACGCACCGTACGGCAACCGGCCAGCAGGGTGCGCTCCGCTTCGCTGAAGCCCCCTTCGCAGCCGATCAGCACTGTCGCTATTCCGGTGGTGTCACGCAGCGTCTCTTCGGTGAAATCAAGCACCACGGTCTGCGGGTTCGCCGCCATGAACGCTTCGAGCGAATCCGCTGTCTCCAGCTCCATCCATTCGCTGCGGCCGCACTGCTGCATGGAGGCTTCGAGAATGCGCTTGTAACGCTCGAAGTCGGGTTTGAACTGACGCTGGCTGCGGTCACAGGCAATGAAAGTGATCCCGGAGATCCCCATCTCGTTGAGCTGCGGCAGCACTTTTTCAACGGACTTTGGGTCGATGATGCACCATCCGATATGCAGCGGCCGGGCTGCCCCGATACGGAGGGGCTCTTCCGACACCAGGGTCAGTTCCGCGCGCCGTCCGTCATTCTGCACGAGGCGGTAGGTATAGAGCATTTCGCTCTTGTCCGGGTGACGCAGGGCCACGCTGTCGCCGACACCGTGGCGCCTTACTTTCACGATGTACTTGTAGGCCTCCCCTTTGAGAGTGACCCCCGGCGCACCTGCTTCGTCGTGAAAGAGAAATCTCACAGCAGGGACATCCAGACCGTCATCAGCATCGTCAGGACAAACTCCGCGCCTAACAGTTTCAGTGCGTAGGGGCGGTAGAGCCCAAGGGCTTCGGGCAGTTTCGTCCGCAGACGGCGTACCGTCTTGTAGCGGCGCGACTCCAGCACGATCAGCACGACGGTCAAAAGGATCATCGCAATGTTCTCAAGGGTAAACTCGAGGTGCTTTGCCGCCATCATCACGGTCCCGGTAAAGGCCATTGCCGCGATCGCCATCACCGAAAAAGGCATGGCGATCCGCGCACGCCGCACATAATCGGGGGCCTGGACCGCGAACTGGAGCATGGCACCGTTAAAGACGATAATCCCGAGCCACACCAGAACAAAACCGAAATGCAGCTGCAGGCTCATGCTGTACATAGTATCCATAATCCGGATTTTACCCCACTTTATCTATAATCGAACCAAAAAAGAGTCTCTCTATGCCCGTTTCCGTCGAAGAAGCCCTCGCCCGCATCCACGCCCACCGTCCGAAACTGCGCCGCGAATTCGTCCCCATTGAACATGCCATCGGCCGGGTACTGGCCCAGGACGTCACCGCCCGCTACAACCTTCCCCCCTTCGACAACTCCGCGATGGACGGGTACGCCGTCATCTGCGCCGACGCAGGCAAACGCGTTCCCGCCGAGCATACGATCTTTGCGGGGGACCGCGAACAGATCCGTATCGTCCAGGGCCAGGCCGCCCGGATCATGACCGGGGCGCGGATCCCCGAAGGCACGGAGTGTATCGTCCCCATCGAGGAGGTCACTGTCGACGGCGCGCATGTCACCCTGCCCGCCACCCTCAGGGCAGGCCAGCACATCCGGCTCTGCGGCGAAGACATCCAGACCGACGACACGCTGCTGACCCTGGGGGAGACCCTTTCGGCCTACCACATCACCCTCCTCGCTTCCCAGGGGATCACCCATGTCTGCGTCTACCACCGCCCGAGGGTTGCCATTTTCGCCTCGGGGAGCGAACTGAAAATGCATCACGAACAGGTGGCGCCCTACCAGCTCTACAACACCAACTCCCCGACCTTTGCGGCCCGCGCGACAGAGCTTGACTGCGACGTCCACTTCGTCGGGACGGCCGCTGATACCCTCGACGCCCTGCTCGAACATATCGACAGCGCCCTGCAGAGCGACCTCATCATCACCAGCGGCGGGGTCAGTGTCGGCGATGCGGACTATACGAAAGAGGCCTTCGCCCACTTCAGCTTTGCCCCGCTGTTTGAAAAGGTCGACCTCAAGCCGGGGAAACCGACGACGGTCGGTACCATCGGCGACACGCTCGTGCTCAACCTGCCCGGGAACCCCATGGCCGCCGCCCTCTGTTTCGAACTCTTCGGGCAGGCCCTTATCGCCTGCCTGAGCGGAACCAATGCCCCGTATCACAACAGTATCGGGGCAAAGATGAAACAGGCCTGCAGCGTCCGTCCCGGCCGGCGGACGCTGCTGCCGGGCTATTACGACGGCACCCACTTCAGCGTCTGCGAGAAATTTGCCCCGGGCATGATCACGCCGCTGGCCCTTTCGAACGGTTTCATCATGCTCGATGAGGCATGCCATACGCTCGGGGAAAATGACGAGGTGCGCTTCATCCCGACCCGTTTCGTCTGGCGCAGCGGTACCCCCGTCTCCCTCGTCAGCACGACAGAGGGGTGATGCCTCAGCTGTCCGGGGTCGCCTCCGGCTTCGTCCGCTTCAGCACCGCCGACAGGTAGAGCGCCCCCACGATACCCGACAACAGCGACCCCATCAAAATCCCGATCCGCTCGTCCACCAGCGAGAAACAGACCCCTTCACTACATTCAAAGGCCAGAGAGCCGATAAAGAGACTCATCGTAAACCCGATCCCGCCGAGGATGGCAACCCCGAACAGCTGCGCGTTCGTCACCCCTTCGGGCAGTTTTCCCAGCCGCAGGATGACGGCAAGACGGCTGAAGAGAAAGATTCCGATGCTTTTACCGAAAAAGAGCCCGGCCGCGATCCCCATCGTCACGGAGTGCGCAAAGTCGCTCGCCGAAACGCTGCCGAAACTGACCCCCGTGTTGACGAAAGCAAAGAGCGGCAGAATGATGTAGTTGACCGGGGCATGCAGGGAGTGTTCAAGGTTATGGAAACTCTCCCGGTTGCCCCGCAGGGGGATCAGCAGTCCCAGTACGACCCCGGCGATCGTCGCATGGACCCCCGATTTCAGTACAGCGGCCCACATGACCAGCCCGATCAGGATATAAAACGTATTGTTCGTGACGCCCCGCAGGTTCATAAAGAGCAGGATCAGCGCCATCGTCATCGCCGTGCCGAGTGCGGCGAAGGAGAGCCCGTGGCCGTAAAAGAGCGCGATGACGATGATGGCACCGAGGTCATCGATAATCGCCAGCGCCAGCAAAAAAACTTTCAGCGCCGTCGGGACACGGTTGCCGAGCAGCGAGAGGATCCCCAGCGCGAAGGCGATATCCGTCGCCATCGGGATCGCCCACCCTTTCATCGCCGCCTCGTCACCGGTATTGAGCCCCCAGTAGATCAATGCGGGTACCAGCATCCCCCCTAGGGCGGCAAAAGCCGGGAGGGCGACTTTGGAGCGCTCCTGGAGGCTGCCCTCCAGCACTTCGCGCTTGATCTCCAGCCCCACCATGAAGAAGAAAACGGCCATCAACCCGTCGTTGATCCAGAGCAGCAGCGGCTTGGCAATGACAAATTCATCGAAACTGATGACGACGGGAATGTTGAGAAAATAGCTGTAAAAGCTGTGCAGCGGCGAGTTGGCCATCGCGATGGCCATCACCGTCGAGACGATCAGCAAAACGCCGATCGCGGATTCGCGCTTTAAAAACTGTAGCAGGGTCTCATGTCGCATCACTGTCCTTTCGCGGCAGATCCAGCATGAAACAGGCACCCGCCCCGCGGTTGTGGACGCTGACGCTGCCGTTCATGCTCTTCTCCATAATCGTTTTGACCATATAGAGGCCTATTCCCGTACCCTGCGACTTGAACTTCGTCGTGAAATAGGGGTCGAACACCCGGTCGATGATGTCATCGGCGACCCCGCCGCCGTTATCGCAGACGGCCACCATGATCATCTCCCTGGCCGTCTGCACGCGGATCGTGACCTGCGGCTTTTTGGTCCCGTGGTCGAGCATCGCATCCTTGGCGTTGTTCAGCAGGTTGAGCATCACCTGGGAAAACTCGTTCTCATGCCCCAGTGTCACCGGCCGTCCCTCGCACTTGAGATCGATCCCGATATTGTACCGGTTCAGTGTCGGCCGGAAGAGCTCCAGCACCTTTTCGATAGCACCGCAGATACAGAACTCCTCGCGCTCCCGGTCCGGCATGAAAAAGGTCCGGAAATCGTCAATGGTGTGCGTCATATACTCCATCAATGTCTCGGACTGCTCCTGGTAGGTCTGCATCTTCGCCTCACTGAGGTTCCCCAGCTGGTACTCAAAGAAGATGTTGCTCTGGATCAGGGAGAGCTGGTTCAGGGGCTGCCGCCACTGGTGGGCGATATTCTCGATCATCTCCCCCATCGCCGCCTGGCGCGACTGCAGGATCATGATGCGGTCCTTCTCGCGAAGCTCGTCGACCTTGAGGGCGATCTTCACCTGGAGCTCATCGTTGAACTCCCGCAGTTTCGCCATATGTTCATGTTTCATCATGTTGATCCGGTCTGCGAGGGCGAAAGAGAGCAGAATCATCTGGATAAGTGAACCGGCCTGCTGTGTATAGAGCATCACCGGATGCGTCGGTACCACCCCGAGCTGGTTCAGCGCCACGAGGATCGTCGCCAGCAGGAAAACGATCCAGCCTGCCAGGTAATAACGGGCCGCATGGTAGTTGGGCAGCACCTTGATCCCGGCGTAGATCAATACCCACGGGATGATCGCACTCCAGACGGCCGCCGCCGTAATCGCCGTATGGTAATCAAGCAGCAGTACCGAAAGCACCCCGAGAAAGGAGATGAACTCCGCAAAGGCGATGACGCGTTCCGCCTGCGGGGCATGGCGTTTGAGCATCAGGAAGTAGCGTGCGAAGCGAAACCCGAACATGGCCGAGAAGAAGATGAAAAAGGCCAGGCCGCTGTTGGCCATCCAGACGTTCCCCGGCCAGAGCCACTCGGGCCCCAGTCCGTCGAAATTGAGCTGGAAGAGCATATAACTTGCCAGGAAGGCGAGATAGTTGAAGTAGTGGATCTCCCGGACGAAGATATAAAGCACCATGTTGTAGACAAGCAGCAGCAGCATAACCCCGTAGAAGAGGCCAAGAAGAAGGTTTGAAAAAGACTCTTCCCGATACGCCTCGGAGAGCCGTTCGACCGTCAAAGGGATCTGCAGCGCCCCCTGCGTTTTGACCTGGAGAAGGTAGGTGGCGGTTCCCTCCGCGGGCGGCAGCTTCTCCCAGAACATGCGGCTTGCATAGATACGCGGGGCGTTCACGGTATCGCCGTCGCGGCTCAGCAGCCTCAAGCCTTCTCCCTCCAGACGGTAGAGGCTGTATTCGTCGATGTGCGAGTTCCCGATGCTCAGAATCCACTCCGTCCTGTCGCCCGCGGGACGGGAGAGTTCAAACCGTATCCAGATGGGTTTGTCGACGAACCCGAAGTTGTAGATGGTCGCTTCCGCCGCCCTGAAACGTGGCATCCATTCCGGGATCGTTCCCGGTGTCAAAGGCGCTTTGTCTTCCATCAGATAGGCACTGTGAGGGACAATGTTGATCGCGCCGCGATCCGAGGGGTCCAGCATGACCGTGCCGGCAACCGCATGCAGTGACAGAAGCAATACGATGATAATTGTACGGATCATACATCCCTTCCCGCGTAACATTGGGGACTATTATAGGGTGAAATGTTGAAAAGGGGGGTAAAGGCGCCGGAGGCGCCGGAGATCAGGAGAGCTGTGCGGTAATCGCGTCGGCCGTAAAGCCGAATTTCGTGAAGAGTTCGCCGGCCGGTGCGCTGGCACCGAAGGTGTCCATGCCGATGACCGTCTCAGCAAAACGGTACCACTCCATCCCGCGGGCCGCTTCGATGGCCACGGTCTTCGTACCCGGCTTGACGATTTCGGCGATGTAGGAGGCGTCCTGCTCGAGGAAAAGGTCGAAACACGGCACGCTGACAACGTTCGCCTTGATCCCTTTGTCTGCAAGCTTCGCCTTGACCTCGACGGCCAGGCCGACTTCCGAGCCCGAGGCCATCAGCGTCATCGCCGCATCCGCTTCTTCGCTCAGCAGGTAGCCGCCCTGTGCCGCGCTTCCCTTGGCCGGGGCGTCGAGCAGCGGAAGGTTCTGGCGTGAGCAGACGAACGCCGACGGGGCGTCGGTCTTGGCCAGGGCCCACTTCCAGGCTTCGATGTTCTCGTTGCCGTCCGCCGGGCGCCAGACGTAGAAGTTCGGCAGGGCGCGGAACTGACCCAGGTGCTCGATCGGCTGGTGCGTCGGGCCGTCTTCCCCGACGCCGATGCTGTCGTGCGTCCAGATGAAGAAGTGCTGGATACCGCTCAGCGCCGCGATACGCGCCGCCGGCTTCATGTAGTCGCTGAAGACGAAGAAAGTTGCGCTGAACGGCATCAGCGGACCGTAAAGCGCCATGGCGTTCGTGATCGCCCCCATCGCGTGTTCGCGGATACCGAAGTGGATGTTCTTGCCGCGCGGGAACTCACCGAGGTCCTTGAGCTCCGTCTTGTTGGACGGGCCGAGGTCCGCCGAACCGCCGAGGAAGCCCGGGATCGCCTTGGCAACGGCATTGAGGATCTTCCCGTTCGTGTTGCGCGTCGCATCGGCCTTGTCGAAGACCGGCCACTGGATGCGGGAGAAATCCGGGGTGGTCAGGGCACTCAGCGCTTCGTTCTGCTCAACCAGCGGGAGGGTGGCAAGGCGGTGTTTCCATTCACGCTCAGCCAGGTCGCCCGCTTCAACGGCGCAGCGGAAACGGGCCAGGACGTCTTCGTCGACCTGGAACGCCTCGTTCGGGTTGAAACCGCAGTTCGTCTTCGCCTCACAGATGATCTCCTCACCCAGCGGTGCACCGTGGGAGTGGTGGGAGCCTTCCATCTCGCACGCGCCCTTAGCGATCGTCGTATCGGCGATGATGAGTACCGGTTTCATGCGCGTCTTCGCTTCGGTGATGACGGCGTCGATCGCGTCGTAGTCGTGTCCGTCCACTTCAAGAACGTCCCACCCCTGCGATTCGAAGCGCTGCGCGACGTTTTCGCTGAGGCTCAGATCCGTCGAACCCTCGATCGTGATGCGGTTGGAGTCATAGATGAGGATCAGGTTGTCCAGTTGGTTGTGGCCGGCGATGGAACACGCCTCGTAACTGATCCCCTCTTCCAGGTCGCCGTCGCCGCAGAGGCAGTAGACGTGATGGTCGATCACTTTGGCCGTCTCGGAGTTCACCTGCGCACCGACGTACTTGGAGGCCATCGCAAAACCGACGGCATTGGCGACACCCTGGCCCAGCGGACCGGTCGTGATCTCGATCCCCTCCGTGTGGCCGTATTCCGGGTGGCCCGGCGTCTTGGAATCGAGCTGGCGGAACTGCTTGAGGTCCTCGATCTCGAGGCCGTAACCCCAGAGGTAGTAGAGCGAATAGATCAGGCCGGTCGCATGGCCGCCGGAGAAGACGAGGCGGTCGCGGTTGAGCCACTTGGGGTTCTTGGGGTTGTGGTTGAGGTGCTCGGAGAGCACGACGGCGATATCCGCCAGGCCCATCGGGGCACCCGGGTGGCCGGAGTTCGCCTTCTGGACCATGTCGGCCGCAAGGAAGCGGATCGTATTCGCCATTTTGGCGCGCATCGTATTGTCGCTCATTGTCATCCTTGTTGAATTCATTTGTGTCGATTGATATAGCTTAAAAGCATCGGTGAGAGTTCTTTGTACAAACGCTCATCGAAACTTTCAAGCTGCGTTTCGAGTTCCGCGGCCAGTTTGTCGGCCTCCGCCACGGCACCGTCGAGTCCCAGGAGGGTGACGAAGCTGTTCTTCGCCTCGTCGTTGTTCGTCGTCTTGCCCGCCTCTTCGCTCGTCTGGGTCACGTCGAGGATATCATCCTGGATCTGGAAGAGCAGCCCCAGGTCGATCCCGAAGTCGTACAGCGGCTGCTCCAGGGTCTTCTGGCCGGCAATGACCGCCCCCATCTGCAGCGCGCACGCGATCAACTTCGCCGTCTTGTTCGTATGCAGGAACTTCACCTCGTCGAGGGCGAGCTTCGTCTGCTCGAACGTACAGTCGATCGCCTGTCCCAGTACCATCCCGTCGCTGCCGCCGTTTTTGGCGAGCAGGTTGATGAGCCGCACCCGCGTCCGGTCCGAAAACGGTGCCTCGGAGAGGACTTCGAAGGCATGGGTGTTGAGGGCATCGCCGACGAGGATCGCCGTCACCTCGTCATAGCGGGTATGCAGCGTCGGGAAACCGCGGCGCAGATCCGCATCGTCCATCGCCGGCAGGTCGTCATGGATCAGCGAATAGGTGTGCAGCATCTCGATGGCCAGCGCCGCGTGGTTGGCCGCATCGACAAGCAGCGGGTTGAACGCGCGCACCACCCCCAGCAGCAGGGCCGGTCGGAAACGTTTCCCGCCGGCGGTCAGCATCAGTGAGAGGGCCGTATCGTAGTGGGGGTGAAAACTCTCCGCACGGGGCAGATTGTCCTGTAAAAAGCGTTCAAACTCTTCCATGCTTCTTCCGTGCGGTTTAATGGTGAAATGGTAACATGAATTTGTACAAAGGGAGGTTATGCGGGATCAGTTGCCGGCGAAGGGGTTCATGCCGCCGAGCATCCCCATTGCGGAGTGTTTTTTGTTGTCTTCGACCATCTTGACCGCGTCGTTGATGGCCGCGATCAGCAGGATCTGGAGCGAGGCTTTGTCCTCGAGCAGCGAGTCGTCGATCTCGAGATCGATGGCTTCGCCCCTGCCGTTCATCTCGAGCCGTACCATGCCCCCGCCCGTTTTGACGGTAAAGGTGCGTTCGGCGAGTTCCGCTTCCATTTCGGTGGCCTTCGCCTGCATCTGCTCGAGCATTTTGCCCATGTCGCCCAGATTCATTTTGTCAAACATCAGATCTCGTGCAGTACATCCGTGATGCCGTTGTCGTCGTCGACAAGGACGACGGTCGGCTTGTAGGTATCCAACTCACTCTCGTCAAAGGTCGCATAAGCGACGATGATTACCTTGTCCCCTTTGTGCACCTTGCGCGCCGCCGCCCCGTTGAGGCAGATGTCGCGTTTGCCGCGTTCACCAAGGATGATGTAGGTTGAGAAGCGCTCGCCGTTGTTGATATTGAGGATCTCCACTTTCTGGCCTACCCGCATGCGGGAGGCTTCGAGCAGCTCCTCGTCAATCGTGATGGAACCGACGTAGTTGAGGTTCGCATCCGTGACGGTGGCACGGTGAATTTTGCTGTAAAGCATTTCGATCGTCATGTATGTTTTATCTTCCCATCTGCTGCTGCATTGCTTCCGGCGAGATCGGTGCATCCCACAGTTCGCCCGGAATGATGTACTCTTCGACCGGCGTCCCGCCGATGATGTGTTCATCGATAATGCGCGTGATTTTGTCTTTGTTCAGACCGGCGTACATAAAATGTCCCGGTTCGACCAACATCACCGGGCCGACGTTACAGCGGTTAAGACACGCCGTACGGACCGGTTGTACTGTCGCAATTATACCCTTTTGCATCAAAGTCTGTGCTAAATGCTGGAAAAGATCCTGTGTCTGCGGGTTTACGCAGGACGGTTTGGGCATTCCCGGAGGGGAAGATTGCTCACATTTGAAAATATAGAAAGCCGGCTGTGGTACACCCATGGTATTCTCCGTTTTGAATAGAATTTGAAAAAACTCGCGTATTATAGCCAACGGTCAAGCCGGCCGAATTTAGCGAAAAAGTTAGTGGGAAGGCTTAAGACAACGCCGAAGGCGCTGCTTACGGCATGACGGTGACCGTCAGCGAGGCATTGACGTCGTAACGCGTCACGTTGATATCGAGAGTGCCGTTGGCATCCCCCGTGTAGAGGGTACCGTTCTGCTCCAGGGTCGCGTTGCTCTCCCCGGCGTTGCCCAGTATCCACGTCATGCTCTCGGTCACGTCCAGCGTCGTATTGTCGTCAAAGGTTCCCAGCGCCTGGAGTTGCAACGTCTGTTCCTGCGAGAGATTCGTCTCGTTGTTCTCGATGGAGAGCGTGACCGATGTCAGGGCGTGGACGTGGATGACGGCCGTGTCGAAGAACTGGTTGTAGCTGCCGGTGATCTCGACATCGCCGCCGTCGCTGGCCCCCGCGACAAGCCCGCTGACATCAACCGTCGCGATCGAGCTGTTTGATTCGCTCCAGTCAATAAACTCCGTGACGTTGCTGTCGGGCACGCCGTTCGTATAGGAGGCGACGGCGGTCATCTGGACGTTTTGGGTCGCGTAGAACGTGGTGGCGTTCGCCTCGACGGCGATCGACGCGATATCGCCGGCCAGCGGCGTGTTGCTGTTCTCGCCGCAGCCGACGAGCAGCCATGCGGCGGCAATAAGTATCCCTCTGCTGTACATGCCCTCTCCTAAAAACGGTAGTTGATGCCGATGTACGGCTCGAAGATGGACGAGGCCGTCTCCGTCTGGTTGCTGATCATATCAGCATCTTCCCAGCTTTTGGCCCGGTAGATGACGGAGGCCTCCAGGTCAAACCCGAGTCCCAAGGGCAGATAGGAGCCGAGACCGGCGAAAAAGCTGCCTGAGCTGACCGATTTCGTCAGCGTGCGGCGCACCTCAAGCTCGCCGGCACCGAACCCGAGTTTGAAAAAGGGGTAGAAGCCCATATCAAAATCGAAGGCCTTAATGAGGCTGATGTCGAAATAGATGTAGTCGGTATCGCGTTCCGAGAAGATATTCTTATCGTAGCGGCCGTACCCCAGGTCGACTTCGACCGCGTACCCGCGGATGTCGCCGTAGCCCGCCTTGAGCTGTACGCCCTGCAGCGTTGCCGACGTTGTACGGTCGGACGTTCCGGGGTTCTCGACACGGAAATCCTCGCTCCCCGCAATGCCCCCGAGACCGACATGCAACGTCGCGTCGGCATGCAGTACCCCGAGGCACAGCGCCGTAATAACCAAAAAACGTTTCACCCTACCGCCTTTTTTAACCGTAATGATAGTCAAACCTCACTTAACAGTGAACGAATGACCTCACGGTCGTCGAAAGGAAACTGCTTGTCGTAGATGATCTGGTACTGCTCGTCCCCTTTTCCGAGGACGACGACGACTTCGTCCCCGCTGCGCGTTTCGAGCGCCTTGGCGATCGCCGCTCTGCGGTTGGGTTCGACCACGGCCTTCTCCGGGTGGGTCATCCCGCCGAGGATATCCGCGATGATCGCATCGGGGTCTTCGCTGCGCGGGTTGTCGCTGGTGATAAAGACCTTCTTGGCAAGGTTCTCCGCCACCCGGCCCATCAGGGGGCGTTTGGAGCGGTCGCGGTCGCCGCCTGCGCCGAAGACGACCAGCATCTCCTTCTCCTTGAGGGCGTTGAGCACCTGCGCCATCCCGTCGGGGGTGTGGGCAAAATCGACGATGACGAGCGGAGATTCGCTGACCACTTCCATCCGCCCGCTCACACCCGCGAATCCGCTGACGGCGTCACAGACCGCTTCGAGGTCATCGCCGGTGACGAGCTGCACCGCTGCGACGGCTGCGGTCAGGTTATAGACGTTGAAAAAACCGTGCATCGGGCTGTGGAAGGTGTGAACCTTCCCGAAGTGCTGCACGACGGCGCTGATCCCTTCGTTGAGCGAATAGGCCACCACCTTGTAGGTCGCCGGGTTCTCTGCCCCGTAGGTAAAGGCGTTTTTGATGTTGAAATCCGCCTTTGCCTCGTCCTTGTTGATCAGTTTCTTCCCTTCGTCGGCAAAAAAGCTGTTCTTGACACGGATGTACTCCTCGAGCGTCTCATGGTAATCGAGGTGGTCCTGGGTGATGTTGGTGAGGATCTTCAGCGCAAATTCGATCCCCTCTGCCCGCGCCTGGACGATGGCGTGGGAGCTCACCTCCATGACGAAGTATTCGCACCCCGCGGCGACCGCCTGGTAGATATGGCGGTAGGTCTCCAGCAGCGTCGGCGTCGTGAGGCTTTTCCCCTCCACGACGGCATCGTTCATGAAAAAGCCGCGGGTCCCCTGCATCGCTGCCTTATGGCCGAGATCGAGCAGGATGGAGTAGATGGCGCTCGCCGTCGTCGTCTTGCCGTTGGTACCGGTAATCCCGATCACCTTGATACGGTCAAGACCGAAGAGGGAAGCGACGTCGGCGGGGGAGATAACGGAGTGGACGCCGCGCGCCTTGGCATCGTCCAGGTAGCGGCGGTTCAGTCCGGTGAGAACGAACGCCGTCTCAGCGTCGCACTCCGCGGAGTTTTCCGTTACAAAACGGAACGGTTGATCAGGAAGCGCTATCTTCAACCGGGCGGCTCTTCAGAATGTCGCGCAGCAGGGCGCGCAGTTGGTCGTCGTTGGGGTACATGGAGAGGGCCGTCTCGATGTAATTCATGGCCATCTTGTGGTACCCGTGTCTATTCAGCTGGCTGAGGAAGTCGATGAACTCCTCTTTTTCGGTGATCAGCACCCGCGTGGAGAACATGATATTCTCGAAAATCGTTTTGAAATCCCCCTGCTCTTTGACAAGCTGGCGGAAATCGTCGTAGAGAATCCCGTCTTCGTAATCCAGGCGCTGGCGCATCGGTTCGGTAAAGAGTGACGTCAACTGGTCGACCGTCCCGTCCATTGTCTGCAGGATCTCGGCGATGACCGTATCGGCCTGTTCCGCATCCTCTTCGCGCAGAACTTCGTAGTAGTCGAACAGCGCCTCGGCCGCCTCTTCGCCGCTCATTGCCATCTCGGCGAGAATCGCGCCGTTAAAGGCCTCTTTGGATTCGGGGTAATCCTGGAGCACCTGCGCGTATTGACGCAATGCCTCTTCATAATTTTCCTGGTTGAAACTTTCGTTAGCAAGGGCAAGCGTTTTATATTTGTTGACTGGTTTCATGCTCTTCCTTCTTTCAAAAATCGTATGCATTTCTCTCTCTAGAGATAATCTATTATAACGTATTTTTTGTTATCTCTCGACGGGCGCCTACACGGCGTCCATCTGGTTTTCCATGCCCATGGGCAGGTTGACGACACTCAGCTCGGGGTGGATATCCATGCGCAGCTGGCGCTCGACCCCGTATTTAAGGGTATTGCCCGAGCTCCCGCACCCGACACAGGCTCCGCCGAGCTGCACGTAGACAACACCGTTCTTGACGCCCAGCAGTTTGATATCACCGCCGTCAAGCGCCAGAGAGGGGCGTACCTTTTCGATGACGTTTTTCACCGGATCGTACAGTTCTTCATCTGTAAACGGAATCATATATGATTGTCCTTTTTTCGACACCTGTCGACAATTTTATGATCATAAAATAGGAAAAATGCGCTTAACAAGTCATAAATTTAACGAGCAGACGCCGATCCCTCAGTCAACGGGAAAGGCTTCGAGTATTGTGGCAACATAACGCGGTTTGCGCATGCCGAGCAGGACGACGTCAATTTCCGGCCGCTGCAGCAAAAATGCCAGGGCGCACTCCTGCAGCGGACGCTCACACGCTTCGAGCTGCGGCCCTATAGTATCGCGCACTTTCAGGCTGCACTCATGGGCCACGGCGGCACCGTAGGCCTCCAGGAAGAGCACCAGCTGCTGTGCGAGTGCACCGCGCTCGGCCTCGCCGAGTTTTTCGAGCACCTGGCGGATATGCGGCATCACCTGGCCGTAGAGAAACGACTCGTATTCGCCGACCCAGCCGAAACGGTGTTTCACTTCGTCGAGCTGCTGAATCAGGTTCCCAAGCGATGCCAGCGCGTCGTGATCGCACAGCTGCAGCAGTTCATTGAGGTGCGCATCGTACGACGGTGAGGGGGGATAGTCCGCCAGCCGGTACATCTGCGTGCCGTGCTGGGCGTTCAAAGGGCGGTTGGTAAGCACCCTCAGTCCGTGCTCCTTCGCCCATGCCGCACATTTGAGCCCCTCCGTCTCCAGCAGATTGAGCGGCAGCTGCACCGTCGTAAAGTGGTTGTGGGCATTGCCCGCACTTTCCGCGGCGTGGATCGCCAGGGCGACGAGATCCTCGTAGGGGAGGAATTCCGGGTCAGACGCCGCTTTGGCGAAGCTGTTCGAACTGACGCCGTAGCCGTCGATCTTCCCGGCAGCCGCCGCCTTTTCCAGGGCAACAAACGCACGGTAGAGGCGGTCGTTCATCGCATCGAGCACCTCGCTGCGCTCCTGACCCTTGTTGAGAGCGTCCAGCAGGAAGTACTCCGGGTTGTGGATCAGGTAGCACTCCAGTGACGCCGCCTGCAGCCGCTCCAGCGAACGCTCCAGCTGGTCCCACATGAAACCGGGGTGGATGCAGTGGAAAACGTGCGGCGCGTATTCGACAACCTCTTCGAACTGCTCCCCCGCTTCCAGACGCGCCATCGTACTGCCCTGGATATAGCCGAACTTGCTGACGATCTGCACCTTCTCCCGGGCGTCGTCCTCCATGAAACGCAGCGCTTTGGCGATGGCACGCTCCGCTCCGCCGTCCATGTAGTTCGTCGAGGTATCGATGAGCCTGACCCCTGCGCTCACGGCCATGCGCAGCGCCTCGATATGTTCGGGGTTCTCATCGCTGACACGGTAGGTGCCGAAACCGATCTCCGCCATCTTTTCTCCCTTTGAAGCAGCGCCGCGCTCCATGCTCTGGATGCCGGGCAGCCCCTGCTTTTGATTACCGAAGGATGCCATAGCCCCCTTTAGCCTTTCCTGCCTAGCCCGCGACCGCCGCCTCGAAATAGGCGTCGACGTCGCGAATCCGCCCGCCGCTGCCGTCCCGGACATCCAGGCGCGTATGATCCAGCTCCCCAAGCGAATGCACCCCCATCACTGCCATCAACCCCCGTATCCCCTCCTGCAGGTGCCGGTGGTAGTTCGCGACCCTTCGCGCCTTCTGTGCAATGAGGAAGGAGGCACGTTTTTTCCGGTCCTGCGTGGCGAGCCCGACGGGGCAGTGGCGCCCGTTGGCCCCGGAGCACTCCCGGGCGCGGATGCAGCCCGCCGACATCATGAAAGCACGTGCGATCGCAACATAGTCCGCCCCGAGCGCCAGCAGGAGCGTCGCATCGTCCGGCGTCAGCACCTTCTCGCTGGCGATGACCTTTACCTTCTCCCGCGCCCCGATACGTTTGAGGTCGCGGTCGACGACATAGAGGGCTTTTTGCAGCGTCATGCCGACACTCATCATCATTTCCAGCGGCGCCGCGCCGCTGCCGCCGTCGGCACCGTCGATGGTGATAAAATCGGGGAAAGCGTCCGACCCTTCCGCCAGGCGGGTCTCGATCAGTGCCGCATACGGCGAAAAGGCATCGGCGGAGGCAAGTACGATCTTGATCCCGACCGGTTTCTCCGAGAGCCGCTTCAACTCCCCGACGAAATCAAACAGCTCCTCCAGCGTCCGGGCGTAGGGGAAACGGTTGGGACTGTTGATATCCTTGAACGCTTCAATGCCACGGTAATAGGCGACGGCATCGGTCACCTTCTCCGCCAACAGCTTTCCGCCCGTCTGCTTTGCCCCCTGGGCAAGCTTTACCTCGGTCATCCGGCAAAAGCGCATCACCTTCCGGTAGCGTTCGGCGTCAAATTTCCCCTCGCCGTTACGCACCCCGTAAAGCCCGCTGCCCATCTGGAAAATGATATCGGGCAGGTCCCCCGGCACGGTCTCCGGAAACGCTTCAAACGGTGCATTCCAGTCGATACGGTAGCCGTTCAGCGACACAGGGTCGAGCAGATACGTCTCCTCTTCTTTGGGCTCCAGCACCATGTGCCGGTAGACCCGTTCGGCGATCGCCGGATTGGCGAGCAGCCGCATCAGCCGGTAGACCCCCCGGGCGAACAGGGTTCCCCGTACCGCCTGCATGTAACGGCAGTTCTTGGGGTCGAAACGGTGCGTCATGAGAAAATTGGATGTCAGACCGCCCTCCCCCGTATTAATGGGAAAATTGCCCAGATATGCCCCCCACGCAAACGCCTTGGTCCCTTCGGGCGAAATAGCGCCGTCGCTCATTGCCGAACGCCCCACGACCGATGCGGCCGTAAAAGGAAAACGGACACTGCTGCCGAACGTGACACTCAGGTGATCGGAGACTTCCTCCCTGTTCAGGACAATATTGGCATTTTTGAGGGTCAGGCGTGTTCCGTGCAGCGGCTGACCGGGGGAGAAGGAGGAGACGAGCCCCTTATTCTCCGCCGCATTATAGACCCATTTGACCTTGTCGAAGGAGTCGAAAAACTCCTCGTCACCGAAGTACTGACGCATCGGGTCGCGCAGGGCATAAAAGACATAGCGCATCCGTCCGATCAGCGGGTAGTTGATGAGCAGCTGGTTCTCGCGCTGGATATACCGGTCATAGATCAGGACGATGACGGCCAGCAGCAGCAGGACCGCCCCCGTCCCCTCCAGCAGAAACGTCAGGATGGGAAATCCGTGTTCCCCCTGGATGAAGTCGAGAAGCTGATCCATCTCAGTTTCCCTTGAAGAAAAGGTGGTCCAGACTGTACCTTCCCGGGCCGTGGCTGAAGAAAATACCGAGGAAGATGAAATAATAGAGCGGGATCTCAAATCCGCTTTTGCTGCACTCGAATCCGTTGGGAAGATGGACCGTCAGGATCGCCGTCACCATAATGATCATCAGCGGTACCGTGATGAGACGCGTCAGAAACCCCAGCGCCAGCAACACGACCCCGATCACTTCAACCGAAGAGACAAGATAGGCGGTGAAGAGAGGAAAGGGATAGCCCAGCACGTCGAACCACTCTGCCGTCGCATTGATCGCCTCCCATTTGAGGTGGGCGGCTTCCGTGAACCCCGTAGCCACCGCCAGTCGTGCCGCCAACAGAAACAGGTGTGATCCGTATTCGCCCAGCCGCGAGAACTCCCCGTAGAACTTTCCGAACTGCATGAGCACTCCTTTGAAGCCTTCTGCTCCATTGTAGCGAAAAGGCCTCCAAATGCTAAGACGTCCGAATCGTCTGGCACAAATGCCCCGATACCGAAAGGGGAACGACGGCGGGAACGTGGAGCGGCTTCAGTACCCTTCAGGGCCGTCGTGGCAGTCGTAACAGCTGACCATGTGGCCGGCTTTGAAATTTGTTGTTCCCCACGCCGTCGTGTAACTGCGCTCTGAGGATGTACCGGAAAGGATACTTCCGCGGTAATCGTCCCCGTGACACGCTTTGCACGATGCGCGATCATGGTTTGCCACCGTACTGTGCGGGTAAACCTCCGATGGATATACCGTGTGCATACCGTGCGGGCCTGCATCGTGGGTATACGGTACGGTGTCGTGGCAGGCCGTACACTCGGCCACCGTCCCTCGATGCCCCTGCACCGTCATACTCTGGATATTGTCCTCATCATGCGAACTCGGGTAGATTGCGTGCGTCGAACCGTGGCAGGCCGAACACTGCATACTGCCGTGCCCCGTGCTGTAACGGTAGAGACTCACCCCCGCCGCCGGCGTATCCGGGTTCGTCGCAAAACGCGTATCGAGCGCCTCGCGCAGCGTACCTGTGCCCATATCCGTCACCGCCGTTTCAAAACGCATGCCCTCCTGGTGGCATGCCTGGCAGTTCGGCTCCTCCAGCCATCCGCTGCGCGTATGGGCCCCGACCGCACTCATCGTGCCGTGGCAGCTCTGGCACTGGATGTTGTCCTGTTTGCCCATGGCACCGCGCAGACACTTCGTCGCCGCACCCGGATGACAGCGGTAGCAGGCGTCGCGGTTGGTCGCACTGTTCAGCGTCAATCCGTTGTCCGGGTCTTTCACCTCCGAATGCAACGAATGGATCGCCTCCGTCAACGGCTTGATGCCGGCAATACCCGTACCCGGAAGCGCATTACTGCCGTGACAGGTCGCACAGAGCACCGGGTTGGCATTCTTGGCCGTCGGGTAGAGTCCTGCATCGTCGTAGCCGTTGTAGCCGGCCGTCTTCAGCTCCGGCCGGTGGTCCGATACCGCTGTCGGGAACTTCTCGTCGTGCAACCTCAGGATGTTCCATTTGAAATCCTTCTCAGCATCGGTGTCGAGTTCCCATCCCTCCGCCGGCCGTGCCGCGACGTATCCGCTCGACGACCCGTGGCAGGCCCGGCAGTCCATCTCGTCGCTGACCGGCAGTACGACCATCGTCGTCGCCAGAAGCGCACCCGAGGTATCTTTGGCCGCGACACGGACCATCGGGTAATAGTTCTTGCTGCCGTCATCGTTATAGGGCGTCAGCGGCAGCCCCGTCGCTTCCCACCAGTTTGCTGTCGCATTGAAAGAGAGGTTGTGCTCGTCCAGGTCCGGTGTATGGTTGCCCGTCAGACCCGTATCGGGAAGGGGGGAGCCGTGGAACAGAATGTCCACAAAATCCCAGAAGTTTGTCTTGAGGCTGCTGTGATCGTTATAGAGGCTTGTCGTATTGTATTTGCCGTCCAGCGATGCTACCGCACTGTAGGTGATCGCCACCCCCGATGTCACGTGCTTACCTGACGTACCCGCCTTCTGGATAAGCTGGGCGTTGAGGTTGTTATAGGGCGGCAGGATGGAAAAAACGGAGAAGTCACTGCCGTCCATGCAGTGCATCCCCAGGTCATTCCACGCCAGGAGCGTATACGCACCGCTGTTGCCGAACTCCGCGGCAGCCACTTCCTCCGCTCTGCCGTCGTTCGACGTGCTGCCGCAGGCGGACAGTATAAAGACGAGTCCTGCCGTAATGATCTCTTTCACATACCGCATCGTTTCTCCTCACTCGGAAATGAGTGGATTATGTCAATGCACTATGAAGATTTGATAAACATCGTAGCTGAATTCTGAAACCGTTTTGTTACCGATCTACTGTATAGGAGAATAACGCTGGCTCTGTGCCGGTGGGAGAAAATTGTTTTTAATTTCGGGAAAGGGATCTTCCCATGAGGGGAAGATTATACCAGTTCGATGAAAGCCATCGGCGCTGCGTCACCGCGGCGTGTTCTGGTTTTGATGATGCGGGTGTAACCGCCGTTGCGCTCTTTGTATTCCGGTGCAACTTCGTTCATCAGTTTTTTGACCGCTTCTTTGCTCTGCAGGGAAGCGAAGACGGCGCGGTGCGCGTTGGAGTCACCTTTGCGTGCCGTCGTGATCAGCTTCTCGACGTAAGAGCGGAGCTCTTTCGCTTTCGGCAGCGTCGTTTCGATTTTTCCGTTTTCGATCAACGCAATGCTCATGTTTTTCAGCAGGGCGGCGCGGTGCGCGCTTGTGCGTCCGAGCTTGCGGTATCCGTGACGATGTCTCATGACAGTTCCTTATTCAGATTCAATTTTCTTTTTCAGTACGCTGATCGTCTCGTCGCTCATCTCCTGACCGACCTGGAAGCCGGCTTCTTCGAGCTTTTCAACGATCTCGTCATACGATTTTTTGCCAAGATTCTTAACGTTTTTAAGGTCATTCTGGCTCATCAGGACGATCTCACCGATGTATTTCAGGTCGGCACGGTCAAGGCAGTTGAAGCTGCGTGCCGAGAGGCCGAGCTCTTCGATCGGTGCCGTCAGCTTGCCGATCTCTTCGGAAGCTTCCGCACGTTCGATCGTTGCCGGGGACTGGATGCTGATTTCGCTGCTGAAAACCGCCATCTGCGCATGCATGACGTTCAGGGCATTGCGGAAAGCGTCCAGCGGGCTGATCTGGCCATCGGTGACGATGTTGAGGACAACCTTCTCAAAGTTCGGGTTGTCTTCGACGAGGACATTCTGGATCGCATAGGTCGCTTTGCGGACCGGCGTAAAGAACGCGTCGAGAGCGATGTAGCCCTCTTCGACTTCGTCGCGGATATCTTCGCTCGGGACGTAACCGATCCCCTGGAAGATCTTCAGTGAGAAGTTCAGCGTCGCATCTTCGTTCAGCGTCGCGAGGAAAGCGTCCGGTGTAACGACGTCAACGTCGTCATTGATCAGATCGCTTCCTTTGATCTCGCACGGTCCGACGAAGCTGTAATCGATCGTCGCCTCTTTGGCATCGTTTTTCAGTTTGAAACGGATGCTTTTGAGGTTGATGATAAAGTCAGAAATATCTTCGAGCATACCGCGCACGGAGTCGAACTCGTGCTTGGCTCCCTCGATCTTGATCGCGATCGGCGCATAGCCTACCGAGCTGCTCAGCAGGAACCGGCGCAGCGGGTGCGCCAGTGAAACCGCATAACCTGTCTCGAACGGATAGGCAATGATATTCGCTTCGGTATCGCTGATCTGCTCGACGACGAACTCTTCGGGCAGAAGCGGAGCTGTTTTGATCTTTTTCATAAAGCGCCTTTCGTTTAAAGATTATTTCGAGTAAAGCTCGACGATGAAACGTTCTTCCACTGGAATAACAACTTCTTCACGCTCCGGAAGGCGGGTAAAGATCCCGAACTTCTTCTCGCCGTCAACGTCAACCCACGGAGCCATGCCCGTCTGGTTAGTCAGTTCGATCGCGCGGACAACCTGAACGTTGTTCTTGCTCTTCTCGCGGATTTCGATCTTCTGACCCGGTTTGACGCGGTAAGAAGGGATGTCGACACGCTTGCCGTCAACCAGGACATGACCATGGGTAACGAACTGGCGTGCGAAACGGCGTGTAGACGCGAATCCCATACGGTATACGACGTTGTCCAGGCGCTGCTCGAGCAGGAGAACAAGGTTCGTACCGGTGTTGCCTTCGCGGCGTTTTGCTTCAGCAAAGATCGCACGCATCTGCTTTTCGGAGATGCCGTACATGAACTTCGCTTTTTGCTTCTCGTTCAGCTGTGTGCCGTATTCAGACACTTTCTTACGGCGCTGGCCGTGCTGACCCGGAGCATAAGGACGTTTGTCGAGTGCAGATTTGCCTGCCAGACGACGCTCACCCTTCAGGTTAAGGCTGACGCCGAATCTTCTTTCGATCTTTTCTACTGGACCTCTGTATCTTGCCATCTATAGCCCCCTTACACTCTACGACGTTTCGGTGCGCGGCAACCGTTGTGCGGCAGCGGAGTAACGTCTTTCATGAACGTCACGCGGACACCTTCGATTGCACCGACAGATTTAACTGCTGTTTCACGGCCTGAACCCGGGCCCTGAACCTTGATACCGACCTCTTTGATGCCGTGTACCATTGCTTTTTCCAAAGCGGCTTCAACCGCCTGCTGTGCCGCAAACGGAGTAGACTTCTTGGAACCCTTGAAACCAAGGCTACCAGCAGAACTCCATGCGATCATGTTACCCATTTCATCGGTAACGGTAACGAGCGTGTTGTTGAAAGACGCAGAAATATGCACGATACCGCGTGCAATGTTCTTCTTGACAACTTTTTTACGAGTTACTTTACGTTTTGCCATTCAATCGCTCCTTACGCTGCGCCGACAGTACGACGCTTCCCTTTACGGGTACGTGCGTTTGTCTTCGTTTTCTGACCGCGGCAAGGCAGTCCCTTACGGTGGCGGAGACCGCGGTAGTTACCGAGGTCCATCAGGCCTTTGATGTCCATTGCGACTTGTTTGCGCAGGTCACCTTCAACCATGTATTTTTCGCGGATCTCTTTCGTGATGTTCGCGACATCGTCTTCGGAGAGCTCATAGACACGCTTGTTGTAATCGATACCCGTAGCATCGAGGATCAGGCGTGACGTGTGGAGGCCGACACCATAGATGTAGGTCAGGCCGTACTCAACGCGTTTTTTCTTAGGAAGGTCTACACCAGCAATACGTGCCATGTTTATCCTTGTCTCTGTTTATGTTTAGGGTTCTTACAGATAACTCTGACGATCCCTTTGCGCTTGATGACTTTACAGTCATCACACATCTTCTTGACGGAAGAACGTACTTTCATTGTATGCCCTTGGTTGGTTTAATTGAAACACTCTCCCCACTCGGGGAAAATGGGTTCAGCCGCATTCCGCCGTGCGGAAACGGCCCACGATAACCAGCGATACGCTTTACGCGTTTCAGGCGGGACTCTAACCCTGCCAATACTTGCAGCTGCCTTGTCAAAAAACAGATGTAAATACTCAACGCATTGTGTTTAAAACGGTAAAGTGGAGGCGTATATTACTTAAAAATATCTGAATGTATTATTAAATTGCAGCATTATCCTCCCCCCGCCGGCCGAAGTGGCACCGGAAGAAGGAGAGGACGGCAGCGATGCCCTCTTTTTTACGGACCGTCGTGGCAGTCGTAGCAGCTGACCGCATGCCCGGCATCAAAACTGACGCTCTTGCCGCTGACTGTGAAACTGCGTGCCGCAAAGGTCTCAGAAAGGAAACTGCCGCGGAAATCGCTGCCATGACAGGCCGCACACTGCGTTTCGTCGCGTTTGGCAGCCGTACGGTGCTTGCTGATCCACTCCTGCCCTACGGTATGCATGCCGTGCGGACCGCCGCTGATCGTCGTCGGGACCGTCTCGTGACAGGCCGTACATTCGGCAATAGTACCCTCGTGCCCCTGCACCGCGATGCTCTGCAGGTTGTCTTCCGCATGGGAACTCGGATAGATGGCGTGGGTCGAACCGTGGCAGGCCGAACACTGCATCTCACCGTGCCCCGTGCTGAAACGGTAGAGGCTCACGCCGGCCATCGGCGTATCGGCATTGGTCGCAAAACGGGTATCGAGCGCTTCGCGCAGTGTCCCCGTCTGCATATCCGTAACGGCCGTTTCGTAGCGCATGCCGTTCTGGTGACATGCCTGGCAGTTGGGCTCTTCAAGCCAGCCGACTCTGCCATGCTGCCCGACGGCGTTCATGCTGCCGTGACAGCTCTGGCACTGGATGCTGCTGATCTTACCCATTGCCCCGCGCAGACACTTCGTCGTCGCCCCCGGGTGGCAGCGGTAACACGCATCACGGTTTGTCGAGCTGTTCAGCGGCTGGCCGTTCACCGGGTCATCAACCTCGGCATGCAGGGAGTGCAGCGCCTCGGTCAGCGGCTTCGTCCCGCTCACACCCGCCGTCCCCAGCGCGTTGGTGCTGTGGCAGGTCGCACAGAGCACGGGGTTGCCGCTTTTGGCCGTCGTGTAGAGCCCCGCATCGTCATACGCAGTGTAGCCTGCAGCCTGCAGTTCCGCCTGGTGGGCACTCACCGCTGAGGGATGCTCCTCGTCGTGCAGGCGGAGGATATTCCATTTGAAATCCTTCTCCGGGTCGGCGTCGTTTTCCCAGCCCGAATCCGGCATCGCCTCGGCGTATCCGCTGGCACTGCCGTGACAGGCGCGGCAGTCCATCTCGTCGCTGACCGGCAACACGACCTTCGTCGTCGCCAGCACGTTCCCCGATGCATCCTTCGCCGTCACGTCGATCATCGGGTAGTAGTTCTTGCTCCCGTCGTCGTTATACGGGGTCACAGGAAGGCCCGTCGCCTCCCACCAGTTTTCCGCCGCATTGTAGTGCAGCGCATGCTCGGTCATCTCGGGGGTATGGTTCCCCGTCAGGCCGACATCGGGCATGGGGTTCGCCAGGAACAGCGCCCCCACGTAGTCCCAGAAGTTCGTCTTCAGCTCATTGCTGTCGGTATAGACACTCGTCGTGTTGTACTTCCCGTCCAGCGACGCCGCCGCCGTATAGGTAACCGTGACCCCCGAGGTTACATGTTTCTCGCCGCCGTCGGTTTTCATAATCAAGTGGGCATTAAGCGTATTGTAGGGCGGCAGGATGGAAAAGACCGAATAGTCTTTGCCGTCCATGCAGTGCATCCCCAGATCGTTCCAGGCCAGCAGCGTATAGGTCGCTGCCGCCGTTGTGTCGCCGCCCCCGCCTTTTTTGCCGCTGTTCGCGTCGCTTTTCGTATTTACACCCGATGCCGACGCGCAGGCCAACGCCGCGCACAGGACACCGGCAACTATTTTTTTGCCTTTCATATAACTCCTTTTTATACAAAATGGCAAGCATTATGAGAGAGCTAAATGAAGATTGGATGAAGATGTAACAAAGAGTTCAGATTAGAGAAATTCTATGTTTGAAAATAACTAATTATCATACTTGTATTGTAAAAGAAATCAAAAAAGGGGCCGGGAGCAATGCAAGATCTGCCCCTCGCAGGATAGAGAGCCTATCCCGCGTCACGATGTTCGCCTGCTCCTTACGCCACGACACTATCTATGGCGTTTACGGCCAAACCGGTTCGGTATTTCCGGAACCCCAGCCGACACTGAACATAAAATAATCCGTGACGCTTGCCACGTTCCATACGCTCAGGTCATGATTTGTAAAGCTTCCTGCATTGGCAAACATGTAATTCATGTTGGTGACACTGCCCGTGTTCCAGTTTTCAATATAGCCGTTGAAGGCAGAGGCAGCTCTGAACATCTGGCTCATGTTTGTCACACTGCCGACCTTCCAAAAACCGAGATAGCGGTTGAACGAGCTTGCACCGTAAAACATGCTTTGCATATCCGTTACACTGCTGACGTCCCAGAAGCCGATATCTTTGTCAAACGCAGTCGCCAGATAGAACATGCTGGCCATACTCGTCACGCTGCTGACGTCCCAGCCGCCGATGGGCTGGTTAAAGGAGTCTGCCTGACTGAACATGCCTATCATGCTCGTGACACTACTGACATCCCAGGAGCCGATGGGCTGGTTAAAGGAGTCAGCATTGAGAAACATACCTGCCATCGTCGTCACGCTGCCGACATCCCAGACACCGATGGGCTGGTTGAACGCACCGGCATAATTGAACATATTGCTCATATCCGTCACGCTGCTGACGTCCCAAGCACTGATGTCCTGATTGAACGCGCCGGCATACCAGAACATACCGTTCATACTCGTCACGCTGCTGACGTTCCAATCCCCGATATCAGAATTGAAGGCCGTCGCCCGCATCAACATGCGGCTCATATCCTGAACCTGCGAAAGATCCGGCTGATCCACTGCATCAAACTGCAGATTGGAGCAGCCCTTAAAAGCGCTGGCCATCGAGCTCCACCGGCCTGTCCCCCACTGCTTTACGCTGAGCAGTTTGTCACTGTCGTATGCCTCGTTGAAATAGACCCGCGGGAACGCACCGGTGATGGAAACGGTGTAATTCCCCTCCGCGGGGTAGGTACAGATATAATCCCCCGTAACATTGACATCTTCAACGGCGCCGTCGCTGTCGCAATCGACGCTGTAGTCGTATCCAATTCCCGTCGTCGGGATCCGGAACTCCGTGCTCGTCGTCGTACCGGGATTATCCGTTTTGACGGTTATCATAAATGCATCGGTATTGTCGCCCGCACCGCCCCCCGACGATCCTCCGCCGCATCCGGCCAGCAGTGTCATCACCGCTGCCGTCGCCAAAATGACATTTTTATTATGGTTAATATATTGCATAACAGTCTCCTTCTTTTTAAAGAGTACTTATAAATGTCATAAGAAATGGTTAAATGCTCCAATAACGGTGAGAACAGACTTTTGAGCGTTGTGAAAACAGGAATAGTGAAATGTATAAAATTGCAGGAAAGAAGCGTGCCCGGACGGCACGCAGACAGGGGATCAATCCCCGCCGGGACCGTTGTGACAGTCGTAGCAGCTGACCGCGTGGCCTGCGGCGAAGGTCTTCGTCCCCCACTCGGTGCTGAAGCTGCGGGCCGAGAAGGTCTTGGAGAGGAAGGTGCCGCGGTAGTCACTGCCGTGGCACGACGTACAGCCGATCCGGCTGCTTTCGGCGACATCACCATGTTCACCTACCCAGTACTGCCCCACGCTGTGCATACCGTGCGGGCCGCCGCTGCTGGTCCGCGGAACGGTATCATGACAAGCCAGACACTCATTGACGGTCCCCTCATGTCCCTGCACCGCGATGCTCTGGAGATTATCCTCCGCATGCGAACTCGGATAGATGGCATGGGTCGAACCGTGGCAGGCCGAGCACTGCATATCCCCGTGCCCTGCGCTGAAACGGTAAAGGCTGACGCCCGATGCCGGTGTGTTCGGGTTCGTGGCAAAACGGCTGTCCACGGCGTCGCGCAGCGTCCCCGTCTGCATATCCGTCACCGCCGTCTCATACCGTTTCCCGTCCTGGTGACAGGCCTGACAGTTAGGCTCTTCCAGCCAGCCGACCCTGCCCTGTGCCCCGACGGCGCTCATGTTACCGTGGCAGCTCTGGCACTGGATGGTACCGACCTTGCCCATCGCCCCGCGCAGACACTTCGTTGCCGCCCCCGGGTGGCAGCGGTAGCAGGCGTCACGGTTCGTTGAACTGTTCAAGGTCTCCCCGTTCGTCGGGTCCGTCACCTCGGCATGCAGAGCGTGCAGTGCCTCCGTCAGCGGTTTCGTCCCGCTCACCCCTGTTGTGCCCAGGGCATTGGTGCTGTGGCAGGTCGCACAGAGCACCGGGTTGCCGCTTTTGGCGGTCGTATAAAGGCCGGCATCATCATAGCCGTTGTAGCCCGCTGCCTGCAGCTCCGCCTGATGCGCGCTGACCGCCGAAGGGTGTTCCTGGTCATGCAGCCGCAGGATGTTCCATTTATAATCTTTCTCCGGATCGGCATCGTTTTCCCAGCCTCCCGCCGGCATCGCGTCCGTGTATCCGCTCGCACTGCCGTGGCAGGCGCGGCAGTCCATCTCGTCACTGACCGGCAGTACGACCTTGGTCGTCGCCAGCACGTTCCCCGATCCGTCTTTTGCCGTGACGTTCACCATCGGGTAGTAGTTCTTGCTGCCGTCATCGTTGTAGGGTGTGATCGGCAGCCCCGTCGCTTCCCACCACTGCTCTGCCGCGTTGTAGCTCAGCGTATGTTCGCTCAGCTCCGGCGTGTGGTTGCCCGTCAGGCCCGTATCCGGCGCGGGAGTCGCATTGAACAGTGCCCCCACGTAGTCCCAGAAGTTCGTCTTCAGGTCGTTACTGTCGGTATAAACGCTCGTCGTGTTGTACTTCCCGTCCAGCGACGTCGCGGCGACATACGTCATCGTCACCCCGCCGGTCACATGCTTGTCGGAAGTCCCCGCCCGTTTGATCAGCTGGGCGTTGAGGTTGTTATAGGGAGGCAGGATCGAAAAGACCGAATAGTCATTCCCGTCCATGCAGTGCATCCCCAGATCGTTCCAGGCCAGGAGCGTGTAATCGGCCGCCGTGCCTTCCCAGACCGTCCCCCCGCTGCTGACGGTGTCGTCACTCTCACTCTCGCCCGATGTCGTCGCCATCTGGCATCCTCCCAGCCACAGGACTGCAAGTCCGGCCATCAACAGCTTTCGCCAAAGTCGCGTTTCCATCTTCTTCTCCTCTTGGTAGCCGGGGAAAGCCCCGGACACTTTTCTCCACTGCCAGTATGGAACAACTGTATGAAGATTTGATGAAGGGTTGCCAACCCCTAGTATAATGATGGATAGATTTCAAAAGGAGGCGAAGTGGATATCCTGATCGTCGAAGACGAAACCGTCGTGGCCCGGCAGCTTGAAGAGACCCTGCACCAGGAGGCATACAAAACCGTTGCCGTCGGCAGCGTCGCCGGGGCCAGACACGCCATGCAGGAGCAGAACTTCGACCTTATCCTTTTGGACTGGAACCTCCCCGACGGCGACGGCATTACGCTGCTGCACGACTGGCGGGAGCAGAAAATCCCTATCCCCGTCCTTGTGCTTTCGGCCAACATTACCGTTGACGACCGGGTCCACGCCCTCAATACCGGCGCCGATGACTACCTCTGCAAACCCCACTCGAGCATCGAACTCCTTGCCCGGGTCCGTGCGCTCCTGCGCAGAGACGCGCCGCTGAAGACCTCCAAACTCAGTGCCGACGACGTCGTCGTCGATATTATCGCCAGGGATGTCAGCGTGGCCGGCACCCCCGTCAAACTCAGCCTGGCCGAGTTCGACCTGCTGACACTGCTGATGCAGCACCAGGGCATCGTCCTGACCCGCTTCCAGCTCAACGAACACATCAGCAAGGATTTCGACCGGATTTCGGTCAGCAACCTTATCGACGTGCATATCCGCAATATCCGCAGGAAACTTGACCGCCCGGAGCTGATCCAGACCGTCCGCGGCGTCGGCTACACCATTAAAACGTAACGCCAGCCGGGGATTGTGCCCTACAGCGTCGTCAAGCAGAGACGCGCCGTACTCCCCCGTCCCACGCCGTCGCTGGCGAGCGTCAGTTCCGCACCGATATGCTGGGCATACCGCCGGCTCAGGGCCAGTCCCAGGCCGCTGCCGCCGCGTGCCCGATCCCTTTTCTCAGACTGCACAAAGGGTTCGAAGACATGTTTCAGCGTCTCGGCCGTCATCCCCCGCCCCGTGTCCTCTACCCGGAGACAGAGTACCGACTCGGCGGTATCGAACCCGCACGTTATGCTGCCGCTGTCGGTGAACTTCACGGCGTTGGAAAGCAGGTTGAGGATGATCTGCCGCAGAAAACGGCGGTCGGCAACCACGGTCGTGTCCGGCACGGACTCCGGCAGAAGGAGTGTCACCCCCTTTTGCTCCGCCAGGGGGGCAAGCAGCGCCCCGACCTCATCGAACATTTCAGCGATCTCCGCCGTCTGGAGGGTTTCGAGTTCCGGCTCATATTTACCGGCATCCAGCCGTGCCAGGTCCAGCAGATCGTTCACCATTCCCAGCAGTTGCTGCGCGGCATGTTCGATCCCCCCGATGCGTTCAAGCGCCCCCGCTTCGAGCTGCCCGTAACCGACGAGGAACTGGGTCTGGGACAAGATGGCGTGCAGCGGGGTGCGCAGGTCGTGGGAGAGGTGGGAGATAAACGCCGTTTTGGCCGCCGAGTCGCGGCGCAGCCGGTTATAGGCACGGATCTGCCCGATGCGCGCCGCAATCATCGAGGCAACCGCACGGAAAAACGCCTGCTCCTCCTCCGCCAGCCCTTCGGGCAGGATGAGCGAGCCGTAATATTTGAGCGTTTCATGCTCAAAGTCGTAGACAAAGAGCGTCGGCATCGCTTTTGACGCGCCGGCACGGGCAAAGCGGACATTGTACTCGGGGGCGAGCGTCTTCAGTTCGGTCAGGGCGGTTTTCAGACAGGCGCTCTCCTCCTCCGTCTCCATCAGGCGGTGGAAAAGCGCGATCATCTGCGTCAGACGCTGCAGGCGGAACACATTTTCCCGCTCCAGGGCTTCGAAGGCCTGGCGGATGTCCCCCGCCATCGCGTTGAACGCCTGTGCCAGCTGCCCGATCTCGTCCGTACGGCCGCTGTCAACGGGGAGGCTGTACTGGCCGGTCCGCACCATATCCGACGCCTGGCGCTGAAGGGCCCCGAGCGGTGCGACAATACGGCGGGAAAACCAGAAGGCGGCCGCGGCAATCATTCCGACGCCAAAGAGCAGCAACAGCGTCAGCAACCGGTTGAGGTCATCGATCAGTGAACGCTGCAGTGCACGGTCCATATGGTACCCCACGTACCATCCCGACAGCTGCGGTGCCAGCGCCCGGTAAAACCAGACCGACCGCTTCGACTCTACCGTCCCCGTCTGCCCCTCCACCGTGAACGGCGGCAGTGCGCCCCCGATACTGTACTGCGTCTCGGGGTTGAACAGCAGGGTTGACGCCGAGGGCCCCTCCAGGTTGAAACGCTGCAGGTTCGCTGTGCGGTACTCCATCACCAGGTAACCGATGATCCGGTCCGATCCCATCGCGGCACGCACCGGCACATCCAGCAGGAGGGTCTTTTCGTCCGCCTGGTAAGGAGAGGTATGCCCCACCGCCGACTCGAAAGCCCGGTAGCGGGCATAGGGCTTCCCCGTCTGCATCACTTCCGTGGAGGCGATCACGCGGCCGTCAAGGCCGAGTGCCAGCAGGGAAAAATCAAGATCATACACGGCTTTGTAACGCTCCAGCAGTGATGCCACCCGCCGGTCAAGGTCATTGATGAGGAGATCGTCCATTACGACCGAACCGGCCAGAAAGTGCAACTCACGGTAGAGCTGCGCGATGTGATGCTCGACGTCCGCAGCCACCTGGGCCATCCGTCCCTGCTGCTCGTCGTAAAAGCGCTCCGTATAGAGCTTTTCTTCGCTGACGAGCGTATAGGCGAGAATCGCCGCATACGGCACCACGCCGACCAGGAAGATAAGCAGAAGCAGCTTGACGGCCATATGCCGCCGGACCCAGGCGATCATCGTGCACCCCCGGCATCATAATGCAGCACGGTCACATTCGCATCCAAGGCCATATAATAGGGGACGTAACCCACAGCCCCTTCGACCTGCTGCACATAGGCGAGGACCGCCTCGGCGGAGCCCACGACCTTCGGGGGCCGCTGGCCGAGGTAGTGGCGCCGGATCCACCACTCCCTCAGTGCCGCACGGGAGAGCTTCAGGGTCTCCCTTTCAAACTGCTGCCGCAGCGGTTCGCCCGCCCCCAGTTGCAGCGGGAAGAGCCTGAAGTCCCCTACATAGCGCATTTTGCCGAGGTAGATATCGCGTATCTGGCCCGTATTCAATGTCTTCAGAGGAGCATCCGCCCGGATAACCAGTACCCACTCCTGCGCGCCCAGTACCATTGCGAAGAGGAGCAGGAGCAGCTGTTTCGTCATGACCCGCATCCTAGAAAAGCATCGAGAACGATACAATCATCATGTCCTCGTTCTCCCGGGTATGGAACTGGTATTCTCCCTTCAGGGCCACGGGGAAGAGCGGCCGGTACGTGTAGCCGACAACGGCGATGCCGTCGTCGGAGTTGGCGATATAGTCCGTGGTGTACTCCAGGCGCAACACCGCGTAGTGCTTCAGAAAGAGCTGCTGTGACCCCTGGATGTATCCGCCTGCGTTGCTGCGGGTATTGTCATCGTTCTGCCGGTAACCGGCTTCGGCCATGATCCTGGTCTGCGCCGTACGGTACTGGCCCGATGCATAAAGGTAGCTCCACGACTCCTCTTCGACCCGCTCCTCATAGCGCCCGGCATTCACGCCGGACGACCAGACGCCCTGCTCCAGGATCACCCCGATCCCGCTTTGGCGTTCGATATCAAAATTGTTATAGAGGTTTTCGCCGTTGAATGCCGCATCCAGATCGGGGGTCATCTGTATCAGGACATTGACGCTGACGATACCGGTCATGATCTTGGCATCGATCCCCGTTGTAAAGCGGGGGAAAACTTCCTCTGTGATGCGGGGACTCGAGGTCGTGTCGCGCAGGACATTGACCGGCATCCGGTTCCAGTACCCTACCGGGGTATTGAACTTTCCGACCGTCACCTGCAGGCGTTCGGAAGGTTCGTACTGCGCGTAGACGCGTTCCGCGTGGGGAGTGCCGTCGATATCGGTCTGGGCGCCGTACCCGTAGCGCTTCCGGTAGAGGTCACCCCACTCCACCTCCGCCAGGCCGCTCCACGCTCCCTTGGAGCCGTAGAGCATGACGGCCAGGTCATCCACAACAACCTCGCTCGTCCCCTTGAAGTTGTTCCAGTAATTCAGCGAGAAATACCCGCCGAGATAGAGCGGCGTTTTACCGACCTGCATCCCTTCGCCCAGACGGTATTCGTCCGCGTCCGCCCCCGTCAGTGTCAATAGTGCCAGGAGCCCCGCGGTCCAAACCCGCCCCATCGTCTTCATCATGCCCCATTATACAATGACTCCTCCCAACGGCGGAGGCTTTGGGCTATAATGTCGGTATGAATAGTACCCTCACCCCTACCCTTGACTTCGGCCGCATCAACATGCTCCGGATCGACCGCTTTGCCGTCCCCGGCGCCTACCTGATGGCCAAGGACGGCAGCGACGTCCTGCTGCCCAACCAGTACGTCACCGATGATATGGCAATAGACGACCTCCTCGAGGTCTTTGTCTATACGGACTCCGAAGACCGCCCCGTCGCGACCACCGACCGGCCGACGGCGATGCGCGACGAATTCGGCTTTTTCCCCGTTGTCGACGTCGCCAAATTCGGCGCCTTCGTCGACTGGGGGCTCCCCAAGGACCTGCTGGTACCGAAGAACCGCCAGAAAACCCCCTTCAAAGTCGGAGAGAAGCGTTTTCTGCGGGTTGTCAAGGATGAAGAGTCCGACCGTCTCGTCGGGGTGGAGCGAATCAGCAAGTACCTCTCGCATTCGCCGCGGGGCTACCACCCGAACAAAGAGGTGAAGCTGCTCTTTATCGCCAAAACGCCCCTGGGGTTCAAGGTGATCGTCGACGATGCCTTCGAGGGGCTCGCCTTCGATAACGAGATCTTCGAACCGGTCGAAGTCGGCGACAGCCGGACCGGCTATGTGAAACAGGTCCGCGCCGACGGCAACTTTGACGTCAGCCTGCAGCCCGTCGGCAAAACGGCCCGCGCCGGCAGCGACCAGGCGAAGGTTCTCGGCCCCCTCGACGCGGCGGGCGGCATGCTGCCGTATAACTCCAAAAGCGATCCGGATCTCATCACCAAGACCTTCGGCCTGAGCAAAAAAGCCTTCAAAAGAGCCCTTGTCCAGCTGCAGGAGAGCGGCGATATCGAGGTCAAAGAGACCGGAATCTACCGTAAATAGCGCGATGGCGAAAAAAAGAGCGGCCGAATCCTATGCCGATTTGAATATCGTATTCGAACATGAACAGGAGCTCTGGCAGCTGCTGCGCCTCGACCCCAACAGTATGAACGTCATCCTGCGCGCGCAAGCAAGCGGCAAAGAACGCACCCTCCCCTTCGCCCACCTGCCCAAAAGCGTCAAAAAAAAGATCCGCCCGCTCTAACGCCCTCTTCCTGCTGCAGTCTCCCGAATAGTGTATAATGGAATATAAGAAGTTCCTATTCAGGCGACCCGTTTTCTCACCCGACACCGTTGAAAGGAGAATATATGTCAGCCCCTGCATGGTTATCAAAAAAACTCGATGACGGCCGCATCCTCTGCGAAGCATGCCATCAACACTGCAAACTTTCAGAAGGCGAGTACGGCGTCTGCGGCATCCGGAAAGTCGAAGGAGGAGAGCTTCAGCTGCTGACCTACGGGCTGGCTGCGGCGGTCAATGTCGACCCCGTCGAAAAAAAACCGATGTTCCACTTCCTGCCGGCGAGCAGGGCCTTCTCTTTTGGAACAGTCGGATGCAATTTTTCGTGCAAATTCTGCCAGAATGCGGACATCTCCCAGTACCCCAAGGAGCATCACCACGAGATCACGGGACAGCCGCTCAACCCCGAACAGATCGTCTCCCTGGCCCAAAAATACGGCTGCGATTCGATCGCCTATACCTATAACGAACCGGTCGTTTTTTTCGAATATACCTACGACACGGCCAAACTTGCCCACGAAGCGGGCCTCAAGAACATCTACGTCACCAGCGGTTTCGAGACCCACAAGGCCATCGACACCCTGCTGCCCTACCTCGACGGGATGAACATCGATATCAAGGGGTACACGGAAGATTTCTACGAAGATATCTGCGGTGCCAAACTCAAACCCGTGCTCGACACCGTCAAATATGCCCACGACAAAGGGATCTGGATCGAAGTGACGACCCTGCTGATTCCCGGCAAAAACGACAGCGACGAGGAGATAAGAAAGATCGCCCGTTTCGTGGCCGACCTCGATGTCAACATCCCCTGGCACGTCAGCGGCTTCTACCCGATGTACAAAATGCTCGACGTCCCGCCGACGCCGCCGGCCACCCTGATCCGTGCCTACGAGATCGGCAAGGAAGCGGGCCTCAACTTTGTCTACATCGGCAACTACGACGACGAGGACCGCGAATCGACCTTCTGCCCCCACTGCGGTTTCAAAGTGATCGAGCGCAGCGGCCACATCGGCCAGTTTGTACAGAACCACCTTACCGAGCAGGGGAACTGTCCGCAGTGCGGGACCCATATTCCGGGAGTATGGTCGTAACGGCCGGCCCCTTACATGACGGTTCTGTTACGGCCCAGCTGTTTGGCGCTGTAGAGGTTCATATCCGCCTCGAACACGAGATGGCGGGGGTTGTCACGCAGCCGTTCACTGTATTCGGCGATGCCAATACTCACCGTGACCGGCGTCGTAATGACACACCCCTCCCATGTATGGACTTCAAACGCCTTCCGTATTTTTTCACAGATCGCAAACGCCTCTTTTGCCGTTGTCCCCGGCAGGATCGCCAGGAACTCTTCGCCGCCGTACCGAAAAATGTGATCCGTCTTGCGCAGATGGGCTGAAAGCGTTTGCGCCATCCCGACGATGACCGCGTCCCCGTCCTGGTGGCCGCAGGTGTCATTGACGGCTTTAAAGTGGTCGAGGTCGAACATGACGACGCAGAAGAGACTGCCGATAAGGCCGTGCAGCCGGATCTCGCTGCTGAGGATCTCCATCAGGTCCCGGCGGTTCAGCAGCCCCGTCAGGGCATCCTTGGAGACGTCGTCAATCAGCGTCTGCTGCGTCACGTTGATATTGAGTTCGTTGTAGAGGTACATCGACTGGCGGACCAGCATGACGTAGTCGATAAAGATCTTGTGGTAGTCTTCGCGGCGGATGGATCGGTAGATATTCTTGGTTATCAGGTGGATCTCCCGGTGCGTATCGAGCATATCTTTACGCACCATCGCGTCCGGAATAAACTTGATAAGCTCCTCGCTGTGCAGCCAGCTGCCGCACATGCAGCGGTGTTCATCAAACTCGATCCGCGCTTCGGGGTTCATAAGCCGGATATCCTTAATAACCTCGAGGATCCACTCCAAATGCTCTTTGACCGCAGGGATACCGATCTGCTGTTTGATCTGCCGCTCGAGGGTCTTCTGGTCGTTGTCCAGGTTCGGCTCCAGGTAACCGGCGGCACTAGCATTGATGGCCCGGCGGATATAGAGCTCAATCGCATCCGGCAGGCCCGTGATGTCGTTCACCTCTTCGAGTTCTTCGATCAAAAACGCATAGAGCGTATCGAAGGCACCGCGGTACTCGACATAGGGCAGGCCCATTTTGAAATGGAAGAGCCCCAGCTGTTTGAAGCGTGCAAAAAAAGCTTCATCCTCATCATATACGGCCTCAAGAAAACTGCTGAGCTGGGACTGTTTGAGGCGGGCGAGGTCGACCCCTTTCAAAAACTCCTCGACATAGGCGTTCTTGATCAGGTCCTCATAAAAACGGTCAAAGGCACGGTGCAGTACCCCTTCGAAAAGGGAGATGTTCGATTTGATCATCCTCTCTCCTTTAACCGTTATAAATTATTCTAATGTGAATTTATATGAGCCAACATAATCATTATACACAAAATTTTGATACCTGATCGTTTGGCGCTGTGTCCTCCGACCCTAGCTGATGATCGCGTCGTGCCACTGCACCAGGGTCAGCCGGTAGCCGTCGGACACAGGAAGGACCTCGTGGCTGTAGATGGGATTGCTCGGGAAAATGACCATATCCCCCGCCTTCGGACGGAAACGGACAGGCCTGCTCTCCGCATCAAAGAGGTAGTTAAAGACCAGTTCGCCGCCGCCGAACTGCAGCCCGTCGCCGCCGTTATCCCGGTGCGACGTTGCAAAAAGCACCGTCGTGATCTTCCGCTCGGGCGCGACCTGGGCAAAACCGACCGTTTCCCCCTCACTGTTGACAAGCTCGTTCGAGTCATCGGCATGTTTGATATAGAAGCCGCCCCGCGTGTACTCCAACGCCTGCACCTCCGTTGCCGTCGTCAGTGCCACGCTGAAATAGTCTTCGATCTGTTTCTGGTAATAGGCAAAACTGAGCTTATACCCTTCGAGCAGAATGTCGGGCAGTTCGTGGATTGCCGTCTTTCGGATATCCTCCTCAAGCTCGGGAACCACCACACCGTGGAAGTTTTTTTTGACTTTGGCCCGCTCCCCCTCACTTTTATCGTGGGTATACGCCGCAATCTCGGCGCAGGCTTCGGCCGAGAGAAAGTTCTCGATGATGAGATAGGGATAGTCGTAATAGGGGTTTGCCATCAGGCGGGTCTCGTAGCGCAGCTCGGCGATGAAGTCATCGCAGTAGACATAGTTGCTGATTTGCCGCAAAGGGTTCTCCGTGCCTGAAAAGGCGAAAGTGAAATCTGAAATAGTAACCAAAATTTGAAAAAGAGAATCGGTGAAAAGTGGTCGGGATGACTGGACTCGAACCAGCGACCCCCAAGCCCCCAGCTTGGTGCGCTAACCATACTGCGCTACATCCCGACGAGGAGGGAAATTATATCCAAAAAGTTTAAAAAAAGATGCGCAAACCGCCCTGAAAATCAGGGGGATTTCCGCAGGGGGAAAGGGCCCTATTTGTAACGGTAAGTGATACGGCCCTTGTCCAGGCTGTACGGCGTCAGTTCGATCTTGACGCGGTCGCCCGGGAGGATCTTGATATAGTGCATCCGCATCTTGCCGGCAATGTGGCACAGGATCACGTGGCCGTTCTCAAGCTCTACACGAAATGTTGCATTCGGCAGCGCTTCAACTACTGTACCGTCAACCTCAATGACATCATCTTTTGCCATTTATGCTCCTTGGGGTAATGATAAGATTTCCGCTTTGCCGCCGATGACAGCAACCGTGTGTTCGTAATGCGATCCGCGGAGGTTGTCGCTGCTGACAACATCCCATCCGTTTTCCAGGATCACCGCTTTGGCCTCTTTTTGGCAGATCATCGGCTCAATGCAGAAAACCATGCCGTTTTTGATCTTCGGTCCCGCTTTCGGGTTGGATCCTTCCAGGTAGTTGGGGATCTCAGGCTCCTCATGCGGGCGCTTCCCGATGCCGTGTCCGCAGAATCCGCGCAGCGGCACAAAGCCGCGCTCGAGAATAAACTGCTCAATCGCCATGGAAAGCTCTTTGAACCGCATGCCCTCTTGGATAATATCGATGGCGTAATAGAGTGAGTCTTTGGCACAGGCGATCAACGCCTCATCCTGTTCCGTAACCTTCCCCACCGGGACGGTGATGGCCGAATCACCGTAATAGCCGTTGAGTTCCGTACCGATATCATAGCCGATGATATCGCCTTCCTGCAGCTTGTAATCATTGGGAATACCGTGAATAATCACTTCATTCAGGGAAGTACAGACGGCGTTGGGAAAACCGTAGAGCCCTTTGAAGGAGGGACGTGCTCCGTGGCTGCGGATGTAATCCTCGGCCATGGCATCAAGTTCCTTCAGGCTCAGTCCCGGACGGGTCTCTTTTCGGAGAAGGTCAAGGGTACCGCCGACAATGGCGTTGGCGGCACGGAGTTTTTCGATTTCTTCAGGTTTGCGCAGCGCGATGGCCATGGGAGTTACAGACCAACCGCGCTGAGGGTTTCATACTTGCTCATATAGATCTGCGCTTCGATCTTGCGCATCGTATCAAGAGCAACCTGAACGACGATAAGGACGGCCGTACCGCCGAAGTAGAACGGTACCCCCATCCCCTTGACGATGATCCACGGCAGTGTCGCGACCAGGCCAAGGTAGATCGCCCCGGTGAACGTCAGGCGTGACGCCGTCTCGTTCAGGAACTCTTTCGTCGCTTCACCCGGGCGTACACCCGGGATGAAGCCGCCCTGGCGCTTGAGGTTATCGGAGATATCCTTGGCGTTGAAGACGATCGACGCGTAAAAGTACGCGAAGAAGACGACGAAGAGGAATGTCAGGAAGTTGAAGAAGTAGCCGCTCGGATTGAGCAGGTCCGCGACCGCCTGGACATACGGGTTGGTGCTGGATGAGAGAACCGTCATCGGGAACATCAGGATCGCCGAAGCGAAGATGACCGGGATGACGCCCGAAAGGTTGACCTTGATCGGGATGTAGTTCATCACGCGCTTGTTCTGGTTCGCCATCATCGTCTTTTTGGCGTAGGTCACCGGGATACGGCGTTCGCCGAGTTCCACGTAGATGATGACGCCGACGGTGACGAGGATCAGCAGCAGGATCGCAATGACCGTAATAAAGCTGATCGCACCCGTGTTGAGCATCGTGACCGTCTGACCGATCGCGGAAGGGATCGCAGAGACGATCCCGGCGAAGATGATCAGAGAGATACCGTTACCGACCCCGCTCTGCGTGATCTGCTCACCGATCCACATCAACAGCATCGTACCGGCGAGCATAGAGATCGCCGCGACCATGACAAAAGTGCCGTGGTCCATCAGGATCGCACTGCTGCCGTCTTTTCCTGTCATGCTCTGCAGACCGATGCTGACGCCGACCGCCTGTACCAGGGTAATGGCGATGGTGGAGTAGCGGATGATCTGCATATATTTGACCATACCGTCACGCTCTTTCTTCATCTGTCCGAGGTTCGGGAACGTCGCTGCGAGCAGTTCCATGATGATCGACGCGGTAATGTAAGGCATGATACCGAGTGAAATGATGGAGAGGCGTTCGACAGCGTTACCGCTGAACATGTTGAACAGACCGAGAGCGTCGGAGGAGTGTGAATCGAAGAATGAGGCGATGACGGCAGTGTCTACGCCCGGCACCGGCACGTAGGCCAGCAGCCGGTAGAGGAACAGAAACCCGATCGTAATGAGGATCTTGTTAATGAGCTGCTGGTTCATTACTTGCCGGTTGTTGTAACGTTTTCGTCTTTGATCTTGGAGGCAAGGTCTTTCGCAGAAGCGCCGACCAGTTTAACCTTCGTCACGGATTTGCCCAGCTTGTGAACACCGCGGATCGCTTCGACGGTGATCTCGTCGAGTGCCGCAACCGCTGTAATGCGGTCAACGTTGATAACGTACGGTTTAACAACACGTGACGTGAAACCGATCTTCGGCAGACGGCGAGCCAGCGGCTGCTGACCACCCTCGAAGTTACGCTTTGCATTGTAACCTGAGCGGGCTTTCTGCCCTTTGTTACCTTTACCTGCGGTTTTACCGTTACCGCTACCCTGACCGCGGCCCAGACGCTTTGTATTGCTTGTGGAGCCCGCTGCAGGTGTCAAGTTTTCAAGTGCCATATGCTTATCCTTTCATACGCGCAAGCGCTTCGATTGTCGCGCGGACAACCGAATTCGGATTGTTCGAACCGATGGATTTCGTCAGGATGTCCTGGATACCCGCGAGTTCGAGAACCGGACGCATCGCACCACCGGCGATAACACCGGTACCTTCGGAGGCCGGTTTCATCAGGATGCGGCTTGCGTTGAACTTGTGCTCGATATCGTGCGCAATTGTAGTCCCTTTAATCTTAACATCCGTCAAGTTTTTGAACGCTTCGTCTACCGCTTTGCGGATAGCGTCCGGGACCTCTTTGGCCTTACCGTAACCGAAGCCGACGACGCCGTTCTTGTTGCCGACTACGACAAGTGCTGTGAAACGGAAGCGACGACCACCTTTGACAACTTTAGTGACCCGACCGATGTGTACGATCGATTCTTCGAATTCTTCTCTGTTGACAGTTTTCATCGATCAGTCCTTAAAACTTAATTTCGTTCGCGCGAAGTGCATCGGCAAAGGCCGCAACGACGCCGTGGTAGACGTAACCGTTACGGTCAAAGAAGATCTCGCTGACGCCGGCTGCTTTGAGCTTGCCTGCGAAATCTGCTGCCAGTGCTGCCGCACCCTCTTTGTTCGCTTTCGCACCCAGCGGCTTCGTGTTGGAAGCTGCCAGTGTCACCGCGCTCGCGTCGTCGATTGCCTGGACGCTGAGGTAGCGGTTTGAGCGGAAGATGCTGACGCGCGGCTTCGCTGCCGTACCGTTGATGTTTGCACGGATGCGGCGCTTGCGCTGAACACGTTTTGAAACTTTTGCTTTCAATACTTTTGCATTCATCTGCTCACCCCTTATTTCTTAGATGTCTTACCGGCTTTGCGGACAATATGCTCTTCAACATATTTGACACCCTTGCCTTTATAAGGCTCCGGCGGACGGAAAGCGCGGATCTCGGCAGCCATCTGGCCGATCTGCTGGTTGTCAGCACCTTTGAGGGTGATAACGTTCTTGTCAACAGCAACTTCAACGCCCGCTGGGATGTCGTAGTTGATGTCATGGGAGAAACCAAGCTGCAGGTTCAGGACTTTGCCCTGGACCGCGGCACGGTAACCGACACCGTTGATCTCGAGCTTGCGTTCGAAACCTTCAGTGAGGCCCTTGACAATGTTCGCTGCGAGGGCACGGTATGTTCCCCAGAAAGCGCGGTGTTCGCGTGCATCGGACTTGGATGCAAACGTCAGCGTGTTGCCTTCGATGTTGAAGTCAACGTTGCCTTTCGTGTCGAGGGTACGTGTGTTGTTGCCTTTTTTGAAAGTGATAACCTCACCGTCAGCCGTTACGTTCACATCGGCCGGGAATGCGACCGGAGCTTTACCAATACGTGACATGTGTTATCTCCTTACCAAACTGTACAAAGTACTTCACCGCCGACGCCGAGCTCGTAAGCTTTATCGTTCGGGATGACACCTTTGGAAGTACTGACGATGATCGTACCGTAGCCGTTTTTGAAACGCTTGATTTCGTCACGGCCTTTGTAGATACGGCGTCCCGGTTTGGAAACGCGTTTCATCTCGTTGATGACGGTTTTACCCGCTTCATCATACTTCAACACAACGTTGATGCTTTTCTTGTTACCGTCTTCGACAACGTTAAAGCTATCAATGTAGCCCTTCTCTGCGAGAATACCAACGACTGCTTCGACTGATTTGGAGTGCATAAGCGTTGTGACGTCGAGGCGACGCATCGCTGCATTCCGGATACGGGTCAAAGAGTCTGCAATAAGATCATTTACCATTTTATTTTTCCTTGCTAACAGTCAGGAGTTTCAAGCTTACCAGCTTGACTTTCTGACGCCTGGGATCAATCCCTCATTTGCCATTTTTCTAAAGCAAACACGACAAATACCGAAGTCACGGAGTACAGAGTGCGGGCGGCCGCAGATCTGGCAACGTGTATAAGCACGAACCGCGAATTTCGGTTTGCGCTGCTGTTTTGCGATCATGGACTTCTTAGCCATTACTCTCTCCCTTTCGCGAACGGCATACCCATAGCTTCGAGCAGGGTCAATGCCTCTTTGTCACTCTGTGTTGTTGTGACAATCGTGATGTTCATCCCGTGGATCTGCATGATGGAATCATAGTTGACTTCCGGGAAGATCAGCTGCTCGTTCAGACCGAAGTTGTAGTTACCGCGGCCGTCGAAACCGTTGCGCGGGATACCACGGAAGTCTTTCACGCGCGGCAGTGCGACAGCGATCAGTTTGTCCAGGAAGGTGTACATGTTCTCACCGCGCAGGGTGACTTTGACACCGACCGGCATCCCTTCACGGACTTTGAAGCCTGCAACGGATTTACGAGCATCGACGACTGTCGCGTGCTGACCGGCGATCAGGCTGATCGTGTCCTGGATGTTCTGGATCAGTTTGTTATCTTTCATCGCGAAGCCGGTACCGACAGAGATGATGATCTTCTCGACCGCCGGGATCTGCATTGCGTTCTTGATCTCAAGCTTGCTCTGCAGTTCCGGTTTCATTGCGAGATATTTATCTTTCAAACGTGCCATAACTTACGCCTCCACTTTGCGGACATTGGATGCATCAATAGGCATCTCTTTGCTCATAAATCCGCCCTTCGGGTTCTCTTCTGTCGGCTTAACCGCTTTTTTCGCGAGCTTGCAGCCTTTGACGAGGACCTTGTTCTCTTTCGGCATGACCATCAGAACTTCTGCCTTGGTGCCTTTATCGTCACCGGCAATGATCTCGACCATATCGCCTTTTTTGAAGTTAAACTTTGCCATTACACAACCTCCGGAGCCAGGGATACGATCTTCATGAACCCTGCATAGCGTACTTCACGGCTAACAGGACCGAAGATACGGGTACCGATCGGCTCTTTTTTCGCGTCGAGGATGACGGCGGCGTTGTCATCGAAACGGATCAGAGAACCGTTTTCGCGCTGTACTTCTTTTTTCGTACGGACAACGACGGCCTTGACGACCTGACCTTTTTTGACTTTTCCGGTCGGGAGCGCTTTCTTCACGGAAGCAACGATAACGTCACCTACAGAAGCGTAACGGCGCTTGGAACCGCCCAGAACCTTGATACACATGATCTCTTTCGCACCAGTGTTGTCGGCAACGTTCAGACGAGTAAAGCTCTGGATCATGACTCTACTCCTGTCGCTACAACGCTTTTGAGTTCAAAAGACTTCGTCTTGGACATCGGGCGACACTCGATCGCGATCACTTCGTCGCCGACGTTAAGCGTGTTGTTCTCATCGTGGATGAGATATTTTTTGAAGCGCTTGACCGTTTTGTGGTAGCGCGGGTGCATAACACGGCGTTCAACGACGACTGTCGCTGTCTTGTCACCGGCTTTCTTGACGACTACACCCTGAATTTCACGTTTAGACATCCGGGTCTCCTTACTTCGCTGCGCTGAGCGCAGTGTTGATACGGGCGATATCTTTGCGTACGTTACGCAGTTCGCTCGTGTTCTGCAGTTGCATCGTTTTTTGCTTCAGTCTCAGCGTGAAGAGCTCAGTCTTCTTCTCTTTGAGCATTGCGCTCAGTTCTGCTGAGGTCTTCTCTGCCAAATCAGTATACTTCATTGTCCATCTCCGCCGTTACAATTTTCGTTTTGAATGGCAGCTTGTGCATCGCAAGCGTCAGCGCTTCGCGTGCCAGGGACTCTTCAACGCCACCCATTTCGAAGATGATACGACCCGGTTTAATGTTCATAACCCACTGGTCGATCGCACCTTTACCTTTACCCATACGTACTTCAAGCGGTTTCGCTGTGAGCGGCTTGTCCGGGAAAACACGGATCCAGATCTTACCCTGGCGCTTGATGTGACGGGTTGCCGCGATACGCGCAGACTCGATCTGGCGGGAGTTGATACGGCCCGCTTCGATTGCCTTGATCGCGATATCGCCGAACGCAAGTTTGTAGCCGCTACGCGCTTTACCGCGGTTGCGACCCTTCATGTACTTGCGGAATTTCATTCTTTTTGGCATCAACATGATTAATCCGCCTTTCTCGGAGCACGACCGCGGCGCTCACGTTTTACTTCTTCTTCTTTCGGCTCCGGCTGGATACCTTTGGAAAGGACTTCACCTTTGAAGATCCAGACCTTGATACCGATGATGCCGTAAGTCGTGTGCGCTTCGGCAAAACCGTAATCGATCTTGGCACGGAGCGTATGCAGCGGCACGCGGCCTTCGCGGTACCACTCGGTACGTGCCATTTCAGCACCACCGAGGCGGCCAGCGACGGCGATACGGATACCCTTGGCACCGGCACGCTGTGCATTCTGCATTACTTTCTTCATCGCACGGCGGAACGCAACACGGCGCTCCAGCTGTGTCGCAACGTTCTCAGCAACGAGCTGCGCCGCGATCATCGACTTTTTCTCTTCTTTGATGTTGACGGCAATATCTTTGCCGATCAGGTTCTGAAGCTTCGTTTTGAGCTTCTCGATATCAGCACCTTTTTTACCGATGATGATACCCGGGCGTGCTGCGACGATGGTGACGCGCAGACGCTTGACCGTACGCTCGATGATGATGTTGTTCACACCCGCATAGTAGAGTTCCTTTTTCAGGAAAGTACGGATTTTGTGGTCTTCGCCCAGGTTGGCCGGTGCGTTTTTGAAATTCGGATACCAGCGGGACTCCCAGTTACGGTTGATGCCCAGACGGAATCCGATCGGATTGACTTTCTGACCCATAATTATTTACCCTCTACTTCTACTAAGATGTGTGCCGTCGGTTTGCGGATCCCGCTAGCCATACCGCGAGCACGCGGACGGAAGCGCTTGAGAACCGGACCGTTGTCAACACGGCAAGAAGTGATCACACAGTCGCTGGCATCGTTGCCGCTGTTCGCGACAGCCGATGCGACGACTTTGGAGATGATCTTCGCCGCTTTGTTCGGCGTGAACTCCAGTGCAGCGATCGCTTCTTCAGCGTTCATGCCCTGGATTTCGCGTGCGATGAGGCGAGACTTCGTCGGAGAGACGCGGATAAATTTCAACAGTGCTCTTGCCATCTTTTAGCCCTTTCTCTGTACAGAGCCCTTGTGGCCCTTGAAAGTACGTGTCGGAGCGAACTCACCGAGCTTGTAGCCGATGTGGTTCTCTGTCACGTAGACCGGTACAAACTGGCGTCCGTTGTGGACGTTCATAGTCAGACCGATCATATCCGGCAGGATCACGCTGCGGCGTGACCATGTCTTGATAGGCTTATTGCTCTTCGCTTCTTTGGCTGCGAGCACTTTTTTCATCAAATGGTCGTCTACGAACGGACCTTTTTTTACTGAACGTGCCATCGATTAACCTTTCTTACGACGAGTGATAATAAGCTTATCGCTCGCTTTTTTACGACGCGTTTTCGCACCCTTGGTCGGTTTACCCCACGGAGTAACCGGGTGACGACCGGAGTTTGTTTTACCTTCACCACCACCGTGCGGGTGGTCAATCGGGTTCATCGCGGAACCGCGCGTCTGCGGACGGATACCCATGTGGCGTGTACGGCCGGCTTTCGCGAAGACGATGTTGCTGTACTCTTCGTTACCGACAGTACCGATCGTCGCCATACACTCGCCGAGGACGTAGCGCATCTCACCGGAAGGCAGACGCAGGGAGACGTACTTGCCGTCACGACCCATGATCTGAGCAGATGTACCGGCAGAGCGGACCATCTGGGCACCTTTGCCCGGCTTGAGCTCGACATTGTGGACGGTAGTACCGACCGGAATGCTTTTGAGCTTCATCGCGTTGCCCGGCTTGATGTCGAGCCCTTCTGCTGCTGCGGCAACAGCGTCACCGACAGTCAGGCCTTTCGGCTGAAGGATGTAACGCTTTTCACCGTCCGCGTAGTTGATCAGCGCGATGCGGCAGTTGCGGTATGGATCGTATTCGATCGCAGCGACTTTGCCCGGAACGCCGAACTTGTTACGTTTGAAATCGATGATACGGTACAGTTTCTTCGCACCACCCTGCTTGTGGCGGGATGTGATGCGCCCGTTGTTGTTACGACCAGCGCTAACCGGCAGTTTGACCAGCAGAGAGCGGACAGATGCCTTTGCTGTAATGTCACCGGAGTCGATGTTCGTATAGAAACGGCGACTCGGGGTAATTGGTCTGTAGGTTTTAATTGCCATGATTACACCGCCATCGATTCGATTGCCGCGCCTTCAGGCAGCTTTACGTAGAACTTTTTAAAGTCGTTCTGCTTGCCCATGACACCGCGGAAGCGTTTTGTTTTACCGCTTTGGTTCAGTGAGTTGATACGTGTCGGGATGACACCGAAGTACTCACGGAACACCTCTTTGAGACCGCTTTTGGTCATGCGCGGGGATGTCTGAACAACGACGACACCCTCTTCCTGCAGACCAAGCGTTTTCTCAGTGTAAACGATTGATTTAATATCTGTAATATCAGCCATCTTAGCTCTCTTTAGTCAGATTTTCCCATACCGCTTTTTCGATAACGACAGCGCGGTATGCTGATGCCAGGAATGCATTCAGTTCATTCTCTTCAACCAGGTAAGTTGACTGGATGTTACGGAAGGCCAGGAACGTGTTCTCATCAACGATGGACTTGACGAGCAGCGCATCGCGGACGCCCAGCTTGTCAAACATTGCCTTGGCATCTTTCGTTTTGCCTGATGCGATCTCGATCGAATCAACGATGAAGAGTTTGCCTTCATTCGCCAGAGCGTCAAGGGCAAAGTTCAGCGCGAGCTTCTTCTGCTTCTTGTTGACTTTCTGGTCGTAGTTACGGCCGGTGTTCGGACCGTGAACGACGGCACCGCCAACCCATACAGGAGAACGGCGTGAACCGGCACGTGCACCACCGCGGCCCTTCTGTGCCCACGGTTTCTTGCCGCCGCCGCGAACCTCGGAACGGGTCTTCGCGGAAGCAGTATCAGCGCGCAGACCCGCCTGATATGCTTTCACATACAGGTAGAGGTTGTGCGGGTTGATACCCGAAAAGCTTTCCGGCAGTGCAAGCTCGGATGCTTTTTCAAAATTTTCATTCAATACGATAGCGCTCATTTAACAACCTTTACACGACCCATAGCACCGTTTGCGCCCGGGATGGAACCCGCGACGACGAGGATGCCGTTCTCTGCGTCGTAAGAAATCACTTCGTTTTTGACGGTGACCTGAGTGTTACCGTACTGACCGGCCATTTTGCGGCCCGGCTGGACGCGGCCCGGCCATTCACAGTTACCGATAGAACCCGGACGGCGGTGGAAACGTGAACCGTGTGCACCCGGACCACCGGCAAAGTTCCAGCGTTTCATAACACCGGTATAACCGCGACCTTTTGTGTTGAAAGAGGCTTTGACCACTTTCGCTTCACCCAGGGGTGCAGTTTCGAGATCACCGGCTTCCGTGTTGCTGACAGTCAGCGTGACGAAACGGTTGAACTCTTTCGGAAGGTCGTATTTCTTCTGCTGACCTTCGATAGACTTGTTCATCTTTTTGCCGTCATTGTATGCAACGATCGCGCGGCCGTTTTCGACTTCGCAGACCTTTGCTTCCTTGACTTTCAGAAGCGTTACCGGAGTACTCGGAACGCTGATAGTACGGCTCATACCGATTTTTTCAACAATATATTCCATTGTGTTACTCCTTACTTGTCCATCGAGCGGACTTCTACATCCACTTCCGGCGCCAGATCAAGTTTCATCAGAGAGTCGACCGTGTCCGGCGTAGCGGAGACGATGTCGATCAGACGGGCGTGCATACGGATCTCGAACTGCTCACGGCTGTCTTTGTTGACGTGAACGGATTTGAGAACCGTATATTTACGGATTTTTGTCGGAAGCGGAATCGGACCGCGGATTTCCGCACCCGTACGCTTTACAGCTTCTACAATAGAACTAACCGAACGATCCAGTACACGGTGATCGTACGCTCTCAGTTTCAAACGAATCTTTTCCATAGTTTTTCCTCATTAAAGAACTCGTTGGATCTTCTCCAACTATTATAAAGGGAGCGGAATTATACTGAGATCACTTTCCGAATTCAAGGGTTTTAGGGGGGTAAAAGCCAATTTTGTATAAATTTATTTCCTTCTAAAAAGGAAATGATAAAATCATACAGATCAAACAGGGGAGTGCCATGACCGAACTGCTGGAAAAATATTACCGCCAGGACCTTCACGCGGGCGGCTACGTCGAACGCAAGTTTTCGGTGCCTGAGCACTCCTTCTGCCTCAGCGGCGTCGCCCTGAGCGGCAAAACCATGCTCGTCAAACACTATCTGCTGCAGCAGCGCAAGGCCTCTTACCTCTACATCGACTGCAGCGACATCCGACTCGATACCGACCGCTTCAACGCCCAGATCCGCTCGTTCTGCAATACCCATGATATTGAAACCGTTGTGCTGGACAACTACCGGCCGGAGCTGCTGCGCCCCGCCGTATCGCAGCTGATCCTCATCGGCCGCGAGCTCACTAACACCGGGGACCTTGCCCACTACCGTCTCTTCCCCCTGGATTTTGAGGAGTTCCTGGCGTTTGAGCGCAAGTACGATGAGAGTGCCCTCAACGACTTCCTGCAGCTGGGGGGATTCCCGGTGATGCACAAGACCCCTTCCGAGGAGCGCAACCTTCTGCTGCAGCGTACCTTCAAAACCGCCCTCGGCGACATCGGCTTCGACCTGATGCAGCTGGCCGCACGCCTCTACACCCAGAAGGTCTCCGCCTTCATGCTCTACGAACGGCTCAAGAGCGAACGCAAGATCTCCAAAGACATGCTTTACCGGCACTACGACAAACTGATTGCGGAGGGGTACCTGCACGCCGTGGCCAAGTTCAACCACCCCCGGGCAACAAAAAAACTCTACCTCTGCGACATCGCCCTCAAAACCGCCCTGGTCTTCCAGAAACACTTCGGGCGCCTTTTCGAGAATATGGTGCTGACCGAACTCGTCAAACACCACGGCGATATCTTCTACGAAGAGCAGATCGACTTCTACCTGCCCGAAAGCGGCCGCGTCATTCTCTGCATGCCCTTCGGGACCAAGGAGATCCTCTTCAAAAAGATCGAACAGGCCGAAGCCTTCATCGTCACCCACGGGGTGAAGAAGGTCGAAGTCATCACGATGAGCAGCGAATCTTCCCTGCACCACCCCTTCGTCGAAGCGGAAATGATCCCCTTTTCACAATGGGCGCTGGGGGATGAGGGATGATCTCATCATTAAAACACAAAATAGAGTATAATAGCCCGAAAAATGAAAGGCACGGATGAAGGGATCGTCACTGCTCCACCTCTCCAAGCATTTCCGGGAAGCCGACAACATCCGGCTGCGGCTCATACGGCTTCTCTACGACAACTTCTCGGGTGCCGCCGTCGTCATCTGGTTCAATGCATCGCTTTTCGTCTATATCCTCTGGCCGGTCGCGGACCACACGCAGCTGCTGTTCTGGTACGCCTTCATCTCGGGTATCACGCTGATCCGTGTCGTCGATACGAGCCTCTTTTTCCGGCAGAAGTCTCCGAACTACAATCAGTGGTACAGGCGTCTGTTCATCGGGGTCTTCTTTTCGGCAATCGCCTGGGGGGCCATCCCGCTGATCTTCTTCGCCTCGGTCGCCCCCATCTACCAGATGTTCATCATCATTCTGACCGTGGGGATGAGTGCGGGTGCGCTCAGCACCCTTGCCGCGGATCTGCGCCTCTCGTTCATCTATCTCTTCGCACTGCTCATCCCCCTGGCCTACCGTCTGCTGGAAGCGGATTCACCGATCTATTTCGCCTCCTTCATCCTCGTCCTCGCCTTCATTATCGTCGTCATCCGCACCGCCCGTGAGTTTCACCTCAGCCTGGTCGAGAGCTACCGCAACCTCGAGCTGTACCACCACGCGAAAGCACGGCTGGGCAGCAGCCAGAAACGGCTGCACATGATGTTCGAACAGGCCCCCATCGGGATCTTCTACTACGATAACGACCTGGTCATCGTCGATGCCAACAACGCACTGTGCACTTTCCTCCATGCCAAACGCGACGAGCTTGTGGGGCTGCACCTGCGGGAGCTCCCCGATCAGCGCCCCCTGCAGAGCGCCTACCACGACAACAACTATACCCGTTACGGCGTCTACGAAGGTCCGTACCATACCAAGCTGCGGGGCCTGGACCTCTGGATCAAAGTGGAGTTCATCCCCATCGTCGATGACCGCGGCGGTATGATCGGCGGCATGGCGATGTTCACCGACAAAACCCAGGAGCACAACGCCATGAAGCAGGCGGAGTTCCTCGCCCTGCACGATCCGCTGACACGGCTGCCCAACCGGGAGCTGCTCAAAGAGCGCATCCGCCAGCTGCTCAAAGAGGACCGCCGTCTCGCCCGCTACTCGGCGCTGCTCTTTCTCGACCTGGACCGCTTCAAGCACATCAACGACAGCGCCGGCCACCTTGTCGGAGACCAGCTGCTCGTCGAGACGGCCCGGCGGCTGGAGACGCTGCTGCGCGAAAGCGATACCCTCAGCCGCCTCGGGGGCGATGAATTCGTCATCCTGCTGCCGGTCATCGCCAGCGATGAGGACGGGACCGTGCGCCACGCCTTCCAGGTCGCGGAGAAGATCCATGAGGCCCTGCGGCAGCCCTACCCCATCGAAGGCCACCAGCTCTACACCTCCTGCAGTATCGGGATCACCACCCTGGAGAGCTTCCCCGACGACATCGACGAAGTGCTGCGCCGCGCCGATACGGCCATGTACCAGGCCAAGGAGGAGGGGCGCGACCGCACCCGTTTCTACGATCCCGAGATGGACCAGAAAGCCCGCGACTACCTCCATACGCAGCAGCGGCTCCGCCATGCGATCGATACGGGAGGCTTCACCCTCTGTTACCAGCCCATCGTTCAGATCGCGACCGAGCGCGTCATCGCGGCCGAAGCCCTGCTGCGCTGGCACGACGAGATCGGCAACGAGATCCCCCCGGCCCACTTCATCCCGGTTGCCGAGGAGTCGGGGATGATCAAGGCCATCGGCGAATGGGTCATAGACGAAACGTGCCGGCAGATCAGCACCTGGAAAGCGGAGGGGATCTTCAACCTGGAGTACATCTCCGTCAATATCAGTCCCCGCCAGCTTATTGAAAGCGACTTTGTCGATGTCATCGTCGAAAGCGTCAGGCGCCACGGCATCGCTCCTCGGCAGCTGCGGCTCGAAATCACGGAGACGGCACTGATCGAGAACTTCGACAAGACGAAAAAGCTTATCGAGGCGCTCAATGCCGAAGGAATCAAATTCATCATCGACGACTTCGGTACCGGCTACTCCTCGCTCTCCTACCTCAAGCAGTTCGCCTTTTCCGCCCTCAAGATCGACCAGAGCTTTATCCGGGACATCCTGCAGGACCCCAAGGACGCGGCACTGGTACGCGCCATTATCGACATCGCTCGCCAGTTCGGCTACCAGGTCATCGCGGAGGGGGTCGAGGAGGAAGCACAGCGCGAGATGCTGCGCGAGAATGACGCCGCCGTCGCCTACCAGGGGTACCTCTGCAGCGAGGCGAAAGACGCCGAGGCCTTCGCGGTACATCTGCACAAAGAGGGGTGTTAACGCCTACGCTTCAGTGGTTTACTGCAGCGGGTAGCGTTCCATCGTGACGGCCCTGATACCGGTCGGGGTGTCGATTGACACCTGCTGGTGCACGTTCACGGCGGGCGAAACGTGGGCATCGCGGCCGTAGACATAGCTCTGGTCATCCACGATGACCCTGTAAGCCTTGTTCAGCATCAGCGCCCGCGCTTCCGAAGGGATGATAAGGCGGGAGACATCGCTGTGCAGCGCTTCGACTTCAGCCGGTTTCAGGCTCCCGTTCGTATCGAAAAAGCGCATCATGACCTCATCGTTGCCGCGGAATTCATCCCCGGCGTGGTTCGCTTCCAGGTAGAGGGTATACTCATAACGGCCGTCAGCCAGCAGCGGCTCTTTGATACCGTTAAAACCGCTGTCCGACTGCGTCCAGTGGTACCATCCCATCTGTTTCGCCCCCGCATCGAATTTGCGCGGGAAGACAAAGGTGCTGTCGACGACGGCACCGATGCCCGAGTGGCAGCCGATGCAAAAAAGCGTCTCCTCGTAGGTCTGGGGACGCAGATACCCCTCTTTGTCCTCGATAAAGCCCTGGTAGACCCAGCCCAGACCCGTATTGAGCCCCGTCTCCTCGTTGCCGGTGATCGTTCGCAGGCGGTTGGGGAAGGCGTCTTTATCCTTGATCTCCGCCTGGGCCGCGTTGGAGAGCTGCGGGTAGGTGTTCCAGGCGCTCTTGCGTCCGTAGCGCAGCTCCTTCATCCGCGGGGCCATCCCGACGCTGCCGTTGGCATCCACGTCGAGATAGCGCACCGTATGCAGAAACTCCGTCTGCTCGGGGTAGAGACCCGGGGCCATGTGCAGCGCGTTGTCGATCTGCGCGTTTTGCGCGCGCCCGACGTAGTACATCGAGTAGTTGTAGAATCGCTTCGCCTCGAAGTCGTACGAGGGCGCCGCCCAGCGGTAGACGACCTTTGACGCGCTGTCAAGCGTACCGTTCTGGTTCAGGTCCACGCCGTACACCTTCTCGTCCACAGGGTCGATCGCGATGTCGCTGCGTTTGATCAGCGCCTCCACGATGGCGAGGTTAAGCTTGTACACCGCTATGTCGAAGACGCCCTCCTTGTTCTGCCGCATCACTTCCGGCAGCCGGATCAACACGTCGTCCGTGGAGCCGTTCGTCGGCCAGAAAGTGCCCAGGAACGGGTAGTAGGCAAAAGCCCGCCAGCCCGTATAGTCACCGTCCGGGTCGCGGTCGAACCCCTCCCCGTCGAACGCGAAGTAGCAGTCCGGGACGAAGCCGCCCCACTGCCCGTCATGATTGTAATCCCAGGCATCCGGTACATGCTTCAGGATCTCGCCGAGCATGATGCTGCCGTTGGCATCGAAGTAGTTGTCCCCGCGGACGTAGTCGAGGATCGCCGCGTCGGAGACGGCGGCCACGGCACCCGTGCGGTCGACAAAGAGGTTGCTCCACGGGTTCTTGTAGGTCGCTTCGCTGAAAGCGTAGCGCTCCTGCAGGGCCGCATCGTCGATATAGTTGGGTTCGACCGAGTTGATATGACACGTAAAACAGGGGTTATGTACGCTGCCGCCGGTCTCTTCCGTCTTCGTATAACACTGCGACGTCACATAGGCGCCGTAACTGTTCCTGACGGTCATCGCCGTCACGTCGGTAAAGACCTGGTCCGTTTCATAGAGACTCACATTCGCCTCGGGAAGCGGGGTTGACGTCGTATTGTCGTCACCGGTAGGAGTGTCGCTGCTGCAGCCAGCAAAGAGTAAAACTGCGGCCAGTAGACAAGAAGGGTACTTCATGATTCTATCCTTGCAGACCGTACGGAGGAGGCGGTACGGTCTGCACGAAAAGAAGGCGGGATGCCCTCCCTGAACGCCCGGAGGCGATCAGAACTTGAACGGTCCGACGACACCGACAAAGGACTCTTTCTGTGCATCCGTCGCCTGGCCGACAAGGCCGTACTCCGCGTCACCGCTGGAGACTTCACCGAAGGGGTGCTGTGTGACGACGGTAAGGTAGTCGTACCCTTTGACGTCGCGCTCCCAGTACGGGGACGTCGTCTCGGAACCGTACGGCGTAGAGATGATACGGGTCAGCTTCTCGCTGACGACATCGTAGGCCCAGACGAAGTCGTTCGGGTGCGCCCCGGTATCTTCGCCGATCGCCAGGATGTTCTGACCCGCAAGGTAAGTCACGTTGTCCGGGTTGGCGATACCGCTGACCGCACAGGTGTAGCTCTCATACGCAGAACCTTCCGGGTAGGTTGCCGGGGCACCTTCGACAACCGCATGCATGTTGTGAACGACATACTTGCTGTCGATCATCGCCTGCTCCGTGTCGTAGGCTGTCTGCGTCTCGCCGTTGATGTTCAGGCCGTAGACCGCACCGCACTTGTTCTCGGAGAGCTGGATATCGCCCTCGCCGTCCGTCATCCCCTTGCGGACTTCGCTCATCGCGACGAACAGGAGGTTGTGATCAGGGTCGAAGGTAACACCCTCTTCTTTTCTGAACTCGGTCGTTGCGCCCTTCATTGCAGCGTAACGGCGTGTTTCGAGGAATGCCGCCGCTTTTTCCATGCCGGTCTTGACCTGCAGACACTCTTTGCCCATGGCCGTATTGACGAAAGTGTATCCCGGGTTACAAGCATCGGAAACAGGCGCTTCGTATGCGAAGATATCGCTGAAGACCGGCTCGCCGGCAACGATCGTACGGATCTCCGCATCCGTCGCGTGGCCCAGCTTGATCCACATCAGGTCCGCTTTGCCCGCACCTTCGTCGGACGTCTGGATCCACTTGGCCGCGTAGAGTGTTCCTGCGCTCAGATCCTGCGCCGCATCGGCAAGGTACATGTAGAAACCGACGTTCGTGCCGTCATCGGTGAGGTACGCCGTACGTTCATCCGGCATAACGTAGGCGAGTTCCCACGCCGCACGCCCCATGCTGAAGTGTTTTGTATAGTCGAAAACCGGTGTCGCTACAGATGCGTCCACTTTGACTTCCGGGATCCAGCCGTAGAAGTACGGGTTGTTGTCCGCCGTCGTGTTCGCGTTGTTCTCGTCTTTCCAGTAGAACTTCGTCACCTCGTTGAAGCGTGAATTGCCTGTCAGCTTCGTGGACGCATCGAGTGTATCCTCGATTTTTTTCGCATCGGGCTCGTACTCTTCGGAACCGAGGTGGGATTCCCACGGCGTCGTCATACCGGCACAGTGAACCCAGCCGCCGAAATCTGCCTTCTGGCTGATATACTGCATGGAGTCCGGTTTGACGGAGAGCGTACCGTTGTTCTGCTGCAGCTCCATCCCGTACATGCCGCCGATGCCGCATTCGAACTGGTTGACCATAAAGATACGGCCGTTGGCGCGCAGGATGGAGGAGTGGTCCAGACCCGAACCGTCGCCGCTGTTCGTACCGTTACAGATGTACGGGCTGCCGTCGGTGAAACTGATCGCCGTATCCGTATGGTCTTTGAGCAGACCGAAGGTCTCGCCGTTGTTCACATCGGCCGTCGCCATCAGCTTCATAAAGCCGATGGACGCCGTTTTACCCGTTTTGAGGTAAGTGACGCTGTCCGTTGCGCGGAGGCTGGACTTCTCCTCGTCGAGCACAGGGGCGCTCAGCTCCGAAAAGGAGATCAGCGTCGCTTCGTTGACGTTCGGGGTGATCCCGTCAACGCCGTTGGAGCCGTCTTCGGTACAACCGCTCAGCATCAGCAGTGCTGCTGCCGAGGCGGATAACATCGTAATGGTTTTATCAAACTTCATCGTCCAATCCTTGTTTAAAAAAGATGGCGAATTGTAGGCGGCGAATATTACGCCCGCGATGCCGATTGATATCGCAACCGTTACGGCAAGGATACGTTTTGAAAACATTTGTCTCTCTCTAATAACTGGCCTGCCACTCCAGGTAGAAGCGCTCGCCGTAGGGGCCGAATGCGCTGCTGTCGCTGCCGAAACCCAGCAGCATCCCGGCCGTGAAGGTGTTGTGGTCATTCAGCGTGTAGGTCAGCGACGGGGCGACAAAGCGGCTGTTCGCCTCGTCGAAACTCTCTATATAAAGAAAGGAGCCGCTGAAGGCGAGGTTGAAATCATACACGAAAGTCGTCCCGGCGTAAAAGGGGGACTGCACCATATTGCCGACCAGTTCATCCGCATAGTTGTCAAGGAGCTGCGTATAGGTGAAGGTTTCGGAACTGTAGAGCGCTTCGACGACCCAGGTGATGCCGTTCTCGAAGCCGTAGTCGAACCCGGCGATCCCCTGGAAAAATTCCGTGTCCAGGAGGTCGCTTTTGAAATACCCCCCTTCGCTGCGCCACTCCGCCCCGGTAGTGAAAAAATTTCCTTCGAGCTCGTACCCCACCATCAGGGTATCTTCGCTGCGGATAAAATCAATGCCGACGTCGGCAAAGGAGAGGTACCCCTTCGCACGCGCGGCATATTTGAACGTGCGGTCGTGGCGCAGCGAGACCACCGCAGTGACCGTGCTGAGATCACTCGGCGCGTAGCTGTAGGTCGCCGCCAGCACGCCGTACACTTCGTCGGGCTCCAGGGCGTAGCTGTTTTTCGCGTTGTAAAGGTCCGTCGGCGTCCAGATCCGTCCCACCCCCATGCTGATCTTCTGGATCCCGGCGGTAATCCGCTGCACACGATCCTCGTAGCCGCCGTAGAGGCGGTGGATCCGCGCATGGGCCGCCCCCGGCCCGTAATGCTGTGCCTCGGTGCGCACTTCAAAGGGGATGTCCGCGCGGACATCGTCCAGCAGCGCGAACTCATCACTGTGCACATACCCTTCTCCCAGATAGTTGACCACGTCGCCGATGCCCGTCAGGAAATACCCCCCGCTGCGCCAGCCGCCGCTGAGCCGGAGCCGGTCATAGTCATAGGTGTATGCCGTGTCGTCGAGACCGGAGTGCTGCTGCAGCAGGAAATTCGTATTTTCGATCGTGAAGGTCGTCTCCCCCGCCTGCAGGGGCATCAGGGCCAGAAGTAACGATGCGCCGGCAGCGAAACGCCACAGGGTCATGGCACGACTTGCCCGTCGTTGAGCTTAATGATCCGCCGCGCCTGCTCCACGACGTAATCGTCATGCGAAGAGAAGAGGATCGTGATCTTTTCGACCGCGTTGAGCTGCTTCATCATCGCCATCAGGTGTTCGGAGTTGCGCGAATCGAGGTTCGCCGTCGGCTCGTCGGCGAGGATGAGCTTCGGTTTGGCGGCCACCGCCCGGGCCACGGCGACGCGCTGCTGCTGGCCGCCGCTGATGTGGCCGGGCATGGCATCGAGTTTCTCCTCTATCTCCAGCAGCTTCGCGACTTCCGCCACCCGCTGTTCGATCGCTTCGGGCTCAAAACCGCGCAGTTTCATAATGAAGCCGATATTTTCGCGCACCGTGAGGACGGGTACGAGGTTGTAGGCCTGGAAGACGAAACCGATCTGCTCCAGGCGCAGCCGCGATCGCGCCCCTTCGTCCAGGCCGGAGAGTTCGGTACCGTCGATGGTAATGGAGCCGCTGTCGATGGCATCAAGCGCCCCGATGGCATTGAGCAGCGTCGTTTTGCCGCAGCCCGAAGGCCCCGTGATGACCCCGTACTCCCCCGTCGCGACGGTAAGGTCGATATCGCGCAGGGCGTGCACCTCGCGCTCCGTATCCTTGTAAAAGTATTTATTGACTCTGCGCAGTTCGATCATACCTGTATCACCTCGATAGGATTTAGCTTTTTGAGCCGTCGCATCGGCATCAGCACCGACACGATCGCCGCCGCGATAATGGCCAGGAACGTATTGGTAAAGTAGCGGCTCTTGATATCGGCATAGACGACGGCGTTATAGCCGAAGGCCTCCAGTCCCGCCGCGTATTCGCGCAGGTCGAGCCCCTGCGTCTGCAGGTACCACAGGGCGGCGTAGCTTGTGAACGCCCCCAATACGAAGCCGACCACACCCAGCACCAGCGCCTCCGCGGCGACCTGCGTGCGCAGCTGCGACTGGGGTGTCCCCAGCGCAATGAGGATGCCGAACTCGCGCGTACGTTCCAGCACCGAGACGAGCATGACGCCGAAGATGCCGATGAGGACCACGAGCATGACAATGGCAAAGGTGATGGAGTTGAAGATGACCATCATCTCCTGCATCTGTTTGAGCACCGGGTAGAGCGTCTGCCACGTCTCCACCTCAAGCCCCGGGAAGACGGCCTGCAGCCGCGCGGCAACGGCTTCCGTCTGTGCAGGCACCGCCAGCCGCAGCGCCACCTGCGTCGCGCCGTTCGCACCCAGTCCTGAGAAGGTGCGGCTCCGCGGCAGGGCGACGTAGATCGTCTGGTTGTCGATGAGCAGGTTCGACGTCTGCACGATCGCCGTCACATAAAGCGAGACGGCGCTGATGTCCCCCTGGGCGTTCTGCGACGAGAAGACCAGGCGGTGCCCCACCTCGACGCCCAGGTCCTCCGCCAGTTTCTTGCCGATAGCGCAGCCGTTTAGCCGCCGTCCCCAGTCGATCTTCCCCGCTTTGATAAAGCCCGAGAGCTGCCCGAAACGCTCTTCGGCCTCCAGGTCGATACCGACCAGCCGCCCCATCGCCGACTTGCGCGCGGTCGAAGCCAGGCCGGTCTGCGAGAGCCGGACGGAGTAGGCGGCGACCGCCGGGTCCGCATCAAGCGCTTCCAGCAGCGGCCGGTCGTCGGCGATGGCGTACTCCAGGCTCTGGTAGAGCCGGAACTTCGGGGCGTAGACGGAGATCTCGCCGCTGTCGCTGCGGATCGTGCTCTCGCGCATCGTTTTGACCATCCCGTCGTAAAGCCCCTCGATGGCGAGCATCGCCGTCATGCTGCCCGCGATCATGAGGATGACGAGTCCGGAGCGGCGGGCGCGGCGCCACAGGTTGAACCACGCCATCTTCAGTGCCAGCGTAAAGGTCGTCCTAGACATGGTGCATCGCCTCCACGGGGGTGTTGCGCTTGACGACCGCAATGGGATAGAGGACGGCCAGCATATTGAGGGCAAAGACGACCCCCGCGTTCCAGCCGATGGTGAATCCGTCGAAACGCATCGGGATCTGGTCGTCGACGATCCCGTAGTCTCTATACGCCTCCGCGATCCCCTCGATAACGATGGGGTGCAGTTCATAGTACCAGGCGATCGGCGCCCCTACTGCCACGGAAGCCCCAACGGCCGCGAGGGCAATCAGCAGCATCTCCAGCAACAGCAACGCGGAGACGTTCCGGGGAGAGAGACCGATGGCGCGCAGCATCCCGAGCTCCCGCGTCCGCCCGACAATGTTGAGAAAACTGAAGATCATGATGACAAAGAAGATGACGACAAAGAATACCCCCATCGAGATGTAACCGAAGACGCTGTCCACCTCCATGGCCTCCACCTGCGCATGCATCAGTACCGTCCACGGCACGGCCTCGAGCCCCTCGGCCAGCCCGGACTGCACCGCTTTGACCGTCTGCGGCAACGCGCTAAGATCATCGACGGAAACGACAATGTACGACGCCATATCCCCGCTCAGCATCAGGGTATCGTAGTACGCCTTGTTCACAAACGCGGAAGAGGCGTCGAATTCGAAGAGGCCCGTCTTGAAGATGCCGACGACCCGGAAGTTGTCCGCGGCAAATGAGTCGTCCGTCGCCGTGCCGATGAGCGCCACCGTATCACCGACGCCCACCTTCAACCTGACCGCCAGTTCGCTGCCGATGTAAAGCGCATTGGTATCGTTATCCTCGAGGTAGCGCCCCTCGCGGCGTGCTTCGGCCATTTTGGAGAGCCGGCGCTCCCGCCCGGGGTCGATGCCCACGACCATCGCCCCGACGGAATCCCGGGGGGTGGAGAGCAGCGCGAAACTCTCCAGGCGCGGCGCGTAGGCCGCGATCCCCGCCGTGCGCGCCAGCAGCGCCTCCTCCGCGGAGACGTCGGTCAGCAGGTAGTCGTACCCGCCCTCTTCACGGTACCCTTTTTGATAGATATGCAGGGCGTTTTCATAGACGTCGAGGGCGCTTTTGAGCATATGTGCATGCGAGCCGTCCATCAGGGCAACGTAGACGATAAAGAGCAGGGAGCTGAAAAAGGTCAGGGCGAAGGTGACGACGGTCCGCCCCTTGTAATGCAGGATGTTTTTCAGCGCCAGTCCGAACATCGCAAGCCCTTAGCGCGAATAGCGTTTGAGCGCCTGCTTGGTGAAGTAGCTGCCGCTCACGCCCCGGTCGTAGACGACGTCGGAGAGAAGCACCAGCGTCTCGTTCTTCTCCTTGCCCTTCTCCAGCGGCTTGATCCGCATCACCGTGGGGAGATGGTGGCTGCCGAAGGTCTTGACGTCGCTGTAGAACATTTCGCGTACCTTGCTGCCGAAATCGTCGTAAAAAACGTCGTGGATCTGGGTGTAGGTCCGCCGGTCGATCTTTGAGACGATCCGTCCCCACACCACGGCCGCATCGGGTTTCGGGGTAAACGCGATGGTCACCGTCTCCGCCGTCTTTTCGAGGATCTCCGCATCATAGTCGTCGACCATCGAACTCTCTTTGACCATGTCGTCGTTGGTAAAGTCGCTCCCCATCCAGCTCTGCAGCATCATCGACGGCGGGATCTTGACGATGCGTTCGATCTTCGGCACGTACTGCCACAACTGCTTGTCGAGCTTCAAAAAGGTGATGCCGCGGTCTTTGGGGGGGTAGAGGATCTTCATAAAGCTCTTCGTCTTCCCTTCGGCCCAGCTCTCGATCCGCACCGTACGCTTGTGGCGCGCCGAGGTGATCACCATCTCCAGCTTCATGTAGACGTCTTTGCCCCGAAGGTTGTCCTCTACCTTTTTGACAATGTCGGACGCTTCGGATCCGAACAGCAGGAGTGTCATCGATAGCCAGAGCATCAGTAACCGCATCGCGCTTTCCCTCCCCTCGTTTTACCGATTATAGCTATATTTGGGCCGGAACACCCTAAAATATCCGAATGGAAACAGCACTACCTCTTTGCGGGATCGACGAAGCGGGGCGGGGCCCCATCGCCGGTCCGCTCGTCATGGCGGGCGTCATTTTGCACGCGCCACTTGACGGCCTGAACGATTCGAAAAAACTGACGGAAAAAAAGCGCGAAGCGCTCTACGCGCGCATTACGGCAAATGCCGCCTACCACATCGTCCGTTTTTCCGCGCAGCAGATCGACGATGACGGCATCTCCGCCTGCCTCTCAAAAGGGCTCAAAGAGATCATGGAAGTTTTGGGGGAAGCCGACTACCTCTTTGACGGCAATTCGACCTTCGGGGTCAGGGGGCTGCGGACGCAGGTGAAGGCCGATGCCGACGTCGCCGAAGTGAGCGCGGCCTCCATCCTCGCCAAGGTCACCCGCGACCGGGAGATGGTCGCCCTGGCCTCAACCTATCCGCAATACGGTTTTGAAAAACACAAAGGGTACGGTTCGGCGGCGCATATCGAGGCGATCAAGGTCCACGGCTACAGTGACGTCCACCGTCGCAGCTTCCGCCTGAAAGCCCTGCAGCCTACGCTGTTTTAGCCGCGCCCTCTTTCGCAGCGTTCATAAAGACGCGGTACTGCTCCTCGATGTTCTCCAAAGCGAGCGGTTCTCCGATGTGGATGTGTACTTCATAGGGCTGCTTGAACGGGGAAGCCTGGTACACTTTTTCGAGCTGGTCGTCGATATAGATCGGGACGATCTGCATCTTGTTCGCCTTGGCGATCTTCTCCGCGCCCGGCTGGAAGGGCCCCACTCCCTCGCCGCCGAAACGCTCCCCCTCGGGGAACATAAAGAGGTTCAGGTCCGGGGCGACCTGGAAAATATGCTTGATCTTTTTGAAGAAGGCGAGCATCCCCTTGCCCGCTTTGAGGTCGACCGCGATACATCCGCTGTATTCAAAAAACTTCCCGTAGATCTTGTTGTCCAGCAGTGTCTGCTTGGCAATCCACATCCCCGCCTTCTGCTGCGTCGAAAAGAGCGATTCGATGCTGATGATATCGAGCAGACTGCGGTGGTTGGCGATATAGAGCACCCGGTTTGATTCAGGCAGGTCGCCGTGCATCAAGGGAGTAACGTTGAGGTATTCCAATACGCTGAGCGAATAGTTCTGGCGTTCCTTCGAGAGGGCATGGTAGCGGTCGTGTTCATCCAGCTGCGTGTCCAGGTAGACATGGCGGAAAATGGGGATGAATTTCTTCCCGAGCCAGATCATATAGAGGTATTTGCGGAGGTTTTTAAACATGGGGCGCATTATAGCAGGTTATACCAGTAAGAATGCCTCTGCCCAGCAGGGCACAGCGTACTCACCGCAGCAGGACCGGTTTGATCCACTCCGGCTCGGCGTAATCGACCTCCGGGAGGGTGTTCAGGCGGTTGGTCTGCCCGATCAGCTCTCCGGTACCGGCGGGCGCGAAAAGGTAGATTCCCGCCCGCTCGTTAACGCACTTCAGCAGGGTCACGCCCTGCGCTGCGGCAAAGGCTTCGGGTGCAGTCCCCGGCTGCAGACGGACCAGGAAATTGCCCGTTGCAATAAAACGGTTGCGTTCACTCCGGTGCTCGGAAGTGTAGAACACCCGGCGGTATTCGGAGCCGGAAGCAGCCGTCTTCGCCGCTACTTCGGCCGGGACGGCCGTCACGACCCGCTTTGCCGCGGCACCGGCAGCCGAAGCATCGACCATCTCATCCTCGGCGCGGTAAAAGACCATCGCACTCTGTTTCGTCTCCAGCACCTGCTTCGTCATCATCGGACGCTCCGCCGAAAACACCGTTCCCGCGAGTAAACCCGCAACCAATCCAATCGTTCGTATCATTGTGCGCATCCTTTAACGCCCCCGGATCTGCAGAGACCAGCTTTTGAATGTTCCGGCGGTCCCGGAACGCAGGTCTTTGACGGTCAGGTTCCAATCACCCGCCGCGTTTTCGTCAAGGCAGCGGACGGTGGAGAAGCGCCAGTTGGAATAACTCCCCTCCAGATAGTACTGCCCGCCGTAGGCCAGGTGGCTCATCGTGCCCTGGGGAGACTTCAGCCAGATATCAAGGTCACCCGGACGGGCATGATCAATGGTCACCCAGACGTCAACGTGTTCCACGCTCAGCGTCTGCGGTTCGTTGATGGTCGCCGTCAGGCCGACAGTGTTGTTGTCCGGGACGGTCGTATCCGTCACGTCATTCGTTCGTTTGGGCAAAACGACCTCGGCGCCCAGCGAGGTGAAATTTTCCGCCGCGGTGACGGCGGCCTCCGCGTCCAGCAGGCCGAAACCGTAGTTATGATTGATATGCCAGCCCGCGGCGTTGGTCGTCCAGTTGCCGTCGTGTATATCATTCATCTTTGCCGTTGTCGCCAGAAGGTAGCGCACGTCACGGTAGGTCAGAGCGGGGTTCGCGCTCAGCATCAGTGCGGCCACGCCGCTGACCATCGGCGTGGCCGCGGAGGTCCCGTTCATATAGTTCGTATAATCGCCGTTCCCGTTGCCCGCGACATCAAAGTACACTCCGCTCCGATAGGTATCGACAAAGCCCGTCGATTCAAATCCGTAGTCGTACCCCGTGTAATCCGTCGTCACGATCGCCGCACCGTTGGCAGGATCATACTGCTCGCCGAACTCGCCTCCCGGTGCCGCGAGCAGGATATTGGCTCCGAAGTTGGCATAGGAGGAGTAGGTCCCGTCCATATCCGTCGCCGTGACGGTAATGACATAAGGGTTGTTCGCAACACCGGCATTGTTCGCGTTACCAATTTTCAATGGTGAATATCCGCTATAGCTGCGGTCATTCCCCGCCGCCATGACATAGACGATCCCCTTAGCGTCACGCCCCTGCTCCGCTCCCGTCTGCATACTGTCGATCAATGTAAGATCAGCATAAAGGATTTCGGAAGGGTCGCCCCAGCTGTTCGAGGAGATGTCCACCGGTTTGGAGAGCGCATCGCTGAAAGCAACGTCCGTCAGCGTCGCCAACGAGAAGACATTGTATCCCGCCAGTTTGACAAAAGGCGCCACCCCCTTGACACCGATGTTATTCCAGCCCGAGGCGGCGACGAGCCCTGCACAGGCCGTCCCGTGGGCGGAAAGATAGGGATCCGAAGCCAACTGGTTGGTATCAGGTGACGGGTCATTCGAACCATCCGAATAACGGTAGCTTTTTGCGAGGTCAAGGTTGGAAACCAAATCGGGATGCACGGCCTGCACCCCTGTATCGACCACGCCGACATAGATGTTGCGGCGCCCCGCGTAGGACGCCCAGACCGCTTCGACATTGATATCGTTCTGCTCGTTCGCATCGAGGTGCCACTGGTACGGTGTCAGGATGTCTTCATAGTCCGCCGTGTCTTTGGAGAGGGGGTCACTTCCCGCATAAAACTCGCCATAATCACCGAGCGCATCCCCATCACTATTTTTTAATGCCGGGGAAGTGCCGACCAGCAGTTCGAAATCATCAAACAGGGCGTCGTTGTCCGTATCCTGCAGCAGATGGGTTGTTCCCGTATACAGTTCCTGTATGGTCACCGATGCCGCCGTGTCTGCATAGGACTGCGAATCAGACAGGAGGGCCAGATCTTCCATCACACCGCCCGTGCTCAGTTTGGCCGGGTTGAATGCACTAAGCGCCGTCCCTGAAACCTTGAAGAGACGCTCGGAAAGCTTGGCAAGCACCGATTTTATCTCCGTTTCGTTTGTCAATTTCTCCTGACGGATCCACTCCGCGGCAATCGTGGTGAATACGTTCACCCGCACATTGTTATTGAGCAGATCCGCTACCGTCACATACGCATAAAGGCTACCCTGCACCGGTTTGACCTCGGCTTTAACATACTGGCCATCGTCGTCGGGGTCAATATCCTCGCCCCCCTCGCTTTTCACCAGCACCAGCCGTGTCGAGGCCAAGCCGCCAAGTGACGAAACGGTAAACTTTCCGACCGTCTGCTCCGCGTACGGCACCAACGTCAGATTGTCATCCATCAACTCTGTTGCAGCATTGAATGTTGTTGTTTCCGTTTGGTAGAGACTCTGCCCCGCAACATCCCATACGGTGACCGTTGCCCCGCTGATGGGGCCAAGGGCGATACTGTTTGCGACCGTTGCTGTCGGATCAGTCGGAACGACCGGGTCATCCGGCGTCGACCCCGAACTCGTGCTCGTCCCGCAGCCGCTGAACAACAGTGCCAGTCCGAATATCATCATACTGCTGCCCGTCGCCACCCGGCGGAATACATTCTGCTGCACAGATCCCCTTTTTATAAAAACTATCTATTCAGATTATACATGATGGCCGGCAAATACACGGAGCGGTCATCTTCCCTCTTTCAGAACACCCTATAAATAAAATACTATATTATATTTTATAACATTTAAACATTTAAATCAAATAAAATTCTTAGGGATAAAAAATGCCTTTAGAAAATCAGACGCATCAAAATGGCACTGGATTATGATGTGATGTTATATCTCGGCGGAGACGAAACTCTCTTTTTGGCGATCTACAGACATGGGAGGAGAACACCATGAAAAAAAATCGAATCGCTTCGATAACGGCTATCGGTCTTTGTGCGCTTATGACAGTTGGCGGCCCTTCTTTATACGCAGGAAAAGGCGGTGTTAAAGGTCCCGGCGGTGGCGGCGGGAATGACGGCGGTGGCACAACCACCCCAACCTACGATATCTCCAAAGGAATCGTCAGCGGCGATGCCTACAGTCTGGGAGTAGACGCTTCCCTCCTGAGCGGTGCCGTCCTCATTGATGTCGGTCCCGTTCCCGAAGTGCAGCTCTGCCCTACCGGTGGCTTCGACGAAGCAACCCTGCTAAAGGTTGATCTGCTCGGCCTCGTTCAAAGCAAAACGCTCTTCAATGCCACGGCAGGCGGGATCGGTGGAAATAAAGCGGGTGCACATAGCGTCAGCACTGTTGAAGATCTCAGTCTGCTCCGGGGGTTGATCAAGGCCAAGCTGCTGAGCGCCTCATGCAGCAGCTTTTCAAATGCAACGACGGCTGGCAGCAATGCAGGCAGCGTTATCGTCGGACTTTCCATCTGCGAAACAAACATCAATATCGGTGCGGCGGCCAATACGGAAGTCGCCTTAATCGATCTCACGCTTGTCAAAGGTCTGCTTGGCATCGGTAACAAAGTTGTGATTAAGCTGTTTGATAAAACCGGTACGCTGCTTTCGAGTACCGACTGTCTTGTCAGCAGTCTCAGCGGAACGCTGCAGTCTCTGCTCAATTCCGTGCTCGGACTTCTTGACAGTCTTCTCGGCGGAAGCATTCAGCTCGCCACCATCACAATCAATGAGCAGCTCCCGTCGGGCAACGGCGTTAATGTCACCGCCATGACTAACAGCGCCCTGCACGTTCATCTCGACACGAATCTGCTTGCACTTTTGAACCTCGGCGGCAGTGATCTTCAAATCGCCGGCGGAGACATTTACATCTCCGCGACACAGTGCGGCGTCGAAGTGAATGACGGCGGCGATGAGCCCGAACCACCGATACCTCCCGGAGATGAAACAGGCTTCGTAACCGGCGGCGGTACAATCGGCCATGGCAACGACAGCGCCTCTTTTGCCTCTTTCGGCTTCAATGCGCGTCCGGACAAAGGGCACATCAACGTCGTAGACCATGACCTTGGAGTCCATATCCAGGGTTACTCCGTCAGCAGTTTCAATGTCAGCGGCACCTGTGCAACATTCTCGGGAATGGCGAAGGTCGACCATCAAAGCGGCTACACCTATACGGCTGAAGTGTGCGATAACGGCGAACCGGGGGATACGGACACCTTTAGCGTCTCAGTCACCAGCGGCTATGCCAACAGCGGCGTGCTGACCGGCGGCAATATCCAGCTCCACTAGTAGCGCAATGACTCAAGGGGCTCAGTTTCCCCAGACGTTCTCCCTGCGGGAGAGCGTAACGCTTTCTCGGAAAAAATCAGCGAAATCAGTACATTGTAAAAATTGTCTATCGTCAGTGTGGATTGTTAAAGAGTGAAAAAGGTGGCGGACAGACAGGGATTCGAACCCTGGGAGGTATGACCCTCGCCGGTTTTCAAGACCGGTGCATTCAACCAGCTCTGCCATCTGTCCATAAAAAAAGTCGGAGTTTTGGTGGAGGCGCCACCCGGACTCGAACCGGGGATCAAGGTTTTGCAAACCCATGCCTTACCACTTGGCTATGGCGCCACCGGTGGTGCCCGGAGCCGGGATCGAACCGGCACGATCGCAATGATCGAGGGATTTTAAGTCCCTTGCGTCTACCAATTTCGCCATCCGGGCTCAAGACACCAAAAAAAACCCCAACTCAAACCTCTTGCAAAGAAAAGAAGTTTCAGTTGGGGTGTTTAAATGAATAAAAATGGAGCGGGAAACGAGGTTCGAACTCGCGACCCCAACCTTGGCAAGGTTGTGCTCTACCACTGAGCTATTCCCGCATCTGTTGTTGTGGACCGAAATTATAGGGAAATTCACTCCCAATGTCAAGGGCTTTTCGCCGTTTTTGCGAAAACTTCGTTATAATCTCGAAAATATGCATTTTATATAAATATAGAAGGACCTGACCTATGCGCAGCGATACAGTCAAACGCGGCTTCGACCGCACCCCGCACCGGAGTCTTTTCAGAGCGACCGGCCTCAAAGACGAGGATTTCGACAAACCGTTTATCGGAGTCGCCAACAGCCACATCGACATCATTCCGGGCCACTTCTTCCTGCAGGAGTACGGACGTATCGTCAAAGAAGCGATCCGCGAAGCGGGCGGCGTCCCGTTCGAATTCAACACGATCGGCGTTGACGACGGGATCGCCATGGGCCACGACGGGATGCTCTACTCCCTGCCCAGCCGCGAACTGATCGCTGACAGTATCGAAACCGTCATGAACGCGCATAAGCTTGACGCGCTCATCTGTATCCCCAACTGCGACAAGATCGTCCCGGGAATGATCATGGGCGCCCTGCGCGTCAACGTCCCGACCGTTTTCGTCTCCGGCGGCCCGATGGCGGCAGGCCACAAAAAAGACGGTACGCCGATCGACCTTGCGACCGCATTCGAAGCCGTCGGCCAGCACGCCGAAGGCAATATGAGCGATGAGGAGCTCTACGAGATCGAATGTGAAGCCTGCCCGTCCGGCGGCTCCTGCTCGGGGATGTTCACCGCGAACTCCATGAACACGCTTTGCGAAGCGATGGGAATAGCCCTGCCGGGCAACGGAACGGTACTGGCGATGACGCCGGAGCGTATCGAGATGGTCAAGCAGGCGGCGAAGCGCATCGTCGAAATGGCCAAGGCCGATGATTCGAAGTACAACCTGCGCAACGTTCTCAACGAAAAAGCGATCCACAACGCCTTCGTCGTCGACATGGCGATGGGCGGTTCGAGCAATACGGTCCTTCACATGCTCGCGATCGCCAAAGAGGCGGAGGTTGATTTCGACATCACCAAGATCAACCAGATCGCCAAGAACGTCTCGCATATCGCGAAGATCTCCCCCTCCCTCGGAACGGTCCACATGGAGGACATCGGCCGTGCCGGCGGCGTCAACGCCGTCATGAAAGAGGTCAGCCGCCGCGGCGGACTGCTGCACCTGGACAACCCGACGGTCACGGGCGAGACGATCGGCGAGCGCATTGCCGATGCCGAGATCAAGGATACCAACGTCATCCACACCAACGAAAACGCCTACTCGCCGGTCGGCGGCCTCTCCATCCTCTTCGGCAACCTTGCCGAAGAGGGCGCGGTCGTCAAAACGGCCGGGATCGCGCCGAGCATGCGCCAGTTCAAAGGCACCGCCGTCTGCTTCAATTCGCAGCAGGAGGCGATCGCCGGTATCATCGGCCACAAGGTCAAGCCGGGCAACGTCGTCGTCATCCGCTACGAAGGCCCCAAAGGCGGACCGGGTATGCAGGAGATGCTGGCACCGACATCGCTCATCATGGGAATGGGCCTCGGCGAAAGCGTCGCCCTCATTACCGACGGCCGCTTCTCCGGTGCGACACGCGGTGCTTCCATCGGCCACGTCAGCCCCGAAGCGGCCGAGGGCGGGCTCATCGGTCTGATCGAAGACGGTGACGAGATCGAACTCGACGTTGACACGCACCTGCTGCAGCTCAACGTCGACGGCGAAGAGCTTGAACGCCGCCGCCTCCATTTCAAACCGCACAAGAAAGCCATCAACTCCAAGTGGCTCAAGCGCTACAGTCTGTTGGTCTCCAACGCCTCCAACGGTGCGGTACTGAAGACGGAACTGGACTGACGTCCCGTCCGTCAACAGCAAACGACCTCACACCCTCTCTACTCTGCACGGCCCTTTAGGGCTTGTGATCAAACTCCGGAACGATCTTTTTCAACGCCGACACCTTGTCATCCTCCGCCAGTAACGCAGCGATGTCCTCTTCCAGATTCCCGATAGGGTAATCCGTCTTGCCCGCGATAAAGATGGAGCTGTACTGCGTTTTTCGCTCATTGTCGTCGATCAGGAGCTCCTCGTAGAGCTTTTCGCCCGGCCGCAGGCCGCACAGTTCGATCCCGACCTCATCCTCTTTGCCGTAGAGCCGGATCATCTGGCGCGCCAGATCAATGATCTTCACCGGTTCACCCATGTCAAGGATAAAGAGCTCACCCCCTTTGGCGATGGCGGCCGCCTGCAGCACCAGCTGGCACGCCTCGGGGATCAGCATGAAGTAGCGCGTCATCTCCGGGTGGGTCACCGTCACAGGTCCGCCCGCTTCGATCTGGCGTTTGAACTTCGGGATGACACTGCCGCTGGAGCCAAGTACATTACCGAAGCGTACCGCCACGATCTCCGTGCCGCCGCTCTGCACGTTCCCCGCATAGAGCTCCGTCACCCGCTTCGTCGCTCCCATGACATTGGTCGGGCGTACCGCCTTATCCGTCGAAATAATGACCACCTTTTCCACCCCGGCGGCGATACTGGCATCGATAACGTTCTTCGTCCCCAGCACGTTATTGCATACAGCCGTCGCTTTGTTGGCTTCACAGAGGGGAACATGCTTGTAGGCCGCGGCATGGATGACGATATCCGGATTGAAACCCGCCATCTTTTCATCCAGCAGATGCCGGTCGGTCACACTGAACATCTCCAGCTCCGCCCCCGGGATCTCCTCGCCGACACTGTAGAGATTGAACTCGCTGTGGTCGACCAGGGCAAGTGCCGCCGCTTCGAAACGGCGGCACTGACGGGCGATCTCGCTACCGATACTGCCCCCTGCCCCGGTAATGAACACCCGTTTACCTTTGACAAAAGAGGCGATAACGGCTTTGTCCAGGTCCTTCGGATGTCGCGCAAGAAGGTCCTCGATGGAGAGATCTTCGAGTTTGTCGTACTGTCCCCCCAGCAGCCGGACCCGTTTAACCTCAGTCACCCCGGCATCGCTCAGCCTTGTTACCAGCGCCTGAAGTTCAGCCTGGGGCAGACTGCTCGCCACGATTGCCGCAGTGATCCCGCGTTCGTCGATCAGGGTTTCCAGCGTCTCCTCGCCGTACACCCGGATATTGCTGATGTAGGTCCCCACGGCACTGCGGTTCTCCTCGGACAGTACGACGACGGCAGAGGGGTAGTAGGGGATATCCCCCTCCTGGGCACTCTTGATGATCGCGGCCGTTTTGGGGTTGACGCCAAGCAGCAGCACGGGCTGCTGGCGGGAGGAATACTCCTGCTCCGTCAGCAAGCGTTTTGAAATGCGCAGCGCCCCGATGGCAAAGAGGGAGAGAAAAAAGTCGATGACGATGACACTGCGGGGGAACGGATCGAAGGCCCCCGGGAACAGCAGGTAGACAGCCGTAAAAACCGTATAGGCAGCCAGGTGGGCTTTGACGATATTCTTTGCCTCTGCAAAACCGACGAAACGCCAGACGATGAAATAGATCCTGAAAAGGAAAAACGCGGCGATCTTGATGCTCACAAGATAGAGGTAGACCGTATCGAAGGATGAAAAGAAACGCAGCGGGATGTCAAAATTGAAACGCAGGGCATAGGCACCGTACAGGGTGGCCAGGGAGAGCAGCATATCCAGCAGCAGAAAGAATGCGATCCGTTTTCCGGACGTGGGCCGCAGCAGACCGGTCACACCACGACCTTCCGGATGATATCGCAAACCCTGGCAACGTCCTCCCGGCCCATCTGGGTGCCGCTTGGGAGGCAGAGCCCTTGCAAGAACAACTGTTCACTGACACCGTCCGTCACCGCTACCGCCCCGGAAAACAGGGGCTGCATGTGCATCGGTTTCCAGAGAAGCCGGCTTTCGATATCCTGGGCTTCCAGTGCCGTACGGACCCGCTCGGGATCGGTGTGGCTGAAGGTGATCGTCGTCAGCCAGCGGTTCCCATGCGCTCCCGGGAGTTCGGGCATAAAGGCGATCTCGTTGATCTCCCCCAATGCTTCACAGTACCATTCAAAGATCTGCCGCCGCTGTGCGACACGTTCGGAAAGCACCTCCATCTGCGCCACGCCGATGGCCGCGAGCACGTTGCTCATACGGTAGTTGTACCCCAGCTCTTTGTGCTCGTACCACGGGGTCGGCTCTTTGGCCTGCGTCGCGTAAAACATTGCCTTTTTGATCGCCGCCTCGCTTTTGGCGACGAGCATCCCCCCGCCGGAGGTGGAGAGGATCTTGTTCCCGTTGAAGGAGTAGACGCCGAAGTCGCCCCAGGTCCCCGTATGGATGCCGTCCAGGGTCGCCCCGAGGCTTTCGGCCGCATCCTCGATCACCACAATACCGTGCCGCCGGCAGATTTCCATAATCCGCCGCATCTCCGCGCACTGGCCGTAGAGGTGAGTGACAATGAGGGCCTTCGGCGGTTTCGGGGAACGCGCAATCGCGCTCTCGAGCAGTTCGGGCGAGAGGTTCCAGCTCGCCATGTCCGCATCGATGAACAGGGGCGTTGCATGCTGGTAAAGGATGGCGGCTACGGAACCGATAAAGGTGAACGACGACGCGAGCACAATGTCGCCCTCACCGATACCGCTGACCCGCAGTGCCAGATGCAGCGCCGCGGTACCGCTGGACGTTCCCAGTGCATAGGGTGCCTGCGTATAGTCGCAAATCGCCTGCTCGAAACGCGTCACCATCGGCCCGAGCGGCGCGATGTAATTGCTCTCGAACACTTCGGCGATGTAGCGCTGCTCGTTGCCGGTCATATGCGGCGGGGAGAGGAAAAGGCGTCCGTTCATTGTCTCAGCTCCTTTTTAATCACGGCGGGGACGCCGGCGGCCATCACACCGTCCGGGAGCGAAGCGATGACGGCCGATCCCGCGGCAATCACGGCATCAGCGCCGATGCTCACGCCCTGCACGACGCTGCTTCCGATTCCCACATGCGTCCGCAGGCCGACGCGCACCGCACCTGCCAGCGCAACCTTCGGACTCAGGTGTGCAAAATCTCCGACATGGCAGTCATGCTCGACGACGGCGCCGGAATTGACGATGACCCCTTCCCCGATCGTTGTACCGGTGTTGACAACGGCCAGCGGCATAATCACGCTGCCGCACCCGACAGCCGCATCCGCTGCGATGACGGCAGAAGGGTGGATGAGCGTCAAGGGTTCCACCCCTATGGCCGCCAACTTTTCAAAAACGCGCTGTCGGGCCGCATTGCTTCCGACGCCGAGGGCGACAGGGATGTCCGCATATGCCGTTTTGAATGTCTCAAAATCGTATGCATTCTCTTTTACAGCATCGTCGATCCAGAGGATCTCGCTATAGCCGCAGGCCCGTGCGATCTGTGCGACGACCCGGCCATGCCCCCCGACCCCATAGATACCGATGCGTTTAATTGTTTCCATTGAACTTCTCCACCGTCACATGTCCCTCGGCATTGATGCCTTCGCGGACAAACACTTTTTTGATCGTCAGAAGTGCGATCCTGAGGTCCAGCCGCCAAGACAGATGATCGACGTACCAGACGTCGTAGGCGAACTTCTGTTTCCAGCTGATCGCATTGCGCCCGTTGACCTGGGCCCAGCCCGTTATCCCGGGTTTGACGTCATGCCGGCGCTTCTGCTCCCCATTATACAGCGGAAGATACTCCTCAAGCAACGGGCGGGGGCCGATGAAACTCATCTCCCCGCGCAAGACGTTGTAGAGCTGCGGCAGCTCATCCAGACTCAGCGACCGGATCACCTTTCCCGCACCGCGAAGCCGCTGGTCATCAGGCAGAAGATTCCCCCCCGCGTCACACCGTTCATCCATCGTCCGAAACTTGTAGATCGTGAAAAGCCTTCCGCCGAGCCCGGGACGGCGCTGGGTAAAGAAGAGCGGGCGTCCGAGTGAAATATACACCGCCGCCAAAGCGACGGCCATCAATGGCGAAAACAGCAGCAGCAGTGCCGCTGCTCCGGACCGGTCAAGCAACGGCTTGAGAAGACGGCGGTACATCGGTCAGTTTTTAACCCTGAATATCTTGACATACGGCGACATCTCGACCGGCTCGAAGAGCGCCGGGTCGTAGCGCCCCAGCACGAACATCTGAATATAGTTGGAATTCAGTACCGAATCGTCGATCAGCAGCATCCGGCCGTACGATGCCATATAGATCAGTGAAAGGGTACCGTCCATCTTGACCAGATGCGATTTGACTTCTACGTCTCCGTTGGCCGAAAGGCTGGCCGTATAAAAAGCTTTGAGGGAGACTTCCTGCCCTCCGGCCCTGATAATGCCGCGGCGCTGGTCAAGGGTGATCCCGTTACCGAGAAGCAGCATCCCCTGCTGTTCCTGAAACTGCGACGTTACATATAAGAATGGAGGGGAATAACGCTGTCCGGAGTTAAGATCAAGGTTGCTGAAGGTGCAGACGGTCGGGAAGATGTCGAGCATGCGCAGCGGCAGGTAGACGAAAATATCGCGTGTGCTTTCAGGCAGCGTGATATCGCCGTAGCGGAGGGATTCCAGGAAGGCGTTGGGCTCTACCTGATCGGGCTGATTGTTGCGGAAAAGGATATCCGCCGCCGGTTTTTTATAGTCGGCGGCGACATAGGCCTCGACGGCCAGGCGCCCCAGCCGGGCCGCTTCAAGCTGCGATTCGCTGCACACCATCTGCGAAACGATAAAGTTGTCATGGTTGTGTTTCCCGCCGTCGATCAGCGTGTTTTTGTCCCCGTAGAACCAGATGGGATAGCCGTAGTCCCACCAGGTCAGGACATAATCTTTCGGGCTTCCCGTTTTTGAGAGCTTATCCAGCGCCTGCACTTCGGGTACGCTGAAGACCGTCGGGACCTTATACCCAAGAATATGCGTAATATTAGGGTAGAGTACCAACCCCGTCAGTGCCGCCACTACCCCGTAGCGCGCCCAGTGGTTGGTCAACTGAAATGTCAGCATGTAAAAGAGGTAGACGACGCTGATCGCCGCTACCGGAACGGCATAAACGGTAAAACGCAGCCCTCCCCACAGTGAAAAAATACCGATCCCGATCAGCGGCAGCGCCAGGATAAACCCGCGGTGGCGCACCACCAGGACGATATACCCCGCCAGTGCCGCCAGGACGGCCGCGACGGAACCGCTGATGCGGTTGGCCATCATTTCGAACGGGATCTTCCCCGCCTCGCGCACGGTCTGGGCCACTTCGTAAAACCGCAGACCGCCGCTCTCGTCGACGCCGCGGTAGAAGTAGGTGGAGAACTTCGCCCAGATCAGGGTGAAGACGTTGCCCGTGTATAAAAAGAGCAGGACGGTGATCCCCGCGGCGATCATCAGTTTCTGCTGAGTAAACGCCGTTTTCGAAAAGAGCAGGTAGAGTCCGATGATCAGTACGAACTTCGCCACTGTAGGGATGCCCATCAGTGCGACGGCGATCAGGATGATGGAGTGCCACGTGAACGTGTCATTGCGGTGGAAGACGACCATGTAGCCCATATAGAGCAGCCCCATCGCGTAGATCAGCGAAAGCCCCGAATCGTACAGGAACGGGTAGATCATAATCGAGAGCGCCGACAGCAGCATAAAGATGCGCTTTTCCGTCTCCAGGGTCGCCAGCAGGAAATAGAGGATGAACATCGGCATCATCGCCGAGAACATATCCGTGTCGTAATATCCCGTCATGGTACGGTTGTAGTAACTCCAGGCGATCGAACCGATCAATGCCGCGAAGAAGCCCAGAAGCGCCGACCCGTAGAGCCGCCCTATCAGAATGATCGGTACGACGACGATACTTGAAACGACCGCGGGTAGATAGAGCATGACGGTATCAAGGGAAAACGGCGTGTATTTTGTCAGCAGGACCGTGAAAAAGACGACGCCCGAGCCCAGCCAGTCAGGCAGCCGGGGGTTGAACTGGTGCAGCCCCTCCAGGGCCTTCTGCGCCGCCGCGCCGAAGTAGTAGCCGTCGTTGGTATTGATCATCAGCTGGCCGTTCCAATGGAAATCAGCGACACCGCCCATCTGGTAGACCCAGATCATACGGATCAGAAGCGAAAAAAGGTACGCCGTCGACATCAAAATAACGATAAAGCCGAGCCGGTTACTGCCAAAATCAATCTGTTTTATACTCATCTATTGCCTCTTTCAAAACCGACTCGAATGCACCTGCGATGACATCCATGCCAAAGTGGGAACGTACATACGCCTCCCCTTTCGCTGCCATGGCGGAGCGCTCCGACGGTGTGTAATTATATAGTGTCAAGATTGCATTTGCAATCGCGTCCGGATTGTCCGGCCGGACGATCAGACCGGAACCTGCCTTTTCGACCGGGTTCTCGGGTACGGCGGCGGCGAAAACGACGGGACGCCCCGCCGCCATATAGTCGAACACCTTGTTCATGCTCATCCCGTAACGGTAAAGCGGCAGGTCTTTCAGGCCGACATAGAGCAGATCCGCTTCGGCGAGCAGCGGCGCAACCGCCGTCTTAGGGACCGCATCCAGCACCGTGACGTTCGCAAGCTCTTCGGCCTGCCCTGCAAAGGTCCCCTTCAGCGGTCCGCTCCCCACCAGGGTAATGTGGATGTCCGTCGTCGCGGCGAGCAGCGCCGCGGCGGCCATCAGGGGTTCCAGGTTATTCGCCTGCCCCATCGTTCCGGCATAAAGGACGTTGAACTTCCCGGGATCGAGCAGATGCGACCGCTGTACGGAAACGAACGGCGTGAGGTCGACACCGTTGGAGACCCAATGCACCTTTTCTTTGGGAACGCCGAAAACAGCGATATGTTCTGCTGCCCGGGGAAGGAGCGTGATGATCCGCACCGCGCGCCGGTACAGAAATGGCTCCAGGACGCTCAGCAGCAGGACGAAGGGGTGCCACCAGGGCACGCCCATGTCCACCAGCGTCTTCGGCCAGATGTCGCGGACCTCCATGACAAACGGAACGTGCAACGCCCGGGCCAGCCGATAGGCGCCGAAGACGGCAAAAAGATGGACCGACGACCCGACGATAACCTCGGGCATCGGCAGGTCGAGTTCACGCAAACGGCGCAGTTTCCAGGTAAATTCGAACATGCTGCGCACCCTGCCGATGCCGTTGCCGCGGTAGGGCGCGGTCTTCACCCAGACAAACCGGATACCGTCAAGCATTTCGACCTGAAACGTCTCCCCTGCGCCGTACCGCTTCGTCTCGGCCAGTGTCGCATAATGAAAGCTCGAGGCGATGACCGTGACGTCATGCCCCCGTGCGGTCAGCTCCCGGGCGAGATCATAGTGGCGCGTTCCGCCCGGATGGCCCGGCGTCACGGCATAATGGTTGATCAGCCAGATCGTCATGTCATCACCGCCCCGTAAAGCCGCATAAGCGCCGCTTTTTCATGCGACCAGTTGTAGACCGAATGCACGGCCGCTTTCCCATTTTCACCCATCCGCGCCACCGCATCCGGATGGTCGAACAGGAAAACGATCGCCTCCGCCAGCGCTTCCGGGGAGCTGGGATCGATGCAGATCCCGCATCGGTGTTTCTCGACGACATCCTTGTACAGTTCGAAGTCGGAGGTGATCACCGGCAGGCCTATTGCCATGTATTCAAATATTTTCGTCGAATAGGAGTGCAGGTAATTACCGATGGGCTGCAGGACCGACAGGCCTGCTTTCGCATGCCGTGACAGCCCGTACGCCTCATCCAGCGTCAGTCGGCCGTAAAAAACGACCTCCTCTTCGATCCCCTCGAGATCAAGCCCTTCGCGCGTGCTGCCCTGCAGGTTGCCGATATAATGCATTTTGAACGCCACGCCTCTTTGCTTGAGCAGCTTCAGGGCGCGAAGCGTCACATCCAGCCCCCGCGCATCCGAGATCGCCCCGACGTAGAAGAGTTCGTTCCGGTCCCGCTGCGAAGAGACGAACGGCGCCAGAAAAGCGGCATCCGGCATATTCTGCACGACGGCAACGGTACCGTTCAACGGAGCGTAGCGGGAACGGTAGGAGGCTTCGGCGAGGACCAGCCCGTCGAGTTTCGGCAACAGCATACGTTCCAGCATCCCGTACGCCAGTGCTACCCCCGCGCGCAGCCATTTCGGAAGATAGTGTTTCGACTTGATCTGTTCGGTGACCATTTCGTGTATGTCGAATACCACGGTCTTTCCCCGCCTCTTAAGCCTCAGTGCGGCCCAAAGCAGCTCCGGATCGTGGCAGTGGTACAGATCGGCATCGAGTGCCAGGGCCTTGCGGTATACCCTGTTCGCGGCATTCACGATACGGTCGGTCCGGCCTTTGGACGCCCCGGCATCTACGATCCGCACACCCGTTTTGACCTCATCCCCTTTGCCGTCTGCCACGACGAGCGACACCCTGAATTTTTCTGCCAGTGCGCCGCACTCCTTGAGAAAAATACGCGTATCGTACCTGGGATGGGCCGACGTCATATGCACGATATGTTTCATCTTTTTTCCCTCAGCAGATGCGCATACAGTGCTTTCCACGCCCCGATCACCTCATCCCAGCGCGACAGCGCCGCGATGGCCCGCCTGTTCCCGTCACGATACTGTTCACACCCATGCAGATTCCCGATCTGCTCCGCCAGTATCCGGGGCAATGCGTCAAAAGAATCCGCCCGCGCCATGACGACCCCTCTCTGCTCAAAAACGCCATAGGGAAGCCATGTGCCTGCAATGACGCAATTGCCGGCATACAGATGCTCCTGCATCGACCCCGACAGCTGATCGCTGACAAGCATGTTGACCATGATATCGGGCAGGAGCCGGACATAGGCATTCAGCTCACCGTGTAAAAAGGTCTCCAGGACCGTATAGTGCAGCCCGCTCGCCTTCAACGCGCTTATGACGCTCTGCTTGTACGGTTCGCTCCCCCCATAGGTCAGCGGAAACAGGAAGAGCGTCGTGCGGCGCAGCGGCTCCGGGAGCTTTTGAAGCGCTTCGATCATTTTCAGGTGCTGCTGGCCGGTATTGGCATTGTAGCCGCAGCAGACCGTCACGGGAAATCCCGGTACGCCGAGGGCCTGCCGCATGCGTTCCCTGTCCGTGCCGCGGTACCGGTCGATCGCCTCAAGCGGTGTGAGGCCGAAACGGGTGACGGAGCACTTCGCCTCCAGCGTCCCGTCCTCAGCCAGCAGCGACTGCATCGTCGCCTCATTGGTGAACGTTACGGCGTCGACGGCATGAAAAAAACGGCGCTGCAGCCAGCGTTTCCAGCGGGGGATGCGGTAGTAGTCGCTGCCGTACACCGTCACGGCGACAGGTTTCCCCAGCCGTCTGATGACCGGTACAAGCAAAAAGTAGAACCACCGGGCATAATGGAAATGCACGATATCCTCGGACGATTCCTCAAGCATTTTCGCCAAAATACCTATCCGTGCGAGGCTCTGCAGCTTCATTGGGAGCCGGCTGTTCCGAAGCAGGCTGGCATAGGTCGCATCCGTGCCGTCCCCGCGCTCAACGGCAAGCGATACGAAGTCCACATGGGAGACACTGATGCCGTTATCGCGCAGTTCTCGGGTTACTTCGCCGGGGAAAACACTCCCGTGGTTTCCGATCAGCAGCAGGGTCATCGCCTGCCTCCCGGAAAATGCAGTGCGAGCGCCAGCAGTACGGTCACGGCGAGGTATTTGTTATACCGCCCGTAATGACCCCGCTCCTGGGGAGGCGCATACATCTCCAGCAGCAGCGTGCGCAGCATCGGGTCTGAAACCTCCTCGATGCGCTCACGGAAGACCTTATCGAGATTATCTCGGAGACGGGGGTTGCCGTGGTACCACTGGTCAAACGGGTTCATGTCGTTAACGCGCAGTCCGAGCCGGCGCCGCAGTGCGTTGTGGTAACGCTTCCACTGCCTTCCCCACACCGTTTTCCGCACGGAGGTCGGCCGGACCCCGGCCTGTTCCCAGACATACTTCGCGATGGACGGGTGCCGGGCATTGATCCACTTCAGGTAGATGCCTTCATGCAGCTTTGCCGCTTTGGGCATTCCGTAGCAGTAGCGGATCAGCTCCCTGTTGTAGAAAGGGGAACTGATATCGGTAAAGTGCGCCAGGCTCCGGTCGCCGTTGAACGTGCCGTGCATGACCCGCTGTTCGTACCCGAAGAGCTCCGGCCGGTTTTCATAGCGCTGCCGCAGCGGTTCAAACCACTCGATCGCCTCCAGAAGTCTCCGCTCCTTCGTCAGGGCGGCCTGCTGAAGCGAGAAGTGCGGCTTGACGTAGGAGCCGAAAAGCAGGTCTCCTATCTGTCCGGTATGAAGCGTCCCGTAAGTGCGGTGGTCCATCCGGCTGAGGAAATCGAACCCGGCGGCGGAGCCGATCAGCAGGTTCATCCCGTCCCCGGCCGCAACGAATCGCGTCAGGTCCCCTTCGAGATAATGGCCGCCGTCCAGGGGCATGAAGCGGTAGTCGAACCCGTAATCCGCAGCGATCCGTTCGGCGATGACCGCGTCATCGCTCTGACGCTGCGCAAACGTCAGAGCCGTTGTCCCCGTGAACCCGAGCTCGTGGGCCAGCAGGGCATTGACGCGGCTGTCCAGCCCGCCGCTGAGAAAGAGATAGTGCCTGTACCCGTACGCTTCATCTTTGCGCCACTGGTCGGCGACACCGGCCGTCAGCAGTGCATCGATGTGTTCGATCATCTCCGCCTCATCCTCCGGGGCATTCTCCCCGATGGCGGAGAAGTCGAAATAGTGCGCCTGCGTCATCTTCCAACGTTCCGCGTCCAGCGTCATCAGGGTCCCGTAGGGGAGTTTCCTGACATTTTCAAGCAGAGTCGTATTATCGAGCACATAGCCGAAGGCGGCCAGCGAGAGAATCCCGTTGCGGTCCGGCGCCGTTTTTATCCCGAGGCCGGGCAGCAAAGCACTCAGGACCTTCAGCTCCGAGGCAAAAACAAAGTAGGCATCATTTTGGAAAAAGTAGAGCGGCTTGGTATTGAGATGATCCGTAAAAAGCAGCAGCGTGTTGGTGCGTCTGTCCAGAAGAAAGCCGCTGAAATTGCCGTCGATCTCCTCGACAAAGCCTGTCCCCTTTTCCCGGTAGAGTGCCAGAAGCATTTTCCCCATATGGTCATACGGAGCCCCAAGATTGTAACAGAGTCCCTCAAACGCGATTATAACGTCCCCTTCCTCATACAGGACACGGTCCCTGTCGAAACGGTCGGGGACGCTCCGGCCGAACAGCATCCGTCCTGTAACGATCTCCTCGTTGCGCGTCCCTTCGACCGACGCGGAAAAGAAGAGACGGTAAACCTCCCGGACTTCCGGCAGGGCCTCCCTGGAAATAACCCCGTAAATTCCCGCCACTACTGCGCTCCTTTCGTCAGATGCAGCATCCAAAACAGGTTAAAAGTGAGCATCACGACGCCGCTGGCACTGAAAAGTGTCAGTGCGAGATAGACATCGCCGTACAGCGCACCGGCCCCCAGAGACGCAAGCCGCAGAAGCGAATAGACGATCTCGATCCGGAGCGCGGTCCTCTGCCGACCGTAAAGGTTCGGAATGTAGGCGATCATCGACACGATGAATACCATGAAGAGCCAGGGGGAGAGGAGCTGCGTATAGACCCCCGCTTCCCGCCACACTTCCCCGAAAACCAGTGAAAAGAGCTCCGGGGCGAACAGGACGAACAGCGCAAACGGCCCGGCCAAAACCAGCGCACTCTTTCTTGCAAGGTTGAGCGCCAGAGCGTGGACATCCCCTCGTGTGTTACGGAGTGCCGCCGCCTCGGCATTGAACACCTTGGCCATGGAAGCGGAGATGATCATGGCCGGGCCGAAGACGACCCGGGTACCCAGGGCATACAGCCCCACAATCGAAGCGGTAAAAAATGTGCTGAAGACGTATACCGGCAGTTGGGACGAAAAGGTGTTGAGGAACACATGCGGTACCTGGTACTTCGGAAAATTGGCATGGCTCAGCGCAAGACGCTTCATCGACGGCCAGGAAACACGGTCCACACTTTTGAGATCCACCCCGCGCATGATCATCCGAACCGTCGCGGCAAAATTGGAAACGATCTGACCGGCAATAAGCCCGAATGCGCCGGACTTCATCACGCCGAGACCGATTTGCACCGCCGCGAGTATGATCGATTTCAAAACGGTGGCCTGCGCGATCAGCGTGTAATCGCCCCGGCGGTTGCCGTATGCCGTCATCAGGTTGAAGAAGGCCGTCAGGAAAACCGCCGGCGGTACCCAGTAGAGCCAGACGTCCAGCCCTGACTCCGGGGCCAGTGCGGACACCTGTGCACCGAAAAGTGCTATAAGCAGAAGCAGTACGATGCTCACCCCCGTCACCAGCAGCGCGGCCAGCGCCAGGAGGTTGAGAGCATCCTCGTCCGAATCGGGCAGCAGTACCGCCATCTCGTAACGCCCGCCCGCCATCGCGCTGAAGAGTGCAACGACGGCGATAAAAACGGCAAAAAGTCCGAAATCCTGCGGGGAATAGATCCGGGTCAGAAGCGGGCTGATGGCGATCGGGATCGCCTGTGCGAGCGAACTTCCCGTCATCAACGTCAGGACGTTTCTGGAAAAAACGTTTTCTTTCCCGTGATAATGCCGCATTACAGTGTCATCAACCGGCCGTCGCTGAGGCGATAGCGTGAGCTGTCATAGGGATCAAGCGCCTCGCCGTTCTCGTCAAAAACCAGCCGGTTCCCGGCCAGACTTACCCAGCCGATCTGCGTGGCCGGTACCCCGGTCACCAACGCGAAATCAGGCACGTCCTTCGTCACGACGGCCCCGGCACCGATCATGGCGTACCGACCGACGGTGACGCCGCAGACAATGGTCGCATTGGCCCCCACCGTGCACCCTTTTTTCAACAGCGTTTTTTTGAACTCCGTCTTGCGGACGATAAAGGCGCGGGGGTTGATGACGTTGGTGAATACCATCGAAGGGCCCAGAAAAACGTCATCCTCTAGCTCAACCCCTTCGTAGATGCTGACGTTGTTCTGTACCTTCACGCCGTTGCCGATGACGACCCTCGGGCCGACGACGCAGTTCTGGCCGAACGAACACTGGCGCCCGATACGGGTGTGCGGCAGAATATGGCAAAAATGCCAGATCTTCGTCTCGTCCCCGATAGCAACCTCAGCATCGACGAACGCGGATTCATGCACGAAAAAGGATACCGGTCTTTCCGGCTGTTCCGCTTTTCCCTTCGAACGCAACCGTTTTTTCCACTCCTCCGGCGTCAATTTTCTGGGTTCGTCCATCTTCAGACCTCCACCTTTTTACAAAAGGGATGATACTCGCCGTGCAGGCCGACCGGCGACAGGTTGCGGATCGTTGCGACGGTTTCTATGGAACCGTACGCCTCCTCCAGTCCGAAACCGTTGCCGGCAAGGATCTCTTCGTACGAGCGCGTGTGCAGGTCCGTAAAACCGCCGCTGAACTCGATCTCCTCACCGTCCACCGTGATCGAACGGTAGGTACGCTGCCCCTGGGCCTTGATTTCATCGGGAATATAATCGTAGACGACAGAGAGGAACCAGCGGACGTTGGCATGTTTGAGACGAAGCATCCCCGCGTTGGCATACGGCGTTTTGAGATGGACGGTATTCTCTTCGACGCCGCCGAAGATCCAGGTGAGCATGTCGTAAAAATGCACCCCGATATTGCTGGCGATCCCGCCGCTTTTGCTTTCATCGCCCTTCCAGCTGATAAAGTACCATTTGCCGCGCGACGTCAGGTAGGTCAAATCGATGTCGTAGACCTTTGCCGGGTTCTCCGACAGTTCCCGCGCCACTCGCTCCTTCAGGGCGATGATGGAGGGGTGCAGCCGCAGCTGGAGGATGTTATAGACCTTTTTGCCCGTTTCCTCTTCGATGATCTTCAACTGGTCGATATTGTGGGGATTGAGCACGAGCGGCTTTTCGCAGATGGCGTCCGCACCGCTTTTGAGTGCAAAACGGATATGGCTGTCATGCAGATAGTTCGGTGAACAGATACTGACGTATTCGATGCGGTCGCTGTGGCTGCGGTGCCATTTGTCGACGAAACGGTCAAAGCGCTCATACTCCGTAAAGAAGCTGGCCTCCGGGAAATAGCTGTCGATAATGCCGACGCTGTCACAACGGTCGAGGGCCGCGATCAGGTCGTTGCCCGTCTCTTTGATCGCTTTCATATGGCGCGGCGCGATATACCCGGCCGCGCCGATCAGAGCAAAATTCTTCATACGTTTACAGTCTCCACGTCGGATTTTCCACGATGCCCTTCACGTCGATCAGGACGGGTTCGGGCGTGCTGATACGTTCAAAGTCCACCTGTTCAAGCGCCGTAAACTGGCGGTGCGCGACGGCCACGACAATCGCATCGTACCGCTTTTCCGTCTCAAACGGGTTTGAAATAATGCCGTGCCGATACTGTTTTTTATTCTCGTTCGGATCGACCCACGGATCGTATACGTCGACGTGGCAGCCGTACTCTTTGAGCTCCTCGATGATATCGACGACTTTCGTATTCCGCATATCCGGACAATCCTCTTTGAAGGTGACACCCAAAACCAGAATAGCGGCATTTTTGACTTTTTTATCATGCCGGATCAGCTCTTTGATCGTCCGTTCGGCGATAAACTTTCCCATACCGTTGTTAATCTGCCGGGCACCGAGAATAAGGTTCGGCTTGTAGCCGAGCTCTTCCGCCTTGAATGTCAGATAATAGGGGTCTACGCCGATGCAGTGCCCCCCGACGAGACCGGGTTTGAGTTTGATGAAATTCCACTTGGTCGATGCCGCTTCGATCACCTCGTTGGTATCGATACCGATCGCATCGAATATCAGAGAAAGCTCGTTGATCAATGCAATATTGACGTCACGCTGGGTATTCTCAATCACCTTGCTCGCCTCGGCCACCTTGATCGACGAGGCCAGATGGGTCCCCGCCTCGATCACGCTGCCGTAAAGAGCATCGATCTTTTGTGCGATTTCGGGTGTGGATCCGGAAGTCACTTTCTTGATCTTTTTGACAGTATGTTCCTTGTCACCGGGATTGATCCGTTCGGGCGAGTAGCCGGAAAAAAAATCACGGTTAAAGACCAGGCCCGAGCTTTTTTCGAGTACGGGAACGCACACATCCTCCGTCACGCCGGGGTACACCGTCGATTCATAGATGACGATATCCCCTTTTTTCAGGACGCTTCCCACGGTTTTGCTGGAGTTGATGAGCGGTGTGAGGTCGGGACGGTTGCTGGCGTCAATCGGTGTCGGAACGGTAACGATAAAAACTGTGGCTTCGGCGATCGCATCCGTATTTTCCGTGAACCGGAGCGTACGCTTTACGTTTTCAAGCGCTGCTTTTGTCAGTTCCAGCGTGCGGTCATACCCCTCTTGCAACTCCGCAATGCGCTCGTGATTGATGTCGTAGCCGATGACGTCATACTTTTCGGCGAACGCTGCCGCCAGGGGCAAACCGACATAGCCGAGCCCGATAACCGCAACTGTCTCTTGTTTATTCATAAAAGCTTCTTACATGAAAGTGACATATTATAACGCCCCATCACCAACAGAACTCTAAACGCTTCCGTTTGCTGTAAAATAGCGCCATGTATTTCCCTGTCACCCTTCCCTTTTTCCGGCGGGCCGCCTGATGTGTGCCGTCTTCGGCATCCTCGGCGACTACGATCCTGCAACGGCCCGCAGGGGTCTCGCCGCGCTGGCGCACCGCGGGCCGGACTACTGCGGAATCGTCGAGGAGCGGGGGCTCTTTTTCGCCCAGCACCGTCTCAGCATCCGCGACATGCACGAACGCTCCCACCAGCCGCTGCGTGAAGGCAATGTCCTGCTCAGTTTCAACGGGGAGATCTACAACTACCGTGAAATTGCGGAGACGCTGCAGCTCCGGGCAGCCACGGAAGCCGAAACGGTTCTGGCCGCCTACCTGCGCTGGGGCATCGACTGTGTCCACCGGTTCCGCGGTATGTTCGCCCTGGCAATCTACGACGACGGGACCCTCTATCTGCTCCGCGACCGGCTGGGGAAAAAGCCGCTCTTTTTTGCCAAACAGAAAGAGCGTTTCGTGTTTGCCTCCGAGATCAAAGGGCTCCTCCCTTTCCTTTCTCGCGTCAGGATGAACGACGATGCGATGATGGGTTTTCTCTCCTTTCAGGCCCCCACAGCGCCCCATACCTTCTTTGAAGGCATTGAAAAAATCGCACCGGGCGAACTCATAACAGTGACAAACGGCAGCGTTAGCCGGCGTTCGTATTACTGTTTGCTCGACCATGCCGAACCGGTGGATGACGGCAGTGCCCCGCAGCGTATCGAAGCACGCATGGAAGAGAGCATCGCAATGCGCCTCGATGCCGACGTTCCCGTCGCGGCCCTGCTCAGCGGCGGGATCGACAGTGCCGCCGTGAACGCCTTTGCCAAGAAGCTCGGCCGTCCGCTGCAGACCTTCAGCCTGGGCTACGCAGAGCGCTGGAACTACGACGAGAGCGAGAGTGCCGCCGAAACGGCACGCATCCTGGGGATACAGAATACGAAGATCACCATCGGCCAGACTGACTTCATCGATGCCATCGACCCGGTCATGGACGCCCTCGACGAGCCCCTGAACGACCCTGCGGCGATTCCGCTCTACCTCCTCTTCGGCGCCATCAAGAAAGAGGGCTACCGCGTCGTGCTCAGCGGCGAGGGGGGAGACGAACTCTTCCTGGGCTACCGGCAGTACTTTGACTACCTCGATATCGAGCAGCTGGCCTCCCTGCAGCGCAAGGCGTGGCTGAAGAAGTTTTTTCACGGCCACTTCTCCGTCAACCGCGAATGGGAGTGGTACAAGCGCGCCTTCGACGATACGCTTCTTTTCCGGGGGGCGGGTGAAAAGTTCACGGACCTGCAGAAAAATGCCCTGATGCGCCGGAACGTCCGCGACGAGGAGGGGCTGCGCTTCATCCAGCCCGAACGCGACCGTTTCGATGCCAGCCGCTGGAAACACCCCGCGCAGTGGTACAGCTACCTCGACCTGCGCCATCTCCAGGCCGAATACTACCTTGCCAAGCTCGACCGCGTCTCCATGGCCCACGGCATCGAGTCCCGCACCCCCATGCTCGACCACCGCCTGGCAGAGACGGTCTTCGGTACGTCGGCGGCACTCAAGATCGGCAACGGCCGTCCGAAAGCGCTGCTGAAGCAGATCATGCAGCCCTACCTCGGCGACGCGATACTGAATCGCAAAAAGAAAGGGTTTGCCTCGCCTTATATGGAGTACCTGCACGCCTCGGGGAAGATCGACCTCATCACCGAGGTCAACGAACAGACGGGGCTGTTCAAAAAAGAGATGCTGGAGCGCTACATCGACGCGGCCGTGAAGCGGGGCCGATTCAAGCAGCAGGTGTGGAGTCTCTTCGTGCTCTCACACTGGATGAAAAAGCACCTGCTGTAGTTCAGAAAGTGTAGCGATAGGTCAGTACTGTTTCCGTGATCTCCGTCGTGAAGCTAGCCGGTAATGTTCTGTAGTGCGGACCGTAATCGTAGTAATAATGCATGTCGGTGTCTCCTTCGAGGCGGCGGTAGGAAATTCCGGCGCTGATTTCGGAACCGGCATGCCGGAACAGCACGGCACCGGCCCCGAGTGAAATCCCCGTCATCCATCCGTCACTGAGGGTATAAAACCCTCTTAGCAGATGTTCGTCTCTGGAGTGCTGACGGGAAAGCAGAATAGCGCCGCGGAAAGTCCACGGCAACGTAAAAAGGGTTGCCTCGTATTCACCGTACAGACCCGCCACTCCCGACTGCTGTGTGAAGTCAACGGTATCGCCGACGAAATAGGTCTCTGTACCGTCCGTATAATCGGTCTGCCGGGTCTGCGACCAACCAAGCTGCCACTGATCATAGAAAAAGTCCGTACCCAATGCAAAATTTGGCGTCACCTGGTGACGGAAATCGACATGGAAGGCATAATAGCTTTCCAGCGCCGTGTCCGACTCCGAGTAGACCGTTTTGTTGCCGTCTTTCCAGTCGGTATCGTTCCCGTTACGTATTTGAGAAGTGAAGGCGGAAGCGAATGAAAAGCGGAGCACGCCCGCCGGTGTATCAAGAGCATATCCCAGCTCCCAGACCGCTGCCGTTGCGGGAAAGCGGAGGCGTGCTTCGAGCCTCTGCGCAGGATCTTTTACCCTGTAGGAGAGCGTGGCATTGAGCCCTTTGATGCCGACAAAAAGTCCATCCCCCGACAGCGATACAGCTGCCAGTATTACAGACGCGATTGTACGGCGCAAGGCGGTCGTCAAAGCGTAACGTTGATGTCCGTACCGTTTTGATCCGACACCGTAATGGTATTGATATCAGTGACGTTGACGTAGATCAATCCGCCGCCGGAACCGATCAAGCGCATGCTGCCGCTAAGCAAATCAAAATCTTCGTAATAGAATTTGTAATCACAGTATGAATCATACGCTTCATCGATATCAAGGCTCGCGGTCAGGTCATTGACATAGATACGGCCTGACTTGTAACAGTAGGTCTCAATTGGGATGCTGTAATAATCCTCCGTGAACACTACGGTCAAGTTGTCGTAACGTCCCATGTCGCCATCGACACCCCACTGCACACTGCTTGTCATCGTACCGGCAAAGTAGCCATAAACGTCGTCATACTCGCTGTAGTCCGTCCGCATGTTACTGCCCGCACTGATATAGAACGTATACATATCATCCGTAATGGTGAAATCGGCAGGGAAAGAGACTTCCATATAGCTCAACGTATCGCCGTAGTTGGTCCCCGCCGCACGCATACGCATCTTCCCGTCCATCACAAAATTCACATCAAAAGCGCACTCACTGAATGTCACCGTTGCATCCATTTGCGTTTCGGTAGAACTCTCCGTATACGACATTGTCCCACCGTAAGGACAGTCGTAGGAGTCCGAATAGGTCGCATTGAGCGTTTGGGTACGATACCCCATCACTTTCGAGACCGGGCCCGCTTTGTCGAGCATGAAATACGTCGCATCAAACCCAGCCGGTTGCGGTACAGTTGCTGCCAAGGGGAGATAACCGGTCAAGCCGCCAATCTGGCCGGAAAAAATAGCGATAACGGCTTCCGCACCGTTCGCCGCCGTTGCATTCGCCTCCGGTACATTCAGTGTCGGCAGACTGGTCGTTCCGCTGCCGCCGCCCCCGCCGCAGCCGCTCAAAAACAGTACAGTTGCCGCGGCAATCGCCACGCCGCTTTTGCACAACGTATCAAACATGTTCACTCCTTCAATGCTATCGCTTCCGGACAATATAACACCCGTTCTCTTTAACAATACTTATTGATTATCGTTATAGAGTGACCGGCGGCAGGTTACATATCGGCGCGCGCTTCCTCCATCAGGACCCGGGCGATATCCGTCATGCTGATCACCCCCGTCAGGCGCCCTTCCCAAGTCACGGAGAGATGCTTGATCTTCTGGTTGATCATGAGTTGTGCCGCGTAGCGGATGTCAAGGTCCGGTACGATCTGCACCATCGGCTTGCTGGCGATGTCGTAGACGTTCAGCAGGTCCATATCGCCGTCGTTGCTGTAGATCGCCTCCAGGATATTGGAGTAGGTGACGATCCCGTAGGCGTCGTTGTCGCTGGTACGCTCGACGATGACCGAACGCACGTCGCGCGTGTCCATCATGTTGATCAGCTCGCGCACCGTCGCATAGGGCGAAATCATCGCGATCTCGTCCGCCGGCGTCATAATATCCCGCACTGTAATCAGTTTCATACCTCTTTCTCCTCTTTGAGTCTGTTGGCAAATGCTTCGATCTGGTTGTTGGCGATCCCCGCGAGATGTTCGATGGGCAGCGACATGACGATCCCCTTGTTCTCGGTTTCGAGGTGCAGTTCGTTCTTGAGCGCCTTCATCACCTTCACCGAGGTCCGTTTCTCAAGGATGAAGAGCAGCACGCTCTCCGGACGCTCATACGTCAGGCCGAAAAACGTCTTCTTCTCGTTCAGCCCCGTTCCTTTACCGGTCAGGCTCGTCACCCCGCCGGCACCGTTGGCCTTGGCGATATCGATCGCCTCCTCTTCCAGCGACTGTTCCACGATCGCTACCAATAATGCAAACCTCATTCAAACTCCTCCTTGTGTTGAGTTTTTGTGCTCCTGGCACTCAGTTCCGTGATCACCCCGTAGGCCATGACGGTGATCATCGGAAAGAGTGACGCAAACGCGATCAGCCCGAACCCGTCAATGAGCGGGCTCCGCCCCTCGATGTTGGTCGCCAGCCCCAGCCCCAGCGCCGCGACGAGCGGCACGGTGACGGTCGACGTCGTCACCCCGCCGCTGTCGTAGGCGATCGGGATGATGTAGCGCGGGGCGAAATAGGTCAAAATGATGACGACGATGTAGCCCGCGATAATGTAGTAGTGGATGGGGTCCCCCGCCACGATACGGTACGCCCCCAGCGCGATGCCCACCGCCACCCCGAGGGCCACGGCGATCCTCAGGACCATCTGCCGGATCTTCCCGGCGGAGATCTCCTCGACCTTGATCGCGATCGCCAGCAGCGCCGGCTCCGCCATCGTCGTCGAAAAGCCGATCAAAAAGGCGAACAGGTAGATGAGCAGCCGGTTATCCTGCTCCGTGAGCTGCAGCGCCATCGTCTCCCCGATAGGAAAGAGCCCCATCTCAAGTCCGACGATAAAAGCATACAGCCCCAGGATCACCAGCAGGATACCGAAAACGATGCGGCGCAGGTAGGGCACCTGTTTCTTGATAATGGCATACTGGAAAAAGAAGATGACGCCCAGGATCGGCAGCACGTCCTTGATGACATCAACGAGCTCGAGCAGCAGCGCCAGCGCCTGCTGACCGATGGTACGGCTGTGTTCCACATGCTCCGATACGCTCTGCGCCACGGCGGCGATCGCCTCGCCGTTTCCGGAGGCGTAGACGACGATCCCGTAGAGCTGTACGAAGATCATCGGCGTCAGCGAGGCAAACGCGATCAGCCCGAAACCGTCGATGACCGGGTTCCGCCCGCGGATACTGCTCGCGAGCCCCACGCCGAGCGCCGCGACCAGGGGAACGGTCACCGTCGAGGTCGTCACCCCGCCGCTGTCGTAGGCGAGCCCGACGATCTCCGGCGGGACGAAGAAGGTCAACATGACGACGATGACATAGCCGGTAATGATGTAAAAGTGGATGGGATGGCCCGTCAGGATGCGGAACGTCCCCAGGGCAATGGCGAAACCGACCGAAAAGGCAACGGTCAGCCGCAGCACCAGAGAGTCGATCTTCCCCTCGCTGATCACGGCCGCCTTGTCGGCGATGGCGATCAGGGCCGGTTCCGCGATGGTCGTTGAGAAGCCGATGAGAAAGGCGAAGAGCAGCAGCCAGAACGCGGAGCCTTTGCGCGCGAACTCCTGCGCGAGGTTCTCCCCGACGGGGAAGATACCGACTTCCAGCCCCTGGATAAAGAGCGCGAGCCCTACGGCGACGATGAAAAGTCCCGTCGCGACAGAGAGGAGGTTGTCGGGCATCTGCTGCAGGATGAAGATCTGGAAAAAGGCGATGACGGCAATGATGGGGGCCAGGTCAGTGAAGGAGCCTTTGAGCATGATCAAAAAGAGTCTGAGTTGTTCCATTGGGATATTTTACGCATTTTTGTGATCGATGTCATGGCACGCCTCATGCAAAGGGGGGCAAATCAGAAAAGCGTTACAATTTCGGAAAAAAGGAGTCTCGATGCATTCGACAGTGACCATCTGGCACAACCCCCGCTGCGGCAAATCCCGCGAAGCCCTGAAACTGCTGGAGGAAGAGGGGATCACCCCGGAGATCGTCCGCTACCTCGACGACGTTCCGACCGAGACGCAGCTGCGCGATCTCCTGGCGATGCTCGGCATCGGTGCGCGCGACCTGATGCGCACGAAAGAGGCCATTTACAAGGAGCTCGGTCTCAAAGACGTCACTGACGAATCTGCCCTGATTAAAGCCATGACGGAGCATCCGAAACTGATTGAGCGCCCCGTCGTCATCACAAACGGGAAAGCCGTCATCGGACGTCCGCCGGAAAAAGTGGTCGATCTGGTAAAAGCGTAGGGGAAAAGGCCGCCTTCGGGCGGCCGGGAGTCAATTTAGAGGTTGTTTTCTTTTTTGTACTTGATGATCTCGGCGTACGCCTCATCCTTGAGTAGCAGCTTCTCTTTTTTCAGCTTTTCGATCTCGACGTCATCCATCGGGATCTGACCGCCCTCACCCTTCGTGATCAGATCGTCCAGCTCGTTGTGACGCTCGAAAATTTTCAGAAAATGCGCATTGGCGCTTCCGTCTTCCTTCATCTTGGTGATGATTTCACGGTATTCGTGCAGCATGTTTTGTCCTCTTCTTTTTTGGGCTCCGCTTCCACGTCCCATAACGCCACTATAGCGTATTACTGTAAAATGCGCGGTAAAGTAATACCCTCTTGTCCCTGGTATTTTCCGCCCTTGTCGCCGTAGCTTGTTTCGCACATTTCATCGCCTTTCAGGAAGAGCACCTGGGCGATCCCCTCGTTGGCATAGATCTTCGCCGGCAGCGGTGTGGTGTTGGAGATTTCGATCGTGATGTGCCCTTCGAATTCCGGTTCGAAAGGGGTCACGTTGACGATGATCCCGCAGCGTGCATAGGTGGATTTCCCCAGACAGATCGCCAGCACGTCACGGGGGATCTTGAAGTACTCGACGGTCCGCGCCAGCGCAAACGAGTTCGGCGGGACGATACAGATGTCGCCTTTGTAATCTACGACGTTCGCGTCATCAAAATGTTTCGGGTCGACCACGGTGGAGTTGAGGTTCGTAAAGATCTTGAACTCATCGCTGACGCGGATATCGTACCCGTACGAGCTCAGCCCGTAACTGACCACGCCCTTGCCGACCTGATCCTCGCAAAAAGGCGTAATCATGGCGTGTTCAAGCGCCTGCTCCCTGATCCAGCTGTCCGCCTTCAGTCCCATAAAAATCCTTCCCTGCCACGGGGTGTTTCCCGGGCGGCTTAAATTAAGTTGTGCTATTATAACGCATTAAAATTTAGGCGGCCCCGACGCAGGAAACCGATGGTTTTCAGACATTTCCGGGGTCCCCAGGAGCGTTTTGACATGGATATGAGACAGATCAAGGCATTGATGCAGGAGTTTGACGAGAGCGGCCTTTCCAAACTGAAGATCACCAAAGAAGGGTTCGAGATGGAACTGGAAAAAGTCATCGGTGCCGTCGCGGCACCGGTAGCCGCCCCTGCACCGGTCGCAGCACCTGCAGCCGTCCCGGTGGCAGCAGCAGCCCCGGCAGCAGCACCGGCCCCTTCTGTCAGCGGTGACGAGATCCTCTCCCCGATGGTCGGAACCTACTATGCGGCACCGTCACCGGATTCCGCCCCGTTCGTCAAAGTCGGCGACACGATCAAAAAAGGGCAGGTCATCGCGATCCTCGAAGCCATGAAGATCATGAACGAACTCGAAGCGGAATTCGACTGTAAAATCCTTGACGTGCTCGTCTCCGACGGCCAAGCGGTCGAGTACGACATGCCGCTGTTCGTGGTAGAGAAGCTATAATGGCAGAGATCAAGCGTATCCTGGTCGCGAACCGCGGCGAGATCGCCCTGCGTGCCATCCGTACCATTAAAGAGATGGGGAAGGAAGCCGTTGCCGTCTATTCCAAAGGGGACAAAGGCGCTTCCTACCTCGAGCTGGCCGACGCCGCCATCTGTATCGGCGAAGCGCCGAGCAGCGCCAGCTACCTCAATATCCCCGCCATCATCTCCGCTGCGGAAGTCAGCGGCTGTGATGCCATCTTCCCGGGCTACGGCTTTTTGAGCGAGAACCAGCACTTCGTAGAGATCTGTGCGCACCACGGTATCAAGTTCATCGGGCCGACGCCGGAAGTCATGGTACTGATGTCGGACAAGTCCAAAGCCAAGGACGTCATGATCGCTGCAGGCGTCCCGGTCGTCCCGGGAAGCGACGGTGCCATCACCGATATCGAGGACGCGAAAAAGCGTGCCCGCGAAGTCGGCTACCCGGTCATCCTCAAAGCTGCCCAGGGCGGCGGCGGACGCGGGATGCGCGTCGTGGAGGATGAGAGCTACCTCGAAAACGCCTTCCTTGCCGCCGAATCCGAAGCGATCACCGCGTTCGGCGACGGCACCATCTATATGGAGAAGTTCATCCTGAACCCGCGCCATATCGAGGTACAGATCATGGCGGACAGCCACGGCAACGTCATCCACGTCGGCGAGCGCGACTGCTCCATGCAGCGCCGCCACCAGAAGCTTATCGAGGAGTCCCCGGCGGTCATCCTGACCCCGGAAGTCCGCGAACGCCTCCACGCCGCCGCCGTCCGTGCCACGGAGTTCATCAAGTATGAAGGCGCCGGGACATTCGAGTTCCTGCTCGACGCGAACCTCGACTTCTACTTCATGGAGATGAACACCCGTCTGCAGGTCGAGCACACCGTTTCCGAAGAGGTAAGCGGCCTCGACCTTATCGAGCTGATGATCCAGGTGGCCGAAGGAAAGACGCTCCCGAAACAAGAGGAGATCGTACTCAAAGGTCACGCCATCGAGTGCCGTATCACGGCCGAGGACCCTATCAAGTTCCTCCCGTGCCCCGGCAAGATCAGCGAATGGATCGCACCGGGCGGTATCGGCGTGCGTATGGACACCCACGCGCATGCAGGCTACATCGTTCCGCCGACCTACGACTCCATGATCGGCAAACTGATCGTCTACGGACGCGACCGTGACCACGCGATCAAACGCATGCACCGTGCGCTGAGTGAATTCACCATCAGCGGTATCCGCACGACGATCCCCTTCCACATCAAAATGATGGCGAACGACGACTTCATCTCCAACAACTTCGATACGAAGTACCTCGAAAACTACAAAGGGTAAGGCCTCAGGCCCCACCCGCTTTCACCCGCAAACAACGCTACGCTGTTTTACGCTTTGGTTCCCTATTGCCGGTCCGGCAGACGGACGACAGTGATCTCCGCATTCAGGCGGGCACGGTCGAAATAGTCCTTGAGGGTCTGTTCGCGCGCATCGTCCATCATCTCCTCCTGAACCTGCGCCTTGACCGTCTCAAACGGCTGCATCATCGGGAGGCTTTTGTTGCGGACATAGAAAGATGCAAAGCCCCCTTTCGGGTCGGTCAGTATCGGCGTGAAGGCACCGATCTCCGTTTTGATCAGCAGTGCTGCGAGCTGCGGTTCGATCTTTTCATACGGCAGCGACGCTTCTTGCATCGTCACCTCCGGGAGCATCAGCATCGGGTTGTCCATCTTCCGTTTCAAAACGCCCTGGCCGGTGGCGTGGTAAACGGTCACGTCAAAGCGCTCCGGGTGGGAGAATTTGTCCGAGTGCAGGCGGTAATACTCCTGCATCTCCGCATCGCCGGGCTCCTCCATATTGGCCATCGCGATCGCCCCGTACAGCTTCTGGGTCAGCATCGACTTTTTGAGCTTGGCTTCAAAATCGCTGCGGCTCAGGTGCTCGGTCTGCCAGACCGCATCGAAGAGCTGGGCCGTCGTCATGTTGTTCTGCCCGGCGATCTGCTTGATGCGCTCCTGCAGCTCGGTCTCGGTGACGCTGAGCTCGCGCTGGGCGACCTCCTGGGCCTCCAGTTTTTCGCGGATCAGCATGTCAACGGCCTGCGCCTGCGTCATGCCGTTCTCCTTCATCTTCTGCGTGATGGCATAGAGGGTGATCGGCTCCTCCTTGACAAGGATGGCGACGCCGTCGACCATCCCGGCGTACAACGCCACGGTAAAAAGTATGAAAAGCAGTGCGGTTTTTTGCAAAGAGATCTCCTGATTGAAAGGTACCATTTTACCCGTTTTTGTTGAATGGACGCTCCGGCGTCCGTTTTTCGCCCCGGCCGGCACCGCACGCGGACGTCTTTGCCGCTCCGCTTTTGGAAAAACCGGCAAAGCCTGCCGCCGCGCCGCGCTTTTCCTACCTCCAAACCGCAATGAGTTATAATGGCGCCAAAAAAAAGGTTTGTATACCATGGTTGTCACCCGTTTCGCTCCCAGCCCGACCGGATACCTGCACATCGGGGGGCTGCGCACCGCCCTCTTCTCCTGGCTCTGGGCCCGCCGCAACGGCGGGAAATTCGTTCTGCGTATCGAGGACACCGACCAAAGCCGCAACAACGAGGATGCGGCCCAGGCGATCGTCGATGCCTTCGAATGGATCGGCCTCGAACATGACGGCGAGATCCTCTACCAGTCCAAGCGCACGGGTGTCTACCAGATGTATATCGACCAGCTCCTCCAGGAGGGCAAGGCGTACAAATGCTATATGAGCAAAGAGGAGCTTGATGCCCTGCGCGAAGCGCAGACGGCGCGCAAAGAGCGTCCGCGCTACGACGGCCGCTACCGCGACTTTACCGGCACGCCGCCCGAAGGCGTCAATCCCGTCATCCGCATCAAGGCGCCGACCGAGGGGACCATCACCGTTTATGACGGCATCAAGGGCGAAGTCACCTTCAACGTCGACGACATCCTCGACGACTTCATCATCGCCCGCGCCGACGGCACGCCTACTTACAACTTCGTCGTCGCCGTCGACGATGCGCTGATGGGCATCAACGAAGTCATCCGCGGGGACGACCACTTCTCCAATACGCCGAAACAGCTCGTCGTCTACGAGGCGCTGGGCTTCAAAGCCCCCGCTTTCTACCACGTACCGATGATCCACAACAGCGAAGGCAAGAAACTCTCCAAACGCGACGGCGCCACGGACGTGATGGAGTACAAGCGCCAGGGGTACCGCCCCGAAGCGCTGCTGAACTTCCTCGTCCGCCTGGGCTGGAGCCACGGCGACCAGGAGATCTTCTCCGTTGACGAGATGAAAAGACTTTTCGATCCGAACAATATCAACAAGTCGGCGTCCATCTACAATACCGAGAAGCTCGACTGGCTCAACGCCCATTACATCAAGAACCTCGCCAACGAGGCACTGGCCCGCGAACTGACCCCCTTCGGTGTCGACCTGAATGCCCATGACAAGAAAGAGATCCTGCTCGACGCCCTCAAAGAGCGTGCCAAGACGCTCGTCGAACTCGCCGAAATGGTCAAAGAGGTCCTGACCGCACCGGCCGAGTATGACGACAAGGCTTTCAAAAAAGCCGTCAAACCCGACTCGAAAGCCGTCCTGAAAGCCTTCGCCGCCAAAATCGAAGCCACGCCCGAGCTTCACCTCCCGACCGACTACCACGCCCTGATGGAAACAGTCGTTTCCGAGATGGAAATCGGTTTCGGCAAGATCGGCATGCCGCTGCGCCTGGCCCTGATGGGCAAACTTTCCGGCCCGGGCGTCGATACCATCATGGCGGCAATCGGCCGTGAGGAGACGCTTGCACGCATCTCCGGACTGACGGCACAACTCGACTGAAAGGGAGTTCCCATGTCCAACCCGCTTACCAATGACGAGGCCCTCGCCTACCACGCCGAACCCACCCCCGGCAAACTCGGCATCAGCGTCACCAAATCCTTCAAAAGCCAGCGGGACCTCTCCCTGGCCTATACCCCCGGGGTCGCCGTGCCCTGCCTTGCCATCGAGCAGAACCCCGAAGACGCCTACCGCTATACCGCCAAAGCGAACCTAATCGGGGTTGTCTCCAACGGCACCGCGGTCCTGGGACTCGGCGATATCGGCGCACAGGCTTCCAAGCCCGTCATGGAGGGGAAAGCCGTCCTCTTCAAGAAGTTCAGCGACCTGGATGCGTTCGACATCGAAGTCGATACGAAGGACATCGAACGTTTCTGCAGCGTTGTCGAGGCGATCGCCCCCACCTTCGGGGGTATCAACCTCGAGGATATCAAGGCACCGGAGTGCTTCGAGATCGAGAAACGGCTTGCCGCCCGCCTCGACATCCCCGTGATGCACGACGACCAGCACGGCACCGCCGTCATCAGTGCCGCGGGCATCATGAACGCCTGCCGCCTGACGGGGCGCGACATCAAGACCCTGCGCATTGTCATCGTCGGGGCCGGGGCCGCGGCCATCAGCTGCGCCCGCCTCTACCGCTACCTGGGCGTGGAGAACATCATCCTGATCGACTCCAAGGGCGTCGTCCATACGGGCCGCAGCGACCTCAATGCCTATAAAACGGAGTTCGCCATCAAGGTGCCCGCCAGCCAGAGTGACGCCTTCGAAGGCGCCCATGTCGTCGTCGGCCTCTCGCGCCCGGGCACCTTCAGCACGGACGACGTCAAGCGCATGGCCGAAAACCCGGTCGTCTTCACCCTCGCCAATCCCACCCCGGAGATCATGCCGGAACTGGTGCGCGATGCCCGTCCCGACGCCATCGTCGCCACCGGGCGCAGCGACTTCCCCAACCAGGTCAACAACGTCCTGGGCTTCCCCTTCATCTTCCGCGGGGCCGTCGACGTACGCGCCAAAGCGATCAATACGGAGATGAAAATCGCCGCCGCCGAGGCCCTCGCACGCCTGGCCCGGACGGAAGTCCCCGACTACCTGAACGAACTCTACGGCACCGAACTCTCTTTCGGCCGTGACTACCTCATCCCCAAACCCTTCGACAAGCGCCTCATCGTCGAGGTCTCCAGTGCCGTCGCCGCGGCGGCGATCCACACGGGCGTCGCCCGGATCGGTGCCTTCGATATCGATGCCTACCGCAAAGCGCTCGCCGAGCGTATCTGCGTCGACTGCCAGCCCGAATAGGCGCTAGATCACCGAGGTCATCAGCAGGTTGACCAGAAGCGTCACGTCCCGCAGGGACGGCTTCTGGTTCGTCTCCAGCGCCGCGATCGACTCCAGAATATCGGCAAACGCCTCCCGGTCGTTGGCCAGGAAGTTCTCGAACGCTTCCACCGGCGGTTCGTTGATACGCTGGAAGGCCAGGATGCGGTTCGTATAGTGCACGGCGATATACTCGACGAACTGCAGCAGCTGCCGCCGCAGGTTGAGATCCCGTTCGTCTTTGAGATCGAGGGCATTGAGAATATTGATGATCTTGAGAATCGCAAACCGCTCGATGACCAGGTAGAAGAGCGTCGCAACGTCGCTGAAGGAGTGCTTGCTCTGCTCTTTGGTAACGATGACCGCCACCGCGAAGCGCAGGTAATCCAGCACGTCGAAGAAGCGGTTGAAGGTGTCGTTCCCCTCTATGAGCATCCGCGGCTGTTTCGGTTTGATCTTCGAGAGCATGTCGAACAGCTCCTCCCTGTGCTCGATGAAATGGAGCGCGTCGATTGATTCGACATCGACATATTTGACCATCCAGCGCGTCGCGAAATTGAGCACGTGTTCGATCTGGTCCAGCAGCGCATACTGCTGCCGTACCGGCATGATATAGTCGGAACGGAAGATCGTGTGGCGGATGTCGTTCGCCCCGAAGAGGGCGTTACAGATCAGGTAGGCGCGGACCTTCGTCAGGAAACGCGCCTTGCCCAGCCGCCGGAAGTCGCTGACGAATGAGACCCCCTGGTTGTTGATGACCATGTCGGCGATCATCGTCGCGATGATCTGGCGGCGCAGCGGGTGGTGGCGTATCTCCTCCTCGTAGGCACTGACGAAGGCCTTCGGGAAGTATTTGTACAGGTAGCGCTGGGCGAACTGCTCGTCGATCAATTCCGTATCGATGATCAGCTGTTTGATAAAGATCTTCGCATACGAGAGCAGCGAGCCGAGGATCGGCCGCACGATCCCCCCCTCGGCGGAGAGCACCTCGATGATGTTCTCTTTTTTCGGGATAAAGAAATCGCGGCGGTTGAAGACCGGGTTCTCCTCGGCGATGACGTCGATCGCCTCCTGGAAATCCTCCAGGTAGACCCGGCTGAGCTGCTCGTCGCGCGAGATCGCCAGCGCCTGGCGGTAACAGCTCCACAGGACACTGTTCTCCACCTGCTCGCCGTGGCGCCCGAGCACCTCCGTGCGGCTCTGTTGATCGAGCAGCCCTTTCCGGCTCAGCGATTCCAGCAGGATTTTGATATTGACCTCGTGGTCGGAGGTGTCGACCCCGCCGGCATTGTCGATGCCGTCAAGGTTGATTTTGCCGCCGCCGAGGGCATACTCGATGCGGGCGCGCTGGGTAAAGCCGAGGTTCCCCCCTTCGCTGACGGCGAAACAGCGCAACTGTGCGGCATTGATCCGCACCGATTCGTTCTGCTTGTCCCCCAGTTCGAAGTCGCTCTCATCGGAGTGTTTCACATAGGTACCGACCCCGCCGTTGAACAGCAGGTCGACCTTCATGCACAGCAGGGCCCGGGCCAGCTCCTCCCCGCTCATGTAGCGCACCTGGGTCTGGAGCATCCGCCGTATCTCGTCGCTGAGCGGGATCGCCTTGTCGCTGCGGTTCCAGACCCCGCCTCCGGCGGAGATCAGCTCCCTGTTATACGCCCCCCAGCTGCCGTCTTTAGAGCCAAAGAGACGCTTGCGCTCCTCGTACGCTTCCTGCGGCGAGGGGTTCGGATCGATGAAGATCTCCCGGTGGGAGATCGCGCCGAGCAGTTTGAACGCCCGTGAGAGGAGCACCCCGTTGCCGAAGACGTCGCCGTTCATCGACCCGATACCGACGACGGTGATGGGGTCGTTGTAGAGGTCGATGCCGCGCTCGAGGAAGAAGCGCTGTGTCGAGCGCATGGCCCCTTTGGCCGTGATCCCGATCGCTTTGTGGTCGTACCCGTTGCTTCCGCCGCTGGCAAAAGCATCCCCCAGCCAGAAAGCCCGTCTGAGCGCGATGGCATTGGCCGTATCGCTCATCGCCGCCGTGCCCTTGTCCGCCGCGACGACGAAGTAACTGTCCTCCCCGTCATAGGCCACGATCCGGTCGTCGTGCACGGCCTCGCCATCCACAACGTTGTCGACAAGGTCCAGCAGGTTCTCGATAAAGGTGCTGTAGATCTCGCTGAAGAGCTCTTTGGTGATCTCGCTGCGCGGCCGGTCGATGACGAAGCCGCCTTTGGCGCCGTCGGGGATGATGATCGCGTTCTTGCCCTCCTGGGTCACCATCAAGGAGCGTATCTCGCTGCGGTAGTCGTCATACCGTTCGCTCCAGCGCAGTCCCCCGCGGCTGACGGGGCCCATGCGCAGGTGCACGCCCCGGAAATCCCGGTGGTAGACGAAAGCCTCGATGCGCGGCTGAATTCCGCGGAGGTGTTCGGCGAACTTCGTCATATCGAGCTTGAAGGCGATTGCGCCGCGGTCAAGGTAGTAGTTTGTCCGGCTCATGGCGCCGAGCATCGCGAAGAGCAGTTTGAGGATCCTGTCGTCCATGATGTCGGGAACCGCTTTGATCGCCTCGGTGATAATCCCCTCTATTTCCGTACTTTTCTGGGACCGCGTTTTGACCTCCGGGTTGAAACGCGCGGCGAAATAGTGCAGCAGCATGGCCGAGAGTTCGTCATGCCGGGTGACGGTGTGCAGGATCGTCTCGAAATTGATCGACGGCACGGCCTGGTTGATATATTCGATAAAGGAGCGCAGCAGCGTCACCTGGCGCAGGCTCAGGTTCTGCTTATAGACCAGCGAATAGATGCGGCAGCTGCTGAAGGTCCGCCCCAGCAGCGAATCGGTGATGACCGACTCGATATTCGTTTTGGCCCTGGAGAAGGCCTCCGTGTCATCGACCTGCAGATTGAAGCGGCAGACATGGACCGGCTTCTTCTCCGGTTCGATCGTATAGGTCACCTCATCCACCACCACAAAGGCGAAGTCGTGCAGGATCGGGGTAATGTCGGAGAGCAGCAGCTGCTCCCGGGAATAGAGCCTCACGGCGGCCTTGCCTTCGGCTTGGGTGATCTGCGTGACGATGGGGGTCTGCCGCAGCGCGCTCAGCAGTTCATCCCCGATCTCCAGGTCCTGGGGATGCAGCAGCTGCGAACAGACCGCGCCGAGCTGGCTTTCCGGGCTCATGTTAACTCCTTGTATTGCATGTCACTCCCTCCGGCGACGGTGCGGGATGGCCGTAGTAGTATCCCTGTCCGTACTCGACGCCCATCGTCTCCAGCACGGCAATCGTTGCTTCATCCTCGACGAATTCCGCGACGATCTCGAAGCCGAGCTGCTTGGCGAAACGGACGATGGTTTTGACGGTATGCTTGGTCATCTCGTCCCCGACCACCTTCGAGATCAGCGAACCGTCGATCTTCAGGATATCGATATCCAGTTCCAGCAGGTAGGCGAAGTTGGAGTACCCGACGCCGAAATCGTCGATGGCGACCCGGCAGCCGTACGCCTTGACCCGCTTGATGAAATCTTTGACCGACTCCAGGTCGTCAAGCTCTTCGCTCTCGAGCAGTTCGATATCAAGACGGCCGGCACGCTCTTTGTAGGTCTCCAGCAGGGAGAGCAGCATCGAGACCATCTTTTCGTCGGCCAGGTCACGCATCCCGAGGTTGATGGAGAAACGGGTATCGTACCCCGCCATCACCTCGAAGACCTTCTGCACCATGACCGCGGTGATCCGGCGGTAATAGGGGGTCTGCATCGCCGTTTTCAAAAAGGCCGCCGGGCCGCTGACGGCCCCGTCGCTTCCCACCATCCGCACCAGGGCTTCATACTTGGCGACCTCGCCGCTTCTCAGCCGCACGATAGGCTGGAACCACGGTACGATGGCGTCGCGGTCGAGGGCTCTTTTGAGCCCATGTGCCGTGGCGATGTTCCTGGCCGCCTGCTCTTTGAGATGCAGCTCCTCCGAGAAGACCAGCACCCCTTCGCTGTGTCGCGCCTTGTCATACTTGAGGATCAGGTCCGCATTCTCCAGCAGCGGCGCCACGCCGTTGACCGCGACGGAAACGGTCAGGTAAACCTCGATATCGTCCACGAAGAAGGTGTACCCCTCGATGCTTTTTTTCAGCATCACCCCCATCTGCCGCGCGCGTTCGGCGTCGATCCCCTGGAGCACCACGCCGAACTCATCCCCGCCCAGTCGGAAGTAGTGGGGGCGGTACGGCTCCAGGACCGGCTGGCGGATCAGCAGGCCGATCTCTTTGAGAATCGCATTGCCGGCGGCACTGCCGTAAAAGTCGTTGACATGTTTGAAACGGTCCAGGTTGAGCAGCAGCAAATACGGAGATTCGAACTGCGCCTGCAGCTGTTCGAAGCGGTTGCGGCTGAGCAGTCCCGTCAGCTGGTCATGGCTGATCGCGTGGCGCAGCTCCCCCTCGAGCTCCCGCAGACGGCGGTTCTCGTTGCCGGCATGGACCAGCAGGCCGATGACCAGGGTCAGGGCCGCCAGGAAAAGTGCCGCCAGGATGACGACGAAACGGTCAAGCATCTCGTAATCCAGCTTCGCCTCATCGAGGAAGTGCGTCTCCAGCTCCACGATCCGCCGGTCGAGGTCGAAAGTTTCGATACGGTTCACGTTCTGCACGAACCCCGGATAGTTTGCGGCAATGTAATGCACGTGCAGCATAAAACTCCGGATCAGGGTCGCCTGTTCTTTGGACATGCCCGAAAGATACCCCAGCGGTTCCACCTCTTCATTGAGATCGCCGAGGAAGGTGGCATCGAAAAGGATCCGGGCCTGGGAGACTTCCGCGATGATGGAGAGGATACGGGCATAGGTCACCGGATCGTCTTCGAAAAGCTTCACCTTCTGCGCCGAAAGCGAGGTGATGTAGACAAAGGAGTTCTTGATCCCGGCGTTGAGCATCATAAAGTCGCCGATCATCGTTTCGTACCGGTTCAGCGCTTCGCCCAGCCGTACCAGGGAGCGGTAGCTCTGCCCGTAGGCATCGCGCCGCAAAAACGCGTTTTTCCGCAGCGCCTCGAACTCATGCTTCAGCGTATCGAGATCCCCCGTGATTTCGTCCTGGTTGGAATAGGCGAAGAGGGAGCTGCGCAGGATCTCGTAGTTGAGCCGGTGGTAGTTGCGGTCGATCGTATGAAAATGCCCCCGCACCTCCCGGAAGTTGTACTCGACATGGCGCTGTGACAGGTAGAAATAGAGCAGGAGTGAAAACGACCCTATCCCGGCCGCAAGCGCCAGGAAGGGTTTCCAGCCGATCTGCCGGAGCAGCGCACTCATCGCAGCACTTCCGGACGCTCGCCGGTCAGCGTTTTGAGGAACGCCACGATCGCCTTGACGTCCTTGTCGCTCAGTTCCACCCCCAGGTTGTGGTAGCTCATCTTCTGCACCGCGTCGGTCAGGGTCTTGGAAGATGCATCATGGAAATAGGGCGCCGTCAGGGCGATGTTACGCAGCGTCGGGACCTTGTAGACATTCACATGGCTGCGTTTATTCGTGATGGCATGCAGGTCCGGGGCCGCTTCATCGTGTTCATAGGGGACGAAGAGCCCCATCTTCTGGAAAGAGTTCCCCCCGATATTGACCCCGTTGTGGCAGGTGATACAGCCGTAGGCCTTGAACCGCTGGTACCCCTCAAGCTCCAGCGGAGAGAGGGTGGTTTCGCCCCGCAGGAAGCGGTCGAAGGGGCTGTCGGGCGTCACCAGCGCCTTTTCGAACTCGACGATGGCGTCGATCACCTGCTCATAGACAATCCCTTCTTCGCCGTAAACGGCGGCAAAGGCGTTGACATAGGCGGGATCCGCGTTGAGGCGCCGGGTCACCGTGGCACTCTCCATTCCCATTTCGACGGGGTTGTGGATCGGCCCGCTGGCCTGCTCCGTGAGCGACTCCGCACGCCCGTTCCAGAACTGCTTGAAGTTGTAGCGGGCATTGTACACGGTCGGCGACTGGACGTTGCCCGTTTTCCCGCCGACCCCGATGGAGACCGGGCGGGGGTCCGCGCCGCCGTAGTTGAAACTGTGGCAGGTGGCACAGGCCACCGTTTTGTCACTGGAAAGCAGGGTTTCGCTGAAGAGCTTCTTCCCCAGCGCCGCCTTGGCCGGATCATACGCCACATGCCGGGGAAGCGGCTCGATGGGTTCCTGCCCCAACGCAAGCGAAGAAAAGGCCGATAAAACGATCGCTGCGAACCAGTATTTCATGAGATCGAGTATAGCATAAGCGGCCCCCGCTTTTTAAACGGAAGGTGTGTTCAGCGCCCCTTTTCCGTCAGACGCCAGAAAAGGTGAAGACTGCGGCGGGCACGGTGATCCAAACGGTAGTGGATCCCCTCCAGATAGGCAAGGATATCCTGCGGGCGGACGCCGGTACGCGCGGAAGCGCGTTTGAGCAGGTACTGCGGGATCTTCTGGCGACGGCGGGCGAAAGCATCGGCCAGCCGCCGCATCTGTTTTTCGTTCGCCTGGTACGACAGCAGTCCGAAAACAAAAGGGAGGCCGTAGCGTTTATGCCACTCTTCGGCGAGGTCCAGGGCTTCGACGCCCTCCAGGTAGGCCCGCAGCGCGGGATCGCCGATGAGGACCCTCCCTTCAAGCCCCAGCACCCGGACCAGGGCGTTGGAGGTTTCCGAGGCCCTATCCGTCTGAGAGGTCTCGGAAGGCAGCAGCAGCACGCTCTGCACGGGACCGTCGGCAATAATCCCCAGGTCCAGGTGTTTCTGCCCCTTGGCACGGATGCTGGAGATGAACGCGGCATCGATCTTGCGCATCCGGTAGGCGCGGTTGATGGCGGAAGGGACGTTCGAGCCGTGGCGCAGCATCATCTGCGACTGCGACGAACGTACGTAGCGTTTCATAAAGACGTGAAACGGCAGCAGATTCAGGTATTCGATCCGGCCAAAACGCATAGTCCCTCCTGAAATAAAGCTAACAATTATACGGCGCCTCCTCTGAAATAACCCGTCCTCAACTCCGCTTTGTTATAATCACGGACTTGTTTTCATAAGGATTGTCAATATGGTTCGTATCGAATTCCTGGGGCCGATCAGCAAACCGGCCATCGAGATGGAAGCCGCCACCCTGGCCGATGTCGCCAAGGCCCTTCGCGAGGACGCGGAACTCGCCCCCTGGCTGGAGAACAGCGCCGTCGCCGTCAACGACACCCTCGTCTCCGGCCTCGAGACCCCGCTGAAATCCGGGGACAAAATCTCCCTGCTTCCGCCGGTCTGCGGAGGCTGAGGGGTGCTGGAACTCTATGACGGGGCACTCGACGTGCCCGCACTGCTGACACGCTGGTATGAAGAGGAGGCGCAGAGCAACTACGGCGCCTATATCCCCTTCGTCGGGACCGTCCGCGACGAGAACGGCATCGAAGGGCTGAGCTTCGACATCTACGAACCGATCCTAAACAGCTGGTTCGACGCCTGGCAGGAGAAAGCCGCCGAACGGGGTGCCGTCTTGAAGATGGCCCACAGCCGCGGCGATGTCCTACTGCATGAATCCTCCTATATCGCCGCCGTCTTCTCCCCGAAACGCCGCGTCGCGCTGGAGATGATCGAAGAGTTTGTCGAGGATTTCAAAGCCAGCGCCCCCATCTGGAAGTATGACCTCGTAAACGGCGAACGCATCTATGCCGATGACCGCTCCACCGCCATCAAAGGCAGCGGGCTGCTGGCTGGAGGTGACGCGTGAGTTTCCTCTCCTATACCGAATCCGTCGACCGCCTGCTCTCCCTCGACACCGGCCGCGTCCGTGTCGAAAAGGTCGCCCTGCCTGACACGCTGGGACGTATTCTCGCCGAGCACATCGTCGCCGACGAGGACTACCCGCGCCACCCGACGGCCTCCATGGACGGCTATGCCATCGTGGCCAATGATCAGGCGCAAGGTACGATCGCCCTGGCCCACAGCGACAACCCCGCGGGCAGCGACGGCCGCGAAGCCGTCCGCAGCGGCATTGCCGTCAAGACCTTCACCGGCGCCAAGATGCCCGAGGGTGCCGACACCCTTATCCCCATCGAGAACGTCACGGTCGAAAACGGCGCCATCCGCATCGACACGCCCGTCCGCGAAGGGTTCAGCGTCCGCCCCGTCGGCGAGAGCTACTTCAAAGACGAGATCCTCATCCCCGCCGGCACGACTATCGGCTATGCCGAGATCGGGGTGATGGCGGGACTGAACCGCGTCATGATCCCCGTCGCCCGCCGCCCCCGCGTCGGCGTCCTCTCGACCGGCAGCGAGATCCTCGACCTCGGCGAACCCGAACGCACCGATTCGCAGATCCGCAGCTCAAACAACTACACCCTCGCCGCACTGGCGCTAAGCGCGGGTGCGGAAGTCGTCCAGCTCGGGACCGCCGAGGATGACCGCGACAGCATCACGGCCGCCTTCGAAAATGCGCTCGCGTGCAGCGATATCGTCGTCAGTACCGGCGGGGTCAGCGTCGGCGACTACGACTTCGTCAAGGACGTCGTCCCCGCGCTGGGGGCGACCGTCATCTTCAAAGGGGTACGGATGAAACCGGGACAGCATGTCATGGTCGCCCAGCGCGGCAGCCAGTTCATCCTGGCCCTGCCCGGCTTCGCCTACTCTTCCACCGTCACCTTCGTCCTCTATGCGCTGCCGCTGATCCGCAGAATGCTCGGGCGCGACCCCGGCCACGCCATCGTCGAAGCGACCCTGGCCGAGCCCTTCAACAAGCGCTCGAACAAGAGCGAATTCACAACCTGCAACCTGAGACTCAGCGAAGGGCGCTACCTGGTCGACTTCGAAGAGAAGAAGACCGCCTCCTCCGCGGTGCTCACCAACATGCTCGGCAACGCCGCCCTGATGATCACCGACGAGAGCGACGGCCCGCTGGAAGCCGGGACCGTCGTCCGGGTCATCCGCCTCGACCGGCTGTAACGATGGGAGAGAAGATGCAACTCGTACTCGCCACCTCCAACAAGGGCAAGATCCGGGAGATCGCCCAGCTCTGCGACAGCTTTGAGGTCGTCGCCTTCAGCGACCTCGTCGACCTCGGCGAGATCGTCGAGGACGGCGACACCTTCGCCGCAAACGCGATGATCAAGGCACGCACCGTCTATGACGCTCTGAACGACCCGGACGCCATCGTCCTCTCCGACGACAGCGGCATCAGCGTCGAGGCACTGGACAACGCCCCGGGCATCTACAGCGCCCGCTACGCCGGCAAAGGCGCGACGGACAAAGACAACCTCAACAAGCTCGTCGACGCCCTCAAAGCCAAAGGACTCACGGAGTCCCCCGCCTTCTACACCGCGGCCATCAGCATCGTCTGCCGCGAAGGCGAATACACCGTCCACGGCTGGATGCACGGGAAGGTCATCGACACCCCCCGCGGCGACGGCGGCTTCGGCTACGACCCGATGTTCATCCCCCAGGGATACGATCAGACCCTCGGCGAACTCGACGGCGAGATCAAGAAGCGTATCTCCCACCGCTCCAAGGCCCTCGGCCTCGCCAAGGTCGTCCTGGCCACCATCCGCAAGGCGCGCCACTAGCGCCTGCCACATCATCCCAGCCTTAACGACATTTCAGTTATAATCTCTCTATGAAACAAAACTATATTCCCGTAGCACGCGAGGTGCTTTCCATCGAGGCCGACACCCTGAAAACGGCCTCGGACGCCCTTGATGAAAGCATCAACCTCGCCGTCGACCTTATCCTCGGAACCCGCGGCAAACTGATCGTGACGGGGGTGGGAAAATCGGGCCTGATCGGCGCCAAAATCGCCGCCACCATGGCCTCGACGGGAACCCCGAGCTTCTTCCTCCACCCCACCGAGGCGCTGCACGGCGACCTGGGCATGATCGGCAAGGAGGACGCCGTCCTCGCCATCAGCTACAGCGGCGAGAGCGAGGAGCTCAGCTCCATCCTGCCGCACATCAAACGGTTCGACATTCCGCTGATCGGCCTGACGCACAGCGCCGAGTCGACGCTGGGGCGCTACAGCGACGTGCTCGTGCCCATCCGCGTCGAACGCGAAGCCTGCCCCCTGGGCGTCGCCCCGACGAGCTCAACGACCCTGACCCTCGCCGTCGGCGACGCTCTGGCCGTCTGCCTGATGAAAGCCAGGGACTTCCGGAAAGAGGATTTCGCCTCCTTCCACCCCGGCGGCAGCCTCGGCCGGAAGCTCTTCGTCAAGGTCGCGGACGTCATGCGCAAGGAGCAGCTGCCCGTCACCGACGAGAACACCCCGCTCAAAGAGGCTATTGTCACCATGAGCGAGGGTCGCCTGGGCGCCGTGCTGCTGACCGGCAGCGACGGCACGCTTCACGGCCTGCTGACCGACGGGGACCTCCGCCGCGCCCTGATGAAGCCCGGCTTTGACATCAATGCCCCGGCGAAAACCTATGCCACCCCCGAACCGCGGACCGTCAGAGAGAGCGAAATGCTCGCCAGCGATGCGCTGGTACTGATGGAAGAGAAAAAGATCCAGCTGCTTATCGTCACCGATACGGCCGGCCATATCCACGGCGTGCTCCACCTGCACGACCTCGTTGAAAAGGGGATCGCATGACGCGTCTCAACAAATTCATCTCGCACCACTCCACCTATTCGCGCCGCGAGGCCGACCGCGCCATCCAGGACGGGTATGTCCGCATCAACGGCGAGGTCGTCACGAACCCCGCTACCCAGGTCGACGAAAAGAACGACGAGGTCTACATCAGCGGGAAAAAAGTCAGTACCGTCGAGAAGATGACCGTCATCGTCTACAACAAACCCCGCGGCGAACTCGTCACCAAAAAAGACCCCCAGGGGCGCCGTACCATCTACGACACCCTTGAGAAGCCGTACAAGCACTTCATTCCCGTCGGACGGCTCGACTACGCCACCGAGGGGCTGCTGCTGTTGACCGACAGTCCCCGCGTCGCTTCCGTGCTGATGCACTCCGCGCTGGAACGGGTCTACAAGGTGAAGATCAAAGGGCCCGTGACCGAGGCGATGGAAGAGGCGATGCGGGAGGGGATGCACCTCGAGGACGCCTCGGCCGGAGGCCATGGCAAAAGTGATATCGAAGCAATGACCTTCGCCCCCTTCTACGCCTTCCAGGTGCAGAAGAACCGCCACGACTACTCCATCCTCAAGATCGCTATCGGCGAGGGGAAGAACCGCGAGATCCGCCGTTTCTTCGCCCATTTCGGCGCCGAGGTCGCCGACCTGAAACGCCTCTCCTACGGCGGGGTCGAACTTAACAACCTGCCGACGGGGAAAACGCGCTTCCTTTCGCGCAGCGAATACGCCAGTCTGCGCGACTTCATCAAAGAAGAGGAGAAGAAGAAATGAAAACATTGACGCTCACGACCAAAAGCAAAACGGAGATCACCGACATTACTGAAGACGTCAGGGAAGCCGTGATCACTTCGGGGGTCAAAGAGGGGATCTGCGTCGTCTTTACCCCGCATACGACGACGGGGATCCTGCTCTCCGAGAACGTCGACCCGCGGCTGCAGCGCGACCTGCTGGGATCGCTCGCGCGGATCGCGCCGGACAACGTCCGTTACGCCCACGGCGGCGGCAACGCCGCGGCCCACATCAAGTCGGCGCGCACCGGTGTCAGCGTGACCCTCCCCGTCGTCGGCGGCCGCCCGCTGCTGGGCGAATGGCAAGGCGTGCTCTTTGCCGAGTTCGACGGGCCGCGCGAGGCACGCGAAGTCATGATCAAGATCATCGCCGGCTAGGGATGGACTTCACCGCACTGCTCCGTCCCGACTCCTTCGACGCCCTGCTGGGGCAGCCGCATCTGAGCGCGCCGGACGCGCCGCTGCGGACCCTCTGCGAAAAAAACGCCCTGGGCCACACCTTCTTTTACGGTCCCCCCGGCACGGGCAAGACCTCGATCGCCCGCATCATCGCGAAGGTGATGGACCTCCCCTTTTACGAATTCAACGCGACCTCGCTGAAAATCGAGCAGCTGCGCAAGATCTTCGACCAGTACAGAAACGCACTTACCCGCCCCCTCCTCTTTATCGACGAGGTGCACCGCCTGGCCAAGAACCAGCAGGAGGTTCTGCTGCCCGTTATGGAGACTAACAGCGTGTTAGTCATCGGTGCATCCACTGAAAACCCCTATTTTTCGCTGACGGCGGCGATGCGCTCGCGCTCGATGCTCTTTGAGCTGAAGCCCGTGGACGAAACGGCGATGGCCACGATCCTGGAGAAGGCCGTCGCCCAGTCGGGGTGCACCATTGAAGAGGATGCCCGCGACTACCTTATCCGCACCAGCGGCGGAGACGCCCGGGCGATGCTGAAACTGCTGGAGTTCGCCCTGGCGATCCGCAGCAGCATCGACCGCGACCTGCTGCAGAGCCTGCGCCCCGCCGCCCAGAGCCGGGGCAGCGCCGAAGCCACGGAGCATTATGATCTCGCCTCGGCGCTGATCAAATCGATCCGCGGCTCCGACCCGGACGCAGCCGTCTACTACCTCGCCCGGCTTATCGAGGGGGGCGAACCGCCCGAGTTCATCGCCCGCCGCCTCGTCATCCTGGCCAGCGAAGACGTCGGCAACGCCAACCCCCAGGCACTGACCCTCTGCACCTCCGCCATGACCTCCGTCAAGCAGATCGGCTACCCCGAGGCGCGGATCATCCTTTCACAGGCCGTCATCTACCTCTGCGCCTCGCCCAAGTCCAACAGCGCCTACAATGCCATCAATGCCGCGCAGCAGGCGGTCAGGAACGGCGTTTTGCTCGATCCGCCGCCGACGATACGCCAGTTCAACGAACACTACCTTTACCCCCACGACTTCGGCGGCTGGGTGCCGCAGGAGTACCTTACCGAACCCCTGCACTTCGTCGACTTCAACCCCATCGGTTATGAACAGAAGATGGGAGAGTGGCTGCGTAAAATACGCGGGGACGGGGAGCCAGCTTAAACGAACAATAAAGCCACCTTCTGTACCGAAAGTAAACATACACCCTAAGTATTTCTTCTTATAATACGGGGATTTTTTCCGTCCAAGGATGCTTGATGAAAACCATCATGAAGAAAACCCTCCCGCTGAGTATGATCATCGGCCTGCGCTTTTTCGGGCTCTTTATCGTCCTCTCCGTGCTGTCGCAATATGCCCTGGAACTGCCGGGCGGTACGCCCTTCCTCGCCGGGGTCGCCCTGGGCGGCTACGCGCTGACGCAGGCTTTTTTGCAGGTCCCCTTCGGGGCCATGAGCGATAAACTCGGCCGCAAAAAGACGATCCTCGTCGGCCTGCTGATCTTTGCCGCCGGTTCCGTGATCGCCGCCCTGGCGGACAACGTCTACTGGCTGCTCTTCGGCCGCTTCCTGCAGGGTGCGGGTGCGATCGGCTCCGTCGTCACCGCGATGATCGCCGACCAGGTCCGCGAAGACGAACGCGCCCACGCCATGGCCGTCATGGGGATGGTCATCGCGATGAGCTTCGCCGCCTCCATGATCATCGGGCCGCTCGTCGCCGGCGTCTGGTCCGTCTCCACCCTCTTCTGGCTGACGGCGATCCTCTCCGTTACCGCCCTCGTCATCCTTTTCACCGCCGTACCGGAACCGCCGCAGATCGTCCACCACTACAGCGAAGACGAGGCGCAGATCAAGCACGTTTTCAAGGACAAGGAGCTGGTGCGTATGTACGTCACCTTCCTCTTCCACAGCTCGACGATGGCCATCGCTTTCTTCCTGATTCCGATCATCATGAAACAGCAGTTTGAAATGAGCACGATGGAGTTCTGGAAGGTCTATCTCCCCGCTGTCGTATTCGGGATCCTCGCGATGGGACCGGCGGCCGTCTTCGGCGAGAAATACGCCAAAGGCAAGCAGATCTTCCTCATCTCCATCGGCTTCATTATCGCCGCGTTCGCGCTGATGGGCTTCACGACCTCCTTCTGGGCCTTCGCGGTCGGCGCCGTCTTCTTCTTCATCGGCTTCAACATGTTCGAGCCGCTGCTCCAGAGCTTCGTCAGCAAATTCGCCAAGGTGCACCAGAAGGGGGCGGCCTTGGGCGTCGCCAATACCTTCGCCTACATCGGTATCTTCATCGGCGGCGCCCTGGGCGGGGCGCTCTACCAGCACTACTCCAAAGAGGGGGTAGCCCTTTTCGTCATGGGTGCATCGGTCCTCTGGTTCCTCTGGATCCTCGGCATGCGCAATCCGGGGCTGCGCGCGACGATCTTCCTCGACTTCGAATCCTATGACAAGGCAAAAGTACCGACGCTCAAAGGGATGGAGGGGATCTCCGACTTCTACGTCAACGAGACCGAAAGCCTCATTATTATCAAGTACGATGCCGAGATCCTCACCGAAGAGGGACTCAAAACCCTTATGCTCAAAGCGGCCTGACGCCGCGCGGGCCCCTCACTGCACTCCTGTAAAAATCTTCTGAAAAACGGGTAAGAAATAAAGCGCCGGTAAAACGGCCGATGCCTAGCCGTAGAGGCGTTCGAGCATCATCTGGATGGAGACCCGGCCGCCCCATTCGTTGCGGGCCAGGGTATAGCTACAGGTGAGGCGGCCGCTCTCGGGACGTTCCAGTTTCCGCCGGAAGGCCATGAGGTCGAAGGTCTGGCGTTCATGCCTGAAAAGCCGCAGGCTCACCTTGGAGTGGTCACCGTCGCTGCCGAGGTAGCGGATCCCGACCACTTCGGCGTCCCGCGCCAGGAAGCGCGGCCGCGGGTTTCCCTCGCCATAGGGCTCGTAGCGCTCCAGGATCTCCAGCAGTTCGAAATCCACGCTGCCCGTATCGAGCTGCCCGACGATCTCTTCGACCGGCAGAAAATCGTCCGGATCGAGCGCAGCCGCTTCCGCGTTGATCCCTTCGCGGAAGGCGTCAACGTCCCCGGCACGCAGGGAGAGCCCCGCCGCCATCTTGTGGCCGCCGAACTTTTCGAGCAGCGCCTCCTGGGTGGCGATCAGATCGTAGATACTGACGTTGCCGAGCGAACGCGCGCTCCCCTTGGCCCGTCCCTCCTCGATACTCAGCACGATGGCCGGCCGCTCGAACCGCTGGACCAGCCGCGCGGCGACGATACCGACCACCCCTTCGTGCCACCCCTCGTGCGCGACGACGATCACCCGGTCGTCCGGCCGGACCAGCGCGATCGCCTCTTCCGTCGCTTCCGCTTCGATGGCCTTGCGCATCGCGTTGAGCTGGGTCAGGAGCTCGTACTGCCTGAAGGCCGTCTGCTCATCCGGCGCGATCAGCAGCTCCAGGGCCAAAGAGGCGTCTTCCAGGCGGCCGGCAGCGTTGATGCGCGGCGCGACCTGGAAACCGATATCTTCCGCGCCCAGTTTCGTTTTCCCCAGCGCCTCGCGGACAATGACGGAGAAAGGGCGGGAAGAGTGTTCCATCTGGGAGAGCCCCGCCTGCACGATCGCACGGTTGATCCCCACGAGCGGCATGACGTCGGCGATGACCGCCAGGGCGAGAAGCTCGAGGAACTGCCCCATATCGATAGCGAGCCCCAGCTCCTTCTTGATCAGCGCCATCAGCAGCCATGCCACCTGTGCCCCGCAGATCTCCGGAAAGGCGTAGTGGTCGTCCTCGCGCTTGGGATCCACGACGGCGTAGGCGTCGGGCAGCGTGTCCGAAGGGGTATGGTGGTCGGTGATGATCAGGTCGATGCCGCGCGCTTTGCACACCTCGGCCGCGGCGAAGGCGTTGATGCCGTTGTCGACGGTAAAGACGACGTCGGCATCGATGCGCTCAAGCACGCGCTCCGAAACGCCGTAGCCGTCCGTAAAACGGTTGGGAATCGTCACCTCGAGCGGGTAGGGAATCTGCCGGAAAAAGAGGGTCGTAATCGCCGTTGCGGTCACCCCGTCGACGTCGTAATCCCCGACCAGGGCGATGCGTTCGCCGCCTCTGATGGCATCGGCGATCCGTTTGGCGGCCTTCGCGGCGTCGGTCAGACCGGCGGGGTCCGGGATATCGGAGAGTTTGGAAAAGCCCGAGCCGAAGCGCGAACGCAGCAGTGCCTCGAGCGAACGCTTGTCCAGCAGCGGGGCGTCAGGCGCCTTTGGCATGGGCCAGTGCCGCCTTGACGAAGGCGAGGATGGAAGGGTTCGGCGTCTGCAGGCGCGACGTGAATTCCGGGTGGAACTGGACACCGAGGAACCACGGGTGCGCCGGGATCTCGACGGCTTCGATCAGGCCGTTGGATTCACCGGTCACGATCATGCCGGCATCTTCAAGCGCCTTGCGGTAGGTCGGGTTGGCCTCGTAGCGGTGGCGGTGGCGTTCGAAGATCGTCTTTTCGCCGCGGTAGGCTTCGCGCAGCAAAGAGCCCTCTTTCGTATCACAGGGGTATTCGCCCAGGCGCAGGGTCCCGCCCATCGGGGACTTGTGCGTACGCAGTTCGGTCTCGCCGCTCTGGTTGATGAAGTTGTCGATCAGGTAGATCATCGGGTACGGCGTCTCTTCGTCGAACTCGACGGAGTTGGCACCCTCGTAGCCCAGCACGTTGCGGGCGTACTCGACAAGGGTGAGCTGCATTCCCAGACAGATGCCGAGGTAGGGGACCTTGTTCGTACGGGCGTAGTGGATCGCCTGGATCTTCCCTTCGACCCCGCGCGAACCGAAACCGCCGGCGACGAGGACCGCGTCGCAATCCTGCAGCAGCGCCTCCGCGCCGCGCTCCTCGATCTCCTCGCTGTCGACCCAGCAGAAGTCGACTTTCGTATCCAGGTGGGCACCCGAATGGATCAGCGCCTCGATCAGGGACTTGTAGGACTCTTTGAGCTCCAGGTACTTGCCGACGAAACCGATGCTGATACGCTCCTGCGGGGAGACGATCTTCTTCACGAGCGCGTCCCACTGCTCCATATCCGGGTTCAGGTCGCCCAGCTCCAGCGCCTTGGCGATCGGAGGCAGGATGTTCTGGTGCATGAAGCTGATGGGCACCGCGTAGATGCTCGGTGCATCCAGGGCCTCGATGACGCTGTCCTGGGGGACGTCACAGGAGAACGCCAGCTTTTTCTTGAAAGTCTTCGGTAGGGCATGCTCGCTGCGCGCGATGATCATCTGCGGCGTGATACCGATACGGCGAAGCTCCTGGACCGAGTGCTGCGTCGGTTTGCTTTTGTGCTCGCCGGCCGCTTTGATGTAGGGGATCAGGGTGACGTGGATGAAGAAGGTGCCGGCGACCTCCTCGTCGTGTTTCATCTGACGCACGGCCTCCATGAACGGCTGCCCCTCGATGTCACCGACGGTCCCGCCGAGCTCGACGACGAGGATATCATGCCCTTCGCCCGCCATTTTGATACGGTCGACGATCTCGCCGACGATGTGCGGGATGACCTGGATGGTCTGCCCCAGGTAGCCCCCGGCACGCTCGCGCTCGATGACCGAGCTGTAGACCTGGCCGGTCGTGAAGTTGCTCGTTTTCAGGAACGCCGTATCGAGGAAACGTTCGTAGTTCCCGATATCGAGGTCGGTCTCGGCACCGTCTTTGGTCACGAAGACCTCGCCGTGTTCCAGGGGGCTCATCGTCCCCGGGTCGACGTTGATATAGGGGTCGATCTTGAGCATCCCGACCTTTTTGCCGGCATGCTTCAGCAACGCACCGATGGAAGCGGCCGTGATCCCTTTTCCGAGGGAACTCAGTACCCCGCCCGTTACAAAGATATATTTCGTCATCGCAGACCCCGTTTGAAGCTTTATTTTTTCGCAATTATATCGGGCCGCGGCTTATCGCTGTATGAGAAAGACCTGCTATACTTACCGGAAAAAAGAAACGTCAATGGACCAGCCCCTGATCTACGCCGTTACGGCCCTCGCCATCTCCGTCGTTCTCAACATCCTGCTCAAGAAGATCGGCGTCTCCCAGGTGATCGGCTATATCCTGACGGGCACGAGCATCGTCTACGCTTTCGACCTGCGCCACTTCAGCGATTCGCACGCCCTGGAACAGATGGCGGAATTCGGGATCGTCTTTTTGATGTTCACGATCGGGCTGGAACTCTCCCTGCCGCGGCTGGGGGCGCTTAAACAGATCGTCTTCGTCAACGGCCTGCTGCAGGTCCTGGTCACGGCGGTGACGGTTTTCGCCTTCGCCTACGGCCTTTTCGGCATCGGCCTCACCTCCTCCATCATCATCGCGAGCGCCTTTGCGCTCTCCTCCACCGCCGTCGTGCTCAGCTATCTCAAAAGCTCCAAGGAGATCCATCTCCCCTACGGACAGCGCGCCATGGGGATCCTGATCTTCCAGGACATCGCCGTTATCCCGATTCTGCTGCTCATCGGCTTCCTCGCCAGCGAGGGGGGAGACTGGCAGAGCACCCTGCTGCACACCGCGGAGAGTGCCGTCCTGATCCTCCTCATCCTCTTCACCGTCGGCCGGCCGCTGATGACCTGGCTGCTGCACTTCGCCGCCGACAGCGGAATAGAGGAGCTCTTTCTCGGCTCCGTTCTCGTGATCGCCGTCGGGGCTTCCCTGCTGGCCGATGCCATGGGGTTTACCTACTCGCTGGGCGCCTTCCTGGCCGGGGTCATCATCGCCGAAACACGCTATCACCACAAGGTCGAGGCGGATATCGCCTCGTTCAAAGACCTCCTGCTGGGGGTTTTCTTCGTCACTGTCGGCATGAAGATCGATATCGCTTTTTTCGCCGAGCACCTCGTCAATATCCTCGGCATCCTCGCGGCCGTCATGCTGCTCAAAAGCCTGATCATCTTCGCATTGATCCGCCTCAGCAGCCCGACGCCCGTCGCCCTGAAAACGGCGCTGTCGCTCTCCCAGCTCGGAGAGTTCTCCTTCGCCATCTTCGCCCTCGCGGCCTCGGACGGGCTGCTCGACCCGGCCCTGGAGCAGTACCTGATCATGATGGTCGTCGTCTCCCTCGTCCTGACCCCTTTTTACCTGCCGAAAGTCCACCCCTTCGTGCTCAAGCGGTTCCAGCAGAAGGGACTCCACGACAACCTTGCCCCCATCGCGGAACACCGTGACCACATCATCGTCTGCGGTTTCAGTACCGTCGGGAAGTTCGTCGCGGCCGAACTCAAGGCCCTGGGCATGGACTATGTGATCATCGACAACTCCCTCAAACATGTCAGGGAGGGGCTGGCGTGCAATGAGGCCATCTACCTCGGCGACCTCTCCAAACCGGCCATTGCGGAAGCGCTGCATACGGAGAACGCCTCCGCCGTCATCGTGACGCTCGACAACCCCGAAAAGAAAAGCCTGATCTGCGAAACGGTCCTCGCCATCAACCCGCAGGCCAACCTCGTCGTGAAAATCGTGACGCTCGAAGAGAAAAAAGGACTTGAAGCACTGCATGTCGGCCATATCGTCGACGGAAAGCATGAAGTTGCAAAGGTCCTGGTTTCCCAGGCCATGCAATGTGAAATGTAAAGTGTGGCTTAAAAACATCCCGGTAAAAGGAGGGGGGGGGAAAACCGGGATGCGCTTCATAGGTATATAAGGAGTGTATAAATGAAACTCAATGACTGCTACTGTTGTCGTTGAGACAGCGGAATTATAGGGCAGAAGAAGTAAACTGGCCGTAAATATGCAACTATAATACAAATCTTTTATGTTATGTTTAAGTATAACAAATAGTTTTACTTGGCCTTTGGCCGCCGCCCCTTTCGCTATAATGGCGCCATGCGATGGCGAGAGATCAAACACACCAAACCGAAACCGAAGTCAAAAAGCGGCCCGACAGTAACCTATGCCGACTTCCGTACGCGGGCACTGGCCTTTGTCACGGACATCTTCATGATCGGCATTCCTATCACCCTGCTCATCATGATCGTCTTCGGGCATGACCAGATGATGAACAGCGCCGGGGGGATGGACGTGCTGATGAACCCGGCCGAGGCGCAGAAACATGCCCCCAACCCCTACGCATCGATGACGCAGATGCTGCTCTATGCCGTCACCTTCGTCCTTTTCTGGCATAAAAGCGGCCAGACGCCGGGCAAAAAGATGATGCGCATCCGGGTCGTCGACGCAGCCACCTTCCGAACGGCCTCCTGGGGGCGCCTGCTCCTGCGCTTCATCGGCTATTTTCTCTCAGCTTTCACCCTGATCGGTTTCTTCACCGGCCTGTTCCGCCGCGACGGCAGGGCCCTGCACGACCTGATCAGCGGCACCGCCGTCATCAACGCCTGAATGCCCCTGCTCGTCTCCGCCTTCTACTTTTTCTACTTTGCCATCATCGGCGTCTACGTCATTTTTATGCCCAAGGTACTCGAGATGGTCGGCTACGCCCCCTCCGAGATCGGCATCATCTTCGCCAGCGCGCCGCTGGTACGCTTCGCCGTGCCCTTCGCTTTTATGCGCGGTCTCCGGCTCGACCGGACCGTATTCAACGGCGCCCTGGTGCTGATGCTCGGCGCCGCCGCCGCGTTTTTCCCCGCCCTGCCCCACTTCTGGGCACTGCTGGCCGCCAACATCACGTTGGGAATAGGGCTCAGCCTGATCCTTCCCTATATCGAAGTGATCGTTCTGGAACTGATCGGCAAGGAGCGCTACGGGAAGGTGAGGCTCTTCGGTTCGGTCGGCTTCATCCTTGTCGCCCTGGCACTGGTCAAGGTTCTGGACGCACCGCAGACAGCGCTCATTTTCTTAATGGGCACCACGCTCCTGACGGCCCTTTTCGGCTACCTCATCGCCGGGCACGATGCCAAAAAACAGGCCGAGGCGCCTGCGGCAGCCGGCAGCGGCGGCTTTACGCTGCTGACGCACCCCGGGCTCTGGCTTGGTTTTTTGCTGATGCAGATCAGCTTCGGTCCCTTCTACAACTTCTTCACCATCTACGAGACCGCCCACGGCGTCAGTCTCGACATGACCATCTACCTCTGGAGTTTCGGCGTCATCGCCGAGATCGTCCTCTTCTACTTCCAGGGGCCACTGCTGCGCCGCAACCTGCACGCCCTGCTGGAGTTCGCCGCGGGTGTGACCGTACTGCGCTGGCTGATCGTGTGGCAGTTCCCCGAAAGCCTGCCGCTGTTGTTCACCGCACAGAGCATGCACGCCATCAGCTTCGCCCTCTTTCACACCGCGGCCATCAGCTACCTCTACACCCTCTTTACGCAGAAAAAGCTGGCACAGCAGTTCTTCTTCGGGATCAGCTACGGGCTCGGGGGATTTATCGGGGCCGTCGGTTCGGGCTATATCTATGAATATCTGCCCGGGGCGCTCTTTCTCACCGCGGCGGGCGCATCGGCGCTGGCCGTCCTCGCGCTGCGGCGCGGCTAGAATTTGAAGGTGAACAGGGTCCGCTGTGAGAAATCGTCCTGCTTGATGCCGACGGCAGGGTCCGAATCGTGGGCGTATTCCACCGAGAACCCGAGGTAGAGCTGCCGGTAGATCTGCAGCTCTATCCGGGCGGAACTTACGATGTAGTAGTCGTTGATGTCGTCAACCTTGGGCTGGTAATAGCCGACGACCGTGAACTGCCCTTTATCGGACAGGGGCAGGCTGTAGGCAAGGTAACTGTTAAAGCGCAGGTTGCGTTCCAGCGGATCGACGGCGGTCGAATAGCCGATATATTCGGCATAGGCCCCCGCACCGACGAACAGCCCGCCCCACTGTCCGCGTTTCTTGTTCAACACTTTCCAGCGCACCCCGCCGCCGACCAGAGCCCGTTCCTCAATCGACTTGAACTCATCTTTTTCCATCTGAGCGAAGGCTTCCGTCGCGATGTCGGGGCCGGCAATGTTGCGAATATAACGCAGGTGGGCGAAGAGGTTGTTCGTATCCCTGACACCGCTTGCCTCGCCGTATTCGCCGCGCGCCACCCCCCAGACCACATAGGTCGTATTGCTGTCAAACTGCAGCTGGAGGCTCCCCGCGTAGTTGTCCTTCTCCGTATTGCCGCGCTTCGTCTCGAAGGCGCCGGTCAGTTCGCCGGAAAGGCCCGGCTTCTCGCCGACCTCGCGGGGTTTGATCGCCACGATGGCAAAGAGCTGAATGGAAATGAGCAGGAGAAATAGCGTACGTAACAAAAAGAGGCTCCGTCTGAAAAATCAGACGGCATTATAGTGGACTAGTAGTCGATAATCAATGAAGTCATGAAGGTCGTATCCGTACGTTCGTTCCCTGCCGGAGGGAGGTTCGTGTAATCGACCTTGTAGCTGACCCCCATCGAGAAGGTGCTGTTGATCTTGCTCTCGAGCGCCGTTTTCGAGTAAACGAAATAGTTCTGGTCATTGTCGAAGCCGCTGCGGTAGCTCGCCTCTTCGATGAACTTGAACCCCTCGACGATGATCCAGCTGAACGCCCCTTTGAGCATGTAGCCCCAGTAGTCGTTGTAGGTGCCGTCGACTTTGGTCAGGCCGGCCGTACCGTTGGGGTAGGGGTAAGGGACCTCCGTGCCGTTGACGTCGTAGTACTTGTTCATCCCCTGGTCGATGCTGTAGAGCACGTTCCCCTGGAACTCCAGGGCGTAGGGCTTTTCATCCAGGACGATCACTTTCGCACCGGGGCCGGTGTAGAACTGATAGGCGAAACCGGAGAACTTGTCATCCTTGTAGCCGGTCACGTAGTTCAAGGCAACATGTCTTGCGAACTGCCAGTCGTAGTTGAGCTCGCCGAAAAGCTTGTTCTTGTTCTCCTGGCTGTTCTCCGTGCCGTAAAGCGCATCCGCGTGGAGCTTCAGACTGTGTGCACCCCAGCTCTTTTTCCCGTTGAAATCAAGCGAGAAGGCGGTCGTATCGGTATTCCCCTGGGTCTGGACGTAACTGAGCTCCGTGTGGGTGACAAGAGGGTTCGGTTTCGGCGCCGTCTCAGCGGCGAAAAGGGCCGAAACGGCCAGGATCGGGGTCAGAAAACGTTTCATGCCTGGGGCTCCTCGTTTTCGGTGGAATCGAGATGGACATCCATCTGCGGATAGGGGATGGTGATGCCGTTGGCGTCCAGCGCGAGCTTAACCTCCTCGATGATGCCAAAGTAGGCATCCCAGTACTCCTCGGATTTGACCCAGGCGCGGACGGTAAAGTTGACGCTGCTGTCGCCGAGTTCACTCACCGCGACCAAGGGTGCAGGCTCGTCGAGCGTGCGGGGATTATCACGGATCACGCCGTACAGCACCTCTTTGGCTTTTTTGAGATCGTCATTGTAGCCGATGCCGACGACATGGTCGACGCGCCGGTGCGGCTTATTGGAGAAGTTGACGATGTTCCCTGCCGTGATTGCGGCATTCGGAACGATGATGGTGCGGTTGTCGACCGGGCTGATGGTCGTCGTAAAGAGGCTGATGCTCTCCACCGTCCCCGTTGCGCCGCCGGCCTCGACAAAGTCGCCGACCTTGAAGGGGCGGAAGATCAGGATAATGACGGCAGCGCCGACATTGGCCAGGGTGTCTTTCAATGCCAGGCCGACCGCGAGGCCGGCGGCACCGAGGATCGCCATGAACGAGGTCGTCTCGATCCCCAGCTGTCCGAGCGCCGCCATGATGACGACGACCAGCAGGACAAAATAGACGCTGCTCGACACAAACTTCGTCAGCGTCTCGTCGACACCGTATTTCGACATCGCCTTGTTTGTCACGTTGCCCAGCGCCTTCGCCACCCTTTTCCCGATCAGGAAGATAAGCAGGGCACCCAGGAGCTGCAGCGTGTAGCCGAGGGCCAGGTCAAGATAGGGACCGTACGTTTCCGGATCCAGATAAGCTTCCATTTGGAGCCTCCCGTTATAGAGTTTAGCCAGTATACCACAGCAAACAACGGCGAAAAGTTACCGCTGCCTAAAAAATGGCGTCAGGGGCCGGAGAGCGAAAAATGGTATAATCGCGGCACTATTTTTGCGCGGAAACTCTATCTCCGCCGGACAAGGCAAACAATTATGGGTCAGACTATCACCGAAAAAATCTTCTCCGAGCACGCCGGCAAAACCGTCTATGCGGGCGAGATCGTTCGGGTGCCGATCGATATGGTCATCGGGAACGACATTACGACACCGATCTCCATCAAGGCATTCGAGGACGCGGGCGCGACCGAACTGGCGAACCCGGACGGTTTCTCCATCGTCCTGGACCACTTCATCCCCGCCAAGGATATCGCGTCGGCCAACCAGGCGCGCATCAGCCGCGACTTCGCCAAGAAGCACAAAATGAAGCACTTCTTCGACGAGAAGGATATGGGAATCGAACACGCGCTGCTGCCGGAAAAGGGCCTCGTCGTCCCGGGTGACGTCATCATCGGCGCCGACAGCCACACCTGTACCCACGGCGCCCTGGGCGCCTTCTCCACGGGGATGGGTTCCACCGACCTCGCCTTTGCCATGGTCACCGGCGGCAACTGGTTCAAAGTCCCCGAGAGCATCAAAGTCGTGCTCTCCGGAAAACCGGGTCCCTTCACGACCGGCAAGGACATCATCCTCGAAGTCATCCGCATGATCGGGGTCGACGGGGCGCTTTACCGCACCCTCGAGTTCACGGGCGACACCATCGCTCACCTCAGCATGGATGACCGTTTCAGTATGTGTAACATGGCGATCGAAGCGGGTGCCAAGAGCGGGATCGTCGCCGTCGACGAGATCACCGAAGCCTTCCTGGCCGACAAAACACTGGCACGCCCGGCGAAGATCCACTACTCCGACCCGGATGCAACGTACGTCCAGGTCCTCGAGATCGACGTGGACAAACTCGAACCGGTCATCGCCTACCCGTTCCTGCCGTCCAACGGCCACAGCCTGAGCCAGGCCGTCAGCGACCATATCAAGGTCGATCAGGCTTTCATCGGCAGCTGTACCAACGGCCGCCTCAGCGACCTGCGCATCGCCGCGAAGATTTTGGAGGGTAAAAAGGTGCACGAGGACGTCCGCCTCATCGTCACCCCGGGGACGCAGCGCATCCTGCGCGAAGCGACGAAACTTGGCTACATCGACATCATCGTCGATGCCGGCGGCGTCGTCTCCAACCCGACCTGCGGCGCCTGCCTGGGCGGGTACATGGGGATCCTCGGTGACAACGAAGTCGCCATCTCCACCACGAACCGCAACTTCGTCGGCCGCATGGGTTCTCGCTCCTCCAAGGTCTACCTGGCCAACTCCGCCGTCGCCGCCGCGTCGGCCATCACCGGCTACATCACCGACCCGGCAACGATCGACTAGGTCACGCCATGTCCTGGAAGGCGATCACGCTCGGCACGGTTCTCGTCATCGCGATCGCCTGGAACGCGGCGGTCTATTTCGCCGACCGCCAGCTTGAAACAAAGCAGTACGACGGTGTCTACGACAGCTGCCACAAGGTCTGGTCCTCCCGCGGACTCTACGACACCAAAGAGGAGCGCAACTCCCTGACGGCCTTCCGCCGTGCCTTTGACGCGGGCGCGCATGGCGTCGAAGTCGACTTCAGTTACGACACGGCCACCGACCGCTTCATCATCGGGCACGGCCACCCCCGTAAAGGCCCGGACGGCAAGCCCATCTACACGGAAAAAGAGGGGGGCCTCTTCACCCTTGAGGTCCTCTTCCGGGAACTGGGCGAAGGGCACGCCTTCTGGCTTGATTACAAGAACCTCGATCACCTGAGCGTCGAAGCGACGCAAAAAGCGATCCGGCGGCTCGAGACCATCGCCATCAACGGCAGCGTGCACGACCGTCTCTACATCGAAGGCTCCAACCCCCTGCGCCTCTCCCTCTATACCGATGCCGGTTTCAAAACGCTCCTCGGTACCTTCCCGCTGCCTGATGGCAATCCGTTCGCTTCCATTGTCGTCAGTGCCTACAAACTGCTCTTCGCTTCGTTCAATATTACGGGCATCGCGATGAACTACGGCGGCATCGACAAGCCTATCTACGGGGAGAATACCCAAAAACAGCTCGGAGATCTCCCGGTGTTCGTCTTTCACATCCCCGATGATCCGTCACTGCTGCAGCAGCTGGTACACGACAGCCATGTCCGCGTCATGCTCGTCGGCCGCGACATCAGCATTGACCGCTTCGCCGTCACAGACTGCGGCCGGGATTGACGAACGGCCCGGTTCACCAAAGGAGCGCCGCCATGTCTGAAAGCACTTTTCCCCTTCCCTGCGTCATCTTTGCCGGCGGGAAAAGCTCGCGCATGGGACGCAACAAGGCCCTGCTCCCCTTCGACGGTTTCGCCACCCTCGCCGAATACCAATACGCCCGTCTCTCTCCCCTCTTCGACGCCACCTTCATCTCCGTCAAAACAACCGAGGGCTATCCGGAACGGCTCCCCTATCTCCCCGACGATCCGTCGATAACAGATTCCGCACCGACCGCAGGCTTTATCAGCGCGTTCCGGAGTCTGGGGGCGGAGCGCATCTTTGCGCTCAGCGTCGACACCCCCTTCATCAATGCTGCGGTCATCCGTGCATTGCTTTCCCGCGACAGCGGGGAGCTTGATGCCGTGATCGCCAGAACCGAGGGGGGCACGCATCCGCTCTGCGGCATCTACCACCGCAGCCTGCTGGCACGCTTTGAAACGATGGCCGCGACCGGTGATCATAAACTGGGCAGGATGCTCTCGGAGCGCCGGGTCTGCTATGTCGATTTTGAGGAAGAGCAGCTTTTCAGCAATCTCAACCATCCGTACGAATACGAAGCGGCATTGGAAAGAGTGAACAAAACAACGTAGATTCCGGAAGAAAAGGCGCCGCCGTAGGGCGGCAGGAGAGGAGAAACGTTTTTTAATGATACATCAATCATGGGGCTTACCTATAGTAGGCGGCTATAGTGCCCAAAGATGCATGTTTGGCTTTGAAAACTTCGTAGGCAAAAGGTCTGGTCCCTGTTGCACTCTCAAATCATAGAACAAATTATCCACAATTAATCCAGCACGATGATTAATTATTAAACAACAACCTGCCCATACTCTACTTTTCGCCATCAAGTTCCCTCTAATCGGCTTTACTATAAGATAGCGTTAAAAACGGGATACAATATATGCAGCTGACCCATCTGGATGAAAAAGACCGGCCGAAGATGGTCGATGTTTCCGCCAAAACCCCAACGGAACGCGTGGCGGTCGCCAGCGGTAAAATCACGATGAGCCCGGATGCCTACAACGCCATCGTCGAGGAGCGGACCAAAAAGGGACCGGTGCTTCAGACAGCCGTGATCGCCGCGATCATGGGAACCAAGAAGACCTCGGACCTCATCCCGATGTGCCACCCCCTCAACCTCAGCGGCATCAACTGCGACGTGGAAGAGCTGCCGGAGCTCCCGGGCTTCAGACTCAGCGTCACTGCCAAGCTGACCGGACAGACCGGGGTGGAGATGGAGGCGCTGACCGGGGTCAGCATCGGCCTGCTGACCATCTACGACATGGTCAAAGCCATCGACAAAGGGATGATTATCTCTGACGTACAACTCGAAACGAAACGAGGAGGCAAAAGTGGTGAATATCAACGATCTTGATCAGAAACTTGAGCTGGAATACCCCTGTAACTGGTGTTACAAAGTCGTCGGCGAAGAGCGCGAAAAACTGGAAAACGCCATCCGGGAAGTCATCCAGGAGCGCGAACACAAACTCGCCCACTCCAATACAAGCCGTACCGGGAAATATATCAGCCTGAATCTCGAACTGCTTGTGCACAACGAAGATGACCGTCAGTTCATCTTCGATGCGCTTAAAGCGCACCAACACGTCAAAATCGTTTTATAGGAGCCTTTGATGCTGGACCTGGAACAACTGCAGCGCGACATCCGCAACCATTACAAGAACCAAGAACCGATGGGCCTCGAGGCCCGCATCGCCGACCTCATCGGCTACCTGGGAAGCGAATACGGGCTGAACGAAACGGATCTGACGCTTCCGGAGATCCGGCTCGTCGTCAACACGATCCTTGCGGGGCAAACGGCAGCGTTGCAGGAGGAACTTGAAGCGCTGCTGGTACAGAAAGAGCGGATCGAGCGTCAGATCGAACGCAAGAGCGAACGGATCCAGGAAGAGAAACACCAGATTTTCAATACCCTCGAGGGGATTCTCGGCGACGCTCCCGGTGAAGCCCAGGCGAAACTGCACCAGATCAAGCTGCAGTCCATCGACCTCTTCGATATGCTCGAGGAGGTCGTCGAATCCGCCATCATCACGACCCTCGAGAAAAACCACGACATCGAAGAGACCATTGAGGAGATCTGCAAAGAGATCACCTACGAGACGCTGGGAGAGGGGCCGCTGGAGACCGGACGTATCCGCCTCGTTATCGGCAGTATTCTCCACAGTGCCGTCGAAGTCGGCGAAGCCACCCCGAACCAGGCGGAGGCGATCCTGCTCGGGACCCTACGGGGGGTGCGCAGCGGTCTCATCAAAGCCATCCGCCGTCTCAAGAAGCAGCTCCTCTACATGCCCGAAGAGCTGAAGCTGACGGCGTCGATGCAGACAGAACTTCTGCGTACCGACATCCTCTTTACCCAGGTGCTGCAGGACGAAGCGCTGCAGTGCAGCAGTGAAAGCCGTGCCCTGCTCGAAAAGCTCGCCAAAGAGATCCGCTACGACCTCGAGGAACTCGTCGAGGTCTCCAAAGAGACGGTCGACCTGATGCGCACCCAGCTCAGCCAGGCCATTTCCCGTTCGCAGGTCCTCAACTCAAAAACCGCCGCAGAGGCCAAGCGGGTCGGTATCTCCGCCTGGCGCTCGGCCAAAACGGCCCTTGAAGGCGCCCTGCAGAACGCCAAGGGAAAGATCGAAAAAAAATAGTGCCTGCCTCCCCTGCACGCCGTACGGCCTTGTCTACGCGTGCACTCTCCCATCAAATTCAACGAAAATATATTCATACTCACCCATCTTGCATGCATTCCAATTGAAACAAACGAATACTTTCAAAAATTTAGAAAAAGCGAAGAATAAAAACTTATAATGATTCGCATGAAAAAGGTATTGATCATTGTATTGCTGGTTGTAGTAGGGATTCAATTCATTCCGATGAATGTTCCCGCCGAGGTGCCGACGAAGGCTGAAGATGAACTGGAGGCACCTGAAGAGGTACTTGCCATTCTCAAACGTTCCTGTTTTGACTGTCACTCGAACCATACCACTTACCCATGGTATAGCTCGGTTGCACCCGTTTCATGGTTTACCAAAATGCATGTCAAAGAGGGTCGCGAACATATGAACTTCTCCACATGGGCAGGTTATGATGATGAGAAGAAGGCAAAGTATCTTGATAAGATCCCCAAAGCGATCAAGAGCAAAATGCCGCTTCCAAGTTATCTGATCATGCACGCAGATGCCAAACTGAGTGAAGATGATAAAAAAGTCCTCACGGATTGGGCAACCGAAGCGGCTTTCGAACTAGAGTAATCAACAGAGCGACTCAACACGCTTAAGCGTTCTTTCCGCTTCCATCTTCCGTGACGGGAGCGGACCCCCGCCCCCTACAAACACTTCCTGCTATCTCAACCATTTTCGTCCTGCTTTACCCTGCTAACTGTAATTAAGTTCCTTTCCGGGCGATTTCCCCTTCCCTGCCAAGGTAGTACCAGATTATGACGAAAACTTGAGAGCTGCAGTATCACTGCCTAAACCGTCGGCAGCCTTTCCAAACCGGTTCCGGGCCATCAGCGCAGAAGCGGAAAGAGAAAGCGGGTAATTCAACTCCCCCGTGCTACAATCGCACAAAAGGAGTTGCAATGCAGACACTGCTGTTGCTCGTGGATGACACCTATGCCGAAACACTGAAACAGTCGCTCCCAAACGACAAGGCCTGGATCCTGGATGAACGGTACGACAGCTTCCGCTGCCGGGTCCGGATCGCCCTGGAAGAGTACCGGACATCCCCCGAAGATGTTACGATCTACCACGAAACCATCGCCGATATTGACACATGGCTTGCGGAGCAGATCTCATGAAAGTCGTCGCAACTCCACGCTTCTCCGAACAACTCAAAACGCTGCTGTTGGGCATGGCCGAAACCGATGCGGAAGAGGCGAAACGGTTCAAGCTCTACCTCGACACCATTCTGCTCAACCTGCCGAGCAAAGCGCAGAAATACAAACCCTCTATCTATAGTAATGAGACGGATGTCCGGGATATCGAGCACCAGGGGTGTACTATTCCATTTTATTATGACAGCGCTGCGTCTGCCTGCGTGCTTTTGGGAATTATTGACAATCGTGTATAAAACTTAACGGATTTTGATTTTTTATTACTAGTATGAAAGCGGCAGATATTTTAAGCTATACTTATTTAAATTTTATACATTTGTTATAATAATATTTTTAAGTCATGTAATTACCGCCGTTTTTGTTTCATTTCGTAACGATATCCGGCGTAGCGGTTTAGCATTCACTCTGAATACACGTTTCGTATTGTATACTTACGTTTGATAAGATCGTGATATTGGGTTCAGCGCCTGTAAAGACAGCACATCAACAGTCGAATAACGTAAAGTTTCCGATGGTTGGTGTGCTGTTTTGGTCTTATGACTATCGAAATAGTAATTAGTAAAGTTATTAATAAAAAGGGAGGAAGAATGAGAAACGAACATTCTCAACACGATGCTGAAAACGTGTCGGCCGAAAGAAGAAACTTCTTCAAAAAAACCGCCGCACTCTCAGCCACGGCGATCGCCGGTGCCGGAATGCTCTCCGGTACACGTGCGATGGCCGAAGATGATCCTGTCATTATGAACACACCGGACTGGGGTCACAAGATCGGCTATCCGGTCACAAAAAACCGCTACGGTATGCCTTCACCGTACGAGCACAACATCACCCGCCGCAACGCGCAGCTCCTCTCTTCAGGAAACTGGCAGGCATCTATCGCGATGTGTCCGATCCAGGACCTCAGCGGTATCATGACGCCGAACGGCCTCTTCTTCAGCCGCTGCCACGGTGGTATCCCGACCATCAACCCGAATGAATGGCGCCTGATGATCCACGGCCTTGTCGAAAAGCCGCTGGTTCTGACGCTTGAGCAACTCAAGCGCTACCCGAACGTCAGCCGTGTTCACTTCGTCGAGTGTCCGGCAAACGGCGGCCCGGAATGGCGTGGACCGCAGTTCAACTCCATCCAGTTCGCAAAAGGGATGATGAGTAACGCCGAGTGGACCGGCGTCTACCTCAAAGACATTCTCAAAGACCTCGGCCTCAAGCCGAGTGCAAAATGGATGCTCGCAGAAGGTATCGACAGCTCTCACATGGGCCGTACCGTCCCGGTTGACAAAGTACTCGACGATGCAATGATCGTTTGGGGTCAGAACGGTGAAGCCCTCCGTCCGGAGCAGGGTTATCCTGTCCGCCTCCTCCTCCCGGGCTGGGAAGGGAACCTCTGTGTCAAATGGCTCGGACGCCTCGAGTTTGCTGCTGAACCGTTCTACGCGAAAGAAGAAACAGCGAAATATACGGCGCTCAAGCCGTCCGGCAAAGCAATCCAGCACTTCTATGCGAACGAAGTCAACTCCATCATCACCTCACCGTGCCCGGAAAAACCGTGGACGGACCTGAAAGCCGGCGACATGGTCGAGATCGAAGGTCTCGCATGGAGCGGTATGGGTACGATCGAAGGTGTCGACGTCAGCTTCGACGGCGGAAACAACTGGGTCGAAGCGAAACTCAAAGGTCTTGTCCTTCCGAAGTCCTGGACTCGCTTCAGCTTTATGTACAAATACGAAGGCAAGCCGCTGATCCTCGCGAGCCGCGCACGCGATGACGCAGGCTATATCCAGCCGACAATCGATCAAGAAACCGCAGTGATGGGTGTCGAATCTGTTTACCACAGAAACGGTATCGCCTCATGGGAAGTCACTGCAGAAGGGAAGGTAAACAATGTTCAAGTTCGATCGTAAATTTATTCTTGGTGCTTCCGCAGCGGCAGCGGTCGCTATGCTCGCTACGGGCTGTGTCGAAAGCGGCGACGCTGCGGCACCGACGGCATCCAACGGCGACAATGTCCTTACCTATGCAAACGGCAAGCGTGTTATTGACGGTGGTCGCTACTATGCAACCGTCAACGGCAAAAGCGGACCGTACTATGTCAATACCGATGCGGAAAACGGCGGTTACACATACGGACGTACACCGACAGCCAACGAACTCGAAGCATGGAACACGACGGTAACGCCGTGGCGTCTGCCGCCGAAAGGTGAAGGTACCGCCGAAGAAGGTGAAGCCGTCTACGAAGCAAAATGTGTTATGTGTCACGGCGACTTCGGTTCCGGCGGCGGCGGATACCCGGCGCTTTCCAAAGGGAATGCATACGACAACGTGAAGAGCCTCAAATTCCAGCGTACGACTCCGGATGCCGAAGGCCCGATCCGTGTCTTCGGTAACTACTGGTCTGAAGCGAGCACCCTGTGGTGGTACATCATGGAAGGTATGCCGCACCCGGATACCCGTACGCTGACAGACGATGAAGTCTATGCACTCGTTGCCTATATCCTGAACCTCAACGAGATGGAGATCGACGGCGAAGAAGTTGATTACGAATACGTTCTCGACCAGGAGAAATTCGCGAAGATCGTTATGCCGAACAAAGACGGTTTCGAACCGGTCATCGACGGTGAAAACGGCCTCGAGAACGTCCGTACTTATTTCGCGGATCCTGCAAACTTCGGTGCACAGAAGATCGCTTCTGCGGACGAGCGCTGTATGAGCAACTGCCAGAAAGAGACGGCGAAAGTCGTTCCGATCTCTATCGAGCAGAAAGAGTTCCTCCCGCCGCTTTCCCAGGTACGTGACCTGCCGGAAGTTGAAAACACTGCAGGCGTAGACCTCGAAGCGAAAAACACTTATGAGTCCAGCTGTGCCGTATGCCACGGTGCTGCGGGCATGGGTGCTCCGGTGGTCGGCGACAAGAAAGCGTGGGAAGCGGTTGTCGGCAAGGGTATGGATCAGGTCTATGCACGCGCCATCAACGGTACCGACGCAGGTATGCCTCCGAAAGGCGGTACGGACCTGTCTGACGACAAACTCAAGGCAGTGGTTGATTACATGATCAGCCAGAGCAAGTAAATCTCAACCAAAGGATAAACATATGCAAAGAAGAACATTCCTCTCTCTCGCAGCTGGCGCTTGCGCCCTGGCTGCTGTACCGGCAAGCGTCCGTGCGGAAGATTTCCGCAAATCCAAGCCGACTGTATGGACGGCTAAAACTGTTGACGATGCCCTCAAAGCAATGTACGGCACGGCTGCAACGGTCGCAGAAGGCGTCACTGTCGTTGCTCCGGACGTTGCAAGCAACGGCGGTGCAGTACCGGTCGATGTCAAATCCGACATCGCTGCGAAATCCATGATCATCGTCCAGAACGTCAACCCGGAAGCAGCGGTTATCGTTTACGACCTCAACGAGTACAGCATCATCGACTTCTCCATCAAGATCAAGATGAAGGCTTCCGGTACGATCACAGCAGTCGTACAGGGTACAGACGGCAAGCTCTACAGCGGCTCCAAAACACTCGACGTTGCACTCGGTGGTTGTGAGGGCTGATCGCCTTCGCCTATAGAACAAAGAAATAGAAAGGTTATATCATGAGAATCAAAGCAAAACTCAAAGGTAATGTTGTTTCTGTAAAAGCGATGGCGAAGCACGACATGTGGACATACGATATCGCTGAGAAGAAAACCGGCGACCGCAACAACGCGAACTTCATCACGCACATCGACGCAAAAGTCGGCGCTGCAACCGTTATGGACGCGTCTGTCAGCCAGTTCCTCTCCAAGAACCCGATCTTCAAGTTCGCATTCAAAGGCGACTTCAAAGCGGGTGACGAACTCGTCATGACTTGGGTTGACCTCAAGGGCAACACCAAGACTTCCAAAGCCAAAATCAAGTAATCCCCGGGTGGGCGCTTCGGCGCCTCACCGTTTTCTCCCCAAGGTACCAACCGTGTATAAACACCGCATCATCACCCTCTTACTTTTTATGTCGTTCTTTTTCTCCTTGTCCGCACGCGATATCGATCTCAACCGTATAGCACTCGACACGGCCAAGCAGAAGAAGACCCTCCTGGTATGGCTTCACAAAAAGGATTGCGGCTACTGTGAAGCAATGTATGAATTCACCCTCGGGGACGAGAAAGTCGCCGCTTTACTTGAATCATCATTTCAGCTCGTCGATATCAACATCAACGACAAGGATATAGTGACCCATAATGGCTTCAAGGGCAGCGGACACGACTTCGCCAAACATGTCGGGTACAATTTCTACCCCTCATCGCTTTTCCTGAATGCGGACGCAGCGCTCATCTTTGCTGCCCCCGGCTATGTCGAGGAGAAGGATTTCTTCAACATGCTCGGCTATGTCAGCAGCGGTGCATACAAATCGAAGAGCTATGACAGCTATAAGAAGACGGGAGCAGGAAAGTGAGTAAGCGCAAAGGTAAGGTACTTGGCCTGTATCATGCCCTGAAAGGGGTTGAAGGGCGTCATGAATATGAAGAGATCGAAATCGACGATCAGGGTATCCTGGGCGATAAATACTACGGTAAAAACCACAACCGTACCATTCTGATCACCTCCGAAGAGGCCAGCTATGTCATGGCGGCTGCAGAAGGTATCACCATGCCCTACGGCTCCCTGGGGGAGAATATCGTCATCGATATCAACCCCTATCACCTCCAGCCGGGCCAGCAGCTGCAAATCGGCGATACGGTTGTCGCCATTACGCAGAACTGTACCCTCTGCAGCAGCCTCGGCAAAGTTGACGAAAGGCTTCCGGAACTTCTCAAAAACGACCGGGGGATTTTCGCGAAAACCGTTCAGGGCGGTAAAATAAAAAAAGGTGATACAGTCACTATACTCTGAATTAAGCCCACAGCCGCTACACTAGTCTCACGAACTTATCACAAAGGAGTGAGATGAATCCCTTCGCGAACGCCCTTCTCTGGGCTTTTCTGTCACTGATGCTGCTCTCCAGCACCGCCGCTTCGGAAACCGCTATCCAGCAGGATATCCGTATCTTTACCGTCAAAAACCCTGCAGGAAAAATTACCGGTGCCACCATCGAAAAAGCCTTTGAAACAGCCGGTTTCCTGATCGACGGCAACAATGACATGAACAAGCCCTTCCAGGCACGGTTCGGCGCAACACACTTTCCGGTCTACCGTCTGGCCACCATCCACGATCCGGACCTCTCTGCCAAACTGATTGCCGTCAATCCGCTGATGGGGCTGCTGACACCCCTCTCCATGTCCATCTGGCAAGACCTCGAGGGCAATATGAACGTTTCCATTCTTTCCCTCCGCGGTCTTTCGCGCATGACACGGATCCCGATGAACAATCCCGATCTCATCGCCCTCGCGGACAAAATGGGCGAAGCGTTAACCACAGCACTCCCCAGCGGCCATTTCAAGCCCCTGGCCTACCAGAAGGTTGCGGATGCCTCCATGCCGCTTTCCGTCACGTTCCAGGCCACGTTTGAGACGTCGAAAGACGGAACCATCCTCGATGCCAAAGATGATTTTGAAGCGGAATTCGAAGCGGAGATGGAGCCGATAGGCTTTCTCTTTCCAGGTTTTATCGACGTCAACGAGGAGCTCCAGGAGCGCGGAAATGACGGTTTTGACTTTTACGACACCTATTCCGTCTGTAAACTCGACGTCATCTTTCCCATCCACAAAGTTCATCCGGAAGTCGGGGCCTTTGCACCCTGTACCTTTTTCCTTTACAAACAAAAAAACGACAGCGTTGTCCACATGGGCTTCCCGTCCGTACAAAACTGGATCGCATCCACGGACATCGCCGACAAGTCCTCACTCGACCCTCTGATCAAAGCGGAGAATCTTTTTATCGACACCGTCAACGGTATCACGGAATAGTATTCGGTACGGCCATGCCGTACCGGTCCACCTTCCTTCTCAGCCCTCGCAGCCGCTCAGCTACAGCGCTATGTAAAACGGCATAAAGTCAGTAAACAGTATCGGTCAAAATGGAAAGTCTTGTATGAAGCTGTAAGGATAATGGAACCATACAGCCAAATGGCAGCATGCTTATTTGAAAGGGGTTGAAAGCTCTTTTTCGATGGCGCCGGGCGTATTGACGATACGCATAAACTCACCCATCGTCAGCATCGGATAGCTGATCGCGATGTAGTATTTTGCCGCCAGCGCTTTCGCTTTACCCTCTTCGACAAGGATCGTATAGGGAAGAATCTCGGCGTTCTGCTGACCGATCGTGTCGACAAATGCCTTTGTATCGTCGCTGAGTGCAAAACCTACAAGTGTCTTCCCCTCCCCTACGGACAGCTTGAACACGATATTTTTCCCACCGTTATACGTGTCGAGCTTGGAGACCAGTGCCGCCGTATCCCCCTCGGCCAGGTCATAGGTATCTTCATAATAGGGCATGCCTATCATAAAGTGGTAGCCCTCCAGTTTGTCAAAGGCAAAACTGTCTTCCGAAGCACTCATCGTACCCAAAGCACTCGTCAGGGACGTTGTCAACTGCTCGGCAAGGACGGGGTCATAATCCTGTTGCAAAAAAGCTTTGCCGAAGTAGACCGGGTTCGTTACGGCGATACGCTGATGCTCGCCGTCGACAAGGACACGGAGGATTGCACCAAAGCCGCGCCCCGGTTTCCCGGCAGCCGTCTGAAGTGCGCTGTTCGTGATGATAAGCGTTTCGCTCTTTGCCGTCGCCGCATAGTGTCCGACAATATCGAAACCGGCACTTTTGAGTCTGCTTTCCGCTTCTGCCGTATCCAGGTAGGCGGCATAATAGTAGGCATTGACACCTCCGTCTGCCGGCTCTGTAGCGGCAACGCCGCTCAATGCCAGGAACATCAATGTGAAATAGATCATTAATTTTTTCATTATTTCTCCTTTTGCAATCCACAAACCTCATATGCATATGAGTGGTTGTCATTACTTCCATCCGTATAGAACGAGAAATTTGGCACACAATAGTGCATTGCTCCCGTTGCGTGCCGCAGTACCAAAAGAATCAGGATCCGCCCGAGGGCGGAAAAGTAAGCGTGAGGTTTGCTTTGTTAGAAGTGGTATGCCAACTGGAATGTGACACCGAGTTGCGAGTGTGTCACTTCGTTGCTCGGACCAGTCATCCCCATTCCGTCGAGTGCGGAAGTATCGAATGAAACTTTCGTCTGAAGAGCATAAGCGATAGCCAGGTCAGCAGACAACTGATCGGTCAATGGAATTGATCCACCGAATGTCACATGCTTTTCTACGACTGCCGGGAAACCAAGCAGGTTGAAGACGTTGATTGCGGCACCTTCGAGTGTCGTACCGTCAGCCTCTTCGATCGGCTGTGCACCTTGGTTATAACCTGCACGAAATGCATATCCGTCTATCTCAAACTGGTATCCAACGGCATAAACATCCGTGTTTTTCCAGTTGAAATCTTTATAGCCTTTCGCGTCGCCCCATTTCACCTGCTTGTAGTCAAAAGCAACCGTGTTGTAGCGGTTCAGCTTGAAAGAGAAACCGGCACCCATCTCTGCCGGCTGCGTCAGTTCATCCCCGAACGGGGCAGGCAGAATGCCCAAACCTGCGAACGGCCCTGTTGCACCGGAAATCTGGCCCCGGTACTTCATCGGAATTTCCGCACGGTACACGGCACCGATTGTCAGAGCGCCGACACTATACGCGAGACCGGCATTCCATGTCAGTTTCAGATCCTGTGCAAGGCCTTCACCGACATTGGTCCCCATCGCGTTGTAGTTGATGTCCAGTGCCCCGTATTGGACGATCGGTGTAAACCCGATGCTAAATCCGTTCATTTCATAAGCAAGCGGAACGCCAAGCTGCATGAGCTGAAGCGCAGTGACCATATTCATTGTGCTTTGAGTATTCTCTCTACGGTAATCCGTACCCATACCGGCAGTCCCCCAGATGCCAATACCCCAGAAGAAATGATCCCCGACTTTATTACCGACAGAAACCTCCGGGATAACGTTAAGGTCTGCAGCGCTGTCCTGTTTACCGTTACCGTCATTGGCATCGTATTTAACATTCGGGGCGAAAAGCGTACCGCCGAATGAAATTTCAGTTCCTTTGACTGAACTCAACAACGCAGGGTTGTTAATGCCTGATTCGGCGCCGAACGGCATACCGATACTCACACCACCCATTGCACGAGATTTTGCCCCCAGCCCGATCAGGTGGTCGCCGTTTGTTGCAAATGCGGATGTCGCTCCAAATGCCAACGCCGCAGCCACAGCCAATTTAATTGTACGTGTCATTTATACTCCTACGAACACAGTAATTCGACAGAAAGCCTGTGCTTTCAACTCGGATCATTATAGATAGGCAAAAATAAATTGAATCTGAATAGAAAAAATGAAATATCACAGGATCTTATCATTATTTTAAGCAGTTTACTGAAATGGAAGAAAATAAAAGATATTTATATATAAATCTTATTGAAATGGCCCTTTTTACCCCTAAATACAGCTATTTCCGGGCATTTCTGTTTTTGATACAAAAGAGAGATTTTTTTGAGAATTTTATCATATTGTTACGTATCGAAACAATTTTTAGTTCATTTAATGTTATTTATTGCTGCTATTTTGAATATTTTTTTATTCAAAAGCCATACAAGACCAAAGGAAATGCATGTATTGAATAGCACATGCGCCTTACCAATGCAAAGAAGGCAAACATAGAAAAGATACAGATTATATCTGGGGGTAATGATCTCATATACATGCCATTCGGGCATCCAAAGCGTATTACAGTCCCGGAAAAGCAATCAGTAGAGAAAGAGCACATTTGATATTTTAAATGGCATACAAGGCGTTTAGAAAGCACACTTATCATATCGCATGACGTCATGAGAGCTGAGAGAATAAGATCAAACAAAATAGCTGCAGAGCACAGTAGCAGAGATAGAAATAGGCTAATGCAGTTGATGCCAAGTGATTGATTAGAAGTAAGGTATTTGATGATTGATTGTAAATTGTAAGTAGAAGGATAAATCCGAGAACCAGGCGGCGACCTACGTTCCCAACCCTGCAAGGGTCAGTATTATCAGCGATGAGAGGCTTAGCTTCCGGGTTCGGAATGGGGCCGGGCGTTTCCCTCTCTCTATAGCCACCTGGACAATCGGATCGAAAAGCTTCGAGAAGCTCTTGGATCCGACTGCGTGTCGGTTATGTATGTTTTATGCTAAGGGTTAGCATAAAATATGATTGTTAAAGTCAACGGTTGCAACTACAGCTATTACAGCTCATACTGAGTAAGGCAGTAAGACACTAATTTTAGGGAAAAAAGACGAACGGACTATTAGTACTGGTCAGCTAAACAGATTGCTCTGCGTACACACCCAGCCTATCAAGCATGTAGTCTTCATGCGTCCTTCAGGGAGAGTTCATCTTGGAGTTGGCTTCCCGCTTAGATGCTTTCAGCGGTTATCACATCCGAACGTAGCTACCCGGCGGTGCCCTTGGCAGGACAACCGGTGCACCAGTGGTTCGTCCAACCCGGTCCTCTCGTACTAGGGTCAGCTCTCCTCAACTCTCCTACGCCCACGGAAGATAGGGACCGAACTGTCTCACGACGTTCTGAACCCAGCTCGCGTACCGCTTTAAATGGCGAACAGCCATACCCTTGGGACCTGCTCCAGCCCCAGGATGCGATGAGCCGACATCGAGGTGCCAAACCTCCCCGTCGATGTGAGCTCTTGGGGGAGATCAGCCTGTTATCCCCGGCGTACCTTTTATCCTTTGAGCGATGGCCCTTCCACACAGAACCACCGGATCACTATGACCGTCTTTCGACTCTGCTCGACGTGTATGTCTCACAGTCAGGCTGGCTTATGCCATTATACTCTACGATGGATTTCCAACCCATCTGAGCCAACCTTTGTAAGCCTCCGTTACTTTTTAGGAGGCGACCGCCCCAGTCAAACTACCCACCAGACATTGTCCTGACAGAGGATAACTCTGCGCAGTTAGCTATCAGAATATTCAAGGGTGGTATCTCAAGGGTGCCTCATTAGCAACTGGCGTCACTAAATCAACGGCTCCCACCTATCCTGCACATGAATATCCCAATAGCAGTGTCAAGCTATAGTAAAGGTGCACGGGGTCTTTCCGTCTTTCCGCGGGTAGGAGGAATTTTCACCTCCACTACAATTTCACTGGATCCCTGGTTGAGACAGCTCCCATCTCGTTACGCCATTCATGCAGGTCGGTATTTAACCGACAAGGAATTTCGCTACCTTAGGACCGTTATAGTTACGGCCGCCGTTTACTCGTGCTTCAATTCACCGCTTCGCAAAGCTAACGGATCCTTTTAACATTCGAGCACCGGGCAGGCGTCACACCCTATACATCCACTTACGTGTTGGCAGAGTGCTGTGTTTTTGGTAAACAGTCGGGAGGGACTCTTTGCTGCGACCCGCTTCCGCTCCACCCGCAGGGGTTTCACGTACAACGGGCACACCTTATTCCGAAGTTACGGTGCTAGTTTGCAGAGTTCCTTAACCAGGGTTCTTCCACGCGCCTTAGAATACTCATCTCACCCACCTGTGTCGGTTTACGGTACGGGCGACTGTAGATATGCTTAGAAACTTTTCTCGGCACGACGGCATCAACGATTCTGTTTCTGCTCCGAAGAGCGTCGACAGCCTGTCAGATCTCGGTCTCATGTAAGGCGGATTTGCCTACCTTACAACCTACATCCTTCGAGCCACTATTCCATCAGTGACCTCGTTTAGCCCTATGCGTCCTTCCATCACGCTCTACAGTCGGTATCGGAATATTAACCGATTTGCCATCGTCTACCCCTTTCGGACTCGACTTAGGTCCCGACTAACCCTACGATGACGAGCATCGCGTAGGAAACCTTGGGTTTACGGCGAAGCAGATTCTCACTGCTTTTATCGCTACTCATGCCTGCATGCTCACTTCCATCCGCTCCAGCACTCCTTGCCGGTATACCTTCAACGCTGAATGGAACGCTCTCCTACCACTTAGTAAAACTAAGTCTAGAGCTTCGGTGTACATCTTAGCCCCGTTATATTTTCGGCGCAGAATCGCTAGACCAGTGAGCTGTTACGCTTTCTTTAAAGGATGGCTGCTTCTAAGCCAACCTCCTGGTTGTTTCAGCAACTCCACATCCTTTTCCACTTAGATGTAACTTAGGGACCTTAGCTGCTAGTCTGGGTTGTTCCCCTCTCGACGATTGATTTTATCACCCACCGCCTGACTCCCGAGGTTACACATACAGTATTCGGAGTTTGATAGGGTTTGGTACCGCGGTGAGCAGCCCTAGCCCTGTCAGTGCTCTACCCCTGTATGCTAATGCTCGAGGCTATACCTAAATATATTTCGGAGAGAACCAGCTATCACTGAGTTTGATTGGCCTTTCACCCCTATCCACAAGTCATCCGGGGGCTTTTCAACGCCCATCGGTTCGGTCCTCCACCGGCTCTTACACCGGCTTCAACCTGCTCATGGATAGATCACTCAGTTTCGGGTCTGCAGCATCTGACTAATCGCCCTATTAAGACTCGCTTTCGCTACGGCTTCGCGTTCGCTTAACCTTGCCAGATACCACAACTCGCAGGCTCATTATGCAAAAGGCAGTCCGTCACCCCTCATAAAGAATGGGGCTCCGAATGATTGTAAGCTATAGGTTTCAGGTTCTATTTCACTCCGTTCACCACGGTTCTTTTCACCTTTCCCTCACGGTACTGGTTCGCTATCGGTCTGGTAGTAGTATTTAGCCTTGGAGGGTGGTCCCCCCATGTTCAGTCAAGATAACACGTGTCCCGACCTACTCGAATAACATGTAGATAGTTTTCGCTTACAGGGCTATCACCTTCTATGGCTCCTCTTTCCAAAGGATTCTGCTAACACACTACACGCTTTAGGGCTAGTCCCATTTCGCTCGCCGCTACTCTGGGAATCTCGGTTGATTTCTTTTCCTCAAGGTACTGAGATGTTTCACTTCCCTTGGTTCGCTCCCCGCAGGGTGACATGACTCGCGCCATGCCGGGTTGCCCCATTCGGAAATCCCCGGATCAAAGCTTCTTGGCAGCTCCCCGAGGCTTATCGCAGCCTAGTACGTCCTTCATCGCCTCTACCAGCCTAGGCATCCACCTATAGCTCTTAATATCTTTATTCTAATTAGCGCTTACTGCCTTACTCAATATGAATAAGACTGTAATATTTAATTGTAGTTGCAATACTTACGAAGTAATCTTCATAAATATTTGTTGACTTTAACAATGATAATTCAATGAACGTTTTAGACTCTTATACACTAAGAAGTCTAATATGAATACTTCATCAAGTACTCGTATTAGGCTTCGTGGTGGAGAATAGCGGGATCGAACCGCTGACCTCCTGCGTGCAAAGCAGGCGCTCTCCCAGCTGAGCTAATTCCCCACATAGTGATCCTGGTGGGCCTAGGAGGACTTGAACCTCCGACCTCACCCTTATCAGGGGTGCACTCTAACCAGCTGAGCTATAGGCCCCTTCTCGGCATTTCTAATTCAATAGAACATAGATCACTGAAAACTAAGCAAGCAAGCGGACAGACACAATCTGAAATGTGAGATTTTCTCTTCGGGCCACCAAACGAATGGTGCCCGGTTACTCTAGAAAGGAGGTGATCCAACCGCAGGTTCTCCTACGGTTACCTTGTTACGACTTCACCCCAGTCGCTGATTCCACCGTAAGCGGTAGCTACTTTAGCTTCCCGATTTCGGGTGAAATCAACTCCCATGGTGTGACGGGCGGTGAGTACAAGACCCGGGAACGTATTCACCGTAGCTTAGCTGATCTACGATTACTAGTGATTCCAGCTTCATGCACTCGAGTTGCAGAGTACAATCCGAACTGAGAGACGCTTTATGAGATTGGCTCCACCTCGCGGTATCGCAACTCTCTGTACGTCCCATTGTAGCACGTGTGTAGCCCTGGCCGTAAGGGCCATGATGACTTGACGTCGTCCTCACCTTCCTCCTCCTTGCGAAGGCAGTCTCCTTAGAGTGCCCAGCCGAACTGCTGGCAACTAAGGACGAGGGTTGCGCTCGTTGCGGGACTTAACCCAACATCTCACGACACGAGCTGACGACAGCCGTGCAGCACCTGTTTTCAAGCTCCAGTAAACTGGCACTTCCGTATCTCTACAGAATTCTATCAATGTCAAGGCCAGGTAAGGTTCTTCGTGTATCTTCGAATTAAACCACATGCTCCACCACTTGTGCGGGTCCCCGTCTATTCCTTTGAGTTTTAATCTTGCGACCGTACTCCCCAGGCGGAATGCTTAATCTGTTAAGTGCATCACCGAAGTAACGAGTACCCCGACGACTAGCATTCATCGTTTAGGGCGTGGACTACCAGGGTATCTAATCCTGTTTGCTCCCCACGCTTTCACGCCTCAGCGTCAGTTATGTCCCAGCAGATCGCCTTCGCTTTCGGTATTCCTAGTGATATCTACGGATTTTACCCCTACACCACTAATTCCATCTGCCCCTTCCATACTCTAGGTTCCCAGTTTCAAGTGCAGTTCAATGGTTGAGCCATTGGATTTCACACCTGACTTAAAAACCCGCCTACGCGTCCTTTACGCCCAGTGATTCCGAGTAACGCTTGCTCCCTCCGTATTACCGCGGCTGCTGGCACGGAGTTAGCCGGAGCTTATTCATTAGGTACCGTCATTTTCTTCCCTAATAAAAGGAGTTTACACACCGAAATGCGTCATCCTCCACGCGGCGTTGCTGCATCAGGGTTTCCCCCATTGTGCAATATTCCTCACTGCTGCCTCCCGTAGGAGTCTGGTCCGTGTCTCAGTACCAGTGTGGCGGATCATCCTCTCAAACCCGCTATGTGTCATCGCCTTGGTGAGCTCTTACCTCACCAACAAGCTGATACAATATAGGCCGATCCCATAGCGAAAAACTTTCCCTGCGAACAGGAGTATCCGGTATTAATCACCGTTTCCAGTGGCTATCCCAGACTATGGGGCACGTAACCTATACATTACTCACCCGTGCGCCACTCGTCAGCAATAGTGCAAGCACTATCCTGCTACCGTTCGACTTGCATGTGTTAAGCACGCCGCCAGCGTTCACTCTGAGCCAGGATCAAACTCTCCATAATTGAAAAGACGCTTCATAAATGAAGCGATTACTGATCCAGCCCAAGATATAAAATCATTGGCTGTATAGTGTCTATCACTATAAATAGTAATAGACGGTTAAATTGTGTCTTATCTAAGTAAGACTTCCAGACCTTGTCTGTCCATCCCACTTGCTTAGTTTTCAATGATCTCAAACTTTCGCGATCTTCAACCCGAAGTCCCGCTAGATAGGCCTCTTTTCGATGCCTCTCATCGTTTGTGGACGGGAATTATAGGGGATTTCAAAAGCAATGTCAAGAGGTTTTTGCGAGGAATTGCAAAATATGTCAAATTTCTTTTTTTTGGCCCTTTTTCACCCCATTTTTGTTACGAAAATATACATAACATGGATCTGCCGCCAGTAATAACAGCTATTTTCACGCCAAACCCTCTGAATTTATTTACTATCTGTTTGACATGGACCTTGTATAGTTCAGAAATCAAACTCCAATATATAGAGGTATAGACTATGGGACTTTATGATAGAGAATATGCACGCGGCAGGGCAGCGGATCACTACGCAGCCAACCGCAGTGAAACACAGATCGTTTCCTTTGTAAAAGAGACCTACAAACTGTTTGCCGCTTCACTGATGGCTGCGGCTGTCGGTTCGTACGTGGGGATTCCTATCGCCGGGACCCTTCAGGCGATGCACTGGCCGCTCTTTTTCCTGGTCATCGGTCTGCTGATCGGCCTGCACTTTGCCAAGCACAAGCAGGGGCTCAACCTGATCCTGCTTTTCGCATTCACGTTTGCAACCGGTATGATGATCGCACCGCTGCTCTCCGTCATCCTCGGTATGTCCGGCGGAGCGACGATTGTCGGTAACGCCTTTGCTATGACCTCCGTCATCTTCGGCGCCATGAGCTTCTACGCCATCCGCACGACAAAGGACTTCACCTCTTTCGGCAAGCCGCTCTTTATCGCCCTTCTGGTGATCATCGGCTTCTCGATCGTCAATATCTTCCTCGGCAGCCCGCTGATGGCCGTCATTATCTCCGCCGCGGCGGTTTTCCTGTTCAGCATCTTTGTCGTTTACGACACGCAGGCGATCATGCGCGGGGTATTTGAAACACCGATCGAGGGCGCCGTTGCCCTCTACCTCGACTTCTTCAATATTTTCGTGAATCTGCTCCAGCTCCTGGGCATCTTCGGTGGCAACGAAGACTGACGCTCTTTCACCCGATCTCTTTCGGGTGATCGACGCCAACCTGAACCGCCTCAAAGAGGGCATCCGCGTGATTGAGGATATCGCCCGCTATCTCCAAAACGACAAAGCAACCGCTTCCAGTCTCAAAGCCCTTCGCCACCGCAGCAGAATAAACGATCTGCAAAACCTGCTCTCTTCCCGGGACAGCGTGAACGACGTCCTTCGTCCGACGGTACAGAGCGAACTGAACCGCTCCTCGATAGAGAGCATCCTCATCGCCAACTACAAACGGGCCCAGGAGTCGTCACGGGTTCTGGAAGAGATGTATAAGATCGTCGACCCTGCCCTCTCCGAAACCTTCAAGCAGATCCGCTACGAGCTCTATACGCTGGAAAAAGGGCACCTGCTCAGTTCTGAATAAAGAGCACCTCGAACTCCAGCCGGTCTGACGGATAGTTCTCCATCAGCTGTTTCGTCTCTTTATAGGTAAGAACATTCCGGTTCCCGCTGACCCCGCTGCGCTTGATATAACGGAACATGTCGCGGGTATTGTCAAAAGCGAGCGAATAGCGGACCACTTCGCACGACGCGTTGAAAAAACGCTTTGCCAACCGCTCCACTTCATCGGCACTCCGAAGCAGCGGCGGCAGCCCCGCCGTTTTGAACAGGGTTCCGAAGGTCCCTGCCGTGAAGATCGCAAGGGAGACCGGCGCATTCAGTGAACGGATCAGCGCGAAGGTGTGCGCCAGGTCCGGCGACCACTGGAGAGCGGAGGCGGAAAAAACACGGTCAAAGTGTGTGGCCTTCAACGAGGCATAAAGTTTCGGATCGTCGAAGTCGCCCTGGAGACATGTAATATGCTCCCCCTGGGGATGCAGCACCAGCATCCCCGGCGCAAAATCAATGCCGACAAGCTGCTGATAGGGCCACGCTATCTGCTCTGCGACGGCACCGCGCCCACAGCCGATATCAAGCAGATGCTGCGGTGCATCCTTTACCCCGGCGACCAGTCTTTGCGCCACCTTCTTCTGAATAACATTGTAGCTGCCGTAATGGTCGGCGTAACGGGAAAATTCGTTCTGAACGTTCATCGGCGGTTGATCAACAGGGAGATCACAAAGATCAGCAGTACGCACATGACGATAGTCGCGCCGCTGGGAAGTGCGAAGGCGTAGGAGAGCAGCATGCCGGCGGTCACCGAAAAGAGGGCAAAAAGAACCGAGAGTCCGACCGTAACAGAGAAACCCTGGCGGAAACGCAGGGCCGCGACGGTGGGGATGACCATCAAAGCACCGATCAGCAGGGTCCCGACGATGCGGATGGAGAGCGCAATGATCACCGCGACGATACTGACCAGCATAAAATTCAGCAGCGTCACCGGGATGCCGCCCGTTTTGGCGACCTCCTCATCGAAAGCGATGAAGTAGAGCTCTTTATAGAAGTAGCCCAGCAGTGCCAGCGCCGGGATCCCCACGGCAAAGATCGTCCAGACCTCTTCCCGCGAGACGGAGAGGATGGAACCGAAGAGGTAGCTGAAGAGCGAACTGTTGAACGCCCCCGCCAGGGAGACGATGATGACGGCCAGGGCAAGCGAACCCGATAAGAAGATCGCCAGGACGGCATCGGAATAGAGGTGAAAGAAACTGCGCAGGTACTCGATGGTCCATGCACTGAGCAGTGCCGCCGCCACCGCCATCCAGACCGGGTTCGTCTCGGTCAGGATCCCGACAGCGACCCCGACCAGGGCCGAATGCGCCAGGGTCTCCGTCAGCAGCGCGTAGCGGCGCAGGACGACGAAGGCCCCGCTGATAGAGGCCAGCAGCGCGATCATGATCCCGGCGAGAAACGCATTGACCATAAACTGGTATTGGAACAGTTCCAGCATCGCATACTCCTCGTCAGTGCCGGTGGTGCGCGCTGAGCAGGTGCGCATCAATGCCGTAGAGTTCGCTCATGCCCTCGCAGCTGAGCAGCGTCTTGGGGTCGTTGCATGTTGAGAGCCGCTGGTTGACCGTAAAGACCCGCGCGATGTCGTCGGCGATCACACCAACATCGTGGGTCACGAAGAGGATCGTCAGACGCTCATCACGGTTCAGCTGGCGCAGCAGGGCGTAAAAACGCTGCTGCGAGGGCTGGTCCACCCCCGTATTGGGTTCGTCGAGAATCAGGACTTTGGGCTCCGAAGCCAGCGCGCGGGCGATCATCACCCGCTGGCGCTGCCCGCCGGAGAGCTCGCCGATCAGTTTCCCCCGCAGGTCCGACACTTCCATCCGCTCCATGGCATGCTCGATATGGCGGCGGTCGTCATCGTGCCAGCGCTTGTCCCATCCGATCCCGGAGATGCGCCCCATGCTGACGACCTCTTCCACCGTACCGGGAAAGAGGCGGTCCGTCTGGGTCACCTGCTGGGGGACATAGCCCACCTGTTTCCAGCGGCGGAACTGCTTTTGCGGTTCGCCGAAGAGCCGGATCGTGCCCTCTGTGGGTTTTTGCAGGCCCAGCAGCAGGCGGACCAGGGTCGTCTTGCCGCCGCCGTTTGGACCGATCACGGCGCAGTACTCCCCCTGCAGTACCTTCAGCGACACGTCCGAGAGGATTGTCTGCCCGCCGACACTGTATCCCAGATGTTCCACCTCGAAAACGGCGGGTTCGAAGGTCATCGACACTCCAATGCGTCATGCAGTTTCAGGAGGTTGGCATTCATCAGGCGAAAATAGTCCGCACCGATCTCGTCGGCGGTAATGTTCGCCAGCGGCTGCAGCACATCCACACGCACGCCCGTCTCCGCCGCGAGCGACGCCACCAGCTTGTCACTGACAAACGATTCGTAAAAGAGGGTCTTGATGCCGTGTTCGCGTACCGTATCGGTGAGTTGCGCCATCGTTTTCGCATTGGGCATCGTATCCGGAGAGAGTCCGGTAACGGCCTCGACATGGAATCCGTACCGCTCGGCAAGATAGCCGAAGGCGTTGTGGCTGACGACGATCGTGTCCAGCCCGCAGCCGCTCAGGCGTTTGCGGTAAAGGGTGTCAAGCGTCTCAAGCCGTTTGATATAGGCAGCGCCGCGTTCCCGGAGTTTCCCGGCATCCAGCCCGGGGAATGCCGAAGTGAACAGTTGTTCTGATGCCTTGACAAGCGCTATCATATTGTCGATGTCGAGCCAGTAGTGCGGATCGGCACCGTGATGATCGTCATCGTGCGTCTCTGCCGCTTCGTCGTGGTGCGCATGCCCCCCTTCGTGCAGCCGGACGTACCGGCTCATATCCTTCGCGTTGCCGAAGGATTCGAAAGGTTCGGCCCAGGGTTCGAGGCCGGCACCGCTGTAGAGAAACAGCCGGCACTTCTCTACCCGGATCATATCCTGCGGCGTCGCTTCAAAGGTGTGGACATCCCGGCCGAACGGGATCAGCATCGCCACCTCGGCATCCTGCTCCAGCAGGTGGCGGGCGATGTCATAGAGCGCAAACGTCGTCACGACGACATCCGCTTTGCCGGCCTGCACCTTTTTTGCGGGCACGGCGACCACCAGGGCCACCACCAAAACGATTAACAGTACCAGCAAAACAATGATCGCTTTTTTCAAAATCTCTCCACGGCTTTCTTCCCCGAATTATAGCGAAGCTTCCCGTCCCATTAAAGAATGGGGTTTTTTTCGCTATAATTCGCCACTTTAAAGCGAATGATTAAGGATAACAATGACTTCTTTCTTGCTGATCGTCCAGGTTGTACTGGTGATCCTGCTGACCATCGTCGTACTGCTGCAGAAGAGCTCCAGCATCGGCCTGGGAGCCTACAGCGGTTCCAATGAATCCGTCTTCGGTGCCAAGGGTCCGGGAAGTTTCCTGGCAAAAACAACGTTCTTCTTCGGCTTCCTTTTCGTTGCCAATACGATTGCCCTGGGGTACTTCTACGCGCAGGCCGCCAACAAATCCGTCGTTGATGAGATCGTCACACCGGTGACGGCGGCAGCCCCGGCTGCAGCGGAGAGTACGGTTGCCCCTGCAGCCCCGGCTGCCGAAGCCAACGCCTCCAACTAATCCCGCCATGCGCAGCTTCCTGCTGACTGCGCTGCTGCCGCTGGTACTCTTCGCGGACGCGCACATCTTTGTTTTTCACCGCTTCGGGGATGCGCGTCATGCCTCCACCAGCACCGCCATTGAGACCCTCCGTGCCGAATTCGATTATCTCAAGACGAACGGCTACAAGGTCATCCCCCTCTCCCGCCTGGCCAAAGCCCTGAAAGCGGGCGAAGCCATTGACGACAAGTGGGTCGTCCTTACTATCGACGACAGCTACAAAAGCTTCTATGAAAACGGCCTGCCCCTCTTCAAAGAGTACGGCTATCCTTTTACCCTCTTTGTCTATGTCGCCGCGGCGGACAAGCACTACGGCGATTTCATGACCTGGGATCAGATCCGCGATACGGCACAGTACGGCGAGCTCGGCCTGCACGGCTACGGCCACAGCCATGAGTGCCACCTCGAGCCCTATAGGCTCAAAGAGGATACCGACAGGGGGCTTCGTTCCTTCGCCAAGGAACTCCGCCGCGTACCGCGTTACTACGCCTACCCCTACGGCGAATACAACCCCGAGGTCAAGGCGGGGATCGCCGACTACGGGTTCGAGCTCATCCTCAACCAGAACAGCGGCGCGGTCAACGCGAACAGCGACCCGCTTGACCTCGACCGGACGGCACTGACCGGGGATAATCTCATTGCGCAGAAACTGAAAATCGAACGCCTGGACACCGAGTGGATCGCCCCCCTGCGGTGGCCCGAAGATGGCAGATTAAAAGAAATACACGCTAAAATTGCACCGACATACCGCACGGCGGAGTACTATATCAGCGGCCATGAATGGGTGCGTGTTCCCGTTGAAAACGGCGAAATACGTGTCAAAACCGATGTAAAGCTCGCGCTGCCGCGCAGCCGGGTCTTTATCAGGGTCGGTCAGAAACAAGAAAGTATCATCTTAGTAAAGGAGTAAGAATGCTTGACGAAATCTATCAAGAATGCGAAATGGATATGGAAGGTGCGCTCGAGCACATGCAAAACCAGTTCAAGACCCTGCGTACGGGGAAAGTAACGACGCAGGTCCTTGACGGGATCAAGATCGATTATTACGGGGCGGCGACCCCGCTCTCCCAGGTAGCAACGGTCCTGGCAACGGATGCGACGACCATTACGGTCTCCCCGTGGGAAAAACCGCTGCTCAGCGCTATCGAATCCGCCATTGCCAAGGCTAACATCGGTGTCAACCCGAACAACGACGGCGAGCAGATCAAGCTTTTCTTCCCGCCGATGACCGTCGAACAGCGCCAGGAAAGCGCCAAAAAGCTGAAGAAAATGGGCGAAGACGCAAAAGTCGCCGTCCGTAACGACCGCCGTAAAGCAAACGACACGATCAAAAAGTTTGAGAAAGACAAAGAGATCACCGAGGACGACTCAAAACGCGCCCAGGACAATATCCAGAAGATCACGGACAAAATGGTGGCAAAGATTGATGATATCATCAAGCAAAAAGAACAAGCCATCATGACGGTGTAACGGTATGGATATCAAACAGATCTACCTCGATGCCGATGCCATGCTTGAAGGCCACTTCAAGCTCAGCTCCGGCAACCATTCGCAGTTCTACCTCCAGTCCGCCAAAGTGCTCGAGGACCCCAAAACGGCCATGAAACTGGCCAACGCCCTGGCCGAACAGATCAAAACCAGCGGGGTGAAGATCGATACGGTCTGCTCCCCGGCGATCGGTGGACTCATTGCCGGCTTCGCCCTGGCACAGGCGCTGGATGCCCGCTATATCTTTACCGAGCGCGTCGGCGGCGAGATGACCCTGCGCCGCGGCTTTGACGTCAAAGAGGGTGAAACTATCCTCATCTGTGAAGATATCATTACCACCGGAGGCTCTGCCATGGAAGCGGCCGCTGCCGTCGAAGGGCTCGGTGCGAAGGTTGTCGCTTTTGCCGCCCTGGCCAACCGCGGTTTCTGCCGCCGCGAGCACAGCAGCATCGAAACAAAACCGAACTGCAAACTCCCCGGCGACCTCCCCTTCTTCGCCCTGGCGGACTTCGACTTCGAGATGTACGCCCCCGAGGAGTGCCCGATGTGCAAGGCCGGCAGCGAAGCGATCAAGCCCGGCTCGCGCGGGAACTAACCTCTCCCCTTCAGGCCGGAAATTTCTTTTTCCGCGCCCTTCAAAAAAAGCTTTATTTAAGCCCTCTTCTGCTCTTATATAGAAAAATATATAATTAAAAATTATTATACATCACACTGTGAATAACCTGTGTGTTTTTTCATCGGTCAACCTCGGATAAATTTGGGGAAACGGGTTCAATGGCTGTTCAAAAAAGTATCTACAATATGACTTCAACCCATATGTTTACTGTAATGTGTTGCTTACTAATTATCACTGCTGCATCTTTGGCTAGAGTGAATGAGGGGAATGGTCTTTTAGAAGTATTCGTGACGTCGCGTTTACAGTGTCGTTTCTGCTAGTGATGGGGAGGCCTAGCTGCTTACTGCGTTCAATACGCTTTGTGTGCTCTCGCTATGCTGCGGAATTTCGTTCCGCTGCATCGCACCTAAAAACACCAAGCAGTTGGCTCCATCGATTGGAATCCTTCGGCGGTCCTTCGGACATCGCCTATGGTTTCGCACCTAAAAACGCCAAGCAGTTGGCGTTTTCTTTACGGTGCTCACATCACAAAGATAGTCGGTGTAATCAGCGGGTACTTTTTCATTTTGCGATAGATATGCTTTCGTACGACCTGGCGCAGATCGTTCTCCATCGCTTTGGGGTTTTCGATAATCCCCGGTTTGAGGTTGGTGAGGAAGTGTTCCAGGACGTCTTCCATCTCCTGCGCAAACGCTTTGTCCTGCTTGTCCGGTACCAGGCCGAAACTGCTGACCTTCGGCTTGGAGATCAGGTGCGAATCCGCTTTGCTGACCTGGGCGATGATCATCACCATCCCCTCCGTCGCCATCTTCTGGCGGTCGATGACGATATCGTCCTCGATCAGGTTGTTGCTCTGGTTGTCGATGTAGGTCTTGCCGGACTTGACCGTTTTGACCTTGCGCATGTACTTCGGTGCGATTTCGACGCATTCGCCGTCGCTCATCAGGTAGATATTGCGCTCCGGTACCCCGCAGGCGATCCCCGTATCTCTGTGGCGCATAACGTGGTTGTATTCGCCGTGGATCGGGAGGAAGAACTTCGGCTGCACAAGGCGCAGCACCAGTTTCTGCTCTTCCGCGCCGCCGTGACCGGAAACGTGGAGGTCACGGTCCCGCGCGACTTTGGCACCGGCACGCTCGAGGTGGTTGAGCATCTGCGAAATAGAACCTTCGTTCCCCGGGATCGCGCGGGAAGAGAGAATGATCAGGTCGTTCGGCTTGATCTTGATATGGCGGTGCTCGCCGATCGCCGTGCGGAACAGTGCCGAGTTGGGCTCACCCTGTGAACCTGTCGTAACGATCAGGACGTCCTTGTCGTTCATGCGGCTGACATCGTCGGCATCCACGAAGATATTCTTCGGCAGCTTGATGTATTCGTACTGCATCGCCACTTCGAGGTTGCGCTCCATGGAGCGGCCGATGACACAGACCTTGCGCCCGTACTTGATCCCCGCCTGGATCGCCTGGAAGACACGGTGAATGTTCGAACTGAACGTCGAAAGGATGATGCGTCCCTTCGTCTTGGAGAAGACGCGGTCGAGCGCCGGGGCGACGGAGAGCTCGCTCGGCGTCACCTCGCTGTTGTACGAATTCGTCGAATCCGAGAGCAGCGCCAGAACACCCTGGCTGCCGTAGTGCGCCAGGCGGTGCAGGTCCGCCGGGAAACCGTCAACAGGGGTATGGTCGATCTTGAAGTCACCCGTATGGATGATCGTTCCCGCTTCCGTCGTCACCGCGATAGAAGAGGAGTCGATGATGGAGTGCGTCATGTGCATCCACTCAATCTGGAAATCGTTCCCGATCTGGTAGACGACGCGCTTTTCAATCGGGCGGAAGTAGCGGCGGAACTCTTTGAGGTGATGCTCGTCGAATTTGTTGCCGATCATCGCCAACGGCAGCGCCGTACCGTAGAGCGGGAACTGCATCTCTTTATAGAGATACGGGACCGCGCCGATGTGGTCTTCGTGGGCGTGGGTGATGATGACACCGACGATCTTGTCCTTGATCTCGCGGACATAGGTGAAGTCCGGGACGAGAATATCGACGCCGTGCATCTCTTCGTCCGGGAAGCTCATCCCCACGTCGATCAGGATCGCTTCGTTATCCGTTTCCATGACCATCATGTTCCCGCCGATCTCGCCGAGACCGCCCAGCGGAGTGATACGGACCTTCGCCTTCACTTCCGTGTCGATATTCATGTGCGGGTTGATACGGACGCGCTGAGACGCCTCGTTCTGGCGTGCATTTTCCAGCAGGCTCTGCTCCGTCGGTGCCGGCGCGTTGCGGCGGCGGTTGCGGCTGCCGCCGGAACGTCCGCCGCCGGTTTTACCGCGGTTTTCGCCACGGTTTTCCCCACGACTCTCTCCGCGGTTTTCGCTACGGTTCTCTCCACGGTTTTCACCCCGGTTCTCCCCGCGGTTGCCGCCGCGGCCGCCGCGGTTGCGGTTCTGGCTCTGGCCTTCGCCCTCTTTTTTCGCTTCACCCTCTTTGGGTTTCTGGCGGCTGCGGCTGCGGCTGCGGCTGGAAGAGCGGCGGCGCTGGGAGCCGTCGCGGTTCTGTGCCGGTTTGTTCTCTGTATTTTGTTTCGCTTCTGCGACAGGGGCTTGTGTTTCTTCTGACATCCTAACTCCTTGCAGTACGCCCCTCGGGCGTCACTGTTAATGTAATTGTGTATAGAGTTGGTGATAGTCTGCTGTCGAGATCTGGTGAGGACGAACGGTAGAGGGATAACCGCGAGAGGATAGTGCGGCCAGGACCTCATCTTTACCGTAGCGCGTGGAGAGATTTTTGAGCAACGTCTTGCGCGGCTGGGCAAATGCGGTTTTGAGCATCTGTTCAAACGCGTCTGACGCCCGATTCGCCGTTTTTTTCATGAGCAGGACGGCAGAATCGACTTTGGGCGGCGGGGTGAACGCTTCGGGCGGGACATGGACGAGGATACTGACCTCTGCCACGCTCTGGGCTATCACACTCAGTGCACCAAAGTTTTTCTCTCCAGGTGAAGCGGAGAACTTCTCCGCGACTTCACGCTGTACCATAACAAGCAGAAATTCGCACTTCGTATCGGCGAGGGCTTTGAGGATAATGTTCGTCGCGATGTAGTATGGCAGGTTGGCCACCAACTCGTAAGGAACATCAAGCAGCTCACTCTTCCAGTGCTCGAGGACGTCGCCGCAGTGCAGCGTCAGTCGACCGGTAGTGATCTCATCCGTGAAAACTTCATTCAGGTGCTTGCATAGATCGGTATCGACCTCAAAAGCATCGACGCTTTTGACATCAACTAAAAACTTAGTTAAATCACCTAAGCCAGGCCCGATCTCCGCAACGTGTCTGTCGCTCTTGGGCATCGCTTCGATGATCTTGCGCAAAACGCTCTGATCTTTCAGAAAATTCTGGCCGAACTGTTTTTTGGCCACAATCTTTGTGTTATTCATGGCACATTATACATCAATTTCCATTAACTTTGCATGGGTGCCGGGGGCAGCGGCTACATAAGCCCCCTCAGCATCAGGTACCAGTACATTGGTTTGAGCATGTACACGTCGAAATACCACCAGAGCATGCGCGGTTTTTCCGGCGCCAGGAACGGGATCGTCGGTGCGAATCCTTCGTAATTGAACTCGGCCATAATGATTTCGCCGTACTGGGTTTTGAGCGGACAGACCGTATAGCCGTCGAACTTCTCTTTGGGCGTTTTGCCCTGCATGACCGCCAGCAGGTTGTCCTGCAGCACCGGACCGTGGTGCCGTGCCGAACCTCCGGTTTTCCCCATCGGGATGCCGCAGACGTCACCGATACCGAAGACGTTCGGGAACCGGGGATGCTGCAGCGTATATTTGTCCACTTCGAGCCATCCGTCGCCGCCGGCCAGCGGGGAATTGACGACGGCATCCGGCGGGCTCATCGGCGGTACGATATGGATAAAGTCGTACGGCATCTCGATGCGGTCGGATTTGCTCACCGTCTCGTACTCTTCAAGGTCCTCGTCATACACCTGCTCGTCATACGCATGGACATAGGTGGCGACCTTGCCCTTGACGTCGATCGATTCAAGGTGATGGCTGAAGTAGTTGGTGATGCTGTCGTAACGCTGCTGTGCCTCACCCAGCGCATCGGCAATCGGCTTCAGGAAGAAGAGGTTCGGGAAAGAGGTTGTAAAGGCATAATCCGCGGAGAGCCCCTCCTTCTTCAGGTAGTCGGCGCTGAGATAAAGGATCTTCTGCGGTGCGCCGCCGCATTTGATCGGCGTGTTGGGCTGGGTGTAGATGACCTTCGGTCTCCCGTTTTTCGCGGCCTCTTTGAGATCGTTGAACCACTCCCAGGTAATCTCTCCGCCCTTTGCAGTCCCCGCTTCGGGGTTGTTCAGGTAGACACTGGAAATGCCGTTGGTGCCGATATCGGCCTCGGTGAGCCCTTTGATGGCGTCGTAGTGGCAGACGATACCCGTTGCGACAACAAGGTAATCATACGCAACCTCTTCACCCCCGCGGGTCGTCACCCGGTTATTATCCGGATCGAATACGGCCACTTCATCCTTGATCCACGTCACGTCGTCAGGGATGAAGTCGCTGTTGGGCTTGACAATATCCTCATGCGTATAAAGCCCCGCAGCCATAAAGATCTGTCCCGGCTGGTAGAGGTGGACCTCGTTGGGGGCAATAATCGTGATATCCGGGTCCGAAATGGCGCGGTGCAGCCGCACCAGGGCCATGATCGCGCCCGATCCGCCACCGACGATGACGATCTTCCCCTTCACATCGACGGCCTCTGCGGAGGCCGCCGGTGCGGTCGATGCAAGCACGGACGCCGCTACCGGGGAGATCCCCATCAATTTGAGCGCATCACGTCGGCTCATACCTGTTTTGGTCAGCAGCACATTCTCTTCGCGCTGTTCAAACAACTCTTCGCGTTCCATCGTAGCTCCTTCTGTTTTGTCCTATTGTATGACATTTTCGTCCGTTTGACGAAAGTATTACTGTTTTACCAGACTGGTTTCCCATCCATCATATTGCCCCTCGAAGGCTTCGGCCCAGGCAATAATCTGCAGTGTTACCGCATCGATATCGTAGTAGTACGGGGCATCAATGCGGTAAAACTGGACCCCGAACGGCGGGCTGACCTCCTCCGGCGGAGCATCAGCCTGCACTTTGAAGCCCTCGGCACTGATACGCTCGACAAAGCGCTCGCGCCCCTCATGTTTCGCAAAAAAGGCCCGGTGTTCGATCGCGCGCCGGATCCGCAGGTTGTCGCCCGCGTCCTTGAGCCGGTCGCAGGTATGATGGTTCTGGATCAGCTGCCACTCCCGGTCGGTGGGAAAGAGCAACTTTCTGTACACCTCCCACTCCGGGTCCAAACGGGAGCCGTACTCATAGGTATAGTCCGGGAAAGCCGCCATCGTGACGGCAACGACGTCGGGCCACTCGAAGTCGAATTTGAGGTAGTAGATGAAATGGACCTCGCCACCCGTCACGATCCGGCCGATATACTTGCCCACGCGGTAGCGCAGGGCCTCCATCTCCAGCCGGTCCTCGATCTCCTTGATCATGTCCGCTTCGCTTTCGGCCACGAACCCCTCCTCCGTCGCCGAACGCAGCCGCAGCTTGATAAAGCCTACAACCCCCAGCGTATCGTTTGGAAGGGCATCCGCCGCTTCGGCATTGAAGGCGATGGTCGCCGGACGCCCGTCAACCGGTTTCATATAGTTTTCCCAGATCTCCTGCATGGTCACTCCATTTCCAAACTCATCAGATACATCTCTTCCCCGTCGACGACGTCGACTTCCAGGCTTTCGCATGCGGGGCAGCGGTACCACACCTTCTCCAGCTCGCTCCGGCTTCCGCATTGGCGGCAGGTCAGGGTGACGGGCTGGATATTCATCACGAAGTCCGCCCCGTCGCAGACGGTCCGCTCTTTGAAAGTGTTGAAAGCGATCTCGAGCAGATGCGGCTCTACGCCGCTCATGACGCCGATCTTCACGACCACCTTTGTCACCCGCTCCGCTTCGTTCTCGGCGGCATGCTTCTCCACCTGTTCCAATAAAGCCTGTACAACGGAATATTCATGCATGGAAACCTCCATGCAGAATATTTATACTGTCCTCGGCTACGCCTGCGGAATTCCACTTCGTTACATCATGCATGCTAAACTCCTAACAGATCCTCGGCAGCAGTTCGCCTTTGGGCAGGTCGAGGAAACGGCGGCTGCCGAACGCGGAGTGCAGCACCACTTTGCCGGGGTACTGCTGTGTCACACGGCCGATGACCGCCGCATCGCTGCAGAAACCGAACCGCTGCAGTGTGCTCACGGCGAAAGCGGCGTGCATCGGGGCGACGGCGGCGACGAAGGTACCTTCGTTGGCCAGGTCCGTTGCCTCGAAACCGAACATTTCACAGATCCCCTGCACCTCATCGCTCACCCTGATCGCGGACTCCTCGATCTCCAGGCAGACGCCGCTGTTCTCCGCCCACTCGTTCAGTACGGCAGCCAGGCCGCCCCGTGTCGCGTCGCGCAGCGCACTGATGGAGATGTTGTCCCCGATCAGCGCCTCGACGGCAGGCCAGAGCGTTTCGCAGTCGCTGCCGAGATCGGCGCTGACCTCCAGCCCCTCGCGGGCCATCAGGACCGTCGCCCCGTGGCGCCCGATATCGCGCGACGCGATGATGACGTCGCCTTCGTGGATCGTCTGCGAGGAGATCCCCTCGCGCATGATCTGGCCGATGCCCGCCGTGTTGATAAAGAGCTTGTCGACGCTCCCGCGCGGTACGACCTTCGTATCACCGCAGACGATCTTCGCCCCGGATTTCTCCAGCTCAGCGGCCATGCTCTCGACGATCCGCTCCAGCTCCTCGAAAGGGAACCCCTCTTCGATCATAAACGCCGAACTGAGGTAGAGCGGTTTCGCGCCCATCATCGCCAGGTCGTTGACCGTGCCGGCGACCGCCAGTTTCCCGATGTCGCCCCCCTCGAAAAAGAGCGGGCTGACCGTGAAGCTGTCCGTCGTAAACGCGATCTTCCCCTCGGTCTGCAGCACCGCCGCATCCTCGGCCTTGATCAGGATATCGTTTTTGAAATGGCGGTAGAACAGGTCGTGGATGAGCTTGTTCGTCTCCTCCCCCCCGCCGCCGTGACTCAGCTGTACCTGTTTCATCCAAGCACCCCCGCATAGCGGTAGTAGGCGTTGCACGCCCCTTCCGAACTGACCATGCAGCTGCCCAGCGGGCTGTTCGGGGTACAGGCCGTCCCGAAGACCTTGCACTCCATCGGCTTCGCGAGCCCCTTGAGGATCGTGCCGCAGATGCAGAGTTTATGGTCGTCGATGGGTTCCGTCGGCAGCACCTCCGCGAACACTTTTTCCGCATCCAGATGCGCGAATTCAGGTTTCAGTTCCAACGCGCTGTCGGGGATATCCCCGATCCCGCGCCAACGGAAGTGGCTGCGCGGCTGTAGATACATGTCGATAAGCTGCTGGGCTTTGACGTTGCCTTCCATCGTCACCGAACGGGAGTATTCGATCTCCAGTTCGGCGCGCCCCTCCGCTTGCTGCCGTACGGCCATCAGGATCCCCTGCATCACATCGACGGGTTCGAAACCGCAGACGACGACGGGGGTGCTGTACTTCTGAGGCAGCGGCGCGTAGATCTTCGCCCCCGTAATGACGCTGACGTGCGAAGGCCCGATAAAGGCGTTGATCTTCGCCTGGCCGTCGCTCATGATCGCATCGATCGCCGGCGGCACGAGGACGTGGTTGATATGGAAATAGAGGTTCGTGACCTTCTGGGCAATCGCCGCATGCAGCAGCGCCGCCGTCATCGGTGTCGTCGTCTCGAACCCGATCGCAAAGAAGATCACCTTTTTATCGGGATGCTCTTTCGCAATCTTGAGCGCGTCCATCGGCGTATAGAGCGGCCGGATGTCCCGCCCGGCAGCCCGTTCAACAGCCAGGGAGCTCTGCGATCCCGGCACGCGGATCATGTCGCCCAGTGTCACCAGGATCGTATCGTCCATCCGTGCAAGCGCGATGGCGTGGTCGATCCGCTCTTTGGGCATGATGCAGACCGGACAGCCGGGACCGTGGATAAAGTCGATGTTGTCCGGCAGCACCTGCGGCAGACCGTACTTCATAATCGTATGCGTATGCCCCCCGCACACTTCCATGATCCGCAGCGGTTCGTGCAGCGCTTTCGCGGCCTCGCCGATCTGGGCGGCCAGCATCCGGATCGTCGCGGGATCTCTGAACCCGTCATAAAGATCTTTGAGTTTCAATTCGCTCATGGTGCACCCCTGTTCTCGCAGTTGTCATCCTCCAAAACGACACGCGAGCGCTCCTCTTCGTCCAGCTTCGCCAGGATCTCGTGGTAGACCTTGAGCGATTCGAGGGCATCCTCCTCGTCGATCTTGTTCATGACGAATCCGATATGGATCAGGACATAGTCATCAACGTTGACGCTGCCCTCTTCCATCAGGTCCAGCCCTGCTTCGCGCTTGACACCCATGGTATCAACCACGGCGGTATTTTTCTCACGGTCGACGGAAACGACCTTTGAAGGGATAGAGAGACACATATCAGTTCCTCATCCTGCGTTTGAACTCGATCCACTCGATGACGCGCTGCACGGACGCTTCGTCCTTGGTGCTGACCTCCAGGATATCGACCCCCGGTTTGATCTTGCGCGCCTCCGCCTTCTCATGTTCGATGTCGTAGTCGAAATAGGGAAGCAGGTCGGTTTTGGTGATCAGCACCAGGTCGGCCTGGCGGAACATAACAGGGTACTTTTCGATCTTGTCGCTCCCCTCGGGGACGGAGACAAGCACGATATTCAGATGCGAACCGACGTCATAGCTGGCCGGGCAGACAAGATTGCCGACGTTTTCGATAAAACAGATATCCAGGTCGTTCAGCGGCATATCGTGCAGCCCTTCGTGTACCATAAAGGCATCGAGGTGGCAGGCGCTGCCCGTCTGGATCTGGTAGGCGGGGATGCCCTTGGCCTTGATGCGCTCGGCGTCTCGGCTTGTCTCCAGGTCCCCCTCGATGACGCCGAACCGGAAGGGGGCACGCTCCGCCATCTGCTCCAGCAGGGTCGTTTTCCCGCTGCCGGGACTGCTCATCAGGTTGATCGCCAGCACCCCGTGGTCGTCGAAGTGGGCACGGTTGTGGCCCGCTTCGTGGTCATTCTTGTCCAGGATCTTTGTAATGACATCGATCGTCTTCTTGTCATTGAGCTGCGGATTGTGGTGCAGCGTCTCGTGCGCCGCCTGATGGGCGTGCGAGTGTCCATGATGATCATGGTGGTGGTCGTGGTCGTGGTCGTGATCATGATGATGGTGTCCGTGTGAATGCTCCGTCACACTGCAGCCGCAATCTTTGCACATAATTTCTCCTTCTTTCCCGGGAATACCGGGTCTAAAACATCTGTATTCCGCGGAAACCGGAAAAAATGCATGAGAGCGTCTCCCCGCATACACCGTTTCACTGCCGACGTTGAGTGCCGTACCGACAGACGCTCCGGACTTCGGAGGTCTTGGCCGTTTATTGTCTCTCGCTTTCTACAAATGAATAACTATTCAGTTTTAGATAAATTATAGTCTTGTTATGTAAAATTAACCTAAAAAGTCGTCACTCTTATATATCTTTGGAACCGGGAAAGGAAAAGGATGTCTTCGCTGCAACAATGTCCCTACTGTCAAGGAAGCGTCTACCGTCTCGGGGACGGCAGGTACAAGTGCGGACGCTGCCGAAAAAAGGTCAGTCCCGAACGTGTCGCAAAGATACGCGCGCTCATCGCCGACTTCGCCCGGGATGAAAACGCCAGTGTCTCCGCCGATACAAAGGGGCTCTCTTATGTCTCCGTCCACCGCTACTTCGGGCAGTTCAGGCAGCTGTGTGCCCGCATCTGCGAGGATGAGTATGAGGCGCGGCGGCACCTCTCGTGCGAATACGAAGAGTACTTCTACCTCGAGCGGGCCAAAAAACGGCGCAAAAATGCCGTTTTCGACGCGCAGAACTTCCTCACCTTCGACTACGAGGGGCACCTCTACACCATCGTCATGCCCTCGCTGCAGCAGTTTCGAAACCAGTTCATCGAAGATGATCTCGAATCCGTCTACGCGGAGGAGTTCGCCCGCTTCCGGCGCCAGAGCCGCCTGATCAAGATCTCGTCGCGGCATAACAACATCGTCCGCTTCTGGGAGTATTTCGAAGCGAGTATCCTGCGCTACCGCGGGGTCGGCAGTGAAAGCTTCCCCCTCTATCTCAAAGAGATGGAGTTCAAATTCAACCACGCCGTCTACGCCGCGGCCTACCTCGATGCCAACTACGCTTTCGAGCCGCCGGTGCGCATCATCAACGGCGGCGTCGAGGGGATCAATCTCCTCGACGTCTTCATCGAGCACGAGCGCGTCCTGATCCTTGATGCGATCGATATCGAGGACGAGGCGGGAAGCATCTACCATATCCCCGCCTGTGAACTGACCGGCTACGGCCTGGGCAACGGGGGCGCACACGAAGTGGGGGTGATCCAGTGCCTCGATATGCTCGAACTGATGGGAAAACCCCAGCCCGAATCGAGCGTCCTGGGGATCGTTCCCGAACGCGTGGAAGTGCGCATCGGGCTTTCGGAGCCCCTCGCAGGGGCCTTTGAACGTTATGTACAGAGTGCCCTGAACATTTTACAGGGTGCGGGTATCCGGACCAGCCGGCGTGAACCGGGGCGTACGCTGCAGGAGGTCATCAGCGCCTTCCAGACCCCCGGCGTCTCCTAGAAACCGCGTCCGAGCGCCATACTGGGGGCCGCGAAGTTCTCGAGGATCGTCTCCAGCGTCATACCGCCGCTTTCGCGTCTTTGGCAGACGACCCCCGCGGCGGCCAGGCGCGCCGTGATTGTCTCGATAAAGCGTTCCCAGGCGGCGCGCAGCGGCGCTGAAATCCCGACCTCGACGGAGATGATGTCTTCGGGAACGATACTGATGACGGCCGTTTCGGCCATATTGCCCGTCAGCGAACAGATCTGCAGCATCTCCGCGATTTCCACCTCGTTGGCCGTTTTTTTGATGAGCGACCCCTCCAGGAAGGTGTCGCAGTTACGCACGGTGACCGTGCCGGCAGGAAGATCGTCGTCCGAAGCGGTATTGACGATCAGCACCTCATCATACTCCTGGAGCAGCGGCATCAGGCCGAACCCCAGCGTCCCGCCGTCGACGATGTCGACGCCCGGTTCGAACGTAAAGTTCTCTTTGAGGTATTTGGCGGCATAAAGCCCGATCCCCTCATCTTTGAAAAACGCGTTCCCCGAGCCGATCAGTGCAATTCGGTTCATTTTCTCCCTCCTTGTCGGTACCATGCATGGTAAAGCTGACCCAGCGCGACACTGCCGTCGTTGACGGGCGTTTCGCGCTGGACATAATAGCGGATTCCTCTGCGCTCAAAGGCCGCACAGGCCATGGACGTCAACGTCCTGTTTTGAAAGACCCCGCCGCTGAGCACCACCGGCACGCCGGGATGACGGGCGGCGATTGTCACGATAAGCTCCGTGAGCGCCGCATGGAACCCGGCCGCCGCGCCGGCGGGCGCCTCCAGTATCCGGCGCAGCAGCGGTTCCCAGTCAATCACCCCGTCGTGCAGGGCAAACGCAAACGGCTCCGGCGCCTGTACTGCCGCAGCCGCCTCCAGCAGCAGCCCGCTCTCCCCTTCGTAGCCCAGCGTCTGCGCCGTGTCCATCAGCGAAGCCACCGCGTCAAAGAGCCGCCCGACGGAACTGCTCACGGGCGCATTCAGCCCGCGCTGCCACATGGTGTGAAGGGTTTTGAGCTCGGCCGCGGTGAAGCTCTGGACGGCGGGATGCGCCATGGAGAGCACCTCGTCAAGGATATAACATTCGAATAACAGCGATAACGCAACCCGCCGCGGCTCCCTCACAGCCCGCTCCCCGCCGAGCAGCCGGAAAGGGCGGAGATGGTAGGCCCGCTCATAAGACTGCGGATCGGCCAGGAGCACTTCCCCGCCCCACAGCGTCCCGTCGCTCCCGTAACCGGTACCGTCAAAACAGAACGCCAGCACCTGTTCCTCCAGGCCGTACTCGGCCATGCAGGCCAGGGCGTGGGCATAGTGGTGCTGTACCCCCACCAGCGTCGTGTCGGGGTGCGCCGCGTGAAACGCTTTCGCCCACTTCGTCGTTTCATACCCCGGATGCAGGTCGCAGACGACGATGTCGGGTTCGAAGGCGTAAAAACGTTTGAAGGTTTCGAGGGTGCGTTCAAAATACTCAAAGGCATCGAGGGAAACGAGGTCGCCGATATGCGGCGAGAGCACGATGTTTTTGTCGAACCCCAGCGCGATCGTACTCTTCTGGTTGGCCCCGACGGCGAGGATCCTGCCCGGTGCCTCGAAGGACAACGGCATACTTCGGGGGGCATACCCCCGCGCCATCCGCAGCATCAGCGTCCGTTCTCCGGCCACGGTCGCCACGCTGTCGTCACAGGCGTTGACGATCTCGCGGTCAACATCCAGGACAGCGTCCACGACATGCGCCAGCTTTGCACGCACCTGCCGGGCATCCGTCAGAATCGGCTCTTCGCTGATGTTCGCGCTCGTCGCGACGACGGGACGCTGCAGTTGCTCCATCATAAGCAGGTGCAGCGGCGTATAGGGGAGAAAAACACCGATACGGTCGATACCCGGGGCGACCGCTTCCGTGCACAGGGCATCCGCCTTTTTTTTCACGACGACGATCGGGCGCCGGTTGGAGAGGATGAGCCGCTCCTCCGCCTCGCTCAGCTCCGCCGCCTCCCTGATCATCGCCAGCGAGGGAAACATCACGGCCAGCGGTTTGCTGGGGCGCCTTTTACGGTCGCGCAGACGCTGCACCGCCTCGCCGTCCGTCGCATCGCACATCAGGTGAAAGCCCCCCATCCCCTTGACGGCGACGATCCGGCCTTCGGCGAGCAGTGCCGAGGCTTTTTCAACACACGCTTCCTCTTCGGCGATCACCGCGCCCGAGGGGTCGGTCAGCGAAAGCGTCGGGCCGCAGTCGAAACAGCTGATCGGCTGGGCGTGATAACGCCTGTTAGCCGGGTCGTTATACTCGGCCGCACACCGGGGGCACATTGTAAAAGGCGCCATCGAAGTCTGCGGCCGGTCATAGGGAAGCGCGCGGATAATGCTGTAGCGCGGGCCGCAGTCGGTGCAGTTGATGAGCGGGTAGCCGTAGCGACGGTTGGCGGGGTCGCGCAGCTCCGCGGAGCAGGCGTCGCACACGGCCATGTCCGGCGAGACCATCGTCTTCGCCGACGTGCTCTCCGATCCGCGGATGACGAATGCGCCCTCTCCCTGCGGCGCAAGGGCCTCGCACGCGACCTCGTCGATCCGTGCCAGCGGGGGCGGCGCCCCCCTCAACTCCCGCTCAAAGGTCTCCAGGGCCGCCGACGCTCCCTCGACCTCGATGACGACGCCGTCGCCGTCGTTGAGGACATGGCCGCCCAGCCCTTCGCGCACGGCGAGCTGGTAAACGAAGGGGCGGAACCCGACGCCCTGGACGATCCCGCGTACCCGGAACCGGAGCCGTTTAGAGGTAGACGCAGCCGACAACGGCATTCTCTCTGCCAATCGGATAGTTGATATTCATCCGCGGGGGTGTGGCCTTCAGATTGCGCTGCATGCGGCTGAAGAGCGACTGCTGGGCAAAGCCCGTCCCGCAGAGGATGAAGTGCTCCGACTTCGTCTTCTCTTTGATCTGTTGCATCAGGTCGTTGAAGTAGTCGCCGAATGACTCGAAGATGGAGTAGGCGATCATCTCCGTCTCCACCCCTGCCAGGCGGTAGCTCACGAGGCTGGCCAGGAATGCCGCGTGGTCGAAACGGTTGTCCTTGACGTGCGTATCGACCTGCACCCCGCCCTTCCCGTAGTAGCCCAGCGCCGCCTTGCTGATACCCGCAAAACTCTCCTCTTCAAGCTCCAAAACGGCGGCCGCGGCTTCGAAGAGCGTCGGCGCTGAACGGGTCTGCAGCGCTTCGAGGCGTTCATAGGCGCCCGGCATACGCTTTTGGAAGTTCTGCACCAGCCTGTCGGAGCCCTCGCGAAGGGACGCGATCTTTTCCAGCAACCCCTCGGGCGTAAACGCGATGGGCGGGACGATGCGGATCACCCTGCGCCCGTCGTAATAGAGGAAAGAGGGCTCTTCGTCGAAATGGGCCCCGACGCATTTATGCCCGAAAAGCCCGTGCTCTGCGACGACGGACATGAAGGATGCCTCGTCCTGCGCCGCAGGGCGCTGGTGCGTGTGCCACTGCTCCTCGGTCTCTCCTTCCAGGACGACCGCATTCTCGACCGTGACGCTGTCAAAATGCTCCGGCCGGTCGAACAGCACACTCTCCCCTTCGGGGACGCCGACCAGGCCGTGCGCCATCCCGAGGGTCTGCGACGCCGGTATCATGCGCGACGGGAAGCTCACCCGTTCACCGGCCGCGACGAAACGGACATCTTTGTTGATAAAGAGGCGCTGGTCGCTCTGGGCGGAAAGCTCCAGGTCGTACTCCATCCGCAGCTCCGCGTCGCACCGCGCATCCGTTTCCTCGTAGAAGACGTACTCCACACCGAGACGCTGCAGTTCCGTTGCCAGCAGGATCGTAAACCCCTCGTCAGGGTACTTGACGTCTGCCGTCCGGCCGACAGCCGACTGCAGCGCCGCCGATTTGACCGCCACGTGCAGCACCGGGCGTTCGATGCCCAGCAGCGCGTTGAACTCCTCGCCGATCAGCGCGAGGTTGTCGGTGATCTTTCCCGCATCGATCATCAGCATGACCGGGTTTTTCAGCCCCGGTGCGCTTTTTTGAAACCGGCGGTAGCCCATCGTCGTCTTGACCAGAAGGGACTTGTCGTCCCTGACGGCTTTGGCCGCCACTTCGAACATGGTGCGGAAACTGCCGGCGTCATTGGCGTAGCGCTCGCGTCCGCCGCTCTCCAGGCGCACCGGGACGCCGCAGGTATGGCAGCTGTTGAGGTGGTCTTTCTCCCGGCGGCCGTGCGCCTCCTGTTCCGATTCGCACGCCGCACAGGGGCGTACGTAGGAGAAAGCGCTGTTGGCGCGGGTATAGGGGGACGCTTCGAAAAAGGCGTACTGCCCGCCGCACTGTGCGCAGTGGGTGAAGGGGTAGTAGTAGCGGCGCGACGAGGGGTCGAACAGCTCTTTTTGACACGAGGGACAGAGTCCGAGGCCCAGCGGCGGCGCGTCGATGAGTTCCGGGAGTGCCTGCGGCTCACCCGCTTTCTCATAATGGCGGCTGCCGCTGAGATGCCACGAGGCGGGCAACCGCTCCGCGATGGCGGCGATACAGGCCTCCAGGTCGGGGTGGTCCGATGCAAATGCACAGGAGAGCGTCCCTCTGGACTGAACGATGTCGGCCGGTATGCCGAATTCCCGGGCGATGCCGGCGATACAGTTGCGAAGGTAAAACTGGGACGAGCTGCTCTGCAGTTCCAATACGAAGGCCATGATCCGGGTCCTTTGAACGGTTGTCATACCCGCTGCGGGGCTGAAACCTTGTTATCTTAGCATAGTTTGGGAGGTTGAAAACGTCCCGGGGTCCCCGGAACGCGAGGGAAAACCCGCGGTTCAGGATTCCTGTTCTTTGGCGAACTTGCTGCCGCCGAAGACAATGGCGATGTCGCCCTCTTTCCAGAAGATCGTCCGCCATATCTGGTAGTAGATATGGAAAGCGACCCAGGTGACGATGAGCCACATCGTCACGTGGTGTGAAATGCGCACATCCATCAAAGACCCGCCCGTGATCGGGATGGTCCAGTCGGTGACAAGGTGCAGCATTGCCGGCCACCATGCCCCGATCGAACTCTCGCCGGATTCAAGTCCGTGGACATAGAGCTGCAGTCCGGTGAAGAGCATCCACACCAACAGCAGGTGGAAGATGGCAAAGTAGACCGTATTGAAACTGTCACTGTGCGTCGAGTCGAATTTCTTGCGACGGTTGAGCGTGACCAGGTTCAAAAGAACCTCACCGAACTCGGTAACGTTTTTACCGTTGGGGATGAGCTTCTTGTACGGCTTCTCGAAACGGCTGAAAAAATAGAGATAGGCGACAACGATGGAGGTGACGTCAAAGATGATCGCCACGATAAAGTGTCCCCAGCGGTTCCACGCCATTACGTATTTATCCACCGCACCATCCGCGATCAGCGTCTGGTAATACGGGTGTCCGATATAGAGCCCGGTGATCACGGCAGCCACCATCGAAATCGCGTTGGCCCAGTGGATGATGCGCATGGCGCCCGTCATCCGCTTTACCTGTTTACGTCCGGATTTCATGGGACCTCCTTAGATACTGCACTGGCTGTCGAGCTTGTAAACTCCCAGCGATTTGCCCTTGGTGTCGACCACGTGCACCGCACAGGCGATACAGGGGTCGAAACTGTGGATGGTACGGATGATCTCGAGCGGCTGCTCCGGATCGGCCACTTTCGTACCGATCAGGCTCGCCTCGTAGGCACCCATCCGTCCTTTGTAGTCCCGCGGACCGGCATTCCAGGTGGAGGGGACGACGGCCTGGTAGTTTGCCACTTTCCCGTCCTCGACACGGACCCAGTGCCCCAGGGAACCGCGCGGCGCTTCGGCCAGGCCCATCCCCTTGGTCTTGACACTGACCTTGTCGAAGTCGAATTCCGTCCAGGTGCGCAGGTCGCCGGCCGCCGCGTTGGCGGCGAGTTCATCGACCCACTCCATCATCACATCCGCCATCAGTTCCGTTTCGATGGCCCGGCCCGCCGTACGGCCGACGGTGCTGAAGAGCACCGATACCGGCAGGTTGCCGCGCTTGAGGAAGTTCGTCACGTACTTCGTGATGCGTTCATCCTTGCTTGCAACCCCGACGATCATCCGGGCCAGCGGCCCGACTTCGACGCGGGTATCGTTGTAAATAGGCGTCTTGATCCAGCTGTACTTTTCGCCGGTTTTGAGGTAGGCGATGCCGTCATCGCGCTTGTCGAGGCCCGTATATTTCGGGATCGTCTGCCCGTTGTACGGGTGCAGCGGCTCGCTCCCCTCGTACCAGGAGTGCGTGACGTCTTCGGCGATCTTCTCATGGTCGACCGCTTCGACCTTGCTCAGGTCGCCCCCGTAAACAATCCCGCTCGGGAAGAGGGTTTGCGCTTTGTAGAACCCGGTATCGTCGAGGCGGAAGTCGCCGTAGCTCATGTAGTTGAGCAGCCCGCCGCCGGTACCGCCGACCCCTTTGCCGCCGATGAGTTCCGTAAACGTCGCTTTGGAATCCGTCGCCTCGTCGGCATACATCGTACCGGCCATGTAAACGTCCGGCAGATACGCCTGCTTGACAAACTTCGTTCCGTCGCTGAGCAGCTGCTTGAACAGTGCGATACGCGCCGGGTTCTGGATATCCTGGACACAGGTGACCCCGCCGACGACGATGGATTGCGGGTGCGGGTTCTTCCCGCCGAAGATCGCCTGCATCTTCGCCAGGTCGCGCTGGATATCCAGCGCCTGGAGGTAGTGTGCCACACCGATCAGGTTCTGTTCCGGGGTCAGCTTGTAGTGCTTGTTGCCCCAGTAACCGTTACCGAAGATCCCCAGGCGCCCCTGTTTGACAAACTTCGCGACACGCTCCTGGATCGCTTTGAACTCGCTCTCCCCGTCCGTATAGGGGGAAACCCCGGCCACACCGGCCCATTTACGCGCCTCTTCCGCCGTTTTGGCCGGATCGGCCGACAGGGCGGAGACGACATCGACGAAGTCCAGCGCGTGCAGGTGATAGAAGTGCACGAGGTGGTCATGCACATAGAGCGCCCCCTGGATCAGGTTGCGCACGATCCGTGCATTTTTCGGGATAGTGATGTCAAAAGCATCCTCAACGGCCTCGATGGAACGCTGATAGTGGGTACCGGTACAGACACCGCAGATACGCATGGCCAGCAGACCGCAGTCACGCGGGTCGCGCCCCTGGAGGATCGTTTCGATCCCGCGGAACATGGTCGAGGAGCTGTAGGCATCCACGATGGTGTTGTTCTCGTCGATCACCGCCTCGATACGCAGGTGCCCCTCGATCCTTGTGATCGGGTCGACTACAATATGTCTCTTGCTCATTATCCTTCTCCTCCCTCTTCTCTCTTACCGGCTACTGCACTGGCGACCGCATGGATACCGATACCGATACCCGCCGCCGTCAGGAGACCCAGACCGAACTGGTCCACGGTCTTTTCGACACCGCCGGTCGGTGCCTTGATGTTCGCGTTGGCCATCGGCCGTTCGTACGCATATTTGTCCCAGAAGTCCGGTTCGGAACAGCCGATACAGCCGCGACCGACACCGATCGGCCAGTTGACCCCTTCGTTGTAGCGGACAATGGAACAGTTGTTGAAGGTCATCGGTCCTTTACATCCCATTTTATAGAGACAGAAGTTGTTCTTCGCGCCTTCATCGCCCCACTCTTCGACGTACTCGCCCGCATCGAAGTGTGCACGGCGTTCACAGTTGTCGTGGATACGGTATCCGAATGCGAATTTCGGACGCAGCAGGGAGTCAAGTTCCGGCACCTGCCCGGTGAGGGCATAGTGCAGGACGACACCGACCATGTTCGCCGGGTTCGCCGGGCAGGCCGGGATATTGATCACCGGTTTGCCTTTGACGACATCCATCACCCCGACGGCGCCCGTCGGGTTCGGCGCTGCAGCGGGGATACCGCCGAAGGTCGCACAGGCACCGACCGCCACGACGGCGGCGGCATTTTCCGCGACACGGTTGAGGTGATCCAGGAAAGTCTCACCGGAGGCACCGATGGTACACCAGTCTCTGCCCGCACCGACCGGGATGGAGCCCTCGACAAAGAGAAGGTAGTTCCCTTTGAAGTGCTCCATCGCGTCTTCGAGCTGCTTTTCCGCCTGGTGCCCTGAGGGCGCCATCAGCGACTCGTGGAATTCGAGCGAAATGATGTCGAGAACGATCTCGTCGATTTTTGGCCCGTCGCTGCGAAGCAGCGCCTCGGAGTTGCCCGCGCAGTCCTGGAGCTCGAGCCAGACGACCGGCAGACGGTTCATCAGTTCGGCGGCTTCCGCGACGAGCGGGGTGAACATCGGCGGGAGCATCAGCATCGCCGTCACCGCACTGACCCACTTCATGAATTCACGGCGATCCTGCCCCTCGTCCGTGAGCAGTGAATCGAAGTCGAGCCGGTTGACCGCCGGCTGTTCCCGGAGCGCGTCCAGACGCGCCCGACACGTATCGAACAGCTGCTGATAATAGAGATCCCCTCTGTTCGTATCTACTCTGGCACTTTTCGAGGTGAAGAGCTTCCGCACCCCATCAATTCGTTCCGCCATCATTTCCTCCTCATAAGTGAATGATCATTCACCATTCTATGTGTCAATAACTTAAACTTATCTAAAGTTGGGCTATAGCGCCCTTCCTGCCGAATTTCCTATATATTTTCCGGACTTGCTTCTGGCATCAAAAATCCCATAAAAAGCCCTGCAGCAAAGCGTTCCCGCCGGATCAGGCGACGTTCGCTTCTTCGGGCACTAATGTCTCTAAACCCTCCGGATAGCCCGGCAGAAGCGCCTGAAGCGCCACGACACTGCCGAAAACGATGATGGCCGGACCTTCTATCGCCTCGGCGGCTCCGGCAAGTCCGCCGAGGGTCGTCACGCGTGTCTGCTGGTTCGGACGTGTCGCATTGGAGACGATCGCCGCCGGCAATGCCGGATCAAGCCCGTGCGCCAATGCGGCATCGCGTATGGCCCCCGCTAGCGTCAAACCCATCAGGACCACGGTGGTGTGGCCGGGCAGTCCGAGCAGGTCGATCCACGACAGCTCCGTCCTTCCCCCTTCCACATGGGCCGACACGACCGAAAAGCCGGAGGCGTGCCCCCGGGCGGTCACGGGGATGCCCGCCCCCGCCGGTCCCGCGACTGCGGATGATACGCCCGGCACCACACTGACGCGGAAGCCTTTTTCGGCCAAGTAGGTTGCCTCCTCCGCCCCGCGTCCGAAGATATAGGGGTCGCCGCTTTTCAACCTGGCAACGCTGCACCCCTTCTCCGCATACTGCACGATCATATGGTTGATCTCATCCTGCGTACGGCTGTGGCACCCCTTGCGCTTGCCCACATAGATCTTAATGCTCTTTGTCGGGATCAGGGCCAGGATCTCCTCGCTGATCAGATGATCATACAGGACAACATCAGCCTCTTTTATAATATGATACGCCTTGAGCGTCAACAGTTCCACATCCCCGGGACCGCACCCTACCAGGGAGACGCCGGCGAGCAGACGGCCGGCTGCTTTGCGCGTCGCAGCGGCATCGACCATCCCCCCGGAACGTTCACCGGCTTTCTCCCGTGCGAGCTGTTCAAGCTGCAGCGGCAGCACGCGCCGTATCTTGTCCCGGACACACTGCGTCAGCGTCGGGCTCGCCCCGTCACTCGAGACGGCGATCTTGAGCGGCCCGTAGTGCAGTAGGGAAGCGAAGTAGAAGTCACACAGCGACGGGACGTCGACAATGTTAAGCAAAAAGCCCCTTGCAGCTTTCAGATCGGTCAGCATCTTCGTCACGGCGTTGTTGCCGGTAGCGTCAATGACCACCGATGCCCTCTTCAAATCGCCGGCTGTCACTTTTTTGCGTAACACTCTGTGCAAAGGCACGCCTGCAAAGCCGGCATGGACGGAGGGTGCAATCACCGTCGCCGCAATCCCGTTGGCCGCCAGGACTTCCGCTTTGTGCAGCCCCACTTTTCCCGCACCGATGAGGACGACCCCGCCCTCCTTCGGTTTAAGCAGTACCGGAAGCGACGCCGTTTTCATGTTTCTCTCCCAAACTCCGAACTGTTTTTCGGATCGATGCAAGCAGGTAGTCGATATCGGCGATCTCCTGCGAATAGTGAATGCTGATGCGCACCCATCCAGGGCGTGTCTCCAGCTCCGCATCATCCGCCAGCCCGAGCAGATCGTGCCCGTACGGGCCCGCGCACGAACAGCCCGCACGGGTCTGGACCCCCCACTTTTCCGAGAGCCCGGCACACAGGGCATACGGATCGATCCCTTCTATATTAAAAGAGACGATCCCCAGGTTCTCTTTTTCAAGGTCCCCGTATACCGTACAGCCCGGGACGGCGGTCAGCCCGGAGAGCAGATAGTCCGTCAGCTGCTTTTTGCGGTTTTTGATCCAGGCAAAGCCCAGTTCGTTACGCAGCTGGTAGGCGAGCGCGGCACGGATGAGCTGCAGGATCCCCGGCGTCCCCGCATCCTCGCGGGTCTCCTTCTCGTCGATGAAGCGGTGCTCGCTGCGGTTCACGTACGTCACGGTACCCCCGCCGGCGAACGTCGGCGCGACCGCCTCGTCGATGAACGACTTCCGGATGACCAGCAGCCCGCATGATCCCGGTCCCCCGAGCAGCTTGTGCGGCGAGAGGAACATGGCATCGTAGAGTTTGCTGGGCACGTTCATGTACGGCGACGATGCGGCCGCGTCGAAGCAGACCATGGCGCCGTATTTCCGCAACAGACGCGAGATGCGCTGATAGGGGGTAACGATCCCCGTCACGTTCGACGCGATACAGAACGCCCCGATCACCTCCCGGTGCCGGTTCGCCTGCAGCAGTATCTCCATGTACTCCAGGTCGATCTCCCCCTCGGCGTTGAAGCCGATGCGCACGGTGTCGCAAATCCCTTCGCGGTAGCTGATCTCGTTCGAATGGTGCTCGTAGGGACCGACGATGACCAGCGGCCGCTTCTGGGGCCGTACCCGGACAATGCAGCGCTTGCGCGTCGCCGGCGGGATGTAGACCCCCAGAATCTCCTGCAGGCGCTTGATCGCCGATGTCGCACCGCAGCCGCAGGGCAAAACGGCAAAGGCGTCGTCCAGCCCCAGCAGCGTTTTGAGCTGCTCCCGGGCCCCGTTATAGTAATGTTCCGTCACCGCCGCCATCGATGCTTCTTTCGAATGGGTGTTCGCATAGGTCTCCAGGACCTCCCGCAGCCGTGACTCGATCGGTTCGAACGCCAGCCCCGACGCGGTGTAGTCAAAATAGTGCCTCTTGTGGCGGCCGATGGTCTGCTCCCCGACGAAGGTCTTGCGGTTCCCCCGTTTAAGCAACGGCCGAAATAGCGCTTGTGTCATAAGCCTGCTCCCGTAAAAATGCTCCGAATGTTTCATACCCACTGCCAAGATACTGCAGCAGCAGGCACTCTATGATCCCGGCCGCCTCTTCGGGCGCCACCTTGATGCCGCTCTTTTCGCCTAACGCACTGCGCTCCCCCTCCAGGTGGCCGCCGAAGATCAGCTCGAAACCGCTGATCCGCCGCTCCCCGCGCTTGAGCACCGTCCCGACGAACCCGATGTCGACGATGTGCGGATGCGCACAGGCGTTCGGACAGCCGTTGACGCTGATCGAAACGGGCTCGGTGAAGTCGGGGAACCGTGCATTCAGGTAGTCGACGATCTCCCGCGCCAGCTCCTTCGTTTCGCTGATGGCGAACTTACAGAAGTTCAGCCCCGTACACGCCAGCGTTCGCGCCTTGAAAGGGGTGGGGTTGGGTGACAGCCCGGCCTGCTCCAGCTCTCCGGTCATGGCACCGACCCGGCTCTCGGGGACGTCGAGCACGACGAGGTTCTGCGTCGTCGTGAACTTTGCCCTTTCGGCACGGTGGCGCTGCATCGCCTTGGCCAGCCGCAGCAGCCCGCCCCCGCCGATGCGCCCCGACGTCACGGCACAGCCGATGTAGCTCCTGCCCTCGACGCTGCTCGCATGGGCACCGAAATGGCCCCGCAGGGCGTAGGGCGTATAGGCCCGGGCCTGCGGCGGCAGCAGCTCGAATCCCAGCAGTGTATGAAGCTGTGCGACGAAGGCGTCAAGCCCCCAGGCGTCGACAAGGTGACCCAGGCGGGCCTTGGAACGGTTTTCGCGGTTCCCCTCGTCGCGGTACAGGGTCGCCACCGCTTCGGCGATGGGGACGACCTGCTCCGCCGTCGCATACCCGATATGCGAGGCGATGCGCCGGTTTTTTGCCAGCCCGCCCCCGACGCTGACGTCAAAGAGCACCCGGCCTGACGGGTGGTCGACCGCCGTAAAGCTCAGGTCCTGTATCTCGTGGGAGATACAGTGGTTGCGGCAGCCGCTGATACCGATCTTGAACTTGCGCGGCAGGTTCGAAAAATCCCGGTTGTCCCGGAACAGCGCGTTGACCGCCCTGACCAGCGGGCGTACGTCTGAGACCGCCCCGTGGTCGATGCCGTCCACCGGGCAGCTCACGACGTTGCGCGGGCAGTCGCCCGCGGCCATCTTCGTACTGAGGCCGACGTGCTCGAGCAGGGCGAATATCACCGGCAGATGCCGCACCTCGATCCAGTGGAACTGCAGATCCTGACGTGTCGTGATATCGGCGGTACTCCGCGCATAGGTGTTTGAAATATACCCCAGCGTTTTGAGCTGATCGGTCGTCACCTCCCCCGCCTCGAGCTTGACCCGCAGCATGAAATAGAGCGTCGGGTCCTCCTCGTCCTGGAGGTTCCTGTTCTGGGTGTAAAGCCCGTACCATTTAAACCGGTCGATATCGTCGGGATGCGGGTCGCTGCCGCTTCGGGCATACTCCGCGATCGCGCCGATGACGTCCAGGCCGTCCTTCTCGCGCTTGATGCGCTCCACGCGCTGCGCTTTCGTTTCGGATGCCATGCATCACCTCCTATGCAATCGCTTTGGCTTCCCAGTGCGGGAAGTGTCTGCGTATCAGGGCGTTGAGTTCCGCCTCGAACGATGCGGCCGCCGTTTCCGGCAGCACCTGCTCCTCCGCCGCCGCGACGATCATGCCGGCGGCCGACGTGTTGTTACTGACGCGGTCGATCAAAATGAAGCTGCCCGTATAGCGGTTCGCTTCGTACGGATCGAACGCGATCGGGGCCCCCAGGGCAAGCCGCACCCGGGCGATCCCGTTGAGCCCGAGGGCGGACGCTTCATGCTCCGTGAGGGTATTGACATCGTACTGGTGGTCGATCGCCTCCACCCGTGCCGCCACCGTTGTCGCCGCGCGCTTGAGCGTGTAGGTCCTACCGATCTCGAGCGGCGTCTCGTCCATCCAGACCAGCTCCGCAATGAGCTTCCCGGCAAGCGCGATCTCGGCGTCGCCGCCGACGAGGATGTCGCCGCGGCTGATATCGATCTCGTCTTCAAGGGTCAGCGTCACGGCGTTGTCCGCCTCTGCGACCGCCAGTTCGCCCTCAAAGGTGACGATCGAACGTACCCGCGACCGTTTGCCCGACGGCACCACCCTGACGGTGTCGCCTTTGCGGATCGCACCGGAGGCTACGGTCCCGGCAAAGCCGCGGAAGTCGGAGGAGGGCCGGTTGACGTACTGCACCGGAAAACGGAAAGGCGCCCCGTCGGCCTGCGTGTCCAGTTCGGCCGTTTCGAGCAGTTCGAGCAGCGTCGCGCCCTCGTACCACGGCATGCGTGCCGAACGCTCCACGACGTTGTCCCCCTCCAGCGCCGAGAGCGGGATCACCGACACCTCGGCGATGTCCAGGCCCGCCGCGAACGCCATATACTCCTGCCGGATCGCTTCGAAGCGCCCCTCGGAGCAATCGACGAGGTCCATCTTGTTCACTGCGACGATCACCCGGGTGATCCCCAGCAGCCGTACAATGAATGAATGGCGCCGCGTCTGCGTCTGGATGCCGTAACGGGCGTCGATCAGGATAATCGCCAGGTCGGCGGTCGACGCGCCCGTCGCCATGTTCCGCGTGTACTGCTCGTGCCCCGGGGTGTCCGCAATGATGAACTTGCGCTTGTCGGTGGCAAAATAGCGGTACGCGACGTCGATGGTAATCCCCTGCTCGCGTTCGCTCTGCAGACCGTCGACGAGCAGGGCCAGGTCGACCCGCTCGCCCGTCGTTCCGGACTTGCGGCTCTCCTTCGTGATCGCCGCGAGCTGGTCTTCGAAGATCATCTTCGTATCGTGCAGCAACCGGCCGATGAGGGTGCTTTTCCCGTCATCCACGCTGCCGCAGGTGATGAACCGGAGCAGCTCCTTGTTTTCGTGTTCATGCAGGTAGCGCTCGATGTCCGAGGCTATCAGTCTCTCTTGTGCTTCCATTAGAAATATCCTTCCATTTTCTTCTTCTCCATGGAACCGGCCTGATCGCTGTCGATCACCCGCCCCTGGCGTTCGCTGGTCTTCGCCAGCAGCATCTCCTGAATGATCTCCGGCAGCGTCGTCGCCGTCGAAGCGACCGCGCCGGTCAGCGGGTAGCAGCCGAGCGTCCGGAATCGCACGCTCTCGAGGCGGGGTTCTTCCCCCTCCTGCAGCGGCATCCGGTCGTCGTCGACCATGATTTTCACGCCGTCGCGCTCCACGACGGGGCGCTCCTTCGCAAAATAGAGCGGGACGATCGGGATCTGTTCAAGGTAGATGTACTGCCAGATATCCAGCTCCGTCCAGTTCGACAGCGGGAAGACCCGGATGCTCTCGCCCCTGCGGATACTGCCGTTGTAGACGTTCCACAGCTCGGGACGCTGGTTTTTCGGGTCCCAGCGGTGGTTCGCATCGCGGAAGGAGTAGATCCGCTCCTTCGCGCGGCTCTTCTCCTCGTCGCGGCGTGCGCCGCCGAAGACGGCATCAAACCCGTACTTCTCAAGCGCCTGCTTCAGCCCCTCGGTCTTCATCACGTCCGTATGTACCGCGCTGCCGTGGGTAAAGGGACCGATGCCGCGGGCAACGCCCTCTTCGTTGACGTGGACCAGCAGCTCCAGCCCCAGCGCGTCGATCCGGCTGTCGCGGAACGCGATCATCTCCCTGAACTTCCAGGTCGTATCCACATGCAGCAGCGGGAAAGGCAGCTTGGCCGGGTAGAACGCCTTGAGCGCCAGGTGCAGCATCACCGAAGAGTCCTTCCCGATGCTGTAGAGCATGGCCGGGTTGTCGAACTCGGCCGCGACTTCGCGCATGATGTGGATCGCCTCCGCCTCCAGTTTCCTCAGATGGGTGCGACGTTGTCTGTCAATCATTGTTTACTCCTTTCGGTGCAGTCCGCACTCTTTGTGTTCGGGTGACTCCCACCACCAGCGTCCCGAGCGGATATCGTCGCCCGGGACGACGGCCCGGGTACACGGCGCACAGCCGATACTCGGGTACCCGTGGTCGTGCAGCCGGTTGTAGGGCACGCCGTTGGCGTGGATATGTGCCCACACTTCCGCCTCGCTCCACTCGATGAGCGGGTTGAGTTTCAGCAGGCCGTTGGCCTCGTCGTGTTCGACCAGGCGCATCGATTCGCGGGTCGGGGACTGCTCCCGCCGCAGCCCCGTGATCCAGACCTCCATACCCCGAAGCGCGCGTCTCAGCGGCGCGATCTTCCGGGCATGGCAGCAGCGTTTACGGTTGTCGACGCTGTCGTAAAAGCCGTTGATTCCCTGCGCTTTGTAGAGCGCCTCCACATCGGAAGGGTCGGGGAAATAGACGTCGATGTTCACCCCGTACTTTTGGTTCGTTCTGTCCATGACGTCGTAGGTCTCATACGGCAGCCGGCCCGTGTCGATCGTAAAAACCCCGATCTGCTCCCGGTGCGGCTGCAGCAGATGCGTCAGGACCTGGTCCTCCGCCCCGAAACTCGAGGCCAGCGCGATCCGTCCGCCGTACTGCTGCGCGAAATACGCCAGCACCTCATCGGCGCTGCTTCCCGCCAGACGGCGGTTCAATGTTTCAATGTGCTTTTGCATGCCGTCTCCTAAATCTGATAATCGTCGCCGGTCGGCCGGTGCAGACCGATGCGGACTCTTGTCCAGGCCCGCTCGTGCAGGTAGTACAGGACCATTTTCGTGAAGACCTCGATCGAACCGATGGAGGCGGCCATTGCCAGGCTGCCCGTAATCAGGAACGAGATCACCATCGTGTCCAGGGTGCCGACGGCGCGCCAGGAGAGGGTTTTCACCGCACTCCGATAGGCTTTTTCTTGCATAATGTCACCACACTTTTCGTGGGGCCGCCGTATACGGCCCTTCTGTTGTTATCGCCGTTACTCGGCTTCCGCAATGTCGTACAGCGGCGTTGAGAGGTAGCGCTCGCCCGTATCGCACAGCATCGTCACGATCGTCTTTCCCCGGTTCTCCCGCCGGGCCGCCACCCTGCGGGCGGCGAGCACGTTCGCGCCCGAAGAGATGCCCACGAGCAGCCCTTCGTCACGTGCCAGCTTCCGCGACGACGCCATGGCCTCGTCGTTGCCCACGGTCACTACCTCGCCGTAGGCCCAGGTGTCGAGTACCTTGGGCACGAAGCCCGCCCCGATCCCCTGGATTTTGTGCGGCCCCGGCTTGCCGCCGGAGAGGACCGCCGAGTCCTCGGGCTCCACCGCGATGATCTCGATGTTCGGGTTGTATGCCTTGAGGATCGACCCCACCCCGGTGATCGTACCGCCGGTGCCGACGGCGGCGACGAAGATATCGATCTTCCCGGCCGTATCCCGCCAGATTTCCTCCGCCGTCGTCACCATATGCGCGACCGGATTGGCCGGGTTCTCAAACTGCTGTAGCACCACCCCGTTCTCGATCGCGGCCGCAAGCTCGTTGGCCCGTGCCACCGCGCCGGCCATTCCGGCAGCGGGGTCGGTCAGTTCGAGCTCCGCCCCGAGTGCTAGGAGCAGTTTCCGGCGCTCGATGCTCATGGAACTCGGCATCGTGAGGATCAGCTTCAGCCCCAGCCCCGCCGCGATCGACGCGAGCGCGATCCCCGTATTGCCGCTGGTCGGCTCGATGATCACACTCTGTTTGTTCAAAAGGCCGCTCTCCAGCGCCCGCGTGATCATGTTCTTCCCGATCCGGTCCTTGACCGACCCGGAAGGGTTCATGAACTCACACTTGCCCAGCAGCGTCGTTTCCGTTTCGTCCGAAGCGTTATTCAGCTTCACCAGCGGCGTGTTGCCGATCAGTTCCGTCACATTGTTTGCGTAATGCATGCCGTCTCCTTGAAATACGGGTTGTTGTTCGGGCCTACAGCGCCACGACCTCGATCTCATGCCGTTTCAGCCAGCGGTAGAGGGCGCACCCCATACAGCTGTCATCCACCGCTTCGGCCGCCGTCCAGATCGCGAACCCGCCGGCGAGCAGTCCTGCGGCGTTGGTGTAACCCGCCAGGTCCGTACCGAGCGTTCCCAGGATCACGCCGAACTTGATTCCGTCGGCGAAACGTTTTTCCGCCGCGTCGGCCCCGCGTCGCGCAAAGCGAATGAATCGCGTTGCAGCGCGCGCACCCAGCGCGAACGGGCTTGTCCACTGCGTAACATGCAGCAGCAGGGCATAATCAAATGCCGTCAGGAAAAGCCATGCCGCATTACCGGTATGCAGGTAAGCGGACACGGCCGCCGCAACGATGGCCGCCCGTACTCGGGTCTGATTCGCATCGCTGCCGTAGGGTGTCGTTGCATAAACCTTCATTCCAATCTCCTTTCTTCGACCGGGGCAGTAGCGCTGCCGGACCGGTCGCATAATGTCATTCGGATTCCGTTTCCGAAGGACGCTGTCAATGCATCCGTTTCGGGAAAACCGTTTGGAACGAAAAAACTATAAATGAATATTCATTCAGTGTCAAGAAGCTCTCTTTTACTTTCAAAATCAAGAGGAATGGCACGTGTCAAGAAGTCCGAAAAGCAGGGCTTTGAGAGGGATTTTTTTGTATGAATTTCATACTATAGTATTCTACTATGGTTACTATTGTTTAGAGAGTCAAAAATGGAGGAATTTCAGTTTATATTATCTATTTTTATAATATACATGTGATTTAATTATTGGAAGTGCCGCGGTGCGTCGCCTGTTCGAAGCTCAGTGCGTCGTACAGACCGAACAGACATCAAAACTGCGGAAAATGAAGGTCGCTTCGGCGATATCCGCGGCGCCGACCATCGCCTTCTGCGCCGGTGCGGGATCGGACATCACGGAACTGCCGAGGTTCCACTGCGTAGGGGTGATGATACTGTAATCGGCAACGATCCCCCGCTCCAGGCGCATCCGGTGGATCAGGGGTCCGCGCGGCGCCTCAACGATGCCCTCCCCCGCCGCGGTGATGCGTTCCAGCGGCACGGGCGGTATGTAGGAGGGCTCGGAGAGCTCCAGATGCTCCAGAAGCTTTCGCGCGCGCTGCAGCAGCAGGGCCGTTTCGTAAACCCTGGCCATTACACGCGTGTAGACGCTGTCCTTGTAGCGCCGGTGCATGTTTTTGATCAGGGCGTTATCGGCCGAAATCGCCCGGGCAAGCGGCCCGACTTCGTAAAAATGTTTCCCGTAACGGACATTGCGGGCATAACTTGTCTCATCGCGGCAGACCGCCGCTTCGGTCGCTACCTGGGATGCATCCGCTTTCATCGGGCGCGTGTGCTTCAGGCGCGCGCGCACCGTAAAGCCGTGTTCTCCCAGGACGACGAAGCGGTCGTATGCCATTCCCTTTTTATGCATCCCCGCAGCGATCAGCCCCTTCTCCAGGCGCCCGAGATCGCTCTGCAGTGGGTTGAATTCCCGGCAGGAGGCAAAAGTCAGCAGCGTGTCCAGGTCGATCCCGGCCGTCTCTTTCTCGAAGAAGGCGATCAGCTCGTCGAGCAGCCCTGCCGCCTGGATGCGTTCCAGGTGGGTCGGGTCGCAGGTGACGCCGCCGGGGATCATGTAGGAGCTGTGGGGCCACTGCCCGGCGAAGAGCGCCAGGATCTTCGTCGCCTGCGCCGCCGCGAATGCCCCCTTGAGCGGCGCCGGTGCGAGGCCTTCGACACCCAGTTTTTCGAGTTCGGGCAGGATGACGAGGTAGAGCCATTTGAAGTGGTTCTGGATCATCTCGAGCACCAGCGTCAGCTCCCGGAGGCTTTGCGCCTTGCGCGTCAGCTCGACCGGATGGCCCGCCTCCGCGTACGCCGCCTCGATGGCCCGGACGGTCGCCATCAGGTGGGCGTGTCCGCAGATGCCGCAGACGCGCGGCGTGAGCACCAGCGCATCCGTCGCCTTCCGCCCTTCCAGCATACGCTCCATCCCCCGAAAGTGCGGGAAAGCGATTTCGGCCCAGGTGACTTTATCCCCGCGGGTATCAAAATAGAGGGAAGCCTCCCCCTCGATGTGTTCAATCAGTGCCTTAGTCATCATCGATAAGCCGCTCCTCCAGCCGTTTGATCTTGAAACTCTTGGCGATGCCCGTCATCGTCAGGTAGGCCCGCTTGGAGACCCCGACCGGCACCTCTTCGGGAATCGACATATTCGTCTTCGTCTCAAAGAGGTTGCGGCGCGGGAAATCGGGCTCGGTACAGCCGAAACAGGGCGTGCCGACGCGCATTTTCGAACTGACGCCGTTCCAGAGGGTGCGATTGCACGACGCATGGGTCAGCGGGCCGCGGCAGCCGTGCTCGTAGAAGAGACACCCCTCCTTTCGCCCGAACTGCTCCACATCCACTTTCCATTCGAAATACTCGTTGCGCAGACACCCGTCGTGTGCCATGTGGCGGTAGAGCGCCGTCGGCCGCCCCAGCTGGTCGACGGCGACGGGGCGGCCATCCGCGATACTCATCAGTGCATACCCCAGCCATTCGGGGTGCACGGGGCAGCCCGAGAGGTTGATCACTTTGCCGACCCTGCCGCGCAGGGGACCGTCGGGTTGCTCCCCCGCAAAGGCCAGGCCGCTGTTGCGGTTCGGCGCCGATGCTTTGAAGATGCCGCCGAAACTGGCGCAGCTGCCCGCCGCGATGACGTGACCGGCCTCGCCGGCATAATGCCCCACCAGCTGTTTCAATGTCGTCCCGGCCCGCTCCATCTCCGGGTCGAATGCGCCTTCAAACACGAGGACGTCACAGCCGCGTTTGCAGTGTGCGGTCTCCGCCAGGCTCTGGGTACAGGGAAGCAGCGGGTGGTAGAGCACCTCGAAACGTTCCAGGAGCTGCGGCAGATAGGGGAGGTTCAAAAAGGAGTGGGTGTTGCCGTTGCAGGTGACGCCCTGCAGCCAGATCAGCGTCGGCTTATACAGTCTTGAGGGCACGGTAGATATTCTCCGCGATGGAGGCCTCGTAGTGGCTCAACGGCTCGGGGAGGATCTTTTCGCCGAAAAGGAAGACCATCCCCCCGAGGTAGCCCATAAAGAGACCGAAAGCGCTGAAGAAGTCCTGGTCGCGGAGTTCGCCCCCGGCGACGCCGTCGTCAAAGAAGATCATCATCTCCGTAATAAAAGGCGAGACGCAAACCATCCCTTCGCACGACTCTCCGAATACCTCGCGGTTAGAGAGGTAGATCCGCAGGAAATACTCGATCATCTCCGGGCGTTCGGTCGCCATCGTGAAATAGAACGTCACGATCGCGCTGATCTTGTCCTTTGCGCTGCCCTCTCCTTCGTTGATCTCGCGGATGTGTTTGCCAAGATACTCGGAAATATAGAGAATCAGCTCCTTGGCCAGGATATCCTTCGAGCTGAAGTAGTTGTAAAAGTTCCCCACGCTCATCCCGACTTTCGCGGCGATATCGGGGATGGTCGTCACATAAAAACCCTTCTCCGCAAACAGCTTCAGTGCCGTTGAAATAATGTTCTCTTTACGTTCTGCTTTGCTCACACGCGCCACGGCACCCTCTTTATAAATATTAATTGCTCCTCTAATGGTAGCACAAACAGCGAATAGCCATTCACATTAAGATGCATTACCCTATAATTTTATACCTTTTATGAAAGCGAACGCATGGACTATTTCGCCAAACGTATCATCCCCTGCCTCGACGTCAAGGACGGCCGCGTCGTCAAAGGGGTCAACTTCGTCGGACTCAAAGACGCGGGCGACCCGGTGGAGATCGCCAAACGCTACAACGAAGAGGGGGCGGACGAACTGACCTTCCTCGACATCACCGCGTCGCACGAAGAGCGTGACACCATCGTCCATATCGTCGAACAGGTCGCCAAAGAGGTCTTCATCCCGCTGACCGTCGGCGGGGGGATCCGGAAACTCGACGACATCTACAAGCTGCTCAACGTCGGCTGTGACAAGGTGAGCGTCAACTCCGCCGCAGTCAAACGCCCCGACCTCATCAACGAAGGGGCCAAGCGGTTCGGTTCGCAGTGCATCGTCGTCGCGATCGACGTGAAAAAGACGGGCGACCGCTACCACGTCTACCTCAACGGCGGCCGGATCGATACGGGCATCGACGCCGTAGAATGGGCCAAAGAGGCCGTCGACCGGGGTGCCGGAGAGATCCTCCTCACCTCCATGGACACCGACGGTACCAAGGCGGGCTTCGACATCCCCATCACCGAGCAGATCAGCTCCCTCGTCAACGTGCCGGTCATCGCCAGCGGCGGTGCGGGGACGATGGGCCATATCAAAGAGGCCTTCGAGCACGGTGCGGACGCGGCCCTGGCGGCAAGTATCTTCCACTTCAAAGAGATCGACATCATGGAGCTCAAACACTATCTCCAGGATAACGGCATCCCGGTACGGCTCTGAGATGTCCGAGATCATTACCTTCTCCCCGGAAGAGAAGGCGGTTATGGTCGAAAAGATGAAAGCCTATTTTGCACGTGAACTCGACCAGGAGATCGGCGGCTTCGACGCGGAGTTTCTGCTGGACTTTTTTGCCGAAGAGATAGGCGTTTATTTTTATAACAGGGGTTTGAACGACGCTCTGGATGAGATGAGGGTTCGGATCGATACGATCGCCGACGATGTCGGCTATACCCTTGAAAAAAATTCACATTCATAAGGGATGCAAGCGCAATGATCATCTGTGCCGGTAATAACGAGACCTTCGACTTTGCGACCCCGATGGGTGTCGGTCTGATCGAGACCACCATGAACATCACCCGCCTCTGCCTCTTCGACAAGCCGGAGTTCCTGCTTTTTGTCGGGACGGCCGGCAGTTACGGTGAGCAGAAAATCTTCGATATCGTCGAATCGAAAACGGCCGCGAACATCGAACTCGCCTTTTTGCAGAACAAAGCCTATACCCCCATCGACAATGTCGTCTCGACCAATACGGAGGGGACCAAAGAGATCATCGTCAACTCCAGCAACTATATCACGACCGACCCCGAACTTGCCAAAGGCTTTCTGCGCTTCGGTATCGGCATTGAAAACATGGAGTTCTTCGCCGTGCTGCGCGTCGCGCAGGAGTTCGGCATCCCCGCCGGCGGCGTCTTCTGCGTCACCAACTACTGCAACGCCGACGCCCATAGCGATTTTGTCGCGAACCATGAACAGGCCAAGGCACTGCTGGGCGACCATGTCAAACGCCGTATCAAGGAGTTGACAGCATGAGCACACCGAAACCGACCATCATGGACCTCACCAAAGAGGAGCTTGCCCAGGCCGTCAAGCCCGCCTTCCGCGCCAAGCAGATCTACGGCTGGATCTACCACAGCTTCGTCGACAGTTTCGACGAGATGGCCAATATCCCCAAGGCACTGCGCGAAGAGCTGAACGAGCGCTACCTTCTCAACCCGCTCAAGATCCTGCGCAAGGAAGAGTCCGCCGACGGGACGATCAAGTACCTCTTCGAACTTCCCGACGGCAAAACGGTCGAAACCGTCTGGCTGAAGATGAAAGAGGCCCAGTACAACGACGACGGCTCCCTCGCCCAGGAGGCCAAACACACGGTCTGCGTCTCCACCCAGGTCGGATGCAAGGTCGGCTGCAGCTTCTGTCTGACGGCCAAGGGGGGCTTCACCCGCGACCTTACCCCCGGCGAGATCGTCGCCCAGGTCCTCTCCGTCAAAAAGGACAACGACCATGCGGCGAACCGCCGAGTCAACATTGTCTATATGGGAATGGGGGAACCGCTGGACAACCTCGACAACCTCGCCAAGGCGATCCGCATCCTAAAGGACGAAGACGGTCTCTCTATCTCGGGCAAGCGCCAGACAGTCTCCACCAGCGGCATCAGCACCCGCATCGACAAACTGGGGCAGATGGACCTCGGCGTGCACATTGCCATCAGTCTCCACGCCGTCGACGACGAGCTGCGAACGGAGCTCATCCCGATGAACAAGGCGTACAATATCGCCTCCATCATGGATGCCGTGCGCCGCTTCCCCATCGATACGCGCAAACGCGTCATGTTCGAATACCTCGTCATCAAGGGAAAAAACGACGACATCGCCTCGGCGAAGAAGCTCATTAAGCTGCTGCACGGCATCAAGGCAAAGGTCAACCTGATCTACTTCAACCCCTACCCCGGCAGCGACTACCAGCGCCCCGAGCGCGAAGATATGGTGAAGTTCCAGCAGTACCTGATCGACCACGGACAGCTCTGTACTATCCGCGACTCGAAAGGGATCGACATCAGCGCGGCCTGCGGGCAGCTCAAAGAGAAAACAAATGAAGAGAAGGTGAAGATATGACAGGATTGGATATTGTGCAGATCGTTTTTTTGATCGGCGTCGTCCTTGTCGGACTCGGCGGCATCGTCTGGGTCGTCAAAAACGAAAAAAAATAACGCACTTTTCTAGTGCGCCGCTTCGGCAAGCTTCCCGCCCTGCAGTGAAAAACGCCGGGAAGCTTCGCGCTCGCTTCCGTCCTCTTCGGTCAGGGTAGCCGTGACCGTCCACATCCCCTCTGCACGCCCCCAAAGGTAACGATAGTCGTAGACCGAGCCGTTGCGGGCCGGCAGCATAATGGTGTGTTCACGGTCATCCTGCGGGAATTCGTCCGAATGCCAGTGGAAAACGACCTCGCGTTCCCGATCTTTTCGTGGTGTTACAAATGTACACTGGATCTTTTCGACGCCGTCATCGAGCACTTCGCAGTGGACCGTGTCCTCCCCTGCCGACAGCGTCAAAACCGACCCAATAACCGTCACAAGGCCCATACTGACGATTTTATACATATTTTACACCCTCGTTCTGTTTTTTTTTGATAGGCAATTATATCGTATCTGTGATGACGAGGCTCCACATCTGGCAAAATGCCTAGCAAAAAAAAATTTAAAAAACCCTAGATTTTTTCCTCCCTTTTTGTTACTATTGCACTTACAATACATACAGCAGTATAAGAATTCATGAAATTCAGCGATTTTGTGTTTCCTAACAGACTGCATGTCGACGGTTCCCCCCAACATGTTTTACCGTCTGTAGCTGTATTGTAGAATTACCGCCGGAAAGTAGTACTATGAAAGCGATTGGATATCTCGTTCTTATCAACAATGCTTACCCAGATACTATTGCATTCAACAAAAGAGTAGCGATGGAAGCTGCCAACCGTTTTAATCCGAATGCGATCAACTATATCGAGCGCACCTATACGGAACGCCGTTCAGCCTCTGAACTGGCGAAAATGCTTGCCTTCGACAACAACGAGTCACGTGAAGAGATCCTTGCCCGGGTCCGCCGCGAACTCAACGAGTACTGGGAAGGGAAAAGACTGAGCAGCTGATGCTCGTCCCCCTTGCACATCCCCCTCTTTTTTACCTCCACACCCCTTTTTAAAAACGCCTGTCTTGTTGCTTTATTCACACATTGTTCAAAGCCGTGAATAACTTGAAACAACATCACATTTTCATATTTGATTTTCTTATGAATATTTTACGTTCCTCTTTTAGATGTAACAGCATCGTAGCGAAAATGTAATGGCCGTGTAATTTCAGAGACCTATACTGCTTTCCATAAAATTCCGGCATTGCCGCTGCAGCGCATCAGTGCAGTGTAGGTGCCGCTATGGAGCATCCCATGCTGAATATCGAAGGCACACTTCATCAAGAATACCCGCGCTTCTTCCACTATCCTACGGCGGTGCGGAAACCGGCGCTCTCATTTTTGAAGCTGCTGCTTCAGGAAGAGAAGATCAACCATTTTCTTACCGACCACCGCAAAGTGAAAAACCTTGCATTCATCGACGCGGCGCTCGAGCATCTGAATATTTCATACAAAACGGACCACCACCAGATCCAGAACATTCCGGCGATCGGAAAAGTGATCATCGTGGCCAACCACCCCATGGGAGCCATGGATGCCTTCACATTGATCAAAATGGTCAGCAGTATCCGTCACGACAAGAAGGTCAAGATCATCGCGAACAAAGTCCTTGCCGCCTTTGACCAGATCAACGACCTTCTGATCGCCGTCGATACCTTTAACGGGCGTCTGACCAAGGAGAGTATGAAAAAGGTAGACGAGGCGCTGCGCAACGAAGAGGCCGTCATCTTTTTCCCCGCGGGCGAAGTCTCCCGCGCCTACCTCAACGGTATCGTCGACAGCAAGTGGAAAAGCGGCTTCATGAAGTTCGCCAAGCGGACACAGAGCCCCATCCTCCCCATCCATATCAAGGCGCGCAACTCCGCCCTCTTCTACGGTGCCTCCTGGCTCTACCGCCCGCTGGCCACCATGCTGCTCGCCAAGGAGATGTTCTCCGCACGCAACAGCGTCGTCGAGTTCACCGTCGGTGAAATGATCGGTATCGATACCATCAACGATATGCCGCTGAGCTACAAGCGCCACGCAAAGCTGATGCGCAAACACCTCTACAGGGTCGCCAAGGGGCGTAAACCGCTCTACCCGACCCAGCAGTGCATCGCCCACCCCGAACCGCGCCACCTGATCAAAGAGGAGCTCAAACGCGCCCAGCGGATCGGTTCGACCTCGGACAACAAGCATATCTACCTCGCCGACTTCGAGGAGGCACCGACCCTGCTCAATGAAGTCGGCCGCCTGCGAGAGTACAGCTTCCGTAAAGTCGGGGAAGGGAGCGGCCGCAAACGCGACCTCGACCGCTACGACGAATACTACCGCCACCTCATTCTCTGGGATGATGATGCCCTGGAACTCGTCGGGGCCTACCGTATTGCCGACTGTGAATGGATCCTCTCCTGGGGCAGCAAGGATGCCCTCTACCTCAACGAGCTCTGCAGCCTCGGTGAAGCATTCGACCCCTACCTGGAAAATGCCATCGAGCTCGGGCGCAGTTTCATCCAGCCGAAATACTGGGGAAGCCGTGCGCTGGACTATCTCTGGCAGGGCATCGGCGCCTACCTGAAACACCACCCCCACATCAGGTACATGATCGGGCCGGTCAGTATCAGCGGCAGCTACCCCTCAGCCGCAAAAGAGGCACTGGTCCACTTCTACGGACACTACTTCGGCAGCCGGGACACCCTGGTGACCGCACGCACCCCCTACCGGCTCTCTGCCCTTGCCCTGGAGGATGAAAACGCGCGCTTCTGCGGCGACAACTATGCCGAGGACTTCCGCCGCCTCAAGGAGTACCTGCGGGCCTTCAACGTCACCGTACCGACCCTCTATAAACAGTATGCGGAACTCTGCGAAGAAGACGGGATCACTTTTATGGATTTTGGGATTGATGCGGAATTCAACAACTGTATCGACAGCTATATTCTGGTCGATGTTGCCAAGATCAAAGAGAGTAAACGCAAACGCTATATCGATACTGAGTGAATGTTTCACGTGAAACATTCACTCACTGCATCGCTTCAAACGCCTCAGAAATAAAATCCGTCTTCGACATAAGATCGTAGCGCACACCTTCAAAGGTAAATGCCAGACGGTTTGCATGAAGCAAAAGACGTTTTGCCCCACTCTTCCCTATCCGCTCTTCGTCGCTGATCCCCTTGTCCAGGAAACGGACGACGTCCTCTTCATTTTGTCCGTAGATAGGATCACCGACGATCGGATGTTTCACGTGAAACAAATGGACCCGGATCTGGTGCTGTCTGCCTGTCAGCGGTTTCGCCTCGACAAGGGTCATATCCTGCTCAGGGAAATAGCGCAGGATTTTGATATCCGTCCGTGAAGGCTTCCCTTCCACATGCACTTTGACGATCATGCGCACCAGTGCAGAGTCATCCGGCTGGCGGATCAGCGGGGCGTCGATGACGACGTCCGCTTCCATCCGGCCGTGCACCAGGGCCAGATAGCGTTTGTCCATCTCACGGTTTTCAAACATCAGTTTTAGGGTGCGCTCGCTCTCTTTATCCTTCGCGGCCAATAACAGGCCGCTCGTCTCCTGGTCGATACGGTGCGTGATGTTAGCGTGCGGACCGTACCGATGGCGTATTTCATCCACCATACTGTAGGGGGTATGGCGGTTCTGCGGATGGACAAGCACACCGCTCGGTTTGTCAAACAGCGCAAACGACTTCGTTTGAAAAACGGGGTCGAGTCCACGGGAGACCGGTTCAAACATAACACACTGAAACAAACCCTCGATATCGCCGGCGGGATCCCGCATCAGCTCGCCGTCGATAAAGATGCGCCCCTTCGCAATATAGCGCTGCGCATCCCGCTGCGTAAAGCCGAGTTCGCGTATTAAAAAGAGGAAAGCCTTCATGCGTTTTGGGGCAACGAAATCTTTGAGAACGAATGGCAAAATTAAACCCTTTATTAGTGACGCTTGGCTATTATCTACTTTATATAAAAGCGGCATTTTATCACAGGAACGATGTGTCTTTTCCGACGCTTCCGGCTGGTAAATCCGCGCAGATGAGGAGCGAGAATGGTTGAACGCTATGCCAGAGAAGAGATGGCATCCAAATGGACGATGCAGGCAAAATATCAGGCCTGGCTCGATGTGGAAAAAGCTGTCGTAAAAGCTTGGAACAAGCTGGGCCTTATTCCCGATGAGGATGCGAAGAAAATCGTAGAGAACGCCGGCTTCAGCGTCGAGCGCATTGATGAGATCGAAAAGGTGACGCGTCATGACCTGATCGCCTTTACCACTTCCGTTTCGGAAACGCTCGGGGACGAAAGCCGCTGGTTCCACTACGGCATGACCTCCTCCGATACGATCGACACGGCCGTAGCCCTGCAGATGAAAGACTCCCTTGCCCTGATCATCGACGACGTCAAAATGGTCATGGAGTCCATCAAGAAACGCGCCGAAGAGCACAAGATGACCCTCATGGTCGGACGCTCCCACGGTATCCACGGCGAACCGATCACCTTCGGTCTCGTCCTGGCCGTCTGGTACGACGAAATGCACCGCCACCTCAAAAACCTCGAAGAGACGATGGAGGTCATCTCCGTCGGCCAGGTCTCCGGTGCCATGGGTAACTTCGCCCATGCCCCACTGGAGCTCGAAGAGTACACCTGTGAAGAGCTCGGCCTCCAGCCGGCACCGGCATCCAACCAGGTGATCCAGCGCGACCGTTACGCCCGCCTGGCGACCTCCCTCGCCCTGATGGCGAGCAGCATCGAAAAGTTTGCCGTTCAGGTCCGCCACTGGCAGCGCACGGAAGTGTACGAAGTCGAAGAGTTCTTCGCCAAGGGGCAGAAAGGTTCATCCGCCATGCCGCACAAGCGCAACCCTATTCTGACCGAAAACATCACCGGTCTGGCACGCATGATCCGCGCCTACTCCATCCCGGCGATGGAGAACGTCTCGCTCTGGCATGAGCGCGACATCTCCCACAGCTCGACCGAGCGCTTCTGGCTGCCGGACGCTTTCATCACCTCCGACTTCATGCTGCACCGTATGAATAACGTCATCGCTAACATGGTCGTCTACCCGGAGAACATGATGAGAAACCTGAACCTCACGGGCGGCCTCGTCTTCTCCCAGCGCGTCCTGCTCGAACTCCCCAAACAGGGTGTGAGCCGCGAAGATGCCTACCGCATCGTCCAGCGCAACGCAATGAAAGTATGGGAAGGTCTGCAGCAGGGCAAACCGGCACTGAACGAGAAAGGCGAGAGCCTCTATCTGCAGTACCTGCTCGGTGACGAAGAGCTGAGAAAAAGTCTGAGCGAAGAGCAGATCCGCGAATGTTTTAACTACGATTACTATACGAAAAACGTGGATAAAATTTTTGCACGGGTCTTTAGCAAATAACAATCTAATTCGAATATAATTTCCTTATCTTCCTGGCTCTTTATTGCAAGAGGGTCGATAAGGAATCCATATAAAACAGTGTAGGAAGAGCCTTCCCCTCTTTTCTATCATTTGCATACAAAACATGAACTTTCTGTAAAGGCAAATAATGATCACGATCCTCAAACGAAACGGACGCAGAGAACCGCTTGATATCACGAAAATCCAGAAGTACACTTCCGCAGCGGTCAACGGGCTGACCAATGTTAGCCAGAGCGAACTCGAAGTCGACGCACAGATCCAGTTCCGCGACGGCACCACGTCACGGGAGATTCAGGAGACCCTGATCAAAACCGCTGTCGACAAGATCGATATCGATGCACCGAACTGGACGTTTGTCGCCGCCCGCCTGTTTCTGTTTGACCTTTACCACCGCGTCAACGGTTTTACCGGTTACTGCAAACTGGAAAAGTATTTTGAAAAAGGGGAAAAAGAGGGGCGCATCCTGCTGGGGCTTCGCAGCAAGTACGACCTCGACGACCTCGATGCCTACATCGATCCCGAGCGTGACCTGCAGTTCACCTACCTCGGTATCCGTACCCTCTACGACCGCTACCTGATCAAGGACCGCAACGGCGACCCGATCGAGCTGCCGCAGCACATGTTCATGGCCGTCTCGATGTTCCTTGCACAGAACGAGGAGAATCCGCAGGAGTGGGCGAAGAAGTTCTACGACATGATCTCCAAGTTCGAGGTCATGATGGCGACCCCTACCCTCTCCAACGCACGGACGACACGCCACCAGCTCAGCTCCTGTTATATCGGTTCGACACCGGATAACATCGAGGGGATCTTCGACAGCTACAAAGAGATGGCCCTGCTCTCCAAGTTCGGCGGCGGGATCGGCTGGGACTGGACACAGGTCCGCTCCATGGGTTCGTATATCGACGGCCACAAGAATGCCGCCGGCGGTACTGTACCGTTTTTGAAGATCACCAACGACATCGCCATTGCCGTCGACCAGCTCGGGACCCGCAAAGGGGCCATTGCCGTCTACCTGGAACCGTGGCACATGGATATCATCGACTTCCTCGACCTGAAGAAAAACTCCGGCGAAGAGCGCCGCCGCGCGCACGACCTCTTCCCGGCGCTCTGGATCAACAACCTCTTTATGAAGCGCGTCCAGGAGGACGGCATCTGGACGACGTTCGACCCGCTCGAATGCAAAGAGCTCTCCGAACTCCACGGCGAGGCGTTTGAAAAACGTTATCTTGAACTCGAGCAGGACGAGAGCGTCCTCAAAGAGCGCCACAAAGCCAAGGACCTCTGGAAACGGATCCTCACGAGCTATTTCGAAACCGGCAGCCCTTTCCTCTGTTTCAAGGACAACGCTAACAAGGCTAACCCGAACGATCACTACGGCATCATCCGCAGCTCCAACCTCTGTACGGAGATCTTCCAGAACACCCAGCCGAACCACTACCTGATCAAACTCAAGTTTGAAAACGGTGAGTGCCTCACCTACGAAGAGGATGAGCTCGTCAAGGTCGACAGCGGTATCGAGAAACCGGCCAAGAAGGTCACGGCACTCGACAGCATCGGCGGACAGCAGATCTACATCGTTGAAAAAGAGAAAGTCGACGGTGCGACGGCTGTTTGTAACCTCGCCTCTGTCAACCTCTCACGCGTCAACACCAAGGAGGACATCGACCGTATCGTCCCGATCGCCGTCCGTGCGCTGGATAACGTTATCGACCTCAACTTCTACCCGCTGGAAAAGGTCAAACGCACTAACGCCCGCAGCCGCTCCATCGGCCTTGGCGTTATGGGCGAAGCGCAGATGCTCGCCGAAGCGGGAGTGAGCTGGGGAAGCCAGGAACACTTCGACAAGATCGACGAAGTGATGGAAGCCGTGAGCTATAACGCCATCAAGGCGTCATCCAACCTCTCTGTCGAAAAGGGAAGCTACCCCGAGTTCGAAGGTTCCAAATGGAGCCGCGGCATTCTGCCGATGGACCACGCCAACGCCGAAGTCCTCAACCTCGTCGACCGCGGCGGGCTGTTTGCCTCTGCCTACGACTGGGAGAGCCTGCGTGAAACAATCAAAACACAGGGAATGCGCAACGGATACCTGATGGCGATCGCCCCGACCTCCTCCATCTCCATCCTCACGGGCACGACGCAGACGATCGAACCGGTCTACAAACGCAAATGGTACGAAGAGAACCTCTCCGGCCTCATCCCGGTCTGTGCGCCGAACCTGAGCCCGGAGACATGGTCCTTCTATACACCTGCGTATGACCTCGACCAGACCATCCTCGTCAAAGCAGCTGCGATCCGCCAGAAGTGGATCGACCAGGGGCAGAGCCTCAACATCTTTATCACCCTCGACAAAGCAAGCGGGAAGTACCTCAACGAGATCTACATGCTCGCCTGGCGCCTGGGGATCAAATCGACCTACTACCTGCGCTCACAGTCGCCCGAAGCGACAAACGACGTCGAAGACCGCTCCATGGAATGCGTGGGCTGCCAGTGAAGCCCCTTTCGACCCCTTCGGCTGCCGCTACTCTTCTGGAGCGCATCATTGACGGCGAAGGGGCCATGCTGCGTTCCCTCGCCCTTAACGGCCCCACCACAGCCACCCTCACCCTCTCCGTCCAGGACAAACACCGCGGTTACGACTGGATCGACATTGTTTTCGAAATCAGCGGCATGAACGATGCCAAACTGGTAGACGACAAACAGCTGGGTTTTATCGATACGGATGAAGGGATCACGGTGGTGTTTGAAAATAGTCAGTGGGGATTGGCCGTTGGCCGTTATGGGGGTATGGAAGCGCTCAAAAGCGCTCCCCTCTATGTGATCGGCACCTCTTTGAAATACGAAGAGGCACCCTTCAGCGGGTGATCAGGAGATCACCTTTCTTTCGCGACGGCGCCCTTCCCGGCTCCGTTTGACTTCACAGCCTTTGAGTCTGCTGGTCATTTCCTTGGCCTCGCGTTCAGTGATCTCGCGGGCTTTAAGTGCATCCTTGATGACGTTGGCGTTCAGATAGACATGCGTCATTTCGTCTCTCCTCTCTTTGCAGTACGTGACATGTCAATGAGGGTTTCAGAGTGTCCCTGTCTGGTTCACAACACGGCACATCTCCGGCGGTAAAACAAACAGTTTCATACCGTTTGAGACGTCAAAACAGTGTCGAATTGTGGGAGCATTTTTTTAGGCCGAACTTTAATGGTATAACGGATTAGATAATAAAAAGATAATAGTGAAAGATTAGTATTTGTTAGGATTCAGGCCAAATCTGTTTCCAGCTGCGTCAGCAGCCCGCTGCAGCAGCGCTCGATCATCGAGAAGACTTTTTCAAACCCTTCGAAGCCGGGGAAAAAATAGGGATCCGGCACATCCGCACCCCCGAAACCGAAATCGCCGAGTTTGTAGACGTTAGCCATCCCCATGCGCTCCAGGTCGGCAACGTTCTTCGCATCCAGCCCCACGATGACGTCAAAAACCGCCGCATCGTCCAGGCAGACCTGCCGCGCACGGTAGGCACCGATATCCAGTCCGTGCTGCTTTGCAATCCTCACGGAGTGGTCACAGGGAGGCTCCCCGATATGCCATGACCCCGTGCCGGCGGAATCGACCCGAAGATCCATCCCCTTTTCCGCCGCCTTTTCGCGGAGGATGGCCTCGGCCAGCGGCGAGCGGCAGATATTGCCGAGACAGACAAACAGGATGGAACGCACCGTTAGCCGTTCGTGTAGAGGTAGCGTTTGATCTTCTTCGTCGGGGTTTTGACGAAGGGTTCGCGCTGCTCGATCACCCGTGCGATCTTGGAGAACTTGGAAACGCTTTCATTTGTCTCTGTTTTGATGCGCTCGAGCAGTTTTTCGATCTCAATATGCTGTTCCGTCTCGGAGAGCTTCGTGATATCCATATGCTCGTCGAGTTTCTCATAATTGAGGTGAATACGGGCTACAAGCTGCTTTTCCACATCATAGACGAGGGCGTCCTCGACCAGCTCATCCTCCATGATCTTCGCTTCGATCTGCTCCGGGTAGATATTCTCGCCGCTGGGGCCGAGAATAACGTTTTTGGAACGCCCGCTGAGGAAGAGGTAGCCGTCCGGATCAAGGTAGCCGAGGTCCTCCGTATTGAACCAGCCGTCTTCGTGCAGGACCTCCGCCGTTTTAACCGGGTCCTTGTAATACCCGAGCATCACGTTCGGCCCCTTGGCCCAGACGGTCCCTACCCCTTTGTCATTCGGATCGACGATGCGCAGATCGACCGAGGTGACAGCAGGTCCGATCGCCCCCAGTTTCGTCTTAAAGGGTGCGCCCGCCGCCAGCAGCGGTGCCGTCTCCGTCAGACCGTAACCGATGGCGTACGGGAAGCCGGCATCGGCAAGGAAATGCTCCACCATCGGCGAGAGCGGCGCCCCGCCGACCCCGAAGATGCGCAGTTCGCCGCCGAAGGTCTCCAGGAGCTTTTTGCCGGCGATCTTGTGCAGCGCCCTGCGGATGAACGGCACGGCATAGAGGGTGCGCATGAGGGCATTCTTGTGGAAGTTCGGCAGGATACGGTTTTTGAAGATCTTTTCGATGACGAGCGGGACGGAAAGGATCACCGTCGGTTTGACCTGCGCCATCGCATCGATCAGGATCTTCGGCGTCGGAACCTTGGAGAGGTAGTAGACGCTCGCACCGTTGGCCATCGGCAGCAGGAAGCCGACGGAACACTCATAGGTATGCGCCAGCGGCAAAATAGAGAGGAAACGGTCATCAGAGACCACTTCGACGACACTTTGCGATACGAGCGCCTCGTACGCCAGCGCGCGGTGCGTCAGCATGACCCCTTTACTGCTCCCCGTCGTACCGGAGGTGTAGATAATCGCCGCCAGATCGTCCTCAGAGGGCTTATAAAGGAGATCGGCATGCCTGGAGCCCTTTACCCCCTCTTTGACCTTCTCGAGGATCGTAGGGCTCCGTTTCGCGAAGGTGGGGTCGTCGCTGAGATCCTCGGTCAGGACCAGCATCGCGATCGAAGCAAGGATACCTTCGTCGAGGGCTTCGCGCTTCTTGGCCGAAACGAAGACGGCCCTGCTCTGCGAATGGGCGATGATGTGGCGTACCTCGTTGTCGTGGAAATCCGGCAGGATGGGGACGATGACCGCTCCGAGCGTCGTGGCGGCAAAGTAGACGACACCCCAGTTTGGCATGTTCTCGCTGCAGAGCGCAACGCGGTCGCCGCGGTTGATGCCCGCAGCCGCCAGACGTGTTTTAAGCGCGTCGACCGCTTCCCCGAACTCGGCATAAGTCAGGGTCTGGCTTCCGTCGACGTTCCGCAGGATGGGCCGCGCCCCGTAGGCAGCCGTCGAGCGTGCCAGCAGGGCACTGAGCGTCAGCTCCGGCAGCGTGATCTTGAAGCGCGGGTCGCTGTTGCGGCGGAAAGAGACACGGATGACATCCGCGAGCCCCTGGTGCCCCTTCCCTTCATCCAGTTCGACACTGCATGCTTCGAGCATTTCAACGTCGAACCAGGGGCGCTTGAGCTTCTCGAAGCTTTTGAGCTCGTAAAGCAGTTCCAGCGCTTTCGGGCCGCCCGAATCTCGCTCAATCTGCGAAGTCGCAAAAAATTCACCGGCAAAGACACCGCCCCTGTTGACAATGGAAAGCGCTTTGACGAACACCGCCGTGCGCAGCGGCTCCTCGAGGTGCAGGTAGGAGCAGAGCACCGCGTCGTAGGTCTCCTCCGGTTCCCAGTGCGCAAGGTCCAGATGGCTCACCTCGACCGTGACCCCCCTGCTCCGCGCCATCTCCTGCAGCTTCTCCAGCCCGACCTCGGAAGCGTCGATAGCGTGGGCTTCAAGACCGTTTTCCGCCGCGTAACAGGCGTTTCTGCCCTCCCCTTCGCCGAGGAAAAGGATCCGCGCGCCCCTGGGAAGTGCATCCATCACCTCTTTGAGGTAGACGTTGGGCTGGGTACCGTACAAGAACCCCTCCCGTGAAAATTTCTCATTCCATACCTTGCCGATTTTCATTTCTGAACCCCGTCAAGTACCGGTACAAAAGAACACACTTCAAGCTCCTCTTCAATAAGCTGATCGCCTATTTTAACATAGCGGACGATAACCTGCCCCCCGTCGCGCTCCATCGGCGCGACCAGGACGCCGCGGGGGGCGAGCTGGTCGATAATGGCCTGCGGGATATGGTCTGCAGAGGCGGAAAAGAGGATACGGTCGAAGGGGGCATAGGCGGGCCAGCCCAGCTGGCCGTCATCGGTACGGGTATGGATGTTCGTAATCCCCTCGTCCCGAAAACGCTTTTTCGCCTCGCGCATCAGCGAGTCGATCCGCTCGATCGTAAAGACGCCGCGGAAACGGTGTGAAAGCACCGCGGCCTGGTAGCCGCTGCCGCAGCCAATTTCCAGGACACGGTCGGCGCCGTCGCACTGCAGGTATTCGGTCATCTTCGCCACGGTCAGAGGGGAGCTGATCCACTGCGCCGCCCCGATCGGCAGTGCATCGAGCTTGAAAGCGTGCTGTTTGAAGCCGTTGGGGACGTAGACCTCGCGGTTCGTCGATGCGATGGCGTCAAACACCCCGTCACTGATTTCGATCCTTGCGCGGATCGCTTCGGCGAGTTTTTTATTGCGCATGGCGGCAATGGCATTCATCATCGTATTCCCGTATCAAGATAGCGGCGCATCTTTTTCACCTCGGCAGGCTCATAGGGCTGTACCAGGAGGGCATCGCCGCCGTTGCGCGCGCATTCGCCGAAAGGGGTGATGATGCCGCTCTGGCCCGTCGTGTCGTCGTTGGAAGTGTCGCTTTGCAGCACGTAGCACTCGTTAGCGACGGCCAGCGCCCGGCCGAGGATGTCGTAGTGCGCGGCGCGCAGCCGCCCCCACTGGGCCGGTACGCAGATGATCTCCGCGCCGCGCAGCTGCTCCCAGAGCGCCGTGAAGCGCAGTTCGAAGCAGATCAGTATGCCGATGCGGATGCCGTCCACCTCGAAAGGCACGATTGCCTCCGAAGGGCCGGCAGCGAACCACTGCTCCTCCTCGCCGATGGTAAAGAGTTTCGCTTTCGCCTGCTCATGCAGCAGCGCGCCGCCGTGGTAGACCCGGGCGACGTTGAAAACACCCTCTTCCCGCCGCACGATCATCGTAATGATCAGCGTCCGGCTCCGGCTCTTTTCGCGCAGCTTTTCATCCGCGACGATCGCGAAGTCGGCGGCCCTGTCGAAGGTATCGTAATCGAAATTGGTCAGACAGACCTCCGGAGCCAGTACGATGGCGTTCTCGGGCGTGTCGTCGATCAGGGAGAGTAGCGTGGCAAGGTTTTCATCGTAGGGGCGTCCCTGCGTCCCGAAAGTCAGGGTGCAGAGGGGACGCGGCTTAGAAGTCGTCAAAGCTGAGGCTGCCTTTGGAGTAGTTGGTGACGTTGCCTTCGAAGAAGTTCGTTTTCTGGTCGTTGAACTTGGAGAAGTCGTCGACCCACTTGATAGGGTGCGTAACGTTGTAGAGCTTCTCGAAACCGACCTTGGTGAGGCGTTCGTCGGCCAGGTACTGGATGTACTGCTCGACGATGCCGTCGGTAAGACCCAGGATCTGCCCCTGCGTGATATATTTGCCCCATGCCGTCTCGAGTTCGACGGCCTTTTTGAACATCTCGTACACTTCCTCTTTCAGATCCGCCGTAAAGAGGTCCGGACGTTCGCGCTTGAGCGTGTTGATAAGGTTCTGGAAGAGCACCAGGTGCGTCACCTCGTCACGCTGGATAAAGCGGATCATCTGCGCCGACCCCAGCATCTTGCCCGAACGCGCCAGGGTGTAGATGTAGGTGAATCCGCTGTAGAAGTAGATGCCTTCCAGGATCTGGTTCGCAAAACAGGCCAGGACGAAGTTACGCTCCGTCGGTTCCTTCGCCAGACGCTGGTAAATGGCGGCGATCGCGTCGTTTTTCGATTTGAGCATCATGTCGCGGCGCCACAGTTCGTAGATCTCCGCGCTGTTTTTCGAGATGGAGTCGACCATGACGGCGTAGCTCTGCGAATGCAGTGCCTCTTCGAAGGACTGGCGCACGAGGATCAGGTTCACTTCCGGAGCGGTCACGTAGGGGTTGACGTTGTCGATCAGGTTGTTCGTCTGCAGGGAATCCATAAAGATCAGCTGCGACAGCGCCTTGTCGTAGGCCGTCTTCTCCGCATCGGTCAGATTCTTGTAATCGATGGCGTCACGCGTCATATCGACCTCTTTGGGGAACCATGTATTGTTGAGCATCATCTCCCAAAGGTTGTACGCCCACTGGTATTTGATATTGTTGAGCTCGAAAATACCCGTGGGATTACCCCCGAAAATACGGCGGTCATTGACGTGTTCGTGTGAATCCGGATTATAGATCTGTTTGCGCTGCATGCTGCTGATTCCTCGTCATTGTTAAGTGAATGATTATGGCGAAAGTGAGGTTTGAAATGCTTTAAAACAGTGGAGATTGCGCGGAAAAAATCGAGGGGTGCCCGGAAGCGTGACGCCCGGGCGAAAGTATGGAAAAACGGTTATTTTTTGCTGCGGTCGTTGCGCTTGCGCTCGTTTTCCGTCAGGTAGCGCTTGCGGATACGGACATTCTCCGGCGTGACTTCGAGCAGCTCGTCGTCTTCGATCCACTCCAGCGCTTTTTCGAGGTTCATATCGCGCGGCGGAACGAGTTTGATCGCTTCGTCGGCACCGGAAGAGCGGACGTTGGACTGCGCCTTGCCCTTGATCGGGTTGACGGTCAGGTCGTTGGAGCGGGAGTGTTCGCCGATAATCATCCCTTCGTAGACCTTGTCCTGCGGTTCGATGAAGAGGACGCCGCGGTCCTGGAGGTTGAAGAGCGAGTAGGCCATCGCCGTACCGCCCTCCATGGAGATCAGCGCGCCGTACTGGCGGCTTTCGACCGTACCGGAATAAGGGCGGAACTCCAGGAAAGAGTGGTTCATGACCCCCTCCCCTTTCGTATCGGTGAGGAACATGCCGCGGAAGCCGATCAGGCCGCGCGCAGGGATCTCGAACTCGATACGCGTATACCCTTCGCCCATCGGCACCATCGACTTCATCTCCGCCTTGCGTTTGCCGAGGCGCTCGATGATGGTTCCGGTAAAGTCATCCGGTGTATCGATGACCAGGTGCTCGAACGGCTCGCATTTGACCCCTTCGATCTCTTTGACGATGACTTCCGGACGACCGATACCGAACTCGTAACCCTCGCGGCGCATGTTCTCTGCCAGAACGGTGATCTGCAGTTCACCGCGGCCGGAAACCTTGAACTTCCCTTCGCCGATCGTCTCCAGACGCATCGCGACGTTCGTCTGCATCTCCGCCTCGAGGCGGTCTTTGATCTTGTTGGACGTGACGTGTTTCCCCTCAGTACCCGCCAGCGGCGAGTCATTGACGGAGAAGACGACGGAGAGCGTCGGCTCTTCGATATGCATCGGGTCCAGCGGCATCGGGTTGGACGGGTCGACGACGGAGTCGCCGACGTCGACGGTTTCAAAACCGGCGAAGGCGATAATATCACCCGCTTCGGCTTCATTGATCTCCATACGGCTCAGACCGTGGAAACCGATCAGCTTGCTCAGACGCCCTTTGACCATCTCGCCGTCAGCTTTGGCGAGCATGACGTTGTCGCCCTTCTTGATCGTTCCGTTGAAGATACGCGCGATACCGATCTTACCGACGTAGTTGTCGTAGTCCAGGGTAAAGACCTGTGCCTGCGCCGGGTTGCCCGCGTCGCCTTCCGGCTCGGGGATCTCGTTGACGATCGCTTCGAAAAGGCACTCGAAGTTGCCGTCCTCGTCGCTCATGTCCATTTTCGCGATCCCGTCGCGCGCTGCAGCGTAAACGATCGGGAACTCCAGCTGCTCTTCGCTGGCTTCCATCGCGACGAAGAGGTCGAATACCTCGTCGACGACACGGTCAGGCTCTGCTGCCGGTTTGTCGATCTTGTTGATGACGACAATGGGCTTCTTGCCCAGGGCGATCATCTTCTTGACGACGAATTTCGTCTGCGGCATGACACCTTCGTACGCATCGACGAGCAGCAGGACGCCGTCGACCATTTTGAGGACACGCTCGACCTCGCCGCCGAAGTCGGCGTGGCCCGGGGTGTCGATGATGTTGATCTTGTGATCTTTGTAGCGGATTGCCGTGTTTTTAGAGAGAATGGTGATCCCGCGCTCTTTTTCAAGGGCGTTGGAGTCCATCGCACGTTCATCGACTTGCTCGTGGGAAGAGAAAGTGCCCGACTGTGACAGCAGCCCGTCAACGAGTGTCGTTTTACCGTGGTCGACGTGTGCGATGACGGCAATGTTTCTGATTTTTTGCAAAGGAAAGTCCTTCTGAGGCGAAGAAAACGCCGAAAATTTTTCGCGATTATACCTAAAAAGGAGTTAGAAACGGGTTTGACCGTTCAGATGCGTCCGTAAAGTTCATTGTAGAGCTTCATCGCGAAACGGTCGCTCATCGACGCGATATAGTCGGCGACGACCCGGTGGCGCGTGCGGGTATCGAGCTGCGCGAAAAAATACTCCGGCATCATCTTGGGTTCCGACATCAGCGCCGTGTAGAGCCCGCGGATCGCCTGTTTCCCCGCAAACATATGGCGCAGGATGGTTTTGTGCTGGTAGAGATGGCGGTAGAGCAGCTTTTTAAGCTTTTTGATCTCCGTCTCCAGCGCCGGCTCGAAGCCGATCGGCAGGGGCTCTGAAGAGGGGAGGCGGACCGATTGGAGCGCCGCCACGCGGGGCTGCGAGTAGGCCAGCATCGAGTAGACGAGGTGGTTGATGAAGTGGGAACTGAAGCGGTAGCGGAACATCTCGTCGTTGCGCTCGTCGATCCCCTCATCATACACCTTCTGCAGGATTTCCGCGATCAGCGGGCTTTCGCGGAGCGTATCATACGAGATCAGTCCCGAGTGCACGCCGTCGTCGATATCGTGGCTCATATAGGCGATCTCGTCGGCGCGGTCGACGATCATCGCCTCGACGGAGGGGTGAAGCGTGAGATCGAAGGCCTCCTCGACCCAAGCCGGCAGGAATCGTTTCTTGTAGGGGTAGGAGTGTTTGAGAATCCCCTCCAGCGTCGCGAAGGTGAGGTTGAGACCGTCGAAGGTTTTGTAACGCTTTTCCAGTGCCGTCACGACCCGGAAACTCTGGAAGTTGTGCTCAAAGCCGTTGGGGTGCCCGTCGGCTTTCAGAGACTCATCGAGGGTATCGCCGCCGACATGCCCGAAAGGGGTGTGACCCAGGTCATGCGCCAGGGCGATCGCTTCAGCCAGCGGTTCGCGCAGCCCCAGGTCCGCCGTAATGGAGCGGGCGATCTGGCTCACTTCGAGCGAATGGGTGAGGCGGGTCCGGAAAAAGTCCCCCTCCTGGTTCAGAAAGACCTGGGTCTTGTACTCGAGCTTTCGGAAACTGCCCGAATGGATGATGCGGTCGCGGTCGCGGGCAAACGGCGAACGGAAGTCGTCGTCGATGCCGTGGAAGCGTTCGTCAGGTCTCATTCGGTGATCTTGTAACCCTTCTCTTCGAGGCACTTGATGCATTCAGGCTCGACATCTCTCGGGAAGGCCGCTTTCGCCGCCGCTTCATCTTCGGCCGGGCCGTAGAAACGGCACTCCTGCATATCCTGATGGATCTGCTCCTGCGAGTACCCCTCCGGACACATCATTCCGCCGATACGGATATTCTTTGTCGAACAGCCCGCCAACCCGGCAAGCAGCAGCACGAGCGCCACAGTAGCAATACGCATCATATCTCCCTCTTGTAATCTTCAAACTCGAGCTTCCAGACCTTGATCCCGCAGAAGTGGTCCCCCTCGGGGCAGGTCGGTCTGATCTTCATCGCAAAACGCGTCGCACAGGGCGGCAGCAGCTCTTCGGCCCCGGGAACAGCCATCGCACGCAACTGTTTCACCTGGGCATAGACGATATCGAAGATCTCCTCCTGGGCGTTGTAGCAGAGGCGCATCTGCGCCTTGTGGTGGAACGAGGTGAACTCGTCGCGCTCCACCAGTTCGATCTCGTGGGCGTTGGAGAGCGCGTAGGTCGCCTCGCCGAACCCGATCAGGTCGCGCTGGGCTTCGAAAAAGTCGTAGCTCCGCGCAATCGCCCGTTCGTAAATGGCCAGCGCATCGGGGTTCTTGGCGATGATGGGCGGGGTATAGTGCTTTCGGGCGTAGATGGATTCCAGGGCAGGGCGCACGGCCGGGGAGCGGCGGTGGCGCTGGTTCTGCGCGTCGGCCGAGAGCGAGAGGCGGGTATAGGTGGAGAAACCGCCCAGCACGCCGCTGTCGGGGAGCATCTGTGAAAAGCGCAGGACGTCCGCGTAGTTTTCATTCACGTCAAAGGCCGCATCGCCGACGACGTCGTAGACCCTGACGGCTTCATCGGTCACGCCGATTTTGGCTTTGTGCGCCGCCATATCGAAGGCCGGGAAGACCGGGGTGGCAGCGCGGGCATGTTCCACCAGCGGCGCCAGCGACGCATCCATTTCGACGAGTTTCGCCGCGACGATGCCGGCGAACTCCTCCGCCTCCTCACGGCACTCCGGCATCGCTTTGGCCACGGCGATGTAGCGCAGAAGGGTGATGATGTTGACGGTGTGGTAGAGGTAGGCGCTCATTCCGCCGGGCAGGACGTAGCGGGCCATCTCCTGCGCCTTTTTCCGGCTGTCTTTTTTGCGGAACTTCGGCACGACCGCTTCGACGTCGGGGAGCAGTACCTCGATGAGCCGCTCGTAATCGTCAAAACAGTGCTGGTAATACGCTTCCCAATCGCTGCGCTCTCCCGCCGCGGGATAGACGAAGTTCTCGATCTTCATCTTCGCGTAGCGCTGGGAGACCTGTTCGGAGTTGTAGTAGGGGTGGGCGTGCAGCAGCCGCCAGATAAGGTGCCGGCTCATCCCCGAGATGAGCATCGTGACATGCGTATGCATCAGCGTCGTATGGTGCCCGCCTTTGAAGATCCCCTGGAGCAGATCATCCTTGCGGGACCAGGAGGCACTGGCCTCCGGGGTGACGATGCCGTTGGGGAAGTAACAGGTCCGGGCGGCGGACACCGCGACGTTCGAGGGGGTATCGACTTCGAGGAATTCAACCTGCATCCTGTGGCTCCGCTTCATGACAAATTGGGGGTATTGTACCATCGCTACTTGAAAGCAACGGTGGCGGCAGGAAGCGCCTGACCGTTTTCAGGTTTGTACCTTACCGGCCGCGTTCCCCGAAAAAACTGACGGCGATATAGATAAGGCCGAAAATCACCGGTGCGGCGATCAGCCACGTCACGGGATCCTCGTACAGCACCGCGTAATCTTTGATCCACTCCATCATCTTGTCTCCTTTTTCGCAAACCTGACCCGCTGCGCATGGGTAATGGCCACCGCGATGGCATCCGTGATATCGAGCGGTTTGATCTCCCGGGTGATCCCCAGCAGCCGTTTCACCATGAACGCGACCTGCTCTTTGGCCGCCTTGGCTTTGCCCGTCAGCGCCTTTTTCACCTGAAGAGGCGTATATTCGTCAAACTGTCCGAACTCCTGTAACAATTTTAACGTAATCGCGCCGCGGAACTGTGCCAGCTTGATCACCGTCTGCGGATTGTGCGCGTAGAAAATATCTTCCATCGCCACTTCATCGATTTGGTGCGCCCTGAAAAGCTGCTCCAGCGCCTCCACCATCTGGGGGATCTGCAGCTGCAGCGCTTCGGGCTTCATTTTGATCAGACCCGCTTCGATCAGGCGCATCTTTGCACCGTCGAGCTCAATCAACGCGTAACCGCAGTTGCGCGTCCCCGGGTCAATACCGAGAATTACCACCTATTTTCCCCCTGTGAAAAAAGTTATTCACCTGTGAATGTTATTCAAAAAGCCCCGTGTTTACGTTGCTTGCAA